>CAVYEI010000003.1:0-1244426 GCA_963767475.1 uncultured Solirubrobacterales bacterium
TGGGGAAGATTCTCACTTCCCTTGCGTTACTCATGCCGGCATTCTCACTTCCTGCCGCTCCACGACCGCTTACGCGATCGCTTCAAGCAACAGGAACGCTCTCCTACCACTCAGGTCGTCCGCAGACGTCCTGAGTCCATAGCTTCGGAGGTTCGCTTGAGCCCCGTTGAATTATCCGCGCCCGAACACTTGACCAGTGAGCTGTTACGCACTCTTTCAAGGATGGCTGCTTCTAAGCCAACCTCTTGGTTGTCTGTGCATTCGAACATCGTTTCCCACTTAGCGAACACTTGGGGTCCTTAGCTGATGGTCTGGGATGTTTCCCTTTCGCGTACGAAGTTTATCCCCCGCACACTGACTCCCGAGATACACGTAATGGTCTTCGGAGTTTGCCTGAAGTCGGTAACCTGGTAGGGCCCCTAGTCCAAGCAGTGCTCTACGGCCAAAACGCACTTACTCGAGGCTATACCTAAATATATTTCGGAGAGAACCAGATATCTCTGGGCTTGCTTAGCCTTTCACTCCTATCCACAGGTCATCCGCCCACTTTTCAACGTAGGTCGGTTCGGTCCTCCACGAGGTCTTACCCCCGCTTCAACCTGCCCATGGATAGCTCGCCCAGTTTCGGGTCTACCGCCAGTGACTGATTCGCCCTGTTCGGACTCGCTTTCGCTACGGCTCCGCTCATCGCTTAACCTTGCCACTGACGAGTAACTCGCCGGCCCGTTATGCAAAAAGTACGCCGTCACGCCGAAGCGCTCCGACCACTTGTAGGCACGCGGTTTCAGGTACTATTTCACTCCCCTTCCGGGGTGCTTTTCACCTTTCCCTCACGGTACTAGTTCACTATCGGTCACCAGGGAGTACTTAGCCTTGCAGGGTGGTCCCCGCGGGTTCAGACCGCGTTTCACGGCAGCGGTCCTACTCAGGTACTCGATCGGCAGATCAGTGCTCTTTCGCCTACGGGATGATTGCCCTCTGTGATGCGAGGTTCCACTCGACTTCGGCTAAAGCCTGACTTTGTAACTGCCGCCGGATCGGACACGATCCGGGCACGAGCCCTACGACCCCCAGCATGCAACGTGTGTCCACTTACACATGCCGGGTTTAGGCTGTTCCCCTTTCGCTCGCCACTACTCGGGGAGTCTCGGTTGATTTCCTTTCCTCGAGGTACTGAGATGTTTCAGTTCCCTCGCTTGCCTTCCATTGCCTATGTATTCAGCAATGAACGACGCCGCATTACCGGCGCCGGGTTGCCCCATTCGGAGATCCGCGGGTCAATGCCTGTTCAGCGACTCACCGCGGCTTATCGCAGCCGTCCACGTCCTTCTTCGGCTCCTGGTGCCAAGGCATCCACCGTGTGCCCTTACTATCTTGACGGTGAGCTCCACGTCCGCCTCCTAAGAGGCGATCGCGGAGATGAATACCCTTTTACTTTCTTGGCTATTGGTGCAGTTTTCAAGCTTCGCCGAGGTCAGCGAGCGGGGGATTCCCGCCGGCGGTCTCTCAAAACTGAGCAGCGTCTGACGAGAGCACGATGCTCTCGACACGTCCCGTGGTGCCAGCCACTAATGGACGCGGGTCCGGTCGACATCTAGAGAATGTCTCCCTAGAAAGGAGGTGATCCAGCCGCAGCTTCCGCTACGGCTACCTTGTTACGACTTCACCCCAATCACGGGCCCCACCTTCGACGGCTCCCTCCCAATAAAGGGTTAGGCCACCGGCTTCGGGTGTTGCTCGCTTTCGTGGTGTGACGGGCGGTGTGTACAAGGCCCGGGAACGTATTCACCGCGGCATTGCTGATCCGCGATTACTAGCAACTCCACCTTCATGGAGGCGAGTTTCAGCCTCCAATCCGAACCGAGACGCGCTTTGTGGGATTTGCTCCACCTCGCGGTATTGCATCCCTCTGTACGCGCCAATGTAGCACGTGTGTAGCCCTGGACATAAGGGGCATGATGACTTGACGTCATCCCCACCTTCCTCCGGTTTGTCACCGGCAGTCTCCTATGAGTCCCCAACTAAATGATGGCAACATAGGACAGGGGTTGCGCTCGTTGCGGGACTTAACCCAACATCTCACGACACGAGCTGACGACAGCCATGCACCACCTGTGATGGTGTCCCGAAGGAAAGGTGTGTTTCCACACCGGTCACCAACATGTCAAACCCAGGTAAGGTTCTTCGCGTTGCGTCGAATTAAACCACATGCTCCGCTGCTTGTGCGGGCCCCCGTCAATTCCTTTGAGTTTTAGCCTTGCGGCCGTACTCCCCAGGCGGGGCACTTAATGCGTTAGCGTCGGCACGGGAGGAGTCGACACCTCCCACACCTAGTGCCCATCGTTTACGGCGTGGACTACCAGGGTATCTAATCCTGTTTGCTCCCCACGCTTTCGCGCCTCAGCGTCAATACCGTCCCAGCGAGCTGCCTTCGCTATTGGTGTTCCTCCTGATATCTGCGCATTCCACCGCTACACCAGGAATTCCACTCGCCTCTTCCGGATTCTAGCCCGGCAGTATCCACCCGCTTTCCAGGGTTGAGCCCTGGACTTTCAGAGCGGACTTACCGGGCCGCCTACGCGCGCTTTACGCCCAATGATTCCGGACAACGCTAGCCCCCTACGTATTACCGCGGCTGCTGGCACGTAGTTAGCCGGGGCTTCTTCTGGAGGTACCGTCAGTACGGACGGCTATTCACCGCCGCACCTTCGTCCCTCCTGAAAGGGGTTTACAACCCGAAGGCCTTCTTCCCCCACGCGGCGTTGCTGCGTCACGCTTTCGCGCATTGCGCAAGATTCCCCACTGCTGCCTCCCGTAGGAGTCTGGGCCGTGTCTCAGTCCCAGTGTGGCTGATCGTCCTCTCAGACCAGCTACCCATCGAAGCCTTGGTGAGCCGTTACCTCACCAACTAGCTAATGGGCCGCGGGCCCCTCCCGATACGGAGGCCGAAGCTTCCTTTACGCGTCGGACTTGGGTCCGACGAGCACATCCGGTATTAGCCCGAGTTTCCTCGGGTTGTCCCGGTTATCGGGGTAGGTTACCCACGTGTTACTCACCCGTTCGCTGCTTTGCCCCAGGGCAAGCCCTGGTTCGTCGCTCAACTTGCATGTGTTAGGCACGCCGCCAGCGTTCGTCCTGAGCCAGGATCAAACTCTCCGTGAAAAGTGACTTGAGGGTTTCAATACCACCGCCGGCGTCAACCGACAGCGGTTCCTCTGTCAATACGGAAAGGTGTCATATCTAATGTCCGTGACGTACACAGAGTCACGAACGACATGACGGGGTTGGCTGCCACCGCCTACGAATAGGCGATGGTCGGACCTGTCGGATCCGGGGCAAGCCCCGGATCGCACGCTGCTCAGTTTTCAAAGACCGCTTCCTGTCCGAAGGGGGACTCCCTTCGGCGCAGGCGCCGTTTCGGGCGCGACCAGCGAGCATAACGACTCGCAACCGCCCCCGCAAGCCTCGCGGCCTGTTTCGGGACGCAGGAATGTAGCAGGGTCGCCATGCGTAGTTCACGCACGAGCCCCGATCCGGGCGCCGGCCGGCGCCTAGGCGCGCTCGAGCCGCCGATGCCGGCGCTTGCCGACCTGGAGCACGCTCCCGTCGAGGCGCTCCGCCGGCAGGTCGAGCACGTCCGCCGCGACGACCTCGCCGTCGAGCCGCACTCCCCCCTGCTGGATCAGCCGCCGTGCCTCGCTCGATGAGAGCTCGAACTCCGCCGCGATCAACGCCGGCAGGTGAACCGTGCCGTTGCCGCCGTCCTCGATCCGGGCCACCGGGATCTCGTCGGGAAGCTCGCCACGGACGTGAACCTGATCGAAGGCCCGCTCCGCCGCCGCGCCGGCACCCTCGCCGTGGAAGCGATCGGTGAGCCGCCGCGCGAGCTCGCGCTTGGCCTCGACCGCCGGCTTCGCGGGATCGAGCTCCTCGCCGACCAAGAGCAGGAAGTACTCGCCCATGACCGCGTCCGGGATGCTCATCAGCTTGCCGAACATCTGCTCCGGCGCGTCGGTGACGCCGACGTAGTTGTCATACGACTTGCTCATCTTCAGCTTGCCGTCGGTGCCCGGCAGGATCGGCATCGTCAGGATCGATTGCGGCGCCCGCCCGTAGGCCTCCTGCACATCGCGGCCGAACAGCAGGTTGAACTTCTGATCGCTGCCGCCGAGCTCGATGTCGGCCTCGATCGCGACCGAGTCGTAGCCCTGGAGCACCGGGTAGAGCAGCTCCAGCACCGAGATCGGTTTCGCCTCGGCCATCCGCCGGGTGAAGTCGTCGCGCTCGAGCAGGCGGGCGACCGTGAATCGCCGGACCAGCTCGAAGAGCTCGTCCGAACCCATCGCCAGCCACTCGCCGTTGTGGCGGATCTCCGTGCGCTCGCGGTCGAGCACGGCGAAAGCCTGCTCGAGGTAGGTGCCGGCGTTCGCCTCGATCTCCTCCGCCGAGAGCACCGGCCGAGTGGCGTCGCGGCCGCTCGGGTCGCCGACGCGGGCGGTGAAGTCGCCGATGATCAGGACGACCGTGTGGCCGGCGTCCTGAAACTGGCGCAGCTTGCCGAGCACGACGCAGTGGCCGAGGTGGATGTCCGGGCTGGTCGGGTCGACTCCGAACTTGATTCGCAGCGGCCGGCCCTCGTCCAACTGCTCCGCCAGCCTGCCCTCGGGGAGCACGTCGACGGCGCCCCGCACAAGGCCCGCGAGCGTCTCTTCCTCCTCTGGAGCGGCGTCAGCAGCCGGCGGGGGCGTCACAGGGCCAATGCTAGACTCACCGACCGGTTGGAAAGGGGATCGCCTCCGCTGGATCGCCGCGATCCGAGGCACTCCGAGTGGGTGGTCGGGCGCCCGTCAAGACAGCCACAGCGGCAATCGCCGCGACACGGGTGAGACGAACGCCACCCGCCAAGCGCAGTCTGAATCATGGACTCTGGACCCGAACACGATCCCGCGAGCGGCGACGGCCCGCGACGGCGCCGACCCCGGCGGCCCCGCTCTGCCGATGAGCGACGCGCGCAAAAGCAGGCGCGGCAGGCCCGCAAGCGCGAACAGGCCGAGAAGGCGATCGTCAAGCGCGAGAAGGCGATGGGCGCCAAGCGCGAGCGAAAGCGCCGCGGCATCCTGCCGAAGCCGCCCGGGCCGACGGACCCCGAGAAGGGCGGCCGGCCGCGGATGCGCAAGCTGCGCTTCGCCTTCGTCGTCCTCGGCCTCTGCGCGCTCGCCTTCGTCTCCTGGATCTTCGGGATCATGATGGCCGTCGCCCAGGATCTGCCCTCGCTGGAGAGCCGCGAGCAATACCGTCAGGCCGCAGAACTCGGTCGTCTACGACTCCTACGGCAACAAGCTCGCCACGCTGACCAACAACCAGGGCCGGATCCTGCTCGATTCCGATGAGATCGCCCCGGTGATGAAGGAGGCCGTGGTCTCGATCGAGGACCGCCGCTTCTACGAGCACAACGGCGTCGACTGGCCCGGGATCGCCCGCGCCGTGTGGCAGGACGTGAGCTCGGGGTCGGCCGAGCAGGGCGCCTCGACTATCACCCAGCAGTTCGTCAAGAACGCGCTCGCCGCGCAGGACAGCCGCACCGTGTTCCAGAAGCTGCGCGAGTCGGCGCTCGCCTACCACCTCGAGCGCCAGTGGTCGAAGGACAAGATCCTGACCGAGTACCTGAACGAGATCTACTTCGGCGAGGGCGCGACCGGGATCGAGGCGGCGGCGAAGACCTACTTCGCCTACAACCACCCGGGCTGCGGCGAGAACGAGGACACCGACAGCTGCGCCTCCCAGCTCCTGCCCTGGGAAGCGGCGCTGCTGGCCGGGATCATCTCCTCGCCGAGCGCCTACTCGCCGCGCGCCTTCCCCGAGAACGCGACCTCGCGCCGCGACCTGGTGCTCGCCAACATGCGCGACCAGGGCTACATCACCCCGGAGGAGTACACGGAGTACGCCCAGATCCCGATCCCGAGCGAGAAGGAGATCACACCGCCGGCCGAGAACTCGGCCGCCCCCTACTTCACCTCCTGGCTGCGCCAGCAGCTGGTCGACCGCTACGGCGCCGGGGAAGCCTTCGGCGGCGGCCTGCAGATCAAGTCGTCGCTCGACCTCGAGTTCCAGAACCGCGTCCAGGGGATCCTCCAATCGACGCTCGCCGGGATCCCGCCCACCGCCTCCGCGGTCGTGCTCGACAACGAGACCGGCGGGGTGCTGGCGATGGTCGGCGGCTCCAACTACCAGGACTCACCCTTCAACCTGGCGACCAACGGCCATCGTCAGCCGGGCTCCGCCTTCAAGCCGTTCACCCTGATCACCGCGCTCGAGCAGGGCCGATCGACCGGTGACGTGTTCACCTCCGCTCCGCAACAGATCCCCTTCCGGGTCAAGGTGCCGAAGAACAACGGCAACGGGACCAAGATCGTCAACGACCTCTTCCGGGTCAACAACTACAACGACTCGTATCTGGGCTCGGCCTCGATCGCCACCGGGACCACCTATTCCGACAACTCGCTCTACTCGCAGCTCGGGACCCAGGTCGGAGTCGAGAACGTGGCGGCGACCGCCAACAAGATGGGGATCGAGACCGACCTGGGCTCGACCGACGGCTTCGAGTACTCGATCAACGACGGCCCCTGGCAGCCGTACAACCCGGCGCTGATCCTCGGCGGCCTGCAGACCGGTGTGACCTCGATGGAGATGGCGCATGCCTATAACACCCTTGCCGCCGACGGCCAGCGGCTCTCCGGAACGATGGCTTCGAGCTCCGGCGGTCCGGTGGGCATCCTCGATGTCTACGACGGCGGCGAGGACTGCACGGGCGAGTGCTATCAGGAGGGCGACCCGGTCCCCGATCAAACAGGCGCCAGCGGGGTCAACGAGGTCGTCGCCAAGCAGGTGATCGACCCAACCGTGGCGGCCACGGCCAAGGACGTGCTCTCGACCGTGGTCACATCCGGCACCGGCCGGCGCGCCCTGAACGGCGAGCCGACCTGGGGCAAGACCGGGACCACCGACGACAACGGCGACGCCTGGTTCTGCGGCGCGACCCCGAAGATCACCGCCTGCGTCTGGGTCGGCTACCGCGACACCGTGACCCCGATGGAGACCGAGTTCGCCGGGGCTCCGGTTGACGGCGGCACCTTCCCGGCGCTGATGTTCTCCCAGATCGCGACCGCCTACGACGAGGTCCAGGCCCTGCACGACGCCAACCGCGGTACGGACGAAGACGATGTCGACGAGTCGACCGGAATCGAACCGCCCGCCGACACCGGGGTCGCGCCGCCCACCGATTCGACCGAGGCGCCGGCCGAGGAGGCCGCTCCGCCGGTCGAAGAGGCGCCCGCCGAGCCCCCCGCCGACAGCGGCAGCAACGGCGCCCCCGCCGCGCCGACGTCCGGCGGCGGCGTCTCCGCCGGCTAAGCGGCTTCGGCCGCCCGCGCGGCGCGCGGCAGCGGTCGCGACAGGAACGAGCTCTCGGCGGCGCAGAATCGCCACGGCAGCTCGGTGGCCTTGGTGATCCCGATCCGCGGCGCCGTCGCGACCTCGACCCCGCGCCAGTCCGGCGAGCGCCGGCGAAGCTCGAACGGTGGCCGGTCGAGCGGCGCGTCGTTGAGGTCGAGCCCGATCCCGAGCGCGACCGTGAGCTTGCCGGGGCCGGAGCAGAGCTCGCGAAGCTGCTCGCGCCCACGGCGCTCGCGCATGCGGTCGATCCCCCGGGTCGGCTCGAGCGCGCGGATCAGCACCGCGGCGGCGGTGCCGTCGGGCTCGCAGACGGCGTTGAGCATGCTGTGGATGCCGTAGGAGAGATAGACGTAGGCATGGCCGGGCGGGCCGAAGATCGTCGCCGTGCGCGGCGTCAGCCCGACGTAGGCGTGACAGGCGGGGTCGTCACGCTCGTAGCTCTCGCACTCGACGATCACCCCGCCGACGCCATCGACGCAGAGCTCGCACCCGATCAGCTCGCGAGCCACCTCGTGCACCGAGCGGTCGAAGAAGTCGGAGCCCAGGGCGCTCAAGCCCAACCGGGCTCGGCCCGCGCCGCGTCGAGGGTCGCGCGGGCGGCATCGAGCTGCTCGGACAGGCGCACCGAGGAGGTGCCGCCGGCTGAGAGCTTGGAATCGAGCCAGGTGCCTTCGCGCAAGATCTCGTAGTACTCCTCGTCGAGCAGCTCGGAGTGTGCCGCCAGCTCCTCGCGGCTGAGCTCCGAGAGCGAGCGGCCGGAGTCGAGCGCCGTGCGGACGAGCCCGCCGACGACGCCATGGGCCTCGCGGAACGGCATTCCCTTGCGCACCAGCAGGTCGGCGACGTCGGTGGCCGCGACCATCTCGTCGCCCGCCGCCTCGGCGAGCCGCTCGCGGTCGAAGCGCAGTCCGTCGAGCAGGCGCTCGGCGGCCTCGAGGCAGAGCTCGATCGTGTCGACGGCGTCGAAGAGCGGCCTCCTTGTCCTCCTGCAGGTCCTTGGAGTAGGCGAGCGGCAGCGCGTGCAGGACGCCGGCCAGGGTCGCCAGCGACGCCGCGACCCGCGGCGACTTCGCCCGCAACAGCTCCGCGGCATCGGGGTTCTTCTTCTGCGGCATCAGGCTCGAGCCGGACGAGAAGTCGTCGGCGGGCTCGCAGAAGCCGAACTCCTGGCTCGACCAGATCACGATCTCGCCGCCAAGGCGCGAGAGATGGGTGGCGCAGACGGTCGCCGCGTAGAGGTAGTCGAGCGCGAAGTCGCGGTTGGAGACCGCGTCGATCGAGTTCTCCGCCGGGTCGGGCGAAGCCGAGCTCGGCGGCGGTCGAATCGCGGTCGAGATCCCAGTTGAGGCCGGCGAGCGCGCCCGAGCCGAGCGGCATCGCCGCGGCGGCGTTGCGGGCGGCGGCAAACCGCCTCGCGTCGCGCGAGAGCATCCAGAAGTAGGCCAGCAGGTGGTGGCCCAGGTAGACCGGCTGAGCTCGCTGCAGGTGGGTGTAGCCGGGCATGCGCCAGTCGCGATGGGCCTCGGCGAGCTCGAGCAGGCGCTGCATCAGCCCCGCGACCAGCTCGCGAGCCCGAACCGCGCGGGCGCGGACGAACAGCGCCATATCGGTCGCAACCTGGTCGTTTCGCGAGCGTCCCGTGTGCAGCTTGCCTCCGAGCGGGCCGATCAGCTCGGTCAGCCGGCGCTCGATCGCCATATGGATGTCCTCGTCGTCGTGCGGCGAACTCGAACTCGTCGCGCTCGAGCTCGCCGGCGACCTGCTGCAGGCCGCTGGTCGAGCTCGGCTCGCTCGGCGGCCGAGATCACGCCCGCCCGCTCGAGCGCCGCCGGCGTGCGCGCGCGACCCCTCGATGTCCTCGCGGCCAAAGCCGCCGGTCGAAATCAATCGACGCGTTGAGGCGTGCGAACAGGGGGTCTTGAGGCTGCTCGAAACGGGCCATCGCGGGTGACTATAGGGTCAGGTTCGAGCGAGGATGCGACTCCTGGTCACCGGTGCAACGGGCAAGGTCGGCAACGCGGTCGCCAGGATGCTGGTCGAGCGCGGCGACGACGTGGTCGCCCTCGTCCGCGACCCCGACCGCGCCCGCGAGTCGGTGCCCGCGGCGGCCGAGCTCGCCCGCGGCGACGTCACCGACCCGGCCTCGCTGCGCGCCGCCGCGCAGGGCATCGAGGGCGCCTTCAACTGCATGGGCATCTTCGAGCAGTGGCTGCCCGACCCGTCGACGTTCGATCGCGTCAACGCGCGAGGGCGCCCGCAACGTGGTCAGCGCCGCCCGCGAGGCGGGCGCGAAACGGGTCGTCCACACCTCGACCTTCGACGTCTTTCACGCCGATACGGGCGGCACCGTGCGCGAGGACGAGGTCGCCGACTATCCCAAGGGAACCGCCTACGAGCGCTCCAAGCAGCGCGCCGAGGAGCTCGTCCTCACCGAGGCCGCGCGCGGGATCGAGGTCGTGATCTGCAACCCGGCCGGGGTCTTCGGGCCCGGGCCGTGGGCGGCGGCAGGGACTCGACGCGGCGTTTCGCGACGCCCTGCGGGGCCGGCTGCCGGCGGTCCCGCCCGGTGGCATGACGCTCGCCTACGTCGACGACGTCGCCGCCGCGCATCTGGCCGCCTTCGACCGCGGCCGCCCCGGCGAGCGCTACATCCTCGCCGACGGCTACGCCCCGATGCGCGAGTTGTTCGCGGCCGTGGTCGAGGCCGGCGGCCGCGGCCGGGTGCCGCCACGGATGCCGGCCTGGCTGGCGAGAGGGATCGCGGGCGGCGGCGAAGCGATCTCGCGCGTGATCCGGCGACCGCCGCTGGTCGGCCGCGGCGCGGTCACCTTCCTGCTCTGGGAGGCACGGGCAGACGGCTCCAAGGCCCGCGACGAGCTCGGGGTCGAGTTCACCCCGTGGCGCGAGGGCGTCGAGCGGACGGTCGCCTGGATCCTTGGCAGCGGAAAGCTCTGAGCGTGCGGCTCAGGGCGACTGCAACTCGCAGCTGAGGAAGGTATCCGCGCCCGGCCCGCCGATGCAGTTGTCTGCCCCCGGGCCGCCGATGTGGCGGTCGTTGCCGGCCTCCCCCTTGAGCCTGTCCCTGCCCTTCTTGCCCGCCAGTCGATCGTTGCCGTCGTCGCCGAAGAGCCTGTCCCTGCCCGCGTCGCCGACCAGCACGTCGTCGCCGAGGTCACCGGTGGCGACGTCCTTGCCGGCGCCGAGCAGGATCGAGTCGTTGCCGTCGCCCCCGTAGACCCCGTCCTTGCCGGCGCCGGCTGTCGATCTGATCGTTACCCGTGTTGGCCCTCAACCTGATCATCACCCTCGCCGCCGATCAAGGTGTCATTGCCGGTCGCGGCCGGGACCACCGTGAGGTCGCCGGCGATGAAGTCGTCGCCGGCCCCACCATCGATCAGGTCGTCGCCGTCGAGTCCGCGAAGGTCGTCGTCGGCCGAGCCGCCGACGAAGGTGTCGTTGCCGCCGGCCAGGCCGCTGCGAATCGAGATCCTGTTCGTGAACGGCTCCGCCGGGGTGCCCGCCCCTCCGGACCCGATCACCCGGTCGTCGAAAGTCGCCGGCACGAAGGTGACCGTCGCCGGCCCGTTCACGGTCACGTCGGCGTCGACGCCGTCGGCCTCGTTCGCGTTCAGGTTGATCTGGTTGCCACCGAGGGCGACGTCGAGCGGCACGCCCGTGTCGGAGGTCGAGACCCGGGGGTCGATCGAGAGGTCGCCCCCGGCTGGGAAGTTGACGACGAACTCGATCTCGTCCGAGCTGCCGGGTTCATTCGTGGCCCCACCCGTGAACGGCGTGCGGACGCTGATGTAGGTGATGTCCAGGCCGGCGAACGTGGCCGGCTTGTTG
Source organism: uncultured Solirubrobacterales bacterium (assembly GCA_963767475.1). GTDB lineage: Bacteria > Actinomycetota > Thermoleophilia > Solirubrobacterales > 70-9 > WHSW01. The sequence continues at coordinate 11,299 of CAVYEI010000003.1, forward strand.
ATCACGATCGTGTCGGTGTTATTTACGGTTGCGGCACCGCAATCGACCGAGCCGTCGGAGTCGGCGACGAGGATGTCGCCGGGGCCCGTTCGCAGGATCGAGGGTGCGAAGTCGTTGGAGGCGGCGACGTCGACTGTCACGGTCGGCGCCGCGAAGGAGCAGGTGGTGCTGTTGGCGGTCGCCGATGATGGCAGCAGCGCAAGCAGAGCCAGGACGAGCAGCGCAGGCAGAGCTCGCATTGGCCCGATGCTACGCCGCCGCAGGGCTCAGGTCCAGTCTCCGCGCAGGGCCTCGGCCAGCGCCTCGCAGACGCGGTCGATCTGGTCGTCGCTGATCTGGGGGAAGAACGGCAGCGCCAGCAGTCGCGCCGAGGCGTCCTCGGAGATCGGGAACTGGCCCTCGCGAAAGCCGAAGCGCTCACGCATGTGTCCCATCAGGTGGATGCTCGGCATGTAGGCCTTGGCCTCGACTCCGCGCTGGGCGAGGTCGGCGAGCACGGCGTCGCGATCGGCCGCGAGCGGCAGCCGGACGGCGTAGATGAACCAGCTTCGGCGTTGCTCTCCCTGGTCGGCGCACGGAAGCACGAGACCGGCTGGATCGCCCTCGCCCGCGGGAGCGCCGTAGTCGAGCGCGGCAAGGCGCTCGGTGTAGAGGCCGGCGACCCGCGCCCGGTCGGCGAGCAACTCGTCGATACGTTCGAGCTGGGCGACGCCGAGCGCGGCCTGTACCTCGCTCAGCCGGTAGTTGAACCCGAGCCGGTCGTGGTCGACCCAGTCCATGTTCGGCGCCCGGCCCTGGTTTCGCTCGCTGCGCAGGCGGGCGCCGAGCTCCGGGTCGGAGACGGCGAGCATCCCGCCCTCTCCCGTGGTCATCTGCTTGTTGGCGTAGAAGGCGAAGCTGGCGAGGTTGCCGCGCGAGCCGATCAGGCGGCCCTCGCCATCGCGGGCGCCGAGCGCTTCGCAGGAGTCCTCGAGCAGGCCCAGCCCGCCCTCGGCGGCGACCCGCTCGAGCTCCGGCACCGCCGCCGGATAGCCGAGGATGTCGACCGGGAGCAGGCCGGCGGTGCGCTCGGAGATCGCGTCCCAGGCGGCGGCGGGGTCGATATTGAGCGTCACCGGGTCGACGTCGCAGAAGACCGGCGTCGCGCCCTCATAGAGCAGGCAGTTGGCTGAGGCGACGAAGCTGAACGGAGAGGTGACGACCTCGTCGCCCGGGCCCCAGCCGAGCGCGCGGACGCCGAGGTGAAGCGCGGTCGTGCCCGAGGAGACGGCGACCGCGTCAGGGACGCCGAGGTAGGCGGCGAACTCGCGCTCGAAGCGCTCTTGCATCGGTCCCAGCGAGAGCCGGCCCGAGCGCAGCACCTCGAGCACCAGCTCCTCCTCCCGCTCGCCGACGACGGGCCGCGCGAGCGGGATCTTTTCCAAGCTCATCCCTCGGGTTGCCCCCGCACCCCCGCAGGCGAAGCCGAGGAGGTGGCGGGGCCTGTGTTCGAGGAGGTGGCGCGGTTTGCTTGCGTCCTTGGCTGGAACGCGTACTCGAGCGAATCGACAAGGGCCTCCCACGACGCCTCGATGATGTTCTCGGAGACCCCGATCGAGCCCCATTCACGTTCGTGATCGGTCGAATCGAGCAGCACCCGGGTGATCGCGTCCGTCCCGTGCGCCCCTTCGATCAGGCGGACCTTGAAGTTCGTCAGCTCGATATGTGGCAGCTGCGGATGGTGTTCCAGCAGGGCGACCCGCAGGGCCCTGTCGAGCGCGTTGACGGGGCCGTCGCCTTCGGCGGTGTGCAGATAGCGGGTCCCGTCCACCCAGACCCGGATCGTCGCCTGCGTGTCGACGTAGCCCTTCTCGTTCTTCTCCACGATCACGCGGTAGCCCTCGAGCCGAAACAGCGGCTGGTAGGACCCCGCCTCGCGTCGGAGCAGGAGCTCGAACGATGCGTCGGCGGCCTCGTAGTGATAGCCGCGGTGTTCGCGCTCCTTGACCCGCTCGAGCACGCGCTTGGCCGCGTCGGCGTCGAGATCGATCCCGGCACTCTCCGCCCGCGAGAGCACCGACCCCTTCCCCGAGAGCTCGGAGATCAGCACGTCGCGCCGGTTACCGACCAGTTCGGGGTCCATGTGCTCGAAGGTGCGCGCATCCGCCTGCACGCCGGCCACGTGCATGCCCCCCTTGTGGGCGAAGGCGTTGCGCCCCACGTAGGCCTGGTCGGCGTCCGGGGTCGTGTTCGTGAGCTCGTCGACGAAGTGCGCGGTCTCGGTCAGCAGCTTCACCCGATCCGCCGGCACGCACTCGTAACCGAGCTTCAGCTGCAGCGCCGGCAGGATCGAAACCAGGTTGGCGTTGCCGCAACGCTCGCCGTAGCCGTTGATCGTCCCCTGAACCATCCGCGCGCCGGCGTCCACCGCGGCGAGCGAGTTGGCCACCCCGCACTCGAGGTCGTTGTGGGCGTGGATGCCGACCTGAACCCGGTCGCCGAGCTCGGCGACGACGGCCGCCGTCGCCTCGGCGACCTGAGCCGGCAGACTGGAGCCGTTGGTGTCGCAGATCGTGACGTTCTCGGCCCCGGCCACGACCGCGGCCCGCAGACATTCGAGCGCGTAGCCCGAGTCCTCCCGCCAGGCGTCGAAGAAGTGCTCGGCGTCATAGATCACACGCTTGCCCTCGGCGCGGGCGTAGTTGACCGAGTCGACGATCATCGACAGGTTCTCCTCCGGCGAGACCTTGGTCACCTTCTCCAGGTGCAGCCCCCAGGTCTTGCCGACGAAGGTGACCACGGGCGCTGCCGAACCGACCAGGTCGCGCAGCGCCGAGTCCTCATCGGCGGGCACATCGCGGCGGCGGGTCATCCCGAAGGCGCACACCTGCGCCTGCTCGAGCTCGATCTCGGCCAGCAGCTCGAACAGCTCGGCCTCCTTCGGATTCGAGCTCGGGAAGCCGGCCTCGATGAAGCCGACGCCGAGCCGGTCGAGCGCCTGGACGACGCGGACCTTCTCGGCCGCCGAGAGCGACATGCCCTGGCCCTGCATGCCGTCGCGGAGGGTCGTGTCGTAAAGCTGTACCTGGGTCACGTGTAGATGCCTTTCGGTTCGAGGAGACGAGCGAGGAACGAGGGGTGCGCGGAAACCCGCGCGGCCGCGTGCCGCTAAGCGGTCGCGGCGGTGCTAATTCGCTCGATGGCCCCGAGATGCGGCATCGTCAGCTCGTGACCTTACTGGGAACCTGCACCAGATCCAGCCATTCCGCGTACTCGGGGGCGCGCCCGTGCAGGGCGTCCTCGAACTTCGCCTGGATCACCCGCGTGGCCTCGCCCGGCTCTCCGAGCGTGTGCCCATCGACCTCGCGCACCGGCACCAGCTCCGCGGCGGTGCCGCAGAGGAAGATCTCGTCGGCGAGGTAGAGCTCGGCCCTGGCGATGTCACGCTCGACCACCTTGTAGCCGAGGTCACCGGCGATCTGGACGATCGACTTGCGGCTGATCCCGTCGAGGATCGAGTTCGTGTGCCCCGGCGTCACCAGCTCGCCCTCGCGGAGGATGAAGATGTTCTCGCCCGAGCCCTCGCAGACGAGGCCGGCCTCGTCGAGCAGGATCGCCTCGTCATAACCCGACTGCGCGGCGTCGGTCTTCGCCAGGATCGAGTTCAGGTACTGCCCCGACGCCTTCGCGTGCGGGATCAAGCCGGCAGGTGAGATCCGCCGCCAGGAGGAGACCTTGGCCCGAATCCCGTTCGCCTTGCCCTCCTCGCCGAGGTACGCACCCCAGGGCCAGACGGCGACGATCACGTCGACCGGACCGGTCGGCGCGTAGAGGCCCATCTCGCCGTAGCCGCGGTAGGCGAGCGGGCGGATGTAGCAGCTGTTGAGCCCGTTGCGGCGGATCAGCTCGTTGGTCGCCTCGCGAATCTGCTCGGGCTCGAACGGCAGTGGCAGGTGGTAGAGCTCGGCCGAGTCGGCGAGCCGCTGCAGATGCTCGCGATGGCGAAAGACCGCGGGGCCGCGGTCGGTCTCATAGCAGCGGATGCCCTCGAAGACGCCGGTGCCGTAGTGGAGGCCATGGCTGAGAACGTGGACCTGGGCGTCTTCCCAGGCGACGAACTCCCCATTCATCCAGATCCACTCTGACTTCTCCACGTCTTCCTCCGGTCGACTTTGTCGGTGCGAGAAGTATGCCCGACGAATGGCGATCTGGCGAACCGGCACAGCGTCGACTCCGGGTAGGTTTCCTCACCCAACCACCGACACCGCACAGCATCTCGCTGTGGAAAGGACGAGGCGAATTGGAAACCCTGTTCGTGTTTCACGAGGTAGACGATGTCGACCATTGGCTCGCCTCGCCAAAGCGGGATGAGTTCTTCGGGCCGCTCGGCATGACGGCGCGAGCCTTCCGTGACCCGGAGGGCTCGAACCGGGTCGGGCTGATCGTCGAGGTACCCAGCATCGACGCCTGGCGGGAAGCCCTGCAGACCGACGAGGCGGCAGAGGCAATGAAGTCCGACGGGGTTAGGCCCGAGACGCTCGTGGTCCTGACCGAGCCGTAGTACCGCTTGCGGTACGAAACCGGCCCGATCTAGGCACCGAGGCCGGCAACAACCGCCTGGGTGACCTCGACGGTACCGGCCGACTCACCGCCGCCCGCGAGGTCGGCGGTGCGCAACCCGGAGTCCAGAGCCGCCTCGACGGCCGCCTCGACCGCGGCCGCCTCGGCCTCCATCCCGAGCCCGTCGCGAAGCAGCATCGCGGCGGAGAGGAAGGTCGCCAGCGGGTTGGCGATGCCCTGGCCGGCGATGTCGGGGGCGGTGCCGTGGACGGGCTCGAAGACGCCGGGGCCGTCGGCGCCGAGGCTCGCCGAGGGCAGCATCCCGAGCGAACCGGTGAGCATCGCGGCCTCGTCGGAGAGGATGTCGCCGAACATGTTCTCGGTCACGATCACGTCGAAGCGGGTCGGGTCGGAGACGAGCTGCATCGCGGCGTTGTCGACCAGCATGTGGTCGAGCTCGACGTCGGCGTACTCGGCGGCCAGCCCGGAGACGGCCTCCCGCCACAGGCGCGAGGTCTCGAGCACGTTCGCCTTGTCGACCGAGGTCACGCGGCCACGCCGCCGGCGCGCCGCTTCGAAGGCGACGCGCGCGATCCGCTCGACCTCGACCACCGTGTAGACACAGGCGTCGGAGGCGCTCTCGGCGGTCCGCGTCTTCTCGCCGAAGTAGATCCCGCCGGTGAGCTCGCGGACGACCAGCAGATCGGTGCCCTCGATCCGCTCGCGCCGCAGCGGGCTGGCGTCGAGCAGAGCGCCGATCGGCTTCACCGGTCGCAGGTTGGCGTAGAGGCCGAGACCCTTGCGCAGGCCGAGGAGCCCCTGTTCGGGCCGCGGCGCGTCCGGGTCGGTGCTGTCCCATTTCGGCCCGCCCACGGCGCCGAGCAGGACCGCGTCGGCGCCGCGGCAGCCGTCGAGCACTTCGTCGGTGAGCGCCGTCCCGTGGGCGTCGATCGAGGCGCCGCCGACGAGCCGCTCGTCGTAGTCGAACTCGCCGACCGCATCGAGGACCTGCCGCGCGGCGGCGACGATCTCTGGCCCGATCCCGTCGCCGGGGAGGACGACGATCGAGGCCATCAGCCCGGCCGGCGAGCGGAGATGTTGAGGCGCACGTACTCGAGCACCAGCGGCTTCGACATCGAGCCGAGCACGGCATCGATGAACTCCTCATGAATGTTCTCCGGCAACAGCGCCAGGTGCTTGGAGAGGCCCACCGAGCGGGCGAAGGCGCGCGGGTCGGGCGGCTCGACCGTGCGCTCCTCGAGCCAGACGCCGGTTGGCGCGATCTCGAAGCCGGCGCGCTCGAGCCGGTCGCGGGTGTCGCCGACCGAGGCATAGTTCCAGGCCGACGGCATGCCGCTGAGGTAGGCGGAGAAGCGCTCGTCGCCCTGCAGCGATTCGAGCTCGCGCTTCCACTGGGCGATGTTGCCGACGCCGCCGCACTGGGCCTCGATCACGCCGCCCGGGCGCAGGGCCGCGAACAGACGGGCGAAGAGCAGTTCGTGGTTCAGGATCCAGTGGAAGGTCGCGTTCGAGAAGATCGCGTCGACCGGCTCGTCGAGCTCGAGCGCGGTCAGATCGGAGACGATCAGCTCCACCCGGTCGCCGAACTCGGCCAGGTTCTCGCCCGCGTGCTCGATCATCGCCCGCGAGCCGTCGACGCCGATCACCCTGCCCTCGGGCAGGCGCTCGCAGATCAGCGCCGTGACGCGGCCGCTGCCACAGCCGGCGTCGAGCACCGTCTCGTCACCGCCGAGGTCGAGCCGGGCGAGCACCTCCCTCCCCCACTCCTCCTGCGGCGCCGCGACCTGGTGATAGGTGCGCGCGTCCCACTCCACCGGCCCATTCACGTCAGGCACCCAGCAGTCTTGTCGTCGCCGGTCCCCGGTCGGCGCCCCCGGAGGCCTCGAAGGCGTCGATCGCCTCGGCGTCCTTCAGCGTTACCGCGATGTCGTCGAGGCCGTGGAAGAGCCGGTGCTTGACCTCCTCGTCGATCTCGAACCGGACCACACCCGCGGCCGAGTCGACGGTCTGGTCGTCGAGGTCGATGCGGGCGGCGCCGGCTTCGGCCACCGCGCGGCACTCGTCCGCGCCGAGGATCACCGGCAGCAGACCGATCTTGGTGCAGTTGGCGTAGAAGATGTCGCCGAAGGACGGGGCGATGATCGCCTTGAAGCCGAAGTCCTCGAGCGCCCACGGCGCGTGCTCGCGCGAGGAGCCGCAGCCGAAGTTCGCCCCGGCGACGAGGATCGGATTCGGCTCGAGCTCGATCTCGCCGTCGCGGATCCAGTCGTAGAACAGGAACTCGCCGAAGCCGGTGCGCTCGACCCGCTTCAGGAACTGCTTCGGGATGATCTGGTCGGTGTCGACGTCGGCGCGGTCGAGTACCGAAACCTTGCCCTCGATCACCTCAACCGCATCCATTTAGCTCCATTCCCTGATGTCGACGAAGCGGCCCTCGATCGCCGCCGCGGCGGCCATCTTCGGGCTCACCAGGTGCGTGCGCCCGCCCTTGCCCTGGCGGCCCTCGAAGTTGCGGTTCGAGGTCGAGGCACAGCGCTCGCCGGGGCTGAGAATGTCGGGGTTCATCCCCAGGCACATCGAGCAGCCGGCCGAGCGCCAGTCGAAGCCGGCGCTGCGAAAGACCTCGTCCAGGCCCTCGGCCTCGGCCTGCGCCTTCACCTGCGCCGAGCCGGGGACGACCATCGCGCTCAGCGTGCTGGCCACCTTGCGCCCCTCGACGATCGCAGCGGCCTCGCGCAGGTCGCCGATCCTCGAGTTCGTGCACGAGCCGATGAACACGCGGTCGAGCGGGATCTCGCGGATCGCCCGGCCCGGCTCGAGGTCCATGTAGCGCAGCGCACGCTCCTCGGGCTCGGACTGCGGCTCGGGGACGGCGCCGGTGACCTCGACCACCTGGCCCGGGTTCGTCCCCCAGGTGACCATCGGCGAGAGCGAAGCCGCGTCGACCTCGACCTCGGTGTCGAAGCTCGCGCCATCCTCGGTCGGCAGCTCGCGCCAGGCGGCGACCGCGGCGTCGAAGTCGGCGGGCGCTCCCGGGCGGCCCTCGACCCAGTCGAAGGTGATCTCGTCGGGCGCGATCATCCCCGCCCGGCCGCCGCCCTCGATCGTCATGTTGCAGATCGTCATCCGGTTCTCCATCGTCAGCCCGGCGATCGTCTCGCCCGCGTACTCGACCGCGTGGCCGACCATGCCGCCGGTGCCGAGGCGACCGATCGTCGCCAGGATCAGATCCTTGGCGGTGACCCCGTGGCCGAGCTCGCCCGAGTAATTGATCCGCATCGTCTTCGGGCGTTTTTGCAGCAGACATTGGGTGGCGAGCACGTGCTCGACCTCGGAGGTGCCGATGCCGAAGGCGAGCGCGCCGAAGGCGCCGTGGGTGGAGGTGTGGCTGTCGCCGCAGACGATCGTCATCCCCGGCTGGGTGAGCCCGAGCTCGGGGCCGATCACGTGCACGATTCCCTGATGATCGGAGCCGATCGAGTAGATCGGGACGCCGAACTCGGCGCAGTTTCGCTCCAGCGTCTCGACCTGGACGCGGGAGAGCTCGTCGGCGATCAGCCGCGCCGTCGCGGTGCCGTCGGTGGGCACGTTGTGGTCGGCGGTGGCGACCGTCTTGTCGGCCCGGCGCACCTTGCGGCCTGCGAGTCGCAGGCCGTCGAAGGCCTGCGGCGAGGTGACCTCGTGGACCAGGTGCAGGTCGACGTAGATCAGCCCCTCGCCGAGCTCGTGGGCGGTCCAGATCTTGTCGAACATCGTGCGCGGCATCTAGCCCCTCCGCAGGCCGGCGGCAACCACGGCCAGGAACTCGGCCGGCTGGTCGCCCTCGTTGGTGAAGTGGTGGGGCAGGTCGGCGTCGAAGGTGACGCTGTCGCCCGCCTCGAGGTCGCGGCGCTCGTCGTCGATCATCAGCGCCACCGTGCCCGAGAGCACCACCGCCGTCTCGCGCGCGCCGGGCTCGTGCAGCGTCGGATCGCCGGCGCGGCCGGTGGCTGAACCGGGTTCGAGCCTGTGCAGTGAGACGTCGGCGCGCTGTCCCGGCAACGGCGGGGTCAGCTCCTCGGTTCGATGGCCGCGGCGCTCGCGGGCGCGGCGTTCGTCGGCGCGGGTGACGATCACGTGCTCGCCCTCGTCGAGGCGCAGCAGCTGCGACAGGGTGAGGTCGAGGCCGGTGGCGATCCGCTCGGCGATCACCAGCGTCGGGCTGGTCTCGCCGCGCTCGACCTGCGACAGCATCGGTGCCGAGACGCCGCTGCGCTCGGCGAGGTCGCGCAGCGAGAGGTCCATCGCCTCGCGCAGGGCGCGAACCCGCACACCGACGGCGCGGTCGGAGTTGCTTCGCGTAAGCAGGTCGGCCACGGCCGCGTACGTTATCACATACGTTTGTTCCGGTCAGCGATCGATGACGACGTATTCGATCGTGAACGAACCGGAATCCACGTTTACGTTGTCTGCGTTGCAAACGAGGATCTGAACCGAATTGGTGTTGGAGTCGACACGAGCCGGGCGCAAGTCGAGCGCACTGCTTCCGCCCGCAGCGAAGGCGAGGGTCAGATCGTCGGACGAGAAGAGCGGCCCCGGGGCATCCGTCGCCGTCACGCAATCGCCCTGGGCGAGGAGCGGCGGGTCGAACGCGAAGTCATCGGAGGCGCGCAGATCGCCGCCGCCGACCGCGTTCGCGGCCAGCTCGCCCTGGCCGACGCTGCCGGCTCCCAACTGGAGGTTGTTGAAGGCGCCGCTGATGTCACCCGAATGGTTCGTGCCCGTACCGACGAAACCGGTGGACTGCACCCCATCGAGGGTGTCGGCGTCGAGGCCGGAGGTGTTCCCGTCGACCGTGAGGAGCTTCGCGAGCACCTGGGCAGCGGTGTCGGGGGAGCCGCTCGCGCCGTCCGCCCCCTGCGGTCCAGCCGGGCCCTGAGGACCGGCCGGCAGCTGCAGGCTCGACTCCCGCACGTCGGCGCCGGTGAGGCCGTCGTCGGCGACGTCGGCGCTGGTCACCTGACCGTCGGCGATGTGCTTTGACTTGACGCTGTTCTTCTTCAGCCCGAGCGCGTAGGCGCCACCGCCGAGGGCGATGAAGAGCGCGAGTACGGAGACGACATTGGCGAACGTAAGGCGCGGGCGCAGGGATCCGAACATGGGGTCCTTCCTCGAGTCGAAGCCAAAGAGTGCGAACACAAGGCTCGACCACCGGGCGCGCCCCGTCTATACGTGGAAACACCTGATTTGCGCGGGCGGGCGGTGCTAGCGAGCCTGGCCGGACGGGCGCACGAGGATCTCGTTGATGCTCACGTGCTCGGGCTGCGAGGCCGCGTAGACGATCGCGTTGGCGATGTCGGTCGCCTCGAGCACCTTCGGCGTCTTCTTCATCAGCTTCTCGATCTCCTCGACCACGATCGGGTTCTTGTTGTGGCCCTGAAGCTCGGTATCGACGAAGCCCGGCTCGACGCAGGTCACGCGGACGCCGATGAACGCACCCTCCTGGCGCAGCGATTCCGAGTAGCCGACCACGCCCCACTTGGTCATGTTGTAGACCCCGCTGCCCAGCGAGGCGATCCGCCCGGCGACCGAGGCGACGTTGACCACATCCCCTCCCCCGCCGTCGCGCATCAGCGGCAGCGCGTAGTGGGTGCAGTAGAGGAGCCCGAGCAGATTGACGTCGATCATCCGCCGCCACTCGGAAGGATCCGCGCCCTGTAGCGGCCCGAGCAGCATCACGCCGGCGTTGTTGACCAGGCAGTCGAGCCCGCCGAGCTCCGCGTGCGCGGTCTCGACCAGGTTCCTGGCCTGAGCCTCGTCGCTGATGTCGGCCTCGATCGCGACCGCCGTGCCACCGGATTCGGATAGCCGCGCCGCGAGCTCGTCGAGGCGGTCCTTGCGCCGCGCCCCGAGCGCCACCGTCGCCCCCTCGGCGACCATCGCCTCCGCGGTCGCCTCGCCGATCCCCGACGAGGCTCCTGTGATCAGCGCCTTGCGTCCCTGCAGCGAGCCAGCCATCGCGGCGATCCTATTCGCGCGGCCGCCCCGGTGGCGGGACCTAGGCGGGCTTCAGCTTCACCTTCTTCTTCGCCCGGTTGTTGGCGGCGCTCGGATCGGGACTGGTGCTGCTCGCCGTCACCCGCGCCTTCAGGCGCTTGCCCTTCGTCGGAACCAGCGTCAGCTTCGCCTTCCGACTCTCGCCCGGCGCGAGGTCGCCGAAGGCGCAGCTGAGCTTGCGCTTCTTGCCCTTCAGCTTGCATTCCCCCTTCGGCTTCGCCTTGCGCGCCTTCTTCGAAACCTTGGCTGAGAGCGCGACCCCGGTGGCGGTGGCCGGGCCGTTGTTGGTCACCCGGAACTTGAAACGCAGCTTCTTCCCCAGCCTCGCCTTCGTCTTCGCCTTCGCGCTCACCGCGAGGTCGGCGTTCGGGTCGGGCGGAACCACCAGCAGCTCGAAGGCGCCGATGTCGCAGCTGGGACCCTGCGGGCGCGGGGTGCCGCGCTGATCGGTCGCCGGGCAGTCGGTGTTCGTGCCGGCATTGAACGCCGGGCTGGCAGCTGCGATCGCCAGCGTGTTGGTCGGGCCGCCGTTGTCGGCGAGCGCCGCCAGTTGAGGATCGGTGCTCTCCTTGCTGCCGCCGTCGTTGAACTGACATGAGGTGTCGCTCGAGAGGCTGTTGGCCGAGGTCGACGCGCCGACCAGGCTGCAGTCCTGGATTGCCCCGTTGATCGTGTTGTTGGCGACGATCGTGTTGCGCGCCTCGAGCGTGCCCATCGTGCCCATCGTCGGGTCGACCATCGCGAACCCGGCCCCCATCCCACTCGACGCCATCGCGCCCCCGATCGTGTTGTTGGCGATCGTCGTGTTGAGCAGCTTCGTCTCATTGCCGATCGCCGCGGTCGCCATGTCGAGCGCCGAGAGCACGCCGCCGCCCATGTTGACGCCCGGGTTCTCGGCGCTGTTGGCGGTGATCGTCGAGTTCGTGATCGTCAGGTCGCCGAAGGTGTAGATCCCGCCTCCGCCGCCCTCCATCACCCCGCCGGTGACGTGGTTGTCGGAGATCGTGCTGGCGTCGATCGTGATCGCGACGGTTCCGGTGCCGCTCTCCGGTGGACTGGCGATCGCGCCGCCGTTGAGCATCGCCGAGTTGCCGGCCAGGGTGACGCCGGAGAGCGAGAGCGTGTCGGCCTCCGAGGTTTGGGCGAAGATCGCCCCGCCGTCGCCCGGGCCTTCCTGGGTACTCGTCATCGTCGATGTCCCGCCCGTGATCGTCATCCCCTCAATCGCGCCCGAGCCGCCGTTGAAGGTGAAGATCCGATCCGTGCCGTCACCGATCACCTTCGTCGCCCTGGCGCCGGCGCCCGTGATCGACACCTTGTCGAGCACGCCCATACTCGTCACGCCGTACTCGATATCGCCCAGTGTCAGCGGGTAATCACCCGCCGGGACGTTGACCTGGTCGGTCAGGTCGGGGGAGGCCGAGGCGGCCGCGACCGCCTCGCGCAGCGAGCAACTTGGGACCATCGCCGTGCAGGCGCCTGGTGTGTTCGAATCGGTGGTCGTGTTGACCTCGAAGGTCGCCGCCTGTCCCGTCGCGGGCGCGATCAGCGCCGCGAGCGCGCTCATGCAGACGACCACAACCACACGCGTTCCCATCCGATGACCCCACGATCGATAGCTCTAACCCACAGGGCTGGCTACCCCTGCGCGTGCGAGGGCAAACGAAACCGCGAGCTCAGGCGTCAGGGCCCGGGCGTCGCCGGCGCGCTCGCCGCCTCGGCGGTGAGACCCTCGGCCTCGCGCACCGCGGCGCCGTCGAGCGCGTTCGACATCGCCCTGATGTATGCCCGCGCCGAGGCCTCGAGGATGTCGGTGGCGACGCCCTGGCCGCTCGCAAGCCGCCCGTGGGCGCGCACCATCGCGGTCACCTCGCCGAGCGCGTCCTCGCCCTCGGTCACGGCCGAGACCGTGTACTGGCGTAACTCCGACTCGACCCCGGTGGCGGCGCGAACGGCGCCGAAGATCGCGTCCACCGGCCCGTCGCCGCCGGATTCGCCGACCGCCTCCGAGCCGTCGGGCATCCGCACAGCGACCTTGGCCAGCGGCGGGCGCCGGCTCGACGCCTCGACGTCGAACCAGGCGAGCTCGTAGCCGGCCGTCCCTTCGCGGACCTGGTCGGAGACGATCGCCTCGAGGTCGAGCGCGGTCACCTGCTTCTTCTTGTCCGCGATCTCCTTGAACCGCTTGAACGCCTGGTTGAGCGCGTTGCCCTCGACCTTGAAGCCGAGCTGCTCGAGCGCGTCGCGCAGCGCGTGGCGGCCGGAGTGCTTGCCGAGCACGATCGAGTTCGATTCCAGCCCGACCTCGGTCGCGTCCATGATCTCGTAGGTGGTGCGCTCCTTGAGCACGCCGTCCTGATGGATCCCGGACTCGTGCGCGAACGCATTGCGCCCGACGATTGCCTTGTTCGGCTGTACCGCGTAGCCGGTGAACCGGGTGACCATGCGCGACGTGCGCGCGATCTCACGCGTGTTGCAGGCGGTGTCGAGGCCGTGTTCGTCGCGGCGCGTGCGCAGCAGCATCACGATCTCCTCCAGCGAGCAATTGCCCGCCCGCTCGCCGATCCCGTTGATCGCGCACTCGACCTGGCGTGCCCCCGCCAGCAGACCGGCGTAGGAGTTGGCGACCGCGAGACCGAGGTCGTCGTGGCAGTGGACCGAGAGCTCGACCTCGCGCAGCTCGGGGGCGAGCTCGTACAGGCGGCCGAAATAGCGGGTGTACTCCTCCGGCGTCGTGTAGCCGACGGTGTCGGGGATGTTGATCACGTTGGCGCCCTCGGCGACCGCGATCGCGCAGACCTCGGCGGTGAACTCGACGTCGGCCCGGGTTGCGTCCATCGGTGAGAACTCGACGTCCTCGCAGTAGGACTTCGCCAGCGACACCGCCGCCCTCGCCTCGCCCTTGACGTCCTCGCGCGTCGACTGCAGCTGATGCTCGATGTGGATGTCGGAGGTCGAGATGAAGGTGTGGATCCGAGGGCGCTCGGAATCCTTGACCGCATTCCAGGCCGCGTCGATGTCGGGCTTGTGAGTGCGCGCCAGACCGCAGATCACCGGGCCTTCGACGGTGCGGGCGATCGCCTCCACCGCCTCGAAGTCGCCCGGCGAGGTGATCGGGAAGCCGGCCTCGATCACGTCTACGCCGAGGCGCGCGAGCTGCTGTGCGATCTCGACCTTCTCCTGCGTGTTGAGCGAGATCCCGGGCGACTGCTCGCCGTCGCGCAGCGTGGTGTCGAAGATGTGGACCCTGTCGGGTGAATTGCTCGAAGCCATGGTGGCCTCTCCTTCTACGTAAGACGAATGATTCTTGCTAGCTCGCGGCTATCGCGCCGCCCGGCGATTACTCCCCCCAGAGGGGGAGGAGAAGAAGGAGGCCGAGGCTGTGGAGCGGCTGCGTCATTCGCCTGAAAACGCAGGGTAGCGCACCCTCGCGGCGAACCCAACGCCGGAGGAACGAGTGGTCGCATCTCGCATAGAAGCCCGCGCCGTGTTCAAGGTGATGGCGATCGTCGTGGTCGCGGTCGGCGTCGCCGTGCTCCTCAACCATGTGATCGTCGAGGTCAAGACGACGATCCGCTGGGTCTGCGCGGCGGTCTTCCTCGCCCTGGCGCTGGCGCCGTTGGTCGACCTCGTTCAGCGCCTCCACATCCGCGGGCGCAATGCCCCGCGCTGGCTCGCGATCCTGATCGCCTACATCCTCTTCCTCGTCGGCTTCATCCTCCTCGTGCTGACGGTGATCCCGCCGATCGTGCGCGAGGTCGAGGCGCTGGCCTCGCAGCTGCCGACCTACGTCAAGGACTTCGAGGTCTGGGCGAACAACAACGTCGAGTTCAGCGAGCTGAACGAGAAGTACAACATCACCCAGCTGCTCTCCAGCGAGGCCTCGCAGCTGCCGGCGAAGCTGGGAGATGCCGCCGGAGCCGCGAAGGAGGTCACGGTCGGCATCCTCAACAACATCGTCGAGGCGGTGATCGTGCTCACCCTGACCTTCTTCCTGCTGATCGACGGCAGCCAGCAGTTCCACAAGCTCAGCGCTCGCCTGGCCGAGCCCCAGCGCGATCGCGTGCGCCGGATCGGCACCCGGATCGCGAAGATCGTCCGCTCCTACGTCTCGGTCAACGTGCTCTTGGCCGCGCTCGCCGGCGTCTTCACCTGGCTGGTGCTGGAGCTGCTCGGCGTCGAGCTCGCGGTGCCGCTGGCCGTCCTCGTCGCCTTCCTCGACCTGGTGCCGCTGATCGGTTTCACGGTCGGCGGCCTGCTGGTCGCGATCGTCGCCGGATTGCACGGCTTCCCGGGGACGCTGGTGATCTGGCTCGGCCTGTTCGTCTTCTATCAGCAGGTCCAGGACCGCGTGATCCAGCCGATCTTCTACAAGAACGCGGTCCAGATCCACCCCGCCGTGGCGGTGATCGCGGTGCTCGCCGGAGCCCAGCTCGCCGGCATCCTCGGTGCCCTGCTGGCGATCCCGGTGGCCGCCTCGCTGGGTGTGATCTTCGACGAGATCTGGCCGCCGCCGGAGGACGATCAGGAGCCCGCTGCATCCTCCGTGCCGGACCCGGATCCGCCGGTGGCGGGCGCCGCCTCGGCCTCCGCAGCCGGGTAGCGCTCCTCGGAGCGCTGGCGCCGGTCATCGCGGTAGAAACGCTTCGCCCAGAACGAGCGCGGCTTCGCCAGCCTGAACGCCGGGACCACCCCGGCGGGCCAGAAGATCAGCGAGCCGAGCGCCCACCAGAGCTTCTCCTTGGTCGCGTTGACGATCGCGATCACGATCCCCACGAGCCCGAATGCGCCGACCCCGGCGAAGACCGAGTCGGCGAGCTTGTCCGAAAGCGTCACCCAGGAGCTGAACCCGACCAGCAGGATCCCGGTGGCGCAGCCGGCGATGATCATCGCGTCGATCGATTTGCGCCCGTCCTTCTCCCAGTAGACGTCCTTGAGCTCGACCCACAGCGCGAACTCGTCCAGCGCCAGACCCATGCCGATGGCGAAGAAGACGGTGACGATCTGCCACCAGGGCGAGCCGGGCTGGTGAACCACCCCGATGTAGCCGAAGATCATCATCGCGCAGATGCCCCAGACAAGGTGATGGACGTGGGTGCCGCCGACCGAGACGTTGCCCGGCCACCAGCTCACCTGCTTCTTGATCATCCAGGTGCTGGTGCGGATGAATCCGAACGTTCCCAGCAGGGCGACGAAGAACAGAAACGCGGCGAGCCGCCCGGAATCGACGATCTCGCGCTGGAACTCGCTGCTGACGGTTGCGATGGTCGAAATCACGTCGCGCAAGGTATCGGCGCCGGCGGTCGGCGACTGAAGCGCTCGCGTGTCGTTACTCGGGTGTGAGCACGACCTTGCCCACGTTGCGCCGCTCGGCGATGAACCGGTGTGCGTCGGCGGCACGCTCGAACGGAAATGCCTCGGCGACGACCGGCTCGAACTCGCCCTTCTTCAGCCGCGGGCTGAGCGGCTCGAGCGCCCGATCGAGCCCTTCGGCGTCCCACCACTTGAGCATGTTGAGCCCGAAGACGCCCTTGTTCTCGTTCATCACCTGAAGGCTGCGCCACCAGGGGAGCGTCGCTACCGGCATTCGCGCCAGCCCGCGCAGCGCGGCGGCGATGTCGCGCTTCTCGCCGGTCTGGATCTCGGAGGCGCCGTACATGACCAAGCGCCCGCCCGACCGCAGGATGCCGTAGTCCTTGCGAAAGCTCGAGGGGCCGATCGCGTCGATGATCAGGTCGAGGCCGGTGCCGCCGGTGATCCGCATCGCCTCGGCGGCGAAGTCCTGGTTGCGGTAGTCGATCGCGTGCTCGACGCCCTGAGCGCGGATCACGTCGTGCTTCGAGGGCGAGGCGGTGCCGAAGATCTCGGCGCCGATCGCGCTCGCGAGCTGGGTCGCGGCGATTCCCACGCCGCCCGCCGCCGCGTGGATCAGCAGCCGCTCGTCGGCCTTCAGCCCGCCCATGATCACCAGCGCCGCGTAGGCGGTGGTGTAGTTGACGACGAATGCCGCGCCCTGCTCGAAGCTGAACTTCTTCGGCAGCGGGACCACCTGGTCGACCGGGACCGACACCAGCTCCGCGTAGCCGCCGAATCGCGTCCCGGCGATCACCCGGTCGCCGACCTTGTGCTCGCTGACCCCCTCGCCGACGCTCTCGACCTCGCCGGCGACCTCGTAGCCGACCACGCACGGCGGCGGGGGCGCGTCCGGGTAGACGCCCGCCCGCGCCATCAGGTCGGCGAAGTTGATCCCCGCCGCGCGGACCGCGATTCGAACCTCGCCGGCACCCACCGGCGGGTCGGGGCGCTCCTCGACTCGCAGCACCTCCGGCGCCCCATGGCGCGTGATCACGACAGCTCGCACCGGCCCACCCTAGTCCTCACCGGCGATCCGAACCGTCACCGCCATACTGGCGGCGTGGGTGTCCTCCTCGAGCGACTGCGGATGGACCTGCCCATCGTCCAGGCCGGCATGGGCGGCGGGCTGGCCGGGCATCAGCTCGCTGTGGCCGCCTCCGCGGCCGGTGGCCTCGGCACGATCGGGTTTCTCGCCCCCGAGGGCCTGCGCGGCGAGATTGCCGCGGCACGGCGCCTCAGCGACCGTCCGCTGGCGGTCAACCTGCTGTTGCCCTTCGCCCGCCGCGCCCATTTCGAGGCGGCCTCCGAGGCCGACGTGGTCGTCACCTTCTGGGGCAACCCGGAGCGCAGGACTTCGCGAGTCTGGATCCACCAGGCCGGGTCGGTCGAGGAAGCGCTGGCCGCTCGCCGGGCCGGAGCCGACGCGGTGATCGCCCAGGGGTCGGAGGCCGGCGGCCACGTGCGCGGGACGCTGCCGGCCGCGGTCCTGCTCGCGCGGGTCCGCGACGCAGTCCCCGACGACTATCCGGTCCTCTCGGCCGGCGGCGTCGCCGACGCATCCGACGCCAGGGCCCGCCTCGACGCGGGCGCCGAGGCCGTGGTCTGCGGCACCCGCTTCCTGATGACCGAGGAGAGCGGCGCCCACCCCGCCTACAAGGCCCGGCTGGTGGAGGCGGGCGAGACACTGCTCACCGAGCTCTTCGGCGCCGGCTGGCCCGCGCCGCACCGAGTGATCGCAAACGAGGCCACGGCTCGCTGGCTGAAGGGCGATCCGCGAGGCCCCGGCTGGCTGCTCAGGCTGCACGCGGTAACGGCGCCTGCCCTCTCCCGGGTGTCGGTGCCGATGCAGCTTCGGTTCGCGGCGACGCAGAGGCCGAGCCGGCCGATCTTCGGCCCCGCAGCCGCGACGGCCGGTGGCCCGCCGAACCTGGTCGAGGCGGGGCCCCTGTACGCGGGTGAGTCGGTCGAGCGGATCGGCGACATCCGTCCCGCGGGCGAGCTCGTCGTCGAACTGGCCGCGTAGGCCAGCGCTCGGAGCTAGAGGCTGACCGCGCGGCCGACGGAGAAGGCGTCGCCGGAGACGATCTCGTCGATCACCTCGTCGGGGACGGCGGCGTCGGTGGTCAGCGCCATCACCGCCTCCCCCTCCCCGCTCGCCTCGGCGCCGACCGCGGCGGAGACGATGTTGACCCCGTGCTCGCCGAAGGCGCTGCCGACGCGGCCGATCATCCCCGGCTGGTCGGCGTAGCGGAAGATCGCCAGGTGGTCGGCGAACGGCATGTAGAAGCTCTGGCCCCAGACACCGACCAGATAGGGGACGTTGCGCGAGCCGATCCCGGTGCCGGCGACCTCGACCTCGCCGAGGCGAACGCGGATCAGCTCGGTGAAGTCGTCGGAGGCCGGCTCCTTGAGCTCGGTGAGCTCGATTCCGCGGCCCTCGGCCATCGCCGGGGCGTTGACGAGATTGACGGGCTCCTCGGTGTGGCCGGAGAGGATGCCAACGAGGACCGCGATCCCGAGCAGCCGCGTGTCGTGCTCGGCGATGCGGCCGTGAAATGAGACCTCGACCCGGTCGACCCCTCCGTTGCCGAGGCCCTGCGCGAGCTTGCCGAGCTTCTCGCACAGGGGCACGAAGGGCGCCAGCGCCTCCATCGCCTCGGGGCGCACGGCGGCGATGTTGACCGCGTTGGTGACCACGCCGCCGGAGAGCGCCGCGCGCACCTGCTCGGCGGTGACGACCCCGGCGCGGTCCTGGGCCTCGGCGGTCGAGGCGCCGAGGTGCGGGGTGACGACGACGTCGTCGCGCTCGAACAGCGGGTGCTCGGTGAACGGCTCGGAGGGAAAGACGTCGAGGGCCGCGCCGCCGACCCTGCCCGACTCGAGCCCGGCGAGCAGGTCATCGAGGTCGATCAGCTCGCCGCGGGCGCAGTTGACGATCCGCACGCCTTCGCGCATCTCGGCGATCGCCTCGGCGTCGATCCAGTTGACGGTCTCGGGGGTCTTCGGCAGGTGGATCGTGATCACGTCGGCGCGCCGGTAGAGCTCCTCGCTGGTCTCCACACCCTCGACTCCGAGCTCGCGGAAGCGCTCGGCGGAGACGAACTTGTCGAAGCCGACCACGTCCATGTCGAACGCCTGGGCGCGCTTGGCGACCAGCTGGCCGATGCGGCCGAAGCCGATCACGCCCAGCGTCTTGCCATAGAGCTCGTTGCCGGCGTAGCGCGGGCGCGCCCACTCTCCGGCAACCAGCGAGCCGTGAGCCTGGGGGATGTTGCGACACAGCGCCAGAGCCAGCGCCATCGTGTGCTCGGCGGCGGCGATCGAGTTCGACTCGGGCGCGTTGGCGACGATGATCCCGCGCTTGGTGGCGGCGTCCATGTCGACGTTGTCGACCCCGGTGCCGGCGCGGCCGATCACCTTCAGCCGCTCGGCCCGGTCGATCAGCTCGGTCGTCATCTTCGTCGCCGAGCGGATCAGGATCGCGTCGAACTCACCGATCCGCCGCTCGAGCTCGGCCTGGTCCCAGTCGAGCCCGACCTCGACGTCGAAATCGGCGCGCAGCAGCTCGACGCCGGCGTCGGCGATCTTCTCCTTGACCAGGACCCGCGGCACCGGGTCGGTGAGCGTGCGATCTGCGGCCACGGCTACCCGACCGGCTGCGGGACCGAGCCGCTCTCGGCGAACACCCGCTGAGCGGCGCCCGCCCCGGCGCCCGGTTCGAGCTCGAAGCCGAGGTCGCGCAGCGACATCTCGAGCGCGGTCAGCGCGATCACGATGTCGAAGCCGCCGAAATACCCGCAATGGGCGATGCGGACGATCTTGCCCTTGAGCTCTCCCTGGCCGCCGAGCGCCGTGACCCCGTAGCGGTCGCGCATCAGCTTCTGCACCTTGGCGCCGTCGACGTCGTCGGGAATCCGGCCAACGGTGACCACGTTGGCATCGGGATCGTCGGCGCCGAAGCGCTCGATTCCGATCGCCTCGAGCCCTGCCCGGGCGGCGCGGGCGAGCACCGCATGGCGGGCGAAGACGCGCTCGAGGCCCTCCTCGAGAATCATCCCGAGCGCCACGTCGAGGCCTCTGAACAGGGTCACTGCCGGGGTGAAGGCCGAGTTCGGCGGCTCCTGGCCCTGGCCCTTGGCCGTCCGCAGCCAGTCGAAGTAGTAGCGGCCGCTGGAGCGCTCGGCGGCGATCGCCATCGCCCGCTCGGAGACCGAGGCGAAGGCGAGGCCGGGCGGGCACATCAGCGACTTCTGCGAACCGGCGACGACCACGTCCACCCCCCACTCGTCCTGGGGCAGGTCGACGCAGCCGAGGCCTGAGATCGCGTCGACGCAGAGCATGGCGTCGTGCGCTTGGGCAACCTCGTTCAGGGCCCGGATGTCGTTGACGACCCCGGTCGAGGTCTCGGACTGGGTCACGAACACGGCCCGTGGCTTGGTCTCCATTCCCGCGAGCGCGAGCTCGAGACGCTCGGGGTCGACCCTCTGACCCCACTCGACCTGGACGTGGGTCAGCGCGGCGTCGTATGCCTCGCAGAGCTCGGCCCAGCGCTCGCCGAACTTGCCGCAGGAGACCACCAGCGCCCGCTCGCCCGGGGCGATCAGATTCGCGACCGCCGATTCCATCGCGCCGCTGCCCGAGGCGGCAAAGCAGAGCACCTGGTTCGAGGTCTGAAAGACCTTCGGCAGCCGCGCGAGCACGCTCGCGTAGAGGTCGACGAAGGCGGGGGCGCGGTGGTAGAGGATCGGCTCCGCCATCACCTGCGAAACCCGGGGCGGCAGCGGCGTCGGGCCGCCGGTGACCAGGTACTGCTTCGGGAAGATGTTCGGCGTCTCGGCCATCGGGCGGTTGAGGATACGGAGCGGCGGCGCGGAAGCATACGATGCGCACCGATGGCGATCGCAAGCGGAGATGGCTACTCGGTCGGCGAGATCGACGACATGGGCACCGAGCCCGGCTTTCGCAAGGTGCGACGCGAGCTCGGGGTGACCGAGTTCGGGGTCAACGCGATCGTGCTCCCGGCCGGGATCGAGACCGGCTTCCACCTCCACGAGCGCCAGCAGGAGCTCTACATCGTGCTCGCGGGCGAGCTCGAGATCGAGTTCGGCGACGGCTCAAAGCACGCCCTCGGGCCGGGCGCGATGGCCCGCGTCGACGCGCCCACCCAGCGCAAGCTCCGCAACGGCGGAGCCGGCGACGCCACCTACGTGATCGTCGGCGCCGAGGGCGGCTACGTCGGTCGCGACGGCCTGCTGCCCGAGGGCGAGCAGCGGAGCGGCCCCTCGCACGGCTGACCGTGCCGTGACCGCTCACACGGCCTACCTCACCTTCGAGACCTCCGAGCGGCGCGAGTTCGTCCGCATCACCGACGAGGTCCAGGCCGCCGTCGACGAGTCGCAGATCGCCGAGGGCATGGCGCTGGTCTCGGCGATGCACATCACCGCCGGCGTCTGGATCAACGACGACGAGCCGGGAATCCAGGCCGACGCGCTCGAGTGGCTCGACAAGCTGGCGCCGCCGTCGTGGCGCGAGCCCGCCAACGACGTCGCCCGCCAGCTCTCACCCGACCCCGGCGACTACCGCCACCACCGCGGCGGCGAGGACAACGGCGATGCTCACCTGAAGAACCTGCTCGTCCATCACCAGGTGATCGTGCCAGTGACCGAGGGCAGGCTCGACCTCGGCCCCTGGCAGGCGATCTTCTACGTCGAGTTCGACGGCCGCCGACCGAAGCGGCTGGTGATCAAGGTGCTGGGCGAGTAGCCCTTACTCCTCCCACTCGAACGGTGGGTACTTGTCAATCATCCAGAGGTGGTAGGCGCCGGCCCGCAGCTGCCAGCGGAACGGGTTGGCGATCAGGTTGAACATCCCCTGCGGCAACTTGCCCGTGAACAGGATCACGAAGACGCCGATGAAGGCGACGATCTCGGCGACGTAGACGAGGATCGCGGCGACGATCGCGTAGGGAAGGATCAGCAGCCAGTGGACCAGCGGCCGCCAGCGGTCGATTTGCTCGGGGTAGGGGATCTCCACTCGCACCGGGTAATTCGGATCGTCCTCGAGCGAGAACGGCGGGTACTCGTCGGTGAGCAGGAAGACGTACGCGTAGACGCGGTAACACCAGCGGAAGGCCCCGACGCAGAAGTCGAACAGCCCGCGTGGCCATTTCCCGGTGATGATCGTGGCGAAGAACGAGATCAGGACGGCGAAGAGCACGCCGATGAAGACGAACACCAGCACGATGTAGTGCGGGATCGCCAGGAACCACTTGACCAGTGGCAGGAAGCGGTTGTAGTCGCCCTGGTTCTGGGCCTCGAAACGGACGGGGTAGGCCCCGCCGGCCGGTGCAGCGCCTTCAGGCGGGGGCGGCGGCGGTGGCGGCGGTGCGGGTGTTGCGGCTTCCATGGGTCCTCCCCTAGGTGGCGGTGTAGGCGCGATCCTTACACGTCCGCCGGACCCAACGCGACGAGGCTAGAACTCCTGGTCGATCCAGGGCATCATCGAGCGCAGGTCCTTGCCCACGGTCTCGATCTCGTGGCCGGCGGCTTCCTCGCGCTGGCGGTTGAAGTTCTCCGCCCCGGCTCGGTTCTCGGCGATCCACTCGCGGGCGAACTCGCCCGACTGGATCTCGCCCAGGATCTGCTTCATCGACTCGCGCACCTCGGGGCCGATCACGCGCGGCCCGCGGGTCATATCGCCGTACTCGGCCGTGTTCGAGATCGAGTAGCGCATCCCCTGGACGCCCTTCTCGTACATCAGGTCGACGATCAGCTTCAGCTCGTGCAGGGTCTCGAAGTAGGCGAGGCGGGGGTCGTAGCCGGCCTCGACGAGGGTCTCGAACCCGGCGCGGACGAGCTCGGTCATGCCGCCGCAGAGCACCGTCTGCTCGCCGAACAGGTCGGTCTCGCACTCGTCCTTGAACGTGGTCTCGATCACCCCGGCGCGACCGCCGCCGATCCCGCTGGCGTAGGCGAGCACGAGCTCCTTCGCCCTGCCGGTCTCGTCCTGGGCGATCGCCATCAGGCACGGCACGCCCTTGCCCTCCTCGTACTGGCGGCGGACCAGGTGGCCGGGTCCCTTGGGGGCGATCATGCCGACGTCGACCCCTGCGGGCGGGTCGATCTGGCTGTAGTGGATCGAAAACCCGTGCGCGAACAGCAGCAGGTCGCCGGGCGCGATCCCGTCGAAGATCTCCGCCTCCCAGACCTCGGCCTGCTTTTCGTCCGGGAGCAGGACCATGACGACGTCGCCGCGGCTGGCGGCGTCGGGGATGTCGACCACCTCGAGTCCGGCGGCCTCGGCCTTGGCGCGGCTCGAGGAGTCGGCCCGCAGCCCGACGACGACGTCGTGGCCGGACTCCTTCAGGTTGAGCGCGTGGGCATGGCCCTGGGAGCCGTAACCGAGGATCGCGATCGTCTTGCCCGCGAGGGCGTCGGGGTTTGCGTCGGCGTCGTAGTAGATCTTGTCGTCAGGCATGGCGCGGGATGCTACTCGGCGCGCTCGGGACGCTTCACGAACCACTCGGTGAACTCGCGGCAGCGGCCGTCGGCGTCGAAGCGGATCAGATAGCAGTTGTCGTAGGCCGCCGGCGGGTCCGTATAGGTGCTGGCGCCAACGGCCACCGCACGGTCGCCGTCGACCGCAAAGGGCTCGTAGGCCGCTTCGTAGGTGCCCTCGGCGTCGCGAGCCGAGGCGTCCGGGTGATCGCCTTCCCCGAGCCAGGACTCGACCACGGCGGCGCGGCCGCGGATCGGCTCGTCGGCCGGGTGGTAGCGGTACTCGACGTCCTCGCTGAACAGCTCGCCGATCGCCTCCGGGTCGTAGGACTTCCAGGCCTCGACGTAGGCGTCGAGCCAGCGCTGGACGTGCGCGCGGTCGGTCATCGCAACTCCCTTCGCATCAGCTTCCCGGACGCGGTCCGGGGCAGCTCGGAGACGAATTCGACCTGCTTCGGCACCTTGAAGCCGGCGAGCTCGGTGCCGCAGTGAGAGCGCAGCTCGTCGGCGCTCACCTCGGCGTTGCCGCGCAGGACGACGACCGCGGTCACCGCCTCCTGCCACTCGGCGTCGGCGCGGCCGACCACCGCCGCGTCGGCGACGCCCGGATGGCGCAGCAGCACCTCTTCGACCTCGGTCGGAAGCACGTTCTCGCCGCCGCTGACGATCATGTCGCCGAGGCGGTCGGTGACGTAGAGGAAGCCCTCGTCGTCGATCCGCCCGAGGTCGCCCGTGTGCAGCCAGCCGTCTTCGTCGGCGACGCCGGGGGCGACCGTCGGGCCCTGGACCAGGATCTCGCCATCCTGGATCCGCAAGTGCGTGGTCAGCAGCGGCCTGCCCGACGACCCCATCCGCCGCTCGGCCTCCGCCGGTGAGAGCGTCGTCACCTGCGAGGCGGTCTCGGTGAGGCCGTAGGTCTGAACCACGGTCACGCCGCGACCGATCGCCTCCTCGAGCACGTCGGCCGGCACCGGCCCGCCGCCGACGAGGACCGCGCGCAGGGGCAGCAGGTCGACCCCGGCCTCCAGCAGCCGGGTGAGCTGCGTGGCGACGACCGAGATCACGGTGACGCCGTCGCCCTCGAGCGACGAGGCGACGCGGTCGACGTCGAAGCCGTCGTGGACGACCGCGGTGGTGCCGTAGATGACGCTGCGCATGACGATCGAGAGCCCGCCGACGTGAAACAGCGGCAGGCAGCAGAGCCAGCGGTCGGTGGGCTCGACGCCGAGGTTGAAGGCCGAGCCGACGGCGCTCCAGAGGTGGTTGCCGTAGGTGAGCTCCACGGCCCGCGGCCCGCTCGACGTGCCGCTCGTGAGGATGCGGCAATGAACCGCCGAGAGATCGTGCTCGCCGAGCAGCGGCAGGTCGGCCTCGGTCAGACCCAGGTCCGGGGAACCGTTCACCGTCAGCGCCGGCTTCGCGCGGGCGAGCTCGGCGCTGAGCTCGGCCTCGGCAAGGCGGGTGTTGACCGGATAGGCCACCACCCCGAGCTTCATCAGCGCGTGCAGGAGAACGACGTACTCGAGCCCGGCCGGCAACATCAGCGCCACGGTCGAGCCCCTGCGGGCGCCGCGGGCGGCGAGCCGGCGGGCGACCGCGGTCGCCTCGCGCTCGAGCTCGGCATAGGTGAGCGACGTCTCGCCGGCGATCAGGGCGCAGCGATCGGGACAGCTGACGGCGCGCTGTGAGAGCCAGTTGTCGAGCCTCATTGTCAGCAGTGCCTCACGCAACGTCTCGACGCCACTGACGGGAGCAGTCCGTCGTCATACGGCGTCCTCAGTCGTCCGAATAGCGCCGCTATTCGGACTCCCTGCGTCCTGGTCTGACGCCGGCTGCTCCGCGTCATCGCTCGCCGAACGTTACGAGAGTCACCGCTATGGCATTGTTGCGAGCCCGTGCCGAGCCCGCACAAGGATGCCCCACCGCAGGACGAGCTGTACGCGCCGATCGAGTGGCGCGAGGCCGCGCCGTACGAGGACATCGTCTACGAACGCGCCGAGGCGATCGCCCGGATCACGATCAACCGACCCGAGGTGCTGAACGCGTTTCGTCCCCAGACACTGGCCGAGCTGCGCGACGCCTTCACCCGCGCCCGCGACGACACAGGGGTCGGCGCGATCATCTTCACCGGCGCCGGGAGCGAGGCCTTCTGCGCCGGCGGCGATCAGCGGATCCGTGGCGACGACGGCTACATCGGCGACGACGAAGTCGCCCAGCAGGGTGTCGGCCGGCTCGACGTCGGCGACCTGCACGTGCAGATCCGCCGGCTGCCCAAGCCGGTGCTTGCCGCCGTGGCCGGCTACGCGGTCGGCGGCGGCCAGATCCTGCACCTGGTCTGCGACCTCTCGATCGCCGCCGACAACGCCGTCTTCGGCCAGACGGGGCCGCGGGTCGGCAGCTTCGACGGCGGCTTCGGTGCCGGTCTGCTGGCGCGTGCGGTCGGCGTCCGCAAGGCGAAGGAGATCTGGTTTCTGTGCCGCCTCTACGGCGCCGAGGAGTCGCTCGAGATCGGGCTCGTGAACGCGATCGTGCCGCTGGATCAGCTCGAGCGCGAGTCGGTCGCCTGGTGCCGGGAGATGACCAGCCTCTCGCCGCTATCGCTAAGGCTGCTGAAGGCGAGCTTCAACGCCGCCGAGGACGGGCTCACCGGCCTGCAGCAACTCTCCCACGACGCGACCCTGCTCTTCTACATGACCGAGGAGGGCCAGGAGGGCCGCGACTCGTTCAAGCAGGGGCGCCGGCCCGACTTCTCGAAGTTCCCGAAGCGGCCGTAGTGAGCCCGTGAGCGGTCTGCGCATCTGGTTGATGGCGGCGCGCCCGCGCACGCTGCCGGCGGCGATCGCGCCGGTGCTGGTCGGCAGCGCCGCGGCCGTCGATGCCTCCGACGACCTCCGCGTCGGCGCCTTCGTCGCCGCGCTGATCGGCTCGATCTTCATCCAGATCGGCACCAACCTCGCCAACGACTACTCCGACGCCAAGCGCGGCGCCGACACCGCCGACCGGCTGGGCCCGGTCCGCGTCACCTCCGCCGGTCTGGTGGCGCCGAAGCGCGTCCTCTATGCGACCTGGCTCGCGTTCGCCGTCGCCGTCGTCGCCGGTGTCTACCTGGCGACGGTCGCCGGCCCGATCATCATCGCCGTCGGCGCCGCCTCGATCGCCGCCGGCGTCCTCTACACCGGTGGCCCGCGACCCTACGGCTACGCCGGCATGGGCGAGCTGTTCGTCTTCCTCTTCTTCGGCCTCGTCGCCGTCAACGGCTCCTACTACGTCCAGCTCGAGGAGCTCGACGCGCTGCCGTTCTGGCTCTCGGTCTCGGTCGGCCTGCTCTCGACCGCGATCCTCGTGGTCAACAACATCCGTGACCTGGAGACCGACCGGCGGGCGGGCAAGCGAACGCTCGCCGTTCGCCTCGGCCGCGAGCGCACCCGGGTCCTCTATGAGATCTGCGTCGGCGGCGCCTTCGTCGTCCTCTGCGTCGGGATCGTCGCCGCCGACGGACCGGAGGCCGCCTTCCTCGGGCTGCTCGCGGCGCCGCTCTGCTGGCGCCCGCTGCAAGCGGTCCTCACCCGCACCGACGGCCCGGCGCTCAACGCCGCCCTGGCCGGGACCGGCGCCCTGCTCGGCGTCTTCAGCCTCCTGGTCTCGGCCGGGCTGCTGATCGGCGCCTAGTGGCCGTGTGCGGACGAGGCCAGTAGCTCGATGAAGCTGACCGAGGTCGAGGTCATCCCCTACGCGCTCCCGTTCGAGCGCCCGTACGTGACCGCCCGCGGGACCCTCGAGCAACGCGAGATCCTGCTCACGCGGCTGATCACCGACGAGGGGCTGGTCGGGCTCGGCGAGGCGGTGCCGATGTCGCTGCGCGGCGGCGCCGACCTGGCGGCGGTCGAGCGCGGGATCCGCAAGGGCACCCGCCGCCTGCGCCGCGCCGACCTCTCCGACTTCTCCGGCTCCGAGCCGACCCTGGCGGCGGTCGACTCCTTCATTCACACGGTCGCCGGGCGCCGGATCCCCGCCCCCGCGAAGGCGGCGATCGAGATGGCGATCTTCGACCTTGCCGGCAAGGCGTCGAAGCGCCCGCTCTGGTCGCTGCTCGGCGCCGCCGAGGCGACGCCGGTCGCCTGCAACGCGACCGTCGTCGGCGGCCCACCGACGGAGGTCGCAGACGATGCCGAGCGCTGGGCCGAGCGCGGTTTCACCACCTTCAAACTGAAGCTCGGGACCACCGACGACGTCGCCCAGGTCCGGGCGGTGCGCGAGCGCCTCGGCGCGGAGGCGAAGATCAGGATCGACGCCAACGGCGCCTGGTCGGTCGACGAGGCGCTCGGGATCCTGCGGCTGATCGAGCCGCTTGCGATCGAGCTGGTCGAGCAACCGGTCGCGACGCTCGCCGGGATGGCCGAGATCACGGCCGCGCTGGCGATCCCGATCGCCGCCGACGAGAGCGTCGCCAGCACGAAGCAGGCCGAGCGGGCAAAGCGCGACCGCGCCTGCGACCTGGCGACGGTGAAGCTGTCCAAGGTCGGCGGCCTCGGCGAGGCCAACGGGATCGCCAAGGCGCTGCCGATCTACCTCTCGAGCGCGCTCGACGGCCCGCTGGGGATCGCCGCCGCCGCGCACGCGGCCCAGGTCCTGCCCTCGGAGGGGCCCGCGGCGGGGCTCGCCCAGGGACTGGCGACCCAGCTCCTGTTCTCGGAGCGGATCGCCACCCGCGAGTGCGCGCTCGAGGGGTGCCTGCTGAGCGTCCCCGACGCTCCGGGACTCGGGGTCGAGATCGACGACGAAGCGCTCGCGGCGCGGCGGATCTAGCGTTTCGGCGATGGACGCGACCAATCGCAACACCGCGCTCGCCTCGGCGATGGTGGAGGAGCTCGGCCGCTGCGGCGTCCGCGAGGCGGTGATCTGCCCGGGGTCGCGCTCGACCCCGCTGGCGCTGGCGCTCTGGCGCGAGCCGTCGATCAACGCCCACGTGATCGTCGACGAGCGCTCAGCCGCCTACTTCGCCCTCGGCGCCGCGCAGGCGACGCGTACCCCGGTCGCGATCCTGAGCACCTCGGGGACCGCGGCGGCGAACTTCCACCCGGCCGTCTGCGAGGCCGACGAGTCGGCGGTACCGCTGATCGTGCTCACCGCCGACCGGCCGCCAGAGCTGCGCGGGATCGGCGCCGGGCAGACGATCGACCAGCTGAAGATTTACGGCTCGGCGGTGCGCTGGTTCTGCGAGCTCGGCACCCACGACGCCGACGACGCCGGCCTGCTCCACTTCCGCTCCGTCGCCTGCCGCGCCTACTGGACCGCCGCCGGCGATTCGCGACCGGGACCGGTGCACCTGAACGTGCCCTGGCGCGACCCGCTCGGGCCCGAGCCCTGCCCGCAGGACGTCACCGCGAGCTCGCCCCTGGCGCTCGAGGGCCGCGGGGACCGTCCCCTGACCACCGTCCCCCCCGCTCCCTCGCCTCCGGCTCCGGCGCTGATCGAGGCGCTGGCGGCGCAGATCGGCTCCGCCCCACGCGGGCTGATCGTCGCCGGTCGACTGGTCGACTCCAGCGCCGCGGAGGGGATCGCCGAGCTCGCCGCCGTGACCGGATACCCGATTCTGGCCGAGCCCACCTCGCAGCTTCGCCTCGGCCCCCACGATCGGGAGCTGGTGATCTCCGCCTATGAGCCGATCGCCCGCGCCCGACCCGAGGCGCTCGCACCGGACCTCGTTCTGCGTTTCGGGGAGATGCCGACCTGCAAGCCACTTCGCCAGTGGCTCGCCGGCCTCGGCCAGGCATCCCAGCTGGCGATCGATCCAGGCCACGGCTGGAACGAGCCGACGCGCATCGCCGGCGCCATCGTCCGCGCCGAGCCGGGGCCGCTGGCCGCTGCCCTGGCCGCCGAGGTGGCCGAGGGTGCCCGGGACCAGGGCTGGAGCGCCGCCTGGATCGCCGCGGCAGCCGCCGCCGAGGCCGCGATCGCTACCGAGCTCGACGGCCTCGAGGGCCCGACCGAGCCCGGCCTGCACCGCGCCCTTGGCGGTATCTATGCCGACGGCGAGCTCGTCTACACGGCCTCGAGCATGCCGATCCGCGACCAGGAGGCCTTCCTCCCGTCCTCCACCGCCGAGGTGCTGTTTCTCGCCAACCGCGGCGCCAACGGGATCGACGGCCTGATCTCATCCGGGATCGGGGCTGCGCTGGCAACCGGGCGGCCGACCTGGATCGTCACCGGCGACCTCGGCCTCTTCCATGACATGAACGCGCTGGCGACGTTGCGCCATACCGACGTCCCGGTGCGGATCGTCGTCGTCAACAACGACGGCGGCGGCATCTTCGAGTTCCTGCCCCAGGCGGGCGGGCTCGAGCACGACGAGTTCGAGGCAGTGCTGGGGACGCCGCTCGGGCTCGAGCCGGAGCGGGTGGCCGCGCTGCACGGGATCCCCCATATCCGGCTCGAAACCGTCCGTGATCTCGCGGGCGCCGGCCCTGAGACCGCGCTGCTAGAGATCCGCACCGATCGAGCGCACAACCTCGCCCTGCACCGACGGCTGATGGCGGCCGCCGGCGAGGCGGTCGCCGCGACGCTCGGCTAGTCGCGGCCGAGCAGCAGCTCGCGCACCGCGACGACACCGGCAAGATGCCCGCTGCCGAGGGCGATCGCGACCTGCTGCGGTGAGACCGCGAGATCCCCGGCGGCGTAGACCCCCGGCACGCTGGTGCGCGCAAGCCCGTCGACGGCGACCAGACCGGCGCCGGTGAGCCCAAGTCCAAGGCGCTCGGGCAGCTCGTCGCGGCGACTCAGCGGCGCGTGCACGAGCACCGCCTCGCAGCCGACCTCGGAGCCGTCGCGGAGGACCACTGCCCGGAGGACGCCATCCTTGACCCTCAGGCCGGCCACCTCGCCGGGGTCGACGACGGTCACGTCGTCGGTCCACGCGGTCAGCAGTGTGGCCAGCCGCTCGGCGACCTCGCCCGGGCCGTAGACCGCGACCGGCCGGTCGCGCACCTCCCAGCCGTGGCAGAACGGGCAGTGGAACACCGCGCCGCCCCACAGCTCCGCGAACCCGGGCACGTCGGGCACCTCATAGTCCATGCCGGTCGCCAGCACAAGCGCGCGTGCCCGGACCTCGCCGCCGCCGTCGCCGAGCTCGATGGCGAAGCCCTCGCCCTCGACGCGCGCATCGACCGCTTCGGCGTCGCGCAGCTCGACGGCGTCGTAGGCGGCGACCTGCGCCCGACCCAGCTCGTAGAGCTCTGCCGGCGGCGTGCCGTCGTGGCCCAGCAGCCCGCCGACGTGCGCCGACGCCCGGTTGCTCTGCCCGTCGCGGTCCAGCACCAGCGTCGCTTGCCGCGCGCGCCCCAGCACCATCGCTGCGCTCAGCCCCGCGACGCCACCGCCGACGACCACGCAGTCGTAGTCGTAGTCCATGCGGTGAGCGTAGCCCGGCCGGCTACGAGCTCAGCAGCGGCAGCAGCGCCTCGAGCTTGAGCTCGGTCTCGGCGAGCTCGGAGGCCGGGTCGGAGTCGGCGACGATCCCGGCACCGGCGAACAGGTGCGCGGTGCGGTCGCGCAACAGCGCCGAGCGCAGGGCGACGCAGAACTCGCCGTCCTCGGCTGTGTCCATCCAGCCCACCGGCGCCGCGTACCAGCCGCGATCGAAGTCCTCGAGCTCGGCGATCGCCCCCTGGGCCTCGCGGTCGGGCTCGCCGCCCACGGCCGGGGTCGGGTGCATGAGGCCGGCGAGCTCGATCGCCGAGAGCGGGTCGGCAAGCTGAGCGTGGACCGCGGTCGCGAGGTGCTGGATGTTGGCGACCTTGACCAGTCCGGGCTCGGACTCGGCCTCGACCCAGACCGAGCGCGACGCCAGCTTGCGCTCGATCCTGTGGGTGACGATCTCTTGCTCGTGGCGGTCCTTGGCGCTGTGCAGGAGCTGCTCGCCGAGATGGTCGTCGACCGCCGGGTCGGCGCTGCGGCGGGTCGAACCGGCGAGCGCAACCGTGGCCACGCTCGCCCCGCGCCGGCGGACCAGGAGCTCGGGGCTGGCGCCGAGGAAGGCGCCCTCCGGCGAGCCGGCACAGAAGCAAAAGCAGGACGGGAAGAGCTCGCGCAGGGCGCCGAAGGTGGCCGCCGGATCGTGGGCGGCCGGCGCCTCGACCGCGACCTCGCGGGCGAGCACGACCTTGTCGAGCTCCCCGGAGCGGATCCGCTGCGTTGCCGCGGCGACGGACTCCTCGTAGGCGCCGGGGGGCGTGACGCTGACGATCCGGCTCTCGCCGCGGGGGCTCGGGTCGAACAAAGGCAGCGGCTGCTCGCGCACCGTCGCCAGCCGCCGCTCGAGCCATGCGCAGGCCGCGTCGTCGTCGCCGTCGGCGATCGCGCTCAGCGTCAGCCAGGTTCGGCCGCCGCGTCGCAGCAACGACAGCTCCGGCAGCACCAGCAGCGCCGGCGGAAACGAGGACCAGTGCGGGGCGCCGGCGCCGTCGGCGGCGAAGGCGAAGCCGCCGGTCCACACCGGCCCGGCGCCGGCGGGCAGCTGATCGGGCTCGTCGGCGATCCGGTCGCGCATCACCGCCGAGCACTCGGCGACCAGATCACTGAACCGCGCCCGGACCGCGCGAGACGGCCTCGTGCGCGGAGCCGAGCCCGGCGAGCGCGAACCCATCGTCGTCGGGCTGCTCCCAGCAGAACCAGCGGTCGCCGGCCATCCGCGAGCCGAACACGGTCGCGCACGGATCCTCGATCTCGACCGGAACGGTGACGCTGACCAGGCGTCGCTGGTCACGAACGTTGCTGAGGAGCGCCTCGAGCGGACCGAGCGCGCTCGCGGCCTCGATCATGCGCCGGACGCTAGTGCTCGGGCCGCGACTTGGTGATCGCGACCTCGCCGGTGCGCGCCATCTCGATCAGCCCGTGGGGGCGGATCATCGCCTCGAACGAGTCGATCTTCTCCTGCGAGCCGGTGACCTCGATCGTCAGCGAACGGCGCGAGACGTCGACGATCTTGCCCTCGTAGATCTCGGCGAACTGCATGATCTCGGCCCGGCTCTCGACCGAGGAGCTGACCCGGAAGAGGGCGAGTTCGCGGGTCGTTGTCGAGTCCGGCTCCATGTCGCGGATCTTGATCACGTTGACGAGCTTGTGAAGCTGCTTGGTGACCTGGTCGATCGGGTGCACGGCGCCGTCGAGCGTGAGCGTGATCCGCGAGGTGTCGGGGTCCTCGGTCGGCCCGACCGCGAGCGTGTCGATGTTGAAGCCGCGACGGCTGAACAGGCCGGCGATCCGCGCCAGCACGCCGGGGCGGTTCTCGACCAGCAGCGAGAGGATGTGCTTGCGACCGGTGAGCTGGCGGCCGACCTCGAGGTCCTCGAGGCGAACCACCTCCGGGGTGCCCGGCTCGCCCATCGCTCAGCCCACCATGTCCCGCGCGGCAGCGCCCGCCGGGATCATCGGATAGCAGTTCTCGTTCTTGGTCACGTGCACGTCGAGCAGCACCGGTCCCTCGGTCTCCAGCGCCGCACGCATCTGATCGCGAAGCTCGCCCTTGTCCGTGCACTGCATCCCGGTCCAGCCGAAGGCCTCGGCGAGCTTCGGCCAATCCGGGCTCGAGCCCATCTCGACCGACTGGTAGCGCTCCTTCCAAAACAGCTCCTGCCACTGGCGGACCATGCCGAAATGGCCGTTGTTCATCAGGAACACCTTGACCGGGATCTCGTGCTGGACAGCGGTCGCGAACTCCTGCACGTTCATGATCAGGCTGCCGTCGCCGGCGAGGCAGACGACGGTCTCCTCGGGGCAGGCGACCTTGGCGCCGATCGCCGCTGGGAGGCCGAAGCCCATCGTCCCGAGACCGCCGGAGTTGAGCCACCGGCGGGGCTTGTTGAAGTGGTAGTACTGCGCCGCCCACATCTGGTGCTGGCCGACGTCGGAGGTGATGATCGCGTTGCCCTCGGTCGCCTCGTACATCGCCTCGACCATGAACTGGGGCTTGATCTCCGAATCGCTGGAATCCTCGTAGCGCAGCGGATACGTGGACTGCCACTCGCGGAGCTGCTTCCACCACTCGTCGAGGCGCGAGGAGTCGGGCTCGAGCGCCCGGTACTCGCGGTTGAGCTTCTCGAGCACGTCCGCGGCGTCGCCGACGATCGGGATGTGCGCGGGGACGTTCTTGGAGATCTCCGCCGGATCGACGTCGATGTGGACGAACTTCGCCCGCGGCGCGAACTCCGACAGCTTGCCGGTGATCCGGTCGTCGAAGCGCGCACCGACGGAGACGATCAGGTCGGCCTCGTCCATCGCGTAGTTCGCCGTGCGAACGCCGTGCATGCCGAGCATCCCGAGCCACTGCTCGTGGGGCGCCGGGAAGGCGCCGAGGCCCATCAGCGTCAGCGTGACGGGAAGCTTGTCGGAGGTGCAGAACTCGCGGAACTGCTCCGCGGCGTTCGCATTGATGATCCCGCCGCCGCCGTAGATCACCGGACGGCGCGAGTTCGCCAGCGCCTTGGCGGCGATCCGGATCTGCTTGATGTTGCCCTCGGTCGGCGGCTTGTAGCCGGGCAGGTTGGGCAGCCCCTCGGGGGGCGTGTAGTCGATCTCCACCCGCGAGAGGTCCTGCGGGATGTCGACCAGCACCGGGCCGGGACGGCCGGTGGAGGCGATGTGGAAGGCGGCGTGGATGTACTCGGGGATGTGGCGCGGGTCCTTGACCAGCATCGAGTGCTTGACCACCGGCATCGTGATTCCGGTGACGTCCGCTTCCTGGAAGCCGTCGGTACCGATCAGGTCGGTGCGCACCTGGCCGGTGATGAACACGGTCGGGACCGAATCCATCATCGCGTCGGCGATCGCGGTCACCAGGTTGGTCGCGCCCGGCCCCGAGGTCGCCAGCGCCACCCCGACCTTGCCGGATGCCTTGGCGTAGCCGGCGGCGGCGTGCCCGGCGCCCTGCTCGTGGCGCGCCTGGATGTGGGTCAGATCGGCGTCGTAGAGCGCGTCATAGGTCGGCAGGTTGGCGCCGCCGGGGATCCCGAAGACGTGCTCGACGCCCTCGGCCTCGAGTGCTCTGAAGAGTGCGTCGGCGGCGCGCATGGGCGAGCGATGGTAGCAGTGGCCAGGCGTGCGCCAAGCGAGTTTTTCCCGCTCGCAAGCGGGGTTCCGGGGACTCAACGCCGGTGCAGGCGCCTACTGCAGGGCGACGGGCGGCAGCCCGACCGACTCGAACGCCAGGCGGGCCGAGCGGGCGACGGTGCTGCCGTAGAGCTGCATCGAGCGCTGGTAGAAGCACGACGAGACCTGCTGGAAGGTCGGGCGCGGGCTGAGGCAGAACGGGATGTACTGCAGCACCTCGCCCGCGGTTGTGAACCCGGCCCGCTCGACGAAACGAACGAATCCGTGGCTCAGGATGGTCGAGTTGTAGTGCTCGTCGTTGTTCGGCGGCGTGGAGTCGAAGTTGTTCATGTGCGCGGGGTACGGATGGCAGCCGGTGTTGTCGCAAAGCGACTCCGACGCCGGGTTCCCCGGGTGGCGGCCGACCCCGGTCGCGCTCTCCTCGAACATCGTCGTGTCCTGGCGGTCGTAGTCGAGGGCGAACATGTCACCGAGCGCCTCCTGCACCGCGCCGACGGTCTTGTCGTTGAAGTCGATGATCCGGTCGCCGGCGTAGACGATGTCCATCGCGTGGCCGAGCTCGTGGGCGACGACGTCGTTGAACGAGTTGCGGGGCATCCTGTCGCCGGCGGATATCGTCACCAGCAGGCTCGAGAGGATCGTGCCGGAGCTGTTTCCCGGGTAGTTGACGACCACGTCCCAGAACCTGAACCGGCCGTTGGGGTCGAGCTGCGGGAAGCCGCGCTTGCCGCAGTAGTGGCGCACCGTGCAGACCGTCCGCGCGGCGTTCATGACGTTGTGGGCCGGGGCGACGAGCGCCTCGATTGCGCCCTTGCCGGGATCGATCTCGAACGCGGTGGCGGGGTCCCAGTCGTGTCCGTCGAAGGGGCTGACGCTGTTCGAGTCGGAGGCGAAGAACTGCCCGTAGCGGGGGAAGCTGCTGCCGCCGGCGCTGCCGTCGTAGATCTTGACCACGGGGGTACGCACGGTGGCGCGCGCCGCGGTGGCGGCGACCGCGGTCGGTGGCGCGACGCCGCGGTCGGGGCGGTCGGCGATTCCGGACCAGCGCCCGATCACCTCGCCGGACTCGGCGTCGACGACGATGCAGATCGGCGTCGCGACCTCCGCGCCGAGCGCGCTCGCCGGCGTCGCCTCGACGACCCACGCACGGCGCGGGACGCGCGTCTCGACACCGCGCCGCGTGCTCGGTGTGCCCGCGTAGGCGACGGGCAGCGGCGTCAGCGCCTCCTCCGGTCCCTCGATCGCCTCCGCGGCGATCTCGGCGGCACGCGTGGCGTCCACCTGACGCTCGCCCGCGAGCCGGCGGTTCGCGGGAACCACGGTGGCGCTGATCGAGCTCACCCGACGGCCGGAGATCGCGACCTCGATCTCGCTCCACACCACCCGCAGGCCGCCTGCCGTCTGCTGGAAGCTCAGCAGCTGCAGGCGATTGGCGTGGGGCGTGCGCGGCGCCGGGCGCTCGACGATACGAAGGCCCGAGGCCGGCCCGCGCAGGCCCAGACGCCCCGCCTTGCGCTCGAGCGCGGCGCGCGCGAGCTCGCGGGCGGAGGCGCCGGGCCGCAGGCCGAGATCGTGGGCGGAGAGGTCGGGCGCGAGCGTCGTGGTCCACTCAACGCCGCCATCGGCTCGGGGGGCCGCCGCGCCGGCGGTCGCCGGGACGACGAGCAGCGCGATGAGGACGACGAGGGCGAGCGCCACCCGGCGGGGCATCGAAGGAGACTTGGTCGAGTGCGGCATGTCTGGTCCTCGCAGTCGTGGGCGGACGATCTCGACTGCAATGACCCCGGGCGGCGCGAAACCTTCCCGTTTCGTCCGCGAGCCGACAGGGAGGGCTTCGGCGCGGGTGGAGGGAAAGCTCGCTACCGCTTCTTGTTCTTGCGCACGACCTTGACCTTCACGCTCGCCGGGCTCTGGTCACGGTTCCCGGCGGCGTCGATCGCCACCGCCTCGAGCGTGTGCTTGCCGGTCTTGAGCTTGAACTCGGGCGCCGAGCCACAGGCGGCAAAGGCCGCGTCGTCGAGCCTGCATTCGATGCGCGCGCTCGCGTCGGGCGAGGAGACCGCGAACCGCACCTTGGCGGACTTCTTCTTCGCCTTCACCTTGGCCTTGGGCGTCGTGGCGGAGGTCTCCGGCGCGGTCGAGTCCTCGGCGTAGGAAATCGGCGCCGAGCAGCCGGAAGCGTTGCCGGCCGCATCGGTGGCGGTTGCGCGCAACTGGGTCGTGGCGTTGTCAGGCACCGTCGTGGCGATCCCAGGGGCGCCGAGGTCGCCCGCCGAGCCGGTTCCGGCCGGAGCTCCGCTGCAGTCGGTCGACGTGAACAGCCTCACCTGCGAGCCGGCCTCTGCGCCGCCTTTGACCTTGGGGGAGTTCTGGTTCGAGGCGGACCCCGGGTCTGTCGCCGAAAGCGACGGCGTGGCGGGAGCGGTCGAATCCTCGGTGTAGGTGACCGGGTTCGAGCACCCGGAGACGTTTCCGAGCGCGTCGGTCGCCGTCACGCGATATGGCTCGCTGGTGTCGTCGGTGACCGCGAACGCGACCCCTGCGCCGTTGAATTGCGCTGCCGTGCCGCCAAGCTGGAACGATCCCGTGCAGTCGGAGCCCTTGTAGACCGTGATCGTCGCGCCGGCCTCGGCGCCGTCGCCCTTTAGCTTCGGGAGGTTGTTGTTGGCCGGTGAGGCCGGGTCGCTGGCCGTAATCGTCGGCGTCGGCGAGCTCGAATCCTCGACGTAGGTGATCGGGTCCGAGCACGGCGAGGCGTTGCCCGCCGCATCGGTCGCGGTCACCGTGAAGGTGTTGGTCGAGTCATCGGGGACCTCGACCTCGATCCCGGCCCCGTTGAAGTCCGCGGCGGCGCCGCTGTCGGCTTCCGGAGGGGCGCAGTTGGGCAGGTCGTAGATCTTCACCGTCGATCCCGACTCCGCTCCACTCCCCTTGATCTTCGGGACGCTGTTGTTGGCGGGCGAGGCCGGATCGGTGGCGATGGTTGTCAACTCTGCCGGCGGGACGGAATCCTGACTGTACGTGAGGTGCCCCGAACAGCCGGAGACGTTTCCGGACGCGTCCATGGTGCTCGCCGCGATCAGGGTGTCTCCACTGCCGACGTTGACCGAAATGCCCGATCCGGCGAACTCTGCCGGCGTCCCGGTCGCGACCACGCTCGCGGCGGTGCAGGTGAACGGGTCGGTGTGGAGGCGCACGAACGTGCCCGCCACCGCGGAGCCCTTGAACTTGGGCGTGGTCGATTGCGCGGGCGAGGCCGGATCGGTGCTTGTCATCGTCGGTGCAGGCGGCGCCGACGTGTCAGCCCCCTCGAGGACGGTCAGCTCCGCCGCGCTGACCGAGCCGGAGTCGCTCCCAGCGACGTCTTGGAACTTCAACGTCCAGGTCCCATTCGGGTTGCTCACCCCGGCGAAGGCCGGTGTGATCAGGGTGTTGATTCCGGTCTCACCCGGGCCACCCGGGTTCGAGCTGCGGTAACTCCCGGCGGGAATCGCCGTGGCCGAATTTGCCGCCGTAGCCGCGGACCACCAGTTGTTCGAGTTGTTGTCGAAGAATCTGTACGGGCCGACAAGGTCCGAGTCGTCGCCGTTGGGCAGCGACGTGTTGAGTCCGGTTCGACTGAAGATGACCGCCTGGGCGCCGTTGGGGGCGAACAGGCGCACGTCCAGATCCGCGGCCCACGTATGCCCCGGGAAAGCGAAGGTCATCGACGTTGCGACGTCGAGTGGGGCGGCCATGTTGAGACCGCTGAGCGAGAACCCCACGTCGCGAGAACCACTCCCGTCGGGGATCGCGCCGAGTGAAGTACCCGCCACCGGCCCGAGCAGGTCGACGCTTGCCGCGGTGATCTCGCCGATGTCGCCGGCGGTCCCATCGCGAACACGCAAGGTCCAGGTCCCGTTCATGTTCGTGACCCCGGAAAAACCGGACACGATCACCGTGTTGGCGCCGCCTGACGGACCGGGGGTCGACGCCCGGTAGAACCCGGGGAAGATCGGACTGTCCGTCGCCGTGGAGCTCGCCTGGCTCCACCATGTGGGAGACGCGGGAGCGGTGTCCACGAATGTGTAGGTCCCCTCGAGGTTCGATTCGTCGCCGGGCGTGTCCCCGGGAGTGGCGCCGGTCCGGCTGAGGATGGTCTTCGACTGCCCCGCCGGAGTCACGAGCCCGCCCGGAGCGAACAGCGCGATGTCCAGATCGCCGACGAAGGTGTGCTCCGCCGTAATCGAAACGGCGACCTTGGTCGGTGCCGAGCCGGAGGCGAACCCGGAGACGTTGAACGTCACATCCCTCGGAGATCCGAAGTTCCCCGCGAGCCCGGGACCATCCGGGATCGGCCCCAGCGAGCCTATGTTGGCGTTGAACGTGTTCGCCGAGGCGCCGCCGGCGAGGCAGAGCTGCGCCACGACCACGACCGCGCATGCCGCAGCCAGCCGTCCTGTCCCCCTGATCCGACGCCTGGATCCGATGCTCGCCTCCGTGCTTGCCGCGGCGAATCGTTCACCGCGAGCCGAACCCTCGCACACGCCCGCGGACGATGCAAGCGAGGCGGGGGCCGCTAGTTGGCTTCCGAGGGGACCTCGCCGACCAGCTCGCCCGGCTTCCACCGGGTCCGCGGCAGAATCGCGCGCTCGATCACGCGGTCGCGGTGGCGCTCGATGATTCCCAGCATCGAGGTGACCAGCTCCTCGCCCAGATGATGGGGCTCGAGCCCGAGGTCGTGGAGCTTGGTGTTGGTGGCGTTGTAGTAGTGCTCCTCGGCTTCGATCCGCGGGTTCGGGTACTTGCGCACCTCGACCTCGCGCCCGGTCTCGGCCGCCGCGCGGCGGACCAGCTCGGCCAGCTCAGAGACCGAGAACTGCTCGGTGAACTGGTTGAAGACCCGGAACTCGCCGAGCTCGGCCGGGTTCGCGACCGCGAGCTCGACGCACTGAATCGTGTCGCGGATGTTGAGAAAGCCGCGGGTCTGGCCGCCCTCCCCGTAGACGGTCAACGGGTGGCCGATCACCGCCTGGACGCAGAAGCGGTTGAGCACCGTGCCGAAGTACTCGTCGTAGTCGAAGCGGGTGACGAGGCGCTCGTCGTCGGCCGACTCCTCGGTCTCGATCCCGTAGACCACCCCCTGGTTGAGGTCGGTGGCGCGCAGGCCCCAGATCCGGCAGGCGAAGTGGATGTTGTGGGAGTCGTGGACCTTCGACAGGTGATAGAGCGAGCCCGGCAGCTTCGGGAACGGCAGCGTGTCCTTGCGGCCGTTGTGCTCGATCTCGATGAACCCCTCCTCGATATCGATGTTCGGGGTCCCGTACTCACCCATCGTCCCGAGCTTGACCAGGTGGCAGTCCGGGATCCGGTCGCGGATCGCGAACAGCAGGTTGAGGTTGCCGATCACGTTCGTGTACTGGGTCTCGACCGCCGTCTCGCGCGACTTCATCGAATACGGCGCCGAGGGCTGCTCGCCGTAATGGACGATCGCCTCCGGCAGCGTCTCGGCGATCACCGCGTCGAGGAAGGTGAAATCCTCGATCGAGCCCACGAACGGCTTGATCTCGTTGCCCGAGACCTCGCGCCAGGCCTCGAGCCGGTCGGTAAGCGAGCCGATCGGGGTCAGCGAGCCGGTCGAGAGCTGGGTGTGCCAGCGCCGGCGAGAGAAGTTGTCGACGATCGATACCTCGTGGCCGCGGGCCGAGAAACGCATCGCCGTCGGCCAGCCGAGATAGCCATCACCACCCAGGATCAGGACTCTCATGACCGCGCGAGGGTACAGAATGGCCCCCGATGGAAACCGTGGCCGGGCTCTTCCCGCCCGAGTTGACTGCGATCAGGGCGGGCGGCCTCGTGCTCGCCGTGCTGATCGGCGGCTATGCGATCTGGCGCCGGCGCGAGCTGCGAAACGCCGACGTGCTGATCCTGCTGGCGATCTCGCTCGCTCTGCTGATTGTCGCCGGCACCGAGATCCCCGACGCGCTGCTCTCGGCCTTCTCCTTCGAGCGCGAGAACGGCACCCGGATCATCGGCGTGGCGATCTTCGCGATCCTGATCCTCTTCCTCTTGGTCCTGCGGGCGCTGAGCCAGGGCTCGCGAATCACCTCGGAGCTCTCCGAGGTGCTCGAGGGCCTCGCCTGGGAGCAGTTCCGCGTCGCCGGTCACCCGGAGCAGTTCCGCGACAAGATCGCCATCCTCGTGCCGGCCTACAACGAGGCGGACAACGTCGGCGCGGTGCTCGACCGGATCCCGGCCGAGGCCTGCGGCGTCGCCACCGCCGTACTGGTCGTCGA
Organism: uncultured Solirubrobacterales bacterium; assembly: GCA_963767475.1. Classification (GTDB taxonomy): domain Bacteria; phylum Actinomycetota; class Thermoleophilia; order Solirubrobacterales; family 70-9; genus WHSW01. The sequence goes on from CAVYEI010000003.1 coordinate 52,124, forward strand.
CGACGGTTCGCGCGACGGCACCGAGGACGTCGCCCGCGCCCACGGGGCGATCGTCGCTCGCCACGTGATCAACCGCGGCGGCGGAGCGGCGCTGCGCACCGGCTACCGCCTGCTCGCCGACTCAGGCGCGAGGATCGTCGTCACTCTCGACGCCGACGGCCAGCACCTGCCGGAGGAGATGGAGCGGCTGGTGAAGCCCGTACTCGACGGCGAGGTGGCGATGGCCCACGGCTCGCGAGTGCTGGGCGAGGCGGAGAAGAACCATCCCGCCCGCGAGGCCGGGATCGTCTTCTTCAACAAGGTCGTCTCCCTGATCACTCGCACCCACGTCACCGACTGCTCGAACGGCTATCGGGCGGTGCGCGCCGACGTCCTCCCGCAGCTCGTCCTGCGCCAGGAGCAGTTCCACACCTCCGAGTTCATGATCGAGGCGATCAAGCGCGGCATCCCCGCCAAGGAGGTGCCGGTGACCGTGGTCAGCCGGCTCTCCGGCCACTCGAAGAAGCCGGCCGTGGTCCGCTACGGGATGGGCTTTGCGAACGCGATCGTCCGCACCTGGTTGCGCTGACGGTAATACCATCCCCCCGATGCAGCCGCGCGCGCTGACCATCGGTTTCGTGATCCTCGCCCTCGCCGCCGGTGCAGCGGGCTGTGGCGATGACGACGAGACAGCCTCGACCGGCGCCAGCGGGGCGGCCGGGGCCGGCGACGAGGCGCTGAACGCGAAGGCGCAGGCGACGGCGCGCTCGGCGCAGGCCGCAATCGAGACCTACGCGACCGATAACAACGGCTCCTACGCCGGGGCGAGCGCAGAGGAGCTGGCGAAGATCGAGCCCAGTCTCTCCAGCGGCGACCTGGAGGTGGTCTCGACCGACAGCTCGTACACGATCTCGGTCCTCTCGGCATCCGCGACGACGTTCTCGATCGATGGCGAACAGGGTGGGTCGACCGAGCGCACCTGTGATCCGCCGGGCAGCTCCGGCTGCAGCGAGAGCGGCGACTGGGGCTGAGCGTTTAGGCCCGGTAGGCGGGTCCGGGGCGAGTCTCCTCGACCGCGGGGAGGTCCATGTCGAGGCCGCAGCGAGTGCAGACCTGGACGTGGATCTTCTGCACGGCCTTGCAGCGCGGGCATTGGCGTTCGGGCTCGATGTGCTCGCTGCGGTAGGCGACTGCAGCGATCAGGCCAAGCACCGGGAGCACCGCGCCGATCACAAACCAGATCCAGAACGAGCTGCCCTTGCGCCGGCCGACGAAGCCGGTGGCGAGGCCGAAGCTGAACGCGATCAGGAGGTAGAGGCCGCCGGCCATTTCAAGATCATGACGACCGGTCGGGCGCGGACGCTAAGCGGAGCACCCGGCCGTTTATTCCACTGGGCGATGGGTGCCGCCGCGGGCATAGACCTCTGCCGAGAGCGGGCGCGGGTGGCCGATCGAGCCGAGCTCGGCGGTATCGCGGCGAAACGGCAGGCCGACGGTCCAGTCGACCAGGGCGCGGACCTTGCGCGCCAGGCCCGGGATCTGGCTCAGGTGGTACGTGCGCGCCATCCACCAGGCGATGAAGCCGCGGAACTTGAGGCTGCCGATCTTGCCCACCGCCTTGTAGCGGCCGAGGTTGACGAAGGCCTCGTTGCCCTTGTAGCCAAAGCGCCGGGGGCTGGTCGCGACGCCGAGCTCGGCGGCGATGTTGTGGGCGACCGCGGGGCCCTGCCGCACGGCCATCGCGGCGGTCGGCGGGCAGGCGCGCCCGCCGCCGCCGGGGTGCGGGACGGCGGCGCAATCGCCGATCGCCCATACGCCTTCCATGCCGTCGACGCGCATCTGCTCGTCGACTCGGACCCGCCCGTCATCGTCGCGCGGCAGCTCGAACGAGGCGAGGCTCGGATGCGGCTTGACGCCGGCGGTCCAGACCAGGGTCCGGGTCGGCAGCCGCTCTCCGGTCGAGAGCAGCGCCGAATCGGCGCTCACCTCGTCGAGCCGGGTGCCGAGGCGGACGTCGATGCCACGTCCGCGGAGCTCGCGCAGCGCGTAGTCGGCGAGATCCGCGGGGACCTCGGGCAGGACGCGGTCCATCGCCTCGACCAGGATCCAGCGCATCCCGTGCAGGCGCGCCCGGGGGTAGCGATCCATGGCGTCGGCGGCGAAGTCCTGAAGCTCGGCCAGCGCCTCGAGGCCCGAGTAGCCACCGCCGACGAAGACGTAGGTGAGCAGCTCCTCGCGCCGCGCCGGGTCCTCGGCGGCGTTCGCCTGCTCGAGCGTCTCGATCACGTGGTTTCGAAGCCAGATCGCGTCGGCGAGGCTCTTGAAGCCGATCGCGTGCTCGGAGAGACCGGGGATCGGCAGCGAGCGCGAGACCGACCCGACCGCGACCAGGAGCTGGTCGTAGCGGATCGTCTCCGTCTCGCCCTCGTGGGTGCGCAACTCGACCGTGCGCGCGGCCGGGTCGTGCGCGGAGATCGCGCCGAGGCGCAGGTAGGTCCGCTTGAGCATGTCGCGCAGCGGCGTGACCACGTGGCGCGGCTCCAGCGTGCCCGCCGCCGCCTCGGGCAGAAACGGCGTGTAGAGCATGAAGTTGACGTCGTTGACCAAGATCAGCCGAGCCGACTGCTTCGGCAGGATCCGCTCGAGCTCACGGGCGGCCGACGAACCGGCGAATCCCCCTCCGGCGATGACGACGTTCCAGGCCATGCGTACATTGTCGCACAGCTTGTAACAAGTTGTTACAAAGTGTCGGACCGCACTAGGGTTTGATCAGCCCGCGCCTGATTCCTTGAGCTTCTCGTGGATCAGCCGGGTGACCTCTCCCCCGTCCGCCCGCCCCTGGGTCTCGCGCATGACGAAGCCGACCAGCGGCCCGATCGCCTTCGCGTTGCCGCCACGGACGCGCTCGGCGGCCTCGGGGTCGGCCTCCAGCGCGCGCTCGACGATCGCCTCGAGCTCGCCCGCCGCCTCGATCCCGCCCAGCCCCTCGCGCTCGGCGATCTCGCCCGGATCGCCGCCCTCGGCGACCATCGCCGCCAGCACCTGGCGCCCGGCACCGGTCGAGACCTCCTTCGCCTCGACCATCCCGGCCAGCTTCGCCAGCGCCTCGGGGCTGACCTTCGAGGCCGCGAGATCGGTGTCGTCGGCGCCGGCCTCGCGCAGGCGGGCGACGAGCTCGCCGGTGACCCAGTTGGCGATCGTCGCCGCCTCGACCGGCTCGGCGGCGGCGAGCGTCGCCTCGAAGTAGGCGCCGAGATCGGCGTCGAAGGCGAGCTGCGTCGCGGGCTTCTCGCTCAGCCCGAGCTCGCTCGCATAGCGCTCGCGGCGCTCCGCCGGCAGCTCCGGCAGCGCGTCGCGCGCTTCGGCGATCATCGCCTCGGTCGGCGCCAGGGGCACCAGGTCGGGCTCGGGGAAGTAGCGGTAGTCGTGTGAGTACTCCTTCGAGCGCAGCGGCGTCAGCGATCCGGTGCGCGGATCGAAGTGCAGCGTCTCCTGCTCGACGCGGCCGCCGCCGTCGAGGATCTCGGCCTGGCGCGCGATCTCGGCCTCGACCCCGCGCTCGAGGAAACGGAAGCTGTTCATGTTCTTGAGCTCGGTCTTCGTCCCCAGCTCCTCGGTGCCCGCCTCGCGCAGCGAGACGTTGGCGTCGCAGCGCAGGCTGCCCTCGTCCATGTTCACGTCCGAGGCGCCGATCTGGCGGATCGTCGTGCGCAGCAGCTGCAGCCACTCGCGCGCGGTCGCGGCGTCGTGGAGGTCGGGCTCGGTGACGATCTCGACCAGCGGCGTGCCACCGCGATTGAAGTCGACCAGCGAGCTGCCGGAGTCGTGGATCCGTCCGGAGGCCGAGTCGTGGACGAGCTTGGCCGCGTCCTCCTCCAGGTGCACGCGGTGGATGCGGACGTGGCCGAGCCGGCCGCCGGTGCAGAGCGGAAAGTCGAACTGACTGATCTGGTAGGCCTTCGGGTTGTCGGGATAGAAGTAGTTCTTGCGGTGGAAGATCGAGCGCGGGGCGATCTCACAGCCGAGCGCCAGTCCGATCTGAAGCGCAAACTGGATCGCCTGCTCGTTGGGCACCGGCAGGCTCCCGGGGTGGGCGAGGCAGATCGGGCAGGTGTGGGTGTTGGGCTCGTCGCCGAAGGAGAGCTCGCAGCCGCAGAACATCTTCGTCCGCGTGCGCAGCTGCACGTGGATCTCGAGCCCGATCACCGGCTCCCAGCTCATCCGTACCCCAGCTCGTGGATTTGGTCCTCGCCCATGCCGAGGTGGTGGCCGACCTCGTGCCAGACGGTGCGTCGGACCTCGTCGGCGTTCGGGTTCGCGACGCGGAAGATGACGATCCGCTGCAGGCCGCCGGCGGGGTCATAGATCCCCATCAGGTCGTCCGGATGCGACTCCTCGACGATCACGGCGACGTTGCCGAGCCGCTCGCGAACCCACTCCGGGAGCTCGTCCAGGGCCTCGATCGCGGCCTCGCGGCATTCCTCGGCCGTGATCACGCCGGCTTCCCCTCGAACCCGATCGCGAGCTCGAGCGCGTGGGCGGCATCGAGCATCCTCGACTCCGCGAACGCGGGCGCGGCGATCTGCAGGCCGACCGGGAGCTCGACGCCACCCGCCGGCGGTGCGGTCATCCCGGCCGGGATCGAGATCGCGGGGATCCCGGCGAGCGACATCGGCACGGTGAAGTAGTCGGAGAGGTACATCGCCAGCGGGTCGGCGGTACGGGCGCCGAGCTCGAAGGCGACCGTGGGCGAGGTCGGGGTGACGATCATGTCGACCGACTCGAACGCGACGGCGAAGTCCTCGGCGATCTTCGTCCGCACCTTCTGCGCGCGCCCGTAGTAGGCCTCGTAGTAGCCCGACGAAAGCGCGTAGGTGCCGAGCATGATCCGGCGCTTGACCTCGTCGCCGAAGCCGCGCGCTCGGGTGCGCTCATACATCCCGTCGAGGCCGCCGTCGGTTACCCGGAGTCCGTAGCGGACTCCGTCGTAGCGCTGCAGGTTCGAGGACGCCTCGGCGGGCGCGATCACGTAGTAGGCCGAGATCCCGTGCTCGGCGTTCGGCAGCGTGATCTCCTCGATCGTCGCGCCCAGCCCCTCGATCACGCCAAGCGAGCGCTCGAAGGCCTCGGCGACCCCCGGCTCGACGCCCTCGGCGTGATGGGAGAAGTCGCGGGCAACGCCGAAGCGAAGTCCGGCGAGGTCGGTTCGCGACGGCAGCTCGACCCCGCCCTCGATCCCGACCGAGGTCGAATCATGGGGGTCGCGACCCTCCATCGCCCGCAGCAGCAGGGCGGCGTCGGAGACCGTGCGCGTCAGCGGGCCGCATTGATCGAGCGAGGAGGCGAAGGCGACCATGCCGTAGCGCGAGATCGCCCCGTAGGTCGGCTTCAGGCCGACGATCCCGCAGAGCGCCGCCGGCTGGCGGATCGAGCCCCCGGTGTCGGTGCCGATCGCCCACGGCGCCAGCCGGCCGGCAACCGCGGCCGCCGAGCCGCCGGAGGAACCGCCGGGCACGCGGCCGCGATCCCACGGGTTCTGCACCGGCCCGTAGCCCGAGTTCTCGTTCGACGAGCCCATCGCGAACTCGTCCATGTTGGTCTTGCCGAGCAGCCGGGCGCCGGCGTCGCCGAGCTTGCGCACGGCGGTCGCCGTGTAGGGAGGCCGGTAGCCCTCGAGGATGCGTGAGCCGGCCGTGGTCTCGATCCCCTCGGTGCAGAACAGGTCCTTGACCGCGATCGGTGCCCCGCGCAGCGGCTCGCCGCCGGCGCCGCCGGCACCGGGTGCCGCAGTCCAGAGATAGGCGTTGAGCTCGTCGCCCTCGGCGGCCTGCGCGTAGGCGTCGAAGTACTCGTCGGAGGAGAGCTCGCCCGCGTCGATGCGGGCGATCGCCTCGCCGGCGCTGAGCTCCAGCAGCTCGGAGCTCACTGAGCTTGAGGCGAGGGGACGCGGAAGGCGCCGTCGGCGGGGTCGGGTGCGTTCTCGAGCGCGCGTTCGCGCGGCAGGCTGGGCTCGGGCTCGTCGGCGCGGAGGACGTTTTCGAGCGCGACCACGTGCGTGGTCGGCTCGACCTCGTCGAGGTCGAGGGCGGTGATCCGGTCGACGTGCTCGAGGATCCCCGAGAGCTCCGACGCCATCCGCTCGAGCTCGGCTTCGCTGAGCTCGAGCCGCGCCAGGCGCGCGACGTGGACTACCTGCTCGCGATCGATCACGGTCCGCATGTTAGGTTGCCGCCGTCGATGACGGGGGCAACGGCCAATGGTCTCGGTGCTGCCGAGAGGCGCACGCTGCAGGCCTATGCGGAGGCGATGGCGCCGGCGGTGGGGGCGCTGCCCGCCGCCGCGGGACCGAGGCCGGCGGCAGACACCGTCGACGCGGTCGGCGAGCTCGAACCGCTGCTCGCGGTGCTGCCGCGACGCTCGCTGCTCGCCCTGCGCCTCGGTCTGCGCGCGTTCGAGTGGATGAGCTTCCCGCGGCGGTTCTCGCGCATGGGGGTCGAGGCCAGGCGCGCGTTCCTCGCCGATGCCGAGCGGTCGCGCTCGGCAACCAAGCGTGACCTCACCCTGCTGCTGAAGCTGTTCGCCGGCCTCGGCTATGCGAACGACGCCCGGGTCCGCGAGGCGGTCGGCTACGAGGCCCGCTGCGCCGTCGCCGGTGCGAAGGCGGCCGAGGCCCCGGCCGAAGCGGCTCCCCTGGGTGATCTGGAACCGGACGGCGATCAGGAGAGCTGTGACTTCGTCGTCGTCGGCTCGGGCGCCGGCGGCGCCGTCGCCGCGACCGTGCTCGCCGAGGCGGGACACGAGGTGCTCGTGCTCGAGGTCGGCCCCTACGTCGATCGCAACGGCTATCCACAGGAGCCGCTCGCCGCGATGACCAGCCTCTACCGCAGTGGCGGCTCCACCGTCGCCGAGGGCCGCCCGGCGGTGCCGACGCCGGTCGGGCGCGCCGTCGGCGGGACCACGGTGATCAACTCCGGCACCTGCTTTCGCACCCCGCAGCCGGTGCTCGACCGCTGGGCGAGCGAGCACGGCATCGGCTGGGCCGCTGAGCTCGACGCCGAGTACGAGGCCGCGGAGGAGATGCTGCACGTGGCGGCGGTCGATCCCGAGACGATGGGCCGAAACGGCCAGCTCGTCCGCGACGGCGCCGAGGCACTAGGGCTTAGCCACGCGCCGCTGAGCCGCAACGCCGGACGCTGCAACCAGTGCAGCTCCTGCCCGAACGGCTGCCGTCTGGACGCCAAGCGGGCGATGCACGTCTCCTACCTGCCGCGCGCGGTCGCCGCCGGCGCCCGCGTGCGCGCCGGGGTCGAGGCCCGCCGGGTGGTGTTCAAGGGCGATCGTGCGGTCGGCGTCGAATGCCGAGCCGGAGTCGCCGTCGCCGCCGATCGCGGGCGCCCGTTCACCGTCCACGCTCGCCGCGGGGTCGTGCTCGCCGGCGGTGCCTTCGGCACCCCCGAGCTGCTCCTGCGCTCGAGCTTCGTCTCCTCCAGCGGCCAGCTGGGGCGAAACCTGCGCGTCCATCCGGCGACCTGGGTCGGAGGGCGCTTCGACGAGCAGGTCCGTGGCTGGGAGGGGGTGATGCAGAGCTACGCCGTCGACGAATGGGACGACCGGGGCATCCTGCTCGAGGCCACCTTCACCCCGCTCGCCTTCGGCGGCCAATGGCTGCCCGGCGCGGGGGCCGAGCATCAGCGGCGGATGCTTGGCTACGGCGAGGTCGCCTCGACCGGGATCCATATCTCGGACAGCTCCTCCGGGCGCGTGGGGCTGGCCCGCGACGGCTCCTTGCGGATCGTCTACCAGCTCAACCGCGACGACGCCGAGCGCCTCGTCTTCGGCATCGCCCGCGCTGCCGAGATCCTCTACGCGGCGGGCGCCCGCGAGGTCTACCCGCAGATCTCGGGCATCGTCACCCTGCCACGCGGGCGGATCGCCGACCTCGAGGCCTCCCGTCCGCCTGCCCGGGCCCTGCGGCTGGAGGCGTTTCACCCGATGGGCACCGCCCGCATGGACGCCGATCCCGTTCGCGGGGTCGCCGGGACCGACGGCGCCGTGCACGGCGCCGAGGCGCTCTACATCGCCGACGCCAGCCTGCTGCCGAGCTCGATCGGGGTCAACCCGATGATGACGATCGTCGCCATGGCCTCGCGGGTCGCACGCGAGATCGCCGCGCGAACGGACTGAGGCGGCAACGAAACGCCGGCGGCCGCCCGAGGGCGGCCGCCGTGTTCACCTCTCCTCCCGAGCGTGAGCCCGGTTACGTTGCTACGCCGACGGCGGCGCTGCGGGCGGCGGATCCGAGGGCGGCGGGGGTGGTGGCGCCGGCGGGGGCGCTTGCCCACCGTCTCCCTGCAGCCGGTCCGCCTGGTCGCCGAAGGAGGTGCCCTCCTCCTGCATCCCGACCCAGCCGCCGTAGGCGATCCCCGCGGTCGCGATCAGGCCGAGGAAGAGCCCGAACTTGCGGCTCGACTCCGAGGGTGTGTCGAGCAGCCGGTAGGCGACCAGCACCAACGAGAGGATGCCGAGCCCCGCGACGATCGCGCTAGCCGCGACCGGCAGCGCCACGTCGCGCGCCATTGCCGCGGCGATGCCGAAGGCGACCGAGACGACGACGGTCACGAACAGGACGATGTCGATGAAGCCGAACGATTCCCAAGCGTTGAAGTTGACGCTCGTGTCGATATCGGGAACCGTGACCCCGAGCTGGTCGGCGACATCACTCGCCGGACCGCCGAGGTCGTAGCCGAACCACGGCAGGAACATGATGATGAAGAGAGCCGCGCCGGAGACGGCGGCGATCATCTCTCCTTTTCCAAGCCTTGCTGCGTCCATATCTCTCCTAGTGCCGATGGGGGATGGAGTGGATTGTCGGGCCGCAGCCTACATCGCTACTGCGGACGCTTGGAGGCCGCGGCAACGGTGTTTGCGAGCAACATCGCGATCGTCATCGGCCCGACCCCGCCCGGCACCGGCGTGATCGCCCCGGCGATCTCGCGCACGGGATCGAAATCGACGTCGCCGACGAGCCCGTCGTCGGTGCGATTGGTGCCGACATCGATCACGGTCGCGCCGGGCTTCACCATCTCGGCGGTGACCAGACGCGGCGAGCCGACCGCGGCGACGAGGATGTCGGCGCGCGAGCAGACGGCGGCGAGGTCGCGGGTGCGTGAGTGACAGACGGTCACCGTCGCGTTCTCCCCCAGCAACAACGCCGAGAGCGGTCTGCCGACGAGAATCGAGCGCCCGAGGATCACTGCCTCCGCGCCCTCGATCTCGGTGCCCGCGTGACGCAAGAGCTCGATCACGCCCTGCGGCGTACAGGGCACGAGCCCGGGACGGCCCTGGGCGAGCAGCCCCGCGTTGACCGCGGTCAGACCGTCGACGTCCTTGGCGGGGCTGATCGCCGAGATCACCGCGTCCTGGTCGACCTGCTCGGGCATCGGCAGCTGGACGAGGATCCCATCCACGGTGTCCTCGTCGTTGAGCTCGCCGACGATGTCGAGCACCTCCTCGGTCGGCGTCCCCTCGCCGAGCTGCTGGTGAAAGGAGCGCATGCCGACCTCCTCGGTCTGGCGGCGCTTGCTGGCGATATAGACCTGCGAGGCCGGGTCCTCGCCGACGAGCACGGTGGCGAGGCCGGGAACGTCGCCGTCGCGCTCGGCCGCGAACCGGCGAACATCCTCGGCCACCCGCTCCTTGACCTCCGCCGCAACCGCCTTTCCGTCGATCAGCTCAGCCATCAGACAGGCGCCTCAACAGCGGCGCGGCTCGGCTTCGCTTCGCGCCGCCTCACTAGGCAACCTTCTTCAGCGGTGCGTAGTCGGCCATCAGCTTGCGTTCCGTCCCGTCCGCGGCGAAGCGGATCACCACCACCGAGCCCGCCTCGACCGCGGTCACCACGCCCTCGCCGAAGCTGGCGTGAAGGACGTCGTCGCCGACCGAGTACGGGACCGGCGGCGGCGCCGGCTGCCTCGGGGACGGCGCCGAGAAGCCCTCACCCGAAGGCCGCTGCCCGAAGCCTGTGGCCCTGCTGCGGGCGTCGGTGCCACCCATCGACCATCCGGTCGCGGTGGTCGCCACGTGGGCCTCGATCAGGGCCTCGGGCAGTTCCTTCAGAAACCGCGAGGGCACGTTCCAGCTCGCCCCGCCGTGCAGCGAGCGACGCCGCGCGTAGGTGAGCCAGAGCCGCTCGCGCGCCCGGGTGACGCCGACGTAGGCGAGTCGGCGCTCTTCTTCGACGTTGCCCTCCTCGAGCGAGCGCATGTGCGGGAACACGCCCTCCTCGCAGCCGATCACGAAGACGGCGTCGTACTCGAGGCCCTTGGCGTTGTGCAGCGACATCAACGTCGCCAGGCTCTCCTCCTCGCGGATGTCGTCCTGGACCGTGACCAGCGAGATCTGGGCGAGGAATTCCTCCAGCGGGGTGATCTCAGAGTCGCCCTCGAGCTCCCGGTTGGCGTCGAACTCGCCGGCGACGCCGACCAGCTCCTCGAGGTTCTCGATCCGGCCTTCGGCCTCGATCGTGCGCTCGGCCTCGAGCGCCTCGATGTAGCCCGTCTCGTGCAGGGTCGCCTCCAGCAGCTCGGCGACCGGTCCGTGCTTGTCGGCGCGCTGGCGCAGCGCCGCCATCGTCTCGGCAAAGCGCCCGACCGCCTTCAGCGCCGCCGAGCCCAGGCCCGGGATCGCGGTGTGGTTGGCCATCACCTCCCAGACGTCGGCGCCGATCGTGTTCGCGTGCGAGAGCATCCGCGCCTGGGTCTGCTGGCCGATCCCGCGCCGCGGCGAGTTGACCACGCGCCCGAACGAGATCCCGTCGGCGGGATTGGCGAGCAGCTGCAGGTAGGCGACCGCGTCCTTGATCTCGGCGCGTTCATAGAACTTCGTCCCGCCGATCACCTGGTAGGGGATCTCGAACCGCACCAGCGTGTCCTCGAGCACCCGGCTCTGGGCGTTGACGCGGTAGAAGACCGCGATCTGGTCGCGAGACATCCCCTCCTCGACCAGCCGGTTGACCTCGGAGGCGACGTAGCGAGCCTCGGCGTGCTCGTCGTCGAATTCGCCGACGACGATCTGCTCGCCGCGCCGGCCGTCGGTCCACAGGTGCTTCGGCTTTTGGTCGACGTTGTGGGCGATCAGCCCGTTGGCCGCGTCGAGGATCGTCTGGGTGGAGCGGTAGTTCTGCTCGAGCAGAACCGTGTCGGCGTCCGGGAAGTCGTGCTCGAACTCGAGGATGTTGCGGATGTCGGCGCCGCGGAACGAGTAGACGGCCTGGAAATCGTCGCCAACCACGGTCAGATTGCGGTGCTCCTCGGCGAGCAGCTGCAGCATCCGGTACTGGGCCCGGTTGGTGTCCTGGTACTCGTCGACGAGCACCCAGCGGAAGATGTTGCGGTACTTCTCGCGCACGTCTCCAAACAGCTCGAGCAGGTTGACCGTGCGCACGAGCAGGTCGTCGAAGTCCATCGCCGAGGCCTCGACCATGCGGCGCTCGTAGAGGTTGTAGACGTCGGCGACCGCCTGCTCGCGCTCCGAGCTCGCCGCCGAGGCGTAGTCAGAGGTGTCGGTGAGCTGGTTCTTGGCGGCCGAGATCGCCGCCTTGACCGAGCGCGGCGGGTAGCGCTTCGGGTCGAGCTCGAGCTCGGTCATGCAGCGCTTCACCATCCGCACCGAGTCGGCCTCGTCGTAGATCGTGAAGGCGCGCTTGTAGCCGAGCCGGGTGGCGTCGGCGCGCAAGATGCGGGCGCAGGCGGAATGGAAGGTCATCACCCACATCGCCCGCGAGATCCCGCCGATCAGGCTCGCGACCCGCTCGCGCATCTCGGTCGCGGCCTTGTTCGTGAAGGTGATCGCGAGGATCTCCATCGGCCGCGCCCGTCCGGTCGCCAGCAGCCAGGCGATCCGGTGGGTGAGCACCCGCGTCTTGCCCGAGCCGGCGCCGGCGAGCACCAGCAGCGGCCCGTCGCCGTGGGTGACCGCCTCGCACTGGGCCGGGTTGAGCCCCTCCAGCAGCCGCTCTTCCGAGTCCATTCCGACCTGGACCGGGGCTCCGTATGCGCCTTCGTCGCTCACCCCCGCGAGGATAGTCCCGCCCGCGGCGCCCTTGAGCCTCTGCGCTCAGCCCCCGGCGGTGGTCGGGCCGCGCTTGGCCCGCAGCTGCTTGACCTCACCCTCGGAGGCCTTGCCGTCGAGCTCGCGCATCCGCTCCTCGATCGCGCCGAGGCGGTCGGAGAGCGTCTTGATCGCGTCCGCGATCGGGTCCGGAAGGTGGATCCAGTCGGCGTCGGGGCCCTCGGGGCGCTTGCCCTCGACCCGGACCGGGTGGCCGGGGTTGCCGACCACGGTCGAGTTGGCGGGCACGTCCTCGATCACCACCGTGTTGGCGCCGACCTTGGCGCCGTGGCCGACCGTCACCGGGCCGAGCAGCTTCGCCCCCGAGCCGATCGTGACGTCGTCCTGAACCGTCGGATGGCGCTTGCCGCGGGCGAAGCCGGTGCCGCCGAGGGTGACCCCCTGATAGAGCGTCACCCGGTCGCCGATCTCGGCCGTCTCGCCGATCACGACCCCGGACCCGTGGTCGATGAAGAACTCCTCCCCGATCGTCGCCGCCGGGTGGATCTCGATCCCGGTCACGGCGCGGCTGGTGAAGGAGATCGTCCGCGGAGCCAGCGGCACGCCCGCCTCGTAGAGCGCGTGCGAGACCCGGTGGGCGAGCAGTGCCTGCACGCCTGCCCAGCTGGAGAGGATCTCGATCGTGCCGACGCCGCGCGCGGCGGGATCGCGGTCGCGTGCCGCGGTGACGTCACAGCCGATCTCATGGACGACGCGCCGAAATGTTCCCAGGCCCAGCATCAGCTCACTCGGCGACGAAGAATGGCAGCGACATGTACCGCTCACCGCCGTCGGGTGCGATCGTGACGATCCGCTTGCCCGCCATCTCCGGCCGTGCCGCGAGCTCGAGCGCAGCATGGAAGGCCGCCCCGGCGGAGATCCCGACCAGCAGGCCCTCCCGCTCCGCCGCGTCGCGCGCGGACTGCAGCGCCGTCTCATCGTCGACGGCGATCACCTCGTCGATCACGGACCGGTCGAGCACCTCGGGGACGAAGCCGGGGCCGATCCCCTGGATCTTGTGCGGCCCGGGCGCCTCGCCGGAGAGCACGGCCGAGGTCGCGGGCTCGACCGCAATCACCTGAAAGCCTGGCCGGCGCTCCTTCAGCACCTGCCCCACACCGGTGATCGTGCCGCCGGTGCCGACCCCGGTGACCAGCGCGTCGACCTCACCGTCGAGGTCGGTCCAGATCTCCTCCGCCGTCGTCCGCCGGTGGATCTCCGGGTTGGCCGGGTTCGAGAACTGCTGGGGCATGAAGGCGCTGCGCTCGGCGACGATCTCCTCGGCGAGCCTGATCGCCTCGGCCATGCCGCCAAGCGAGGGCGTCTCGTGGACCTCCGCCCCGTAGGCGCGCAGGAGCTTGGCCCGCTCGCGGCTCATCCCCTCCGGCAGGGTGAGCACGAGGTCATAACCGCGCGCGGCGCTGACCAGCGCCAGCGCGATCCCGGTGTTGCCGCTGGTCGGCTCGACGATCGTGCCGCCCGGCTCCAGGGCGCCGTCGCGCTCGGCCGCTTCGATCATCGCCACGCCGATCCGGTCCTTGACCGAACCACCCGGGTTCAGGTACTCGAGCTTTGCGACCACCTCGGCGCCGAGCCCGTCGCCGAGGCGCCGGAGCTCGACCATCGGTGTATTGCCGATCACGGCCGAAGCCTCGGCGGCCGTCCGCTGCCGTGCTGTCGAAGGCGAGGTCACGCCTGCCCAAGGTACTGAGTGACCGCCCTTCTGGCTACGCTTGCGAAACCGACGACCACGATCGACCGCCGGGGTGATTCGCCCGGGCCAAGGAGTCAAACCATGTCCGCTTCACCCCTCACCACGCGCCTGCGCGTGCTCGCGTTGATCGCTGGCTGCGTCGCAGTCCTCGGGCTTGCCGCCTGCGGCGGCGACGACGAGACCACCGCCAGCTCGACCACCACGCCGACCGGAGCGACCGGGGCCGAGACGACCGACACCACTGACACGACCGATCTCTCGGGCGGCGACGCGAGCGAGCTCCGCGACCAGTTCAACCAGCAGCTGCTCCAGGTCCTGACGACGACCCAGGACCTGACCGAGTCGCAGGCGCAGTGTGCGATCGACGCGCTCGAGGAGAGCGTCTCCGACGAGGAGCTCCAGGAGGCGATCGTCGAGGCGGCCGAGTCCGGCCAGCCTCCCCAGGACCTGATCGACTCGGCCTTCGACGCCGGGGCGCAGTGCGCTAACGAGTAGGCGCAGGCGCCAGATCACGCCTCGAGCCGACGGCCCGAGGTCCGCAAACGGCCGGCCGACGCCGGCCGTTTTGCGCTCCCAACCGCAACTTTGAGCCGGAAATTAGGTTAGTTCGGTTAGCTGGGTCGGTCGGGGAAACTCGAGTCGGCCCCAAGCCGACCTTCCGCCGCCGTCCGCGGCGAACACTTCACGGTCGCCACACGGACGGCGGTCGTCAGACATCCAAAGGAGCAATTCCATGCGTATGAAGCACACCCTGGGCTTCGCGCTCTGTCTCGTCGTGGCCATCGTTCCGGCCGGCGCGGCGTTCGGCGCGACCGCAATTCAGACGATCGACGCCGAGCTCGGCGGCAAGGCGACGCCGAAGTTCGACAAGAAGACGTTCAAGAAGACCTCGATCGCGGTCGAGACCACGACTACGGACTCAGCGAACGCGGCCGCCGTCCCGCCGAAGGCGACCACGGCGTCGATCAAGTTCGACTCCAAGGACATGAAGTTCGACACCGCCGCGGTCCCCGGATGCACGGCGACGCAGATCTCGGGCACCAGCACTGACGCGGCGCTCGCCGCCTGCGGTAGTGCCCAAGTCGGGTCCGGCAGCGCGATCGCGGCGCTCCCGTTCGGCGCCGGCGGCACACGGCAGGACTTCCCCGCCGTCGTCACCGCGTTCAACCGCTCCGACGCGAAGGGGATCCTGCTGCATTCCCGCGTTGACGCGCTCGGCACGACCGCGGTGCTCACCGGCACGATCGCGGGCACGACGCTGAGCCTGCAGGTCCCGCCGCTCGGTGGTGGCGTAGGCGCGATCGCTCAGTTCCAGACCACGGTCAAGGCCGGCAAGTACGTCCAGGGCCGCTGCAAGTCGAAGACGATCAAGACCTCGTCGACGTTCACGTTCTCCGACGCTCCGGCGGCGACGGCGACCGACTCGCAGAAGTGCAAGCAGAAGAGCTCTTAGCAACGAGCTGACTCACCCGCTTCGGCCACGGCCCCGCTCACCGCATGTGAGTGGGGCCGTTGTCGTTGGAGCCTGCGTCCTAGAGGGAGATGAGAGCCGCCAAGAACAGGGCGAACGCCGTCCAGGTCGCCGCGGCTTGGATCCAGTTGAGCGTGAGGTAGCGCTGCCGTCCGGCCTCCCAGTCCGCGGACATCGCCTCCGGGTCCCAGGCCAGCATCACGTCGTAGTGCGGTTCCTTCCACACGTTGGAGACGATGTACACACCGACGATCACCGCGGCGAGGCCGATCGCGGTGAGCACGAAGGCGGCGGAGCCCGGATCACCCCCGAGGGTCACGAGCGCGACGATCGGCGCGATGGCCATCCCGATCGCGCAGATGTAGTTGAACCAGGCCTTCCTCGCAACGGGAAGGAACGCTCGCAAGAAGCGCTCGAAGCTCCCGCCGTCCATCGCTTCGAGCATCGGGTGCATGACCAGCGTCAGCATCGCCAAGAGGCCAGACCAGAGCCCCGAGAACACGACGGACGCGGCGAGCGCCCCCTCTTCAGCCGTCATATCTCCTCCTGCATTTGCCCGCTGGTGACCGTTTGGTGGATACTGCGCTCCGATGATTTCTACCGTGGCGGTCGCAACCGACGGGTCGGCAACGGCACACGAGGCTGTCAATGAGGCGAGTGAGATCGCGCGGCGCTTTGGCGCCAAGCTCTGGCTCTTGAGCGCCTTTAAGGATTCGCCAAGTGAAGACCAGGACATCGAACTGCAATGGGCCTCTAACTCGTCCGCGCAGGTGAAGTCTCTGCTCGAACAAATCGAGGCAGATCTGGGTGCGGCTGGGCTCGAGTGCGAGACGCGAGTGGCCGAAGGAGATCCCGCTGAAGTAGTGGTGCGGCTCGCGGCCGACGTCGGTGCCGACCTGCTGGTGATCGGCAACAAGGGGATGCAGCGACGCGTCCTCGGCAGCGTGCCGAACACGGTGACTCACACGGCCGCCTGCTCGGTGCTGGTCGTCAAGACGACCTGAGGTAGCGCGCGAACGGCCGGGCGGCGGCGGTGCCTCGCCGAAGCGAGATACTGCGCGGGCGATGTCGCAGGAGAACGTGGAGATCGTCCGGCGGGCCGTTACGGCGCTGAACGAGCGTGACATTGACGACTACCTGGCTTGTTGCACCCAGGACGTGCAGCTGTTTCCTCCTAGTGCGCAGATCGAGGGCGCATACGAAGGACCGTCCGGGGTTCGGCGCTTCCTCGCCGATGTTCAGGACGCTGGGCCAGACTTCCGGCTCGAGGTCGAGCATCTTGAGAGCTTGACCCCCGAGGTGGTTCTTGCGTCTCTGCGCGTCACCGCCAGCGGACGAACGACTGGAATCGACACCGATCTCCAGATCACCAATGTCTACGAGCTTGCCGGCGGCAAGATCAGACGTGTGCGGGTCTTCCGAGACCGGGAAGAAGCCCTCGAAGCCGCCGGGCTGTCGGAGTAGGCGATGTCGCGGCGCGTAGTTAGATGTGGTACATCCCCGCGCCGACCTCGTCGGCCTCGCGACGGGCGATGTCGGCGATCGTGGTGCGACTGAAGACGCCCCGCAGCGCCTCGACGCCCTCCTTCCAGATCCCCCCGGCCTCGTCGGCCTCGGCGCCGACCTTGCCGTCGAGCGCCTGGACGACCTCGATCACGGTGATCTGGTCGGGTGGGCGTGCGAGCCGGTAACCGCCCTTGACGCCGCGCTGGCTGAGCAGCAGACCGTCGCGGCGCAGGGTCGAGAACAGCTGCTCGAGGAACTGCACCGGCATCTCTCGGCGCTCGGCGATCTGGGCGATCGGCACCGGCCGTTCGCCGGAGCGGGCGAGCTCGGCCATCGCGACGACGGCGTAGCGAGACTTCGAGGTCACCGAGATCATCGCGGCCGTCGCTCCGACTTCATCATCGGTCCAGTTGTAACCGATATCGGCGGAAAAACCTCGCTCCTACCGGAGGTCGGCCGGACGGCCGCGCGGAACATGGCTACGATGCTGCGCGCGGCAAGAGAGGAAGCCGTGAGCCGGTCGGCCATCCGCGGCCGGCGAGCGCGCATAGGAGATCAGCCGGGATCCCGCCCCGGCTCGGAGTTGTGCCCTTGAACGACGAACGACGCTGCCTGATCATCGACAAGCAGCCCGCCATACGGATGGGGGTTCGTGGCCTGCTCGCCGATCGGTACGAGGTCTCGGAGGCCGAGGACGGCCGCGACGCGCTCGAGCTGACCACGATCGAGGACTTCGACGTCGCGATCGTCGAGCTGGCGGCGATCAAGAGCGGCGACTCGCTCACGGGCCTACGAGCGATCAGGGCGTTGCGAAAGGCGCGACCCGGCCTTGGCATCGTCGCCCATGCCGCGCGCGCCGAACGCCATGCGGCCGCCGAGGCGATCGACGCCGGTGCCACGGCCTACGTGGCCAAGAGCTCGCCGGCCGCCCAGCTCGAAAGAGCGGTCGACGCCGCCGCCGACGCGGAGACCTTCATCGACCCGGCGGCGCGCCGCAACGGCGTTCGGGACTTGACCCGGCGCCAGCGCGAGATCCTGCAGCTGTACGCCAACGGGCTCTCGACCGAGCATGCAGCCGAGCACCTCGGGCTCAGCACCGAGACGATCCGCACCCACACCAAGGGAGTCCTCTCGCGCCTCGAGGCCCGGGACCGCACCCACGCGGTCGCCATCGGCCTCCGCTCTAGCCTGATCGAGTAGACCCCGCACGCCCGGAGGCGAAGCCGAGGACGTGGCGGGAGTTGTTCCTAGAGCCAGCCTCTATCGCGGGCGATCAGGACAGCCTGGGCGCGATCGACCGCGCCGATCTTGCGATAGACGTTGTGCAGGTGGGTGCGCACGGTGCTCACGGAGAGCGAAAGGTCGGCCGCGATCTGCTTGTAGACCTTGCCCTCGGCGAGCCCGCGCAGGGCGTCGATCTCGCGCATCGAGAGCGGGCAGGGCTCGGTCGCCCGGCGGCGACGCTCGCCGACGTGCGGGAATTCGAACAGCAGGGCGTTGAGCCCGTCCGAGTCGATCTCGAGCGCGGTGGCAGCCTCTCGCATCGAATCGGCAGAGACCGGATCGCCGGCAGCGTGGTGGACGACCAGGTCGGCGAGGCGGATCGCCGCCGCATGGCCGGTCGCATCGGTGGAGTGATGGCGCTCGACCGCCGAGGCGACGATCGGGGGCAGGCCCCAGCGGCGCACCAGAACGGCGCCGACGAGGGCGTGGTCGATTCCGAGCTCGCGGCGCTCACGTCGGGCGCGCTCCTCGGGCGACTCGCGGCGCTGCTCGACCGTCTGCTCGCTCCCGTAAAGCTCAGCCAGGACCAGCTTGCCGACGTCATGCAGCAGGGCTGCGACCGCGAGCTCGTCGCGCTGCGGCAGCCGCGCGAGCTCCCCGATCCGCTCGGCACCGATCCGCACGGCGACGCCGTGGCGGCGAAAGCGCTCGTGGCGGCCCGAGGCCGGGCCGGGCTGCTCGAGCACGTCGTAAGTCGTGAGGTCGCCGGCCAGCGTGGCGACGCCGCCCGGCTCGAGATACTCGACCGCTTCGCGGACTCCGCCGGTGCGCCCCGAAGGACCCTCGCCGTTATTGGCGGCGCGCATCACGGCGATCGCGATCGCGGTGTCAGCCTCGATTGCCTCGGCGACGTCGCCGGGCGACGGCGCCTGGCGCTCGCAGAGTCCGATCAAGCGGCGGCGCGCCTCCGAGAGCGCGGGCATCTCGGTGACCGCGTCGAAGGCGTCGGCGAGGCGTCGTCCGCCCACACCGGCGCGGCGGTCGCCGCTCTCGCTCTTCTTGGTCTCGCTCTTCTTGGTCTTCGTGGCTTCGCTCATGATCAACTTTTCAGCATCCGACGCGCGCTGTTGCGCACGCTTCTCCCCTTAGATCGGCAGCCTGGCGCGCTTGTTTAGCGCGGATCGCGAATTCGCTGCCGCTCAGGCGCCACGCAGGCGTCGCAAGGCAGATTCCACCCGCGAGATCGACCCTTCGCGGCCCAGTGCGGCCAGCGATTCGAAGATCCCCGGGGAGACGGTCGTACCCGTGATCGCGACCCGTAGCGGCTGGTAGAGATCGCGGGGTTTGATCGCCAGGCGCTCGGCCAGACCGCCGAGCGCCGCCTCCAGCGTCGGGGCGTCGAAAGGTTCGACGGCGCGCAGGACCTCGAGCGCCGCTTCGAGCGCCGTGGCGACACCGTCGCGCTCCATCACCTTCGACCACGCCTTCGGGTCGTCTACCGGAGGCTCGAACAGGAAAGCGATCAGCGGCCAGAGCTCGTCGAGCGTCTGGGCCTTGTCCTGCGCGATCGCGCAGGCCGCGGTGAGACGCTCGCGGTCGGCGGCCGCCTCGGCATGGCCCGCGCGCTCGAGCTCGCCCGCCGCCGCCTCCACGTAGCGGTCGAGCGGCAGCTCTCGCATGTAGCGCCCGTTGAGCCAGCGCAGCTTCTGCACGTCGAAGATCGCCGACGAGCGCCCGACCCGTTCGATCGAGAACTGCTCGATCAGCTCCGGGGTCGAGAGGATCGTCTGGTCGTCGTCGGCCCCCCAGCCGAGCAGGGCGAGGTAGTTGCGAACCGCGGCGGGCAGGTAGCCGGCGGCGCGCAGCTCCTGGACCGATGCCGCGCCGTGGCGCTTGGAGAGCTTCTTGCCATCGGGCCCGTGCAGCAGCGGCAGGTGGGCGTAGCGCGGCGGCTGGGCTCCGAGCGCCGCCAGCACCAGCAGCTGCTTCGGGGTGTTGGAGAGGTGGTCGTCGCCGCGGATCACGTCGGTGATCTGCATCTCGAGGTCATCGATGGCGACGGCGAAGTTGTACAGCGGGGTGCCATCGCCGCGGGCGATCACGAGGTCGTCGGTGAGCCGGTTCTCGAACCTCACCGGGCCGCGGATCAGGTCGTCGACCACGGTCTCGCCCTCGTCGGGAACGCGCAGCCGGATCGCCGCCCCCTCCCCCGCTCGCGGCTCGCCGCGGTAGCCGGCGTTGTCGTGGGTCTGCTTGTACGCGCGTACGTCGTCGGAGGTCGCGGTGTCGGGATAGGCCTTGCCGGCCTCGACCAGCTCGGCGATCCGCTCGCGATGGCGCTCTCCGCGCTCGGCCTGGCTCAGCGGGCCCTCGTCCCAGTCGAGCTCGAGCCAGCGCAGCGCGTCGAGGATCTGCCCCACGTTCTCGGGAGTCGAGCGCTCGCGGTCGGTGTCCTCGATCCGCAGCACCATCGTGCCGCCGGAGCCACGCGCGAAGAGCCAGTTGTAAAGTGCCGTGCGCGCTCCACCGATGTGCAGGGCACCGGTCGGTGAGGGGGCGAAGCGGACTTTCGGGGATTGATTCACGACTTGCTGATCGGCGCGCATGTTTCCACAGCGGGCGGCCTCACCAAGGCCGTCGAACGCGGAGTCGAGTCCGACTCGGACGCGATCCAGGTCTTCAACCAGAGTCCGAGGATGTGGCGGCCGACCCGCTACACGGATGAGGACTTCGCCGAGTTCCGGGCCGCGCGCGAGGCCTCAAGCATCCAAT
The DNA here is from genome assembly GCA_963767475.1 of uncultured Solirubrobacterales bacterium. Lineage (GTDB taxonomy): Bacteria > Actinomycetota > Thermoleophilia > Solirubrobacterales > 70-9 > WHSW01. Next base: position 72,898 of record CAVYEI010000003.1, read on the forward strand.
CGGTGGCGATTCATGCCGTCTACCTGATCAACTGCGCGAGCAAGGAGCGCGAGGTCCGGGCGAAGTCGATCGCCTCGCTGAGCCAGGCCCTGCGGGTCGGCGACGGGATCGGGGCGGTCGGGGTCGTGCTGCACGCGGGAGCGCGCAAGGGCGAGCCGCACGGCCCGTCGATGAAACGTGCGGCGAAGGCGATCGCGGCAGCGCTCTCGGATTCGGACCAGTGCCCCGTCCTGCTCGAGAACACGGCCGGCACCCAGGGCCCGCTGGGGCGCAACTTCGACGAGCTCGCCGAGCTGGTGGAGCTGCTCGACCGCGACCGCAGGGTCGGGATCTGCCTCGACTCCTGTCACCTGTTGGCCTCGGGGTTCGACATCCGCACGGTCGAGGCCCTGGACGAGGTGATCGCCGAGTTCGACGCCAAGGTCGGGCTCGAGCGCCTCAAATGCCTGCACCTCAACGACTCGCAGATCCCGCTCGGCGGCAATCGTGACCGCCACGCCAACCTCGGCGCCGGCGAGATCGGCGAACGCGGCCTGGCGGTGTTTCTCTCCGACCCGCGCTTCGACCGGCTGCCGACGCTGATCGAGACCGGCGGCGAAGAGGGCGCCCCCGGGCTCGCCGACGTCGAGCTGGCGAGGCGCCTGCGCAAGCGCGGAATCGCCGCCCGCAAACGGCGAGCGGCGAAAACGAGCTAACGCTGAATTGTCTTAGGAAAGGCCGTCGCGGGGTTCGCGAGAAACGGCGCGCTGCAGAGCAAGGCCGAGTCCGGTGACCGCCAGCGCAACCGCGGCCATCGCGATCACGTCGAAGCCGGTGAACGGGAGAGGACCAACATTGCCGCCGAGCCCGCTATCCGTGCTCGGAGGTGTGTTGTTGCCACCCGCACTGACCTGCGTCAGGCTATCGCCGTACTGGTCGGTGGTCGGACTGACTTGCTGTGCCCCAGCGAATGCCGGCACGAGGATCGACGCGAAAATCGCGACGACCAGGAGGCCGGCAAGCTTCGTCTTCATTCTTTGAGTGGTACGCAAGGTACGAGTCTCCTTTACGCAAAGTGGGGAGATGAACAGGGCGGAGAGTAGGTCGGGCTGGTGAGACCAGCGTGAGCGCCGGATGAGAACCGCTCTCATGCTAACGCCTGTCTCATACGCCTCTCATCGCCATCTCATGCGCGTCCGCGAGGCTTGCAAGCGGATGCGCACCCCTCCCTCCACGGGGCATCGAGAGTGACCGGAGGCCGCTCGCGAATCGTCGCCGCTCAGGCGGTTGTCGTCGGCCTGCTGATGATCGTCGTCTTCGTCACCCTGCTGCAACCGGAGGACTCGAACCCTCTGTTCGGGATCACGACGCCGCGCACCAACGAGGCCTCGGGACTACCGGCTCCGGGCTCCTACGCGGGCCCCGATCGCGAGCACGGCGACGGTCGCGAGAACCGCCCGGGAACGATCCGCAGCGTTGGCGGCCCTCCGGCGGTCGCTGGCTCGACCGCCGGTGGCGTGGTCGGCGACGGCGTCGTGGAGACGTCCGAAGCCGATGACGGCGAAGCCGGCGAACCCTCGCCCACCGACGATCAGTACGCCGACACGCTCACCCGACTGGCCGACCGCCTGAACTAGCGTGGGCGCCGGTGATCTGCACGCCGATTGGCATTCTCGGACGCGAATCCCGGCTAAAGTCAGCGGGTGTTGATCGACTCCCGGGCCCGGGCTGAGGCGGGGCAGGCCGCAGGCGGCGCGGCTGAGAGCAGATCGCCGCTGACAGGGGTCCGCACGCGTGTGCTGGTCTCGTTCCTGGCGCTGTTGGTGCTCTCGACCGCGGCGTCGGTGCTCGTCCTGCGCGAGGTGCTGCTGTCGCGGATCGGCGACCAGGTCGAGCGCGAGCTCACCCGCAACGTGGACTCGCTTCAGGACGTCTCGACGCTCGGCCAGCCGCAGAACGGGCGCCCGTTCACCGACGTCGCGCAGCTCTTCGACGTCTATCTCGGCCGGGCCACGACGCCCGCCGACGGCGCGCTGATCGCGTTCGCGGACGGCGATCTGTACGCGGCGCAGCTCGCCGACCCCGGCCAGGAACCGCTCGCCGGCTCCTACTCGGCGCTGGCCAGGATCACCGCTCCGACCAGCGGCGAGCACGACACCAGCCTCGGCGAGACCCGATACGTCGCGATCCCAATGGCGATCGGCGACAGCACGGGCGTGCTCGTCGCCGCCTCGCTGACCGAGGCCGAGCGTGACCAGGTCGAGAGCGCGGTGCGGATCGCAATCGGGGTCTCGATCGTCGTCCTGCTGTTGGCCTCGTTGTTCATCTGGCTCGCCGCCGGACGCGCGATCGCGCCTCTGAACGCGCTCTCGCGCACCGCCCGCCAGATCTCGGAGACCGACCTCTCGAGCCGGATCCCGGTTCGCGGCGGCGACGAGATCGCCGAGCTCGGGCGCACCTTCAACGGCATGCTCGACCGGCTCGAGACCGCGTTCGCCCATCAGAAGGACTTCCTCTCCGACGTCAGCCACGAGCTGCGCACCCCGATCACGGTGGTCCGCGGCCACCTGGAGACGCTCGGCGACTCGCCCGAGGAGCGCGAGGAGGCGATCGCCGTGATCCAGGACGAGCTCGATCGGATGAGCCGCTACGTCGACGACCTGCTCCTGCTGGCGAAGGCTCCGCGCCCGGACTTCCTGCGCACCGGCCCGGTCGACGTCGACCTGTTCACGCACGACCTCTTCGCCAAGGCCCGCAGCCTCGGCGACCGCGATTGGCGCCTTGACGGCACCGGGGTGGGGATCGTGATCGCCGACCAGCAGCGGCTGACCCAGGCGATCATGAACCTGGCCGAGAACGCCGTCCGCTACACCAGCCCGGGCGACGCGATCTGGCTCGGCAGCTCGTTGGTCGGCAACTGGGCTCGGCTCTGGGTGCGCGACGAAGGGCCCGGAATCGACGATGCCGACCGCGAGCGGATCTTCGCTCGCTACGAGCGCGGCGACGACGCCGCGCAGGCTTCCGATGGTGCCGGGCTCGGGCTCTCGATCGTCGCCGCGATCGCCGAGGCGCACGGAGGCTCGGTCGAACTCGACTCGCGACCCGGGCTGGGATCCACGTTCAGCATCGTGATCCCGGCTGCACCCACGGCCCCGCCAACGTTGTGAGCCGGATCCTCGTTGCCGAGGACGAGGCTCGCCTGGCTTCGTTCCTGGAGAAGGGCCTGCGAGCGAGCGGCTTCACGATCACGATCGTCGGCGACGGGATCGCCGCGGAGTCGCTGGCCAAGGACGGCGACTTCGACCTGCTGATCCTCGACCTCAGCCTGCCGGGCAAGGACGGGCTCGACGTGCTCCGCGATCTGCGCGCCGCCGGCCAGCGTTTGCCGGTGATCGTGCTCACCGCGCGCGGTGATCCCCACGACCGGGTCGAGGGGCTGGAGAGCGGTGCAGACGACTACCTGCCCAAGCCCTTTCACTTCGAGGAGCTGGTGGCGCGGATCCGGGTCCAGCTTCGCGGCGGCGATCCCGCCGCCGAGGAGACGCAGCTGCGGGTCGGCGACGTGGCGCTCGACCTGCGCACGCGCTGGGCCAGCGTCGCCGGCGACACGGTCGAGCTCAGCGCCCGCGAGTTCGAGCTCCTGCGCACCTTCCTCCAGCACCCGAACCAGGTCCTGAGCCGCGAGCAGCTGCTGGCTCGGGTCTGGGGCTATGACTACGACCCCGGCTCCAACGTCGTCGACGTCTACGTCGGCTATCTGCGAAAGAAGCTCGGCCAGGAGAAGCTGGAGACGCTGCGCGGGGTCGGCTACCGGTTCCGCGCCTAGGCGAGCGGGACCGGCGCGACCGGGTCGACCGCGGGCAGCGGCAGCTCGGGATCGCGCAGATGGCGGGGCAGGACGAGTGCCCCGTCGCCGCGCGGCTGCGGGCGGCGCAGGTCGCGTAGCGGCACGGCGATCGTCTCCACCGCGATCAGCAGGTCGAGGATCGCCGAGCGGTGCTTGAGGTAGAAGAGGTCGTAGGAGAGCTTCCAGGCGGTGCCGGCCTCGCTGCCCGCGTAGCCGCAGCTCACCTGGGCCCAGCCGGTGAGGCCGGGCTTGACCAGCAGGCGGCGGTCGTAGAACGGCAGCGAGCGCTCGAGGCCCTGAACGAACTCGCGCCGCTCGGGCCGCGGGCCAACCACGGACATCTCGCCGCGGACGACGTTCCACAGCTGCGGGAGCTCGTCGATGTGCGTCTGGCGCAGGTACTTGCCGACCCGGGTCTGGCGCGGATCTCCGTCGCTCGACCAGATCGGCGCTCCCTCCGTCTCGGCGTCCTCGCGCATCGTTCGCAGCTTGCGCAGCGTGAACTCGCCTCCGCCCTCGCCGACTCGGCGCTGGACGTGAAACACCGGCCCGGGCCCGCCGGCGAGCTTGACCACGAGCATTGCGACCACGAACACGGGCGCGAGCACAAGCGCAAGTACCAGCGCGAGCAGCAGGTCAAAGAGCCGCTTGCGAACCCGCGGCGTGGCGCGAAAGCGCGGGTGGATCACGTACTGGAACCAGGCCGCGTTGATCGCCGCGATCGGCACGTGCCCGAAGGCCTGTTCGAAGAACTGGTCGGCGCCGATTACGCGCACGTCGAGGCCGACGCAGGCTTCGATCACACGCTCGAGCGCGCCGATCGAGGAGGCCCCGAGCCACTCCCCCGCCTCGCGCTCGGACTCGCGCACGCCGAAGACGATCAGGTCGATGTCGTGCTCGGCGACGATCTCCTCCATCGAAGCGGCGAAGCCGAGCATCGGCGGCGCGTCGGCGCGGTCCGGGAGGCCGTCGTCGGTGAAGTCGATCCAGCCGAGCAGCTGCCAGCGGTGCAACCCGAGCAACTCGAGCTCTGCGGCGAGCGCTGCGCCAAGCTCGGGCGAGCCGACGACCGCGACGCGCATAGCCAGCCGGCGTTCGAGGCGGCCGCTGAGCGCGACGCCGAAGCCGAGCGTGAGCCAGGCCGCGAGCAGGGGCACGATCAGGCCCACCGCGGCGAGCGGGTCCAGGGTGACGGAGATCAGCCAGGCGGCGAGCAGTCCGGCGAGAACGGCCGCCGCCCGCGCCAGCCCTCCGCCAAGCGGCATCAGATGCAGCGGATAGGCGCCCTTGCCGAGCGCCCAGGATCCGGCGAAGACGCCGATCCCGATCAGCACGGCGGCGCCGAGGCCGAGGTGGCCGAGCGCCACCGCCGCGGCGACCGCGGCCGGGGCGAGCTCGATCGCGCCGAACTCGAGCAGGCGCTGCGCGCGCAGCGCGCTCATCCGTCGTGATCTGGTTGGCAGCGGGGCGGTCATCGGACTTCCGCCCCTATTGATCGGCAGCGAGGGCCGCGGCCGTGAAGCGGATCCGAGGTTAGCCGCGCGCTACGAGGACGGAGCGCTCAGGCGGCCTCGCCGAGCGCGTCCCTGAGGTCGAAGGCGCGGATGCCCTCGGGGCCGTCGTCGGTGCAGTCGAAAAAGCGCGGGTTGACGCAGGCAAACGAGGCGCCGTCGCCCTCGTAGCTGGGCTCGACCCGGAACTGGCACTGCGGCAGCGGCTGGCTCGCCATCTTGATTCCGCCGAAGCCGCCGTCGGCCTCGGCGAGCTCGAACATGTCGACGTCGATCTCGGCGCTGAAGACCTTGCGCATGCAACCCATGTAGCGCCCGCCGGTGAGCTGGTCCTCGTAGCTGTAGAGGAATCGGCAGCCGAGCTCGATGCAGCCGCGCGGCTCGATCATCTTGTCGCAGAAGGTGCGGCAGCGCCGACACTCGCTCGCCTGCGTTCGCTGAACCGTGGCCACGAATGAAGTCTATGCAGCGAGGGCGGCGGGTCCGAGCAATTGGTCGAGCTCGGCGCGCAGCGCCGCCGACGGGGTGACCCGGTAGTCGGTCCCGAAGCGAAGCCGCCGCAACCCCTCGCGGGTGCGCATCTCGAGCAGCACCTCGTTCTCACCCGGGTAAGCACCGAACAGCGACTTGAGCTCGTCGATCAGGCCGGCGCCGAACTCGGCGGCGTTCACCCTCAGGACCAGCGGCCCGGCGACCCTGGCCGCCTTCGCTCGCGCCGCCGCAACCTCGTCGGCACCCGGCTCGAAGTTCTCGGCCTCGTGGACGACGAGGCTGAGCTTGCCCGCCTCTCCCTTGTCGACGCGGCCGCGGATCACGACCACCCGGTCGACCTCGATCGCCTCGGCGACCTCGGACGCCGCATCGCGGACGAACAGCTCCAGCCGCCCCTCGAGGTCGTCGAGAGCGGCGAACATCACGTAGCCGCCGCGGCGGGTGCGCACCTTCTTCGCCTCGGAGACGATCCCGCCGACAGTGACCCAGGCCCCGTCGGACATCGCCGGGACGTCGGCGAGCGGACGCTCGACCCGGGCGCGCAGCGCCTCGCGCACCTCGCCCAGCGGATGTGCGGAGACGAACGTCCCCAGGGTCTCCTTCTCCAGCCGCAAGAGCTCGCGCTGATCGAACTCCTCGCTGGGGACGGCCGTGTGCCGCGGAGCCGCGAAGGCGCCACCGGCCGCGGGCGCCTGCTCGCCGCCCGCCGGGGCATCGCCGAGATCGAAGATCGAGCCCTGGCCGCGGCGCGTGTCCTCCTGCGCCTTCTGGCCGGCGGACTGCGCCTGGGCGAGAACCTCGAGCATCCCGCGCCGCGGATCGCCGGTCGAGTCGAGCGCCCCGCACTTGATCAGGCACTCGATCGCGCGCTTGTTCACGACCCGCGCGTCGACGCGCTCGCAGAAGTCCCAGATCGATTCGAACGGCGCCGACTCGCGGACCGCGATGATCGTCTCGACCGCGGAGTGGCCGACGTTCTTGACCGCGTCGAGACCGAAGCGGATCGACTTGCCGCTGACGACGAAGCCGTGGACGGAGGAGTTGACGTCGGGCGGCAGCACCTCGATCTCCATCTCGGCGCATTTGTTGACGAAGAACGGGACCTTGTCCTTGGTCGACATCACCGAGGAGATCACGGCCGCCATGTACTCGGCCGGGTAGTTGGCCTTCAGGTACGCGGTCCGGTAGGCGATCAGCGCGTAGCAGGCGGCGTGGGACTTGTTGAAGCTGTAGTCGGCCGCCGCGGTCATCAGCGACCAGAGGTCCTTGGCGACTCCGGGAGCGGTGTCGGAGGATTCGCAGCCGGCGCGGAACTTGTCCTCCATCGTCGCCATCAGCTCGCGCTTCTTCTTGCCCACCGCCTTGCGCAGGTCGTCGGCCTGGGCCGGGCTGAAGCCGGCGATCTGCTTCGCGATCTCCATCAGCTGTTCCTGATAGATGCAGCAGCCGTAGGTCGACTCGGTGATCGCCCGCAGGCGCGGGTCGGCGTAGGTGACGCTCGCCGGCTGGCGCTTGCCGCGCGCGTAGTCGTCGATGTAGCGCATCGCCCCCGGGCGGTAGAGCGAGACCAGGGCGACGATGTCGTCGAACTCCGTCGGGCGCACCTTGCGCAGGGCGTCGCGCATGCCCTCGGACTCGAGCTGGAAGACGCCGACCGAGTCGCCCCCGGCGAGCATCTCGTAGGTCTTCGAGTCGTCCATCGGGATCGCCTCGATGTCGCACTCGTCGCCGCGCGAACGGCGGATGATCTCGACCGCGTCCTCGATCACGTCGAGGTTGCGCAGGCCGAGGAAGTCCATCTTCAGCAGCCCGATCTCCTCGATCGGGTTCATCGAGTACTGGGTGACGATCTTGTACTGGCGCTCGGGCTTGCCGTTCGCCCCCTTCTCGGCCGGCGCCCCGCGATCCTCGGCCAGCTGCAGCGGCACGATCTCGTCCAGGGGGCGATCGGCGATCACCACCGCCGCGGCGTGGATCGAGTTGTTGCGGACGATCCCCTCGAGACCCTGGGCGACCTCGACGATCCGCTTCACATCGGCGTCGGCGTCGACCGCCCGGCGCAGGTCCTGGCCGGGCTTCAGGCACTCCTCGAAGCTCGGGCTGCGCCCCATGATCGGCTCCGGGATCAGCTTCGCCGCCCGGTCGCCGGTGGCGTAGTCGTAGCCGAGCACGCGGGCCGAGTCGCGGGTCGCCGCCCGCGGCGCCATCTTGCCGAAGGTGATGATCTGGGCCACCGACTCGCGCCCGTACTTCTCCTGCACGTAGCGGATCACGCGCTCGCGCCCGCGGACCGAGAAATCGATGTCGATGTCGGGCATCGACTTGCGCGCCGGGTTGAGAAAGCGCTCGAACAGGAGGTCGTTGGCGAGCGGGTCGAGGTCGGTGATGTTGAGCGAGTAGGCGACGATCGAGCCCGCCGCCGAGCCGCGCCCCGGGCCGACCGCGACCCCGTTCTCCTTCGCGTAGCTGACGAAGTCCCAGACGATCAGGAAGTAGGACTCGAAGCCCATCTCGTCGATCACCCCGAGCTCGAAATCGAGCCGCTCGACCGCCTCTGCCGGCGGCGGATCGCCGTAGCGACGGGCCAAGCCCTCGCGGGCGAGCCGGTGCAGCATCTCGCGCGGCTCCTCGCCGTCGGGAGTCGGGAAGCGCGGCAAGAGCAGCTTGCCGAGCTCAATCTCGACGTTGCAGCGCTCGGCGATCTCGAGCGTCGTCGGCACCGACTCGGGCCAGGCCTTGAACGCCTCCTCCATCTCGGCCGCGCTCTTGAGGAAGAACTCGTTGGTGTCGAAGGTCAGCTTCGGCTGCTCGAGCGTCGACTTGGTCTGCACGCAGAGCAGCGCCGCGTGGTTTTGGTAGTCCTCGCGTCGCAGGTAGTGGACGTCGGCGGTGGCGACCAGCGGCCGGCCGAGCTCGCGGGCGTAGCGGACGATGCCCTGGTTGGCCTTCGCCTGCTCGGGGATCCCGTTCTCCTGCACCTCGAAGTAGACATCGTCGGCGCCGAACACCTGGACCAGGTCGTCGAGATGGGCGCGGGCGTCGTCGGGGCGCTCTTCCACCAGGCGACGGCAAAAGCGCGACTGCAGGCAGCCGGTGAGCGCGATCACACCGTCGGCATGGCGCTCGAGCAACTCCATGTCCACGTTCGCCTTGCCGCGCCTGAAGCCCTCGAGGAAGCCGGCCGAGGTGAGCTTGACCAGGTTGCGGAAGCCGGTGTCGTCGGCGGCCATCAGGGTGAGGTGGTTGCGCTCCACCCGGCCCTCGGCGCGGCGATCGTCGACCAGATAGGCCTCGAGCCCGAGGATCGGCTTGATCCCGTGCTCGCGACAGGCCTTGTAGTGCTCGACCGCGCCGTTCATGACCCCGTGGTCGGTGAGCCCGAGCGCCGGCATCCCGAGTTCGGCCGCCCTCGCGGCGAGCCCGCGATCGACCTTGTCGGCTCCCTTGTTGACGATCTTGCAGGCGCCGTCGAGCAACGAGTACTCGCTGTGCACGTGCAGATGAACCACGTTCCCGCTCACCGCCCGATCATCGCAACCGGTTCGGTCGGCACCGATGCCCGAAACCGCTAACTGCGAGGATCACGATCGCTTTGATCTGGCTGCTCCGACACGGCGACGCCGAGGACCACGCCGCCGACGACTCCTCGCGCCGCCTGACCGCCAAGGGCGAGCGACAGGCCCGCGCCGCCGGCGAGGCGCTGGCGGCGCTCGGCGTCGAGATCGAGGCCTGCCTGACGAGCCCCAAGATCCGCTCGGTCGAGACCGCCAGGATCGCCTGCGAGTCGCTCGGCGTTGAGCCCGAGATCGAGGAGGCGCTGCGCGGCGGGGACTTCGATCCCGAGCAGCTCGCCGCCGGGCGCGGCACGGTCCTGATCGTCGGCCACGAGCCCGACCTGTCGCGGGCGATCCAGCTGCTCAGCGGCGGCCGCGTGGAGATGAAGAAGGGCGGTCTGGCAGCGCTCTCGGGCCCCACCCTGGCCTCGTTGCTGCGGCCGGCGCAGATCCGCAGGATCGCCGCTGGTTAGAGCAGGATCGCGGGTCGTTAGAGCCTGCTGCGCCGCGCCTCGTGGCGACCGGCGCCGCCGCTTCCTCGCCCGCTCTCGCCTGTCGGCAGATGGACGACGAAGGTGGCGCCGGGCTCGCGATCGTCGACGACCTCGATCGAGCCACCGTGCGCCTCGACGATCGCGCGGGTGACGGCGAGGCCGATGCCCATGCCGCCGCCGGCGCCCGGACCGGAGCCCACGGAGCGTTCGAACACGTTCGCGCGCTCGCCGTCCTCGATCCCGGGCCCGGTGTCGGAGACGCGGATCTGAAACTCGCCGGCGCCGCAGACCAGCTTGACCACGACCCGGCCCCCGTCGGGCGTGAACTTGAGCGCGTTCGAGATCAGGTTGTGGACCACCTGGCCGAGGCGGTCGGCGTCGCCGCGATAGAAGGGATCGCGTTCGATCATCGCCAGCAGGTCGATGCTCTTGGCCTCGGCGCGCGGGCGGGCGGCGTCGACGGACCCGGCGACTATCTCGCCGAGCCGCACCTGGCCCTTCTCGATCCGGAGCTCGCCCGAGCTCGTCTGCGCGGCGACCCGCAGGTCGGCCGCGAGGCGGGCGATCCGTGCGACCTCTCGCTCGAGCGTCTCCAGCGATTGGCGTGCATCGTCGCCGAGCAGCCGGCGCTCGTCGTCGCCGATCGCATCGAGCTGCCCGAGCACCGAGGTCACCGGAGTCGCGAGCTCGTGCGCGACCGTGGCGAAGAATTCGAGGCGGGCGCGCTCGGTCTGGATCTCGGTGCGGCGGCGAGCCGTGATGTCGCGGATCCAGGCGTCGAACGCCCAGCCGGCGTCGGTGCGCAGCGCCGAGACCGACATCTCCACCGTCCGCTCGCTGTCGTCGCGGCGCCGCGCCGGCAGCTCGACGGAGCGGCCGAGAAACTCTCCCCTGCCCCCGGCAAGGAACCTGGCGAGGTCGCGCTCGTGATCCGCCCGCAGGCGCGCCGGGACGATCGTCTCGCTCAGCGTGCGTCCGATCGCCTCCTCGCTGCTCCAGCCGAAGAGCTGCTCAGCGGCCGGGTTCCAGGCGACGATCACTCCCTGTTCGTCGCTGGAGACGAAGGCGTCGGTGGACCGTTCGATCACCAGGCCCGCGCGGCCCTCGGGCCACTGCGGGGCGAAGTCGGAGCCGGGATCGCGCCGTGCAGGACGCCGCAGACGCTGCACGCGCTGGTTGCCGGTTCGTTCTGTCAGGGGTAGTTTCGGTGCCATCTGGGGTGGATGTCGCTATCAACCGTTCGTCCGCTCCCTCATCCAGTTCGTTGGATCGACGCGACGGCGCGGGCGAGTCAACGTTGGCCGGCGACTCAACGGATGTACGAGGGGAGATCCCCAGCTGGCTTGTCGTCGGATCAGGCGCCTGCGGCCGCGTGTGCGGCGACCTCCTCAGGCGTCAGGGCGAGGCCGTAGACCGCGACCTCGTCGATCGTGCCGGCGAACGCGCTGCGGCCCTGGCGGCCGACCAGCAGCGGCGCGGCGTTGTCGACCAGGCGGCGAGAAGCGGAGCGCGCCCAGCCGGAACCGCAGCTGCCGTCGACGCAGATCCGCATCGTTCGCCCGTCGAAGCTTGCGACCACGTGGTGGCGCTCGCCGGCGGCGAGCCGCGGCCCGTACACGGTCGCCGGGCGCTTGCCACGTGAGAGCGAGAAGCTGAGCCGGCCGCGGCCGGTGGTCTCGAGCGCATAGCCGCCCCAATGCTTCTGCAGCTTCGAGATCACCGGCCCGCCGACCCGCTTGCGGGAGGCCTTGGCGGGCTGGATCCAGGCCTCGAGCGTGAACGCATGACGAGCCGGGAAGTCGGCCTGGTCGCCGAAAGCGATCGAGCCCGCCGCGCCGGCGCGAAAGACGGCCGCCGAGTCGGGATCGGAGCCGATCAGGCCGGCGCCCTTGAGCACGGCGGGCGCGTAGCTGCCGTCGACGGCGCCGGCGGAGGCAACGGCGGTCTTCATCCCGGCCGGCTCGCCGAGGCGCCAGTAGCCCTCGAGGCCCGCGGTCGCGGTGACCGCGCTCGCGTAGCGTCCGCCGGCCGGCGCCCAGCCGCCGTCGAGCGGTGACCCGGGCTGGCCGAAGCGGCGCAGAACGTCCTCGATCGGATCGCCCGGACCGGCGCCGTAGGGACCCCGCGCGCCGCTGTTGAAGGACGAGTCGCTGGGCTCGCGGATTCGCTCCCAGAGCAGGTATCCGTCCATGCCCGCCGCGAACTGGGCCTCGATCTTCGCCTCGATCAGGCCGGCCCGCGCCTGCAGCGACGAGGCTGAGATCGTGCCGGTGCGGTTGCCGGCGGAGTCGACGTCCGCGGCGATCCCGGACTCGCCGACGAAAATCGGCTTGTTGAGGCCGCCTGGACCGCACTGGGCGAGCCGCTGGGCGAGCCCGTTCCAGGCGTCGCCGGGCATCGGCTCGGCGGCGTGGTCGTAGTCGTGGATCTCGCAGATGTCGACCGGCTCGTTGATGCTGCGGTAGTTGTCGGAGGAGCCGCCGCACTGCCCCGAGCCCATCGTCCCGAGGCTGACCAGGTGGTTCGGATCGGCCCCGTGCACGGCCGCCGACATCTCGGTGGCGAAGCCGCGCAGCGCCGCGGCGGCGGCGTTCTCGTCGCAGCCCGAGCCGCCCGGCGCCTCGGCCTCGTTGGCGAGCTGCCAGAAGGCGATCGCGGGATCGTCGCGGTAGTGGGAGGCGACCTTGGTCGCGTAGTTCTTGTAGGAGAGCGAGTAGCCGTAGCTCGAGTCCTGGCGAAAGCCGCCGCCGTAGAAGCCGACCGTCTTCGCGGCGCCCGACGGCTCGCAGTCGGCCCAGTGGTTGACGAGCACGGGGATTACGCGGATGCCGCGCGCTCGCGCCGCGTCGAGGACGCGATCGAAGGCCGCCCAGGAGCCCGCCCCGGGGCCGGCTCCGTCGGCGTCGTACATGCTCTGGAAGAACCAGGTGCGGACGACGTTGGCGCCGCTGGCGCGCATCTGGTCCATCCAGCTGCCGAGCTCGGCCTCGCTCGCGGGGCCGAAGCCGGAGTCGCAGACGTAGCCTCCCGGGCGCGCCGTCAGCCGGTACTGGTTGTAGCCGACCGGCACCCAGGGCTCGGTCCCGGCGCCGGTGGAGACGGCGAACTTGGCGCCGTCGGCGACCACGAAGCCGCTCGGCGCCGCCGCTGCCGTGGCCGGCACGAGCGCCACGGCCGCCGCGGCGAGCACGACGGCTGCCAGGTAGCGCGCAGGACGAGATCTGGTCCGGTTGGTCTCCACAACACCCGCTTCGGGTGTGTGGCCACGCCCAGCATCGGCCGTACGGTTGAACGCGGGGAGGGCTGGGGGTCAACCGTATGGGCCCGCTGGCCGATAGGTGTATCGAGATGGCACAAACGGCTTATCCAAGCGACTCGGGCTCAGGCACCGGCTCTGGGGCCACGCGGTCCCCTGCGGCGCCCGCAAGCCGCCAGAAGCAGACGACGGTGCTGATTGCGGACGATCATCCGATCTACCGCCAGGGACTCGCCCGTTCGATCAAGGCGCGGCCCGATCTGAAGCTCGTCTCAGTGGCCGAACAGGGCCGCGAGGTGCTCGCCCAGATCGAGGAGTTCGACCCCGACGTCGCCGTTGTCGATCTGCGGATGCCCGAGCTCAACGGACTCGAGGTCGCCCGCGCGGCCGGCGAGCGCGGCGCCCGCACGCGGATGATCCTGCTCACCGGCCATGGCGCCGACGTCGCCTTCGAGGCGCTCGAACTCGGGATCGCCGCGGTGCTCTCGAAGACCGCCAATCCGGACGCGATCTGCGACGCGATCGTCGCCGTCGGCGACGGCGAGGCCTACGTCGGCCCCGAGTTCCACGCTTCCCTGGCGGCCGCGATCAGCGCTCGCCGCGACGAGTCCGGCCCGATCCTGAGTCCGCGCGAGCACGAGGTGCTCGAGCTCGCCGCCGACGGCCTCTCGGTGTCGGAGATCGGCAAGCGGCTGCACCTCAGCGGCGCGACCGTCAAGACCCACCTTCAACACACCTACCGCAAGCTCGAGGTCACCGACCGGGCAGCCGCGGTCGCCGTCGCCCTGCGACGCGGGCTGATCAGCTGACGTGGCGGCGGAGCCGCACACCGAGACGGGCGCCGAGCTCAGCCACGAGCTCAACAACAGCGTCGGCGTCGTGCTCCAGCTCGCCCACCTGGCGCGCCGGGGAGTCGACGACGGCTCGCAGGCCGCCGCCGATCTCGACCTGCTGGTGGCCGAGTCCGAGCGCCTCGTGAAGATGCTGGCGCGGCCGCCGACGGTGCTCGTGGTCGAGGACGATCCGACGATGCGGGCCCTGGTCGAGCGCACGCTCACCGACACGGGGCTGGCGGTGATCGCGGCCGGATCGGTAGGCGAGGCGCTCGCCGCTCTGGCCGGCAGCCACGCTCGGGTCGATCTCGTGCTCACCGACCTCGGGGTCCCGGGGCTGGCCGGCGACGACCTCCCCGCCGCGCTCGCGAGCGCCGGCGAGAAACCTCCGGTGGTCGTGATGTCTGGCTCCGACAGCGCCGGCGTCCCGGCCTCGGCGCACCTGCCGAAGCCCTTTCGACCCGATGAGCTGGTCACCGCGGTGCGCGATGCGCTCGGCGGCGCCAACGGCCGCGCAGATTAGGTTCCGGCGCGGATCCGGCTAGCTCTTGTAGATCACCTGGCCGGCGATGTAGCAGTAGTTGTTCGCCGGGGTCGGGTCGTTGACCTTCAGGTAGGAGGTCAGGTTGAGCGTCGCCGGGGTGGCGCCGGCACCGCCGTCACCGGCCACCAGCTCGACGCTCAGGGTGCCGGCGATCATGCCGTTGATCGGGAAGCTCGTTGGGTTGATCACGATCGGCGAGCTCGGCGAGGTCGAGGTGTAGCGGTCGTTGAGCGCGTTGTCGAAGGTGCCGGCGCCCTGGAAGCTGGTCAAGCTCATCACCGTCCGCGGCCCCTCCTGGGCGGGAGTGAGGCTGAGGCTCTGCTGCGAGGGGTTGCAGGTGATCGCCAGCGTGCCGATCCCGGGGATCGCGGTGCTGGCCGAGTCACGGCCGCTGAAGTTGCCCTCGCGCCAGTTGACGCTCAGGTCGAGGACGTGATCGGTGCCGGCGGCGCCCGCCACGCCCTGGGGTCCCGTGTCACCCTTCGGGCCACGCTCGCCCTTGCGACCCCGATGGCCTCGCGGTCCGCGCTTGCCCCGCTTCGCGCTCGTCGCCGCGTCTGAGCCGGAAGCCGCGGCTGGGCCTTGCCCGGCGGCCGGCGCGGCGCGGATCTCGCTCGCCGAGCGGGTATCGCCATCGCCGCCCAGCGCTCCGGCGATCCCGATCGCGGCGATCGCCAGCACGGCGCCGAAGACGAGCACTCTGATCATGTTCATGCGCATCGTCTGTCTCAGCCCCCGGTCCCGGTGCTGAAGCTACCGGCAACGAAGCAGCGCGGCGAGCCGTCGGTGAAGTTCCAGTGCCAGGAGAGCTGGAAGGTGGTCGAGCGAGGGCCCGGGCCGCCGGGGCCGAAATGGTCGCCCGCCGAGCTGATCTGGCCGATGAACGAGCCTGTGCTCTTGGGGTCGGCGCCGTTGAGGTCGACGCTCATGCTCTCGTTGAAGTCGGCCCCGCTGTTGTCGGGGTCGGTGTCGTATCCCTTGCGCGCGGTGCGCACGACCGACTCGGTCTGATCGCCGACGTCGCCGCGGGCCGAGGGCTTCTGCAGCCGCACGGTCCAGAGCGCGGTATCGGCGTCGGGGTTGTCGGGGAAGAACCGGATCCACTGGCGGTCGGGGGCGCAGCGAACCTCGCCGTGGCCGATACCGGGGGCGTTGAAGCCCTGCGCGTCGTGGCCGGCGTAGTTGCCGTTCTGCCAGGCGATCGCGATGTCCTGCTTGAGCAGGCCCGGGGCGCTGGTCCCGGCCGAGCCGGCGTCGCCCTGCTGGCCCTGCTCTCCACGATGGCCCTGGGGGCCGCGCGGGCCGCGCGGGCCACGGTCGTCCTTGCCGGCGATGGCGATCGAGACGGCGCCGGTCGCGGCGGCAGCCGCGAGCAACGCCACGGCGGCTACTTGAACTTGAGAACGGCGCTTGTTGACTTGATTCCGCATTCGTGAGGCTGATCGATCCTGCCCTCGACCACCAAGGAGTAGCCGCCGGCCTGCAGCGGCTTGCTCAGTCGATTGTGCAGGAAAGCGGTTCCGAATAGAACCCCTAGCCTGCCTCGGCCGAATAGTTCGCCGTCGAAGGAGTAAACCCGCCCGGTGAGCTTTCGGATCACCGGCCCGCGGGTCTCGAGCTGGACCGAGAGGAAGCCGCCGTAGTCGGCCGCCTGGCCACCGGGGCGGTCCGGGAACTTGATCGGCAGCTTCTCGCGACAGTCGCGAAAGCTGACCACCTTCGTGCGCTGGAGCTCGCCGCAGCCCGCCACGGTGCCCTTGATCACGAGCGTGTACTTGCCCGCCTGCATCGGAAAGCGGAGCTTCGCCCGCCCCTTGTCGCCGATAGAGAAGTCGCCGAGCTTCTTCGACTCGCCGAGCTTGAACCCCTGGAAGGTGTAGATCTGGATCTGCCAGTTGCGGATCGTCGGGCCCCGGGTCTCGGCGTAGACGGGCACCTTCTTCGTGTACTCGAGCGCGTAGCGGTCGCCGAACTTGCTCAACACCTTCGCCTTGACCGGCAGCTGCTTGCAGCTGCGCGCCGACGCATCCGGGGGCTGCGCCAAGACCGCCGCCGCGGCGGCAACCAGCGCCAGTGCAACCAAGCATGCACGGCGGCCGTGCGTGAGCCACCCGCCCGTGCCTGTCGCCTGCTCAGACAGGTTCATACCTGCCTTCAGGTAGTTGCGGGTGTATTCTGGACGTGTCAGGCCGACGGGTGAGGGGTATGGAAGCCTCGCCGATGGCTGAATCAGCACGGAGAACTGGGTTACGGTGATCGAGGAACTGCGCAGCATCGCGCGTCCGGGGCTTCAGGAAGCCCTCGGATGGGTCGGCTTTCGAGTCGATGACATCTACGGCGCCAACGTCGGCAAGCTCGAGGACGTCTGGGTCGACCCGCAAACCGGCGAGCCGCGCTGGCTGCTGGTCCGCAGCGGGCGCTTCGGCGGCCACCACCGGCTGATCCCGTTCGAGGACGCGACCGCTGGCGCCGGCCACATCTGGATCCCGTTCGAGCGCGACTCCGTCCGTCACGCTCCGGGTGTCTCGCCCTCCGAGTCGCTCACGCGCGAGCTCGATTCGAGGCTCAAGGCCCACTATGCGGCGGCCCGTGTCGGAGCCGGGGCCAGTGTCACCCCGCGCCCCGCGGCCGAACGCGGCGGCAGGCCGCAGGTGCGACGTGGCCAGCAGCCGCGCGAGGTCGCGCCGGCCGCTCCGATCCCACTCTCGCGTGCGCGCGAACAGCGCCGCCGTGACACGACCGCGGCCAGCGCGCTCGACGGCCTCGCCGTCGAAGTCAGCGAGGCGGCGATCCGGCTCGAGGGCGTGGGCGAGCTCGACGGCCAGCCGGTCGAGATCATGCTCGAGGGCCAGTTCACCGGCACCGTCCGGCCGCTCGCCGAGCCCGGTCGCGCCGCCCGCGCCTAGCGCCTCGGACCTGCTCAAGGAACGGTCTCCACCGGCGCCAGCGGCTGCTCGGCTTCCGGCGATCCGACGACGCGCAGGAGCACGTAGCGATCGTTCTGCGCGACCGGCTCGAGGAACGGCACATCGCCGTCCTGGACCCCGGGATACTGGGCCTGGATCCGCCCGGCGTCGGAGCGGTCGACGAGCATGAACTCGACCTTCCCGAACGGATCCTCGAGCACCTTCTGCCACTCGTCGTCGCCCTGGTCGACGCGGTCGAAGAAGATCTGCGGCTCCCCGGTGATATCGATGACGCCGAAAGTACGGGCGTTGTCGGTGAGGATCTCCCGGGTTCCGGCGTCGAGCTCCTCGATGTAGTTCGCCATCTCGCGCTCGGCGGCGATCCCGACCGTGAACCCGCCGCGCGAGCTGGCGCCCTCCTGGTCATCGCCGCTGAACACGGCACGGGTGAACGACTGCTCGAGGTTCTGGTGGGGAAAGCTCTGCATCTGGCTCCAGGCGATCGGCAGCGCGACCACGCCGCCGATGAAGGCGAGCGCGATCACGATCCCGCGCAGGTCCTCGGCCGCCCAGTGCAGCCAGGCGACGCCG
Organism: uncultured Solirubrobacterales bacterium; assembly: GCA_963767475.1. Lineage (GTDB taxonomy): Bacteria > Actinomycetota > Thermoleophilia > Solirubrobacterales > 70-9 > WHSW01. The sequence goes on from CAVYEI010000003.1 coordinate 90,905, forward strand.
GCGAGGCAGGCGACCATCGCCGGCAGCGCGTCGTGGAGCTCGATCGCCGCGAGGCTGTCGTCGACCGCGGCGCGGCCGAAGAGGAAGGCGATGTTGATCAGGATCAGCCCGGCGATCCCGACCGAGATCGCCCGTGGCGTGCCGCTGAACAACAGCAGCGGCACCATCAGCAAGGTGAGCGGGAAGATCAGCTCGACCCGGACCACGTTGCGGATCGCCTCGCCGATGCCGAAGTCGGGGCTGGCGGTGAGCGCGGCGTTGACCGGCTCGCCCGACTGCGAGATCCAGCCGAACGGATCGCCGATCACGGCGGCGTTGAAGAGGATCCAGATGCCGGCGGCGTAGAAGAGCGGCGCGAGGAAGGCGATCACGGTCCCCTGGATCTCGAGATCGCCGCGGCCGGCGGTCGCCAGCGCGGCGGCGATCACGAAGCCGAGGAAGACGGCCCAGATGATGAACTCGTAGTGGGTCAGCGCCGCCAGCGCGACCGCCAGCCCGCCGCCGATGATGTAGCGCGCCGAGCCGCTGCGCCCCCAGGCGACGAAGCAGAAGAGCGTGAACGAGGCGAAGAAGATGTAGGTCATGTCCGAGGCGCCGTTGGTGGCGTAGAAGACGAACATCGGGTTGACCGCGACCAGCGCCAGCAGCGCCCAGCGGATCGGCCGGGTCATGTCGCCGAAGGAGAACATCCGGTCGAGGAAGGTGAGCGACCCGGCCGCGAACAGGGCCGAGTGCAGGGGCAGGGCGAGGCCGGAGGTGGCGAGCGGCTTGATCGCCGCCAGCGGCAGGATCGTGAAGGTGTCGATCGGCGGCACGTCGAAGCCGATCGCCGCCAGCTTCGCCGGGTCGTTGTACCAGACCATGAAGGCCCGGTTGAGGCTGTCGAGTGCGTCGAAGGAGACGAGGTGCTGGTTCGCCACCAGCTGGGCCCCGAGCAGGAAGTAGCCGACCGCGAAGACGACGAAGATCAGCAGCGACTCGTAGCCGCGAACCGGCGCCAGCGGCTGCACGCTCGGTCGCGAGGCCTCGATCATCGGCCCGGCCGCAATCGCCGGATCGTCGCGGTCGTCGAAATCGCCGCGGCGCAGGGTGCCGGTGGCGGCCTCCATCAACTACCCCCCTCCCCCGGCCGGCTGCCGGGCGCATGGGCGCGACCGGCGTCGAGGCCGTGCTCGGTCTTCTCCCAGTAGAAGGGCTTCGTGAACAGCTGGATGAAGCCGCGATAGGCGGCGATCGACATCAGTCCCCAGTACAGCGGCGAGAACAGGGCGTAGCGGGTCAGCGAGTAGAGCCCGCGCTGGAGCGTGCCGGCGACCGTCAGGTAGACGAAGATGAAGTTGCCGAGGAAGAGCTGGAACGAGGCCGCGTAGTAGACGAAGCCGGGGAACAGATCCTCGATCACGCCCGCCTCGGTGAACAGCCAGATCGTCGTCAGCGCCCAGAAGATCGGGTTGAGCAGGAAGACGACGGTGCCGCCGATGATGCACTGGAAGGAGAGAAAGCTGCGGAAGCCGATCTCGCGCAGGAGGCGGAACGGATGGCGCATGTGCACGAGGTAGGTCTGGAAGTAGCCCTTGATCCAGCGCGAGCGCTGGCGAATCCAGTTCGGCAGCACCGAGTTCGCCTCCTCGAGCGTGGTCGAGTCGAGCATCGCGGTCTTGTAGCCCGCCTTGTGCAGCCGCAGCCCGAGGTCGGCGTCCTCGGTGGTGTTGAACGGATCCCAGGCGCCGAGGTCGGCGAGCACCTGAGCGTCGAAGTGGTTCGAGGTGCCGCCGAGCGGGATCGGCGCGTCGGAGGCGTCCAGCCCCGGCAGCAGGATGTCGAACCACTGCGCGTACTCGGTGGCGAAGAACCGGGTGAGCAGGTTCTGCTCGGTGTTGAAGTAGTTGAGCTTGCACTGGATGCAGACGACGTCCTCCTCCGAGCGACCGAAGCCGACGAAGACCTTCTTCAGCTGATCGGGGTCGGGCTCGTCCTCGGCGTCGTAGATGACGATGAAGCTGCCGGTCGACTGGGCGAGGCCGTAGTTGCAGGCCTTCGGCTTCGTCTTCGGCTGGCTGTCGGGGACGATGATCGGCTTGAAATGCGGCGCCAGCCCCATCTGCTCGACGATCTCGATCGACTCGGTGTCGTCCTCCTCCAACAGCAGCATCACCTCGAGCTTCGTCTTCGGATAGTCGAGGCCGTTGAGGTTGTCGACCAGCTTCGGCAGCACCCCGGCCTCCTTGTACAGCGGCACCAGGATCGTGTAGGTCGGCAGGTCGCGCTCGTCGACCGCGGCCACCTCCTCGTCGGTGATCACGAGCTCGCGCCGGCGACCGAAGGAGTCGTAGAAGAGCTTCAGCTTGTAGAGCGAGACGACCGCGTAGACGGTCACCGAGATCGTCGTCAACACGATCCCGGTGGTCAGCGGGTCGATCACGAAGCCGGCGATCACGGCGAGCACGCAGGCGATCAGGAACACCTGCTGGGCCCCGGTGACGACTCGGTTGGCGCAGTCCTCGGGGAAGCGGGTGAGCAGCTCGGTGCGCGCCGCGCGCACGTACTCGTCCTGGTGCACGGTCCGCAGCAGCCGGTCGATCGCCGAGCGCGCCGTCAGGTAGATCCTGATCCGCAGCTCGGTGTGCTCGCGGATCTCGGCGTAGGCCTCGTCGTCGAGGATGTCGGCGCAGAGCAGGTAGAGCGCCTCGGAATCGACGTCGATCGGCAGGCAGCGATGGGCGCGCTGGATCTGCTCGGGGATCATCGCCAGCGCCGCGGGGTTGAGCTCGATCCCCTCCGGGTCGACGTGCGGGACCTGCAGCTGCTCGGCGAGCGCCGCGGCGAGATCGTCCTCGCGGATCAACTGCTCCTGAAACAGGATCTCCCCCAGCCGGCTGCCCGTCCGGTCCTGGGTCTCGAGGCCCTCGGTGAGGTCGTCGGCGCTGATCAGCCCGCGCTCGAGCAGGATGCCGCCGAGGCGGCCCGGCTCGGGCGCGTACTCGTCGAGCTCGGGCCCCGGGGCGAACGCGCCGTAGTCGCCGAGGCCCTCGTAGACGCGGTCGATCGCGCGCCCGATCTCGTCCGCGCCGGCAAGGCAGATCCGCAGCGGCTGCCCGGTGAGCGTCCGGGCGACCTCGATCCCGAGCTCGTCGCGCGGGTCGGCGACGGCGACGGTCAGATACCCGTCGGCGGCCGAGACCGGCAGGATCGCGAAGTGGCGCGCGACCCGCTCGGGCAGCAGTTGCGCGGCCAGCGGGTTGACCGGGTCGGGGCCGCCCTCGGGTGGGTCGAGGCGCACGGGTCCGGAGACCGGGATCTCGGCAATCGGCCGGTCGCCGATCATCAGCCCGTCCTCCGGCGGTCGATGGCGAAGATCACGTAGCCGATCGCCAGCAGGATCAGGGGCGCGAGTACGAAGCCGCCGAAGAAGACCGCGACGGCGACGAGGAAGATCATCGCGATCAGCGTGTTGAGGATCGCCGAGCCCATCAGTCGATCGCCCCGAGGTCGATCTGCAGACCCGTCGCGGTGACGCTGACGAGCGCATCGGGCAGCCGCTCGCGGACCTGGCGCTGAAGCGGCGCGTCCTCGCTCGCCAGGCTGATCTCGAACCCCGCCCGTCCGTCGGCGAAATGCAGCAGGCGCGACGCCGCCACGGCCGGCAATGACGCCAGCCGCCGTTCGAACGCGTCGAGGTCGGCGAGGCCGTCGAACGGACCCGCCTCCACCATCGCCCTCGCGCCGGCTTCGTCCACAGCCGGCAGGTCGGGCACCGGGGCGAGCGGCACCGGGCGCCCGGGCCGGCGCGTCCCGACGTGCGGATCGCTGTAACGGGCGGCGAAGATCGCCGACGGCACCGCCACCGGCAACTCATCGTGTCCGCCCAGCGAGCCGTTGCCCGCCGGTGGCAGCATGCGCTCGGGATCGGGGCTGAGGTGGTTCGGTTCGATCGTCATTGCGTTGCCCCGGGGTTGGAGATTCTCTCGTCCTGGATCGCTTCCAGCGTCGCCGGCACCGGGATCAACTCCGCATCCTCGGCCAGTTGCGGAGCCTGGTCGAGGTAGGAGCGCAGGAACTGCTGCACCTCGACCCGGTCGAGGCTGCGATCGGTGGTGAACAGGTGGAAGGAGCGGCTGAGCGGATAGATGTCCGCGGTGATCGTCTCCGGGGAGGGGAAGATGCAGCCGGCGCCGTTGCCGGAATCGACCTCGAGCGGGCGCAGCTGCTCCTCGAACTGCTGGTAGTAGGTGAAGCGGAAGATGCCGGCGGCGCCGGGCGGACGCGCGGCGACCGCGGTCCGCACCTGCTCCTCCTGCTCGAACTCGTGGTAGTCGGGGCGCATCGCCGCCAGGGTCGGATCGGCGATCCCGAGCACGAGCAGCTGGAAAGTGTCGAACTCGGTCGCTCCGGGGCCGCGCCCGTCGGCGGCGAAGCGCACCGGGAGGAAGTTGGGCGAGATCTCTACCCAGGAGCCGACCGCCGAGTCGGCGCCGAACGCCCCTTGCAGCTGCTCGACCGTGACGCAGTCGGCGCCCACGTCGCGCTCGTTTCGAGTGGCGACGACGACGGCTTCGAAGCCGGTGCGAAAGTCGATCACCTCGAGCCCGTTGTCGGTGCAGGCCTCGAGCTCGGAGGCGGTGATCCGGCGGGCGGAGTCGACGACGTCGATCGTGCCGGCGCAGAGGTCGTCGAAGGCGGTGGCGTCGTCGGTTTCGCCACCGGTGACCTCGATCGCGAGCCCGCTAGCGCGGCTCTCCTCGGCAAAGCCCCGCAGCGCCATCGGCGTCAGGCTGGAGTCGATCGAGCCTTCGAGCGCCAGCTCGCCGGCGGGCCGCGGCGGCAGCTCGGGTTCCTGCTCGTTCTGGGCGGCGGTCTCGCTGCCTGTCGTCACCTCGGCGTCGCCGGCGTTCGCGTCCTCCTCGTCGATCCCGCAGCCGCCGGCCACGAGCAGCGCCGCGAGCAGCAGGCCGGTGGCAAGGCAAATGCGGATCACGGCGCCTCCGTCTGCGGAACGGTGGTCGTCGTCGCCGGAGCGCTCTCCGAGGCGTCGGTGCCGGAGCCGGTCGCCGGCACGCTCGAGGCGCTGTCGGTGGGGAGCCCGGCGTCGGTGAAGCCGCTGCCGACGTTCTCGCGGGTGACGTCGCGCAGCCGCTGCAGCTCGATCACCTCGAACTTCTCGAGGCCGATGTCCTGGAGCAGGTTGAGCGGCAGGATCCCGCGCCAGTCGACGTTTCGCTGCGCGTACATCGTCGGCGCCGCCGAGCGATCGACGACGATCGCGCCGTAGCGCTCGAGCGCGTCGATGATCGTCTCCGCGACCTGGCGCTGCTTCGCGTTGCGGACGAAGGTCTTGGTCAGCTTCTTCTCCATCCCGGGGCGCAGGCGCAGGCGGGCGCCCTCGGGCAGCGATGCCGCCCGTCCGTTGCCGTCCGTGCGCGAGGCCGGCTGCACGTACTTGAGCCGCGCCGGGCCGGGCACCGAGATCGCGAGCGCGTGGTCGATCCTGCCCGCCTTGATCTCCTCGGGGCGGATCAGGCCCGCGAACAGCGGCAGCCCCGAGCCGCGGGCGCTGACCCCGCCCGGCTCCTGAAAGCCCGAACCGTCGAGCTCCCACGCCTTGACGAAGTGGTAGGAGATCGAGCCGTCGGCCTCGCGGCGCGCCCTCCAGAAATCGCGCGCGACGCCCTCCGCGGTGTCGATCACGGTCATCCAGCCGTCGAAGCGGGGATCGGGGTCGGCGTCGGTGGGCAGCACGATCGTCTCGATCTGCTCCGGGCCGCAATCGGCCTGGCGGCAAACGGCGACGGTCTCGACCCCGCCGCGCTCGGAGAACACCGGCACGGTCCAGCGACGGACGTTGACGGTGAGCCCGATATCGATCGGCCGCCGGATCGGCCGCAGGGTCCCATCGGGCTCCTCGACCGCCGCCGTGCGCAGGCGGGCGAGCTCGAGCAGCCGCTTCGAGTCGGGGTCGACGGGGTCGCCCTGGACGCTGGTGTTCCAGGGGCTGGCGTCGGAGAAGAAGCGCGAGATCCCGAGCGCGCCGTCGAGCGACATCTGCAGCGGCGGCGCCGGCGTCGTCGGCGTCGCGGGGACCGTGGTCGTGGTTTCACCGGCGCTCGCCTCCGGCCCGCTGGCGACGCTGGGCTCGGTCGGTGCGACCGGAGTGGTGGTCGTCGCGGTCGTGGCCGGAACCGTGGTCGGGGACTCGGTCGTCGTGGTCGTCTCGGCGACCGTCTCGGAGCCGGCCGGGCTGGCCTCGATCACCGTCGTGGTCGTGTCATCCGAGCCGAACACTCCGCAGGCCGAGAGCGTCAGCGAGGCGGCCAGCAGCGCGGCGCATCCGAGCGCCGAGATCGCCGCCGGACGGCCCCCGGTCGAGCTCATCCTCCAGCGTTCTCGGGCTGCGCCGGCGGAGCGGAAGGCACGATTGCCCAGGGCACGCGTGCCTCGCCGGCGGTCGCAGCGCCGAAGACCTGGTCGAGCAGCGGGGCGGGGTCGGCGACGTGCAGGAAGCCGCGCAGGTGTGCCTCGACCTGTGCCCTCGTGTTGCCCGCGGCAGCCATCTGGATCGCCGCCTGACGGGCCTCGACCCAAGCGCGGTCGGCGGGCGGCTGAGCGGCCGGCGGCGGCTCGGGGGCCACCTCGGGCTGACTCGGCGGCGCGGGCGCCGTGGCCGCAAACGGTTGCTGCTCCTCGAAGCTCGGAGCGACCGCGGGCGGCTCGGGCGCCGGCGGTGGCGGCACCGGTGCCGCCTGGACCTCGGTGGTGACCTCGTCCGCGGCCGCGCTCAGCGCTCGCAGGAGGCGGCCGAAGCTATCGCGCACCAGCGCCGTCTCCTCGAGCTGGGCGACCACCGCCTCGGTGCGCTCGATCAAGGTGTCGGAGAGCGCGGCGATCCGCCGCTGGCGATCGGCGAGCAGGCCGTCGGCCTGCCGCTTGCCGACCTCGACGTGTCGCTGTGCCTCGCCGCGCGCCTCGTCGAGCATCTTGTCGGCCTCGCGCTGGACCGCGTCGAGGATCGTGCCTATGCGACGGGTCAGGTCCGGGGCGAGGGCGGCGAAGTCGCCGCCGGCAGGCGTTGGTTCGGAGCCACCGTGGCTCCCGCTCGCTCCCGCTTCGCTTTCACCCGGCATCCGCACTTTTCGCTCGCTGACCCTTCCAGGAGGCGACGACAACCACCAAAAAAGCCCCGCTCCCAGTCAGGACTTATGCCAGATTAGCCGTAGTTGGCCTAACTGTCGCCGCCTGACTGAAACATTCACTGCAGCGGAGCGGCTCGGGAGGAGCCTAAGGGCCTAGCCCGACGCTTCGCCGCCGTTCGGCTCCTCGGGCTCGTCAGGGCCCTTGGGCTCGTCGGGGACGGCGCGCAGGGGGCCGAGCGCACGCTTGGTGCGCTCGTCGGAAGCCCGCAGCCGTTCCTCGGCCGCGCGCAGGCGCGCCAGCACCTCGTCGAGTCGCTCGCGGGCCTCGAGCGTGCTCGCCTGCTTCTCGATTCGCTGGGAGAGATCGTTGGCGGTCGCCGTCAGGTCGCGAATCGCCTCCGCTGCGGAGCTCTGGGCGCGGGTGGAGACGGTCGCCTCGGCGATCCGAGCCGTCTGCGCGATCCGCTCCTCGGCCGCGCTGGCCGCGCCGCGGATGTCGCCGCCGATCCGCGCCAGGTCGTCGCGGAGCGCGACCAGCTCGGCGCGCGCCTCGAGCACCATCGCCCCGACGTCGGCTCGCAGGCGGGCCCCGAACTCGCGTTCCTGTGAGCGAGCGACGTCGGCGAGACGGCGCTCGGCGATCTCGCCGGCGCGGTCGGCACGCAGCTTCATCTCCTCGGCGACGCCGTCGAGCGCCCCGCGGGCGGTGACGATCGCGTCCGAGATCTGGCGCTCGGAGACCGAGGCGCGGTCGGTGATCAGGCGCTCGGAGCCGGTGATCACCTCGGCGATCGAGCGCTCCGAGCTCTCGGCGATCTCGGCGATCGAGCGCTGGGACTTCTGCGCGATATCGGTCAGCGATCGCTGCGAGCTCTCTGCCTGTTCGACCAGCCGGCGCTCGGCCGCGGTCGTCCGTTCGGCCATCGTCCGGGCAACCGCCTCGGCGCGTGCGACCAGCGACTCCTCCGCCGCCTGGGCGCGATCGGCGACCGCCTGCTCGGAGATCTGGGCGCGAGCCCCGATCAGCCGCTCTGCCGCCTCCAGGCGCTGCGAGAGATGCTCGCCGGAGCCGTCGACGCGCTCGGCGATCCCGAGCTCGGCCTCGGAAGCGCGGGTGGCGACCCTTGCCTCCGAGCGCGCGACCAGGTCGCGCAGCCTGTCGATCTCCTCGCGAGCCTGGCTTCGCAGGGTCCCGACCTCGTCGCGCAGCGCCGCCAGGTCCTCGGCCCGCAGCGTGTCGACCTCGGTCTGCGCCTGCGCGAGGATGCCCTTGGCGTGCGCGTCGATGCGCTCCTCGGCGGCCTTGATCCGCTGCTCGCGCTCCTCCCGCGCCAGCTTCAGCTCCTGGCGGCGGTTCTTGCGCGCCAGCGCCCGCTTCGTGTGCTCGGTGATCTGCTCGCGCGCCTGCTTGGCCTCCTGCTCGATCTCGGCCATGCGCGCGGCCGAGACCTCGCCCATCCTCGCCTCGGCGACCGCCCGCTGCTCGACGGTGAGCTGCTCGGCGGCGGCGGCGACCCGCTCGGCAACGTTCTCGGCGACGGTCTTGGCGACCTCGGCGCCGGTCGAGGTGATCTGGCTCTCGGCGCGCGCGAGCTCGCCCCCGAGCGACTCGCGAACCGCAGCCTCGCCACGCTGGCGCTGGTCGGCGAGCTCGGCGCTGAGCAGGGCGCGGTGGCTTTGGAGCTCGGTCCCGAGCCGATCCGTCAACGAGCGCTCGAGCTCGGCCGAGCGGCTCGCAAGCCTCGCGTCCAGATTGCGGGCGAGCTCCTCCATCGAGGCGCTGACGCGCTCGCCGAGCCCGGCCTCGATCCCCTGGCTGAGCTGCCTGCGCACCGACTCGACCTCGCCGGAGACCGCGGCTCGCAACTCGGTGCGCAACTGCTCGGACACCTGGCCGATCTGCTGGCGGGTCTCACCGGAGGCCTTCTGCAGGCCCTCCTCCAGTCGCTTCTCGACGCTGTCGCCGAGCTGCGAGCGGACCTTCTTCACCCGCTTGGCGATCTCGTCGCGGAGCTCGTCGCGAATCGCGGCGACCGCGGCTTTGCGGCGGCGCTTGATGTCCTCGCGCTCACTCTGGACCCGATCCTTGAACTGCGACTCGAGCTCGTTGAGGCGGAAGGCGATCTCGTTGCCGAGCTCGCCACGGGTCGCGGCGGTCGCCGTGCCGAGGCGTTCGTGAAGCTTCGATTCCGCGCTCGCGATCCCGGCCTCGAGCTCGGTCGCCAGCTGGCGGCGGCCGTGCGCGGCACGGGCGGAGAGCTCCTCGACCGAGCCGTCGACGAGCGCCGCAAGGCGTTCGCGAAGCTCGGCCCTGGTGGTCTCGATCTCGCTGCTGAGTGTGCCCGACGCCTGCGCAAGGCGGTCGTCGACGCGCTCCTCGACCCGGCGCTGAGCCTCCGAAATAGCCCGGTCGAGGCGCTCGCGCAGGAGGCCGTCGGCCTGGTCCAGGCGCTCCGAGAGCCGCCGTGAGATGTCCTCCTCGACCTGCTCGCCGCGGCCCTGATAGTCGCGCTCGACGTCGATCCGGATCGTCTCCGAAAGCTCCAGCAACGAGCGCGCGTTCTCGGCCCGCAGCTCGGCGCCGCTTGCCTCGAGCTGCTCGGTGAGCACCGAGCGAAACTGCTCGGCTCCCTCGTTGAGGCGTCGGTGAAGCTCCTGCGAGAGCCCGGCCGAGGCACGCTCGAGCCGCTCGACCTCGCGCTCGACCCGCTCCTCCGCGACCCGCGCCGCGCTCTCCATCATCTGCGTCGAGAGCTCGTTCAGCTCGCGGTCGAGCCGCTCGGCCTCGCCGCCAAGCTGGCGCATCAGCTCGCGGCGCGCCCGTTCGGCGGCCTCGCGGAAGCGCTCCTCTTCGCCGTCTCCTTGTCCTTGCATCAAATGTTCTCCACGTCGTTCGGCTCGAGTGGCTTCGCCGGACGGGCACCGATTCCGCTGCTTGCAACGTGGCTGGCACCGGCGCGGCCTGGGGCTCGCGGACGGCGGCTTGCGAGCCGATGACCAGGCGTGTTCTCAAAACACTCCGTGGACTACCGTGAGGGCATGGTCGACGAGGCCGGGACAGGCCCCCGTCCCAGCTCGCCGCTCGAGCCCGCCGCCTGGCTGGCGCTGGCGCTGCTCTCGGTCGCCTGGGGATGGTGGGCATGGCAGGAGGGCGCCTACTTCGGCGTCGTGGTGCTCCCCGGCACGATCATGCTCTGCGCCGGAGCCGCGCTGCTGGTGCGCTTTGCCCCCTGGCGAGCCGAGCTGCGGCTCTCGCCGCCGGTGGTGATCGCGATCGGGGCGCTGAGCGCCCTCGGCTGCTGGGCCCTGCTCTCGGCCCTCTGGACCCCGGCGCCGGACATCGCGATCGCCGACGGCCAGCGGATCTTGGTCTACGCGCTCTCGTTCGGGCTCGGGGTCGGGCTCTGCAACCTGCTCGGGCCGCGGATGAATCTCTCGCTGGTGCCGCTCGCCGCGGCGGCAGCGTTCGCCGGAGGGATCACCGTGGTCTTGATGGCGACCGGCGGCGACCCGCGGGACCTGCTCGAGGTCGACGGCACGCTCGACTTCCCGCTCGGCTACCGCAACGCCGAGGCCGCGTTCTTCGCCATCGCCCTCTTCCCCGCTCTCGGCCTCGCCTCCGATCGCGAGCTCGACTGGCGCCTGCGCGCGGCCGCCCTGGGGACGGCGACGTTGTGCATCGACCTCTTCCTGCTCGCCCAGAGCCGCGCCTCGATGCCGGCGATCGCCGTCGCCCTGGTCGTCTACCTGCTGGCCTCCCCCCGGCGCCTGCGGGCCTTGAGCTGGCTCGGCCTCGCCGTGCTGCCGGCGCTGGCGATCCTTCCCGCGCTCACCTCGCTCTACGGGGCCGCCGACGATGGGCTTGCCGGCGTGGTCGAGGAGATGAACCACGCCGGCGTCGTCGCCGCCGTGACCGTGCTCGCCGCGGCGGCGCTCGGCGCCCTCGCCGCCCGCTTCGAGCGCCGTCTGCCCGGGCTCGGCAGCGACTCCACGAGATCCAACCGCAGGGTCGCGCAGGGGCTGATCGCCGCCGGCGTGGTGCTCGCGATCGCCTTCGTCGCCGCGGTCGGCGACCCCGTGCACTGGCTCAGCGACCGCGCCGACGAGTTCCAGAGCGCCGGCACCCCCGACCTCTCAGACCAATCGAGCCGGTTCTCCTTCAACGTCGGATCGGACCGCTACGACGCCTGGCGGGTGGCGCTCGACGACGCCGGCGACGATCCCCTGTTCGGCGACGGCGCCGGCGGCTACCAGTACAGCTACCTGCGCAAGCGCGTGGCCGAGAATCAGAACCTCCACGACGCCCACAGCGTCGAGATGGAGGTACTCGCGGAGCTCGGCGTCGTCGGCCTGGGCCTGTTCGTGGTCGCGATCGTGGCGGCGACCGTGGGGGTGTTTCGATCGCGCCGGCTCGGGCCCGCGGCGGCCGGCCTCGGGGCGATCGCGCTCGCCAGCGGCAGCTATTGGTTCGTGCACACGTCGGTGGACTGGTTCTGGCCCTACCCGGCGATCACCGCACCTGTGCTGGCCCTGCTCGGCTCGGCCTGCGCACCCGCGGTGAGGGCGGTCGGGCGGCGCTCGACCCGCTCCTGGCGCGGCTGGCTGATCGCCGGGCTCGTCGTGCTCGCGATCAGCGCGATCCCGCCGTGGCTGTCGGAGCGCTACGTCGACAACGCCTACGCCACCTGGCGCACCGATCTCGCGCGAGCCTATGACGACCTCGAGCAGGCGCGGCGGCTGAACCCGCTCAGCGACGCGCCGCTGCTCGCCGAGGGCTCGATCGCCCGCGCCCTCGGTGATCGCGAGCGGGCGCTCTCAGCCTTCCGCGAGGCCGCCGACCTGCGTCCGGAGGAGTGGGCCGTCCACTACCTGCTGGCCGAACTGCAGGCCGAGCAGAATCCGCGTCTTGCCCGCAACGAGGTCAGGGTGGCGCTCGAGCTCAACCCGCTCTCGGCCCGTGTACAGGCACTGGCGAAGCGACTCGGCGTCGACGCGGAGCAGCCCGCCGGCTGAGACGTTGCGCGGCGACGGCGGCCGCTAGAGGCTGCCGATGAGGCCGCGCCGCATGGCGATCGCGACCGCCTGCGCGCGAGTCCTGGCGCCGAGCTTGGCCTTCGCGTTTCGGACGTGTGTCTGCACGGTCGCCGGCGAGAGCTCGAGCAGGTCCGCGATCTGACCGTCGGTGCGGCCGCCGGCAAGCAGCTCGAGCACCTCTTGCTCGCGGGCGCTCGGGCTCCGCGGTGCCGGGGGCTCTTCGCGTGGCGCGAAGCGGCGCTCGCGGAGAGCGCCGTTGTCGGCTGCGTGATTGGTGCCGGACGCCGGGTCGAGGGTGATCAGATGGCGCGCCGGGAGCACCTGGGCGGCGACCGTCGCGGCGATCTCGACCACGGTCGCCGGGGCCTCGAGCGCGAACGGCTCGGCGTGGCCGCCGCTGCTGCGAAAGGCGCGCCAGATGTGGGCGAAGCGCTCGCGCGACTCGGGCTCGAGCAGCATCTCGACATCGCGGCCGACGAGCTCGCCGCGGGCGGAGCCGAGCATCCGGCAGGCGCCGAGGCTGGCCTCGATGCAGACGCAGTCGTCATCGACTACCAGCAGCGCCTTGCGGCTGCCCGCGACCCGCTCGGCGGCAATCTCGGCGGCGGGTGCTTCAGGCATTCGGCTCCTCGCCGAGCAGGAACCGCTCGCCCGGCGCGCGCAGCGCGCGGTGGGCGTCGCGGAAGACCTCAACCCCGGTCTCGGCGAGGATCAGTGCGTCGGCCAACATCGAACGGCGCTTGATGTAGAAGAGGTCGTGACAGAGCTTCCATGCTGTGCCGATATCGGAGCCGGCATAGCCGCAGCGCAACGCCGCCCAGCCGGCGATCCCGGGCTTGACCAGGTGACGGCGGGTGTAGTGCGGGAACCGGCGCTCGAGCTCGGCGACCATCACCGGGCGCTCGGGCCGGGGCCCGACCAAAGTCATGTCTCCGCGCAGCACGTTCCACAGCTGCGGGATCTCGTCGACGTGGCTGCGACGCAGGATGCGCCCGACCTTGGTCACGCGGTCGTCGGCGATCGCCGCCCATTGCGGGCCATTGGCCTCCGCGTCGGTGCGCATCGTCCGCAGCTTGAGAATGTCGAACTCCTCGCCGAACTCGCCCAATCGGCGCTGGCGATAGAGGATCGGCCCGCCGTCGGAGAGCTTGATCGCGATCGCCGCGATCGCCAGCACCGGCAGGAAGACGAGCGCGATCAGGGTCCCGAGCACGAGGTCGAAGCCGCGCTTGGAGTGTGGCCCGGAGGCGCGAAAGCGCGGATGCATGATGTAGCGATACCAGGCCGCGTCGATCATCCCCACGGGCACGTGGCCGAAGGTCTCCTCGTAGAGCTGGTTGGCGGCGATCAGGCGCACCGGCAGATCGAGGCACTCGTCGGCGACCCGCGCCGACACGTCCTCGATCCGGCTGCCGTCGACGTCGCCGATCCCGGGACCGCAGACGATCAGGTCGATGCGCTCCGTGAGCACAGCCTCGCGGACCTCGTTCAGCGTGCCCAGCCAGCGCAGACGCCGATACTCGGCGGGCCCGGTCGGGCTGATCCAGCCGACGACGTCGTAGGTGCGCACGTTCGCGGCCTCGAGCTCGGCGACGAAGTCGGCGGCGAACTCGCGCGGTCCGATCACGGCGACGCGGGCCCGCAGGCCCTCGCCGACACGGGCCTTGATCCAAGCGCCGAGCGCCATCACCAGCCAGGAGCCGAGGATGACCGCCTGGTACTCCGAGAACGGGTACGACTGGCCGGCGGCGAGCGCGATCAGCCAGGCGGCCGCGGCGCCGACCAAGGGCGCCGCGAGCCCGAGCAGGATCCGGCTCGCCGGCATCACGTTGAGCGGCAGCTGCGAACGCTCGATCGCCGAGGTGGCGATCAGCACGCAAGCGAAGACGATCAGGCCCTCGCCGACCTTGCCCATGTGCGAGTAGGCGATCAGCCCTGCGGCCACCGACGGCGCCAGCCGCAGCGCGAGCAGGTCGATCATCCGCTGGGCCTCCAACGCACGCAGGCCGCGGCGGCTGCCGCGGCTTGCGTTGCTGAGCTCAGCGGCTGTCATTGGACTACGCCTGCGACGAATCCGCGGGGCGCCTGCTTCGGAGCAGGAGGCCGACCAGCACGAGCGCGGCAGCGACTGCCGCAAGCAAAGCGACGTCGAGGCCGGTGAACGGCAGGTCGCCGACGGCGCTGCTGTCGGCCGACGCGCCCGGGCCACCGCCCGAGGCACCCTGCGAGAGCTGCACGAGGCTGTCCCCGTACTGAGCATCGGTCGGGGTCGGGTCGACGGATTGCGCGGCCGCGACGGCCGGAACGAGTGCGAATGAGAGCATCGTCAGCGCCGCCACCCCGATGCGAAGCCGTGCGCTTTCAAGCGAACCGCGGTACTTGTTCGAGTCTCCGATCACTTTGTTGCACCCTTGAGTCTTTCCCCCCGCCCCTGGCGTCCTGCCTGGCGGGATAGTCTCGCCGCGGCTGTGGCGGCGCTGTTGATTCGAGCATGTTGTCGGCACTAACCCGCTTGGTCAACGGTTTGGGCGCGAAATACCAGGAATACGGGCACGCATTACCGCAAAGCGGCTAGTGCTAGATTCGCGCTACCGGGTATTTGGGATGGTTTTCGGAGATCGTGATCAGAGCGCATCGAGGCGGCGATGACCGAGGATGCCGGCCGCGTTCCGCTGACGCGTCGCGAGCGCGAGATTCTCGGCTCCCTGGCCGAGGGCATGAGTGGCGCCCAGATCGCCGAGCAGCTGGTGCTCTCGCCGGAGACGGTGCGCACCCACGTCCGCAATGCGATGACGAAGCTCGGCGCCTCGACCCGCTCGCAGGCGGTTGCGCTGGCGCTCCAGCACCGCGAGATCACGGGCGAGGAGCCCGCCGCGCCGGAGCGGGCCGCTTCGGTCACGCCCGCCGCCGCAGTAGCGGTCGATCCCGCCGGCGGGCTGGCGACGATGCTCGCCGGCCTGGTCTCGCTCTATGACGTCGACGGCGGCGCCGTCTACGTGACCGAGGAGGACGGCCTCTCCCTGCTGCGCGTCGCCGAGGCCGAGGCCGAGGCGACGGGGCTCGATCTCCCGGTCGAGGTGGCGCTCGGTGACGGCGTCCTCGGCCGGGCGGCGCTCGAGCGTCGCGCCCAGCTGCTGCAGGGCCCCGGAGCCGGCAATACCGGCCGCGGCGCCCTGATCGCCGCGCCGATGGTCGGCGGCGGGCGCCTGCTCGGCGTGATCGCGCTCGCGGCCCGGGTCAGCCGCCCGATCGGACGCAGCGAGCTGCTGCTGTTGCAGGCCTTCGCCAATCGCGTCGGAGAGGTCCTGCTGGCCGGCGGCGATGTCGACCGCCGGCTCGAGCGTGCGATGGAGCGCTTCCAGGCCTCCTGGTCGGGTACCCCGCGGGTAGCCTGAACCGGTTGCGCCTGCTTACCGCCGCCGCCGTCGCCGCCCTGGTGCTGGCGGCGGTGATCCTCGCCACTCGCCTCGACTGGATCGAGCTCGGCGCCGAGCCGGCGCCGGAGCAGCCGGGGGTCACGCTGCCCTCGACCTGGCAACGCGGCGCCAACCTGACCGCCTATGACCCCGACGGCTACGGCTCGCCCGCCGCCGCGGCCGAGCTCGAACGCCTCGCTGCGCTCGGCGTCGACCACGTGGCCCTGGTGCCGCTTTGGTTCATGGACTCGGCCGGCTCCAACGAGCTCGCCGCCGATCCCGCCGCGACGACCACCGACGCCGGCCTCGAGCAGGCGGTCGCCACGGCTCGGGAGCTCGGGATGACGGTCGCGATCGCACCCCACGTCGATGTCCGCGACGGGACCTTCCGCGGCCTGATCGCGCCCACCGACCCGGCGGCGTGGTTCGCCTCCTACCGCCGCCTGCTCGACCAATACGCCGAGCTCGCCGCGCGCACCGGCGCCTCCCAGTTCGTGGTCGGCACCGAGCTGACCAGCATGACCGCCGACCAGACCGCCTGGCGCGCGCTGATAGCGCGGGCGCGGCGGCGCTTCGACGGCCAGCTCACCTACGCCGCCAACTGGGTCGACGAGGCCGAGCGGATCGAGTTCTGGGACGCGCTCGACGAGCTCGGGATAAACGCGTACATGCCACTGGAGACCGGCGTGCCGTCGCCCACCGTGGCGGCGCTGGTCGAGGCCTGGCTCCCGTATCGGCAGCGGATCGAGACCCTGCACGAGCGCTGGCAGCTCCCGGTCGTGTTCACCGAGCTCGGCTACCAGAGCCGCGAGGACGCGGCCGCCGCGGGCGGCACCCCGGCGACCGGCCCGGTCAGCCAGCAGGCGCAGGCCGACGCCTACGAGGCGGCGTATCGGGCCTGGGCGCAACCGGACTGGTTTCGCGGCATCTGGTGGTGGGACTGGTCGGTCGACGGGGGCGACCCCGACGGCGGCGGGTTCACCCCGGAGGGAAAGCTCGCCGAGCGCGTGGTCGGCAGCTACAACGGTGGATCAGATCTCGGTCTCGGCGAGAGCCCGTAGCGAGGCTTCGAGCTCGCGGTCCATCGGCGCCACCCCGTCGACCGCGCAGAGCTCGAGCACCCGGCGCATCGGCGCGCCGTCGGGGACCACCAGCCGCAGCGCCTGACGGCGGGCGGCGAGCCGCCGCCCGAGGTCGAAGAGCAGGTGCACACCCGAGCTGTCGAGGTAGGTGACGTTCGAGAGGTCGAGGACCAGCGCGCTGGAGGCGCTCGGCAGGCGTTCGGAGAGCGCCAGGCGCAGCTCGGCCGCGTTCGAGCTGTCGATCTCGCCGTCGACGGAGGCGATCAGGACGCCGTCGCGCTGTTCGAACTCGAAGCCGGCGATCCGGTCGCGCATCAGCTTGCCCCCGCCGTCGCCTTGCCGATCGCGCGGTGCATGCGCACGATCGTGCCGGCCGGTCCGCGATCGATCTCGACCTCATCCATCAGCTCCTCGATCAGCCCCAGCCCTCGCCCCTGCGAGCCCGAGCGGGGCGAGCGCCAGCTGCCGAAGTCGCGCACCCGCACCTCCACCCCACCATCCTGACGGCGAGCCTCGACCACGTAGGAGGCCTCACCGGGTGGGTAGGCATGGGCGATCGCGTTCGCGCACGCCTCGCCGCAGGCGACCAGCGTCTCGTAGGTCTCGGCGTCGGTGGCGCCCGCGGCCCGCAGCCAGCGCCCCACAGCGCGGCGCATCTGCGCCAGCGATTCGGGCTCGGCGCGCAGGGTCATCTCCATCCGCTCCAGCGGCACCGGCTCGAGCCTGACGGCGAGCAGAGCGACGTCGTCGCGCGGCGGCGCGTCGCGAAAGCGGGCCTGGAGCAGGGCGCCGCAGAGCTCGTCCGGATGCGCCGGCACTCCGGCGGCGAAGCCGCGCAGCCACTCCAGTCCCTCGTCGAGCGAGGCCTCGGGCCGCTCGACCAGTCCATCGGTGTAGAGGAGCACGGTCGAGCCCGGCACGAGCGGGATCGTCGACTCCTCATAGGACGGAAACGGGACCACACCGAGCGGGCTGCCGGCGGGTCCCTCGGCGAAGTAGGCCTCGCCCGCCGGGCCGATCACCAGCACCGGGGGGTGGCCGGCCGTCGCCAGGCGCAGCCGGCCCTCGTCGGGGTCGACGACCCCGTAGAGCAGGGTCGCCATCGGCCCGCCGGAGACCTCGCGGGCGAAGCCGTTCATGCGCTCGAGCACCAGCGACGGGCGCAGGCCCTCGAGGGCGTAGGCGCGCAGCGCGTTCTGCAGCCGCGCCATCCGCGCCGCCGCGTCGAGGCCGTGGCCGACGACGTCGCCGATCGCGATCCCGGCGTGGCCGTCGCGCAAGGCGATCACGTCGTACCAGTCACCGCCCACCTGGGCGTCGGCGCTGCCGGCGACGTAGCGCGCGGCGATTCCGAGGCCGGGCAGCTCGGGCAGGCGCTCGGGAAGCAGGCTGCGCTGCAGGGTCTCGGCGACCGCGGCGACGTGCTCGACCTCCTCGGCCGCGCGCCGCAGGCCCTCCAGCGTCGCGCCAATGATCGCGTCGCCGCCACTGGCGACCTCGTTCTCCGCGTCGCCCGTTGCTCTCTCGTCCGTTGTCAAGCCGCCGCCGAGTCTAGACGCGAGCGCGCCGAGCGCGCAGGGCCCGATGACGACCGGGGTGGCGTCTAGCTTCCGACGCAGTGGACGGTTCCTCCGCAGGCCAGATCGCTTCCTCGCCAGGCCAGCGCGAGCAGCTCGCCAAGGATTGGTTGCTACGGATGGTCGAGCGCACGCCGCTGCCCGAGGTCGGTGACCTGCCGGTCTCCCGGATCGCCGCCGAGGGACCGCCGCTGATCGACGCGATCCTCGAGGCGCTCTCGGACCCGGAGGCCGCCGAGCTCGCCCCGCCGGCACGAGCGCGTGCCGGCCGGCTGGCGCGCCTGCGGGCCGGCCCCGGTGCCGCCGAGCAGATCCCCCGCGACCTGGCGGCGCTCCAGGGCCTGATCGTCGAGCTGCTGCGGCGCGAGCAACCCGAGCGCGTACCCGGCGACTTCGTCCGCGCGATCGAGCGACTCGCCGAGCTCTTCGGCTCGATCCAGGGCGAGATCGCCCGCGAGCTGGTCGCCGGGCGAAGCGCCGCCGCCGCCGACCGGGTGACCGGACTCGCGGGGCCGGCTCAGCTCGACGAGTGGCTGCGGATCCTGCTCGCCGAGCAGCGGCGCTACGGCCATGGGTTCTCCCTCGCGCTCGTCGACGTCGACGGCCTGGGGCGGATCAACGAGGCCTACGGGCGCGAGGCCGGCGACCGGATGCTGGCCGCGGTCGCGGGGATCCTGCGTCGCCAGCTTCGCGACGTCGACCAGGCGTTCCGGCTCGAGGAGGACGAGTTCGCGATCGTCGCCCCGCACACGGACCCCGACACTCTTGCGGCGATGGCGACGCGGATCGCCAGCGTGATCTCCGGCGCCCAGAGCGCCAGCGGGCCGCGGATCGCGATCGCCGCCGGGGTCGTCGATTGCCCGGCCGACGGCCTCAACGCCGAGCGTCTGCTGGAGAGCGCCACCGAGGCGACCTATGCCGCCAAGGCCGCCGGCGCGCCGGTCGCCCGCAGCCCCCAGGGCGCCGACGGGGTTTTGCAAGATCCGTAGCGCAAGCAACACAAAGCTTGTAAGACCTTCGAGAACCTGCTGAAGTCCCGCCCGGCATCTGCCGAGGAATTCAGGGATGAGTGGGATCAGAATCAACGCGGCTGCGGAAATGCTCGGCGTCAGCACGAGCACGCTACGCAGTTGGGAACGCCGGCTCGGCTACCCGCACCCCAGCCGCACCCCCGGCAACCACCGCCTCTATGAGCTCGATGAGGTCGAGGCGCTGCGCGAGGCGCTGCGCGAGACCCACAACATCTCGAGCGCGGTCGAGGTCGCCCGCCAGCGCGGCCGCGGCCCCGCCTCCCCCGCCCGCCTGGTCGCCGACTTCGACCGCTTCGACGAGGCCGGCGCCGATCGCCAACTCGAGGAGAGCCTTGCCCTGCGCTCGGTCGAACGCACCGTGTCCGAACTTCTGTTGCCGGCGCTGGAGCTCGCCGAGCGCCGTCCGAACGGCGACGCCGAGCTCGAGTACGCATGCCGCTGGGCGACCGGTTGGCTGCATCGCGCCCGCCGGCTGGCGGCCGGCGCGACCCGCGACGAGGGCGTGCTGCTGCTCGACTCCGGCTCCCCGCTCGGCGTTGAGTCGGTCCACGTACAGGCGCTGGAGCTGTTCCTGCGCCGCGCCGGGCTGCGGGTGCTGCTGCTCTCCGCCGGGCTTGCCGAGGGCCGCTTCCGCAGCGCCCTGCGCGCCCTCGACCCGGCCGCGGTCGTGATCTGCGGCTCCGAGGCCCGCCTCGACGTGCTCGGCGACCCCTTGCGGGCACTGCGCACCGAGGACGGCATGGCCCGCCTCTCCGGCTACCGCGCCGCCCGCCTGGTCGCGGGCCGCGACGGCGTCCCCTCGCTGGGCTCCGAGCCCGCCGAGGCCACGGACGCCCTGCTCGCGCAGCTCTCCTAGCCGCGCTCCCAACCGTCGCCCCGCCGTCGGCTGGCGCACGCCAGTCATGGGGTGCTCAATATGGGGTGCGCGGATGTGCACGCTCGCGGTCGCGGCCCGTCCGTGCACATCCGAGCACGCAACACCCCATCCCACCCAGCCCGACCCGCGCTGAGTTGGTGGGCGCATACCCGGTTCCCAGTACTTGGGCCTGAAGGCCTTGCAAGTTTCGTGCCCGTTTGGCGGAGTTGCGCAGGGTCGTACAGGTTCTTGGAGCCGAACTTGTGCACTCCTTGCGCACCGGCCGCGAACCCGTTGCGGGCCTGGCCAAGGACGGCTACCAACCCCTTCGACAGTTGAAGTTTGCGCCGATTTGCGGCGGATCTACCAGATCGAGAAGGGATCATGGAAGCAAGCCAGAGGTTTCTCAACGTAAGCGAGGCAGCCGAGTTTCTCGGTGTCAGCGCCGCCTCGCTGCGGAAGTGGTCGGACCAGGGCATCGTCCCCGTCTACCGCACCCCGGGGGGCCAGCGCCGCTATGCGCCGGGCGATCTCGAGGAGTTCCTGGCCTCGATGCGCCAGCCGACCCGCTCCGTCGGGGCCGTGCCGCGCTACGGGCGCAACGCCAACTCGATCACCGGCTGAGGCCCGGGACCCGCCCATCCCCCTCCCCACCGCCCAACCGATGACCGACCGACCCACACGATTCGTGATCGGCGTCGAGGTGTTCGCCCTCGTCGCCGCCGTAGTCGTCGCCGCGCTCAGCGACGGCTGGTCCGATTGGGACCTGCCGCTGCTGGTGACGCTGACCGTGCTCTCGATCGTCAGCGACCTGATCGCGATCGAGACCCGGGTCTCCCGCGTCGCCGTCTCCGCGAGCCTGATGACGATCGTGATCGGCGCCGTGCTGCTCGGCGGCGCGCCCGCCGCGTTGATGGGCGTGATCACCATCCTCGCCGGCTGGGTCAAGCACCGCTACGAGGGCCAGCACCTGCTGATCAACCTGGTCACCTACGCCTGGTTCCCGCTCGTCGCCGGGCTCGTCTTCCGCGCCACCGCCGACGCGAGCGAGATCGCGACCGGCAGCCTCGGCTTCTACCTGCTGATCGTCGCCGTTTTCATCCTCGCGCTGGCGATCGACTTCCTCCTGATCGCGGGCTACTCCTGCTACGTCGAGCGTTCGAGCTTTGCCGCCAAGGTCCAGCGCGGCCTGCTGCCGGTGCTGCCATCGGAGCTCGCCGCCTCGCTGCTGGCGCTGGGCTTCGCCGCCGCCTACGTGCAGGCCGGCACCGCCGCCGTCGCCCTGCTCAGCGTGATCATCCTGATCTTCCAGTACACGGTCGGCGCCCTGCTCGTCTCCCAGGACCGCGGCGACGAGCTCGAGCTGCGCGCGCGCCAGCTCGCCGGCTTCCAGGTCGCCCTGCTCTCGGCGCTGCTGCGAACGCTCGACCTGCGCGACCGGATGACCGCGCGCCACAGCGCCGCGGTCGCCCGCTACTCGCGCGAGATCGCCGCCGAGGCCGGGCTCTCGTTGGAGGACCAGGAGCTGGTGCACTCGGCCGGCCTCCTGCACGACATCGGCAAGTTCGTGCTCCCCGACAACATCCTCAAGTCGGGCCGGCGCAAGCTCACCGACGCCGAGTGGGAGGCGATCAAGGCCCATCCCTACGAGGGCGCCCGGATCGTCTCCCAGATCGACGGCTATCAGCCGATCGGCGAGATCATCCTCGCCCACCACGAGCGCATCGACGGCAAGGGCTATCCGCGCGGGCTCAACGACCACGAGATCCCCGAGCTGGCGAAGATCGTCTCGGTCGCCGACACCTACGACGTGATGACCGCCCGCGACACCTACCGCGAGCCGGTGAGCTCATACGAGGCCGTGATCGAGATGCGCCGGGTCTCCGGGACGCAGCTCGACGCCCGCTACGTGGAGGCGTTCGTTGCCGTGCTCGACGGCAAGGACCTCGCCTACCGCCACGGCGAGGACGCGGACTTCGAGGCCGAGCTGGCGCTGGACAAGCGCATCCACGACTACGTCAAGGCCACGCCAGCGGTCGGAGACCGCGCGCGTTAGTCGGGCGAGCGGACCCGCTGAGCGCAGACAAAGCCCGCTCGGCACCGTCTCCAGACGCACAAACGCCGCCCCGGATCTCGATCGCTCCGGTGCGGCGTTCGCCTACTTAAAACGTCTTTGCAGTCCTTAGCTCTTGCGGAAGCCCATGGCAGTCCCTTTCCTGTGGCTCGGTCCTTTCGGGCTGAGTCAACCCTCCAAACTTGAGTAGAGCTTACAAAACTTGACGAAAGTTGCAAGTCGGGTGCCGAACTTGCAACATCTGTGCAAGCGCAGGAGTAAGTTCGCCGGCGATGGCAACCGCGCTTCGTCCGCTGCGATTGCCCGGGTTTCCGAACCTCGGCCTCGCCTATCTCGTCAACGAGCTCGGCAACTGGCTCGGCGAGATCGCGCTCGCGATCCTCGTCTTCGACCAGACCGGCAGCCCGATGGCGACCGCGGCCCTGTTCTGCGGCATGCATTTCGCGCCGGCGCTGCTCGGGCCACCGCTGGTCTCGCGCTTGGAGACGCTGCCGGTGCGGATCACGCTGCCCGCCCTGTACGCCGCCGAGGCGGTGCTGTTCGCATCCCTGGCGCTGATGGTCGACGGCTTCGCGCTGATCGCGGTGCTCGTCCTGGCGACGCTCGACGGCTCGATCGCCTCGGCCGCGCGGGCGCTGACCCGGACCGCGGCCACCGCCGTGCTGGCGCCGGCCGGGCAGCTGCGGGAGGGCAACGCCCTGCTCAATATCGCCTTCACGATCGGCGCCGCGGGCGGCCCCGCGATCGCCGGCCTGGTGGTCGCCGGCGCCGGGGTCGAGACGGCGCTGCTCGCCGACGCGGCCTCGTTCATGGCCGTCGCGGTGTTGCTGGCGGCGAGCCGGCGGCTGTCGCTGCCGGCGGTCGAGGAGCCGCATGCGTCATGGACCAGGCGCCTGGGACGCGGATTCGCCTACGTCCGCGAGCGCCCGGGGCTGCGCCGGCTGCTCGGCGCCCAGGCGCTCGCCTTCATCTTCTTCTCGATGGTGATCCCGATCGAGGTCGTGTTCGCCAAACGCACGCTGGACGCCGGCGACGCCGGTTACGGCGCGCTGCTGGCCGCGTGGGGCGCCGGCATGGTCGTCGGCAGCGTCGCCTTCGCGGCCCTGCGCCGGGTGCCGCTGCGGGCGCTGCTGTTCTTCTCCACCCTGGCGATCGGGGTCGCCTATCTCGGCACCGCGATCTCACCGACGCTGGCGGTCGCCTGCGCGGCCTCGTTCGTCGGCGGGCTCGGCAACGGGATCCAATGGATCTCCCTGGTGACCGCGGTCCAGGAACTCACCCGTGCCGACTACCAGGCGCGCGTGCTGGCGTTGCTCGAGGCGCTCGCCAGCGGGATGCCCGGGATCGGCTTCCTGATCGGTGGCGCGATCGCGGCGCTCTTCGAACCCCGGCTCAGCTTCGCCGTCGCCGGCGCCGGCGTGCTCTGCGTGCTGGCGCTCGCGGCCGGCTTGCTGCGGCGCAGCGAATGGACCCCGGAGCTCGAGCAGGGACCGCTGCAGGATGGCTTGCAGGACGGTGCAAGTTCCGTTGCAGAAGCAGGACCCGTGCGCACGGCGCTTACCGGTCGCTAACGCTCCGCTAGTCTCTCGCCCTGCCGAGTTCCCTGCAAATCACCGTGAATTCACGCTGAGACGCCGGGAATCGGGGGACCCAAGGGCGGTGTTGCTCTGCACCGCCAGGGGCGAATCGCAGGCATGCATGCCGCGTAGCGCCAGCCACGACCGCACGTGGGGCGCGAGCCCGTCAGCTAACCCCGTAGGCACGCTCGAATGGGTCATACAACCGCCGAAAACCCTTCCCCCGCCCGCGCCCGAAAGACGATCGCGGCGCTGCTCGCCACCGGTTTGCTCGCCGCCGGCGCGGCTCAGGCGCCGGCGGCGCCCTCGATCGACGAGCTCAACTCGCAGATCTCCGGCGCCAAGGATCAGGCGCAGGCGCTCGGCGCCCAGATCGAGAGCACGACCGCCGAGCTCGCCGCCGTCCAGGAACAGGCGATGGTCGCCGCCCAGCGTGAGGCGCAGCTGAGCGCCGTGCTCGAGCAGGGGCGCGAGCGCGAGCGCCGGCTCGAGACCGAGGTCGCGCGCACGCAGGATGAGCTCGCCGCCGCCCGGCAGCAGCTCAGCCGGGGGCTGAACGCGCTCTCCAGCCGGCTGGTCTCGATCTACCGCGAGGGGATGCCGGACGCGACCACGCTCTTGCTCGAGTCCGACGGCTTCGACGACCTGCAGACGCGGGCCGAGTATCTGCGCCGGATCGAGCAGGCCGACGCGTCGCTCGTCTCCCGCGTGCGCAGCTTGCGCGATCAGGTCTCCAAGCAGCTCGCGGCGGTCGAGGAGGCCCAGCAGCGCGCCGAGGAGTTCAACGCCCAGATCGAGGCCGCTCGCGACCAGATCGCCGCGGTCCGCGCCGACGCCGAGGCCCAGGCCCAGCAGCTTGCGGCCTTGCGCGCCCAGCGCCAGGCCGCGGTCGAGAGCCTGCAATCGCAGGTCGGGCGCTGGACCGATCAGGTGCAGAGGCTGGAGCGGATCTCCGCCGAGCAGGCGCAGAGCGAGGTGATGGAGTGGTTCGGCGACTGGGCGATTCCCGAGTCGATCGTGATGTGCGAGTCGGGCGGCAACTTCGAGGCGGTCAACCCCTCCTCCGGCGCCGGCGGCGCCTACCAGATCCTGCCTTCGACCTGGGAGCTGTACGGCGGCGAGGGCAACCCGGAGGATGCCTCTCCGGCCGAGCAGAGCGAGATCGCGGCCCAGATCTGGGCCGACTCCGGCGCTGCCGCCTGGGAGTGCGCGGGCTAGAGCCCGCGCGCTCTCGAAATTCTCATCCTCATCTCATCGAGGCCTCGTACGATCGCGGCGTCAATCGAGGGTATGGAGGTGCCTGATCCGTCACGGACGACCGATTAGGGGGTTTGTCATAGCGTTCGCGTGCGCCGCGACTCTGCTCGCGACGGAGGCGAGCGCCGGCGCCGGAACCCTGCCCGCGGGGTTCCAGGAGACGACCGCGTTCAGCGGCCTCACCAACCCGACCGTGGTCAAGTTCGCCCCCGACGGCAAGGTCTACGTCGCCGAGAAGAGCGGCCTGATCAAGGTCTTCGACGGCCTCGGCGACCCAACCCCGACGGTCTGGGCGGACCTGAGGACGAAGGTGCACAACTTCTGGGACCGCGGCCTGCTGGGGATGACCCTCGACATCAACTACGCCGCCGGCTATCCGTGGGTCTACGTGCTTTACACCCACGACGCCGCGATCGGCGGCAACGCGCCGCGCTGGGGCACCGCGGGCGCAACCTCGGACGGCTGCCCGACGCCGCCGGGACCGACCGCCGACGGCTGCGTGGTCAGCGGCCGGCTCTCGCGGCTGACGCCCGGGGCCGGCGGGACCGTCGACGAGCAGGTGCTGATCGAGGACTGGTGCCAGCAGTACCCGAGCCACTCCGTCGGCAGCGTCGAGTACGACCCCTGGGGATCGCTTTACGTGAGCGCCGGTGACGGGGCCAGCTTCACCTTCGCCGACTACGGGCAGGACGGCCTGCCGCCCAATCCGTGCGCCGACCCGGGCGGCGCCCTGCCCTCCCCGCCGAACGCCCAGGGAGGCGCCCTGCGCGCCCAGGACGTCCGCAGCCGCGGTGACGCCACCGGCCTCGACGGCTCGGTGATCCGCGTCGACCCGAACGACGGCTCGCCGATCTGGTTCAACCCGAACGCCGCCGATCCGGAGGCCAACGTCGGCCGCCAGATCGCCTACGGGCTGCGCAACCCGTTCCGGTTCACGATCGACGAGCACGGCGAGGTCTGGATCGGCGACGTCGGCTGGAACGACTGGGAGGAGATCAACCGCCTGAACACGGCCGCGGTCGCCAACTTCGGCTGGCCCTGCTACGAGGGCTCCGGGCGCCAGGGCGGCTATGACGGCGCCGACCTCGCGCTCTGCGAGACCCTCTACGGAACCTCCGGGGCCGCAGCGTCGCCCTACTACGCCTACCACCACACGGCGAAGGTCGTCGCCGGCGAGACCTGCCCCACCGGCAGCTCCTCGATCGCCGGGCTGCAGTTCAACTACAGCGGCGCGTTCCCGGCCGCCTACAACGACGCCCTCTTCTTCACCGACTACTCGCGCGACTGCATCTGGGTGATGCGCGAAGGCGCCAACGGGCTGCCGGACCCGGCGACGCTGGCAACCTTCGACGCCGGTGCGGCGAACCCGGTCAACCTCCAGTTCGGGCCCGACGGGGCGTTGTACTACCCCGACTTCGACGCCGGCCGGGTCCAGCGGATCGCCTACTCGGCGAGCAACCAGCAGCCGTCCGCGGTGCTCGACGCGACCCCGCGCAGTGGCTCGCCGCCGCTCACCGTGCAGCTCGACGGTCGCCGCTCGAGCGACCCCGACGGCGACCCGCTCGCCTACGCATGGGACCTCGACGACGACGGCCAGTACGACGACGCGAGCTCCGCGACCACGAGCCAGACGTTCAACACCACCGGCTCACACGAGGTCGGCCTGCGGGTCAGCGACGGCCGCGGCGGCACCTCGACCGCGACCGCGACGATCGACGTCGGCAACAGCCCGCCGACGCCGACGATCCTCAGCCCCACCCCGACCCTGAAGTGGCAGGTCGGTCAGCAGATCGGCTTCAGCGGATCGGCGGCGGACCCCGAACAGGGCACGCTGCCGGCCTCCGCCCTGAGCTGGGAGCTGCTCATGAACCACTGCCCGTCGAACTGCCACACGCATCCGCTGCAGACGTTCAGCGGCGCCTCGGGCAGCTTCGTCGCCCCCGACCACGAGTACCCGTCGCACCTCGAGCTGCGGCTCACGGCGACCGACGCCGGCGGCCTCTCGTCGACGACCAGCGTCAGGCTCGACCCGACGACCGTGAACCTGACGCTGTCGACCAATCAGAGCTCGAGCGTCGGCATCAACCTGACCCTCAACGGAGCAACGGCGAAGGCGCCGTTCACGAGGACGCTGATCAAGGGTTCCGCGAACTCGATCTCGGCTCCCTCGCCGCAGACGATCGGGCGCTATCGCTACACGTACCGCTCCTGGTCGGACGGCGGCGCGCGCACGCACAACATCACCGTCAACTCGACGAAGACGATCCGGGCGAACTTCGACCGCACCCGCACCAGTACCGCCGGTCGCCGCCAAGGAGGCCGCGGCGGGCGAGGCGGCCGCGGCGGACGCGGCCGCTAGGTCCTAGCCCTCCGGCGGCTCGCGCTTGGCGATCAGATAGCCGGCGAGCACGGCGACGACGGCGGCGGCACCGCCGGCAACCTTGAGCGCCCCGCCGAAGCGAAACCAGACGAGGCGGACGACGAAGCGGCCGATGATCTCGTAAATCGCGGAAACCATGTTTCTGAGTTCCTCCCGGAAGCGGCTTTTAGTCGTTTACCCCGGTGTCGCGGTTGCGAATCCGGTGGGCCATGCGGCTCTGCAGCGTGAACAGCTCGATGAAGCCGGGGCTCGCATCCTGGCTGAACTCGCCGCCCGACTCGTCGAACGAGGCCAGGGTGCGGTCGTAGAGCGCGAACGGCGACGAGCGCGCGACCACCGTCGCCGAGCCCTTGTACAGCTTCACCGTCACCTCGCCGGTGACGTACGCGTTCGCCGACTCCATGTAGGCGTCGAGATCGGTGCGCAGGGGCTCGAGCCAGAGCCCGGCGTAACAGAGGTAGGCCCACTTGTCCTCGAGCGTGCGCTTGAAGTTGTTCTGGTGGATGGTCGAGACCAGCTTCTCGAGCTCGCGGTGCGCGGGCATGATCACCGCGGCGGCCGGGACCTCATAGATATCGCGGACCTTGAGCCCGACGATCCGGTCCTCGATGTGGTCGACGATCCCGGCGCCGTGGCGAGCCCCGATCGCGGCCACGCGCTCGATCAGCTCGACCAGCTCCAGCCGCTCGCCGTCGACCGAGACCGGGCGACCGGCCTCGAAGCCCAGGCGCACGAGCTCGGGCTCGTCCGGCGCGTCCTCGGGCCGGGTGACGAGCTGGAAGACGTCGTCGGGCGTCGGTTCGGAGAGATCCTCGATCGAGCGTCCCTCCGAGGAGCGGCCCCAGAGGTTGTCGTCGATCGAGTACGGGGCGGCGGCCTCGTTGGAGCCCTTGATCGGAATCGAGTGCTCGCGGGCGTAGGCGATCTCCTCCTCGCGCCCCATCTTCCACTCGCGCACCGGCGCCAGCACCTTGAGCTCGGGGTCGAGCGTGGCGATCGTGCCGTCGATCCGCACCTGGTCGTTGCCCTTGCCGGTGCAGCCGTGGGCGATCGTGTCGCAGCCGGTCGCCCGCGCGTGCTCGACCGCCAGCCTTGCGATCAGCGGCCGCGCCAGCGCCGTGAACAGCGGGTAGCCACCGCCGTAGAGGGCGTTCGCCTTGATCGCCGGCAACACGTACTCGCGGGCGAACTCGTCGCGCGCGTCGGCCCGGATCGCTTCCACGGCCCCGAGCTCGCGGGCCTTGCCGACGACCACCTCCCAGTCCTCCCCGGGCTGACCCAGATCGACCGTCAGGGTGACGATCTCGGCCCCGTAACGTTGCTGGATCCAATGCAGCATCACCGAGGTATCGAGCCCGCCGGAGTAGAGCAGCAGCACCCGTCCGATCCGCTCTGGGTCGGCTTGGTAGCTGGCGATCCTGGGCGCTTCGTCGCTCATCGGCGCGCAAGTCTCGCATGCGAGGCCTTGCCGAGCCGCGCCGCTGTTGAGGCGCCTTATGCGTGCTGCCGGTCGCTCCGCGATCATGGATCAGCCAACTGATGCGCCGGCTCGCCTACATCCTCTCGGTCGCCCTGATCACCGCCGGGGTCGTGATCGCCGCCGACGTGGCGATGACGCTCGCCTGGAAGGAGCCGCTATCGACCGTCTACGGCTCGATCCAGCAGGGCCACGCCGAGGACTCCCTGGCGGCGCTCGAGGACGAGTTCCCCTCGCCCGCCGACCTGCGCGCGGTCGAGGGGGCGGAGAACGTGGACGAACGGGTCGAGGGGCTCGCCGACCTGTTCGCCGAGCAGGTGAAGACCGGTGAGGGGATCGGGCGAATAAAGATCCCGAGCATCGGCCTCGAGACCGTCGTCGTCCAGGGGACCGACACCGCCAGCCTGCAGAAGGGGCCGGGCCACTATCCCGAAACGGCCTTTCCCGGGCAGGGAAAGACGATCGGGATCGCCGGCCACCGGACCACCTACCTGGCGCCGTTTCGGAAGATCAACGAGATCGAGGACGGCGACGAGATCACGCTCGAGATGCCGTATGGGACCTTCGTCTACGAGGTCCAAAAGCACGAGATCGTCGACCCGAGCCAGGTCGAGATCGTCGACGACGTCGGCTACGAGCGACTCGTGCTCACCGCCTGCCATCCGCTCTACAGCGCCGCACAGCGCTGGGCGGTTTTCGCCGAGCTCACCGACGTGACCCTGTTCGCGACCGAGGGCCGGCCCTGGCAGGACCCGTAGGGCCGCGGACGTCGAGCGCCGGTGGGCGCTCAGCCGAGGATCTCGTCGACGATCGCGTCCGTGTCGACGCCGGGGAAATCGGCGCGCAGGGCTGCGGCGATCTCGGCGCGATCCTGTCCGGTGACCGCCATCTGGGTGGCGCGCAAGAGCGCCTCCGAGGTCTGGTCGGCGCTGTCGGCATCCGCGGCGGGCGTCTCCGCCTCGCTGCCGGAATAGGTGGAGACGATCCGGCTCGGCTCGCTCGGTTCCGGTTCGACCGGTCGCAGCTCGGGCTCGGGCTCCGGAACGACCGACCGCAGCTCCGGCTCCGCCGGGCGCGGTTCCGGCGCCGGCTCCGCCTCGGTCTCGACGGCAGCCAAGGCGCCGTTGCGGTAGACGCCGGCTCGTGCCTCGGAGATCACGCGATCGAGGTCGGCGAGCATCTGCTCGGCCTGGTGCTTGAAGCGTTCGGCGCTGTTGGCGAGCGTCTTCGTCAGCTGGTCGAGGGCGGCGGTGCGCTCGCCGGCCAGCCGGTCTGCCTCGCGCCGGCGCTCTTCGAGGTAGCGCTCGGCCTCAGCCTCGGCGTCGCTGCGAATCTCGACCGCAACACGCTCGGCGGCGTCGATGATCTCGTGAATTCGCTCGGTCGCCTGGCCGACCGAGCGCCGCAGCTCGGAGGAGGCGCCGCTCGCCGAGGAGGGGTCGTCGGCTGAGGGACTCGCCATCGTCATCCCACTTCGCTCCGACGGGTCCCGAAGATCTCATCGAGTGCCTGGTCGGCGTCGCGGACGCCGAACTGAATCCGAAGCCGGCGCTCGATCTGGGAGCGGCTCGAGCCCGCGATCGCCATCTGGGTGGCGATCAGGCGTACGCCCTCGGAGGTACCGCCGGGTGGGGCGGGCTCCGCGCTCTGCTCACGCCGCGCAAGCCAGCGCGGCCGCGACCCGGCCACGCCGTCCGCGACCTGCTCGGGGTCGCCGGCGGATCCGTTCGGGTCGCCGAGCGGGGGCTCGGGGACAGCGGCCTCTTCGCTCGCCGGCGCCGGCGGCGGTGGGGGCACGGACTCGGGCTCGGCGGCCGGTTCCACCGCGGGCCCGGCTGCCTCGGGCTCGATCACAGGCTCCGCCGCGGGCTCGACGACCTCGGGCTCGGGCTCGGGTTCGGGCTCGCGGAGCGCCTCGACCGGAGGCGAAGCCACCGGAGGCGGAAAGGACGTGGGCTCGGGTTCACGCACCGGCTCGGCCTGGGTCGCCGCACGCGAGTCGCGTGCGGCGATCAGCGTCGCGGTGCGCTCCATCAGCGCCGAAAGGCGCCCACAGTCCGAGCGAATCTCCTCGGTGCGGTCGACCAGGGCGGAAGCGAGGCCCGCGAGCAGGTCGGCACGGGTGGCCGAGCCGGACTCGGCTTCGCGCTCGCGCAGGGCCTCGGCCGCGGCGGCAATCCGCTCGGCGGCCTGCTCGGCGGCTCGATCGAGCTCGCGGATCTGCTCTGCCATCTCCTGCAGCGGATCAGGGGACGTCGAGGCGTGGGCGTCGCGCCGTGCCTGACGCCCACGAAGGGGAAAGCGGATCTCAGCCATGCGTCCAGTCATAATGCCACCGTCGCGGCATCTATCGGCAGGTTGCCGTGATGGCGCAAGTGTTATCTCAGCTCGGGACGTTTCTTGCCGCATCAAAGGCGAGCGCCGCTTCAGCCTTCGAGGAAGCGGGCGACGCGCGCGGTCTCGATCTCGATCGTGTGCTCGCCTATGTACTCGAGCCCGGCGCCGATCAGCGTCGCCCGGCGCTTCGGATCGGCCACGATCTCCTCGACCGCGGCCGCGGCGGCGGCCGGATCGGCGGCCGGGACCAGCGACACGGCGGGGCCAACCGCCTCCGCGATCCCGCCGACGTCGGATGCGACCACCGGCAGCCCGGCCGCGAACGCCTCCAGCAGGACCTGCGGCAGGCCTTCGGTCAGCGACGAATGCAGGAGCACGTGCGCCTCGCGGTATCGCTCCACCAGGCCGCCGTCGAAGGGCACGTATCCGGCGAGCTCGGCGTGGCTCTCGATCCCGCGTCGCCGCAGCTCGGCTTCGAGCTCGCCGGCGAGCGGCCCCTCGCCGCAGACCTCGAGCCTCCACTCTCCCCCGCGCTCGAGCAGGCGGGCGAGCACATCGGCGAGCAACAGCGGATTCTTCTCGGTATCGAGACGCCCGACGCTGAGGATCGTCCGCGTCGCCGAGTAGTCGCGAGCGAGTGCGTCCCGCTCGTCGACGATCTGGTCGGCGCGGATCAGCGAGACCGGAATCTCGAGCAGCTCGCGCGAACGCCCGTAGTTGCGAGCCAGCTCGGGCCCGACGACGACGACCGGATGGCGGCGGCCAAGGGCCCGAAACGAGCGCTCGAGCAGATTCGCCGCGAGCCGCAGGACCCGACTTCGCGGCCGGCGCGCGGCGATGTAGGTGGGGAAGTCCTGGCGGACGCCGAGCACCAGCCGGCGGCGACGGAGGATCGCGAACAGGGCGAGGATCAGGATCAGCGGGTGCGGGCCGAGCAGCCACACGCGGTCGGCCATCCCCACCGCTCCCCACCCCGTCCGCAGCGAGCGCAGAATTCCCGGCACCGCGGCGGCGGAGACCAGCGAGCGATACCAGGGAAGCGGCACGAACTCGACCCCGTCTCCGATCCCGTAGTGGGCGTCCTGGGCGTCCGGGCGGACCCGTCCCAGCAGGATCACGTCACCGTCGAGCTCCCCCGCCACACCGGCAAGGAAAAGGGAGAAGGCGCGCTCGGAATAGACGCGGCCGCCGATGCGCTGGTACGTGTAGTCCGTATAGACGAGAGTTCGCAAAGTTCTGGGAACTCTGTCAGGCGCTGCGGGTGATCGTGCAGGAGGAGCTCGCGGGCCCTGTCAGAATCTCGCTTAGATGAGCTCTCAAAGCGACGCCGCGGCGGCGGACTGGCTACAGCCGCCCGAGGAGCAGGAGGGCCTGAGCCGCTTCGTGCAGATCCTGCGCGAGCGGATCTGGCTGATCCTGGCGATCATCGCCCTGACGACGGGGATCGCGATCGCCTACGTGCTCACGGCGCCGAAGGTGTACGAGGCCGAGGCCGACCTCCTGGTCAGCCCGATCTCCGGAGAGCAGAACCCCGCTTACGTGATCGCCGGCCTGCCGCAGGAGTCGGCGGATCCGACCCGCGACGTGGAGACCGCGGCCCGCCTGGCGACGACCCTCGACGTGGCCAAGCGGGTCCAGGAGGACCTCGATACCGACCAGACCCCGCAGTCGCTGCAGACGAGCGTGCGCGCCGAGCCGATCGCGCAGAGCGACCTGATCGCGATCACCGCCAGCGCCAACACGCCGGAGGAGGCCCAGGAGATCGCCAATTCCTTCGCCGAACAGGCGGTTGCCGAACGCACCGAACGGATGAGGGACCAGATCGACGAGCGGCTTCCCGCGCTCGAGGCCTCGCTGGAGGCGGGCAACGGAGGGGCCGTGCTCGAAGACCAGGTCACCCAGCTCGAGCTCTTGCGGGCGGGTGATGACCCGACGATCGAGGTCGAGACGCTCGCCGACCTGCCGACCGACCCCGTTTCCCCGCGGCCCGCGCTCAGCGTCGCCGGTGGGCTGCTCGCCGGGATGATCCTCGGCATCGCCGTCGCCTTCGCTTCGCGCATTCTCGATCCGCGTCTGCGACGCGAGGAACAGCTTCGGCAGCTGTACAGGCTTCCGATCCTGGCACGGATCCCCCAGGAGACCTCGAAGCGCAGCGATCGCCCGATCAGCCCGAAGGCCCTCTCGCCGTCGAGCCTCGAGGCCTACCGCGCCCTGCGCGCGACCCTCGCCGCCTCGCGCCGAGGCGGTGGCAGCCGGGTCCTGTTGGTGACCGGGCCGGCACCGTCGGAGGGCAAGACGACCACCGCGATCAACCTCGCCACCTCGCTGCTGGCCGCCGGCAATCGAGTCATCCTGATCGAAGGCGACCTGCGCCGGCCCGCGATCGGCCGCGCACTCGGCACGGCGCCGAAGCGCGGCGTTGTCAGCGTCCTGCTCGAGAGCGTCGATCTTCGCGACGCGCTGGTCACCGACACCGCCTACGGCGAGAACCTCGGCCTGCTGCTGGCGGATTACGAGGGCGGCTGGGTGACCGAGCTGTTCGCGCTCGGGGCGGCGGAGCGCCTGATCGAGGACGCGCGAGAGCTTGCCGACTACGTGATCATCGACTCGCCCCCGCTGACCGAGGTCGTCGACGCCCTGCCCCTGGCCCGGCTCGCCGACGACGTGCTGATCGTCACCCGGCTCGGCAACAGCCGCCTCTCCGCCGTCCACCGCCTCGGCGAGCTGCTGGCCGAGAACGGGATCCGGCCGGTCGGCTTCGCCGTCGTCGGAGTTCCGCGCCCGGCGAAGAGCGGCTACTACTACCAGGAGCGCGCGCCGCTGTTCGAGGACCTCCCGGTGGGCGACGCCGGCCCCGCCTCCGAGGCCTAGCCCGTGGCCCTACAGCTGGACCCCGGCCGCTGGCTCTGGGCGCCCCTGATCGGGCTCTTGTCCGTGGCGGTCGGGCTGATGGCCGGGGTCAAGCCCGAGCTGGCGATCGCGGCCGCGTTCATGGTCGCCTTCGTGATCCTCGTGCTCGCCGACCTGATCGCGGGCCTGGCGGTGTTCACCTTCCTCGCCTTCCTCGAGATCGTGCCCTTCGGCGGCTCCGTGCTCTCGTTCACGAAGGTGCTCGGGCTGCTGCTGGTGCTCTCCTGGCTGACCTTGCTGACCGCGCAACGAGGCGACGTCGCGCTGCCGGCGGGGATCCCGCGCACGGTGATCGTCGCCACCGTGGCGCTATTCGGCTGGGTTGCCCTGAGCACCGCCTGGTCGGAGGACCCCCTGCTCGTCTTCGACGCTCTCTCGCGCTACGTCCTCAACGGGATCCTGTTCGTGATCGTGCTCACCTCGGTGAATCGGCGCCAGTCGATGCAGCGGATGCTGGCGGCATTCATTACCGGCGCCTTCGTCGCCGCCTGCTACGGGCTCGCGGCCCCGAGCCAGTTCGAGGCCCAGTACGGACGGCTGGAAAGCGCGGCGCTCGACCCCAACGAGCTGGCCGCGGTGCTGGTGCCGGCGGTCGCCCTGTGCATGTTCGCCGCCATCGGCCTCACCCAGCGGCCCACCGTTCGCCTTCTGGCGGCGGCCGTGGGCCTGCTCAGCGGGTCGGTGGTCATGCTCACGGTCTCGCGCGGTGGGCTGATCGCGCTTGCCGTCACGCTGCTGCTCGCGATCCTGCTCGCGGGCCGCTGGCGGGTGTGGATCGCCGGGGTCGCGGTTGCCGGGGCGGTCGCGGTCGCGATCTACTTCGCCGGCTTCGCCGGCCCGGAAGCGGTCCAGCACCTCGAGGCGACCACCCAGGGGTCCCAGCGCGTACAGGAGGGACGGACGACGATCTGGGCCGTCGCCTGGCGGATGGCCGAGGCCAACCCGGTGATCGGCGTCGGGGCCGGCAACTTCCGGGCCACCTCGATCCACTACGTGCTCGAGCCCGGTGTGACCCCTCGCAGCGACCTGATCGTCGACAACCCGCTCGTGGTCCACAACACCTACCTCGAGACGCTGGTCGAGCTGGGCGTAGTCGGCGCGGCGCTGTTTCTGGGGGTGATCGGATTGTGCCTCGCGGCCCTGGCGAAGGCGGTGGCGTCGTTCAAGCGCAGCCGCGACCGCGAGATGGAGGTCCTGGCCCGCGGATTGCTGGTCGCGCTCGGCGGCATCCTGGTCGCCGACTTCTTCATCTCCGAGCAATTCAGCAAGGCGCTGTGGCTGCTGCTCGCGCTGGGCCCGGCGATGCTCGTGGTCGCGCGGCGAGTCGAGCGCGACCGGGCGGCCGAGGTCGGGGCTTGAGCTACGCGCGCTTCGTGCCGAAGGCATAATGAACCTGACCACAGGAGGACTTCACGCATGACCAACTGGATCGACGTCGACTACGACCTGATGCAAAAGAGCTTCGGACGCGACGCGTTCGCCGTCCGCCACAACCTCTCGGA
The DNA here is from genome assembly GCA_963767475.1 of uncultured Solirubrobacterales bacterium. GTDB lineage: Bacteria > Actinomycetota > Thermoleophilia > Solirubrobacterales > 70-9 > WHSW01. The sequence goes on from CAVYEI010000003.1 coordinate 126,542, forward strand.
CCATCCGTTGCTTCAAATCGAGCGCCTCGCCCAGCTCGCCGACAGCCTGCCCCCGGGCCAGTACGAGCACACCGATTCAGACGCCCCGTCGATCCTCCCCGGCGGCGGCAAGCAGGACGCCGCCCTGACCGCGGGCGACGTGATCCGCGGGATCGAGACCAACGGCAAGTGGATGGTGATGAAGAAGGTCCACTCCGACCCCGAGTACGCCCAGATGACGGAGGAGATCCTCTCCGAGATCCACTCCGACCAGGTCGACCTCGAGGGCGGGCGGATCTCGAGCGAGTGCTACATCCTGGTCTCGGCGGCGAACTCGAACGTGCCCTCCCACTTCGATCCGGAGCACAACATGCTGTTTCAGATCCACGGGACGAAGGAGATCACGATCGGCAAGTTCAAGGACCTGGAGACCGAGCGAACGGAGGCCGAGCGCTACTACGGCGGTGGCCATCGCAACATCGGCGACATGCCCCACAACGCCGAGGTCTTCGCCATGGGTCCAGGCGACGGTGTCCACATCCCGCCGCAGGACCCGCACGCGATCAAGAACGGCCCCGACTACTCGATCTCGCTCTCGACTTCCTTCTACACGAAGCGAAGCGCCGAGGTGGTCGACGTATACGCGATGAACTCGCGCCTCAGGCGCCTGCGGCTGTCGCCGAAGGCACCCGGCGAGAGCGCCGCCGCGGACCGGGTCAAGGCCGGTGCCTGGCGCGGAATGCGCGCCAGTCGCAACGTCGTCCGGCGGGTCACCAGCGGCCGCACCTAGGCGCGGCCGGCGGCCTAGCCGCGGCGCCCGGTCGGCAGCAAGCGCGCGGCACGCTTGAGCGCGCCGCCGATTCGCGGGTGCGCGGCCAGGCCGCGCATTCGCCGCCGCGCCGCGGCCTCGCCCGAGACCAGCAACCGCGCCCGGCTCCATCGCGGCACGATCGTCACCGTGTGCACGGGCCGCGTCGCGTCGGCGAATCGCTGCTTGTAGGCCTCCTCGCCGAGCAGCAGGTCGACCTCGTCGGCGCCCTCCTCGAGCCCGGCGCGGACCGTGCGCACGAGCAGCAGGGCGCCGACGCTGCGATCGGCCCAGGCGGGGTCGAAACCGCTCTGATAGAGCGCATAGCGCGGCCCGACCTTCCAGGCGAAGAACGCGGCCACCGGCTCGCCCTCGATCTCCAGCGTGCGCAGGCGCAGCCAGCCGCGCGCCAGCGCCAGCCCGGCGAACTCGGCGAGGAAAACGCGGTCGCCGCCGCCGGCGATCGAGGAGTCGGTTGTGTGGCGCAGATCGTGGAGGCGAAACAGCGTCGCCAGGTCGCGCTCGAGCTCGGCGCCGTTCGCGGTCTCGCGAACCGAGAACGAGTGCTCCTTCGCCAGCGCCTTCTCCAGGCCTCGCGCCACCCGCTGGCGAAACTTCTGCGAGCGGGTGGCGAGGTAGCCGTCCCAGTCGAGCCCGGCGGTGGGGATGTAGAGCAGGTCGGCGGGGCTCTGCGCGATCGAGATCATCGACCGGCTCGACCCGGCCGCGATCGCTTGCGGCCAGGATCGATCGGCGTCGACCCGGTGCAGGATGATCGCGCCCGGCGCCTCGCCGGCGGCCTCGAGCGCTGCGATCGCGGCCGTCGCCACCGCCTCCTCGTCCTCCGGCTCGGCGAGCGGCCCGAAGCGGTCGCCGAGCGCCGACCCGGCGAACCGCAGGGTGGCCCGCCGCCCGGCGCGGTCGGCGACCAGCGGCAGCACCCCGGCGAGCGCACCATCCTCGCGTCGCACGGCGACGATCCGCAGCGCGGTGCCGGCGCCGGCGGTCGCACACCAGGCCCGCACCCACTCCGGGCTGGTAAAGGCACTGCCTTGGCGCTCGGCGAGCCGGCGCCATTCGTCCTCGATCGAGGGCAGCTGATCGAGGCTGGTGATCAACTCGCCCTTCATCGTCGCTCCGCTCGCTCGAACAGCTCCAGGTAGAGGTTCTCGATCGCACGCGTGGTCGCATCGACCGAGAACAGCTCGCGCCGGCGCCGGCGGCCCGCCTCCCCCATCGCCTCGGCGCGGGCGGGATCGAGCAGCAGCTCGGCGATCGCCCCGGCCAGCATCACCGGGTTCTGCGGCTCGACGAGCAGCCCGGTCTCGCCCTCGACGACCTGATCCGGGACGCCGCCGACGCGGGTCGCGACCACCGGCTTCGCCGCCTCCATGTACTCCAGCACGGTCAGCGGGCTGCCCTCGAAGTCGGAGGAGAGGCAGCCGACGTCGAACGCGTTGACGACGTTGAAGGCATCGGGCCGGAAACCGGCGAAGATCACCGTCTGCTCGAGACCGAGCTCGGCGACGAGCCCCTGAAGTCGCTCACGCTCCTGGGTCGTCCCGCTCTCCTCGCCGCCGACGATCACCACGGCGACGTCCGGCACCGAGCGCCGGAGCTCGGCGGCGGCGCGGATCAGCACGTCATAGGCCTTCTGCGGTCGCAGCGTCGCAACCATGCCGGCGATCGGGCGATCGGCGACGATTCCGAGCTCGGCGCGAACGCGCTCCGGCGGCCCCGCCGGCGGCGGGTCCGGGATCCCGTTGGCGACGAAGCGCACGACCTCGGGTGAAATCCGCTCGATCTCGATCATCTTGCGCCGGTCGTCCTCGGAGACGGCGACGAAGGCATCCGCCCGGCGAGCGATCAGCCGGCGGTCGAGGACCCGCCGCAGCGGCTGGCCCTCGTAGGACCAGGTGTGCTCGTGGGCGACGAAGACCTTGACCGGCACCCGCGGCGCGATCAGCGCGGCCCAGAAGTTGGAGCCGATCTTGTGGCTGTGGAGGATGTCGATCCGCCGCTCGCGCATCTCGCCGATCAGCCCGCGCCACACCCCGAGGTTGAGACGGCCGGGGCGGCTGAGCCCGAGAAATCCGGTGTCGGACTCGCGCAGCTCGGCGAGCACCGCGTCGGCCTCGGGCGACGGCGTGAACCGGGTCGCGCAGAAGGTCGACTCGAAGCGGTCGCGATCGAGCCGCTGGGCGATCTGGCGTGCGAGCTCCTCGGCTCCGCCGTGCGAGCCGACGGAGTCCGACATCGTCAGCACCCTGAGCCTCTCTCGGCGGCCTGCTCCGCTCAACGGTCTTGTAGCTTCGCGGTAATGGGGAGCAACGAAAGGGTTGGCGGATGAGCGGCGAACGCCGCGGTCTCGATCGGCTGCGCGGATTCTGGCAGGTGCATCCGGGGGCACCCAACGTACTCAGCACGGCGGGTTCTTTCTCCCCGCCGGTCGGGAGCAGGATCACCGGCGAGGCGATCGAGGGCTACTACATCGACTTCACGGTGAAGGCCGACTCGACCGACTGGCCGCCCGATTGGATGCCCCCGCACGCAGAACGCATCCACGTCGCCACCGCACAGTTCGGCCTCGGCTGCATCGAGCGCTACCTCGCCGGCGACGGTGAAGAATGGCTCGCTACCGCGGTCGCGGTCGCCGACGAGCTGGTCGCGGATCAGGCCCGCGACGGCGGCTGGCCGCACTCGATCGCGATGCCGCACTCGTACTGGCTCCGGCCGCCGTGGCTGTCGGCGATGGCGCAGGGTGAGGGCGCGAGCCTGCTCGTTCGTGTCCACGCCCACACCGGCGTGGAGCGCTACGCCGAGGCGGCGAGCCTGGCCCTGGAGCCGATGCGGGTGCCGACCGCGGAGGGAGGCGTGCGCGCCGAGCTCGACGGGCGCTTCTTTCCCGAGGAGTACCCGACCGTGCCCGCGTCCTACGTCCTCAACGGCGCGATCTTCGCCCTCTGGGGCTGCCGCGACGTCGCCGTGGGGCTCGCCGACGACGCCGCCCGCGAGCTCTACGAGGAGGGCGTCGACGGCCTCGCCGCGGGCCTGCATCGCTTCGACACCGGGTTCTGGTCGCTCTACGACCTGTTCCCGCACCCGGTGCCCAACGTCGCCAGCGGCGCCTATCACCTGCTGCACCAGACGCAGCTCGAGGCGATGCAGATCGTCACCCCGCGGCCGGAGTTCGAGGCGACCGCGAAGCGCTTCGCGGAGTACGGCGCCTCGCGCAGCTCTCGGACACGGGCCTTCGGGGAGAAGGTCGCCTTCCGCCTCGCCGTACCGCGCTCGAGCCGCCTGGCGCACCGGCTCCCCTGGTCCCACCGGCCGGATTTCGGTGAGCTGCTGGTGCTCTGCTACCACTCGGTCAGCGACGAGTGGCCATCGCGACTCGCGGTCACGCGCGAACAGCTTCGCCAGCAGCTGACCGCGCTGGTCGAGCGCGGATATCGCGGCGCGACGTTCTCCGACGCCGTCGCCGAACCCGGCGACGGTAAGCGCCTCGTGGTCACCTTCGACGACGGCTACGCCTCCCTGCTCACCCATGCGCTGCCGATTCTCGACGAGCTGGGGCTGCCGGCGACCGTCTACGTGCCCACCGACTTCCCCGGCTCGGGCCTGCCGCTGAGCTGGCCGGGGATCGAGCAGTGGCTCGAGACAGACCACCGCGACGAGCTCACGTCGCTCGACTGGGAGCAGCTGGCGCGGCTGATCGAGCTCGGCTGGGAGGTGGGCTCGCACACGCGCAGCCACCCGCGGCTGACGAAGCTCGACGACGAGCGGCTCGCCGACGAGTTGCTCGGCTCCCGGCTCGAGCTCGAGCGCCGGCTCGAGGTCCGCTGCCGTTCGATCGCCTACCCGTATGGCGACGTCGACGAGCGCGTTATCGGCGCCGTCCGCGATGCCGGTTATGCGGCGGGGGCGGCGCTGCCGGAGCGGTTCTACCCCCCGCGTCAGCTCTCCTGGCCCCGGGTCGGGCTCTACCGCGCCGACACGCCGCTGCGCTACCGCAGCAAGGTCTCGAGGTCGGTCCGCGCCCTGCGCGGGTCGCCCCTGTGGCCGGTCCTCGAACGGGTCGAGCGGTTCGCTCGCCCGTCCGCGTCTAGCTCTTCCGCTTCTCTCCGCGGGTAATCACTCGAACCGCGTTCGAGTCGCGGGCGCCGCTTGCGCGCGCCTTGAACCGCGAGCGGTCGGTGACCCGGGTCTTGGTCGTGAAGCTCCTGCCGTGAATCTGAGCGGTGTCGCGGGCAAGCCAGTTGCCGCGGACCTTCTTCAGGATGGTCACGGTGCCGGTGACGCCCTTCGGCACCTTGCCGCGAAGCTTGGTCATCGCCCCCGGCTCGACCACCCGGCGGCTGTTCAGCGAGAGCTTGCCGCTCGTCGTCGTCGTCGGCGCCGTCGTCTCATCGCTGCCGAGCACGCCCTCGCACGGGCTGCCGGGCTGAAGCGTGAAGTCCCCGGCCTTGCGATTGACGTACTGGGGATCGGCGATCACGTTGGCGGTCGCGGTGAACCCCGACTCGGGGGTCTGGATCCCGGAGCCGTCGGCCTCGTCGTACCAGCCGTCGGCGTTGTAGATGCAGTTGTCGCGAATCAGGTTGTCGGTCGCCGGCGTGGTCTGCGAATCGAATGAGGCCTCGACGTTGTGGCGGACGTTGGAGTTGGTGATCAGGTTGTGCTCGACGATCGTGTCGGTCGCCATCACGCCCTCCATGCCGCCGAAGATCAACCCGGTGCCGTTGCCGTCGATCACGTTGCCGGTGATCCGGGTGCCCTCGACCTTCGTGAACAGCTGGATTCCGCGGTCGGCGTTGCCCCAGATGCGGTTGTTGCGGATGATCGTGTCGTAGGCCTCGGCGATGTAGATGCCGTGCTCGTGGTTGTTGGCCGGCAGCGTTCCGCAGTCGTGGATGTTGTTGCCCTCGATCACGACGCCGGTGGGCCCCGGGTTGTCGTAGTAGGGGGCGAGGTGGATGCAGTTGGTCGTGTGGCCGTTGGTGATCTCGTTGTTGCGCAGGACCACGCGGTCGGCGTAGATCAGCGGGTTGAAGTAGTCATCGGGGTTGCGGCCGTCGAGCTTCAGGTTCTCGATCACGGCGCCGGTTGCCTCGATCTCGACCCGCAGGTTGCCCTGCAGCGTCGCCACCGTGCCGGGGGCGGAGGTGAGGGTCACGTCGGGCCTGGTCACGCTGAGGCCGCCGTTCCAGGTGTGGACGCCGGCGCCGAAGCAGAGCGTCTGGCCGGGAGCCAGTCGACCGACCGCCAGCTCGGGGTCGCGCAGCGGCTGCTCGAGGGTCCCGGGGTTGGCGTCGTTGCCGTTCGTGGCGACGGCCAGGTTGCAGGTCGGCGCGGCGGCAGCGGCGCCCGGGAGGGCAGCGAGGATGCCGGCGGCGGCGAGGGCGGCGATTGTGGCTCGGAAGCGCATCGGACGTCCCATCGGCCGCCCTGCTCGAAACAGCGCCATCGTCGCCTCGTTCTGGACGGTTGTCCGGTCCACCGCCCCTCGAATGCGTTTCCGCGCTACCTGATTCACGCTACTACGTATCGGTGAGGTCAAAGTAGTAGTTGAGGGCTGCAACGTTCCCCGCCTGGCCCGCGAATAGCATCGGTTGCAGTGGCCGACCCCGAAACGCCGCGCAATCTGACCTCCACCGTCGTGCGCGGTATCAGCCTCGCCGCCGGCGGCTACGTATTCGCCCAGGCGCTCAACCTGATCGTCTACGTCGTCCTCGCCCGCCTGCTGACCCCGGACGACTTCGGCGAGTTCGCGGCGGCGACGATCCTCGTCTCGCTGAGCCTGATGGTCACCGAGTCCGGGCTCGCCTCGGCGGTGGTCCAGCGTCGCGACCGCGTCGAGGAGGCCTTCTCGACCGCGGCGTTCGCGACCCTGGCGACCGGGGCGCTGTTCAGCCTGCTGGCGCTCGCCGCCTCGCCCCTGGTGGGCGAGTTCTTCGACAGCAGCCATGTCGCCGCGCTCGCCGCCGCCGTCAGCGGGACGGTGTTCCTGCGCACCAGCGGGGCGATCCCGGACGCGATGCTGCAGCGCAAGTTCTCGTTTCTGCGACGACTCGTGGTCGAGCCGGCGACGGTGGTCGCCTTCGGCACCGCGACGATCATCGCCGCGGCCGCCGACATGGGGGCGTGGGCACTGGTGATCGGCCAGTACGCCGGCTTCGCCGTCGACGCGATCCTCTCCTGGATCCTCTGCCGCTGGCGGCCGCGGCTGGCGCACGCGTCGTATGGGATGTGGCGTGAGCTGGTCGGCTACGGCCGCCACGTGTTCGTCGCCACCGCGGTCCTCAACTTCGGCGAGCTGGGCGCGAACGCGATCATCGGCCGCTTCCTCGGCACCGCCTCCCTGGGCCAGTTCCGCTACGCGCTGCGGCTCGCCGGGACGCCGTTCGCCCTCCTGCTCTCCGGTGCCGCCTACGTCCTCTTCCCCGCCTTCTCCCGGATCGCCGACGACATGGCGCGCCTGCAAGGGGCGTTCCTGCGCTCGTTGCGATGGATCTGCGTGCTCGCCTTCCCGGCCGGGCTGGTGTTCCTGCCGCTCGGCGTGCCGATGGCGGTGATCATCTTCGGCGACATCTGGCGCGACGCCGGCGAAGCGCTGGCGGCGATGTGCCTGTTCCCGGCCGGCGGCATGCTCGCCAACGTCGTCTCCGAGGCGCTGAAGGCGGTCGGCGAGCCCCGCTACCTGACCCGCATGCATCTGGTCACCGCGCTGACCACCGCCGCGCTGATCCTGGCCCTGCAGCCCTTCGGGCTCACCGCCGCCGCCGCCGGCTTCTCCGCCGGCGCGGTGATCGGCGGGATCTACGCGCTGGTGATCATGCAACGGGTCGCGGGCACCCCGATGCGGACGATGGTCGCCGAGGTCTGGCCTCCGGCGATCGCGGCGCTGATCGGCGCCGCGGTACTGATCCCGCTCGAGGCGCTGGTCGACGCCGAGTCGCACGGCACCGCGCTCGGGGCGGTGCTTCTGGCCGGCGAGATGCTGATCGGGGCGATGATCTACCTCGCGATCCTGCGCCTGCTGGCGCCGGAGACGGGACGCGCGATCGCCGAGGGCGGCCGCGGCCTGCGCACCCGGCTGGCGCGATTCCGCGGACCGGACCCGGATCTCCCGGAGCCCGAGCCGCTCGACGAGACGCTCGCTCCATAACCTGGCCCCGATGCCCCGGTTCAGCGTCGTCATCCCCGCCTACAACGCCGAGCAGACGATCGCCGAGACGATTCGCTCGGTGCTCGCGCAGAGTGAGCCCGATCTGGAGCTGATCGTCGTCGACGACGGATCGAGCGACTCGTCCCCGGAGCTCGTCGCCAGCCTCGCCGAGGCCGATCCGCGGTTGCGCCTGATCCGCCAGCAGAACACCGGCACGGCCGGTGCGCGCAACACCGGGATCGCCCACGCCGGCGCCGCCTATGTCAGCTTCCTCGACAACGACGACCTGTGGATGCCGCGCTACCTCGAGCGCATGGGGGCCGCTCTCGACTCGCAGCCGGCCGCGGGGTTCGCCTACTGCGACGCCTACGCCCTCGATGACGTCTCCTTGCGGATCCGCCGGCGAACCGAGTTCGTCTCCCGGCCGCCGCCGCCTCCGGGTGCGCCCTGGGAACTGATCGTGGCGACGCTTGGCCGCGCCAACTTCGTCATGAGCTCGGCGACGGTGCGCCGCGCGGCGCTCGACGAGGCCGGCGGCTTTCGGCTCGACGTCGGCGGCGTCGACGATTACGACCTCTGGTTTCGCATCCTGCTGGCGGGACACGTCGCCGTCGCCGCCGCCACCGAGCCGCTGCTGTTGCAGCGCGATCGCGCCGACTCCCAATCGAAGGACAACTCGATGATGCTCGAGGGGCTGACCCGGGTGCTGGAGCGCGTGCTCGCCGACCCGCGACTGCCGCCGTCGGCGCGGCCGGAGGTCGAACAGCAGCTCGCGGCGGCGGCCGGCCGCCACGCGGCGGTCACCGGGGCGGCAACGGGCGCCGGGTTGCTCGTCGCCGCCCGCGAGCGTCTGATCGTCGCCCGCGATTGGCTCTTCGACCGGCGCAAATTTCGCGATCGCGCCCCGCCCGACGTGGTCGCCGCGTTCCCGCACCTTGGCCGCGATCGACCGCAGGCCTAGTCTCGAAGCACCTCGGCATAGATATCCGTCGTCCGCCTGACGACCTCGGCCAGCGACCGGTTCGCGACCACCCATCCGTGCGCCTCGCGGGCCTCGCGGTCGCGCTCGGCCGAGCTCTGCCCCAATGCCGTTGCGGCGACGGCGGCAAGCTCGGCGGGCGCGGGCTCCGCCAGCTTCAGCGCGGCCGGGCGAGGCGCCACCCGGTGCCCCGGAACGTCCCCGGCCACCACGGCCACGCCGCTGGCGAGGGCCTCGAGGATCGCGAACGGCGGCTCCCCACCCTCACCGTGGCTGGTCGCGAAGAAGAGATCGGCGGCGGCATAGAAGCGACGCACGTCGGGGCTGGGCTCCGCCGCGCGCAGGGCGTCGCCGAGGCCGAGGCGCACCGCGGCCTCGCGCGCGCCGGCACCGCCGCCGACCGAGATCCCGACGGCGTTCGAACCGCCGGCGCGCACACGTGCCAGCGCTTCGGCGAACAGTGGCCCGCCCTTCGCCTCCCAGCTCCAGCCGATGTGCAGCGCAAGCGGCGTCTGCGGATCGACCCCGAGCGAGCGCTTCGCGTCCGCGCGCCGGGCTGCGTCGACGAGCTCGAAGCGTGCCGTATCGATTCCGTTGAAGATCACCGTCAGCCGCCGCGACGGCACGCCACGGCGTCGCGCGGCGGCGGCGAGCGCCTCGCTGACACAGAGGATTCGGGCAACCCGCCGGGCGACGATCCCGTACTTGACCACCGTCCTGGGAAACAGGCGAGGGCCGCCCGGAAGGTGGCTGTGCAGATGCCAGACGACGCGCGCGTCCGGGCGAGACGAGGCGGCCGAGACCGCCGGCAACTCGAAGGCCGTGAAGTGCGTGTGCAGGATCACCGGACCGTCGAGCTCGCCGAGCCACCCGGCAAGCCAGCGCGAGAGCGTGGCGCGGTCGGCAGCCGGCGGGAACCTGATCGCAATCCCGTCGGCCTCGAGCTCGGCGAGCCAGGCGCGGTCGCGAGAGACCGGGGTGAACGCACAGGCGACCTCGAACCCACGCTCGCGCGCGGCGACCGCGGTCGCACGGAGCATGGGCACGAACGAGCCCGCGTAGGAGCCGCCGTAGTCGGACAGCAGCAGCACCGTCCCCGCGGCGGAGCTCATCGGTCCGCCGCCACCGCTTCCAGCACCCGCTCCAGCTCCCGCACCCCCTCCTCGCGCCGGAAACGGGCCGCGAAGCGCGTTCCCGCGGCGCCCAGCGATCTGCCGAGCTCGGGATCGTCCCGGAGGCTGCGAATCGCCTCGGCGAGCGCCGCCGGGTCGCCGGGCGGGACCGGCAGCGCGGCGTCGAACTCGGCGGCGAGCCGGGGCGACTCGCCCACGGCCGCGAGCACCACGGGCCGGCCCAGGGCGCAGTAGTCGAACAGCTTCGAGGGCACGAACTTCTCCAGCCCGGGCTGATCGGCGAGCGAGACCATGAGCGCGTCGGCGGCCCGGAGCATCCCCGCCGCCTCCGCCGCCTGTACCGGCTCGCGAAACTCGACCGAGCCGGCGGGAAGCTCGGCGGCCAGCGCCGCCAGCCCCTCGCGCCTCGGCCCTGAGCCGAGCAGGACGAGCCGATACTCGGGGCCCAGCAGCCGCGCGGCCTCGACCGCGTGCTCGAGGCCCTGGGCGATGCCGAGGTTGCCCGCGTACATCCACGTGAACCGGTCGTCGAAACCTGCTGCCTGGCGATCGGGCTCCCGAGTGCCCGCTTCCACCCAGGCCGCGGTGGTTCCGTTCGGGATCACGGTCAGCTTCTCGTCTCCCACGGTGGCGGCGATCTGGCGCCGAAAGGGCTCGGTGACGGTGACGATCGCCGCGGCGCTGCGGTACAGCCGGCGCTCCAGACGCTCGGCCGCCGCGATCGCACGCTCTCCACTGAGCTCACCGAGCAGGACCGCCGCTTCCGGCCACAGGTCACGAACATCCATCACCCAGGGCGCCCGATGGCGAACCGCGGCCGCGGCCGCCGCGGCGGCGACCGGGAGCGGCGGCGAGGTCGCCAGGATCACGTCGGCACGCCGCCGCACCATCGATGCGGCAACCGCCGAGGCGGCGTAGGTGCCGTAGAGCAGGAGCCTGTTTCGTCTCGTCTTCTCGGGACTGGTGTAGACGGGGACATAGGTGACCGTGAACCCGTCCAGTCGTCGCCGGTCAAACCGATGGCCGCTGTATCCGGGCTGAACGACGCCGTCGGGATGGTTGGGCACCTCGCAGATCACCTCGACCTCATGACCCAGTTCTGTGAGCCCCTCGGCGAAAGCCTGCGCCCGCGCGCGCGAGGCGGTGACCTCGGGCACGAAGTGCTGGCTCAAGAACAGGATTCGCATCGCTCAGCCGCGGACGAGCCGACTGCCGTCGCGGTCGCATACGACGGCCTCGGCGCCGGGCGCGAGCACGGGCTCAGAGCCGCGCACCCCACAGCCCTCGTGCAGGCGGTAGCGGTCGACCAGATCCGCGGCTCCGACCCAGCGGATGTCCGCGACCTCGGGCAGGCGAGCAGCGTCGCGTTTGCGCCACAGTCGGGCGTAGATCAACGCGTCGCGCAGGATCCTCGCGCCCGTGCGGTCGTCCAGGAGCCCACCGTGGAGGACCGGCGTCGGCGGGATCCCGGCGTTGGCGAGCCGCTGGAGCGAGCCGTAGTCGAGCCTGAACACGCCCCCTACCGGGTGCCCGGCGCCGATCAGCGTCTCGTGGGGATTGCCGTCGGTGATCAGCGGCGCCGCCGCGGCCCGATGCCAAGCCGGCAGGCCGCGCTCCTTCAACGCCCGCAGCGCGCCTTCGCCGTAGCCCCATGCGGGGGCGACGAACGTGCGCGGCTCCGCCCCCAGCTGCTCGCGCTGCCAGGTCACGGCGGCGTCGATTCGCCGCCCGGCCTCCCGCTCGTCGAGGGAGAGGAACTCCCGGGGCTCGATCGTCTCCGAGTCGCTCGCCTCGGTGTCGTAGTGCAGCCATCCGTGGCAGACCGGGTCGAAGACGCCCGCCGCGACACCGTCGCGAAGCGCCTCGATTCCCTTCGGCCACACCTCCTGCAGCGGGACCGGCTCCCCGTCGCGAAGCGCCCGCGCGGGAATCGCCACGCTGAGACGGGCATCGTTGCGCGCATAGGCCTCGTGCAGACCGCGCATCCGGCGGTCGGCGAAATCGTCGGTCTTCGCCCGATCCTCGAGCTGCAGCTGTGCCGTTCCCGGGACGTCGTCGATCCGCACCGAGCCCAGCGGGGGAAGTTTCAGCAACGGCCGCTCGAGGACATCGAGCAGAAACTCCTCGATCGGCCCCAGCGCCCAGTAGACGCCCATGTAGCCCCAGCGGCCGGCAAGGTCGGCCCCCACGGCGAGCACCCGGTCGTCGAGCATCACCGCGTGGTCGCCGACGCGCGTGCGCGTCACCGGCCGTCCGCCGGCGAAGACGACGTAGTCGTCGTTGACCCGTGCGCCGGGCGCGAAGCGGGCGATGCCGTGGCGAACCTCTCGCTCGGGAACGGTCGCCGTCGCCGGACCGGCATCCGCGGCGATGATCACCGCCGCGGCCGCCGTGCCGCCGCGCACCGCGGCGGCCAGCTCGTCGGCCTCGTCGACGCCGCCGAAGGCGACGATCCCCGGCCCCGGCGCGGCGGCGACGGGTCCGAGCCGCCAGAGCCAGGCCAGCGCCTCGGCGACCGGGCGCGCCGCCGAGTCGCCGGCCGTGCTCAGCGCGGGCTCGGTCTCGACCGCGCCGCTCACCGGCCCCCCGCCGCCTCGGCGCCGAAGAGCGCGACGGCCTGGGCGTGACCGGGCCAGAAGTGTCGCTCGGGATCTTCGTTGAACTCTGCGTAGCGCCCGCCGCGTTCGGCCGCGAACGCGGCCAGCTCGGTCGGCGGGTCGGCGGCCTCGCGGCGCCGAAACTCGGAGGCGATCACGATCCCTCCTTCGGCACGGCCGAGCCCCGCCTCGAATAACGCCGGTTTCGCCTCATAGGCAAAGCCGATGTCGTCGATCAGGAAGTCGCAGCCCCGCTGGTCGAGCACCCGCCCGAGGGTCTCGGTCACATCTCCGGCGACGAGCTCCCCTCCCCCTCGCAGACGCTCCGGGATCAGCCAGCCGGCGGCCGGGTTGCTGTCGAGCGTGACCAGGCGGCCGTCGCTCCCCTCGCCCGCGTTGCGCTCGAGCGCCCGCAGCAGGATCGCCGCCCCGAGGCCGTCGTGGGTACCGACCTCGACCACCAGCCGCGGCCGCCGCAGGCGGGCGATGCAGTAGTAGATGTAGCGGTATCCGTAGCGGGCGCGGTCGTCGCGCTTGGGGTTGGCGCTCAGCGCGCGGTCGAGCTCGTCGCGCAGCTGATCGTCCGAGCGCAGCTCCTCCACCTTCGCCGCGACCTCGGCTGCGGGAACGCCGAGTGCATCGCCGACGCAGGCCGCGAGCTCGTCCATATTCGCCAGCTCATAGGTGAAATTCGAGACCTCGCGGCTCGTGAACAGGTACCGAAGCGTCTCCCGCGGCCGCCTGCGGGCCGCCTCGCCCGAGCGGGCGACGAGGCGCGCCCGGACCGCGAACCGCGGCAGCCAGGCCCTGCTCAGACGCTGGCTGAGGCTCTCGCCGACCGCTATGGCGACTCCGTGCCGCCGCTGCCCTCGGTGACCGTGCCCAGGTCGGTGGTCGTCGTCGTCGTCGGCGTGGTGGTAGTCGTCGTCGGCGTGGTCGTCGTGCTCGTCGTCGGCGGCGTGGTCGTCGTCGTGGTCGTGCTGCTCGAGGTCGTGCTCGTGGTCGAGCTGGTCGTCGTCGGCTCGGTCGTGGTCGTCGTCGTCGCGGACGAGGTCGAGCTGGTCGAGTCGCCGCTGTCGTCGGCGGAGACCACGGCGAGCGCCACGCCGAGCCCGATCACGGCCGCGATCAGGATCGCGATCAGCGCCTTCATCCCGCCGCTCATCCCCGAGCCGGGCGGTTCGCCGGGCTGCTGCTCATAGCCGCGGGGATACTCGTCGCCCGGCGGCGGCACGTTCATTCTCCTGGTCGGATCCTCGTTCATTTCGCGGACTCTAGACAAGCGGGTCGACGCCAACCGAGCGGATTTCTAGGATCCGCGGTGATGGCCCGCGTATACCTGCTCTCCGCCGCACCCCCCGACAGCCCGGATCCGAAGGCCTTCCTCGACCTCGAACAGCTGCGCGCCTCCGCAGCGGCGGATCGGTTCGGAGCCCACTCGGTCGCCCCGGACCCCGAGGCCGCAGACCTGATCCTGTTCGCGGAGACCTCCGGCGCCGCGGGGCGCTACTTCGGCCGCGTCCTCGGCCATCCGCTGTACAAGGCGAACCGCAGCCGTAGCTACCTCTTCTGCTCGACCGATCGCCCGCTTGCCGTGCTGCCCGGCGTCTACGCGTCGATCGAACGCCGCTGGTACCGCGACGCCTGGACGAGGTCGTGCGGCTACCTGGGCGTCAAGGAGGGCGGAGCCCTGACCCCGGACCCGCGGCGCCGGCCGTCGCTCCTCTTCTCCTTCGTCGGCTCGGGCAGCGCCCACCCGTTGCGGCATCGCATCCTCGCGCTCGCTGACCCGTCCGCGGCCCTGATCGACAGCGATCGCCGGCCGCTCGACCCCGCCGCCTACGCCGACACGATCCACGATTCCGCATTCGTCCTCTGCCCCCGCGGCGGCGGCACCGCGACCTTCCGCCTGTTCGAGGCGATGATGCTCGGCCGCGCGCCGGTGATCCTCTCCGACCAATGGGTGCCGCCGATCGGGCCCGACTGGGACTCGTTCAGCCTCCGGGTGCGCGAGCGCGACGTCGACTCACTTCCCGAAATGCTCGCCGCGCGCGCATCCGAAGCGGCGGCGATGGGCACCGCGGCGCGGGCCGCGTGGCTGGACTGGTTCGCGCCCGAGGCGGCCTTTCACCGCATCGTCGAGTCCTGCGTCGAGCTCGCGAAGGCACAGCCGGCACGCAGCGGGCTGCGCCGCTACTCGCCCTTGATCCAGTTCCTGCGGCCGATGCACGGAAGCCGCGCCGCCGCCTCGATCCTGCCCGGGCGGCGTTAGCCACCGATCGTCAACGCCTCGACCTCCGCCCGGCGCCGCGGCGAAACCGCGAGGTAGTTGGAGTAGCCGAAGTAGTCGCGGTAGGGCTCGTAGGTCACCGGTTCGATGCCCGCGCCGCGAACCCGGAAGAGCACGTAGCGGTTCGACTCGAGCAGGTTGATCGCCTCACCCAGCGTGCTGCCGGCCGCCGCCCACAGCTTGTGGTACTCGAACTGAATCGCTCCGACCCGCTGCTGTTCGAGCGCCGACCTCGCGCCGCGAAGCACATGCAGGTCGTACCCCTCGGCGTCGATCTTGAGGAAATCGAGCTCGTCGATGTCGAATCGGGCCAGGAGCTCGTCGACCGTGGTCAGCTCGACCTCGCGCGCGGTCGCGCCCGCGCGATGGGACGATTCGAGCAGTGACGATGATTCGCTGGCGCCGGCCCCTTCGAAGAACTGGGCCTGGCCGATGCGGTCCGACGCCGCGCCATGCACCACCGTGACGGCCGCCCGGTCGGCAAAGCGCTGCTCCAGCTGCCGAACGGTGTCCTCCGCCGGCTCGACCAGCAGGCCGCGCGCGGTCTCGGGCGCCAGGCCGCAGAAGAGCGCCGACCAGTCACCGACGTTCGCACCGACGTCGACAAAGGTCGACGACGCCGGCGCGAGCGCCCGTGTAACCGTCGCCTCCCCGTTGCGTTCCGGGTCGTCAGACCCATCGCCGAGGCGTTCGCGGATGATCACGTTGCAGGCATCGCGAAGCCAGAGCGCGCCACGGGCGACCGCGTCGAAGCGGGCGAGCCTGGCGGCGACGAGTAAGAGAATGTCGCGAAGGCGGCTCAAAGTGCCTCGGCGAGAATCCCAAGCGCCCGCTCGACGTCGGCCTCCTCGATCACCAGCGGCGGCAGGAAGCGCAGCATGCGCTCGCCGGGGACGTTGATCACCAGGCCGCGTGAGAGCGCCTCCGCGGCCACCTGAGCGGCGTCGACGCCGTCCGCCAGGGTGACCCCGACCATCAGCCCGCGGCCCCTGACCTCCTCGACCGCGTCGATCTCGGCGAGCCCGGCCTGAAACCGCTGCCCCAGCCCCCGTACGCGCTCCAGCAGCTCGGGATTGTCGATCACCTCGAGCGCCGCCACCGCCGCGGCGGCGGTGATCGGCGCCCCGGCGAAGGTCGAGCCGTGGTCGCCGCGGCTGAGCACCCCGGCGAGCTCGGGCGAGGTGACCACGGCGCCCACCGGCAGCCCGCCACCGAGAGCCTTGGCCGCGGTGAGCACGTCCGGGCGCACCGGAAGCTGCTCGTAGGCCCAAAGGGTTCCCGTCCTCCCCATCCCGCACTGGACCTCGTCGAAGACCAGCGCCGCCCCGGCCCGATCGCAGGCCTCGCGGGCGGCGACCAGGACCTCGTCGGCGATCGGGAAGATCCCCGCCTCGCCCTGGATCGGCTCGATCATCACCGCCGCGGTTTGCTCGCCGACCGCCTCGCGCAGGGCTTCCGCGTCGTCGCGGGGGACCGAGACGAACCCCTGCGGCAGCGGCCCGAAGAGGTCCTCGCGGGCGAGTTTCGGGGTCGCCGCGAGCGCTCCCAGGGTGCGGCCGTGAAAGGCGCCCTCGAGGGTGACGATCTCGGGCCGCTCGATCCCGTTCAGATGGGCGCGCTTGCGGACCAGCTTGATCGCGCACTCGCTCGCCTCGGCGCCCGAGTTGCAGAGGAACACGCGCCCGCCGAGGCTCGACTCCGCCAGTCGCTGCGAGAGCCACATCGCCGGCGCCGAGTAGTAGAGGTTCGAGCTGCCGGCGAGCGTCGCCGCCTGCTCGGTGATCGCGGCGACGATCAGCGGATGGCAGTGGCCGGCGTTGTGGACCGAGAGGCCGGCGAAGAAGTCGAGGTACTCGTTGCCCTCGGCGTCCCAGAGCCGCGCCCCCTCGCCGCGCACGAACTCGACCGGGGCTCGGGCATAGGTGTCGATCGCATAGCGGGATTCGAGCTCCTGCAGCTCCTCGACGCTCACGGGGTCACCATCGTGCCGATGCCGGCGTCGGTGAACAGCTCGAGCAGCAGGCTGTGCGGGCGCCGGCCGTCGATGATGTGAGCCGATCCGACCCCGCCCCGGATCGCCTCCGCGCAGGCGCCGAGCTTCGGCCGCATGCCGCCGGCGACCGAGCCGAGCGCGGCCTCGACCTCGTCCACGGTCGCGCGCGAGTTCAGCGAGCCCTCGTCGTCGGGATCGGCGAGCCAGCCGGCGACGTCGGTGAGGAAGATCGCCTTGTGCGCGGCCAGCGCCGCCGCGACCTTGCCGGCGGCCGTGTCGGCGTTGACGTTGTAGGAGCTGCCGTCGCGGTCGACGCCGACCGAGGCGATCACGGGGATGTAGTCCTCGGCGATGTGGTTGAGGACGTCGACCGAGACGCCCTCGATCTCGCCGACGAAGCCGATCTCCTCGGCGTTCGCGTGCGGGCGGATCTCGAACAGCGCCCCGTCCTCGCCGGAGAGGCCGACGGCCGGCTGGCCGTGGCGGTTCAGCCGCGCGACGATGTCGGAGTTGACCTTGCCGAGCAGCACCATCTTCGCCACCTCGACCGTCGCCGGGTCGGAGACGCGAACGCCCTCGACGAACCTGACCTCCATCCCGAGACGCTGCATGTAGTCGGTGATGTCGGGGCCGCCGCCGTGGACGATCACCGGGTTGAGGCCGACGTACTTGAGCAGCACCACATCGGTGGCGAAGCCGTCGCGCAGCGCCTCGTCGTGCATCGCCGCGCCGCCGTACTTGATCACCACCGTGCGCCCGTGGAACTCGCGGATGTACGGCAGCGCCTCGAGCAGCGTCTCGACCGAAGACCTTCCTGGGACCCCGACGGCCCCGGAGGCGGAGCCGAGGAGCCGGCGGGCAGTTGTTCGGCGGGGGTCATGTCGTGTACTCGGCGTTGATGCGGATGTACTCGTGGTTGAGGTCGGAGAAGTACATCGTGCGCGCTTGCCTCGCCGCGACCGAGGCGAATCCGCGACCTCGGCCTCGGCGTCCTCGCCGGCGAGCGCCGTCGGCGTCGATCACCTCGGGTCCGAGCTCGTCGAGCGGCTCGCCCGCCAGCGCCATCCCCGCGGCCTGGGCGATCCGGCCCCAGTTCGGGTCGCGCCCGTAGAGCGCCGTCTTGACCAGCGGCGAGTTGGCGATCGCCCGCGCAACCCGGTCGGCCTCCTCGGGCGAGGCGGCCTCGGTGACCTCGATCCGGCCGACCCGGGTCGCGCCCTCGCCGTCGGCGACGATCTCGAGCGCGAGCTGCAGCAGCACGGCGTCGAGCAGTCCGTCGGGAAGCGGCGCACCCGCGGCTGCCCGTCGCCTGCAGCAGGACCGTGTCGTTGGTGCTCATCTGGCCGTCGACCGTGATCCGCTCGAACGAGCGCTCGACGGCGGCGCGTAGCGCGCGCCTGTGGTTCGGCGATCTCGGCGTCGGTCTGCACGAAGCAGAGCATGGTCGCGAAGCCGGGCTCGATCATCCCCGCGCCCTTCGCCTGGGCGGAGACGGTCACGCCGCCGGCCCTGACCGTGCAGGCCTTCGGCGCGCTGTCGGTGGTCATGATCGCCCTGGTGAAATCGGCGCCGCCGCGCTCGGAGAGCGCCGCCGCCGCCTTGCCGACGCCGCGGAGGACGTCGTCGACGCGCAGCGGCACGCCGATCACGCCGGTCTCGGCGACGGCGACCGTGCGCGGCTCGGCGCCGATCGCCTCGGCGGCGGCATCGCGCATCGCCAGCGCATCGGCGTAGCCCTGCTCGCCGGTGGCGGCGTTGGCGTTGCCGGAGTTGACCACCGCGGCCCGGATCGCCGCCGGCGTCGCATCCTCGCGACAGACGCGGATCGGCGCCGCGGCGGCGGCGTTGCGCGTCAGCAGCAGCGCGGAGCGCACCGGGCCCGGGTCGTCGCAGGCGACGAGGCCGACGTCGGTCTCGCCGCCGTCCTTGAGCCCGCAGGCGCGCCCGCGGCACGAAAGCCCGGCGCGAGCTCGGCAGGTTCCAGCTCCTCGACGCCGGCCGGCGCGGCGACCCAGCGCGAGCTGAACCTCACCGGAAGCTCACCGCAGCCCGTCCGTCTCGTCGAGCCCGAGCATCAGGTTGAGGTTCTGGATCGCCTGGCCGGCGGCGCCCTTCCAGAGGTTGTCGATCGCGGCGAAGACGACCGCGCGGCCGCTCGCCGAGCGGTGATCGCGTGGATCCGGCAGAGGTTGGTCTCGCGCACGTCGCGCACGCCCGGGCGGCTCGTCGACCACCTCGACGAACGGGTCGTCCGCGTAACGCTCGGCGTACAGCTCGCCGATCTCCTCGACTGGCTCGGCCAGAGCTCCACATAACAGCTCGCCAGCAACCCCTGGTCGATCGGCAGCAGATGCGGCACAAAGGTGACCGGGGGGCCGAGACCTCACCGCGCACGCCCGGAGGCGAAGCCGAGGACGTGGCGCGAGTTATTCGCTTCAGCTCCTGCTCGATCTCGGGCAGGTGGCGGTGGCCGTCGGCCGCGTAGGGCATGAGGTTCTCGGTCAGGTTGACGAGCGAGAGCCGCTCCCCTCCCCCGCGCCCGGCGCCCGAGACGCCGGACTTGGCGTCGATCACCACCGAACCGATCAGGCCGCGCTCGGCCAGCGGCGCCAGCGCCAGCAGCGCCGCGGTCGGATAGCAGCCGGGGTTGGCGACCAGCTCGGCGAGCGCGATGCGCTCGCGATCGAGCTCGGTGAGCCCGTAGACGGCGTTCTCGAGCAGGTCTGGGTCGCCGTGGGGCCCGTACCAGAGCTCGTAGGTGGCGGCGTCGACGAGCCGGAAGTCGGCCGAGAGGTCGACGACCGGCAGGCCCATGCCCGCGCATCTCGGCGACCACCGGAGCGGCGGCGGCGTGCGGGTAGGCGACGATCGCCGCCTCGACGTCCTCGAGCAGCGCCAGGTCGAGCTCGGTGAGCTCGACCGGGCAGCGGTAGCGGGGGTAGAGCCGGTCGAGCCGCGCTGCCGGCCTCGCTGCGCGAGGTTGCCGCCGCCAGCTCGAGCCGCGGATGGCGCCAGACGAGCTCGGCGGCCAGCGCTCCGGCGTAGCCGGAGGCACCGGCGACGACGACCCTGGGGTCGTCCTCACTCACGCGATCGAGCCCGCCGATCTCGGCCAAGCGCCAGCTTGATCCGCTCGCGCTGTGCGCGCGACCTCCTCGTCGGTGAGCGTCCGATCGGGGGCGCGGAACTCGAGCCGCAGGGCAAGGCTCTTGGTCCCCTGCTCGAGCTGCGAGCCGCGGTAGAGGTCGAAGATCTCCGCCCGCTCGAGCAGGCTGCCGCCGCCGGCGCGGATCGCGTCGCGGACGCGCTCGGCCGAGACGTCGTCGGCGACGGTCACCGCCAGGTCCTGGAGCACCGCCGGATGCGTGGTCACGTCCTCGTAGGTCTCCGCCCCGAGCCCGGAGGCCATGGCCAGCGGCGCCAGATCGAGCTCGAAGGCGACCGCCCCGGGCAGGTCCCAGGCGCGGGCGACCAGCGGATGGAGCTCGCCCAGCCAGCCGGCCTGGGCACCGCCGAAGCCTCGACCGCGGCGGCGCGGCCGGGATGCAGGAACGGCTCCGGATGGCGGGGTGAGCCCGAGCGTCGTCGCCGAGCTCAGCCGCGAGCAGCTCGAGCACGCCCTTGAGCGAGAAGAAGCCGGCGGCGTCCGGGTCCGCGTCCGCGCTCAGCCACGATGGCGGTCGCAGCGCGCCGACGACCAGCCCGGCGAGGCGGTGCGGCTCGCGCACCGGGGCGGGGATCCTGCCGGCGAAGTGGCCCCGCGAGCGGCTCCGCCCTCGGTCGGCGCCGGCTCGGCCAGGTACGCACGCCCGGACTCGAACAGCGCCACCCGCTCGGCGCCGCGGGCGAGGTTGTGGCGAGCACCGTCGAGCAGCCCGCCGAGCAGGGTCGTGCGCATCAACCGCAGCTCCTCGGAGATCGGGTTCTGCGTCGGCGACGGCGGGGCGGCGCGGATCGTCGCCCGGCAGCCGCAGCCGCTCGGCGAGCCCGGCGTCGACGAACGCCCAGGCGACGATCTCGTCGAAGCCGAGGTCGCGCATCAGGTCCTCGGCCCGGCGGCGGATCGACTGCTCGCGGCTGAGCCCGCCGACGCGCTCGGCGTGCTCGGGGAGCGTGCGCGGCAGGCGGTCGAGCCCGTGCAGCCGCCCGACCTCCTCGATCAGGTCGACCTCGCGGGTGACGTCGTAGTGGCGATGCAGCGGCACGGTCGCGGTCAGGTCGGCTTCGCCCTCGGTCTCGACCTCGAACCCGAGCCCGCTCAGGTGCTGCTCGGACTCCGCACGCTCGACCTCGATCCCGAGCAGCGCGTCGACGCGCGAACCGTGGAGGGAGATCACGTGGGCCGGTGGGACGTCGGCGGCGACGTCGATCGTCCCCGGCACCGATTTCGCCCCGCAGAGCTCGACCAACAGCCGCGAAGCGATCCGCTGGGCGCGCAGCGCGAGCTCGGGATGGAGCCCCTTCTCGTTGCGCGCGGAGGCCTCGCGTGCGGAGGCCGAGCATCGCCGAGGTGCGCAGGATGTTGGGCCCGTTCCAGGTCGCCACCTCGAGCAGGACGCGGGTGGTCGCCTCGGAGACCTCGGAGACCTGGCCGCCCATGATCCCGGCGATCCCGGTCGGCCGCTCGCGGTCGCAGACGAGCACCGTCTCGGCGTCGAAGCTCCGCTCGACCCCGTCGAGGGTCGTCATCTTCTCGCCCTCGCGCGCGGTCCGGACGATGATCTCGCCACCCGGGACCTTGTCGAGGTCGAAGGCGTGCAAGGGCTGGGCCGTGATCAGCATCACGTAGTTGGTGATATCGACGACGTTGGAGATCGGGCGCTGGCCGGCGGCGGCGAGCCGCGCCTTGAGCCAGGCGGGCGACGGGCCCGATGGTCGACATCGGTGAAGGCTCTGGCGCTGAATCGCGGGACAGAGCTCCGGCACCTCGACGGTGACCGAGGCCAGGTCGTCCACCGAACCCTCCCCCGCCGCCTCGACCTCGTCCGCGTCCCACGGCGGCGGCGCCAGCTCGGCGCCGGTGATCGCGTGCACCTCGCGCGCGACCCCGTAGACGCCCATGCAGTCGACCCGGTTCGGGTTCAGGTCGAGCTCGAGCACGGCATCGGAGACCGCCAGCACGTCGGCCAAAGGCGTGCCGGGGGCGGCGTCGCTCTCCAGGACCATGATCCCCTCGTGCTCGTCGGAGAGCTCGAGCTCGCGCTCGGAGAGGATCATCCCGTTCGACTCGACCCCCCGCAGCTTCGCCTTCTTCAGCTTCGTCCCGTCCGGCATCACGGCCCCGGGCAGCGCCACGGCGACCGTCTGCCCGGCGGCGACGTTCGGGGCGCCGCAGACGATCGTCCGGGTGCCGTCGCCGTCCTCGACCTCGCAGACGCTGAGCCGGTCGGCGTCGGGATGCTTGCCGGCGGAGACCACGTGGCCGACGACGAAGCCGTCGCTCGACTGGACCCCGACCCGGCTCACGCGCTCGACCTCGACCGCGCGCATCGAGAGCAGCTCGGCGACCTCCTCGGGCTCGAGCCCCGGATCGCAGTAGTGGGCCAGCCAGGAGTAGGGAACCTTCACGACGGTGCCCTCATGCGAATTGCCCCAGGAAGCGGACGTCGTTTTCGAAGAACAGGCGCAGGTCGGGGATCCCGTGCTTGAGCATCGCGATCCGCTCGATCCCCATCCCGAAGGCGAATCCCTGGGTCGTCTCGGGGTCGTACTCGCCCCTCGACGAACCCGAACACGTTCGGGTCGACCATCCCGGCGCCGAGGATCTCGATCCAGCCGGTGCCCTTGCAGAGCGGGTCGCGCTCGCCGCCGGGCAGCGTCCCGGTGCCGTCGCAGGCAAAGCAGGAGACGTCGACCTGCACCGAGGGCTCTGTGAACGGGAAGTAGTCCGGCTTCAGCCGCGTTCGGCGCTCCGGGCCGAAGAGCGCCTTCGCCGCGTGCTCGAGCGTTCCGGCGAGGTCGGTGAGCGAGATCCCCTCGGCGACCGCGAGCCCCTCGACCTGGCGGAACATCGGCGAGTGGGTGGCGTCGATCGTGTCGCGGCGATAGACGGTGCCGGGGACGATGATGAAGATCGGCGGCTCCTGGGCCTCCATCGCGCGCACCTGCATCGGCGAGGTGTGGGTGCGCAGCAGCACCTCGCGCGGTCCCGGCGGCAGGCCCTGCTCGTTGACGACGCCTTCGGGCAACGTCTCGAGGTCGACGTAGAAGCTGTCCTGGACTGGCCCGCGCCGGGTGCCCGGGCGGATGGTTGAGGGCGGTGAAGTTGTAGTAGTCGTGTTCGACCTCGGGACCCTCGAGCACGCGATAGCCGAGCCCGACGAAGATGTCCTCGATCTCGCGCCGCGTCCGGGTCAGCAGATGCAGGTGGCCCGCCGCCACCGGCGGCGCCCCCGGCAGGGTGACGTCGATCGCGTCGCCGGCGAGCGCGCTCTCGATCTCGCCAGCCTCGAGCTGCTCCCGCCGGGCCTCGAGCTCGGCCTCGAGCGCCTCCCGGGCAGCGTTGGCGCCGGCGCCCACCGGTCCGCGCTCGCTCGGCTCGAGCTCTGAGATCCCGCGCAGGATCCCGGTCAGCTCCGACTTCCGCCCCAGGTACCTGACCCGAAGCTGCTCGAGCGCCGCGGCGTCGGCCGCGTCGGCGATCGCCGCCGACGCCTCGGTACGCAGGTTCTCGATCTTCTCCAGCATCAGCTCTCGCCCTCGGCGGCGGCCGACGATATCCGTCCCAGCGCAATCGCCGCCGCGGCGGCGACGTTGAGCGACTCCGCCCCGCCGCGCAGAGGGATCGTCCACAGGCGCTCGCAGTGCTCGAGAACTTCCGGCGGCAGGCCCTCGCGCTCGCTGCCGAGGCAGATACCGCCGACCGGAACATCGTCGGGCGGTGTCCCTCCGTGGGCCACGAGCCCGACCGCCGGCGCCGGCACTGTCGCCGAACCCGCCCGGCATCACCTCCTGGGCGAAGATCGAGCCCATGCTCGCGCGGACGGCCTTCGGACCCCAGGGGTCGGCCGTGCCCGGACCGATAACCACGCGCGCGCGCAACAGCGCGTGGGTGCTGCGAATGATCGCGCCGACGTTGCCCGGATCGCCGATCCCGTGCAGGTAAACAGTCAGTCCGTCGGTGGACGTGGTCCAGATCTGCGGGTAGACGCCGATCACCCGCGCCCCCGAGCCGAGTGTCGAGACCGCGTCCAGGAGCGCCGGCTCGACGTCCTCCCCGGCCCGGAGTACGAACTCCGGCTCCCACCCGACCGCCTCCGCCGCCTCGACCAGATCCTCGCCCTCGGCGACGAACAGGCCCTCGCGCTGGCGGTGCTTGTGCTCCGCCAGCTTGCGGATCAGCTTCAGCTTCTCGTTGTCCTTGCTCGTGATCATCGTTTCAGTCCACAAAAAAGGCGCCTCCTGGGCGCCCGGTGGAAGTTCGTTTCGGCGGTCAGCTCAGGCCGCCACGGCCTCCCGGGCTTGCTCGGCAAATCGGCGAAACGCCTCCGGATCGCGCACGGCGATGTCGGCCAGCATCTTGCGGTTGACCTCGACGCCGGCCTCGTTGAGGCCGTGGATGAATTGCGAGTAGCTCATCCCCTCGCGCCGCGCGGCGGCGTTGATGCGGATGATCCACAGCTTTCGCATCTCGCGCTTGCGCACCCGCCGGTCGCGATACGCGTACTGGCCCGAGCGCATGAGCTGCTCGTTTGCGAACCGGTAGCTCGAATGCTTGCGCCCCCAGTAGCCCTTGGCCTGCTTGAGGACCTTCTTCTTGCGCCGCTTGCGGGCGACGGCGTTCGTCGCCCTGCTCACTTGCCGCCTCCGAGCAGCCGGTTGACCGACTTCGTGTCGTGCGGCGAGATCTCGACCGGGCGCGCCATCCGCCGCTTGCGCTTCGGCGACTTCTTCTCCAGGATGTGGCTCGAGTACGCGCGCCGGCCGCGCAGCTTGCCGCCGGCGGTCTTGCGAAAGCGCTTCTTGGCGCCCGAATGGGTCTTCATCTTCGGCATCGGGCCGACTATTGAAGCAGACCTGTGAGGCGGAGGCCGAAGGCCGAAGCCGAGGTCCGCCGCTGTTGAGGCGGCGTGTTCTGAGGCGGAGGCCGAAGGCCGAAGCCGAGGTCCGCCGCTGTTGAGGCGGCGTGTTCCGGCTAGGCGTGAGGACGCCTAGGCAGCCGCGGCGGGCTTGTCGCCCGACTCGGCTTCGACCGCGGGCTCGGGAGTCTCCGCGGCGGC
This sequence comes from uncultured Solirubrobacterales bacterium, assembly GCA_963767475.1. Classification (GTDB taxonomy): domain Bacteria; phylum Actinomycetota; class Thermoleophilia; order Solirubrobacterales; family 70-9; genus WHSW01. The sequence continues at coordinate 151,708 of CAVYEI010000003.1, forward strand.
CGGGGCCGCGGTCGCCGGCTCGTCGCCGGTCTCGCCCTTGCGCTCCTCGCTGCGTTCCTCGCGCGCCTTGGCCGCCAGCTGCGCCGACGGCGCCAGCATCATGTGCATGTTGCGACCCTCCTGCTGGGGCGCCGACTCGATCGTCGCCAGCTCGCCGACGTCCTCGGTCAGGCGCTCGAGCAGCGCCCGTCCACGCTCCGGATGGGCCTGCTCGCGGCCGCGGAACATGATCGTCACCTTGACCTTGTCCTGGTGCTTGAGAAAGCGCTCCACGTGACCCTTCTTGGTCTGGTAGTCGTGGTCGGCGATCTTCGGCCGCAGCTTGATCTCGCGTACGTTGACCTGCTGCTGGTGCTTGCGGGCGGCCTTCGCCTTCTGCTCCTGCTCGTACTTGTACTTCGAGTAGTCGAGCAGCCGGGCCACCGGCGGGCGCGATTCGGGTGCGACCTCGACCAGGTCCAGATCGCGCTCGGTCGCCATCCGCAGTGCCTCGTCGGTCTTGACCACGCCGATCTGCGCGCCGTCCTCGTCGACGAGGCGCACCTCGGAGACGCGGATCCGCTCGTTGATCCGCGTCTGGTCACGCTCCGGGGGCTGCCGGTCGAATCGCCTCGGGACCGGCACTAGAAGTTCGGGCAGGCGGGAAGCGTCAAGCTACCTGCGGTCGGAGGAGGAGACGTTCAAAGAGCAAGGGAAGGGCGGGCGCAGGCGTCTCAGAGACGCGGCCGGATCTGGGAGCCCTTCATCGCGGGCCAGTATAGACGGCCTCGGGCAGTCTGAGTCGCCGGATCAACCATTACTCCAAATCCCCTACCTGGTCTGTGGTATAAACGGTCAACGCGGATACCTCCGTGCATCCATTTCCGCGGACAAGGACGTCAGTGAGGGGAGCATCGCGGCCCGGGCCAAGTTACCCCCGGCCTGAGTCGCGGCTCCCCTCCTCTATGTCCGCTAGGGCGCCTCGATCAGGGCGGCAATCTCGCCCGCTGCCAGGGCCCCGAGGTCGCCCCGGTCGTGCGCCCTCACCGACGCCGTCCCGTCCGCCTGCTCGCGCTCGCCGACGACGAGCATGAACGGCACCTTGGCGAGCTCGGCGTCGCGGATCTTGCGCCCGACCGATTCCGAACGCTCGTCGACGCTCACGCGGATACCGGCCTCGCCGAGCTCGGCTGCGACGGCGCGTGCGTAGTCCAGAAACAGGTCGGAGACGGGCAGCACCGCCGCCTGCAGCGGTGCCAGCCAGGCCGGGAAGCGACCGCCGTAGTGCTCGATCAGGATGCCGGCAAAGCGCTCCATCGAGCCCAGCAGGGCGCGATGGATCATCACCGGGCGGTGGTCGGCGTTGTCCTCACCCTGGTAGGTGAGCTCGAAGCGCGCGGGCATCTGAAAGTCGAGCTGGCAGGTCCCGAGCTGCCAGGAGCGCCCGAGCGCGTCGGTGACGTGGAAGTCGATCTTCGGGCCGTAGAAGGTGCCCTCGCCGGGGCTGATCTCGTACTCGCGGCCCTGGCGCTCGAGCGCGTCGCGCAATCCCGCCTCGGCTCGCTCCCACTCCTCGTCGCTGCCGACCGACTTCTCCGGCCGAGTCGAGAGCTCGACCCGGACGTCCTCGAACCCGAAGCGCGCGTAGAGCTCGTCGATCGCGGCGCAGATCGAGTCGACTTCGCCCGAGATCTGGTCCAGCGTGCAGTAGACGTGCCCGTCGTCCTGGGTGAAGGCTCGAACGCGCAGCAGTCCGTGCAGGACGCCCTCGCGCTCATAGCGCGAGACGTCGCCGAACTCGGCCAGCCGCAGCGGCAGCTCGCGATAGGAGTGGCGCTCGGAGCCGAACACGAGGCACGCCCCCGGGCAGTTCATCGGCTTGAGCGCGAACCGGCGCTCGTCGCCCTCGCGCTCGGCCGGCTCGACGAAGAACATGTTCTCGCGGTAGTTATCCCAATGCCCGGAGCGATGCCAGAGCTCCACGTCCAGCACCCGCGGGGTCTTGATCTCGACATAGCCGCGCTTTTCCAGCTGCTCTCGGACCTCGCGCTCGATCAGGCGCAGGAGCACGGTTCCGTTGGGAAGCCAGAACGGCATCCCCGGGGCCTCCTCGCGAAACCGGAACAGATCGAGCTCCGGACCGAGGCGGCGGTGGTCGTTCTCGCGCGCCTTCTCCAGTAGCTCGAGTTGGTGCTCGAGCTCCTTTTGGCTATGGAACGCGGTGCCGTAGATCCGGGTCAGCATCTGCCGCTGCTCGTCGCCACGCCAGTACGCGCCGGCGATCGAGTTGAGCTTGAACGCCTTGATCCGTCCGGTCGAGGGCGCGTGCGGGCCGCGACAGAGGTCGGTGAACGGGCCGTTTCGATAGAGCGAGACCGTCTCCACCCCCTGGTCGCGGACCAGGTCCTCGATCAGCTCGACCTTGTAGGGCTGGTCCTCGGAGCGAAAGCGCTCGATCGCCTCGGCGACCGGAAGATCGGTGCGCTCGAACGGCTCGTCGGCGGCGATGTGCTCCCGCATCGCCGCCTCGATCCGCTCGAGGTCGGACTCGCTCGGGCGCTCGCCCTCGGGGAACTCGAAGTCGTAGTAGAAGCCGCCCTCGATCGGGGGGCCGATCGAGACCTTGGTGCCCGGCCACAGATCGACGACCGCTGTCGCCATCACGTGGGCCGCGTCGTGGCGGATCAGCCAGAGCGCGTCGGCGGCATCGTCGCCCTTGCTCTTCGCGGTCACGATCGTGATCTCGGCCCCGTCGGGCAGCTCGGCGCCGAGGTCGCGCAGCTCACCGTCGACCTTGACTCCGAGCGCGTCCTTGGCCAGGCGCGGGCCGATCGCCGCGGCGGCTTCGGCGCCGGTGGCGCCCTCGCCGAGCTCGAGCGGCGTCCCGTCGGGCAGCTTGACCGTGACCTTCGACATCGGGGCGATGCTACTCAGCGCGGCTCGCTACGGTGAGCGCGAAACGAGACAGGAGGTAGGTAGGGAAATGTTCAAATCGAAGACCACGCTTGCGCTTTGCGCGCTCGCCGCCGTCGCTCTCGCGGTGCCGGCAATCTCGCTCGCGGGCAAGAACACGATCGAGCTCGAGGCGAAGCTCACCGGCAAGGCCGAGGTCCCGGGGCCGGGCTCTCCGAAGGGCAAAGGCGACATCCACGTCTTCCTCAAGCCGACCCAGGACAAGGTCTGTTACGACTTCGAGGTCAAGAAGCTCGACGAGATGACGGCGGGCCACATCCACAAGGGCGACTCGGAAACGGCGGGCCCGGTGAAGGTCACCCTGTTCGAGGACGAGACCGGCCTCGAGGGCACGGGCGCCTATGAGGGCTGCGTCAAGAACGTGAAGGCGAAGCTGCTGAAGAAGATCGCCAAGGCGCCGGAGAAGTTCTACGTCAACCTGCACACGTTCGACTACCCCGACGGAGCGATCCGGGGCCAGCTCGAGCTCACCGAGGACGAGGACGACACCGAGGACGAGAGCTAACCCGGCACGTTTCCGGTCAGCCGCCCGCGCTCGGATCGGCGCGGGCGGCGTCCGGGATCAGCGGACAGGGACCCGGGCCGTCGGGCACGCCCTCTCGGGTCACGATCCCCGCCGGCAGAACCGCCCCGTCCTCGTCGATCGCGAGCGTGACCGTGCCGACCAACCCGGCTGGGAGCCGCGGCCCCGGTGCCGATTCGCGGACGATGCAGACGTGGCGGCCACGCATCTCCCAGGCGACCCAATCGAGCCCGTGCTGGTCGTCCAAGAGCTCGTCCGGGACCTCGACCTGAACCGATCCGCCGCCCTTGCCCTTGCTCAGCTGCAGCAGCTGCGGCGAATAGCCGCTCGGCCCCACCGGGCCGTTGGCGAGCGCGAGCACGGCGGAGCCGCCGGCGGCGCCGAGGAAGGCGATCGCAACGATCGCCGGCAGCTCCGAGGCGAGCAGCGCCCGGACCGAGATCGCCATCACCAGCGGCGCGATCAGCACCAGCGCCTTCGCCTCCTGATACGGAGTCCCGGCGAGCAGCGAGTAAAGCCACAGCAAGGCCGCGGCGACCAGCGCCGCCGGTAGCGCGCGGTCGCCGCGGCGAAGCCACCAGCGCATGCCCATAGGCCAGCGCCGCCGCTCCGGCCGCGGCGCCGAGGTAGAAGACGATCGCCGGGATCGCCCCGTCGCCGGGCTCGACCCGGAAGTCGCCCGAGGGCCAGATCCCCAGCGCCTCGAGCGGCGAGAGCCGGTTGAACAGGTTGCCGAGCCCCTCGCCCGCCGGGTTGAAGGTCTCGAAGCCGGCGAAGTCGATGATCCGGCCGATCTCCGGCGCGATCCCCAGCACCAGCAAGCCGCAGGCGGCGAGCGCCGTCGGCGCCGCCAGGCGGGCGAGCAGCCGCGCCTCGGCGAAGCCGCTTCGCCGCCAGGCGCGGGCGAGCTCGATCACGGCCCAGACGGCGGCCGCGCCGGCGAGCCAGAACAGCCCCGGGAAGCTGTAGGTGTAGACGCTGCCGATCGCCAGCACGGCGAGCGGCAACGCTCGCAGCGGTCGCGGCACCGCGCCCTCGCGCCGCGTCCAGCCGCGCGCCAGCTGGCCGAGCCCGATCGCGAAGGCGAGCACGAACAGCGCCTGCATCGTCTCCTTGAAGGCGCCCTGGACCAGATAGGCCGCGACCAGATAGGCAAAGCCGATGCAGAGCGCGCCGGCGATCCGCCGCCAGGCCGAGAGCTCGCCGAGCAGAGCCAGCGGCGCCAGGCAGGCGGCGACGGCCACGGCGAGCGTGAGCCCGTCGAAGGCGTGCACGGTGCTCATCCCGAGCGCGGAGATCACGACCACGATCGCGTGCGGGCCGAGCGGGTAGCCGTCGGAGATCAGCCGCTCCGAGGCGCCGGCCGCGAGCCTGTCGGCGGCGAACAGGTGCTGCGACATGTCGGGGTTGAGGCCGGTGCCCAGGATCCCGAAGCGCTGCTCGACGATGAACGGAAGCGAGGCCAGCGCGAGCCCGGCGAGCGCCGGCGCGATCGCCGAGCGCAGGGCCGCGCCCGTGTCGCTCACCCGCGGCACCACGTAGACGGCCGCGAGCGCGGTGGCGAACCCGAGCACGACGATCGCCGCGCTGCCCTCGCCCGGCAGGCGAACCGTCCACCACGCCAGCGGGCAGAGCGCCGCCAGCCCGACCGCCGGGGCAAGCGGCGACCATCGCCGCCGGCCGCAGGCGGCGAGGATCGCCTGACCGATGAGCGCCGCGGCGCCGAAAGCGACCGCGAACGAGACGTAGCTGCCCAACATCGGCCGCGAGCATAGGCGCAACTCCGCGTCGCCCGATATGTTCTTCACCGAGAGAGACCACGGCCGGGATGGCCGCGGCATGTCGGACGAAGGGAATGGCAGGATGCAGCGTTGTCTGTTGGCGGTAGGTGTGGTGCTCGGCCTGGTCGTTTTGCCGGCACAGCAGGCGGGGGCCGATGACTACTCCGACACGGCGCTCAACATCATTCCCTCGGGCCAATGGGGCACCGTGCCGATTCCGGCGGGGGCCGACGACCCAGGCTGAGATGTACGACGGGCTGACCCCGTTGTTCGACCAGGTCACCCCGGCCGATCTGACCACCTACTTCAAGTCCGAGAAGTTCGGCGTCGACAACGCGACCCCGAGCACGATCGAGACCGTCCCACGTCCCGGCGTGACGATCGAGCGCGACTCCTACAACGTCCCCCACGTCACCGGAGCAACTCATGATGACGGCGTCTGGGCCGCCGGCTGGATCGCCGCCGAGGACCGCGGTCTGCTGCTCCAGCAGGCCCGCAACAACGCCCGCGTCGCCGCCATCGACGCTCCCGGCCTCAGCGCCTTGGGCCTGATCAGCGGCCTGGAGAACTTCGTCCCCAGCGCCCAGACCGAGGCCGAGGTCGCGAAGCAGACCGCGGTGCTCGAGGGCGCCGGTCCCGAGGGCCAGGCGGTGCTGCACGACATCGACGTCTTCATCTCCGGGATCAACGACTACCTCGCCGCGAACAGCCCGGCGACGGCGCCCTGGACGCGCAACGACGTCTACGCGCTGAACGCGCTCAAGGGCCAGTTCGTCGGCCAGGGCGGCGGCGACGAGGCGCGGCGCTCGCAGTTCCTCGGCGGACTGCAGCAGCGGCTCGGCAAGAACAAGGGCCTGAGCGTGTTCAACGACCTGCGCCAGTTCAAGAACCCTGAGCTGCCGACCTCCGTCGACGGCCGCTTCCCCTACGGCACGATCCCGAAGAACGCCAAGGGCAGCGTGATCCTCGACCCGAACAGCTTCGTCGAGACCCCGGCGGTCGCCGGGCGCGCGGTGCCGGCGCCGACGGCGGCGCCGACCCATGCCTCGAACACGCTGATGATCACGGGCGACCGCTCGAAGACCGGTGAGCCGCTGATGGTCGGCGGCCCGCAGATCGGCTACTTCTATCCCGGGCTCACCTACGAGATCGACATGCACGCCGGCGACCTGCAGTGGCGCGGCGCGACCTCCGCCCCGTTCCCCGGCTACGCGCTGATCGGGCGCGGCGAGGACTTCGCCCACACGCTCACCTCCGCCTCCGGCGACATCATCGACCAGTACGTCGAGAAGCTCTGCAACGGCAGCGACACGATGTACACCTACAAGGGCGAGTGCCTGGCGATGGGCCAGTTCGACGCCGGCACCCTGAACGGCGATCCGGTCAGCTTCAAGACCACCGTCCACGGCCCGGTGATCGGCTATGCGACGGTCAAGGGCGAGCGGGTGGCGATCTCGTCGAAGCGCTCCAGCTACGGCCGCGACACGCTCGACCTGCTCTACAACCGCCGCCTCTCCAACGGCCAGGTGCACAACGCCAAGTCGTTCATCAAGGCCGCCTCGCTGACCCCGCAGACGTTCAACTCGTTCTACATCGACACCGACAACATCGCCATGTACACCGCGGGCCGGCTGCCGATCCGCAACCCGAAGGTCGATCCCGGCCTGCCGACGCTCGGCACCGGCAAGTACGAGTGGACCGGCTTCCTCGACAAGGCCGGCCATCCGCAGGGCATCGACCCGGCCGACGGCACGATCACGAACTGGAACCAGACCACGGCCAAGGGGTTCTCGGCCGCCGACAGCGAGTTCGGCCACAACGGCTCGGTCGCGCGCGTCGACCTGCTCGACAAGAACCTCGACCGGCTGGCGACCAAGAAGGGCAAGTGGACGCTGGCCTCGGTGACCGCGGCGATGAACGCGGCGGCGACCCAGGACATCCGCGCGATCGACACCGTGCCGCTGCTGAAGAAGCTGCTCAAGGGCTCCAGTGCTCCGAGCGCGCAGGCGCAGCAGATGCTCGACCTGATGGTCGCCTGGAAGGCCAACGGTGGCAGCCGTCTCGACCGTGACCTCGACGGCAAGATCGACGACCCGGGCGCCGCGGTCATGGACGGTTCCTGGACCAAGATCGCCGACGCCTTCATGTCGCCGAAGCTCGGCACCCAGCTGGACGAGCTCAACTCGCTGTTCTCGCGCTTCAACCTGCCGCCCAGCGGTCAGTACGACGGCTGGTATCAGTACTTCGACCGCGACATCCGGGCGCTGCTGGGGATGAAGATCAAGAGCCCGTTCGCGAACGCCTACTGCGGCAACGGCAAGCTGAAGGCGTGCCAGAGCGCGATCTGGGCTGCGATCGCCGCCGCCGGCACCGAGCTGGCCGCGGCCCAGGGGACGCCGGACGCCTCGTTGTGGCGCTCCGACGCGGTCCGCGAGCGGATCGAGTTCGTGCCCGGGCTGCTGCCGACGACGCTGCGCTACACGAACCGGCCCAGCGGGATCCAGCAGGTGATCTCCTTCGACGACCACCGCTGAGCGGCGGATGGCGGAGGCGCCCGAACACCACCTGCACCACACGCCGACCGGCGCCCTGCCGCATGCGCAGAAGATCGCCCGCCAGCAGAATCACATCCGGATCCTCACCGGGGTGCTGGTGCTGGTCCTGGCGGCGCTCGCCTACGCGGCCGCCTTCGACCTCAACAGCTCCGCCGAGTGGATCGTCTTCGGGATGATCATCTTCACCGTCGCCGGGGCGATGATCGCCGTGCACAAGCCCGAGTCGTCTGGCTGACGGCGGCCGATCGAAAGTGGGCACAGCTGGGCTCGAACCAGCGACCTCCGCCTTGTCGAGGCGGCGCTCTCCCAACTGAGCTATGCGCCCGGGAGCGGCGAGTCTAGCGAGCGATTCGGGGCTCAGGCAAGTGCGGGCTCGCGCTCGCGGGCGGGCTTGCGGGCGCCGACGATCACCGGCGTCCCGCGCCGCGGCGAGAAGGTGATGTTGCGCCGCGCGATCCGCTCCGGCGCCGAGCGCGCCCCGCGCAGATCGCACCGCGTGAGCACCTCGCGGAGCACGACCCGCATCTCGAACTCGGCGAAGGCGGCGCCGAGGCAGCGGCGCACGCCGCCGCCGAACGGAACCCAGGCATAGGTCTCGGGCGGGTCGGCGAGAAAGCGCTCCGGGCGGAACTCGAGCGGGTCCGGGTAGAGGTCGGCGCGCGTGTGGGTGAGCCAGAACGCCGGCGTCACGTCGGTGCCCGCCGGCAGCGTGTGGTCGCCGACCGCGAGCTCGGAGCCCAGGCGCCGGCCGGCCAGCGGGACTACCGGGCGCAGTCGAAGCGCCTCGCTGATCACCGCGCGCAGGTAGTCGTCGCCGTCCTCCTCCAGCTCGGCGCGAAGGCGGGCCAGCGGGCCGGGGTTACGCAGCAGCAGGTCGAAGGTCCAGGCGAGCGCGGTCGCCGTGGTCTCGTGGCCGGCGAGCAGCAGGGTGATCAGCTGGTCGCGGACCTCGTCGTCGCCCATCGGCTCGCCGTCCTCGAACCGAGCCTCGACCAGCATCGAGAGGATGTCGTCGCGCTCGGCGAGCGCCGGGTCCGCGCGCCGCTCGGCGATCTCGGCGTGCAGGATCTCGTCGACCGCCGAGAACTCGCTGCGCAGCTGCGCGATCGGATCCTGGCGGCCGAAGCGCCGCGACACCAGCATCTTCAGCTGCAGTCCCGGCGACGCCATCTGCCCCAGCATCCCGCCGAGCTGCGCGCGCAGGCGCTCGAGCCGGACCGGGTCGCTGACCCCGAACACCGCCCGCAGGATCACCTCCAGGGTCACGGCCTGCATCCGCGGATGGATCGTGAACTCCCGCTGCAGCGGCCAGCGATCGATCTCGGCGTTGGCCGCGTCGCCGATCACCGACTCGTAGGCGCGCATGCGCTCGCCGTGAAACGGGGGCAACATCGCCTTGCGCCGCGAGAGATGGTCGCTGCCCTCGAGCAACAGCACCGAGCGCGCCCCCATGATCGGCTCGAGGGCGAAGCTGCGTCCCGGCGGCAGGCCGTTCTCGCGACTGGTGTAGAGGGAGCGGATCGACGCCGGGTCGGAGATGATCACCATCGGCGTCTGGAAGCCGAGGAAGGTGACGCTGAACGCATCGCCGTGGCGGCGACGACAGGTGTCGAGGAAATCGATCGGCCGAAAGAGCCAGCGGACGGTCTGCACGGCGGGCGGCGACGAGGGGCCGGGCGGCAAGGTCATGGCTGGAAAACTACCCGCTCGGGCGCATGATCCGCGCCGGCCGGAGAACCGTAACTCTGATCGAAAGGCGGTGTTAAGGTGGGCAGAGCCGGTGCCGATACAGGCATCGAACGCTTCAAAGCTGAAGGACCGACGAGCCGGCGGCGGGATTCGCTGGCGGTACGTCCTTTCGGAACCAAGGGCCCCGTTCAGGGGCCCTTTTCCGTGGCGCAGAATCAGGCGCCTCAACGGCGGCGCGCTCGGCTACGCCTCGAAGGCCCGCCGAACCCGGTCGGGATAGCGGAAGAGCGAGTCGTAGGTGACCTTCGGGATCTCGTAGCCGAGGCGGTCGAGCAGCCCCGAGCTCTCGAGCTTGACCAGGTCGTGCTCCTTCGGTCGGGCGCTGCCGCCGAGCGAGCAGGGCGTCGCCGCGATCGCCGCCGGATCGGGCAGATCGGGGGGCTCGAAGTCCCGTCTTGAGAAGTCGAAGCCGCGGCCGATGTTGGAGGCGTAGCGATGGCGCTTGTTGAGGAAGCCGAGCTGGTAGCGGTAGGAGATCAGCTTCAGGATCGACTCGTGGGTGCAGGTCATGTGGCTCACCCGGCCGCCCTTCTTGCCCGCGCGGGCAAAAGGCGAGACCGCCACCGCAGGGACTCGGAAGCCGGTGATCGACCAGTCCTCTTCGAGGTTCTCTCGGTTGGCGCGGTCGTCGGGGACCCGTCGCGGCCGCACGTGGTCGAAGAAGCCACCCCACTCGTCGTAGTTGATGAACAGCGCCCCGCGGCGGTACTGGGGCGACTCGATGAAGGCGTGGGTGACGTCGGACATGAACGCCTGGCCGAGCCGAACGTCGCCGTGTGGGTGCTCGTCGGCCGAGATCCCGTCGCCACCGCCGCCGTCTCGAAACGGCGGATCGATGAAGCAGATCGGCGGCAGCGTTCCGGCGGCGGCGTCGACGTAGAACTGCGACGCCGGGCGCACCCAGGCGAGCCCACGCGGACCGTAGAGCGCCGGCACCGGCAGGTCGGAGACGTAGTAGGCGGCCTGCAGGCCGCGGGACTTGGCGCGGTCGAGGATCGTCTCCCATTCGAAGCCGAAGCTGTCCGGATCGTCGACCACCGGTAGCTCGTTCGACTTCTGGCCTCCGTTCTGCGCCGCCAGCTGGTAGTGGCGATTGGGGTAGGTCGAGGCCAGGATCGAGCAGAAGTAGCGGTCGTAGAGCTGGTAGGCGTCGGCGACATGAGGGATGAAGCCGAGGTCCTCCTTCAGGTAGTAGCCGAGCGCGAACTCGTCCGAGCCGGTGCCCTCCTCGTTGCCGCTGTAGAAGCCGTCGAGCTTGCCGCGGTTGTACTGAAAGCGCCCGCCGTCCCAGCCGTGATCGGGGTCGCGGAAGTCACAGCCCTGGAAGTCCGGCGTCAGGCGATGGGTGGGAAAGCTCTGCGAGCCATCGAGGTTGGGGTAGCTCAGCCCCTCGTTCCTGCCATCGGCCCGCGGGTGCCAGCCGAAGTAGTGGTCGAAGGAGCGGTTCTCCATCATCAGCACGACGAAGGTGTCGATCGGCAGGTCCCTGGGCTTCGGCAGCGGCGGGCGGGCGGCCCGCTTCGCGGCCTCGGCGACCAGGGTCTCCGCCGGCAGCACTCCCGCCATCCCCGCGACCCCCGCCAGTGCCGCCGTGCGGCCGAGGAACTCGCGGCGGCGCAAGAGCCCGTCGCGATGCCCGGCCTCGAGCCGCTCGGCTAGCGCGGGATCGGCGAGCTCCCCCCGCGCGAGCCTCGAGGAATGGTCGGGGGCGCGACCGATCACGGTTCCCTGACCACCTCGCAGTCGAAGATCCCGTCCTCGACCTCGTCGACGACCGCGAGGTCTCGCCCGGCGCCGCAGTTGATCGCGTCCGGGTGGCCGTCGCGGGCGTAGATGCGGTCGCGACCCTTGGCCGCGAGTTCGACGCCGTCGCGCATGTTGAAGCTGTCTCGCCCGCCGTCGCCGTGCAGGGAATCGGGGCCCCCGCCGCCGATCAGCACGTCGCGCCCCGCGCCGCCGATCAGCACGTCCCTGCCCTTCAGGCCCTTGAGCAGATCGTCGCCCCTGGTGCCGACCAGGCGATCGGCGCGCGGGCTGCCCCTCTCCGTGGTCGCCAGCGCGAGCGCTGCGAGCGCGCTGCAGCTGAGCGCGGCGACGCATGCGAGGACTCCGAACCTGCCCATGGCCGGGCCGACCCTACTGCCAAGTGGCGCACCGATGTTGCAGTTCGGTTACCTGCGCTGCTCGGGCTCGACCACCACGGTGAGCCCGTCAACCTCGGCGACCCGCATCGTCTCGCCCTCCGCGCCGGCACCCCGGGCGCTCCAGATCTCGCCCCGCACGCGCACCCGCCCGGGCCCGATCACCTGCGCGGGCTCGCCGATCATCCCCTCGGCTCCGGTGGTCACGCGGTAGCGGCGCAGGAAGCGAATCCAGAGGAAGACCTCGCCGACCTCGATCAGCGCCGCGCAGACGAGGAAGACGATCCGCCAGGGGTCCGGCAAGACGAACAGGCCCGCAATCGACAACGCCAGGATCACAGGTCAATGATGACCGGCGCCGGCGACCTGCCCGCCGAAGAGCATTGGGCGACGTGTTACGATATATCGCGTTATTGCTAACCACAGGAGAGTTTCAATGCACAACAGACGTTATTCACGACACGGGCGCCCCCACTCACGTGAGCGCTTCCAGCGCAGCCGCCACTCGCGTCACGGACGCGGCGGCCCGAGGGCGCGCCGCGGCGACATCCGCGCCGCGGTCCTCGCCCTGCTCGCCGAGCGCCCGATGCACGGCTACGAGATGATCAAGGAGCTCGAGGAGCGCACCCGGGGCACCTGGATCCCGAGCGCCGGGTCGATCTATCCGACCCTGCAGCTGCTCGAGGAGGAAGGCCTGATCAGCGGCGAGGAGGCCGACGGCAAGCGCCGCTTCACGCTCACCGAAGCCGGCGTCGACGCCGACTCCAAGCGCGAGGGCCCTGCCCCCTGGGATCAGGCGACAAGCGGGATCGACCCCGAGGTGTTCACCCTCAAGCGCTCGCTCCAGCAGCTCGTGCAATCGGTCGGCCAGGTCTTTCACGCGGCCGACGACCAGCAGCGAAAGCGCGTCCGCGAGCTGCTCGACGAGACCCGGCGCAAGATCTACGCGATCCTCGCCGAGGAGGGCTAGGCCCGGGAGCCTCCACAACGCCGGTTACACTCGGTCGACAGTTCGCCGGGTACTTCTCGCTCCCTCCGCCCCCCGAGCCGCCCATTCCCGCAGGGAGCCAGAAAGCGAGGCCAATGTGGTTGACCAAGGCAAGCAGGACCTGCCCGCAAAGCCGGCGCCCGGCACGGACGCCAGCGAGAGCGGCGAGAAGCCCGCACCGATGATTCGTCGCCAGTCGTCGAAGTACGGCCAGCAGCCGGTCGCCGACGGCGACTCCGGACGCCGGGCGCGCCTGCGCCACCCGGGCCGCGGCGCCGTCCGGCGCTAGACGCCCGCGGGCCCGCTATTCGATCAGGCCCAGCCGCATGCCTCGGGCGACCGCCGCCACGCGGCCCGTGACACCGAGATTCGCGTAGATGTTGCTGAAGTGCGTCTTCACGGTCGCCGGGCTGAGCACCAGGCGCTCGGCGATGTCGGGCCCGGAGAGCCCCTCGGCGGAGAGCTGCAGCACCTGCTGCTCGCGCGGCGTCAGGGTCGAGTGCGGCTCGCCGGGATCGTCCAGGGCCCCGAGCTCGTCCTCCGACCAATCGGCGGGGGCATAGGCGAACAGGTGCCGTCCCGGCAGCGCCTCGGCCAGGCCCCAGTAGACGATCTTCAGCGGGCTCCCGTTTCGGCCCGGGAGGGTTCGGGGGCCGGCCACACACCCGGTCTCCATCAGCCGCGCCCAGATCGACTCCAGGGTCGGCAGCTCGTGCGGCGGTGTGAGGTCGTCGATTCTCAAGCCTCGCAGCTCGGCCAGGGTCGACCGGGCCATCAACCGCGCCGGCCGGTTGACGGCGATGTACCGGCGCTCGTCGTCGACCAGCGACATCGGGATCTGGCTGTGATCGATCACCGGCATCAGCCGCTCGGCTTCGCCGCGGGCTCCGAGCAACGACTCGAGTGCGGCGCCGAGGCTGCGCGGAACTAGATCGGTGGACGGGTAAGGCGGGACGACCATTCAGTGAGCGCGTACAAGTATGTCAACTGACGCTGTCAATGGTACCTTGCACAGCTGTGGGCGACAAGATCAGCAGGGGCGGCCGCTCGGGGATAGGCGAGCGGTTGAGGGCGGCGAGAGAACGCCTCGGGTTGAGCAGGGAAGCGCTCGCGGTCGAGTCCGAGCTCAGCTGGTCGGCGATCGCCCAGGTCGAGTCGGGACGGCGCCGGAACCTGCGTCCGCAGACCGTCTCGGCGCTGGCGCAGGCGCTGGGGGTGACGATCGACTATCTCCTCCACGGCCGTCCCGCCGGCCAGGTGATGCTCGACCACCGCGCCCTGATCTACGACACCGACGAGGAGTTGATCGAGGCAGCCGCTCCCTTCCTCACCGAAGGGATCGAGCGCTCGGAGGCCGTACTCGTGGTAGCCACCCCACCGACCCTCGCCCAGCTTCGCCGCTCGCTCGGGGCCAACGCGGACCGGGTCGAGTTCCTCGACGCGCAGAGCTGGTACGGCATGCCCGGCATGGTCCTCAGCCAGTACGAGTCATGGGTCAACGAGAAGCTCGAAGCCGGCGCTCCGTGGGTGCGAATCGTCGGCGAGGTGACCTGGGGAGGCAAGCCCGAAGCCGAGGTCGAGATGTGGGCGCGCTACGAATCGCTCTTCAACATCCTCTTCGCCGCCTCTCCGTTGAGCGTTATCTGCCTCTATGACACGAGATCAGTCTCGCCGGAGATCGTCAGGCACGCACGGCTCACGCATCCCGCGACGATGGAGCGGGAAGGCGTCGAGGCCAACCCCGGCTACGTCGATCCGGCCGGATTCGTTCTGGAGCCCTAGCCGTACGCACGCTTTGCGCGACGCCTGATCAGCGATGAATCAGGATCGTCTCGCCGTCCTGTGAGACGCCGCCGGGCTCGGTCGTCGTCGCGACCGCGGTAATCAGGAGGCTGCCCCCAGCTCGTTTCACGGCCTTGACGCCCTTCTTGGTCAGCTTCGACTGGCCCTTCTTCGTCTGTCCTGCGTTGGCGACGAAGGTGCCCTTGCCGATCTTCTTGTCGCCGACGCTGAGCTTCAGCTTTCCGGAACAGGGGGCACCCTCGGTCTCGGGGCAGGAGACCTGGATCGCGAGCTTGTTCTTCTTCTTGCCCGAGATCACGGCGCTGTCGCCGACGACTTCGGCACCGATCCGATCGCAATTCGGGGCCACCACATCAGTTGGATCTCGCAGGGCGAGATCGAATCCGCGACCGCAATCGAAATCGTCGCGACCGGCGCCACCGTTGAGGGTGTCGTTGCCTGCCGTGGCGACGATGCCGCGGGCGACGACGCCGCGGTTGTCAAGAAACTCGCCGAACAGCTGGTCGTTGCCGCCCAAGCCGCTGATCTGATCATCGCCGGCGCCTCCCTCGAGGATATTGGCGCTGTCGTCGCCGACGATGACGTCGTTGCCGGCGCCGGTGCTCACGTCTTCGACCACGACGTTGTCGTTCTCGCCGGCCTGACCGTCGTTCGCGATTCCGTCGGCTGTCACCGACACCGGCGTGGCGTTGGAGCGGAAGTAGTCGGTCGCGTCCTCGCCCGCGCCACCGGTGAGCACGTCGGAGCCGCCGGTCGGAACGTCTGGATCCCGGCCGCCGCCGTCCTCGAGGAAATCGTCGCCGTCGCCGCCGTCGATGCTGTCCGCATCGAGGCCGCCGTCGAGGGACTGGGTCCCCGGTCCGCCGACGATCGTCTTCGCTCCGGTGGCGATCTCGCCTGTGCCCACCACCTGGCTATGGACGTGGCCGCTGTCGGTGACGAAGTTCTGGTTGACGAAGCTGTCGGTTCCGTTGTCGAGCAAAACCTCGAAACGTTCGACCGGCGGCAGGCCGGGCGACGTCACCAGGCAGGTGACTGTCTGCGCGTTGACCTGGGAGCACTCGGTGTCGTTGTCGGTGGCACCCCCGGTCCCCGTGTCGATGATCGTCAGCGTGCTCCCATCGGTCGAGACCGTGATCGCGTCGTCGTTGGGGTCGCCATCGATCACCAGAGTCGTGACCTCGACTTCGATCACCGAGGCCGCGGCCGACCCGGCGCCGAGCGCAAGCATGGCAACGGCAGCCACGACCGCGATCGCCCAGCCGCTCACCCACCGCCGGTCAGTCATGGATCAGGATCCGGCCGCTGCTTTCCGAGATACCGCCGGGCTCGGTTGTTTGAGCCAGCACCGTGACCAGCAGCGAGCCTCCGGCTCTCTTCAGCGCCTTGCGGCCCTTCTTCGAGAGCTTTCCACCGCTCGGCTTCGAGGCGCCGGCATCGACGACGAACGTCCCCTTGCCGATCTTCTTCGAGCCGGCGCTGATCTTGAACTTGCCCGTGCACGGAGCGCCTTCGGCCTCCGGACAGGCGATCTCGACCTTGACCTTGTTCTTCTTCTTGCCGGTGACCGTCGCGCTGTCGCCGGCGACGTCGGCGCCGATCCGCTCGCAGTTCGTCTCGACCTCGTCGAAGGGATCGCGCAGGGCCTGGTCGAAGCCACGACCGCAGTCGACCGCGTCTCGGCCAGCCCCGCCGATCACCGTGTCGTCGCCGGTGACGATACCGCCGCCGCGAAGGGCGCCGCCATTGCCGCCGGAGTCGCCGAACAGGTCGTCGTTGCCGGCGAGGCCGGATACGACGTCCGCCCCACCACCACCGCTGAGCACGTTCGTTCCGGCGTCGCCGACGACCGTGTCGGCGCCGCCGCCGGTGCTCACGTTCTCGGTCTGCACGTTGTCGGTCTCGCCGGGCTGGCCGTCGTTGGCGACCCCATCGAGGGAGACCGAGACACCGCCCGCGCGGACGTACTGCGCGTCGTCCTCACCGGCACCGCCGACGAGGTTGTCGTTGCCGCCCGAGGAGAAGCCGTCGACCAGGCCGCTGCCGTCGAACAGGGTGTCGTCGCCGTCGCCGCCGTTGAGGTCATCGCTATCCACGCCACCGAAGATGAACTGGTTCCCGGGGCCCCCGGCGACCGTCTTCGCGCCCGTCGCGCCCTGGGCGTTCACCCCGCCACCCTCGGCGGCGAAGTTCTGGTTGGTGAAGCTGTCGACGCCGTCGTCGAACGACACGCTGTAGGCCCTGACCTGCTCGGGCGTGCCCGCCTCGATCGCACAGGTGACCGTCTGCGCATTGACCTGGGAGCAGTCCGTGTCGTTGTCGGTGGCCCCTCCCGTACCCGTATCGACGATCGTCAGCGTGGTCCCATCGCTCGAGACCGTGATCGCGTCGTCATCGGGGTCACCCTCGATTCGCAGGGTGCCGAAGTCGGTCGTCACGTCCGACGCCTGTGCCGCGGCGGTCCCGAGGACCAACGCCATCAGCACCGTGCCGAGGCCAACCACGACCGCTCGCAACCCCACGACTCCCTGCATCAAACGCCCCTCCCTGATTCGGTCTGAAGGCGGGGACGGTTCCTCGCCGCCGGCAAACCTATAGCGCCTTCGTCGGCGGGTCAAGGAGGTCGCCCCTGCACCCTGCGGCGTTGCCGCCGATGAGTTGTTGCTCGCCGCCAGGTCATAGCCCCTGACGGCCCAGATCGAATAACGCCCAGAGGAGCCCCGCGAATGCCCATCCCCCGCGTCATTGTCAGCCTGCCGACCGCCGATCGCCGAACGTCTTTTGCGTTCTACGGAGAAGGGCTCGGCTTCGACGCCGTCGGTGAGCTGGCGGATGACGGAGTCCCCGAGCCGCTGCAGTTCGCGCTCAACGACGGCATGCGCCTGATGCTGATCCCCACCCGCGGCTTCGGCTGGGTGATCGGCGACCGCGAGGTGGCGGCGCGCGGCCAAAGCGAGTGCATGCTCAGCCTCCGTGCCGAGGCCGAGGCCGGAGTTCAGGAGCTGGTCGAGCGGGCGCGGCAAGCGGGCGGCGAGGTCGTCACGCAACCCGGGCAGCAGCCGTGGGGCTACGCCGGTGCGTTTGCCGACCCCGACGGTCACGTCTGGATGGTGACCTCAGAGCCGTTCCCCAGCTGACGGCGCACGCCAGCCCCAGCTCTGGACGATCCGGGGAAGCGTCATCAGGGTCGTGTCGTCGGCCGCGAGTCGATAGAGCTCGTCGAGGACCGACGCCAGCTCCTCCGGGGGGATCACCCGCTCGGCGACCGCGGCGTCGGCGATGTTCTCGAGCGTCAGCGGGCTGACGAGCTTGACGTCGTGCTGGACCCCCTCGGTTCCGATTCCGGCGGGCTGGACCACGTTGACGCTCACGGGCACGAGCCCCGCCCCGCTCAGCAGTCCCGGCAGCCGAGGTCCGATCTCCGGATCGAAGCCACGCGCGTGAGCGGTCTCGCTGTAGACCTCCAGGTACCGCTCGTAGGCCGCGCTGTAGGGGTGGCAGAGACTGCCGCTGACGTCGATGTCCTCGATGATCAGGACGCCGCCTGGTCGCAGCCCGGCGGCGATTCGGGCAACCGCAGCCGCCGGCTCGGCCAGGTGGGTGAGCAGGAAGCGAGCGTAGATCGCGTCGTATTCCGGGGCAAGCTCCGCCGCCAGGACGTCGCCGACCCGGTAGTCGACGTTGTCGATCGAGTCACGTTCGGCCTCCTCACGGGCGAGCGCGACCTTGGTTTCGTCGAGGTCGATGCCGACAACGGCACCGTCTGGCGCGACGCGGCTCGCGAGCTCGCGGGTGACGTCGCCCCCGCCCGACCCCACGTCGAGGCAGCGCATCCCCGGACCGAGGCCGACGCGATCGAGAAGCGCCGCCGTGGTCGGCCGGGTGGCGCGGGCGAGCACCCGCAGGCGCTCTCGTCCCGCGCTCCCGCCCCGGATGATGTACCCGTCCCGAGCGCCCCGCGCATCGCGCGGGACGCCGGGCTTCGGGCGCGGTGGGGCCGTGGCCTTCATCGCGCCTGGACCGGGCACTCGACGCGCGGGTTCCACATCGCAAAGGTGCCGGCCGGGTTGTGCTTCCACACCCAGGCGTGCAGGTCGTAGTGGACGGGCATGCCGGGCTCGTGGCCCTCCATCGGGCCGTCAAAGCCGCGCCCGAACAGATAGGGCCTGTCGTCGTCGGTGTCGAGCCGGCCGTCCGCGTCGGCGCGGAAGTACTCGACCGCGACCAGGCGCAGGCGCTCACCGCGGGGCTCGTAAACGAGGATCTCGGGCTCCTGCGGATCGAGGCGGCCATCCTCGACCAGCTCCTGATTCGCGTAGTGAATGCCCATCGCGCCCTCGGGGCTCGAGACGCACTCGCCGGTGGCGGCGTAGCCCGCGCGCTCGGCCTCGCGCACGTCGCGGAACTCCGCGGTGGCACGACGGACCTCGCCGAGCTGGTATTCGGTCGGCGGGGAGTCCGGGTGGCCGGACTCGCCATGCGGCGCGCCTGGATGGTGGGCCGCTGCAAGCGGCACCGGGATCGCCGCCAGGGCGCATACCAGTGCGATTCGCGCGGTTCGCATCGTTCGATCTCCTTTGCTGTCGGGGTTGCCTTCCCCCGTTCAGACGGGCGCCCGGCGCGAATATTCCGATCGGATCCGGCGGGCCTCAGAAGCCGACGGCGCCTTTGCCCTCCCAGGAGGCGAGCTGGACCAGCGTGTCGGGATCGTGCACGGCACCGGAGAGGACGCAGGTCTGGCCACCGCGCTCGAACGTGACCACGTCCTGGCGCCCGAGCCGGAAGCGATGCAGCTCGACGCCGCGAGCGGTCAGCACCTCGGCGTCGGCCGGGGGCTCGATCGTCGGGCCCGAGATCACCGTGTAGCCGATCCGGTGGTGGGTGTGCTGGTAGAAGACGGTTTCCGTGTCGCGGCCGCCGAGCTCGTCGCTCCTGGCGCCGGTCGCGCGCCAATCGAACCGCTCCGACCAGGAGGGGAAGGTGACGCCCGCGAACGAGCGGCGCAGCAGCTCCGGCCGCTGCGCGCTCGCGTGCGGCGCCGGCTCGGTCGCCGGGACCAGGCTGAGCTCGGCCGCCTCGACCACAGTCGGTCCGCCGGACCCGCCCAGCTGAAGTACCGCCACCAGCCCGAGGGCGAGCACCGCCGCGACCGCGGCGGCCAGCGCCGGGCGTCCCCATCCCGGCAGCGTAAGGCGGGCCGGCGGACCCCAGGGCCGAGCCGGACGGCCGGCCGCCTCGGCCTCCAGCGCCTCGATCCGGCGATGCAGCCGCTCGGGCGCGCGGGGACCCGATTGCAGCGCCCGTTGGACGCGGCGGTGGCGCTCGGACAGCTGTTCAGCGGACATCAGGCTTCCCCTTCCATATGCGTCGCGACGCGGTCGCGGGCGCGAGCCAACCGGCTCATCAAGGTGCCCTGGCGGATCGAGAGCGCGCGAGCAGCCTCCTTGTAGGAGAGTCCGAGCACGTCGACGGCGGCGATCGCCTCGCGCTGGTGCTCCGGCAACTCGCGCATCCCGTCGTAGGCCAGCCGAACATCGAGCGTGACCCCACTGGGATCGGACCCGTCGTCCGCCACCCACTCGACCGCCTCGCCGCCGATCGGTTCGACCCGGGCGGCGCGGGCTCGCGCGAAGTCGATCCAGATGTTGCGCAAGACGCGCATCAGATAGGCCCGCTCGCCGCCCCTGCGCACGAAACGCGGACGGGACAGGACCCGGGCGAAGGTCTCCTGGACCAGGTCCTCGGCGTCCGTCGAAGACCCGCAGAGCGCGTATGCGGCGCGGTACAGACGCTCGGTGTGGTCCGGCAGTCCGCCGGGCGCAAGCCGCAGTGACCGGGCGGGAGCGTCGTTGGCCCCACGGGAGCCCGACTCACGGCCAGCGACGGCCGCGCCGCGATCCGCGAGCGGCTCGGCCAATCCCAGTGCGCTCACCGGTGCGTTTACGGCGTCGATCAGCAGGTTGCTCCTTGGGTCGGGGCTTCTTGGTTCAGACGTGCCGGGCGCGGCTTTATTCCATGCGCCGTCCAAGTCCTCGGAATACCTCGAACAACGAAGGAGAAACCGATGAGCGACGCGTCTTTGACGCCTCCTAGGGGTACACGCAACCTTCAATCGCCAACCCGAAAGGCTCGACCGCGATGTCACGACAACTCATGGTTCCTGCCGCAGACGCTCGGCTCTACACCGTCGACACCCCGGGCGCCACGCCCGCCCTGCTGTTCCTCAGCGGCGGCTTCGGCACCGTGCAGAACTGGAGCCGCGTCATCCGCGGTCTCGACGGGAAGTACCGCACGGTGCGGTTCGACGCGCGGGCGCGCGGGAAGTCGGGCAGATCGGCCGACTACTCCCTACAGGCGGCCGTCGACGACATCGGACGGGTCATCGACGCGACCGGTATCGAACGCCCGATCCTCGTCGGATGGTCACTCGGCGCCACGCAGGCGGTGCGATACGCGGCTCAACATCCCGGGCGGGTCGGCGGACTGGTGCTCATCGACGGTGCTTACCCGATCACCATGTTCGACGAGGCCGGAAAGGAGAAGACCCGCACCCAGTTCCGTCGGTTGGGGTGGATCATGCGCATCATGGCAGCGCTCGGCCGCTCGGCCCGGATGTCTCCCGCCGAGTCCGCGGACGTCGTGATCGAGATGGACGCCGTCAACGGCCAACTAGGACCCGACTTCGCGGCGCTGGCATGCCCGACCGTGTTCGTGGTCGGCACCGGAGCCCACTCGGGCGCCACCGAGGACGAGATGCGCACGGTCCGCGCTGCTGTCACCGATGCCGTTGAGAGCAACGAGCGCGTGTCCGTTTTCGCAACGACGCCCCAAAAACACACGCAGATACTCAACAAGGCCCCCGAGACCGTGGTCGCCGCGATCGAGGACGTCATCCACGAGTCTCCCTGACTGGACCAGAGCGGGCGCGCCGCGGCAGCATCAACGCCGCGGCGCGCTGGACCCGCGGGTGGCGAATTCAGAGCAGTTCCGCGGGTGGAATGTGGTGGTTCCCCTTGAACAGGTCGCTCGGGTCGTAAAGCGCCTTCACCTGCCGCAGGCGCGCCCACGTGTCCGCGTCGAAGAAGCGGCTCGCATCGGTCGGCTCCATGACGAAGTTCGGGTAGTCGCCCGCCCGGTACGGGAGGACGGCTCGCTCCACCGACTCGAGGTACGTCGTCGCCGTTGCCGCGGAGGCGTCGTCCTCGGCTACGCCGAGCGACAGCATCGCGAGCGAGCCCGGCAGGGTCGCCCGCGCCCCGGCCCCCGGCGACCGGCGCGCCAGGGCGCCGCCCATGTGGCGCAGCTCCACCATTGCCAGCGGCGAACCGGACCCGGGGCCGACAGCGGAGACGAGCTCGTCGACGCCGGCGCTCGGTAGATCGCTGAGCAGCGCGGTGGTGCTCACGAACGGCAATGGATCGGGCGGGTCCATCGCCATGTCGCCGAGCGCCGCCGGCGGCACGATCGCGAAGGTGTCGATCGCCGGGCCCAGGTCGCGCACGGGTCGCAGCAGGGCACTCCCTTCGTCCTCACTGCCGAGAAATGCCCCGAAGATGACGGTGAACGAGCCACCGCGGACGGGCTCAGGCACGTCCGGCGCATCGGGGAACTGCAGGAGCTTCGCCCAGGTCATCAGCTCGTCAGGCAGCGTCGGCAGGAGCTCGGTCCACGTGTGCAGAACGTCCCCCGCTTGCTCGAAGGGGAAGAACATCACGCCGGCGTACAGGTTCTCGATCGGGTAGACCGCGAACTCGATCGCGGTGACGAGGCCGAAGTTCCCGTTGCCTCCCCGAAGCGCCCAGAAGAGCTCGGGCTCGTTCTCGGCGTCCACCCGTGCGACACGGCCGTCCGCGGTGACGAGCTCCATCGCGGTGACGCTGTTCGTCTGCAGGCCGTACTTGCGCGCGAGCCACCCCATGCCCCCGCCCAGCGAGTAGCCGGCGATGCCGACGTCCGGGGACGAACCGTGCAGCGCGGCCAGCCCGAGCTCGGACAGCTCCGGGACGACCCGCTCCCACTTGACACCGGCTCCAACCCGCACGCGCCTCGCGCCAAGGTCGATGGAGACGTCTTGGAGTTCGCGGACGTCGACCAGGAGCACATCCTCGAGCGCCCCGAGCGCGTCGGCGTTGTGACCGGTGGCCTGGGGCGCGACCCGCAGCCCCTGGGCCGCGGCGTACTCAACCGCGGCGACAACGTCGTTGACGTCGCGGGGGAGCGCCACGGCGGCGGGCTGAAGGTCCGTCGCCAGGTTGAAGACCTGGCGCGTGGCGTCCCAGTCTCGATCCGACGGGGTCACGACGCGTCCGGTCATCTGCGCGGAAAGGTCGGTCAGGGGAGTGGCGGTCAGCATGTCGAATCCTTTCGTTAAACGTGGTGTTCACTGAATGGTGCGGCCATGATAACATCGATGAACACCATGTCAACCCAAACTCGAAAGTACGAGCTGAAGGCGCGCGCGGAGGCCCAGCGCGAGACACGCGACCGGATCGCGGAGGTGGCGGCAGAGCTCCACGAGGAGAAGGGCGTCGCCAAGACCACCGTGGCCGAGATCGCCCGCCGCGCCGGAGTGACGCGCCTAACGGTCTACAACCACTTCGCCGACCTGAGCGAGCTGATCCCGGCCTGCGCCGGGCACTACGAGAGGCTCCACCCCGCCCCCGACCTGAGCGGCGTGCTCGCGAAGGAGGACCCCGCCGAGCGCGTCCGCGGCGCCCTCGCCCGCATGTATGGCTGGTATCGCGAAACCGAGCCGATGTACGGCAAGCTCTTCAGCGACCGCTCCTCGGTGCCGGAGCTCGATCTGTTCCTGGAGCAGAACTTCGATCGCATGCAGGCAGAGCTCGCCCACACCCTGGCGGCCGGCTTCGCGGCCCGCGGGCGGCGAGCGAAGCGAACTGCAGCGCTGATCCGGCTCGCGCTCGATTTCTGGACCTGGAGCCGCCTCTCCCGCGAGGGCCTCGATGACGAGGGCGCCGCTGACCTGATGGCCGCCGCCGTCGCGACGCACGGCGCGTAGCAAGCCCGCTCCGCTTGCTTAAGCCGAAGGGCCTGCGCCAGTGACGCCAGTTGAGCGACCGATTCTCGGCTCGCTTCTTGGAGGCGCCCCGGCCCTCCTGGGTCATCCACCGCGCCGGCCGCGACTACCGGATCTCGGAGCCATTCTTTGCCGAGTGATCCGGGCGCTGGATGGGGACCCTGAGAATCGTGCTCCCCGAGCGCTGTGGCTGTAGTCTGACCGCGTGAGACGGAATGGACTCCTCTCCGCGGTGCGCGTGAAGCTGATCGCTGCGTGTATCGGTCTCGCCGGGTGCCTCGTCGTGGCCCCGGGCGCGTCGGCGGCGGCGCCCGCCAACGACGCGTACACCGCGCCGACGACCCTGCCGCTCGAGACCCAGCTGACCGCCAACAACACCGAGGCGACGGTGGCGCCCACCAACGACGAGCCGCTGACGCCACCATCGGGCCTCGCCTGCCCGGGCACCCCGCCGACGCAGATGACGCACACGGTCTGGTTCCTCGTGACCCCGTCCGCGAACGGGCCGCTCTCGGTGAACACGCTCACCTCGACGACGAACACGGTGATCGCCGTCTACAACACGGACGGCACCGGCACGCCGGGGAATCCGCCGCCGGACGCCGACGGTGGCGATACCAACATGCTCGGCTGCGACGACGACGCCGGGCCCTTCTCGACCGGCAGCCGTGTGACCTTCGCCGGGCAGGCCGGCCTCGGCTTCCTCGTCCAGGTCGGGACGCGGGACGGGTACGGCCCGGAGCAGCTGAAGATCTTCGCCTCCGCGGCGCCGGCCAACGACAACCGGGCCGGCGCGGCAGCCCTGTCCGGCGGCTCGGCCCTGCGCGACAACTTGGGTGCCACCGAGGAGGGCGGCGAGGACCTCGACTGCGGGGGGGTGCAACTCGGGAGCACGGTGTGGTTCAAGTACGAGGTCACCGCGCCCGGCACGCTCAGCTTCATCACGTCGAACGGGCAGCTCGACTCGGTGCTCCAGCTCTACCGCGGTAACGAGACACAGCCGCTCACCTGCAACGACGACATCGAGGGCCAGCCCATCGGCCCCTCGTTCGTCTCCGCGACCGTCACGCCGGGCACGTACTTCCTCCAGGTCGGCGGCGCATCAGGGGAGCAGGACAACGTCACGCTGAACACGACGTTTACCGAGAACCTCGACGTCGACGGCGACGGGTCCGATCGCCCGGCGGACTGCGACGACAACGACGCGTCGGTGCACCCCGGCGCGACCGACGTGCCGGGCAACGGCATCGACGAGGACTGCTCGGGAGCGGACGCCACGTCCGCCGGCCCGCCGCCGAGCCCGCCGGACACGACGATCACCAAGGCGAAGGTCAACGCCAAGCGCTCGAAGGCGAGCTTTGGGTTCGAAGCGCTCGGGCAAGCCACCGGCTTTCAATGCGAGCTGAAGCGAAAGGACGCGCAGACGCAGACGGGGTTCACGGATTGCAGCTCGCCGAAGACCTACAAGCCCCTGAAGCCGGGCAAGTACACGTTCGCGGTCCGGGCCCTGGGCCCCGGCGGCACCGACACGAGCCCAGCGAAGAAGCGATTCAAGATCCCGCGCCGGCGCTGACCGCGCCGGCGCGCACGCGGTCCTCGCAGCGCCCGCCAGCTTCCGCGGCTGTGCGCCAGTCCATGCGCCAGTGACGCCAGGTGAGCGAGTTGATTTGGGTGGTCGCGACGTTTGCGAGACGCGCTGTGGTTGCTCCCTATGAAGGAGCGCCCGACTGAGCGGAGAGGGTTTCGTCGAGCCAGTCGAACACGCGCTGGTCGAGCAGCGGGCGGTTGCCCATCTCGCAGTGGTCGCCGGCACCCTCGGCCGCGGTGAAGCGCAGCAGTGTCTTAGGACAGCTCAAACCCTCGTAAATCCGTTCCGCGCTACCCGACAGCGGATCGTTCTCCGCGGCGGTGCAGAGCGTGGGGCACTGGATGCCGTCGAGCCGACCGTCCAACGTGAACGGAACATTGGACCGAATGAGCTCGCCGAACGAGTCGACCCCGTGCACCCAGAAGCCGCGCTGCTCGATTGTCCAGCGCATCGCCCGGTTGTTGTGGAAGGACTCGGCCAGCGGCGCCAGTGTCTCGTCGTCGATGTCCGGGAAGCGCTCGAGGACCGACTCGTCGATCCCTGCCGCGCGTAGACGGCCGATCCACCCCTCCCCGATGCTGTAGAGGGCGGGGTCGGCGATGCACGCGGCGAGCCGCGGCTCGCCGGAGGCGGCCCTGAGCGCGAGGTGGCCGGCCAGGCTCCAGCCGGTCAGCGCGATGCGATCCGGATCGACGTCGTCGAAGTCGAGGGCGGCGTCCACGACCGGGCGGACCACCGACTCCCAGTCGGCGCGGAGTGGGACCTCCTGCTCGATCAGCACGGCTCCCTGGCCCGGGCCGTCGAACACCAGGCAGTGATACCCGCGGCGGAGCGCCGGCACGGCCTGCCCGAAGAACCCTTCGTACAGCGTCGAGTCGTACCCGCTGGTTGCGATCAGCAGCGGCCGTCGCTCGCCGGCCTCGGCGCGGAAGAGGTAGGCGGGCATGCGAGCGCCCTCAAACGGGATCTCGATCGCCTCGCCTGCCACATCGAGCAGGGCGGCGGCCTTGTCGAACGCGCTGCGCTGGGCCTCGAACGCCTCGCGCAGGCGCGGATCCACCGGAGCGCCGAAGAGCGGGTGGTACGCAATCGAGTTGTAGGCGGAAGCACGGAGGTACGCCTCGCGGGCGCTGACCCTGTGGCCACTCGCGGCCGAGTCGTCGCCGGCCTGAACCAGCCGGTCAGCCTGACCACGCCACGCTGCGAACCACGAATCGTCGTTGCCGTCCTCGATGAGCGCGCACGTGGCCTGTACCTCGCCGAGCGTCCCACCGCCGTAGGGAGCCATGCCCAGCGCGAGCCAGGAGGTGAACTCCTCGAACAGAGGATCGTCGAAGAAAAGCCCCACCGCGGCGACCATATCGAACCGGGGGGCCGCGTCTGTCCCGACGAGCTCGAGTCAAGGCGCCTGCCGGAATCGAACCGGCGTAAACGGCTTTGCAGGCCGCTGCGTAACCACTCCGCCAAGGCGCCGCGCGGCCGCAAGCGTAGCGGGGCTCGGGGGACGCGTTAGGGTGCGGCGATGGCGGTGACGGAGCTCAAGCGCGAGGGTCCGATCGCCTTTCGCGACGCCGTTCCCGAGGGTCCGGAGACGGGGTCACCGGTGGTCTGCGTGCACGGGTTTCCGGAAAGCTCGCGGATGTGGGTGCGGCTGATCGAAGCCCTGGCTGCCGCCGGACGGCGAGGGCTCGCCCCCGACCTCTACGGGTTCGGCGACTCGACCGAGTTCGGCCCGGCGACGTTCGAGAACAGCCTCGAGCGCTTCGGCGACTGGATCGAGGCGCTGGGGCTCGATTCGATCGCGCTCGTCGTCCACGACTGGGGCGGGTTCGTCGGCCTCGCCTGGGCCTGCGAGCACCCGGACCGGGTCGACGCCCTGGTGATCAGCGACACCGGCTTCTTCGCCGACGGCAAGTGGCACGGAATGGCGAAGGCGCTGCGCTCCGAGCAGGGCGAGGAGCTGATCGGCGGGCTCGATCGCGAAGCCTTCGCCGGCCTGCTCAACTCGACCGGCGAGATCTTCAGCCAAGCCGACCTCGACGCCTACTGGGCCCCGTTTGCCGAAGAGGCCGGCGGCCGTGGCCAGCGGGCGACGCTCGAGTTCTATCGCTCGATGGACATGGAGAAGCTCGCCCCCTGGCAGGGGAAGCTGGCCGAGGTGGGAGCCCCGACGCTGATCCTCTGGGGCGCGGAGGACCCGTTTGCACCGCTCGCCGGCGCGCAGCGCTTCGAGCGCGAGATCCCGGGCTCTCGGCTGGTCGCGATCGAAGGCGGCGGTCACTTCGTCTTCGACCAGCACCCGGACCGATGCGTCGAGGAGGCGGTCGGCTTCCTCAGCGAGAGGCCAGCCGGCTGAACTCGTCCCAGGCGGGCTTTGCCGAGCCGTCGATTGCCCGCAGCCCCGCGTAGCCGCACCAGTCGCAGATCGACTCGCCGCCGGCCTTGTCGCGCCATGAGTACCAGAACAGGCCGCGCAGGTTGAGGCGGGCGCGCTTTTGCTCGAACTTCGTCAGCGTCTTGGCGAGCAGCGTGGCCTGCCCCTCGAGACCCTTGACGTAGGGGTTGGTGCTCGGCCCGTCGGTGGCCCAGCCGAGCTCGCTGATCCAGATCCCGGCCTTGCGGTCGCCCGAGCTGATCACCACCCTGCGCGCGGCCTCGAGCTGGGCGAGCGAGGCCGCCGTATCGACGCCGTAGGGATGGATTGCGATCGAGTCGAAGCTGCGCTCGATCCCCTTGACCCGATAGAGCTCCTTCAGGTAGGGCTCGATCGGCAGCACCGACTTCGCCGATTCGGGGCCCCAGACCCCGCCGAGGACCACGTCTGCCTTCGGGTCAGCCTTCTTGATCGCGGCGCCCGCGCCCTTGACCAGCAGCGCGTAGTCGGCGATGTTGACCTTCGGCGCGTAGTACTTGGGCGAGTTCTGCTCGTTCCAGAGTTGCCAGGCGCGAAGCGGGTGGGCGGTGGTGCAACCACAGGGCGCCTGGTCGGGCGGCGGCACCGGACTCGGCGGCGGTGGCGGCGGCGCCGGGGGCGGCGGCGGAGGTGGCGGCGTGCAGCCCGGAAGCGAGATCGGAACGCAGGGCACCAGGCCGCGGGGCGACTCCCGCAGGCGCGGTGACTGGAGCCCGGCGAGCACCCTCGGTGCCCTCAGCTTCGCCCCCGGCGCCTTCCAGAAGTCGCCACCCGGGCCGTAGCGCTCAACCGCCGCCTTGGCGAAGGCGGCGAACGCTCGCCTGGTCGCGTTAGAGCCCGGCGGGTAGGTGGTGCAGTCGCGGGCCCCGCAGCGCTTGCGGTGGTCGAGCCTCGACGCCCAGGCGGGGGTCCCGTAGATGAAGAAGAAGGGCTCGATGCCGTGGTTGGTGGTCTCGCGGACGACGGCGTCGGTGCCGCTCCAGTCATAGCGCCCGCGCTTTTGCTCGACGCTCGCCCAATGGAGGACGAGGCGGATCCGCTCCACTCCCCCACTCGCCATCAGGTCGAGCTCGCCGCCCGAGGGGACGGCGCCGTCCTGCGGCACCACCCCATAGCTGAGCTGCCCGGCGCGCGCGCTCGCCGTCAGCGCCAGCAGCACCGCCACCGCCGCTGCCGTCGCCAGCCCCGCGGATCGGCGTCGGTTGCCTACCGATCGGGAGCAGCACCACCCCATGCGCCAATGGTACGCCCGCGAAGACCAGGCGAGCTTACGAGTCCGGCTGCGGCACGATCCGGATGTACGGTCGCGGCGATTCCCAGCCGTCCGGATACTTCTCCTTGGCCTCGTCGTCGGAGACCGAGCCGGCGATGATCACGTCGTCGCCCTGCTGCCAGTTGACCGGCGTCGCCACCTTGTGCTTGGCGGTCAGCTGCAGCGAGTCGATCACCCGCAGGACCTCGTCGAAGTTGCGGCCCGTGGTCATCGGATAGATCAGGATCAGCTTGACCTTCTTGTCGGGACCGATGACGAAGACGTTGCGGACCGTCTGGTTGTCGGCGGGGGTGCGGTCGGCCGGATCGCCCTCGACCTCGGCCGGCAGCATGTCGTAGAGCTTCGAGACCTTGTAGTCGGAGTCGGCGATGATCGGGTAGTTGGGCGCTGTGCCCTGGGTCTCCTCAATGTCCTTGGCCCACTCCTCGTGCTTGCCGGTCGGATCGACGGAGAGGCCAACGATCTTCACATCGCGGCGGTCGAACTCGGGCTTCGCCGAGGCCATGTAGCCGAGCTCTGTCGTGCACACCGGCGTGAAGTCCTTTGGGTGCGAGAAAAGCACGGCCCAGGAATCACCAACCCAGTCGTGGAAGTGGATCGTGCCTTCCGTTGTCTCCGCCTCGAAATCGGGTGCCGTATCGCCAATCTGCAACGCCATTTGAGTTCTCCTCGTTGATCCGGTTGATCTCTGTGTGCCAGCTTACGAGGTCGCCCGCGGCCGCCCGTTCACGGTCACATCCGTTCCTCGCATTTCGTCATAGCAGTGACGGCCCAAATCCAGGCGATCTGACGAGGAGACCCGATGAACACCACGCAAAACACCGAATCAGCCGCACTGACGACGACGACCGGGACCGCCGGTGTCGTCGCCGCCACTGGCGTGCTCACGTTCGCGCTCTTTCCGCTCGCCCTCCCGATCCTGATCTTGACCGGGGTGTTCGTGGCGCCACTGCTCCTGATCGGGGTCGCGGTCGCGCTGCCCGTCGTCCTGGTGGCGGCGATCATCATCGCGATCCGAGCGATCGCACGCCGGCCTCGGCGTAGCGCGATCGCGCGGGCGGCCGAGAGCCGGACGCGCATAACAACGGCATCAACTGGGTAACGGCGGAGCGGGCGGAGTACTCCCCGCCGGTCAATACGGGGGACAGGGAGAGGAGACAGCAATGCAGTTCAAGTACTTGCTGGCCGCGGCCGCGCTGCTCGTCGCGATGGCGTGCACGTCGGTGGCCCATGCGGGCGGCGACGTCAACACATCGGGCCTGCGGCATGCCGTGAAGGCCGACAACGTGTTCGAGCACCAGGCCGACCTGGAGGCGATCGCGGACGCCAACGGAGGCAATCGCCACACCGAGACCGCGGGCTACCAGGCGTCGGTCGACTTCGTCATCGACAAGCTCGAGTCCTACGGCTACAACCCGCAGGTCACCGAGTTCAATCTGCCGGAATGGGTCGAGAACAGCACTCCTGTCCTCGCCCGCACCGACCTCGACCCCGACACGGTCTACGTGCCCGGGACTGAGGCCGACGATGACAGCCCCGATGTGGACTTCATCACCTTCGAGCTCTCACCCTCGGCAGAGCTCACCGACGTCGCCGTGGTGCCCACGAACGACATCCAGATCCCGAGCACGGGTGGAAGCACGAGCGGCTGTGAGCCGGAGGACTTCCCGGCGGCGGTCGTCGATGCGGTGGCGCTGATCCAGCGCGGTACCTGCGCCTTCGTCGACAAGCTCGCCAACGCCCAGGACGCCGGTGCCGCCGGCGTGATCCTGTTCAACGAGGGCGACACCCCGGAGCGCATGAACGCGCTCTTCCGTGGAGGCCCCGCGGATCTCGAGATCCCCGCCGTTCACTCGAGCTTCGAGGTCGGCGCCGAGCTCTACCAGGCCTACCTGGCGGGCGAGAACCCGACCGTGAGCATGACCATCGACGCGACGATCAACGATCGCTTCTTCCCCCAGGTGCTGGCGGAGACGCGCGGCGACCGCAACCGGGTGGTCGTCGTCGGCGCGCACCTCGACTCGGTCCCGGCGGGGCCCGGCATCAACGACGACGGTTCCGGCACCATGGCTGAACTCGAGATCGCGAAGCAGCTCGCTCGCAAGAAGTTCGAGCCACGCCAGCGAATTCGCTTTATGTGGTTCGGCGGCGAGGAGGACGGGCTGATCGGCTCCACGTACTACGCGGAGCACCTGCCGCCTACCGAGGTCAGGAAGATCATGGTGATGCTGGACTTCGACATGATCTCGTCGCCGAACTTCGCGCGGCTGATCTACGACGGGGACGGCTCCGAGCCGGGCAACCCGGCCGGCCCGCCCGGTTCCGGGGAGGTCGAGCGGGTGTTCGCCGATTACTGGACCTCACAGGGTCTGCAGTCGGAGCGAATCCCGTTCGACGGGCGCTCGGACTACGTCGGCTTCACCGACCTCGGGATTCCCGCCGGCGGCATCTTCGCCGGCGCCGAGGCACCGAAGACGCTCGAGCAGGAGATGATGTATGGCGGCGCGACGGGCGAGCAGCTCGACCCGTGCTACCACGATTTCTGCGATCGGCTCTCGAGCATCCTCGACGCTCCTCCGCCGGAGGTGCTGGCGGATCCGCTCAGCGCCGCGAAGATGGAGGGTGGCGGTGAGCGCTCGATGCGGCAGTTCCTGCCGGCGATGACGCATGCCATCTGGCATTTCGCCAAGGGCAAGAACCCGCTGCCGCCCCGCGCGATGACGGCGCGGAAGACGCGCAAGCTGCAGGCGCGAATGACGCGGCGCAGCGCGGAGTTCCCGTACCGCGGTCACGAGCTGGCGCGTCCGCGCTGATTCGCGAGCGGCGATCGCTGTAGGTAGAGGGGCGGCCCACGGGCCGCCCCTCGCCGTTCAAGGCGGGTCAGCTCAGCGGCTGTAGCCGCGTCTCTTCGACCCGGGCGAGCTTGCGCCGCAGGCGCCGGTACTGGCGCTCCTGCTCGGCGGTGCGGTTGTAGTCCTTATAGGCGAGGTTGGTGCGCTCCAGCGGATCGGTCTTCAGGTCGTACATCTCCCACTGGTCGGGCACGCGGCTGCCGGCGGTGACGTCGTAGTAGCGGGCGAGCTTGTAGCGGTGCTCGCGGATGCTGGCGATGTGGTTCGGCGGCTTCGGATACGGAGGGCTTGCCTGGCCGGACTGGTAGTCGTCGTAGGTGAACACCGTGTAGGTCTGCGGCGGGTCCTTCGGCGCGCGCTTGAGGATCTGGTCCGAGTAGTCGACGCCCGCCCAGTTGGTGCGAGCGGCCGAGGGCGCCTCGACCAGGCTGGCGAGCGTCGGCAGGAAGTCGACGTGTGAGACCAGCGACTGGTTCTTCTCGGCCTTCGGGAACAGCCGAGGGTTCGAGTACACCAGCGGGACCCGGATCGACTCCTCGTAGAAGTTGAAGTTCTTCTGGCGCATGCCGCCGTGGGCGGTGCCCATCTCGCCGTGGTCGGCGGTCGCGATCACGAGCGTGTTCTCGAGCAGGCCACTGGTCGCTAGCGTCTCGAGGATCTTCACCAGGTAGGCGTCCGAGGCTCTCATCAGGTTGCCGTAGAAGTTGAGGTAGTTGCGCTTCATCCGGCTCGTGGGCAGCGGGCCCGAGAGGTTGAAGATCTTCAGGAACTGCTCCTGCACGGTCGGCTTCGTCGACAGGTCCTCGCCGGCGGTCGCCGGGGGCTCGATCTCGCCCTGCAGCCAGGAGCTGTCGTAGCCCGCGGTCTCGTAGGTCTTCGGATAGAAGAGGACGTCGTGGGGGTTGACCAGCGAGGCGACCATGAAGAACGGCTGCTGCTGGGCAGCGACCGAGCTCAGGTACTGGATGATGCCTTCGTCGCCTGACTCGCCCGTGCCCAGGGAGTTCATGAAGCGGCCGTCGTTGTTGGTGATCCCTCCCCCCTCCTCGGAGACATCCTGGTTGGCGCCCGCGTCCTGTGGGTTCCAGCGGGTGAAGCCGTACTGGTTGACGTCCTCGGTGACGTAGGTGGTGCCGTTGGCCGGCTTCACGCAGTGAAACTTGCCCTTGTAGACGGGCGTGTAGCCGGCGGCGGCGACCACGGTCGCCGGGTTCTTGAAGGTGGTGTCGAGCGGGACCTGATCCGGGTAGGCCGCGCCGTTCATGTCGGTCTCGAGCGTGTACTTGACCCCGTGCTGGGCGGGGAAGTAGCCGCTCATGAAGGTCGAGCGAGCCGGCGAGCACATGCAGGCGTTGGTGAACGCGTTCTCGAACGTGACCCCGTGCTTCTGGAGCTGCGTCAGGCCGGGCATGTTGCGCTTCGACCACCCGGGCGGGAAGTGCTGAATCGCGCGCTGCTGGTCGGTCATGAAGACGAGCACGTTCATGCCGGCGACCTTGCGCGCCTGGGGGCGACGGCTGGACTTCGATCGCGTTCCGGCCGCAGCCGCGGCGGCGCTGCCGCCGAGCAGTAGCGCGGGAGTGGCGGCGGCGGCGCTCTTCAGCAGCTCGCCGCGGGTGATCCCGTCCTTCTCCTCGTCGCCGTCGGACCTCTTCATCCCGCTTCCTTTCATCTGACGCGCTTGAACACGGCGACGGCGTCGCTCCCGAACGCCGCCGCGTAGACGTGCTTGCCGTCGGGGCTGACCGCCAGCGAGCCGACCTGGCTCAGGGCCTTGGCGCGCCGGCAGTCCGGCGCCTTGCTCGTGGTCACGCAGCCCATGCGGCCGGACTTCTGGATCACGGCGCCGGTGGAGGTGTTGCGGTTGAAGACGACGATCGCGTTCGACTCGTAGGCCGCCGTGTAGACGCTGGCGCCGTCGGGTGAGACCGCGAGGCCCTCGGTACCGCTCATCGCCCTGGCCAGCGAGCAGCCGACCGCGAACACGTAGATGGCGCAGGCCGAGGTGCCGCTCTGCTGGGCGAGCTCCCCGGTGCCCGCCGTGCGCGTGAAGCTGGTGAGGCTATTGCTGAACAGCGAGGTCACGTAGACGTCAGCGTCGTCGGGGCTGACCGCAACCGCGTCGGCGCCGCTCAGCTGGGTGCCCGTGGTGCAGCCGGTGAGGGCGGCGTTCGAGATGCAGCCGCTGCCGTCGCTGGCCTGGGTCAGCGCCCCTGTGGACGGGTCGCGGTCGAGCACGGCGACGTCGTTGCTGAGCGCCGCCGCGACATAGACGTTGTTGCCGTCGGCGCTGACCGCCATGCCCTCCGGAGACCCGAGGCCGATGGCGCTGGTGCAGCCGTCGGTGGGCGCGTTGGTGAGGCAGCCGCTGTCGTCGGCCGGTTGCGTGAGCGCGCCGGTGGCGCCGTCGCGGGCGAAGACGGCGACGGCGCTGCCGGGGAAGGCGCCGACGTAGACGTTGGCGCCGTCGGGACTGACGGTGACGATGTCCGGGCCGTCGAGCGCCCGGCCGGTGCTGCAGCCGGTGAGCGCGGCGTTCGAGATGCAGCCGCTGCCGTCGCCCGCCTGGGTCAGCGCCCCGGTCGAGGGGTTGCGGCTGAAGGTCGTGACCGCGTTGCTGCCGACGGAGGTCGCGTAGACGTTGGCACCATCGGCGCTGACCGTGACCGAGTTCGGGCGCAAGAGCCCGACCGCGGCGGCGCAACCGCTGACGCCACCGGCGGAGATGCATCCCGCGGCGCCGGAACGCTGGCTCAGCGCGCCGGAGCGTGGGTTGCGCTTGAACACCGCGATCGCGTCGCTCTGCGAGGAGGCGACGTAGAGGCTCTTGCCGTCGGGGCTGATCGCGACCGCGTTCGAGCCGAGGATCGGAGCGGGCCCGCGCAGGGCGCGCACCGGTGTGCAGCCGCGGGTGGACTCCGAGCGGTCGACGAGACAGCCGCTCGCTCCCGAGAGCTGGTTCAGAACCCCGATCGTCTTGCCCGGCCGGGGCGACTTCGCCCCCGCAGCCCCGAGCGCGCCGGCGGGGGCGCAAAGGGCGAGGACGACGACCAGCGCGCACAGCGGCCGCATGGCATGGGACGGGTAAAGGGGTTTCAAGCGCATCGGCCGCGTATTCGCCGCGGACATACACAGTCGCAGGTCTTCGCCGAACCGTACATCCGCCAATCGTCCGATCTTCGCTCCTCGCGCTTATTTCCCATCTGCCGATAGGGAGGCGTACCGACTGATTCTCGAACCGAGGAGTTCACATCAGAATGACCGTCCCCCGACGCACCCGCCCGACCCCCGTGCTGTTCCTGCTCTTGGGCACGGTGATCATGGCCGTGGCCGGTTCATCGGTCGCCACCGCTTCGACCAAGCGCGCCACCGTGACGGTGCAGACCGTCAAGGTCGCCGACCCAGGGAATCCCTCGGTCGCGATCGTCCCGTTCACCGACGCGATCTACCAGTCCTGCGCCGATGCCCCCTCGACCTCGACCGACTGCATCTCGGTCGGCGGCGTCAAGGACAAGTACGCGATCGGCCGGCTCGAGACCACGGTCGACCAGTGGGTGAAGTTCCTCAACACCGTGGATCCGGCGGGCACCGATCCCCACGATCTCTACAACGCGACCGAGAGCGGTTCGGCCTGGCCGAGGTTCGGCCAGATCAACCACTCCGCCAGGGCCAAGGACGGCAAGCACTACTCGGTTGCCTTCCCCGAGTGGGCCGACAAGCCATACGGCTTCTCCAACTTCCTGCGCGCGGCGCGGTTCGTCAACTCGCTCTACAACGGCACCCTGCTGGCGAAGACGAAGACCACCGAGGGCGCCTTCCAGGTGACCACCTACAAGGTGCGACTCTCGCCCAAGAGCGGGCGCGGGATGTACGACCTCAAGAACGACCAGGACACGGGAGCGACACGGGCCCACGACAAGGGCTTCGTCGTCCCGAGCCAGGACGAGTGGATCAAGGCCGCCTACTACGACCCCAACGGCGGCGGCACCCTCTCCTACTGGAAGTATCCGACCAACGCGGGCGTCTTCGGTGACGACACCGCCACCGCCCCCAGCCAGACGATCCTCGATCCGACGACCGGCGACGTCACCAACGCGGCGACGCAGCCGATCGCCACCTACCACGCCTCCTCAACCGCGCCGGCGCCGTACTGGTGCCCGCCCGAGGTCCAGCCGCAGAGCAACTGCACGACCGTCAACCCGTGGGGCATGGACTCGACGACCTATGGCGAGATATACACCTCCAGCCTCGGCACCGTGGGCCAGGCCGGAACGCTGGGACCATGGGGCACCCTGGACCAGGGCGGCAACGTGGTCGAGTGGACCGACACGATCACGCCGCCGCCGGCCGGTAACGGCGACGGACGGGTGTGGCGACGGTTGCACGGCGGGATCTCCAACGCGCCCGTCTACCAGCTCTGGCTCTCCGCGGTCGGACTCAATCCCGAGGACAACACGGCCTTCATGCTCACCTATCCGTGGCTCGGCTTCCGAGTCGGCGTGGTCGGCAACCTGAAGGTGAAGAACTAACGCGAGCGCCGCGGCAGCGGCCCCTCGCGCTTCCAGCGCGAGTCCGCGCGCGCCGGCCACAGCAGCCAGACGACGACGCCGACCGCGCTCAGAAGCAGCCCGGCGGCCAGCCCGGCACGCTCGCCGTATCCCTTGCGTTCGGAGAGCCAGGAGGCGGCGATCGCCGAGACCAGCCACAGGTAGGTGAGCCAGAGCGCCGTGGCGCCGATCAGAGCGACAACGGTCATGTCCCCAGATACGCCTTCTGCACGTCGGGATTTTCGCGCAGGAACGACGACTCGCCGGCGAGCGCGACCTTCCCGGTCTCGAGCACGTAGCCGCGCTGAGAGACCCCAAGCGCGTAGTTGGCGTTCTGTTCGACGAGCAGGATCGTCGTCCCCGAGCGGCTGATCTCGGCGATCGTCTCGTAGATCCGTTCGACCAGCAAGGGCGCGATCCCCATCGACGGCTCGTCGAGCAGGAGCAGCTTCGGGCGCGCCATCAGCGCTCGGCCGATCGCCAGCATCTGCTGCTCGCCGCCAGACATCGTCCCCGCCTTCTGGGCGGTGCGTTCTTTGAGCCGCGGGAAGAGCTCGAACACGCGGTCGACGTCGGCGCCGATCTCGGCGCCGCGGCGCAGGTAGGCGCCGAGCTCGAGGTTCTCGCGCACCGTCATCCGCGGGAAGCAATGCCTGCCCTCGGGCACCTGCGATATGCCGAGGCCGACGATCCGGCTCGGCGGCATCGCCCCGATCTCGACCCCGTCGAAGCGGATCGAGCCGCTGCGGGGCGGGCTCAGGCCAGAGATCGAGCGCAGGGTGGTCGACTTGCCGGCGCCGTTGGAGCCGATCATCGTCACCACTTCGCCCGCCGCGACCTCGAGCGAGACTCCGCTCAGCGCCTCGATCGATCCGTAGTAGGTGTGGATGTCGTCGACCTCGAGCAGCGCCATCAGCCCGCTTCCCCTCCACGCCCGAGGTAAGCCTCGATCACACGCGGATCGCGACGCACCTCCTCCGGCGTCCCCTCGGCGATCTTCTCCCCGTGGTCGAGGACCGTGATCCGCTCCGAGACGCCCATCACCACCTTCATGTCGTGCTCGATCAGCAGGATCGTCAGCTTGCGCTCGTCGCGGACCTTGCGGATGAACGCGGTCAGGGCCTCGGATTCGAGCGGGTTCATGCCCGCGGTCGGCTCGTCGAGCAGCAGCACGCTCGGGTCGGAGGCCAGGGCGCGGGCGATCTCGACTCGCCGCTGATCGCCGTAGGAGAGGTTCGCGGCCGCCTGCTCGAACAGCCCCTCGGCGAGGCCGGCATAGCCGAGCGTCTCGCCGGCCTTCTCCCGCACCCGCCTTTCCTCCGCGCGCACCCGCGGCGGGCGCAGGATCGAGCCGAACAGGCCCGCCCGCATGCGGGCGTGCTGGCCGATCATCACGTTCTCGCGCGCGGTCATCGTCGGGAACAGGCGGATGTTCTGGAACGTCCGCGCGATCCCCATCGCCATGATCCGGTCGGGCCGGGCGCCGGAGATCTCGTCTCCGCCGAACGTGACCCGGCCGGCGCTCGGATGCTGCAGCCCGGTGAGCATGTTGAACAGGGTCGTCTTCCCGGCCCCATTCGGTCCGATCACCGCCGCGATCGCGCCCTCGGCGAGCTCGAAGTCGAGTTCGTCGACGGCCACGAGCCCGCCGAACTTCTTGCTCACCGACTCGGTCGCGAGCAGCGCCGGCGTCATCGTGGGTCCTCCTCGTGGATCTCGACATCGGTGCCGGCGCCGGCGCGCTCGCCGGCTCCGACCCCGTGCAGCTCGAGCCTTCGCCGTCGCTCCGGCAACAGGCCCTCGGGCCGCAGCACCATCATGATCACGAGCAGGAAACCGAAGATCCCGTAGCTGAGCTGGGTCAGGTCGAAGTCGAGGCCGATGTCGTGGGGGATGCCGTTGAGGACATCCGGGATCAGGTAGCTGTTGATGAACGAGAGCGCGACCGCGCCGAGAACCACGCCCCAGATCGAGCCCAGCCCGCCGAGGATCACCATCGCGAGGACGAAGATCGAGAACGAGAACTGGAACTGGTCGGCGTTGACGGTGTTCAGGTAGGAGCCGAGGAAGGCGCCGGAGACGCCGCCGAAGGCGGCGCCTGTCCCGTAGGCCGCCAGCTTCGTACGCACGATCGGAATCCCCATGCTCGCCGCGGCGACCTCGTCCTCGCGCAGCGCGACCCAGGCGCGGCCGAGTCGCGAGTCGCGGAGGCGGAAGTTGACGAACAGGACGATCAGCCCGAGGCCGAGCGCGACGAAGTACCAGGAGCGCAGATCGAGCGACGTGAACGGGTCCGCGAAGGGAAGGTCGATCTTGTCGATCGGCGTGATTCCCTGTTTGCCCCGTGTCAGCACCGCTTCGCTGCCGAGCTCGCTGACCCCCGGCACCTTGGCGAAGGTGGCATCCCAGAGCCCGCCGATCCTGATCTGATCGCCGTTCGCGGCGACCCGGCCGATGATCTCGCCGAAGGCGAGCGTGACCACGGCGATGTAGTCGCCGCGCAGCCGCAGCGTCGGCAGTCCGATCGCCATCCCGGCGATCGTCGTGAACACGACCGCGACCAGGATCACGATCAGGAAGTTGAGGTGCACGCCCGGGAGCTCGGCGGCGGGGCCGCTGACGAGGATGTGCAGGCCGTCGCCGCCGTTGACGCCGAAGAAGAAGTTCGAGCCCAGCCACCCCATCGTGTAGGCCCCGATCGCGAAGAAGGCGACGTAGCCGAGGTCGAGCAGGCCGGCGAAGCCGACGATGATGTTGAGCCCGAGCGCCATCACCACGTAGGCGAGCGCGAGCACGGCATCGTCCATGAACGGGCTTCCGGTCTCGAAGAAGAACGGCAGCGCGATCGCGCCGAGCACGACGGCGACGGCGAGCAGGCGCTCGCCGCCCGGGTGGATCGAGCGCAGGCGGCTCACCCGGCCTCCCGCGTTTCCTCGCCGAGCAGCCCGCGCGGGCGCACGACCATGATCAGGACGAGGTAGGCGAAGACGACCGCCGGGGTCCACTCGGAGCCGATCCGGTTGTCGGCGATCTGCTGGATGCAGCCGATCACCAGGCCGCCGAGGACGGCGCCGCGGAGGTTGCCGATCCCGCCCATGACCGCGGCGGTGAACGCGATCAGCCCGGCGGTGAAGCCCTGGAAGAACCAGATCGTCGTCTGGTAGAGCGCATAGATCAGCCCGGCGGCCCCGGCGAGCAGGCCGCCGATCAGGAAGGTGAGCGAGATCGTCGTGTCGACGTTGATCCCCATCAGGCGGGCGGCGTCGGGATCCTGAGCCGTGGCGCGCATCGCTTTGCCGAGCCGGGTCCGGTTGATGAACATGATCAGGGCGAGGACGAGCGGCGCCGTCGCCAGCACCGCGAGTGCGTCGCCGTTGGTGATCGTGATGCCGCCCAGCTCCACCAGAGTGTCCTGGGAGCCGATCAGGTCGGGAACGCTCTTCTGCGACCCGCCGAGCCAGAGCAGGCCGACGTTCTGGAGGATGAAGGAGAAGCCGACGGCGGTGATCAGGGGCGCCAGCTTGGGCGCGTCGCGCAGCGGACGGTATCCGGCCCGCTCGATCATCACGTTGAGGCTGCCACTGGCGGCGGCGGCTACCACCATCGTCAGGATCAGGCCGCCGATCAGCAGCGGCGCGGCGGTGGCGACGCTGAGGCCGAGCACGGTCCAGAAGGCGAAGGCGACGAACGAGCCGATCATGAAGACCTCGCCGTGAGCGAAGTTGATCAGCTCGACGATCCCGTAGACCATCGTGTAGCCGAGCGCGATCAGCGCCCAGATCGCTCCGTTCGAGACCCCGTCGACGAGGTTGTTGCCGAGCCGGGTGAGGTTGCCCGTCGTGCTCAGGTCATGGATGCCGAAGGCAACCGGCATCGCCAGCAGGAGCGCGATCAGGATCAGCGCCGACGCCCGCGGCCCGATCGTCGCCCGCGCCCGAAGGCGGTTCAGCTGACGGTCGAGGGCGGCGGGCAGCACGACTCAGGCGCGGGCGGCGGCGGGCCCGGCGCCGGGGAGGCTCCCCCCGCCGCCGGATCGCCGCCGCCTCACCGTGCTAGCCGACCGAGATCTTCTGGTCGAAGACGAGGTCGCCGCCATCGATCGTGAAGACGCCGTAGTCGGTCAGCGTCGTGTCGCCGTTCTCGTCGATCGAGTAGGTGCCGAGGATCGAGTCGCGGTCCTCGGTCGCGAACATCGCCTCGATCACCGAGGCGCGGTCGGTCGGGTCCTCGGCGCGCTCGAGCACATCGAGGATCAGCTGACCGGCCTCGTAGCCATAGATCGCGTACGGCTCGGCCTTGCCGTACTCGGCCTCATAGGCGTCGTAGAAGTCGGCACCCGCGGCGCCGTAGTCCTCCTCGGACAGCGTCGCCACGGTCACCTTCGTGTTCGCGGCGATGTCCTCCGGGAGGCCGCCGGAGAAGTCCGAGTCGGCGACGCCGTCGTCGCCGTAGAGCTTCACGTCGGGAACCGCCGCGGCGATGTCCTTGTACAGCTGCACCGCGTTGGAGGCGGTGATCCCGCCGAAGAAGAAGCAGTCGATTCCCTCGCTGGCGAGATCCTCGGCCTCGGCGCGGTAGTTGGCCGCCTTGGTGTCGATGCCGCCGGCGTTGACGAGGTCGTAGTCGAACTCCTCGGCCGCAAGCTCGACGTTGGTCGCCAGACCCTCGCCGAAGACCTCGTTGTCGTGCAGAACGCCGACCGAGGTGCAGCCGTCCTCGTCCATCAGCGTCGCCAGCGCCGCGCCCTGGACCGTGTCCTTGGGGACGATCCGCGCGTAGTTGCGGGTGCCGGTCGGGTAGTAGATCTCGGGCTCACCGATGTCGGTGTCGGCCCCGGGCTCGTCCGAGGTCAGCCCGACGGCGGTGTTGCCGGGCGAGAGCATCGCCAGCTGGGACTCGTTCAGGATCGGGATCGAGATCGCCGCGGCGCCCGAGTTGAAGGTGCCGAGGTAGGCGACGGCCGAATCGTCCTGTGCCGCGCGCTTTGCGTTCGCCGACTCGGCCTCCGGGGTCCACGCCCCGGCCTGGGCGGTCGAGTCGTCGAGGGGCTCGAAGTTGATCGTCACGCCGCCGGCCTCATTGCCGGCCTGCTCGAAGGCGAGCTCGATCCCGTTCTGGATCGCGATCCCGGTCGGCCGAGACGACCCCTGCAACGGCAGGCTCGAGTAGATCGTCACCTCGCCTCCCGAAGCCTCGCCGCTGTCGGCGGAAGTTGTGCTGCCGCCATCGTCGTCATCGCCACAGGCGGCGACGCTGAGCGAGAGGGCGACCGCGAGGCATCCAGCGATGAGCAAGCGGCGAGTGCGGATCGGCATGAGGGTGAACCTCCCTGGTTGCGGAGTACGGAAAAGCGCGGCCACCCTATCTCGTCGGCACCTCAGCCGTCGAGACTCGCGCGGGCGGCTTCGGCGTCGGCCGGGTCCATACGGCCGGTCTCGACCTCCAGCGTCACCGACTCCTCGAACTTCTCCCGGCTCAACTGCCCGCCGCGCACTGCGGCCGCCCAGCCCTGCACCGCCGAGCGGTTGCCGGTCCTCATCTTCTCCAGCAGCTCGGGCTTCTTCTGCAGCTCCTGCGCCAGGGCGCGGTTGCGCGCCGACTGGTTCGTCGCCCGCTGCGCTTCCTTGCGCCCGGGCGAGGCTAGGAACTTGTCCCAGTCGACCTCCACGGATGTGGCGTCGACCGTGCCCACGCGCACGGGCAGCTCCAACCCCGGCCTCAGCGGGTTGCCGATCTCGCCGGCGATGAAACCCGTGTTCTCGGCCTTGCGCGGGACCTTGAACTCGCCCTCGACCTCGTAGGAATCGCGTCCCGGGACTCGCACCTCGAGCGTCAGCCGGTACGTGCGCGAGCCGAAGCGATTCAGCTGCTCGAAGTCGCTGAACTGCCCGAAGGCCGCCCCGGCACGATCCGAGTCACGGATCACAGCGGTGCCCTCGATGCCCGCGTCCGCCGACTCCTTCTTGTCGCGACCGAAGAGGGCCATCGGGTCGCAGCCTAACCGGCATTTCGCGAATAGGCTCGGTAAAAGAAGGGGATGGCTGGATCACCATCCCTGCTGCCGCTCGGCGGATGGGACATCGTCTCCCGCGGCAGATTCGAGACGCGCCACGCTGGCCATGTGTGGACCGTCGACCTGGACTACTTCGACGTCGGCAACAAGCTGCATCAGTATCGCGACGGGGTCGAGGCCGAGGTGCAGAAGTCGCCCGCGACGTTCCGCCTGGGCGAGAGCGCCGCGATCGAAGCGTCGATGGGGCTGCTCGGGATGCGACAGGTCGATCTCGTCGTCGATGGCGAAACCACCATGTTGACGCCCGTCGACGGGACCGCAGAGGCATGGCGGCTCGGGTTGGAGCGAGAACATCCGGAGGTGAGCCGTCTGATCGGCGGCATCTCGTGGATCGTGCTGCTCTTCGCGCTGATCTACGAGGTGCCCCAACTGATCGCCCTGGTCGGCACGGCGATAGGCGCCGACCTCGACCCCCCATTCACGCTGCCGGGAGCGGCCGACTTCACACTCGGCCTCGCCGCGCTCGCCGCCGCCCTGGAGCGCGCGCTGCGATTCAAGAGCAACCGCTGGCTCGGCTGATTCAGACCTCCAGGCGCCGGCGGATGGCCTCGCGCGCGCGGTCGATCGCGGTGTCGTCCGAATGCAGGACCGCGACGATGTTCGCGCCCGCGAGGATCGTCCCGAGCTCGAACGCAACCTGCTCCGCGTCCGCCTCGGCGGGCAGCTCGCCGTTCGCAGCCGCGTCGCGCGCCGTCCGGCGCAACAGCTCGCTCCACTGCCGTTGGTAGGTGGCGACCCGCTCGTGCAGGGCGCCGGGGCGAGAGCCGACCTCGGCGGAAGCGGCGACGAAGAAGCAGCCCCCGGGGAACACGCGGCGCTCGACGTATGAGAGAAAGCCCTCACAGAGCGCGAGCAGCCGCTCGAGCCCGGCAGGAGTGTCGGAGAGGGCCGGGCCGACCACCTCGCGGACGAAGCTCGCCCGGGCCGCCTCGATCGTGGCGAGCTGAAGCTCTTCCTTCGAGCCGAAGTGCGCGTAGAGGCCGCTCTTGCTCATCCCCGTGACGGCCGCGAGCCCGCCGATCGAGATGCCGTCGAGGCCTTCGACGGTCGCGAGCCGCGCCGCCTCGTCGAGGATCGCGGACCTGGTGCGCTCCCCCTTCGTCAACTCGGCTGTGCTCGATTCCATCTTCCTGATGATAAACGAACGACTGTGCTATTTTGTCGGACCGTAATAGAACGACCGTGCTTTTCAGCACAGAGGAGGGCACATGCCATTCGTAAACGTGAAGCTCATCGAGGGCGTCTTCGACGCCGGCCAGAAGCGCGAGATCGTCGAGCGCCTGACCGAGACCATGGTCGAGATCGAAGGCGAGAACATGCGCGAGGTGACCTGGGTCGTGATCGAAGAGGTGCGCAGCGGCGACTGGGGGATCGGCGGCAAGGCCCTCTCCACCGACGACGTCCGGGCGCTGGCCGCCGGGACGGCCGCGTAAGCCGGCCCATGGCAGGTACGTCGATCGTCGCCGAGCGTCAGGCGCCGCTGCGCCGCCTCTACAGCGAGCGGCCGCAGACGGCCGTCACGCGCAAGACGGCGCGCACGACGTCGGCGGAGGTGGCACCAACCGATCCCTTCCACGGAGAGGTCGAGGTGGGAAGCGGCTACGGGACGTCGGTTCGTTACGGGCTCGATCGGTCGATCGGCGGACTGAGCGACGAGCCGAACCCGGGCGACCTCCTCTGCGCAGCGCTCGCTGCCTGTCAGGACGGGGCGATCCGGATGATCGCCAACCTGGTCGGCGTCGAGCTCGCCGCGCTCGAGGTCGAGGTCAGCGGCGAGCTCGACGTTCGTGGCTGTCTCGGCGCCGACCGCGGCGTGCGGGTCGGATTCGAGGCGCTGGACTGCGAGGTCCACCTGCAGCCGAAGGTGGGCACCGACCCGAAGCGTGTGCAGGCAGTGGTCGCCGCGGCGGAGCGGTTCTGCGTCAACCTCGACAGCCTGCGCGGCGGGATCGAGGTCAGGGCAAGAACACGATGCGACGCGGGAGGGCTTGCATCCCCGCCGGGGGCGTGAGAGGCTGGCCCGGAGTGGCTCGTATCGCGGGAATCGGCGCGGTCTTGGTGATGACGCTGAT
Organism: uncultured Solirubrobacterales bacterium; assembly: GCA_963767475.1. GTDB lineage: Bacteria > Actinomycetota > Thermoleophilia > Solirubrobacterales > 70-9 > WHSW01. The sequence goes on from CAVYEI010000003.1 coordinate 196,055, forward strand.
GATGGCGTCGACTGCGATGGCGTCCCGTTCGCCCACGCCGGGCGAGGAGGACCAGATCAAGTTCGCCTTCCGCGATGCCCACTACAACAGCGAAGACGGGGTCAGCGTGCGCTCGGTCCGCGAGATCCGGGTCTCGATGGTCGACGGCCGCTGGGCGGCGGTCCTGTTCAGCAAGCCGAAGCGCGGGTCGAAGAAGCTGAGCCGGGAGTACTTTCGCCGCAAGGGTGAGAGCGCGTGGAAGAAGGGCAAGCCGCCCCGGCGGGTGGCCGCGGACCTGAAGAAGCCGGCCGAGCCAGTGCTCGCCGACATCCGCTATCGCGGCAGCGGCTCGCTTCGCTACGACTACGCCTACGACGACGGGATGGGCGACACGCAGAGCCAGCATGCCGGCGTGGACTTCAGCTGGGACTACGAGTGGAGCGGGATCGAGCTCTTCGACTTCGACTACAACGCATCGCCGTCCCGCACCCTCGCCGAGGGCACCTGGGAGTACTCGTACACGGGCAACAGCGGCGGCGGGTGCGCGGACTCGGGGGCGCTGCAGCCGACGTTCGAAGGAGTGATCGACGTCGACCGCGACGGGACGCTCGAGGCCCAGGTGAGATTCGAGGAGCCCTTCTTCAGGGCGCAGAGCACCTGCACCCCCTATGACCTCTGGGGCTACGTCTACCTCCCGGAGCGCCGGCACGACGAGCTGCCGACGATCCACGGGGTGCCGACCTTCCCGACCGAGCCGGTCGAGCAATCCGAGTCGAGCTCCAAATGCGGGCAGAAGCTCGACCCCGCGACTGAGACCTGCACGTTCACCTACTCCGCCACGATGACCGTTACCCCGCGGTAGCTCAGGCACGTTGACCGCGCCGGTGCTCGGCCGCTGTCGCCGTGGGAACGTCGGTAGGTTAGGCGCGACCGTGATTCTCGATAGTTGGGAGCGCCGATGACCGAAGAGACTGCGGCACGAGAGCCCATCGCCCAGGTGACGCCCGACGCGATCATGCAGCTCGGATTGGGATTCTGGGGCTCGAAGGCGCTGCTGAGCGCCGTCGAACTCGGGCTGTTCTCGGTTCTGGCCGATGCGGGCCCGCTCGACAGCGAGGAGCTCGGCGAGCGTCTCGGGCTGAACGAGCGAAGCGCGACGGACTTCTTCGACGCGCTCGTCGCGCTGGGCATGCTCGAGCGCGAGGACGGTCGCTACTCCAACACCCCCGAGACCGACCTGTTTCTCGACCGGGCGAAGGCGGCGTACATGGGCGGCATGTTGGAGATGGCGAACGCCCGGCTCTACGGATTCTGGGGATCGTTGACGGAGGGACTGCGCACCGGGAGCCCGCAGAACGAGGGCAAGACGGGCGGGGATTTCTTCGCCGCCCTGTACGCCGACCCGGACCGGCTGGCGCAGTTCGCGCGCGCGATGAGCGCGATCAGCGGTGCCGCCGGGCAGGCGATCGCGGCAAAGTTTCCCTGGGCCGATCACGGAAGCATGGTCGACATCGGCTGCGCCGAAGGCGCGGTGCCGGTGCAGGTGGCCCTCGCTCACGAGCACGTCACCGGCGGGGGCTTCGACCTGCCCCAGGTCGAACCGATCTTCAATGCCTACGTCGAGCGCGCCGAACTCGGCGACCGCCTCAGCTTCACCGCCGGCGATTTCTTCGCCGACCCGCTGCCACAGGCTGATGTGCTCGTGATGGGGCACATCCTGCACGACTGGGACATGGACCAAAAGCGACTGCTGCTGAAAAAGGCCTACGACGCGCTCCCCGAAGGCGGCGCCCTGATCGTCTATGAGGCGATCATCGACGACGAGCGGCGTCAGAACGCGTTCGGCCTCCTGATGAGTCTCAACATGCTGATCGAGACGCCGGGGGGCTTCGACTACACCGGTGCCGATTGCCGTGCGTGGATGCAGGAGACGGGGTTTCGCGAGAGCTACGTCGAGCACCTGGTCGGGCCCGACTCGATGGTTGTCGCGATCAAGTAGGGCCTAACCGCGCCCGGCGATGTGGCGTCGATACCGGCGCCACAGGGCTCCGTAGAGCGCGTGCGCCTGAGCGAGTCGCTGAAGCGCAACCGGGTCGAATTCGCGTCCGTACGCCGCCAGCACCTCAGCGCTGAACGCATCGCCGTGCGCCGCTCGAGCATCGGCCAAAACGCCCGCGACGTCCCATGCGACCGGGCCCAGGCAGACGTCCTCGAAGTCGTTCCAGCGCGGCCCGCTGGTGGTCGCCAGGAGATTCGATAACGAAGCGTCCCCGTGCAGTGGCTGTGGGTCCGCTACGGGCTCGAGAATGACCTCCGCCAGCCGGTCCCTCTCGGCGGACAGCTCGGCCGCACCGTCCTCACCCGAAAGAGCATCCAACATCCAGTCGATCTCGTCCAGAACGGCGGACCGCGGCGGCAGAGGCCGCGGATACTCCGCGAGCCCGTCGTGCAAGGACCGCAGCGCCCGCCCGATCTCCGTCGCCTCGAGTCGCGTCTGCTGGCGAATCTCGACGTGCTCCCAGAACGACATCCACAGGCTCCCGCTGACATAAGGGCCCGGATCGACGAGGGTCGTCGGCGCGATGACCGGGATCCCGCGTTCGGCGAGAAACGCCGCGACATCGATCTCCCGGGTCAGCCATAGACGTGGGTCGGGATGCAGAACCACCGTGCCGGTCATCACCCGGGCCACGATCGGGCTCGGCCGCAGATGAACGATCAGATTGCTGCCGGTCCCGATCGGGACCGCGTCGTCTACCCGAAGCTCCAGCTCGGTCGCTACCGCGACAGCGGCCGTGACCGCGCTCTGGACTACCGACCTCACCACCGGGCGGAGGATGACGAACCGCCGTGGACGGCAACCGAAAGTAGGAGCCCCCGCTCCCTCCCCTTCCTAATTTATACCGCTTTGGAAGCCCTCATGAAGCCGCGGGTCATGCCCTATAAACGCCGGCCGAAGCGCCAGAACCCACGACGTAAGGAGCTAGATGCCTGTGATGACAGAACATGCGGTGGTGATCGCCGGAGGCGGTCCGGCGGGGCTGATGCTGGCGGGCGAGTTGGCCTTGGCGGGCGTCGACGTAGCGATCGTTGAGCGGCGCCCCGACCAGGACCTCCCAGGCTCCCGCGCAGGCGGTCTGCACTCGCGCACGATCGAGATCCTCGATCAGCGGGGAATCGCCGATCGGTTCCTCGAGGAGGGACAGGTGGTCCAGGCCGGGCAGTTCGCCGGCGTCCCTTTGGGGATCAGCGAATTTCCTTCCCGGCATCCCTATTCGCTCGGACTCTGGCAGAAGCACATCGAGCGCATCCTGGCCGGCTGGGTCGTCGAACTGCCGGTGACCTTCTATCGCGAACGCGAGCTGACGGGCTTCGCGCAGGACGAAACCGGCGTCGACGTCGAGCTCTCCGACGGCCAATCGCTGCGGGCGCAATATCTCGCCGGGTGCGACGGAGGACGCAGTCTGGTCCGCAAAGCAGCCGGTATCGAGTTCCCGGGGTGGGATCCGACAACGAGCAGCCTGATCGCCACGGTCGAGCTGGCCGAGCCGCCGGAGGAATGGGGTATCCGCCACGACGCCGTCGGCATGCATGCCCTCGGCAGAGTCGACTACGAGATCGTCGACGGCGAGATCGTCTACGCGGATAGCGGGCCGGTAGGGGTGATGCTGACCGAAGCGCACGTCGGAGCCGCGAGCGAACCCACTCTGGGCGATCTCAGCGAGGCGATGATCGCCGTCTACGGGACCGATTACGGGGTCCACAGTCCCACCTCGATATCCAGGTTCACCGACATGTGCCGGCAGGCTGCGACCTACCGCGACGGACGGATCCTGCTGGCGGGCGACGCCGCACACGTGCATTCACCGGATGGTGCACAGGGACTCCAGACCGCCGTGCAGGACGCGATGAATCTGGGCTGGAAGCTGGCCCAGGTGGTCAACGGGACATCCCCGGAAAGCCTCCTGGACACCTACCACGCCGAGCGTCACCCGGTCGCCGCCCGCGTGCTGCGCACGACGATGGCGCACGTCGCGCTCCGCCGCCCGGACGAACGCACGAAAGCGCTGAGCGACACCATCGGCGAGGTCCTGATGGCGGACGAGCAACCTCGCAGGCGATTCGCCGCGATGATGTTCGGCCTCGACATCCATTACGACCTCGGCGAGGGACACCCACTGCTCGGACGCCGCATGCCCGACCTCGACCTGGTCGCCGCCGACCGCCCGCTGCGGGTCTACACCCTGCTGCACGATGCCCGGCCGGTGCTGCTCAATCTCGGCGAGCGCGGCGGCTTCGACATCACTCCGTGGGCCGATCGCGTTCAGTTGATCGACGCCAAATACGACGGTGCGTGGGAGCTTCCGGTACTCGGGACGGTCGCCGCACCCAGCGCAGTGTTGATTCGGCCCGACGGATACGTGGCCTGGGTGGGAAGCTGACCGAGCCGGGGCTCGCCGACGCGCTGACCACGTGGTTCGGAGCGCCCACTGCCTAGGATTGCCGTGTGGCGGGTGGTGAGGTCGAACATCCCCTATTCGCGCGGCTATTCGATCGCTTCGCGGCCAAGGACAAGGGGCGCGGCGAGGACGCGCTCCGGCGTGATCTCCTCGCCGGGCTCTCGGGCCGGGTGGTCGAAGTCGGAGCCGGCAACGGGATCAACTTCGAGCACTATCCGGCCGAGGTGGAGGAGTTGGTGGCGGTCGAGCCCGAGCCCTACCTCCGCGGGCAGGCTGAGCGAACGGCGCGCTCGCTCCCGCTGCCAACGACGGTCGTCGACGGGACCGCCGCCGACCTGCCGCTCGAAAGCGGATCTGTCGACGCCGTCGCTGTCGCCGGCGTGCTCTGCTCGGTTCCCGACCAGAACGCCGCCCTGGCCGAGTTCGTGCGCGTGCTGCAACCGGGTGGCGAGCTCCGGTTCTACGAGCACGTGCGGTCCCGCCGCGCAGCCTTCGGCCGCTACCAGGACGCCGTCGCCTTGGTCTGGCCACTGCTGATGGGAGGCTGCCAGCCGAACCGTGACACGCTCGCGGCAATCGAGGGCGCCGGCTTCCAGATCGAGCGCTGCCGCGCGTTCGGCTTCCCCCCGAACGCGCGCGCCTACCCGGTGATGCCGCGAATCCTCGGCGTCGCCAGCCTGGCCAACAGAGAAAGGACCCGACCATGAAGCTGACCACGATCACGCACGTCTCCCTCGACGGGGTGATGCAGGGACTCGGCGGCGCGGACGAGGACCGCAGCGGCGGTTTCGAGCGCGGCGGATGGGCGATTCCGCTCTTCGACGACGAGGCCGAGGCGGTCTTGGTCGAGGCATTCGGCCGCGCCGACGCGTTCCTGCTCGGCCGCAAGACCTACGAGATCTTCGCCGGCTCCTGGGGAACCGGCTCCTGGGGAGCCGATCAGGGCGACAACCCGATCTCGGTGGCGTTGAACACGAAGCCCAAGTACGTGGCCTCGAGCACGCTCACCGAGCCCGACTGGGACGGCACGACGGTGCTCTTCGATGACCTCGCGGCCGCGGTCGCCGAGCTGAAGGCGAAGCCGGGAGGCGAGCTGCAGGTGCACGGCAGCGGCGCCCTGATCCGCTGGCTGCTCGACAACGACCTCGTCGACGAGATCAACGTGTTCACCTATCCGGTCGTCGTCGGCCAGGGCACGCGGCTGTTCCCGGACACCGGCCCGGACAAAGCGCTCGAGCTGATCGAATCGCGACCCACGCCGGGCGGAGTGATCAGCCAGGTCTACCGGCCGGCCGGGCGCCCGGAGTACGCAACGTAGGACGAGGCGCTGGCTATTTGCGGACCAGCTTGACGCTGGTCGACTCGGTGTTCGCGGTGCCGCCGGTGGGGGTGAACGTAACCGCGGGCTCGAAGGTCTTCTTGCCCTTGCGCCGCAATTTCTTCTTCGCCTTCCCCGCCGCCTTCACGCTCAGCGTCACCTCGCCGGCTCCGGTGGCGGCCGCGCTCGCCGCCTTCAGCCCCGCCCCGGCCAGGGCGAGCTCACCGGGACCGGGAACGGAAACGGCGAGCGTCGCGGTGCCCTTGCGCTTGTCGCGGGTCGTGGCGCCGAACAAGATGTCGTTCGAGGGCGGGGTGACGGGCGGGTCGGTCGGCAGGGTGGTCGTCGCCCCGACCTCGACCGCGCCGGCGTCGCACGGCGCCGCCGGCGCACGGAAGAGCCCGCGCTGATCGGTGGCCGGGCAGACGCCGCCGTGGTCGATCGCCGGGCTGCCCGGGTTCGGCAGGTGGGTGGGGGTCGGGCCGCCGAAGGCCGAGAGCGGGGCGAGATTCGGGTTGTTGACGCCAACGAGATCGTTGCTCGCGGCGACCGCTCCGCAGTTGGCGGTCGCTGCCGGGCCGAGCAGGTTGTCGCCGAGCGAGACGAGATCGGCGTTCACGCTGCCCTGGCCGCAGTCCAGCTGAAACTTCGCCTGGTTGCCGGCGAGGATCGACCCGCGAATGGTCGGGTTGTTGCCGCCAAAGGCGATGAAAAGGCCCCCGGAGTGCACCTGCGTCGACGGCCCGGTCGCCGAGTTACGGTTGATCGTGACGTTGGTCAGCGCCATCGACGTTCCGTTGTCGTAAAGGATCCCGCCGCCGAAGACATCGGTGTTGGAGTCGGAGGCCGAGGCGGAGTTGCCGGAGATCGTGCTGTTGGTCGCGGTCAGCGAACCGCCCGGGGAGAACGCAGAAAAGGTGATCCCCCCGCCCCGCGCCGTGCTCACCCCGGCGTCCGCCCCGACCGAGTTGCCCGCGACGGTGCTCCCGGTCATCGTCAGCGCGCCAAAACGCACGACGAGGATCCCGCCGCCGCCCATTTGGGGATTACCCCCGAACCGGGCGACGTGGTTGTCGCTCACCTCGGAGTCGATCAGTGTCAGCGGCCCCTCGGTGCGGATCCCGCCGCCGCCGCCGAAGGGGCCGCCGTCGCTGACCGCCCCATTGATGATCCGGACTCGCTGCAGGGTGACGGCGCCCGCTCCCTCGTGGATATCGATCGCCCGGTCGCGGAAGGCGTCGTCGCCGGGGAAGATGATGCTGTCGGCGTCGATCGTCGCCGGCCCGGGGCCGGTGCTGCGTATCGTGGTGCCGCCGCCGCCGGTGATGTCGAGATCACCGGAGACGTTCGCGCTCTCGGGTGCCGCATGATTGGTGAGCTTGTAGGTCAGCCCCGCCTCGAGCACGATCGTGTCGGCGCCCGCGGTGTCGGCGTTGCAGTCGGCACCCGGGACGTTCGTGTTCGCGCTCTTGACGGCCTCGCGCAGGGTGCAGCCGGTGTCGTCGATGCTGCCGTCGGGGGCATCGTTGGTGACGTTGACGACGATCGTTGCCGCGCTCGCGTTTGCGGTCCAGCCGATCGCCAAGGCGATCACGGTGGCCGCCAGCGCCAGGAGCCGCGCGCGCATCAGCCGCGAACCTTCAGCTTCGTCGATTGCGTCGCCGCGGTCCCGCCGGTCGGCGCGAACGTGACCTCCGCCTGGGCCTTGACCTTGCCTCGGGCCTTCAGCACCCGCTTCGCGGGCTTCGTCAGCTTCACCTTGACCTCGACCGTGCCCGGGCCGCCCGTGACCTCGGTCGCCTTCAACCTGTCCTTGGAGCCCGCATCGTCGATCGAGACCGTGCCGGCCGAGGCGACGTCGACGCTGAGCGTGCGACCGTCGAGCTCGCCGATCGTGAACTGATTGCTCGGTGCCTCGCCGGGTGGCGCCGGCGTCGGCGGCTCAACCTCGAGCGTCAGCGCCCATCCCGCGTTGATCTCGAAGCCGACCCCGCCGGCCGAGTTGTCGTCGAGCACAAACAGGTCCCAGGATCCGTTCGGAGAGCCCCCCGCCAGCGCCGCCAGGTTGTTTACATACTCCGGTGGCGGCCCGCCCGGGGCGACGCTCAGGTCGTCGGGCTCGGTGCTGTTGTCGTTGGCGTCCGGTTGATGGAGGTAGTTGGAAGGGAGGAAGCTCATCTGAGTCGGGAAGCTGGGGCTGCAAGGGCCCTGCTTGGAGACGAAGCCGGGCGCCGACTGGTCGAAGATCAAGTTGCCCCGTGGCGAGGTGCCTGCTCTGCAGGCGTCGGACAGCAGCAGCACCGGCTCACCGATCGGCCCGCGCAGGACGATGTCCGCATCGTCGTTCGCCGTCGCCCCGAGGAGCGTCACGTTCACGTCGGTGACCGTGCCGGGGACGCCGGACACCGGGATGCTCGACGGATAGAGGTTGGCGGGCCCGGAGGTGCCGCCCCCCTGGCTGGGGCCAAGGCCCGTCGGGTTCGCGAACGTGATCGTCGCCGCGCTCGCGGTCGCCGTGCAGCCGATCGCCAAGGCGATCGCGGTCACGGTCGCCAGGGGCCGCACTCGCATCAGCCGCGGACCTTCAGCTTCGTCGCCTGCGTCGCCGCCGTCCCGCCGGTGGGCGCGAACGTGACCTCCGTCTTCGCCTTGACCTTGCCCTTGCGCCTGACGATCCGCTTCGCGGGCTTGGTCAGCTTCACCGCGACCTCGACGGCGCCCGGGCCGCCCGTCACCTCGGTCGCCTTCAACCTGTCCTTGGAGCCCGCGTCGTCGATCGAGACCGTGCCGGCCGAGGCGACGTCGACGCTGAGCGTGCGACCGTCGAGCTGGCCGATCGTGAACTGGTTGCTCGGGGTCCCGCCTCCCGGCGGCGGCTCGGCCGCCGGGTCCACTTCGAGCGTGAGCGCCCAGCCCGAGTTGATCGAGAATCCGAGGCAGCAAGCCGAGTTGTCGTCGAGCGCGAACAGATCCCAAGCTCCGTTCGGAGAGCCCCCGGCCAGCACCGCGAGGTTGTTCACGTACGGCGGTGCCGGGCCACCCGGGGAGGCGCTCAGGTCGTCGGGCTCGGTGCTGTTGTCAAGGGCCTCGGGTTGACCGAGGTAGTTGGTCGGGCGGAAGATCGATTGAGTTGGAACGTCGGGGCTGCAAGGGCCCTGCTTGGAGACGAAGCTGGACCCCGAATCGTCGAAGATCCAGTTGCCCCGCAGCGAGGTGCCCTGCATGCAGGCGTCGGAGATGAGCAACACCTGCTGGCCGTTCGGCCCGCGCAGGACGATGTCCGCGTCGTCGCTCGTGGACATCGCGAGGAGGTCACGTTCACGTCCGTGACCGTGCCGGGGACGCCGGACACGGGGATGCTCGACGGATACGGATCGGCGGGGCCGGAGCTGCCGGCCCCGTCGCTGGGGCTCAAGGACCGTCGGGTTCGCGAAGGTGATCGTCGCCGCCTGGGCGCCGGCGGGCAGCGCCACGAGTGCGCCGAGCGCCAGAGCGAGCCGCGATGCAAGCAGGCCGTGCCGTCATCGGGCTCAGCACACCTCCACCGCCGCCTCGCTCTGCACGACCTCGAACGCGCTGCCCGGAATCTCCTTCAGCTGGTTGAGGTTGTTGTCGTCCCAGCCCGGGTTCGGAGCGCCCTGGAAGAACCAGTTCGAGCCGTTGTCGGCGTTGATCACGCCATAGCGCTTCAGGGCCGCGGCGATCACGGCCGCCTGGCCGCTGAAGGCGGAGGTGTCATAGGAGGCCTTGAGCCGGAAACGCAGGCCCATGGGCGGGGCATCGGCCGAGTTCGTATCGCCGGCGCAGTGGGAGGCGGGGCGGATCCAGGCGTTGCGGGTCGATTCGAACGTGACCCGCATCGCGTGGTCGATCACGCCCGCCTGGACCTCGTCGAAGCGGAAGAGGCCGGGGAAGATCGGCAGGCCGGCGGCGTCGGCCGAGGTGAACCCGATCGTGCGCAGGCCGGGGTCGGCGAGGTTCCAGATCGCGCCACCCTCGGCGGCCCACTTTCCCCGCTTCGGGAAGGCGCGGTAGAGCTCGTAGAGCAGGCATCGAGACTTGTCGTAGGCGATCACGTGGCGGTCGCCGTCGCTCGTTCGGGCCGCCCTCGACCGGCGCCGACAAGGGGATCCTGTACTTGCCCTTGTCGGACTCCGATCCGTACGCCGTGAACCTGACCTTGACCGGCTTGGTTCGCTGGCCGACGACCTTGTAGGGGATCCCGTAGATCGACCTGCTGCCGACGTCGGGATGAAGCTCTGAATCTCCGTGCGAGTTGATGTATTGGATGATGGAATCGGAGGCGGGGTCGGTCGGGGCGCCGGAGATGTCCTGGCTCCAGGCGCGCTGGTCGGGAAGCGAGGGCGCGTCGGCGGCGACGCCGGTCGCTGCCGGGAAGCTGCCGCACTTCGAGTCGAAGGCGCGCTCGGCTGAGCCCGGGCTGTGCGGCGAAGCGCCGCCGACACCCGCGAAGGCGAGCAGTGCCGCGGCCGGCGCGGCGAAGGCGAGGATCGATCGGTTGCGGCTCATCCACCCCACCCTCCACGGTGTGTGGTCGCGGCGCCACCCCCCAAGAGGGTGGACGGGCCACCCCCCTCAACGGGCCACGAGCGCACGCCCGGCCGCGGGCAAGGCGTGCCGCGCGGCCGGGTCGGGCGTCCGTAATGCGGCTCGTCAGGCCGGGCAGACTCACCTGGACGTAGAAGTCCTGATCCGAGGCCACGTTGGCCGCGCTCCTGGTGAAGACCCTGACCGTGTTGGGCACGCCCACCTTCGGCGCAGCGCCGACAAGCACAGGGGTCTCACTCGTCGCCGAACCCGCTGATGCCGACAGATTGCAACCCGCGATCGAGCGGGGGAAAACGACGTCATAGGTGCCGGGTGGCCGTCACCTTGCTGGAGGAGACGCCCGCCGGGATCGACCCCAGCGTGTTGCCGGCGCCGGTCACGTTCGCCGCGATGATGTTGCTCGCGATCTTGGCGGTGTCCGCGGTTTTCGCGTTCGTCGCGTTGGCGACGCTGAGCCCTGGTGCGGCCTTGGCGATCTGCTGGTCGGCGATGGTCTTCACCTTCGCCTTGTTCAACTTCGCCGCCGGGTTGGCCGCGATCGCGGTCCCGGCGAGCGCGGCGACGAGAGCGATCATCGCCACCAGCAATGCCGGCGACGGCAGTTTCGATGCTGACTTCATCCGATACCTCCGTGTTCGATTTCTGAGTGGGGTTGGGGTCAGCATCCGCGCGATCCGGCGCCACGTCCATCCCCCAACGGGGTGGACCGGCCACCCCCTCGGCTAGAAATCGCCGCTCAAGAAAGCCCCACCGCTTCGAGGGCCTCCTCCTTGTTTCGGAAGGCCTGCTCTCGGACGATCCGCGCGCCCTTGAACGTGAAGACGAAGGCGAACGGCTCGTCCACCGCGACCTGGCTACTGGAACCGGACCCCACCGCCTGGGCGACCGCCACCACCTTGTCCCCCACCTCGATCAGCTCCACGGGGACGACGTCGTAGCCCGACAGCGTCTTCTGGTTCTCCTCGTAGATCAACCGGATGGACTCGTTGCCGTGGTGGGTTCCCAGGAGCAGCGTCTCGAACACCGCGTCGGGGTCGTAGAGCTCGACCAGGGCATCGACGTCGCCGCGGTTATGCGCGGCGAAGCCGGCCCTGATCGTCTCTGCGTGTGTCACGTCAGACCTCCGTGAGGCGAGGCGCCTCAACGACGGCCTCGTCGGGATCGACCGCTCCCAGGCTCTTGACGGTCTTGATCGCGCCGTCTCGAACCTGGCCGATGTACATGTTCATCCGTACGTGATGCTGACCGGGCACCATCTCCGCCGGACCTCCCGGCCCGACGGCGATCTTCGCGTGGTCCAGCGCCGCGATCACGGCATCCTGGTCGAGCGAATCCGCCTCTCTCACGGCGGCCTCCCAGAACCTCAGGCCTCGGCACATGCCTGAGCACGCGCCGCCGCCCGTGAACAGCGAACCGTCGGAGAAGAGCTTAGGCATCGTAGTTCGGGCCGACTTCGGCGACCTGCGGCGGGCCCTTGTGCCCTGCCTCTTTCATGATCGGCGGAACCTCGGGGTCAGAGGCGAAGCTCTGAAAGCCCTCCAGGTCCCAGTCGAAGAGCACCCAGACGCGGTCCTCCTCGTTGGGATCGCGATAGACCTGCGCGCCCTTGGAGCCGTGCTGCCCGCGCTTCTCGGCGCCCTTGGTCGAAAAGACGCCGAGGAAACGGTCGTAGTCCTCAACCGTCGTGGTTGCCAGGATCATCCTCATCCTCCTTGTGAGTCTCGGCGTCGCTGTTCGGCGCCGACGTTGAGGTGAGTCTCCGCCCCGGCGCCCCCGGGCACATCAGGCGAATGCCCTATGCGGTGCTGACCAGGTCGTGCTCGAAGGCCCAGACCGTTGCCGCCGCGCGGCTGCGGACCTCGGCCTTCTCATAGATGTGCTGGACGTGGTGTCCGACGGTCTTGGCGGAGATCCCAAGGTCGTCGGCGATCCCCTGGTTCGAGGCGCCGCCGAATCGTGCCCGTTCGACGTGCACCCGGAGGCGTGGAGCAGTGCGACGTAATACGTGTCCGCCAGCTCCTCAGGGGACGCGCCGGCAAGCTCGCCGATGCGGACCGCGAGCACCGCGGTCCGCATCGCATGCTCGAGCGGCTGCCCGGTGCCGAGGTCGGTCGCGATCGACAGCGCACCAACGACCTCGGCGGCACGGATCGGCCGCTGAGGTGAGGCGCCATGCTCGCGCCGGCGTCGGGCCGACTAGTCGTCACGACGCGACCCTACTCCGGATCCCACCGTCGGACTGACTAACGCGACGTCGCGGTGTTAGCTAAGGGTGGGTCGGCCCGGCGTCGGCGGCTGCCAGCTTCCGCGCAGTCTTCCTGGTCTGCTTCTCCTGCCGACGCTCGAGGAGCTTACGTTCACGGTTGAGCTTCGCCATTGTGGTCTTCCGCTTGCTAGAAGCCATGTTCTTCTCCTTATCCCCTCGAGGACAAGAGCTGCCAATGGGTGGAGGGGAAGGAGAAAGACCCGAGGACAGGCGCAGACCAAGGGTACTCGGCGGCCGTGCTGCTTCGCGCGCTGAGTGGTGACGCTCAGGTCTTGCGGTCCATGTTCATCCGCCCTGGGGCCGCCCGATCGCGCAGACCGCGGGGACCGGGCGCAGGTCCTCGACCAGCACCCTGTCGACGGAGAATCCGCCCTCACGTAGGCGATCGGCCAGTTCGTTCCCGAGGTCCCGGGCCCGCTCCGGCGCGGAGTGGCGCGCGTCCCAGAAGATGTAGACGGCCCCATCCGGGGCGAGGTGCTTGCTGACGGCACCGAGCGCCGTCTCCGGCTGCAGCCAGAAGGGAGCGACGTTGAAGGCGAAGACCTTGTCGAAGCGCCGATCGCCGAGGTCCGCGTCCTCCAGCGCGATGGCCTCGAGCACCGCCCGGCCCGCGTCCACGTGCTCGCGGTTCCTCCGCGTGGCCATCTCGATCATCTTGGGCGAGCGGTCGATCGCGGTGATCGTTCCCGTCGTCAGCGTCTCGCAGACCAGGGAGACCGCGACGCCGTGGCCGCAGCCGACCTCGAGCAGGCGGTCGGCCGGGCGGACCTCCAAGGTGCTGACCGCCCAGACAAACCGCTCCGATGCCTTACCCGCCATGCCCCACCACTACCAGTTACCGTCGGTTTCAACGCCCGACCCGGTTCGAACCACGCCTGTCGCGATCTGACGGAGGTCCAGAAAAGAGCGGCTGATCTGATACCAGTTCCTCGGGTTCTCAGACTGAGGGTGAGCCACCGCCCGGGGGTCGCGTGGGACTAACGCTCTTTGCAGAGGACAGAGAGGCCCCACCGGCTAACCGGCGGAGCCTCTCGTTGCCGTCCTCATTACTTCATGCGCGGATCGACGTAGACGTCATCGATCAGCCAGGTCCCCTTTTCCTCTGCGGTGAATCGCAGAGCCACCAGCCGCCATCCCGGCGTCTTGCCACCCGTCTCCGGGCGAACGTTGACGTCCTTCGTGGCCTGCCATCCGTCTCCAGCATCGGCCTTGACGGTGGTCGTCTTCTTCCACTCCTGCTTCGGGTCCTTGGGGTAGAACACCTCGACCCTAAGACCAGCGTTCTTCTCCGCGAACTGTGCACCGACGAAACGCATCGTCGGGTAGTTCAGGTCCACACACATCGTCGGGCTTACCGCCGACGCACCGGCCGGGAGTGAGAGTGAATTCGAGTCCCCGCTGCTACCAAGAGCAAGGGGGTCGGTCGTATCCACCACGGTGGCTCCTCCTGAGAGGGTCCACCCGGGTGCGGTCGGATCTTCGAAAGCGCCACCGGGGGCAAGGACGTAGTCCCTGGTATCCCCGAGAACGCCAAACGGCTGCTCAAGCGACGGACTGGTACAGGTATCCGCCGAAGCAGCTGTCGTAGCCGACTCCTGCGCCACGGCACTTGCCGCGAACACTAGGGGGACGGCCACTACGAAGCCGAGCGCATTGCGTACTCGGTTCAAACATACGTTCATTTTTGGCTCAGACTTTCTGTGTCTGAGTCGGTAGTCGAGCGGTCTCGTTCCTACGAGATCTCTGACTTTGCGTCCCCGTCTCGCGACGGGTTTGCCTTGGACGACTCTACTAATCGTTCGTACTGGCTATCGACGCGGGATCCGAGGTCTTAAGGCCGCTGGACGGTGTTGGACGAATGTTCAACTGCTCTTCGTTTTCGCTCCCAACCACGGTCAGAAGGGCGTCGACGATGGTGGGATCGAACTGGGACCCCGAACACCGGGCCATCTCGGCCACAGCCGCCTCGTGGGCGAGCGCCGGGCGGTAGGGACGGTCGCTGCGCATCGCATTCCAGGTGTCACAGCAGCTGATAATCCGCGCCTCGAGCGGGATGTCCTCACCCGCGAGGCAATCCGGGTAACCCTCGCCATCCCAGCGTTCGTGATGAGACCGGACGATGAGACCGACCTCCTGCATGAAGCCGCCAACGCGCTCGAGCATCTTCTGACCCTCAACGGTGTGGGTCTTGATGACCTGCCACTCGTTCGGATCGAGTTTTGCGGGCTTGTTGATGATCTCCTTCGGAATTGCGATCTTGCCGACGTCGTGCAGGAGCGCGCCGAACTGGAGATTTCGCCGGCGGTCGGTGGCGATTTCCAAGCTGTCGCCGACAGCCAGGCACAGCTCGACGACGCTACGGCTGTGCCGGCCCGTGTAGGCGTCGTCGGCTTCGACGACATCACCGAGTAGGAGCGCGGTCCCGCTGTAAGCGTTGCTGAGCTCGAGTAACCCCTCGAGGCGCTGCCGGCGTTCTCGGGCGAAAAACCCGAGTAGAAGGATGAGCGGAAGCGGTGCGAGGACGGCAATCGGAGTGATCTCGATGGCGACACCGACGGCCAAGGCGACGGGAGTGAGGGCGAGGTCGACCGCGTAGACCCAGGCCTCACCGAACTGGTCGCGCACGGTGGCACCCGAGCCGATCATGTCGCGTGCCACGGATGCGCAGAAATCGCCGACGAACTGGGCCGACAGGGCAAGCAGCAGGACGGTGACGCTCGCGCCCGCAGCGTCCGTTCCAGCGATCGAGAGGACGGCAGCAGGCCCGATTGCGAACCACGAGTTACCTAGGACATGGACCACGCGCGACGGCCGCATCTCCCCGGCGAGGACGTCCGGGATTCGCGCAAGCATCAGCCCGGTGGCGACCGCGATCGGCAGCCAGTTGACCGGCACCGCGAAGATCAGCGGCACGAAGGCCAGCTGAGTCGGGACCGTGAACCCGTAGACGGAGTCGAAGCGGATCCGGCTCGCGACCGCGAACACCATGAGCGCCAACGCGGCGGCCAGCGGATGTAGATCGCCCGCTTCACCGTCTCGGAAAATGAGGGCGGCGGCGAGTACGAACCCGCCGCCAATCCACCACTCAGCACGACGCTCCGGTGCCGATAGCGTTTGGCGATCGCGCTCCAGGGTGTCCGCCAAATGGCGTTCGTCCTCTTGAGTGATCAGAGCCACGCCTCTAAATCGACCAAACGGCGCGATCGCGTTAGCCGCGATCCGGCGTAGGTGCAGCTTGGAGGGGCCGAGCGGAACGCTAGGCAGGCCGCTGAGCGAACCCAGCGCTACTGACCTGTCCAATGCCAGAGCGAGCAGCCTCTCTCGGATCTCGCGGAAATGCTCTCAGCAGACGGGCCCTCGCCGCGTCCTTCGACGGGTGCCCGTAGCGGCTCATGACGAGCGCCCCGCCGTCCTCGTGGCCGAGCTGCACCGACACGGCGAAGTGATCCAGGCCGAGCTCCAGGAGCTGCATCGCGCAGAAATGGCGGAGGTCATGCCAGCGGACATTCGGCAGGGCTGCTTGCTGGCGCTCAAACGGCAGCCTCGAAGCGGCGCGGACGGTGCGCCATGCGTAATGGTGGGAGCCTTGGACCAGTGGGTTGCCCCTCGGCGAGTGGAAGACGAAGTCGTCGGTTCGCCGCGCAACCTGGTCGAGCACGCGCGCCGGCTCGAGCTAGGCGATCTCTCGTTCCTTCCCGTTCTTCGGGCGCCCGATCTCACCGTCGCGCTTTCGAGCGCCGCGGATCCAAATGGTGTCTTCGCCGACGTCCTCCCAGCGCAGCGCATGTAGCTCGCCGGCGCGCACGCCGGTCCATGCAGAGAACTGGATCATCGCTCGGAACTCCGCCCCGTATCCGCCGAGTACGGTGCAAGCCTCGAGTAACTGGCGGAACTCCTCAAGCGATGGCGGATGAACCTCCTGGGTTCGCTCCGAAGCGGGCAGCCGCAGGTTCGAGAATGGGTTGGCCTCAACCAGGCCGATGTTCCGCGCGTCCTCAAACATGATCCCGACGACTCGCGAAACATTGCGCGGCACGCCGAGGGCCCAGGTCCTCGCCGTCAGCCTCTCGACCTCCGTGAGCTTCATCGAGCCGAAGTCGTCAGCGAATCGACCGACGCCATAGGAGTAGATCCGCTGCGTCGACGTGGCCGGCCTGGGCCACTCCCTCAGCCAGCGACTGGCGAAGGTCGCGCAGGTCTCGTCGGCCCGGTGGACATCAAGGTGTTCACGGTGCCGACGCTCCGCCTCGCGCGCTGCGGACTTGGTCTGCCAAGGGCCACCCGGGACCCAATGAAGCTCGCCACGAAGTTGGAACTTCGCGGCTCCTCGATCTGAGCCATCAGGTCTGAGTCGAACCGAGCCACCTCGATGCCGGCGTCCCGTAGACGCAGTTCGCCTCGGCCCCGAATCGCGTCATTGGGACCCAGGACTCCAATCACCACCCTGCGGATCCGTCTTTCGATGATCCGCTCCACACACGCGATCTTCGGACTGTTACGGACGGTGCAGGGCTCCAGCGTCGTGTAGATCGTCGTTCCTGCCAAGGCCTCCGCTGGGAGCTTCTTCTCGAGGAGTGTGTACTCCGCGTGCTCGCCGGGCCCTAGTTCACCTCTGTACGCCTCCCCGACGACGTCATCGCCGCGGGCAACGATCGCAGCGACATTGGGTGACGTCTTCCCCTTCTCGCTCACACAACGGCGTGACAGCTCGATTGCTCGCTCCATCAGCGCCCGTTCGCCCATCGGTGCGTTGCTCTGAGCCATAACCGAGACGCTAGCCGCATCGCAATCAACCCCCAAAGCGACCGCCGAATGCCAGCTACCAGTTTCGGCCCCAGCTACCACCCCCTCAGCTACCAGTCAGCTACCAGTTTCCCCGGAGCGGCCCAAAAACGGGCTGGTAGGGTGAACGCCCTGAGCACGCGAAGGCGGCATCACACCTACGAAAAGAGCGCCCCCGCCGCGATCTGACGTGAACTGGCGGGGACGCTCAACAAAAGCGGCTGATGGGATTCGAACCCACGACCTTCTGCATGGCAAGCAGACGCTCTAGCCAACTGAGCTACAGCCGCGCGAGCGGGAGAGTCTAGTGGTTGCGAGCGGGCCCGCCGGCCTCAGTGGGTAGGCTGGGCGTCGAAGGCAGGATGGTCAATTCGACGTACAGACATCTTCTGGTGGCGCTTATGTGCGCGACCGTCGCCGCGCTGGCGCTCGCCGCCTGTGGCGGCGACGACGAGACGACCGCGAGCACGACGACGGCCGCCTCGAACCCCGACGTGGATCGCTACTGCGAGGTCGTCACCGAGCTCGACCAGAACTCCGCCGACGTCTTCGACGAGCTCGGCGAGGAAGGGGTGCCCTCCGAGCAGCAGCTCGTCGATGCCCAGCTCAAGGTCCTCAACGACAACGCGGACCTGATCGCCGAGCTCCAGGAGGTCGCCCCGACCGAGATCAGCGACGACCTCCAGCTCTCGATCGACTCGGCCCGTGAGCGCGCCGAGGCCGGCGATCCGAGCCAGCCGCCTCAGGACGTCGTCGACGCCGGCCTGCGCCTGCAGGAGTTCCGCAAGGACAACTGCCCGAAGCCGAGCGCCGGCTAGCTAGTCGAGCTCCGCGAGCAGACCGCGGACGTCGAGCGGAGTGCTGAACATCACCACGTGCGCGGGATCGTCGGGGTCGCGCGGCCACTCGGCCTCGGGGCGGTCCCAGTAGAGCTCGATCCCGTTGTGATCGGGGTCGCGTAGATAGAGCGCCTCGCTGACGCCGTGATCGGAGGCACCGTCGAGCGGGATCCCGGCGTCGCGCACCCGGCTCAGCGCCTCGGCCAGCGCTCGCCGTGTGGGATAGAGGATGGCGACGTGAAAGAGGCCGGTGGTCCCTGGCGGCGGCGGCGCGCCGCCCTTCGACTGCCAGGTGTTGAGCCCGATGTGGTGGTGATAGCCGCCGGCGGAGACGAACGCGGCCTCGTCGCCCATTCGCTGGGTGAGCTCGAACCCGAGCACGCCGCAGTAGAAGCCGAGCGCCCGGTCGATGTCGGAGACCTTCAGGTGCGTGTGTCCAATCCGAGCCTCGGGATCGATCGGGTTGGTGGGTTTGAGATCGTCGGCCATCGGGGTAGTCAAGCACGGTCATCCAACGGGGAATGGGGTTTTGAATATGCACCGGACCATGAAGACGGTGCTGCTTGGCTTGGCCGTGGCGCTCTGCGCCACCGCCCCCGCCGCGGCAGCAACAAGCACCGACGCCGAGTCGGTGATCGTCAAATATCGCTCCGACGCTGCCGCTGGCGCCGTCGGCTCGCTCGCCCAGGGCCTCGGCCTCGGCGACCAGGTCGGCGCGATTCGCCACTCGACCGCGGCGGTGTTCGCCGTGGACGGCGACGCGGCGTCCGCCGCCAGGGCGCTCGAGCGCTCGCCGCTGGTCGCCTACGCGGAGCCGAACAGGACCTTGCGCACCCAGGCGGTGCCCAACGACCCGCTCTTCGGTGGGCTCTACGGGATGGACCGCATCGATGCCCCGGAGGGCTGGGACGCGGCCGGGCTGGGTTCGTTCCCGTCGACCGGAGGAGTGAAGGTCGGGATCGTCGACACGGGGATCCAGTCGTCGCACCCCGACCTGGCCGGCAAGCTCGTCGACTGCGCCAAGTCGCAAGGGCTGCTGCCGATCTTCTCGGGCACGATCCAGGAAGGCACGTGCGCGGACGACAACGGGCACGGCACGCACGTGGCCGGCACGATCACCGCGAACGCGAACAACGGCGTCGGCGTCGCGGGCGTGGCGTTCAACTCGCCGCTGACGATCTGCAAGGCGCTGGGCGGCCCGCTCGGCACCGGGTCGACGGCCGACGTGGCGAACTGCATCACCTGGGCGCACGACAAGGGCGCGAAGGTGATCTCGATGAGCCTCGGCGGCGGGGCCTCGACCACGCTCAAGAGCGCGGTCGACTACGCCTGGAAGGGCGGCGCCGCGAACGGCTCCGTGCTGATCGCCGCCGCCGGCAACGACGGCGACGCGACGCTCAATTACCCGGCCGCGTACCCGAACGTGGTCTCGGTCGCCGCGACCGATCAAAACGACGCGCGGGCGAGCTTCTCGAACGCCAACGCGGACGTTGAGGTCGCAGCGCCGGGCGTCGACATCACGTCGACCTGGAACGACGGCGCGTACAACACGATCTCGGGCACCTCGATGGCCACGCCCCACGTCTCGGGCGTCGCCGCGATCATTCGCGCCCGCTATCCGTCGGCGACCGCGGCGCAGATCGTCGCCAAGCTCGACGGCGCAGTTGACGATCTCGGCGCGGCCGGACGCGACGCGAGCTTTGGCTTCGGCCGCGTCGACCTGGTCCAGGCGGCCACCGAGTAGCAACCCGCAACCGCGTCAGCCGGCCGCCTCGTCAAGGGTTTCGTTGACGAGGCGGTCGGTTTCGGCGTGCCCGCTCAGCTCGCGGTGGCCTCCGCCTGCGTGCTGAGGTCCTTGTTCTCGGCCACGAATTTGCTGGCGATGAAGGTCGCGCCCGCAGGGTCGCTGAGGACCGTCATCCGCACCCACGGCAGGTCCATCGGCGGGGCGATCACCTTGCCGCCGAGCTCGGTTGCCTTCTCCGCCGCCTCGTCGGCGTCGTCGACCCCGAAGGTGACGCTCCAGTGCGCGGGGGTGTCAGGCTCGTCGTCGCCGAGCGCGTTGATGCTGGCGACGACATCCTCGAAGCCCACGGGCCCGCCGACCTCGGCCACCTGCTCGCGAAGTCCTGGCGTGATCGCCTCGAGGTGATCGCCGTAGCCCGGGAGCGTCCACATCTGGGCGCCGCCGGGTAGATCGAGAACGTTCCAGCCGAAGACCGCACCGTAGAACTCCTTCGCGCCCTCGACGTTGCGCGTGTTGAGCCCGTTGAAATTGAGCGCGCCGTGTTCGTTGACGACCTTGGCGCCCCTGTGCTCGCCTGCCTGCCAGACGCAGAAGACCGCGCCCTCGGGGTCGGCGAAGACGGCCATCCGACCGGCATTCGGGATCTCGAAGGGCTCGTCCAGCACCTGGCCGCCGGCGTCGCGCACCTTGCCCGCGGTGTCGTCGGCGCTCTCGACCCAGATGTAGGTGTTCCAGACCGCCATCGGCGGGGCGCCTTCGGGGATCGAGCCGACGGCCGCGACGTCCCCGCCGTGCAGTTGGGCGACGTGATATTCGCCCTGCGAGTCGTCCGGCATGCGGTTCTCGAACTCCCAGCCGAACACACCGCTGTAGAAGTCGAGCACCGCCGCCGGGTCGGGCTGGCTGGTGTCCACCCAGCACGGAACGCCGGGCATGTATCCGTCTCGCTCTGGCATATAGGCCTCTCCTTCGAGTCGCTTCGGGGCCGCCACCAAGCTAGCGAGCATTTAGGCCAGGCCCTGTCCTCAACCGGTTAACGCGCGTCAGCCGGCGGCCGCGTCGAGCGTCTCGTTGACGAGCGCGTCGGCGGCGGCATTGTGCTCGCGGCGCACGTGGCGGATCGACCAGCGCTCGAAGGCCTCGAGCGCCTCGCGAACCTGAGCGTGCAGCGGGCGCAGGCCGGCGTCCTTGACCCGGTACTCGCCCCGGACCTGCTTCACGACCAGCTCCGAGTCGCCGACCAGCTCGACCTCACGGGCGCCGAGCGCCCGGGCGCGTTCGATCCCCAGCAGCAGCGCCCTGTACTCGGCGACGTTGTTGGTTGCCCGGCCGATCGTCTCGCCGGTGCGCTCGACGATCTCGCCCCCGGGGGTGGCGACGACGGCCGCGATCGCCGCCGGGCCCGGGTTACCGCGGGCGCCGCCGTCGACGTTGACTACGACCTTCTCGGGCACGCGGTGAAGCGCCCTAGGCGCGGACGCCCTGCTCGTCGCCCGCCTTGGCCTCGGCGACGACCTTGGTGGCGATGTGGCTCGGGACTTCCTCGTAGCGCATGAACTCCATCGTGTAGTCGCCGCGCCCGCCGGTGATCGCGCGCAGGTCGGGCGCGTAATCGAGCACCTCCGCCATCGGCACCTCGGCCTTGATCTCGGTCGCCGAGCCACGCGGTTCCATGCCGAGCGGGTGACCACGGCGGGAGTTGAGGTCGCCGATCACGTCGCCGACCGCGTCCTCGGGCACCGAGATCGTCAGCTGCATGATCGGCTCGAGCAGGTACGGATCGGCCTCCGCCACGGCCTGCTTGAAGGCCATCGAGCCGGCGATCTTGAACGCCATCTCGGAGGAGTCGACGTTGTGGTGCTGGCCGTCGTAGAGGCGCACCCTGACGTCCTTCATCGGGTAGCCGGCGATCACCCCTCCAGCCATCGCCTCGACGATCCCCTTCTCGACCGCGGGAATGAACCCGCCCGGGATCACGCCGCCCTTGATCGCGTTCACGAACTCGAAGCCCTCGCCGTGCTCGTTCGGCTCGATCTCGATGTGGCAATCGCCGAACTGGCCCCGCCCGCCGGTCTGCTTCTTGTAGCGGCCGTGGGCCTTGGCCGAACTGCGGATCGTCTCCAGGTAGGGGACCTGCGGCGGGTGCAGCTCGATCTCGGCGCCGAAGCGGTCCTTGATCCGCTCGACGATCACCTCGACGTGGATCTGCGTCAGCCCGGCGATGATCTGCTCGCCGGTCTCGGAGTCGCGGTGGACGTCGAGAGTCGGATCCTCCTCGGAGAGCCGGCGCAGGGCGCTCGCCGCCTTCTCGTCGTCGCCCTTGGACTTCGGCTCGAAGGCGAACGCCATCACCGGCGCCGGCAGGTCGAGCTCGCCGAAGTGAAGATCGGTCGCCTTCGAGGCGAGCACGTCGCCCGCGGTCGTCTCGCGCAGCTTCGGGACCGCGCCGATGTCGCCCGGGCCGAGCTCGTCGATCGGCCGCATGTCCTTGCCCTCCGGGGCGGCCAGCTGGCCGATCCGCTCCTTCTCGCCCTTGGAGACGTTGAGCACGTGCGAGTCGGAAGCCAGCACCCCCGAGTAGACGCGCAACATGCTGATCCGGCCCGTGTACGGGTCGGCGGTCGTCTTGAAGACGAAGGCCAGCAGGTCGGCGCCCTCGTCGGGCTCGATCTCGACCGTGTTGTCCTCGCCATCGAGGGCCTTGGCGCCGCCGTGCATCGCCGGCGAGGGGAGGTCCTCGACCAGCGCCTCCAGCAGCCTGTTGGTGCCCAGGTTGTGGGTCGCCACACCACAGGTGACCGGGAACAGGTGGCCCTCGTTGACGCCCTTCTTCAACGCGGTCACGAGTTCCTCGTGCGAGATCTCCTCACCCTCGAGGTAGCGCTCCATCAGCTCGTCGGAGTTCTCAGCGACCTCGTCCATGAGTTTCTCGCGGTACTCCTCGGCCTGCTCCTGGAGCTCCTCGGGGATCTCGATCTGCGTCGCGTTGCCCCTCCCCTCCCCTTCGTACTCGAACGCGGTCATGTCGATCAGATCGATCACGCCGCGGATCTCGTGCTCGGAGCCGATCGGGATCTCGGTCGCGACCACGTGCTGGCCGAAGGAGGCCTTGAGCGCCTCGAGACAGCGAAAGAAGTCGGCCCGCTCGCGATCGAGCATGTTCACGAACAGCAGCCGGGCGAGGCCCTCGGCGTCGGCGCGGCGCCAGAGCCGCTCGGTGTGGACCTCGACCCCCATGACGCCGTTGATGACGAAGACCGCGGCGTCGACGACCCGCAGCGCGCCCAGGGTGTCGGCGACGAAGCTCGGATCTCCCGGGGTGTCGATCATGTTGACCTTGCGCCCGTCGTGCTCGAAGGTGGTCACGGCGGCGCCAATCGACATCTCGCGCGCCTGCTCGTCGGGCTCGAAGTCGCAGACGGTGGAGCCGTCCTCGACCCGGCCGAGCCGGTTGATGACGCCGGACTCGAACAGGATCGCCTCGGCGAGGCTTGTTTTGCCGCTGCCCCGATGACCGACGAGCGCGACGTTGCGGATTCGGTCGGGAGCCCGGTGCGGCATCCCCGAAACCCTATATAGCTAGAGCGTGAACCGGGACCTGAGGCCGATCACGGCCTTGGTGTGAAGCTGGGAGACGCGCGACTCGGTCACCCCGAGGACCTCGCCGATCTCGCGCAGGGTGAGGTTCTCGTAGTAGTAGAGCGCGATCACCAGCCGCTCGCGCTCGGGCAGCGACTCGATCGCGTCGGCGAGACGGTCCTTGACCTCGGAGGCGTGAGCCTCGGCCTCGGGGTCGACCGCGCCCGGGTCCTGGATCGTGTCGAGGACCGAGATCTGGCTGCCGCCCTCGGGGTCGGCGAAGGTCCAGAGGTCGTCGAGCGCCAGCACCGACGAGTTCGCGATCTCGAGCAGGACGCCCTGGAAGTCCTCGACGCTGATCTCGAGCTTCTCGGCCATCTCCTCGTCGGTGGGGCCCCGCTGCAGCTTTGCCTCCAGCGACTGGTGGGCCTTCTCCACCTCGCGGGCGCGGGCACGCACCGAGCGCGGTACCCAATCGAGCGAGCGCAGCTCGTCGATGATCGCGCCCTTGATCCGGGCGACGGCGAAGGTCTCGAACTTGATCTCGCGCTCGGTGTCGAAGCGCTCGATCGCGCCGATCAGGCCGAGCAGCCCGTAGGAGATCAGGTCGGACTCCTCCACGTGTGAGGGCAGGCCCGAAGCCATGCGGCCGGCGATGAACTTGACCAGCGGCGAGTAGGCGACGACCAGGCGCTCGCGCGCTTTCTCGTCGCCCTCGACCTTGTAGCGACGCCATAACTCGCGAAGCTCAACTGCCTTGACGTTGGTCTCCATGGATTCCCTGAACCTAAATCCTGTCGCGCTTGGGGTGGCTACTCATACAAATTCACGCCCGCGGGTGAGATTTTGCGTATTCCTGTCGCAACCGCGACGGCTCGACTCTGGTGTAGATCTGAGTCGTCGAGACACTTGAGTGTCCCAAAAGTTCCTGGATTGAGCGCAGATCGGCTCCGCCCTCGAGCAGATGGGTCGCGAACGAGTGTCGCAGGGTGTGTGGAGAAACCCGTCCGGCGACGGCGGCCTCACGCACCCACTTCTCCAGCCGGCGGCGGACATCGGAGGCGGAAAGCCGGCGGCCGCGGCGGCTGACGAACAGCGCAGGCTCGTCGCTGGCGGGCGCCAGCGCGTGCCGGGCCGAGTCCAGATACCGCCGCAAAGCGCGCTGGGCGGGCTCGCCGATCGGCACCACCCGGGTCTTGTCGCCCTTGCCGGTCGTGCGCAGGGTCTCGGACTCGAAGTCCGGGTCTCCGAGGTCAAGCGAGACGATCTCCTCGGCCCGCAGGCCGCAGGAGTAGGCAAGCTCGAACAGCGCCCGGTCACGGACCTCGAGCGGCGTGCGCGCCGGGATCCGGTCGAGCAGGGCGGCGATCTCGTCGCGGGCGAGCACCCGCGGCAGGCGCGAGTCGCGCTTCTGGGCGGGCAGCAGATCGGCGGGATTGTGGGAGGCGGCGCCGGTGACGACCAGATGGGCGTGCAGGCCGCGCAGCGAGGCGAGCTTGCGGGCGACGCTCGTCTTCGCCAGCCGCCGCTCCGAGAGCGCCGCCGCATACGCGCGCAGGTCGCGGTAGACGAGCTCGCCGGGTTCGCGGCCACGTTCGCTCGCCCACGCGGCGAGCTCGAGCAGATCGCGACCGTAGGCGCGCAGGGTGGCCGCCGAGGCTCCTCGGGTGGTGAGCTCGCGGGCGTAGTCGTCGAGCGCCCGCTGCCACGCCGGGCTCACCTTCAACTCGTCGGCCGGAGGCGCCGGCAGCGCTGTGCGCTCACTCATGCAGGCGCCATTCGTCGCCCCCGCCCCCACGCCTGCCCGCGCACGGAACCTCCCGCCGGCTAACCGATGTAAATCGGGGTGCCGACCGGGACCTGGTCGTAGAGCGCCTCGACGTCGGCGACCGCCATCCGCACGCAACCGTGCGATGCCGCGGTGCCGAGCGAACCGACGTCGTCGGTGCCGTGAATGCCGGCGCCATCGGTGATCCCCATCCAGCGGGACTTGAGTGGATTCTCGGCGGTGCCGCCCTGCACGACCGTGCCGGCGAGCTCTCCCGCCCAATCGGAGTTCGGAACGCTCCAAACCGGGTCGACCTGCTTGCTGGCGATCGAGTAGAGGCCGGTCGGGGTCGGGTACGCAGGCTGGCCGACGGCGACGGTGTACTCGGTCACGGCCTTGAGGTCCTTCCACAAGGTGAGGGTGAAGGTCGACTGGTCCACGGTCAGATAAGTCGGGTACCGGGCCGCCAGCTCGGCCTTGGTCACCTCGGGCTGGACCGTCTCGACCGGGATCGAGACCGTGCGGTCCTCGGTCCGCTGGACGACCGAATCGATCCGCGACCGCAACGCCGACTCGTCGACGGCGACACCTTCGTGGCCGGCGACACCTTCGAGCGAGACCGAGGTCGGCTCGATCGTCGCGTCGACCGGCTCGGTATTGACCTCTCCCGCGACCTTGGTGATGAACTCGTCGATCGCCTTGTTCGAGTAGCTGAGTTGGGGAGAGATCGCGACGTCGACCTCGCCGCCGGTGGCGTAGCGCCAGACTCGGGTCGGCAGGCCGCCGTCCTGGCTTTCCTCGAGCGCCTGGTCGACCATCCCGTCGACGTCGGAGTCGACCCCGAGCTTCTCCGCGCTGAGCTGGTACTTGATCCCGTCGTAGGTGACCGTGACCTTCTTTCGCAGCGGGTCGACGAGCTCGGCGTCGACGGCCTCGGTCGCTTCGTCGGCGGTCATCCCGCCGACGTCGACACCGCCGATCGTCACCCCCTCCGCGATCTGGTCGGAGCGGGAGCTGTCCCACGCATAGGCACCGACCGCTGCCATGAGCATCAGCGCGATCAGGAAGACGACGGCTATCTGGAGCTTGCGAATCAAGGGCGTCAAGAGTGTACGAAGAGCATTCGCCGACCTTGCTCGGATTTCCTACGGTGCAATCGCAGGTTCAGATTAGGCCTGCAAGCACGAGGTTAGAAGCCGAGCGGCTCGCGATCGGCCGCAACCCCGTCACGGGCGCGTGAGCGACGCACATGCGGGCTCCAGCGCAGAAACTCCTCGACCTCGCGCTCGTAGTGGTAGCCGTCCTCGCCGGCGCGGGCGCGCAGGATCGGCTCCAGGCGCAGGTGCTCGCCGAGGCGGATCACGGTCTCCCGAGAGGTGAATCCATAGCTGAACCCGGTCGCCTTGTAGAGACGATTGTCGACTCCTCGCCCGAAACGCAGCTGGTTGGCCATCTCGTCGGGCGCCCGGAAGCCGAGCCGGCGCAACGGCGGCGCCAGCAACCCGGTGCCGATCGGAGGCAGCACCGGCAGTGGCCGGCGGCCGATCAATGAGATCGCTTCGGAGAGAGCCAGAACGCCGTCGGCGGCGACGTTGAAGGTGCCGGGGGCAGTGTTCAGCGCCGCGTGCTCGAGCGCGTGAACGACGTCGTCCTCGTGCACGAACTGCAGTCGCGGGTCGAAGCCGAAGATCATCGGCACAAGCGGCAGCCCGAGCATCCGCGTGAACCCGGTCTCGACGTCGGGGCCGAGCACGTTGGCGAAGCGCAGCACGGTCACCGTGACCTCGGGGCGCTTGGCCGCGAAGTCGGCGACCGCGTCCTCGGCCTCGACGATGTCGCGCTCGAGCATCGTCCGCGGCGGATGGGGGCGGGACATGCGCTCGGTGAAGAACGCCGGGTCGTCCTGCTCGGCGCCGTAGTAGTGGGTCGAGCTCTTGAAGATGAACTTGCGCACCGGCGAGTCCGAGCCGGTGCAGGCCGCGAGGATGTTCATCGTCCCGATCACGTTGTTCTCGTGCGCGTCCCTGCTCGACGCGGCGAGCGAGTTGACCGTCATCCGCGTGTCGATCACGGTGTCGATCTCGGCCGCGCGCACGATCCTCTGGATCAGCGAGTGCTGGTTGGAGACCTTGACGAACTCGGTTCGCTCGAGCTCGAGCGTCGGTTCGCGCGAATCGACGCCGATGATCGTCTCCACCTGCTCGAAGCTCTCCAGCGCCTGCGCCAGCCTGGCGCCCCAGTAGGTCGAGAGGCCTGTGACCAGAACCCTCATCCGAACCAGACCGACTTCCGCGTCGCCACCATCTCGTGCAGGTTCTCCTGGATCCGGGCGCGGATTTCCTGGGAGACGGTCTGCACCAACGCCTTGTCGTGAACGGCGTCGGCACCGCCGAGCTCGACCGTGTCGATCGGCTCGAGGAAGCGGATCTTGAACTTCGCCGGCAGGTAGCCGAGCATCCCCAGCGGCCCGAGCCAGGGGAAGGTCGGGGTGAGCGGGAAGTAGATCAACCCGGTGAGCTTCTGCAACGCCGGGACCTGGGCGAAGATCGGCGCCGCCTCCTCGGCTCCGACGACGCACACCGGCACCAGCTTCGACTCGGCGCGCATCGCCGCCTCGACGAAGCCGCCGCGACCGAAGCGCCGCAGCCGGTAGCGGTCCTTGTAGAGCTTCTCGGTGCCCTTGCGGCCCTCCGGGAAGACGAGCACCAGCTGGCGCTCGTCGAACAGCAGCCGGTGGACGTTGGCCGGGTGGGCGGCGACCCCGCCGATCTTCGGGATCAGCATCGAGAAGCCGGGATAGCCCTTGAAGAAGTGCTCGACGGTGAGATAGAGCGGGCGTGGGTTGGGGTGCTCCTCGCGAATCGCCTTGGCGATCATCGCCGCGTCGGGCGGCAGCGCTCCGGAGTGGTTGGAGACCAGCAGCGCGCCGCCCTCGGCGGGAACGTTCTCGACCCCTTCGACCTCGGCGCGAAACCAGTAGCGGTAGAAGAACTCGATCAGGGTCCGGTCCATCGCCCCCTCGACGCGCTCCGAGCGGCCCCAGTCGTTGAGCCGGCGCTCGGGCTCGATCGCGGGCAGCAGATCACGCATCTGCGCCGCCGGATGGCGCTCGGGCAGGCGCTCGGTCTCGACCGGCTCGACCTCGGTGCCGGCGCTCTCCGGCGACGAGGACAGGGATGTGCGCTCTGCTGCCAAGCGGTCCATAGTATCCAGGCCCCGATGCGCTCCAAGGACCAGGTCAGGCGGGCGGTTTGGCGGGCGATGGATCGCGAGGGCGTCTCGCGCTTCCCGGGCGCCGAGGGCCGAATCCCGAACTTCGCCGGAGCCAAACTGGCGGCGGCGAAGCTCGCGGCGCACCGCACATGGAAGCGCGCCCGCGTGATCAAGGCCAACCCCGACTCGCCGCAGACCCACGCCCGCCGGCGGGCGCTCGAGGAGGGCAAGACGCTGGTGATGGCGGTGCCGCGGCTGCGCGCCCAGCATCCCTTCCGGCTGCTTGACCCGCAGACGCTGACCGCCGAGCAGATCCGCGAGGCGGCGACGATTAAGGGCGCGCTTCGCCACGGCCGCGTGGTCGCCGACGACGAGCTGCCCGACATCGACCTCGTCCTCTGCGGCTCGGTCGCCGTCAACCTCAAGGGCGCGCGGATCGGCAAGGGCGGCGGCTTCTCCGACATCGAGTACGGCCTCCTGATCGAGGCGGGAAAGATCGACGCCCACACCGCCGTCGCGACCACCTGCCATCCGATCCAGATCCTGCGCGAGAACCTGCCCGTGATCGCCCATGACCTGCCCGTGGACGTGATCGCGACGCCGCGGGCGGTGATCGAGGTGGAGCGCATCTACGACCGCCCGCGAGGGATCCTCTGGGACCACCTGCAACCACCTCAGATCCACGAAATTCCTATTCTCGAGCGGATGGGATACGCGTGAGCGCCAACCCGACGCAGACCTCTCCGGCACGTAGGCGGCCGCGGTTCGAGCCCTTCGGGCCGAGGCCGGAGCCGACTCCATCGGAGGGGCCCGACCCCTACGGCAACCCCGACCCCGAGTGGCTGCGGGTCGACTGGCGGGAGCACCTGTCCGAGATCGACGTCGGCGGGACCCGGATCCACTACGCCGAGATGGGGCCACCGGAGGCAGAGCAGCATCCGCTGGCGATCGTCTTCGTCCACGGGCTCTCGGGCTGCTGGCAGAACTGGCTCGAGAACCTCCCCCACTTCGCCCGCCGCCACCGCGTGATCGCGCTCGACCTGCCGGGGTTCGGGTCCTCGCCGGTGCCCGAATGGGAGATCTCGATCCCGGCCTACGGGCGCATGCTGCTCGAGTTCTGCGATGCGCTCGGGGTCCGCGACTGCGCCGTCGTCGGCAACTCGATGGGCGGCTTCGTCGCCGCGGAGGCGGCGATCGCGCAGCCGGACCGGTTCGAGAAGCTGGTCCTGGTTTCGGCGGCCGGGGTGACCAGCGCGCGGCTGCGGCAAGAGCCGACCGAGGTCGCGGCGAGGATGATCGCCGCCGGCACCCCGCTCTTGTTCAAGGCTCAGAACCGGGCCCTGCTGCGCCCTCGGGCACGTGCGATGGCCTTCAGCGGCATCTTCGACAGTCCCGGCGAACTGCGCCCGGAGCTGATCTGGGAGTTCTTCGACGGCGGGATGCGCGCCGAGTCGTTCGTCGAGGCGCTCTCCAGCCTCGCCGGCTATGACTTCCTCGACCGACTCGAGGAGGTCCACGTGCCGACCCTGATCGTCTGGGGGCGCCAGGACCACGTCGTCCCGCCGGCCGACGCGCTCGGCTACGCCCGCCGCCTGCGCGGCTCGCGGCTCGAGGTCTTCAACCGCTGCGGGCACGTGCCGATGGCCGAGCGCCCGGTGCGCTTCAACCGGCTTCTGGACGGGTTTCTCGCCGATCGCGGATAGGGTCCGCCGTGAAAGGAGTCCTTGCTTGGGGTCGCTCGCGTACCGCGTACCGCGCCCAGTTCCGGTCGCCACGATGCTCGCGCTGCTTGCGTCAGCGGTCGCCCTCGGCCTGGTCACCCGCGAGACGGTCGAGCGGGCGCCCGCGGCCTCGGCGAGTCCGCTCGAGGCCGAGATCGCCGAGCTGCCGCTCTCGTTCGAACGACTCGGTCGCGGCAGCGGCGAGTACCTCGCCCGTTCGGTCTCAGGCGGCACGCTGGTGCTCTCGGCCGGCGATGCAGCGCTGTCGTTCCCGGGGGCGCGCTCCCCGACCCTGACCCTCGAGCTCGTCGGGGCCAGGCCGCACCCGAAGCCAAGCGTCTCAGCGCCGTCGAGCGGTCGCGTCAACCGGTTCATCGGCGACGATCCGGATCGCTGGCGAACCGGCATCGCTACGCATGAACGGGTCGGCTTCGCCGGGGTCTACCCCGGAATCGACATCGACTACTACGGCAACCAGCGCAACCTCGAGTACGACTTCCGGCTCGCTGCGGGAGCCGACCCGAATCGGATCGCGATCGAGCTCGGCGGCGCCGACGCCGTCCGGGTGAACAGCGCGGGCGGGCTTGCGATCGACGCCGGCTCCCATCGCATCCACCAGCTCGCCCCGGTCGCCTACCAAACGGTCGCGGGCGAGCGCGTGGCGGTCCCGGCACGGTTCGCCGTCGACGGCGACACGGTCGGCTTCGCGCTCGGTGACTACGACCGCTCTCGGCCGCTGGTGATCGACCCCGTGGTCGTCAGCTTCTCCACCTTCGTCGGCGGCAACACGTCCTCCGATCCCCTCCGCGACGTTTTCATCGATCCGAACGGCGACATCTTCGTCGCCGGCCAGAGCAGCGGATCCGCGTTCGCGCCGATCGCGGAGGGCTTCCAGAACTACGGGGGAGGTTTCAGCGACGGTGTGGTGATGAAGCTCGACGTCGCCCCCGGCGGCGCCGTCAGCCTCGCGTACTCGACCTACCTCGGCGGTAGCGACACCGACGACATCAACTCGATCGCGGCCGATGCCGCGGGAGCTGCCTATGTCACCGGGATCACCAACTCGACGAACTTTCCGGCCCAGGATGCGCTTCCCGGCGGGGACCCGCCCCAAACCGACGTCTTCGTCGCCAAGCTCAACCCCGATGGCGGTGGCGCTGTGAGCCTCGCCTACTCGACCTACCTCGGTGGCAGCGGCCCCGAGACCGGCCGCGCGATCGCGGTGGACGCCGCGGGCGCCGCCTACGTCGGCGCCGAAACCGGCTCCACGGACTTCCCGACCCAGGATCCACTGACGCTGGGCATCGGCCTCGACCAGCCCGGGTTCGACGCGACGATCACCAAGTTGGCGCCCGATTCAGGGGGCGCCGTGACGCTCGCCTACTCGACCTACATGGGCAGCGACGCCGCGGACGGGGTCAACGGGATCGCGGTGACGCCCGACGGGACGACCTTCGCCACCGGAACCGCGCACGGAGCCGGGTTCCCGCTCATGGGTCAGTTCCAGACCGACCAGGGCGGGATCGACGGCTTCGTGGTCAAGCTCGATCCCGGCGGCGCCGCCGATCTCGACTATTCCAGCTATATGGGCGGGGGCGGGCTGGACAGCCCTGAGGCAATCGCCGTCGATTCGGTCGGCACCGCCTACGTCGTCGGCGATACCGAGTCGACCGACTTCCCAACCGTGCGGGCGTTCCAGACCGATCAGGCCGGGTCCGACATCTTCGTCACCAAGGTCAATCCCGGCGGAAGCGCGACGATCGGCTACTCCACCTACCTCGGCGGAGCGGGCTTCGACGGCCTTCCCGACGAGAGTGAGGGCATCGACGTCGATGCTGCCGGGGGCGTCTACGTCACCGGCTCGACCACATCCACCGACTTTCCCACGGCCGACGCCTTCGACGTGACCCTCGGGGGCACGGGCGACGCGTTCGCAACCCGGATCGCCCCGGATACCGGCGGCGCGGTCGAGCTCTCGCTGTCGAGCTACTTCGGAGGCGGCGGGTCCGACGTGGGCACCGCGATCGCCGCCACCGCCGACGGCTTCTGGCTCACCGGGACGACCAACTCCGCGGACCTGCCCATCGTCGATCCCCTTCCAGGCACCTCGCTGGTCGGCCAGGATGCGTTCGTCTCGCGCTTCGGGCCCGCCCCGCCCGCCCCGCCGCCCGAGGCCGATACGACGCCTCCGGAGACGACGATCGTCAGTGGCCCGCGCAAGCGGGTGAAGAAGCGCAAGGCCCGGTTCGCCTTCGAGTCGAGCGAGCCCGGCTCGACGTTCGAGTGCGCTCTGGACAAGAAGCCCTTCGCCGCCTGCTCGGCGCCGGCGAAGTTCAAGGTGAAGCGCAAGCCGCGCAAGCACACGCTGCGCGTGCGCGCGATCGACGCCGCCGGCAACGTCGATCAGACGCCGGCGGAGCGCAGGTGGAAGCTGAAGCGAAAGCGCCGCTAGCGCCGAGTGGTCGCCCTCACCCGGCCGAGATCGCATCCCGCTCGTCGCGCAACTGTCGGCCGTCGTCGTGTTGGTCGAGATCAGCGCGATACCGAGCCGACCATGCGCGCGTCGACCACTGCGGCCACGTGCCGATGGCCGAGCACCCGGTACGGTTCAACCGGGTGGTCGAGACGTTCATGGATGAGGGAGGCGGCGACTGACGGCCCCAAGGCCAATCGACGTTCGCGCGATCGCGGCGGCCGCCGCCTTGGGCGGCCTGCTCCTGGCCCTCCTCGCACTCGGGGTCCGAGGGCAACCGGCGATCCCTGCTGCCGGCGCCGAACCGACCTCGGCGCAGATCGCCGAGCTGCCGCTCGCATTCGAGCCCAGCGCCGGCAGAGCCCCGCCCGACACCGACTTCATCGCCCACTCGGTCGCCGGCGGGACCCTCGGGCTCGGCTCCGGTCGAGCCGAGCTCGTCCTCCCGAGCCGACCGCGAGACGCCCGTACTCTGTCGCTCACCTTCGAGGGGGCCGCGCTGAATGCACGACCACGCGCTCTCAGCGAGCTCCCGGGCCGGGTGAACAGCTTCGTCGGCGACGACCCGTCGCGCTGGCGAACCGGAATCCCGACGTACGAGCGCGTTCGGTACGAAGGCGTCTACCCGGGCATCGACGTCGACTTCTACGGCAACCAGCGCAATCTCGAATACGACTTCCGCCTCGCCCCTCAGGCCGACCCGCGCCGGATCTCGGTGGCGCTCGCCGGCGCTGACTCGGTCAGGCTGACGAGCGCCGGCGATCTCGCGATCGAGCTCGGCAGCACGACCGTCCGCCAGCTGGCACCCGTCGCCCATCAGCAGATCGGCGGCGTCCGCCGGGAGGTCCCGGTGTCGTTCGCCGTCTCGGCAGGCACCGTCGGCTTCCGGCTCGGAGCCTACGACCGCTCGCGCCCGCTGGTGATCGACCCGGTCGTGCTCGCGTACTCGACCTACCTCGGTGGCGGCTCGACCGACAACCTGAGCGAACTCGAGGTCGATGCCGCCGGCGCCGCGTACGTCGTCGGCGAGAGCAGCTCGCTCGACTATCCGACGGAGGATGGGCTTCCACCCCAGCCCGCCGGCCTTTTTGACGCCGTGCTGACGAAGCTCGACCCGGACTCGGGTGGCGCCGTCAGCGTCGCCTACTCCACCTATCTCGGCGGGACCGGGGCCGAGTTCGCCGACGGCCTCGCGATCGACGCATCCGGGGCCGCATACATCGTCGGCAACACCGCCTCGACCGACTTCCCCACCGTCGATCAGCTGCAGGCCGACCAGCCACAGGGCGACGGGTTCGTGGCCAAGTTCAACGCCGACTCGGGCGGGGCCGTCAGCCTGGCCTACTCGACCTACCTCGGTGCCGACGGCTTCGACCTCGCACGCGACGTCGCGGTCGACTCCACCGGCGCCGCCTACGTCGTCGGCGAGACCGGCTCGACGACCTTCCCGATCCAAGACCAGCTGACCTTGGGTGTCGGCACCGACCAGCCGGGCTTCGACGGCTTCGTGACCAAGTTCGACCCGGACCCGGGCGGACCGGTCACGCTCGCCTACTCGACCTACCTCGGCGGCAACGCTGCCGACGGCGCCGACGGAGTTGCGGTCGATGCCGTCGGCGCGGCCTATGTCGGCGGCGGAACCGCCTCGACCGACTTCCCGACCCAGACGCCCGCACAAGGCAACGAGGACGGATTGGACGGGTTCGTGACCAAGCTCGATCCGGGCGGCGCCGCCGACCTGGACTTCTCGACCTATCTCGGCGGCGACGCCCTCGATCGCGTGACGCGAATCGCGGTCGAGCCCGGCGGCGACTCCTACGCGGTCGGCGAGACGGAATCGATCAACTTCCCCACTCAGGACCCGGTGCACACTGACCGCGGCATCGGTGACGCTTTCGTGACCCGGTATGACGCCGGTGGAACGGCCGTCGTCGGCTACTCGACCTACCTCGGTGGCGACAGCACCGATTCCGCCACTGCGGTCGACGTCGGTGCCGACGGAACGGTCCTGGTCAGCGGCAGCACAGCCTCCGCCAACTTCCCCACCATGGACGCATTCCAGCCGGCCCGCAACGGCACCTCGGATGGGTTCGTGACCCGTTTCGTGCCAGGCGCGGCCGGGCCGCCACAGCTCGCGCTGTCCACCTACCTCGGCGGCTCCGACTCAGACTCCAGTACCGGTGCGGCGGCGGGCCCGAACGACACCTTCTGGGTCGCGGGCAGCACCCTCTCATCGGACTTCCCGACCGAGGACCCGTTCCAAGGCAACCAGGGTACGACCGACGGATTCGTCGCCCGGTTCGAACCGGCGACACCGCCGACGGCCGCACCGCCCGACACGACACCGCCGGAGACGACGATCGTCAAGGGACCGAAACGGAAGACGAAAAAGCGCAAGGCGAAGTTCGTCTTCGAGTCGAGCGAGCCGGGTTCGACCTTCGAGTGCAAGCTCGACAAGAAGCCGTTCTCGCCCTGCGCCGCCTCGGCGAAGTTCAAGGTCAAGCGCAAGCCCAAGCGCCACAAGCTCGCCGTGCGGGCGATCGACCTGGCGGGCAATGCCGACCCCTCCCCGGCCTTGGGGAAGTGGCGGCTGAAGCCGCCGAGGTAGCCGCGCGCTCAAGCCGCCGGCGGAGCGTGGGCGTAGTCGCCGTGGCGGACCTGATGGCGCGTGTCGCCGTAGCTGCGCGTCTCGAACACGATCAGGGCCCAGGCCGCGACCGCGACCGCGCACAGCGTCGCCAGCGCCGGGACCTCGATCGCCAGCGGAACCGCTGCGACAAGCAGAATCGCGAGCGCCGTTCGCTGCCGGTTGATCGTGTGGATGTGGCGGTAACGGAAGGCGACGTGACCGAACAGGTAGAGCGCCAGCCCGCCCAACAGGGCGGCCGCTGGCACAACCTTGAGCGGGTCGTCGACGTGCTCGAGCGTCTTCTTGATCCCAAGCGCGACGAGGATGATCCCGGCGATCATCAGGAAGTGCAGGTAGGAGTACGAGTCGCGGGCCATTTCGTTCTGCTCGCGGCCGACCGCGGCCCGCTCGAGCCGGCGCGCCGCGACCAGGGCGACGACGTCGAAGTACATCCACCACATCGCCGCCGCCAGCCCGACCGCGACCACCGCGGCAACGCCCTGGCCGACGCTGAGCGCACCACCGACGCCAACCCCGATCGCGACGATCGATTCGCCGAGGGCGATGATCACGATCAGTCCGTGGCGCTCAGCGAAGTGGCCGGGGGCGATCCTCCAGCCGTCGGATCCGGAGACGTACGGGCCCGCGATGTCGATCGCAAGGGCCAGCGTCCAGACCAGCCCCTGGGCGGCACCGTCAAGCGTCGACCCGACGATCAGCAGCGCCACTCCGATCACGGCCGAGGAGGCGAAGCCGACGATCGAGCGGCGCAGGGTGGGCTCGTCGCGGCTGGCAGTCACGAACAACCAGATGTGGGCGGCGCGAACGACGCCGTAGGAGAGCGCGAAGGCAAGCCCGAGGTCGCCGAAGGCGTCGGGCACGCACAGCGCCACCAGCAGCAGCCCGGCCATGGCGACGAAGATCGCCAGCCGAACCGCGTCCTCCTCGGGATCGATGAGGCTGGTCAGCCACGAGTAGCCGACCCACACGTACCAGACCAACGCCAGGATCAG
Organism: uncultured Solirubrobacterales bacterium; assembly: GCA_963767475.1. Taxonomy (GTDB): domain Bacteria; phylum Actinomycetota; class Thermoleophilia; order Solirubrobacterales; family 70-9; genus WHSW01. The sequence goes on from CAVYEI010000003.1 coordinate 232,411, forward strand.
TATCCCCTGGGCGAGTCCTGACCAGGTCGGGTGGTCGGACATCAGCTGGGTGCACTGGGTCAGCGCGAGTACGAAGACGAGGTCGAAGAAGAGCTCGAGCGGAGTGACCTGCTCGCTCTCGCGCCGCGCCGCCGTGATCCGCGGCAGGTGGGGACGCGCCGGCGTCATCGCGACGGGCTCAGCCCGTGATCGCGCCGTGCGATGCGGAGCCGACGGTGTTCGCGTACTTGGCCAGGACGCCCGTCGTATAGGCGGGCTCCGGTGACTCGTAGGCGGCGATGCGGCCGGCGATCTCCTCGTCCGAGAGCGCCACCGAGAGCTCGCGCGCGTCGACGTCGATCGTCACCTGATCGCCCTCGCGAAGCGCCGCGATCGGACCGCCCTTGACCGCCTCCGGGGCGACGTGGCCGACCATCAGCCCGCGGGTGGCACCGGAGAAGCGCCCGTCGGTGAGCAGAGCGACCTGCTCGCCGAGCCCCTCGCCGACGATCGCCGCGGTCACCTGCAGCATCTCGCGCATCCCTGGGCCGCCGGCCGGGCCCTCGTTGCGAATCACGATCACGTCGCCGGGCTCGATCTCCTGCGCCTTGACCGCGCGAAAGCACTCTTCCTCGGATTCGAAAACCCGCGCCGGTCCGGTCTGGCCGGTGCGCTCGGTGCCGGCGAGCTTGACCACCGCCCCCTCGGGTGCGAGGTTGCCGCGCAGGATCGCCAGCCCTCCGGCGGCCTTGAGCGGGTTGGAGAGGGGGCGGACGACCTCCTGGTTCGGAGTCTCGACCGCGGCGGCGGCCTCCTCGCCGATCGTGCGGCCGCTGACCGTGATCGCCCCCCCATGCAAAGTCCCCGCCTCCGCGAGCCGGTTGAGGATCAGCGGCACGCCGCCGGCGGCGTAGAGGTCGGTGGCGACGAATCGGCCGCCCGGCTTCAGGTCCGCGAGCAGCGGGGTCTGTCGTGAAATCCGCTCGAAGTCGTCGATCTCGAGCTCGATTCCGGCCTCGCGAGCGACCGCGAGCAGGTGAAGAACCCCGTTGGTCGAACCGCCGGAGGCGCACACGCAAGCGATCGCGTTCTCGAGCGAATCACGGGTGATCACCTTGCTCGGGCGCAGGTCCTCGGCCAGCACCCGGATCACCAGCTCGCCGATCTTCTCGGCCACGGTCGCCTTGTCCGAGTCCTCGGCCGGGACCATCGCCGAGCCACCGGGCGAAATCCCGAGCGCCTCGAACGCGCAGGCCATCGTGTTGGCGGTGAACTGCCCGCCGCAGGCGCCGTAACCGGGGCTGGCGACGTCCTCGAGCGACTTCAGCTCCTCGTCGGACATGTCCCCGGCGGCGTGTGCCCCGATCGCCTCGAACAGGTCGACGATGGTGACGTCCTTGTCGCGCCAGCGCCCGGGCGCGATCGAGCCGCCGTAGAGCAGCACCCCGGGGATGTCGAGGCGCGCCATCGCCATCACCGCTCCGGGGATCGTCTTGTCGCAGGCGGTGAGGCAGACCACGGCGTCGAACTGGTAGCCGCGGCACATGAGCTCGATCGAGTCGGCGATCACCTCGCGGCTGACCAGCGAGGCCTTCATCCCGGCCGTGCCCATCGTGATCCCGTCCGAGACCGCGACCGTGTTGAACTCCATCGGCGTGCCGCCGGCGGCGCGCACGCCCTCCTTGATGTGCTCGGCGAGCGCTCGGAGGCCGAAGTTGCAGGGCATCGCTTCGGTCCAGGTGTTGGCGATCGCGATCGTCGGCCGGCTGAGCGCGTCGTCGTCGTAGCCGATCCCCTTCATGTAGGCGCGCGCCGCGGCGCGGTCGGGACCGTCGAAGACCGCCGACGAGCGCGGACGCGGCAGCGCCGTGGTCGTCGCGGTGTCCTGGTCGCCGCTGCTGCCGGTCATCAGGGCGCGGAGTGTAATGCCGCGTAACGCGAGCCCCGCGCCCGCGACCGACCCGTATGGCCGCCCCCTCTTTCATCGACCCGCCGGCGAGCGCCGCCTGGCGCCACCGGGACGCCCGCGATGGCTTCGAGGTCTGCTTCTTCGAGCGCGACGGCGACGACTTCCTCGCTCGAGGGACGACCGCGGCGGTCGAGGAGGGTCGCGCCTGGGCGGTCGAGTACGCGATTCGGCTCGATGCCGGCTGGCGCACCCGCGAGGCCACCGTGCGCACGCGGACTGCCGCCGGCGCGGGCGAGACCCGGCTCGAGCTCGACGCCGGCGGGCGCTGGCGGGCCGACGGCGCCGAGCGCCCGGACCTCGACGGGATCCTCGACGTCGATCTCGAGTCGTCGTCGATGACCAACGCCTTCCCGATCCGCCGGCTCGGGCTGGCGATCGGCGAGTCGGCCCCGGCGCCGGCGGCCTGGGTGCAGGCGCTCGACCTCGCGGTCGAGCCGCTCGAACAGCACTACGAGCGGCTCGCCGACGAGGGCGACAAGCGGCGCTTCGCCTACGACTCGCCACAGCACGGGTTCGCCGCCGAGCTCGCCTACGACCGCTCCGGGCTCTCGGTCGACTACCCGGGGATCGCCGTCCGCGTCGCCTAGTTGGCGTAGTCGCCGTGGATCGTGTCGAGCCAGTCGAGGTCGATGCCGTATTCGCGTTCGCCATAGGCGACGTACTCGTCGAGGTTGTGGTTGTAGAGGGCAACGTGATCGGTCCACCACACTCGTCGATCGCCACCGAGCGGGGCCGCGCCGTCGTGGCCCTCGAACGACCACTCATACACCGGGTCCTCCGACCAGAGCAGGTTGATCCCATACTCGCGCCACCCATACTTGACATAGCTGCCGGCGCTGGCGTTGTAGAGCGCGAACCGCTCGCCGTAGTGCATGTCGTGGTAGGGCGTGCCGGTGCCGGGAGCGTCGAAGATCACCCACTCGCGGGCCGAGCTGTCGCGCCAGATCAGGTTGATTCCGTACTCGCGCTCGCCGTAGACGACATAGGACTCTGTATCGACGTTTCGCAGCCTGATCGTCTCCTCGTTCTCGAGGTAGTCGCTGCCGTACGCGGCGACCTCCCACTGCTCGGCCGGGAGGTCGTAGTCGGCTCGAGCGAGGGGAGCGGCGAGCGCCGCGACGGCGAGGACCGCGCCGAGCGCGATTGCCTGATCACGGACAAATTTCGACACCTGCAGCCTCCATTCGGACGGGTATGGACGCCCCCTATGACGCCGGGCTCTGCGATTACTTCCCGGCCGCGGTGTCCGTCAGGCGGGTGTCAGAGCGCCCGCAGGCGGGCGATGTCGCGGCGGGCGTGGTCGGGGTCGACCTGGTGGCCGGGCAGGTTGAGGTTGGCCTCGGCGATCAGGTCGTACTCGATCCCCCGTAGCGTCATCCACTTGGCGAGCACGTCGTCAGCCGGCGGCAGGCGCTCGCCGTCGTCGGGGAAGCCGACGCAGTACTCGGCCAGGAGCTCGCCGGTCTCGGTGTCGTATGCGACCAGTGGCCGGTACGGGTAGACGAGATACGCGTAGCGCGGGTTGCGGCCGGTGACCGAGACGAAGCCGAGCCGCTCGTAGGCCTCGAAGTCGCGTTCGCCGACGACAGCGCGCATCAACTCGCGCGCGCGTTCCTCGGCTGCGTCCACCGCTCAGCCTCCGGCGGCCCGGGGAAAGAAGATCACGCTCTCGGCGTCGCGCGGAACCTCGGAGAAGTCGCGCACGAACGTCGCCTCGCGGTGACCGCGCTCCGCGGTCGGCACGGCCGCCCACATTCCCTGCTCGAGCTGGCGGCGAAACTCGGCCACCAAACGCTCCTCGTCTTCGGCGACCTCCGGGTCACCCTCCGCGAGCAGGACGTCGCCGTGCCCGGACTTCATCCGCACGAGCTTCATCGCTTCTGATTATGGCGCGGCGTCCGGGTTGGCGCCGGCGCCGCGCGATCAGTCGTCGACGCGAGCGATCCCGAACACATCCACGGGCCCGACACCGCGGCCGAGGCCGCGGAGGCCGTGGCCGACCGCATCGGAGGCGATCTCGCGCGCGCGCCTCGCCGCCTCGGCAAGCTCGGCGCCGCGGGCGAGGAAGGCCGCCAGCGCCGACGAGTGCGTGCAGCCGGAGCCGTGCGCGGCGCCGTCGGGATATCGCGGCCCCTCGATCCGCAACCATCCCGAGGCCTCGACGAGCACGTCGGCACCGTCGTCGGCGTGTCCGCCGGTAACCACGACCGCGCCCGGTCCGAGCGCCAGCAGCGCCTCGCCGAGCTCGACCGGCGTCGCCGTCTCCCCCAGGCCCGAGAGCGCCCGCGCCTCGGGCAGGTTCGGCGTCAGCACGCTGGCCCGGGGCAGCACACGCTCGATCAGGGCCGCCTTCGCGTTCGGGTCGAGCAGCGCCGCCCCGCTCTCGGCGACCATCACCGGATCGACGACGACGGGTACGTCGCCGAGCAGGTCGAGGCCGTCGACCACGGCCTCGATCGTCGGCTCGTCGGCGAGCATCCCGATCTTGACCGCGTCGACGCCGATGTCGCCGGCGACCGCCCGTACCTGGGCGACGATCATCTCCGGGGCCACCGCGGCGACCATCTCGACCCCGACCGTGTTCTGCGCGGTCAGCGCCGTGATCGCCGTCATCCCGTGCACGCCGCAGCGCGCGAACGCCTTCAGGTCCGCCTGGATGCCGGCCCCGCCGCCGGAGTCCGAGCCGGCGATCGAGAGGGCCGTCGGAATTCGTGCGCCGTCGTTCACGCCTCGGAATCTAGTGACGGGGCGCGGAGATCTCGGCGCTCGAAGCCGCCGATCGCCCCCGCAGAGACGTAACCGAGCAGCTCCAGCCTGGCGAGGGCGAGGGTCGCCTCGCGGGCGCTCAGCCGGGCGGCAACCGCGATCCGATCGACGGTCGAGACCCCGGTTTCGACCAGATCGAGGACGGAGCGGTCGGGTGGATCGAGCGGCGGGCCGACCCGGGGACGCGGTGGTGGGCGGTGCTCGGCCGGCGGCAGCCCGGACCCGGGCGCGACGCCGCCGGCGCCGAAGAGCAGGTCGAGCACGTCGCGGGATTCGCGGATCACGTAGGCGCCGTCGGCGAGCAGGGCGTTGGCCCCGGCGGCGACCCGCGCCTCGACCGAACCCGGAACCGCGCCCACCATCCGTCCCAGCTTCGACGCCTCGTCGGCGGTGATCAGCGACCCCGACGGCTGCGCTGCCTCGACGATCACGATCAGCCTGCCGAGCGCGGCCATCAGCCGGTTTCGGGCGGGGAAGAATTCCTTCCGAGGCACCGTGCCGGGGTCGTACTCGGAGATCACCGCACCTCGCTCGACGATCCGCCGATAGAGGCCGCGGTGGCGGACCGGGTAGACGACGTCGGGCCCGCCGGCGAGCACCGCGATCGTCGTCCCGCCGCCGTCGAGCGCCCCGCGATGGGCCGCGGCGTCGATCCCGAGCGCCATCCCGCTGACCACCACCACCCCGGCGGCGGCCAGCTCGCGTGCCAGCCGCTCCGCCGTCCGCAGCCCGTAGGGACTGGCGCGGCGCGAGCCGACGATGGTCACGATCGCGGTCTCGTCGAGGCCGGTGAGCGCGGCGCGACAACCGCGACCGTGAATCAGCGGCAGCCCCGGCCCCTCGAGGTCGGCGAGCGGCGCCGGGTAGCCGGCTTCGCCGGCGCGCAGGGTCCAGGCCGGCGCCGCGCTCACCGGCCGGGGCTCCGCTCGCGGCGGCGCATCGCGATCGCCTCGATCACGTGGTCGGTGGCGACCTCGGCCGCCGAGTCGAGGTCGGCGAGCGTGCGCGCTACGCGTACGACCCGGTCGCGCCCGCGGCCGCTGAGCCCGGTGGCGACGCCGGCGGCGGCGAGCATCCGCTCGACCGCATCGTTCACCGGGATCTCGCGTGCCTCCAGCTCACCGTTGCAGCTCACCCCGCGAGCGTGTTGGCGTTCGCGGGCGGCGAGCACGCGATCGAGCACCGCGGCCGAGCTCTCGCCGGGCTCGGCAAAGGCGATCAGGTCGGGTTGTTGCACCTGGATCGAGATGTCGATCCGGTCGGCGAGCGCGCCGGTGAGCTTCGCCTCGTAGCCGCGAATCGCGGCCGGGTCGCAGTTGCACTCGCCGGAGTCGACTCCGCGCCCGCAGGGGCACGGGTTCGCCGCCGCGATCAGCTGAAAACGGCACGGCAGCTCGATCGCGTATCGAGCTCTGGTGATCCGCACCGAGCCGTCCTCGAGCGGCTGGCGCAGCGCCTCGAGCACGCCGCGGCCGAACTCGGGCAGCTCGTCGAGGAAGAGAATGCCCCGGTGGGCGAGCGTGATCTCGCCCGGACGCGGCGGGGTGCCGCCGCCGATCAGGCCGGCCGGTGAGATCGTGTGGTGCGGCGCCCGCAGCGGCCGCCTGCCGGCGATCGCGGCGTCGACCGGGCGCCCGACGGCGCTCGCCACCCTGGCGGCATCGATCGACTCGGCCGCGGTCAGCGGCGGCAGGATCGAGGGCAGCCGGCGGGCCGCCATCGACTTGCCCGCACCCGGCGGCCCGCTGATCAGCAGGCTGTGGCCGCCGGCGGCGGCAACCTCGAGCGCCCGTCGCAGGCCCGGTTGTCCGCGCAGATCGGCGAGCTCGGGCAGTGGGTAGCCACCGTTGCGCGACGGATCGAGCGGAGCCGGCGAGGCGGGCTCGCCGTCCTTGCCGAGCTCGGCGAGCTGGGAGAGGCGATCGACGGGGATCACCCCTCCGGGCGCGACCAGCGCGGCCTCGGGGCCGCAGGCCACGGCGACGACGATCGCCCGTGCTCCCGAGCCGGCGGCGGCCTCGGCCATCGCCATCGTCCCGGCGACCGGCCGGATCGAGCCGTCGAGCGCCAGCTCCCCGGCGAACGCGAGATCGGCGAGCGCGCGCTCATCGATCTGACCGGTGGCGGCGAGCACGGCGGCGGCGAGCGCGAGATCGAAGCCGGGGCCCGCCTTGCGCAGGTCCGCCGGAGCGAGATTGGCGGTGATCCGCTTCTGCGGGAACTCGAAGCCGGAGTTGACGATCGCCGCCCGGACCCGCTCGCGCGCCTCGCGGACGGCGGCGTCGGGCAGGCCGACGAGCGCGAACGAAGGCAAGCCGACGCGCACGTCGGCCTCGACCCTGACCTCGCGCGCCTCGACGCCGAGCAGCGCGTAGGTGCGAACGGCGGCGGGCACCCCGCCAACCTAGGTCGGCCGAACACGCCGGTGGCCCGCAGGATGTGGCGAATTCGGCGCCTTTGGAGCGCAACATGCGCGCTGCGGCGGCGTAGCGTCGCCGCGATGACCGCCGCCCGTCAGAGCCTCGGCCGCCAGGCAGAGCAGCTGGTCGCCGAGCGGCTCCGGCGGGCCGGCTGGCGGATCGTCGCCCGCAACGTCCGCCCGGCGGAGGTTCGGGGCGAGATCGACCTGATCGGGGTCGACGGCACGGCGCTGGTCTTCGTCGAGGTGAAGTCACGCCGCAGCGGATCGTCGATCGGCCCTGAGATTCCGGCGATGGCGGTCGGCCGGCGAAAGCAGGCCAAACTCCGCGGCCTCGCGGCCGCCTGGCTACGCGAGCGCGGCTACGACGTCCCCCGCCACCGCGAGCTGCGCTTCGACGTCATCGGCCTCCGCCTCGACGCCGCCGGCCGGGTGACCGAATACGAGCACCTGCGGGCGGCGTTCTAGCCCAGGCGCAACTGGCTGTACGCGATCGACGCAAACGAGCGGCGGTGAAGCGGCGAGGGCCCGTGCTCGATGATCGCCGCCCGGTGCTCGGGCGTCGAGTAGCCGACGTTGCCGTCCCATTCGTAGGCGGGATACTCGCCGGCGATCCGGTGCATGTAGCGGTCGCGGGTCACCTTGGCGATCACCGAGGCGGCGGCGATAGCGGCGCTGCGAGCATCGCCGTCGACCACCGCCCGATGTTCGACCGCGCAGCGCTGACCGAGCGGGAAGCCGTCGCTGAGACAGGCTGCCCCCGGGACCGCGACGCGTTCGAGGCTGCGGGCGAGCGCCTCGAGGTTGGTGACGTGGAGCCCGCGCGAGTCGATGCCGCGTACGCAGCGGATCGTCACCGCGACCCTGGCGGCGGCGCGGATCACGACCGGGTAGAGCGCCTCGCGCTGCTCGGCCGTGCGCTGCTTGGAGTCGTCGAGGTCGCCGAGGGCGCGGCGGTCGCGCATGCTCAGCCGCTCGTAGTCGAGCAACACGCCGGCGGCGACCAGCGGTCCCGCGAGCGAGCCGCGGCCGGCCTCGTCGGCGCCGGCGACGAACCGGCAGCCGAGCTCGCGGTCGAACTTGAACAGCTTCGCGGCCTTGCGCTGGCGGCGCTTGGCGGCCTTGACCGCTGCCGGCGATCGCTTCGCTGGACTAGAGGAAGCCGATTCGCTTCGGCGGCCAGTAGGTGAAGATGGCTTCGCCGATGATCCAGTCTCGGGGGACGGGTCCCCAGTAGCGGCTGTCGTCGCTTGCTCCACGGTTGTCGCCCATCATGAAGTAATGATCGGGCGGGATCGTGATCTGCTTGGGGAAATCACAGCCGCCGATCCCGCGACATGGGCGAATTTCCCAGTCGCCCTCGAACGGCTCGCCGTTGACGATCGGAATCCCGCCCTCGATCGAGAGCGTGTCGCCGGGGCCGGCGACTACGCGCTTGATGAAGTTCTCGTCCGCCTGCTCGGGGGTCTCGGTCGGGCAGGGCTGACCCGGCTCCTTGGGGCCGCCGCAGTTGCGACCGTTGATCGCCCCCTGGGGCGGGTGGAAGACGACCACGTCGCCGAGCGCGGGGTCGCCGCCGAGCCGGGTCGAGATCCGGTTGACCAGCACCCGCTGGCCGACGTCGAGCGTCGGCTCCATCGACTCGGAGGGGATCTGGTACGGCTTCACGAGGAAGGCCTGGATACCGAGCGCAAGCCCGATCGCAAGCGCGACGATGACGACGAGCTCAACGGCTGCGCCGCGGCCCGTTGTCGGCTTCGGGATCAGCTGGATTCCTCGGAATCCGCGGCCTCGCCGCCGGATTCTGAGGAGGCCTCGTCCGCGGACGCATCCGGCGGGTCCTCCGCCGGCGCGTCGGGGGCGTCGTCCGGCGCGTCGGGTGCGTCCTCCGCTGACGCGTCGGGCGCGTCCTCTGGCGCGTCAGCTGCGTCGTCGGGCGCGTCCGGCGCCTCCTCGTCTGCCTCCGCCTGCGGCTCGGGTGCGTCCTCGGCGGTCGCCTCCGTCGCCTCCTCGTCGCCGCCTTCCTCGGCGGCCACCGGGTCGAGCTCCTCCTGGGCGACGCCCTCGGAGTCGACCGCCACCGGCTCCTCGGCCGGCGCCATCACCAGATCGTCCTCGATCCCCCAGCGCCGCTCGGCAACGCGGGCGCGCTTGCCGACGCGGCCGCGAAGGTAGTAGAGCTTCGCCCGGCGCACGGCACCGCGGGCGACGACCTCGAGCTGCTCGATCTTCGGCGAGTGGACCGGAAAGGTGCGCTCGACGCCGACGCCGAACGACTGCTTTCGCACGATGAAGGTCTCACGCGCGCCGCTGCCCTGGCGGGCGATCACGATGCCCTCGAACACCTGGGTGCGCTTGCGCGTTCCCTCGACCACCTGGAAGTGGACGCGCACCCGGTCGCCCGCCGAGAACCGAGGGATCTGCCTCAGCTGGCGCTGCTCGATGCTCTCGATGATCGTGCTCATAGGAAAAGCGCGGCACCGTCCGGAGGCCCGCGCGGGCGTCAGATAGTAGAGAACTCGCTGCTCAACAAGGCAAGCGCCTCAGCCCGAGGTCTCGCGGCTGCGCTCCAGCCGCCAATCGCGGACCCGGGCGTGGTCGCCGGAGAGCAGCACCTCGGGCACCTCCCAGCCGCGATAGCTCGCCGGGCGCGTGTAATGCGGATACTCGACGCCGCCGCCGAGCGCCGGCGAGAACGACTCCTCGATCGCGCTCTCCTCGTGTCCGAGCGCGCCGGGGAGCTTGCGGATCACCGTGTCGGCGACCACCATCGCCGCCAGCTCGCCACCGGCGAGCACGTACGGCCCGATCGAGATCGTGTCGTCGGCAAGGTGCTCGCGCACGCGCTCGTCGATCCCCTCGTAGCGCCCGCAGAGCAGCGCGACGTGCGGCTCGGTGGCGAGCTCGCTCGCGACCGTGTCGGTGAGCTGCCTGCCCGAGGGCGCCAGCACGACCACCCGCGGGCGCTCCCCCTCCCCGTACGCGGCCTGGAGCGCGATGTCGACGACGTCGACCCGCAGCACCATCCCCGCCCCGCCCCCGTACGGCGAGTCGTCCACCTGGCGGCCGCTGAGGGGCGTGGTGTCGCGGTAGTTGAACAACCGCAGCTCGGAGGCCTCGGCCACGACGTTGGTCACGTGGCGCTGACCGGAGAACCAGTCGAACGCCTCTGGGAACAGCGTGAAGACATCGATGCGCACGGGCGCAGTATCGCCGCTAGTTCTGCCGCAGCTTCACCGTCGCGCTCTCGGAGTTCAAATCGCCGCCGGGCGGCGTGAAGGTGATCGCGACCGTCACCTTCGCCTTCCCCTTCTCCTCGAGCCGCTTATTGGTCCTGGCCGTCGGCTTCACCTTCAGGTTCACGGTGCCTGGGCCGGCGGCGGTCTTGCTCGCGGCCTTCGCGCCCTCGCCTGACAGGCCCAGCGCGCCGGGGCCGGGGACACCGATCGCGAGCTTGACGGTGCCCTTCTGCGTGTTCCTCTTCCCGGTCGCGATCGTGAACTCGTTGGAGGGCTTCGGCGTCACGGTCTCGCATCCCGCGACGATCGCATCCGGGTCGATCGCCAGCGGATCGCGATCGAGCACGTCCGCCGCCCCGGGCCCGCAGTCCAGGATCGCGTCGGCGACGCCGTCGTCGGCGACGAGCCGGTCGTCACCCGCGCCGGCGAACATCGCGTCGGAGCCGGTTCCTCCGCGGATCGTGTTCGGGGCTCCGTCGCCGAACAGCGTGTCCGCGTGCGGGCCGCCGGTCAGGTTCTCGATCGACCCTGGGGTGTAGGTGTCCGCCGCTCCGGAGCCGTCGTCGCTGGCCAACCCCGGGAGTTGGGCGGTGACCGGGCCTGCGGCGTTTGCGTACGAGACGGTGTCGATGCCGCCGCCGCCATCGATGGCATCCGGTCCGCTGCCGCCGTCGATCGCGTCGTCGTCCGGCCCGGCGTCGATCGCGTCGCCCCCACCGCCGCCGGCGATGTCGTCGGCACCCGCGAGGGCGTCGATCTCGTCATCGCCACCCCCGCCCTCGACGGCATCGTCATCGGCGCCCGCGTCGATCTCGTCGGCGTCGTCACCGCCGTCGACGGTGTCGTCACCGGCGCCCGCGTCGATCTCGTCCTCACCCGCGAGCGCGTTGATCGCGTCATCGCCCGCGCCTGCGGCGATCTCGTTTTCGAGCGGGTTGCCGTTCAGCGTGTCCCCGGCCGCGCCGCCGATGAAGTTCTCCATCGACGCGACCTGGCCGGTGCCGGTCGCCGACGCGGGATAGTCCGGCGCGGCCCCCGGCGGGCCGACGATCACCGGCGTCGTGAACGCGCTGTAGTCGAGCGTGTCCGCTCCCTCCCCGCCGACCAGCTGGCCCCCGGTCGCCGCGCGTCCGGCCGGGAGCAGGATCGTGTCGTCGCCCTCCCCGCCGTCGGCGGCGGCGTTGTTGCCCGTCCCCGGGTTCAAGTCAACGTGGTCCTCGTCGGTCCCGGCGAGCACGCTCGGCGCCCCGAGGCCACCGGAGTACGCGATCGTCTCGCCCCCCGCCCCCTCGATCTGGCCGGTGCCGATCGTGTAGTTCCGGGGCGCCGCGTCGGTCGAGTTGTCGACCTGCAGCGTGTCGCTCGCCGAGTCGTCGAGGATCACGATGATTGTGTCGATGTCGCTCGCGGGACTCCCGGGGCTCCCCCACGCCACCACATCGTTACCGGTGCCGGTAAGGGCCAGGACGCTCCCGCCGGAGTTCGGTACGTGCTGCGAGCCGGCGACCGACGTGTCGAAGTCCTGAGCGTCGACCGCGCCGGGCATGCCCGAATGCTCGAGGTCGCCCCCGCCGCCCGCCGCCACGGTGATCGAGTCGTCGACGCCGGGCGCCGAATCGCCCAGGAGCACCGCGTCGCCCCCCGACGCGGAGGAGCTGAAGGCCGCCTGGGCGCTCGCCGGGCCGGCGAGGCAGGCCACCAGAACGAACGGCAGCAGCCACGAACGACTTGGGCGAGGCGACCGATCCACCTACCCCTCCTCGAGCCTCAACGCGATCCGCTCACTGACCACGCGCTTGGCGCCGCGAGCCTTGAAGACGACCCGTGCGTTCACCCTCTCGCTCGTTCCGACCGCCGTCAGGCGGGCCCTGCCGGCACGCTTGAGCGTCGCGGTCTTCGAGCGCTTCACGTTCTTCGTCTTGTCGACGTACACCGAACCCCCGACGTTCGTCTCCACGACCAGCTTCGCCTGCTCTCGCTCGTCCTTGACGCGGACGATCTCGAGCTTGGGCTTGATCCTGAGCTTCCGCGTCGTTTGAGCGGACGGCCCGCCGTTGCAGTACGCCGTCTGGCCGGTGAACACGAACGTCGTCGAGCAGCCCTCGTCGTCGGTCACCGTCAGCGTGACGGTGTACCGGCCGGCGGCTGCGTACCGGTGCTTCGGCTCCGCCCCGGCATCCTCGAGCGTCTTCCCGTCGCCGAAGTCCCAGTCGTAGCGAGCGGGCGTGCCATCCACGTCGCTCGAGCGGGTCGCGTCGAATCTCGCGGGCTTGCCAGGCCGCTGCGCCTTGGCCCGGAAGGCCGCCCGCGGCGGCTGGTTCGGAGTGATCGCGATCGAGAACACCGAGGGCTCCGGCACCCCGGTGGGGAACGGGGAGCCGGCGATCGGGGTGAGCGCCCCGGATGCGCTCACGTCGAACGCGTCGATGTTCGAGCTCCCCCGGTGCGTCGCGTAGAGGTGGCGACCGTCGGCCGTCATCGCCAGGGCGTTCGGGTTGCCCGGGCCCGCGGAAATCGGGAACGGGGAACCCGGAAGTGGGTTGAGCGCGCCGTCCCCGGCGATGGCGTAGCCCGAGAGGTTGTTGTCGTCAAAGCTCGCGACGTACAGGTATCGCCCGTCGGGAGCGATCGCCTGGCCGGACGGGTTGCCGCCCGCCGGCGCCGGGGATCCCGGAACGGGCGTCAATGCTCCCGAGCCGTCGATCGCGTAGCCGGAAACGTTGTCATCGAACGCGTTCGCGACGTACAGGTACCGTCCGTCAGGAGTGACCGACGCTGTGACCGGCCCGTCGCCGGCCGCGAAGGGCGAGCCTGGCAGCGGCGTCAGGCTGCCCGCGGGGGAGATCTCGTAGCCCGAGATGTCGTCGTCGACACCGAGGACGGGACCGCCACTGGCGTAGTTGGCGGAGTAGAGAAAGCGCCCGTCGGGGGTTACGGCGGCGATCACCGGCTGGGCGCCGGATGTCACGGGCGATCCGGCGACCTGCGTGAGTGCACCGCCCGCGCCGACGTCGTACGCGCTGATCAGGCCCACCGGAGCCGTCCCGAAGTTGCTGGCGAACACGTGGCGCCCGTCGGGCGAACTCGCCAAGCTCATGGTCGATGACGTCGGGCCCGCTGCGGCCGGGTACGGCGAGCCCGGGGTCGGGGTCAGGGTGCCGTCGGCACCCTCGATCGTGAAGCCGGAGACGTTCGCGCTGATGAAGTTGGCGACGTAGAGCCGGCGGGCGTCGGGCGTGATCGTCACCCCCTCCGCGTTGGTGCCCGCCGTGAACGGGCCCGCGAGCGGCACGAGGGCGCCCGAGGAGGTGATCCGGTGGGCGACGACGTTGTCGGCGGCGGAGTTGGTGCCGGTGACGTAGAGGACGTCGGTTGAGGCCTGGGCGGCCGGCGGCGCCGACACCAAGAGCGCGGCCGCTGCGACGACGGCGCACACGCCGACATGCTCTCGCCTCTCCCTAGCGCGGCTCGTCCCCTTCACTGGGCTGCAGCCTAGTCGTCTTCGACGATCTCAACCATGACGCGGCCCGCGTCCTGCGCCGTCGCCGCGGCCTTGGCGAGCGTGCGGATCGCGTTCGCGACCCGGCCCTCGCGACCGATCACGCGGCCGAGGTCGCCGTCGGCGACGTGCACCTCGAGCACCGTGCCGTCGTCCTGGGTGAGCTCGTCGACGCGCACGGCATCCGGGTCCTCGACCAGCGAGCGGACCACGAACTCGACCAGGTCGCGCATCGCCTGGGCAGACCTCGAGGGCTAGGTGCCCGAGGCCCCGATGCCCTTGGTGCGCAGCAGGGTCGCGACTGTGCGGGTGGGCTGCGCGCCGTGTTCGAGCCAGTGGCGCGCGCGCTCCTCGTCGATCACGATCACCGAGGGATCGGTCTGCGGGTTGTAGTGGCCGATCGTCTCGATCGTCCGCCCATCGCGCGGCGAACGCTTGTCGGCGACGACGACGCGCCAAATCGGGTTCTTGCGCGAACCCACCCTTCTCAAACGAATTCGGACCATGCGGCGCGAGAGGTTAGCGGTTACCGCATCCCCTTCATCAGTTCGGCGGGGTCGGGCATCTTGCCCTGGGCGAGCCGGGACATCATCTTTCGCATCTGGGCGAACTGCTTGACCAGCTGGTTGACCGCCTGGACCGTCGTCCCCGAGCCCTGCGCGATCCGCTTGCGCCGCGAGCCGTCGATCACGGTCGGGTTGGCACGCTCGGCGGGCGTCATCGAGAGGATGATCGCCTCCAACCGGTCGAGCTCACCGTCGTCCATGTTCACGTCTCGAATCTGCTTCATCTGCTTGCCCATTCCGGGCATCATCCCGAGCACGTTCGAGAGCGGTCCCATCTTGCGCACCTGGCGCATCTGGGTGAGGAAGTCCTCGAGCGTGAACTGCTGCTTTCGGATCTTGCGCTCGAGCTCGGCCGCCTGATCGGCGTCCGAGACCTCCTCGGCCTTCTCGATCAGCGTCAGCACGTCGCCCATGCCGAGGATCCGGGAGGCCATGCGCTCGGGGTGGAAGCGCTCGAGCTGCTCGACCCGCTCGCCGGTCGAGGCGTACATGATCGGCTTTCCGGTCACCGCCTTGACCGAGAGCGCGGCGCCGCCGCGGGCGTCGCCGTCGAGCTTGGTCAGCACGACGCCGTCGAAGTCGACCCGCTCGGCGAAGCTCTCGGCGACGTTGACCGCGTCCTGACCGGTCATCGCGTCGAGCACCAGGAGGATGTCGTGCGGCTTGGTCTTGCTGCGGATCGCGACCAGCTCGTCCATCAGCTCCTGATCGATGTGCAGGCGCCCGGCGGTGTCGACGATCAGCACGTCGATGTCGGCCGACTTCGCCTGGCCCAGCGCCCACTCGGCGATCTCGACCGGGCTGCGCTCGGTCCCCTGCTGGTACACGGTCGCCCCGGATCGCTTGCCCATCGTCACCAGCTGCTCGACCGCCGCCGGACGCTGGGTGTCGCAGGCCGCCAGCGCGACCTTCTTGCCCTCGTCGCCGAGGTGCTTGGCGAGCTTCGCGCAGGCGGTCGTCTTGCCCGAGCCCTGCAGGCCGGACATCAAGATCACGGTCGGGCCCGAGGAGGCAAAGGCGAGGTCGCGGCTGGCGCCACCCATCAGCGCCGCCAGCTCCTCGCTGACGATCTTGACCACCTGCTGGCCGGGGTTGAGGCTGTCGAGCACCCCCGCCCCCAGGCAGCGTTCCTTCACCTGCGAGGTGAACTGCTTCACGACCTTGAAGTTGACGTCGGCCTCGAGCAGGGCGAGGCGGATCTCGCGCATCGCCTTGTCGACGTCGGCCTCGGTCAGCTTGCCGCGGTTGCGGACGTCGGAGAGCGTCTCCTGGAGTCGGTCTGAGAGCTGGTCGAACATGGCCGTCCAGCTTACGGGCTGCTACTCGTCCAGCAGCGCGTGGGCGAACGCTTCGGCGTCGAACGGGCGCAGGTCCTCGAGCTGCTCGCCCACCCCGATCATCTTCACCGGGATCCCGAGCTCGCCGGCGATCGCGAGCGCGATGCCGCCCTTGGCGGTGCCGTCGAGCTTCGTCAGCACGACCCCGGTGACGTCGACCGCGCGGGCGAACTCGCGCGCCTGGCGCAACCCGTTCTGCCCGGTGGTCGAGTCGATCACGATCAGCGTCTCGTGCGGGGCGCCGTCGAGCCGCTTGGCGGCGACCCGGCCGACCTTCGCCAGCTCCTCCATCAGGTTGTCGTGGGTGTGCAGGCGCCCGGCGGTGTCGACGATCACCACGTCGGCGCCGCGAGCCTCGGCCGCGGCCAGCGCGTCGAAGACGACCGCGCCCGGATCGCCGCCCTCGTTGCCGCGCACGATCTCGGTCCCGGCGCGCTCGGCCCAGGTCTCGAGCTGCTCGATCGCAGCGGCCCGGTAGGTGTCCGCCGCGGCGACGATCACCTGCAGGTCGAACTGCTCCTTGAGCACCGCCGCGAGCTTGCCGATCGTCGTCGTCTTGCCGGTGCCGTTGACGCCGACGACCATGATCACGGTCGGCTTCGCGCTCAGGTCCAGCGTCGGCGGCTCCGGCGCCGCGAGCTCGGCGAGCAGCTCGACCAGGCGGGCCTGGGTCGCCTCCGGGCCGCTGACCTCGCCGGCCTCGACCTCGCCCTCGAGCCGGCCGACGACCTCGGCGGTCGCCTTGGCGCCGACGTCGGCGAGGATCAGCGCCTCCTCGAGCCGCTCCCAGGTCTGCTCGTCGATGCGGTCGAAGAGGCTCGCCGAGAGCTCCGCCCGCAGCGCCTGACGGCTCTTCGAGAGGCGCTCGCGCAGGCGCGCGAAGCGGCCCTGGCGCTCGGGCTCCGGCTCTGCCTCCGGCGGCGGCCCGGCGGCACTCGGAATCAGCTCCTCCCACTCCATCGAGGAGCGGAGGTTATTCAGGCGGCTTCGGCCGCTTCGCCCGCCCCGAGCGCCGGCTGCTCGGACTCGAACTTGCGCGAGACCACCTTGGTCACACCGCCCTGGCCCATCGAGACCCCGTAGAGGACGTGGGCGGCGTCCATGGTCCGCTTCTGGTGGGTGACGATGATGAACTGGGCGCGGTCGGAGAACCGCTTGACCAGCTGCAGGAAGCGGTCGATGTTGGCGTCGTCCAGCGCCGCCTCGACCTCGTCGAGGATGTAAAAGGGCGACGGGCGAGCGAGGAAGACGGCGAAGACGAAGGCGAGCGCGACCAGCGCCTTCTCGCCGCCGGAGAGCAGCGAGAGACGGCGGGTCGCCTTGCCGGCCGGCGTCACCTCGATCTCGACGCCCTGGGTCGAGAACTCGTCGCCCTTGTCCTCTTCGGCTTCCGCCTCGGCCTCGGCGCGCTCGTCGGCGGCCTCGGACCCCGCCGCTGACTCGGGCGCGGCGCCGCCGAGCACCGGCTTCGGGCCGCGGCTGTCGTCGACGAGACGCAGGCGCCCGCGGCCGCCCGGGAACAGGTGCTCGACCAGCTCCTCGAAGTTGCGCTGGGTGGCGTCGAAGGTCTCCTCGAAGGCGTCGTGGATCTTGCGGTCGGTCTCGCGGATCAGACCCTGGAGCTCCGAGAGCGCCGTCTCCAGGTCGGTGCGCTGGGTCTCGAGGCTCTCGACGTGGGCGCGCGCCTGCTCGTACTCGCGCTCGGCGAGCGGGTTGACCGGGCCGAGCTGCTCGCGCCGGCGTCCGAGGCGCTCCAGCTTCGCCTCGATCTCGAGCCGCTCCTCGGCGCCGAGCGAGTCCGGCGAGGCGCTCAGCTCGCGGCCGAGCGTCGCCCCGATCCGCTCCAGCTCCGCCGCAGCCTCGGCGCGGCGATCGCCGAGGTGGGCGACCCGCACCTCGGCCTCGGTGACCGCGTCGGCCGCGGCGCGCAGCTGCGACTGCAGCTCGGCCTCCTCGCGCGAGCAGGCCCGCAGGCGCTCGGTGACCGCGTCGGAGCCGGTCTCGCCGAGCATCCTCTGCTCGAGCGCGGCGGCGCGCTCGCCCGCCGCGTCGCGGACATCGGCGGCGGATTCGCAGAGCTCGCCCAGCGCCGCGACCAGCGCCGTCTCGCGCTCCAGCCGCAGCGCGAGCGAGTCCTGGGCGCGGCTACCAAGCATGTCCTCGACCCGGCGCGCCATCTGCGCCGCGCGGTCGGCGGCCTCGCGCACAGCCCCGAGCGCCGAGGCCCGCTCGCCGTCGGTGGTTGCGGCGCGGGCGCCGTCGAGGCCCTCGATCGCGGCTCGCAGCGACTCGCCGATCCGCTCGACCCCCGCGCTCACCGGATCGTCACCGGCCGCGGCCCCGGTCGCCTGGGCAAGCTCCTCGGCGAGCGCCCCGAGCGCGGCGCGACGGCGTTCGAGCCCTCGCAGCAGTTCAGAGCGACGCGAGGCCAGCGCCTCGGCGCGGACGCTGATCCGCTCGTGCGCGGCGCGGACCGCGGTCAGCCGGCCCCAGGCTTCGGTGCGCTCGCTCTCGCGGGCGGCGAGCTGCTCCTCGATCGCCGAGCGCCGGCCGGCGACCTCGGCGAGCTTCGCGTCGAGCTCGGCGCGGGCGTCACGGGCGGCGCCCGCCGTCTTCTCCGCCGCGGCGAGCTCGTCGTCGTGGCCGTGCAGCTCGGATGCCAGCAGCCGCGCTCGCAGCTCCGCGGCCTCGCGTTCGAGCCGGGCGTGGATATCGGCGGCCTCGGCCTGGCGCTTCAGCGGGCGCAGCGACTTGCGCGCCTCGCGCTCGACGTCGAGCGCGCGGTCGAGGTTGTCCTGGGTGCGCTCGAGCTTCAGCTGGGCGCGGCGGCGGCGCTTTCGGTGCTTGCCGAGCCCGGCGGCCTCCTCGACCAGCAGCCGGCGCTCGCGCGGCGCCGAGAGCACGATCTCCTCGACCCGGCCCTGGCTGATCACCGAGTGCATCTCGCGGCCGAGGTTGGCGTCGGAGAGGACCTCGATCACGTCGGCGAGCCGCGCCCGGGCGCCGTTCAGCCGATAGCTGCCCTCTCCCCCGCGCTCCAGCCTGCGCTGAATCGAGACGGAAGAAAAGCCGGCCACGTCCTCGGCTTCGCCTCCGGGCGTGCCGGGTTTGCCAAAGGTCGCGTCCCCATCGGCCTCGAGGACGACCTCGACCTCTGCGTAGCGGCTCGGCCCGACGCCCTCGCCGCCGGCGTAGACCATGTCCTGCATCGACTGGCCGCGGACGCTGAGCGGGCTCTGCTCGCCGAGCGCCCAGAGCACGGCGTCGGTGACGTTCGACTTACCGCAGCCATTGGGCCCGACGATCACGCTGACGCCAGGGGAAAACACGAGCTTGGTGCGCTCGGGGAAGGACTTGAAGCCCTTGATCGTGATCGAGCTCAGATGCATGAACTAGTGGGGTTTTCGAGGCGCGCTCCGGGAAGCCTCGCGGGCGGACCGGACGACAAAGGCGTTCGTCAGGCGTCGACCTCCAACGCCTGCTCGGCGGCCGCCTGCTCAGCCGCTTTCTTCGATCGCCCCGAACCTCGTCCGACGACCTCGCCGTTGACGCTGGCGGAGACCTCGAAGACCCGGTCGTGGGGTGGTCCCGACTCGCCGGTGACCTCATACCTTACGCGGGCCCCGGCACGGGCGAGGCGCTCCTGGAGCGCCGACTTGAAGTCCAGCAGCCGCTCTGAGGCGATCTCGATCTCGTTCGCGAACGCGGCCACCGTCGCCCGGCTGGTGACCTCGAAGCCGTGATGCAGGTAGCAGGCGCCGATCACCGCCTCGCAGACCGAAGCCAGCGCCCGCTCGGAGGCCAGCAGTGCAGCGACCTCGATCCCGCCCTCGACCTTCTCCGGCGCCGCCCCGCGCAGCAGCTCCGGGACATCGAGCTCGATCGCAACCTCGGCGCAGGCGCGGCCGCTCACCGCCTGGCCGTGCATCTTCGTCAGCCGGCCGATGTCGGCGCGCGGATAGCGGCTGAACAGATGCTCGGCGACGGCCAGCCCGAGCACGCTGTCGCCGAGGAAGGCAAGGCGGCCGTAGGAGTCGGCGCGGTGCTCGACCCAGGACGAGTGGGTCAGCGCCTGGCGTCGCAGGGTCAGCGGCAGCGCGTCGAGCAGCTCGCGCAGCGACTGCGGCGCGCCGGGCGCGGCCGCGCGGCGGCTGCGGCCCCCTCGACCGAGCCTGCGGATCCCGCGCGCCATGCGCTAGGCCGGCAGGCGCTCGAAGACGAAGTCGACCGCGTCGCCGACGGTGGTGATCTTCGCGGTCTCCTCACGCGAGACCGAGACCCCGTACGAGTCCTCGAGCTCCATCACCAGCTCGTAGAGGTCGAGCGAGTCGGCGTCGAGGTCTTCCTTGAAGCGGGTTTCGTCGGTGATCACGGTGGCGTCGAGCTCGAACTCGGTCGCCAGGTGCTCGCGCACCTTGTCCATCACCTGGTCACGGTTCAGCGTCATTGCGCCTCCTTCCTATCACGCATCGCGGCCCGTGTCGTCCCGGACCGTTCCAGCAGTTCGCCGGTTCGCTCGAGCGCCCCGACCTCGACCGTCCGCGCCGCGAGGCGAATCGCGTTCGCGATCCCGTCCGGTCCCGAGCTCCCGTGGCCGACGACCGCGACCCCGCGGAGTCCGAGCAGGATCGCGCCGCCGGTGGTATCGGGGTCCATCTGGCGGCGCAGGCCGCCGAGCGCCGGCTTCATCAACAGCCCGCCGACGGCTGCGAGCGGGTTCGAGCGGGCCGCCGCGCCGACCGCGTCGGCGACCGCCCTCGCGGTGCCCTCGATCGTCTTCAGGGCGACGTTGCCGGTGAAGCCGTCGGTGACGATCACGTCGGCGGCGTCGCCGAGCAGGTCGCGGCCCTCGACGTTGCCGCGGAAGTCGATCTCCGCCGCGGAATCGAGCTCGGCGTGGGCATCGACCACGTCCTGGGTCCCCTTCTTCGCCTCCTCGCCGACCGAGAGCAGGGCGACGCGCGGCGACTCGACCCCGAGCACGGCGCGGCTGAAGGCGG
This sequence comes from uncultured Solirubrobacterales bacterium, assembly GCA_963767475.1. Classification (GTDB taxonomy): domain Bacteria; phylum Actinomycetota; class Thermoleophilia; order Solirubrobacterales; family 70-9; genus WHSW01. Next base: position 253,185 of record CAVYEI010000003.1, read on the forward strand.
CGCCGAGGTAGGCGAACTGGACCAGGTCGCTGGCTCGCACCTCGGCGTTGGCGCCGACGTCGAGCAGCAGGCTGGGAGGCGCGTCGCGTCCGGGGACCACGAGCTGGACCGCGAGCGCCGGGCGGCGAACCCCGTGCATCCGCCGTAGCGCGAACAGCGCCGCCGTCATCGTCGCTCCCGTCGGCCCCGGGCTGGCGAGCGCCTGCGAACGGCCCGCGGCGACATCCGCGGCGGCGAGCACGATCGAGGCCTCGGGGGTCTCGCGCACCGCTCCCACCGGGTCCTCGTCGTTGGAGATCTCGGCGGCCGCCTCGACCAGCTCGATCCGTTCGGCGCCCTGCAGCTCCGCGAGCTCTGCCGGCTCGCCGAAGACGCGCACCGAGATCCCGTCGGCCGCAGCCGCGCGGGCGCCGGCCACAACCGCCGCGGGCCCCCGCTCGGCCCCGCGGCCGTCGAGGGCGACCGTTGTCATGCGGCTAGTCCGAACCGCCCGGCGAGTCGGCTTCGCCGATCTCGTGCGCGATCACCTCGCGCCCCGCGTAGGTGCCGCAAACGGGGCAGACGCGATGGGGCAGGCGCGGGCTGTGGCAGCGCGGGCACTCGTTCAGGCGCGGCTTGGCCGCGGTGTGGTTCGCTCGGCGCTTGTCTCGCCGCTGCGACGAGGTTCGTTTCTTCGGGACGGCCATCGGGACGCGGAATGGTAGCTATTGCAACTCGCGCAGCTTCGCCCACCTGGGATCGGGCTCGGATGGATGATCGTGCGAGCCGGCGGCCACGTCGTTGAGCGACTGGCCGCAGACCGCGCAGAGCCCGGCGCAGTCGGGACGGCAGAGCAGCCGTTGCGGCATCGCCAGCACCAGCGCGTCGTGCGCCCAGGCGCCGATGTCGAGCTCACCCTCGGTCACGTAGGGGCTGCGCAGCTCCTCGTCGTCGGTGCCCGGCTGGTCGATCTCGCGAGCCTCGACCGCCACCGGGACGCTGGCGGTGGCAAGGCAGCGCATGCACGGGCCGGTGAGCTCTCCCTCGAAGCTCAGCCGCAGCGCGTAGCCGGCGGCGGTGCGAGAGACCTCGAGCCGGCCGCCGACCAGCGGCGGCGAGATCTCGTAGCTGTGGCCGCCGAGCGTCACCGCTCCGGGCTCGACCTCGAGCTCGAGTCGCTTGCCATCGCCCGGGCTGGGAGCGATTCGCGCGAGTTCAATCGTGTTATAAGCCGCCACTTGACTTCCCCCAACCGAGATTAGCGACGCAGGTGACCCCAGCCGACGAGCCCCGCGGGCAGTTCCACTTCACCCCGGAGACCTACGCGGAGATGATCCGCGCCGACGTCCCCCTCTATGACGAGCTCCAGCGTCGGACGATCGAGGCGATCCCGTTCGAGCCCGGCCGCATCCTCGAGCTCGGCTTCGGCACCGCGGAGACCACCCAGCGGCTGCTGGATCGCTTCCCGCAGACCCGGATCACCGGGCTCGACTCGAGCTCGGAGATGGTGTTCAAGGCTCGCCAGCTCGGCTGGGAGGAGATGCGCCTCGGCCGCATGGAGGATCCGCTTCCCGATGGCCCCTGGGACCTGGTCATCGGCGTGCTCTCGATCCACCATCTCGACGCCGACGGCAAGCGCGACCTGTTTCGCCGTGTGCGCGAGGAGTCGAGATCGCTGGTGATCGGCGACGTGGTCGAGGTCCCGCCCGAGCGCCGGGTCGCCTCGCTCACCGAGGGCTTCGACTTCCCCTCCCCAGCCGCCGAGCAGGCCGAGTGGTGCGGCGGCGAGGTGCTCTGGGAGGCTGACGACCTGGCCGTGATCCGCGCGGTCTATCAGTGAGGCGGAGCGAAGCGAAGCCGAGCCGCGCCGCCGTTGAGGCGCCTTACATGACAGGAGCCCGATGAGCAAGGTTCTGTACGAGAAACGTGACCGGATCGCCTACGTGACCATCAACCGGCCCGAGGCCCGCAACGCGATCGACCCCGACGTCCACCGGCTGATGATCGAGACCTGGGCCGACTTCCGCGACGACGACTCGGTCGATGTCGCGATCCTCACCGGCGCCGGCGACGCCTTCAGCTCCGGCGCCGACCTGAAGACGTACATCCCGCCGATCATCGAGAACTCGAGCCCGCACGAAATCCGCGAGATCGTCGAGGTCGGGCTCAACGGCTTCACCCGCGGCATGCACCGGATCCCGAAGCCGATCGTCGCCGCGGTCAACGGCTGGGCGCTCGCCGGCGGGCTCGAGACGGCGCTCGCGTGCGACATCCGGATCGCCTCCGATCGGGCGATGTTCGGCTCCTTCGAGGCCCGCCGGGGCTATCACCACGGCGATGGCGGCCTCGTGCGCCTGGTCAACTCCTGCGGGGTCGGCGTCGCCTCCCACATGCTGCTCACCGCCGAGCCGATCGACGCGCGACAGGCGCTCGAATGGGGTCTGGTGACGAAGGTGGTCGAGCACGACCGGCTGCTCGAGGAAGCCGAGACGGTCGCCCGCCAGATCCTCCGCAACTCGCAGCGCGCCGTGCGCTCGGCGAAGCAGACGATCCTCGACGTGATCGGCCAGCCGCTCGACTTCCAGCTGCGGACCGAGGCCTGGAACGCCTACACCTGCGCCGATCCGAAGGAGACGATGGCGCTGCTCGAGCGCTTCTACGAGAAGACCGACGCCGGCCGCGCCGGCGAGCACGAGACGGAGCTCTGACCGGTGCGGCGGGCGCTGGTCACCGGCGCGGCGCGGGGCATCGGCGCCGCGATCGCCGCGCGGCTGAGCGCGGACGGGTTCGAGGTGGTGACCGCCGACCGCGACCCGGGCTGCGACCTCACCTTCGACGTCGCGGCGGACGATCTGCCGGCCTTCGGCGAGATCGACGTCTGCGTCTCCAACGCCGCGATCACCGACACGATCGCGCCCGCGCACCGGATGACGGCGGAGCAATGGGATCGCGACATCGCGGTCAACCTGAGGGGCGCCTTCCGGGTGATCCAGGCCTGCCTGCCCGGGATGCGGGAGCGTGGGTACGGGCGGATCGTGGTCGTCTCCTCGAGCGCCGCCACCGCCGGGCTTCCCGGCCAGGTCGCCTACGCCGCGTCGAAGGCCGGCCTGCTGGGGATGGCGAAGACGATCGCGGCGGAGAACGTCCGCCACGGGATCACCGCGAACGCGATCCTGCCGGGCCTGATCGCCTCGGAGCAGGTGCGGGCGATGCCGGCCGAGCTCTACGAGCAACTCGAGTCGACGTTCCTGCCCTCGGGGCGGATGGGTGAGGTCGAGGAGGTCGCGGCGCTGGTCGCCTACCTCGCCTCCGAGGAGTCGGGCTACGTCACCGGCCAGGAGATCGGCATCGACGGCGGCGCCTGGCTGAACACGTTCTCACTCACCCGCGAGCAGCGGCCGTAGCGCGCACCCTTACCCAGCGGCGCGCTCGTGCTGCTGGACCATGCAGTCGACGGTCAGGGCGAGGTCGAGTCGCTCGCCGGTCGCCAGACCAGGCGCCTCGCGGGGGGACTGGGTGATCACACCGGCGTCGCCGGGCGGCAGCGGCTTTCGCCGCAGGGGGTAGCCACCCGGATGGCGGAACTCGAGCTCACCGTCGGCGGCAACGCCGACCGAGTAGCCGCCTTCATGGATCAGCCGGTGATGACGACGGCAGAGGTGGATGAGGTTGTCGATCGAGGTCTCGCCACCATCGGCCCAGTGGGTGATGTGGTGGGCATCGACGAAGCGCTGGTGGGTGCAGCCGGGGAAGCGACATCCGCCGTCGCGCGCTCTCAGCGCGCGACGCAACGCAGGGGGGATCGTTCGACTGCGCCGGCCGACCGAGAGCGGCGCCCCGTCGGCCTCGGCCATCGGGATCACGGAGGCATCGCAGAGGACTCGCCGAGCCGTCTCGAAGCCCACCGTCGAGCCCTCCTCGAGCTCGCGGCGTCCGTTCGCATCGACGTGCACGACGACCTGATAGCGGTCGCCGCCGGTACTCGAAGCTGTCGCCGAGAGCGACGCCTCGGCCACGGCGACCAGAGCATCCGTGTTCCGCTGCGGCGGCGGCTGCGATCCTTCGAACACGTTCGGGCCGCGGCGACCGCGAAGGACCGAATGACCGTGCTGCATTGCCTCGATCAGCAAAGCCCCCTCGTCGGCGGCCAGGCGCCCGCGCACCGAGAGCGTGCCGTCGTCTTCCCAATCCCAGGCGAAGAAGAGGTCGGGCGGCGGCTTGTCCTCGGCGACGGCGAGCGCGCTTCGGTAGGCACGGACGGCGCGCTCGAGCTGAGCGGCGGTCGCGCACCGGGCGAGCTCGAGCATCTGTGCCTCGGTCTCGGGCTCCGCTGCGCGGGTCAGAGCTCGCACCTTCGAGTAGCTGATCTCGCCGCGCGCGAACGACTCCCGGATGTGCGGCAGCGCGACGAGATCACGGGCAACGCGCACGTGCTCGCGCGCCGCGCGCGCAGTCAACCCGCAGGTCCAGGCAAGCCACGCGGTGGTGGAATGAAAGCCCCAGGACAGATGGCACTGGCGACGGTCGAACTCGGCGATCAGCAGCAGCCAGCGGCACGTCGCCGCGTAGATGTGCGCCGCGAGCGTGGTGATCTCATGCTCGAGGTGCTCGGTCGGGATCTCGCCGGGATCGCGGTCATGGTCGAACAAGTGTTCGTATAGACTAGGACCGTTGCCGGACGGAAAAACGGCGGCCGATCCAGGCGTCGATCTACCTGAAAAGGGGGAGGTTCCGCGGTACCGGAACCGTGCGCCTCGTCGTCAACTCTCGGTGTATCCCGGGCGGGCGATCTCGAGCTTGCGGGCGACGTGCTCGCGCAGGCGCACGATCGTCTGATCGAGGCGGTCGTCGAGCTCGCCGGCCCTTATTCGCCCTGCGAGCAGCTCCGCCGCGCCGCGCGGGTCGGCGCCGCCCTCCTCACCGAGAAGGTCGACGAACAGCCGCGTGTCCTCCAGCGACGGCCCCTCCCCCGCCCGCAGCTCGCGGGCGATCACCGAGCACAGGTTCGCCAGCACCAGGATCTGGAACCGACGGTCGCGCGGAACCCATTCGCGGACCTCGGTGAACAGCTGCGCCGCCATCGCATCGAGCAGCTCGGGGGCGGTGGGGCGGTCCTGCATCGATCCCGGAACTGAAACGGGCCAGCGGCCGTTAGGCCTTGCCGCGCTCGCACTTCTTCGCCTTGTCCTTGCCGCCTCCGCCGTTGCAGGTGTCGCGGCCCTTGCCTCCGACGAGCCTGTCCTTGCCGCCGCCTCCCTTGAGCTTGTCCTTGCCGTCCTCGCCCTTGAGCGTGTCCTTGCCGGCCTGGCCGGTGAGCTTGTCGTTGCCGGCGCCCGCCAGCAGGCTGTCGTTGCCTGCCTCACCCGAGACCTTGTCGTTGCCCACCTCGCCCAGCAGGCTGTCGTTGCCCACCTCGCCCGAGACCGTGTCGTTGCCGGCGCCACTGCAGACCGTGTCGTCCCCGCCACCAGCCTGGATCGAGTCGTCGGCGGCGCTGCCGAAGATCACCTCAGCGGCCTCGCCCCCCACCAGCGGCGCTCCTGGGCTCGCCCAGAGCGTCGCCGGCAAGCCCTGGCAGGAGAGCAGCTCATAGGCGCCGATGTCGCATACGGATCGAGGCGCACCGCGCTGGTCGGCGGCCGTGCACGCGTCGCCGCCCGACCCCGGCGCAGCCGGATTCCCGGCGTCGATCGCCGGGGAGCCGGCGCCGAGCGCCAACGTCTGGATCGGCCCACCGTTGGCGGCCAGCGGCCCGAGCAGCGGATCGATCGGGCTGCCGGCCGTACCCACCTTGTCCCCGGTTCCGGCCGCGAACAGGCATCCCTGGGAGTTCCCGATCAGGTTGAAGCCGGCGCTCGCGATCCCATCCGGACCGCCGCAATCGGGCGCTGCCGCATTAGTGTTGCCGGCGACGATCGTGTTCGCGAGCGTGAGCGAGCCCGGCGGGTCGACCTCGAAGGAAATGCCGCCACCGACGTCACCCGAGCCGTCGAGGTCGGCCGTGTTGCCCGCGACGGTCGTGTTCACCAACCGCACGGTTGGGTCGTTGCGGATCGAGATTCCCCCGCCCTCGTCGTCGGCGCGGTTGCCCGTGATCGTCGAGTTCGAGATCGTCACCGTCGCATCGTTCTGGATGTAGATCCCGCCGCCGCGCTCGCCCGTCACCTCCACCGGAGCGAAGGCCCGGTTGTCGCTGACGAGGCTGTCGGTGATCGTCGTCGTCGAGTCGTTCTGCAGGTACATCGAGCCGCCGAGCTGGGCGCTGTTGCCCGAGAACACCGAGCCGGTGATCGAGATCCTGCCGGCGTTGTTCGCGTAGATCCCGCCGGAGAGGCCCCCCTCGTTCGTGTTGCCGGTGATCGACGAGCGTTCGATCGTCAGCACGGCATCGTCGCCGGTGTTGTACGCGGCCGGCGCGAACCCGCCGCCGTCGATCGAATTGCCGCTGATCTGGCTGTCGCGAACGGTCATGCTCGCGTCGTCGTTGTAGAGCGCGCCGCCGAAGCTGTCGCCCACGTTGCCGGTCAGACTGACACGGTCGAAGCTCACGGTCGCCGCGTTAGCGCTGCGCAGCCCGGCGCCACGATCCAGCCGGCCCCCCGTGATCGCAAGGTCCGCGATCGAGACCGTGGGTGCGGGCGGCGGGGCGGCGTCCGGCTCGACGTCGAACACACGCTCTGCGGTGACCGTCCCCCCGCCATCGATCGTCGTCGTCGCGATCCCGGCCCCGGTGAGCGTCAGGTCGTCGAGGATGTCGAGGTCGCCGTTGAGCGCGACGCCCTCGTCGGTCCCCACCTCGGAGAGCAAATAGGTCCCTGCGCCGAGGGCGATCGAGTCGGCTCCCGGCGCGGCGTTCGCGGCCCGGATCGCCTCGCGCAAGGAGCAGTCGCCCGCGGCGCAGGCGCCGGGGACCGGGTCATCGAAGCGCGTGACGGTGAACGCGGCTCCGTGAGCACCCGCCGGCACCAGCAGCGCTGCGGCGATCGCCGCCGAGCACGTCAACATCTGCCCCCGTCTCATCGCCCGCGACACTAACCGCAATTCGAGACGCCGACAAGTCCCTACGCGGTCAACCGTCCGCGATCAGCCCGAGCAGGTCCCACTCGGGCTCGCAGATGCGCCGCCCGAGGGAGGCGAGCTCGGCGCTTGGCCGCGCGCCGGTGAGATGGTCGTGGGCCTGGCGGGCGCAGATCACCGCCCACTTGACGTTGCCCATCGCCTCCCACCAGCGCAGCCGCTCGGGCTCGGGCCGGGTGCCGCCGGCGTCCTCGTAGGCGGCGAGGAAGGGCTCGATCTCCCCCAGCCCGGCGATCGGCAGCTCGTCGTTGCCGAACCGCCAGGAGCGGATCGTCAGCCAGGCGAGGTCCTCGGCCGGGTCGCCCGCGTGGCAGAGCTCCCAGTCGATCACCGCCGCCAGGCCGTGCTCGTCGACGATCAGGTTGCCGAGCCGGAAGTCGCCGTGGACGAGCGTCGCCGGCACCGGGGGCGGCGGGTTGAGTCGCAGCCAGCGCAGGCCGGCCTCGACCGCCGGCAAGGGCTCCCCGATCTCGTCGAGCGCCCGCTCCCACAGCTCGCAGGCCTCGAGCGCCGGATCGCCCTCGCCGGCGAGGCCGTCGACCGCGTCGGCGCCGACCGAGTGGATCCCCGCCAGCGCCGAGGCGAGCTGGGCCGGGAGCCGCTCACGGGCCGTGGCAAGCTCCTCGCGGCGCAGGACGCGGGGCGCGACCGAGGTGCCGGCGACGAACTCCATCAGGTAACCGGCGCCGGAGCCGAAGCGCCCGCCCGCGGGCTCGGCGGCCACGGTGCGAGGGACGACGACCCCGGCCAGATCCGCCGCCGCGATCGCCCGCAGCTCGAGCCCGAGCGGCGCGAACGACATCCCCTCGGCGGGCTCGCGCCGGAGCACGAAGCGGGGCTCGCCGCCGGCCTCGACCAGGTAGGTCTGCCGCGAGGCGCCGCCCTCGATCGGGCTCAGCTCGAGCTCGCCCGGGTCCTCGCCCGCCTCGGCCAGGACCTCGCGCACCATGCCCGCGGCCGGCGGCTCAATCTCCGCGTTCGAGCCCATGGCGAGTGAAGTGCCGGTCCGGGATCTCGGCTGGGTCCTTGTACCAGTACCAGGTGCAGGGATCGCGATCGAAGTCCTTCGGAGGGTCGGAGGGATAGACGGGATGGCCGATCCAGCGGATCGGCAGGGTCTCGTTCATGAACGCGCAGTGGGTGCAGTAGAGCGGGAACCCCTCGCGGCCATAGCTCCAGTCGTGCGCCTCGTCGGTCACCCCCCAGCCATCGGGCCCGTAACGCTGGTTGCGCCACAGGCGCTGACCCGAGCCGCACGGATTCATCGTGAAGGTGAGCTTCTCATCGTCCTCCTCGATCACGAAGGCGCCGGGGTTCGGCCCCACGCCGCTGGTCGAGTGCGCGCGCCAGGTCGCCGCCAAAGACTCGGCGACCAGCTTTCGATCGAGCTTCTCGATCGTCTCCACCGGCTTTTTCCAGCTGCGCTCGAGCGAGTACTCCCAGGCCTGTTCGACCCCGTCGTCGCCGAGCTTCTCCTTCACGAACGAGATCAACCCCGCAACCCCGTCGACGAGCAGGTCGTGCATGAACTGCGACTCGTGCTTCATCGCTTCGCACAGGCCCTTCGCCGCCTCCAGGTCGCCGGCGTCGATCGCCTCGATCGCCCGCTCCATCGTCGGCCGCGACATCTCGGCCAGCTGCTCGTCGGAGAACCACCGCTCACTCATCCGCTCACCTCCCGGTCGGGTGTGCGGACGCTACTTCCTGCGCTTGCGCTTCACCTTCCAGGTGTCGGAGGCCGCGGCCCCGGCGTTGCCGCCGGCGTCGATCGCGCGGACCTCGAACCGGTGGGCGCCCCGCTTTACGTCGGCGCTGAACGGTGAGGCGCAGGAAGCGAACGGGGCGGCGTCGAGCGAGCACTCGAAGCTCGCCGGCTCGCTGGCCGTGAACTCGAACGTCGCTCGCTTGCGCTTGCGCTTCGTCCGCACCGTGTCGCGCGGTCCGCTCGTGATCGTCGCCTCGGGGCCGGGCGGGCACGAGCGGAGATCGAAGTCCTGCGTCTCGTCACCCTTGCCGTCGGCATCGCAGTCGGGCTCGAGCCGGGCGGCGACGTCGAGCTGGAAGCTGGCCGGGCCGGAGTACGAGGTGCCCGTGCCCAAAGGCGTGTCGCCCGGTTTGTAGAAGGTTCCGAATCCGGCGCCCCCGCGCCCGCACTCGTTGTTCGCGGTGTAAATGCCGATCACATCCCCAGCCTTGACCGGCGCCTGGATGTCGGCGGTGTGGAGCTCCCCCGAGAGCGGACTCTGCTGGGCGCTCCCCCCGACGATGGTGAAGTTGTTGGAGCCCGTGTTCCGGGCGATCTTGAAGCTGACGCTCGGGGGAGTCAGATCCGCCTGGTAGCTCCATGAGGTGATCACCCCGTCGGCTGGGACCGTATATCCGGCGGCCGGCGAGGTCGCCGCGAGGTTGGTGAAAGCGGGGTCGCAGATCGGGCTCGGGACGAAGGTCTCCCCGAGTTGCGTGGCGGCGCCTGCATGGCCCGCCAGCGCGAGCCAGGGAACGATCAGGACGAGAGCGACGCGCCTCACCAGGACGCAACATATCCGACCGCGGGCGCTTCGCTACTGGACTTCGACCGGCTCTTCGTCGCGGCCGGCGAGCCGGTCGCGGCCGCGCTGCACTGCGGAGAGGAACTTCTCGAGGTTGACCTCGAGCGTGGAGAGGATCTCGTCGGCGTAGTCCTCGGCGCCGAGGCGGATCTGACGCTCGGTCTCGCGCGCGTCCTCGATGATCTCCTCGGCGGCGCGCTCGGCCTGGCGGTAGACCTCCTCGTCGGAGATCAGCCGCTCGGACTGGTCGCGGGCCTCCTTGACCACGCGCTCGGCCTCGCGCTTGGCCTCGGCGAGCATCTCCTGGCGCTCCTTGACGATCCAGCGCGCCTGCTTGATCTCCTCGGGGATCGTGGCACGCATCTGATCGAGCAGATCGTAGATCTCCTCGCGATCGACGCGAACCTGATCCGTGAGCGGCACCGGCCGCGCGTTGTGGATCAGGTCGTCGAGTTTGTCAATGAGGACCAGGACGTCCATAAACGGTCGTGGAAGCTTACGCGGCCGGACACGGAAGGGCTGCTACAGGCGGATTTCGGCGCCGTGCTGCAAGCTCCTGCCCAGGCGGGGTGCCCAAGGCGTGCCTGGCTAGTCGCGTTCGGCGCGCTTGCGCAGCGCCTCGGCGACCGGCGCCGGGACCAGGTCCTTGACGTCGCCGCCGAAGATCGCCATCTCCTTGACCCCGGTCGAGGAGAGGAAGCTGTAATCGGGCGAGGCGAACACGTAGACCGACTCGATATCCGGCGCCAGCTTGCGGTTGAGCTGGTTCATCTCGAGCTCGTACTCGAAGTCCGAGATCGCTCGGATGCCCTTGACGATCACGGTCGCGTTGTGCTCGCGAGCGAAGTCGACGACCAGGTTGGTGAAGATCTCGATCTCGACGTTGGGCAGGTCGGCGGTCGCCTCGAGCAGGAAGTCGCGGCGCTCCTCGGCGCTGAACAGCGACTTCGACTTGCGGATCCCCTGGCCGACGACGCCGACGATCACCTTGTCGAAGACGCGCGAGGTGCGCCCGATGATGTCGAGGTGACCGTTGGTCACCGGGTCGTAGCTGCCGGGGCAGACCGCGATCCGCTCGCTCATCTGCGTTCGATTCGGTGGCTCATCTGCGGTAGATCCTGATCAACGCCTCGCCGACCCGCCGCTGGTCGATGAGCTCCAGCTTCGGCACGACGATCTCGAGCGGGTGGCGCGCCGAGCTCTCAACGACAAGGCGTGCGTACCTGGCGAGACGCGGTGGCAGGTGTGTCGCGAGCTCCGGCGCAAAGCGGTCGGCGAGTTTATAGGGCGGGTCGCAGAAGACGAGGCCGAAGCGCTCCTCGCTGCGCTCGAGGTAGCGGATCGCGTCGGTGCGGACCGTCTCGCAGCGGTTGGCGATCCCGAGCGCCTCGGCGTTGCGGCGGGCAAGCGCCGGGGCCTTGTCGACGAGCACGGCGGAGTCCGCCCCGCGCGAGATCGCCTCGATCGCCAGCGCGCCGGTGCCGCAGAAGAGGTCGAGCACGCTGAGGTCGGAGACGTCGCCGAGAACCGAGAACAGGGTCTCGCGGGCGCGGTCGGAGGTCGGGCGCACGTCGCTCGAGCTCTTCGGCGGTGTGAGCAGCTTGCGACCGCCGAGCCGGCCGCCCGTAACTCTCACGCCGCGATTCCTTCGGTCCGCTCGTCGCCGAAGCGCGCCCGGGCGGCGTCGAGGAAGGGGCCGAGCTCGGGTACGTCGAGGCTGCCGTGTCGCTCCAGCAGCCCCAGTACCTCGGCCCGCGCGGCGGCGAGCAGCTCCGCGTCCTCGGGCAACTCGGCGACCCGGTAGCGCGGCAGGCCGTGCTGGAGCGTGCCCAGGATCTCGCCCTCGCCGCGCAGGGTGAGGTCGACCTCGGCGAGTTCGAAGCCGTCGGTGGTGTTCTCGATCGCATCCATCCTGCGCTTGGCGAACTGCCCGTCGAGATCGGCGAACAGGATGCACTGGCTCTCGTGCTCGCCGCGGCCGACGCGGCCACGGAGCTGGTGCAGCTGCGAGAGGCCGAAGCGCTCCGCCCCCTCGATCAGGATCACGGTCGCGTTGGGGACGTCGATGCCGACCTCGATCACGGTCGTTGCCACGAGCACGTCGGTGCGCCCGGCGACGAACGCCTCCATCGCCTCGGCCTTCTCGCGCGACGACATCTGGCCGTGCAGGAGGCCGATCCGGAACTCCGCCAGCTCGCCCGATCGCAGCCGCTCGGCCTCGGCGCCGGCGGCCTTCGCCCGCAGCTTCTCCGAGTCGGCGACCAGCGGGCAGACGACGTAGGCCTGGCGGCCCTCGCGCAGGCGATCGCGGATGAACCCGTAGGCGCCCGCCCGTTTCTCCTCGCCGACGACCCATGTCTTCACCGGCTGCCGGCCGGCCGGGAGCTCGCGGATCGTGGTCGCGTCGAGATCGCCATAGGCGGTCAGCGAGAGCGTCCGCGGGATCGGGGTTGCGGTCATGTGCAGCACGTGTGGGGCGGTCTCCCCCGGGCCCTTGGCATCGAGCGCGGCGCGCTGGCGAACGCCGAAGCGGTGCTGCTCGTCGACGATGCAGACGGCGAGGCCGGAGAAACGGACGTCGGGCTCGATCAGCGCGTGGGTGCCGACGACGAGGCCGAGCTCGCCGCTCGCCAGCCGGGCCAGCGTTTCGCGGCGCCGCGCCGCCGGCGTCGCGCCGGTGAGCAGCGCGAACGGGATCGCCTCGGCGCCGAGCAGCGAATCGAGGGTCGCCGCATGTTGCTCTGCCAGCGTCTCGGTCGGCGCCATCATCGCCGCCTGATGGCCGGCCTCGAGCGCGCGCAACATCGCGTAAACGGCGATCACGGTCTTGCCGCTGCCGACCTCGCCCATCAGCAGCCGCTGCATCGGCCGGCCGCTGGCGAGATCCGCGTCGATCTCGTCGAAGGCCCGAAACTGGGCCGCGGTGGGCTCGAACGGGAGCGAGTCCAGCCAGCGCGGCAGCAGGTCGCCGCCGGCGCCGATCGCGATCCCGGGGCGAGAGTCGCGCCTGGCGCCGCGCCGCATCGCCAGGGCGGCCTGGTGCAGGCAGAGCTCCTCGAACGCCAGCCGGTCGCGGGCTGCGGTCGCCTGCTCGGGCGAGTCGGGAAAGTGGGCGCAGCGCAACGCGTCGGCCTCGGCGCCGAAGCCGCGCCGGGCCCGCAGCTCGGCCGGCAGCGACTCGATCGCGTCGCCGGCTCGCTCCGCCGCCTGCCAGATCCACTCGCGCAGCCGATTGGCGGAGAGGCTCGCGGTCGCGTTGTGGACGGGGACGATCCCGGTCGTGTGGATGCCCGTCGCCGACGACCCCGCGCCGCCGGAGACGATCTCGTGGGTCGCCACCCGGAAGCCGGAGCGGTCGAGCTTTCCGTTCAGGAGCAGGCGGGTGCCCGGCTGCAGGCGCTCGGCGAGGTAGGCCTGGTTGAACCAGACCGCCTTCATCGGCCCGCTCGAATCAGAGACGGCGGCCTCGACCAAGCGCAGATTGCGCCGCCTGGTGGGTCGCACCCGGGCCGAACGCACGGAGACCATCACGGTCGCCTCCTCGCCGATCCGCAGGTCGGCGACCTCGCGCACCCCGGCGCGGTCGCGGTGACCGTGGGGCACGTGCCAGAGCAGGTCCTCCAGGGTTTCGATCCCGATCGCCGCTGCGGCCGCTGTCAGCTTCGGCCCGGCGCCCTTGAGCGAGGAGATCGGAGTGGCCAGTCGACTCGGCCGCGGCAGGCTGCGCAGCTCGGCCCCGCGCAATGACTCTCGATCCTGTTCGTCCCCGGTACCGATGGCTCGTGGAATGCTCACCTCGTCGCACAGGCTAGATTCCGGTTGGGATGGGACGGATCACAGACAGGTTGAGCGAGCTCGGGCTCGAGTTGCCGCAGCCGTTTGCGGCGCCGCCGGGGGTCGAGTTCAAGTTCGACCTCGTCCACGTGCACGGCGATCTCGCCTATGTCTCCGGCCACCTGCCGATGGACGGCCCCGAGGTTCTGGTCACGGGCCGGGTCGGGGGCGAGCTCGACCTCGAGCAGGGAATCGAGGCGGCGCGGTTGACCACGCTCTCGATCCTGGCCTCGCTGCAGGCGGAGCTCGGCGACCTCGACCGGGTGCGGCAATGGGTGAAGGCGCTCGGCCTGGTTCAGTGCGCGCCCGGGTTCGAGAAGCCGCCGGCGGTGATCAACGGGTTCACCGATCTGATCCTCGAGCTCTGGGGCGACCCCGCAGGCCGTCACGCTCGCTCGGCGATCGGCGCCGCCCAGCTCCCCTTCGACGTCCCGGTCGAGGTCGAAGCGATCGTCGAGGTCGACTAGCTACGCGGAGCGGCGGCGGTGGTCGCGGTAGATGTCCTCGACCCACTTGTAGCCGGACCGATCCTTGAGCGGCGCGCGGAATTCCTCGAGCGCGGGAACGGCGGCGGTGTGGAGTCCCTGTGGGCCCTCGGGTGGGTTGACCAGCGGATAGAAGAGCGTCGCCGCGGTCAGGTCGGCGACCGAGAACCGATCGCCGGCGAGGTAGCGACCACCGGCCGCGTCGAGCTCGGCCTCGAGCCGGTCGAGCGCCGCCAGCACCTTGACCCGCGCTGCGGCCGCGGCCTCCTCGCCTGAGACCCGGAAGCGCAGCTGCACGTACGTCGTCCCGAGCTGGCGGCCGAAGGCGTCGGCCCCCGGGAGGCCCCGGAGCGGGCCGGGCAGCATCGTCGCGGTCACCTCTCCCATGTGCTCGGGATCGGCGCGTAGCTCGTGCCAGACGAGCAGGCGGATGTGGGGCCCGAGCTGCTCGTCGAAGAAGTCCTCGAGCTCGAGCGCCCGGCGCCGTTGCGCCGGATCCTCCGGATACAGGGGCCGCTCGGGCCAGCGCCGCTCGAGCGCCTCGATGATCGCGCTCGAGTCGCCGACGTTGCGGCCGTCGAAGCGCAGGACCGGGAACGTCTTGTGCTCGCCTCGGGTGAGCCAGAGCGCGATCGCCATGTGGGCACCGGGGAGCGGGGCGCGGCGGTCGTAGTCGACCCGCTTGTGCGCCAGCGCCCAGCGCGCCTTCTCGCTGTAGTGCGAGATCGGGATGTGCCAGAGGACCGGCCTCGGCTTCGTCATTCCACGCCGATCTCGGAGAGGTGCAGGGAGACCAGGGTTGGCAGCGGCAGCGGCCGGTTCTGGGGGCCGACCGGGCGAACCCAGCGGCGGGTCGGAAACAGCAACCCACCTGCCTCGACGTGGTCGGCACACATGTGCGCCGCCCGCGCCCAGCCGCCGACCACCTCGGCGGTGTAGTCGTGGCGGCGCAGCCGCAGCTCGCCGTCGTAGTAGAAGACCTGCCGCGGCGAGTGGGTGTCGAGGTCGGCGGGGAAGCGGGCCTCGAGCCGGCGCCAGGTCTGGGCGCTCCCGGGCTCCCGCCAGGGCTCGATCTCCTGCACCCGGACGTCCTCGCGCGCCAGCAGGTAGGGCACGTTGAGGTAGTTCCACCAGGCATAGCCGGCGAAGTAGGCGAAGTCGAGCGGGTCCCAGCGCAGGTTGCGACGCAGTCCCGAGCGGCCGAAGAACTGCTCGCGGGGCCGCTCGCGCGACTCGAGCACCTCACCGTCGAGGGTCTCGATCCGCACGGCGCCGTGATCGAACACGCCGCGCTGCCCCGGGCGCGGAAACGGGCTCGCCGAGGCGAACGGCTCTCCGACCCGGACCTCGATCCGGCCCTCGGCGAGGCGGCTGCCCGGCACCCGGGTGCGGATCAGCAGGCCGCCGGAGCGCACCGTGCCCCGGATCGTCCGCGCGCTCGCCCAGCGTTCGCGGCCGCCGTGGGCCTCGAGCGCCTCGTCGAGCAGGCTCACAGGACTCCTGCGCGGCTCACTGAGCGGCGATCAGCCACGAGTAGTTGGGGGTGCCGCCGCTGTGCAGCTCGAGCTCGGTGCCGTCTTCGAGCTCGAGCTCGAGCTCGGCCAGAGTCACCGGGGCCTCGGCGCCCTCGATCACGGTGACGATCTCGGCGCCGTCGGCGAGCGCGGCGACGGTCTCGATCAGCGTCGACCCCGCCCCGCCCCACGCGACCAGCTCGCCGTCGGCGAAGCCGACCGAGTCGCCGCGGCGAAAGCGTCCATCGGCGTCGTCGCGGGCCGCCGGCGCCACGGCGCCGACGCTGATCGATCCCAGGCCCTGCTCGAGGCGCTCAGCGTTCGCCTCGGCGCCTTGCTCGGGCTCAAACTCGACAAGGGCCGCCAGCGCCGCCTGCTGTGACTCCGAAGCGACGACGACGACCTTGCGGCCCGACTTGGCGGCCAGCCGGGCCGCCTCCTCGGCGGCCATCAGGACGTTGCTCGAGTTCGGCAACACGAGCACCTCGTCGGCGAGGCAGGAGTCGATCCCGGCGAGCAGATCCTTGGTCGGCGGGTTGAGCGTCGGGCCGCCGTCGACGACCAGCGCTCCGAGCCCCTCGAACAGCCCTCGCATCCCCTCGCCGCTGGCGACCGCGACCACCCCGGCCTTGCCGGCGCCGAGTCGCGCCCGCTGGTCGGCGACCTGCTCGTGCATGTCGGCGATGTCCTCGCGAGTGACTGCGCCGACGCCCGCGAACAGCGCCTTGGCGGCGTCCGGATCATCGGTGTGGACGTGGACCTTGAGCGTCGCCTGATCGCCGACGACCAGGACCGAGTCGCCGAGTTGCTCGAGACCGGCGACGAACGAGTCGCCCGCGAGGCCGTCGCCGGTGACGATGAAGTTGGTGCAGTAGCGGAAGGCGGAGTCGGCGTGATGAACCTGGTCCAGCCGAGCGGCGGCGTAATGGGGGATCTCCGGCAACTGCACCTGCTCGCCGGCGAGCCCGGCGATCATCCCGCGGATGATCACCACCAACCCAAGGGCGCCGGCGTCGACGACGCCTGCCTCGGCCAGCACCGCCAGCTGCTCGGGGGTGTGACGAACCGCCTCCTCGCCGGCGAACAGCGCTGCCGCGAGCATCTCGGCGAGCAGCGCGTTCTGCTCCTCCGCGCTCGCCTCCGCATCGAGGCGCTCGCCCTGCCACTGCGCGCGTCGCTCGGCGACGGCGTCTGCCATCGCCCGGATCACGGTCAGCATCGTGCCCTCGGCGGGCTCTCGCACGGAGGCGTAGGCGCGGTCGGCGGCATTGGTCAGCGCCGCCTCGATCAGCCCGGGATCGATCAGCCGGCCCGGAGGCGTGGCCACCTTCTCCGCGGCCCCGCGGACGATCTGGCTCAGGATCACCCCCGAGTTGCCGCGCGCTCCCATCAGCGCCGCGCGGGCGACCTCGCGGACGATCTCCGGCCGCCGTGGGTCGCCGTCGGCGCTGCGCTCGAGCTTGTCGAGCTCGTCGAGCACGTGGCGCATGGTCAGCGCCATGTTGTCGCCGGTGTCGCCGTCGGCGACCGGGAACACGTTGAGATCATTGATCTCCGTGCGCCGCTCCTCCAGATGGGCGAGCGCGACGCCGACCACATGGCGAAAGCGAACGATCGATGAGTCCGGCACGGCGCGGGAGCCTACTGCCCGGACGCCGCTACGCGTGCTTCTGGACCTTGTCGGCCTTCAGGCAGCGCGTGCAGACGTAGACGCGGCGGGGTCGGCCACCGTCGTCGATGCGAACCTTTTGCAGGTTCGGGTTGAAGCGCCGGCGGGTGGCGACCATCGAGTGGCTGCGCGAGTTGCCGAACGCGGGACCCTTGCCACAGCTGAAGCAGACCTTGGCCATCGGACGCGTGATGGTAGCGAGGCTGCGATCGCGGAGGCCGAAGGCCGAAGCGGAGCCCCGGCGCCGTTGAGCCGGCTTATTCCGTGAGCGACGAACGCAGCTCGGCAGAGCGCAGCACCGCCTCCGCCGCGTGGCGGCCCTGGTCGCGCTTGTCGCCCCCGGCCCGCGCCTCCGCCTGCTCGCGGGTGTCGCAGGTGATCACGCCGAAGGCGCAGGGAACGCCGGTGGAGAGCTGGACATCCTGGATCCCGCGCGCGGCCTGTGTGCAGACGAACTCGTAATGGTCGGTCTCGCCGCGGATCACCACGCCGAGGCAGGCGACCCCGTCGAAGCGGCCCGAGTCCGCGCACAGCTTCGCCGCGTAGGGGAGCTCGAACGCCCCGGGCACCTCGAACGTATGCACCGAGGCCGGGCTGACGTCGTGGTCGGCAAACGCCTCGGTGGCTCCGTTGACGAGCCGCTGCGCCAGGTCCTCGTAGAACGTCGCCACGCAGATCGCGTACTCGCCGGTCGGCTCAGTCACCACGTTCCTCGTCGAGCTCGTGCTCGTCGTGGATCAGCTCCTCGTCGAGCGGCAGGCCCTGGTGGTGCAGGACGTGGCCCATCTTGTCGCGCTTCGCGTTCAGGTACTCCTCGTTGTGAGGATTGGGGATCGACTGGATCGGGACCTGCTCCGCGACCGAGAGCCCGTAGCCCTCGAGCCCGTGGATCTTCTTTGGGTTGTTGGTCAGGATGCGGATGCTGGTCAGGCCGAGGTCGACCAGGATCTGGGCGCCGATCCCGTAGTCGCGCAGGTCCGCCGGCAGGCCGAGCTTGAGGTTCGCGTCGACGGTGTCCAGCCCCTCCTCCTGAAGCTTGTAGGCGCGCAGCTTGTTCAGCAGGCCGATCCCGCGCCCCTCCTGGGAGAGGTAGAGCAGAACCCCCGAGCCCTGCTGCTCGATCATCGCCATCGCCGCCTCCAGCTGCTCGCCGCAGTCGCAGCGAAGCGAGTGGAAGACGTCGCCCGTGAGGCACTCCGAGTGCACGCGAACGAGCACATCCTCGGCCCCGGAGACGTTGCCCTTGACCATCGCCACGTGATGCTTTTCGTCGAGCAGCGAGCGATAGCCGACGGCGGTGAACTCGCCGAACGCGGTCGGCAGCTTGGTCGCCACCACGCGCTCGACCAGCCGCTCGGTGCGCCGCCGGTAGGCGATCAGGTCGGCGACCGTGATCATCTTCAAGCCGTGGCGCTCGCAATACGGGACCAGGTCGGGCACCCGGGCCATCGTCCCGTCGTCGTTCATGATCTCGCAGATCACCCCGGCCGGGTTGAGGCCGGCAAGCCGGGCGAGATCGACCGCGGCCTCGGTCTGCCCGGCGCGTTCGAGCACGCCGCCGTCCTTGGCCCGCAGCGGGAACACGTGTCCCGGCTGGACGAGCGATTCCGGGGTCGAGCGGGCGTCGATCGCAACCTGGATCGTGTGCGCGCGGTCAGCCGCCGAGATCCCCGTGGTCACGCCCTCGCGCGCCTCGACCGAGACGGTGAACGCGGTCTGCAGCGGCGCCTCGTTCTTGGCCGCCATCAGGTTGAGGCCGAGCTCGTCGCAGCGCTCGCCGGTCAGCGTCAGGCAGACCAGCCCGCGGCCCTCCTTGGCCATGAAGTTGATCGCCTCCGGGGTCGCGAACTGGGCGGCCATCGTCAGGTCGCCCTCGTTCTCGCGGGTCTCGTCGTCGCAGACGATCACCATCCGCCCGCGGCGGATCTCGTCGATCGCCTCTTCAATCGTCGAAAAAACACCACTGCCGGCCACCTCCTCGGCTTCGCCTCCGGGGGTGGCGGGTGTCGTCTGCAGTCGCTCAGGCATCTTGGTCTCCCTTGTTGAAGCCTAGAAGGCGTTCGACGTATCTGGCGACGACGTCGACCTCGAGGTTGACTCGGGCGCCGGCTTGCAACCCGCCGAGCGTGGTTCGCTCGAGCGTCTCCGGGATCAACGAGACCTCGAAACACTCATCGGCGAGCGCCGCGACCGTGAGGCTGACGCCGGCGACGGTGACCGAGCCGTGCTCGACCAGGTAGCGCTCGAGTCCGTCGGGCACGGCAACCCGCAGCCGCCGCGCGAAGCCGTCCTCGGTCACCGCACGAACATCGCCGACCCCGTCGGCGTGACCCTGGACGAGGTGGCCGCCCAGTTGCCGTCCGGCGCGCACGGCGGGCTCCAGGTTGACCCGGGAGCCGGCGCCGAGCTCGCCGAGCGTGGTCAGACCGAGGGTCTGATTCATCACGTCAGCCTCGAAGCCGTCGGAGCCGACCGCGGCCGCGGTCAGGCAAACGCCCTCGACGCAGACCGAATCGCCCTCGCGAAGCTCAGCGGCGAAGCCGGCGACGATCCCGATCCGCGCCCCGGCGTCGCTCGCCTCGACGCCGCTGACGCTTCCGATCTCCTCGACGATCCCGGTGAACATCGCTCACCACTCCCGCAGCCGCGCGCTCGCCAGCATGTCCTCGCCGCTTCGCTGCCACTCGGCGCTCAGCGGCTTGAGCGCCTCGGCAACCCGCTCGAAGCCGGGCCCGGTGGCGAGCGGCGTGCCGGCGCCGAGCACGATCGGGGCGATGAACACCCGCAGGCTGTCGACCTCCCCCGCGGCCAGCAACGACCCGGCGAGCTCGGCTCCACCCTCGACCAGCAACGAGCTCACTCCGCGGCGTCCGAGCTCGGCGAGCGCATCGGCGAGCCGGCGCTGGTGATCGCCGGCCAGCTCGATCACCTCGGCCCCGGCGGCGCGCAGCGCGGCGACGCGCTCGGCTTCGGCGCCGGCGGCGGCGAAGACCAGCAACGGCGCCTCGTCGATCGAGCGAACCAGGGCCGAGTCTGCCGGCAGCCTGGCGGCGGAGTCGAAGACGACCCTGGTCGGCTGGGAAGGGGGCGCCTCGGCGGTGTCGCGCGCGGTCAACAACGGGTCGTCGGCGAGCGCGGTGCCGATCCCGACGGCGACCGCGTCAGCCTCCGCGCGCCAGCTGTGCACCAGCGCGCGGCTCTCCGGACCGGAGATCCACTTCGAGTCGCCGCTCGGCGTCGCCGTGAAGCCGTCGAGGCTGATCGCCGACTTCAGCGTCACCAGCGGCAGCCCGGTACGGGCGTGCTTGCGAAAGGGCTGCACCAGGAGGCGGGCCGCCGCGGCCTCGGCGCCGTCGACGAACTCGACCGCGATCCCCTCGTCGCGGAGCACCCCCGGGCCGCGCCCCGAAGCCTTCTCGCTCGGGTCGTCGCAGCCGATCACGACCCGCGCGACGCCGGCATCGAGGATCGCCTGCGTACATGGTGGCTGGCGGCCCTGGTGGGCACAGGGCTCGAGGCTGACGTAGAGGGTCGCACCGGCCGGGTCGTGGCCGCGGTCGCGACAGTCGGCAAGCGCCGCGACCTCGGCGTGCAGGTCGCCGAGGCGGGCGTGAAAGCCCTCGCCGATCACCTCGTCGCCGTCGCCGACGAGGACAGCGCCGACGAGCGGATTGGGGCTGACCTTGCCACGGCCGAGGTCCGCGAGCTCGAGCGCTCGGCGAAGGTGGGCACGATCGGCGTCGGTGGCGACGAAAGTCATCGGTTCAGCCCTGATTGACTAGTCAGTCAACAGCAGTCTACCCCCTCCCGGAGTGTCTCGGGCCCGGTGGCGGATAGCGTGCGAGTCCCTTGTCGGACTACGAGCTGATCCTGATCGCGGGCCTGCTGCTGGCCACCGCCCTGGTGGCGGCCAAGGTTGCCGATCGTGTGCGCGTCCCCGGCCTGCTGCTGTTCCTCGGCCTGGGCATGGTGATCGGCTCCGAGGGCATCGGCGGGGTCGAGTTCGGTGGCGTGTCCGACACCGAGCTCACCCGCACCCTGGGCACGATCGGCCTGATCCTGATCCTGTTCGAGGGCGGGCTGACCGCGGGCTGGAGCGAGATCAAGCCCGTGCTCGGCACCGCGATCTCGCTGGCGACCGTCGGCACCGTGATCACCGCCGTGATCACCGGGCTGGCGGCGACCTGGCTCTTCGACCTCTCGACGCTCGAGGGCCTGCTGATCGGCTCGGCGGTGGCCGCCACCGACAGCGCCGCGATCTTCGCCGTCCTGCGCGGTTCGCACCTGCGCAAGAAGCTGGCGCGGGCGCTCGAGGGCGAGTCGGGGATGAACGATCCCGTCGCCCTGCTGCTGGTGACGGGGTTCATCGAGTGGATCCAGCTCCCCGACTACGGGGTCGTCGACATGGCCGGCAGCCTGGTGCTGAAGCTGGGGCTCGGGCTCGCTTTCGGGGTCGTGATCGGCTTCGGCGCCCGCTGGGCCTTTCGCAATCTCGATCTGCCCAGCCCGGGGCTCTACCCGGTCGCCTCGATCACCGCGGCGGCCCTCGCCTACGGCATTCCGGAGCTGGTCGAGGGCTCGGGCTTTCTCTCCGTCTACATCGCGGCCCTGATCCTCGGCACCGGCCCGGTCCCGGCGCGGCCGACGACGATCGCCTTTCACCAGGGCCTCTCCTGGGTCGCCCAGATCTCGCTCTTCACCCTGCTCGGGCTGCTCGTCTTCCCCAGCGGGCTCGGCGAGGTCGCAGGCGAGAGCCTGCTGCTCTCGGCCGTGCTGATCTTCATCGCCAGGCCATTGGCGGCGTTCGTCGCCAGCGCCTTCTCCGACTTCGACAACCGCGAGCGGCTGATGCTCGGCTGGGCGGGGCTGCGCGGCGCGATCCCGATCTGGCTCGCGACCTTCCCGGTGATCGCCGGGATCGGCGACAACGAGCTGATCTTCAACACGATCTTCTTCGTCGTCGTCACCTCGACCCTGATCCAGGGGAGCACATTCGAGGCCCTGGCCCGCCGGCTCGGGGTTGTCAGCGAGGAATCGGTGCGGCCGCCGCCGCTGATCGAGACCGGGATCATCCGCGAGCTCGGCGGCGAGTCGTTCGTCTGGCGGGTGCGCGACGGCGACGCCGCGGTCGGCCACGCGATCAAGGAGCTCGGGCTGCCTCGCGATGCGCTCGTCAACCTGATCGTTCGCGACGGCTCGGCCCTGCCGCCTCGTGGCTCGACCGAGATCGAGGCCGGCGACGAGCTCCACATCGTCGCCCGGCTCGAGGCCCTGCCAGCGGTCCAGGAGCTGACCCAGCGCTGGCGCGAGGGGCCGCTCGGCGCCCCCGAGATCCCGGCGCTGCCGCCTCGCGGAGCGCCGCAGGTGTTCTCGGTCCGGCCGTGGGATCCCGAACGCGACGGCGATCCCGCCGCGCCGGAGGAAATCGAGGGCGTCTCGGTGACCCAGCACCTGCGCACCCGGCGCGACGGCAGCGGCTCGCTGGTGACGCTCGCCGACGGGCGCTATGCGGCGACCGGCGCCGACCTGCTCGCCGTCGGCGGTCGCCGCCGGCTCGCGGACTGGTGCGCGCGGCGCGTCTCGCTGCCGGGCGTCGGATCGGCCGAACGAGCCTGGTGGCAGGAGCTCGCCGGCGCGCTCAGCGCCCCGGTGCCACCACCAGACGCCGACCGCGCCTAGCGGCGCTTCTTCGCCCGGACCTTCTCGGTGTTCGACAGATCCCCGAGGCAGGCGGCGTTCTCCGCGAGCTCGGCCCTGTAGGTCGTGGTCTTGCGCACCGGGGTCTTGAGCGAGAACGAGCCGTCGCCGGCACTGGTCGCGGTCGCGAAGTCCTTGAAGGGCCCGCCCTTTCGCTTGCGCTCGAGGCTCACTTCCTGGTTCGCCGCGCATGCGGGATTTGCCGAGGCCATCGCGCCGCGGAGCGTCACCTTCTTGCCCTTTGGCACCTTGCGCTTGGACGCGTCCAGCTGAAGCGTTCGCGCCGCCTTGTCCGTGGGCGGCGGTGGTGGTGGCGGCGGCGGGGGAGGCGACGGTCCGATCGTGAAGGCAAAGACGTCATCCGCAGTGTCGGCGTCGTCGGCGGTCAGGGCCTCGTCCGAATCGACGAACACGACTGAGCCGTCAGCGGACACGCCCCCGAGGCCGGCGTTGAACGGTCCATTGCCGCCGGCCGGGCCGGTCGAGATCCGGGTAGTGACGCCACCGGCGCGCTCGTAGACGTCGACCTGGTTCTCGGTGTCGTCGGCCGTCCACCGCTCGTCGGTGTTGAAGAAAGCCCTGGTCCCGTCAGCCGAGATCGCGGGGAAGCCGGTGTCCTGGAGGCCGTTGCCGCCCAGCGGGCCGGTCGAGATCCGGGTGGTGACGCCGCCGCTGCGCTCGTACGTGTCGTAGTGGCTGTCGGTGTCGTCGGCGGTCCACTTCTCCTGCGTGCTGATGAACACCCGGGTCCCATCCTGCGAAATGCGGAATTGGAACGGCTCGAACGGACCGTTTCCGTCGCCGTTCGGACCCCTCGAGAGCCGCGTGATCACACCACCGCTGCGCTCGTAGAAGTCGGTTTGCGTGTCTTCGTCGTCGGGCGTGAATTGCTCGGTGGTGATGAGGAAAAGGCGGCTGCCGTCGGCCGAGACGCCGGCGAGACCGGTGTTGGCCGCCCCGTTGCCGGCGGCACCCTCGCCGTCCGAGATCCAGGTAGTCGTCGTTCCCGTGCGCTCGTAGATGTCGTTGAACGCGTCCGTGTCGGACGCCGTCAGCGGCTCGGACGTGACGAAGAAGACCCGAGTGCCGTCGCTGGAAGCGCCGGCGAAGCCTGCGGGGAACCCGCCGGTGCCGTCACCAGTGCCTCCCCTCGAGATCCGAGTGGTGGCGCCCGCCGCGCGCTCGTAGGCATCCCGCTCGGCGTCCGTGTCGTCGAGGGTCAGCGCCTCGTTGGTGTTGAAGAAGACCCGGGCTCCGTCGGCGGAGGCGCCGCCGAACGTCGCCGCGAACGCTCCGTTGCCGGCGACCCCCTCACCGGCTGAGACCTTCGTCGTCACCCCGCCGCTGCGCTCGAACAGGTCGTTGGACATGTCCGTGTCGTCGGTCGTCAGCGGCTCCTCGGTCGTGAAGAAGACCTCCGCGCCGTCAGCGGTGACGTGCTCGACGCTGAGCCCCTCGAACGGCCCGTCGTCGGGGACACCCTGGCCGGTGGAGACCTTGGTCGTCGTTCCGCCGGTGCGCTCGTAGATGTCCTCCTCGGCGTCGTCGTCGTCTTCCGTCAGCATCTCGTCCGTCGTGAAGTGGACGCGGCTGCCGTCCGCTGAGATCGCCACGAAGTTAGAAAAGAAGCCGGTTCCGTTGCCGCCGTCCGGCCCGGTCGAGACGAGGCTCGTGACGCCGCCATCGCGGACGTAGAGATCCTCCTCCGTGTCACCGTCTTCGACGGTCAGCGCCTCGTCGGTCCTGAAGACCACCGCGGTGCCGTCGGCCGAGACACCGTCCGCAGAGGCGTCGAAGTTGCCATTACCGCCGGTCGGTCCGAACGAGACCCGCTCCGCGGTGTCGTGCGAGGCGAGCGCGGCCGGCGCAAGGATCACGACCGCCGCGACCGCCACAGCCGCGGTCAGCCGTACGACGCCTCCATCCCTGGTTGCCATCCGCATACGCGGTTCTAACACCCTCCGGGCGCCGCCGCAAGCAACCGGACGGATTTCCCGTTAGTCCGCGCCGGCGGCCGCGACGATTGCCGCGTAGGCCTCGGCCGGACCAGCGGCCCCGAAGATCGCCGAGCCCGCGACCAGCAGGGTCGCGCCCGCCTCGGAGACCGGGCCGGCCGTCTCGGGATCGACGCCCCCGTCGACCTCGAGGAGCGCGCCGGGAACGACCCCGGCGAGGCGGCGCAGCTTGTCGGGCGAGCCGGGGATGAACGCCTGGCCGCCCCACCCGGGGTTGACGCTCATGCAGAGCACGATGTCGGCCACCCCGCCGAGCTCCGAGAGCGCCTCGACCGGCGTCCCCGGGTTGAGCGCGATGCCGGCGAGGCAGCCGAGGTCGCGGATCGCGTTCAGAGTCCGGTTGGCATGCGCGGTGGCCTCGCAGTGGACGGTGATCGAGTCGGCGCCGGCCTTGGCGAACTCGGCGATCTGCTGCTCGGGTCGCGCGATCATCAGGTGGACGTCGATCACGCCGCCTGCGTCGTGCACCTGGTCGGCGATCGCACCGGCGACCAGGGGGCCGATCGTGATCGGGGGGACGAAGTGGCCGTCCATGACGTCGACGTGGATCACCCGCGCACCGGCGTCCATGACCTCCGCCACCTGGGCTCCGAGCCGAGCGAAGTCGGCAGAGAGGATCGAGGGCGCGACCCGGCGGCCGCTGTAGGCGTCCGCGCGGCCTGGTTTCGGTTCGGAGCTCACACCGGGGTCAACATCGAGTGGCCGCAATGCTGGCAGAGCAGGTCCTCATCGGTGGACATCCTGACCATCGTCTGGTGCTCGCCGCAGTTCGGACAGCCGGAGACGAGCTCGAAGCGGCTGAGGCAGTAGACGCAGCGGTAGCGGCCCGGGAGCTGGGTCGGACGAAGCCAAGGCTCGCCACAGCCGGGGCATGCGGGCCTGCGGATCGCGCGGTCGTCGGCCATCACACCGGCCCCCGGCGGCGATAGCGAGCACAGAAGAACCCGGTTGTCCGGTCGCGCTCGGGAAGCAGCTGGAGGAAGCGGGGATCGCGTCTGGAGGCCAGCCGGCGATGGCTCGCCCCGAGGTCATCGACCTCGACCTCGGCGACGTACTCGGCAAGGCCCCCGGCGACCTCCTCGTTCTCGCGCGCCGAGATCGTGCAGGTGGAGTAGACGAGCGTGCCGCCCGGGCGCAGCGCTCGCGCGGCTCGGACCAGCAGGCGACGCTGAAGCGCGGCGACGCGCTCGCAATCGGCGGCGGACTTGCGCCAGCGAGCGTCTGGGCGGGACGCGAGCGTCCCGAGGTCGGAACAGGGCGGATCCAAGAGGATTCGATCGTAGCCCGACCCGAGGTCGACCTCCGTCGCGTCGCCGACCTGAACGCGAACGCAGCTCGCGCCGACGCGCGCGCACATCGCCTCGACCTCGGCCGCCCGCCGCTCGTCGGACTCGATCGAGACGATCTCGCCGCTGTCGTCGATCCGGGCGGCGATCGCGGTCGTCTTGATCCCCGGGCCGGCGCAGAGATCGAGCACTCGCTCGCCGGGCTGCGGGTCGAGCAGCGCGACCACGGCCTGCGAGCCGCGTGACTGCGGCACCAGCTCGCCGGTGGCGATCCGCGCACCGACCGGCTCGGCGGCCAGGTCGACGACCAGCCCCGCGGCCGGGTCGAGCAGCTCGCCGGAGCCGGGACCGGTGACCTCGATTCCGGCCTGGCGCAGGTCGGCCGCGACCGCTGCCGGCTCGCGGCGCAGTGTGTTCACACGCAGGGCGGTCTCCGCGGGCTCGTTCATCGCCGCCATCAGCAGGCGCGCCTCGGCCGCCCCGAGCTCCTCCCACCACATCTCCACCAGCCACTCGGGATAGGAGTGGGCGACCGCGGCCCCGGCCGGAGCCGCGTCGTCGAGCGTCGCCAGCAGCTCCGCGCGCTCGGCGGCGGCGCGGCGCAGGAGCGCGTTGACGAAACCGGTGGCCGCACGGGCGCGGCCGTGTGGACCTCCGGCGCGGCGCATCCCGTCCTTGGCCAGCTCGACGGCCTGGTCGACGGCGGCGTGGTCGGCGGTCTCCGAGAAGAGCAGCTCATAGAGGCCCAGCCGCAGGGCGGCGAGCGCCGCCGCGTCCACCCTGCCGCCGCGCCGCCCCGCCAGCAGCGCGATCAGATGGTCGCTGGTACCGCGCCGCTGCACCGAGCCGTAGGCGAGCCGCTTCGCCTGCGCGAGCTCCCGGCCCTCGAGCTCGAGCCGGGTGGCCGCGGCGATGAACGCGCGGTCGGTCCAGGCGCCGTCCTCGAACGTGCGCCGCAGGATCTCGTAGGCGACCCGCCGCGCCGGGGTGACCTCCGCACTCACGGCAGCTCGTGGCCGCGCAGGTAGGCGTCCGCGTCCATCGGCCGGCCACCCGGCGGGCGCACGCGCAGCAGCCGCAGCACCCCGTCCGCGCAGCCGAGCCGCAGGCCGTCGGCGCCGTCGAGCGTTCCCTGGGCCAGCTCTCCGGTTTCGGCCCGGGCCTCGACCACGCCCAGCCGCTCGCCGCTTGGCAGCTCGAGGTAGGCGCCGATGTGGGGGGTCAGCGCCCGCACCCGGCGCTCGAGCTCGATCGCGCCGCGGCCCGGGTCGAGGCGGCGTTCCTCGGGGGCGATCTTCTCCGCGTAGGTCACCCGCGAGTCGTCCTGGGCGACGAACTCGAGCGTCCCTCGCCGGCGGCGCTCGAGCGCCTCGGTGAGCAGCCGCGCTCCGACGTCCTCGAGCCGAGCCGAGAGCCGGCCGTAGTCGTCATCCTCGATCGCCACGGCCTCTTGGAGCGCCACAGGGCCCGCGTCGAGACCCTCCGTGAGCCGCATGATCGAGACCCCGGTCTCGGGGTCACCGGCGTCGATCGCCCGCTCGATCGGCGCCGCGCCGCGCCAGCGCGGCAGCAGCGACGGGTGCACGTTGAGCAGCTCGAGCTCCGACAGCAGCGGCTCGCGCAGCAGCTGTCCAAAGGCGCAGACGACCCCGAGATCGGGGTTCACTGCGCGGATCCGCTCCAGCGCCTCCGGCTCCTCGGTGGCCTCGGTGCGAAGTACGTCGATCCCGAGCTCCTCGGCCGCGGCGGCCGCCGGCACGGGGCCGAGCTTGCGCCCGCGGCCGCGGCGCCGATCGGGCGGGGTGACAACGAGCGCCGGGCGATGCTCGGACTCGGTCAACCGTCGCAGGATCGCCGCTGCGAACTCGGAGGTACCGAGGTAGACGAGCCTCACCCGTCGCCAGGCTCGGACTCGGGCTCGGGCTCGGGCTCGGGGCTGTAGCTGGTGCCCTCGCGCAGCGCCCGCATCGCGCCCTTGCGCTGCTCGCGGACGGTGCGGTCGAGGATCAGAACGCCGTCGAGATGGTCGATCTCGTGCTGGAGAACGCGGGCCTCGAGCCCCGAGGCCTCGAGCAGCAAGGGCTCGCCGCCGACGTCGAGGCCGCGGACGCGCGCGTGCAACGGCCGCTCGACGTCGAGGCCGATCCCGGGCAGGCTCAGGCACCCTTCCTCGGCGGTCGCGAGCTCGTCGGAGAGCCACTCGATCTGGGGGTTGGCGACGGCGGTGGCGCGGGCGTCGGGGCCGGCCTGAAAGACGAGCAGGCGCCGCAGGATCCCGAGCTGGGTCGCGGCGAGCCCGACGCCCATCGCGTCGCGCATGATCGCCACCATCCGCTCCGCTTCGGCCGCCAGCCCGGCGTCGAACTCGGTCACCTCGGAGGCGCGCGAGCGCAACACCGGATCGCCGTAGGTGACCACCTCGGCCAGCGCCGCGGCGCGGCGCTCACGCTCGCCCTCGCTGAGCTCGCCGTGGCTCGACTCCTCGACTTCGCTCGTTTCCTCGAGCTCCTCTTCGGTGGCCTCGCTCATCCAGATCGAGTTTATGAGGCCGGGGTCGCTACTGGGCGTCGACGTCGACCGAGATCTTGATCCCCTTCAGCCGCCGGGCTCGCGCCTCCGCGTGGACGGTCTCGCGAACGACCGCCACCGCCGCCGCGCGATCGGGCGCCTTGATCATGATCTGGCGGCGTTCGCGGTCGCGGAGGCGAAAGCGCGGCGCCGGGCCGATCGCGACAGCTCCCGCGGGCAGGCCCGCATCGAGCGCCTGGCGCAGCTTCAGCGCCGCGCCCTGGAGGCGCTCGCGATCGGGCGCCGAGAGCTCGATCCGGATCAGGTGCGCGTACGGCGGATAGCCGAGCTCGCGCCGGCGCTCGAGCTCACCGGCGAGGAAACCGGCGGCGTCGTGGGTCGCGGCGCGGGCGATCGCCTCGGCCTCGGGGGCGAGCGTCTGCACCAGCACGCGGCCGTCGCGATCACCGCGCCCGCTGCGCCCGGCAAGCTGGGCGACCAGGGCAAAGGTCCGTTCCTCCGCGCGCAGGTCGGGGAAGCGCAGGGTTGAGTCGGCGTCGATGACGACGCCGAGGACGACGTCCGGGAAGTCGTGGCCCTTGGCCACCATCTGCGTGCCGACGAGGACCCCGGAGTCTGCCTGCTGGAACCGGGCCAGGATCTCGAGGTGGCCACCGGCGCGGGCGGTGGTGTCGGCGTCGAGGCGAAAGACGGGCAGCGGCGCGACCGCGGCGGCGATCTCGTCCTCGATCCGCTGGCTGCCGGCGCCGGCGCGCGCCAATGTCACCGAGCCGCAATCGGGGCAGGCCGAGGGCAGGCGCTCGGCGTGGCCGCAGTGGTGACAGCGAAGGCCCTCACCGGCCCTGTGCACGACCAGCGAGACGTCGCAGCGCGGGCACTCGGCCGCCCAGCCGCAGGATCGGCAGGCGAGGAAGGGGGCCCAGCCGCGGCGGTTGATCAGCACGATCGCCTTCCCGGGCGGGTCCTGCAGGGCCGCCAGTGCGGCGCGTGCGCGGGGATGGAGCGCTCCCTCACGGCCGTCGCGGCCGCGCATGTCCAGCACCTCGACCGCGGGCAGGTTGCGGCCATCGACGCGGGTCGGGAGCTCGATCCGCTCGAGCTCGAGCCAGCTCTCCGGTCGCGGGGTCGCCGAGCCCGCGACCAGGCAGGCCCCGGTCACCGCGGCGCGCCGGCGGGCGACCTCGCGAGCGTCGTAGCGGGGATCGCCCTCCTGCTTGTAGGAGCCGTCGTGCTCCTCGTCGACGACGATCAGACCGAGGCCGGCGATCGGCGCGAAGACCGCTGAACGCGGGCCGACGCAGATCCGCGCCTCGCCATCGCGCAGGCGATGCCATTCATCGCGGCGCTCGCCGGCGCCGAGGCGCGAGTGCAGGACCGCGACCCGGTCGCCGAAGCGCGAGGTGAAGCGCGAGACGGCCTGCGGGGTCATCCCGATCTCGGGCACGAGGATGATCACGCCGCGGCCGCGCTCGAGCGCCGCCTCGGCCGCGGCGAGGTAGACCTCGGTCTTGCCCGATCCGGTGACCCCGTGCAGGAGCAGCTCGCCGCCCTGCGAGGCGTCAGCCGAGCCGCGCCGCTGTTGAGGCGCCTTATTCCAGTCGAGGCCGGCGACGATCCGCATCACCGCCGCGGCCTGGGCCGGGTTGAGCTCGACGCGCGCCGCCGGGGCGCCGATCGCGGCCGAGCTCGGTCGCCTGCGCACGCGGCGCTCGCCGAGCTCGACCAGGCCGCGGCGCTCGAGCCGCAGCAGCGCGTCGCGCCCGACCCCCGCCGCGGCGAGCTCAGCGCCCCCGAGCTCGCTTCCGCTCGCGGTCAGCAGCTCCAGCGCCCGCCGCTGAACCGACCCCAGCCCGCCCGTTTCCAGGGCCTGCCCGGCGCCGGCCGCGGCAAGCGCCGTGGTCTCCGTGCGGGCAGCCGTCTGCCCGCGGGCCGAGCCGGTCCCGGGCGGCAGCACGAGCTCGAGCCCACGAGCCGGCGTCGAGCAGTACTCGTTGGCGACCCAGAGCCCGAGCTCGACCAGCTCCGCCGGCACGCCGGCCTCGAGCGCGGCGATCGGCTCGGCCAGCCGCTCGGCCGGCAGGGCGCTGCGCTCGGCGAGCTCGACCACGACCCCGAGCAGCCGCTGGTGGCCGAACGGGACCTCGAGCAGGGTTCCGACGGCGACCTCGCCGAGGCGCTCCGGGAGCAGGTAGTCATACGGCCCGCGCAGGGCGCGGGCGGTCGTCAGCGGCTCGACCCGGGCGATCGACATCGGCGCCAGCGTAGGCACGGGCGCGGACGACGGCGCGCACTCTGCCCGGCGCCCCCGGTCCGTTTACACTGCCGCGCGTGGCGCCAAAGCTCCATCCCGGCGAGCAGATTCTGTACGAGGGACACCCGTCGTGGCGGGCGATCCTCGACTTCTACATCAAGGGGATCCTGGCGACCGCGGTCGTCTGCCTGCTGGTGGCGCTCGCCACGGGCGTGATCGGCGACGAGACCAACAGCGGCCTGGTCACGATCATCGCCCTTGTCGGTGTCGCGGGGACGATCCTGATCGGCTTCATCAAGCGGGTCGCGACCAGCTACACGATCACCAACCGCCGCCTGCACATCAAGCGCGGAATCGTCTCGCGGACGATCCAGGAGACCCGCCTGGAGCGGGTTCAGAACGTCAACTACCAGCAGAGCGTGCTTCAGCGAATGCTGCAGATCGGCAACGTCGACTTCGACACCGCCGCCGGCGACGACTACAACTTCGTCTTCAGCGGCGTCGCCGACCCCGGCGACGTGGTCCACATGGTCGACGACGCGACCCGTCGTGGCGGCGTCGAGGGGCTCGGCGACGAGCCCGCGGAACCGACGCCGACCGCCTAAGCGACCCCTGCTGCCTCGCCCAGGCCGGCGGCCGCGCGCAGCGCTTCGGCGCGGTCGGTCCGCTCCCAGGTGAAGTCGTGGTCGTCGCGACCGAAGTGGCCGTAGGCGGCGGTCTTCTGGTAGATCGGCCGGTGCAGGCGCAGCTCCTGGCGAAAGGACCCGGGCCGGAGGTCGAAATGCTCGTCGACGAGATCGCGGATCTGCGAGCGCGAGATCTTCTCGGTGCCGAAGGTCTCGACCATGACGCTGACCGGGTGGGCGACGCCGATGGCGTAGGCGACCTGGACCTCGCAGCGGTCGGCGAGCCCGGCGGCGACCACGTTCTTGGCCACCCAGCGGGCCGCGTAGGCGGCCGAGCGGTCGACCTTCGACGGGTCCTTGCCGGAGAAGGCGCCGCCGCCATGGCGGGCCATGCCGCCGTAGGTGTCGACGATGATCTTGCGCCCGGTGAGGCCGGCGTCGCCGACCGGGCCGCCGATCACGAAGCGACCGGTCGGATTGACGAGGAAGTTCTGCTTCGTGTTCAGCTTGCGCTCGTCGTAGAGCTCCGCGGGAAGCACCGGGTGCAGGACGTGCTCCCAGAGGTCGGGCCGGATCAGGGTGTCGCAGTCGACCCCGTCGCGGTGCTGGGTCGAGATCAGCACCTTCTCGATCTCGATCGGCTGGCCGTTCTCGTAGCGGACCGTGACCTGGGTCTTGCCGTCGGGACGCAGGTAGGGGACCACCTCTCCCTTGCGGATCTCGGCCAGGCGCTGGGCGAGCTTGTGGGCGAGCGAGATCGGCATCGGCATCAGCTCCGGCGTCTCGCGGCTTGCGTAGCCGAACATCATCCCCTGGTCGCCCGCCCCGTCGACGTCGAGGACGTCGTCGTCGGCCGGGTCGGTGCGCGACTCGAGCGCCTGGTCGACGCCCTGGGCGATATCCGGCGACTGCTTGTCGATCGCGTTGATCACCGCGCACGAGTCGGCGGAGAAGCCGAGGTCGGCGTCGGTGTAGCCGATCTTGCGGATCGTCTCGCGGGCGATCTGCGGGATGTCGACGTAGGTGCTGGTCGAGATCTCTCCCGAGACCAGGACGAGCCCGGTGTTGACGAGCGTCTCGCAGGCGACGCGACCGGTCGGGTCGTCGGCGAGCACGGCGTCGAGGACGCCGTCGGAGATCTGGTCGGCGACCTTGTCCGGGTGCCCCTCGGTCACCGATTCGGATGTGAACAGGTACTCGTTATCGCCAAGCTTGGAAGTCATATGCGGGCCAAGGTTAGACGGATGCGACGCGCGGATCGTCAGTCGCCGGGCGCCGGCAACGGAGGCTGCTGATCCTCGGCCGCCGGCGGGTCGCCGATCAGCAGGTGAGCGTCGGTCGCCAGCAGGTCGTCGGCGTTCGAGACCGACAGGGCGAGGGCGTCGAGGCGGCGGAAGTCACCGGCGAAGACCGCGTACAACGGGTCCTCGGCGAGGCCGGCCTGCTCGCCGGTGGTGACCAGGCCGCCGAGGTCGAGGTAGGCGAGCAGCGAGAGCTCGCCGGGGAAGTCCTCGGTTGCCCGCTCGTATCGCCCCTGTTGATCGAGACCGCCATCACCCTCGATCAGCCCGGTGACGCCGAGCGGGTCGGTGGCGACCGCGGCGATGCCGTCGAAGACCGCGTAGGTGAGCTCGACGGTCGGCGAGACCCGCAGGCTGTTGGTCTGGACGCCGGAGATCTCCTCCTGGTCGAAGGTCTGCGACTGCAGGTCGTCGCCCGGGTCCGCGGCGTCCGCAAGCGGCTTCTGCAGCCCGGCGAGAGCCTCGCGCGCCGCGTCCTCGTCGACCCCGTCGGCGGCGAACAACACGTACGGGAGCGAGCTCGCCACCGCGTCCCCTTCCGAGGCGGTCGCGGGCTCGAGCGCGAACGCGGCCTCGTCGCCGAAGGCCCCGAGCAGCTCGCGCTCGATGTCGACGTTGCCCTCACGGCGCAGGGTCTCGACGAGGTCGTCGAACCCGGCCACGATTCCGGGCGCCTGGGCGCTCGCCTGCGAGAGCAGGGCGGTGACCGTCTCGGCCGGTGCGCCGATGCCCAGATACGCGAGCGTGTCCGGGCGCAAGCGCTCGGGCAGCTCGGGCTCGAACGGCGGGAAGGCGGCGAAGAAGCTCGGCGACGACTTCTCGCGCTCGGGGTCGAGCTCGCTGCGCACGGCGAGCTCGAGCGCGTCCTCGTCGGCGCTCAGCGAGGCTGCGACGCCGCGGCTGGCGCCCGGCGCGATCACCGGCGTCAGCGTCCCGAGGATGCCGGTGTCGGCGGCGACCAGGTCGTCGATCCCGTCCTCGGAGATCCAGACCTCGGCGAAGCGACGGTCGGGCAGCTGGTCGCGAATCTCGATCGCGATCGGATCGTCGGCCAGCGACTCGGCGCCGTCGGCACCGGTGGCGGTCGCGATCACCTCGCGCACGCCGTCCTCGGTGCCGATCGCGAGGAAGCCCTCCACCTGTGCGGTCGAGACGTCGCGCTGGTCGGTGCTCACCTCCACTCCCTCGTAGTCGACGGTCTGCACCTGGCCGACGGCCAGCGAGCTGGCGTACTCGGTCGCGCCTTCGGCGTCCGCCACCTCGAGCAGGTCGACGCGCTCGGGGACGAGGCTCGTGCCCCCGAGGACCGCGAGCGCGGCCTCGCCGCCGAACCACGGCCGCACCTCCCGCTCGAAGTCGGGCGGCGCTCCGCCCGGACCCGGGATCAGAGCCAGGCTCCGATCCGCGATCTGGCCGCCGAACTTGGGCAACTGGCCGGCGAGCTCGGCGGCGGCGGCGTACTCGTCGGTGTCCGGGTCGAGGTTCGCGTGCACGTAGGCGAGCGCCGTCGCCGGCACCAGGTCCTCGGCGTCCTCGGCCGGCGGGCAGCCGTCGCCGCCGGGGAACTGGCAGGGCAGGTTCGGGACCACGGCGGAGAAGAAGACCAGCAGCAGCGCCACGACTACCAGCGCGGCGACCAGCCGGCGACGCGCGATCACAGACAGTGAGTGCCAGAAGCCGGCGATCCCGTGCCCGATCGAAACCGGGATCCGGATCAGCAGCCCGCCGGTCGTTCGCGCCGCCCGGCCGAGGAAGCGGCCGACCACGTAGGCGACGTCGCCGACCGCGTAGCGGATGCTTCGCAGACGCTTGCTGATTGCTGCCGGGATCTCACCCGCCGACGGCTTGCGCACTAGTGATCCTTCACCGCGCGTTTTATACCGCCGCGCCAGCCCCCCGGCGTGATCTCTGCTTCTTGGGGATGAAATCGATCACCAGCGGCACGCCCTCGAGCTCGTAGCGTTCGCGCATCCGGTTCTCGAGGTGATAGGCCCAGTCGCGGGTGATCAGACGCCGGTCGTTGACCTGGATCGCGAACCGCGGCGGCCGGGTGCCGACCTGGGCAGCGTAGTAGAGACGCAGTCGCTTGCCCCGCTTCTGTGGCGGCGGGTGGGTGGCTACGACCTCGCCGAGGAACCGGTTCAGCTCCGGGGTCGGGATCCGCTCGGAGCGCCGGTCGGCGAGCGCGATCGCCCGCTCGAGCAGCTTCGGCACGCCGCGACCGCTGAGCGCCGAGCAGGCGATCACCGGCGGCCGCTGGCGGATCCGCTTCGCCAGCCGCGCCTTCGCGTCCTTCAAAAAAAGGCCTCCCACGTCCTCGGCTCCGCCTCCGGGCGTGTTCGGGTTTTCTGAGACTACGTCCCACTTGTTGAGCGCCACGAGCGTCGAGCAGCCCGTCTTCATCGCCAGCTCGGCGACCCGCAGGTCCTCGGCCGTGATCCCCTCGGAGGCGTCACAGACCACCAGCGCCACGTCGGCGCGCTCGGCGGCGCGCTCGGAGCGAAGCTGGGCGTAGTAGTCGACCGTCCCGGCGACCTTTGTCCGCCGGCGGATCCCGGCGGTGTCGATCAGGGTCACGGGGCGGCCGTCGAGCTCGAGCCGGGTGTCGATCGAGTCGCGGGTGGTGCCCGCGATCTCGGAGACGATCACCCGCTGCGAACCGAGGAAGGCGTTGACGAGTGACGACTTGCCGACGTTCGGCCTGCCGATCACGGCCACGGCGACGGGCTCCGCGCCCACCTCCGGCAACTCCACCGCGGCCTCTCGCGCGAGCTCGGCCAGGCGGTCGAGCAGATCGCCCGAGCCGCGGCCATGGGTGGCGGAGACGCCGATCGGCTCGCCGAGGCCGAGCGCGTTGAGCTCCGCCGCCAGCGGCTCCTCGTTGTCGCTGTCGACCTTGTTCGCGACCACGACCAGGGGCATGTCCGCGCGCCGCAGGATCTCGGCGACCTCGGCGTCGCCCTGGCGCAGGCCCGCTCGGGCGTCGAGCACGATCGCGACCGCGTCGGCGTCGGCGATCGCCTCACGCGCCTGGCCCTGGACCGCCCGCGATAGCGAGTCACCGGCCTCGAGGTCGACGCCGCCGGTGTCGATCAGCTCGAAGCGAACGCCGTTCCATTCACATTCCAGCGCCTTGCGGTCGCGGGTCACGCCCGCCTGCTTGTGAACCACGGCCTCGCGCCCGCCGACCAGCCGGTTGACGAGCGTCGACTTGCCGACGTTGGGAAAGCCGACCACGGCGATCCGCGGCAACCGTGCCTCCCGCACGGCCTACCCCAGCCCGCGCTCGCGCGCGATCTCGACCACGCGCTCGACCACCTCGGGAACCGAGAAGCCGGTGGTATCGAGCTCGACCGCGTCGTCGGCCGCCCGCAGCGCACCGTGGTCGCGGTCGCGGTCGCGCTGATCGCGCGCGGCCTGCGCCGCCAGCACCTCGGCGACGGGCGTTCCGGTCTCGGCGGCGCGGCGGCGCGCTCGTTCCGAGTCGCTGGCCGAGAGGAAGACTTTGAGCGGCGCCTCGGGGCTGACCACGGTGCCGATGTCGCGGCCCTCGGCCACGTAGCGGCCCGCCGCGATCAGCTCGCGCTGGCGCTCGACCATCGCCGCGCGCACACCGGGATGGATCGAGACGCGCGAGGCAGCTTCGGTCACCTCGGGCGAGCGCAGGGCCTCGCTCACGTCCTCGCCCGCGAGCGTCACCTTGGGCCCGTCGAAGCCGATCGCGAGCCCGCGGCTCAGCATCGAGAGGGCGGCGTCGTCGTCGAGGTCGATGCCGGCTCGCAACGCGGCCAGGGCGACGCTGCGGTACATCGCCCCGGAATCGAGGTAGGTGAAGCCGAGCGCGGCGGCGACGCCGCGCGCGACGGTTGACTTGCCGGCCCCGGCGGGACCATCGATCGCAATCACCATGGCGGCGGTGAGGATAGGCTGCCTGAGATGGAGAGTTGGGAGATCACCAAGCTCGAGGTGGATCGCCACCACCCGCAGGTGCTCACCTCAGACGACGAGGGGCGGGCGATCGTGCTCGAGCTCCCGGCCGGCGAGCGCCTCGGCGAGCACCAGGTTCACGAGCGGGCCTGGCTGCTGGTGATCTCCGGCGCGATCGAGATCTCCGACCCGGGCGGCGAGACCGTCGCCGGAGGCGCCGGGCTGCTGGCGGTATTCGACCCCAACGAGCGCCACGAGGTCGCCGCGAGCGAGGACGCGCGCCTGCTGCTGCTGCTCTCCCCCTGGCCGGGCGAGGGCCACCCCTCGAACCACGACGCCGACTGAGGCGCCCGCAATGGGCATGTTCAAGGACCTGTTCAAGCTCACCCGAGAGGCGCAGGAGCTGAAGCGAAACACGCCGACGCCGAGCATGGGCGAGATGGTCGGCCAGCTGCGCGAGACGGTGGAGGGCATCAACGCCCAGCAGGGCGACTCGGCGCGGCTGCTCGCCGAGGGGATCCCGGGCACGGCGATCATCCGCGAGATGGGCACGCCCGAACGCGGCGCGACCTGGTTCAACCTGATGCTCGACCTCGAGGTCCACCCCCGCACCCGCGACCCCTACCGGGTCGCGAACGAGTACCTCGTCCCGGGCGCGGTGCCGCTCGAGCCGGGCCTCGAGCTACCGGTGATGATCGACCCCGACGACCCGGCGAAGCTGGCGATCGACTGGGGCAGGGCGCCGCAGGGTCCGGCGCTGGGGCAGATCAGGCCGGTGTGAGCAGCTCGCGCAGGTCGGACTCGAATCCCGGATAGCTGACCGCGGCGGCGTCGAACCCGCGCACCTCGACCCCCTCGCGCGAGGCGACGCCGGCGATCGCGCCCAGCATCGCCAGCCGATGGTCGCCGGCCGCGTCGAGGAGGCCGCCGCGCAGGCCGCCGCCGCCGTTGACGACGAAGCCGTCCTCGGTCGCCTCGATCTCGGCGCCGACGCCGCTGAGCCCGCCGACGACGGTGGCGATCCGGTCCGACTCCTTGTGGCGCAGCTCCTCGGCGCCCGAGACGACGGTCTCGCCGGCGGCGAAGCAGGCCGCGAGCGCGACCAGGGGCAGCTCGTCGATCGTCAGCGGCACCTCTCCCCCGCCCACCCTGACCCCCTGAAGCGGCCCCGAGCGGGCGATGACCGTCGCCACCGGCTCGTGGCCGGCGGCGCGCGTTTCGATCACCTCGATCCCGGCGCCCATCCGGGTGAGGATCCCGAGCAGGCCGATCCGGCCCGGGTTGATGCCGACTCCCTCGAGCCTCACCTCGCTGCCACGGACGAGCAGCGCGGCGACGATCATGAAGGCGGCGGAGGAGAAGTCGGCCGGGATCGTGATCTCGCCGGGCTCGAGCCGCTGCGCCGGCTCGACCGTCACCCGCCGGGCCGGCAGGGCGCCGTGGATGGTCACCGGGGTGCCGGCGTTCTCGGTCCTGACGCTCGCCCCGGCGGCGCCCAGCATGCGCTCGGTGTGGTCTCGAGTCGGCGACTGCTCGACCACGCTCGTGGGTCCTTCGGCGAGCAGGCCCGCGAGCAGGACGCAGGACTTCACCTGGGCGCTGGCGACCGGAAGTCGGTATTCGATCCCGTGCAGCGGCGCGCCGCGGACGATCAGCGGGACGAGGCGGTCCTCGCGCGCCTCGACCTCGGCGCCCATCTGCCGCAGCGGCGCGACCACGCGATCGACCGGGCGGCGCCGGATCGAGTCGTCGCCGTCGAGGCTCCACTCTCCCTGCGGCTGCCCGGCGAGCCACCCCGGCAGCAACCGCAACAGGGTGCCCGCGTTGCCGACGTCGATCGCCGCCGGCGAGGCGCCGCGCAAGCCGACCCCGCCGACCCGAACCTGATCGGCGTCGCGGTCGACCGCGCAGCCGAGGGCGCGGATTGCCTCCAGGGTCGAAAGCGTGTCCTCGGCGACCAGGTAGTTCTCGATCGCGGTCTCACCCTCGCCGATCGCGGCGATGATCGCCGCCCGGTGGGAGATCGACTTGTCGGCGGGCGGGGTGAGCGAGCCGCGCAGCGAGCCGGCCGGGTCGAAGCGGGTCATCCGCCGTCGCCGGCGACGACCGCGACCACATGCCCGAGCCCGCGCACGACCTCGGAGGCGCGCTCGGCCTCCTCCGTTCCCGCAACCCAGATCGAGATCGCCCCGGTGCGCATGTCGGGAGCCGGGTAGAGGGCCATGTCGACGATGTTGACCTGGGCGTGCCCGAGCGCGAGCGCGACCTCGGCGACGGTGCCGGGGCGGTTCTCGACCCCGATCCGCAGCTCGCGCAGGTCTCCTCCGGCGAGGTCCGATTCGAGCAGCCGCCTGCGGTCGGCGCCGGCGGCGGCGTGCCAGTCGCCGACCGCGGCCCGGTCGCCGGCACGAATCAGCGCCGCCGCCTCGCGCAGGCGCTCGCCGACCGAATCGATCCCGTCGGCGACCGCATCGCGGTTGCTGGCGAAGATGTCGGCCCAGATCGCCGGGTTGGCCCCGGCGACCCTGGTCGTGTCGCGAAAGCTGGTGCCGACCTCGGGCAGGCGCTCGGACTCCTCCGAGAGCGCCGCCGCGGCCTCGCCGACGAGCACGTTCGCGAGCACGTGCGGCAGGTGGCTGACGGTCGCCATCACCCGGTCGTGGGTGGCGGCGTCGATCGCCTGCGGGCGGGCGCCGAGATCGGCGACGGTGCTCTGCAGGAGGGCGTAATGGACGCCGCTCGAGCGCGCGGTCGGGGTCAGATACCAGCGCGCGCCCTCGAGCATCTCGGCGCGCGCGTTGGCGACCCCTGCGGTCTCGGCGCCGGCCAAGGGATGGCCGCCGATGAACCGCGAGTCGTCGCCCGCCGCGGCCAGGCCCTCGATCAGCTCGCGCTTGGTCGAGCCGACGTCGGTGACCACGGTCGCCTCCCCGGTCGCCGCCAGCGCCTCGGAGACCAGCTCCGGCAGGGCACCGACCGGGGCCGCACAGAAGACGACCTCGGCGCCGGCGACGGCCTCGGCAACGCTCGACTCAGCGGCGTCGAGGGCGCCGAGCTCGAGGCCGCGCTCGAGGTTCTCCGTCTCGGTATCGAATCCGGCCACCTCGGCGTCGAGTCGCCGCTTGGCGGCGAGCCCGATGGACCCGCCGATCAGCCCTACTCCGAGGACCGCGATCTTCACCTAGACGACCGAGACCTGCTTGCCCGCGACCTCTGCCACGCGCCGCAGCTGCTCGGCGTACTCGGCGAAGTCATCGGTCGCCAGCGCCTGCGGCCCGTCGCAGATCGCGTGCTCGGGGTCGTTGTGGACCTCGACGATGACGCCGTCGGCGCCCGCCGCGGCCGCCGCCATCGACATCGCAGGGACCCAGTCGCGGCGACCCGGGGCATGGCTCGGATCGACGACGATCGGCAGGTGCGTGAGCTCGCGCAGCGCCGGGATCGCCAGCAGGTCGAGGGTGAACCGGTAGGCCGTCTCGAACGTGCGGATCCCACGCTCGCAGAGGATCACGTCCGGGTTGCCCTCCTTGAGCACGTACTCGGACGCCATCAACAGGTCGTCGAGGGTGGCGGAGAGCCCGCGCTTGAGCAGCACGGCCTTGCCGCTGCGCCCAGCCTCGGTCAGCAGGGTGTAGTTCTGCATGTTGCGGGCACCGATCTGGATCACGTCGGCGACCTCGACCACGTCGGCGACGTCGCGCACGTCCATCAGCTCGGTGACGATCGGCAGCCCGGTCTCCTCCTTGGCCTCCTGCAGCAGGCGCAGACCCTCGACCCCGAGGCCCTGGAAGCTGTACGGCGACGTCCGCGGCTTGTAGGCGCCTCCGCGCAGCATCGCCGCGCCACTGTCGTTGACCACCCGTGCGGTCTCCAGCAGCTGCTCGCGGCTCTCGACGGTGCAGGGGCCGGCGATCAGGCCGAAGTACTCGCCCCCGATCCGGCGGCCATCGACCTCGACCACGGTTCGCTCGCCCTTCTTGAACTGCGCCGATGCGAGCTTGTACGGCTTCAGGATCGGGACCAGGTGGTCGACCCCGTCGTAACCCTCGAGCCCCAGCGCGGCAACCCGGTCGCGATCGCCGATCGCGCCGATCACCGTCAGCAACTCGCCCTCGGAGAGGTGAGCCGAACAGCCCACCTCCTCGATTCGCTCGACGACGTGGGAGATCTGCTCCTCCGTCGCCCCCTCTTTCATCACGATCATCATCTGAATGGTCTCCCGAGTAGTACTGGCAAAGGTCAGCTGCTGCTACGGCGTCCGGGGGTTTCCTTCTCGCTCACGGGCCTTTCGGCCGGGCCGGACGCCTAGCTAAATCGCCAGTAATAAGCAAACCACGCACACGACTCGGGCCCCGAGGCAATTGCCTTGGGGGCGATCGAGAGAGCCGTTGTGCCGAGGCGGTTCACTGCCGGTTTTGTAGCAGGAAGCCATCACACCCGCAACCGCGCGTAAAGCCAAGGGCGCCTGCTGCCGATGTGGATTGGGGTGGAACCGAGCGACAACAGCCCGCCACGCAACACCGGGGGCGGCACGCTCTCCCGGATTCGAGCCCTGCTCCCGAAGGGCAACACGCTCCCGCACGACATCTGGCTGCGTCGGCACCGCTGGCTGGTGGCCTTGCTCGCCGCCCAGGGCGTCGGGATCTTCATCTACGCGCTCGCTCAGGGCTACCCCGTTGGCCACAGCATGTTCGAGGGCGGCGTCCTGGTCGTTTTCGCCGCCGCCGCCTGGATCGTGCGCGATCAGCAGCGACTTGCGTCCGTCGTCTGCTCGCTCGGCCTGATCAGCACCTCGGCGGTGCTCGTGCACGTCTCGGGCGGGCTGATCGAGGCCCATTTCCACTTCTTCGTGATGATCATCTGCCTGACCCTGTACGAGGACTGGCTGCCGTTCCTGGTCGCCGCCGGATACGTCCTCCTGCACCACGGGGTGGTCGGGTTGTCCGACCCGAGCTCGGTCTACAACCACCCCGACGCGATCGCCCATCCGGTCAAGTGGGCGGCGATCCATGCACTCTTCGTCACCGGCGCAGGACTCGCCGCGATCGTCGCCTGGCGCCTCAATGAGGAGTACCGCGGAGAGACGGAGCACGCCTACCGCAAGGCCCAGAAGAGCGAGCGCTCGATGGCCGAGGCCCAGGAGCTCGCCGGCGTCGGCGGGTTCGACTACGACCTTCGCAGCCTCGAGGTCAAGTGGTCCGAGCAGCTGTTCAAGGTCTTCGGCTTCGACCCCGCCGGCCCGCAGCCGTCGGGTGACGATCACACCGCGCGGATCGACGCCGCCGACCGCGAGCCGATGCGGCTTGCGCTCGGGCAGGCGATCGCCGATCGCGAGACCCTCAACGAGCAGTACCGCTATCTGCACCCAGACGGCAGCACGCGGGTGATCCACATCCGCGCCGAGGTCGTCTACGAGCACGACGAAGCGGTGCGGCTGGTCGGCACATGTCAGGACGTGACCGAGCGCGAGCGCGCCCAGGCCGAGGTGATGCGGCGCGCCGAGACCCAACGCGCGGTGGCGAAGCTCGGCGAGATGGCGCTCAGCGCAACCGATCTGAACGAGCTCTTCAGCGAGGCGGTGAGCACGGTCTGCGATGGCCTCGCAGTCGAGATCGCCGTGATCAGCGAGTGGATTCCGGGCGACGATCAGCTCGTGATCCTGTCCGAAGCGGGCATGAGCGACTCGATCGGCGCCCGCATCCCCGCGGGCCGGGACTCCCAGTCGGGTTTCACGCTGCTCGCCGGGGAGCCGGTCGTCGTCGACGACTGGGATACGGAGGACCGCTTCGGCCGCCCCAAGATCGTCGACCAGGTCGCCGCGCGCAGCGGCATCACCGTGATCGTCCGTCGCCGCGACGGCCTCTTCGGGGTCCTGGGCGCGTTCTGCCCACAGCCGAACAAGTTCGATCACGACGACGTCAGCTTCGTGCAGGCGGTCGCCAACGTGCTCTCGGCGGCGATCGAGCGGGTCGAGGCGGAGGAAGACGTCCGCCATCGCGCTCTTCACGATCCGCTCACGGGCCTTCCCAACAGGGTGCTCTTTCTCGATCGGCTCGAACAGGCGCTCGCCCAGGCCGGCCGCGCCGACCGCCACGTCGGGGTGCTGTTCTGCGACCTCGACCAGTTCAAGCTCGTCAACGACAGCCTCGGTCACGAGGCCGGCGACGAGCTCCTCAGCGCCGTTGCTCCGCGGCTCGCGGGCGTCCTGCGCGGCGGCGACACGATGGCGCGCTTCGGCGGCGATGAGTTCGGCATCCTGGTCGCCGACGCGGCCTCGGTGCACGACGTCACCCGGGTCGCCGAGCGGATCGGGGCCGCCCTCGCCGCGCCGTTCGAGCTCCGCGGTCGCGAGTACTTCGTCACCGCGTCGGTCGGGATCGCGGTTGGCGACGGAGCCGAGCCACCCGAAG
The DNA here is from genome assembly GCA_963767475.1 of uncultured Solirubrobacterales bacterium. Taxonomy (GTDB): domain Bacteria; phylum Actinomycetota; class Thermoleophilia; order Solirubrobacterales; family 70-9; genus WHSW01. The sequence continues at coordinate 296,334 of CAVYEI010000003.1, forward strand.
CGCTGATCCGCGACGCGGACCTGGCGATGTACCGGGCCAAGGAGCGCGGCCGCGGCCGCTACGAGATCTTCGATCAGCTGATGCGAGCCCGCGCGGTCGACCATCTGCGGACCGAGAACGACCTGCGGCGGGCACTCGAGCGCGACGAGCTGGTAGTCCATTACCAGCCGGTGATCTCACTCGCCGGCGGCACGATCATCGGCTTCGAGGCGCTGGTGCGCTGGCAGCACCCGGAGCGCGGACTGCTCCCACCGGGCGAGTTCATCCCTCTGGCCGAGGAGAGCGAGCTGATCGTCGACATCGGCGAGCGGGTGCTGGGGATGGCCTGCATGCAGACCGCCGAGTGGCATCACCGGCGCCCCGACGCGCCCCCGATCGGGATCTCGGTCAACATCTCGCCGCGCCAGGTCGCCGATCGAACCCTTCCCGAACGCGTCTCGGCCGTGCTCGCTCACAGCGGCCTAGACCCGCTCTGCCTCAGTCTCGAGGTCACCGAGACGGTCCTCGTCGACGAGCTCGAGAGCCCGATGCTGGCGTTCGAGAAGCTGAAGAAGCTCGGCGTCAGCCTCGTCCTCGACGATTTCGGCACCGGCTTTTCCTCGCTCGCCTACCTGCAGCGGTTTCCCTTCGACCAGCTGAAGATCGACCGCTCGTTCGTCTCCAGCCTCGGCACCGACCCCGCAAACGCGGCGATCATCCAGTCGGTCACCGCGATCGCCCAGGTGCTCGGGCTCACCGTGGTCGCCGAAGGGGTCGAGACCGAGGCCGATCTCGAGGCGGTCACCGAGCTCGGCTGCCACTACGCGCAGGGCTTCCTCTTCGACCGCCCGCAGCCCCCGGAGACCGCCTACGAGCATCTTCGGAGCTCGGCGCCGCACGCCGCTCCGGCCGCGCGCCGCGCCAAAGACGCGCCCGTCGTGCCCGGCTGATCGGTTCACGGCTAACGTGAACGGGCGATGCTGAAGCTCGCCGTACTCGCCGTAGCCGCCTCCGTTGCCGGCGGCGGTCAGCCCGCGTTCGAGGGCCACTCCGAGCCGATCGCGGGCAAGGTTCGCGAGCGCATCGTCGGCAGCTCCTGGCATCGAGGCTGCCCGGTCGGACTCGGCGAGCTGCGCCTGCTCGAGCTCACCTACCGGGACTTCGACGGTGACGCGCAACACGGCCGGCTGGTCGTCAACCGCCGCTTCGACGATGAGATCGTCGCCGTGTTCAAGCGCCTCTACTCGATCGGCTACCCGATCCGGCAGATGGCGCTGATCGACCGCTACGGGGCCGACGACAACCGCTCGATGAACGCCGACAACACCTCGGCCTTCAACTGCCGCTTCGTCGCCGGCACGACCCGATGGTCGATGCACGCCTACGGGCTCGCGGTCGACCTGAACCCGATCGAGAATCCCTACGTCTCGGGCTCACACGTCTCGCCCCCAGCGGGCGAGCCCTACGCCGACCGCTCCCGCAACGCCGCCGGGATGATCCACGACGGCGACGCGGTCGAGAAGGCCTTCGCTCGCCGCGCGGGCTGGGAGTGGCTCGGCGACGGCCCGCAGTCGATCCGCGACTACCAGCACTTCTCCAGCGACGGCAGCTGAGCCCCGCGATGGTGATCCGCGTGAGGCCAGGCGTCGAGATCCGGCCGGTGGCCGAGGGCGACGCCGAAGCGCTCGACCAGCTGGTCGCGGCGAACCGCGAGCGCCTTGCCCGGTTCATGCCCTGGGCCGCCGATCAGACACTCGAGAGCACGCGCGAATTCATCCGCGGGGCGATCCGTCAGCGGGCCGAAGATGATGGCTTCCAGGGCGTCTTGGTGGTCGACGGCACGATCGCGGGAACCGCCGGCTTTCACCGCATCGACCGCCTCGACTCGGCCACCTCGATCGGCTACTGGCTCGGCGCCGAGTACGAGCGCCGCGGCCTGATGACCGACGCCGTGCGCGCCCTGGTCGAGCACGCTTTCGAAGAATGGGGGCTGCACCGCGTCGAACTGCGAATCGCGCCAGACAACGCCCGTAGCCGGGCTCTCGCAGCGCGCCTCGGGTTCGAGCAGGAAGGCCTGCTCCGCGACGCCGAGCGGTTCGGCGACGAGTACCGCGACCTGCTCATGTACGCCGTCCTGGCCGGCGAGTGGCCCGCCGGCCGCTAAGGCGTCGGCAGCGAGAACTTGATCGCGTTCTGGCCGAAGAAGACGACGAGCTTCGTGTAGTAGCCGATGCTGTCGAGGGTGACGAGCTTCTTCGCCTTCACCGTGGCGTCGGCGGTGGTGAAGCAGCCTCCCGCATCGGCGCAGGACTTGAGCGTCGTCGGCGAGCTCGCCTTCGAGTCGCCCCAGTTCTTCCAGTCCAGGTGCTTGAGCTTCACCGACTGCACCGAGTCGGTCTCGTCCTGGGAGTACTTGAGCGTCGAGGGCTTGCTCGGGAAGCTGCCTCCGTGGGCGCCCGAGTAGATCACGGTCTTGGCGAGCGCGGTCGAGGCGAAGGCGAGAACGAAGACGCAGGTGAGCGCGAGCAGCCGCTTCATGCGCGGATTGTCTCACCCAGCGCGGCGAGGAATCGCTGGTTCTGATCCGGCGTGCCGTAGCTGACCCGGATGTGGCCGGGGCCGCCGAGCGGGGTGCCGGCCCGGACCAGGATCCGGGCCTTCGCCAGCGCCGCCACGATCGCTGCCTCGTCGCCGTCGCCGAGATCGATCCAGGAGAAGTTCGTCTGCGAGTCCGGCGTCCGCAACCCGAGCTCCCGCACGCCCTCCTCGACGCTGACCCGCTCGATCAGATTGCGTTCGACCCGCCGGGCGACGTCGTCTTGATGGCGGATCGCCTCGGCGGCCGCCGCCTGGGCGAGCGCGTTGACGCTGAACGGCTGGCGCACCGCGTCGACGGCCGCGCGGAACTTCGGTGAGCAGATCGCGTAGCCGACCCTCAGCCCGGCGAGGCCGTAGACCTTGCTGAAGGTGCGTAGCAGGACCAGGTTGGGGAACTCGCGGCGCAGGTCGAGCGTGGCGTCGGGGTCGTCGTCGAGCTGGAACTCGACGTAGGCCTCGTCGACGAGCACCGTGACGTGGTCGGGGACGCGCTCGCAGAACTCCGCGATCCGCGCCGCCGGCAGGTGGGTCGCGGTCGGGTTGTTGGGGTTGCAGACCACGACCAGCTGGGTCGCCGCGGTGATCTCGGCGACGATCGCATCGAGGTCGTGGACGTCACCCTCGGCGAGCGGCACCCTGATCTCGCGGGCTCCCGAGAGCGGCGCCAGATACGGGTAGATCGAGAACGAGGGCCAGGCATAGACCAGCTCCGCCCCGGGCTCGCAGAGCGCCATCGCCGCGGCCAGCAGGAGCTCGCAGGAGCCATTGGCGAGCGCGACCTCCGAGGGCTCGACCTCGCAGCGGTCGGCGATCCGCCGCCGCAGCAGCCCCGCGGTCGGATCCGGATAGCGGTTCGCGGCCGAGGCCGCGCGGGCGATCGCCTCGGTGACCGCAGGGTGCGGGCCCGCGGGCGACTCGTTCGAGGCCAGCTGGGCGATCCCCTCGTCGGCGATCGACTCGGGCGCCTTTCCCGCCGGCGCGCCGGCGACGTAGCCCGGGATCTGGGCGAGCTTTTGGGCGAAGTGCACACTCATCAGACAGGCGCCTCAACGGCGGCGCGGCTCGGCTTCGCTTCGCTCCGCCTCACTGCGCCGAGTGCAAATCGGCGCGCAGCTTCTGCGTTTCGCCGATGTAGACGTGGGCGGGCCGGTGGTCGGCCGGGGCGTAGTAGTGGGCGAGCACCCTGATCACACGCTCCATCGCTCCCGGAACGTCGAGCTCTCGGTTGCACAAAAGCGGCACATGGTCGAGGCCGACCGCGCGCGCGCCGACGGCCGGGAACTGGGCGTTGAGGTCGTCGGTGCAGGTGAGGATCACGGAGACGAAGTCGGCGGGCTCGAGCGAGTTGCGCTCGATCAGCGCCCGCATCAGCTCCTCGGTCGCCGCCAGGATCGAGGCCTCGTCGTTGCGCTCGGCCTGGACCGCGCCGCGCACGGCCCAGAGGCGTGGCTGTGGGTTGTCGAGCTCGGCGCTCATTCGGCGGGATCCTTCCAGAGCCGGCGCAGTTCGGCCGACCGCAGCTTGCGGGCGTCGCCGCGGGCGAGCTCTCCGAGGCGCAGCGGGCCGTAGGAGATCCGCTCCAGCTCGACCACGTCGTTGCCGATCGCCTCGGCCATCCGGCGAACCTGGCGGTTGCGGCCCTCGCGGAGCGTGATCTCGAGCACCCGGGGCGAGACGCGGCGCACGCGGGCACCGGCCGTCGGCCCGTCGTCGAGCTCGATCCCGTCGCGCAGACGGCCGATGTCGGTGTCGGACGGCGGGCGCCGTAGGCGCGCCCGGTAGGTACGGGGGACCTGGTAGCGCGGGTGCATCAAGCGGTTGGCGAGCTCGCCGTCGTTGGTGACCAGGATCAGGCCGGTCGAGTCGGCGTCGAGGCGGCCGACCGGATAGAGGCGACGCCTGGAGTCGACCAGCTGGATGACCGCGCGCCGGCGCCCGGGCTCGCTCGCGGTCGAGGTCACGCCGGCGGGCTTGTTCACCATCCAGACCTCGCGCGGCTCGGGGCCGACCTGGCGGCCGTCGACCTCCACCCCGCTCTCGAAATCGACGTCGCGGGCCGGATCGCGGACGACCTTGCCGCCGATCCGCACGCGCCCGGCGGCGATCATCACCTCGGCCTTGCGGCGCGAGGCGACTCCGGAATGGGCGAGGTACTTGACCAGACGCATGCGCCGAAGCTAGCGGGGCGCGGCGGCGAGGTCGCTACTCGGCCCGCTGCTCGCCGGCCTTGAGCAGGCGCTCGCGCAGCTCGGCCTCGACCTCCGGGGTCGGGTCGAAGCGCGCCGGGTCGGGCAGCGCGTCGAGGCCGGAGAGGCCGAAGAGACGCTCGAACAAGGGCGTCGTGCGGTGGATCACGGCGCCGAAGCGCGAGCGGCCCGACTCCTCGATCAGCCCGCGCTCGGTCAGCGTGTGCAGCGCCGACTCCGAGGCGACGCCGCGGATGCGGGCGATCTCGGGCCGCGAAACGGGCTGCAGGTAGGCGATGATCGCCAGCGTCTCGGCCTGGGCCTGGGTCAGCGGCGGCGTCCGCGGGCGGGCGAGCAGCCGCCGGGCCGCATCGCCGGCGTCGGGGTGGGCGGCGAGCGTGTGGCCGCCGGCGACCTGGCGCAGGACCACGCCGCGCTCCGCCAGCGAGCCGCCGAGCAGGTCGAGCGCTCGATCGACCTCGGCCTCGCTTGCCTCGCAGGCCTCGGCCAGCTCGGCGGTGCTCACCGGCTCCGGGGAAAGGAAGAGCAGCGATTCCACCACCTTTTCCAGCGAGCTCATGAGGCCTTCACCGTGATCGCACCGAATACCTCTCCCTGCTCCCAGCTCGCCTCGCCCTGCTTGTGCAGCTCCAGGAGCGCGAACAGGGTCACCGCCTGGGTCAGCTTGTCCTCCTCGCCGAAGCTCTGATCGAAGTCGAGCGAGCCGCGGCCCAGCAGCAGCTCGCGCAGCACCCGCAGGCGCTTGTCGAGCGAGACGGTCGGGCGGATATGCGAGAGGTCGGGTTTCGGCGGCACCCGCAGCAGGTCGCCGATCGAGACCGCGAGCAACTCGGGCTCATACGACGGCCGCGCCGCTTCGAGGGCGACCCGCCGCAGCTCGGGCGGCAGCGGCGCGGAGCGATAGAGGTAGCGGTGTCCGTCGGCGAACAGCTCCGAGAGGTGGGCGGCCGCATCGCGGTAGCGGCGGTATTCGAGCATCCGCGCCAGCAGCTCGTCGGCGGCCTCCTCGGGGCCGAGCTCGAGCGTCTCCTCCTCTTCGGCGGGCAGCAAGAGCCGCGACTTGAGCTCCAGCAGACTGGCGATCAGGACCAGGAACTCGGTCGCCGCCTCGAGATCGAGCTCACCCTGCTCCTCGACGTGCTCGAGGTAGGCGATCACGATCTCGCCCAGCTCGACCTCGGCGAGCGCGATCTCCTCCCGCAGGACGACCGTCATCAGCAGGTCGAACGGACCCGCGAAGACGTCGAGATCGAGGTCGAGATCGGCCGCTCTCATCCTGCGCAGGGTAGACGCCGCGTCGGCGTTACTGCGGTGCTCCGACGCCCATCGCGGCGCGGACCTCGGCCAGGGTCGCCGAGGCGATCGCGCGGGCCTTCTCGGCGCCGGCGCCGAGGATGCGCTCGAGCTCAACCTCGTCGGCGCGCAGCTCGGTGTAGCGCTCGCGTACCGGCGCCAGGTACGCGACCACGGCGTCGGCCACCTCGCGCTTGAAGTCGCCGTAGCCCGAACCCTCGAACTCGCCCTCGATCGCGTCGGGCTCGACTCCGCGGATCACCGAGAGGATCTCGATCAGGTTGCCGACGCCCTCCTTGCCCTCGCCGCGGGCAACCTCGGAGCCGGAATCGGTGACCGCGCTCATCACCTTCTTTCGCAGCGCCTTCTCCTGATCCAGGACGAGGATCGTGCCCTGCTCGGAGCCGCCCGTGGTCGACATCTTCATCGTCGGATCCTGGAGGTCCATGACCCGCCCGCCGACCTCCGGGATCCGGGCGTCGGGTTCGACCAGGATCGGCGAGTCCGGCGCGAAGCGCTCGTTGAAGCGCCGGGCGATCTCGCGCATCAGCTCGACGTGCTGGCGCTGGTCGTCGCCCACCGGCACATCATCGGCCTTGTAGGCGAGCACGTCGGCCGCCATCAGCACCGGGTAGAAAAAGAGCGCCGCCGAGACCAGCTCGCGCTGCTTCGCCGACTTGTCCTTGAACTGGTGCATGCGGTTGAGGTCACCGTGGGCGGTGACCGCCGACAGCAGCCACGTGAGCTCTGTGTGCTCGGCGACGTCGGACTGGCGAAAGAGGATGCAGCGCTCGGGATCGAGCCCGGCCGCGATCAGGATCGCCGTCGTGTCGTAGAGGCGCTCTCGAAGCTCCGCGGGCTCGTAGGGGACCGAGAGCGCGTGCAGGTCGACGATGCAGTAGATCGCCTCGCCGTCGGCTACCCGATCCTGGCCGGCGACGTACTGGCGGATCGCGCCGATGTAGTTGCCGAGGTGCTTGCGCCCGGTCGGCTGGATGCCGCTGAAGATTCTCACCGCCGGGAATCTAGCCTCAGGGCGGGACGAGGCTCGGCTCGCGGCGGTCGCTCGCCGCTGCCTCGCCGTCCTGCACGCTGCGCCCGCACTCGCCCGCGGTCGCCGCGGCGCCCGGACCGCGATGTGGCTCTGCAACCGGCTCGGTCTCGGGGCGGCGCTCCGGATTCTGCACGGCGACCAGCGCGATCGCGCCGCCGATCGCCATCAGGGCGGCGCCGATCACCATCCCGAGGTGAAACGCCGATTCCGACGAGGAGACGATCTCCTCGTCGAGCGTCGCCGCCTCGGCGGCGGGCACGTCGCTGACGTCGCCGCCGGAGAGCGGCTGCTCCTTGGCGTCCTCGATCGCCGCCTGCGCCTCGGCGCCGAGCGCCTGGCCGGCGGTGCGCTCGTCGAGCGAGGCGCCGAACTGGGCCGAGACGACGGCGCCGAGCGCCGCGATCGCGAGCAGGCCCGCAACCCGGGCGACGGTGTTGTTGACCCCCGAGGCGACCCCGACGTGGCGTTCCTCGACCGAGTCGAGCACCGTCGTGGTCAACGGGGCGACGGTCATCGAGAGGCCGAGGCCGAACAGCAGCAGGGACGGAAAGACGTCGGTGAGGTAGTTCGGATCGGCGCTCAGACGAGCGAGGAGCGCGAGTCCGACTGCGGCGATCAGCGGGCCGGAGCCCATCACCAACCGAGGCCCGATTCGCGCCGCGAGCGCGCCGAAGCGGCCCGAGAGCGCGAACATCAGCACGGTCACGGGGGTGGTCGCGGCACCGGCCTGAAGCGCGCTGTAGCCGGCCACCTGCTGCAGGAACAGGGTGATGAAGAAGAAGGCCGCGATCAGCCCCGCGTACACGCACAGGGTCGCCAGGTTGACGGCGCTGAAGTTGTGTGAGCGAAAGAGCTCGAGCGGCAGCAGCGGCGCGCGGGTCCGCGACTCCCACCAGACGAAGGCCACCAGGCAGGCGACGCCGGCGACGAGCGGCGCCCAGACGATCGGATCCGAGAACCCGTACGTGGGCTGCTCGATCAGGGCGAACACGGGCCCGGCGAGCCCGGCGGCCGAGAGCGCGATCCCGACCCCGTCGATCCCGTGCACCGCCTCGGGGTCGCTCGACTCATCGATCGCGCGCAGGGCCAACCACACGGTGGCTGCGATCAGCGGGATGTTGACCCAGAAGATCAGCCGCCAGTCGAGCTCGACCAGGAGGCCGCCGCCGACCGGCCCGATCAGGGTCGAGATCCCGGCCCAGGCGGTCCAGAGGCCGACGGCGCGGCCGCGCGCCTCGCCCTCGAAGGTCGCGGCCAGGATCGCCAGCGAGCCGGGAACGAGGAGCGCGCCGGCGATCCCCTGCAACGCCCGAGCGCCGATCAGGGTCGCCTCGCTGGGGGCGACGGCGCAGAGGATCGAGGTGAGCGCGAAGCCGATCAGGCCGATCACGAATAGCCGCCGGCGCCCGTAGCGGTCGCCCAGCGAGCCGCCGACCAGGAGCATCGAGACCAGCGCCAGCATGTAGGCCTCGACGATCCATTGCTGGCCGGCGAGGCCCGTGTCGAGGTCCTCCTGGATCGCCGGCAGGGCGACGTTGACCACGGTCGAGTCGAGGAAGACGATCGTCGAGCCGAGGATCGTCGCCAGCAGGGTGAGCTTCTGCCTGCGGGTCACCGCCCGCAGTCTCGCATGCGGGTCGAGGGACCTCTGATGGCCCGGTCGCCGTATCCCGGGTGACCGCATGATCTCCAGGGAGGCGACGATGAGACTGACGATCGCGATCGCGCTGCTGACGGCGCTGCTCGTTCCGGCCGCGGCGGCCGCCGATGGGTTGCCGGTGGGGGTCGAGGACATCGGCGATACCGGCATTGCAAGGGCCGACGGGAGCTACCGGTATACGGCGATCAAGGTCGGCCCGGACACGCTGGTCCAGCGGATCGAGCAGGACGGCGGCGCGATCTCGGACTCGATCCGCCTCGACGGCGCCTACACGATCCCGGCCGTCGCCCTCGACGCCTCCCCCGGCGGACTCTCCACCGACGGCGGCACCCTGATCCTGATCCGGCCGCGAACCTCGTTCCCGCGCGAGACGACCGAGTTCGTCCGCTTCGACACCGACGACCTGCGCTCGCCGCACCCGTTTCGCCTCGACGGCGACTTCAGCTTCGACGCGCTCTCGCCCGACGGCCGCACGATGTACCTGATCAATTACACCTCCCCGCGCGACCCGACCGAGTACGACGTGCGCGCCTTCGACCTCGCCAGCGGCAAGCTCGAGCCCGGCAGGATCGTCGACCCCGAGGAGGCGGGCGAGGAGATGTACGGCTACGCGCTCTCGCGGGAGACCAGCCCCGACGGGCAATGGGCGTACACGCTCTACTGGGGCAACGAGTATCCGTTCATCCACGCGCTCGACACCGAGCACGGGATCGCAGCCTGCATCGACCTCGAGCAGCTCGAGGGCTTCGACAACATGTACGCGCTCGGCCTCGATCTGACCGCAGGAGGTACCGGCCTCGTGGTCACGAGAATGGGCAAGCCCGTGCTCGCCGTCGACAGCGAGACCCACGGCGTCGCCGAGGTGCCGACGGATGAGGTCGGCGAGGCGGCCGCCGACGGCGCGACCGCAACCGGCGGCGATGGCGGGGACTCGGGCGGCGGGCTCGGAGCCGCGGCGATCGGGCTCGGCGTCGCCCTCTGCGCCGTTGCCGGCGCGCTCGCGACCCGGCGGCGAAGGCGCGCGCTCGCTTGATCGCGCTGCTTGCCGCCGCGGCGCTGGCGCTGTCGGGGTTCGCCGGCGCCCGGGGCGGGCCCGCTCAGCACTCTGGAGCGGATCAGCCCGGCCGACGCGACCAGCGGCGATCACGAGCTGATCGTCGGCCGCTCCGCCGCTGGCCGCGCGATCAGTGCGACCGCCCGCACGGGGATCGGCGACGCCCGCCACGGGCGCAGCAACGGTCCGCTGGTCCTGGTCTTCGGCTGCATTCACGGCGACGAGTGCGCCGGGATCCGCGCGGTCGAGAAGGCCTGGCGGGGATGTCCTCCCTACGGCGCCGGACTGGTCACCGTCTCCAACCTGAATCCGGACGGGCTCGAGCTCGGCACCCGGCTGAACGGCCGCGGGGTCGACCTGAATCGGAATTTCGCCGCCGATTGGCGGCCGATCGGAGTCCCCGGCGACCCCGAGCACTCGGGACCGCGCCCGTTCTCGGAGCCCGAGTCGCGGCTCGCGCGCCGTCTGGTCCGCGCCCTGCATCCGGACGTGACGATCTGGTTTCACCAGCAGGCCGAGCCGCTCGTGCGGGCCTGGGGGCCGAGCGTGCCGGCGGCTCGCGTCTACGCACGGCTCGCGGGGATGCGGTTCGCGCATCTGCCGTGGATGGACGGGACGGCGCCCAACTGGCAGAACCACGCCTTCCCGGGGACGAGCTCGTTCGTGGTCGAGCTGCCGGCGGAGGGGGCTGTGCACGCCGATCGCCACGGATTCGCGATCTTCCGCCTGGCCGGCAAGTTGCTGGAGCGAGATGGCTGAAGCTCTGGCGATCCGGCTCGGGGGACAATCGCTTGCGAGCATGAGCGCCGAGTCGGCGAAGCCGCTGATCCGCTTCGCGAGCGCGGGCCCCCGCCCGCGGCGCGAGGGCGCGCTCATCCGCGACGCGCAGAGCGGCTCCTCGGAGGCGCTCGAGGAGCTCTTCCGCCGCCACTGGCGCCGCGCCCACCGGGCGGCGTACCTGGTGGTCGGCGACCCGGTCGCCGCCGAGGACATCGCCCAGGAGTCCTTCCTTGCCGCGGTCCGGGCGCTCGATCGCTTCGATCGCCGCCGGCCGTTCGGGCCCTGGCTGCATCGGATCGCCGTCAACAGGGCGATCGACTTCGCCCGGGCGCGTGCGTTGCGCGGAGAGGATGCGCTGGCGAAAGCGCCCGAGGATCCCGCCCCCGAGCGCGGCGAGATCTCCGACGAGCTGCGCGCGGCGCTGCACGAGCTCTCGCCCGAGCACCGCGCCGTGGTCGTGCTTCGCTACGTCCTCGACTACACCCCCGGCGAGATCGGCGAGATCCTCGACCTCCCGCGGGGCACGGTGAACTCGCGCCTGCGCCGCGGCCTCGACCGGCTGCGCCCGGCGATCGAGCGGGAGGAATCAGCGTGAGCCTGGATCGCGATCTCGCGAAGGAGCTGCGCGCCCTGCGCGTGCCCGGCGAGGACGAGGCCGAGCAGCGGTCGCTGGAGCTGGTCCGCGCGGCCTATGCCGAGCGCGAGCCGTTGCGGCGCGGGCGGACCTCGCGCGGGCTGGCACTCGCGGTCGCCGGGGGGGTCGCGGCGCTGGCGATCGGTCTCAGCCCGGCCGGGGCCAAGGTCGCCGATCTGGTCAGCGACGTGTTCTCGCCCAGCGCCGGCGAACCGAACGGGAAGCCCGCGCTCGCCTCGCTGCCCGCGGCCGGCGAGATCCTGGTCGAGTCGGCGCAGGGTCCGTGGATCGTTCGCGAGGACGGCTCGAAGCGGCTGCTGGGCGACTACGACGAGGCGACCTGGTCGCCGCGCGGGCTGTTCGTCGCGGTCACCGACGGCCGCGAGCTGATCGCCGTCGATCCGCTCGGCGAGGTGCGCTGGACGGTCACCGCGCCGGGGCCCGTGGCTGACCCGCGCTGGTCGCCGAGCGGCTTCCGGATCGCCTACCGCAGCGGTGCCGACCTCTGGGTGGTCGCAGGAGATGGGACCGAAGCACGGGCGGTCGCCCGCGACGTCGCCCCCGAGGCGCCGGCGTGGCGCCCGATCGGCGACTCGAAGCTCGCCCCGGCGCCCGGCGTGCCGGGCAGCAACGTGCTCACCTACGTCGAGGCCGATCGCACGATCCGCACGGTTGACGTGGACACGGGCGCCCGGCTGGCGACCACAGCGGAGGACATGGAGCAGCTCTCGACCCCGTCGGTGGGCGGAGAGAGGCGGCGCGCGGTCTCGCCCGACGGCGCGCAGATGGCGACGATCGAGCGCGTCGGGCGCCGGGACGAGCTCGTTCTCCAGCGCGATGGCGGAGGCGGCCGGCGGATCTTGTTCTCGGCCCGCGGCAGGCTCACCGGCCCCACCTGGTCCCCCGACGGGCACTGGCTGCTGCTCGGCTGGCCGGCGGCCGATCAGTGGCTGTTCATCTCGGTCGACGAGCGCGACCGGGTGGTCCCCTTCGACCGGATCAGCGAGCAGTTCGATCCCGGCGCCGCCGGGCCGAGCCGCTTCCCACGGGTTGCCGGCTGGGTGCTGCCGCAGCGCTGAGCGCGCTCGCTAGGGCTCGGGCGGCTCGCGCAGCTGGTGCGCGGGGGTGAAGAAGTTGCGGTAGGCGAGCGTGGTCGCGATCAGGGTCGAGAGCGCGACGGCTCCGAGCAGGCTCCAGAGCAGGATCAGCTGCAGGCGCACGGCGTCGATCGGGTCGGCGCCGGCGAGCAGCATCCCGACCATGATCCCGGGGAAGAAGATCAGACCGGTGGTCTTGGTCTGGTCGATGAGCGCGATCGTGCCCGAGCGCAGGCTGCGGCGAACGCTCGGCGCCGCGGCCACGGTCGAGGTCGCGCCCAGCGCCAGGGTGGCCTCGATCTCGCGGGCGCGGTCGCTGAGCTCGTCGCCGAGCCGGTTGAGCGCCACCGCGGCGGCGGTCATCGAGTTGCCGATCACCATCCCCCCGACCGGGACCAGGTAGCGCGGCGTGGGCTCGAAGATCCCGAGCGCGAGCACCAGCCCCAGCGTCGCCGCGCCGGCGACCGCGAGCGCGATCAACAGCGGCCAGAAGGCGCCGGGGACCCGCCGTGCGCGGCGGCGGGCGGTGAAGGCGCCGAAGACGACCATGACCGAGATCAGGCCCGCCACCAAGAGCAGGCTGTCCTCGTCGAAGATCGCCTGGATCACGTAGCCGATCGCGATCAGCTGGATCGCCGACCGAACCACCGCGACGCCGATCTCGTTCTCGAGCCCCGTGCGCCACCAGATCGAGACCCCGACCGCGACCGCGACCAGCACGAGGCTGGCGGCGACCTCGGCGAGGCTCACATCGATGCCCACGGGTCCCATCAGATCAGCTCCGAGGTCGGGCCCTCGCCCACCGCCCGGCCCGCGTCGATGCGCACCAGCCACTGCGACATCCGCCGCGCCTGGGCGAGGTCGTGGGTGACCCAGACGAGATCGATCTCGAGCCGTTGCCGCAGCTCCAGCAACGTCTCCTCGATCGCCCCGGTGGTGCCCGGATCGAGCGCCGAGGTCGGCTCGTCCAACAGCAGTACCCGCGGCTCCAGCGCCAGCGCCCGGGCGAGCATCGCCCGCTGCTGCTCGCCGACCGAGAGCTTCGAGCCCTCGCGGTCGGCGAACGACGAGTCGAGGCCGGCGAGCTCGAGCAGCCGGCCGACCTCGGGCTCGCGCCCGGCGAGCTCGGCGGCGAAGCGCAGGTTGTCGGCGACGGTGCCCTCGAGCAGCGCCGGCAGCTGCGGCACCAGCACCACCTCGCGGCGCAGCGCCAGCGGGTCGCGCTCGCGAACGTCGGCGCCGCGGTAGCGCACCACCCCGGACTCGGCGTCGCTGAGCCGGTCGAGCAACCGCAGCAGGGTCGATTTACCCGAGCCCGAGGGCCCGGCGATGCAGGTGGCGCCGGGCGGGATCCGGGCGCTGAGCTCGCGCAGCACCGGCTTGCCGGCGCGGGAGAGGCTGACCCGCTCGAGCTCGAAGGCTGTCTCGGCCACCGCCATCTTGCGATTATCGAACCATGGCGACCGCCGAATCGATGCCACGCAAGCTCGAGCCGATGCTGGCCACACCGGCGCCGAGCCTGCCCGCCGGCGACGGCTGGGCCCACGAGATCAAGTGGGACGGGATCCGGGCGCTCACGTACGTCAGCTCCGATGGGCTCAGGATCAGCGCCCGCCGGGGCGCCGACCACACGCCGCGATACCCCGAGTTCGCCGCGATCACCGAGGCGCTTGCCGGCCGCGAGGCGATCCTCGACGGCGAGATCGTCGCCCTCGACGAAGCCGGCCGGGCCAGCTTTCAGAAGCTGCAGCAGCGGATGGGGCTCTCCAACGAAGCGACGATTCGCCGGCGCGCGATCGAGACCCCCGCCACCTACGTTGCCTTCGACCTGCTCTGGCTCGACGGCCGCTCGCTGCTCGCCGAGCCCTACGAGGCGCGGCGCGAGCTGCTCGCCGGGCTCGAGTTCGAGGGGCCCAACTGGCAGGCGCCGCGCCATCACCTCGGCGACGGCGCCGCGCTCTGGGGGCTGGTGCAGGAGCGCAGGCTCGAGGGGATCGTCGCCAAGCGGCTGGGCTCGCCCTACCGGCCCGGCCAGCGCAGCCGCGAGTGGGTGAAGGTCCGCAACCGCCGCGGGCAGGAGCTCGTGATCGGCGGCTGGATGCCCGGCGAGGGCAGCCGAGGCGGCCGGGTCGGCTCGCTGCTGGTCGGCCACTGGGACGCCACCCCGGAGGAGGCCGAGCACCTCGGGCGCCCGCAGCGGCTCGTCTACGCCGGCGGGGTGGGCACCGGCTACACGCAGGAGATGCTGAAGCGGCTGACCGAGTTGCTCGAGCCGCTGCGCCGCGACGACTCACCGTTCGAGCTCGGCGAGGACCCGCGGGTCAAGTACGCACAGCGGGCCCGCGATCGGGGCGCCGGGCCGGTCTGGGTCGCGCCTGAGCTCGTCTGCGAGGTCGAGTTCACCGAGTGGACGAACGAGGGAACCCTGCGCCAATCGGCGTTCAAGGGCCTGCGCGACGACAAGGATCCACGCGAGGTCGTGCGTGAGTCCTGAATAACTCGCGCCACGTCCTCGGCTTCGCCTGCGGGCGTGCGCGGTGGGGCCGAGCAAGGTTTCTTGCTTCCGACCGATTAGAAAGGACCTCCGGGGTAGTCTGAGGTACTAGATACCTATGGCACGCGCGATCTGGTCAGGTTCAATTTCTTTCGGGCTCCTCAACGTGCCCGTGAAGCTCTATTCGGCCGTCTCCAAGAAGTCGGTCAGCTTCCGCGAGCTGCGTGAGGCCGACGGCTCGCGCGTGCGCCACAAGCGCGTCGCCGAGGCCGATGGCGAGGAGGTCGAGTACGGCGACATCGTCAAGGGCTACGAGATCGCCCCCGACCAGTACGTGGTGATCACCCCGGACGAACTCGCCGAGCTGGATCCGAAGAAGACCCGCGCGATCGAGGTGCTCGACTTCGTCGACCTCGACGACATCGACCCGATCTACTTCGACCATCCCTATTACCTCGGCCCCGACAAGGGCGCCGAGCGCGCCTACGCCCTGCTGGTCAAGGCGATGGAGGAGTCGCACAAGGTCGCGATCGCGCGCTTCGTGCTGCGCAACCGCGAGAGCCTCGCGGCGCTGCGACCGATGGACGGCGTGATGACGATGGCGACGATGCGCTTCGCCGACGAGGTCGTCCCCACCTCCGAGCTCTCCGAGATCCTCGGCGAGGAGGTTGAGAAGCCGAAGAAGAAGGAGCTCGAGATGGCGAAGTCGCTGATCGACTCGCTGACCTCCGAGTTCGACGCCGACCAGTACCGCGACGAGTACCGCGAGGAGCTGCTGGCGCTGATCGAGCGCAAGGCCAAGGGCGAGAGCATCGTCAGCACCGAGACCGAGGCACCGAAGCCGACCAAGGCCCCCGACCTGATGGCGGCGCTGGAGGAGAGCCTCGCCGCGGTCAAGGCTGAGGAATCGAGCTCCGAGAAGCCCGCCGCGAAGCCGAAGCCGAAGGCCAAGCCTCGCGCCAAGACCACCAAGAGCCGATCGCAAAGCAAGGCAAAGGCAAGCAAGTAGAGGTCGAGGGCCGCGAGCTCTCGCTCACCAACCTCGACAAGGTCCTCTGGCCCGCCAAGCGCGGCGGCAAGGGCGGCGGCAGGCCCGCGTTCACCAAGGGCGAGGCGATCGACTACTACGCCAAGATCGCGCCGGCGATCCTCCCCCACCTGCGCGGTCGCCCGCTGACGAGGGTGCGCTTCCCCGACGGGGTCGAGGGCCAGCGCTTCTTCGAGAAGCGGGCGCCCAAGCACACCCCCGACTGGATCCGCACGGCGCCGATCGAGATGGGCTCGGTCGGGGTGCTCGAGTTCATCGTCTGCGACGACCTGCCGACGCTGATCTGGTGCGCGCAGATGGCGGCGCTCGAGCTGCATCCGTCGCTGTCGCTGGCGAAGAAGCCCGAGCGCCCGACGGTGCTCGCCTTCGACCTCGACCCGGGCCCGCCGGCGACCGCGGTCGAATGCGCGCAGGTGGCGCTGCGGCTGCGGGAGCTGTTCGCGGGGCTGGAGCTCGAATGCTTCGCCAAGCACTCGGGCTCGAAGGGGATCCAGGTCTACGTGCCGCTGAACACGCCGGTCACCTACGAGCAGACCAAGAACTACGCCCGCGCCGTCGCCCAGGCGCTCGAGTCCGCCGAGCCCGAGCTCGTGGTCTCGAAGCAGACGAAGGAGCTGCGCAAGGGCAAGGTGCTGGTCGACTGGAGTCAGAACGACTACTCGAAGACCACCGTCGCGGTCTACTCGTTGCGCAACCGCGAGCGGCCCTGGGTCTCGATGCCGTTGACCTGGGAGGAGGTCGACGAGCTCGCCGACGACGGCGACCCCGATTCGGTTCGCTTCGAGGCCCCGGCGGCGCTCGAGCGAGTGGCCGAGCACGGTGACCTGTTCGCGCCCGTACTCGAGCTCAAGCAGAAGCTCCCCAAGTAGCCGCGGACGCATAGGATCGGCGGGACATCCACGCGGAAAGGGTTCTCAGAAAATGGAAGCTTCAGAGGCGCAGCAGCGCGCCCGGGCCACCTGGTCGGCCGGTGACTTCGACGCGATCGCCGAGCGGATCTGGCATGTCGGCGACGCGCTGGTGCAGAGGGTCGGCGTCAAACAGGGCGACCGGGTGCTCGACGTCGCCTGTGGCAGCGGCAACGCGGCGATCCCGGCCGCGGTCGCCGGCGCCCAGGTCAGCGGCCTCGACATCACCCCGGAGCTGTTCGAGCCGGGCCGGCGCCGGGCGGCCGAGGCCGGGGTCGAGATCGACTGGATCGAGGGCGACGCCCAGGACCTTCCGTTCGACGACGCGAGCTTCGACGTCGTCGTCTCGACCTTCGGCTGCATGTTCGCCCCGGACCACAAGGCGGCGGCGAGCGAAATCGCGCGCGTGTTGCGCCCGGGCGGCAAGGCCGGGATCGCCGCCTGGCGCCCCGAGGGCTCGATCGGCCGCTTCTTCCTCACGATCGGCAAGTACGCGCCGCCACCGCCGGAGGGATTTCAGCCGCCGCCGCTGTGGGGCGTGCGCGACCACGTCAGCGAGCTGTTCGCCGACACCGGGCTCGCGGTCTCGTTCGAGGACGACGCCGCTCACTGGCATTTCGACTCGATCGACGAGATGGTCGACGAGTACACGACCAAGTTCGGACCGATCGTGATGCTGCACGAGGCGCTCGGGTCGGAGGAACGCTGGCAGGAGTTCCTCGCCGACCTGAGGGGGCTTTACGAGGAGGTCACGGTGCCGGACGACGGCGGCGTCGCCTTCGACGGCGACTACCTGATCACCCTCGGCGAGAAGAGCTGAGCGTGCCCGGCCGGCGGCCCTAGCGCGGAATCCGGGCGTTCGGGCCCGGCCCCATCGCCGCGCAGGGCGAGCCGCGGGCCGGGCGGAAGTCGCGGCGGTTGACGAACCGGGGGTCGGCGATCGTGTTGGTCCCGAGCTTGATCCCGGGGTGATCGGGCGCGATCCCGCTGCCGGCGGGCTCGCCCCCGTAGTAACCGCCGCGATCGGACCACAGGCAGTTGTCGCTGACGACGTTGTTGTCGGCGGTCGAGGCCGACGTTTCGACGTTGTGGCGCAGGAGCGAGTTGGAGATGATGTTGTCCTTGATCACGCTGTCGTCGGACCCATTGCCGAAGATCACGCCCTGGCCGTTGTGGTCGATCACGTTGCCGACCACGCGCGTGCCCATCGCCCGGGGATACAGCTGCACCCCGCGATCGGCGTTGTCGTAGAAGAGGTTGTCGCGGACGATCGTCCCGCGGGCGACGGCGATGTAGATGCCGTGGTCGTGGTTGGTCGCCGGTAGCCGGCCGCAGTCGTGGATGCGGTTCTCCTCGATCACGACCCCGGTCGGGACCGGCGTCCCGGGGTACTGGTCGATATGGACGCAGATGTCGGTGTGACGGTTGGTGATCTCGTTCTCGGCGATCACTGCCCGGCTGGCGTAGATCAGCGGCGAGAACTGGTCGCTGACCAGGCGCAGCTTTTTCACCGTCGCCCCGGTCGCATCCGGGCTCACCCGCACCTGCCCGCCGCTGATCGTCGCCCGCTTGCCGGGATAGCTGCGCAGCGTCACCTGCGGCTTTCGCAGATCAACCCCGCCCTCGTAGACCCCGCGGCGAAGGCAGCCGGTCTCGCCCACCTTGAGCGTGTCGGCGAACCGCTGCAAGCGCCCGCCCGGCTTCAACACGCCGCCGGTGCAGACGCCGGGGGTCGCGGCGGCGCCGTCGACCACGTCGGCCGGCGTGTTCTGCGGCGGCTCGGGAGCCGGCGGCGCGCCGGGAGACCCGGGGATCTCGGGGATCAACGGCAGGTCGGGCAGGCCGGGAAGCAGGGGCTCGGCCTTGACGATCGCCGTGGCCGAGACCACGATCGCGATCACCACCACACCCGTCCATGCCCGACGCCGTGCAACCATCCGACAAGCCTACGGGCGTCGGCGCGCCGGCACGCCGCTGCCGGTCAACGGCCGCGCTTCACGTCCCACTCGCGCAGGTAGGGCTCCGGATCGACGGGGCTGCCGCCCTCGTAATAGCCCGGGTTGGACCAGATCTCGAAGTGCAGGTGACACGTGCTCGCGTTGCCGGTGTCGCCGACAGTGCCGAGCGAATCGCCGGCGAAGACGCGCTGGCCCTCGCGGACCTCGGAGCGCTCCTGCAGGTGCATGTAGACCGTGTCCTGAAGCGGGCCCTTGCCATCGACGACGACGTAGTTTCCGGCGGAGCCCTGGTAGTCGGTCATCTGCACGCGGCCCGACCAGGCCGCGACGACCGGCTTGCCGCATTTGGCCATCAGGTCCTGACCGTCATGGCCGCGCCCGGCGCCGAGGCCGTCGCCGTAGGTGTGATTGCCGCGTATCGGGAACACGCCTTCGGCCGTCTCGCCGGTGCCGGTTCCGCCGCTGCCGCCGCTGCCGACACCGCCGCTGCCGGTGGCGGCGAGCGAGGTCGTCGAGGCGAGTGCCAGGATCGCGAGTGAGGCGGCCGCCGCGCGGCCGCTGATGCGCTTCGAGCTGGTACGTGGGGTCAAGTTGATCGGTCTCCTTCGTCGGCCTACGGGGTTAGCTGTCGGGCTGGCGCTGAAGAAGCTGCGCCCCCGCCGCGGCGGGTTTGCCCCAAACGTCTGGTTCCCCCGTTCCCGGGTCCGCGATGGCGGCTCCGAGATTCGGCTTTACCGGTTATGCGCTCGCGGCAGCGTACAAGGTCGACCGACGGATTGCGAAGGTTTGCTCATGAAACATTCGGCACGAACTCACGCCGCGACGCCTGAGATCAGACGGGGACGCCCTGGCGGCGCACCGGCCGCGAGCGCAGCGCGGAGACCGCCTGCGCCAGCCGGCGCAGGCCCTCGTCGATCTCGGGCGGGTCGAGGTAGCCGAACGACAGCCGCATGCGCAGCTGTGGGCCCTGGTCGATCCGCAAGGCGCCGCCGGGGACGTAGGCGACCCCCTGGCGGACCGCCTCATCGGCGAGCTCGCGCTCATCGAGCGGGAGGTCGAGCTCGAGCCAGAGGTGGCCGCCGCCGAGCGGTTCGACATAGCTGGCCACCGACCCCAGATGGGTCTCGATCGAGTCCTTCATCGCCGCCAGCCGCTCGCGGTAGAAGTTACGGGCGCGCTCTGCCTGCGCCGGGTACGCACCCCCGGCGAGGTAGCGGGCAACGGCGAGCTGGGTCAGGGTCGGGCTGTGGACGTCGTGGGAGCGCTTCTGGGCGACGATCCGGTCGAGGACCGGGCCGCTGGCGGCGACCCAGCCGATTCGCAGTCCACCGCTGAGCGTCTTCGAGAACGAGTCGACGTAGACGACGTGGGCCGGCGCCTCGGCTCGCAGCGAGCGCAGATCCTCGCCGGCGAAGCGCAGATCGCCGTAGATCCCGTCCTCGAGGATGAAGAATCCGTGGCGGCGGGCGAGCTCCAGCAAGCGCTCGCGGCGGCCCGCCTCGAGATCGCGCCCGGTCGGGTTGTGGAGGCGGGGCTGGATCGCCAGCAGGCGAATCTCCTCGCGCGCGAGGAGATTCTCGAGCGCATCGAGCTCGAGTCCGTCCGAGTCGCAGGGCACGCCGACGACCCGGGCGCCGCTGTCGCGCATCGAGCGGATCACCGAGGTGAAGCTCGGGTCCTCGCAGGCGGCGACGTCGCCGGGGCGCAGGATCGCCCGGCAGGCGACCGCCAGCGCCTGGCTGGCGCCGGTGGTGATCAGGATGTCGTCGGCGTCCTCGGGCGCACCGCGGGCGGCCGAGAGCAGCGCGATCTGCTCGGCGAGCTCGGGCACGCCCTGAACGTCGGAGTACTGCAGGGCCCTCCCCGGCTCCTCGCGCAGGGTGCGGTCGATCGCCTCGCCGATCTCCGTCGCCGGGAACAGCTTCGCCGAGGGGTATCCGACCGACAGCGCCACCAACCCCTGCGAGGTCGACTGGCGGTGCATCTCGGCCAGCACGCGGTCGCCGTAGGTCTCGTCCGCCGGCGGCAGCGCGTATCGCTGCCACGAGATCGAGTCCGAGACACCGCCGGCCGTCGGCCGCGCGCCACCGCCACCGCGGACGAACGTCCCGCGCCCGACCTGCGAGCTGACCAGGCCGAGCTCGCGCAGGCGCTTGTAGGCGCGTACGGCGGTCAGGTGATTGACGCCGGCGAGCTCGGCGAGCTCGCGGGTCGGCGGCAGCTTCTCCCCCGGTTCGAGCTCGCCGCGTTCGATCGCGGCGGCGAAGAGGTCGACGAGTTGCTGCGTGAGCGAGTGCTCTCCGCCGCGGTCGAGGTCAGACAATCGGTCTTTGTATGACATTGATTACCAATCCAGTTGAAAGTATCGTTGGTATCGACGCTCAAAGACTAACGGAGGGCCCACACAATGTCAATCAATCTCCCGATGGAACCGATCGCGATCCGCCTGGCAACCGAGGACGACCGCGATCAGCTTCGCCGCCTGGCGCAGCTCGACTCCGCCTCCGTGCCCGCCGGCCGGCTGATCGTCGGCGAGTCCGCCGGTTCGATCCGGGCCGCGGTCGCGATCGACGGCGGGGCTGCGATCGCCGATCCGTTTCACCCCACCGCCGAGCTCGTCGCCCTGCTGCGAGCCCGCGCCGAGCAGGCGCCCGGACAGGCGGCCGGACGGCCGCGGATCGTCGCCCGCTCGCATCCGCGTGAGCCGCGGGTGAGGCGCGGGCGCCTCGCCGCCTAGTCAGCCCAGGGGCTGGCGAATCGTCGGCCTGCGGCTCGCGGCCGCCTCGTCGAGGCGGCGGACCGGGGTCGTGTAGGGAGCGTTGAGGAGGATCTCCGGGTCGCGCTCGGCCTCGGCGAGGATCGAGTCGATCGCCTCCGCGAGCTGGTCGAGCGATTCACGGGTCTCGGTCTCGGTCGGCTCGACCATCAGCGCCTCGTCGACGAGCAGGGGGAAGTAGATCGTCGGCGGGTGAAAGCCGTAGTCGAGCAGTCGCTTGGCGATGTCGAGCGTCTTCACCCCGAGCTCGCGCTTGGCCACCGTCGCCGAGAGTACGAACTCGTGCATCGGGATCCGCTCGAAGGCATGCGGCAGGTACTTCCCCGCCCTGCCGGCGCGCAGCTTCGCGAGCAGGTAGTTGGCGTTCAGGACCGCGGTCTCCGAGGCTTCGCGGAGGCCGTCGCCGCCGAGGCTCGAGATGTAGGCGTAGGAGCGCACGAAGACCCCGAAGTTGCCCTGGAAGCCGCGCAGCCTGCCGATCGACTTCGGCAGCTCGTAGTCGAGGTCGAAGCGCCGGCCCGAGCCGTTGGTGCTGGCGTCGGAACCGTTGGGGCTCCGGTGCTCGCCCTCGCCGCGGACGATTCGCGGCGCCGGCAGGAAGGGCGCAATCCGCTCGGAGACGGCGATCGGGCCGGCCCCCGGCCCCCCTCCCCCGTGCGGCTGGCTGAACGACTTGTGCAGGTTCAGGTGGACGATGTCGAAGCCCATGTCACCGGGGCGGGTGTAGCCCATGATCGCGTTCAGGTTGGCGCCGTCGTAGTAGAGCGTGCCGCCGACGCCGTGGACGATCGAGGCGATCTCGGCGATGTTCTCGTCGAAGAGCCCGAGCGTGTTCGGGTTGGTCAGCATCAGGCAGGCGACCTCGTCGGTCGCCTTCTCGCGCAGGTCGTCGACGTCCACCCCACCGCGCTCGTTGGTCTCGACCTTGACCACCTCGTAGCCGGCCATGGTCACGGTCGCTGGGTTGGTCCCGTGGGCCGTGTCCGGGGTCAGCACCTTGGTCCGCTGCTCGCCGCGGTCCTCGTGGTAGGCGCGCGTCAGCAGCAGCCCGGCGAGCTCGCCGTGGGAGCCCGCCGACGGCTGCAGCGAGACGTGCGGCAGCCCGCAGATCTCGCTCAGCGCCCGCTCCAGGTTCCACATCAGCTCGAGCGCGCCCTGGGCGCGCTTCGGATCCTGCGCCGGATGCAGGCGCGCATGACCGGGCAGCGCCGCGATCTTCTCGTTCAGGCGCGGGTTGTGCTTCATCGTGCACGAGCCCAGCGGATAGGGGCCCGTGTCGAGGTCGAAGTTGCGGCGTGAGAGGCGGTTGTAGTGGCGGACGATCTCGGGCTCGGCGACCTCGGGCAGCGCCGGGCCGCCATCGCGTAGGAAGCGCGCCGGGATCAGCTCTGAGAGCGGGGTCTCCGGGACGTCGCTGGGGGGAAGCACGGCGGCCCGCCTGCCCTCCACGGAGCGCTCGTAGATGGTCACCGCCTGCTCCCGCTGCTGGGGCGTCGGCGTGTCGGCG
This sequence comes from uncultured Solirubrobacterales bacterium, assembly GCA_963767475.1. Classification (GTDB taxonomy): domain Bacteria; phylum Actinomycetota; class Thermoleophilia; order Solirubrobacterales; family 70-9; genus WHSW01. Next base: position 319,381 of record CAVYEI010000003.1, read on the forward strand.
TTGGCGGGCGGCGCGTCGGTCGGGCTCATGAGGCCACCTCCGCCGGAGCGCGGTCGGCCGTCTCCCTGACCGCCCGTCCGAGGGCGTCGGCGAGGCGGTCGATGTCCTCGCGCGAGCGGCGCTCGGTGATCGCGACCAGGAGCCCGTCCTCGTACTCCGGGTACTCGCGACCGAGCGGGTAGCCGGCGGCGATTCCGTCCTCGCTGACCCGGTCGAGCACCTCGGCCACGGGCGCATCCAGGCGCAGCGCAAACTCCCGCGCCACCGGGGCCTCGTGCAGCAGCTCGACCCCGTCGACGGCGGCCAGCTGCTCGCGCGCGTAGGCCGTGCGCCGGACCAGCAACTCGCCGAGCTCGACGATTCCCCGACGCCCGAGCCAGGCGAGGTAGATCGTTCCGGCGAGCGCGTTCAGCGCCTGCGAGGTGCAGATGTTGTGGGTCGCCTTCTCGCGGCGGATGTGCTGCTCGCGGGTCTGCAGGGCGAGCACGAAGCCGCGGCGGCCGTCGACGTCGGTGGTCTCGCCGGCGATCCGGCCGGGCATCCGGCGCAGGTGCTCCTCGGTGGCGGCGAAGAAGCCGAACGAGGGGCCGCCGAAGTCGAGCCGGTTGCCCAGCGGCTGGCCCTCGCCGACGGCGATGTCGACCCCGCACTCGCCGGGCGGGCGCAGGACCCCGAGCGTGATCGCGTCGACCGAGGCGACGCAGAGCGCGCCGGATTTGTGGGCCGCGGCCGCCAGGGCCTCGAGGTCCTCGATCGAGCCGAGGAAGTTCGGGTTCGAGACGAAGATCGCGGCGACGTCCTGGTCGATGTAGTTCTCGATCTCGGCGGGATCGGTGACCCCGTCGCGGAGACCGACCTCGACGATCTTGGCGCCCCAGCCGCGGGCGTAGGTTTCGAGCGTTGCACGGGCGTGCGGGTGCAATCCCCGCGAGACGACGAGCCGCTTGCGGCCCTTGCCGGCGCCGAGCGCCAGGTAGGCCGCCGAGGCGACCGAGGAAGGTCCCTCGTACATCGAGGCGTTCGAGACCGGGAGCCCGGTGAGCTCGGAGATCGCGGTCTGGAACTCGAACATCACCTGCAGCCCGCCCTGCGAGACCTCCGGCTGATAGGGCGTGTAGGGGGTGAGGAACTCCGAACGGGAGATGATCGCCTCGACCAGAGCGGGGACGTAGTGGTCGTACATCCCGGCGCCGAGAAAGCAGGTCTCCGAGTCGGCGTCGGCGTTGCGCGCGGCAAGCGCGGCGAAGCGGTCGAAGACCTCGGTCTCGGAGAGGCCGTCGGGAAGCTCGAGCGGGCGGTCGAGGCGCAGCTCGGCCGGGATGTCGGCGAACAGCTCGTCGGTCGAGGCGACGCCGATCGCCTCCAGCATCGCCGCCCGGTCGGCGTCGGTTGCGGACGTGTAGCGACTCACTCGTTTGAGGCTAGCGGGGCGCTCGGCGACGCTCGCCGGCAGCCTCGCCGAGCGCGGTCCGTCAACCGTCGCCGCCGCTCACCTGGTAGGTCAGGGTCGCTCCGTACAGCCCCGTGTTGCTGCCGCCCGAGTTGCAGCTGAGGTAGTAGGTGAAGTTGGCGTTGTCGATCGGGTTCTGGGCGATCGTGTTGTCGACCAGGTTGACCGAGCCCGGCGTCATCACCGTCGATGGTGTCGCCGCCATCTGCTGCTGGTCGCCGATCGGCGCCGACATGCGCGTGCGCCACATCTCGCAGCTGATGCCCGCGCCGCCGTCGTTGTCGACCACCGTGAACCGCGCCTGACTGACGATCGCGCCGCTGGGCAGGTCGACGTTGCAGGCAAAGATGCCGATGCCGTTCTTCAAGCCGGTGCTGGTCGAATAGCCCGACCCGCTGTTGACGCTCTCCCAGGCGCTGCCGGCGCAGCCCCAGCTGCGGGTGAAGGTCTCAGCCTTGCGCACGAACGCGGTCGCGCCGAGGCCGTCGAGCTGATCGGAGTTGGTCGCGCTCGCGGCGCTCGTCGCGCTCGCCGCCTTCGCCACCGAGAGCCCGGGCGCCAGCGCGTTGATCCGCTTGTCGGCGATCTTCTTCACCTTCGACTTGGTGATCTTCGAGCTCAGCCCGGCGGTGCCGGCGACCGCGGAGCCGGCGATTGCGAACACGAGCGCGATCACGGCGAGCACGATCGCTGGTGACGGCTTGCTGCTGAGGTCGTTCATCTGGCGTCGGCGAGCCGGGCCTGAGAGGCCGTCGGGTGGTGACTCACCGGCCCGATGCTACGGCAGCCGGAAGGAGAGACCGTCGATCCCGACGGCGCCGCAGGTCGTGCAGACGGGCACGACCTGTCCGTCCGGGAAGACGTTGAGGCCGCCGCCGATCGCCACGGGCATGAACAGCTGCTCCGACGGCCGGTAACCCGCCGGCAGCGTGAACGCGGTCGTCGACGTCGTTCCGGAGAGCACTCCCTTCAGGTACACGCGGTCCTGGGAGTCCTTGTAGAACGCCGCGACGCTGCGGCCGCCACCCAGGTTGCTCCACCCGCTCTCGAACGGAGGCTCGCCGGCCTGGCCGACCGTGTGGAAGGGCTCGGACTCGGCCAGGGCATAGTCGCCGGCCGGCCTCCCGCCGAGGTTTCGCGCGTTGTCGGCGGTGCTCGCGCGGTCGACCGAGAGGCCCGGCGCGCGCTCGGTGATCCGCCGGTCCGCCTGCTTGGCGGCGATCGACCGGACCTTCGACTTGGTGATCTTCGAGCTCAGCCCGGCGGTGCCGGCGACCGCGGAGCCGGCGATTGCGAACACGAGCGCGAGCACGGCGAGCACGATCGCCGGTGACGGGCTGCTGCGGAAGTCGTCCATCAGGCGTCGGCGAGCAGGGCCTTGTAGGCCGCCGCGTCGAGCAGCCCCTCGAGCTCGCCCGGATCGGCGAGCTTGACCTTGACCAGCCAGCCTTCGCCGTAGGGATCGGTGTTGATCTTCTCCGGAGAGTCCGCGAGCTCCTCGTTGACCGCCGTGACCTCACCCGAGACGGGCGCGATCACGTCCGAGACCGCCTTCACCGACTCGACCTCGGCGTAGGCGCCGTCCTTGGCGATCGTCGTTCCGAGCTCGGGTGGCTCGTAGAAGACGACCTCGCCGAGCGCGTCCTGTGCATACCAGGTGATCCCGAGCGTGGCCTCGTCGCCCTCGACCCGCGCCCAGTCGTGCTCGGGGTGGTACTTGAGCTCGTCGGGATAGGTCTCGTCGGCCAACTTCATCGCTCCTGTCGCTCGGGGTCGTAGAGGGGCTTGGACTCTACGCGCGCAGGGCGGCGCTTTCCACGCACGTCGATCTCGACCTCGGTTCCGGGCTCGGCGAGGTCGGCGCGCACGTAGGCCATGCCGATGCCCTTCTGCAGCGAGGGAGAGAAGCTGCCGCTGGTGACGACGCCGGCCTCCGCGTCCTCGACCAGCACCGGGTTGTCCTGTCGCGGGATCCCCCTCTCGGTGAGCGCGAACGGCGCCAGCCTCTCTGCCGGGCCCGCCGCCCGCGCCTCGGCCACGGCCTCGGCGCCGATGAAGCCCGTCTCCTCCTTGCAGCACCAGCCGAGCCCGGCCTCGATCGGGTTGCGGTCGGTCGAGAGGTCGTTGCCGTAGAGGTGAAAGCAGACCTCGAGCCGCAGGGTGTCGCGGGCGCCGAGCCCGGCAGGCGTCGCCCCGCCGGCAAGCAGGGCGTCCCACAGCGCCGCCGCGGACTCGGGCGCAATCAGGATCTCGACCCCGTCCTCGCCCGTGTAGCCGGTGCCGCAGACGAGCACCACTCCCGCCACGTCCTCGGCTTCGCCTCCGGGCGTGCGGGGCGTCATCCAGGCAGTCCGCATGCGTGGGGGCAGCTCGCCGTCGACGAGCTTGGCGACGATCGCGCGCGCGTCGGGGCCCTGGACGGCGAGCATCGCGTAGTCGTCGAGGCGGTCTGCCAAAGCGACGTCGAAGCCTTCAGCGTGCTCGCGAAACCAGTCCAGATCGGAGTCGTGATTGGCGGCGTTCGTGACCGTGAGGTAGCTGTCCTCGGCAAGCCGGTAGGTGAACAGGTCGTCGAGCACGCCGCCGTCGTCGCGACAGAGCACCGAGTACTGCGCATCGCCGACCGCGAGCTTGGTCACGTCGTTGGAGAGCAGCCGCTGAAGCAGCTCCAGCGCCCCCGGCCCGGAGGTCTCGATCTCGCCCATGTGGGAGACGTCGAAGACGCCGCAGGAGCCGCGCACCGCCAGGTGCTCGGCGCTCACGCCCTCGTACTGCACCGGCATCTCCCAGCCGGCGAAATCGACCAGCTTCGCGCCGGCGGCGACGTGTGACGCGTGAAGGGGTGTCTGCCTGAGCGCCGCTTTCTGCACGGCGCTCAGGCTATCCACCCCGGTCGAGCTCGGGTCAGCCCGAGATCTGGCCCCCGAACAGGCAGACGTTGCCGTCGCCGAAGGCGCCGTTGCCGCCCGCGAACGAGCCCTGCTTGACGGCGATGTGGCTGAGGATCTGCAGATCCGTCCCATCAGCGCCGATCAGCGCGCTCTCGGCCTCGCCGACCGTGCCCGAGTCGGCATTGCTGACCAGCTGCAGGTCGACCGCGCGGTCGGCCTCGGCCGTGCCGGTATCGAGCAGGGTCGCGTCGTTGTTTGGCAGGTTGCCGCCCGCGCCCTGGAGGATCGCTCCGTCGGTGGTCGTGCGGGCATAAATGCCGCCCTCGGTCTCGCCGGTCGTCGTGTCGCGATAGCACTTCGCGTACAGCGTCAGCTGGCCCTTGGTGAACAGGACCGTCTCCGGGGCCGCGGCGAGCGCGCCCGCCAGGCTTGCCGCCTCGGTCGCGGTCAGCTTGACGAAGCTGCCGTCGCCGATCACCTCGTAGTCGGAGATGTTCTTGTCCGAGAGCCCGTCATCGGCGACCTTGGCGCCGGTGATCGTGGCGTCGGCGATCTGCTTCTCGGTGATCGTCGCGTCGGCGATCTGCTTCGCCTTCACGCCCTTGTCCTTGATCCGGTTGCCCTTGATCGACTTGCCGATGATCTGCTGCGAGCCGACCGCGCCCTTGGCGATCAGCTTCTTCGTGATCGCGGCCTTCTTGATGTCGTTCGTCGACACCGTGCCCTTGCCGGGAAGCGCGATTGCCGCACCCGACATCGCCGCCACCAGCGCGACCATCGCCACGATCATCGCGGGCGTCGGTCGCAGAGTCTTGAACCACTTCATTGGTGTTCGTCTCCTCGTTCACGCACCCACCGGATCCCTCCCCCCGCGGGCGCTGTTCAGCTACTTGTAACCGGTCGGACCGGGTCGAGTTGCGGCTCAGCTGCCGCGCAGGAAGGGCGGGACGTCGATGTCGTCGTCGGAGACCTGGAGCTCGCGGCGCTCGCGGTCGGCGAGCCCGCCGACGCGGCGGGCGCGGCTGCGCTCGCGAACCTGCATCGGCTTGCGGGCGAGCGTCTCGCGACCCTCGAACCCGGTCGCGATCGTGGTCACCCGGACCTCGTCGCCCATGCTCGGGTCGATCACGGTGCCGAAGATGATGTTGGCGCCCTTGTCGGCGGTCGAAACGACGATGTCGGCCGCCTCGTTGACCTCGAACAGGTTCAGGTCCTCGGAGCCGGTGAAGTTGAGCAGCATCCCGGTGGCGCCGTCGATCGACTCCTCCATCAGCGGCGAGTTGACCGCCATCTTCGCCGCCTCCTGGGCGCGGTTTTCGCCCGAAGCGGTGCCGATGCCCATCATCGCCGAGCCGGCGTCGGCCATCACCGTGCGCACGTCGGCGAAGTCGAGGTTGATCTGGCCCGGGGTGGTGATCAGGTCGGTGATCCCCTGCACACCCTGGCGCAGGATGTCGTCGGCCATCCGGAAGGCTTCCTGGACCGAGGTTCGCCGCTCGACGACCTCGAGCAGCTTCTGGTTCGGGACGATGATCAGGGTGTCGACCTTGGCCCGCAGCTTGTCGATCCCGTCGAGGGCCTGCTGCATGCGGCGGTTGCCCTCGAACTCGAACGGCTTCGTGACCACGCCGACGGTCAGGGCGCCGATCTCCTCCTTGGCGATCTCGGCGATCACCGGGGCGGCGCCGGTACCGGTACCGCCACCCTCGCCGGCGGTGACGAAGACCATGTCGGCGCCCTTCAGCGCCTCCTTGATGTCGTCGCGCGACTCGGCGGCCGCACCCGCTCCGACGTCGGGGTTGGCGCCCGCGCCGAGGCCGTGGGTGAGGTTGTGGCCGGCGGCCAGCTTGATGTCGGCTTCGCAGGACTGCAGCGCCTGCACGTCGGTGTTGATGGCGATGAACTCGACGCCCTTGAGCCCGGCGTCGACCATGCGGCTAACCGCGTTCGTGCCTCCACCGCCGGCTCCGACGACCTTGATCACCGCGAGATAGGACGACTCGACCATTTCTCCCGTTCCTAAGTTGACCCTTGTGGTTCCGTCCGAGGCTGAAGGCAGACTTGAACGTTTTCCGCTCTATGCAGCCTATACGTGAGGATGACGCTAGGGCATCGTGGCGTCCGTGTCAATCGAGGCTACCCGAACCGGCACGGAATCGTGCAACGCGCCCAACCTTCGATCTGGACTCGAGGGTTGACATATTTCCTAAAGTCTCGACCTGGAGTATAGACTAGGCGTTCCTGACGCCGGCGACTACGCCCCGCCGCCGGTCGCCGGGCGCTCCGGCACCCTGACGTCGAGATAGGTGAGCGAGTCGACCTTCGGGCTCGCCAGCACCGCGCTCGCCGATGCCCACTTCTCGGCCGCCCGCGAGCCGCTGCCGAAGCGGACCGGGATCCCGCCGCGCAGCGTGACCTCGACCCCGTAGTCCTTGTCCTCGCCGACGTTCTCGATCAGCGGTCGCAGCGGTTCGGGCGTCGCGCCGAGGATCAGCGCCTGCTGCAGCGGGTCGCCCTCCAGGCTCGCGCCGTCGGGCGCCTGCTTGACCTCGAGCACCGGCAGCTGATCCGCGTCGTCGACCTCGACCCCGGCGAGCAGGGTGCCGTCGGCGGCCGCCGCAAGCTGCTGCCCGTCGGCCTCGACCAGCAGCGCCGGCGGGCGCTCGTTGATCTCGATTCGCATGCCGTGGGGGAAGTTGGGATCGACGCTCACCGACTCGACCGTCGGGAACCTCGTCGCGACCTGCTCGATCTTCGCCGGATCGGCGTGCAGCGTCGTCTGTTGCTCGGCGACCCGGGTGATCTCGCCGACGATCTGTTCGCGGTCGCCGCTGGTCAGGCCGACGACGTCGACGTTGGTGACCGCGACCAGCGAGGAGTCGCGAAGCCAGAACAGGTACCCGGCGGCGAGCGTCGCCGCGCAGATCGCGAGGATCCCGAGCCGGTAGCGCCAGGAAACGGAACCGAAGCCACGGCGAAGCGCGGACAGGGGCCGGGGGCGCGACCAGGTTCGGCGAGTCCGCCGACGTGCCTGCGGGCGCCGCGGCGCGGACCGCCTGGTCGCCGGCTTCGAACGCGAGCGCCCGCGGGCGCTGGCGCTGCGCTTGGCCGGGGCGCGCTTCGCCGGCTTCGCCTTGCCCTTGGCGCGCTTGGGTGCCGCGGCGCGCTTCGGCCGTGGGCGTGCCTGCTCCGAGCGCGCCGCCCCACGCGTGCTCGTGCGGCGCTTACCGGCAGGGGTCGAGGCCCGGGATCGGCTCATCAGGGTGGTTTTCACCCCCCGAGCCTCGCCTCCTGCCCCCTCAGCCGGGCGTCGGATCGGCGGGCGGCAGCGGCTCGAGCTCCCAGTCGGCCGGCCACTGGATCTCGCCGAGCACCTGGACCTCGGGCTCGAGCTCGATCCCGAAGGCCTCGTGGACGCGCCGGCGCCCGGCCGCCATCACCGCGAGCACGTCGGCGGTCGTCGCCTCGCCGGCGTTCTCGACGAAGTTCGCGTGCTTGGGCGAGAGCCGCGCGCCGCCGACGGTGAGCCCCTGACAGCCGGCGGCTTCGAGCAACTGGCCCGCGGTTCGCCCGCCGGCTCGCTCGTCGTCGGGGTTCTTGAAGGTCGAGCCGAAGGTCTTGATCCCCGACGGCTGCGCCTCGCGGCGCTTGCCCCGCATCTCGGCCATCGTCGCCTTGACCGCCGCGGAGTCGGCCTCGGCGAGGGCAAACGACGCCAGCGAGACGACCTCGCCCGGACCCAGGTTCGAGCGCCGGTACTCGAACCCGAGCTGTTCGGGCGGGCGGCGGTCGACCCCGGCGGCGGTACAGACGTCGACCCACTCGAGCACCCGCGCGAGCTCGCCGCCGTAGGCGTTCGCGTTCATGCGCACGGCGCCGCCGACGGTGCCCGGGATGTTGATCCCGAACTCGAGCCCGGTCAGCCCCCAGCCGGCGATCTTCGCCGAGGCCGAAGGCAGGCGAACGCCGGCGCCGCAGATCACCCTGGTGTCGTCGCGCTCGATCTCGGCCAGCTCCCCGGCCAGCTTCAGCACCAGTCCGGGCACGCCTTCGTCGGCGACGAGCAGATTCGAGCCCGAGCCGACGACCGCGACCGCGACCCCCTCGCCCGCGGCCCAGCCCAGCAGATCGACCAGCTCGCCTTCCGATCCGGGCCTCGCGAACAGCTCGGCGTTGCCGCCGGCGCGCACGGTCGTCAGCCGCGCCAGCGAGTAATCGCGCTCGACGCCCTCGGGCAGACTCACGGCCCGTCCACCAATTCGTCGGCGAGCTGGAACACGTCGCCGGCGCCGATCGTCACCAGCAGGTCGCCATCGCGAAGCCGCGGCGCCAGGACCCGCTCCGCGGTCGCCGCGTCACGGAGCCAGGACACCGGCCTGCCGCCCGCGTGATCGGCCGCCGCACGGGCGACGTCGAGACCGCTGACCCCGGCGAGCTCGCCGAGCGGCTGCTCGCGGGCGGCGTAGACGTCGAGCACGCCGACCTCGTCGGCGGCGGCGAGCGCGGCGCCGAAGCGCCCCGCGAGCGCCTTCGTGCGCGAATACAGGTGGGGCTGGAAGACGGCGATCAGCCGCCTCGGCTGGAGCTCGCGCAGCGCCTCGAGCGTCGCCGCCACCTCGGTCGGGTGGTGGGCGTAGTCGTCGTAGATCTCGGCCCCGGCGCGACTGCCCTTGTGCTCCTGGCGGCGGGCGATCCCGGGGAAGGTGGCGAGCGCGGCTGCCGCCGGCTCGAGCTCGAAGCCGGCGAGCTCGAGCGCCGCCAGCGCGGCGCGGGCGTTGAGGACGTTGTGGCGCCCCGGCACCTGCAGCGCGAGCGCCGGTGGGCCCGGGTGCTCGGCATCGAAGCGGAGCAGGCGACGCTCACCGCCGCCGAGGCCGGCGACCGGATCGAGATCCGCCCCGCCCAGCAGGGCGAGGCCGGAGGCCGAGGCGCCAAAGCGCGCGAACGCGTCGACGAGCTCGGCTCGCGATCCCCAGCGCGAGTGGTGGTCGAGCTCGACGTTGGTGATCACGGCGACCTCCGGGGCGAGGTCGAGGAAGCTGCCGTCGGACTCGTCGGCCTCGGCGACCAGCCACTCCCCCGCTCCCCAGCCGGCGTTCGCCCGCCCGCCGCCCGGGCCGGCCCCGGGGAGCTCGCCGCCGACGAAGAAACCGGGGTCGGCGCCGAGCGCGCGCAGGGCGTGCACCAGCATCCCGGCCGTGGTCGTCTTGCCGTGCGTGCCCGAGACCGCGATCAGGCGCCGCAGCGAGCAGAGCTCGGCGAGCAGCTCGCCGCGATGGATGACCCGCTGCCCGCGCTCACGCGCGCGTGCCAGCTCGGGGTTGTCGTCGGCGATCGCGGTCGAGACGACGACCTCGGCGCCGGCGGGCACCCGCTCGGGATCGTGGCCCACCTGGGGCTCGAGCCCGGCCTCGCGCAACCGCAGCAGGTAGGAGCTCTCGGCCCGGTCGGAGCCGGTCACGCGAGCGCCGAGGTCGCGGCAGACGAGGGCCAGGCCGCTCATCCCGGCGCCGCCGATGGCGATGAAATGCAGCTCGCGCCCGCTCCAGTCGTCGGAGGTCATCGACTAAGGGTTGCCGATCGCGGCGAGCAGCTCGGCCGCGACCCGGTCGGCGGCATCGGGCCGGGCGAGCGAGCGTGCCGCGCTCGACATCGTCGCCAGCCGCTGCGCGTCGGCGAGCAGCTCGCCCGCCAGCGCCCGCAGCCGGCCGGGATCGAGCTCGGAATCCTCGACCACGACCGCGGCCCCGTCGGCGGCCATCCACTCGGCGTTCGCATGCTGGTGGCGAGCCGCCGCGTGCGGATAGGGAACGAGGATCGACGGGCGCCCGGCGGCGGCGATCTCGAAGATCGAGCCGCCCGAGCGGGCGAGCACGAGATCCGAGGCGGCAAGCGCATCGGCGAGCCCCGGCTCGTACTCGAGCAGGGTGTAGCGCTTGGCGTTGGGGGCGGCATCGAGCGCCGCGCGCACGTCGGCGTGATCGCGGCTGCCGCTTATGTGGAGGACGTGGAAGTCGCGCTCGCCGGCGTCGGGCCCGGCGAAGGCCTCGATCGCGGCGAGGTTGATTGAGCGGGCACCCTGGCTGCCGCCGAAGACGAGCAGACAGCGGTCGGCGGCTGCGATCCCGAAGCGGCCGCGGGCCTGGTCGCGGTCGGCGGAGAGGATCGCCGCCGGGACCGGGCGGCCGGTGACCAGGTAACGGTCGCCCTCCAGGCCCTCGATCGGGAACGCGAGGCAGACCCGGCGCGCGCGGCGGGCGAGCAGCCTGTTGGTGAGCCCGAGGTGGCGGTCGGCCTCGGTCAGCACCAGTGGCAGGCCGAGCCTGACCGCGGCGACCCCGGCCGGGCCGGCGACGTAGCCGCCACCGCCGAGCACCGCCTGGGCGCCGCGCTCGCGCAGCACCCGGCGCGCGGCGGGGACCGCGGCGCCCGCCAGGTAGACCGAGCCGGCGGCGCGAATCGGCCGGCCGCGATCGAGGCCGCGGACGCGCAGCAGGTCGATCTCATACCCCGCCGCGGGCACGACCTCGGCCTCGGGGCGATCCTCGGCGCCGAGGAACGAAACCGCCGCGCCCTCAGCTCGTAGCGCGTCGGCTACGGCCAGCGCGGGTACGACGTGCCCCGCCGTTCCGCCCGCCGCGATCACGACTACCGGCCTTTGCGGCCCTTCGGGGTGTTGAGGCTCGTGAACCACCGTCGACGACGCGCAGTCTCCCACCGCCGCTCGACGGCTTGGCGGCCGACCGTGCGCTGCCGCCCCTGGAGATGTTCAACAGCAGGCCGACGGCGGCCAGCATCACCAGCATGCTGGCGTTGCCATAGGAGACGAACGGCAGCGGCACCCCGGTGAGCGGCGCGAGGCCGAAGACGGCGAGCAGGTTGACCAGCGCCTGGGTCAGGACGAGCGAAGTGAGACCGGCCGCCAGCAGCTTGCCGTAACGGTCGCGAGCCGACTGCGCGATCCGAAAGCCGGCATAGCCGAAGAGGCCGTAGAGGCCGACGAGGGCGCCGATGCCGACCATCCCCAGCTCCTCACCGACCACCGCCGCGATCATGTCGGTGTGCGCCTCCGGCAGGTAGAAGGCCTTCTGCAGGCTCTCCCCCAGGCCGACCCCGAAGAGGCCGCCCGAGCCGAGCGCGATCTTCGCCTGGATCAGCTGAAAGCCGGCGCCGCCCGGGTCGCCGCTGGGATCGAGAAAGGAGGTGATTCGCGCCACCCGGTAGGGCTCGATCATCACCGCGAGCAGGATGATCGCCCCGGCCCCGGCGGCCAGCAGAGCGATGTCGCGCAGGCGCGCGCCCGCTCCGATCAGCAGCGCCGTGATCGCGAAGCAGGTGACGAGCGCCGTTCCCAGGTCGCCGACGCCGACGACCAGCACCCCGAGCCCGACGATCCCGAGCACCGGCATCAGCCGCCCGACCCCGCCCTTGACCACCTCCGGACGGGTCGCCAGCAGCTGCGCGGCGAACAGGACCAGCACGATCTTCATCAGCTCCGAGGGCTGGATCTGAACCGGTCCGGCCGCGAGCCAGGCTCGTGAGCCGTTGATCTCGACCCCGACCCCGGGCAGCATCACGGCGAGGCAGAGGAGGATCGCACCCGCGAGCAGCAGCGGGGTCAGCGGCCGCAGCACCCGGACGCCCTTGCGGGCGAGCACGTGCATGACCAGGAGGCCGATGGCGCCGAAGATCAGCGTGCGCTTGAGGTAGTAGGCGCTGTCGCCGGTCTCCCCGAGCAGTGACGTGGTCGAGCTGGCGCTGAAGACCATGACCACGCCGAAGGCGAGCAGGCAGAGGGTCGCCGTCAGCAGCAGCGAGTACTCGATCGGCTGGTGCTTTGCGGACGCACGCGCTGCCTTCGGGCTCATCAGAGCCTGTTTCGCGCCCGAGGCGCGAAATCATGCCTGTGACGTGCCCGGCCGAGCCGGGTTGATCAGGCCACGATGCAGGCGAACGGGACGTCGGCCAGGTTGTCGTTGATCGGGTCGTAAACCATGACTCTCCAGTGACCCGGTGCGATCGTGCTGAGCACGACGTCGGTGATCGCGAAGTCCCCGTCGCCCTGGGCCATGTCGCTGCAGACAGCGACCGCGGCGTCGGACCCGTTGAACCGGATCCTGTAGGTGCCGGTGTTGAGCCGCTCCGCCTCGACCGTACCTCCGGAGCAGTTCTCCGCGACCGTGACGCCCGCGGTCGAGGGCGTCGCCGCCATCGCGCCCGGGTCGAAGCGTGCGCGCCCGAGCACCTTGCCGGGGGCACAGCCCGCCGAGCGCATGAACGCCGAGGGGTCGAGGTTGCCGAGCCGCTCGGAGTTACCGGCGGTGATCGCGAAGGTTGCCTCGTCGACCGAGAGCCCCGGCGCCCGCTTGTCGATCTCCTTGTTGGCGATCTTGCGCACCTTCGTCTTGGTCAGCTTCGCCAGCGGGTCGGCGGCGATCGAGGTGCCGGCCAGGGCCAGAATGAGCGCGATCGCGGCGACGAACATCGTCGGCGACGGCAGTCTGCGTGACGAAACTTTCATCAGTCGTTCTCCTTGGTTGTCAACTCGGTGGCCAGGGTGCGGAAGTGTTCGCCTCGCTGCTCGAAGTCGGCATAGGCGTCGAAGCTGGCGCAGGCCGGCGCCAGCAGGACGACCTCGCCCGCGGAGGCGTCGGCGGCGGCGGCGCGAACGGCCTCGGCCAGGCCGTCGCAGCGGCGGTGCGAGACACCGGCAGCCCAGGCCGCCGCCAGGTCGTGCTCGATCCGGTCCGCCGCCTCGCCGATCAGATAGCAGCCGCTGCAGCGCTCGGCGACCGGCTCGGCGAGCTCGCCGAATCCCTCGCCCTTGAGCGAGCCGCCGAGGATCGCTCGCACTCCGCCGTCGAACGAGCGCAGCGCCGCCGCCGCGGCGGCGACGTTGGTCGCCTTCGAGTCGTTGACATAGAGCACCCCGCCGGCCTCGCCGACCGGCTCCAGCCGGTGGGGGACGCCGCGGAAGCTGCGCAGGCCATCGGCGAGGGCACCGCGCTCGATCCCCATCGCCGCGGCCGCGGCGGCCGCGGCGGCCGCGTTGGCGGCGTTGTGGGCGCCGAGAAGCTGGAGCTCGTCGAGCCGCAGCAGGGGCTCGCCCCAGAGCTCGAGCAGCCCGTCCGCGACCACGGCCTGGCAGTCGTCGCCGATCGCCGGTTCGGTGCAGAACGCCAGCCGGCGCCCGCAGCCACCGAGGTCGACGCCGGCGAGCGCCGGGTCGGAGCCGTTGTAGACGCAGACGTCGTCGTTCGCCTGCCTGGCGAAGATCTTCAGCTTCGCCTCCAGGTAGGCCTCGAGGCTGCCGTGGCGATCGATGTGGTCGGGGGTGACGTTGAGCAGCACCCCGCACTCGGGCGCGAACGCGTCCGTGTCCTCGAGCTGAAAGCTGGAGGCCTCGCAGACCACGGTCGCCTCCGGATCGATCTCGCCGACCAGCGAGGCGAGCGGCCTGCCGACGTTGCCGGCGACGGCCACCGGCTCCCCGGCGGTGCGCCAGACGTGGCCGAGGAGCTCGGCGACGGTGGTCTTGCCGTTGGTCCCGGTGACCGCGAGGACGCGGTTCGGCAACAGACGCCAGGCGAGCTCGAGCTCACCGATCACCGGCAAGCCCCGCTCGCGGGCGGCGGCGATCGCCGGCGCGGTGTCCGGGACGCCGGGGCTCTTGACCACACATCGCACGCGCTCCACCGCTTGGGTTCCGTTCCCATCGAGGATCGTTTCGACGCCCGCCCCCTGTAGGCCTGCCGCGCCCTCGGGCGAGCCCGTGTCGACGCCGATCACCTGCTCGCCGCGCTCGGCGAGCAGGCGAGCCGCCGCCTGGCCGGAGCGCGCCAGGCCGACGACCAGAAACGGGCCAGCCGGCAACGGGGGTCGGGGCTTGGCAGCGGGCATGTGAGTAGTTTCGCTTCGGGCGTCCCCGCTACCTTCCCAGGGGATGACCGAGCGCGAGGATTCGAAGCTCAAGCGCGCCTCGGGCACGACCGGGCGCTTCGTGCTCGAGATCGCCGCCGCGATCGTCATCGGCGCCGGCGTGCCCCTGTTCTGGATCTGGGTCGGCTCGCAGATCCAGGGCTCTCGCGGCGCCCAGCACGTCGAGGGCTCGACCGCGGCGATCCTCTTCGTCGGCATCCTCGCCAGCTACGCGATCATCCTCATGATCGCCGGGGCGATCCAGGCTCGTGGCGAGGCGCAGGAGGAGCGAGCGCCGGTTCGCTACCCCTGGAACCGCAGCATGCGCGACGAGCCCTACAAACCCGGGACCGGGAAGCTGAGCCCGGTCGAGGCCGTCTTCGTCGGCACCGCGATCGTCGCCTCGATCGGGATGCTGATCTGGTTCTTCGCCTTCGCCGGCTCGCCGCTGCCGAGCTAGGCGTGTTCGAGACAAACCACAGCGCGAAGGCGAGCGTCCCGGCGAGCGCGGTCTGGGCCCGCTGGGCCAACCCGTCGCGCTGGCCCGAGTGGGACAAGCGCGTCCAGGACGCGGAGGCCGACGGCGAGCTCGCCGAGGGATCGGGGGTGCGGGTGAAGCTGCGCAAGGGCGGCACTGTGCGCCAGCGGGTCACCGCGCTTGAGCCGGGCCGGCGGCTGGTGACCGAGTACCCGCTTCCCGGCGCCCGGGTCGGGCACGAGCACTCGGTCGAGCAGCGTGGTCCGAGCGTCGAGGTAACCCACCGCCTCTACGTCGACGGGCCGCTCTGGGCCTTCTGGGCGCTGATGCTGGGCCGCAAGCGGCTGCGCGAGGCGGCCGACGCGTTCACCGACTCGAAAGCGGGCTGAGATACTCGCGCCGTGAGGCGGGTCTCATTCACGGTGGCGCTGGTCACCCTGCTGCTCGCGGCTCCCGCCGCTTCAGCGCCACGGTTCGCGGGCGAGGTGGAGATCGGCGGCGACCGCGGCCTCTACCTCGAGTGCGAGGGCAAAGGGTCCCCGACCGTGCTGCTCGAGGCGGGACTGCGCAGCCGCGGCGACTACTGGAGCGTGAAGCTGGATCCGGATCAGCCGGTCACCGTGTTCGAGCAGGTCTCGGAGCTGACCCGCGTTTGCGAGTACGACCGGCCCGGAACCACGCTCGGCACGGACGAGTTCAGCCGCAGCACCCCGGTCGCCCAGCCTCGCACCGCGGCGGACGCGGTTGATGACCTGCGGGCGCTGCTGCGGGCGGGACCGATCGAGGGCCCGGTGGTACTCGTCGGTCACTCGACCGGAGGGCTGATCGTGCGCATGTACGCCAGCCGGTACCCGCGCCGGGTCACCGGGCTGGTTCAAGTCGAGGCCTTGAACGAGTGGATCAAGCCGCGGATGACGCCAACCAACTGGGCCGCCTTCGATTCCCTGAACGTGCTTCCACCCCCGGGGCTCGAGGACTACGCCGATCTCGAGACGATCGACTTCGACGCCAGCTTCGAGCAGATGAGAACACTCAAGCGGCGCGCGCCGCTCGACCACGGGCTCCCCTACGCCGTCGTCTCCCGCGCTCTGCCGCTCACCTACCCGGCCGAGCTCGGCACGGAGTTCGCGCTCGATGCCGAGAGCGCCTGGAGCTTCGGCCAGGACAAGCTCGCCGGCCTGCTGCCGAGCGCTCTGCACCTGCTCGCCCAGCGCAGCAGCCACTACGTGATGTTCGATCAGCCCCGGATCGTGATCAAGGCGATCAAGCGGGTCCTCTAGGACCCGATCGAGTTCTGGTAGAGCACGTAGCCGATCCCACTGCAGACCGCCGCGACGATCCAGAAGCGCAGCATGATCTTGGTCTCCGACCAGGCGAGCAGCTCGAAGTGGTGGTGCACCGGGGCCATCAGCAGCACCCGGCGACGGAACATCTTGAAGCTAATCACCTGGATCGCGACCGAGAGCGCCTCGATCACGAAGATCCCGCCGAGGATGATCAGCAGCACCTCGGTCTGCGTCATCACGGCGAAGGCGCCAATCGCGCCTCCCAACCCGAGCGAGCCCGTGTCGCCCATGAAGATCGAAGCCGGGAAGGCGTTGAACCACAGAAAGCCGATCGAGGCGCCGACGAAGCAGCCGGCGAGCAGCGCCAGGTCGGCCTGCCCGTTGGTGATCGTGATCGCCATATAGGCGAGCAGCACGATCGCGCAGGAGCCGGCGGCGAGGCCGTCGAGGCCGTCGGTGAGGTTGACGGCGTTCGACGCCCCGGCGATGACTAGGAAGACGAAGAACAGGTACGGGACCGGCCCCAGGTAGATCTCGGTGTCGAGGACCGGAATCTCGAGCACCGGGTCGATGCCGAGCTGATCGTATGCGACCCACCAGAGCCCGAGCGCCAGGGCGATCTGGCCGAGCAGCTTGTAGCGCGCCGAGAGCCCGAGCGAGCGGCGCTTGGAGATCTTCGTGAAGTCGTCGGCAAAGCCGAGCACGGCGCACCCCATCGCGACCCCGAAGACGGCGAGGCTGGCGGTGTCGCGGTCGGAGAGCACCAGGTAGGGCACGGCGATCGCCAGGAACAGGATCAGGCCGCCCATCGTCGGCGTGCCGGCCTTCGCGTGGTGTCCCTCCGGCCCCTCCTCGCGGATCTGCTGGCCGAACTCGCGCACGCGCAGGAAGTCGATGAACTTCGGCCCGAGGAAGATCGTGATCAGCATCGCCGCCATCCCGGCGATCAGCACCTCGCCGCGGTCGATCGCGGTCGCGGCGATCTCGCCGATCTCCACCTGGGCCGCGGTCATCCGCCGTCGCCGACAGCGCGCAGCAGTTCGGCGGTGAACGCCTCGAGGCCGACCGAGCGCGAGCCCTTGACCAGCAGCGCGTCGCCGGGGCCGAGCAGTCCGGCGACCAGCGCGGCCGCCTGCTCGGGATCCGCCGACCACTGATCGGCGCCGTACTCACGGGCGAGCTCGCCGACGCCGACGATCGTCTCGATCCCGAGCTCGCGGGCGTGGGCAGCCGCCTCGCGGTGATAGCGAGGGCCCTCCGGGCCGAGCTCCCCCATGCCGCCGAGCACCGCGATCCGCCGGCCCTCGGCGTCGAGCGACGCGAGGTGGTCGAGCGCCGCCTGCATCGAGATCGGGTTGGCGTTGTAGCAATCGTTCACGAGCACGGCGCCTGCGGGAAGGTGGACCAGCTCACCCCGCAGCCGCGAGAAGGATATGTCCGACACCCGACGGGCCATCTGCTCGACCGATGTGCCGGCCGCGACGCCGATCGCCACCGCGCAGGCCGTGTTGGCGAGGTTGTGGGCCTCGGCGAACGGAAGCTCGAACTCGGCCTCGCCGCTCGGGGTGACGATCGTCGCTCGCTGGCCGTCGCCGCTGCGCTCCGCCTCTCGTACGAACACGTCGCCCCCGGGGCCGAAGGTGAGCGTCTGCAGATGGTCGGCGAGATGCGGCTCGAGCGCCTCGGCATCGGCGGGGATCACCGCTCGCCCCTGATCGGGAAGTCCGCCGAGGATCTCGGCCTTGGCCTTCGCGATCGCCTCCACCGTCCCCAGCAGCTCGAGGTGGACGGGGCCGACGTTGGTGATCGCGGCGATGTCCGGCTCGGCGATCTCGCAGAGCTCGGCGATCTGGCCGATCCCCCGCATCGCCATCTCCAAGACCAGGGTCTCCGTCTGCGCCGGTGCCGCCAGGATCGTCAGCGGCAGGCCGATCTCGGTGTTGAAGTTCTCGGGACTGGCGTGGACGCGGCCCGGCAGCAGCGCCCGGGTGATGTCCTTGACCGAGGTCTTGCCGGTCGAGCCGGTGATCCCGATCACGCGGCAATCGAGCTCGCGCCGCCACGCCCGTGCCAGGCGCTGGAGCGCGAGCAGGGGGTCGGCGGCGGCGAACACCCAGCCACTCGACTCGGTCGCGGCGGCTGCGGCCGCGTGCGCCGGTGCGACGACGACTCCCCAGGCGCCCGCCGCGAGCGTCGCCGCCGCGTGCTCGCCACCGTCGGCCCGCCCCCCGCGGAGGCCGAAGAAGAGGTCGCCGGGCTCCACCTCCCGGGAGTCGATCGCGGCCTTCTCGGGCTGCCCGGCCGATCCCTCGCGCACGACCTCGCCGCCGGCCTCGGCGGCGATCCGCTCCGCGGCGATCGCGATCACGTCGGTCCCGGGCTCGCGGCCGCGAGGGCGAGGAGCTCTTCGCGGGTGACGTCGCGGTCGTCGAACGGGACCTTCTGCCCGTGCTCGAACTCCTGACCCTGCTCGTGTCCCTTGCCGGCGATCACCAGCGTGTCTCCCGACGCGGCCTCGGCGAGCGCCAGCGCGATCGCCGCGCGGCGGTCGGGCTCGACCTCGATCCGCGCGCCGCCGGCTCCCATGCCCTCGCGGATCTCGGCGATGATCGCCTCCGGGTCCTCGGAGCGCGGGTTGTCGGAGGTGACCACAGCGACGTCGGCGAGCCGGTCGGTGATCTCGCCCATCAGCGGGCGCTTGTCGCGGTCGCGGTCGCCGCCGCAGCCGAAGACGCAGATCAGCCGCCGATCGGGTGGCGTGATCTGGCGCGCGGAGACGAGCACGTTCTCGAGCGAGTCGGGCGTGTGGGCGTAGTCGACGAGGACGGCGAACGGCTGGCCCTCGTCGACCGGCTCGAAGCGGCCCGGCACGCGCTCCGCGTCGGCCAGCGCCGCGACCGCGTCGGAAAGACCGATCCCGACGGCGAGCACCGAGGCGACGGCGCAGAGGGCGTTCTCGACGTTGAAGCGGCCGGGAAGCGGCAGCGAGACGTCGGCCTCGCCGTCCGCGGTCGCGAGCCGAAAGCTCGACCCCGATGCGTCGAAGCTGAGATCGAGCGCGCGCAGGTCGGCGCGCTCGGCGCCCGCGACCGAGAACGTGATCGCGTCGAACTCGGCGGCGAGCTTGTCGCCGTAGGGGTCGTCGACGTTGACCACCAGCCGCTCGGCCCGCTCGCCCGCGAACAACCGCCGCTTGGCGAGGAAGTAATCCTCCATGTCGGCGTGGAAGTCGAGGTGGTCCTGGGTCAGGTTGGTGAACGCGCCGACGGCGAAGCGGATCCCATCGACGCGGTTGAGGCTGAGCGCGTGCGATGAGACCTCCATCGCGCAGGCGCGGTCGCCGGCGTCGGCCATCCGCCTGAACGTCTGCTGCAGGTCGATCGCCTCCGGCGTGGTGCGCTCGACCTGCTCGTCGACGCCGCCGACCACCCGCTTCACCGTCCCCAGGAGCCCGGTCTGGACGCCGGTGCGCTCGAGGATGTGGCGGATCAGGAACGCGGTCGTCGTCTTGCCGTTCGTCCCCGTGATCCCGATCACGCGCACCTCGGCGGTCGGGTCGTCGTAGAAACGAACCGCGGCGTGAGCCATCGCCGCGCGCGCATCGGTGACCTGCGCCTGGACCACGAACGGCGGCAGCTCGAGCTCGCGCTCGCAGACGACCGCGGTGGCGCCCGCGTCGACCGCGGCCTGGGCGTAGGCGTGGCCGTCGACGGTCGCGCCCGGATAGGCGAAGAACAGGGTCCCCTCGGTCGCCCGCCGCGAGTCGTAGGCGAGCCCGGTGATCTCGGCCCGCGCGTCGCCCTTGATCTCGACCACGTCGGCGCCGGCGAGCAGGTCTCGAAGCTCCATCGCAGCGATTCTAGGAGTGCGGGCGGAGCGCCAGCGGGCTAGGCTCGCGAGACGCCATGGCCCGCCGTTTTCTCAGCGCCATCGTGCTCGCCGCCGCCGTTGGGCTGCTGGCGCCGGGGGCGGCGGCCGCCTGCAGCTGCGTGCCGCTGTCGCCAGAGCGCGTGCGCGAGGCGGACGCGGCGGTGATCGCGAAGCTGAAGCGCGTGCGCACCGACGACTCCGGGGTCGAGGGCACGTTCGTCTACCGGGTGCAGCGCGCGCTCGTCGGCGAGCGCTTGGAGCAGGGCGACCGGTTCCGAGTCGAGAGCCACCTCGGCAGCGCCGCCTGCGGGCTGTCGCAGGCTCCGCGCGGTTACGGACTCGTGCTCGACCGCCACCGCGGACGCTGGGTCTCCTCGCTGTGCTCGGAGACGACGCCCGAGGGGCTGCGGGCGCTCGTTCGCGGGCAGCGGCCGCGGTCGGGCGACTACTGCTGAGGAATCCGCAGGTACGGAAGCGCGAACCTGGCGATCTCGCCGAAGGCCGGGGCGGCGACGGTGCCGCCGTAGTAATCGCCCTTCGGGTTGTCGACCACGACCGTCACCAGCAGCTGCGGGTCCTGCGCCGGGGCGAAGCCGACGAACGAGGCGACGAACTCGGTCTCCGAGTAGGTGCCGGTCTCCGGGTCGACCTTCTGCGCGGTGCCGGTCTTGCCGGCCAGCGTGTACCCGGGTACCTGCACCTCCGACGCCGTACCGCCGGGCGCGAGCACGCCCTCGAGCATCGTGCGGATCTCGTTCGCGTCCTTGCGGCTGATCACCCGGGTGCCGGGATCCTCGGGTACGGGCTCGCCGTCCTCGGCCTCGATCAGGCGCGGCGGGCGCAGGATGCCGCCGTCGGCGATCGCCGCGTAGCCGGCGGCCATCTGCATCGGCGTCACCGAGAGGCCCTGGCCGATCGGCAGGTTGCCCATCGTCGAGCCCGAGTACTCGTCGACCGGGATCACGATCCCCTGCTCCTCGCCGGGGAACTGGATCCCGGTCGGGTCGCCGAAGCCGAACTCGCGGATCCACTTGTCGAACTTCTCGGCGCCGAGCTCGAGCCCGATCTTGACCGCGCCCACGTTGGAGGAGTACTTGAGGATGTCGGCGACCGTGAGGGTGCCGTAGCCCACCCCCTCGTGCGCTTCCTCGATCGTCCGGTCGGCGACGATGATCGACGGCGGCAGCTCGAAGGTCGTGGACGGCGTCACCAGCCCCTCCTCCAGCGCCCCCGCGACCGTGAACGCCTTGAAGGTCGAGCCGGGCTCGTAGGTGAAGCCGGTCGCCATGTTGGCCAGGTCCTCGGGCTCCGCGTCGGCGGGATCGGAGGGGTCGACGCCGGGCCAGTTGGCCATCGCCAGGACGTCGGACGAGCGCGGGTCCATGACGATCGCCGTGGCGCCGTCGGGCGAGTACTTCTCGCCGATCTCTGCGAGCACCCTCTCGGTCTCCGCCTGGAGGCTGGCATCCAGAGTCAGCTTCAGGTCCGATCCGGTCGCGGCGGCGGCGACGGTGTCGCGCTCGAGCTCGTCGCCGAGCGCGTCGCGGGTGACCTCGCGCTCGCCGTCGGTGCCGTGCAGGAGCTCGTCCTCGGACGACTCGAGCCCGGTGAGGCCCTGATTCTCGATCCCGACCGTGCCGATCACCTGACCGGCGAGCTCGCCCTGCGGATAGATCCGGCGGCTGTCGGGCAGCATCCCGATGCCCGGCAGCTCGAGCTTCGAGATCTCCTCCGCGTCGGCGAGGTCGACCTTGTGCTCGATGTAGGCAAAGCCCGACTCGCGGTCGGCGAGGCTCTCGAGGATCTCGTCCTGGTCGAGGCCGAGGATCTTGCCGAGCTTGTGCGCGGTCGCCTCGGGGTCCTCGACCTGGTACGGGGTCGCGAATACCGTCGCCGCGTCCTCGGAGACGGCGAGCTCGCGGCCGGTGCGGTCGTAGATCGTGCCGCGCGAGCCCGGCACGACGACGGTCTCGGTCTGCTGGTTCTGCGCCTCGGCGCTGAGCGCGCCGCCGGTCACGCCCTGGACCCAGACCGCGCGGATCAGAACCAGCGCCAAAAAGAAGACGAACGCCGCGAACAGCAGTCCGACGCGGCGGTCGATCAGGGTCATGGTGCGGCTAGCGCTCCGGCCGTGCTCTCAGTCTCGGCGGCCGGCGGCGCTGCGGTATCCACCGGCGCGGTGCTGACGGCCGGATCGGTGCTCACCGGATCGGTGCTCACCGGCGCGGTCTCCACGGGCGCCGTCTCCACCGGGACCTCCTCGACCGGCACGGTGGCGAGCGTCGTCGTCTCGACCGGGGCCGCGCCGGCGCCGAAGCTGAGCTCGCCGCTGCGAAGCCGCTCGGCGGCTCGCTTCGGGTCACCGGGAGAAGCATTGAGGTACTCGAGCGAACCCGCGGCGGGCATCATCAGGCCGAGGTCCGCGGCGACGGCCTGGATCTCCGAATTCGAGAGCTTGCCGGCGATCTGCGCGCGAAGGGCCGAGTTCTGGCGCCGAATCGAGTCGGCGGCCTGGCCGGCGTTGCTGGAGGAGGCGCTGAAGCTGAGCGCCATCACGTTGAGGCCGACGATCCCGACCAGCAACCCGCCGAGCAGCCCGATCCACAGTCGCCCGCGCGTGAGCCAGACGAAGAGGCCGGAGTCGGCGATCCCGCCGACGGCGCCGGCGGCCGCGGCAACCGGGACGAAACCGGTGATCGGGGTGTGGCCCGTGCGCCGGCGCTTGGCGGGGGCGGCGGTCCGGGCCGCGGGCTTGCGCGTCGCCGGCTTCGGCCGCGCCGGCGCGCTGCGCCGGGCGGGCGCACGTCTCGCGGGTGCCGAAGTTCTCGCTGTAACAGTCGCCGCCATCTCTACCTCCGCGGGGTTTCGTCCTCTGAGCGGCTACTTCCTGCGTCGCTCAGCTTTCTGGCCACCCGCAAGCGGGCCGACCGTGAGCGCGGATTGCGCTCGATCTCGTCCTCAGACGGCTTCACCGCGCGGCGCGAGATCAGCTCCGCCTCGGGCTCGTGATCGCAGACGCAGACCGGCAGCTCGGGCGGGCAGACGCACCCGCGTGCGAGCTCGGCGAACATGCGCTTCACCCTCCGGTCCTCGAGCGAGTGAAACGAGATCGCCGCCAGCCGCCCGTCCTCGGCGAGCATCGCCCAGGCGGCGGCGAGGCCGCGGTCGAGCGAGTCGAGCTCGCCGTTGACGGCGATCCGGATCGCCTGGAAGGTGCGCTTGGCGGGATGCCCACGACCGAAGCGGTAGGCGGGCGGGACCGCCGCGCGGATCGCCTCGACCAGGTCGCAGGTCGTCTCCAGCGGACGGCGGCGGGCGATTTCGGCCGCGATCGAACGCGCGTAGCGCTCCTCGCCGAACTCGCGGATCGCGCCTTCGAGGCGCTCCGCCGGCCACTCGTTGACGACCTCGAGCGCGCTCAGCGGCTGGCTCGTGTCCATCCGCATGTCGAGCGGCGCGTCGTAGGAGTAGGAGAAGCCGCGCTCCCAGTTGTCGAGCTGTAGCGAGGAGATCCCGAGGTCCATGAAGACAAGGTCGGGGCGCGTGCCCTCGGCGGCGAGCCGCTCGAGCACCTCGGCGAAGTTGCCGCGCTCGAAGCTTGCCTCGCAGACGAGCTCCGGCTCGAGCTCGGCGAACCGCTCGGCGGCGATCGGATCGCGATCGATCGCGATCAGCGTGCCCGTGGGGCCGATCCGGTCGGCCGCCAGGCGTGCGTGGCCGCCGCCGCCGAAGGTGCAGTCGACGACGAGCTCGCCCGGACCCGGATCGGCGAGGGCGATCAGCTCCGGGGCGAGGACTGGGACGTGCTCGGTCGGCATGTAGGTCAGTGTGGCCATCGGCTAGGCCGAGAGCTCCTCGGCGAGCTGGTCGGCCTGCTGTGAGAGCTCGGCGTAGTGGGTGGACCAGCGCTCGGGGTTCCAGAGCTCGACGTGGTCACCGACCCCGACCACCATGCACGGGCCGTCGAGCCCGGCGTGGTCGATCAGGTGCTTGGCGAGCCGCACCCTGCCCGCCGAGTCGAGCGACTCGTCGGAGGCCGAGGCATTGAAGCGGCGGTACATCATCCGCCCCTTCTTGCCGAGCCGGTTGAGGTCGGCGAGAAAGCGCGCGCTCCAGTCGTCATAACCCTGTGGCGAGAAGACCTCGACGCAGGGGTCGAGGCCGGCAACGAGAACGACACCCTCGGAAAGCGGGCCGCGCCAACGCGCCGGCACCGTGAGCCGGTCCTTGGCGTCGAGACTGTGTTCGTATTGCCCGCGGAAGGCTGATGACATGAAGCAGAGGGAGCGGGGAAGAAATTTGGACCGGAGTGGCGAGGTGGGAGGAACCTCACCACCCCGGTCCCTGGGTCAACTGGTTGGGCCACGCTAACCCACTCTGACCCACTTTGCAACACGATCCATGCCCGCGATTGGAACCGATCCGTCGGACGGACTTGCTACCCCCGCCCTTCGGGTGCCCCTTTCCCGCATCCCCATGCGGGTTCTGACCCGCGACGGTGACAAGCCGAGCGCCGGCGATCAGGGCTCAGGATGCAAGCGGGCTTGCATTCGGATGTAGGGTGCGCGCGATGACGCCCGACCAAGCCGACGACAGCGAGCCGCCTCCCGGGGCCGATTCGCCCTACGTCGAGTCGCCGCCCGAGGACCTGCCCCCGGTCCCCGACGACGCCGGCGACACCCGCGGCCATCACCTCGGGCGGTTGATCCGCCACCCGGTGACGCTGATCCTCGGGATCGTGCTCGCCGCGATCGCCCTGATCGCGGTCGGCACGCAGGTCAACTTCGCCGCCGGCGGCGGTGCCGCGGCCGCGGTGATTGTCCTCGTGCTGATCGTCGTCTGGCTGATCGCCAACAACGCCGCCCGCGAGGACTTCTTCAACGCCTACGCCCAGGGGCGCGGGCTGACCCGGATCGGCGGCAAGACGAGCCTGCCGCCGGTGACGCCGCTGCTGCAAAAGGGCGACAACCGCTACGCCGAGCAGCGCTTCAACGGCGTCCTTCCCGGTGGGATGGACGGCAGCCTCTGCCTCTTCACCTACGAGGACACGAGCACCGACTCCGACGGCAACCGCCAGACCACCTACGTCCACTACACGATCGCGATGACCCAGCTGCCGGCGACCGCCGCATACCTGCAGGAGCTCTACTGCCAGCGGCGCTTCGGCTTCCGCTTCATGGACTCGGCCGAGGACGTCTTCCGCCGCCGCCAGCGGGTCGAACAGGAGTCGGAGGGCGTCGACAAGAAGTACGAGATCTTCATCGGCGCCAACGACGACATGAACAAGGCGCGCCAGGTGCTCTCCCCCTCCTTCCTCGTCTGGCTCGACGGCCACTCGCCCGAGGCCTATGCGTTCGAGCTCTGCGCCGGCTCGCTGGTCTGCAACGTCAAGGGCCACAAGAAGTCCTCCGCCGAGCTCGACACGATCTGTCAGGCGTCTGCCGCGGTCGCCCGGCGCCTCAGCGAGGAGGCGGCCGAGGTGATCCAGCCGCCGCAGCAACCCGGGCCGCCGACGGCGTAGCTCGGCCCCTCAGTGCGCGCTGCCGACCCGGACCCGGGAGCGGCGTCGCCCGGCCCCCGGCAGGCGCCACTCCGCGGGGCGTGGCAGCGACTCGGGCTTGATCTCCTTGATCGGACCCGGCCTGCCGAGGTGATAGCCCTGGCCGAAGGCGATGCCGAGCACGCGCAGGGCCTGGAGCTCGGCGCCGGTCTCGATCCCTTCGGCGATCACATCGACCTCGGCGCTGGTCGCGAACGCGATCAGGGCGCTGGCCAGGGCGCGACGCCGCGGATCGTGATCGATGCCGCTGGTGAGCGAGATGTCGAGCTTGATGATGTCCGGGTTCAGGTCGAGCAGCCGGCGCAGACCCGAGTAGCCACTGCCGGCGTCGTCGATCGCCAGGCGCACGCCGTGCCCGCGCAGGAAGTCGGCCGCCTGTGTGAAGACCACCGGATCGGAGATCTCCGCGTGCTCGGTGACTTCGACGATCACCCGCGACGCCGCGCCGCCGAGCACGTTCAGCAACTGCGGCGCCTGGACGGTCTGCGGCGACGCGTTGACGGCGATCACCCAGTCCTGAGGCAGAGCCTTCGCCCCCTCGATCGCCGCAGCGATCGCCGCCAGCTCCAGCTGCTGGCCGAGGCCGACGCTCCAGGCCTCCTCGAACCAGAGGTTCGGCGGCCGGCCGGGGTCGGCTGAGAATCGCGAGAGCGCCTCGGCGCCGATCGTGCGGCCGCTGTCGAGGTCGACGATCGGCTGGTAGGCGATCGAGTGCCCCTCGCCGCCAAGCACCGCCTCGATCCTGGCGCGCGCCTTGCGCTCGCTGCGTTCCACCTGGTGGCGCTCCTGCTCGCGCTCGGAGATCTCGTGTGTGGCGCAGTGGATCTCCTCGACCTCGTTCGTCTCCGGGTCGCGAAACGTCCGCATCCGTGACTCGAACCAGACGTAGCGGCCGTCCTTGCGGCGGCTGCGATAGGTCATCGTCGTGATCTCCGGAGCGTCCAGCGTCTGCGCGTGGGTTGCCTGAATCAGCTCCAGATCGTCGGGGTGGAAGTACTGATACGGGGAGGTCCCGATCAGCTCCTCGGGCTCGTAGCCGAGCATCTGGCGGCACATCCCGGAGACGAACGTGTAGTCGCCCTCGGGGGTATGGGTTGAGATCGTGTCGCTCGACTCCTCGGCGATGAAGCGGAAGTTCCTGGCGCTCTCCTCGAGCGCCGCCCGAGTGCTGCGGTCGTGGTCGGCAAGCCAGCCGATCAGCGCAGCCGGTAGCAGGAAGGCGACGCCGCGGATCGCGACCGCGGCCGGATCGACCGTCTCGTTGCCCAGTAGCGCCGCGTAGACCAGCCATGCCGCGAGCGCCACCGCGCCAGCCGCGACGCCGATGCGGACGCCGAAACCCCAGGCGACCAACGCGACCGGCACGACCTCGAGTAGGAGGATCGTGTCGCTCTCGTCAGCGGGGACGGCGAGGCGGAGCACGAAGACGGCGGCAAACAACGCCAGCGCCACCCCCATCACGATGCCCTGTCTCCTCGGCTGCCGGCCCGGATCTGTCATTAACACATCCATCGACTCGCCCTCGTGCGCGCTTTAGCGCTCACCACTCCACCCGTGACCTCGCGAGTCTCAAGGTCGAGGTCACGAAGCCCTAACCTCGCGGGCGCGATGGCAGCGCCCTCCGAGTACATCTTCACCATGCACGGCGTCTCGCGGACCCATCCGCCGGACAAGACCGTGCTCGAGAACATCTCGCTGAGCTTCTTCCACGGGGCGAAGATCGGCGTGCTCGGGCTCAACGGCTCGGGTAAGTCGACGCTGCTGCGGATCATGGCCGGCCAGGACGACGGTTATCGCGGCGAGGCGCAGCTGAAGCGCGGGGCGACGGTCGGGCTGCTCGAGCAGGAGCCGCAGCTCGACGAGACCAAGGACGTGCGGGGCAACGTCGAGGACGGCGTGCGCGAGATCAAGCAACTGGTCGACCGCTACAACGAGGTCGCCGCGAACTACTCGGACGAGACCGCCGACGAGTTCGCCCGGCTCACCGACGAGATCGAGGCCGCCGACGCCTGGAACCTCGACACGATGCTCGACACCGCGATGGACGCCCTGCGGCTGCCGCCCGGCGACGCCGACGTAACCAAGCTCTCGGGCGGCGAGCGCCGCCGCGTCGCGCTCTGCCGCCTGCTGCTGAGCGCTCCCGACCTGCTGCTGCTCGACGAGCCCACCAACCACCTCGATGCCGAGTCGGTCGCCTGGCTCGAGCGGCACCTGGAGGAATACAAGGGCGCCGTCGTCGCGGTCACCCACGATCGCTACTTCCTCGACAACGTCGCCGGCTGGATCCTCGAGCTCGACCGCGGCCGCGGGATCCCGTTCCAGGGCAACTACTCCTCGTGGCTGGAGCAGAAGACCGCGCGACTCGAGCAGGAGAAGCGCACCGACAAGGCGCGCGCCAAGACGCTTGCGGCCGAGCTCGAGTGGGTGCGCGAGAACCCCAAGGGGCGGCGCAAGAAGTCGAAGGCGCGCCTGGCCCGGTACGAGGCGCTGCTGGCCGAGGACCGCAACGTGAACCTCGAGGACGTCCAGATCCACATCCCCGCCGGCCCCCGCCTGGGCGACACGGTGATCGACGCCGCGGGCCTCAGCAAGGGCTTCGACGAGCGACTGCTGATCGACGACCTCTCGTTCTCGCTACCGCCGGCGGGGATCGTCGGCGTGATCGGTCCCAACGGCGCCGGCAAGACGACGCTGTTTCGGATGATCGTCGGCGACGAGCCTGTCGATTCGGGTGAGCTGCGCCTCGGCGAGACGGTCGAGCTCGCCTACGTCGACCAGTCGCGCGATGCGCTCGATCCGGCGAAGACCGTGTGGGAGGAGATCTCCGACGGCTATGACCAGATCAAGGTCGGCGACCGGGAGATGAACTCACGCGCCTACGTCTCGGGCTTCAACTTCAAGGGCTCCGATCAGCAGCGCGACGTCGGCACGCTTTCGGGCGGCGAGCGAAACCGGGTCCACCTGGCGAAGCTGCTGCGCGCCGGCGGCAACCTGCTGCTCCTGGACGAGCCCACCAACGACCTCGACGTCGACACGCTGCGAGCGCTCGAGGAGGCGTTGCTCGCCTTCGCCGGCTGCGCCGTGATCATCTCCCACGACCGCTGGTTCCTCGACCGCGTCGCCACCCACGTGCTCGCCTTCGAGGGCGACTCGAAGGTGGCCTGGTTCGAAGGCAACTTCGAGGCCTACGAGGAAAATCGCCGCGAGCGCCTCGGCGCCGCCGCCGACCGCCCGCACCGGATCACGTACAAGAAGCTCGTCGCCCGCTAGGCCCAGCTCGATTAGGCGATCGGGCCGCTCGGGCGTATGGTCGGGGCAATGCGGCGGTTGGTGATCATCGGGGGCTTGACGGCTGCCTGCCTCGCGGCGGCCGCGACCGCGGCGGCGAAGCCGGCGCCGAAACCAACCTCGTACACGGTCGAGGTGGATTTCGTCCAGACGCGCGACTGGTCCCGCTTCTACCAGCAGTCCACCACCGACTGCACGTTGACCGACGAGGGCAGCGGGTCCGACACGGCAAGGCTGAAGGCGAAGGCGCTGTTCAACCTCACGTCCGCGCGCAGGGGCTTCGCCGGCTTCGGCGCCAAGGGCACTCACAGCCGTGTGGGCATGGGCACGTTCACCACCGGGACGCCGAACTTCCCCAGCGCCGACTGTGGAGGGCCCCCCACCACGACGATCGCGCCGGTCACCGGGTGCGGCCCGGTGAAAACCAAGGCGGTGTTCGGAACGGTGGACCTGGTCGGAAAGAAGGTCCTGCTCCAGTGGGACAGCTCGACCTCGGTGCCCGACTTCACCGACTGTCCCTATTTCGAGGGCGCCAACGAGGCGACGTCCGCCAACGCGCTACCGAGCGCCGCATACCGCGACGTGATTGCAACCGGCGTCGACCCCAAAGATCTGCGCAAGGCGACAAAACGGCGCCCGGCGGTGGCCACCGGTCACTCCGAGATCGCGAGAGTTGAGAGCTGCGACAACCTGGTCCAGCCGTGCGACCCGGGCACCACCTACAACGCCAGCGCCACGGTCAAGAGCTTCGTCAAGTTCTACTTCACGCCGAAGAAGCGCTGACCGCTTCCGCGTAACCCGAACCATCGCGGCCGGTCACTCGTAGGACGGTGTGAACGGTTCACATCGAGGAGGAGCGGATGAGACTGACGACGGGCGCGGCGACGGCGGCGCTGACGGCGCTGGCACTGTGGATCGCACCGGGCGCGCTGGCCAAAACGACAGAGGTGACGATCACGGGCGAGACGCTCGGGAGCTACGCGTTCGACCCGGCCAAGGCCGAGGTGAAGAAGGGCGACCGCGTTCGCTGGAACTGGGACTCGAACGCGCCGCACAACGTCTCGGTCAAGAAGCTCGATCAGACGTCGCAGACCGGCGCCTCGGGGTCTTTCAAGCTCAAGTTCAAGCAACCCGGCACCTACAGGTACACGTGCACGATCCACGGGTTCAAGGGCAAGGTCGTCGTCGGCTGAGGCGCTAGTACGGCAGCTCGGACGAGGTCAGGTCGGGCACGGCCCAGTCCGCCCCACCCTCGCGGAGCTGGTCGATCGAGTACTCCCCGGTCGCGACCCCGACCACCCGGATCCCGGCGCCGTGCCCGGCCTCGACGTCGAGCGGCGTGTCGCCGGTGGCGATCGAGCCCGTCGCGGTCGAGGTTGCCGCCGGCCGCGATCTCCGCGCGGTCGAGGGCCTTGCGGCAGACGTCGACGCGCTGGTTTGCGTCCGAGCCGTAGCCGCCGAAGGCAAAGAAGCGGTTGAGGTCGGCGCGGGCGAGCTTGGTGTGGGCGGCGGGCTCGGTGTTGCCGGTGATCAGCCCGACCAGGCGGCCTTCGCCGGTGAGTCGCTCGAGCAGCTCGACCACGCCGGGCATCACCCGGTATCCGGGTGAGCTCTCGACCTCCTCGGCGAGGTAGCGCTGGCGCAGCGCCATCAGCTTCGCCATCTCATCGCCCGCCGGCTCGCGGCCGATCACCGCGCGAAAGCACTGCAGGCCGACCTCCGGGTCGGGGACACCCTTGCCGGTGTAGTCGGGGACGTTGACCTCGACCGAGTGGAGCTCGAGAAAGGCCCGGTGCCAAGCGCGGTCGGAGGCGCCCCCGGTGGAGACCAGCGTGCCGTCGATGTCGAACAGCAACGCTGCGGGCGGCGAATCAGCCACCGGTGCGGTTGGCCCGGTAGCGAGCGATGAGCTCGTTGGTGGAGCTGTCGTGGGCGAGGTCGCCGTCGCCCTGGAGCTCGGGGATGATCGCCTTTGCCAGCACCTTGCCGAGCTCGACCCCCCATTGGTCGAAGGAGTCGATCCCCCAGACCGTGCCCTGGGTGAACACCGAGTGCTCGTAGAGCGCCACCAGGCTGCCGAGCGTGCGTGGGTCGAGCCGCTTGGCGAGGATCGTGTTCGTCGGCCGGTTGCCCTCGAACACCCGGTGCGGGACCAGCTCCTCCGGCGTGCCCTCCGCACGGACGTCGTCGGGGGTCTTGCCGAAGGCGAGCGCCTCGCCCTGGGCGAAGACGTTCGAGAGCAGTAGGTCGTGGTGTTCGCCGAGCGGGTTCAGCGGCTCGTAGAAGCCGATCAGGTCGCAGGGGATCAGCTTCGTCCCCTGGTGGATCAGCTGGTAGAAGGAGTGCTGGCCGTTGGTCCCCGGCTCGCCCCAGTACACGGCGCCGGTCTCGTAGTCCACCGGCTCGCCCTCGAGCGTGACGTGCTTGCCGTTCGACTCCATCGTCAGCTGCTGCAGGTAGGCGGGAAAGCGCTTCAGGTACTGCTCGTAGGGCAGCACGGCGACCGTCTGGGCGTCGAAGAAGTCCCCGTACCAGACGGCGAGCAGGCCCATCAGCGCCGGCAGGTTCTGCGCCGGTCGGCGCCTCGAGGAAGTGCTCGTCGACGGCGTGGAAGCCGGCCAGCATCTCGTCGAAGTGCTCGGGGCCGATCGCGAGCATGGTCGAGAGCCCGATCGCCGAGTCCATCGAGTAGCGGCCGCCGACCCACTCCCAGAAGCCGAACATGTTCTCGGTGTCGATGCCGAACTCGCTCACGCCCTGGGCGTTGGTGGAGACGGCGACGAAGTGCTTGGCGACCGCGGACTGATCGCCGCCGAGGCCGGCCAGCGACCACTCGCGGGCGGTGTGGGCGTTGGTCATCGTCTCCAGGGTGGTGAACGTCTTCGAGGAGACGATGAACAGCGTCTCGGCGGGATCGAGGTCACGGGTCGCCTCGGCGAAGTCGGTGCCGTCGACATTGGAGACGAAGCGGAAGGTCATCTCGCGCCTGGAGTAATGGCGCAGCGCCTCGTAGGCCATCACCGGCCCCAGGTCCGAGCCGCCGATGCCGATGTTGATCACGTTGCGGATCGGCTTGCCCGTATGGCCCTTCCACTCGCCCGAGCGAATCCGCTCGCTGAAGGCGTTCATCCGGTCGAGCACCTCGTGCACCTGCTTGACCACGTCGGTGCCGTCGACCATCAGCGAGCGCTCGCGCGGCATCCGCAGCGCCACGTGCAACACCGAGCGGTTCTCCGAGACGTTGATCCGGTCGCCGCGGAACATCGCCGCCCGGCGTTCGCCCAGGCCGCATTCCTCGGCCAGCGCCACCAGCAGCGCGATCGTCTCGTCCATGACCCGGTTCTTGGAGTAGTCGAGGTATAGCCCGGCGGCCTCGGCGGTCAGCCGGGTGCCGCGATCGGGGTCGGCGGCGAACAGCTCGCGCAGGTGCTTGCCCGAGATCTCGGCGTGGTGGGCCTCGAGCGCCGTCCAGCCCGGTCGCTCGCGCAGCGTGCTCATCCGGCGGCGTGGTGCTTGGCGACGCGTTCCTCGAACACCGCCTGGATGTCCTCCAGGTGCTTGCCCTTGGTCTCCGGGACCAGTGCCCTGCAGAAGATGAACGTGACCACGCAGATCCCAGCGTAGAAGAAGAAGGCGCCGCCGCGGCCGAGGGCGTCGATCAGGAGCAGGAAGGTGAGCGAGACGAAGAAGTTGAAAAGCCAGTTCGCCATCGTGCCCACGGCAGCCGCCTTGCTGCGCACCTCGAGCGGGTAGATCTCTGCGTTCAGCAGCCAGAAGATCGGCCCGAGGCTGACCGCGAAGGCGCCGACGTAGAGCATCAGGCTGCCGATCGCGATCACCGAGCCCAGGGTGCTGCCGGCGCCGGCGATGAAGACCAGCGCCAGGGCGCTGAGGGCGAGTGCCATCACCGCGCTGCCGATCAGCAACAGGGGACGCCGGCCGGCGCGGTCGAGCAGCCGGATCGCGACCACGGTCATGCCGACGTTGACGATCCCGACCGCGACCGAGGCGAGGATCGCCGCCGCCGATGAGTCGACGCCGGTGAACTGGACGATCGTCGGCGCGTAGTAGATCACCGTGTTGATGCCCGACACCTGCTGCAGGACAGCGAGCCCGATCCCGACCACGAGCGCGGCGCGGATCACCGGCTTTCGCAGGTCGCTCCAGGTCCCCGGCTTGGCGCCCACCTCGCCCTTGATCTCGACGATCTCCTGCTCGATCGTGTCCGGGTCGCCGGAGCGCATCCTGGCGAGCACCGCCCGGGCCTCGAAGTCGCGCCCCGCCATCACCAGCCAGCGCGGGCTCTGCGGCATCTTCAGCATCCCGATGCCGAGGGCGAGCGCCGGCACCGCGCCGAGGCCGAGCATCCAGCGCCACTCCTCGCTCGAGTCGAAGGCGAGGCCGACCACGTAGGCGAGCACGATCCCGACGGTGACCGCGAGCTGGAAGAACGTGACCAGGCGGCCCCGGATGTCGGGCGGCGCGACCTCTGAGATGTAGACCGGCGCCGTCGCCGAGGCGAGCCCGATGGCGACGCCGAGGACCACGCGGGCGATCACCAGGACGGCGGTGTCGGGGGCGAAGGCGCAGACCAGCGAGCCGACGAAGAAGACGACCGAGGAGACCAGGATCAGCAATCGGCGCCCGTAGGCGTCGGAGAGCCGGCCGGCGAAGCCGGCGCCGACCACGGCCCCGATCGGCACCGCGCCGACTACCAGTCCGGACTCGAAGCTGGTGAGGGCGAAGTCCGGGGTGATGAACAGCAGCGCCCCGGCGATCACGCCGGTGTCGTAGCCGAACAGCAGACCGCCGAGCCCGGCGATCGCCGCGGTCATCACGACGTTGCGACCGACCTGCCGCGGATCGAGAGCCGGTTTCCCCTCCATCGTCGGCCGAGCCTATAACGCGGCCCGGCGCCCCGCCCGGCGGCCGCCAGTCAGGGTCGCGGCGTACCGGCCAGATCGCCGACCACGTTGAGCAGGCGCATCGCGATCGGCGGTACCTGCCCATCGGGATCCAGCTCCGGCTCGTACGCGGTCAAGGACACGGCCCGCACCCGCTCATCCGCAAGCAGCGCCGTCAGCGCTGCCTCGAGCTCGTCGGCCGAGATCCCGCCCGCCGCCGCGTAGCGATTCACCCGGGCCACGTCCGCGTCGAGTACGTCGAGGTCGACATGGACGTAGAGGCCGCTGGGCTCGGGCTCCATCGAGCCGACCGCCTCGACCAACGCCGCCGAATCCGCGAGCGATGCGGGCGGCAGATGGTTGATCGCCGAGCGCTCGAGGCGCGGCCTCTCCGGCTCGTCCAGGGCGCGCGCGCCCGCGAGCACCACGGCCGACTCTGGGACGGGGGCGGCCCCGGGGACCTGCGCCGCGAGGCCCTGCCAGGCGTCGCCGACCAGAATCGCGAGCCCCATGCCGTCGAAGTAGCCGGAGTCCGAGGTCGCGGGCTCGTTGAAATCGCCGTGCGCATCGAACCAGACCACGCCCGGCGCGCGTTCGCCAAGCCCGGCGACGACGCCGACCGCCGCGAAGCAGCTACCGGAGAGCACGACCGGGAACTTCTCTGACTCCCGGGATAAGTGCACCGCTTCCGCGATCCGGCAGATGACCGCGAAGCTGGTGTCGATCTCGTTGTCGTCCGGTGCGTCGAGCTCGATCACCTCGGTCTCGACGTCCAACCCGCGTGCGGCGAGCGCCTCGGCGGCGCCGTGCTCGAGCAGCCGCTCCGGTCCGAGCCCGACGCCCTCGCGCAACCGCCCGAGCTCGTAGGGGACGACGATCACGCGGATGTCCGGCATCGCCCTACGCGGCTTGGCGCTGCTTCGAGATCGTCTCCAGGAGCTCGCGCCAGGAGGCGTTGAACGACTCCTTGCCGTCGTCCTGGAGCTTCGTCGCCAGCGCGTCGGTGTCGATCCCGGCGTCGTTGAAAGCCTTCAACGTCTCCTCCGCGTCACCGCCATCCCGCGGCAACGATTCGCCGACGCTGCCGTGGTCGGCGAAGGCGAGCAGCGTCTTTTCGGGCATCGTGTTGACCGTGAACGGCGACGCCAGGCCCTCGATGTAGAGCACGTCCGAGGCGTCCGGGTCCTTGGTCCCCGTGCTGGCCCAGAGCAGGCGCTGCGCCTTTGCGCCCTCGTTTCGCAGCCGCATCGCCCGGTCGGAGTCGAGCAGCTCGCGGTAGGCGGCGTAGGTGCGCTTGCCGACCGCGAGGCCAAGCTTGTCGCGCAGGTCGTCGGGGACGGTCTCCATCACCGCCCCGTCCCAGCGGCTGATGAACAGCGAGGCGACCGAGGCCACGTCGGGGTTGAGGCCGGCCTCGACGCGGCGCTCGAGCCCGCGCATGTAGGCGCCGGCAGCGGCCAGGTATTGCTCGCGGTCGAACAGCAGCGTGACGTTGACCGGGATCCCGGCGAAGATCGTCTCCTCGATCGCCTTGCAGCCTGCCCCGGTGCCGGGGATCTTGATGAAGAAGTTCTCCTCGGCGCGGCCGTAGAGCTCCGCCGCCTGCTTGATCGTCGCCGCGGAGTCGTCGGCGAGCAGCGGCGAGACCTCGAGCGAGACGCGCCCGTCGATCGTCGTCCGCTCGTGAACCGGCCGGAACAGCTCCGCCGCGCGGCGCAGGTCGGTGAGCGCCAGTTCGAAGAACAGCTCCTCGCCCTCGAGTCCCTGCCCGGCGAGCTCGGCAACCTGGTCGTCGTACGCCGAGCCGCCGCCGATCGCCTTGTCGAAGATCGTCGGGTTCGAGGTCAGCCCGGTGACCGAGAACTCGTCGATGTAGCCGGCGAGGGTGCCGTCGTCGAGCATCGTCCGGGTGATGTTGTCGACCCAGAGGCTCTGGCCGAGGTCGTGCAGTTGTTGGGTGGGCTTCATCTCTATGCCTTCTCCTTTTCGAGTAGCTCGTGCGCCGCCTCGACCACCTTCTCGGGGGTGAACCCGAACTTGTTGAGCACGTCCTTGAGCGGCGCCGACGAGCCGAAGGTGTGCATGCCGATCTTCGTCCCCAGCGGGCCGACGTAGTGGTCCCAGCCCAGGGTCGATGCCTCCTCGATCGAGATCCTGGCGGTGACCGCCGGCGGCAGCACCTGGTCGCGGTAGGTCTGATCCTGCTGGTCGAAGAGATAGAAGGAGGGCAGGCTGACGACGCGCGAGCGCACGCCCTCGGCGCCGAGCTCCTCGTGGGCGGCGACCGCGAGCGCGACCTCGCTCCCGGTCGCGATCAGGATCAGCTCCGGATCGCCGCCGTCCGAGTCGGCGAGCACGTAGCCGCCGCGGTGCAGGCCGTCGGCCGGCGCGTACTTGGTGCGGTCGAGGACGGGCACGTTCTGGCGCGTGAGCACCAGCGCCACCGGCTGGTGATCGCCCTCCATCGTCACCCGCCAGGCCTCTGCGACCTCGTTCGCGTCGCAGGGGCGGATCACGTTCAGCCCTGGGATCGCCCGCAGCGAGGCCAACTGCTCGACCGGCTGGTGGGTGGGGCCGTCCTCGCCGAGCCCGATCGAGTCATGGGTGAAGATGTGGATCACCGGCAGCTCCATCAGCGCCGAGAGGCGGATCGCCGGCCGGGCGTAGTCGGAGAAGGTCAGATAGGTCGACCACGAGGGGCGCAGCTTCGACAGCGAGAGCCCGTTCGAGATCGCCGCCGACTCGTGCTCGCGGATGCCGTAGTGAAGCTGGCGCGCGGTGCGTTTGCCGGGCTCGAAATCGCCGCTGTCATCATCGCCGGTGAGCCGGACCGAGGTCGAATCGGTGAGGTCGGCGGAGCCCGAGAGCAGCCACGGCACGAGCTCGGCGATCGCGTTCTGGACCTGGTTCGAGGCCTTGCGGGTCGCGATCCCCTTCTCGTCGGGGTCGAACGAGGGGATGTCGCGATCCCAGCCGTCGGGCAGCTCGCGGCGCTGCATCGCGCCGATCTCGCGCTCGAGCGTCTGGTGCTCGCGCTGATAGCTGACCAGCAGCTTCTGCCATTCGAGGCTGAGCTCGGCGCCGCGGGCGCCGACGCCGGCGGCGAAGCGCTCGGGGACGCCGTCGGGGACCAGGAACTGGGCGTCCTCGGGCCAGCCGTAGAAGCGCTTGGTCTCGCGCACCTCCTCCTCGCCCAGCGGCTCGCCGTGGGCGGCGGCGGTGTCCTGCTTGTGCGGCGAGCCGTAGCCGATGTGGCTGTCGACGATGATCAGGGTCGGGCGGTCCTCGGTCGCCTTGAAGGTCTCGAACGCCCCGGTGATCTCGCCGAAGTCGTTGGCGTCGTGGACGGTGGTCACGTTCCAGCCGTAGGCGGTGAAGCGGCCCGCGACGTCGTCGTCGTAGGTGAGCTCGGTGTGGCCGTCGATGGTGATGTGGTTGTTGTCGTAGATCCAGCAGAGGTTGTCGAGGCGCTGGTGGCCGGCGAACGATGCCGCCTCGTGCGAGACGCCCTCCATCAGGCAGCCGTCGCCGGCGATCGCGTAGGTGTCGTAGTCGAAGAGCTCGTAGCCGGGCTTGTTGAAATGCGCCGCCTGCCACTTCG
This sequence comes from uncultured Solirubrobacterales bacterium, assembly GCA_963767475.1. Classification (GTDB taxonomy): domain Bacteria; phylum Actinomycetota; class Thermoleophilia; order Solirubrobacterales; family 70-9; genus WHSW01. The sequence continues at coordinate 356,627 of CAVYEI010000003.1, forward strand.
CGGCGACCGCCATCCCGACCGAGGTGGCGATCCCCTGGCCGAGCGGTCCGGTCGTCGTCTCGACGCCCGAGGTCCAGCGGTACTCGGGGTGCCCGGGGGCCTTCGAGTCGAGCTGGCGAAACGACTCGATGTCGGCCAGGGTTACCGCCTCGCGGCCCTCGATCTCGTAGTCGGGATTGACCGCCTTGACGCCGGCGAGGTGCAGCAGGGCGTAGAGCAGCATCGAGGCGTGACCGGCGGAGAGCACGAAGCGATCGCGATTGGGCCAGATTGCCTGCTCGGGGTCGAAGCGCAGGAACCTCTGCCAGAGCACGTAGGCCACCGGAGCCAGCGCCATTGGCGTCCCGGGGTGACCCGAGTTCGCCTTCTGGATCGCGTCGATCGAGAGCGTCCGGATCGTGTTCACGGCGAGCTCGTCGATCTCGTCGAAACTCTGCTCCTCGGCAGCCATCGAAGGCAGCCTAACGAGGCAGCGACACGGCCGGTTGTTTCTTCGAGAGCTTGACCTTGAAACTCTGCTCCGCCGGCGTTCGGTCAATCAGGCCCTCGGCGCTGACCGCCCGGACCCGGAACTTGTGCTTGCCGTTGGCGAGCTTCTTCAGCTTCTTCGGCGAGGCGCAATCGCTGAACCCGATCTTGTCGAGCGCGCATTCAAAGCTCGCGCCCGCGCTCGGCGAGCTGAAGCTGAAGGTTGCCCTTGTCTTCTTCAGCTTGCCGGACGGCCCGGAGTCGATCTGCGTCTCTGGAGCAGCAGGTGGATTCGGACAGCCGCCCTGCGGCCCGCCGACGCCGAGGCAGCCGTCCTGCGTCTCGTCGCCGAAGCCGTCCGCGTCCGTGTCGGGCTCGATGGTCGCCTGAATCAGGAGCTCGCGGTTGGAGGAGGAGAAATCGGGCGGGCGATTCGTCGCGTCGGGGAAGGGGTCATTCCACTGGCGAAGGGTCGCCATCGGCGTGCTGGCCGTCATCGATACGAGCGAGTTCGTGTAGGTCTCGTGCAGCCCGATCGTCTGCCCGGCCGCGATCGGCATCCGCTCCGGGAAGCTGGTCACGCCACTCGTGCTCGGGGTCGGCTGGCCGCGGCCGGTGGATGCGGCCGAGTTACCGGCGAGGACCCGAAGGCGGATCGTGTTCGGCGACGGAGGGTCGCCACCGCGACGCACCGCCCAGCTCGTGATCACCCCGTCGGCGGGCGCAACCAGGCCGCCCGACGCCGTGCTCGACGGGGGCAGGGACGCGTTGGTGAAGGTCGCCGTGTCCGAGAAGCTGACGGTGGGTGAGGACAACAGGTTGCTGCCGATCGTGACCGCCGCGTGAGCCGTCGCGGCCGGCGCGATCACGGCCACGAGCACGAGGCTCATTGCTCCCCTGCGCACCAATGCGTTATATCCCAGACATGAACGCGGGGCAAGCCGCCGACGACGAGAAGCGACTGGCGGCCGAGGCGGCGGCCGAGCTGGTCGCCGACGGGATGGTGGTCGGGCTCGGCACCGGGTCGACGGTCGCCCACCTGCTGCCCGCGCTCGCCGCCCGCAAGCTCGACATCCGCTGCGTCGGCACGTCGGTGCAGACCGAGGACCGCGCGCGCGAGCTCGGGATCGCGGTCGAGCCGTTCGAGGGGATACAGCGGCTCGACATCGCGATCGACGGCGCCGACCAGATCGCGCCCGATGGCTGGCTGGTCAAGGGCGGCGGCGGCGCCCACACGCGCGAGAAGATCGTCGCCGCGGCCGCCGAGCGCTTCGTAGTCATCGCCGACTCCTCGAAGCCGGTCGACGAGATCGCGGCGCCGATCCCGCTCGAGCTGCACCGCTTCGGTCTCGCGGCGACCCTGGTCGAGCTCCATGACGCGGTCATCCGCGAGGGCACCGCCGAATCGCCCGACAACGGCGTGATCGCCGACTACTTCGGCGAGATCGGCGATCCGATCCTGCTCGCGGCCCGGCTCTCGGCCAGCCCGGGCGTCGTCGACCACGGCCTCTTCCCCCCCGCCCTGACCGCCGACGTCTTCGTCGCCCGCGGCGATCGGGTCGAGCACACCGCGCTCTAGCCGACCGCCGCGCTTTCGGCGATTACGGTCGCGTCGGCGGCATCGACCCGTCCCGCCGGGATCGACCGATCCCCGCCGCGCAGCTTCGCCAGCGCCTCGACCTTGTCGGCCCCGGTGACCAGCCAGAGAACCCGGCGGGCCGAGTCGATTGCCGGGTAGGTGAGCGTCATCCGGCGGCGGCCCTGGTACTCGCCGGTCGTCGCCACCGGCCGGTCGATGACCTCGAGCACCGGGTCGCCCGGGATCAGCGAGGCGGTGTGCCCGTCGGGTCCGAGGCCGAGGTGGACGAGATCGAGCGGGTCCGGCAGCGCGGCGGCGTAGCGAGCCGCGGCGACGTCCGGATCGGGGTCGGTGACCGGCATCGCGCGGACCCGGTCGTGGGCGGCGGCCGGGAGGCTGGCAAGCAGGTGGGTGAGGTTGCGGTCGGGATCGCCGTCGGGGGCGATCCGCTCGTCGACCTGAAACAGCTCGATCCGTGCCCAGTCGAGCTCGTGCCCGCCGAGCAGCTCGAACATCCGCCAGGGCGCGTGGCCGCCGCTGACGGCGAGCGAGAACGTTTCCCGCTCGGCGGTCGCCTCGCCGGCGGCCTCGGCGATCAGCTCCGCGCCGCGAGCCGCGGCGGCCTCGGCGTCGGCGACCAGCTCCTCGCGCAAGTCGCCGGGCCTAGTCCTTCTTTTCGTCGTGGCCGCCGAACTGCTTGCGCATCGCCGAGAGCACCTTGTCGGCGAAGTCGTCGAGGCCGCGGGAGGCAAAGCGCGAGTACAGGGCCGAGCTCAGCACCGGCGCCGGCACGCCCTCCTCGATCGCGGCGATCGAGGTCCAGCGTCCCTCGCCGGAGTCTGAGACGCGGCCCTCGAAGTCGTCGAGCGTCGGCGACTCCTGCAGCGAGGCGGCGGTCAGGTCGAGCAGCCAGGAGCCGACGACGCTGCCGCGGCGCCAGACCTCGGCGACCTCGGGGATGTCGAGCTCGTACTCGTAGAACTTCGGGTCGGTCAGCGGCGCCGTCTCGGCGTCGGCGTCGCGCTGGTGCAGGCCGGCGTCGGCGTTCTTGAGGATGTTGAGGCCCTCGGCGTAGGCAGCCATGATCCCGTACTCGATCCCGTTGTGGACCATCTTCACGAAGTGCCCGGCGCCGCTGGGTCCGCAGTGCAGGTAGCCGTGCTCCGCCTGCGCGGGATCGCCCTCGCGCCCGGGTGTGCGCTCGGCGGATTCGACGCCCGGGGCGATCGTGGCGAAGATCGGGTCGAGCCGCTGGACCGCGCCGTCGGGGCCGCCGATCATCAGGCAGAAGCCGCGCTCGAGCCCGAAGACTCCGCCGCTGGTGCCGCAGTCGATGTAGTCGATCCCCTGCTCGGCGAACTTGGCCGAGCGGCGGATGTCGTCGCGGTAGTAGGAGTTGCCGCCGTCGATGATCGCGTCGCCGGACTCGAGCTTGCCGGCGAGCTCGGTGACCGTGCTCTCCGTGATCTCTCCCGCCGGCACCATCACCCACGCCGCGCGCGGCTTGCTCAGCTTGGCGACGAAGTCGTCGAGCGAGTCGGCGCCGGTCGCGCCCTCACCGGCGAGGGTGGCGACGGCGTCGGGGTTGACGTCGAAGACGACGCACTCGTGCCCGTCGCGCATCAGCCGCCGGACGAGGTTCGCGCCCATTCGCCCGAGTCCGATCATCCCCAGCTGCATGCACCGGATACTAAGCGTCTCGCGCTTCGCATTAGTCTCCGGCCTCGATGGCAGCAATCGAAGCCGACATCCTGGTGATCTTCGGGATCACCGGCGACCTGGCGAAGAAGATGACCTTCGAGGCCCTGTACCGGCTCGAGCGCCGTGGCGACCTCACCTGCCGCAAGATCATCGGGATCGCGCGCAACAAGTGGAGCGAGGAGGAGCTCGAGGGGCATGCCCGCGAGTCGATCGAGGCGCACGTCCCGGACCCGGACCAGGAGGCGGTCAAGCGCCTCGACGGCCGCCTCGACTACGTCCAGGGCGAGTTCGACGATCCGGACCTCTACAAGCGAATCGCCGCTGAGATGGGCGAGTACGAGCAGGCGGTCTTCTACCTCGAGATCCCGCCGTCGCTGTTCGCGATGGTGGTCAAGAACCTCCAGGAGGCCGGCCTGACCGAGAAGGCGAGGGTGGTGCTGGAGAAGCCGTTCGGACACGACCGCGACTCCGCCAGGGCCTTGAACGCCGAGCTTGGCGAGGTGCTCGACGAGTCACAGATCTACCGCATCGACCACTTCCTCGGCAAGGAACCGGTGATGGACATCCTCTACCTGCGCTTCGCAAACACGATCCTGGAGCCGATCTGGAACCGCCGCTACGTCGACTCGGTGCGGATCACGATGGTCGAGGACTTCGGGGTCGAGGACCGCGGCAGCTTCTACGACGCGGTCGGCGCGCTTCGCGATGTGGTCCAGAACCACCTGCTGCAGACGCTGGCGCTGGTGGGGATGGAGCCGCCCTCGGCCGGCACCGCCGATACCGACGCGATCCGCGACCGCAAGACCGATTTCTTTCGGGCGATCCCGGAGGCCGACCCGAGTCGCTTCTTCCGCGGCCAGTACCGCGGCTACTCCCAGGTCGACGGAGTCGCCCTCGGATCGGACACCGAGACCTTCGTCGCCCTGCGGCTCGAGGTCGACAACTGGCGCTGGTCGGGGGTCCCGTTCTACATCCGCGCCGGCAAGGCGATGCCGGTCGAGGCGACCGAGATCCGGATCGTGTTCAAGCGCCCGCCACGGCTCGGCATCGGCGGCCGGATGCTCCCGGACCCCGACGAGCTGATCATGCGCGTCAAGCCCGAGCCCGGCGCCGAGATCTGTCTAATGGCGAAGAAGGCGGGCGAGGACGCACTCCATCGCGTGCACCTCGACCTGCTGTTCGAACAGCAGGACTCCGACCAGCCCGAGCCATACGAGCGCCTGCTGCGCGACGCGCTGCGCGGCAACTCGGAGCTGTTTCCCAACTTCGACGCGATCGACCAGACCTGGCGCATCGTCCAGCCGCTGCTCGACGACCCACCGGCGGTCGAGGTCTACGAGCCCGGCAGCTGGGGCCCGGAGTCGGCCAGCCATCTGCTCACCGGCCACGGCGGCTGGCGCAAGCCCTGGCTGCCTGAATAACGAAAAGCGGCCCCAGGGTTGACCGCGCACGCCCGGACGCGGAAGCACAAAAAAATGTCCGCGGCGTAGCCGCGGACCATTAGTTCAAGCGAGAGCGGAGGACGTGGCGCGAGTTATTCGTCGAACAGGAGCGACGCCCCGATCGCGCCCCCCAAGTCGCCGAGGGAGGCGACGTGCATCGGCGGCGGATTGTCGTCGACGAACAGGTGCGGGTGCATGTGCTTGGCGATCCGCTCCACGCCGGGCTCACCGAAGCGAACGCCGAGCCCGCCGCCGATGATCACCGCCTCGACGTCGAGCAGGTTGACCGCCGAGGCGACCCCGGCACCGAGCGCCTTCAGCGCCCGCTTGAACAGCTTCTCCGCCAGCGGGTCCTTGTGCTCGAGCGCCCGCTCCCAGATCCCGCTCGTGAGTCGGTCGCGGTTGTGCTCCTTCATGATCTCGAACAGCTTCGTCTTCGCCCCGTTCTCGTGCTCCTCGCGCGCCTTCGCCTCCATCGCTCCGCGCCCGGCGTAGGCCTCCATGCAGCCGCGTCGTCCGCAGGGACAGCGGGCGCCGCCGCGCTGGACCACCATGTGGCCGATCTCGCCGGCGGCGCCGCGACCGATCCAGCGCTTGCCGTCGAGGATCAGGCCGCCGCCGACCCCGGTGCCCCAGAAGACGCCGAGAATCGACTGATACGGCTTGCCGGAGCCGAGCTTGAACTCGGCGTTGGTGGCGACGTCGACGTCGTTGGCGATCCGCACCGGTGCGCCGAGCGCCTCCGAAAGCGTGGGTCCGAGCGGAAAGCTGCCGCTCCAGCCGGGCAGATTCCCGGCCTCGGAGACCTCGCCGGTCTCCTCGTTCGAATCGCCGGGCGACCCGACCCCGATCCCGGCCAGCGAGTCGGTCTGCACCCCGGCCGCCTCGGCGGCTTCGATCACCGCCTGGGCCATCTGCTCGGCGACGTCCTTGGGTCCGCCCTCGGTCGGGGTCGGGCGTCGCGAATCGCCGAGGACCGTGCCGTCCGGGCTCACGATCGCCGCCTGAATCTTGGTCCCGCCGAGGTCGATCCCGCCCCGCAGGGCCTGCTTGCCGGCTGCTGCCTGCATCGGCGCGAGTCTATTCCTCGAAGCCGTCGAGGTCCGGGAACTCATTGGTCGCCGACACCTGGTGGATCTGGACCTCGGGCGGACGGCCGATCAGCTCGCCGAGCTTGGCGGTGAACCCGGCGACGCTCGGGGCGCCGAAATGCGTCCGCAGAGCGGCCGGCGATTCCCACTCCTCGACGGCGATGAACTCGTCCGGGTCCCCGACCGAGGCGTAGAAGCCGTACCGAATGCATCCCGGCTCCTGTCGCGACTCGGTCTGCATCCAGCGCATCAGCTCGGAGAGCTGCTCGCGCTTGCCGGCCCCAGCCGCCACCCTTCCGATCACGATCAGCATCCGCGCCTCCTCCAAGTTCGCCGTCGGGATCACAAACCTATGCGACTCAGAACTGGCCCAGCAGCGCGTCGGAGTGAGCGATGATCGCGGCGACGATCGTCAGCAGCACCGAGGGCACGAGCACGAGCGCGACCACGAGCTGGATCTTCGGCGCCGAGCGCGCCGCCCGGTCCTCGATTCGCCGGCGGGCCTCCCGCCGCAGCGAGGTCGCCTGCAGGTGAAGCTGCTCGGCCAGCGGCGAGCCGTAGGTGCGCGAACGCTCGAGCGCAGCGGCGAGTGCGCCGACCTCGGCGCCGGGCACGCGACGACGAAGGTCGGCGAGCGCCTCGCGAAGCGGTCTGCCGCACTCGACCTCGGCGACGGCGCGGGCGAGCTCGGTCGCCAGCGGCCCGCTCGTGCCGGCGGCGATCTCGCCGAGGCCGGTCGCCGGGTCGCGGCCCGAGGCGGCGCCGACGGCGAGCATGTCGAGCGCGTCGGGGAGAGAGGCGACGAAACGCTCGCGGCGACGGCGGGCGGCGCGCTCGAGCAGCGCGTCGGGTGTGAGGAACCCGGCGAGCACGAGCACCGCCGCGACCACGATCCCGAGCCTGGCGCCGGCAGCGGGTGCCGCCGCGAGCGCGACAATCGCCGCAAAGGCGGTGCAGGCGAGCTTGGCGGCGATCACGGCGCGGGGCTCGATCCGCTCGGCGAGCCCGGCGCGCTCCAGCCGTTGCGGCAATCCGAGCCGCGCTGCCGCCTCGGCGAGGGAGTCCGCGCGGCCGCCGGAGACGGCTGCGAGCGCTGCCCGCGCGCCGGCGCCGAGCCGCTCGCCGGCGCCACCCGCCAGCTCCCAGGCGGCGGCGAAGGCGAGTAGAACCCCGCCCGCTGCGAGCACCGCCGTCATCGCCCGTCGACCCGGCTCAGGCGGCGGATCGCCGCGAACCCGGCGAGCTGCAAACCGGCGGCCAGGGCGATCATCGTCGCCGAGGCGGGGTTGGCGATCAGGCCGGCGGCGAAGCCCGGATCGAGCAGCTCGGCCAACAGCGCGGCGCCGACCGGCATCGCTACGACCAACAGTCCGGTGAACCGCGCCTGGGCGGTTGCCGAACGGGCGTCGGCCTCGGTGCGATCCCGATCGGCCGCGGCGGCGGCAAAGCGGCGCAGCAGGGTGGCGAGATCACCGCCGGCGAGCTGCTGGGAGAGCAGCGCGGCGGCGAACGAGTCGACCCTGGGCGAGCCGACTCGTCCGCGCAGCGCCTCGAGCGCGTCGCGGGTGGGTGCGCCGAGCGCGAGCTGGGCGCGCACCCGCTCCATCTCGCGCGCCGGCGGACCTTCGAGCGAGGCGGCGGCGGCGGCGAGCGCGGCGCGGGCGGACCGGCCGACCGAGAGCGCGTCGGCGATCGCGATCGCGACCTCGGCGAGCCCCCGCTCGACCGCCCGCCGGTAGGCGGCGCGCCGGCGCGAGACCGCCCAGGTGGCCGCCGCGGGACCCGCCGCCGCCAGCAACGGGGCGCTGCCGGGCCCGAGCAGCAGCAGCGCGCCGGTGAAGATCGCCGCGGTCCCGAGCAGTGCCAGCCGCCGGCGTTCGAGGTCGGTCGGCAGGTGGCCCTCGCGACCTGCCAGCCGCAGCGGCTCGACCGCCTCGGCCAGCCAGCGACCCGCCCCCGGGGCGGCGAGCGCGGCCTCGCGGAGCGCCACCGCCGCCAGGCCGCCCGCGAGCGCGCCCGCCAGGATCCGCAGGACCTCGGCAGGGCTCATTGGCGCCGCCAGAGCTCGCGCACGCCGACGCCGGCGGCCGCGCGCAGGACCTCGGCGACCTCGGTCACCCGACGCGCCCCGCCGGCCGCGCGCTCGATGTGGACGACGAGGTCGACCCCGCGGGCGAGCTGCTCGCGGATCGCCTCGTGCGGCAGCCCGACGCCGGCCATCAGCGCCAGTGTCTCAACCCGGCGCAGGGCGTCCTCGGGCGAGTTCGCGTGCACGGTCGAGAGCGCGCCGTCGTGGCCGGTGTTGAGCGCGGTCAGCAGGTCGAGGGCCTCCGCCCCGCGGACCTCGCCGATCACGATCCGGTCGGGCCGCATCCGCAACGCGTTGCGCAGCAGGTCGCGGATCGTCACCCCGCCGCGACCCTCGACCGACGCCGGCCGGCTCTCGAGCCGGACAACGTGGGGCTGGCGCAGGCGCAGCTCGGCGGCATCCTCGATCGTCACCACGCGCTCGCTCGGCGCGATCCAGGCCGAGAGCGCGTTCAGCAGCGTCGTCTTGCCCGAGCCGGTGCCGCCCGAGATCAGCAGGCTCCGCCGCGCGCCGACCGCCTCGGCGAGCAGGTCGCGAAGCTCGGCGGTGAGCGTGCCGCCGGCGACCAGCTGGTCGGGATCGGGCCGCACGGCGGTGAACCGGCGCACCGAGAGCGCCGGGCCGTCGACCGCCAGCGGCGGGATCACGACGTTGACCCGTGAGCCGTCGGCGAGCCGGGCATCGGCCATCGGGCTGAGCTCGTCGACTCGACGGCCGACCGGAGCGAGGATGCGCTCGATCGTGTCGCGCAGCGCCTGTTCGGACTCGAAGCGGATCTCGCTGCGCTCGATCCTTCCCCTGCGCTCGACGTAAACGGCCTCGTGGCCGTTGACCATCACCTCCTCGACCTCCTGATCGGCGAGCAGCTCCTCGAGCGGCCCAAGCCCGACCGTGTCGCGCAGGATCAGCTCGGCGATCTGCTCCCGGCGCGCCTCCGAGAGCACCGCCGCCGCCTCGTCGACCAGCTCGCGGACGCTGAGTTCGAGCTCGCCGGCCGCCGCCTCGGCGCGCCGGCGCTCGACCAGCCGCAGGCGCAGCTCGGCCGCCAGAGCTCGGGCGTGATCGTCGGCGGTGGCGATACCCGGATGAGGCCGTTGGAGATCAGATCTCTCCCCCGGTCGCCCCGCTCGATCTAGGCTCCCCAGGTGAGCGCGCTCGATCTGCTGCTCGTGGCCGCCGTCCTCGTCGGGATCTCGGTCCAGGCGGCGATCGGCTTCGGCTTTGCCTTCTTCGTCGCCCCGGCGGCGTTCGCAGCCTTCGAGCCCGAGCAGGCGGTGACCCTGGTCCTGCTGCTGGCGGTCGCGATCAACTGCCTGGTCCTGTTCGGCGAGCGGCGCCGGACCGAGGTCGCGCGGCGCGAGGTGGCGATCCTGGTCTGCGCTTCGGTTCCCGGAATGCTCGCCGGCGCCTGGATCGTCACCCAGGCTGACCGCGACCTGCTGCAACTGCTGGTCGGGGTGATCGTGCTCGCGGGCGCCGCGGTCCAGGCGTTCGGGCCGAGCCGCACAGAGGCAGCCGAGCGCCCTCCCCGCGGCCCCGGGCTCGAGCTCGCCGGCGGCCTCGCCGCCGGGGCGCTGACCACGTCGGTGAGCGTCAACGGCCCGGCGGTGGTGCTCGTGCTCACCCGGCTCGGCCTGCGCGGCGGGCGCCTGCGCGACTCGCTCGCGGCCGCCCTGCTCGGGCTCAGCGTGGTGGCGGCGCCGGTGGTCCTGGTCGCCTCCGGAACGGATCGCGCGCTCCCGGATGGATGGATCGTGCTCGCCTGCGTGCCCGCGCTGCTGATCGGCCATCGCTTCGGCGCCGCGATCTTCAGGCGCCTCGACGATCACGCCCACCACCGGCTCGCGCTCGGGGCGGCGGCGATCGCGGGCCTGCTCAGCATCAGCGCCGCGCTCGTTTAGCCTGGGCGGCGATGGCCACGATCGAGGTCCTCGACACCGACATCACCAAGCTCGAGCTCGACGCGATCGCCAACGCCGCCAACACCGACCTCATGCACGGCGGCGGCGTCGCCGGGGCGATCTCGCGCGCCGGCGGACCGACGATCCAAGACGAGAGCGAGGCGCTCGCCCCGATCGGGCTCGGCGAGGCGGTGGCTACCGGCGCCGGCGAGCTCCCCTGTCGCTGGGTCGTGCACGCCGCGACCATGCGCCTCGGCGGCCCGACCTCCGCGGAGATCGTTCGCGAAGCGACCGCGAGCGCGCTGCGTGTCGCCGACGAGCTCGGCGCCACCTCGTTCGCACTGGTCGCCTTCGGTACCGGGGTCGGCGGCTTCCCGCTCGCCGAGGCGGCGCGGATCGAGACCGAGGAGGTGCGCCGCCACCTGGCCGCCGGCAGCGAGCTCGAGCGGATCGTCTTCTGCGTTCACGGCGAGGAGGCCCGCGAGGCGTTCGAGTCCGCGCTCAGCTCGTGAGCGCGGTCAGCTGCCGATGATCAGGGCGACGAGGCTGCCGCGTGCGGCGGCTCCGAAGAGGAATCCCGGTGGTGTGCCGGGCGTCGGCATGAGCGCGGCGCGGACCACCGGCAGCCCGTCGTAGGTCCCGGTGCTGACCTCGGCCGAGGCGATCGAATCGCCGATCCGCTCCCCGGTGCGCTCGTCGCGGGCGCCGGGCTGGAACGAGGCACGCATCGTCGTCACGACCTCGTCGGCGCGCTCGCTGGTGCCGCCGAGCGCGCAGAGCACCTCCTGGCGATCGGCGCCCACCCCGAGCGCGACCAGATCGATGCCGAGCTCGCTCGAGAGCAACAGCTTCGGCGGAATCAGCCGGGCGACGACGACGTCGCCGAGGCAGTCGGCCGCGGCGGCGTAGAGCGGCTCCTCGATCAGCCGGTCGCCGCGCCCGAGCAAAGACGCCCGCGCCGTCTCGGAGATCGCGAGCACGGCGCGATCCTCGGAGAACGCGTCGCGGGCCCCGAGCCCGTTGACGCCGAGGTCGAGCAGCGCCTCCGGGACCACGGCGTACTCGCCGATGTCGAGCAGCTCGAGGCCGCCAAAGCGGCGGGTACGCGCTCCGGCCTCGACCAGCGCCCGCTCGAGGCCGCCGGCGTCGACACCCTCGAGCCGCAGCCCGAACGCATACGAGCCGCCGACCGAGACCAACCGCGCGGCGGCGAGCGGATCGAAGCCGTAGCGGCGCGCCAGCGCCGGCGCCGCTTCGAGCACGCTGTCGGCGTTAGGACCGAGGGCGTCCGCGGCCAGGGTCGAGCCGCCGGGGACCTCGGCAGCGGCGTCGGGCTCTGCCCAGCCGACGCCGAGCGATCCGTGGGCGCCGCCGCCGCCGACGCTCGCCAGCGCCTCGGCGAACGGCCCGCTCGGCGGCGGGCTCTCGGCCTCGTCGCCGCAACCGCCGAGCGCGAGCACCAGCGCGCACATCAACGTCAGCCGGGCCCCCACCCTGGTCCGCGGTCCGCTCATCATCCGCAGCCTACGACTCTCGTCAGCCTCCGATCAGCCGCACCTCGCGGGCGAAGCTCTGGGCGTGAATCAGGCGCAGCGCCTGGCCGCGGGTGAGAGCCAGGGTCGCGATCCAGGCCTCGGTCGGCGGCGCACCGGGAAGCGCGTCTGTCGGCTCGCCGCCGGCCGGGCGCAGGTCGAGCAGGCCGACCGACTCGGCGGCGACGAATGTCCGGCCCGCTCCGCCCCCGGGGCTCGCCTCGGTGGTGACGATCACGTCGACACGCCACTTACCGCCGCCCGCCCCGGCGCCAAGCGCGCCCGCGCCCTCGACCGCGATCTCAACCGGCGTTCGCCCGCCACGGAGCCGGGCCGCGGGCTTGTTCGCCTCGCTCGGCGGCGCCTCGAACTGCGAACCGAGCAGATAGCCGCCGGCCGGGATCGTCGTCGCCGGGCGCCGGCCGAGCGCCTGCGCCGGGCTCGCGAGCGCGTCCGGGGGCACGAACGACTCGGGAACCCGGCGAATCTCGAGCGCTTCGCCAACGACCGTTCGCCCGAGCGGGTCCCCGGCCGCCAGCGTCTCGGCAGCGACCACGACCTCGCGCAGCGCTCCGTACTGCTCCGCGCCGCCGGACTCGACGCCGCCCGTGGCGCCCGCTGCGAGCCCGGCACAGAGCGCCGCCGCGGCGGCGAAGCCGATCGCGCGGGCGCGGCGGCTCACCGGGTCGCGGGCGGCGCGGAAGCGGCAGCCAGCGGCAGCTCGAGCACCGCACTGGCGCCAAGCTCATGGGCGCAGGCGGCGAAGCGCCCGCCATGGGCGGCGGCGACGTCGGCGACGATCCCGAGGCCGTGACCGCGCCTGCTTCCGGCCTGATGTCGGTGGGTGATGCGACGCGGTCGGCGGGGCTCGGGCGCCGGCATCACTGCCCGGCCGCCGGCGTCGACTCCGTCGGCAACGGTCAGCCGCAGGCGCCCGGCACGCTCGGAGCCGTCGATCCGGATCGGGCCGCAGCCGTGCTCGAGCGCGTTCGCGATCAGGTTGTCGAGCGCCGCCGCGACCGCCGCCTCGTCGCATTCGAGCCGCGAGCCGTTGGCGCTCCAGGCGAACTCGATCGAGCGGCCCTGGAGCGCCGCGGGAACGCGCCAGCGCCCGGCCGCCTCGGCCGCCAGCGCCCTGCCGTCGACGATCGCCGAACGTCGCGGCGGCGGCTCGCCGTTGACCTCACGGTCGATCCCGGCGAGAGCCTCGAGCGCCTGCTCGAGCTGATCTCGCCCGCGGCGTTGGGTCGGAGTCCCCCGGCGCGCCTGGAGCACCAATGCCTGCAGCGGTCGCCGCAGCTCGTGCAGGGCGCGGTTGAGAAGCTCGCGCCGGCGGCGTTCGCGGATCCGGTCGGCGACGACCACGCTGGCGCAGGTGATCGCCAGCGGGCAGGCCAGCGCCAGCGGCTCAGCGATCGAATCCAGCATCGTCGGCTTCGGGGGCGTCGATCAGCCGGTAGCCGATGCCCCAGCAGTTGACGACGTAGCGCCCCGCCTCCGGATCGAGCTTGCGCCGCAGGCGACTGGCGTGCGAGTCGAGCGTGCGAGTGCGACCGAGCGAGCGAAAGCCCCAGACGTCGCGCAGCAGCTCCGCCTTCGTGAACACCCTGGTCGGCTCCGAGGCGAGCATTCGCAGGAGGCTGAACTCCTTGTTTGCCAGACGCACCAGCTCGCCCGCGATGCGGACCTCGCGCCGGGAGGAATCGACGACGAGCTCGCCGACCCGCAGCGGTCCGGCGCGCCGTCCGTCGCGACGGCGCAGCACCGCCCGCATCCTCGCCACCAGGCATGACTTTCAGGTCGAGCCAGACGCCTGAGCCAGGCGTACATGTGGGACGCCCGAATCACTTTATCGGGATCGTTTGAGCTATCTGAGGGCGTGATCGGGTCCTTATCGGGACGGAAGCCTGGGAGGCCGCTGTTTAAGCCAGTTTCTGGAGCCTTCGCGCGGAGGGTTGATTCGTGCCTGGCGACGAGACTCGGCCCATTTGCGGTTTCCCTGGATCGCGCGCCTATGGCCTACCCGCGGGCCGCCCTTTAGTCGCTAGCCGTTCAGCCCGAGCTCCTGCTCCCAGGCTTCGACGTCTTTGCACATCCAGTAGTGGGTGTTTGAGGCCTTGCCAGCGGGCTCGGGCACTTTGTCGAAGCGGCGAATGTTGACCAGCTGCCTGATCCGATACTGCTTGACCCCGATTCGAGCTGCCAGCTGGTTTGAGTCCATGAATTCGTCCTGGCGCTCATACCGGGTCCTTCCATCGGCCAGGGGTTCCTTGCCCTCAATGAAGCGATCGATGTCCTGCTGAGTCCAGATATCGACTCGGCCGACACGGGCTATTGGGGCAGGAAAGACAGGATTTTGGGTGATGCTGCGCGCCTGTTGAAGGCCGACGCCGAGCCGGTTAGCCAAGTAGACATTGGAAACGAATGGCCCGAGGCTGTTTTTTCTAGCTGAATCCCTAAGCGCCTTCCCCAGATCGAGCTCTCCCTTGGCTATCTCAAGCGTGGTCCTCCAAGGCAAGGCCAAACCGATAACGATGGCCCTTGCGGTCACCACTGGCAGCTCGCCGCTGGCCACTCGCTTGGGGTTGACTTCCTTGACCCAGGCGTCGTAGTCGGCTATCGCTCACGCGTGCCGGCTTCCGAGGCTAGCCATTCCCGAAGACCGGCCATTTTGTCTTCGTGGGAGTGCCTGGCTCCCATGGCCTGGGAACGGATCATCTGTTGGGCTGCCGACTCCGGCACCTGGTCTCCGCGAAAGGCAACCTGGGCGTTTCGCCAGCGCCCAAAGGCTCGCTCTACCCTGGAGACGGTCCAACGCCGGCGCCACCTGCCCAACGGCGCTACGGAACTGAGTAGTGGTCGGAGCTTGGCCCTCCTCGAGCCCTAGTTCACTGGCCACCCGGGCTAAAGCATCAAGAGCTCCGACGCGCTCAGTGATGGCATGGTCAGCCTCGCTTTTCTCGCCGAGGTCAGCACCCAGATAATCACGCAGATGAGTAAAGAGCTCGAGTTGTTCTTTGCGCGACAGGCCCATGATCCGCTGCATCAAGGACCGGACTGATCGCTTGGTCACCGGTCTCTTGGGCACACCGGCAATCTATGCGTGCGGAGCAAACCTCCGAATAGTCCCTGGCGCCAAATGAGAGGCTTGAACAGTCGCGCGCCGGATTCCGCCCACCCTCTGTTGTCCTGTTGCGCAACAGGACAGCACGCGAAATATCAGGCCATGAGACAGCATCTGCATAGGGTTGCTCCATGGGACGAGGTTCGAGTGCAGATGGGCCGGAGCAGGCTCTGGAAACCCGCGGCACTGACGTAGACGTCGATGGACGTCCGCTCTTGGTCAACGGCAAGCGCGTTCTCGGCTACATAGTCGAAGAAGAGAATGGCGAGCATGGGATCTACTCCCGTCGGAACGAAGTGCTGTCAGTCGAGAAGATCCGGGCCGCTCTCGATCAAGACCAGGGCTGAACTCATCGACTGAACGGCTGAACCGCCAACCCGCCGGCACAACCGCAGATCTGCCGCGAAATACCAGCCCTTGCGGCGGTAGCTACTTACTGTCGATCCATGGGACGAGGTACAGGCATCCCGATCACGGAGCAGACTCTGGAAACGCGAGGCGGCGGCTTCGGCGTCGACGGCCGTTCGCTCTTACTTGATGGCAAGCGCGTCCTCGGCTACGTAGTCCAAGAAGAGGACGGCGACACCGGGATCTACACCAAGCAGGGCCAATCCATGGGGCGAGGTCCGAGTGCAGAAGAAGCAGCACAGGATCTGGCAACGCGCGGTATTGAGCTCAATCACCGAGAAGACCCCGGCAGTGGAGTCGCCTGCTGGGAAGTGGTGGCCGAACTCCGCGGCGGAGTTCGGCGATTCCAGGCGAGCGCCAACACGCTCAAACTCGCCGACGAGGATCAGGTCTTGGCCCGGGTCAGGACTGAGGTCTACGCCGAGGCCGTGGCCGAAGCCTATAAGCACAAGCTGGCCGAGAAGCCCGATCTCCTGACTGATACCGAGGATCGCACAACCACGATTCAGATCCGATACATCGAGCTTGAGACCCCGGACTGGATTCGGGAAACACTTCTGGGTCCTGGGTCAGAACCCAAGTTCCAACCAGACATCGTGTCGGACGAGAGCACCTGGCCGCCCTCGAGCCCCGACAAGATCCTCCACGGTTAATGGTTTGCGCTGATGCCTGAGTCATTTTTGGCTCTATAGCTGGTGTGTCGAGGTGGGTCAGGCACGACGGGTGGCGAGAAACTCCGACGTGCTCGCCGCTCACGACCTATACTAAATCACGTATAATGCTGCCGATGAGCGCGACCGAGAACAGGCGACCGGAAAAGCAGATCCGCTGCGGACGTCTGCTGCGCGAGCTGCGAAAGCGCCGTGGACTCAGCCAACAGGAGCTCGCCGTGCGAGCTCGGACCACTCAGCCTGTGATCAGCGGCATCGAGCGGGATCAGGTCAGCCCATCAATCGAAACCCTGGGCCGGCTGTTCGAGGCCATGGGCGAGGCTTTGGTAGTTCAGGCAGTGCCTCTTTCCGAGCGCCCGCCCGGCGGCGGCAACCAGTCGATCGCCGAGCTGCGCGCCGACTACCGTGAACTTACAGCCGAGGAGCGCTTGGCCCAGGCCGCCGAACTCAGCGAAGTGGCAACTGAACTTGCCATGGGAGCACGATCATGAGCGGTCGCGGCCAGGGCAACGAGGACCTCGGACCGATCGTGCCCCGGTCGCCCCTTCGCGTAGGTCCTCTGATCGACGTTTTGGCGGAGCACAAGGTCGACTTCATCATCGTCGGCGGCTGGGCTGTGGTGGCCTACGGCAAGGTCAGGGCCACCAAAGACATCGATATCTGCCCGGATCCGGATCCGCAGAACCTGGCTCGCTTGGGCGAGGCTCTGGTCGATCTTGAGGCCGAGCCGATCGGGTTGGAGGAGTTCGAAGGTGAGTTCGACCTCAAACCCGACGCCGAGGGCTTGACTCAGGGCGGCAATTGGCTCCTAGACACTCGCCTCGGTCGTTTGGACATCATGCAGTTCGCCTCCAGCGCGCCGCACATTGACTATCAGGCACTCGAGGCAAAGGCTGAAACGAAGCCGCTGACCGGCCGCCAAGTTCGCTTCTGTAGCTATGAGGACTTGCTGGAGATGAAGGAAGCCGCCGGCCGCGACCAAGATCTAATCGACATACGGGACCTGCGCGCTGCCCGCGGCGAGCTCTAACTCGTTGTCGGATGCCGTTGGCGCTGTTGGCTCCCCCCGGGGCCATGCCAGAGGTGTTCGCGGCCACCGGCGCTCTCGATGCCAGGAACTGGCAGCCACATCCGTGACGGGCTAGCTGGCGAGCGGGAAGACAGCGCCGTCAGCGGCGGTGATCACGGCGAAGCCAATGAACAGGCCACAGACGACCAAGTCGAATACAGCGATTGCGCGCTTGCCGTCAACTGCGGCGCTCGCGGCCCAGATCAGTTCGCCGGCAGCCATTGAGAGGAGCGAGCCAACGCCGACACTCACACCTGAGATCCTGGCGGAGATCAAGGCAAAGATGGCGAAGGCACACAGGCCGAGGCCAATGAACCAGATCAGCTGAGTGAGAAGGACGGGGCGGCTAGGCGTGGTTATGTCGTTCATGATTGAAGGCTAGGGCGCCTGATGACCGTTACCGGGCCGCTGCCGGCGGCTCACCTACGCTCGAGCCGCTCAGCCACCTCGTCCGGAGTAAAGCCAAGGCCTAACAGCGCCTTGGGCCAGCTGCCATAGCGGCGCCGGTAGGGCCCGTCGGAGGGCAAGTGAAGAACCTGGCCCTCGGCCCGGGCCAGTTCGATCTCGCGCTCCCGCCAATGCTCGAACTCGGCCAGCTGCGGCACGCCGCCAAGATCGGCGACACAGCGCTCGAGCGTCTCCTTGAGTGTCGCCTCGGTGTATTTCCACACCTTGTCGAGGCTCCGGCGCTCAAAGCGGGCCTTGATCCGATCGGCGCTGTCGCTCTGGGAGAGCTCGATCGCCTCCCGGGCCAGACGCCAGGACCCGAAGTGCTTGATCACGGCGTGGAGACTCTCGACCTCCTCGCCCTCCTCGCGAAGCTCACGCCAGGCGACGCGGTAGGTGGTGGCGTTTGGCGGCTGGCCGAGGTGCTCTTGAACCCGAAGTAGTGAACGCAGATACCGGGCCGTCTCGCTCTCCTCGCCGGCCTGCTTGATCAGGCGAGAACGGCTGATCTTCTCGAAGGCCTCCTCCTGCTCGGCGTCATTGAGCAGCTGGTAAGAGCCCACCACCACATCCGCGGCGTTCGTCGGTCCCATCGTCGGCCAACGTAGGGCGCCGAGGAGGCCGGCACTGGAGGCATGTCCGGTCCTTACGCGTCATGAATAGTCGAGCTGCCAGCCCACGTCGGTCGCAGGCGTCACCGACGTAACAAGCGCAAACGGCTAGATCTGCGATTCACGGGTGGCATACTGATCTGTGCATGCCTGCCCCAGCTTCTGAAAACCTGCCAGACCAAGACGCTTTGGGTTGGCGACGAGTCGACGATCGAGTGGCTCCCTCAGTCGAGAGCGGACACCTCCTTACTTCCTTCCTAGTCAGCATCAGCCTCGCTCTGCTCACGTTTGGCGCCGTGTTCATCGCGAGCAGCGGCCCTGATGTCGTCACCAACGCACTAACGGCAGCGGCAATCTCTGGTCTGGCTTTGAGTTGCTCGTTGCTTCTGACCGGTTTGATGCTGTGTATTGCCGGATCAGCACGATCCAGGCAATTCTTGGGCCCCAAGTTTCTCACGGCGGCGATGATGAGTCTGCCCGTGACGATTTCACTGATGGCTCTGAGCCATTCGTTCTTCGAATCGTTCTAACGCCTGCCACCGTTGAGCGGATGGTCACCGGCCGCAGTTGCCGCGCCTTCCAAAACCGTCGTTGTGATGGTCAGCCTTGTAGTGTCCACCGCGGCCCATCAGTCTGCTCCATATCCTTTATAGTGAAGCATCAAGCGTTAAGGATAGATACCTAACCTTAATGCTCAGCGATTCGGTCCATTAGGTCTAGGCAGGGCTAGCGCAGACCACTGAAATAGGGCCTAGAACTGGTATGAGAGAGATTCTCAGTGAGCCTCTAGATAGCATACTCGGAGTAGGTTGGTGCGGTAGTTTGATAGAGCAGGGTGGGCTTGGCGCTAGCCTCTGGCGGTTGGAAGGCGGCGCGAAGCTTGCCGAGGATTCGGACGATCTTGTAGGCGAAGGTGCCCGGCTCGTCAGCGGCGGAGGAAAGCGTCGCGGGGTGGTCGCGTAGGAGCAGGGCCTCGTCCTCGGTGATGCCGGAGTCGAAGGCGAGGGTGATTCTGGCCTCGGCTTCGGCGATTTGATCCCACGATCCTCGGGAACACCGCAGTTGAAGGCGCTTTGAAGGAGGTCGAGCGTTTCCTCGCTCATGCCACCAACCGGACCTCGCTCTCGGGGTGGAGCAGCTTGTGACTGGTCTCACGAATACAGCCCGATACACGAGGTCTTCCATTCGACGCTTAACCCGACGATCGTGGTAGCCATCGAGGCGGGGTGTCACGGCCTGCACTTCGACGGTCGCGGCATGGAACCAATCGACCCCGGTTAGCGAGTCGTCGGCGGGTAGGATTTCCGGCCCTTCGATGAAGCACGAGCCGTCGGGCCACTTTGAGATGCGCCACCGGGGATCACCTTGAACTGGCCACGATTGATCATTGCGACCCCTTCCCTGTAGCGATCCATGATCGCTTGGTGTTCGGGCTTCATGCGCGGCGTCGACCGCCGCACGATGCTGAGAGTGCAGGACGGAGAGGTCCGCCAGGTGCTCGGCGTCGACCGAGAGGATCTCGGCCTCGGGGAAGACGGCAGTTAGATCCTCCATCGCCGATCTCACCGCGCCAGAGAATGAATCATCCTCGCGATCAAACTCAGCGTCGAAGGCCTCGTCCTCGTCAGGGCCGGCCAGGGTCATGTCCTGAAGGCGATCATCGTCGTAAGCTCGAATCGCGTATTCGTCAGGCTCGACGGCGTCGGGGATCCGCAGACGGATCAGGAATGTGTGGGTCTCAGTCATTGGTGGTCTTGTGGGGCAGTGGACGACAACGTGCGCGATCTGGCGCGCGTGCGTGCCTGGATCGCTCGGGGTGCCGTTGATCGACCTCGTCTGGCAGGCATCTGGCGGCTTCGGTTTGCGACATGAGCAAATTGTCGGCCATCTCTTCCAACAAGGCGGAGTTTTCCCGCGAGCGACGAAGCTCGGGCCACCTCTCGGTGGCGTTTCAACAGAGGTTTGGCCTCGCGATCCCGGCGACGGAAAACGAAAGCCGCTCGGACCTGGTCGAGGCGGGAGCCATATTTCAAGACATGAGCCGAGGACAAACCAATCCGCTGTCACTCTTCGAGACCAATCGCAAGGCTGTCTCCCTGCGGAGAGCGAGTCTGGACGTTCACGCCCATGACTGACGAAGAATACGAGCGGCTTCCGATCGTTCACACGTTTGACCCGTCGGAGGTGGAAGAGGGCGGGATCTCGATTCCGGACCCTGTCCCAACTCAGATCGCGGTGCCCAACCCATGGTTGGCCCCGTCGTCTCCGTCCGCTAGGCCGAGCGAAGCGCTCGCCCTTGCTCAGTCAACCTGACGGTTTCACCGTCGTCTCCTTGGATGACCTCGAGCAAGTTGGCCCGACGCAGAACCGCAATTGCCTCGGCGAAATCGGTCATGGGCCAACCACTCGCCTCAAAGAGGCTCGCCATCGTAGTCGGAAACTCGGCCGCAATCAGAAGATGCAGAGCCCGAGTTATGACCGGGCTGGCCGACGTCTCGATCTCGCCAGAGGCAGACGAACCATCTACGCCGCGGCGCAGCAGGTTTTTGGTAACGAGATAGGGGCCCAAGGTGTTGATTGCACTCACGCTCGTGACCTTAGCCGTCGGCCGGGCCGCGCCCAAGGCTTCTGCCGAAGACGCGAGCAGCTCAGCGAAACCGCAATGCCGGGGCAATTGCCCACGTATGTTCGCGCTGACTGACTAGCCGATCCTGGTCAAGAATTGCCACCGATGTGCAAGTTGCTTCCTCTCCAAACTGAACACTCCGACACCGTCCCGCTTGACGTCATCGTGCCGGTCGATGAGTTGCGCCGTTTGCTGGCCAAGCAGATCAGCGCCGAGGACTACGACCGTGCGATCCGGCGTGGCGAGAAAGCCTTGGTCGAGGGCTACCGCAGCGGTCAAGGACGCACACGATGAAGCGCTGGCGCGCCATGCTGGTCGCAGGAGCGATTTGCGCGACGTTGATGGGCGGACAGGCGGCGATCTTCGGCGGCGCGTCGGTCTTTGCCGCAGCTGGGTTGGGGATGTTGATCGGTTCGACGCTGATCGTCTACGTGCTCGGGGCAGAGGGCCTGCTGTGGTCTCGTTCCCCTACCGATGACCGCCCGTGAACACCTAGCCTCGAACAGGCGGAGGCTCGGATGAATTCTGTCTGACCACACGGTCGTAGAGCTCGAGGCGATTGACGATCTGGCATACCCGCCCCAAGGTCACGTCCATCTCTTCGGCCAGCTGAGCCACCGTGATCCCCGGTCGGGAACAGATGATCTGGTTAGCCTCCTCTTCACGAGGCCCCAGCTGCCGACGTCGCGGGCTCTCGAAGAGCCGGTCAGTCTTCTTTCTCTGTCTTGCAACGCCAGCCATACCCGGATCCTTGCTGGCCAGGCCGCCACCGTCCACCGCCTATCGGCTGTAGACACAAGCTGTAAAGCGCGCAGAGAAGAACGCCCGGTCGCAGACCGGGAAATCGAGCATCAAACCACGGTGGGGATCCCGGTCGAGAACGGGCAGCGACCGTTAGGAATGGCGTCTAGTGGTTCGGCAGTGGCTCGCGTAGCTCGAGCAGGACGAAGCCAGTGTCGTCGTCTCGAATCAGCTGGGCGAAGCTGCGGGCTCCGTATTTGCTGCGCCGGCGGTTGAGGGCAAAACGAAGCTGGGTTGGGTCATCGAGCTTGAGCCTCAGACGCCAGGCCACGTTGTAGAGGTCATCGACTAACCGCTCGGTCTTCCTGGAGAGCTTGTGCCCTGGCTTAAGCCGGCTCAGGGTCTCTGGGCGGAGGCCGAGGATCTCGGCGATCTCGCCTGGCCTCAGCCAGCTACGAAGCTCAGCGAGTTCGTCGAACACAGTTGTCTCAGTGGCATCAGCGATGGGGCATCCTGACCGAGAAAACGAGATGGAGAGTTAGATCAACACTTAGATCAAAAGTTTAGGGCGTTTAGCGGATCAAGAGTGAAATCAAGCACTAACTCTTCTCCGCTTAACAGAGCCGAATCTCTTCCTCAGCCAACTATGCCCCGGGTTTATCTCCCAGGCCCGCCTACTTTTGGCTTAGGGACGGAGAGATTTTCCTTGGCTCGCAGCGAACAAGACACCACTCAGACACAAGCCACCACCGGCACTCGTGCTGCTGCCAGGATCCGGCGCCGTGGCCATGCGCCCAAGCCACCGGAGATCACCAAGCGGGTGCGGGTGCCCAAGGAGCTCGTGGCGCCGCCGGCGAACCTCGAGTTCACCTGGGGCTATGCCCGCCCTGAGTTCGCTGGCACCGACAAGGTTGACCTGGTGGCCTGGGTCATTCAGTCGGAGCTTTATGTCGAGACCATCGTTGATCGCTGCGAGGCAATCGATCGAGCCACCTCGCACCCGCAAAAGCGCTCCTACACCACGGCCGAGCTCGAGAGCCTGAACACCGTCCAGCGTTACCTGGGCATCAAGAGCTATCGCGAGACCCGCGACTTTTTGACCACTGACCGCGGTCGGGGGCTGCGCGGGTTTCTGGGCTTTGATCGGCACCGCCGCGATTACGGGGCCAAGGTCCGCAAGCTCGAGTGTGGCCTTCCTTCGGAGGCGACCATGAGCCGCCATAACCGTCGCTTCAGCCAGGCTGATCGACTGGAGACTTGGCGGATCTACTTCGAGCGGTTGCGCGAGCAGAACCTGGCCGCCATGAGCGAGGAGGAGCTTGGCTTCATCGCTTTGGACGGCTCGGACATGCCGATCCATTACACGGCCCCGACTTATCGCTGGAAGAAGAACAAGGCGACTGGCAAAAAGGAGCGAGTCCTAACCAACGAGAACACGGTCACCGCGCCTGAGGCCGGCTACCGGGTGAAGAAGTCAGGCAGCAAGGGCGCCGGGAATGGCTTCCAGATCGTCACCGCTGTCAGTGGTTCGTTGCCGCTGCTGGTCGACGTTCGGCCGATGAACGAGTCCGAACCCAAGGTGGCCGAAGCCCTCTTTCGCCGCGACTTCGAGACAGTCATCAAGCCGCACCTGCCCGAGGGCAAGCTGCCGATCATCGACGGCGATGCCGGCTTTTACGCACAGAGCTTCTTCCGCTTCCTGCATGAGCAAGGCGCCATCCCCCGCGTCCACGAGCGCTCACACTCAAAGAGCGAAGTCACCAAGGACGCCGTAGACAAGGACCGCAAGACCATCTGGCGCATCCTTGGCTACCAAGGCTGGCGGATCAACGGCCTCAACGAGATCTTCTGCCTGTGTGGCGAAGGCCGAACCTTCCGCCGCTTCGGAAAGAACAAGGGCGGAGCCGCGGTGGCCCGGACCGAGGGCTCTTGCACTACCTGCGGACCGGTCTCAATGACCGCCGGCGACTGGTGTGATTCCAACCAGAAGGGCCGCTCCTTCAAGCGAGTCACTACCCCGCTCGACCGGGCCAAGGCTGATTGGTCGGTCGGCAACCCACTGACTTACGAAGATCCGTTGGCCAGGGCCTACGGCAAAAAGCGCTGGGGCCTGATCGAGGGCTTCCACGGCACGCTCGAGCGCCGTTTCGGCCTGATCAAGGGCAAGCGCTGGATCCGCGACCTGGACCGCGCCGAGCTCGAAGTGACCATGACCTACGCCATCATCCACCAGCTGCACGGGCTGGCCCGGGAGATCCGGGATGCGGACGCCGCCAGCTCGAGCGGCGCCCCACCGGGCAGTCCTTAACTCCGGGCGCAGCAGCGCCTTCCTCTAAAGACAGCGAGCGGGCCTAAGACAATCGGCCTGCTCGCCTTTGGCCGTGTTGGGCTCGCTGAGCTTGCCGGCTAGCCCCGCCCACCCTGACGAGGACCGTCCGGCTAGTTTCTGGGCACTCGGCCCTTATCTCATCCATCTGCCGCCTGAGGCCATGCCCGTTAGTGGTAACGCGGTGTGCTGAGGCTTCGATCGCGAGGGAAAACGTGGCTCTATCAAGCCGTTTCTAGGGGTTCGACCTGAAAGAACCGACCTGAAAATGAACCCACCACCTCCTGGACCTGAAACGGCTTGACGACGTAGTCGTCGGCGCCGCACTCGAGCCCCCGGACGCGGTCGGCGTCGCTCGAGCGGCCGCTGAGCACGATCACCGCGAGCTCGGGGTCATAGCTCCCGGTGGCCCCCTCAGCGGCACGGATCACCCGCAGGACGTCGAGCCCGGGGGCGTCGGGGAGGTTGAGGTCCAAGAGCAACAGGTCGGGTTGCTTGTAGTGGCACAGCCGCAGCGCATCGGCGGCGCTCGGCGCCGCCAGGGCCTCGAATGAATCGGCTACCAGGTGGTCACAGAGCAGCTCCAGGGTCGGCGGGTCGTCCTCGCAGACGACGACGGTCGGGCCCGGGTCGACCTGCGGCAGCATCAGCCGGCGCTCCGGCCGGCCGCGGCCGGCGTTTCCAGCACCGCGTCCGCGCCCCGCTCGCGGACGATCCGGTTCCGCGGAACCGCGCCGCGGACCGAGACCGTCTGCCGCGAGCGGTCGAGGAACACCACGTCGAGCGCAAACCGCATGCCGAAGGTGTGGACGCTGCGACAGCGCGGGATCAGCAGGCCCTCCCCCGCCCGCCCGGGACTCAACAGGGCGAGCCCGAGCAGGCGTGAGAGGAGGGTGACCGCCACCGGGACCCGCCGGGAAGCGACCTCCGCGGTGGGGAGCCGGCGGAAGCGAAGCGGGTGGGCGGAGGCGATCACGCGGGGTACAACCCCGGACCCCGGATCGCGTGCCCCCCGGTCCGGCGACTAGAGATCGAAGCGCTTGCGGTCGGACTCCGGCACCAGGTCGAGGTACTCGGGGTGATCGGAGATGTAGGAGTTGACGAAGGGACAGAACGGCAACACCGCGAGGTCGCGCTTGCGCGCGTCGTCGAGCGCCTCGGCGACCAGGGCAGAGCCGAGGCCGTGGCCGCCGAACTCCTCGTCGATCTCGGTATGGATGAAGGAGATCTGACCCGGCCCTTCCTGGTAGGTGACGAAACCGGCGAGCTTGCCGTCGGCGAAGACTTCATAGCGATGCTCGGCCTGGTTGTCGGTCACCCGCACGTCCATCGCCGCGGATGCTAGGGATCTGGCTGCACAGCCAGACAATCCAACTCGGCTACAACTAACGCGATGTCGACCGAGCTCGTCCTGCTCACGATCCTGACCGCGGTCACCGCGCTGCTGATCGCCGCCCAGTTGGCGCGGATCCCGTATCCGATCCTGCTCGTGGTCGGCGGGCTCGGACTGGCGGTCACCCCGGGGATTCCCGAGGTCGAGCTGGAGCCGGAGCTGGTGCTGCTGGTGATCCTGCCGCCGTTGCTCTACGCGGCCGCTTTCTTCACCCCGCTGCGCGAGCTGCGCCGCAACTGGCGGCCGATCTCGCTGCTGGCCGTCGGCCTCGTGCTGGCGACGATGGTGACCGTCGCGATCGTCGCCCATGCGGCGCTCGACTTCGGCTGGGCCGAGGCCTTCGTGCTCGGCGCGATCGTCTCCCCCACCGATCCGGTGGCGGCGACCGCGATCGCCCGCCGCCTCGGGGTCCCGGGCCGGATCGTGACCATCGTCGAGGGCGAGAGCCTGGTCAACGACGCGACCGCGCTGGTGGCGTACAAATTCGCCGTCGCCGCGGTGGTCACGGGCAGCTTCAGCCTGCTCGACGCCAGCGGCGAGTTCGTGCTCACCGTGGTCGGCGGGATCGCGGTCGGGATCGCGATCGGCGCCGTGATCGCCGCCGTGCGCCGGCGGCTGGACAACCCGCCGGTGGAGGTGACGATCGCGCTCTTCTCCGCCTACTTCGCCTATCTGCCCGCGGAGGCGATCGGCGTCTCGGGGGTGCTGGCCGCGGTCACCGTCGGCATCTACATGGGCCGGCTGACCTCGCGGCTGACCTCGCCGACGACCCGAATCCAGGGCGTCGCCGTATTCCAGATCGTCAGCTTCCTGCTCAACTCGGCCCTGTTCGTGCTCGTCGGCCTGCAGCTGCCGACGGTGGTCGACGGGATCTCAGCGCTCGACTCCGGCGAGCTGATCCGCGACGGCGCGCTGATCGCCGCGACCGTGATCCTCACCCGGATCGCCTTGGTGTTCCCGTTCACCTACCTGCCCAGGCGCATGTTCCGGCGGGTGCGCGAGCGCGAGCCCTATCCGCCCTTGCGCCACACCCTGCTCGTCTCCTGGACGGGCATGCGGGGAGCGGTCTCGCTGGCAGCGGCGCTGGCGTTACCGCTGGTCACCGACGCCGATGGCGCCTTTCCCGAGCGCGACCTGATCATCTTCTGCGTCTTCTCGGTGATCCTCGCGACGCTGCTGATGCAGGGCCTCACGCTGCCGCCGCTGATCAGGTGGCTGGGCGTCGACGACTACGACGAGGAGCTCGAGAGCGAGGAGGTCGCCGCGCGCCTGCGGGCGATCGATTCGGCGATCACCCGGCTCGACGAGCTCGCCACCGAGGAGTGGGTGCTCGAGGACACGGTCGAGCGCGTGCGCGGCGCCTACCGCTACCGCCAGCGGCGCTTCACCGCGCTCTCTCGCGAGGGCGAGTTCGACGGTGGCATCGACGGCGACGGGATCGACTACGAGACCCGCTCGGTCGCCTACCAGCGACTCGTCCGCGAGGTGCTCGAGGCCCAGCGCTCGACCCTGATCGACCTCCGCGACCAGGGCGAGATCAACGACGACGTCCTACGCCGGATCGAGCGCGAGCTCGACCTCGAGGACTCGCGGCTGGAGATCTGAGCGGCCCGCCGGCGCCGCCGCCAGCGCCGAAACGGGTCTCGTTCGACCCCGAAGGTGCAAACCCTCTTTCAGCATCCGGACCTCTGTCCGCGCGCCCGGAGCAGTTAGGCAAAGATGCACTCACCTGGGAAGGCCCCGCTGGGAGAATCGTTTACAAGAACGGGGCAGACAGCAGCACGGAGAACTGGTGGAGAAGGCAACTCGCAGAGGGAATTACGAGTCGGGTTCCGACTACGTCCTCGAATACGGAGAGCTTCGCTTCTCCTTCAATGAGCAGGACTTCGGCCAACGGGTCGAGCAGGCGGCGGTGAAGCTGGACTTCGTCGACGCCGGCCTCGAGGGAGAGGAGCTCCACGACCTGCTCGAGCTCGCAGTCAACGGCGAGATCCGCGAGCCCACCTCGGCGCTCGGCGAGCACATAAACGAGCACTGGACCGAGCTCGTCGGCCCCGCCAACCGCAGCCTCGTGCACTGGATCCGGCGCCTCGTCTTCCGCGGCGCCTGGCTCGATCAGCGGGTCAAGGAGGGCGAGCTCGACATCGTCTTCGACGGCCAGAGCCACAGCTTCGGCTACGTGCAGCCGGATCGCGACGCGGAGCCGATCGAGCTCTCGCGCGAGCCCTCCTGGTCCTCACTCGCCTATCGGCGCTAGCGCCGCTTCCAAAGCGCGCTACTCGGACAGCCCGGCGGCTTGCATAGCGTCGGCACGATCCCAGTAGGAGACGTAGCGCACAACCTTGCCCGCGCGCAGCGTGAACAGATCTCCGGCCTCGTGGTCGATCGGCACGCCGCTGAGCTTGCCCCGCGCGGTCTGCCGAGACAGCACCAGGATGCGATCGTCGTCGAGGTCGATGATGCTTTGGGCCGCGATCCGTAGGTCGGAGAAGGCATGTAGGTACTCGACCATCGCACGCGAGAGGCCTTCGAGGCCGCGCCATTCGCCCTCCATCGCCGGCGTGTCGGCGCCGATCCGCGAGTGCTCGACCTCGGGGTCGAAGAAGCTCGCGGGGAAGTCACCACGAGCCCAGTGCTCGTACATGGCGCGGATGATCTCCACATCCTCTTCGGACATCGCCGCAGTATCTCGCCCGAACTGGCCGAGCCGGCGATCAGGTCTCGACCGGTCGCAGCGGCTCCGAGCCATCCCAACCCTCGGCGCCGGCGCTCACCATCCCGAAGAAGTCGCGCAGGCCCTTGTTGTCGACATGGATCTCGATGTCGTGCCCGAGTGCGCCCGAGGCGTCGTGGAGCGTCGTCTCGACCTCGCCCAGCCGCGAGCTCAGGTACTCCGCCAGGCCCCGCTCGTCGAGCGAGGTTCGCAGGCCGGCCACCTCCGTCGGCGGCGCGACGTAGGCGACGTGGTGGACTCGCGGCCGCGGAGCAGAGAAGGCATTCTTGACCCGCTCGGGCGCGAGGCTGACGGTTTCGATCAGCTCGATCGTGCCGTCGCCGCAGCGGCCGAAGGCGGAATTGTGAACGAACTCCGCCGGCTCACCGCGCGAGAGGACGTCTTCCAGCGGCACGTTCTCGATCACGAAGAACGGCCCGGCGCCGAGTTGCTCGACCAGCCGATTCACGGTCGCCTCGATGTCCTCGACGACGTAGGCGACGTGGTGCGGCTCGCCGAGATGCGGTCTGAACAGGTCCTCCGGCACGGTCTCTCCTATCGGTAGTTGTTCGTCGTCGCGGGACGCTAACCACTGGTGCGCCCGACTGCCGCTCAGAGGCGGCGGTACATGATCAGCAGGCCGACGTAGCCGTCCTGGGGATGGTCGAACGCCTCCGGCACGGTCGCCAGCACCTCGAAACCAAGCGATCGCCACAGAGCCACCGCGCGTGTGTTCGACTCGACCACGGCGTTGAACTGGATCGCGCGAAAGCCGTCGGCACGCGCCTGCTCGATCACGTGCTCACCGAGCGCCCGGCCGGCGCCGCGCCCGGCGGCCGCCGAATCGACCATGAAGCTCGCGGTGGCCACATGGGCGGCGGGTCCCTCGTGGTTCGGGCCGCTGACCGCGGTCCCGATCACCTTTGCGTCGTCGTCGACGGCGACCACGGTCCGCCCGGGAGGGGCGGGGAACCACCGCTCGCGGGCCACCGCTTCCTCGATCTCGCGGTCCCAGGAGAAGGTCTCACCGGCGGCGACGATCGAGCGCATGAACGGCCAGATCGCCGGCCAGTCGTCGGGCGTCGCGTCGCGGATCAACGGCCGACGGTCAGAGAGACGCGAGCAGCTCGGCGTTGCTCGGCGTGCCCTCGATCCGCTCGCGCAGCAGGTCGGCGGCCTCGCGCGGATCGAGGTCGGCAAGCAGCGAGCGCAGCTTGCGGACCGCGGCCAGCTCGTCGGCCTCGCGGATCTGATCCTCGTTCGAGACCCGGCACTCCCCCGCGCGCAGCGCCGGGGTGACCCCGGCCTCGGCGAGATCGGGGTCGAGGGCGATCAATGAGCTCTCGGTGGTGCTCACCGCGCGCTCGGCCTCGCCGTCGTCGCTGCTGTCGGCGAGCACGGTCGCGATCACGGTCAGCGAGCCGCCGCCGGCGAGGTTGCGCCCGGAGCCGAACAGTCGCTTGACCTCGGCCACATCGCCGGCCGAGAACGCCAGCCGCGAGAGCGAGTCGCAGATCAGGACCGCGTCGGTGCCGGTCTCGGCGAGCCGGCGGGCACGCTCGAGCGCGACGTCGGCCGTGCGCACCTGCTCGACCGGGGCGAGCTCGGCGGTCGCGATCGCGAACTCGGCAACCGGCAGCGCCTCGCGCCAGGCGGTCGCCTCCTCCGGGCGTTCGTCGACCAGCAGCACGACCACCTTCGCGGTGTCGGAGGCGGCGGCGGCGCGGGCAAGCGACCGCAGCAGCGTCGTCCGTCCCGAGCGGGCCGCGGCGCGGACCAGGATCCGCTGGCCGTAGGCGAGCGGGGTGAGCAGGTCGACGGCGCGCGCGAGCACGTCGTCGGAGAATTCCTCGAGCGCGATCCGGCGCTCGGGCAGCACCGGCGGGAGGTCGTCGAACTCGGGGCGCACCTCGGTCTGCGGCTCCTCGCCGTTGACCGAATCGACGTGGACGAGGGCGCGGTGGCGCTCGCCGCGCCGGGGCTCGCGCGCCGGCCCGGCGACCTCGTCTCCGGGGCGCAGCTCGCAGCGGCGCACCTGGGCGGCGGAGATGTAGACGTCGCCGTCGGAGGGTGCAAGGCCGTTGAGCCGCAGGAAGCCGTAGCGCTGCCGGGTGAGCTCGAGCACCCCGCGCACCTCCTCGGTCGGCAGCTGGTCGTCGGCGTCGTCGGCTGAGTCGGCTGAGTCGTCGAGCACCTTCGCCTCGACCACCACCAGCTCGTCGGTATCGGCCTCGCCGGTATCGGCCGAATCCGCCTCGGGCTCGTCCTCCTCGGGCTCGGCCTGCCTTCTCGACAACCGGCGTCTCCGGCTCCGAGCGGCGTCCGCGACGGCGTCGCCGGCGCGGTTTCGGCTCCGCCTCGGCCTCGGCGTCCGCTTCGGCCGGTCGGGCTCGGACGCGGGCCCGTCGGCAAGGCGCTCGATCAGGGTCTCGCGGCGCATCAGCCGGTAATCGGAGATGCCGGCAGCGGCGGCCCGCTCGTGCAGGTCGGCCAGATGAAGGTCTTTGAGCTCGGCGGCCATCGGCCGCGGAGCGTAACGAATGGGTCCTGGCGCGATGCTGCCGGGCTGCGCTCCGCTCACCCAACTGCGGCCGGGTCGATCCCCTCGGCGGCCTTGTCTTCGAGCCAGCGGGCGGCCTCGGCGGCGATCCGTTTCTCGTCCCAGCCGAGCTCGCCGCCGAGCGTCTCGGCGACCGCGGTCACCGACTCGGCGCCGCGCAGCTGCGGGGCCGCGAGCAGGCCGAGCCTGGTTCGGCGCAGGAGCACGTCGGCGACCGAGCGCGCCTGCTCGAGCCGGGCGGCGACGACGACCTCGGCGAGCATGTCGGGCTGGCCTTCGACGATCGGCTTGCCGAGCTCGGGCCGTTCGCCGACCTGGCGCAGGACGTTGCGCGCAGCGTGGCCGTAGCGGAAGGCCAGCAGCTTGCGGTAACCCTCGGGGAGCTCGTCCTCGCCGATCCCCTCGGGGGGTCTAGCTCGTGCTCGGAGGCGGCCATTCCGAGCGGCACGTCATCGGTGCGACACGGCGCCACCCGGCCCTCGCGCTCGACCATCCGATCGACCACCTGCTTGGCCATCCGCCGCCAGGTCGTCAGCTTGCCGCCGGTGATCGTCAGCATCCCCGACGAGGTCTCATAGAGCTCTGCCTTGCGCGAGATGTCCACCGACTTGCGCGGATCGCCGGTCGAGATCAGCGGCCGGACGCCGGCGTAGGCGCCGGTCAGGTCGCCGAGTCCGAGCTCGACCCCGAAGAACGAGTTCGCCGCCTCGAGCAGGTACTCGATGTCTTCGCCGCCCGGCTGCACGTGGTCGATCTCGCCGTCGTAGTCGTTGTCCGTGGTCCCGATCAGCGCCCGCCCGTACCAGGGCAGGGCGAAGATCGTCCGGCCTTCGCCGGCGGGGACGACGCAGGCGGCGCGCGTGACCGCGAGCTTCTCCAGCGACACGGTCACGTGCGTGCCCCGGCTGGGGGCGATCTTCGGCACCTCGGCCTCGTCGTGGATCTCCTCCGGGCGGATCCGGTCGGCCCAGACGCCGGTCGCGTTGACCACGTTGTCGGCCTCGACCTCGAAGCGCTCCCCGGTCTCGGCGTCGACGCAGGCGACGCCGGCGGCGCGACCTTCCTCGTCCAGCAGCCCGGTGACCTCGGCGTCGTTGACGAACACGGCCCCGTAGCGCTCGGCCTCGCCGAGGATCGTCAGCACCAGGCGCACGTCGTCGGTCTGGCAGTCGTAGAACATGTACGCCTCGCGGGGCTCGCGCGGCGCCAGCGCCGGAACCAGCTCTGCCACCTCCTCGGCGTCGATCGTGCGGTGGCGGTCGGGCGCCCAGTAGTCGTCGCCCGCGGTTCGCTCGGCGCGCTCGCGGCGCGACATCCCGACCCGCGTCGTCGCCATCGCGTCGTACATGTTGAGCCCGATCCCGAGCGTGCGGCTGCGCTTTGCCTCACCCAGCGTCGGCACCAGAAACGGGGTCGGATAGACGAGGTGCGGCGCCAGCTGGACCATCAGCTGACGCTCCAGGAGCGCCTCGCGGACGAGACCGAGGTCGAAGTTCTGCAGGTAGCGAAGCCCGCCATGGACCATCTTCGACGAGCGGCTCGAGGTGCCGATCGCGTAGTCGTCGCGCTCGACCAGGGCGACGCTGTAGCCGCGCGAGGCCGCGTCGAGGGCGACCCCCGCGCCGGTGATCCCGCCGCCGATCACGACCACGTCGAAGCGCTCGCCGGTGACCGCCTCGAGCGCGTCGGGACGGGTCAGCATCAGTCCAGGTACTCCGTCACGTCGGCGGCGGGATCGCGCTCGGGCGCCGGCTTCTCCTGCACCGGCCGGCCGAGATGGATCAGGGCGACGAAGCGCTCGCCGTCTTCGATCCCGACCGCGGCCCGCCCGCCGGGCGTGCGCAGAACGCCGGGAGTGCGCCAGTAGCCGACCAGCCCCCGGGCGTGGGCGCCGAGCAGGACGATGTAGGCGGCGATCGCCGTTGCGTGCAGGTCCTCCTCGTCGGTCACCTGATCGCCGCTGAGCGCGCACGAGCAGACGACCAGCGTCGGTGCCCGGTCGAGCTTCGCCGCCGCCTCGGGCCCCGCCGCCAGCTTCAGCCGCTCGAGCGCCTTCGGCCCGAGGACCCGAAATCGCCACGGGTTGGTGAGGTGGTGGTTGGGCGCCCAGCGCGCCAGGTCGAGTAGCTCGTCGAGGATCTCGCGGTCGATCGGCTCGGGGCGATAGGCCTTGTGCGTGCGCCGGGTGCGGATCGCGGTCTCGACGTCCATCGCCGAGAACGCTATCGGGGCCGCCCTCAGGGCAGGCGACGCCGGTACCAGAGATAGCCGCCGGCGACGATCGCCGCGAGCACCGCGAGCCCGCCGAGCAGGTAGGCCGTCGTATGGTCGTCGGGCGGCGATTCGGACGCGTAGGAGACGCTGACCGGAGCGGTCGCCTCGTCGCCGGCCGCCGGCGCGGGCGCGTCGGCGCCGGGGTCGGCGCCGGCGGTCTGCCCGGCGTCGCCGGCCGCGGTCTGGACGCCGGCGCCGGGATCGGCGCCACCCGCAGCCGCTCCGCCACCGGCATCGCCATCGCCCGCCGCGCTGCCGCCGCCCGAGCCGCCGGCGCTCGACGCCGGCGCGCCGGCGCCCGCCGAGGTTCCGCCGGCGGAGCCGGTCGCGGCTTCGTCGCTCGAACCGGTAGCGGGCGACCCGTCGCTCGAGCCGCTATCCGCCGCGGAGCCCGAGCGCCCGGAGCTGCGCGCGACCGCGGGGATCGGCAACGGCTGGCGCTCGATCGCGAGCACGGCCTGCATCGTCACCCAGATCGGGGTCTGGTCGCTGGAGGCGGAGTAGCGGTAATGACCGTCGGCACTCTGGAGGCGGTTCAGGTAGGCGAGCGCCCGGTCGATCGCCTCGCCGCCCCCTCCGGATGCCGCCAGACCCTGGACCGCCCAGGCGGTCGACTGCGAGTTGACGACGCCGCTCGTTCCGAGCGCGTAGCCGCCGCCACCGCGCTGGGCCTTGCGCAGCCAGGCGGCGCCGTCGGCGGTCGCCGATCCCCGAGAGCCCGCCGCGACCAGTCCCTGGAGCGCGGCGCCGGTCGAATCGGACTCGCTCGGCGCCGCCGCCTGGATGCCCCAGCCGCCGTCGGCGTTCTGGGCGCGGCGCAGCCATCGTGCCGAGCGCTTCAGCGAGCCGGGGTCGGCTCCCGAGGCGCGGATCGCGAGGGCGTAGAAGGCGGTCAGGTTGACCTGGCCGTCGACCGAGCCGTCGCCGTCGCGACGTGAGCGCAGCTCGGAGACCAGATTGGTGCCGGCGAAGTGACGGGGGTCGATCCCGGCGCCGGTGAGGGCGAGGATCGTGCGCTCGAGATCGCCGACCGCCCGCAGCCGGCCCGCCTGCGAGCGCAGGTAGGTGACAGGCGTCTCGCCGCCCGAGCGGAGGTCGAGCGGATTGCGCCCCGACGCCTCGAGGGCGAGCATCGCCCAGCCGGTCATCGCCGGGCTCGAAGGCTGGCCCGGGGTGGCGGCAAAGCCGCCGTCGGAGTTCTGCGTCTCGACGAGCCAGCCGACGCCGGTTTGCTTGGCGGTGGCCGGCGGCGGTGCGGCGGCGAACGAGGCGGCGGCGAGCAGCGCCAGCAGCACGAGCGGCAACGCGCCCGCCGGGCGCCAGGTGAACTCGAGCCGGGTGCGAAAGCGCGAGATCATCCGCACCAGCGCCGGGCCGGCGGCGAGCGCGATCGCGAAGTTGCCGATCGCGTGCACGAGGTTGAACGGGATCCCGCGGCCCGAGAGCGCCAGGTAGCGATCGAGCGACTGCTCGCCGCCGTAGGTGACCATGACCGAGAAGTCGAGCAGGGCGCCGTAGGCGAGACCGGCGATCGCGCAGGTAGCCGCGAGCCCGAAGCGGCCGAGCCGGCGCCCGGTGACGATCGCCAGCCACGCCCCGGCGAGGCCGACGAGGCCCCAGCCCGCCATCTGCCAGGCAGTCCACGGGCCCTGCCCGAGCCAGATGTTCGAGATCGGCGCCGCCAGCGCGCCGACCGCGAACCCGGGCCCGGCTCCCAGCGCATAGCCCGTGATCAGGGCTATGTCCGTCGTCGCGACGACGTTCGGGACCGGCGCCAGCACCAGCCGTCCGGCGACCGCCAGCGCCGCCAGCGCCGCGACGAGGGCGACCAGCCGCGCGGGCGGGCGCGAGTGCTCGTACCACCAGAAGCCCGCGGCGAGGACGAGGGCGAGGCCGGTGAAGGTGGCGAGCTGCCAGTTCATCGGAGCTCCTCGTCCCCAGCCTCAGCCCCCGCACGCCCGGAGGCGAAGCCGAGGACGTGGCGGGAGTTATTCAAGCGGGAGTCACTCAGCCGACCGGCTCCCTGCTCGGGCGTGATCGCGCCGCCGCCGCCGAGGATGCGGGCGACCTCGGTCGCGAAGTACCAGCCGCCGGAGAGGATCTCGTCGGCAGGGCCGTCGGCGATCAGCTCGCCGTCGCCGAGCAGGACGACGCGCGAGGCCAGCCGCGCCGCGAACTCGACGTCGTGGGTGGCGACCAACACCGCCGAGCCACGGCCGCTGAGCTCGCCGAGCCAGGCGCAGAGCTCGAGCTTGCGGGCCGGGTCCATCCCCCTGGTCGGCTCGTCGAGGGCGATCAGACCCGGCAGCTCGCCCGGTTCGCGACCGGCCATCACGATCGCCAGCGCGAGCCGCTCGCGCTCGCCGCCGGAGAGGTCGCGCGGATCGCTGTCGACCGCCCAGGCGAGGCCGACCGCCTCCAGCGCCGCCAGCCCGGCCGCGCCCGGGAGCTCCTCGCGGACGCGCTCACGGACGAGCAGGTCGGTCGGGCTCTGCGGCAGCAGCGCGCAGCCGCCGGGCGTCGCGACCGAGCCCCGGACCGGTTCCAGGAGCCCGGCGGCGGCGCGCAGGAGCGTGCTCTTGCCGGCCCCGTTTCGGCCCATCAGCGCGACCCGCTCGCCGGGCTCGATCGCGAGCTCGAGCCCGTGCAGGACGTCGCGGGCGCCGAGCCCGGAGTCGAGCTCGACCCAGAGGTCGCGGGCGGCAAGCGCCGAGGCGGGCGTCCCCCGGTGCCGGCGTCTGCGGCGAGGTTCGGGTTCGGGCGCCGGGGCCGCCGGCAACTCGATCCCTCGCTGCGCCAAGGCCCTGCGGGCCTGCTTGGCCGAGACCGGCGGCGGCGCCAGGCCGGCGAGCGAGAACAGCCGCGCCCCGGGCGGGGCGAGCTCGGGGTCGGCGGCGAGCGCCCACTCGCAGTAGCCCTGCGGGGAGCCGTCGAAGGAGATCCGCCCGGAGTCGAGGGCGATCACGCGGTCCGCGGCGGCGAGGCAGCGCTCGAGCCGGTGCTCGGCCAGCAGCACCCCCATCCCCCACTCCTCGTTCAGCCGTCGCAGCAGCCCGACCAGCTCGTCGCCCGCGACCGGGTCGAGCTGCGAGGTCGGCTCGTCGAGCAACACCAAACGCGGGCGCAGAACCAGCGCCGCGGCCAATGCGACCCGCTGCAGCTCGCCGCCGGAGAGCGTGTCGGTCGGCCGGTCGATCAGGTGGGCGATCGCCAGCGCCAGCGTGACCTCCTCGATCGCTCGCGCCCGCGCCGCCTGCGGTTCGCCGCGCAGCTCGAGCGGCAGCTCGAGCTCGCCGCGGACGGTCGCCGAGACGACCTGCGTCTCCGGGTCCTGGCCGACGAGGCCGACGAGGCCGCCGAGCTCGGCCGGCCCGTGCTCGCGGACGTCGAGGCCGCAGACCTCGAGCGTGCCCGCCACCTCTCCCCCGTGGTAGTACGGCACCAGCCCGCAGCCGGCGCGAAGCAGCGTCGACTTGCCGCAACCCGAGCGCCCGGCGAGGATCGCGAACTCGCCCTCGGCGAGCTCGAACTCGAGCTCGCGAAGCGCGGGCTCGGCCGCATCGGGATAGCTGTAGGTAAACGCCTCCATGCGGATCAGCGTGCTCGGTTCGGTCATCGGCGTTCGCCGCCCCCACGGCCCCGGCGCTCGCGCGAACCGCCGAGTCCCAGGTAGGGGGCTGCGGCAATCAGCGGCAGGGAGGCAGCGAAGGCGAGCGTCGCCGGGTCGGCATCGAGGGTGACCGTCGGATAGGCGCCGAAGCCGCCGACACCGGCGAGCCGGGCGGCGATCCCGAGGCCCGCGATCGCCATCCCGGCGGCGGCGAAGCGCCAGCTGTGGCGGGAGCTTCGCCGGGCTCCGGCACGCCGCGGGACCCCGCGCGCGTAACCGCGCAGCTCGAGCGTCGCGGCGATCTCGACGGCGCGATCGAGCGAGCCGGCCACCAGGCGCCGGGTCAGCGTCGCGCGGCCGACCGGCGCGGCCGCGGGGCCGCGCAGCGACTGCGCGTCGCGAAGCCGGGCGTGGTCGGACGTCGCCAGCGGCACCAGGCGGGTGATCAGGGTCGCGGTCAGTGCCGAGTGGCGGGCGAGCGGGCGCAGCAGTCGCAGGACGCGGTCGGGATCGACGCAGGCGGAATGCACGGCGAAGGCGCAGAGGACGACGAGGATGCGCAGCGCCAGCACGCAGCCCTCGACCAGCGCCTCGCCGCTGACGTCGATCTGGCCCAGCACCGGCACCTGGCCACCGCGAAGCAGAATCGTGTCGCCGCGCTGGGAGGCGATCACGTTGACGGCGACGATCAACACCGCCAGCGTCGCGCCCCAGCGCGCAGCGGCGAGCAGCGCCGGCCTTGCCCCCGCGAGCAACCCGGCGACGGCCACCGCGACGCCGGCCCCGGCGAGCACGAGCGGACTCGAGAAGATGAAGGCGACCAGCGCCAGCGAACCGAGATAGGCGCTCGCGGCCACGGCGCTCGCGGCGCTCAGCGGGCCCGGTCGCGGCGTGTAGGCGATCGGCGACCTCATCCCCCCGCCCCATCCGCGGGCAAGCCGACGGTTCCCTCATCCGTGGCCATCACCGCGTAGCGGTCGCCGAGGTCGGCGGGCGTAAGCGCCGCTGCAGCGCCCTCGACCCCGGCCCTGTCGACCCCGGTGACGACCCAAGTCGGCGGTTCCTCGCCGACGCGAAGCCCCGCGACGAGGCCGGCGCCGGAATCCTCCTCGGCGACCGGCTCGGCGGCG
Source organism: uncultured Solirubrobacterales bacterium (assembly GCA_963767475.1). Lineage (GTDB taxonomy): Bacteria > Actinomycetota > Thermoleophilia > Solirubrobacterales > 70-9 > WHSW01. The sequence goes on from CAVYEI010000003.1 coordinate 394,133, forward strand.
GCGTCGAGCGCCACCAGTTGGTAGCCCGCGCCAGAGCGCTCGAAGCGCGCGAAGACGCCACTGACCGCCGGTCCCTCCTCGATCTGGGAGGCGACCGGGTCGGCACGGACGCGCTCCCAGGGACCGACGAGCACGCGCGGCCCAAGGTCGGCGAACTCGCTGCGAGTTGCACCGGCCGTGTCGAGCGCCGCCGACACCGCCTGGCATGTGGCGCCGACCCCGAGGCACTCGACGTTCACCTCAAGCCGATCCGCCTCCGGCGTCGAGGCTTGGAGGAAGGGCTCGGGCCACGAGCCGACCACGGCCGGGGTGCGCAGCGCATCGGTCCAGTCGCGGTAGTCCCACCAGATCCGGTCGCCGCCGCGCACGTTCACCTCCGCGGAGCCGCGGTTCGACTCGATCCCGTTGACGAAGAAGAACCAGTCGCTGGAGCGTCCATCGGAGATCTCGCCGGCGGTGCCGTCGATCGAATGCACGAATCCGCCTCCGAACCGGGTCGTGATCTCGCCCTCTCGATCGAGGAAGCGGATCACCGTCTCCGAGGCGGCCGGATCCCGCTCGGTCGCCTCGAGCACCGGTGTGGCGCCGTAGTCGCGGGTCACGGTCAGCGTCGCCTCGCCGGAGCTCGACTCGCCGGGCCCGACCCCGCAGCCGGTGATCGCGACGGCAACCACCGCCGCGACCACCGCGCTGCGGAATGCGGTCATTAACCAGGCGCCTCAACAGCGGCGCGGCTCGGCTTCGCTTCGCTCCGCCTCACTGTTTCACCCGCTCGCAGCTGCTCTTGATCTTCAGGGTGTCGGCAGTCGAACCCTTGATCTTCACGATGTCGGCTCCCTTGCCGCAGTTGACGACGTCGGCGCCGCCCTGGCGCATGTTGATCTTGTCGTCACCGCCGCGCGAGCGGATCGAGTCCGAGCCCGCGGTGCCCTTGATCCGATCCCCCTGCGGGCTGCCGACGAGGCTGATGCCGCGTGCGGCCGGGCAGCTCTCGATCGACTCGCCGACGCATGTCGCCAGCGTCTCGGCGGGAATATCGGTCCCGCGCGTGGCCCCGATCTGCGCCTCGCCGGGGGCGCCGACAGCGACCTGGGCGCTGCCGTCCGGGGCCGTGGTCGCGACCGCGTCGCCGCCGGAGATGCTGACCCCGGACGCGGGGCCGCTGGTGCAGGTGATCTCGAACGTATTCGGGTCGGACACGCACTTGTGCTCGACGACCGAGACCGTGAATGGCTCGCCCGCCTTCGCCCGCGGCGGAGCGGTGAGCTCGAGCTCGGCCGGGTTCGGGTTCGGGAACGCCTCCGGAGCGAGGTAGAACAGGACGTGATCGCCGTTCTTGATCTCGAGCTGGTCGGCGCCGACCGAGGCCTCCGCGTGATTGGCCTTGAAGTACCAGAACTGCTCTCCCATCGCCGCCTCGACTCCGCCGATCGCGCAGATGCCGAGGCCGAAGCCGAACTGATCGGTGAGCGAGAGCGGGGCCACCGACTTCGTCGTCCGCCCGGCCGTGGCCAGGAGGCTGAGCGCGTTCGGCTTCTCGTAGGTGAACTCGGCGCCCGAGCCGCCGGGGGCGCCGAAGCAGTCGGCGTCGGGGCGGGTCGGCACGGTGACGCCTTCGTCGACGATGTAGGTCGTGCCCGGGTCCATGACGCGATCCGGAGTCAACACGCGCAGCTTCGCGGTCACGGTCGCCGACGCCGCGGTGCAGATCAGCAGGGATGCGCAAATGGCGCCGAGCGCGGCCAACGCGCCGAGCGCAACGGGGGTACGTGTGGTCATCTGAGAGCCACCCTTTCCTCGAGGGACGTGATTTGGCGGGCCGGAGGCAGGTCTCCTGGCTTCCGGGCCGGTCGTCGCGCCTTCCCAAGACGGCTCTGGCCGCTCAGTGGCTGACTTCGCATCGTGCGACGCCGTTCGTTGCCCGGTCACAGTGGCGGGACCGCGCCGGTTTCACACCGGACTTCCCTTGACCACCGGCCGTTATTGGTACGCGGAGCAGTCTAATGCGGCGGAGGACGCCGCGCCGCGCTACGCCTCGGTTCGCTCTTGGACCTTCTGGCGCAGCTGCTCGATCACTTCGGGCATCGCCTGCTTCATCCGCGAGAGCTCCCAGTGCTCGATCTTGATCAAGCGCACGGGCGAGGTCGCGGTCACGGTCGCCGAGCGCTCCTGCTTCTCGAGCAGGCCCTGCTCGCCGAAGACGTCGCCGGGACCGAGGTCGGCGAGATGATCGCCCTCGCGGTCGACGCTCACCGTGCCGTCATCGATGATGTAGAAGTCGTTCGAGAATCCGCCCTCGCGGATGATCGTCTTGCCTTCGGCGACCGATTCGAGGCTGGCGAAGGTGGCCACCTTGGCCAGTGCCTCGTCGGGCACATCTGCGAACAGGGGCGTGTTCTTGAGCGCGCTTACGTCCACGGGTCTCCTCCGCTAGTTGGTAGCGGGGAACCTAACCGATCGCACCCTGGGGCGCGGCACCCGCACCGGCCTGCGCGATCGCCGGTTCCCGCGCCTTGATCGTCGCCAGGAAGCGCTCGATCGTCTCCACCACCCGCGCGGTTCTCAGGCTCGGCACGATGTCGAAGGCGTGCTCGGCCCCGGCGAGCTCGGCGTAGACGACCGGTTCGTCCGACACGGCGCGCAACTCGCGCACGAACCGGCGCGCGTCGTCGACCGGGACCAGGGTGTCGCGGTCGCCGTGCAGGACGCAGAACGGCGGCGCCCCCGGGTGCACTCGGTGCGTCGGCGAGGCGGAGCGATAGAGCTCGGGATGATCGGCGAGGGATGCCTTGAAGACGAAGCCCTCGAGCACCCACTCGAGCAGCTCGCTGTAGTAGATGCCCTCGGAATCGGTGAGGTCATAGACGCCGTAGAAGGGGACGGCGGCGGCGACCGAGGTGTCGGCGTCCTCGAACCCGGGCTGATAGGCCGGATCGTCGGCGGTCAGCGCCGCGAGCGCGCACAGGTGGCCGCCGGCCGAGCCGCCGGTGAGGCAGATGAAGTCGGGGTCGGCGCCGTAGTCGGCGGCGTGCTCGCGCACCCAGGCGATCGCCCGCTTGACGTCGACGAGGTGGTCGGGAAAGGTGGCCGCGGGGCTGAGGCGGTAGTCGATGTTGAAGCCGACCCAGCCATGCACGGCGAGATGGTTGAGCAGCGGGATCCCCTGTTCGGCGCGGGTGCCGACGACCCAGCCGCCGCCGTGGACCTGGACGATCGCCGGGCGCAGGCCCGGCGCCGGCGCCTGCGGTTGGTAGACGTCGAGGTGCAGGGCGCGGTCGCCGTAGCGGGCGAACTCGACCCCGCGCAGGTGGCTGACGCCGCGCGGCCACAGGATCAGGGGTGGGAAGAGCAGGTGGCTGAGCGGGAAGTCCGAGCGCTCCTCGTCGGCCGGTGGCTCGAGCTCGGCGAGCGCCTCGCGCACGCCGCGGGCGCTGGTCAGGCTCTGCCAGGCGAGGCGCGCGAGCCGGAGCGCGACGGCGGCGAGCACAACCAGGGCGACGATGCCGGCGGTCGACCCGGTGGCGCCCAGGGCGACCAGGATCGCGATCAGCCCGAGGGTGCCGGCGAGCAGCGCCCAGGCAAACTCGCGGGCGGCCGACGCTGCCATCCAGCGCAGCAGTCGCAGCCGCATCGCCGGCGGCGGGTGCAGCGCGAACGCCTTGCGCAGCAGCGAGATCACGCCGTCAAGCCGGGCGTCATTCGGGCAAGGCGCTCAGCGGCGCTCGATCGCCGCCGTCGCCGAGGCGATGAAGATCTCACGAGCGCGATTGAGGGCCGGGCTGTCGCCACGGTCGAGGTGCTCGAGCGAGAGCCCTTCCAGCCCGGCGACGAGGTAGATCGTGATCCCGTCGAGCTCCGCCGCGCCGATCCCGAGATCGAGCGAGCGCAGGAGCTCGCGCAGGATCGCCCGGTGGCCCTGCTTCATTTCGATCATGATCCCGCCGACCTCGGGCTCGACCACCGCCTGCGAGGCGAGGTCGAAGTAGACGCGCTGCAGGCCCGGATCCCGGTCCATCGCCCGCCACAGGCCCGCGGTCAGGGCCTCGACCAGCTCGCGGGCATTGCGCGGCTCGCCGACCTGACCGAGGACTTCATCGGTGATCGTCTCCGCGACGCGCCGGGCGACCGCAGCCACCAGCCCCTGCTTGGAGCCGAAGTAGTACGGGATCAGGGCCTTGTTCTGGCCGGATGCGGCGGCCACCTTGGCCGTCGTCATCCCCGCGTAGCCCTCGCGCTTGAGCACCTCGTAGCCGGCCTCGAGGATGCGCTCGGGGGCGCCGGTCGCCGGGCGACCCGGACCACGCTGAGCGCTTGCCTCGACCGAGGTCAAGCCGGTGCGGCGATCGCGTCCGCCGACATCCCCATCGCCGCCAGCTTCTTCGACAGCGAGCGCATTGCGTATTCGAACATCTCCGAGGAGTGATAGCCGAACGGGGTGTCGAAGTCGTAGCGGTTCTCGACCCAGCCCGGTGAGAACGCGAGCACGGCCACCGGCAGTGTCTCCGAGAGCGTCTCCTGGATCAGCTTGCGGTAGCGCTCGTCCTCCTTGATCGCGTCGCAGAGGAACTTGACCCCGAAGCCGACGTGGCGCGACTCGTCGCGGTTGACGTGGGTGAAGCCGTCGCGAAAGCCGGGCAGCCGGTCCGCCTGCTTCAGGTAGCGGAGGATGAAGCGAGCGCCGGTGAGCGCCAGCGTGCCCTCGATCACGATCATGTAGACGGTGATCCCGCGGACCAGGGCGTCCATGTCGGAGGGATCCTTGCGCAGGGTCTCGGCGCACTCGTGCAGGATGCCGTCGAAGAGCTCCAGGTACTCGTTGTGCATCTTCGGGCGCTCGGCCGCCAGGTTCTCGGCGATCGTCGTCGTGCCGGAGTCCATCACCTCGCGGTAGTAGCGGTCGAAGAAGACGCAGTGGCGAGCCTCGTCGGCGATCTGCGAGGCGAGAAAGATGCGCTGGTCGTCGGTCGGCACGGCGATCGCGAACGGCAGCAGCTCTGTCGTCACCCGCTCCTCACCGATGAAGAACGAGGAGAGCATCCAGTTGAAGAACAGGCGCTGCTCGTCGCTCCACAGGTCGGACTTCCACTCCGCGGCATCGGCGCTGAAGTCGAAGCTCTCCGAGCTCCAGCCCTGGTTCTCCCAGCGCGAGATCAGCTTGCGGTACGACGGTGCCGCCTCGACCACCTTGTCGAGCTGCGACATCACCTTGTCGATGTCGCCGTCGAGGAGGACGTCGAGCGCGCTCAGCTCATCGCCCGTCGCCAGTTCGCCGTTGCCGCTCGTGATCGCCATCTCGTCTCCTCCGGGTCGCGGTCGAGGTTGCCCGGGCATTATTACCCAACCGGTTAAATAATGTCAAGCGATTCGTCAGGCCGCGTAGGCGAGCGCCTTCTCGTCCGAGCCCAGCGGACCATCGGCGATCGCCGCTCGGCGGCGGCGCAGGTACTCGGGGCCGACGTTTCGCAGCCGCGCCGGCAGCACCGGAGTCAGCGCCCGGGAGGCGGCGCCAAGCGCCCGCAGCTCCGCCTGCTGTGTCTCGCTCCAGCTGACCCCGAACCGCCGGCGCAGAATCGGCGGCAGCAGTCCCAGGGTCGCCGTGGTCAGGGCGCGTGAAGGAGCCACGCGAAGCAGCGGCCAGAGCTGGTCGATCACCGGCAGCCCGGGAGGCGCCGGGTTGCCGAGCAGCGAGATCAGCAGGTCGACGGTCTCGTGGCGGACGAGGCGCTCGGCGATCATCGTCTCGACGTAGTCGCGAAATTCGGCCCGCGTCTCGGGCAGGTCGCCGGGGCGGACGCCGACCAGGCGCCCGAGCGGCATGTACTCGGCGTAGAGGCGATCGCGGTCGGCGGCGCTGACGCCGCCGACGAAACGCTCGCCGACGGCGAACGAGGCCTCCATCAGGGTCGCGTGGACCCAGGCGTAGGCCTCCGGCTCGAGCGCGTGGTAGCGGCTGCCGTCCGGGTTGACGCCCTTGATCGACTTGTGCAACTCGCGCAGCCGTCGCCCCATCGGCGCCGCGCCCGCCCCTCCGTAAACGAGCAGGAAGAGGTAGTCGGTGGTCCGCATCAACCTGCCCCAGGGGTCCTCCTGGAAGTTCGAGTGATCGCGGACGCCGGAGCCGACGGTGGGGTGCGCGACCTGCAACAGCAGCGCGTAGCCGGCGCCGAAGAAGTAGCGCGGGTCGCCGAGCGAGCGCCAGGCGAGCGAGTCCGGGCCGAGCAGGATCTCGGCGGCCTCGTCCTCATCGGGCAGGATCGGAACCCGGTCGCTCATCGCTTTGCCGCCTGAACGAGTTGCGGGACGACCTCACGGTCGAGCGCCAGCAGGCCGCCGACGAGCAGCTGGCGAAGCTGCGTTCGTGAGAGCGGCCCGCCGCGCAGCCAGTCGAAGGTCGCCGCCTCGACGAAGCCGGCGTAGGCGCGGATCGCCGCCCGCAGCTCCGGCCCCGCCGCCTCCGTCGACTCGCCGGGGCGCAGAATCTCGATCACCTGGTCGGCGGTCCGCTCGCGAGCCTGGTCGAAGATCGCCTCGATCTCAGGGTCGCGGCCGAAGCCCTGGGCGCCGTAGGCCGCGAGCAGGATGCCGCGGCTGCGCTCGGTGACGTCGAGCCAGCGCTCGACCGCTGCCGTGAGCGCCGCCTCCGCGTCGCCGCTCGCGATCTCGGCCTCGAACATCCCCGGCGGCAGCTCGATCAGCGAGCGCACGACCTCGAGGTAGAGAGCCCGCTTGCCGCCGAAGTAGTGGTGGACCAGGCCCCGCGTGACCCCGGCCTCAGCGGCAACCTCGGCGGTCGAGACGGCGCCGTAGTGGCGCTCGGAGAACAACCGTCGCGCCGCCGAGAGGATCTGGCGGCGGCGCTCGGCGACGTCGAGCCGGGACCAGCGTGGTCCCTCGTGCCCCCGCGCCGCCGATGCCGTCGCGCTCGTCACGAAACGCAGCCTACCACCCTTATTGGCACTTTGCCAACAGACTACTTCCGCGGGGGCGGCGGGTCGTATGGCTCGAGGCGCGGGTAGGAGCCCGGCTCGTATGGCTCGGGGTCGAGGGCGTCGCCGGGCTCGGGGTAGGCGTTGTGGCAGAGGCCGAGATTCACGGCCACGTCGTCCTCGGGGTAGCAGACCGATGGGGTCGGAGCATCGGCGATCTCGCCCGGCTCGAACATGATCGCGAACCGCGCCCAGGCGCCGTCGGAGTCGCCGTGCGCGGTGAGCCCGGCGAAGTTGGAGAAGAAGGAGACGATCCCGCGGGTGCGCGGCGCCGCGTACTGCAGCAAGGGCACGAGGTTGCGCACCGACGCCTCGAGCCCACGCACCGCCGGTCCGCCGAGGATCACCACCCGCAGCAGCTTGCGCAGCGAGGGCAGGCCGGATACGTCCTTGACCGTCTGCACCGTGTCCGACGCGAGCGGGCCGATGTCGGCGAGCGCCGGCGCCAGGTCGGGAGCCGCCTCGCGCACCTCGGCGACCAGGGGTGCCGCCTCGCGCAACAGCGGCTGGGCGAGCCGCAGCGCCTCGGTCCCCGACGCCAGGACCCCCGGCAGCTCCGCGATCCCCTGCTCGATCGACGCCGTGTTGGTGGCAAGCGCACCGAGCGCAGCACGCCCGGACGAGACCACCCGCCGCAGGGCCTGCTCCCGGCTTCCGAGCTCGCCGAGCACCGTCGAGGTGTCGGCGACGAAGCCGGCGATCTGGTCCTCCTGGCCCTGGAGCGCATCGGTCAGGTCCCGGAGCTCCGAGACGGTCCGCTCGAGCTCGCCGACGGTGCCGTTGAGCTGGGTCCCAGACTGCTCCGAGTCTGTCGCCTCGTCGAGCGTGGTGATGATCGAGTCGACGTGGCGGCGGCCGTCGCGGTCGAGGAAGTCGAACGACTCGTCGAAGTCGACGCTCGGCATCGCGCGTACGCCGGCGCCGGACTCGAGCGCGGGCTTGCCCTCGCTGCCCGGATCGAGGTCGAGGTAGGGGTCGCCGAGCAAGGTGCGCTCGCCGATCCGCACGGCGGCATCGGCGTGCACATCCCCGACCTGGTCGTCGACGGTGAACGTCACGGTCGCCTTCGAGGACTCGTGGTCGTAGGTGACCGCGGTCACCTTGCCCACCTGCACGCCCCGCACCAGCACCGGCTGCTTGGTCGGCAGCGCCTCGGTGTCGGCGAACGTCGCCTCGAGCTCGTACGGGTCGCCGGTGACGACGCCGACCACGCTCGGGCCCTCGAATGCCTGGTTCAGGCCGACGAAGGTGAGCAGCGCGAGCGCCGTGCAGACGACCGCGAGCACCAAACCAGCCTTCGGAACCCTGTGATCCATCTAGCCCTCTCCCCCGCCGCCGGTGAGCGGCTCGGGAGGAAGTCCCGGGACGGCGAATCGCAGCACGCAGGCCACCGGGTTCGGCTTGCAGGTGCGCTCGAGCGCGACGGCGAGCTTTCGCTCCAGCAGCGAGTACTCGCCGTTCGGGCTACGAGCCGCCGACGCCGGCAGCCCGAGGTTCTCGGGCTTCGGGTCCTCGAACTCGAGCACGTCGACCTGGCCGTAGGTGCCGCCGTTGTCGTTGACCGAGGTCGCGCCGCTGAGCGTGTCGGCGAGCTGGGCGCCGCCGTTTCGGAACTCGTCCATGATCCGCGCCAGGGCGGCCAGGTCGCGAGCGGTCGGCAGCAGCCCTTCGACCTTCGCGGTCAGCCCCCGGGTGCCCTGGAGCAGCAGCTGCGAGGGCTCGGCCCCCTGGCGGGTGAGCTGGTCGAACTGACCGACGAGGCTGTCGGTGCGCGGCAGCAGCGCCCGCAGCTGTGCGCTTGCTTCGCCGAGCCCGCCGGCGGCCGGCACGATCTCGTCGAGCGCCGGAACGAGGATCTCGGCCAGGTCGGCCCCGGCGGCCAGCGAAGTGTCCGCGTTCTCGAGCGCCGGCGCCAGCAGGCGCGCCGCCTCGGCCAGCTCACGCTCGCGCGCGGCGGTGATCGCCAGCGTGTCGCTGCCTGCCGCGACCGCATTCCCGAGCTCGACCGAGCGGTCGGCAAGCGTCGTCGTCACCGTGTCGAGCTCGCCGACGAGGTCCGCGAGCAGCGCGCGGCGGGTGGCGAGCGCCCGCGAGATCGGCGTCGCGTTGTCGGTGAGCACGGCCAGCTGCTCCAGCCCCTGGCGCAGGTCGCCCGGGCGATCGCGCAGGCCGCGCTCGAGCTCCGCGATCAGGATCTGCACGTAGGCCCGCGTGTCGGTATCGAAGACCGAGGTGAGCTCGTCGATGGCGACGAACGCCGAGGTCCGCCCCGCCGGAATCAGCTCGCCGTCGGCGAGCGCGCCGCTCGCCGGGTCACCGGGGTCGACGTTGACGATCAGGTTCTGGATCGCCGATGCGGGACGCAGCTCGGCCGTCGCGTCGGCGAACACCTTGCCGCGCATCTCGGGGTCCAGCGTCAGCGTCGCGATCGCGCGCCCGTCCACGTAATGGGTCTCGGTCACCCGGCCGACGACGGCGCCGGCGACGGCGGCGCCCGGCTCGTCGACCCGGTCGAGGCCCTTGGCGTCGGTGAACTGCACCTGCACCGTGTAGGGCGCGCTCGACCCAGGTAGCCGGATCCCCTTCTTGGTCAGCGTGTAGCCGACGAAGGCGAGCGCGGCGCAGATCTGCAAAACGATCACGAAGCGGCCGAGCGGAACCTGGTGCACGCTGCGTTGCGGGAACACGAAGCCCTTCAGCGTGCGGCCGATCTCGACCGGGATGCGCAGGATCGAGCGGATCACGTGCAGAACCCCGCCCCCTTCAACGCACTGGCGACAGCCGGATCGAGCTGGGCGATCGCGTCGCACGGCACAACGTCGCCGAGCCGGCTCGAGCCCGCCAGGTCGAAGTAGGCGCCGAGGCGGATCATGTGGCCGGCGCCCAGAGCTCCCTGCGCCTCGGTCTGGTAGGGGCGCAGGGCGGCGTTGCCGCCGGCGAAGGCCGAGAACAGCTGCATGTAGGTGGGGACCCCGAGGCGCGAGTCGCGCTGCATCGCCGGCAGCACCCGGCGCTCGAACACCCGGTTCGCCGGAGCCAGCGTCTTCAGCAGGCGGACGAACGCGGGGCCCGCGTTGGTCGCGCGCTGTAGCACGGTCGCGATCGCGTGCACCAGCGGCACCGCGCGGCGCATCGCCGGCGTCGCCTTGACCAGGATCGGCTGCAGCTGATCGAGCGCCGGCGCCAGCTCGGCCAGCGCCGGGCGCAGCTCGACCGCGAGCTGGCCGGTGCGGTCGATCAGCGCGGTGAGCACGGCGCCGCGGTCGCGCAGCGTCTCCAGCGGGCCGGGCAGCGCCGCCAGCGCCCGGTCGAGCGGCTGGGCGTCGTCCACCTCGAGCGCGGCAAGGGTCCGATTGGCCCGCTCGGCAAGCGGCGCCAGCGACGACTCACGCCGGGACAGCGCGGCGACCGTCTTCGAGGCGCCGGCGATCGCCCGCGAGAGCTCGTCGCCCTCCGGACCCTGAAGCGCGCGGGCGGTCGGGCCGAGCTCGCGGGTGAGCTCCGGCGCCCCGCGCAGGGTGCGCTGGAGGCTCTCCGGCGCCTCGCCGCCGAGCGCCTCGGATCCGACCCCGACGAGCTCGCGCAGGCGCATGCGAACCGGCTCGCGAAGCACCCGGAGCGCCTCATCGAAGGAGACGTAGACCCGCGTGTTGGCGCGATCGATCGTCGCCCCGTCGGAGATCACCGGCGCGCTCGGGCTTCCCGGGTGCAGGTCGACGAAGGCGCTGCCCTCGAACAGCGTGTGCGGACGCAGCTCGGCCTGGGCGTCGGCATGGATGACCACGCCGCTGTCGACCTCGAGCTCGACCCGGGCGTCATCGCCGACGCGCACGACCTTGCCGATCTCGCCCTCGTTGACGCCGGCCACACGGATGTCGCGGTCGATCGAACCGAGGCCGTTGACGTTTTCGAACTCGGCCCAGATCGTCTGCCGGTCGGCGAACGGGTTCGGCTTCGTCACCGCGATCACGACCCCGAGCGCAAGCACGGCGAGCATCCCGATGCCGATCAGCCTGCGCCTCAACATGGCTGCGAGTGCTCCAGCGTCTCGCCCGGCCCCGGGAACGGGTCGCGGGCGCGGTGGCAGGTGAGCACCGGCGCGAAGCGCAGCGCCGGGTTCCCCGGAGCCGTCTGGCCGACCGGGATCGAGTTCGAGGTCGCCGAGACGATCCCCTCGCCGGCGCGCCGGATGTCGCCGGCGTACGGGGCGACCGTATCGACCAGCTGTTCCAGCGGCCCGAGCAGCGGCTTGATCGAGGCGACCGTCGGCTGCAGGTTGCGGAGCACCGGGGCCGCCGCGGCGAGCACCGGGTTGATCTGCCGGGTGAGGCGGGCGGTCTCGGTGCGGATCTCGTCGCCGAGCGCGAGCACCCGGTTGACCTCGGGCAGGGCCGCCGCCAGCTCACGCGCGGCCGGCGTGAGCTCCTCGGTGGCCGCCGCGGCGTCGGCCAACAGCGGGTCGGCGAGCGGCGCCGTCTCGATCAGCTCCTCCTCCAAGGGTCGCAGCAGCTCGATCGCCTCGCCGAGCTCCGCCGAGCGGGCGGCGACCGCGCCGACCACCCGGCTGCCGGCGACCACCAGCGCGCCGACGTCGTCGCCGCGGGTGCCGCGAAGCGCGTTGGCGACGCTGGCCGCGCCGGCGACGATCCCGGCGATCGCCCGCGGTTGCGCGGTCGCTGCCTGCGTCTGGGTGGTCAGGTCTGGTGTCAGCGCGCCGAGGTCGGCGACGGTCGCGTTCAGGCCCTCACCCCTGCCGGCGACGCCGACGCCGGCGCTGGTGACGGTGTCCTCGAGCGCGGCGCGCGCCCGCTCGTCGAACAGCTGCACCACCTCGAGCAGGTCGACGCCGGAGTTCGTCCGCGCGACCGGGATCGTCGATCCCTCGGGCATCGGATCCGAGACGTCGCCCGGGATCAGCTCCAGGTAGGTGAGGTAGACGATCGAGCGCACCTTGACGTTCGCCCGCGCGTCGGCGCCGAGGGGCGCGAAATCGGGCCGCAGCTCGGTCGTCACCAGCAGGTGGCCGTCGTCGGGCTCGACCTCGGTGATCACGCCGGCAAACCGCCCCGCGACCCGCACCGTGTCGCCGACCTTGAGGATCGGGGCGTCGGCCGGCACCTCGACCTTGACCTCGTAGCGGTCCTGGAACGGGACGCCGTTGACGGACTCCCAGGCGACCCACGCCAGCGCCAGGCCGACGGCGGCGACGATGTAGCCGAGCAGCAGCTTGCGCGCCGCGAGGCGACGGGTCCCCGAACGCAGCGCGCCGGCGAACCCGACTTGCTTGCGCCCGCCGCGCCTCATGGTCCGGTGAGGAAGCCGAGCAGATCCTCGGCCGCGTCGAGGTCGGGCGCCTGCCCCTGTCCATTGACTTCGTCGAGGATGCCCTCGACCTCATCGAGGATCTCGTCGACGTCCTCGCCCACCGGGCCGAGGGTGTCGCCGAGCGGTCCGCCGCCGCCGGGCTGGTCGGCCGGGTCGCCGGTGGCCGGATCCTCTGCCTCTCCGGAGCCGCCGCCTCCGCCGGAGCCGCCGCCGCTCTCGCCTCCGCCGTCGCCGCCGCCTCCGCGATCCTCGTCCCCCCGGCCCGGGGCGCGGGCGCTCGCCGCTTCCAGCAGGCAGCCGGGGGCGATCGGCAGGCCGAAGCTCTCGCAGGTGAGCACCGTCTCGGCGCGCAGGAAGAAGCGCAGCGGGTCGTGGCCGGCGTAGCCGGCCTGGGTTCCCTGCTCCACCCCGATCGCGCCCAGGCCGACGTCGTCCTCGGCCTTCTTGCCGTGACCGTAGCCGTCGGCGGAGAACAGCGAGCGCTGCAACTCGCGCTCGCCGAGCAGCGCGTCGAGCACGGCGCCGGCGGCGGCGGCGATGTCAAGCGGCGCCGTCAGCACTCGGCTCGGCGCCTCGCGCAGCGTCGGCAGGCTCTTGGTCAGCAGGTTCTCGACCAGCGACAGGGTCGGGGCAACCACGTCCATCGTCGCCCGGGCGTCGTCGAGGAAGGGTCCGAAGCGCTCGAACGTCAGCGCCAGGTCGGGCGCCGACGCCGCCAGCGTCCGCGCCAGCGGCCGGGCGTCGACCGCCAGGCTCGCCAGCCGAGCCAGCGTCTCGCGCGCCCGCGCCGAGGTCTCGGGCAGCCGCTCCACGGCGGCGTCGAGCGCCGGCCCGTGCTCGGCCGTCGTCCGCAACGTCGCCGCCAGCGACTCGACCAGGGCCCCGAGCTCGCGCGAGCGCTCGGCGGCCTGGCCAGAGACCGCCTCCGCGTCGACCACGAGGCTGCGCAGGGCGGCGTTCTGCGAGCGCACCTCGGCGAGCGCGGCGTTTGCGGCCTCTAGCCCCGGACGCAGCTCGAGCACCGCGCGGTTGAGATCGGCGCCGCGTCGCTCGAGTCCCTTGCCGGTCTCGATCAGCAGCAGCTCGAGCCCCTGGCGCACAGGCTCGGTGAAGCTGTTGAGCAGGTCATCGAAGCGGGGCGCGACCACCGTGCCGCGTGTCGGGATCGCGCGCTCACCGAGCGGCTCCGGCTGATCGCCCGGCTCGAGCGCGACGTAACTGTCGCCGGTGATGTCCTGCTGGCGGATCGCCGCGGTCGCGTCGGCGCTCGGCGGCTCGGTGCCCTCGAACAGCTCCATCGAGACGACCGCGGTGCCCTCGTCGGAGATCTCGATCTTCCCCACCGAGCCGGCGATCGCCCCGTCGACGCGCACATGCATTCCCGGCAGCAGCGGGTAGACGTCGTCGAACTCCGCCCTGACCGTGGTTCCGCCGGCCCCCGGGTGGGAGCTGATCCAAACGGCGGCCAGAGTCGCCGCCAGGAGCACGGCGGTCGCCACCGCGACCAGCTTCGCCATCAGCTCGTTCACGTCGCGCTCGTCCTCACGGCCCGGCCTCCGACTGATCGAGGAAGTGCTCCGGCGGCTCGCCGCCGCCGATGAAGCTGCTCCAGTAGCGCTCCCACGGCTCGCCCTCGTTCGCCCCCGGGTCGCGGTCGAAGGGCCGCACGAGCGAGCCGGCGGCGTCGCTCGAGGAACCGATCTCGTTGGTGTGCTTGCGCTGCTGGATCAGCAGCGCCGAGACGCGCACGAGGTTGCCGTTGGCGTCGTAGTTCGACGTCGCGTCGCCGCCGAGGGTGAAGAAGTTGATCACGTCCGGAGCGCGAGCCCGGAGGTGGTCGAGCAGCGGCGTCAGCCCGCCGAGAACCCCGGGGAGCTGGCGGGCGACCGGTAGGGCGGCGTCGATCACCGGCTGCAGCGCCCGCAGCTGCTGCTCGAGCGGCGCCGCGAGCCGGCGGGCCTCGGCGGCGAGCGGGCGCAGGGCGGCGATCGCCGGGCGCAGGACCGCCGCCGTCGGCTCCAGCTCGGCGACCGCCGGGCGCGCCGCCGCGACCAGCTCGCGCAGCTCGGGCGTGGTGGCGGCGAGCCGGTCGAGCGTCTGGCGTGCGGAGGCGAGCGCCGGGCCGATCGCGTCGGCGGTCCGGCCCAGCTCGGCTCCACGGGCGCTTGCGGTGTCGAGGGCGACAGCGAGTCGCTCGGCGGTCGCGCCGAGGTTCTCGGGATCGCTGGCGAGCGCGCCGACAACCGTCCGACCCTGGACGACCAGCCGCTCGAGCGCCACCGAGTCGGCGGTCACCTGGGTGAGCAGGTCGGCGGTCTCGCCGAGCGCCTCTGTGCTGTGGCGGAAGGTCTCGGCCAGGTCGGGTCCGCGGCCGCGGGTGGACGCGTCCAGCTCCGCGAGCAGCGTCGCCACCTCCTCGCGCGTCTCGGGGTCGAGGGTGGAGACGGCGAGGTCGAGGTCGACCGGCTGGTCGGTGCTGCCGGGCCCGAGTGTCGCTCCGTCGTCGAGCTCCGGCCCATCGCCCTGCGAGAGGTCGACGAAGCGGTTGATCGCGCCGATGTTCGAGGCCAGGCGGATGTTGGCGAAGGCGCCCTGGCGCAGGCGCAGATCGGAGTCGATCGACATCCGCACCTCGGGCATCCCCGACTCCGTGAAGCTGATCTCCTCGACCTTGCCGACCTCGAGCCCGCCGGCCTTGACCTCGCCGCCCTCGATCAACCCGCGGACGTCGTCGAAGACCGCGGTGACCTCGTAGGTGCCGCCGGAGCGCAGCGCGATCAGCGTCACGGCGACGATCGCAACCAGGAACGCCGTCAGCGCCGCGAGCCGGACGTTCATGCGACCGGCAGGTTCGGATCGAACCCCCAGAAGACGAACGTCATCAGCATGTTGAGGACCGTGACCAGGACCAGGTTCGTGGCCATCGACTGGGCCGTCGCCACCCCGACCTCGACCGGTCCCCCCCGCACGCGGTAGCCGTAGTAGAGCGCGGTGAGGATGACGGCGAACGAGAGCACCAGGCCCTTGATCACCGAGTAGACGATGTCTATCGGGTCGAGGGCCGTGTAGAAGGCGAACTCCCAGGTTCCCTGGGAGACGTCGTGGAAGCGCACGAACGAGGCCAGCCAGGCGGCCCCCTGGGCGGCGGCGAGACCGACCAGGTAGGCGATCGGCAGCATCAGGGCGGCGGCGAGCATCCGCGTCGAGACGAGGTAGACGATCGACGGGACGCCCATCACCTCCAGCGCGTCGACCTCCTCGTTGACGCGCATCGCCCCGAGCTCGGCGACTATCCCGCCGCCGATCTTGGCGGCGACGATGAAGCCGAAGATGAAGGGCACGATCTCGCGCGTGGTGCAGAAGGCACTGAAGATCGGCGCCGCGATCCCGGTGCCGAGCGCCCGCGAGATCGCCGATCCCTCGAGCCCGCAGGTGGCGCCGGCGAGGAAGGTGATCCAGAGGATCACCAGCATGCTGCCGACGGCGATCAGCGAGGCTTGGCGGAGCGCCTCGCCGGCGTAGTCGCTGACCCTCCGCAGGCCGCCGAAGCCCTTGAGCGCGAACTCCGCGTACTCCCCGGCGGCGTCGACCACCGGGATGTGATCGGGCTGCTCGATCGTCTCAGCGACCGTGGGGCGCTCGCCCTGCGCGCCGGGCGGCGGCATCCGTGGCTTGGCCGGTGCGCTCATCCTCCGCCCAAATTCGCCTCGGGGTAGATGGCGAGGAAGAGCTGCGTGTAGACGACGCTGATCATGAAGATCACGACCAGGCTCGCGACCACGGACTCGTTCACCGCCCGGCCGACGCCCTCGGCCCCGCCGCCGACGCCGAGCCCCTTGTAGGAGGCGATCACGCCGATGATCGCGCCGAAGATCGCCACCTTGAGCACGCCCGACCAGAGGTCGATGTAGGTGGTCAGCAGCAGCAGGTTGTCGAAGAAGGCGCTCGGCGTCGAGCCGTAGAGCACGGTCGCGGCGACGAAGGTGCCGAAGACGCCGGCCCAGAAGGTGAGCAGGTTGAGCACCGGCATCATCAGCCCGAGCGCGACCACCCGCGGCAGGACGAGGTTGCGGATCGGGTTGACGCCGAGCACCTCGAGCGCCTCGAGCTCCTGGCGGATCTTGCGGGCGCCGATCTCGGCGGTGATCGTCGAGCCGAGGGTGCCGGCGACTATCGCCGTCGTCAGCACCGGCCCGAGCTCGCGCAGGAAGGCGATCGGGGCGACGGCCGAGATCCGGTCGATGGCGCCGAAGGCCGACGCCAGCGAACCGCCCTGGATCCCGATCGTGGAGAAGCCGATGACGAAGGCGACCACCGCTGCCGGGCCCAGGGTGACGCGCAGCGAGAAGATGAACTGGCGCGCGAACTCGCGCCGCCAGGGGAGCCCGGGGCTGATCAGCTCAGCGCCGAGGCGAAGCGCCAGCGACGCCATCCCGCCGGCGTTCAGCAGCCACAGCTTCGGCGGCACGTCGGCGCGGCCGAAGGCCTGGCGCACACCCGCGAGCACGCCGGTGGCGTGCGGACGCCGTGCAACCTTGACCCTCGATGCTTCCAACTCCCCAAACCCTTGACCCGAAACTAGAGACAAGCCGGCGCCGATGCGCCGGTCGCCTCCCCGCGCCGGATCCTATTGGCGCGATGCCAATAAGTGCAACCGACAACCGTGCCGCGCGCCTTGTCCGCCGCTCGTGCTTGACTTCCTACGCCACCGTAGCTACGGTGGCGTAGATTGCAAGCAGGTACAGATCGGAGGAGGACGCGATGACCGAAATCGATGCTGAGACCCGAGCCGGGATCGCCGAGCTGGCCGGCGGCGATGAGCTCGAACCGGCCGCCGTCGCGCGGCTGGTGGCCGAGCTGCCGGAGGAGACGATGCGCGAGCTGGTCACCGGCGAGGTCGTCACCGCCGCCTGCGAGCAGATCATCCGCCGCTTCCCCGACTACGTCGACGCCGAGCGCACCCGCGGCGTCCGCGCCGCCGTTGGCTGGGTGATCACCGGCGGCGACCAGGACGAGCGCTTCATCGTCGCCTTCGACGACGGCAGCGTCGATGCCGGCCGCGAGCTCGAGCTCGAGCCGCGGGTGACGCTGGAGCTCGACGCGGTCGACTTCCTGCGCCTGGCGACCGGCAACGCCGACCCGGCGACGCTCTATCTGAGCGGCCGCCTCGGGCTCTCGGGCGACGAGCTGTTCGCGATCGAGATGGCCTCGTTCATGCGCATCCCGGGAGCCGAGGGCGAGACCCGTGCCGGCAGCGCGATCGACCCCAGCATCGTCGACGCGGCCGGGATCGCCGCCGTCGTCCGCGACGCGCCCGAGGAGGCGCTGCGGCGCGGGATGCAGGGTGCGATTCGCGAGCTGATCCTGGAGGAGATCTTCCGCCGCTTCCCCGAGTACTTCAAGCGCGGTCCGCTCGGTGGCTCGGAGGTGGCGATCGCGTTCAAGATCACCGGCCGCGCCGACGGCGACGCGGACCGTTACCGGGTCCTGATCAGCGACCAGGAGGTGGTCGCCGGGCGCGACCTCGACGTCGATCCCCGGGTGACGATCGTGATCGACGGGGTCGACTTCCTGAAGCTGGTCACCGGCAACGCCAATCCGGTGATCAGCTTCATCACCGGCAAGCTCAAGATCAAGGGCGACCTCGGCTTCGCCGCCCAGATCCCGGGCCTGTTCCGGATCCCGACGGCGGCCGGTTGAGCGCCGTGGCGACCGGGACCCGCAAGCGCCCGTACGCGCCCCGGTTGCCGCCGGCCGAGCGGCGCGAGCAGCTGCTCGACGCGGCCCTCGAGCTGATCGCCGAGCGCGGCTACGGCGGCGTCTCGATGGAGGGGGTCGCCCGCGCCGCGGGGGTGACGAAGCCCGTCGTCTACGACAGCTTCGCCAACCTGGACGCGCTGCTGCGCGCGCTGCTCGACCGCGAGGAGCAGCGCGCCTTCGCTCAGCTCGCCGAGGCGATGCCGGCCGATCCCTCGGCCGACCCGGACGAGCTCGCCGTCGCCGGCTTCGTCGCCTTCCTGTACTCGGTCAGCGCCAGCCCGACCACCTGGCGGCTGATCCTGATGCCGGCCGAGGGCACCCCCGCCGCGGTCCGCCAGCATGTCGACGCGGGCCGCGAGGCGATCCGAGGCCAGCTCGCCGAACTGCTCGCCTGGGGGGTCGAGGCGCGCGGCGGCCCGCACGGTCTCGATCTCGAGCTCTCGGCGCAGAGCCTGGTCGCGCTCGGCGAGCACCTCGCCCGGCTGACGCTGACCCGGCCGCAGGAGTACACACCCGAGCGCGCCGGGAAGTTCGTGCGCACGCTGCTCGGGGCGCTCGCCGTTTGAACGGAAACGCTCGACGCGACGATCGCGGCGAGGTACGATCCGCACACGGACGGGAGGCGTTCGGAAGTGCTATCACGCGACCACACAGGACTGACGATCGAGGCCGGTCAGACCGGCGCGGTGTACACCGTGCGCATCTCCGGCGAGCTCGACCACGTCAGCTGCGGCCAGCTCGAGCCGGCGATGCTCGAGGCTGAGGCTAGCCCGGCGAAGCGGATCGTGCTCGACCTCGACGGTCTCGAGTTCATCGACTCCTCGGGCCTGCAGGCGATCCTGAAGGCCAAGCGACGCGGGGAGAGCGACCCCGGCAGGCTGACGATGACCCGCGGCACCGGTGAGGTCGCGGAGATGTTCCGGCTCACCGCGCTCGATCTCGTGCTGCCGTTCGAGTGAGCGCCGCCGACCCGCGCGGCTAGACGTCGACCGCCACCGGGTCCTTGAGCTGGGCGAGGCCTTCCGCCTCACTCGGCCAGGAGTCCAACCTGGAGACCTTGTCGCCGGTGAGCGTGGCCACGAGCGCCGCTTCCGTTCCGAACGAGTCCCCTGCCTGAGGGGTGATCGTCAGCTCGTTGACGACCAAGACCTTGGTCTCGTCCTCGCGATCGAGGTAGTACCGACGGTTGCTGACGACGAGCTTTCGATGCGGGCCGAGCACGTCCGCGAACTCGGCAAACGCCGCCTTCACCTGTTCGCGCCCGTGCAGCTCCCTTCGCCCCAGCATGAAACCCGGGGGACGGGCGACGACGTCCTCGGTCATGTGCTTGACGTATTCGTCGGCGTCGAAGGCGTCGAAGGCCGCGACCAAGGCTCGGATCGTCTCGATGCGCTGGAGAGACGGCTTCGGCTTTCGGGACCGCCTCGCGAAGCGCACGTACCCGGGTATACCTAGCCCGTCCGTGCGATTCAATCGCCCGAACGGCCGATCAGGGTCATACAGGCACCGATTACCCGACGCCGCCTTGCCCTACGTAGTGGCGAGCCCGGCGGGCGCGAGGATGTCCGTTGCCTTGTGATCCGTGTCAACGCCCTCGATCAGCAGGACCTCGCCCTCGGAGTTGTTCGTCCGCAGCGCGATGATCTCGGCGTAGGCGGGTGAGCGATACCAGCCCTGGGCGCTCTCGAAATCAGGGAACTCGATCACGATCAGGTCGCCGCGCCAGTTTCCCTCGAGCACCTCGATCCGCTGCGCACCATGGATCAGAAAGCGGCCGCCGTAGGGCTCCAGGCTCGCGTCGATTCCGGCCAGGTACTCGGCGATCTCGTCGTTGACGTCGACGTTTCGCAAATGTCCGATCGCATATGCAGCCATTCGAATGTCTCCTCCTGGTTTCGGGACTTGGACCTCGAGCCTGACATCCGCAGGGAAGCGGATCAATTACCTGTGAAGTAGGCGCACCGTAGGATTGCGACGGTGCCGTTCACGCTCAGGAACATCAAGCAGGATCTGGAGGACGTCGGGTCCAACTTCGACGGCCCGCCGGACCTGGAGTTCCGCTTGGCGACCGTGGCGCTCGAGCTCGAGCAATCCGGCCTCGGCTACCAGCGCGTCCCGCCGGGCTATCGCTTTCCGTACGGCCACACGCACAAGACCCAGGAGGAGGTGTACCTGGTCCTGCGCGGGAGCGGACGGATGAAGCTCGACGACGAGATCGTCGAGCTCGAGCAGTGGGACGCGGTGCGCATCCCGCCCGGTACGTGGCGAGGCTACGAGGCCGGGCCCGAGGGCCTCGAGATCATCGTCATCGGCGCTCCCAATCTCGGCGAGGCTCCGCGTGACGACGTCGAGGGCCGGCGCGACTGGTGGGCTGACTAGCTGCCGGCGTGCGGCGGCGCGGCGGGCAGTTGCACCGTGGCGCAGAGCCCGCCGGCGGCCCGAGGGGTGAGTGTGAGCATCCCGTCGTGTGCTTCGGTGATGCTCTCGACGATCGCCAGTCCGAGGCCGACGCCCGGGTGGTCGGTGCGTATTCGTTGCGTGCCGCGCTGAAACGGCTCGCCAAGCGTGGCAATCAGCTGTGGGGTGAGCTCGTCGCCGGTGTTCTCGACGGTGAGCACCACAGTCTCGGGATCAACACTGGTCGTGACCCACACGGTGCCCTGTTGAGGCAGGTTGTGGACGATCGCGTTGTGCACGAGGTTCGTCGTCATCTGCAGCAGCAGAGCGTGTGAGCCGATCGTCGGGGTCATCTCGCCCGAAGTCTCGATCGTGAGACCGCGTTGCTCTGCAAAGGGCAGGAGCGTCTCGGTGGCCTCCTCCGCGATCAGGGACAGGTCGACGTGTTCTCGGGCGAAGGACCGCTGGTCGGTGCGGCTGAGCAGGAGCAAGGCTTCGGTGAGGTCGATCGCCCGCGTGTTGACTGCGTGGAGGCGTTCGACGAGCTCGCCGTTGTCGCGCTTCGGATCGTTGCGGGCGACGTCGAGAAGTGTCCGCGTGACCGCCAGCGGGGTGCGCAGTTCGTGCGAGGCGTTGGCTGCGAATCTCTGCTGTTCGGCGACCTGTGCTTCGAGCCGCCCGAGCATCGTGTCGAAGCTGTCGGCGAGCTCGCGGAACTCGTCATTGCGCCCTTCCAGCTGGATCCGGTGCGAGAGCGATCCGTTCGCGGCCACGCGCGTGGCGTGCGTGATGCGGGTCAGCGGGGAGAGCATGCGGCCGGCCAGAAGCCAGCCTCCCACCAGACCAAACAGCAACAGGAACGCCATCACTCCGGCTGCCGCCGGGGCGAAGTCACGAGCGAGGCGATACCAGCCCACGTCCCGGCCATCGGGGACGACCCACACCTCGGGCAGGTCGCGCAGGAGGAAGAACCACACGGCCGCGAGCAGTAACCCACCAGCGAGCATCAGGAACCCGGCGTAGCTGAGGGTGAGCTTGAGGCGAACGCTCAAACCGGGCGCCCTAACCACGGTCGCCTCCCTCATGTCCGCTGGCGGGTGCTGTGTCGATGCGGTAGCCGACGCCGGCCACGGTGGCGATGATCCAGGGTTCGCCAAGGCGTTTTCGCAGTGCCGAGACCGTGATCCGCACGGCGTTCGTGAACGGGTCCGCGTTTTCATCCCACGCCCGTTCCAGTAGCTCTTCGGCGCTGACGACACCGCCTTCGGCGGCGACGAGCACTTCGAGCACAGCAAACTGCTTGCGGGTCAGGGCGACGTAGCGGCCGTCGCGGAAGACCTCGCGGCGGAACGGATCCAGCCGCAGACCTCCGATCTCTCGCACGGGTGGCCGGTTGTGCGCGCGCCTGCGGTCGAGCGCCCTGAGGCGAAGCACGAGTTCTCGGAGCTCGAACGGCTTCGTCAGGTAGTCGTCGGCGCCGAGCTCGAACCCCGTGGCCTTGTCGTCGAGACGGTCGGCGGCGGTGAGCATCAGAATCGGCATGCCGCTGCCGGCGGCGATGATGCTCTTGGCGATCTCGTCACCGGAGGGGCCGGGGATATCGCGGTCGAGGACGGCGATGTCGTAGGCGTTGACGCTCAGCAGTTCCAAAGCGGAGCCGCCGTCACCCGCGATGTCTGCCGCGATCGCCTCCAGGCGTAGGCCGTCGCGGATGGCTTCAGCCATGAACGGCTCGTCCTCGACGATCAGCACGCGCATGGCTCCGAGGCTACGAGTTGGCGCATATCGCCGGCATATCGAAAACCACATACGCGCCGGCAACCCCCCGCTGCCTTGACTGGAGGCATGAGTTACACGACCTACCGCCAGCCGCCACGAATTACGAGCCGTCGACTCTTCTCGGCCGTCCTCTTGGTCGTGGCGATCGCCCTCGGCTACCAGTGGTGGGCGTTCTCGTCCTCGACGGCGTCCGGTGACGGCGCTCGCGGCGACCACCATGGTCCGCGTCCCGCCATCGCCAACCTCGATCCAGCGCTACTTGGTGCCCTGCGCCAAGCCGAGACGGACGCAGCCGGCGACGGGCTTGAGTTCTCGGTCAACAGTGGCTGGCGTTCCTCGGAGCGTCAGGAAAAGCTGCTCGAGGACGCGGTCTCGACGTACGGCTCAGAGGCGGAAGCCGCCCGGTGGGTGGCGACCCCTGAAACATCTCCTCACGTGTCGGGTGACGCGGTCGACATGGGCTCCGATGCCACGACGTGGCTGTCCGCGCACGGCGCCGGCTACGGCCTCTGCCAGATCTACGCCAACGAACCCTGGCACTTCGAACTGCGCCCCGAAGCGATCGATCAGGGCTGCCCAACCACGTACCCCGACCCCACCTACGACCCAAGGATGCAGCAATGACCAGAAGACAAAGACCACTGGCCGCCCTCGCCGTCGTCGTCGCCCTGATCGGCGCGGGCTGTGCGGACGAACCCGCCGAGGACGGGAACGCCGGCAACGTGAGCTCCGGTCAGGCGCAGGCGGTGAAGTTCGCCGAGTGCATGCGCGACAACGGCGTCAGCGAGTTCCCCGACCCGGACGCGTCGGGCGAGTTGACGATCGATGGGGTCGTGAATGGGTCGTCGATAGACCCGAACGCGCCCGCCTGGCAGGAGGCCATCGCCGCGTGTGAGGACCTGCAGCCACCGGGGTTCACGGGCGACGAAGAGATCACCGCCGAGGAGCAGGAGGCGCGCCTCGAGTTCGCCCAGTGCATACGCGACAACGGCGTGGAGGACTTCCCGGACCCCGCCGAGGATGCGCCGATGGTCAACACGAATCTAATCCCGTCCGCCGCAACGGAGGCCGGTATGACCGTTCTCAACGCGGCGATGGAGACGTGCGGCGATCTGGCGGAGGAGGCGATCGGCCAATGAGGGGGCGGCCTCGGACGGTGGCCGGAGCGGTCGTGCTCGTCGTCGTGGTGGCCGTGGTTGCGATCGGCGCGTTCGGCGGTTCGAGCGGCGCAGAGGACGAAGCAAACGAGGGCACCACGGCGCTGGCCAGGGTCGAGCAGGGCCGGCTCGCCTCCCGGGTATCCGACACCGGCACGCTCGGCTTCGCCGCGCAGCCCGACGGGACTGCCTACTCGGTGGTCAACCAGGCCAGCGGCGCCTACACGCAGCTGCCGAGTGCGGGCGACGAGATCCGGTGCGGCGAGTCCATTTACCGGGTCGACAACGATCCGGTCCCGCTGCTCTGCGGGCGAACACCCCTGTACCGGGACCTTGACGAGGGGGTGAGCGGCCCCGACGTTCGCGAGCTCAATCGCAACCTCATCGACCTCGGCTACGCGAAGCGCTCCGACCTCGAGGGCACTGAAAACGAGTTCGGCTCGACGACCGCCGACGCGCTGGCCGAGCTCCAGGACGACCTCGGGCTGGACGAGAGCGGCGCGCTGGAGCTCGGCGACGCTGTGTTCCTGCCCGGACCGCTGCGGATCACCCGCGTCTCGGCGACGCTCGCGACGGAGTCTCAGGGCGGCTCGCCCCTCGCCCAGGCGACCTCGACGAGGCGGCGCGTCGAGGTCGCGCTCGACCCGACGGAGGCCGGGACGGTCGCGGTCGGAGACCCTGCCCGGGTGGTCCTGCCCGACAACTCGACCACCGCCGGGAAGGTGGCCCGGATCGGAACGGTCGCGGGAGCGGGCTTGGGCTCGGCATCCGGTGCGGAGTCGGAGTCGACCGGCTCAACGATCCCGGTGTACGTGAAGCTGGAACGCGACAACGGCTCGGGCGCGATCGACGAAGCCCCGGTCCAGGTCGAGATCACGACCGACCGGGTGAAGGACGCGCTCAGCGTTCCGGTGACGGCGCTGCTCGCGCGCGCCGGCGGCGGCTACGCGGTGGAGAGCGTCGGCGACGACGGCCAGCGCGAGCTGGTGTCGGTCGAGCCCGGCGCCTTCGACCACGCCAACGGGCTCGTGCAGGTGACCGGATCGGGGCTGGCCGCCGGCGATCAGGTCGTGGTCCCGGCGGCATGAGCGAGGCACGTCTGCTCGAGCTCGACGCCGTGACCAAGGTCTACGGGTCCGAGCCACCGGTGGCGGCGTTGCGCGGGGTCGGCCTGACGATCCGACGCGGCGAGCTCGTGGCGATCGTCGGTCCCTCGGGGTCGGGCAAGACGACCCTGCTGCAGATCATGGGCACCCTCGATCGCCCGACTTCCGGGACCGTGCGCGTCGACGGCGCGGACGTGGCGCGCCTCGACGACGGCGAGCTGGCCGCGCTGCGCTCCCGGAGCATCGGCTTCGTCTTTCAGCAGTTCTTTCTCGCCGAGCACCAGACGTCGCTCGACAACGTCGCCGACGGGCTCTTGTACACGGGCGTGGCCATCGACGAGCGACGGGCGCGTGCCTCGGCGGCGCTGGCCGCGGTCGAGCTCGCCGACCGTGAGAGCTTCCGGCCGAACAAGCTCTCGGGCGGCCAGCGCCAGCGCGTGGCGATCGCCCGGGCGCTCGTCGGGGAGCCGGCGATCGTGCTCGCCGATGAGCCGACCGGAAACCTCGACAGCGCCTCCGGCGCGGCGATCCTCGAGTTGCTGAAGGGACTCAACGACGCCGGCGCGACGATCGCCGTGATCACCCACGATCGCGACCTCGCCGCCCAGCTGCCGCGCCGGGTCGAGATGCTCGACGGCCGCGTCGTGCGCGATGCGACGGCGAAGGCGGTCGGATGAACGTCGCGTCCCCGGCGGCGCGGCTGAGCGCGCGCGACCTCGCCCGCGTGGCGAGCGTCGGCCTGCGCACGCGCCGGCTGCGTGCTGGGCTCTCGGCGCTCGGGATCGCGATCGGGGTCGCGTCGATCGTCGCCGTGCTCGGCCTCTCCTCCTCGTCCCAGGCCGGACTGCTGGCGGAGATCGACCGCCTCGGCACCAACCTGCTGACAGCGAAAAAGGGGCAGTCGCTCACAGGCGCGGAGGCGCAGCTGCCGCTGACCTCGGTGCCGATGGTCGAGCGCGTGGGCGCCGTCGAGCACGTCGCCGACACCGGCGCGGTCGACGGCGCCGACGCCTATCGCAACCCGTTCATCCCGGCCGCCGCGACCAATGGGCTCGCGGTGCAGGCGGCGAGCCTCAACCTGCCCGGCGTGATCGGCACCGGCGTCGCCCAGGGTGAGTACCTGAACGCGGCCACCGCGCGCGAGCCCGTGGCGGTCCTCGGCGCCGCGGCGGCGCAACGGCTGGGGATCGGCCGCGTCTATCCGGACGAACGGATCTGGCTCGGCGGGCAGTGGTTCTACGTAGCCGGGATCCTCGAGCCGGCCGAGCTTGCGGACGAGATCGACGCAAGCGTCCTGGTCGGCTATGTGGCCGCGAGGCGCTACCTCGGCTACGCCGGCGTCTCAGAGGGCAAGCCGACGATCGGACCCCCGAGCACGATCTACATTCGGGCGCAGACCGATGAGGTCGAGGAGGTGCAGTCGGTGCTGGCACAGACGGCCAATCCGGAGGCGCCGAGCGAGGTCGACGTGAGCCAGCCGTCGGACGCGCTCACGGCGCGCGCCGCCGCCGACAGCGCGCTCAACGGGCTCTTCCTCGGCCTCGGCGCGGTCGCGCTGCTGGTCGGCGCCGTCGGGGTGGCGAACATCATGATCATCTCGGTGCTCGAGCGCCGCTCGGAGATCGGGCTGCGGAGGGCGCTGGGTGCGACCCGGGCGCAGATCCGGACCCAGTTCCTGGTCGAGGCCGTGATGCTCGCCGTGTTCGGGGGGGCCGCCGGCGTCGTCGCAGGCGTCGCCGCCACCGTCGTCTACGCCTCGACCAGGGGCTGGTCGGCGGTGATCCCGCCCGAGGCCTGGGCCGGGGGGATCGTTGCCGCGCTCACGATCGGGGCCGTCGCAGGCCTGGCCCCGGCGATCCGCGCGGCCAGCGTGTCGCCGACCGAGGCCCTGCGTACGGTCTGATCGATGAGTTTTCGTCTCGCGATCGGTCGTAGCTGGTGACGGAGCAAACTGCAGAGGAAGGGAGCCCGATGTCAAGCTCGATGATCTACTCGATGGGCGTCTCGGTGGACGGCTATATCGCCGACCGCGAGGGCGGGTTCGGGTGGGGCGGCCCCAACGACGAGCAGTTTCGTGTCCACCTCGAGGAGACACGCGAGATCGGCGCCTTTCTGTGCGGCCGCAACCTCTACGAGACGATGGTGCCGTGGGAGACCGATCCGTCGATGCGCGAGGACGAACTCCGGGCCGCGTTCGCCGACGCCTGGAGCGCGCTCCCGAAGATCGTCTTCAGCCGCACGCTCGACAGCGTCGAGGGCAACGCCCGGCTCGCCGCGGGGTCGGTGGCCGAGGAGGCCGCTGCGGCGCTCGACGCGACCGACAAGGACATCGGGATCGGCGGCGCCGGCCTGGCCGCGGCGGCGGTCGCGCTCGGCCTCGTCGACGAGCTGCGCATGTTCCGCTACCCGGTCGTCGTCGGTGGCGGCACGCCGTTCCTGCCGCCGGTCACCGAGGACATCGCGCTCGACCTGATCGAGACGAGAACGTTTGGCTCGCGCGTGATCTACGAGCGCTACCGGCGCGCCTCCTGACCTACGCGGACGCGTATGCCGCAACCGAACTCCTGAGGCACCGCTACCGGGATTCGAATTGTGGATCCCAATGCTTCATCAAGCGAAGCTTTGCTTGTTCAAGCCCTTTTTGGGGTCGCGTCGAGTCGCCTCGGGTCGCCTGGCGAGGGGTTCATTGGCCCACGGTTGGCCCACGGGGGTCAGTTCGCCGGCGCGATCGCGCATCCTGAGTCGGCCGCGGCGCGACGCAGCTCTTCGTCCCACGTGACCACGGTGGTCGGGTCGCCGAGCGCGAGGGCGCTGGCGAGATGGACGGCGTCGTAACCGCGCAGGCCCAGTTGCTCGGCCAGATCACCTGCCGCGCGAGACAGGGGGACGTCGACGCCTACGAGGACCAGCTCGTCCTGGATCGCCTCGAAGTCCTCGACGGCCTTGGCGTGGTCCGCCGCCGTGAGCCGGTCGCCACGCTGTGCCGCGGCCAGCGCGGCGCGGCCCTCCGGGTAGGCGAGGATGCTGGACGCCGCCGGGTACCGGGTCTCCCAAAGCTCGACGGCAAGGTCCGAGCCGGCCTCGGCGACGACCAGCTTGATTAGGGCCGAGGTGTCGAAGTACAGGTTCAGCGGCGCTGCTCAGCAACGAGATCCGAGACCGAGCCACGCGACTTGACCCGCGGGCGCTTCGATCGGCGCGACGCGGTCGGCGCCGTCACCAGTCCGCGCCGCACAAGCTCCTCGAGAGCGTCATCGCCTTCGACCGAGGACAGGCGAGCGATCGGCCGACCGCGCCGCGTCACGACGAGTTCGGAGCCGCGCTGAACGCGATCGAGGTACTCGCTCAGCCGGTCGTGAAGCTCCCGTACGCCGACCTGGTCGTCTTTCGCATGTAGCGTCATGGCAATGAGGCTAGCAGCTACATTGGCGTCTAACCAGGGGCGCTCCGGGAATCGCGAAGCGGCTCACGGGCCAGCTCGGCCTCGAGGTAGGCGTCCATCCTTGCCCGCGCTTCGTCGCGCGCACCCGGAAACAGATGCCCGTAGCGATCGAAGGTCTCGGTGATCGTCGAATGGCCCATGAATTCCTGCACCGCCTTCGGGTTCTCTCCCGAGGCGATCAGCAGCGACGCGAACGTGTGCCGGCACTCATGGAGAGTGATCGGTGTCAGTCGTGCGCGTTCCCACGCCGCCAGAGCACGGTTCCGAACGGTCGAAGCCACGAAAGCGTCCGCGGCCGTGCGACCGAGCACGAGATCCCCGCCGGAACGCCCGGTCGCCAGCAAGTGCTCGTCGAGAAAGTCGCGCAGCACCGCGAGCAGGGGAATGGTTCGCGCACTCGCGTCTGACTTGGGGTCGATCGGGCCCTCGTGCTGGTCCCAGGACCGCGCGACCGAGATCTCCGAACGGCCAAGGTCGACGTCCATGCACCGAAGCGCTCGCAGCTCACCGCGCCGAAGGCCGGCGTAGAACGCCGTCGCCCAGGTCGCCCGCTCCGATGCGGGCAACGCCTCGAGGAGCGCCCGCGCTTCCGTGGGCGTCGCGATTCTGTCGCGCTTCTTGCGCGACGCCGGCAGGTCCAGGCTGGTTGTCGGGTTGATCGCCACCTCGTCGCGTTGGATCGCGCGACGGTAGATCGCTCGCAGCGGATCGATTGCGTTCCGAACCGTCGACGGCGCGAGTCCCGCTGCGAGCATCTGGTCTGCGAGGGCCTGAACTTCGGGACGCCGCAGCTCTGACAGGCGATAGTCCCCGAGCGCCGGCAGAACGTAGGCGTCCAGCTTCTCCGCATAGGTTCGGATGGTTGACGGCTTGTAGGAGCGTCCGGACCGGTCCCGGACCGGTGCCCTCTCGTGCGCCCTGCAGCCACACCGCGGCCGCTGCCCTGACCGTCTGCGGCACCGGCGCCCGAAGCGTGCCCTGTCGCAGGGCGACAAGCGCCTCGGCTCGCCACGCCTTTGCTTCGACGAGTGACGCGAATGACTTGCGGACGCGCTGCTGCTCGCGGCCCGACCAGACTCGGACTCGATAGGACGGCGTGCAGCTGCAGCGCCCACCCGACAGTGATCGACATCCCTTCGCGTGGCGGACCTCGATCCCCTCAGCCATCGGGGGCCGACCTTACACCCGCTCGGGGTCGGACCGGCGGGGCTCGGAAACGGCGTCCAACACGCGCTCTGCGTTCTCCTCGGCCCAGCGCTCCACCTCGCTCACTGGGATCACTCGCAGCTTGCCTCGGCGCACGATCCGCAGCTGGGGCTGGACGTACTTCTTGAAGCTCGTCAAACCCATACCGAGCGCCGCGGCGGCCTCCGTCGGTGTGAGGGCCAAGCGAGGAACGGCGGCGACCGGCCGATCCTCAGGAGTCAGGTCCCCTGCGCCTGGCCGGCGGCCAACCCGCGACGTGGCCGGTAGACCGGTCACCAGCTTGACCCGACGATCGCTTCGCCGCGTCGTGCTCATCGTGGCTCCCGCCGCAACTCGGCGACCCGCACCCGATCCTCAGCAGCCACCCTCCTGACCGCGCCCTCGACCAACTGCTGGGTGGGGGTGGCGGGAAGACAGAGGTAGACACATCGCTCTACGTGGTCGCGGGCCCTCCGCCACGCCCTCACGATCGCCTCCAGGCGCCGCTTGGCCTTCGCCGTCAGCTCGACCTCGTAGACGACCAGGCCCTCGTCGACGCGCACCGCGAGGTCGGGCCAGTGGAGGCGCGAATAGCCGTTCATCGTCTCCCCGAGCTTCGCCGCGCCGATCGGCTTGCCGGTGAGCTGCGCCTGGAAGCGAAGCTCGCGCTCGGTCAGGAGCCGATCGGCCCCGTAGCGGTGCTCGAGCTCGATCGCGACGTCGGCGCAGGCGAGCCAGTGGTCGACCTCGCCGATCCGGATCGCCGGCCGTCTGAGCTCGAGGCCCGCGTAGGTGATCCCGTCTCTGGTCGCGCTGATCAGGGTCGGATCGCCGATCGTCGTCTGGGTCCGCTCCAGCAACCCGAACTCGACCAGCCGCCTCACCTGCTCATAGGCAACCGAGCGACCGACGCCAAACCGCCTGCCGATCTGCTCGACCGAGACCGCTCCCAATCGCGCCACCCACGACACGATCTCTCGCTCCCGGCTCAACTCAGCCGCTTCCTTCATCTGTCCGAGCTTGAGCCATCCCTTCCTAGTGCCATCGAACAGCCCAATAGTCCGGATCCACCTTCCCCCTACCTGCTCTCGCCCGCATCGCCACCAGCTCCTCTTCTGAGCCGGGTCTGACCCCCCGAACTCACGCTTATCGTGGGAGCGGGGGGTCAGAGCCGGCGAGGGCTCGTGCGGCCGATGGCGATGCGGGCGGGGGGTGGATTCGAGATCCGGGCCCCAATCCGGACCTCGGTCCGGTCCCGAAGCCCGTTTCTTAGTCCCCGCGAACCCCGTCCGAAGCCTCGCCCCGCTCGGCCAGCCGCCGGAAGTGCACGCCGCCCACCTCTCCCCACCAGCGCCGCTCGCTTCCCGGACTCTCGTTCTCGCTTTCACTGCCTTTGACCTCCACCTTCCAGTCCCGCGACCCCCGGAAAAGTCCATCGCAATCTCGGTCAACTACGCCGTCAAGCGAAGCCGCAGCCGACCCCGTCACCTCCGTTCGAAGAGGGGGCGGGGTCGGCTGCTGCGGAGCGTCGTTTGGCGCCTGTTAGAGCGGTTTGCCTACGGACAGCGAGTCCGGGGGTAATTCCGGGGGTAGAGAACGCATACTCAGCATGGAAAGCGACGCCTATCGTCCCGCCTCAGGGCCTCGTTGGGCTCAGCGAAACTCGACCACGTCGGCCTGCACGGAAGTCACCGTTGGGTTCTGCGTGGTGTTAGGCCCGCATCCGCTGCCAGCCACGAACGTGAGCTTCCGTTCAGTCGCCTGCCCCGGCTCCCAGAGCAAGAACGGACCGAAAGCGCGACCGGGCGCCTGGTCGTCGACGCCACCTACGGACGAGCCATCGACATACACGCTTATGCCAACGGCGTCGCTTGTCCCGATGCTCCGGTCGCAGCCGGCGGGGATCTCGAAGTTGAACCTTCCGTAGATCAGGTTCAACCCGTCCGGCGCCTGCGTCCAAGTCCCGCCCTCCACGGGGTACGGCTCGGGATTGTGGTGCGACGGTGAGACACGCGAGTCCCCCCGCGCTCTAGCGACGATGTTGCCGCTCGCGCCCGCTGCGAGGTCCTTGGCTCGCAGGGAATGGTTGCGCACGTTCGCGGTGCTGACCGCGGCCCGGTCCAGCTTCGGATGGCTGACCGCGTGTCTGGCAATGTCGTTCGTACCGATCCTCGAGCCTGCGTAGGCCCCAGCCCCGGCTAGGACTCCGAAGACGGCGATCGTCGCCATCACGTTCGCGTACGTCAGTCGGTCGCGGATTCGCACGGACGACCCCTCTCCTTCGCGCTGGGCAATGCCCGATGTTCTATCCGATGATCGGCGCAACTGTTGCGCTTTGGACGAAAAGTGTGCGTTTTCGAGGCGCGCCGGTCCTCGGGCTGCTCGAGTCAGACTAGGGTTCGGCTAAGCCAGTTGGCCATTACTCCGATCCTGGGAGGATCAATGTCTAGCCCGATCGCCTTGTCTCGTTGCGCAGCTCGCCTCGCAGCCGTACTTGCAGCTGGCACGGTCGCTGTTGCGCTCGCAGCCTGCGGCGACAACAGCGTCGATCAGGACGCACTCGAATCGGGGCTGCTGACACTGGCGCAGGAAACCGCCGATGTCGAGTCCGCGTCGTGCCCCGACGACGTCAGCTCCGACGAGGGCACCGAGTTCGAATGCATTGTGACCAATGCCGACGGTGAGGAAGTTCCGGTTGTGGCAACGATCACCGGCGAGGAGGGCGAGGACGTCCTATTCGAGGTTCAGAGCATCGACGGTGTGGACATCACCAGGTAGCACTGACGCGGCGCGCGCCGGGCGCTAGGGCCCGTGTCCGGAAGAGGCCCGGTAAGAAGGCCCGCTTTTCGTCCAATACGCAACTTTTCGTTTCGGGGGTGAGTCGCGCCGGCGCTGTCGCTTTTTGCGCAAAGCGACAGCCGAGGTGCCCGATCGACTCCGACTCCAGCCGCTCCGATCCGGAAGCCTGGAGCGCCCCGCCGCGCCCAATCGGAGCTGGCGCGGCGGGGGCGTTCCTCCTAGGCTTGTCGGTCCAATCTGCTTACGAGGCGCAGAGCACGTAGACCTGATATTGGACGCTGCCCCCAGTGTTGTTGCCGACAAAGACGTGCCATCCAGTCGGTACGCCTTGCGCGTCCACCTCCGGGCGGCTGCCGTCAATTCTGCCCCTGTCGTTGGACTGCACCGCAAAGCCACCGCCAACCGGCTTCTCGTTTCCGACACAGCTAGCGACTGCGTCCCCGGATTGGCCGGTGGGAATGGGACCGAGGGTGGCGGTTCGCTGAACCACGTTGAGGCTGGGTTGGGTGGGCGTGGGCAGCGTCAGCGTGCTTTCGTTGATGTCGGCGCCCTTCAGCGAGTCGTCCTTCACATCGCCGGAGTTCACGGTGTTCTTGCCTGGGATCGCCACGGCGATCCCGGTCAGTGCCACGGACAGCGCCATCACGGCGACGGTCAGAGCGGCGATTCCCGCATGCTTCTTCAGCTTCCTCAACATTTGCAGCCTCCATCGGGTAGCGAGCCGCGCCAACCGCGACCCCAACCTAGGTTGCCTGGATCGCGCTCGTCGCACCATCCCCCAGAGGGGTGGACAGGCCCACCCTCCGGCAGGAGGACCTCTCGCGTTCGCGTCTTTGCCCCTCGATCGCTGCAAGCCCGGGCGAGGAACTCGTACCCCCGGATTCTCCCCGATCCTGGGCCCCCCGGCAGGACCAATGGTCACTGTCAGTCTGGGTGTCTGGGCGGGATCGAGCGCCGCCTTTCGTGTGAAAGCAGAAGTACCGCTTTCCATGCGGAGTACGTGATTTCACTGCATCAGCGCAGCGGTCGCTGAGACTGTTGGCGGCGGTCGGCGGAAGACCGTGTTGACGATCTCCTCAGTGTCGATGCCTTGCAGATAGATGCTCGTGATCCCCGGGTTCGCGTGGCCTAGCTGGCGCTGGATCACGTTGAGTGGCACCCCTTCTCTCGCCATCTCGACCGCATGGGCGTGGCGGAGCTGGTGTGGGGCGAACCGCCGCCGGACGCCGGCGGCGGCCGCGACTCGTTGCAGGCTCTGTCGGACCGACGCCGAGCCCCAGGGCCCACCCCGACTCGGTCTTGAGATCACGCATAGGAGCGGACCGACGGGAAGATCCCGCCGAACGTCGAGCCAACCACCAAGCTGGGCCCACGCCCTGCGTCCATACCTACCTCGCGGCGCTTGCCGCCCTTGCCGTGTCTGACGAGCAACGAGCCGCGTGCCGGCTCGAGATCGGTTTCCGCGAGCGCCAGCGCTTCACTGATGCGAAGACCGGAGCGCCAAAGGATCACGATCAGGGCGCGGAGGCGGAGTCCGTATGGACTGTCGCCTGCGGCGCGCATCACCGCGATGATCTCGTCGACGCGAGGCGGGTCGGCCGGAAATCTCCGCCCCGCGGTCGACCGCCGCGGCCGTCTTGACCGGATCGACTCATCCATGAGTTCCTCCTCATCGCTCCCTGCGGAAGCTGAATTCGACTGGATTGACGGGGTCAATCCTGAGCCGATCAGGGTGCGGTGAGACGGCCAGATCCGTGCATGAATTTCCGCGCATTGGCCCGCCCATTGGCCCACAGCAGCCCCATGCACACGAAAACCCGCTTGAACAAGCGGGTTTAGAGGCACCGCTACCGGGATTCGAACCCGGGTTTCCGCCGTGAGAGGGCGGCGTCCTAGTCCCCTAGACGATAGCGGCGCGAGCACGCGAGTCTAGCGAGCCGCCTCGAGGACGAACCGCTGTCCGGCGGGGGCTCTTCGACTGTTCTTATGCCCGGCTTCGGGCGCTCTTACGGCGGCGCGATTCGATCGCTGGTGCCCGGTGGCGGCCGGCCGGAGAGGGCCCCTCTCAACTCCTCTCTCCGGGCCGTCACCGGGCGCCAGCTTTCCCGATCGAAAGGACGCAGATGCTCTATCTCCGCTACATCGCCTCGGAGCTGCGGCGCCGGCGCGGGCGCACGATCCTGACCGCGCTCGGGCTCGGTGTCGGCGTCGGCCTCGTGGTCACGGTGACCGCGCTCTCGGCCGGGCTCGACGACGCCCAGTCGGAGGTGCTCGAACCGCTCACCGGCGTCGGCACCGACATGACCGTCAACCGCCCAGTGCAGATCGATGCCGGCGGCGAGGCCGGGGTCGGCGGCCCGGTGGCGCTCTCGAACGCGGAGCGCAAGCGGCTGGAGGAGGAGGGCGCCGGCCCGCCGCAGATCGATTTCAACGAGCTCGGCGATCCCGGCGAGAAGTTCGAGACCGACCAGTTCGTCACCGGCGACCTCAGCTTCCCCGCCTCGGAGGTGAAGCGGATCGCCTCGACCGACGGCGTCGAGGCGGTCTCCCCCGCGCTCACCCTGAGCCTGATCCACATCGAGGGCAGGGTCCCGGACAGTTCCGGGACGGGCGACACCTTCGCCGCTCCCGCCGGCCCGCCACCCGGCGGCGAAGAGGTGCAGGGCGGCTTCGGCCTGCAGCCGGTCTCGGTCACCGGCATCGACGCCTCCGAGCCCGACCTCGGCCTGGTCAAGGCCGACCAGATCAGCGAGGGGCGCTTCCTGCGCCCCGGCGAACGCAACGCGGCGATGCTGACCCAGACCTACGCCGACGAGAACGACATCGGGGTCGGCGACAAGGTCGCCGTCGGTGAGCGCAACCTCGACGTCGTCGGGCTGGTCAAGGCGCCGCTCGGCGGCGACGCCTCCGACATCTACATGCAGCTGGCCACCCTGCAGACGCTCTCCGACCGCAAGGGCCGGGTGAACACGCTGGAGGTCCGGGCCAACGACGTCGACGCGGTCGACGCGACCGCGAAACGGATCGAGGACGAGTTCTCCGGCTCCCAGGTGACGACGGCGAAGGACCTCTCCGACCGCGTCTCCGGCTCCCTGGTCAGCGCCCAGAACCTCTCCGACAAGCTCGGCGCCGCGCTCGCGATCGTCGCCCTGGCGGCCGCCTTCCTGATCGCCAGCCTGCTCACGCTGGCCTCGGTCAACAAGCGCACCCGCGAGCTCGGCACGCTGAAGGCGATCGGCTGGCGGCAGTGGCGCGTGGTGCGCCAGGTGAGCGGCGAGTCGCTCGCCCAGGGCGTGCTCGGTGGCGCGGCCGGGGCGGTGATCGGGCTCGGCGGCGCGGCTCTGGTCGGCGCGCTCGACATCTCGCTGAAGGCGAACGCCGGCACCGAGGCCACGGGCGGCTTCATCGCCGGCCCGGGCGGGGGCGGGCCGCTGGGCGACCAGGTGACGGCCGGCTCGAGCACGGTGACGCTCGGGGCGCCGGTCGACGCGCAGCTGCTCGCGCTGGCGATTGGCCTGGCGCTGCTCGGTGGGCTGATCGCGGGAGCGGTCGGCGGGATCCGCGCCGGGCGGCTGCGTCCGGCCGAGGCACTCCGAAGCGTCGAGTGACCGACGAACGACGAACGACCGACGAAAGGACGGAACAGATGAGGATGGCAACGACAGAGCAGGACACGGCGGAGCTACGGGCGGTGCGCCCGGACGGCGGCGCCGTCTACCGACTGCAGGCGGTGAGCAAGGACTACGGCGGTGGCAGCGGCGTGCGGGTGCGGGCTCTCGACGGGCTCGAGCTCGAGATCGGCGGCGGTGAATTCGTCGTCGTCGCCGGCCCCAGCGGATCCGGCAAGTCGACTCTGTTGCAGCTGCTCGGCGCGCTCGACCGCCCGACCGGCGGCGAGGTCCTGTTCGAGGGCCGAGACCTGGCCGCCATGGGTGAGGGCGAGCTGGCCGAGCTGCGGCTGCGGACGGTCGGCTTCGTCTTCCAGCAGTTCAACCTGATTCCGACCCTGACCGCGGCCGAGAACGTGGCGATCGCGATCGCCCCCACCGGGCTCCGCGCCGATCAGCGCCGCTCGCGCACGCAGGAGTTGCTCGAGCGGGTCGGGCTGGCGAGCCGGGCGGGGCATCTGCCCTCGCAGCTCTCCGGCGGCGAGCAGCAGCGGGTGGCCATCGCGCGGGCGCTCGCCAACCGTCCCCGGGTGGTGCTCGCCGACGAGCCGACCGGCAACCTCGACACTGCCTCGGGCGACGCGATCCTCGCCCTGCTCTATCGCCTCTGGGAGGAGGAGGGCCTGACCGTCGTCGTGATCACCCACGACCCGGCGATCGCGGGCACCGCGCCACGGGTCGTGCGGATGGCAGACGGCCGCGTCGTCGACGACCAGCGCGCCGCCCCAAGCCCGGCTTCGATCCTCGAGGAGACGGCCCGATGACGGTGCTGATCCCGAAGCTCGTCAACGCCGTTCGCAGCGGTGGCCCGATGGCCCGCTGGATCGCGGGCATCCTCGCCGTGGCGGCGGTCGCGATCGTCGCCGTGGTCCTGGTCGCCGGCGGTTCGGACTCCGACGACCAGGCGAGCGCCGCGGTTGGGTCCGACGCCGAGGCGATGGCCGAGTTTCGCGAGTGTTTGACCGAGCACGGCGGCGAGGTGCCGGAGCCGCCCAGCGGCGGTGAGCTGCCGGCACCCCCGAGCGGGACTCCACCATCGTTCGAACAGCAGGGCGGCGGGCCGCCGGCTGCGGTGAGACCGGAGATGAGCGAGGAGACGCAGAAGGCGATGGAGGCGTGCGCCGATCTGATGCCCGAGGGGTCTGGGGTCTTCATCGCCCCAGGCGGACCGCCGGGCACGGCCCCCAGCCCGCAGAATTAGGCGGATGCCGACAGTCCTCGTCGTCGACGACGAACCAGCGATCCGGGAGTCGCTCGAGCGCGCGCTGGCGCTCGAGGGCTACTCGGTCGAGCTCGCCGTCGACGGCGAGTCGGCCCTGGCGCGAGTCGCCGAGTCGCCGGTGGACGCGACCGTGCTCGACATCGCGATGCCCGGAATCGACGGCCTCGAGGTCTGCCGGCGGATGCGAACCGCCGGCGATCGCACGCCGGTGCTGATGCTGACGGCGCGCGACGCGATCTCCGATCGAGTCGACGGCCTCGACGCCGGCGCCGACGACTACCTGGTGAAGCCGTTCGCGCTCGCCGAGCTGAAGGCGCGGCTGCGGGCCCTGCTGCGCCGGCTGGAGCCCGGCGACTCGCCGCAGCTTCGGTTCGCCGACCTCTCGGTCGACCGGGCGACGCGCGAGGTTCGGCGCGGCGGCGCGGAGCTCGAGCTGACGAGGACCGAGTTCTCGCTCCTGGAGCTGTTCATGGAGCACCCGCGCCAGGTACTCAGCCGCTCGCAGATCTACGAGGCGGTCTGGGGCTATGACTTCGGCGAGAGCTCGAACTCGCTCGGCGTCTACGTCGGCTACCTGCGGCGAAAGACGGAGGCGGGCGGCGCGGCCCGGCTGATCCACACGGTGCGCGGGGTCGGCTATGCGCTCAAGGAGTAGGCGGCCGTGACCCTGCGCCGGCGCCTCACCCTGCTCGCCGCCGGCTCGGTGGCACTGGCGATCTGCCTCGCTTCGGTGGTCGTATACGTCGCGGTGCGCAGCGAGCTCCGCGGCCAGACCGACGACGGTCTCCGCGCCCAGGCGACTGTGGCAAACGAGCGGTCCGCGCAGATCGCCGCCGCACCGCAGCCGGACTCGATCCCCGAGGAGCTGTTGGTGCCCCCCGATGGCCCCTCCCCGGCCGGCGCCGCAGGACAGATCTTCCTCCAACGCATCGACCCGAACGGCGATCCGGCGTCCCCGATCGGCCCCGAGGAGCTCAGCGCGCCGATCCCGATCGCCGGCGACGAGACGAGCATCGCCGCCGCCGGCCAGGGTGAGCAACTCACCGACGCCGAGATCAACGGGGAGCATTTCAGGGTGATCACGGTCGGGATCGGCGCCGGCGGGGCACTGCAGATCGCGCGCTCGCTCGAGGGCACCGACGACGTGCTCTCGAACCTGCGCATCGTGCTCTTCCTGGTCATCGGCGGCGGGATCGCCCTCGCCGCCCTGCTCGCCCGGCGGGTGGCCGATCGGATCATCGCCCCGATCACCGGGCTCACCGAGGCGGCCGAGCACATCTCCGAGACCGAGGACCTGAGCCGGCGCATCGACGCCGGCGGCGCCGACGAGGTCGGCAGGCTGGCGGCGCGGTTCAACGCGATGCTGAACACGCTCGAGGGCTCGCGGGCGGAGCTCGCCGAGTCGGTGCAGTCGCAGCGCCAGCTGGTCGCCGACGCCTCACACGAGCTGCGTACCCCGGTCGCCAGCCTGCGCACCGACATCGAGGTGCTGCGCGCGAACCCCGAGCTCGGCGAGGACGAGCGGCGGCGGATGCTGAAATCGGTCGATGCGCGGATCGCCGAGCTGGGAGCGCTGATCACCGACGTGATCGAGCTCGCCCGCGGGGATGAGATCGAGGGCGCGGTCGCCGACGTGCGCCTCGACCTGCTCGCGGCGGAGGCGGTCGAGCGGATGCGCGGCCTGGCGCCGGGACGCGAGTTCGAGCTCTCGCTGAGCGAATCGGTGGTCGTGGCGAGGCCCGATCGGCTCGCGCGGGCGGTCAGCAACCTGATTGACAACGCGGTCAAGTTCTCGCCCGCCGACCAGCCGATCGAGGTCTCGGTCAAGGCCGGCGAGCTGGTCGTGCGCGATCACGGCCCGGGGATTCCCGAGGCCGAGCTGGCGCAGGTCTTCGACCGCTTCCACCGCGGAGCCGGGGTCCGCGACGTGCCCGGCTCGGGCCTCGGGCTGGCGATCGTGAAGCAGGTCGCCGACGCCCACGGCGGCTCCGTCGACGCGGCCAACGCGCCGGGCGGGGGCGCCGTCTTCAGTCTCCGGTTGGCTGCGGCTTGACCTTGCAGCCATCGCCCTTGCAGTCGCGAAGCTGATCCAGCGCGGCGGCGAGGGCGGCCTGCTTGTCGGCGTAATCGGGCTCGCCGGCCAGCGACTCGAGCTGGTCGGGGTCGGTGACCAGGTTGTAGAGCTCCTCGTCGCCGGTCTCATAGTCGACGTAGAGGAAGTGGCCGCTGCGGATCGCCGCGTAGGGATAGCCGTAGTAGGTCGAGCGGTCGCGGACCAGCGACTCGATCAGCAGCGCCCTGTCACTGGAGCGCTCGGGCTTTCGCGCCAGCGAGAGCAGCGGGCTGCCGTCGACCTCGAGGGTCGGCTTCGCCTCGGCGATCTTGGCGATCGTCGGCGCCAGGTCGACGTTGCCGACCAGCGCGTCGGAGGTCTCGCCGGACGGAATCCCGGGGCCGCGCATCAGCAGAGGCACCTGGCTCGCGGGCTCGTAGGCGAGCAGCTTGCCGAACTCGATCCGGTGCTCTCCGTCGAGGTAGCCGTTGTCGGAGGTGAAGGCGATGTAGGTGTTGCCCAGCTCCTGCTTCTCGCGCAGCGTGTCGACGATCCTCGCCACCTGGCGATCGACCTCGGCCAGCGACTCGAGCGCCCGCTGGTTGCGGGCGTCGATGCGGGCGATCGCGTTTTCGTCCAGGGGCGGGCGATCGCGGAGGAAGCTCGGCTTGTCGGAGACGTCGTCCTCGTCGAAGGCCGGGGTGCGCGGCGCGGTCGTCCCCTCGAGCGAGCCGGCGTCGCGGGGTGCCGGCGTACTCGGCGCGTGGGGCGCGTTGAAGCCGACGTAGAGGAACAGCGGCCGGTTGCCGCGCGCGGCGTGGCGGATCGCGTCGACGGCGAGGTGGCCGAGGACGCGGGTCTTGTAGTCCTCGGGCGCGGTGCCGTAGTGGGTCACGGTGCCGTCTTCATTGACGTCGTAGTCGAAGTAGTTCTGGGTCGTCGGCTCGAGCAGCGCCCGCCACTCCGTCCACCCGGGCGGCACCTGCTCGGGGTCGTCGAGGCCGTAGTCGTTGAGGTACTTGCCGACGAACGCGGTCCGGTAGCCGGCCTGCTGCAGCCAGACGCCGAGCGTGTCGGACTCCTGCAGCGCCGCGAGCGCGTTCGGCCCGCCGTTCGAGATCACGCCGGTGTTGTGTGCGTACTGGCCGGTGAGGAAGGTGGCGCGCGAGGGACAGCAGAGCGGGTCGGTGACGTAGAAGCGCTTGAATTTCACGCCCTGGGTGCCGATCAGCTTGCGGGTCCGCGGCAGGGCGCTCATCTGCTCGAGCGTCTGGTCGTCGGTCATCACCACGACCACGTTCGGTTTCGGCGAGGCCTCGGCCGGTCCCAGCCGCTGCGGCTCCGGTTCCGCCGCGGGTCCGTGGCGCAACGCCACCCCGGCGGCGAGCCCGGCGATCAGGAACAGCAGGAACGCCGCGGTGCCGAGACCGCCTAGCGACCGCTCACCGGGTGGCCCCGCGTCGTGCACCGGCGGCACGATAGCCGTCGGTGCTCAGCCGCTGAGCGATAGTCGCAAGGGTCCTCCGGACGTATGCGGAATCGAACCTCACCTGAGCGTGGGTGAAACGCACTGGCGTCAGGCCCGCCGCCATGTGAGTCTGATCGCGGATGCGGTCGTGCGCCTGCTCCGCTGGAGTCCGGTGATAGCGCAGCCCATCGGTCTCCACGACCAGACCTAGCTCCGGCCAGAAGAAATCGACCTTGAAGCCGTTCAGGCGCGTTCCCGTTTGCGGCGGCGCCAGGCCTGCCGCCGCGGCGAGCGGCAGGAAGAGCTGCTCGAGCCTCGAGTCGGTGAGTCGGAATGTGCGTCGGTCGAGCGTGCGGCGAAGGACTCCGAGGCCGGGCCGGCGGGCACAACTGTCAAGCGACGAACGCAGAGCATCGGGATCGATCAGGTCGAGCCGATCGGCTTCGCTGATCGCGCGCTCGAGCCGATAGCTCGGTAGGCAGGTGGCAAGGTCGGTGAGCGTGACAACGATCGGCGTGACCGGGATCCGGTCGCGGACCACGGAATCGAGCGCCACGCGGCGGTGGACGACGATCCCGGGCTGGCATCGGCGAACGTCAGCCGCAACCGAAACGTGCGTCCCCGTCGCCATGGGAGCGACGATCCCCCACAGCTCGCCGGCGGAGGCATGACTGAGAGCCGCATCGTGCCCGCAGATGAGAACGGCAGCCATCCACCAGCCCTCTTGGGGCAGGACCGCCGGGGAGCAGATCGCGTAGACGCCGCGCCAGAGTCGATGCAACCGCCTCCGGGCGAGCCGATGCTTGATCGCCTGCGAGCTATACCCGAGCTCGAGCAGCTGCCACCGGGCAATCACCGCGTGCTGACGCTCGGCCAGGGCCCATGCCGCTGCTGCCTGGAGCTTTGTGTAGCCCATCGGCTACCCAATGGTCCGGCGAACGGAAATTCGCCCCGTCGCGACGTAGTGCGGCTGGAGGGAGTCGAACCCCCACGTCCTTGCGGACACGGCGACCTGAACGCCGCGCGTCTACCAGTTCCGCCACAGCCGCCTGTGGACTGCGAAATCTAGCGTGACGCCGCGTCGCGCGGGTAGTCTCGAACCGTGCCCGAGTCCTACGAGCAGGCCTGCGCCGAGCACGAGTGGAACGTCCCCGAGCGCTACAACATCGCCGCCGACGTCTGCGACAAGCACCCGCGGGAGAAGCCGGCGATGGTCTGGGAGCGCTTCGACGGCGCCACCCGCGAGCTCGACTGGGGCGAGCTCCAGGACCTCGCCAACCAGGCCGCCCACATGCTGCGCGCCCACGGGATCGAGAAGGGCGACCGGGTCGCGGTCGTGCTCCCTCCCACTCCCGAGACCGCGGCGATCTTCTTCGGCACCTGGAAGCTGGGCGCGATCCTGCTCTCGATGTCGGTCCTCTACGGCGACGAGGGGATAGCTCACCGGCTTCACGACTCAACCCCGAAGCTGCTGATCACCGACGCCGCCAACGCCTCGCGCTTCGACCCCTCGATGGTCGACGAGCTCCTGATCCTCGACCAGGGCGACGGCCTGCTCGGCGGCCAGCCCACCGACCACGTCTGCGAGGACACCTCCGCCGACGATCCCGCCCAGCTCTACTACACCTCCGGCACCACCGGCAAGGCGAAGGGCATCGTCCACGCCCACCGCTACATCCTCGCCCACGAGGAGTTCGTCTACTGCCACGACGTCCGCGACGGCGAGTCCTTCCACGGCATGGGCGAGTGGGCCTGGGCCGCGGGCATCTCCCCCCTGCTCGGGCCCTGGCGCCTGGGCGCCGTCCAGTACGTGCTCCAGCGCGAGGCCGGCTTCGTCCCCGCCGACCAGCTCGACTTCCTCTCCCGCCACCGGGTCGCCAACGTGTTCACGACCCCGACCGCGATGCGGGCGATGATGGCGATCGAGGACGCGGGCGAGCGCTACCCGCAGGAGTTCCGGATCGTCTGCTCGGCCGGCGAGCCGCTCAACCCCGAGGCGATCCGCTGGTTTCGCGAGCAGTACGGGATCACGGTGCTCGACTACTACGGGCTCACGGAGTCCTATCCGCTGTGCGCCAACTTCCCCTTCATGGAGGTGCGCGAGGGCTCGATGGGCCAGCCGATGCCGGGCTGGGACGTGCAGATCCTCGACGAGGACTCGAACCCGGTGGCCCAGGGCGAGCGCGGCGAGATCTGCCTGCGCGCCCGCACCAACCCCCACTATCCGCTCGGCTACTGGAACAACCCCGAGGCCGGCGACGAGGCCTTCGGCGGCGACTGGTTCCACACCAAGGATGCGGCCGAGGCCGACGCCGACGGCTACTACTGGTACGCCGGCCGCGCCGACGACGTGATCATCGCCGCCGGCTACCGGATCGGGCCGTTCGAGGTCGAGTCCGCCTGCATCGAGCACCCCGCCGTCCGCGAGGCCGCCGCCGTCGCCTCACCGGACGAGGTCAAGGGCAACGTGGTCAAGGCCTTCATCGTCCTCGCCGAGGGCCACGAGCCCTCCGACGAGCTCGCCGCCGAGATCAAGACCTTCGTCCGCGATCGGCTCAGCGCCTACGCCTACCCCCGCCGGATCGAGTTCACCGACGAGCTGCCGAAGACGCTGACCGGAAAGATCAGGCGAATCGAGCTCCGCGAGCGCGAGCGCGAGCTGCACGGCTCGGCGAGCTAGAGCCCGGCGTCGTCGAAGGCTTCCGCCTTCCTGAGATGAAAGCTCAAGCGCGCGACCTTCCCATCACGGATCGCGAAAACGAACCAGAGGCGGCTCTCGACGGGAACGCCGCTGCCGGCTCCGCGCGCCGTCTGATGGACCTGCACCAGGACCGCGTCTCCGCCGTCGATGAATTCCTCCGCCGTGGCGGTCCAGTCGTCGAAGCCCTCGATCCAATCTGCCGTCGCCTGAAAGAAGCCCTCCTTGCCGTGGTAGATGGCGTCGTCGGGCTCGATCCGGTGCGTGACCATGTCATCGGTCATCAGATCGAGCATCCCGCTGACGTCACCCCGCTGGAAGGCCTCGAAGACTCCGCGGATGATCTCCACGTTCTCCTGGGACATCGTCCGGGCGAGTATCTCCCAACGGGCTGGTCCCCGCCGTTTGCGTAGGCTCTCCTCGGTGACCACTCCGGAAGAGGGGCTTGCGGCGATCGACGCG
Organism: uncultured Solirubrobacterales bacterium; assembly: GCA_963767475.1. Classification (GTDB taxonomy): domain Bacteria; phylum Actinomycetota; class Thermoleophilia; order Solirubrobacterales; family 70-9; genus WHSW01. Next base: position 437,640 of record CAVYEI010000003.1, read on the forward strand.
CGCTTCGGCGTCCACGCTCGCCACCGCGCCCTGCACGCGAAGGGCGTGATCTGCGCCGCGACCTTCACCGCGAGCCCGGAGGCGAAGGCGCTGACGCGCGCCGGCCACATGTCCGGCGAGCCGATTCCGACCACGGCCCGGCTCTCGAACGGCGGCGGCGACCCGACCGTCCCCGACTACGCCCCCGACGTCCGCGGCCTCGCGGTCGCCTTCCACCTTCCCGACGGTACCCGCACGGACATCCTCAGCCAGACGCTCCCCCACTACACCTTCCCCGACGAGCGCGGCTTCCTCGACACGCTCGCGATCTCCAAGCCCTCGCCCTCCGCGCTGCTGAAGCTGCCGGGCTTCGCCGTCCGCAACCCGCGCGCGATCGCGGCGCTGCCGAAGGCGAACAAGATCCTCGGCAGCCGCGCCAGCTTCGCCGCCCGCCGCTACTACCCCTTTCACGCCTTCAAGTGGATCGATGCCGAGGACGGCGAGCGCTTCGTCCGCTACACCTGGCTGCCGACCGTGGACGAGCCCGAGATCACGAAGGCGGAGGCAAAGCGTCGCGGGCCCGACTACCTCTTCGACGACCTCAGCGAGCGGCTCGAGCGCGAGCCCCTGCGGATGCAGCTCGAGGTTCAGATCGCCGGCGAGGGCGACGACGTCGACGACCCCTCCTCGATCTGGCCGGCCGAGCGCGAGCGGGTGGTAGTCGGCACGCTCGAGATCAGCGCCATCGATCGCGACGCCGACGACTCGATCGTCATGGATCCGGTCCGCCTCGTCGACGGGATCGAGACCTCCGGCGATCCGGTGCTGCTCTATCGCCCCCCGGTCTACGACCTCTCGCACCGACGCCGAACCGCCGGGTAGCGTTCAACCGCGTGAGGGTCGGTCTCGTCCTCGGAGCGGGTGGCGTCCAGGGGGGTGCGTGGCTGACGGGCGCGCTCGACGCGCTCGCCGAGCAGACCGGCTGGGACCCGGCGACCGCCGACGTCGTCGTCGGCACCTCGGCCGGCTCGGTGATCGGATCGCTGTGCGTCGCCGGGATCCCGCCCTGGTTCATGGTCGCCCACTCGGCCGGCGAGACCTTCGACGGGGTCGTCGACGCGCGCGGTCGCCCGGCGGCCGAGGCCGACCGCGCCGGCGGCGCCCGCTACCGACTCGCCCGGGCCTGGCCGCCGATCGGTCCCGGCTCCTGGCCGCTGGCCCTGCGCACGCTGCGCCAGCCCGGCCGCGTGACCCCGGCCGCCGCGTTCGCCGGCTGGGCGCCCCGCGGGTTCATCTCCACCGAGCCACTGAGGGAGATCATCCACAGCGTCGTCCCTTCCGGGTGGACCGATCACCCGAATCATTGGGTCGTCGCCTGCGACTACGCCAGCGGGCGCCGGGTCGCCTTCGGCCGCGAAGGCGCGCCGAAGCCCGACCTCGCCGACGCCGTCGCCGCCTCCTGCGCGATCCCGGGCTTCTACCACCCGGTCGAGATCGACGGACGCCGCTACGTCGACGGCGGCATCCACTCGACCTCGAACCTCGACCTGCTCTCAGACCAGGCACTCGACCTGGTGATCTGCCTCAACCCGACCTCCTCGCTGCACCCGGCGCGCGCCTGGAATCCGTTCGAGCGTGCCGCGGCGCTGATGCGCAACCACTCCGGCCGGCTGCTCGGAAACGAGGCCAAGCAGCTGCGCGCCGCCGGCACCGAGGTGGTCCTGATCCAGCCGACGGCCGAGGATCTCGCCGTGATGGGCCCGAACCTGATGAGCGGCAAGGACCGAAACCCGGTGATCGCCACCGCCCGCGAGACCGTCGCCGGCCAGCTCGCCGAGCCGCAGAACCGGGCGCCGCTCGCCGAGCTGCCGCCCGGCGACGAGCGTCGTGTCCGCCGCCCCGCGGGCGATCCGTCGACCTGGCCCGATCTGGCCGAGATCCGCGGGCTCTTGCGCGAGCGAACCCGGCGCTAGCCGTTTGGCTGCTCGGCGACCGGGAGCTCGAGCGCGGCCGAGCTTCCGTTGCGAGCCGTGTGCGCGACGAGCGCTGGAAAGACGTGCTCCGCGAACAGCTCTACGAGCCGGGCATCGAACTGGGTGCCGGCGCAGTTGCGCAGCTCGACCATCGCCTCCTGCGGGCAAAGCGGCTCGCGATAGGGCCGATCCTCGGTCATCGCCTCGAACGCGTCGCAGACGAAGATGATCCGCGAGCCGATCGGGATCCGCTCGCCGGCGAGGCCATCCGGATAGCCGCGTCCGTCCCAGCGCTCATGGCTCGAGCGGACCAGCGCCGCGACCGGGCTCATCGCCGGCGCCGCCGCGAGGATGCGCTCGCCGATCGTCGTGTGGGTGCGCATCAGCTCCCATTCCTCGTCGTCGAGGGGGCCGGGCTTGTGCAGGATCCGGTCGGGGATCGCGATCTTGCCGATGTCGTGCAGCTCGGCGGCGCGGACGACCGAATCGAGCTCCTCGGCGTCGAGCTCGGCGACGTGGGCGATCTCGGCCGCCAGCTGGGCGACGCCGCGCAGATGGTCGCCGAGCTCGGGCTCTCGCTCGCGCAGCACGCGCACGAGCACGTCGTGGGTCTGGCGCTGAGCCGAGCTCGAGCGCTGGCCCTTTGCCGTGTACATGCGGGTGTCGGCCCTGCGCAGCGCCTCGGTCGGGTCGGCGGCCTCGTCGGGGAGCACGACGGCGCCCGATGAAGCGGTGATCTCGAAGCCCTCGCCGTGCTCGCTGAGCGCGGCGGAGGCGATCGCCAGAACCCCGTCGACCCGCTCCGGACCGCCGGGAACGAGGACGCAGAACTCGTCGCCGCCGAGCCGGAAGGCCGTGCCCTGGGGGGCGACCGCATCGGCCAGGTTGGCGCCGAGCCGGCGCAGCAGCAGGTCACCCGCAGGGTGGCCGAAGCCGTCGTTGTAGGCCTTGAACCCGTCGAGGTCGAAGATCGCGAAGACCACCTCCCGCGGCCCCTCGGCGGCGCGGGCGAGGTGGACCATCAGCGAGCGCCGGTTGTCGAGCCCGGTGAGCGCGTCGGTGACCGCGTCGCGGCCGACGGCGGTGATCAGCGCCCGGTTCTCGCGGAAGCTGAGCACGAGGCGAAGGACGACGGCTGCCAGGGTCGCTACCGCGAACCAGATCGCCACCTCGTTCAACCGGTCGTAGTGATCCCAGGCGAGCACGCCGACGGCGATCGCGCTGAACAGCGCCGGAAACAGGATCGAGTGCGCCTCGTGGCGCTCGCGCGGCTTGCCGTCGGCGAAGGCGGCCGCGGCGGCGATCGCGATCCCGCCGACCAGCCAGAGCGAGTCGAGGTAGCCGCCGTCGTAGCTCGAGGTCGCCGTCTGGTAGAGGTAGATCGCGTCGGCGACACCCCAGGTAGCGATCCCAATCCCGACGAGCAACCAGCTGCGCCCGGCGCGGACTCCGGTGACCGCGAAGCCGGCGACCAGGAACGAGAGCAGGATCACGTCGCCAAGCGGGTAGGCGAGATTCGTCGCGATCGCCGCCGGATCGCCCTTGGTCAGACCGATCAGCGCCGGGCTGAGGATGGCCGTGGCGAGCGCCGCGGCCGCGAGCCCGCCGATCGCCCCATCGAGCCAGGCGCCGGCGGAGAAGCGAACCCGGCTGCGCACCAAGAGCAGCACGCCGACGTACATGAACGGGTAGGCCAGCAGGTAGCCGGCGTCGGCAACGGATGGATAGGGCGGCTTCTTGACGTCGAACAGAACCGCGGTCCAGTAGATGTCGGCGGCGGTCCAGGCCGCGACGCCGAGGCCAAAGGCGAGCCACATCCAGCGGTCCTGCGGGGACAGGGCCGCCTTCAGCAGGCAGATCACCGCCGCCAGCGCCAAAACACCGTTGTAGACCCACTCGTCGATGAACACATCGGCCTCGCCCCGCCCCAGGCCGCCGATCCAGGCGGCATGCAGAAGCAGCCCGAGCCCGGCAAGGCCCAAAAGCAGCCAGAGAACTGCCTTCGAATGTCGTCCGGTGATCACGTTCGAACCTGCCTAAGCCATATCGGCAGATTCGCCGCCTGGCTGCAGCCCTGGGCTCGGCGGACCGGCCTAGGGCTTCGCCGGGGCGAGCCCGGCCGGCTGGGGCGGCGGCGGCAGCCCGGCGGCGGGATCGGAGCCGAGCCGCGGAAAGACATGCTCGGCGAACAGCTCGACCACACCGGGGTCGAACTGGGTACCTGCGCAGCTGCGCAGTTCGGCGAGGGCCTCGGCGGGAGCCATCGGCGTCCGGTAGGGGCGCTCCTCGGTCATCGCCTCGAAGGCGTCGCAGACGAAGATGATCCGGGCGCCGAACGGGATCTGCTCACCGGCGAGGCGATCCGGATAGCCCTCGCCGTCCCAGCGCTCGTGGCTCGAGCGCACCAGCTTGGCGACCGGGCCCATCGCCGGCGCCACGGCGAGAATGCGCTCCCCGATCGTCGTGTGGGTGCGCATCAGCTCCCACTCGTCATCCTCGAGCGGCCTCGGCTTGTGCAGGATCTTGTCCGGAATCGCGACCTTGCCGATGTCGTGCAGTTCCGCCGCCCGGACGAGCGAATCGAGGGCCTCGGCATCGAGGTTCGCAGCGCGGCCGATCTCGGCGGCGAGCAGCGCAACCCCGCGCAGGTGGTCGCCGAGACCCGGCTCGCCCTCGCGCACGACGCGGACGAGTACGTCGTGGGCCTGACGCTGGGCCGAGCTCGAGCGCTGGCCCTTGACCTCGTACATCCGCGAGTCTGCGATCCGCAGCGCCTCGGTCGGGTCGGCCGCCTCATCCGGGAGCACGACGGCGCCCGACGATGCGGTGATGTCAAATCCATCGCCGTGCTCGCTGAGGCCCGCCGAAGCGACCGCGAGCACGCCCTCGACATCTTCGTGTCCACCGGCGATCAGGACGCAGAACTCATCCCCGCCAAGGCGAAACGCCGTCCCCTGCGGAGCCACCGAGTTCGCCAGATGGCGGCCGAGCCGCTGCAGCAGCAGGTCGCCGGCGGGATGGCCGAAGCTGTCGTTGTAGGCCTTGAATCCGTCGAGATCGAAGATCGCGAAGATCACCTCGCTTGGTCCCTCCGCCGAGCGGGCAAGCCGGGCCATCAGCGAACGCCGGTTGTCGAGGCCGGTGAGCGCGTCGGTGACCGCGTCGTGGCGGACCGCGCCGAGCAGCGCCTGGTTATCGCGGAAGCTGAGCACGAGCCGCAGCACCACGGCGACCAGGGTCGCAACGGCGAGCCAGATCGAGAGCTCGCTGAGACGGTCGTAGTGATCCCAGGTGAGCACGCCGACGGCGATCGTCGTGAACACGGTCGGAAAGAGGATCGAGTGAGACTCGCGCTGCTCCTCACGCGCCTTCGTTCTCGCGAAGGCCGCGGCAGCGGCGATCGAGACGCCGCCGATCAACCACAGGGAATCGAGGAAGACGCCGTTGACGTAGGTCCCGATCGCCGTCTGGTAGAGGTAGATCGCGTCGGCGACGCCCCAGACCGCGATCCCGATTCCGATCAGCAGCCAGCTACGGCCGGCCCTGAGCCCGGCGACGGTGAACCCGGCGATCAGCAAGGAGAGCAGGAGCACGTCGCCGAGCGGATAGGCAAGGTTGGTCATCACCGTCGAGGGGTCGCCCTCGGTCAGCCCGACGAGCGCCGGTGAGAGCACGGCGGTCGCCAGCGCCGCGCCGGCGAGCCCGCCGATCGCACCGTCAAGCCAAGCGCCGGCCGAGAACCGCACCTGGCGGCGGACCAGGAGCAGCACGCCGACGTACCAGAACGGATAGGCGAGCAGGTAGCCGAGGTCGGCCAGGGACGGGTAGGGCGCATTCTTGACGCCGGCGAGCTCCATCACCCAGTAGACGTCGCCGGCCATCCATGCAGCGAGGCCGAGCCCGAATGCGACCCAGATCCAGCGCTCGGCGGTGGGCTCGATCGCGCGCACAAAGCAGACGAGCGCGGCGAGGACGAGCACGCCGTGGTAGAGCCAGAGGGTGACGAATTGATTGATCTCACCCTTGCCGAGACCGCTCACCCAGGCGATGTGCACGAGCACTCCGAGCGCTGCGAGCCCGAGCGGCAGCCATAGAAGAAGCTTCATATGTCGGCTCGCGGCTGCCTGGATCGAGGAGGGCACCTGTTGTTCGTATCGGCGCCCCGCCGAACATGCGCGAGCCGCACTGGACGCGCCACGCCTGCGCAGGCGCGCGGCTCGAGGCCGCCTGGTGCGCTATTCGGGCCGGTCGGCGGCGAAGAAGCGAGCCAGCAGGTCGCCGATCCGCTCCGGCTCCTCCTCCTGAAGGAAGTGCCCGCAGTCGGCGAGCGGGGTGACCTCTGCCTGGGGCAGGTCGCCCGCGAGCCGCGCCATCGTCTCCCCCACATCCGGCAGGATCCGGTCGCGCTCGCCGTAGATCACCCGCACCGGGACCTCGAGCGAGCCGATGCCGGCGGCGATCTCGCCGAAGCCCTCGACCTCGAGGCCGATGCCGGCGTCGGCGAGCGCGCGGCGATCCGCCTCGGTCTGAAACGGCTCCCGGACCGCGGCCAGCGACTCATCGGTGAGCTTCGACTCGTCGGCGAGGCCGAGCTTCATCGCCGCCTCGAGCCCGGCGGGACTGGTCAGCACCTCGCGCACCTCGGGATTGGAGCAGGCCTCGATGAACTGCAGCACCGCCGCGGAGAACTCCGGGTAGACGAGCGTGTTGAGGACCGCGACCGAGGTCACCCGCTGCGGCCGGCCGATCGCCCAATGCAGGCCGACCGGACCGCCGAGGTCGTGGACCGCGATCGCGACCGAGTCGACGCCGAGCGCCTCGAGCAGACCGTCGATCGCGGTCTCGAAGAGTTCGAAGTCGTAGGTGACGCCGGTGGGCTTCGAGGAGCCCCCGAAGCCGGGCAGGTCGATCGCGATCGCGCGGTTTCGCTCGGCGATCGCCGGCATCAGCCCCCGCCACAGATAGGAGGAGGTCGGCCAGCCGTGGATCAGCAGCACCGGCGGACCGGAGCCGAGCTCGCGGTAGGCGATCTCGAGCTCGCCGACCGCGGCTCGCTGAAGGGGCGGCGCGCTCATTCGCCCGCCAGCCTAATCGAGGCATGCAGGACGCCATCGGCGCCCTCGATCCAGAGTCCCTGCCGATCGCTGACGACGAAGGCCTTGCCCGGCAGCGCCGGGTCGCGGTGCTCGATCTCTGCGTCGATCGCCTCCGGCTCGGCGGTGGCGAAGCGCTCCTCGAGCGGCTCCCAGTAGTGCGAGTTGTTGACGTGGCCGGCGACGTCGACGTCGGCGGCGCGGAAGCTCCACGGGGATCGCTCGCAGTCGGCCGGCGGCTCGGGGTGCCCGAGCCGAACCGACGCGCCGCGGCCGGCCGCACTCTCTCGGTAGAGCTCGAGGAAGCGATCCGGGAATCTGCCCGGCCGCCCCTGGTCGTTGATCCAGACCCATACCGCGACCGCGTCGACCGCCGCTGTCGCACCACGGATCGTCGTCCGGCGCTCGGCGGAGAAGCGACCGATGCCGCTGCAGAAGGTGCGCAGCGTGACCGGCTCGCCAAACCGCGGGAACGCCTCGACCCGTAGCCGCATCCGGCGCACGATCCACGCCCCGCCCTCGTTGAAGCCCGCGTCGAGCACGTCGGCATAGGCGACGTCCTGGAGCCAGCGCGCGATCGCGTCTACGCGCACCCTGCCGCTGGCGATCCCGTCGGCGATCCCGGGCATCAGCGTCTGCTCGAAGACCCGCCCCGAGGCCGGCTCGCCCGAGACCAGCTCAGCGAGCGGCACGCTCGCGCCCTGTTTGCAGCTCGCGTTCGGAGTCACGCATCCACTCGTCGAAGTCGACCTCCATCGTGTGGCGCTTGGAGCTGTAGAAGCGGCGGGCGTGTGCCTCGCGCGCCGCGTCGATCTCGGCTCGCATCTCCTCGACCGGAGGGAGCGCGTACTCGCCGCGCAGCAGCGTCGCGATCCACTTCGACTGCTGCTCGGCCATCGGCATGATCGCGCCGAGCGGTTGCGCCAGGCCGAGGAAGTAGACGCCCTCGATCTCCGGGTGGAAGGTTCGCCGGTACAGCGGCAGGTCGTTGGCGGGCGCGGAGATCAGCTGCTCGTCGAAGAACGGGAAGCTGACCTTGTAGCCGGTGCAGTAGATGATCACGTCGGCCTCAACCTCGCTGCCGTCCTCGAACAGGACCTTGTCGCCGCGCAACTCGCGAATGTTGGGCTTCGGGATCACGACGCCGGCGGCGAGCCGGTCGTGGATCTCATCGGAGACGGTCGGGTGAGCGTGACCGACCTTGTGGTCGGCCTCGGCGACCCCGTACTCGGCGACGTCGCCCGAGCGCATCCGCAGCACCTCGAACCCCTTCTGCTTCAGATACCAGGGCAGCCACGGCGGAGCGAGCATCTGGTCGATCGGGGTCCGTTTGCGCCCGAGGCGCTTGCGCAGGACGTGGACCCCGCGGCGCAGCGAGAGGTAGGCGGCCGCGCCGGCGTCGGCGGCATCGCGGGCGATGTCCATGCCGCTGTTGCCGCCGCCGACGACGACCACCCGCTTGCCGACGAGCTGGGCCGGCTCGCGGTAATCGTGCGAATGCATCTCCAGCCCGGCGAAGTCGCCCGCAAACGGCGGCTCCGGCCAGCGCGGATCCCAGTGGTGGCCGTTACCCACGACGATGGCGTCGTAGCGGCGCTTCTCCGAGTTCGCGGTCACTTCCCAGGTGCCGTCCTCGAGCCGCTCGCAGTGGGTCACCTCGGTGTTGAAGGTGATCGTCTCGCGGATCCCGAAGTGGTCGACGTAGCGGTCGAAGTAGTCGCCGACGTCTTCGTGCGGGGGATAGTCCTCGGAGCCGAGCGGGAAATCCGAATACGACATCCGCGGCCCGGATGTGTTCATCTCCAGGGTCGAGTAGCAGCCCGACAACCCGTTCGGGTTACGGAACTTCCACAGGCCGCCGACCACGGGCCCGGCCTCGAAGCAGTCGAACGGGATCCGAGCCTCATAGAGCGCCTTCGCCGCGGCGATCCCACACGAGCCGGCGCCGATCACGCAGGCTCGGGGCAGCGAGGGGTCGGGCTCGATCGCGCCCTCCGGCCGTGGCGGAGCAGGGTCGCCGCGGACCAGATAGCCCATCAGGCGGCTCGGCGGGCGTTCGAGTCGATCTCGTCGGCAAACGTGCGGTGCAGCTCGGGGGGAAGATCGTGGCCCATCCCCTCGATCATCCGCAGCCGCGCGCCGGGGATCGCCCTCGCGGTCGCCCTGCCGCCGATCGGCCGCACCAGCGGATCGACCGTGCCATGGATGACGAGCGCCGGGAGATCGAGACCCCGCAGCCGCCGGGTGCGATTGCCCGAGCAGTTGACCGCGTGCAGCTGCCGGGCGACGCCCGGCGGGTGGAAGCTGCGGTCGTAGGCGCGCCCGACGAGCCCGCGGAAACGCTCCTCGTTCATCGGGTAGGCGGGCGAGCCGATCACCTTGAACGTCTTCACCGCCTGCTCGACATAGCCCTCGCGGCTCGACGGCGGTTTCGCCATCAGCAGGGCGAAGGCGCGCCAGCGCGGGAACCTGAAGCGCCGGTCTCCGGTCGTCGACATGATCGAGCACAGCGAACGCACGCGCTGACGGTGGTCGATCGCCAGCTGCTGGGCGATCATCCCGCCCATCGAGGCCCCGACCACGTGCGCGTCCTCGATTCCGAGGTGGTCGAGCAGCGCCACGGTGTCGGTCGCCATGTCGCTGAGCAGGTAGGCGGGCTTGCCGTACCCGAACATCATCGCGCCGTTGCCCGGCATCCCGGCCTCGTCGAGCTTCGTCGAGTGGCCGATGTCGCGGTTGTCGAAGCGGACCACGCGGTAGCCGCGCTCGCCGAGCAAACCGCAGAACTCCTCGTCCCAGTGGATCATCTGCGTCGCCAGCCCCATGATCAGGACCAGCGGCTCGCCGTCGGGGTCTCCGAACTCCTCATAGGCGATCTCGATCCCGTTGACCGCGGCGATCCGCTCGCCGGCGACGCTCTCCACAACCCCTTCGCTCATCGGCGAGAGCCTACGGAACCTCTGGCGGCGGCAGCACGCGGAGCATTCGAGCCTGCGCCCGCTCCAAACGCTCCCCGTCGATCGCGAGCTGCGGGTCGAGCAGCGCCTGAAACAGCAGACCGTTGAAGAGGGCGAGGACCAACCCGCCCGCGTCCTCGCCCGCCTGGTCGTCGCCCAGGCCGAGGAGCGAGGCGACGTTCGGGCGCGAGCGCCGGAAACCGGCGGTAAGCGTCTTCCTCACCCGTGGGTCGTGCTGGGCCTTGGCGAGCGCAGCGATGAAGTTGCTCGCCAATCCGGCGTGGCGGAGGCGAGTCGCCTCGACCACCTCGTTGGCGCGCCGGAACCTCGCCGGCGGCTCGGCGGAGGCGAGAGCGCCCATCCTCTCCTCGATCTCATCGAGCCAGCGATCGAGGCCTACCGTCACCGCCTCCGTCACCAGCTCGTCCTTGGATCCGAAGTGGTAGCCGATCGAGGCGAGGTTGGCACCGGATTCGCTGGCGATCGCTCGCGCGGTGATCCGCTCCGGCGGCAGACGCTCGAGGCAGCGCAGCGTGCCCTCGATCAGGTTCGCGCGGTTGCTGCGCTGGGGGCTCACCGTTCTCTTCGGATTTCGCTCAATCTAAACATTTGTATATATTCACGATACGCCCCCACACCGACGGAAGGAGCTCCGCGATGTTCATTGCCACGGCGGTCGTCTCGGCCGTACTCGCCGCCTGCCTGGTGTTCGCGGCGGTGCGCAAGCTCTCGCACAGCGAGGAGGTCGTGCTCGCGTACGCCAGGGCCGGGGTGCCCGAGGAGAGGCTTGACGCGCTGGCGATGATCCTGTTCGCGGCCGCCGCCGGGCTCGTCCTCGGCCTGATCTGGGCGCCGGTCGGGGTCGCGGCCGCGATCGGCCTGATCCTCTACTTCGCGGTCGCCGTGGGCTTCCACGTCCGGGCCGGCGATCTCGGAAACGTGGCGACGCCGCTCGTTCTCGAGCTGCTCTCCGTCGCCGCCCTGGTGCTGCGGCTGGCGACGATCTAGGGCAGCTCGCGCCCGAGCCAGCCGCGGTAGAAGCCCTCGACGTCCGGGAGGAAGTCGTGGACGACCGGGTAGCCGTGCGTGACCGCCTCGACCTCGAGCAGCCGCCCCGAGAGCGGGCAATAGAACTCGCGCAGCTCCATCCACTCGGGGTCGCAGTGGGCGAGCTTCGGGTAGATCTCGCCGAGCAGCTCGGCCGTGTCGCGGACGAAGACCGGCGCGTGCATCTTCCAGTTCTGATCGAAGCGGCAGAAGTCATGTCCCGCGTCGGAGCGGATCACGAGCTCGCCGTCGCTGGCCCGGCGGACCAGGTTCAGCGCCTCGCCCATCGGCAGCACGATCGGGTCGTCCCAGGCAACCCGGTCCTGGAGCACCGCGATCCACTTGTCGAAGCGGTCCGGGTCCTTGTAGCCGGACTGGATCTCCTTGACCTCGCGACGCGTCAGCTGCTCGTCGAGAGCGCCTCGAGCGTCTCGCGCTCGAGCGGCTTGCCGGCCGACGGCCGGCGGCTCGACCTCGGCCACCCGCGAACTCGCGAGGAACTCCGTCGCGGCCTGCTCGGGCGTCGTCTTGCCCGGCTCGGTGACGCGGTCGGCGGGCAGGGTCGGGGTCTCGATATCGAAGGCGAAGTCCTCGGGCAGGTCCCAGAAGCCGCGGAACTCCGCCGCCCAGCGCGGCGAGAGCTTCATCGACTCCGCGTAGCCGACCTTGACCGGGTCGATCAGCTTGCCGGCCAGCACCCGCTCGCGCTCGCTCGTCCACCACTCTGCGGCCGGGCTGAGCGCGCTCGAGCCGCTTCGCCCGGGCGCCGTCGCGGTCGCCGACCGCGTAAACGGACTCCGCGAACGCGGGCTCGATGTGGCCCTCGGCGACGTCGCGCTCGACCGCCTCGGCCGGGCGCTCGAGCGGGTCGCCGAGGCCCGCGGCGCCCTTCATCACCGAGTGGTAGAGGTCGCCCGTCTTGAACGGCGCCAGCATCGTGAAGTTGTCGAGCTTCAGCTCGCGCTCGCCATCGATCGCCAGCAGCGCCGGGTCCGAGAACGGCCCGTCGGCGACCGGGTAAGCCTCGCCCGCGGCGGCGAGCTCGGCGAGATTGTTGTCGCGGATGTTGTGCAGATAGGCGACCGATCCGGGGTAGCCGCCGAAGATCCCCTGCGAGGTGAAAAGGCGTGTCGTGCCGAGGTTCTGGAGCTCCCAGAAGGACGTGTTCCAGATCATGTGCAGCGACTCGAAGCTCGAGCCCCCGCGATGCCGGCCGGGGCCGGCGGTATTCGGCTTGATCCGCCGCGAGAGGTAGATCATCGGGCAGATCAGCTCCCACATCTCGATGTCGCCGGCGTCGCCCTCGGGGTTGAACATCGCCGCGCAGGTGTCGGTGCCGTCGAGCACGTACTTGGCCCCCATCCCCTGCGCCGCGATCTCGAAGTTCATGATCGCCGACGAGTTGCCGTACTGGTCGACGCCGCCGCCCTGGATCACGTTGCCGCTGACCGAATACGCGCCGATCACCTCTTCGATGAAGCCGCGCGACTGAAGCGCCCTCGAGAGCGTCCGCGGATAGCCGGTGAACGCCGGCTGCAGGAACGCCCAGGCGATCCCGGTCGAGCCCTCGGCCTCACCCAGATTGGCCACGGAACCCTCGGGGAAGTTTGTTTCCACGGCGAAGTAGGCGCCGTCGTTGACCTTGTCGTTGCAGATCAGCGTCTGCGTGAACATCACCCAGATCGCGCCCTGCATCCCCGAGGGCGTGCAGTTCATCGAGTGCCAGCCCCAGGCGGAGGACCCGTCGAGGTCGAGCGCGTAGTCGCCGTCGCCGCCGATCCGAACCTCGAACGGAGCGTGCATGACGAAGTCGCGCCGCGCCCGCGCCGGCAGCTGGACCTTGTCGGCGTAGGTGATGTCCTGGAACGAGGCGGCGCGGTAGCGACCGGGCACCGTCATCTCGCGAATCCGCGACTTGAACGAGCGCCTGCCCTCCTCGATCACCTCGCGGCTGAACTGCTTGAACCGCTCCGGCCCCTCCTCCAGGATCACGCGCTCAACGGTCTCGCGGATCATGTGGCAGCCGGCGAGCCGGGTGCGCTCGTCGAGCAGGTAGTACATCGGCGCCCGGGTCTGCTTCTGGCAGCGGATCAGGTGCCACGCCGCGAGCTCGTCCTCCTCGCCGATCTTCATGCAGGGAAGGTCGATGCCGTCGTCGAGCCGGTTCGTGGGCCCGACCGGGACTCCGCCGGGAGTCGAGGCGCCGATGTCGAGCACGTGCGTCACGCCTCCGGCCCAGGCGATCAGCTCGTCCTCCCAGAAGATCGGCACGAAGGTCTGCACGTCGGCGTTGTGGACGTCGCCGATCACCGGGTCGTCGTTGGCGAAGATGTCGCCGGGGCGGATCTTCGGGTTGTCCTCCCACCCGTTTCGGACCATGTACTTGATCGCGTCCGACATCGTGTGGACGTGGACGATGATCCCGGTCGAGAGCGCGACCGAATCGCCCTCCGGCGTGTAGAGCGCGAAGCAGAGCTCGCCCAGCTCGCGGACGATCGGCGAGGCGGAGATGTTGAGCGCCGTCTCGCGGGCCGAGACGAGGCCGCCCCGCAGACGGCTGAACAGCTTCTCGTACTCGATCGGCTCCGTGTCCTTGAGCTCGAGCTCGCCGCTGAGGCCGTAGTACGACCCGGTCTGCGCGAACAGCCCTTCGGACTCGGCGAGCATCCGGTCGAGGCGCTTGCCGTCCCAGCCGATCCCGCTCGCCTCGCGCGGCTCGAGGTCGCGTGTGGCCTCGACGATTGCCATCTCAGTCTCCTTCGCTGCTCGTCAGGTGGAAGATGCCGTGGGCGTCGAGCCGCGCCGCCCGCCCCGGCGGGATCGCGAAGGTCGTCGCCGAGTGCTCGATGATCGCCGGGCCCTCGACCTCGTGCCCGGCCTCGACCTGCTCGAGCCGCACGATCGCGGTCTCGGCATCGCCCGATCCCCAGCGGACCGTTCGCGTCGCGCTCACCGGCGGCTCGCCGGAGACCTCCTCGAGCTCGGGCAGCGCCGGCTTCTCGACCTCGACCGACCCGTGGACGATCGCCTGGGTGATCAGATAGCCGAGCTCGGGCGAGCGGGCCGAGCGGGCGTAGACCTTCGAGTAGGCGTCCTCGAAGACATCGATCAGGGCGTCGACATGCTCGCCCTCCTCCATCTCCATGTGCGGGGAGACGATCTCGATGTCGTTGAGCTGGCCGTAGTACTGCATCCGCGCCGAGTGGGTGAACCGGATCCGGTCGCGGCCGACGCCCGATTTCTCGAACTCGGCGGCGACCCGTTCCTGCAGCCCCTGCCAGGCGCCGGTGACCATGATCCCGATCCCCGCCTTCTGCATCTCGTCGGCGCTCGGCAGGATCGGCATGTCGACGGTCTGGTCATAGCGGTACTCGAAGTCGGCGCAGGCGCAGCCGAAGGCGGAGAAGCCCGCCGCCCAGGCCGGGATCAGGACGTCGCGGTAGGTGACCCCCTCGGTGTAGCCGGCGACGTGCAGCGGCCCGCCGCCGCCGTAGCAGAGCAGCGCGTAGTCGGCGGGCGAGTAACCCTTGCCGAGGATCCGCCCGACGGCCTCGTTCTTCAACGTCTGCTCGAACAGCTCGATCACGCCCGCGGCGGCGTCCTCGACTTCGAGGCCGAGCGGCTCGGCGACCTGGCGCTTGACCTCGGCCCGGGCGCGCTCGGGGTCGAGCGTGATGTCGCCGCCGAGGAAGTAGTCGGGGTTGACGCGCCCGAGGACGACGTTGAGGTCGGTGACCGAAACCGTCTCCAGCCCTCCCTCCGGCCAACTGACGCCAATCCGCGAGCCGGCCGAATCGGGCCCCAGCTCGGGCCGGTTGGAGTTCGGGTTGACGCGCACGAACGAGCCGGTGCCGGCGCCGATCGAGTCGATCTTGACCAGCGGCATGTTGAGCATGAAGCGGGCGATGTCGGGCGTCGGGGTGATCTCGAAGCGCCCGTCGGTGATCAGGGCGATGTCGAAAGAGGTACCGCCGATGTCGGTGCAGAGGACGTTCGGCAGCTGCATCCGCTCGGCCAGCTGCTGGCCGCCGACGACGCCGCCGATCGGGCCCGAGGCCAGCGTCGTGGCCAGCTCCTTCGCCTCGATCGAGATCGTGCCGCCGTGCGAGGCCATCACCCGAAGCTCGAAGCCCGCCCCGGCCGCCTTGGTCTCGTCACGCACCTTCTGCATCGTGCCGCGTGAGGGCTCGGCGGCGTAGGCCTCGATCAGGGTCGAGTTGAGTCGCGGCAGATCGCGGCGCAGCGGGTAGAGCTCCGAGGCCAGGTAGACCGGCACCTCGCCGTCGACGCCCCGCTCGGCCTTGACCTCGGCGACGATCTCCCCCGCCCGCAGCTCGTGCGAGGCATTGCGGTAGCCGAACAGGAAGCAGATGCAGATTCCCTCGACGCCGGCGTCGAGGAGCTCGGCGGCGGCGGCGCGGACGTCGGCCTCGCGCAGCGGCAGGACCTCGGTGCCCATGACGTCGATCCGCCCTCGAGCCCCCTTGACCTGATCGCGCGGGACGATCGGCTCGTTGTGGTGGTGGGTCGCGATGTGCAGGCGGTCGGAATAGGAGAAGCCGAGGTAGGTCTGGATGCCGCGTTCGATCCGCAGGTAGTCCTCGTTGCCCGCCGTGACGATCGCGCCGATGTTGCGCCCGGTCCGCGAGAGCAGCCGATTGAGCATCGCCGTGCCGGAGTAGATGCCAGAGGCGATCCCGCCGAACGCCTCCTCGGGACTCGAGTCCCACTGCTCGAGCGCGTCGCGCGCCGACTCCATGAAGCCAACCGACTCGTCCTCGGGCGTCGTCTGCGCCTTGCCGACGACGAAGCTGCCGGCGCCGTCGACGATGAAGGTGTCGGTCATCGTCCCGCCGGCGTCGATTGCGAGCACACGCGGGTCGCGTTCAGCCATCTCTCACCTCGACCGCGAGCCTATTGGCCGCACCCACGCGATTCTCGGCAACTTTTGCCGGAAACGCGGGCGGAATTTGGCGGATTCCGACAAACGCCGCGATCGGGCCACGCGGCTGTCCATTTCGGCTTCTTGCCTTCGTCTTAAGGGTGATCGGTAAAACGATTCCTTGAACACGAAAGGAGCCCCAATGGCGTCAACATCAGAGCAGGCCCGGGAGATCCCGGTCGACGATCTTCGAGTACAGCTCAACGGCGAGCTGATCACCGCCGAGAATCTCTCCTACGACGAGGCTCGACAGGTGTTCTTCAAGGGGGTCGACAAGCGGCCGCTCGCGGTCGCGCGGGTCGCCGGGGCCGAGGATGTCGCAGCGGTGGTCAGCGCGGCGCGCGAGGGCGGCCTCGAGCTCGCCGTCCGCAGCGGCGGGCACAGCCGCCCCGGGTACGGGACCGTCGACGGCGGTCTGGTCATCGACCTCTCCGGGATGAACGGCGTCGAGATCGACGCCGACGGCGAGACCGCATGGGCCGAAACCGGCGGCACGGCGAGCGGGTACACGCTTGCGACCGCCGAACGGGGACTGGCGACCGGGTTCGGCGACGCCGGCTCGGTCGGCATCGGCGGGATCACCCTGGCGGGCGGGATCGGGTTCCTGACGCGGAAGACCGGGCTGACGGCCGACAACCTGCTCGCGGCCGAGGTGGTGACCGCCGACGGCAAGGTCGTGCAGGCGAGCGAGGACTCGGAGCCGGACCTGTTCTGGGCGATCCGCGGCGGCGAGAGCAACTTCGGCGTCGCCACCCGCTTCCAGCTGCGCCTGGCCGAGATCTCGGAGATCGTCGGCGGGATGATGATCCTGCCCGCCTCGCCCCAGGTGATCACCGGCTTCCTCGAGGCCGCGCAGGCGGCGCCCGAGGAGCTTTCGACGATCGCGAATGTGATGCTCGCTCCGCCGATGCCGTTCGTGCCCGAGGAGGCGCACGGCAAGCCAATCCTGATGGGCCAGTTCGCCTACGTCGGGCCGGTCGCCCAGGGCGAGCAGGTGATCGCCCCCTTCCGGGCGCTCGCCGAGCCGCTCGCCGACATGGTGCGGCCGATGCGCTATCCGGAGCTCTTCGAGGGTCCCACGCCGGAGCCCCAGTTCGCGGCCGGCACCAACTTCTTCGCCGACTCGCTCGAGCCGGCGGCTGCCGAGGGGATCCTCGAGCAGCTGCCCCAGTCGACGGCGCCGATGAAGGCCGTCCAGCTGCGGGTGCTCGGCGGCGCGGCGGCGCGAGTCCCGACCGACGCGACCGCCTTCGCGCATCGCGACCGCGGGATGCTGGTGAACATCGCGGCGATGTACGTGGACGGCGGCGAGAAGGACACCCACGACGCCTGGGTCAACGGCCTCGCCGACTCGCTGGGCAGGGACGGGGCGGGCGGCTACGTCGGCTTCCTCGGCGAGGAGGACGAGACGACGATCCGCGCGGCCTACCCCGGCGCGACCTGGGACAGGCTTCGCGAGTTGAAGCGCCGCTACGACCCGGACAACCTCTTCCACCTCAACCACAACATCCCGCCGGCGGAGGGGTAAGCGCGCGGTCCGGCCGACGCAGCGGCCCTAGACGTCGCCCCGCCTGACCGCTTAGAGGTGTGATTTCGAAAAGTGTCGTTTTGCATGAAAGCAGCACTACTCGTTGAGCAGCTCCCGCTTCTCGCGCGAACCGACAGCGCGCCCCTCTGAGAAATCGAGGGGTAGTTAGTCGATCATGCGCCAGGTGAAGAACGTGCCGCGGCCCGCCTTCGTCTTCGGACCGCCCAAAGCAGCGCCCTCATCACTGGCGATGACGAAGAGTTCGTTGGGAACCTCGCCAGAGTAGATGGGAGCGATCTTGGCCCCGGGCGAGGAATCCTCGGCCGCGAATTGGACGTTCGCCCGGTAGACCGGGAAGGGCGAGTCTTCGAACCCCGCTGGGACATCGTTGCGAAGCTCGGTGAGCTTGCCGGTAAACGAGTCGCCGTCAGGTGCGCTGCCTGTGAAGCTGAGGTCCTCGCCGACTTCGACGTCGTAGAGGTTGCCGACGGCTTTGCTCGCGATCGCACTGAACGTAACCGCGTCCCCTCCATCCAAAGCGAGCGTCCCAGTCGCCTCGGTATCCGAAATGGTGCCCTCGATCACGTCTGAACCGTCGACTGAGGAGAGCTCGAAATCGTCTCCGGCAGCCGTTTCGGGGAACAGAGCCCAGAGGCCCTCTCCGTCGCAGACGTACGCCATAACCGCTTGGTCCTCACCGCCGGGGTTGCTGACGACGAGCGCAATGAGCGGCTCGTTCGAAGAGATGTCTGCCTTGGAGATGTCTCGAACGTATGTCACGGGAAGGGCTGCGTCCGCTTGGGCAGAAGTAGCTTGCGCCTCATCCTCATCATCCCCGCCGCAGCCCGCGACGATCAGGCCCACGGCGAGCAGCCCACAGAGTCCCAACCTCGAAAAAACCGTC
Source organism: uncultured Solirubrobacterales bacterium (assembly GCA_963767475.1). Classification (GTDB taxonomy): domain Bacteria; phylum Actinomycetota; class Thermoleophilia; order Solirubrobacterales; family 70-9; genus WHSW01. The sequence goes on from CAVYEI010000003.1 coordinate 456,063, forward strand.
ATCCGTGACCTCATCTGAATCCTCTCGATCGTCATTCATCCACCGATAACCGCCACCGTAAGCGCGACGCTCGCTCAGCGGTATAGGTGGAAACACCTGTTTTCGGACTCAGCGACGCTTGTCGAGGTCGTCGACCGTTGCCGTTTGCGGAGCCCGGCCCCGGCGTCAGTTGCGCACGTGGGCGCTCAGGCTGTCAACTCGAATCGGGAGATGGGCGCGGCTGGTTTCGAACGACGCTCGCAATTCGCGCGGAGCGACAGCGGGTCGGCGACGGTCTCGCCGCGCGCTGATCTCGCTGCGGCCTACGGCCGTCGCTCGACCGCGCGCGAACCAAATGAGAGCGATCCGATGCATCAGGGGTGGGTGCATCGACCGGTTAGGTCGCCATGGGAAGCAGGCTCCCGTGGCGGTCAGCGACGGCCCGGGGCCTCGGTTAGCACTCAGGTCTAGTCGCGCATGAACCAGGCGCGAACCTGCGCCTCGTGATCGATGTAGGGCTCACCCGAAACATCGACCACGACCTTGTCGATAGTGCCGCCCCTAAACCGGAAGGGGGCCTGGTAGTCCGGGGTGACCGGGGAGGCACTGTCGCGCCCAACGCAGATCCCGTCGCCCACCAGGCAGAAGACCCCGGGCTGGGTGACTATCTCGCCGCTGCCGACCTGTTCGTCGTCCATATAGAGCGTGAGGGTTCCAGCGAAGCCCGGCATCGCGGGATTCTCGCTCTTGCCCTGCATCGCAAACTCAGCCGTGTAGATGTGCCGGCCCGGGGCGAGATCGCGGTCGGCAACGACGTCCTGCACATGCGTCCCGACCCAATTGAACGCGTAGCGCAGGCGGCCATCCTTGACATAGAGGCTGTGGCCGCCGGCCACACCCCCGTGCGCATAGATGACGCCCTGCGCCTCGGCTGACTCGATCTCTACACCTGCGGCGATCTTGTAGGAGCGACCGGTAATCCGCACGCCGCCCTCCTCCGGGACGTCTGCGCAGTCGGGGAAGTAGACATATTGCTCGCGCTCCGTGCCAGCATGCGGGCGCTCGGCGAGGACCTGCTCGAGGGCCGTGCGGTCGTCGAGTGGCAGCCCGTTGTAGATCCCTGCGTAGTAGAACCAGAGGCTCTGAAGCTCGGCGAGTCGCTCCGGCTCCTGGTCGGCGAGATTCTTTGACTGCGAGCGGTCGCGCTCGAGGTCGTAGAGCTCCCAGACGTCCTGGTCGAACTTGCCCCATCCGCTGAGCGGCGGATGCACCGTGCAGGCCAGCCAGCCCTGGTGGTAGATCGAACGCTGGCCGAGCATCGCGTAGAACTGCGTCTCCTTGGCCGGCGCGTGTGCGTCGGTCAGCGACGCGGCGAAGCTATCCCCCTCGATCGGGCTTTGTGGATAGCCGTTGATTGCCTCGGGCGGCTCGATCGCGAGCAGCTCGTAGATCGTCGGCGCGATGTCGACCGCGTGGACGTATTGCTGCCGCGGCTGGCTTTGCGGCTTGATCTGCGCCGGCCAGGCCATGAAGCACATGTCCGCGACCCCGCCCTCATAGCCCGCCCAGCGCTTCCAGTAGGGAAACGGGGTGTCGAACGCCCACGCCCAGCCGGTCGTGTAGTGGTTGTACGAGGCGGGGGTCCCGAGCTCGTCGATGTGGGGGATGGTCATCTCGGTCGAGTCGGCGATCCCGTTGAAGAAGCGCCATTCGTTGAAGGAGCCGTTCGGCCCGCCCTCGCCGCTGCCGCCGTTGTCGGAGACGACGGCGATCAACGTGTTATCGAGCTGCTCGGACTCCTCGAGGTAGTCGAGCACCCGCCCGAGCTCGTGGTCGGTAAAGGAGACGTAGCCCGCGAAGACCTCGGCCATTCGCGCGAACAGGCGCTGTTCGTCGGCGCTCAGCGAATCCCAGGGCCGCACCGTGTCGAGCATTGGCCAGGGCTGGCCGTCGGGGCCGGTCGCGGCGGGCTCGCCGTGCGGGTTGATCGACGAGAGCTCGGTGTCTTCCGGCAGCAGGCCGAGCTCCTTCTGGCGGACCAGGATCTCCGCACGGATCGCTTCGTAGCCCTGGTCGAATCTACCTTTGTACTTGTCGACCCATTCCTTGGGCGCGTGATGGGGTGCGTGACCGGCCTGCGAGGCGAGGTACATGAAGAACGGCTTGTCGGGGTCCACCGCCCTCGCGTCGCGGATGAACTCGATCGCCTTGTCGGAGAGGTCGCTCGAGAGGTGGTAGCCGTCCTCAGGCGTGGCCGGTGCATCGATCTGGTGATTGTCGTAGACGAGGTCCGGATACCAGCTGTTGGATTCGCCGCCCAGGAAGCCGTAGAAGCGCTCGAACCCGCGCCCCAACGGCCAGCGGCCCTTGTAGGAGGCGAGGGTTGTCTCGTCGCCCGGCGTCAGATGCCACTTGCCGACGCAGTAGGTGCTATAGCCCTGCTCGGCGAGCACCTCGGAGATCAGCCCGTTCTCGAACGGGATCCGAGCCGAGATGCCCGGGAACCCGGCTCCGAACTCCGCGATCGTGGCCATCCCGTTCGACGTCGCGTTGCGGCCGTTCAGCAACGAAGCCCGCGTCGGCGAGCACAGCGCGGTCGTGTGAAAGTTCGAGTACCGAACCCCCATCTCCGCGACGCGACGCATATTCGGCGCTTCCACCGGGCCACCGAAGACGTCCATCGTCCCGTAGCCGATGTCGTCCCACGCGAGCAAGAGCACGTTCGGGGCGCCCTCTGGCGCCTTGGGCGGCAGGAACGGCTCCCAGTCGCCCTCCGAATCGCGGATGTCGAGGGCGATCTTTCCCCTAAACCTGTTGGCCATCGGATCCTTCCTAGCTGGCTGGTGTGGGCATGTGTTGGTCTCCAGCCTCTCAGATTGCGCCCGGCGATCGGAGTGTGCGTCTTTCAGCTCCGCAGGCGGCGGCGCTCGGCCCTGGAGGAGAGTGGCGGCGGTACGGGCGAGCAACTGATGGAAGTGTGGGAGTCCACGCTACTCGTCGAGCCACTTGGCCAGACGCTGCTCGACCTCGTCCTGGGAGACGATGCGCCCGGCAACCACGTCCTCGCGGCCGCGCTCGATCCGCTGGAGGACGTAGAGGTGGTACTGGATGTCCTCGAGCGACGCCTCCTCGGGGAGGCCGTCGAGGATCTTCCGTGCGTCGTGCTTAGCAGTGGCCATCGCCCATCCAAAGTACCTGTAGCCGATGTCGTCGCGCCAGTGCGTCGGCATGCCGTCGACGCTGAATCAGGCCGGGACTTGCCCGGTCGGTCGCACCGTGGATCACTCGGTTCGATCAGGCGCTCCCGAAGGGGACCCGTTATCCGGCCGACCCGCCGCGGGTCGAGGAGATCGTCGCGGTCATGCGTGAGGCGGGGACGGGAGCCCAGGGCCAACGGCTGCGTGGGCTGATCGTCGTGCTGTGGCGCGCCGGGCTTCGGATCTCAGAGGCGCTCAGCCTTGCCGAGCGCGACCTCGACCCGGGACGCGGGGCGCCGCTGGTCCGCCACGGGAAGGGCGGCAAGCGCCGGGAGGTCGGGATGGACGAGTGGGGCTGGGAGCAGCTTCACCCGAGGATCGAGCGTCGCCCCGAGATGCCGATCGGGGCGCTGTTCTGCGTCATCAACGGCCCGACGTGCGGGCGACCGTGGTCCGGGCCCGCGGCGCGGACCCAGCTTCGGCGCCTCGCAGTCGAGGCCGGTGTCAGACGGCGCTTCGCTCCTCACCAGCTGCGGCACGCCCATGCCGTCGAGATGGCGCGCGAGGGAGTTCCGCTGAACGTGATCCAGCGCCAGCTCGGCCACGCCGACCTCGGCGTCACGTCGGTCTACCTGCAGGGCATCGACAACACGGAGGTGATCAGCACGGTTCGCTCGCGCCTCGCGCCGACGATGCCGGCAAGCGCCGGGCTGATCACGTAGCCGAGCGCGACAAGATTGGCTGCTCGTCGTCGCGCAAAGGGGAAGCGAGCCCGGCGCCCTTAGCGCTCAACCGCGAGCGCATCGTCAAGAAAAGAGACGACCGTTCGCTCGTACTTCGGGGGGCGCTCGGTGATGCCGCCGATGTGGTTGGCGCCCGGGACCGCCCAGTGCGTGGAGCCCTCGCCGCCGAGAGCCGCATAGCGCGGGGCCAGCGTCTCGTTCGGCGCATCGGCCGACGAGATCAACAGGAGCGGCGTCGGCGCGATCCGCGGGATCAGGTCGAGCAGCGAGGGCGGCGGCGCCGTATCCGAGAAGAGGGCGACGCTCGCGGTCTTGACCAAGAGGAACGGGGTGCCGTCGACCTTGTTGAGGCCGTGGATCTCGTGGCTCTCCTCGGCGTAGGAGCGGGCGCCGGCGCCCTCGGAGACAACGGCGCCGAGCCCGTGGCCCTCCTCGGCTGCGACCTGCAGCATCAGCTCGCCGCCGACCGATTGGCCCACGCCCCCGATGCGGCCGGGGTCCACATCGGGACGGGTGCCCAGATACGCGATCGCCGCCTCGATGTCGAGCTCGCCGCCCCAGCCAAAGCCGTTCGGCGCTCCCTCGCTGGCGCCCTCGCCGCGCCGGTCGAAGAGCAGGACCCCGTAACCGTGGTCGGCGAGCATCCGGGCCGGGTCTTGGGTCCCGCCCCGCCCGGGGAACACGATGACCGCGGCGCCGTTTTCCGACGGGACGTACCAGCCCTCGAGCTCGAGGCCGTCCTCGGTCGTGAACGCGACGTCCTCGTATGCAACGCCCAGATCGGCCTCGGGGACCCCGGCGCGGGAGATGTGCGTGGTCAGGTAGCCGAAGGCCGTCGGGAACAAGATCAGGTCCACCACGACCAGCGCCGCGACGGTCAGCAGAGCGCGCTTCCCGTACCTGATCAGGCGCGACTGGTCGAGCCTGCGCTCGCGAAACAGCGTCACGGCCCCGAGACCGAGCAGCCCGAGCCCCGCGGGGATCGCCAAAAGCCCGGTGAAGTCATCCCCTGAGGGACCGACCTCGAGCGAGTAGTAGACGGCCTCGACGCCGGCGATCACGCCAAGCACTCCGACCGCCAAGGCCAGGAGGCCGCGGGCGGTTGACCGCAGCCGCGGATAGACCGTGGCGGCGACCGCGAGCAGACCGATCGGGATCAGGCCGCTGGCCAGGTGATCCATCCAGGTGGTCCCGGCCGGGGGCTGGATGAGGGTGTCGTCGGCGACGTGCAGAGCGAGCACGCCCGCTCCGATGCGAAAGAGTGTGGTCATTCGCTTCATGGGTGCATCCTCCGCGGCCCTGAGGGCCACGACATCAGGGACAAACCCTGGAACCGACCCCTGATCAGTCTTCGAGCCGTCCGAACCTGCCGGCAGCACGACGGGCGCCCCGAAGGGCGCCCGTCGTGTCAACGCTGCTGGTGTTCGGGGACGGAGCACCGGGCTAGGCGACCGGGCTCGGCTGAGCGTCGCGCACCGGGGTACGGACGCCGGCGGAGGCCTTGGCCGGAGCCTTCGACCTGATCATCCACACGCCCAGCGCGGCAACGGCCAGGCCGATCGGGATCCCGGTAGGCGACAGCAGGGCCCTGAAGCCGATCAGGCCACCGATGATGATCGCGATGCAGATCGCCGCCGGGAATACGCGAGCCCGAAAGCTTGCGATCCCGAACAGGGCCCAGCCAATCGCGAAGGACAGGTAGCTGGCGATCGCGCCGATCGCGAGCACCATGGTCGGATCGGTATCGAGCGCCGCCGGTGCCTCGTCGGCGATCCACGGGATCGCGAACGTCTCGAACCAGAGGTCGCCACCGAGCAGCATCGTCCCGACGACCGCCCCGATGAATCCGACGGTCCCGAGCCTGCCCGCGTTGTGAAGGCCCCAACCGTATGCGCCGATCAAGGCGATCATGAGGGCGACGAAGCCGAGCATGTAAATGCCGCCGCCGATCTGAAACTGGGGATCGGTCGAGGTGGCGACGTGGTCGTTGGGATCGAACGGCAGCATCATCAGCTGCGCGACGATGATGAGGACGCCGGCGATGAGGGCCATCGGGCCGGCGAGGCGAGTGAGTGGTGAGGACAACATGGGATTCCTTCCTGTCGGTGACACAAGGAAGCTTCTTCCAGTGGATGTGCGATTCAAATGGGGTTGGCGGGTGTCCTCGGCGCGGGTTCGCCACCGTTCGGGGTGCGGACGGCACGCGGGGGATGTGGTGCTAGCACCCATGGATTCCCTGCCCAGCTGAGTCACACTGAGCCCATGCCGCGAGCCGTCCTCATCGACGACAGCAGCCGCTTCAGGGCGGCCGCCAGGATGGTGCTCGAGGCCGCTGGCTATGACGTGGTCGCCGAGGCGAGCGACGGAGAGTCCGGCGTCGCCGTCGTTACCGCGGCCACCCCGGACCTGGCTCTGGTCGACGTCCAGCTCCCCGGCATCGACGGTTTCGAGGTCACCCGGCGCCTGGTCGAGGCCGGCTTCGAGGGCCCGATCGTGCTCATCTCCAGCCGCGACCGGTCCGACTTCGGCAGCCTGGTGGAGGCCAGCGGTGCCAGCGGATTCGTGCCGAAGGCCGAGCTCTCGGCCGAGTCGCTCGCGGCCCTTCCATAGGACCTCGTGCAATAGCGTCCCCGCCGTGAGGGTTGTGATCGCCGACGACTCGGTCCTCTTGCGGGAAGGGCTGGTCAGGCTGCTGACCGAGGCGGGGTTCGAGGTAGTCGGCCAAGCCGGTGATGGCGAGGACCTGCTGCGCAAAGTCCGCGCGCACGAGCCCGACCTGGCCTTGGTGGACGTGCGGATGCCTCCGACCCACACCGACGAGGGCCTGCGGGCCGCGCGCGAGATCCGATCGGAGCTGCCCGAGGTGAGCGTCCTCGTCCTCTCGAATGACGTCGAGGAGGCGAACGCGAGCGAGCTGTTCGCGGACAACGCAGAGGGGCTGGGCTACCTCCTGAAGGACCGGGTTGGGGACCTCGACACCTTCATCGAGGCGGTCAGGCGTGTGGCCGGCGGCGGCTCGGCGCTCGACCCCGAGGTCGTCTCGAGGCTACTCGGGCGCCGCCGCGACGACGATCCGCTCGCGGCCCTGAGCCCCCGCGAGCGAGAGGTGCTGGAGCAGATGGCCGAGGGACGCTCCAACGCCGCGATCGCCGAGAAGCTGGTAATCACCGACCGTGCGGTGGAGAAGCACGTCGGCAGCATTTTCAGCAAGCTCAACCTCGCCTCCGCTCCGGAGGACCACCGCCGGGTGCTGGCGGTGCTCCGCTTCCTGGAGGGCTAGTGCCGGCGGCGTCTACTCGTACGGGATTCGCGCCTGGACGACCGTGCCGCCGGAATCCCGGCCGCGCACGTCCAGGCTCCCGTCCAGCGCCGCGACCCGATCAGCTAGTCCCCGCAGCCCCGAGCCGCTGCCTGCATCCGCTCCGCCGACGCCGTCATCCGCGACTACGATCACGAGGTCGCCGCCTGCTCGAGTGACGCCGATCGTTGCCAAGCTCGCGTGCGCGTGCTTGCCGATGTTGGCCAGGCTCTCGGCGACGACGTAGTAAGCAGCCACCTCGAGCGAGCCCTGGAACCGTGTTCCGTCGAGGTCACTGGAAACCGCCACCGGGACGGTTGCGCGCGACGCGAGCGACTCGAGCGCCACCGTGAGCCCGTGCTCGGTGACCACGGTGGGGTGAAGACCACGGGCGAGGTCCCGCAGCTCCTCCAGCGAACGGGCCACCTCCTGCCGCGTCTCGCCCAGCCGGGCGGATGTCGCGGCGTCGGACCTGGCCGCAATCTGGCCGAGCTCGAGCGAGATCGAGATCAGCCGCTGCTGTGCTCCGTCGTGGAGGTCGCGCTCCAGCCGGCGCCTCTCGCTCTGCTCCGCCTCGATCACCCGGCCGCGTGACTCGCTCAGCTCGGTGATCCGGGCCCGGAGCTCGGCTTGGAGCCTGGCGTTCTCCAGCGCGATTGCACCGGCGGCTCCGACAGAGTCGAGCAGCTCGCGCTCGTCCTCCAGAGCGGCCTCGTGCAGCAGAGCCGCGACGGGCTCGCCGTCGGCCTTGATCATGGTGGTTGACCGCCCGGGGTCCGGGCTGGGGACCTCGACACGCCGCCCTCCCGCGTCGGCCCATTCGCCCCGGTCCGGCAGCCAGTACGCGAGGACGAGGCTGGGATCGCGGAGCGCCCGGGCGAGTGCGTCGCGGAGGTCGGCGGGCGCCGGGTTAGCGCTCAGCTCGACGAACAGATCGGCGACATCCGAGCGAGCCAGGCGCGCCGAGAGCAGCCCGGTGAGGAACAGCGCAGGTGCGATCCCGAGGGAGACGAACGCGATCCGGTGGATCGTTTCGAGCGAGGCCCACTGGTTGACGCCGGCGAGGAGCAAAAGAGCGAGCAGCGCCAGCGCCACCACGTACGAGTCGACCAGCAGCGCGATCGGCCGCCGCGAGGGCCGGGCGCTTCGCTGCCTGCGTGCCAGGAGCAGCACCACTCCGGCCACCAGCAGCGCGATCAGCAACCAGAGCTGGACCCTCTGGATCGAATCGGCCGTCTCGGGCGGGCTGGTGACCTCGATCAGGTTGTCCGGGCCCGAGCCGCCCAGCATCAGCTTCGGGATCTGGAGCCCGATCGAGATCGCGTACGCGGCGACCACGATCACGCGCTCGAGCGTGCTTCGCAGGCGCCCGGTCGGATAGGCAAGGAAGACGTGGAGGAACATCGCTATCGGAACCAGATCGAAGATCTGGCCGATCGTGAACGGGACGTCCTTCGTCGAGTAGGAGCCCGTGGTCACAAACGCCGTCCATCCAGCGACAAGCATCAATGGGCCGAAGCGGCTGTCGGGCCTCCTCCACCAGGCGATCAGGCCGCCGACGATGTAGGGGAGCGAGATCCAGACGGACAGGGCGCCCTCCAGCCCTGGATCGACGCGCTGGCTATTGAACGCCAGCCACATCGTGACCGCGGCCGAGGCGAGCCCAGCGATCCCGATCGCCCAGAGGACAGCGGGCCTCGGGGCCAGGCGCGGCGCTTCCGCCATCTCCATCTCCTTCCTCGGCAAACTCAGGTGAGCCCGCCGCGCGAGGATACCCCCGGTCCGGCCATTGGCGCGAATCGCGTCTAGCTCGGCGCGCCGGTCCTTGAGCTCGTCGCGACACAAGCCGACCGAACCCCCCCACACGCTAAGGCCCGGCTTTCGCTTTCATGTTGCATGCTGGATTGAGACGAGGAGTGGCGCTTTCGCTCTTCGCGCCCAGCAGCGGTGTGGCTACGGTCTTGATACGGGTATCGGCTTTCTGGATGCTGCGAGTGCGGCCAGTACACGCTGCTCCTCGCGCGCGCGGTTACCGGGGCCGCTTGCGACCCTACTCGCGGATTGGCGGCCCCTTGGGACACGACGACATGAACTCGGGGATCGATTGATGGGCGAACGGGAGGTCCTGGAACGTTCGGTCCCCTCGCTTGCTCTGAAGCATGTATGCCCAATGGCTCAGCGTCCCGCCCTGGGCGGGGGAGGTCATCTCGTTCACCATCGTCCACTCGCCGTGCTTTTTGACCATGGTGCCGACGGGGTTGTTGATGACGTCGCCGGTGTCGGCGTTGTACATGGTCATGTAGACGCGGCCCTGCGGCGTGACCTGGCCCAGCACGTACTGGCAGGCGGGTACGAGCGCCTGGCTGAGCTTGACGGTCACCGCGCCGGTCCAGTAGCCGTTGAAGTAGTCGGTGATGTGGAAGACGGTCTGACCTCGGATCACGTTGAACTTGTTGGTGCCGCTCTGGGCCACCGAGTAGATGCCGTTCTGCGGAACGATCCAGTAGGTGTTCTTGAACCACTTCCACTTGTTGTAGGCCGCGACGGGGCCGCTCCCCCTGTCGCCAGCCAGGACGGGCGGGCGCGTGGCAGTCGCGCCGGCGCCGTCGGCCGGGGTCGGCTTCAGCGTCGTGTATGCGAGCGCGGCGACGGCCAGACAGACGGCGGCTGTGGCAACGGTGAGTGTGATCGGACGCAAGCGAACCATCGTGACCTCCGGTCAGTCCCGTCCTCGGCTGGCTTCGACGGGACGAAGTGGGGCCCAATCTTGCCGCGACCGCCGGTCGCTTCGCAGCCGAATGCGAGCGGGCGGTAATGGGTGAAAGGGACGTCGCTAGTCGCTCTCGCTCAGCTCCATCAGCCGCAGCGCGGTCTCGAGCTCGGCGCGCCGCCCGGTCACCGGACGGCCGAGGCGCTCCTCGATCGTGCGCAGGCGGTAGCCGACGGTGTGCTCGTGGACGCCGAGCAGCGCCGCCGCGGCGGAGGCGTTCTGGGCGCTGGCGAAGTAGGCGCGAAGCGTCCGCCGGAGCCGCTGCGAGCGAGGGTCGTCGCCGTCGATCCCGCGCAGCTCGCGGGAGACGAAGGCACGCGAGCGTGCTTCGTCGCCGGCGACGAGGGACTCGAGCGCGACCTCGTCGTAGCGGACCACGGCCCCGTTGCGGCCAAGGATCGCGACCCTGTGCGCGTCGCGCGCCTGGCGATGGGAGCTGCGAAAGCCCTCGGTGCCGGCTGCCGGGTCGCCGATCGACAGCGTCGTCCCCTCGGGAATCGAGATCCGCTCCGGGATCCTGAACGGGCGCACCCGCCCGATCCAGGCCCAGCTCGTCTCGCCGGTGAGCGAGACCACCAGCTCGTGGACGGCGTCGAGCTCGCGGGCCAGCTCTCGCACCGCGGCCTCGGCGTCGGGCCCGGAGACGACGCAACCGAGGTGCTCGAGGCGCAGGTCGTAGTCGAGCTCGCCGAGGGCCGTCCCGACCTGGGGATCGGCGCCGTCGAGGATGTCGCGAACGAGCTGCGTCCGCCGCTGCTCGCGCGAGCGCATGAAGCGGTCGCGCTCCGCCGTGTACTCGTCGGTGAGAAACGTGGCCAACCGGTCGACGTACTCGAACAGGTAGTCGGAGGCCACTGTGAGCGTCTCCGTGCGAGCCTCGGCGTCGGGATCCTCGCGCTCGACCTCGGCGAGCCAGGCGCGCCAGGTCATCGCATGCCCGACGCGGTAGCTGCGCAGCAGGGCCGCGAGCGGCAGGTCGAGGCGCGCGGTCAGCAGCGCCAGGTCGCGGGCGTCGACCGGGATCGCGTCGGGCAGCGCCCGATCGCGGGCCATCGCCGCGAGTCCCGCCTCGAGGTTCGCCAGGCATGAGATCCGCACGGCCTCCCAGAGCTCGGGGCCGTCGAAGCCCTCGAACTCGGCGACCCCGGCGCGGATCCGCTCCGTCATCTCCTCCGCCAGCTGCTCGCGGCGGGCGAGCAACCGGTTCGCGATCGTCTCCAGCAATGCAGTCTGTGACGCCATCGGCGTACGCCCGGCCTATCCCGCGGTCGCGGCCGCTCGTTCGAAGTTTCCGATCAGAGCGCCGGCGATCCTGTCGATCGCCCACAACGGCATGTCGTGACCCATGCCCTCGATCACGACCAGCTCGGAGCCCGGGATCGCCGCCGCGGTCGCCTCGCCGCCGGAGACGCCGATCAGCGGGTCGTCCGCGCCGTGGATGACCACGGTCGGCACCGCGAGCTCGCGCAGCTCGGGGGCGCGATCGGGCGAGGCGGCGATCGCGGCGAGCTGACGCGCGGTGCCGTCGGGGTGATAGCCGCGGTCGAAGGAGCGCTCGGCCAGGTCCCGCGTCCGCGCCTCGTCGGCCGGCTTCGAGCCGATCACGCCGCGTGCCGTGACCGTGCCCTCGACGTACCCGTCGCGGTCGGTCGGCGGAGCCGTCATCAGCACCTCCATCGCCTCCGGCGTCGTCCGCCCCACCTCGGGGTCGCCGGTGGTCGACATGATCGACGCCAGCGAGAGCACCCGCTCCGGATGGTCGATCGCGACCCGCTGGGCGACCATCCCGCCCATCGAGGCGCCGACCACGTGCGCACGCTCGATCCCCAGCTGGTCGAGCAGACCGACCGCGTCGTCTGCCATGTGCTGGAGCAGATAGGGCGCCTCGGCTTCACCGGCTGCGACCTGAAGGAAGTTCGGCGGGCTGAGGTCGAGGACGGTCGAGCGCCCGGCGTCGCGGTTGTCGAAGCGGATCACGTAGTTGCCGTTCGCGGCGAGCGCCTCGCAGAGCTCCTCGGGCCAGAAGATCATCTGCGCGCCCAGCCCCATGATCAGCAGCACCGCCGGGTCGCCGGAATCGCCGAAGGTCTCGTAGACGAGCTCGAGCTCGCCTACGCGTGCGACCTGCTCCGGGTTTCTGGCGACGGTCATCGGCTGGTCAGGCACCGTAGCGGAGGGGTCCGTCTAGGATCGCCCGATCGCCGACCGCGAGGCCACCGCAGAGCTCGGATTCCGGAGCGTGACCGCGCAGGTCGCGGGCGCCTACCGCGCCCACTGGCGGACGCTGCTGGTCGCCGGCCTGATCGTGTTCATGCCGCTGGCCGTGATCGAGCTGCTCGATCACGAGCTCCAGGAGCCGCTCGCCGACGCCGATCTCGATGACCTCGACCCGGGGCTGGTGGCGGCAGTTGTGGTCTCGGTCATCGGCCATGCAACGGCCTCCCTGCTGGGCGAGGTGGTCTACGCGGGCATCATCGCCGCGGCCGTCACCGGCGGCGAGGGGCGGCCCGACCTGCGCCGGCTGCTGCGGCACTTGCCGCTGCGGCGCCTGATCTGCGTCGACCTGCTCTGGGTGGCGGTGGTCGCAGTCGGCTTCATCGCCCTGTTCGTCCCCGGGCTGATCTTCATCGCCTGGTTCGCGCTCGTGGCGCCCGCGGTCGAGGTCGAGGGCCGCACCGTGCTCAGCGCCTTCCGCCGCAGCCGTGAGCTCGTCCGGCGCCGGTTCTGGCTCGTACTCGGGCTGGTGCTGCCGATCTTCGTCCTCGGCGACGCGCTCGCCACCGCCGTGCAATCTGCTTCCTGGTGGGGCTTCGGCGACGGTGTCGTCGGCGACTGGGTCGGCACCGTACTCGCCAACCTGGTCAGCTCACCGCCGTACGCCCTGGTCGCCGTCTTCCTCTTCCTCGGGTTGCGCGAGCTACCCGAGCAAGGCGCAGACGGCGAGCCGGTAGCTGCGGCGTAGCGTCGGGTACGCCGCCGCGGCCTTGATCCCCGTGGCCGTGGGGGTGATCTGCCGGTTGACCGAGACGGTGACGGCCCGCTGCCCGTTCGCGGTCGCGGCGGTGAACTGGGTGTAGCCGGCGGTGTTGCCGGTGTGTCCGTAGACCGTCCCGCATCGGGTCTCGTACCTGAACAGCGACAGGCCGGCGGAGTTGTGACCGGGCCCGATCGGCTCCGAGTGCGCGCCGTCGATGAACGTGAACTGCGCCGCGCGCTCCGCGGGTCCGAAGAGCTCGCCACCGACATAGCCGGCGGCGAAGGCGGTCAGGTCGTGGGGAGTCGCGGTGACCCCGCCGGAGGCGGAGGAGAACGCCGCCGAGCAGCACTCGGTCAGGTCCTCGATCTCGGGCAGCGTGTCGTACCCGTGGATCTTCGGCTTCGGCAGCCGCCAGCTGCGCGGCAGGTCGGTCTGCTTCAGGCCGAGCGGCCGCGAGACCTCGCGCCGAAGCAGGGTGCGGTAGGCGATCCCGGTGCCGGCCTCGGCCATCAGTGCGACGACGATGTTGTCGGTGTTCGAATAGTGGTACTCGCTGCCTGCCGGGAAATCGAGCGGCTCGTCGCGGACGAAGTCGACGAGCCCGAGCATCTCGATGTCGCCGTGCAGGTGGTCGCCGAAGTACTCGCCGAAGGCCTTACTGGCGGAGAAATCAGGCAGGCCGCTGGTGTGGTTGAGCAGGTCGCGCAGGGTGACCGCGTGCCAGGCCACCGGCAGATGTGGGAGACGCGACCCGATCGTGTCGTCGAGCGAGAGGAAGCCGTCGTCGACGAGCGAGAGCGCGACCGCGCCGCTGAACGCCTTCGCGACGCTGGCGATCCGCATGTTCTTGCGGCGCGTGAACGGCTTGCCGGTGTCGACGTCGGCGACCCCGGCGCGCACGAGACGTTCCCGGTCGCCGCGCAGCAGGACCGCGGAGGCGCCGGGCGGACCGCCCTTGAGGTCGACGAGGTGGTCGAGGACCTTTTGCAGACGCTGCACGCGTTGCTGGCGGTCGGCCGCCGCGGGCGCGGCGCCGATGGCAACGACGATCAGGACGGTGGCGACGGCGGCGAAGCGGCGAGCAATAGGCATGACGGGACCCTACTGCGGCTTCTCGATTCTCGTCAGATGGCCTGCGCGCCTACCCGAGCAAGGCGCAGACGGCGAGCCGGTAGTCGCGATGCAGGGTCTCGAATACCTTCGGCGCCCGCTCGCCGGTGGCATCCGGCGCCAGTTGGCGATTGACCGAGACGGTGACCGATCGGCGCCCGTTGCGGGTCGCCGCCGTGAACTGGGTGTAGCCGGGGAAGTTGCCGGTGTGGCCGAAGACCGTTCCGCAGCCGGTCCTGTATCGAAACAGCGCCAGGCCTCCGGACTGACTGCCGGGCCCGGGCGGCTCGGATCCGGCACCGTGGACGAAGCTGTACTGCGCCTCCCTGGCGGCGCCGTCGAAGAGCTCGCCGCCGACGTAGCCGCGGGTGAAGGCGGCGAGATCGTGCGGGGTCGAGTAGATCCCTCCCGAGGCGCTGACGAAGTCCATCGAGCAACACCCGGTCAGCTCCTCGACCTGGGGCAGCACGTCGTAGCCGTGGATCAGCGGCTTCGGCACGTGAAAGCCACGCGGGAGCTCGGTGTTACGAAGTCCCAGCGGGCGCATCACCTCGCGCGCCAGCAACCTCGTGTACGGCTTGCCGGTCGCCGCCTCGGCGACCAGCGCGACCACGATGTTGTCGGTGTTCGAATACTCGTAGCTGGTCCCGGGCGGATAGGTGAGCGGCTCGTCGCGGACGAACTCGATCAGCCCCAGGTCGTTGATCTCGCCATGCAGGTGGTCGCCGAAGTAGTGCTGGAACTCCTGGTTGGTTGTGTAGTTGGGCAGCCCGCCGGTGTGGCTGAGCACCTGGCGCAGGGTGACCGGCGCCCAATGGGCGGGTAGCTGCGGGACCCACGCCGTGACCGAGTCGTCGAGACCGAGCACGCCGTCGTCCACCAGCGACAGGGCGACGGCGCCCGAGAACGCCTTCGACACGCTCGCGATCCGCATGTGCTTCTGGCGCCGAAACGGCTTCTCGGTGTCGACGTCGGCGACCCCGGCGCGCAGGAAGCGCTCGCGCCCACCGCGGTAGAGGACCGCGGAGGCGCCCGGCGGGCCGCCCTTGACCTCGACCAGATGATCGAGCGCGCGCTGCAGGCGCTCGACCCGCTGGTGGCGGTCGGCGGAGGCGCTCGCGGTGCCGAGCAGCAGTGCCAACAGACACAGCGCCGTCAGCCGAAGTGTTCCCCTCACCCGCGAGACCCTAATCTTCGCGGCCGATCTTGGCCTCGTAGACGTCCTCGGTGGAGCCGCCGATCGCGGTCCGCACCGCGTCCTTGAACCGCTCGGTGCGGCGGCCGGGGTGAAAGCGCCGCTCGGCCTTCGCCTGCTTTTTGGGATGGCGTTCGCCGTAGAAGCGCCGGGCCCACGCCGAGTCGGGCTTGCCGATCCGCCAGGCGCCGTAGATCGCCAGCGGCGGGACCAGGAAACCGATCAGACCGTGGAGCATGCGGTGCTTGGCGAAACAGATCGCCACCATCGCGAAGTGGAACAAGAGCAGGGCGAGGCTGGCGGCAAGGGCCCCGGCAGAGGTGTCATCCCAATCGAACGGCCGCACCCCGATCAGGATCAGGCCGAGGACGGAGGCCGCGATCACGGTCGCGTCGATCGATTGGCGACCCTCGTCGGCCCAGTAGACGTCATCGAGGTGGACCCAGAGCGCGAACTCGTCGATCGTCAGCCCGATCCCGATCCCGAAGCAGAGCGCGCAGATCTCGTAGATCGGACTGACGGCGAAGCCGGCGAAGCTGATCGCGCCGGCGAGCATCATCAGCACGATCCCGAAGACGAGGTGATGGACGTGGACGCCGCCGCTCTCGATGCTCCCCGGCCACCACGGCACCCGAGGGCTGCGCATCAGCCGCGTGCTCATGCGAATGAACGCAAACGAGCCCACGAATCCGAGCAGGACCAGAAACAGCCATTGGCGATCGTTGGCGACCAGCTGGTCGTTCCAGAAGTCGGAGATGAAGGTGGCGGGGCCGAGGGTCACGGCCTGCCAAGCTTCCCGCATGTCGCGTTCTCGATGGGGGCTGGTCGCAGCCGGTGCAATCGTCTTCCTGTTCGTCGCCGGGCAGATCCTGGTCCCGAGCCTCGGCGAGCGCAAGATCGAGGACCGCCTCACCGAGGGCGGCGGCTCCGCCGAAGTCACGCTCGGTGCTTTCCCGGCGGCGCGGCTGCTGTTCTCCGATGGCGAACGGTTCGAGGTCGAAGCCCATGACCTCGACCTGGCGCTCGATCGCCGCGAGCAGGTATTCGAGCGCCTCGACGGCTTTGCGCTCGTCGACGTCTCGATCGCCGACTCGACCGCGGGGCCGTTCGAGCTCGCGAGCTTCGAGCTGCAACGCGACGGCGAGGGTCCCTACGAGCTCACGGCCAGCGCCGTGACCTCGCCGAGCTCGCTGGTCGACTACGGCGTCGAGGGGCTCGACCTACCCGGTGGCGGGCTCGCCAGCATGGCGCTCGACCTGTTCGGCATCGATACGAACTTCGACCTCCCGGTCGAGCTCGACATGCAGCTGAGCTCCGATGACGGCCGCGTTCGCGTCGTCTCCGGCGGCGGCACGGTCGCCGGCCTGCCCACCGGCCCGCTCGCCGAGCTGCTGACGAACGCGATCGTCGTCCAGCTCTAAACGCCTACGTTCCGCCCGCCCTCCTCCGCTTCGCGTCCGGGGGCGGCCGGGTCAGCCAAGGCACGATCGCGGCGCTCGAAGTACTCCTCGCCCTCGATCCCGAGCCGCGGCATGTGACGCTCGATCGGGCCGGGCAGGTACCAGGTCGCCCTACCGACGAGGAGCATCAGGGCCGGCAGGATCAGGGTCACGATCAGCGCGTCGACCGCGACCGCGGCCGCCAAGCCGACGCCGAACTGCTTCACGGTCGGGTCGCCGCTGATGATGAAGCTGGAGAAGACCAGGACCATGATCCCGGCGGCGGCGATGATCACCCGGATCGCCCGGCCGAGGCCACTGATGATCGCCTGGCGGTGGTCGCCGTGTAGCTCGTTCTCCTCCGAGACCCGGGTCAGCAGGAAGACCGTGTAGTCGGTCGAGAGCCCGAACAGGATCGCGAACATCATCAGCGGCACGAAGCTGACGATCGGCACCGCATGGTCGAGCCCGAGCAGCTCGACCCCCCAGCCCTTCTGGAAGATCGCGACCAGGATCCCGTAGGCGGCAGCGACCGCGAGCAGGTTCATCGCCGCGGCGAGCAGCGGCACCACGATCGTCCGGAAGGCGAGCGTCAGCAGCAGGACGCTGAGGCCGACGATGATCAGGATCACGAGCGGCAGCTCCTCGCCGATCTTGTCCGCGAGGTCGATGTTGCCCGCCGTCGTGCCGCCGATGTAGGCGGTCATCTCGGTGCCCTTGAGCGCCTTCGGGACGACGTCGTCGCGCAGGTTCTCGATCAGGTCCTGGGTCCGCACGGCCGAGGGCGCCGACTTCGGCACCGCGGTGTAGGCAGCGGCGGTGTTGGCGCCGTTCAGGGTCGGCTGTGAGACCACGTCGACGTCGTCGGCCTTCTGGATCTTCGTCTGCAGCTTGACCAGGCGCGGGTCCGAGGCCGGCGACTCGAGGAACTCCTTCTGCTGCTGCGTCTGCTGCTGCTGTGACTGGCTCGGCCCCTGGGCCTCGACCTGCTGGGTGGCCTCCTGCTGCGCCTGGTCGGGCGGCACGCCCTCCGCCTCGAGCTGCTCCGTCGTCTGCTCGATCGCCTGCTGCTCCTGCTGCTGTTGCTGCTGCTCCTGCGATTCGAGCTGGTTCAGCGACTTCTGGTCGTTCTGGGCCGGTGGCTTGACGTCGACGGCGACCAGCAGCGGCCCGTTGTAACCGACGCCGAAGCCCTCCTCGAGCGCGTCGTAGGCCTGGCGAATCGTGGTCGACTCGGGCATCTGACCGTTGTCCTGGGCGCCGAGCTCGATCTGCAACACGGGGATCGCGAGCACCACCAAGACGATGATCCCGGCGATCGCCGCGATCAGCGGATGGCGGCCGATTCCCTGCGCCCAGCGCGCCCAGCCGTTCGGGTTCTCGGGATCGATCTCGCCCTCCTCGGGCACGTTTCGCACCCGTAGCGAGTTGATCCGCTCGCCGAGCAGGCTGAGCCCGGCCGGCAGCATCGTCAGCGAGGCAACGATCACCACGGCGACCGCGATCGCCGCCGAGTAGCCGAGCTGCTGCACCTGCGGGATGCCGCCGAAGTAGAGGCAGAGCAGCGAGATCACCACGGTGGTGCCGGCGAACAGGACGGCGCCGCCGGAGGTCGCAACGGCGCGCGCGACCGCCTCCTTGTGCTCCATGCCGCCGTCGAACAGGGCGCGGTAGCGGCTGACGATGAACAGCGAATAGTCGACACCGACCCCGAGGCCGAGCATGATCGCCAGCGTCGGCGCGATCGAGGGGACGACGATCGCGGCCCCGAGCACGCCGATCAACCCGAGGCCGGAGAAAACCCCGACCAGCGCGGTGGCGATCGGCATCACCATCGAAAGCACGGTGCCGAGCACGAAGACGAGCACGATCATCGCCGCGACGATGCCGACGATCTCGCTCAGCCGGGTGCTCGGGGAGGAGAGCTGCGAGCCCAGGTAGCCGCCGGCCGAGACCTCGAGCCCGGCGTCGCTGGCGGGGGCGGTCTCGTCGAATACCGACTCGGCCGCTTCATCGTCGAGGTCGCCGCTGCCGAGCGTGAGATTGGTGCTGATGATCCCGAGCGTGTCGTGCTCGGCGAGCGAGGTCGAGCCCTCGTTGGAGAGCGGGCTGACGACGCTGCGCACGTACTGGTTCGCCTTCAAAGCGTCGACGGTCTTGTCGACCGCCGTCTTGTTGGCCCCTTCGGTCAGCTTCCCCGAGTTCGCCTGAACCACGATCGGGACCGAGCCGTTGGCCTGCGAGGGCAGCTTCTGCTCGAGCAGGTCGGTGGCCGCGGTCGAGTCCGAGCCGGGGATCGTGGTGTCGTCGGAGGTCGGGCGCCCGGCGCCGGTGGCGCCGACCGAGATCCCGATCGCGAAAACGATCCAGGCGATGAACACTACCCAGGCGTGGCGGGTGCAGAAGCCGCCGAGGCGGTAGAGCGGGCCGGTCATCGAGTCTCACCCAGCCAAGCGGCGATCCGGCCGCCGATCTGCTCGCCGGCATCCTCCTGGAGGAAGTGCGAGGCGTCGTCGATCTTCTCCGGCGGCTCGGCGTTGATCGCCGCCGCGAATCGCTCTCCGACCTTGAACGGAATGATCGGATCCGAGTCGGCCCACAGATGCAGCTTATGCCGCTCGTCGGTGCGCAACGCTTCGAGCACCCGCTTGCCCGCCGCCGCGCCGGGCATCGCCGGCGCCGTCGGCAGCATCAGCGGAAAGGCGCGGGCGCCGGCCTTCGACTCGGGCACCGGGAACGGTGCGTCGTAGGCGGCGGCGACGTCGTCGTCCATGCCGCGCGCGCAGGCGCCCTTGACCAGCATCGAGATCGGCAGGTCCTCGGTGCGCTCGACGAAGTCGCGAAACGTCTTCCAAGCCTCCGACATCGGTTGCTCGCCGGTGAACAGCCCGGTGTCCATGATCACCATGCGGGAGATCCGTTCGGGGCGCTCGACCGCCGCCCGGAGGCCGATCGGGCCGCCCCAGTCGTGGACGACCACGGTCACCTGATCGAGGTCGAGGCGGTCGAGGAGGTCGATGAAGTTCTCAGAGTGGCGGTCGTAGGAGTACCAGCCGAGCTCGGTTGGTTTGTCGGAGCGGCCGAAGCCCGCGTGGTCGGGGGCGATGCAGCGGTGGCCCGCCTCGAGCACCGGCGGGATCACCTTGCGCCACAGATACGACCAGGTCGGCTCGCCGTGAACGAAGACCACCGGCGATCCCTCGCCCTCGTCGACGTGCGCCAGGCGCAGGCCGTCGAGGTCGCGGTAGTGGGGCTCGAAATCGAATCCCGGAAGGTCCGCGAAGCGGTCGTCGGGGGTGCGGAAAGCGTCCATGCGTTCGGTCTCCTAGTGGTGGTTCACGGCCTCACGTTGCAGGCATCGCCCTGGCAGTCGGCGAGCTTCACAAGCTTCGCCGCCAGGTCCGCCTCGACCGGGGCGAAGGCGGGGTCACCGGCGACGTTGTCGAGCTGGAACGGGTCCGTCTGGCGGTCGTAGAGCTCCTTCTCGCCGGTCTCAGTCCAGACCACGTACGTGTAGCGATCTGTGCGCACCCCGGTGTATGGCCGATCCCAGGCGTTGACCGGGATCGCGGTGCTGAGGAACAGCGGCTGCAGGGCCTCGATCTCGAGCACCCGCTTCGGGCGGCGCTTGGGATTGCGCATCGTCGGCATCAGCGAGAGCCCGTCCAGCGTTCGCCCGGCCTCCGCGTCGGCGGCGTCGAGCAGGGTCGGCGCGAAGTCGATGTTCGAGACCTGGCCCTGAACGGTCTGGCCCTTGGGCACGCCCGGCCCGCGGATCACCAGCGGCACCTTCAGCGACTCCTCGTAGGGGAGGAACTTGTCGCCCGGGATCCGGTGCTCGCCCTGCATCCAGCCGTTGTCGGAGAGGAAGACGATCATCGTGTTCTTCAGCTGGTGCGTCTGGCGCAGGGTCTTGACCAGCTTGCCGACGTGGTCGTCGACCGCCAGCATCGAACCGGCGCGACCCTCGTAGTCGAGCTGCAGCTGGGCGATCTGGGCGTCGGTCAGCGACGGCGCCTTGGCCTGGAAGTTGGCCGACTTGTCCGAGGTGTCGGCCTCGTTGAAGCTCGGCGGCCGCGGCAGCGTGTAGCCCTTGCTCGCCGCCTCGTAGCGCGGCGGCGGGCGCGGGTCGGGGCCCGGGCGGCCCATCAGCGTCGTCGCCACGTCCTCGCGATGCGGCGCCGCCGGCGCCCACCAGATGAAGAACGGCTTGCGCTTGCGCTGCTCGGCCTTGACCAGTTTCGTGGTGATCTCGCCGGTGACGTCCGGTGAGTAGGCCTCGCTGGTCTCGGCGCCCCAGTAGCTGTAGGGGCGCGGGCCGAACACCTCCTCGAGCTTGGCGAAGATCGAGGTCACGCTGTCGGGTTCGTCGTCGACCTCGATGATCGCGAACTCGACCAGCTTGCGGGCGAACTCGGCGTCGCCCCAGCTGCGCAGGGCGCCGTCGACGTTCATGACGAAGTTCGAGTAGTCGTAGGCGGAGACGTCGAGCAGCCCGCGCCAGATGTCGAAGCCGGTCGGCACCTCGCCGTGGGCATCGCGGGCGCCGTAGCCGTTCAGCCACTTGCCGATCAGCGCCGTGCGGTAGCCGGCGTCCTGGAGCCAGGCCGGGAGGGTGTTCTTGCGGTCCTTCATCCCGTACCAGCCGAAGGGCGCGAAGTTGCCCGCGACGCCGTGGTTGTGGGCGTACTGGCCGGTGATGAACGTCGCCCGCGCCGGACAGCAGAGGGGGAACGAGTCGATCGCGTCGTCGAAGGTGGTGCCCTTGGCCGCCAGCAGTCGGCGCACGTTCGGCATCAACTCGAGATCGCCCGTGCTCATGTCGTCGGTCATCACGACGAGGATGTTCGGCCGGCCGTCGCGATCGGCGTCCGTCGGACGGGCGCCGGCGCTGGTGCCAAGCCCGACCGTGGCGACGAGCGTCGCCAGCGCGATCGAGGTTGACCTCCGCAGCCGGCGTCGGCGAGCGAGCGATGCGTCCATGCCTGTCCTTCCTTCCGTAAGCCGCACTTGCGCGCAACATACACACTGTGTCACACTGTGTCAACTACTCCGTCTCGAGCCGATGACCAGCGCCGATCAAAAGACAAGAACACGCCAGACGCGCGAACAGAGCCGTCAGCGGATCATCGACGCGACCGCCGAGCTCGTCCGCGAGCGATCGTTCGGCGAGCTCAACGTGCGCGAGATCATGTCCCGCGCCGGGCTCGAGCGGACGATCTTCTACCGCCACTTCGACGATCTCGGCGACCTGCTGATGCGGGTCGCGCGCGAGGCCGTCGACGAGCTCTACGAGGCGCAGGTGTCGCTTGCCGCCGCGCGCGTCGGACCCGACCCCGGCGCCGTGCGCGAGGCGATCGAGCTCCCCGTCGCCGTCTACAGCCGCCACGGGCCGCTGCTGCGCGCGCTGGCGGAGGCCGCGGCGGCCGACCCGGCGGTCGAGGCCAGCCAGGCGGAGCTGCGGGCTCGCTTCGACCGCCTGGTCGAGGACACGATCAGGCGCGGGATCGCCGACGGGGCGAGCCCGCCTCCCGATCCGGCGGAGTCGGCGCGGGCGCTGAACCGGCTCAACGAGGGCTACCTGCTCGAATCCTTCGGCCGCGAGCCGCGCGTCTCGACCGAAGTCGCCGTCGACACCCTGAGCGACATCTGGTCGGCCTTCGTCGACCGCCGCCGCGGCGGATGAGCTCCGGCTACTGGCCCCGGCCCTGGACCTGCGAGGACGGCGGTCCGCGCCGCTGGGGTTCGCCCGCCGGCCAGCCCGGGCTCGGGATTCGCCCCGGGGAACGGCTCGAGGTGACCGCGGTCCGCGACGCCTTCGCCACCGATGCCCTCGTCCGCCGCGAGCCCGGTGAGCTCTACGCCCTTCGCCACCGGATACCGATCCGGGGAGTGCAGTCGACGCCGGTCGAGGGCTGGGTCGAGCGCCTCGATCCGCAGACGCTCGCGGTCGTCGCTTCGACCCCCCGGCTGCCCGGCGGCGCGTACTGGCCGGGCGGGATCGCCGCACACGCGAACGGCGACCTGCACATGGTCTTCGGCCGCTGGGCCCACCGTCTGAGCGCCGGCCTCGACGTCCTCGCCTCGCATCGGCTGCCCGTGCCGCGGCCACACAACTCCTTCGTCGTCCTCGACGGCGGCGAGCTGATCACCAAGGACTGCGACGCCCCCGCCGGGCGCGAGCCCTCGACGGTCTCCGCCCTCGACCCCGACACGCTGCTGGCGCTGGCGCCGCCACTGCGCCTGCCGGAGCCCTCGATCGCCCGCCTCGCAAGCGACGGCGAGAGCGTGATCGCGGTCGGCACGACGACGGTGTTCCGCCTGCGGCTGGACACGGATGCCGGCCGGATCGTGATCGACGACAGCTGGCAGCCACGCTACGGGCCGGCGCCCGAGCGCGGCTACGGCTGGGACCCGGTGATCGCCGACGAGCACGTCTTCTGGATGGACAACGGGCGCAATCGCACCGACCGGACGATGCTCGGCAGCGGCGAGCAGGCGAGCCCGGTTCGCCTCTGGTGGGCACGCCGCGACGACGGCGCCGTGCGCTCGGTCGAGATCAGCGGACTGCCGTACGGCACCGAGTCCAACCCGCCCGGCTGGGATCCCGAGCGCAAGGTCGTGGTCGCCTACGACGCCGGCAATGCCGTCGTCCGCGCCTGGCGGCTGGTCGGCGACGAGCTCGAGGATCTCTGGCGCCGCGACCGCCTCGCTCACGCCGGTCACCTGATCGTCTATCCCGACACGCGCGAGCTCGTGGTTCAGGATTGGAGCGACTGGGAACCCTGGCGCCGCCCGTCCGTGCGCCCGCTGACCCGGGTGATCGGCCAGGTGCTCGCCCAATCGGGCCTCGCCCGCGGCGCCTCGCTGCGGCTCGGCTGCGACCACCTCGTAGTGCTCGACCTCGACAGCGGCGAGGAGAAGGGCCGGGTCGAGATCCCCTCGCCCTCGCAGGCGTTCCTCTTCCCCGCCCCCGGGTTCGACCGCGACGTCTACTACCAGTCGCTGACCACGATCGCCAGGGTGGCGGTGGTCTAGCGATGGCGCTCGGCGAGCGGGTCCGCGCGTGGCAGGCGGCCGGCCGTCTGGAGACCTTTCGCGACCGCGCGATCCACGTTTACGAGCGCCCGGGCGCCGAGCCACCGTTATTGCTTCTGCACGGCTTCCCCTCGAGCTCATTCGATTGGCGGGCCCTGCTCGCGGCCGAGCCCGGGCGCGCCGCGCTGGCCTTCGATTTCCTCGGCTTCGGGCTCTCCGAGAAGCCGCGCGATCACCTCTACAGCCTGTTCTGGCAGGCCGATCTCACCGAGGAGCTGGTCCGGCGGAGGTTCGGGGATCAGCCGGTGGTCGTAGTCGCTCACGACATGGGCACCTCCGTCGCCACCGAGCTGCTGGCGCGCGATCTCGACGGTCGTCTCGGCTTCGAGATCGCCGGCGCGATCCTGTTCAACGGCAGCATCGTTCTCGACCGCGCCAGCCTCACCCCCGGGCAGCGGCTGTTGCGCAGCCGGCTCGGCGCGCTGTTCTCGCGACTGAGCAACGAGCGGGTCTTTCGCCAGCAGTTCGGCGGCGTGTTCAGCCAGGCGCACCCGCTCAGCGACGAGGAGGCCGCCGACCAGTGGTCGCTGATCTGCCACAACGGGGGCCGCACGCTCGGGCACCGGCTGATCCACTACCTCGACGAGCGCGAGCGCTACGCGGAGCGCTGGCACGGCGCGATCCGCGACTGGGCGGGCGCCCTGAGCTTCGCCTGGGGCCTAGAGGACCCGGTGGCAACCGTGTCCGTGCTGGCGGCGCTGATCGAGCTGCGCCCCGCCGCCGCGGTCGAGCGGCTGCCCGGGCTCGGCCACTACCCGCAGCTCGAGGACCCGGCGGCGCTCGCCGCCGCGCTCGCCGCCTCCCCGGGCTTCGCCGCGAGCTAGGCGCTAGAGCAGGCCGCGCTCGCGCGCCGAGGCAACCGTCTCGGTGAGCGTCTCCGCGCCCGAGTGCCACTCGGCGATCCCGAGCTCGCGGCTGGCCTTCGAGCTGTCCATCAGCACCGGGGTGCGGAAGGCGTTGATCCATTCCGCCAGCGCCGGGGTCAGCGGGGCGCGCTCGATCGCCGCCGCGACCGCGGAGACCGCCGCCTTCGGCACCGGCACCGTCGCCCAGCCGAGCTCGCGGGCGAGGTCGGCGGTCGTGATCTCGTCAGGAGCGGCGAGGTTGTAGACGCCCGGCTCGCCCTCCCCCGCCGCCGCGGCCGCGATCGCCGCGGCGACGTCGTCGGTATGCACGAGCTGGAACGGGACCCCGGTGTCGGGGATCACCGGCCGCACCACGGGCAGCTTCTCGAGGCCACGGCGAAGCGGCGCCAGCGCCGCGCTCAGCCGATTGCCGCTGGTGATCATCGCGATCAGGGTCGGGGCATCGGCGCCGGCGACGACCGACGGGCGGAAGACGTAGGCATCGGTGTCGGAGCCGGCCAGCGAATCGGCGAGCACCTGCTCGAGTTCGGCCTTGTGGGCCGAGTAGTAGAAGCTCTCGCTGCCGGCGGCGGGCATGTCCTCGGTGAGCCAGCCGCGGTCGCCGCCCTCGAAGCCATAGGCGGCAACCGAGGAGGTGTAGACGAGCCGCTTCGCGGCCGAGGCGGCTGTCGCCTCGAAGACGTTTCGCGAGCCCTCGAGGTTGACCCGGTGGGCCTCCTCGTGGTCGCCGAAGATGATGAACGCGAGGTGGATGACGACGTCGGCTTCGGCGACCAGATCCTCGACCGAAGAGCGGTCGAGGATGTCGCCGCGGCGGTACTCGGTCCGTCGCCAGCCGTGCTCGGCGGGGTCGAACGGGCGCCGCGCCATGCCGATGATCCGCTCGACCTCGGGGCGGGCCTCGAGCACCCGCACGGCGGTGCGGCCGACGTCACCGGTCGGACCGGTGACGGCGACGGTGAGACCGGGCTCGGCCGAACCAGGCGCCTCAACAGCGGCGCGGCTCGGCTTCGCCCTCACGGGCTCCGCCTCACGAGGAAGCGGCGATCGCGTGCGCGGTCCGCCGCGCCAGGGCCATGATCGTCAGCATCGGGTTCGTGCCGGAGGCGCTCGGGAAGGCGCTCGCGTCGCCGACCCAGACCCCGGGCGTGTCGTGCAGCTCGCCCCACGGGTTGGCGACGGAGGTCTGCGGATCGGCGCCCATCCGGCAGCTGCCCATCTGGTGGGCGGAGAAGAGGAGGAAGTCGCGGGGGGCGATCGGGTGCGAGTTGAGGTCGGCGATGAACGCCTCCAGGTCGTCCCCGCGCCTCCAGTCGCCGGCCTGGCGGTGGCTGCCGACGATCTCCTCCGCCCCGGCGGCCTCGTGGATGCGGACGAGCTGCTCGACCCCGGCGCGGATGTCGCGGATGTCGAGCTCATTGGTGACCGGGTACTGAGGGACCGAGTTCCCGTCCGTGTCGATCACCACACGGCCGTGGCCGCGCTCGCGCAGCAGGCTGATCAGCGGCGCGGCGTGGTCCCAGCGGCTCATCATCTGCTTGTGCTCGAGGCCCGACCGCCACGGGATCGCGCCCGCGGTCAGGCCGGTGGTCGATTGGGCCGCCTCGAACAGGAACCCGTGGCCGTCGCCGAGGTTGGCGAACTCGTGCGAGAGCGCGGCCTGCGGCGGGCCCCAGACCCAGTTCTGGGGCTCCGAGTAGAAGGCGGTCACCGCCGCCGTCGGATGCAGCCTCAGGTAGTCGCCGGTCGCCGGGCCACCGATCCGCGAACGCAGCAGCAGGGCGGGTGACTCGAGCGAGCCGCAGGCGACGACTACGACCGGAGCGCGGACGATCACGCGGGTGCTGGCGCCTCCGTTGCCCGAGCTGCCATCGCCCGGCGGCGTAGCCGCCGGATTTGTGTACACGGCCTCGACGCCGGCGGCGCGCCCGTCCTCGACCAGGATCCGCTCGGCGCGGCAGTCGGAGACGATCTTCGCGCCCGCCCGCTGGGCGTCGAGCAGGTACGTCTTTGCGGTCGAGTTCTTCGAGCCCGACTGGTCGCCGAAACCCATGTACGCCGCCGAGGCCGGGTCGTAGAGCTCGGGATCGGTGTTGCGGGTGATCGTGCGGAAGTCGTAGTCGAGCTTCTCGCAGGCCTCTTGGAGCCGGCGATGGGGACCCGAGAGGTCGGAGCAATCGGCGTTCACGCCCAGGCGCTCCCAGACCGCATCCATATGGGCGTCGTACTCGGGCTGGTCGAGGCCCTCGAGCCCGTGCTCGGTGGCCCACTCCTCGCGCACCCAGTCGTGTGTACGCAGGCAGTTGGTCCAGTTGATCACGGTTCCGCCGCCGACCCCGGTGCCGGCGACGATCCCCACCTGGCCCTCCTCGGTCGGGAACGGGCCACCGTTCAGGAACAGGCGCTGGTACGCCGAGAGCTCGAGCCCGTCGAAGTCGCGGTCGTCGTGGTAGCCGCCCATCTCGAGCACGCAGACCGATTTGCCGGCCGCCGCCAGCTCGCCGGCGATCACTCCGCCACCGGCGCCGGAGCCGACGATGCAGACATCGGCCTCGAGCACCTCCTCCGCTCCCTCGGGCCCGTGCATCTCCAGCGGCCGCGGGCGGTCGGGCGGCGGCGCGATCGGGCCCGGATAGCCGATCGCGTCCCAGGTCGGATTGCGGCCGGTGCCGAGGTCCGGGAGCGCGTAGAACAGCGAGCCGGCGATCCCGCGCAGGGTGCTGATCCCCGCAAGGGCCTCTGGACTTTGATCGCAGAAGCCGAGCACGATCTTCTCCCGCAGCTCGCCCGGTGTCGCCATCGCCATCCCGCTCTCGGCCAGTGAGTCGAGCAGCTGGCGCAGACCCTCGATCTGCTCGTCGGGCAGCTCGGCCTGCAAGAGCGCGATCTCGACCCCCTCGGGGACCGCCGCGTGGGACGCGGCGCGGGCCCAGAAGCCGTACGGATCGGGCTCGCCGTCGGGCGGCGCGAGGGAGGGGATGAAGGTGTCGCAGAGCGCGATCAGCGTCGCCCGCTGGGGGTCGCTGAGGATGTCGCTGGTCGCCAGCGCCGCGAACGCCTCCCCCATCGCCTGGCTCGCCTGGGCCGAGTAGGGGAAGTGGTGGGCGTCGCGCGAGGGCGCGTAGCCGGGGACGACCATCAGCGACTGGCGCCGCGTGTACTTGCGGATCCCGTCCTTGCCGTGGCGCGAGCCGAGGCCGGACTCCTTCCAGCCGCCCATCGGCAGCTCCAGGGCCGCGTAGTTGACCTGGGCGTCGTTGACGCACACCGAGCCGGCCTCGACCCGGCGCGCGACCTCCTCGCCGCGCTGTTCGTCACGGGTCCAGACCGACGCCTGCAGGCCGTACGGGCCCTCGTTGGCGAGCTCGATCGCGCGTTCGGCGTCGGCGACCTTCATCACCGGCAGGGTGGGGCCGAACGTCTCCTCGGTCATGCAGCTCATCGAGTGGTCGACGCCGGTGAGGATCGTCGGCGGATAGAAGCGCCCGGGACCGGCGGCGGGCTCGCCGCCGGTGACGACCGTGGCGCCCTTGGCGACCGCGTCCTTGACGTGCGCCTCGATGATCTCCATCTGGGGCGGGAAGATGATCGCCCCGACGTCGACCGTCCCCGGTTCACCGGGAGGACCCTGGCGGAGGCCGCGGACCTTCTCCGTCAGCTTGTCGACGAAGTCGTCGTGCACGGACTCCTCGACGTAGATCCGCTCGACCGAGATGCAGACCTGCCCGGAGTTGTTGAGCCCGTAGGAGATCGCGGCGTTGGTCGCGCGCTCCAGGTCGGCGTCGGCAAGCACGATCATCGGGTCCTTCCCGCCGAGCTCGAGGCTGACCGGAGTCAGGGTCTGCGCCGCCTGAGCCATCACCTTCTTGCCGGTCGCGACCGAGCCGGTGAACATCACGAAGTCGACCTCGTCGATCAGCGCCGCGCCGGTCTCGCCGCGGCCGGTGGCGACCTGGAAGACGTTCTCGGGGATCCCCGACTCGGCCAGCATCTCTGCCATCAGCAGCGAGGTCAGCGGGGTGATCTCCGACGGCTTCATGACCACCGAGTTGCCGGCCGCGAGCGCGGGGATGCAGTCGCCGAAGGAATTGTTCAGCGGGAAGTTCCAGGGACCGATGACGCCGACCACGCCCAGCGGTGCGTAGCGGACGACCATCCGCCGGCCGCGCACGAACGGCGACGCCGACTCGATGTCCTCGTCGGCAAGGTATTCGGGCGCCTTCTTGGCCCAGAACTCGAGCGCCGCGAGACCGTAGGAGAGCTCGGCGAACTGCGTCTCGTCGCCGGGTCGCCCCGTTTCCCCGACGATCGTCCCGATCACCCGCTCGGCATTGGCGACCATCCAGCGGCGCGCCGCGAGCAGGACCTCGGCGCGACCCTCGTACCCGAGGGCCTGCCAGCCGGGCTGCGCGGCCCGCGACGCGGCGACGATCTCGCGCACCTGGTCGGCGGAGAGGTCGGGAACGGTCGCGATCGTCTCACCCGTCGCCGGGTTCTCGACCGGGATCCCCCCGTTCGTGGCAGTCGTGCCTGGCGCTTCGGCGCTACCCGTATCGGGCATCACCGGCGAGTCTATTTCTATTCAGCCGCGACTGGCTGCGACCACGGTGCCGCGGCCCGGTCGACGCGGACGACGTCGGTGTCGGCGTGGCGGTCCTGGAAGCCACGCTGGTTGTCGCGGGTGACGATCCCGAGCAACCCGAGCCCGAACGGGATCACGGCCACAACCAGGCCGACGAGCCGGCGGCGGGCCACGGTCGGGCCGAGGACGTGCGACCCCTGGTGCTCGATCCGGATCGAGAGGAAGCGCATCCCGGGGGTCTGACCGGCCAAGGACCAGAACGTGAACAGGTAGAGGCCGCCGAAGAACACCCAGGCGGCGACCCCGAACACCCAGCCGGCCGTGGAGACGCCGTCGCTGCCGAACAGCGCGCTGACCACCGCCGCGGCAACCAGGAAGGCGCCGTTGAGGAGCACTCCGTCGATGAGGAAGGCGATTCCGCGGGTCACCAGGCCGACCGAATCGGTGGGCGCGGTCCGCGGCTTACCGATCACCCGCCGCACGAAGCGCTCCAGGCCGCCGTCGAAGCGGTCGGCGATGCGGCGAATCTGGCGCCCGAGATCGGAGACCAGGCCGGCTCCCTGGGAGGCGATCGCGGCACGGACCTCGGGCGCTGCGGCGATCCGCTCGACCAGCTTCTGCACCTCCTCGGATGCGAGCAGCCGGTCCCAGGCCTGGTTCACGACCTCGGAGTCGAGCGCCTTGGCGGCGGCGCGCCCGACGGCCGGGCTGGAGAGGGTGCGCTCGAGCGATTCCTGCGCGGCCTCGGACTCGAGCACGCGGAGAATCGCCCGCTCGACCGCCGGGCTCTCGAGCGCGCGCACGATCGCCTCCTCGGTCGCGACCTCGACCGCGTCGTCGATCCCGGTCGCCGCCGCGACCCGCTCACCGGCGCGAGCGCCGATCCCGAGCAGACGGGCGGGGAACGGCGGCCGGCGGCCCGGCGGTGGCTGCTCGGGCGGTGTCATCACCTCCGATGGTCGCGCTCGGAGCGGTCGGAACCGGCTCCAAGCACCAGCCGCGCCGCCCGGGGTGCGACGATTGCGCCGTGCTCACGGCGATCGTCTCGGACCTGCACCTCGGGCTCGGCAGCGGTGCGGACCTGCTGCGCCGGGAAGACTTTCTGTCGCGGTTGCTGAGCGAGCTCGGCGAGGTCGACCGCCTCGTCCTGCTCGGCGACGTGCTCGAGCTGCGCGACCGCCCGCTGTCGGAGGTGCTCGAGGTCGCCGGGCCGGTGATCGCCGAGCTCGGCGAGGCGCTTGG
Source organism: uncultured Solirubrobacterales bacterium (assembly GCA_963767475.1). Lineage (GTDB taxonomy): Bacteria > Actinomycetota > Thermoleophilia > Solirubrobacterales > 70-9 > WHSW01. Next base: position 486,559 of record CAVYEI010000003.1, read on the forward strand.
CGACCGCGAGCTGGTGATCGTCGCCGGCAACCACGACCATCACCTGATCGAGCCCTGGCTGGAGCGTCGCCGCCTCGGCGGCGCGCCGGCGCTCGAGCTCGAGCAGACCGGCGAGCCCGAGGGGCTGGCGTTCGAGGCGCTGCGCGAATGCGCGGGCGCGGCGAAGGTCAGCTTCGCCTACCCCGGGCTCTGGATCCGCGACGACGTCTACGCCTTTCACGGCCACTACCTCGACCGCCACCTGACCGTGCCGACGATCGAGCGCCTCGGGGTGGCGGCGGTCGAGCGCATCCTCGGGATGCCGATCACGGGCCCGGATCCGCTGGCGCCGCCGAGCGGCAGGCGGGCGGTCGAGATCGACGAGTACGAGCGCGTGCAGACCCCCGTCTACTCGCTGCTGTTCGGACTCGCACAGGCCAGCGTCGGCGAGCGCAAGGGTGGCGCCGACCCCTCCGCGCGGCTGTGGCAGATGATCGGCGGCGGCGAGTCGCGCTCGGCGCGCCTGCGCGGCTGGCTGCTGGGCTCGGTCGCGGTGCCGGGCGCGGTTGGGGTCGCCAACCGGCTCGGCCTCGGGCCGGTGCGCTCGGACCTCTCCGCCGGCGCGGTCGGCAGGGCGGGATTCGACGCGATGTGGGATGTGGTCGAGAGCCTTCAGATCGAGGCTGAGCACGTGATCTTCGGCCACACGCACCGCCGCGGCGGCCCCGAGGCGCCGCCGCCGGCCGCGCCGACGCACAGCCGCTCGATCAAACTCTGGAACACCGGCAGCTGGGTCCACTCGCCGGCCCTGCTCGGCGCCACCGCCGCCGTCAGCCCCTACTGGCCGGGGACGATCTGCATCGTCGGCGACGAGGGCGAGCCGCAGCTCGTGCACACCCTCGACGGGCTCAGCCCAGAGCAGCTGGCGGCGAGTTGACCCCGGTACGCTGATCCCGTGCGGGGGAGATACCGAGCGAGCCTTGGCCTCGTGCCGAGCCTGGTGCTGCTGCTGAGCGCCGCTCCGGCCTCGGCCGAGCCCGCGATTGCGCTGACCGCGGGCGACCAGCTGCTCAGCTTCGATACCGCGAGCCCGACATCGGTGACCACGATCCCGGTCACCGGCCTCGGTGCGGGCGAGACCCTGCGCGGGATCGACGTCCGCCAGGCAGACGGCCGGCTGTACGGATCCACAGTGGCCAGCGGATCCCTGAGCAACGCGATCATCCGCACGTACACGATCGACCCGGCAACGGGCGCCGCCACGCTGGTCGGGGCGATCGCCGCCGGTCTGCCGGGCGCGGGCGACGTGGAGACCGGATACGACATCAACCCGGCTTCGCCGAGCCCACCCGGCGACCGGATCCGCTACGTCAACACCAACGACGAGAACGCCCGCCTGAACCCGAACAACGCGACGCTTGCCGGCAACGACACCGATCTCAATGGCTTTCCGGCCCCGGCCGTGATCGCCGCGGCCTTCTCACCCAACAGCACCGGGGTCGCCAGGGCCACGCTCTATGCGATCAACCGAGCGAACTCGTCGCTGAGCGTGCTCGGCGGCGGGCTCGCGCTTCCATCCCCGAACGGGGGCCTGGTGACACTGGCCGCGGGGCTCGGACTGACCCTCGCTCCGACCAACGACGCCGGCTTCGATGTCTCCCCCAGCGGCACGGCGTTCGCCGCCTTGACCGATAATGCCGACGGCCTCACCCGCCTCTACACGATCGATCTCGCGCCCGGCGCGACCAACGTCGCGGCGCCGATCGACCTGATCGGGACCGGCACCACGGCGATCCGCTCGCTCGCGATTCTCACCCCGCAGCCGACACCGCCGCCCGACACGAAGGCGCCGAAGGCATTGCTCGACGCCAAGCAACAGAACAAGATCAGGCGAGCGCTGAAGTCGAAGCTCAGCGCGTCGTTCAGCTGTGACGAGGCTTGCACGGCGACCGCGGCGCTGCTGGCCGGAAAGAAGCAGATCGCGACAGCGAGCGCCTCGCTCACCGCCGCCGACGTCGGCTCGCTGGTGCTGGCGCCGACGAAGAAGGGGCGCAAGGCGCTGAAGAAGGCGAAACGCTCTCGCTCGGGCGAGCTGAAGACCAAGCTCGAGGTCAGCTTCGCCGACGCCGCCGGCAACCCAGCGTCGTTGAGCCGCAAGATCCTGCTCGCGGGCTGACTCGCATGGAACATCCCGCGATGCGCCATGGCCCGGCGTAGACTCGGCGCAGCATGGCTACGGCGACCGACGAAGAGCTGACGATCGACGAGCTCGCGAGGCGCACCGGGATGACGGTGCGAAACATCCGCGCGCACCAGTCGCGCGGACTGCTGCCCGCCCCCGAGGTCCGCGGGCGCACCGGCTTCTACGGCTCCGAGCACGAGTCGCGGATCAACCTGATCCGCGAGCTGCAGGCCGATGGCTTCAAGCTCGAGGCGATCGGGCGCCTGCTCGAGTCGGCGGGCGGCTCGAGCGAAGAGGTGCGGCGCTTCACCCGCTCGCTGAAGGCGCCGTTCGAGGACGAACAACCCCAGATCGTCTCGGCGGCTGAACTGGCGGAGCGCTGGAACGCGGGCGAGGCGGCGCCGGCGCTGCTGCGCAAAGCCGAGAAGCTGGGCATCCTGCGGCCGCTGCCCGACGGCAACTTCGAGGAGCTCAGCCCGACGCTCGGCAGAGCGAGCGCCGAGCTCGCCGCGCTCGGGATGCCGGCCGAGGCGGCGCTCGACGTGGCCGCCGAGATCCACAAGCACTCGAGCGCGGTGGCGAAGACCTTCGTCGAGCTGTTCATCAAGCAGATCTGGAAGCCGTTCGAGGACCAGGGCAGTCCCGAAACCGACCTGCCCGCCGTCCGCGACGCGCTCGAGCGCCTGCGCCCGCTGGCCTCCGACGCGCTGCTGGCGATGTTCCAGCTGGTGATGACCGAGGCGGTCGAGGAGCGGATGGGCCGCGAGGTCGAGCGGATCCAGAGGCGCCGCTAGCGCCGGCGTCTAGCTCGCGGCGCCGGCGACCAGCCGCTCGCGCATCGAGTCGGTGTCGAGCACGGCGGGCTCGGTCTCGGCGATGAACTCGGAGAGCAGCTGGGCGAAGTGGTAGGGGCGCTCGAGCTGGGGGAAATGCCCGACTCCCTCGAGCAGCTCCAGGCGGCTGCCCGGCATCGCCTCGTGCGCGGCGCGGCCATGCTCGACCGGGATCACCGGATCGGCCGCGCCCCAGATCAGCAGGGTGGGCAGCGCCTCGGCGAGGTAGAGCCGGTCGAGCGCCGAGACGCGCTGGCCGCCGGGGTCGAGCACCGCTCGCATCGTCTGGATGAAGGCGGAACGTGCCTCGGCGTCGCCGAGCGAGGCAAAGCCGCGTGCGACCTCGGCGAGGTCGGTGCCGGCCTGCAGGCGCAGGAAGCCGAGCAGCCGAGCGGCCGCCTCGCCCGCGCCGAGCACCTTCGGGTGCATCAGCCACGGCATCACCCACTCGGAGCCCGGCAGGGTCGAGGCCCGCAGCAGCGGATGCACGTCGCGGCCGAGCCCGCCGCTGGAGACCAGGACCAGCCGCTCGCAGCGCTCGGGGAACTGGTAGGAGAACTGCATCGCGATCCCGCCGCCGAGCGAGTGCCCGACGATCGTCGCCCGCTCGTGACCGAGGGCGACGATCGTGTCGCGGACGGCGCTGGCGAAGGCGCCGAGGGAGTAATCGCCGCGTGGCTTCGCCGACTCGCCGTGTCCGAGCAGATCGGGCGCGAGCACGTGGTGCTCGGCGGCCAGATGCTCGATCGCCGGCTCCCACTGATCCGAACGGCCGGTGATCCCGTGGATGAGGACGACGAGCGGCCCCTCGCCCGCCTCCCGAAAGCAGACGCGGTGGCCATGAAGGTTGATTTCGTTGATCGTTGACATGGATTGGGGTAACCCTTACCCTCGTCGATGTTACATAAGCCAATGTCGTATTCAGGAGCAAGAACTTGAACGCCACCAGCACGGAAGAACTGGTCGAGCAGGCGGTCGGCGCCACGCCGCCCGACTCCACCCCCACCTTCACACTCGAGCTGAGCCAGGACCAAAAGGACATCCGCGACTGGGTCCACGGGTTCGCCGCCGACGTCGTCCGTCCCGCCGCCGCCGAGTGGGACGAGCGCGAGGAGACGCCCTGGCCGGTGATCCAGGAGGCCGCGAAGATCGGCCTCTACGGCTACGAGGGGCTGGCCCAGTTCTGGTTCGACTCCTCCGGCCTCACCCTGCCGATCGTCAACGAGGAGCTGTTCTGGGGCGATGCCGGAATCGGGATGTCGATCATGGGCACCTCGCTCGCGGTCGCCGCGATCTTCGGCCAGGGCACGCCCGAGCAGATGGCGGAGTGGATCCAGCGCTGCTTTGGCACCCCCGAGGATCCCAAGGTCGCCTCCTTCTGCTCCTCCGAGCCCGACGCCGGCTCCGACGTCTCGGCGATCCGCACCAACGCCAAGTACGACGAGGCCGCTGACGAGTGGGTCATCAACGGCCAGAAGGCCTGGGCCACCAACGGCGGGATCGCCGACGTCCACGTGGTGATCGCGACAGTCGACCGCGAACTCGGCTCGCGCGGTCACGCGGCCTTCATCGTCCCTCCGGGCACCAAGGGCCTCGAGCAGGGCGCGAAGCTGAAGAAGCACGGCATCCGCGCCTCGCACACGGCCGACGTCCACCTCGACGACTGCCGCGTCCCCGGGTCCTGCCTGCTGGGCGGCAAGGAGAAGCTCGACGAGCGCCTCGCCCGCGTGCGCGAGGGCAAGAAGGGCCAGTCGCAGGCGGCGATGCAGACCTTCGAGGCGAGCCGGCCGGTGGTCGCCTCGCAGGCGCTCGGGATCGCCCGCGCGGCCTACGAGTACGCGCTCGACTACGCCAAGGAACGCCAGCAGTTCGGCAAGGCGATCATCGAGAACCAGGCGATCGCGTTCACGCTCGCCGACATGGCGACCGAGATCGACGCGGCCAGGCTGCTGACCTGGCGCGCGGCCTGGATGGGTCGCAACCAGATCCCGTTCACGAAGGCCGAGGGCTCGATGTCGAAGGTCAAGGCGGGTGAGGTCGCGACCTGGGTCACCGAGCGCGCGATCCAGATCCTCGGCGGCAACGGCTACACCCGCGAGTTCCCGGTCGAGCGCATGCACCGCGACGCGAAGATCTACGACATCTTCGAAGGCACCTCGGAGATCCAGCGGCTTGTGATCTCGCGGGCGATCTCGGGGGTGCAGGTCCGATGAGGCGGAGTCCGGCAGGACGGAGCCAAATTGCGCCGCTGTTGAGGCGCCTGCCGTGAGCGCGATCGACCCGAGCCAGATCGACGCGGAGGAGCTGGCGAAGAACATGGCGGCGGCCACCGACGAGCAGCTCGCCGAGCTGATGGCGGGGCCGATGCGAGGTCAGATCCTGAGCGAGATCTTCCGCCGCATGGGCGAGCACTTCCGCGCCGACGCGGCCGGCGATACCGATGCCGTGATCCACTGGCGGATCGGCGACCGGGCCGACGGCGGCGCCGACGAATACGAGACGGTGATCAGCGGCGGCACCTGCACGGTGCACGAGGGGCTCGAGTCGGAGTCGCCGCGGGTGACGTTCACGGTAGGCGGCGCCGACTTCCTGCGCCTGGTGACCGGCAACGTCGCCGGGCCGATGCTGTTCATGGGCGGCAAGCTGAAGATCGAGGGCGACATGATGTTCGCCGCCTCGGCAGCCTCCCTGTTTACGATCCCGAAGGGCTGAGCGGCGCTAGTTGCGCATGCGCGGGTCGATGTAGACGTCATCGATCACCGCGGTTCCGCCGCTGGGCGTGAACACCAGCCGGACCGATGCGTTTCCGGTCACCGGGTCGAGCCCGAAGGCGCTCTCGTCGAGCGAGAAGCGGTCGGTTGGCTCGAGCTCGAACTTGTTCAGCGTCAACTTCGTCGACTCGACGCTCTCCTCGCCGTCGTAGATCACGTCGACCTTGACCTTTGTCTTGCCGAGACCGAAACCGCCGCCGTACATGCGCCCGTGGGGATAGCCCTTGCTGACGCAGATCGGCGGTGAGGTGGCGCTGCTGCGCGGGGGCAGCACGAGCGCCGAGCCGTAGGTGAACGCGTCGTCGAGCGACCAGGCCGGTGCTCCGGCGCCGAAGTCACCGCCGGGGGCGAGGAAATAGAAGTCGGGATCGCCGTCGTAGGCGGAGAAGACCTGGGAGGACGGCGGCTCGCCGGGGCAGGAACTCGCCTGGGCGGCGGCGGGGGCGAGCGCCAAAAAACCGAGGGCGGCGAGCGAGACGAGGGTCTTGCGCAAGAGATCTCCTTGGTCGATGCGAGGGGCGGACTCGGGGCGTTGCTCCGCACTCCATCGATCGGCAGCGAGATCTCAGTCCGCAACCTCTCTCGTACGTTCGTCCAGGTGGCCGCCGCCGTTTCGCAGTGGCGTCACCGCGGGCGCGCCGCTGGGGCCGGTGCTCGCCGACGGTGTCCAACGGCGGGCCTCGACCCGGCGGATCAGCGCCTCGACCACGACCGGGTCGAACTGCGTTCCGGCGTTGTCGCGCAGCTCGGCGATCGCCTCGGCGTGGTCGAGGGCGTCGCGGTAGACGCGGTCGGTGGTCATCGCGTTGAAGGCATCGCAGCAGAACACCACCCGCGACTCGATCGGGATCTCGTGGCCGGCGATCCCGTCCGGGTAACCGTTGCCGTCGTAGCGCTCGTGCGATGAGCGGACGATGATCCCGACGTCGCGCATCAGGCCGCCGATCCGCGCCAGCATCCGCTGGCCCTCGATCGTGTGCGTCTTGATCACCTGCCACTCGAGCTCGTCCAGCGGCCCCGGCTTGCGGATGATCTCCTTCGGGATCGCGATCTTGCCGACGTCATGGAGCAGCGCCCCGAACTCGACCAGTCGTCGCTGCTTCGGGTTCAAGCCCAGATCGGCTGCGACCTCGACCGCGAGCTCGGCCACGCCGCGGATGTGGAGGCCGGTATATGCGTCGTCGTGCTGAACGACCTCGCCGAGCACGCGAGCGGTGCCGCGATAGGCCTCGCTGAGCTCGAGCAGGGAAGCGAGCCGCTCGTCGCGTTCATGGGCGAACAGGCCGAGCAGCAAAAACACGGGCCAGCAGAGCGCAACGGCGGCGGGCTCCGCCAGCGCCGCCAGCGCGAGCGCGAAGCCGATCGGAGAGAGCAGGATGTCGACCAGATAGATCCAGGCGCTCTCGGCGAGCTGCTCGCGAAGCGAGGCCCCTCCGTGCAGCCATTCGCGGGCGCGAGAGGAGAGCGAGTCGCCGGCGAACTGAGCCGCGAGTGCGGCGAGCAGGACGAGGAACGAGACCTGATCGGCCGCGGGACTGCCCGCGGCCACCAGAACCAGAGCCGGCCCGATCGTGAACCAGGAGTCGGCGAGCGAGTTGATCAGGCGGGACGGATGGCGCCGACCCTGGGCAACCTCGATCGAGCGGGCGACGAGCAGCGCGCCTGCGACGAACAGCGGCGCGAGCGCCGCGGGCAGCACGAAGAGGGCCGGGACGAAGGCGAGCTGGACCGGCGTCGTGTAGCAGGAGCCGACCTGAAACACGACTCGGGCGCCGAGCACGAGGCCGACGAAGACGAGCATCGCCTCTCCGGCATCGACCGCGTTCGAGTCGGTGCCGAGCACCGCGAGCGCCACCGCCGCGAGCACGAACGCTCCCCCGATCGTCAGCTCGTTGCGCAGCTCGCGCTGGGCAAGGTCCTTCTGCGGGCGCGCCTGCGACTCGGCCAGCAAACGCTGAACCTCCGGCAACTCCTCAGGTGTCGGACTCAATCTCACGACGCACTCCCAGTAGACCATCGACCGGAAGCTCGTGCAGGTTTAGCCGAGTTTTGCGAGCGACTTGCGCCCGCCCCGCCTAGTGCGGCTTCGGCAGGTCCTTGAGCGGCTTCTTCAGCAGGTCCGCGAACGCCTCGGCGCCGTCGAAGGTCAGGTGCAGGCCGTCGGGCTGAAACCAGCTCGAGTGCCCGGAGGCGTACTGGACCCAGTCGAGCAGCACGATCCGGTTCTTGTGCTTCTTCGCCTCGCTGCGGACGACGTCGGCGTCGCTGGAGGAGCCGCCGCCGGTCTCGCGCGGGGTGACCAGGCCCAGGGTCCGCTTCTTGCCGACCAGATCGAGGGCATCGTGGATGTTGTTGCGGGTGATCGAGCCGTTGGAGCCGAGCGCGATCACGACCAGCTTCGGCAGGTGATCCTCCTGCCTCAGCTTGCGGATCACGCCGAGGCCCTCTGGGAACTGGCGACAGCCGCGAGCGTTGGCGCGGTAGCCCTCGGCGGCGAGGTTCGGCAGGGCGAGCAGCATCGGCGAGTCGCCGATCGCGATCGGCGCGCGGCCGAGGTTGACGTCCTTGCGCGGCTTCTCCTGCTCGACTCCCCCGCAGGCGGCGCTGGCGACCCCGGCGCCCAGGGCCAGGAACGCGATCACATGAACTAGCATCGCCGCTCGCTTCAAGGGGGGAAACCTACCCGACGCGCAGGGCACCCCCGAGCACCCCATCCCAGATGCTGTTCCCGACGATCGAGTTCGCGATCTTCTTCCCGGTCGTCCTCGGGCTCTCCTGGCTGCTGATGCCGCGCCAGCCGCTGTGGAAGCCGTTCATCATCCTCGCCAGCTACGTCTTCTACGCGGCGGCGGATCCGCGCTTCTGCCTGCTGCTGGGAGGGATCACGCTCGGCAACCAGCTCGCCGTGCAGCTGATCCACGACTCCGACGACGCTCGCCGGCGAGCCCGGATCTGCGCCGCGGCGGTCGCCCTCAACCTGCTCACGCTGGGGATCTTCAAGTACTACGGCTTCTTCGTCACCGACGTCGGCGACGTGCTCGACTCGGTCGCCCTCGGGATGCCGCTGCCGCTGTTGACGATCGCGCTGCCGATCGGGGTCAGCTTCTTCACCTTCCAGGCGATCACCTACGTCGTCGACGTCAAGCGCGGCGATGCCAAGCCGGCCTCGCTGATCGACGCCGCGATCTACCTCAGCTTCTTTCCCCATCTGGTCGCCGGGCCGATCGTCCGCGCCAGCGAGTTCCTCCCCCAGCTCAAGCTCCCCCGCGATCCCACCCGGGTCGCCGTCGGCGCCGGGCTCACCCTGATCGCGCTCGGGCTGCTGAAGAAGGTGCTGATCGCCGACACCCTGGCGCGCGAGATCGTCGATCCGGTGTTCGGGGTGCCCGAGGCCTACTTCGCCCCCGACGCGATCCTCGCCACCTTCGCCTACGCCGCCCAGATCTACTGCGACTTCTCCGGCTACACCGACATCGCCATCGGCCTCGCGCTGCTGCTCGGCTTCATCTTCCCGCAGAACTTCAACAACCCCTACCGGGCAACCGGCTTTCGCGACTTCTGGCGGCGCTGGCACATGACCCTGTCGCGGTTCCTGCGCGACTACCTCTACATCCCGCTGGGCGGCAGCCGGGGCTCGCGGCTGTTCACCTACCGCAACCTGATGATCACGATGGTCCTCGGCGGGCTCTGGCACGGCGCCGCCTGGACCTTCGTCCTCTGGGGCGCCTTCCATGGGGCGATGCTGGTCACCGAGCACGCGCTCGACGGCCGCATCGGCCGCCGTACGCCGGTCTGGTTTCGCTGGCTGGGGACCTTCCTCGCGGTCTGCTTTGCCTGGATCCTCTTCCGATCGCCCGACCTCGACGTCTTCTGGACCTTCCTCGGGCGCATCGTCGACCCCGGTCCGGCGACCCTGTGGACGGTCCCGGTGCTGGCGATGGTCGCAGTCGTGGTCGGGATGCAGCTGCTGCCCCAGCGCCCCCTGCAGCGGCTGCAGCTGCGGATCGAGCGCCTGCGGCCGGTGGCGCTCGCGATCGGGCTCGCGGCCGTGATCCTGCTCGTCGGCGCGACGGTGCCGAGCCAGGGCGTGCCCCCGTTCATCTATTTTCAGTTTTGATGACCGAGCACAGAGACGACAGCGAGATGAGCCGCTTCGAGCGCCACGGCCAGCACAGCTACAGCGCCCGCGACGCGGTTGGCGCCGTCGCCCTCGTCGCCCTGCTGCTGATTCTGTTTGCGGGCGGCTCGATCCGCGACGCGGCGGCGCAGATCGACCCCGGGATCGGCCAGGACATCGTCGAGGCGGTCGGCGAGCCCACCGACTGGATCAGCGATCGGCTGCCCCTCGACGAGGCCCAGCACGAGCTCACCGGCGGCCTTTCGCCCGACCAGCAGCTGACCGGCAACGGCTTCGAGGTCGCCGCCACCCCGGGCGCCGAGGGCGGCCTGCCGCCGGTCACCGCCGACGCCTTCGACCCGGCGGCGATCGGAGCGCAGCCGCCGCCGAAGCAGGAGCTCGACACCCTCCTGGTCACCGGCGACTCGCTCTCGACGCCGCTCGACACCGAGCTCGCTCGCCGGCTGGCCCCTGAAGGGGTCGAGGTGATCCGCGAGCCGCATCTGGGCACCGGGATCTCGAACTCGGCCCTGATCGACTGGGGCCGGCTCTCCGCCAGCCAGGTCGCCGAGGACAGCCCCGACGCCGTGGTCGTCTTCATCGGCGCCAACGAGGGCTACGGGATGCCGGGTCCCGGCGGCGGCGAGGTCGAGTGCTGCGGGGCCGACTACGCCGCGATCTACGCCAACCGGGTGCGCCAGGTGATGGACAACTACCGCCAGGACGGCGCCGCGAAGGTCTACTGGCTGACGGTGATGACCCCCCGCGACGCCGACGCGGCCCGGGTCGACACGGTGGTCAACGCCGCGATCCGCGTCGCCGCGCAGGCCTGGGCGAGCCAGGTGCGGGTGGTCGACACGGTGCCCGTGTTCACGCCCGGCGAGCGCTACACCGACACGATCGAGGTCGACGGCCAGAACACGATCGTCCGCGAATCCGACGGCATCCACCTGAACCAGGCCGGCTCAGCGATCGCCGCCGACCTGGTCCTCGACCGCATCGACGAGGACTTCACCCGCTAGCGCGGATCCGCCTACGCTGTGCCGCGTGATCCGGCGCTTTGCCCTCGGCGCAACATTGATCGCTGTGGCTACGGCAGCGGTGGCGGCCGTCGTTTACTCGCCGCCGTCGTCTGCAGAACCGACTACGAAACCGCCGGTCGAGCTGACCGTGACCCCGGCAAGCGCACCGCCGAAAACGTGGATCAGGCTGAGGTATGCGGGCGATCACAATTCGTTGATCAATGTCGGGACGTCCGCCTGGGTCGAAGACCGCCGCCACGGGAGCTGGCGTCCGATCGACGGGATGGCGAGTCGCCGGGCTGCGTGGCGCGACCCTGACAAGCCGTATTGGCGGACGCACAGCTACGCCAGCTTGCTCGACGCCCTGATGCCAGGGACGCCGGATTACGTTCAGGTTCCACCGCTCAGGCCGGGCTGGTATCGGATCGCCAAGGGGATCACCTACGAAGTCGGAGGCGACGCGTTCGGGCGCCGAATTCACGCAGGCTTCCGGGTGACCCGCGCTGCGGACTAGGGACCGCTTTCGTCCGAAGCGGTTGTCTCAATCTGCTGCCGCCAGCGCCGCAATCACTTGGTCGGCGGCGGCGTCGCACGCCTTGCGCGCGGTTCTGCGTGCCGAACGGGGAGAAAGCTCGCGAGCCTCTTGGTTACAAATGCGCAGAGCATGCCGGGCTTGGCGACAGGCACGGCCACCGGACGCTTCAGCTCGTGTCCCTTCGACCACCGACAGACAGGCGCGATAGAAACGGTGTGGCTTCGCCGCCTGCTCGGCGGCTGAAGCGGAGCCAGGGCTCGCCACGGAGAGGCCGATTGCTGCGACGAGCGTGACCAGGGCTACGCGTTTCCCGGCCAGCCCTTGCCGCCGCTGGCATGTGTGGGGTTTGGGTCGCATAGCGCCCTAAACCCCACACAGTGGCTTCGCGCGCACGCGGCTCAGGTGTTCTCGGCGAACGTCTGCTTGAACTTCTTCGAGCCCTTGGTGCAGGTGGCCTTGGCGCTGAACTGCTGCGGCGACTCGTCGAGGATCTTGGTGTTGCAGCTGTAGCCCTTGACCGAGCCGCAGGTGCCGTCGGCGCCACCGTTGTCGTGGCGGCACTCGTGGAACTTGAGCACCAGCTTCTTGCCCTTGGCGCAGTCCAGGCCCTTGACCTTGAGCGTGTAGACATAGGAGGCGCCGAGGTTGCGCTGCTCGCTGACGCTCAGCGGGCAGGCGGACTTGGCGCTCACCCCAGCCGCCGCGCCCGGGTCCGCCCCGGCCGTGGTCGCCGCGATCGCGAACGCCGCCAGCGCGCACGTGAGTGCCCCGCCGATCCTGATCCCTGCCTTCATCGCTACCTCCATAGTCGGTATTCCCCTCTGGCTCGAAGCGGCGATTCTAGGGCCCCGCTGGACGCGAGTGCCGCGGCGAATAGGCTCGCGGCGGTTTGGAGTTCGATCAGAGTGACATCCTCGTCGTCGCCTCGGTGGCCGTGTTCGCGCCGGTGCTCGCCGACCTCTCGAAGCGGGCCCGGGTGCCGGTCGTGGTCGCGGAGATCTTCCTCGGCATCCTCGTCGGCCCCCAGGTCCTCGGCGTCGCCGACACCGACGACTTCATCGAGGCGCTCTCGACGTTTGGCCTCGCCTTCCTCTTCTTCCTCGCCGGGATCGAGATCGACTTCGAGCGCATCCGCGGCGCCCCCGCCCGGGCCGGGGTCGGCGGCTGGCTGATCTCGCTCGGGCTCGGCCTGGCGATCGCGCTGATCCTGCACCTGACCGGGGTCATCAGCGCGACGATCCTGGTCGGCCTGGCGCTGACGACGACGACGCTGGGGACGCTGATGCCGATCCTTCGCGACTCCGGGATCCTCGACCAGCGGTTCGGCAACTACGTCGTCGGCGCCGGCGCCGCGGGCGAGTTCGGGCCGCTCGCCTGCGTCTCCGTGATCCTCGCCTTCGAGGCCGACGAGCCGCTGCGGGCGCTGCTGCTGTTCGCCTTCGCCACGATCGTCGTCGTGGCGACGGTGATCGCGCTGCGGGCGCGTCCGGGGCGTGTGGTGCGCCTGCTGGAGACGACGATGGGAACCAGCGGCCAGCTCGCGGTGCGGCTCTCGGTGCTGCTCGTCGTCGCCCTGGCGGCGCTCGCTTCCGAGTTCGGGCTCGACGTCATCCTCGGCGCCTTCGCCGCCGGGATCGTGGTCGGGATCGTGATCCGCGGCAGCGAGGCACATGAGTTCCTGGGCAAGCTCGACGCGGTCGGCTACGGCTTTTTGATCCCGGTCTTCTTCATCGCCACCGGCATGGACTACGACCTCGACGCGCTCTCCTCCAACGCCGCCTCGCTCGCCCTCGTGCCCGGATTCGCCCTCATCTTCCTCGTCACCCGCGGCCTGCCCGCGATGCTGCTCTACCGCGGGCTGGCAGGCTCCGAGCGAGTCTCGCTGGCCCTGTTCTCGGCCGCCGCCCTGCCGCTGCTGGTGGCGATCACCCAGATCGGCCTCGACACCGGCACGATGCGAAACGACGTCGCCGTGGCTCTGGTCGGAGCCGGGATGCTCTCGGTGCTCGTCTACCCGCTGCTCGCCCTCGCTCGCCACCGGCGGGCCCAGCGCGAGCGCCGCAACTAGCCGCGCGGCGCCCGCCTACGCGGCGGCGGGATCGGGCACCGCCGGCAGCGGCGCCGGAGTGCCCGTGTGCTCGGCGGGGTCGAAGCGGCGCAGCGCGCGGGCGAAGCGGAAGCTGAAATCCGGCCACAGCGACGTGTTGAGCCCGTTGCGGTCCAGGTACCAGCTCGAGCAACCGCCCTCGAGCCACACTGTGCCCTCCATCTTCGTCTCGATCTCGTCGTTCCAGCGCTGCTGCGCGTCGGCGCGGACCTCGAGCGTCTCGAGGTCGTGGGCGCGCATGTGTCGCAGCGTGCGCGAGATGTAGCCGGCCTGGGCCTCGGCCATGTAGACGACCGAGTTGTGGCCGAGGCCGGTATTCGGGCCGAGGAGGAGGAAGAAGTTGGGAAAGCCGGCGACCATGGTCCCGCGATGGGCGCGCGGGCTGCCGTCCCAGTGCTCGGCCAGCGAGCGCCCGGCGCCGTCGCGGATGCGATCGGCGATCGGCATGTCGAGGACGTGGAAGCCGGTGCCGAGGATGATCGTGTCGACCTCACGCTCGTCGCCGCCGGCGGTGACGATCGTCCGCCCGCGGACCTCGGCGATCTGATCGCTGAGGACCTCGACGTTCGGCTTCCCGAGCGAGGGCAGATAGTCGTTCGCGACCAGGATCCGCTTGCAGCCGGGGAGGTAGTCGGGGGTGAGCTTCGCGCGCAGCTGCGGGTCGGCGACACTGCGAGAGAGGTGGAGCTTGCCGACCCACCGCAGCATCGGCGCCAGGGCGACTCGGAGCATCGGGATCGCGAACGACTCGCGGGCCCAGTAGATCGCCGAGCGCATCGCCCGCTGCAGCGCCGGGACGCGGCGGTAGACGACCCGCTCGACCGGAGTGATCGGGCGCTGGCGGCGCGGCATCACCCACGGCGCCGTGCGCTGGAACAGGTGCAGCTTCGCCACCTTGGGCTGGATCTGGGGTACGAACTGGATCGAGCTGGCGCCGGTGCCGATCACTGCGACGCGCTCACCTTCGAGCTCGTGGTCGTGGTCCCAGGTCGCCGAGTGAAAGACCGTGCCCTCGAACTCGCGCAGGCCGGGGATCTCGGGGAGCTTGGGCTCGTGCAGCGGCCCGGCCCCGGCGATCAGCACCCGGGCCGAGACCGGCCCGCCGGACGTCTGCAGGCGCCAGCGGCGGGCATCCGCGTCCCAGCTCGCGCTCTCGACCTCGCAGCCGAAGCGCACGTGCTCGGTCAGCCCCTCGTCGGCGGCCACCTGGCGCAGGTAGTCCCAGATCTCCTGCTGGGGTGAGAAGGTCGAGCTCCACTCCGGGTTCGGGGCGAAGGAGAACGAGTAGACGTGGCTGGGCACGTCGCAACGACAGCCCGGGTAGGTGTTCTCGCGCCAGGTGCCGCCGACGTCGCGGGCGCGCTCGAGGATGACGAAGTCCTCGCGGCCCGCACGCTTCAAGCGCGAGGCCATGGCCAGCCCGGAGAACCCGGCGCCGACGATCGCGATCTCGATCTCGGTGGAAGCGGTCGGCGTCTGCTCGCTCGTGCTCAGGCTCATCTTCGACTCTCTGTCCTCGGGAGGTAACTTACGGGCGCGTAACTTACACGTGTGTAACATCGTTTGTCAAGTGGAAACCTCCAACTCATCGCCACGGCCTCGGATGAGCGCGGAGGAACGCCGCTCGCAGCTGCTCGACGTGACCAAGGAGATCGTCGGCGAGCAGGGCTTCCACGCGGTCTCGATCGAGGCCGTCGCCCGCGGCGCCGGGATCACCCGCCCGATCGTCTACGGGCATTTCGAGACCCTCCCCGGCCTGCTCGAGGCGATGGTCGACCGCGAGGGCCAGAGGGCGCTGGGGCAGCTCGCTCACATCCTGCCGACCGCCGCACCGACGGGCGGCACCCCGCGCGAGGACCTGCTGGCGGCGCTGCGCGGATATCTCGAGGCGGTCGCCGCCGACCCGGTCACCTGGCGCCTGGTGCTGATGCCGCCAGAGGGCGCACCCGTGGTCCTGCGCGAGCGGATCACCGCCGGGCGCGACGCGATCGTCGGCGCGCTCGCCGAGGTGGTCCGCCCCGGCCTCGGGCCCGGCGCCGAGTCACCCGACCCCCAGCTCACCGCCCGCACCCTCTCAGCCGTCGCCGACGAGGCCGCCCGCCTGCTGTTGACCGATCCCGAGGCGTATCCGATCGAGCGCCTGGTCGGCCACGCAGACTGGCTGCTCGGCCGCCTGGAGCCGTAGTGCGCCATCGCCAGCGGATAGCGTCTGCACCTTGATCGCCGTCGTGATCGCAATCGTCGTCGTGCTCGCGCTCGCCGCCTTCGTCTGGCTGACCTACAACCGGATGGTGGCCAAGCGCCTCGCGGCCGAGAACTCGTGGTCGCAGATCGACGTCGCCCTGCGCCGCCGCCACGACCTGATCCCGACCCTGGTCGAGTCGGTGAAGGGCTATGCGAGCCACGAGCGGACGACGTTCGAGGAGGTGACCGAGGCCCGCAGCACCGCGATCGCCGCCCAGGGGCCGGCGAAGCGGGCTGTCGCCGAGGCCGACGTAACTCGCGGGACCAACCAGCTGCTGGTGGTCGCCGAGGCATACCCCGAGCTCGAGGCGTCGACGAACTTCTCCAAGCTCCAAGACGATCTGCGCGACACCGAGGACCAGATCGCGATCACCCGCCGCGTCTACAACGACACGGTCGAGACCTACAACACCCTGATCCAGGTCTTCCCCGCGGTGATCGTCGCCCGTCTGTTCGGCTTCGAGAAGCGTGAGTTCTTCGACGCCCCGGCCGAGGCCGAGGTGGCCCCGCAGATCAGTCTCTCCCCCGGTCCGGCCTGAACGTGCGGCGCCTTGCGATCGCCCTCTGGGCCGCGCTCGCGCTCTCGCTCGCGCTCGCCGCCACGGCCGCGGCGCGCAGCGCCGACGTCACCAGCGCCGGCGTCGACCTGCGGCTTGCCAACGACGGCAGCCTGTTGGTCACCGAGCAGCTGACCTTCGACTACGACGGGCACTTCGAGGGCTCCTACCGAGACATCGACCTCCTGCACGGCGAGGAGATCAGCGACGTCTCGGTGAGCCAGGACGGCCAGCGGTTCGCGCCCGGCGGTAACACCCGGCTCGGCAGCAACGACCGGCCCGGCGTCTTCGGCACGGAGACGTCCTTCCAGGGCTACCGGATCGTCTGGCACTACCGAGCCACCGACGAGGAGCGCACGACGACGATCTCCTACCGGGTCACCAACGCGGTCGTCGCCTACGAGGACGTGCTCGACATCGGCTGGACGGTCTGGGGCGATGAGTGGGACTTCGACCTCGACCATCTGAACGCCCGCTTCACCAACCCGGCGCTCGACCCCGCCGACCCGCGCAACCTCTACCGCGTCTGGGGACACCCGCGCGACGTCGAGGGCGAGACCGTTCGCGGCGAGGGCGTGGCGACGCTCGAGGCCTCCGACGTCGAAAGCGGCACCGCGGTCGAGTTCCGGGTGACGATGCCGCGCGACCCGGCGAAGCGCTATCCCGCCGCCCGAGTCGGCGAGGGCGAGGGGCTGCCCGGGATCCTCGCCTCAGAGCAGGAGCTCGACGACGACTACAACTCGGCCTGGAACCAGTTCAAGCGCTTCGTCGCCGAGCACGCGTTCCTGGTCTCGCTCGGGATCGCGGCGATCGCCTGGCTGGTCGTCTTCCTGCTCTCGGTGCTGGCGCGCGAGCGCGACGCCGGTGTGCCCGAGTACCTGCCGGAGCCTCCCGACGACGCCAGCCCGGCGCTCGCCTACGCGCTCGCCCACGAGGGCGCCGACAGCACCGACACCGTGCTCGCGACCCTGCTCGACCTCGTCGATCGCGGCTACTACGACACCAGCCAGGCGACCACCGAGGAGGAGAAGCTCGACCTGGCGCTGGAGCAGAAGGCCGAGCGGCCGCCCGGCGAGCTGACCGGCTACGAGCAGGACGTGCTCGCCTTCTTCGACCAGCTGCTCGACGGCAAGAAGGTCGCGATGAGCGAGATGAAGGATCAGATCCCCAAACACTCCGAGGTCTGGCGCGGGCGCTGGGAGCGGATGACCGAGAAGCTCGACGCGGTCGAGGAGGGCCAGCTGGCCTGGGATCGCAACCTCAACTGGGCGCGCTGGCTCACCGACGCCGCCGCCGCGCTGGCATTCGGGCTCGTGATTCTGCTGGCGATGTCCGAGGACGAGAGCTGGTTTCTCGCCGGCATCGTCGCCTTCGTCACCGTGTTCGGGATCCTCGCCGTGCCGGCGACCCGGTTCAAGCGCGTCAGCGCCGAGTACATCCAGCGCACCGAGGGCTGGCGCGCCTTCGCCCACTGGACACAGGATTTCCCACGCCTGTCCGACGACCCGCCGGCGACGCTCGAGCTGTGGAAGCGGATCCTCGTCTACGGGGTCGCCTTCGGCACCGCCGAGCGGATGATCGCCTCCGGGCGGATCCCGGCGCCGGTGGTAACCGACGCCACGGCCGGCACCCACTGGAGCTCATACGCGTTCGTCGGCGGCTTTAGCGACTCCACCTTCGACGGCTCCAGCTTCAGCTCCGGGTTCTCCTCGCAGGTGGCCCCGGTGAGCTCCTCGACCGGCGGCGGAGGCGGCTTCTCCGGCGGAGGAGGCGGCGGCTTCTCCGGCGGTGGCGGCGGCGGGTCCTGGTAGCGCGCGGCGCTACTTGAACTTGATCAGCTGATCGTTGAGCGGCAGCGCCCCGCGGCGCTTGCCGGCCAGCGCACCTGGGTCCACCGGGGCCGCGTTGCCGGTGAACAACGGCGCCTCATCGGTGACCATGCCCTGGCCGCGGTACTGGGTGAACGTGAACGGCAGCCCGTTCGACTGCAGCGGCGAGGCGCCGTCCATGATGTGGAAGTGCAGGTGGGGGCCGTCGGTGTTGCCGGTGTTGCCGAGCAGGCCGAGCACCTGGCCGGTGCGCACGCTGTCGCCGACCTTGACCCGGAGGCTGCCGGGCTGCATGTGGGCGTAGAAGGCGAAGTGGCCCGAGTCGATCTTGACCACCATGTAGTTGCCGCCCGCGGTCTGCACGGTGGCGCCGGCCGGCAGCGCCCCGGGGACCTGCTCCGGCAGCCCGTCCTGGATCCTGACCACCTTGCCGGGGGCGGCCGCGTGGATCTTGTCGCCGAAGTAAGGGAAGCTGTTGACGTCGGCGTAGGGGCCGTCGACGAGGGCGTTCGCCTCGGTCAGCTGGACGAAGTCGATCGCGAACCTCTCGGGGGTGTCGATCGTGCCGTTGATCGCCAGAGTCGCCGTGCGGTGCACCGTCGGCGGCGTACAGCAGCCGTTGCCGACCAGCCAGCGCTCGCCGCGAAGCGGCGGCTCGACCTCGATCGCGGGCTCGGTGCCGACCTCGGTCGTCACCCCGGTGAACGCCTGCGTGGTGACATCGCCCGGGTCACCGACCGGGTGGAAGCTGAGCACGATCGCGTGACGCAACTTCGGCGGCGGCTTGCGCTTCGCCGGGTAGGCGACGTCCATGAACAGGGTCGCACCCTGTCCGGGGGTGAAGGTCGAATCGGTTCCGAGATCGGTGCCGTCGATCCGCAGCGTCCTTGCCAGCAGCGCGGGGTCATAGAACTGGCCGATCGGCTTGCCGTTCGCCGTCGCCTGCACCGACTCCAGGGTCACGTCGAGCCCGGTCTGGTTGGCGATCTTGATCTCGTAGGCGAGGTGCATGCGCCCGTCGCCGCCGAGCACCGGGTTCGGCGCGTGGGCGACGTAGAAGCCGAGCGGCGAGATCAGCGCGGTCGCATCGCCGGCGCCACGGGCGGCGGTCGCCGGGACTACGACCGCCACGCTCGCGAGCAGGGCTGCTGTCAGCTTGCGCAAGGCCGCACTAGCCGATCAGCTTCGCCTTCATCTTCTCGAACTCCTCGTCGGAGACCGTGCCCTTGTCGTGCAGCTCGCTGAGCTTGTGCAGCTCGTCGACCGGGGAGCCCGCGGTCTCGCGAACGTAGGAATCGAACTGTTGCTTGGCGTCGGCCTGCTCCTTCAGCGCCCGCTCGCGCATCCCCGAGCCGCGCACGCCGAGGTAGATCAGCGCGGTCAGGAAGGGGATGAAGACGAGGAAGAACACCCACGCCGCCTTGGTCCAGCCGGAGAGCTCGTGGTCGCGGAAGAGGTCGGAGAGGATCGTGATCAGGATCCAGATCCAGATCACGATGAAGAAAACCGCGAGAACGGTGAGCAGGGCCTCACCGAGCCCGAAGTCTGCGATCGGAAGCAAGCTGTGTTCCCCTTTCATGGGAGGTGCGCCGTGGTCGTGGCGGAGATCGTATTCATCGCGGCCGGGCGGCGACCGCGGCCTCAGTCGATCCGGGCCGCCGCGTAGTCGGCGAGCGCCATCACCGTCAGCTGGGGGTTGACGGTGATCGCGCTCGGGAAGACGCTCGCGTCGCAGACGTGGACGCCGCCGGCCCCGCGAACCTTGAACCCTTCGTCGACCACGCCCTTGGCGGGGTCGCGGCTGATCGGGTTGCCGCCCTGGGGGTGCGAGCTGTGCAGCTCGATGTCGGTGTTGTCGCGGACTCGGCGGCTGATCGTCTCGAGCTCGCCTTCGGATTCGATCGAGAGATAGCTGAAGGTGGACGGCATCACCCGCTGCGCTCCGGCGGCGAGGTAGATGCGTCCGATCAGCTGCAGGCCCGACAGCAGCCGCTTCAGATCGTCGGCGATCGGTGAGTAGTCGAGGCGCATACCGCGCCCGCGAAAACCCGGTCGGATGGTGCCATTGGACCTGGTCCCGACGACCGAGCCGGCGGAGGCCATGTGGTCGTAGCGGCGCATGTTGTTGAAGTGGTCGCTGAACCAGCCGGGCATGAACAGGGCCTGCGATCCCGACCGGGTTGAACCAGCTCTCGATCACCAGCCCGTCCTCGCTCGGCGGGCGCAGATAGTGGGAGATCTGCAGGCCGTCGTAGGAGTCGAGCTTCTCCTCGAACTCGGCGGTCATCGGCGCCCCCAGGTTGAAGCTGAGACAACTGCCCGGCGAGCGGCCCGCCGAGGTCGCTGCGCTGCAGGATCAGGCTCGAGGCGAGCGCGCCCGCCGCGACCACCACCGTGTTCGCCTTGACCTCGAGCGAACGCCCGTCCGAGAGCCGGCACTCGACCTTTGCCGAACCTCCGTTGGCGCCCGTGACTCGCTCGGCCATGCATTCCGAGAGGATCCGGACCGCGTCGGTGCCGTAGCGCCGCTGGGCGCGAGGCAGGGTCGCGTCGAGCGCCGAGAGCTTCTTGCCGAAGGGGCAGCCGATGTTGCAGTAGCCGCAGCCAAAGCAATCGTCGGCGATGTTCGCGTGAACGACGTCGTAGTCGCCTGGCCCGTCGGCGATCCCGAGCCGCTCGATCCCCTCGATCAGCTTCGCGCCGCCGCGTCCGAGCCGCGTGTTGCCGGACTGGCTGATCACCGGGAGCCATTCGCGCACCCGCGTGAACGATTCGCGCAACGCCGTCCGATCGAGGCCGGCGTCGAGGCCGTCGGCGTCGTTCCAGCGATCGAGCACATGCTCGGGGAGGTCGAAGCAGACCGCGTTGTTGA
Organism: uncultured Solirubrobacterales bacterium; assembly: GCA_963767475.1. Lineage (GTDB taxonomy): Bacteria > Actinomycetota > Thermoleophilia > Solirubrobacterales > 70-9 > WHSW01. Next base: position 507,607 of record CAVYEI010000003.1, read on the forward strand.
CCACGGTCGAGCCGCCGACGCACATCCCCTGGAGCACGTGGAAGCGGGCATCGCGCGAGAGCTGCAGGCCGCCATCGGAGTAGAGGTCCGAGAACTGGCGGCGCTCGTCCTCGATGAACTCGGTCGGGTCTACGTGACGGCCGCGCTCGAGCACTACGACGTCGCGCCCGCGCTCGGCGAGCCGGTAGGCGAGCATCGCCCCTGCGGCGCCGCTGCCGACGATCGCCACGTCGGCGGTCAGCCGGTCGCCGTCGACCTCGCTCGGGGTGCGGACATTGAGCGGCCTGCGCGACGGGTCGACCAGCGCCATCGATTCGGCGTAGCGCGGGCGCTTGGAGAAGGGGACGTAACCGCAGTCCTCGGCGGTGCGCGGGTCGGCGTAGTAGCCGATGAAGGAGAGCTGCTGGACGGCCACCAGCAGCGACTGCAGGGGGCGGCGCAGGAAGCCGGGCAGCCGCCGCTCGGCGACGTCGGCGATGAAGCGGGACTCGACGAAGCGCTTGCGGCGCTCGGGCGACATGAGCGCGAACGGCGGCCGCAGGCGGATGACCGGATAGACGCAGAGCGCGCTCAGCGCCAGCCGCGACTTCCATTTGCCGCTGGCCGAGAACGAGGCCAGGTACTCGTCGATGTTGGTGCCCACCTGCTCCGGTGTCAGCCGCTCGTCGGGCCCGAGCACGAGCACCTCGGCCAGCGCCGTCGCCGCCTGGTGCTGGTGCGGCCACAGGTAAAGCAGCGAGTACTGCGCCCGGAGGGCCTGGTGGCGAAGCCAGGCGAGCAGCACGGCGACCCCAGTGGCCAGCCCGAGCCAGATCAACAGCAGGAGCTCCGAGTCCGGGAGGTCGATCCCGGAGGGCGCCGCGAACGACCCGGCGACACTGGAGATGTCGCCGAACGCGAGCATGAACAAAAGCGAGCCGGCGATCAGCAGGTGGGCACCGATGACCACGGTGACCGCCCAGCCGTTGCGGCGAACGTCGGCCCAGGCAAGGGCGCAGAGGACGGCCATCATCCCGTCCTTGGCGACGGAGTTGGCGACGAAGGGGAACTCGGCGTCGGCCAGCGCCCCCTGCAGCAGGTATCCGCCGGCGAGCGCGACGAAGAAGAAGGCGAACAGCCCGACGACGGTCTGCAGACGCCGCTCGGCGGAGGTCAGTTCGGTTGTCGGCGCGGCGGTCATGCGAGCACTCCGCGCGGCGAACCTCAGGCGCGCTCTCGCGCCATCGGCAGCGAGTCCCGGGCTCGTTGCAGGTCGTAGAACTCGCGCACCCGATAGCAACGCTCGCCGTCGAAGTCGAAGACCTGGATCACTTCGTCGGAGATGTCGATGCCGCTGCTGCGCCCGTGTCCCGTGCGGCGGACGACGACGAGCACCGAGTCCCCGGCGCCGATGAACCGCTGAGGCTCGAACCGCAGATCGCCGACCTCCTCCCTCCACTCGTCCCAGTAGCGCTGCACACCGAGGTAGCCGCGATAGACCGATGCGTCCGGGTCCTCGGGTGGCGTCACCCAGACGATCTCGTCGGTCATGTGGTTGAGGACCCAGCTGCGATCGCCCGCGTTCCACGCTTCGTAGCCGCGCCGGACCAGATCCGTTCGATCCTCGGTCACAAGCGTCAGCCTACGCCTGCTGGACGCCGAAAGCACGCAAGATCGCCGACTCGGAAGCGGCGATGCGAAACGGCCGACCCGAGGCGCGAGACCCCGGGTCGGCCGTTTGAGGCGTGCTCGTCGTGCCGCGCTGATGCGCAATGCCTATGCGCCCGGCGCGGTCGCCGGCAGCCGCCCTTGAGACCGCTGGCGACGATCCTGAATCGCGCCCGAGCCGAGCATCGCGAGGGTGGCGATGAGCAGGCCGGCACCGGTGCCGATCGCCGCGTCGCCCCAATCGAAGCCATCGCCGCTGGCGGTGGACGCCGCCGGGCTGTCGTAGGCCACGAACGGGACCGCACGGTCGCCATCGCGGCGCAGAACCAGCGTGCTCGACTGTTCGGGTTCGCCGGCCGCCTGCAGCCTGTCGGCGACGGGGTCGTTGACGCGCGCCAGGGCGGGTGCGACCGGAGCCAGCACCGCGGCCACCAGCACCGCGACGATCATCCTTGTCGGTCTCGAAATCCTCATGTCTCCTCCTCGGTGAGTGGTTCGACCGTCTGATTCGGTCTCAGTGCCACCGTAGGCGCCTGGCCAGGCGCCCGCCACGCATTCGTGCACGTCGCGAACCTGTATTCGGACACACTCGCGCTAGCGTGCGCACATGGGACGGGAGGCTCCCGATCACCGCCCTGCCTTTCTCGACTTGCTCTCCGAGGACGAGCGCCGCGAGCTCGTGTCGCGCGGCGGCCGGCGGCGGTTCAAGACCGGCTCGACGCTGATGCACGAGGGCGCCCCCGGCGCCGAGGTCATGGTCCTGCTCGCGGGCCGGGTCAAGGTCACCGTGACCACCGCCGAAGGCCGCGAGATCGTGCTCCAGTTCTGCGGCCCCGGCGAGCTGCTCGGGGAGCTCTCGGTGATCGATCGTGGGGCGCGCTCGGGAACCACCGAGGCGCTCGAACCGGTCGAGGCGCTCGCGATCGCCGCCCCGGACTTTCGCTCGCTGATCGAGCGGCCGGGCTTCGCGGCCGCGCTCATGCGCAGCCTGATCGAGCGCTTTCGCGACGCCGATCGCCGCTTGGTGGAGTTCGCGGCGGCCCAGACCCTCGGCCGGATCGCCGCCCGGCTGGTCGAGCTCGTCGAGCGCTTCGGCGAGCCCGGCGACGATGGGATCGAGATCGCGCTGCCGATCTCTCAGGAGGAGCTCGCGGGCTGGACGGCGTCCTCGCGTGAGGCTGTCGCGAAGGCGCTGGCGTCGCTGCGGGCGATGGGCGCGATCCGCACAGCGCGGCGCCGGATTACGGTGCTCGATCTCCAGCGGCTGCGCCAGCTCGCCTAGTCGCCTCGGCGACGTAGCGCTCGCCGCGGAGGCGCCAGACGGCGTCGCCGCTCGGGACCCCTGCGGCCCGCAGCTCGGTGGCGCTCGGCCGGTACCAGGTGGTGACGGGGATCTCGTCGACGACGTGGACGATGTCGGGCCGTTCTGCCTTCTCGAGGACCGAGAGCGCCGTGGTCAGCGACTCGCTGTCGAGCTCGCGGCCGCGGCGCAGGCTGACCGCGGCCACCGCAAGCTCGAATCCGGACTTCGCGGCCGGAACCCCGTAGACGACGGCGAGGTCGATCGCGTCGAGGTCGCCGAGCGCGTCGAGAATCGGGAAGGCGCCGAGGTGGCCGTGCTCGGTGCGGATCAGGGCCGCGGCGTGGTCGACCAGCCAGAGGTCGCCGTCCTCGTCGGTCCGGAAGAGGTCGCCGGTGGAAAGCCAGGCGTCATCGGGCTCGAACACGCCCCGCAGCGGGCTCTCGCTGGTTGCGACGACGCCGCGCAGCCGGGTCAGCAGCATCCCCACTTCGCCGGTTCCGCACTCGATCGCGAACCCATCCGGGCGCTCGCGCAGGCGGCCCGCCTCGGCCTCGTAGGCGGCGAGGCGGACGTCGGCGCTGCCGGGCAGCGGCCGGCCCTTGCAACCAGGCTTGTCGCCGCTGACGTTGACGAGGATCGCCTCGCCCTCGGTCGAGGCGTAGAACTCGAGCACGGTGGCGGGGAAGAACCGGCGCGAGACCCGGCGCCAAAGGCCGCGGGGCATTCCGGCGCCGATGAACAGCCGAACCGGATGGTGATGCTCGGCGGGGTCCTCGGGCGCGGTGGCGATCTCGTCGAGCATCGTCCAGGTGTAGGAGGCGACCGTGATCCCGTAGCGGCGCACCTCCTCCCAAAACGTCGCCGGTTCGAAGTCGCGGGCGATCGCCACCCGGGCTCCGCCGGCGATCGCGCCGCCGATGCTCATCAACAGGCCCGACGGGTGGTAGATCGGGGTCACCGCGTAGACGGTGTCGTCGCTGGAGAGCGCCGCCGCCGAGGCGGTCGCGAACGCTGACAGCGCCCAGCGGCCGTTGGTGAGCCGGTTGGCCCGGGTGCGCTCGCCCTCGCCGGTGAAGAGGATGAAGGCGAGGTCCGAGGCGCGGCCGGGATTGGGCCGGTACCAGGCCGGCAACTGCACCTGGTCGGGATCGATCCGCTCCATGTCGATCACCTCGCCGCCGAGGTCGCGCTCCTCGCCGCCGCCGCCGAGCACGAGCACCTCCGGCGCACCCGCTTCCACGGCGCGGGCGGCGAGCTCGGGGTCGGCGATGATCCGGGTCACCTGGCCGAGCTCGGCCTCGCGGGCGACCGGTCCGTCGGGGCGCATCAGCACGGCGACCGCGCCGAGCCGGTTGAGGGCCGCAACCACAGAGAGGCCGCTCGGCCGGGTGCTCATCAGCACGCCGACGTGCTCGCCCTGGTGGACGCCGACCGAGACCAGACCGCGAACGACGGCGTCGATCCGGTTCTTCGCCGCCTCGTGGGAGTAGGCACGGTCCTCGAACAGGAAGAAGTCGCCCGCGGGTGTGCGGCCGGCCTGCTCGTCGAGCAGCAGGCCGAGCGAGACGCGGGTGTGCGGCTCCAGCCGCCCGAGCCGGGCAAGGCGCGGAAGCTGGCCCGTGACCTCCTCGGCGAGCACCCGGGCGCCGCCGATCGCGCGCGAGGCGGCGCCGGCGAGCGAGCGCGCAAAGCCGCCGCCGACCCCGGCCGCAAGCTCGAGCCCGACGCCGAGCCGGGTTCCGACCCCGGGGGAGTCGAACTCCTGCTCGTCGGCGTCGACCCGGCGCACGATCTCGGGCAGTTCCCCCTCGGCTGAGCGCCACCGCGTCCACGCCGCGACCGCCGGCCAGGTCGTCTTCGTCGCGGCGGAGCCGACGACGAGGCCGAAGTGGCCCGCCGGCAGCGCCAGCTCGTAGACCTCCGCCCGCGGCGCAGCGCGGGTGATCGCCCGGACGCCCGCGGCGGGCGCGATCTCGTCGACCGTGCCGACCACGGTGAGCACCGGGCGATCGATGTCGGCCAGGGTCACGGTCCGGTCCTCGATCACGAAGCCGCCTTGGAGCATCCGGTTGTGGGCGATGAACTGGCGCATGAAGTCGGCGACCGCCGGCCCGGGCCAGGCGACCCACCCCTCCCCCATCAGAAAGCGACGCTGGCGCTCCCGGGGCAGCAGCGCCTCGCGATCGTGGAGCTGGAGGATGAACTCGACCTGCTGGCGCAGTGACTTGACCGGGTCCAGCAGCCGGAAGCCGGTGCGGCTCATCCAGGCGGGCACCGCGGTGCGCCCGAAGACTCCGGCGAGGATGCCTGCCGCCGACTCGGCGACCTCCTCGGAGATGCCCAGCGGCAGCGCGACGCGGGTGTCGACCGGGCTGCCGAAGGCGACCACCGAGTCGATGCCCTCGCCACGGCGGTAGGCAGCCGCCTGGTAACAGAACATGCCCCCCTGCGAGTAGCCACCGAGGTGAACGTCGCGCCCGGTCGCCTCGCGGACCCGGTCGACGGCATCGGAGACGGCGACGACGTGGTCGGCGAGGTTGCGCTCGAGGCCACCCTCCTCGTGCTCCGGAGCGCCGAAGTCGACCACCCACGGGTCGGCGCCGTTTTCGTGCAGGACCGTGACCGCGCTCGAGCCCGGGGAAACGTCGTAGACGTCGGCGGCGAGCATCATCGGCGGCACCAGCAGGATCGGTGCCCCGACCGGATCGTCGGCGTAGTAGTGGCGCAGGCGGTAGACCGGGCGCTCGGCGGTCACCTCGAACGGCGAGGGCTGCTCGTCGGTCTCGAGACCACCGAAGCGTGCCACCTCGAAGGCGTTTTGCGCCACCGCTCCCACGCGGGAGGCCGAGCTCGAGATCCCGTCGATCAGTCCGATGCGCGCAAGCTACCGCGAGAAACGGGCCTGCGCTCGAATTGCGCTCAGGCCGGCGCCGGCGCGGGCTCGATCGCCCCGGCGCGGGGCGCCGGGCGAGGCGTGACCGAGGGCGCGAGCTCGTCGATCGGCTTCGCGTCGGCAGGCTCGGACTTGCGCAGCAGCGCGATCGCCAGCAGGATCCCGACCAGGACCAGCGCCGCGGAGATCTTCAGGCTGGTGCCGAGCGCCGACACGAACGCCTCGCGAACGGCGTGCTCGACACCGGATGTGTCGCTGCCCGAGAGCTTGTCGAGCGCGTGTTGAGCGCCCGGCGTGCCGCCGAGCACCCCCTCGAGCTCCTGGGCCTGGTCGCGGCCGACCGTGACCCCGGACTGGCCGACGAACTCGACCGTCTTCTGGGTCTGAAGCTCGGCGAAGATCGCTCCGGTGACGGCGACGCCGAGCGTCGCCCCGAGCCCGCTCAGGGTGACCAGGATCCCGGAGGCGGCGCCGGCATGGTCGCGCGAGACCGCGTTCATCGCCGCCAGGTTCATCGCCGTGAGCGAGAAACCGATGCCGAAGCCCATGATCGCGGTCGGCGCCCAGAGGTCGGAATAGGTGGTCGAGAGATCCAGGGTCGAGATCCAGAAGATCGCGATCAGCATCATCGTCAGGCCGATCACGATCGGCGGGCGGGGTCCCACCCGCGCGGCGACCCGGCCGCCGAGCGGCGAGCCGACGACCATCAGCCCCGTCAGCGGCAACAGCAGGACGCCGGTCTCGGTCGGCGTGTAGCCGAGGATCTCCTGGAAGTAGCTGGGCAGGAAGAACAGCATCGCCCCGAAGGAGAAGTCGATGACGAAGATCGTCGTCGTCGCACCGGTGAAGTTGCGGTGCTTGAAGAAGCTGAAATCGATCAGCGGGTTCTCGGTTCGCCGCTCGACGATCGCGAACAAGACGAATGAGGCGACGCCGCCGATCAGCAGGGCGATGATCGCCGGCGAGCCCCAGCCCCAGGTCGCGCCCTGGATCAGCGCCAGGGTGATCGCGGTGAGCCCGGTGGCGGTCAACAGGGCGCCCGGGATGTCGACCCGCCGAGGTGCCGACGGGTCGCGCGATTCCGGGGTTCCGCGCCAGGCCAGGATCACGATCAGGATCGAGAAGGCGATATTGACGGCGAAGATCCAGCGCCAGCTGAGCGCGCCGGTGAGCACACCGCCGACGAGCACGCCGGCGCCGGAGACGAGCTCGGTCGCCGCTCCCCACATGCCGATCGCAAAGCCGCGTTTGGCGCCGGTGAAGACGTTGATCAACAGCGACATCGACGCGGGCATCAGCAGCGCCCCGCCGACGCCCGAGAGCGCGATTCCCAGGATCAGGAGCTGCGCGTCGGGAGAGAGGGCGGCGATCGCCGAGCCGCCGGCGAACAGGGCGGCGCCACAGAAAAGCATCCGCCGGCGCCCGAAGACGTCGGCGAGCCGCCCGGCGGCGATCAGCAGCGCCGCGAAGGGGATGTAGAAGGCGGTCACCGCCCACTGCAGCTCCTCCAGCGAGGTGTCGAACTCGGCGTGGATGGTCGGCAGCGCGACGACGATCGCCGCCGTCGGCAGCTGCACGATCCCGGCGGCGCAAACCATCGCCACCAGCGTCTGGGTGCGGGACCGCTCGCTCACCGGAGCGATCCTAACCGGCGTGCGCGAGCCCGGCTCTGGGTATGTTTGGCCGGTCTCGTGCGCCGGAGGTACGTCAATCGCGGGTCAGCCGCAGCGATCGCGATCGTGGTCGCCGCCATGCTCGCCGCCAGCCCGGCGAGCGGCGCGGATCGGCTGCCACTCGAGCAACGCGCGAAGCGCTCGGCGATCTTCGTCGGCAACAACTGGGAGGGAACCGCAGACGTGATCTCCCCGCGCGGCAAGTTCCGCCGGATCGCGCGCCTCAACATCATTCCCGACATCGATCAGCGGATGGCCGAGATTCAGGCCGACCCGGTCCGCCTCGGCTACTTCCTCGCGATCCGCGAGCTGATCGGCGAGGGCCACGACCAGTTCGTCGACGACATGTTCTCGACCAACGACGGACGCCTGCTGATCGTCTCCCGTCCGAGCCTCGCCGACGTGGTCGCGATCGACATCGCCAGCGGCGAAATCGTCTGGCGCTTCGTCGTCGACGGGCAGCGCTCCGACCACATGGCGATCTCACCCGACGGCCGCGAGGTCGCCGTTTCCGCATCGACGGGCAACGTCGTCCACATCCTCGACACCAAGACCGGCCAGGAGGTGGGCCGCTTCGAGTCCGGCGACTCGCCGCACGAAAACAACTACTCCGCCGACGGTGAGCTCATCTACCACGCCTCGATCGGCCTCGTCTACACGCCCACCGACCAGCCGAGCGAGGACACGACCAAGGGCGATCGCTGGTTCCAGATCGTCGACGCGGACACCCACGAGATCCTCGAGCGGATCAACATGGGCGAGAAGCTCGCCGAGGCCGGCTACCCGAACATGAGCTCCGCCGTGCGGCCGATGGCGCTCTCCCCGGATGAGCGCTACGTCTACTTCCAGGTCTCCTTCTTCCACGGCTTCGCCGAGTACGACTTCAAGACCGACCGGGTGACCCGGGTCGCGAACCTGCCGGTGGCGGAGAAGATCAAGGACCTGCCGCGCGAGCAGTATCTGCTCGACTCCGCCCATCACGGAATCGCGATGAGCGGCGACGGCAAGCGGCTCTGCGTCGCCGGGACGATGTCCGACTACGCCGCGATCGTCTCCCGGCGCAACTTCAACCACACCCTGATCGAGGAAGGCGAGAAGCCCTACTGGTCGACGACCAGCGCCAACGGGCGCCGCTGCCTCGTCTCCTGGAGCGGCACCGACAGCATCTCGGTGATCTCCTACCGAAAGCGCAAGCAGATCGCCCAGATCCCGGTCGGCGACCACCCGCAGCGGATCCGCATGGGGTTCGTGCGCAGCAACTGGATCGAGTCGCTGCGCTGAGCGGCTAGGCCGCGTCCAGCGCGGTCTTGAGCGAATCGAGGTCGGCCGCGCCGAAGACCACCCGGTTGCGGGTGGCGACGTAGACGAGGTCGAGGTCGACTCCGGCCCGGGCGATCTTGCGGGTCAGGTCCGCGAGCACGCCGGGGCGGTCCTCGACATCGACGACGACGACCTCGCGCTCACGGCTGACAGCGAGATGCGAGATCGCCAGCGAGTGCCTCGCGGACTCCGCGTGCGGGACGAGGATGTGAAGCTCGGCCCGCTCGCCGGACCCGATACAGGTGGCAGCGGCGAGGTTGACGCCGGCATCGCTGATCGCAGCCGCCACCCGCGCCAGCGCCCCGGGCTCGTTCTCGATCTCGATCGCCAGATCGAACGCCATTACGTGTGCTGCACTCTATCCGCGTCCAGACGACCGGTGGGACCGATGAATCCTCACCGGCGGCGGGGTCCTTATTACGACGCCCGCAACCCAGGAGGCCAACGATGACCACCGATCCGACCGCCAAGCTCGACAGCCGTTTCAGCGACCCGGAGGCGGGGCCGACACCTTGGGCGGACGCCGCGCAGGTGCTCGAACAGGCAGAGCTCTATTGGCTGACGACGGTGCGCGCCGACGGCCGGCCGCACGTGACCCCGCTGGTCGGCGTGGCGGAGGGCGAGGCCGTGCATTTCTGCACCGGGATCGGCGAGCAGAAGGCGCGCAATCTCGAACACAGCAAGCGGGTTGCGCTGACCACCGGCACCAACACCTGGGCGGAGGGCCTCGACGTCGTGGTCGAGGGCACGGCTGTCCGGATCACCGACCGGGACGAGCTGCAGCGGCTCGCCGACGCCTACGAGGCGAAGTACGGCAGCTTTTGGCACTTCGACGTCGTCGACGGCGGCTTCGCCAGCGGCGGTCAGGGCGAGGACCTCGGGCTCGTGTTCCGGATCGAACCCGCCAAGGTGCTGGCGTTCGCCAAGCAGCCCCACGGCCACACGAGCTACCGGTTCACGGAGGCCTAGCTCTTCTCGAACACGAGCCGGAAGTGGTCGAGCAGCTGGCGCTCGAAGCAGACGCTGTTGGCGCTGACGCCGGAGGTGAAGGCAAGGCGGAAGTTCGAGCTGGTCAGGTAGCGCGGCACCAGGCGCGCCTTGAGCAGCGTCTTGCGCCAGCTGGGCTCGGCGAAGCGCTTGCGCCACTGCTTGATCGTCTCGATGTAGTCGAGCCGGCCGCTCTCGGCGGAGACGAGCCGGAAGTGGGGCGCGGCGGCGGCGGCGACCTGCTCGTGGCCGAAGGGCAGAAACGAGCCCGGGAACTGGTGCATCATCAGCGCCAGGTACCACTCGTCCGAGTCGCGCGGCGCCTCGATGCTCGCCTTCGCGGGGTCGATCATGTTGGCGCCGAAGACCATCGTCTGCAGGTAGAGGCGGCCGTGGTCGGGGATCAGGCCGGCGATGTGGCCGAAGAGCTCCTCGTAGATCTGCTCCTGGCGACCTTCACGGTAGGCCTCGGGCGAGCAGAAGTGCTCGAAGGCGCCGAGGCTGGCGACCGAGTCGAACTCGCCGAAGCTCTCTTTGGTGACGGCGCGGGCGTCGGTGATCCGGGCGTCGAGCCCGTGGCGGCGACACGACTCCGCCTGGGCCGATGAGAGGGTGACGCCGACCCCGGTGGCCTCGCGCTCGCGGATGAAGTTGAGCAGCGGACCCCAGCCGCAACCGACGTCGAGCACCCGCCTGCCGGGCTCGATTCCGATCGCCTCGGCGACGTACTCGTGCTTGCGGCGCTGGGCCTGCTCGAGCGTGAGCGAGAAGTCGCCGTCGTACTTGGCGCCGCTGAAGTCGGCCATCTCGCCGAGGCTAAGCCGGAAGATCCGGTCGATCAGCGAATAGGTGAACTCGAGGTCGCGCCGGTCTGCCATGTGGGCCCGAATCTAGCCTGCGCCGGGGAGGTCAAACCTCCCCGCGCCCTACTCGACCGCGACGATCACCTTGCCGGTGTTGCCGCCGGTGAACAGCAGGTTGAGCGCATCGGGGGCGTTCTCGAGGCCCTCGACCAGGTGGGTGGCGAACTTGACCTTGCCCTCGGCGATCCAGGCGCCCATCTGCATCTGCGCCTCGGGAAAGCGGCCGACGTAGTCGAGGATGATGAACCCCTCCATCCGCCCCCGGCGCGCGATCAGCGTCCGGTAGTTGCCCGGGCCGGCGACCTTGCGCTCGTTGTAGGTCGCGATCGCGCCGCAGAGCACGATCCGCCCCCGGAGCGCGAGCTGGCCGAGGCAGATGTCGAGAATCTCGCCGCCGACGTTGTCGAAGAACAGGTCGATGCCGTCCGGACACGCCTCGCGCAGTGCCGCGGCGACATCGTCGGTCTTGTAGTTGACCGCGGCGTCGAAGCCGAGCTCGTCGACGAGCCAGGCACATTTCTCCGGCGTCCCGGCGATCCCGACCACCGTGCTCGCGCCCTTGATCCGCGCGATCTGGCCGACGATCGAGCCGGTCGCGCCGGCGGCGCCGGAGACCACCACCACGTCGCCCTCGGCGATCTTGCCGACGTCGATGAGGCCGAAGTAGGCGGTCATCCCGGTGACCCCGAAGACACTCAGAGCCGCGGTCGGGTCGATGCCCTCGGGCAGCGTCTGCATCGTGCGCTCGCCTTCGTCGGCGATCGCATAGTCCTGCCAGCCGCTCATCCCGAAGACCAGGTCGCCGACGCCGTAGCGATCGCTGTTCGAGCTCACCACCTCGGCGACGCTGGCGCAGCGAACGACCTCGTCGATCGCGATCGGCGGCAGGTAGCCGGGGGCGTCGTCCATCCAGGTGCGGATCGTCGGGTCGATCGAGAGGAAGCGGTTGCGTACCAGCGCCTCGCCGTCGCCCGGCTCGGGCAGGTCGTGCTCCTCGAGCCGCACGGTCGAGGCTTCGCAGTTGCCGGTGGGCCGCTCGGCCAGCACCAGGCGACGGTTTCGATCGGACATGGGACCCCTTCTCGGTCGTGCTCGTTTCGCGCTCGCCGCCATCCTCGCAGCCAAGCGGCCTGAGCACGGTGCGCTACCGTGAGAGACCGAACGTAAACGAAGAAAGGCACAAGCAGATGACCGAAGCACTCACCTCGGCCAAGATCGTTGAGGCCGCGCAGGCGCTCGGCACGGAGGAGTTCTCCCGCGGCGACCTCGCCGCCCAGCTCGGCGTCGAGAAGGCCGACATCAAGCCGGCTTTCCGCGAAGCGCGCCAGCTCGGCAAGCTCGAGAAGGTCCGCGACGACGAAGAGAACACCGGCTACTTCAAGCTCACCGGCAACTAAACCTCGGCACGCCGGGCTCAGACGACGACGACCGTCGTCCCGAGCTTGGCGAATCTGTACAGCCCCGGGGCCTCGGGCGCGGGTACCCGCACGCATCCGTGTGAGGCCGGAAACACGGGCACATCCGGGTACTCGTGGAAGGCGATCCCGCCGGTGAAGTAGGAGGCGTAGGGCAGCCAGACCTGAAACGGCACCGACCAGGACTTGAGCTCCTTGCGAAAGACCTCGAAGGTGCCGGCGGGGGTCGAGGTGCCCGGCGCCCCGGTGGAGACGTGGATCGCCCTCTTGACCCGATCGTGGGCGATCAGCAGGGCAACGCCGCGCTCGCGATTGACCTCGATCCTGCGCGGCGGGCCGCCTGACTGCGGCTTCGGTGACTTCGCCTTCGCCAGCGCGGCTGTGGTCGCCGGGCCGACGACCCCGTCTCGCGCCAGGCCCTCCCAGGACTGAAACGCGATCACCGCCTGCTGGGTGCGATAGCCCTCGACCCCGTCGACGGCGCTGCGCGGCAGGTACTGGAGGTCGGCGAGCCGCTCCTGCAGCCGGCGCGTGTTCGAGCTCTGCTCCCCCTTCGGGCGCTGCTTTCGCTGCGGGCCCTTGGCCGGCTTGGCGAAGTCGCTGCGATCCGTGTCGCGCTCGACCGGCTCGCCGCCGGCGATCACGTCGACAGCCTCGACCTGGTCGAACTGGGTAAGCGTGTAGGTGAGCTGGCCGAGGCGCGCGGCGAGCTCCTGGCGCTGCAGGTCGTCGCGGTCGGCCGCGGCGGCCGGAATCCCGTCGAGGAACTCGGCGGAGACCTCGACCGTCGCGGTGCCGTCCTCGGCGACGCCGACTCCCTCGACCGCGACGTCCGCCGGAATCTGGGTCTCGACCTTGCCCTCGTCCGGCGGGCCCGCGAGCAGCGCCTCGGTCACGGCGTCGAGCCGGCCGTCGCCCTCCGGGATCTCCCGCTCGACCTTGCGAAACTGCTCGCCGGCGGTGAAGTAGAGCGCGGTCGGCTCTTCGCCCTGCCCATCTGCCTGCTGCTCGCTCGGCGGCTCGGCGCTCTGCGTGGTCGTCGACTCCGCGGTCGTGGTCTCGGCAGCGGTGGTCGTACTCTCGTCCGCGCCGCCGCCGCAGCCCCCGAGCGCCAGGATCGCGATCAGCGATCCGCCCGCCCACAGCCTCCGTGCCTGCGCTGCCGCCATCTCGCGAAACCCTAGTGGGCCGAGGCGCTACCGTCGCTCAGCGATGGCGACCCCGGGCTCGAGCAAACGCCCTCCCGAACTGGCGACGAGCGCCGGCGGCGGCGCCGGCGAGGCCCTCGCCCGACCGGGCTACGCCGGACGTACGGGACGCTTGAGCGCCTACGACTGGGCGTTCGAGGGACCCGGGTACATGTACGTCACCCTGACCGTGGACGCGGTCCTCCTGGTGGTGGCGCTGGTGTTGGCCGACGCGCTCAACCCCGCCGACTCCTACCTTCCCGCGCTCCTGGTCAGCCCGCTGACCGTCGTCCTGCTCGCCGGCAGGCGGCTCTACGACCCTCACGCCCAGATCAGCCGCCTCGATCGGGCGGCGGCGATCGTCGGCTCGACCGCTGCGGCCTCGCTTCTGGTCGCCGCGATCGTCGAGCTGGCGCGACCGTCGGCCACCGACTCGGGGCTGATCGCGATCCAGTTCGGGCTCGCGACCGCGCTGCTGCTGACCTGGCGGATGGGCTGGGCGACCCTGCGCCGCTGGGCGCGCCGGCGGCGGCTCTGCGGCCGGCCGACCCTGATCGTCGGCGCCGGCGAGGTCGGGCACCGGCTCGAGCGCTATCTGGAACGCCTGCCCGAGGCCGGGCTGATCCCGGTTGGCTTCGTCGACGACGACCCCGTCTCCGGCGACGAGCTCGCCCGCCGCCAGGCTCCGGTGCTCGGCTCGGTGGCCGAGTTCGACGCGATCGTCGACGAGACCGGCGCCCGCCACACGCTGTTCGCCTTTCAGATCGAACCCGACGTGATCCTGCGCCGCCTCGTTCACCGCTGCCTCGAGCGCGGCCTGACGATGGCGGTCGTACCGCGGCTATTCGACGACGCGACCAATCGGATGGTGCTCCAGCACGTCGGCGGGATCCCGGTATTCGAGCTGCGTCAGGTCGACCCGAAGGGCTGGCAGTTCGCGATCAAGCACGGCTTCGACCGCCTGGTCGCGGCCACCGTGCTGATCTTGCTCTCGCCAGTGATCGCGGCGACAGCGCTCGCCGTCCGGCTCTCATCGCCCGGCCCGGTGCTCTTTCGCCAGCCGCGGGTCGGCCGCGACGGCCAGAGCTTCGACGTGCTCAAGTTCCGCTCCATGCGCCCTGCCCCGGCGGGCGCCGACCTGCCGAAGCTGGCCGGGGACGAAGCGCCCGGCGCACAGGTCGGCGAGGGCGAGGACCGGCGCACGCCCGTGGGTCGCTTCATCCGGGCCTGGTCGCTGGACGAGCTGCCGCAGCTGGTCAACGTGCTTCGCGGCCAGATGAGCCTCGTCGGGCCGCGGCCGGAGCGACCGGAGCTGGTGCTCGAGTTCGCCGAGCGCGTGCGCCGTTACTCAGAGCGCCACCGGGTCCGTTCGGGGATCACCGGCTGGTCGCAGGTCAACGGGCTCGGGCCGGGCACCTCGCTCGCCGACCGCGCCGAGTACGACAACTGGTACATCCAGAACTGGTCGCTGTGGCTCGACTTCAAGATCCTGCTGATGACGATCCCGACCGTGTTCACGCGCTCGGAGTGAGCGCGGCCGCTCAGTCGGCCCACCAGTCCGCAAGCAGCTCCCCGTCGCCCTCGTGGCGCGCCCCGACGGCGATCAGCTCGAGCCCCTCGGCGCCGGCCTCGAACTGGCGGATCACCCCGGGCGCGACGCGGAGCGCGTCGAGCGCGCCGAGCTCGACGATCTCGTCGTCGAGCTTCACCCGGCCCGAGCCCGAGACGACGACGTAGACCTCCTCCGCGTCGTCGTGGCGATGGGCGAAGCCCTGGCGCTTTCCGGGCTTCACCCGAAGGTGGCTGATGCCGGTCTCCCCGGCGCCGAGGTCGCCGGTCGCAAAGCGTGCCTCCTGAAGCTCCCCGTATCCGAACCCCGGGGCCGAGTCCTTGACCTCGGTCAGCTTCTGCAGCGTGTAATCGCCCATCCCTACCTCGTTCGCATGGTCGTGATTCTCAACCCGAACATCCCCGCCGGACCCGGCCTCGAAACGCCGCAAATTGATTGATTCCGCCTGACCGCTGGGCCGCGATCTGGTTAGGCTCGCCGCGCCCCCGGGGGGCGCAGACAATCGAACGAGGGAGGAACGTGAAACTCGTGATCGGCATCGTCCGACCGGAGAAGGCGAACGACGTGCTCGAAGCGCTCTACCGCGCCGAGGTGCGCGGGGTCTCGATCAGCCGGATCGAGGGTCACGGCGGCGAGCTCGACCGGGTCGAGACCTACCGCGGAACGACCGTGAAGGTGGGCTTGGCCGACAAGGTCCGGTTCGAGATCGCGGTCTCGGACGACTTCGTCCAGCCGACGATCGACGCGCTCTGCAACGGCGCGCGCACGGGCGAGGTCGGCGACGGCAAGATCTTCGTCGTCCCGCTCGAGCGGGCGGTTCGCATCCGCACCGGCGAGACCGATCACGGCGCCGTCACCCCGGTGGGCCAGTGATGGAGGCCTCCAGCCTGCTTGCGGCGGCCAAGATCGACACCGGGGACACCGCCTGGATGCTGGTGGCGACGGCTCTGGTGCTGATGATGACTCCCGCTCTGGGTCTCTTCTACGCCGGCCTCGTGCGCTCGAAGAACACGCTCAACACATTCATGATGTGCATCGGAGCGATCGCGGTTGCCGTGGTCACCTGGGCGGCGATCGGCTACTCCTTCGCCTTCTCGGAGGGCAGCGGCTTCATCGGCGGCTTCGACTACGCCTTCCTCAACGACGTCACCTTCGACCCGCGCGAGGGATCGACGATCCCCCACCTGCTCTTCTTCGCCTTCCAAGCGACCTTCTGCATCATCACCACCGCGCTCGTTTCCGGCGCCGTGGTCGAGCGGATGCGGTTCGGCGCCTTCCTCATCTTCGCGGCGCTGTGGTCGGTGCTCGTCTACGCGGTGCTCGCGCACTGGGCGTTCGGACCGGGCTGGCTGCTCGAGAACGGGACCCTCGACTTCGCCGGCGGCGTACCGG
Source organism: uncultured Solirubrobacterales bacterium (assembly GCA_963767475.1). Classification (GTDB taxonomy): domain Bacteria; phylum Actinomycetota; class Thermoleophilia; order Solirubrobacterales; family 70-9; genus WHSW01. The sequence continues at coordinate 523,857 of CAVYEI010000003.1, forward strand.
TCGAGATGGGATCCGGGTTCTCCGCCCTGGCGGCGGCGCTCGTGGTCGGCGCCCGCAAGGACTACGGCCGCCAGGCGCTGCTGCCTCACAACGCCGTCTACGTGCTGGTCGGCGCCGGGCTGCTGTGGTTCGGCTGGTTCGGCTTCAACGGCGGCAGCGGGTTCAACACCGGCCAGAACTCGGTGCTCGCGTTCACCAACACGTTGCTGACGCCGGCCTGCACACTGCTCGTCTGGTTCCTGCTCGACGCGCTGCGCGGCAAGCAGGTGACCGCGGTCGGAGCGGCGACCGCGATCATCGTCGGCTGCGTCGGGATCACCCCCGCCGGCGGCTACGTCAGCCCGGGATACGCGATGTTGCTCGGCGCCCTGGTCGCCCTGCCCTGCTATGCGGTGATCGTCTACCGGGCCAGGACCCGAGTCGACGAGACGCTCGACGTGCTCGCCGCTCACGGGATCGCCGGCTTCACCGGCATCCTCTTCATCGGCTTCTTCGCCCAGCTGTCCTGGAACGGCGTCTCCGATGGGGCGCTGTTCGGCAACGCCGCCCAGCTCGCCGACCAGGTGATCGCCGCGGTCGCCGCGCCGGCCTATGCCTTCGCGGCGACCTACGTGCTCCTGCGGCTGATCGGTGCGGTGATGCCGTTGCGCACGACCGAGCACGAGGAGGCGCTCGGCATGGACGTGATCCAACACGGCGAGGAGGCCTACGCGACCGGCGAGGGCGCGATCCTCGTCACCCCGGAGGCGGGGGTCGAGGCGCCGGCGCCGGTCGCCGACCCGGGCTAGGCGGCTTCCGGGTAAGCCGCCTCCGCGTCGTCGAGCTCGGACTCCGCCTCGAGCTCGGCCTGCTCGGCGGGCTCCGAGGGCTCGAGCACGGTGAGCCCGACGACGATCGCCGCGACCACGAGCGCCGCCCCGACCAGGAACGCGAGGTGATAGCCGCTGGTCAGCGCCGAGGCCGTTGCCTCGCCGTCGTCGATCAGGCCGTCGCTGCGGGTCGCCGACAGGGTGGCGAGCACCGCGAGCCCGATCGCGCCGCCGACCTGCGCCGAGGTGTTGACGAGCCCCGAGGCGAGACCGGCGTCCTCCTGGGTCGCACCCGACATCGCAATCGTCATCAGCGCCGGGAAGCAGACCCCGACCCCGAAGCCGAGCAGGATCATCACGGGCAGGATGTGCTCGACGTAGCCGCCGTCGACCGGCGCCCGGGTGAAGATGGCGAGACCGGCGGCGATCAGGACCATGCCCGAGATCAGCGCCCGGCGGGCGCCGAAGCGCATGATGATCGGCTCCGCGTAGCGAACCGAGAGCGTGCCCATGATCAGCGTCGCGGGCAGGAAGGCGAGGCCGATCTCGAGCGCGTCGTAGCCGAGCACCTCCTGCATGTAGAGCGAGCCCATGAAGAACACCCCGAACATCCCGGCGACCAGCAGCGCCTGAACCACGTTCGCCCCCGAGACGTTGCGCGAACGGAAGATGCGCAGCGGCATGATCGGGTTCGCCGCCCGCGACTCGCGGAAGATGAAGCCGCCGAGCAGCGCCAGCGAGGCGGCGCCGAGGCCGAGCGTCTGACCGTCGGTCCAGCCGTAGTCGGCCGCCGGCTTGACGATCGTGTAGACGCCGAGCATCAGCGAGGTGGTGATCAGGATCGCGCCGGGGGTGTCGGCTCCCTCGGACAGCCCGATGCCCTGGTCGCGATCGATCAGCCGCGTCGCCAGAAAGGCGGTCGCGATCGCGATCGGGACGTTGATGAAGAAGATCCAGTGCCAGTTGATCGCCTCGGTGAGCACGCCACCGGCGAGCAGGCCGATGGTGCCGCCGGCCGAGGCGACGAAGGCGTAGACGCCGATCGCCTTCGCCTGCTCGCGCTTCTCCGGGAACATGGTCACGATCATGCCCAGGATCACGGCCGAGGTCAGCGCCCCGCCGATCCCCTGGATGAAGCGGGCGACGACCAGCATCTCCTGGGTCTGAGCGGCGCCGCAGAGCACCGACGCGACCGTGAACACCGCGAGACCGGCCATGAAGACGTTCTTGCGGCCGAGCAGGTCGCCGAAGCGCCCTGAGAGCAAGAGCAGACCGCCGAAGGCGATCAGGTAGGCGTTAACGACCCAGGCAAGGCTCGACTGCGAGAAGCCGAGGTCATCCTGGATCGAGGGCAGCGCCACGTTGACCACGGTGACGTCGAGGACGATCATCAGCATCCCCGCGCAGAGCACGTAGAGGGCGATCCACCGGTTTCGATCCTGATCCGGCTGCGTTATCTCGTTCAAAGTCATGCCTTTCCCGTCCTTTATCCCCACTCGTCTTATCTAAGCAAGTCGGTTTTCAAGCTTTCATAACTGTCGAAATAGGACCGCGGAGGGCGCCGAAACTCATCGGTCAGGCGCGAATTCGGGTCGCGGGGCGGTTGGTCAGTCGAGGCGCGGGGGCATGCCCAGGTTCTCGAACGCGGCGGCCATGCTCTTGGCCTCGAGTGCCTGTTCGGGCATCCGCGCCATCGCCTCGCGCGACGGGTCCTCGATCGTGCGGGTGATGAAGCAGTCCACCTCGCTGATCAGCTCGCCGCGGAAGGTGAGCACGTTGAGCGCGAACGGCAGGTAGCAGCCCTCGTCGTCGTCCCAGGTGTAATAGGCGAGTGCCGGCTGGCCGTTGGCGTGCGTGCGCAGGGGCTTCCAGCGCCAGTCGCCCGAGAGCGGTGAGGCGGCGAGCCAGATCGCGATCTCCTCGCGCCCGCCGAACCAGGTCGACATCGGCGGCATCGTGAAGGCGGCGTCCTCGGTCAGCATCCCGACCACCGCGTCGATGTCGCCGCGCCCCCAGGCATCGACGTAGGCGTCGACGATCTCGCTCACGCGCTCGTCGCCGAGCGTGCGCAGCGTCTGCTGCTGGCTCTGCTCGGGCAGCCGCTGGTCGATCGTCGCCCGGGCCCGCTGCAGGGCGCTGTTGATCGAGGCGGTGGTGGTCTCAAGCGTCTCGGCGGCCTCCTTGGCGGAGAACCCGAGCACCTCGCGCATGATCAGCGCCGCGCGCTGGTTCGGCGGCAGATGCTGGAGCGCGGCGATGAAGGCGAGCTCGACGGCCTCGCGCTGCTCATAGCGAGCCTCGGGCCCGGCGAGGCCGTCTTCGAGCCCGAGCTGATCGTCGGCGTAGGGCTCGATCCATACCGACTCGACCAGTGGATCTCCCGGCGGCACGTGTGGGTCGGCGGCGGGACCGTAGTCGACCGGCAGCACCCGCTTCGGCCGCTTCTCGATCGAGTTCAGGGAGGTGTTGGTGGCGATCCGGTAGAGCCAGGAGCGCAGCGAGCTCCGGCCCTCGAACTTCGCGATCCCCCGCCACGCCCGCAGCAGCGCCTCCTGGAGCGCGTCCTCGGCGTCGTGCACCGAACCCAGCATCCGGTAGCAGTGCGCGTGCAGCTCGCCGCGATAGGCGTCGACGAGCTCGGTGTAGGCGCGCTCGTTGCCCTCCTGGGCCGCCTCCAGCAACTCCTGCTCGCGGGCCGGGGTGATTGTCGCTGCGCTCGCCATCGAGTTCTGCAGGGTAGCCAGCCGCCACCGATCAGGCTCATCGGTGCGCGGATGACCGATTAATTCCGCCGCGGGTACCGGTCGTTAACAACGGAAAATGATTCAGAGACCCTCAAACCCCGTCGTCCACCTGGAGCTTCACACCGCCGACCAGGAGGGCGCGAGCGATTTCTACTCGCGCGTCTGCGGCTGGCGCACCGAGCGCCTCGGGACCGGGGACTGCTCCTACCTCGCACTCGGGCTCGGCGGCCGCCTCGACGGGGGGATCGTCGAGTGCCAGGCCCCGCGCCCGCTTTGGCTGCCCTACGTCGAGGTCAGCGAGATCTCGGCGGCGACCGAGCGCGCACGCCGGCTCGGAGCCTCGCTGCTGCTCGAGCCCCGCGAGGGGCCGGCCGGCTGGCGCAGCGTCGTCGCCGCCCCGGCGGGCGGCGAGATCGCCTTCTGGCAGCCGAAGTAGGGGCGCCCCGAGCGGACCTAGGACGCCCCCCGGACAGCTATTCCTTGTCGTACTTGAACGAGACTCCGAGCCGGACTCGGAAGCCGGAGACCTTGCCGTCCTCGATCGTCACGTCCTGGCGGACGACCTCACCGATCCGCAGTTCGCGCACGGACTGGCTCACGGTCTCGACGGCGTTCTTCGTCGCCTGCTCCCACGAATCCGCACTGACGCCGACCACTTCGGTGACGCGATAGACGCTTTCTGCCATGCGCTCCTCCTCCGGTTGGGACTCAGTGACCGTATCCGATCCTCCGCACCCTGCCCTGGGCGGCGGCCGCCGGTAGCGTCCGCCGCCTGTACTCCGGCTTCACTCGATTTCACCGCGGAGGCTCCGGGCCACCGCTCGTCTGCCTGCACGGGTTCACCGATACCTGGCGCACGTGGGAGCTCGTCCTGCCCGCGCTCGAGCGCGAGCGCGACGTCCTCGCCCCGACGCTGGCCGGGCACGCGGGCGGGCCGCCGATCGAGGGCGCGGTAACCGATGCGGTGCTCGCCGACGCGGTCGAGCGGGCGATGGACGAGGCGGGCTTCGAGACCGCGCACATCGTCGGCAACTCACTCGGCGGCTACGTCTCGCTTCAACTCGCCGCGCGCGGCCGGGCGCGGAGCGTCGTCGCGCTAGCCCCGGCCGGCGGCTGGGCGCTCGGCGATGATTCCTACAAAGCGGCGCTCACCTACTTCACGACGATGCAGCAGCTGCTGAAGACGGCCGCGCCACACGCGGAGGCGATCCTCTCCTCGGTGGAGGGCAGGCGGCGCGCGACCGAGTACACAGCGACGAACTTCGAGCACATCCCGGCCGAGCTGCTCGCGCACCAGATGCGCGGCGCGGCGAGCTGCGATGCCGTCGTGCCGCTGGTCGAGCACGCGATCCGCGAGGGCTGGAGCCTCGATGCCGAGCGGATCACCTGTCCCGTGCGAGTCGTCTGGGGCATCGCCGACCGGCTGCTGCATTGGCCGTCGGCGGCCGCGCGCTTTCGCACCGACTGGCTCCCTCACGCCGACTGGGTCGAGCTCGAGGGAATCGGCCACTGCCCGCAGCTCGACATCCCGCTCGAGACCGCGCAGCTGATCCTCGGTTTCACGCTCGCCGACCGCTGAGACCGCCGCTGGTAGAACTCGGATCGTGGCGATGTTCCTGGTCGTCCTGCGCCGCTCGGGCCCTGAATGGGACCCGTCGCGCCCGCTCGAACAGCAGTCCGGGTGGGACGCGCACGCATCGTTCATGGAGGGACTCGTCGACGCCGGCTTCCTCGTCCTCGGCGGGCCGCTCGCCGACGAGAAGCGCGTCGTGCACGTGGCCGAGGCCGAGTCGGAGGAGGCGGTGCGCGCCGCGCTCGCGCGCGATCCGTGGAGCGAGACGCATCTGCGCGTCGACACGATCGACCCGTGGACGATCCGGCTCGACGGCCGCAGCCGTTAGTTAGTCGTAGTTGCGGATCAACCGCACGTTGAGCACCAGCATGACGACGCCCAGCGCCGCGACGACCGCGAACCCGGGCAGGATCTTGCCCCAGTCGAGATCGTCGAGGATCAGCGACCGCAGCGCCTCCATCAGGTAGGTGACCGGGTTCAGCGTCGCGGCGACCTCCATCGGCTCGGTCAGCATCTCGCGGGGGACGAAGTTCGGGGTCAGGAACAGCAGCGGGAAGAAGATCAGCCCGCCGGAGTTCGTCGCCGCGGCGCTGCGGGTCTTGAGCGCGATCAGCTGCATGAAGCCGGCGTAGACGACGCCCCAGAGCGCGCTCAGCGCGACGATCAGGAGGAAGCCGAACGGCCCGCTTGCGATCTCGACCCCGAACGGGAGCGCGATCAGCAGGATCACGGAGGAGATCAGCACGCCCTTGGCGCCCTCGGCGACCAGCCGGCCCAGGACCATCGAGTAGCGCGGGATCGGGATCGCTCGCAGCTTGTCGAAGTAGCCACTCTCGATCTCCTCGACCAAGAACAGCGCCGCCATCCCGAACGACGCCGCCAACAGCAACGTGATCGGCAGCTGGAACGCTCCGTACCCCTGGCCCTCGAGGAACCCGGTCGAGTCCGAGGGAAAGATGTCCGCGGCCTGGCCGGTGTTGACGACGAGGAAGAAGATCGGGATGAACATGGTCATGAACAGCGCGTCGGGCTGGCGCACCGCCTCGCGCAGGGCGCGCTTTCCGAGTTCGATCGTGGCGGTCATGCGGCCACCTCCTGAACCTCGCCCGCGGCTCGGTCGCGCGTCCGCCCGGTGGCATCGAGAAAGACGTCGTCGAGCGTCGGCTCCTCAGCGCCGCCGCGACGATCGCGCAGGTCGGCCTTCAGCCGGCTCGGGGTGCCCTCGAGGACGATCAGGCCGCCGTCGATGATCGCCAGCCGGTCGCAGAGCTGGTCGGCTTCCTCGAGGTATTGCGTGGTCAGGAAAATCGTCGTCCCCTCCTGGTTGATCCGCCGCAGCTCCTCCCAGACCGTCAGCCGGCTCGCCGGGTCGAGGCCGGTGGTCGGCTCGTCGAGGAAGAGGACCTCGGGCTCGTGCACGAGCGCCGCCGCGAGGTCGAGCCGCCGCTGCATGCCGCCGGAGTAACCCTTGGTCACCCGGTCGGCGGCGTCCTCGAGCTCGACCAGCTCGAGCAGCTGCTGCGCCCGCTGCTTGGCCGCAGCGGCGTCGAGGCCGAACAGCCGCCCGTGCAGGGTGAGCAGTTCGCGGCCGGTCTGGCGCGGGTCGAGGCCCGCCTCCTGGAGCGCGACGCCGATCCGCCGGCGCACCCCGTCCGGGTCGCGGGCGATGTCGATGCCGGCAACCTCGGCGCGACCGGCGGTGATCGTCAGCAGCGTCGTCAGCATGCGAACGGTCGTCGACTTGCCGGCCCCGTTGGGCCCGAGAAAGCCGAAGATCTCCCCGGTGGAAACCGTGAGGTCGACTCCCCGCACGGCCTCGACCTTGTCGCCTCCCCCGTCGTAGTGCTTGACCAGGCCTTCGGCCAACACGGCCGGACCCCCGTTCTGGTTCATCTGCGCTCCTGTTCGACTCGACTTGCGGCTGACAGGGAATCAGACCGGGCAAACCCGCCGAATTCATCGCTATAGGATCTGTGCGCGTGCCGAGCCGCGGGGGAACCGACCGATATCGGACAGGGTGGATCGCGCTGATCGTCTGCGTGGCGCTCGCCCTCGTCGCCGGCGACGGCGCGGTCGCCTCATCGCGCTCCTCCTCGACCTCAGCCGATAATGGCTCGCGCGCCACCCCTGCCCCCGCCCGCGCCTCGAAGCCGGCGAAGCGCCGGGCATTCGTGCTCGGGCTGCGGCAGCGCGGCAGGCCGGCCCGGTTCGCGACCCTGGTCTCGAACCCTTCCGCCCCCCAGTACCGCCAGTTTCTTTCGCTGGACGAGTTCCGGCAGCAGTTCTCGCCGAGCACGGCCGACCGCCGGCGCGTCCGCCGCTACCTCGCGCGCCAGACAGGCGTCGGCAAGGTCGAGCTGAGCTCGGACGGGGGGACGCTGCTCGCCGTGATGAAGCCGGGAGCCGGGCATCGGATCTTCTGCGCCGCGGGGGCCTCCGCGCCCTCCGGTCGCCTCTGCACGCCCCAGCCGCTGCGCGGCAGGGTGTCCCAGATCTCAGCCGGCGAGGTCTACCAGCTCGGCGGCAAGTCGAGCCGCGCTGGTTTCCCCGAGTCCGCGAGCACCAGGGAAGGCACCCCGCAGGGATGCGCGGACGCGACCGCGAACGGCGCCTTCACCCCGAACCAGCTCTCGACCGCCTACGGAGTCGATGCGCTGCACTCGCGCGGCCTGCAGGGCACGGGAGTCAGCGTCGCCACGCTCAGCTCGCAGGAGGTCGACGCCTCTGGATTCCAGACCTGGGCGCAGTGCTTCGGGCTTGCGACTCCCACGGTGCGGCAGTTCGCGATGCCGGGCGCGAGCGTGGACACCGCTACGGCGCCGGAGGAGACGGTGCTCGACGTCGAAGCGCTCGCCTCGCTGGCCCCGGGACTGGATCGGATTACGCCGATCTTCGTGCCCCTCGACCAGAGCTTCAGCAACTCCTTCCTGCTGTTCATGTTCGGCGCCCTCGACCCTTCGCGCCAGGGGGGCACGCTGCCCGACATCCTCTCGATCAGCGACGGCGTCTGCGAGGACCGCTTCACCTCCGATCAGCTGCAACTCGGACGGCGATTGCTGGCACAGGCGGCCGTGCTCGGGATCACCACGCTGGCGGCGTCCGGCGACTCGGGCTTCCAGGGCTGCTTCACCAACGCGTCGGGAGCGATGTTCCCGAGCAGCTCGCCGTTCACGACCAGCGTCGGCGGCACCGACCTGACCCTGACCGCCGCCAACGAGATCGCCGATCAGATCGTCTGGTCGACGTATGCCACCCAACCCGACGAGGGCGTCGGCTCGGGCGGCGGCCCGAGCAAGGTCTGGCACCGCCCCGGCTTTCAGCTCGCGCCGGGCGTCGGCCCGCAGCTGCAACAGGGCAGCCCGGCCCGGCTCAGCCCCGACGTCGCCTCGATGGCCTCGTTCGTACCCGGCCTTGCCACCTTCGACAAGGACGGTGGCGGCTGGGGAATCGGCGGCGGCACCAGCGCCGCGACTCCGCTCACGGCCGCGATCGTGGCGCTGGTTCTGGAGCAGGAGCGGGCGGCCGGCCGCCCGGCTCTGGGCTCGCTGCCACCGCTTCTCTACGAACTCGCCCGCGGGCCGAGCTACAGCTCGATCTTCTTCGACATCACGACGGGAACCAGCGCGCGCAAACCGAGCTCGCCCGCCGGGCAGACCCCCGCCGGAGGCTCCGCCCAGGCCGGCTACGACCTCGCCACGGGACTCGGCTCGCTGAAGGCGACGGCCTTCGCCGATGCCGTCGCCTCACACCCGGCACCACCTGCGCCGTAGGGCTCCCGATCGCATTTGGACGCGGCGAAGCTCGCGTATAGGGTGCGTTTGCGCCCGACGGGCACAGCGAAGTTCAGGGGTTTCGCTTCGCGGGCGCCGTGAGCGCAGCCCCGCGGATGGGAGTGCACATGCAGAGCAGCCTCATGCGGCGTCCATCGCCGGGGATCACCGTCGCGGCGCTGGCGCTCGTCGTCGCGCTCGCCGGCACGGCGATCGCCGGCCCGAGCACGCTGACCAAGCCGGTCACCAAGCGGACGGTGAAGAAGATCGCGAGCAAGCAGATCAAGAAGTTGGCGCCGGGGCTGTCCGTCGCCAGGGCCGGCGATGCCGACGCACTCGGCGGCCAGCCGCCGAGCGCCTACGCCGCGTCGACGAATCCGCCGTCTCGGGAGGTCGGCGCCCCCGGCGAGCCGCTGTTCCAGAGCGGTTGCCAGAACTACCCGGGAGCGTGGAGCACAGCCGGCTTCTACAAGGACTCGATGGGCATTGTTCATCTCAAGGGGCTGGTCCTCTGCCCCAGCGCGGACATCCAAACCGCCTTCACGCTTCCACCCGGTTACCGGCCCTCTCAGCAACTGCTGATGCCGGAATCCGCTAGCGCATTGGAGAGCTGGATTCTTCCTGGAGGCGAAGTCCAGATCAACTGCGGCGGGGGAGCATGCTCCCACGCCCTTGACGGGTTCACATTCAGGGCTGAGTAGGCCGAGTTCCCGGCGCTCGGACCGCCCACGACGATGCCGGACGGGACGAAGAACAGCCGCGACTGCTAGTCGACGACGACCACCGCCTCCGCGGCGCCGCGAAGCGCGGCGATCCTCGCCGCCTCGTCGTCGACGTCCTTGCGGCTCAGCCGGCCGAGCTTCTCGATCGTGATCTCGGCCTTGTCGCCGCGCGCCTTGACCCGCCAGAGCCCGGCGAGCCTCCCATCCTTGAGCACCGCACCCGGGCTGGCCACCGGCCTGAACAGCCGCTTTCGCAGGGCGGGGTCGGGGGCGAGCAACGGTCGGTTGGGCGTCTGCAGATAGGGGTCGCCGGCCGGGATCAAGCGAACGCCTTTTGCCGCCGGCGGCGACTCGAGTTCCTTCGCGTCAGAGCTCGCGAGCCAGGCCTCTCGCTTACCCACCGAGACCTCTCGAAGATCGCCCTCCACCCTGCTCCACAGGCGATCGGCGTGAGGCCGTGCGAGCCCGGCCCAATCGGCGAACTCCCCCACCGTGGCCGGGCCGTAGAAATGGAGGAAGCGCTCGACCGCCCGCGCGGCTGCCGGGCTTCGTCCCGGCTTGCCGAGCACGTAGCGGCGCTCGGAGTCGAGCCGCGCCCCAGCCTTGACGCCCGCGTAGCGCCACAGCATCGGCGCCACGTGATGGCTCTTACATCCCTTGCACCAGGGCATCAGGTCGGCGCTGACTCGCCCCCGCAGCTCCTCGTGGAGCTGATTCTTGTCGAGCGCACGGCCGCGGCTGAGCGCGGCCTTGGTCGCCTCGGCTACTTCGCTGAGCGCATCGGTGGGCGCGAATCCCTTCGTCGCCGCGAGCCGGCGAACCTGCTGGCCGAGCTGCGCCGCGAGCTCGTCATCGTCGGTTGCGATCAGCGCCCGCCCGAAGAGCGCGAACTCGTCCGGCGAAACGGCGTGGATCGCTCCCCGCACGGCGTGAGCGAGCACGACGTCGCCGCCGTCGATCGCCTCGACGTAGCCCTCGCGGGTGAAGCCATCGAACCGAGCAGCCAGGGCCGTCGGGGCGGCGTCGCGGGCGAAGTCGGAGGCGGGGCAGCTCGCCGCGTCGCCGAGGCTCCTCGCGCTACGACGAGCGAGACCTGAACGGGCGAGCCGGAAGGCGAGGATCTGTTCGGCGTCCACGAGGTCGTTTGAGGACGTCGTTGCGGCGATCCCTCACGTCTCGATGTTGAGCGGCCACTGGAAGCGCTGGGCCATCTCGGGCTGGTAGTCGTTGATGAAGTCGGCGAGACCTCTGCGGAAGGCGACCTGCGCTCGATTGCGCTCGTCGGCAAGGCCGCCTGGGAAGAAGAGTTCCGCGTCGACGCCGGCGAGCGGGATGAACGGCACGTAGGGGGTCGAGAAGGCGAAGGTGAAATAGAAGGTGACCGCCTGGCTGATCGTGTCGGTGTTCGGTAGGTAAGTGAGCAGGCGCTCGGTCGAGATCTGAGCGCCCGGGCTCGGGATGTCGGTTCGCTGCAGGCAGTGCGGGAAGTTCGAGGTGAACGTGAGCGCCGGGTTGGAGGTCGAGTTCAGGCGCGAGATCCCATGGATCGTGATCCGGTAGAGCAGGCTCGTCAGGACCTTCTCCAGCGCCGCCCTGGTACTCGTTTCCGGGAGGCCTCGGATGTTCCCCCCGGTGCTTGCGTCGGTCGAGGCCGAGGCGGCGATCCAACTCTGGAGGCCCTGGTCGGCGGCGACCGCGGCGTCGGAGGCGTACGTGGTCTCGACGAACGTCTCGATGTAGGTCTGGACGAGATCCCACGCCTGCAGCTGGCGCTGGACGACGGGGTATCGGTCCCATGGCTCCTCCGCCGTGAAGTCCCGCTGGCGAAGCTCGAGTTGGTCGATGGTCGTCCTCGGGTCGTCGTCGAAATACGATCGGCCGGCGGCGTAGTCGTTCGAGAGCGCCAGGAACTCGTCCGAGCTGGCGAGCGAGGTCGGGGGCGCGAGCTCCGACCAGAGCGCCAGCAACGCGTCGTCGAACCCAATCGCGAAATTCGACTGCGGCGCGAGCAGCAGATAGATCGGGTGATCGGTCGGCAGGGTGTTGAACATCGTCATCTGCATCGCTGCCGTAACCAGGTGCCAGTGATAGACGTGCCCGATCCAGACGCCGTAGACGGTGACCGACGCCTTCGCCGCCTGCAGGGCATACAGCCACGCACCCTCGCTCGCCGTCTGTCTCGCGTACGCCTGCCGGCCCGCGCCCTGGTAGCCGGAGACGAGGATCGCGATCGGCGTCAGGGACTGCGTCCGCGGGTTGCGGATCAGCAGGGTGACCGTGGCCGGGGTGAACCGGGTGGAGCCGTTGACGGTCTGCGGCTGCAGAGCCTCGAAGCGGCTCATGTCGATGACGTAGAGGTCCCCGGCCTTCAAAGCCTTCTGCGCCTTGCGGGTCCAGGCGGAACCGAACTCGCTGCGCACCGCTGCGGCCCTGGCATCCGTGACCCGCTCGGGAATGATCAGGTTGTAGCCGAAGCCGTGCTCGGCGATCATCGGCCAGAACTGCTTGGTGGCGGAATCGGCGTCGGTCAGCGAGGCCGCCCATCTGGGCAGCGACCGCCGCCCGGATTCGTAGACGGCGGGGAAGTTCGTCCACGAGATCGAGAACTGCTCCGGCTGCTCGAGTGAGAGCGGGCCACCGGCCGCGCGAGCCGCGGGCGCGGTGTCGGCTCGCCGGCGAAGTTTCTGCTTCAGAATCGCCGGCGCTTGACCCTGGTTGTCGCGAAGCGATTCCGCCAGCGCGCGCCTGGCCTCGCTCCGCGCCGCCGCCGCCTCTCCTCCGAACAGGAACGCGTACGCGCGGCGAGTCACCCCGTTGATCGTGAACTTCTCGTTCAGGCCCTGCTTGGCCTGCAGCTCCTGCTGTTCACGGATCGCCAGCCTCGCGAGCGTGTCGAGCGTCCCCGCTTCGTCGACGGGGACGGCCGGCAGGTTGGGGAACGTCGCCCGCAACGGCAACTGCGACATCGGGGTGCTCGGTGCAGCGGGGGCCGCCAGGGTCGTCTGAGGCGCACGCTCCAGGTCCGCAGCCGGGGGTGAACTGGCCCTCGCCGCTTCCGTGGACGGGATCAGCGCCGCGCCGGCAGCGGCCACGCCGGTTCCCAGAAAGCGGCGTCGCCCAATCCGCACGCGGCCGTCTCCGTCTGCACCGTTTGCGGAGCGGTCGATCACGCCGGGGATCCTATTCAGCAGGGGTGGTCCTGCCAAATGTCCGCCGATGAGTTCCTGCGCCCGCTGCGGTCTCTGTTGGCGAGCTTGCGAAAGGAGAAGCGATGAACGAGTCCACCAACACGAAGGCGCGGGAGCGCCTGGAGGCCCTGGTCGGGGAATGGACGATGGAGGCCGGACCGCCCGGCGGGCCAGCCTGGCCCGGCGAGGCGCGCGTTTCGTTCGAGTGGCTCGACGGCACCCCGTTGTTGATCGAGCGCTGGCATGTCGACATGCCGGAGGCTCCCGACGGCGTCGCGGTGATCGGCTGCGACGGCAAGAACGACACCTACTACCAGCTCTACACCGATGACCGCGACGTCCAGCGCGTCTACGAGATGAGCCTCGGCGACGGCGTGTGGAAGCTGTGGCGAGACGGGGAGCCCTTCTCGCAACGCTTCACAGGCACGTTTTCCGAGGATGGCGACACGATCGCCGGCCGATGGGAAATCGCGGACGACGGCGAGACGTGGAAGACGGACTTCGACCTCACCTACACGAGGGTCGAACCGGGGGGTTGACCCGGCCTCGCACGCGCCGATAGGGTCATTCGATCACTCGGTCTCGTTTCGCCTCGCGCGAACAGGCTGCCCGCTCACAGTGCAACAACCAAGGGGAGTACGTATGTCTGCTACGACCGAAGGAACCGACGTCCGTCAGTTCGAGGTTGCGGTGCCGGAAGAGGACCTCGCCGAGCTGCGGCGCCGCATTGGCGCGACACGGCTGCCATCGAAGGAGCTCGTCGACGATCGCTCACAAGGCGTGCAGCTGGCCACGGTGAAGGCGCTGGCCAGCTTCTGGGAGAACGAATACGACTGGCGCGCATGCGAGGAGCGGCTCAACGCGGTGCCGCAGTTCAAGACCGACATCGACGGGGTGGAGATCCACTTCATCCACGTGCGCTCACAACACGAGGACGCGCTGCCGCTGATCATGACCCACGGTTGGCCCGGGTCGGTCGTCGAGCTGCTCGAGACGGTCGGGCCGCTCACCGACCCGACCGCCCACGGTGGCGACGCCGCGGACGCATTCCACCTGGTGCTGCCGTCGCTGCCCGGCTATGGGTTCTCCAGTGAGCCAACTGAGCTCGGTTGGGACGCCGCCCGCACCGGACGCGCATGGGCGGAGCTCATGCGCCGGCTCGGCTATGACCGCTACGTCGCCCAGGGCGGCGACGTCGGTGCCCTGGTCACGGACCTGATGGGTCGCCAGGGGGTCGAGGGTCTGGCCGGCTACCACCTGAACCTGCTCACGGCGGTGCTCGCAATCGGCGATCACCTGCCCAAGGAATCCGAACAGGAACAGGCAGCGGCCGAGGCGGTCGCGACGTTCAGGGAAGACGGCTTCGGCTACTTCCTCGAGATGGCAACGCGGCCGCAGACGATCAGCTACGGACTGCTGGATTCACCGGTCGCGCTGGCGGCCTGGCTGCTCGATCACGACACCGATAGCTACTACAAGATCGCCAGTGCCTTCGTCGACGGTAAGCCCACGGGCAACCTGACACGGGAGCGGATCCTCGACAACATCACGCTGTACTGGCTCACCGGCACCGCGGACTCCGCGGCCCGGTCGTACTGGGAGGACGGACGAGCGCTGGCAGCAGCTCTTGCGAGTGGCCAGCCTCCTCCGCCGGTCAACGTGCCGGTCGGCTTCACGACGTTCCCCGGTGAGATCTGGCGCTCTCCGCGCAGTTGGGTCGAGGCGGTCTACCCCGACCTCGCCTATTTCAACGAGGTCGACAAGGGCGGCCACTTCGCCGCCTGGGAGGAGCCCGGCGTGTTCACCGACGAGGTCCGCGCGGTGTTCCGGCCGCTCCGCTAGTGAGCGTGTTCGAAAGCCTGCGCGGCCGGACCCACCTGCCGCCGCTCGACGGGGCGACCGAGTGGCTCAACTCTGAGCCACTCGACCCCGCCGGGCTACGCGGCAAGGTCGTGCTCGTGGATTTCTGGACGCTCACCTGCATCAACTGGCTGCGCACTGAGCCCTATGTCCGCGCGTGGTCGCGGGCCTACCGTGACGACGGCCTGGTGGTGATCGGAGTGCATACGCCCGAGTTCACGTTCGAGCGTGAGGTTGACCTCATCCGGAAGGCAATCGAGGAGCGCGACATCGACTACCCCGTCGCCGTCGACAGCGAGTACGAGGTCTGGAACGCCTTCGCCAACCACTACTGGCCGGCGCTCTACTTCATCGACACCGAGGGGATCATCCGCGACCACCACTTCGGCGAGGGCGAGTACACGCAGTCCGAGCGGCGAATCCAGCGCCTGCTCGGGATCGAGCGCGAGTTCGTCTCAGTCGAAGGCGTCGGGGTCGAGGCCGCAGCCGATTGGCCCAACCTGCGAACGCCCGAGACGTATCTCGGCTTCGGCCGTGGTGGGGCCGTGAGCTCAGCTGACAATCTGCGCCTCAACGAGTGGGCCCTGAGCGGCGACTGGACGGTCGATGGCGAGAACGTCGTCCTCAACGAGGCCGGCGGGAGCATCGCCTTCCGGTTCCATGCACGCGACGCGCATGCCGTCCTGTCGGGTGGAGCCGGGACGGCGATTCCGTTCCGTGTGCGCCTCGACGGTGAGGCTCCCGGCGCTTCGCACGGCGTCGACGTCGACGCCGACGGCAACGGCACGCTGCGAACGGGCCGCATGTACCAGCTGGTGCGCCAGCACGACGGGGTCCGCGAGCGGACGCTGGAGATCACGTTCCTCGAGCCGGGCGCCGAGGCGTACGTGTTCACGTTCGGGTAGAGAGATGGCTCGCCCGGACGATTGGGTCGTAGTCGAGGTCGCCCGCAGCGAGCCCGAGGCCGAGCTGCTCTGCTCGGTCTTGCGTGGAGCCGGCGTCGAGTGCCTGCCCCGGTTGACGAACAGCGGGGCCGGGGCCGGTGACGGCCTGGGGACGGTCGGGGCGCACGACATTCTTGTCAGCCCGGCCGACGCACAAGACGCACGCGACCTGCTGCGTCGCCCCCGATCAGCCTAGGATCGGATCGATGAACCATGCGTCGGCCGTCGAGGGCCTCAAGTGCGCGGACCTGGTCGACGCGATGGGTCGGCTGCATCGCCACCGCTGTCACATCCTCGATCTCGTCACTCCGACCCCGGGTCGGGTGCTGTTCGGCCCCGCGGTGACCATCTCCTACTTCCCCAGCTGCTCGGCTGCGTTCGATCCCGAGCGCTACAACCTCGCCAACCTCTTCTACGAAGCCGTCGGCGACGACCCGCAGGACAAGGTCCTGGTGCTCGCCTCGAACGGCTACACCGACGTCTCGATGGGCGGCGGAACCAAGCTCATGCGCGTTCAGCACCATGGTCTGGCGGGTGTGCTCACCGACGGGCGCCTCCGCGACTTCGACGAGCTCCGCGGATATGACTTCGCCGCCTATTGCGCCGGCGAGGCAACCCGGTGGGGCGGCGGCGAGGTGACGCCGTTTCAGGCCAATGTACCCGTGGTCTTGCGCGGCGTCGGGGTGATCCCCGGCACGTACGTGTTCGCCGACTCCTCGGGTGCGGTCGTGATCCCGCCGGACGACCTCGAACAGGTGCTGGCCGAGGCACGCTCGATAGAAGCGGACGACGCGCGAGACCGCGAGGAGATCGCCCGCGAGGGCGGCCCAAATGACCAACAAGAAGGGACCAGCCGATGAGCGACAACACCGAGACCGCGATCCTCGCCGGAGGCTGCTTCTGGGGCGTCCAGGAGTTGCTGCGCCAACGCGACGGGGTCATCTCCACCCGGGTCGGATACACGGGCGGGGAGAACGACAACCCGACCTACGCGAACCATCCGGGTCACGCCGAGGCGGTCGAGATCGTCTTCGACCCGGAGCGCATCTCCTACCGGGACATCCTCGAGTTCCTCTTCCAGATCCATGACCCGACGACCAAGGACCGCCAGGGCAACGACATCGGCTCTGCCTACCGCTCGGAGATCTTCTATACGAGCGACGAGCAGCGCCAGGTCGCCGAGGAGACGATCGCCGACGTCGACGCCTCAGGCCTCTGGCCCGGCAAGGTCGTGACCGAGGTCAGCGAGGCCGTCCCCTTCTGGGAGGCCGAGGCCGAGCACCAGGACTACCTCCAGCACTACCCGACCGGCTACACGTGCCACTACCCGCGGCCCGGCTGGAAGCTGCCACACCGCGAGACGGCGGTCTAGCGCGCGGCGGCGGCCTGCTCCAGGTTCGACCCGTGGAGGCCGGAGACCCAGTCCGCATCCAGACGCGCGTCGACCGGTTCCTCTCCTCGTCGCACCGCGTCGATGTAGGCATGATCGGCGGCCAGCCGGGCCGCCACCTCGGGACCTTCGGCAACGGCGCCGTGGCCGGGGACCACGACATCGACGTGCCCCGCGGCCCCACTCAGCCGGTCCAGCGCCACCTCGTAGGCTCCCACCTGATCGTCTTGGCGAGAGTCGAACATCGGGATCAGGATGTCCGAGAGCATGTCGCCGGCGAGCAGGACGCCACGGTCGGCGAGGAGGATCGCCGCGTGGCCGACAGCGTGCGCCTGATGCTCGATGATCTCGCCCGGCACGGGTCCGCCGTCCGCGGGCAGCGGGGTAACGAGCGCGATCAGCTCGAGCGGGATTCCCGACGCGCTCTCCGCCGCCCCCGCCTGCTGCAGCTCGCGGGTTTCACCGGCAAATTGAGCGCCGGCGGCGGTGGCGTAGCGCGGCACGTCGCCGAACCGGTCATGCCAGAGCAGGTGGTCCCAGTGGGGATGGGTGGAGAACCCGGCGACCACCGGAATGCCGAGCCGGTCCACGTCATCGGCCAGTTGGTTCAACTCGAATCCATCGATGCCGGGATCGACCAGGATCAACCCATCCTCCCCGCGCACGACGATGGAATTGGTCCAGACCCATTCGCTCTGCCGGACCCAGACGCCGTCGGCCACCTGATTCAGCTCGCCCATCTCCACTCCCAATCGGTCGTTTTCGGTGCAGCCATCGGCTGCGCATGCTGAGACCGCGATCCGCGGCCAAAATCATCGGTCGGTGTGGCCAGCTTGGGGCCGGACTCCCGCCCGGTGTAGGGTCGGCAGACGAGGTCAGGTTGGCACGAAGCGAAGGAGTTTCTCGATCAGTCCCCCGACGAACACTTGACGCCTGATGGCGAGCGCGGCGACACTCGTCATGTGGTTTCAGCTCCGCTCGCCGGAGCTGGCCGAGGAGTTTGAGCGTCTGATGGCCAGCGATCGGGACATCGTTCACGGCTCGCTGGAGACCATGGCGGACTACCGATTGACGCGGCCGATGGACATACCCGGACAGGCCATCGAATCAGCCGATTACGTGCTGATCGCCGAAATCGTCAACGTCGAGCACTGGCAGCAACAAGCCGAGGAACGGGTGCAGACCTTGGCGGATGACTTGGAGCATCTGGTGTCCAGCCGGAGGATGCTCGTCCTCGAACGCATCGTTTGAAGGCAAGGTGCGCGGCGGCGCGCCACTAAAGGCGGGGCTACCGCCTCCACCTCTTCTTCTTGACCGTCCAGCGGTCGGTGGCAGGCATGCCCACGTTGCCGGCCTGATCGATCGCCACAACCCTGAAGGTGTGCCTGCCCTTCCTGACCTCGACCGCGTAGGGCGACGAACACGCCACGAACGGGCCTGCGTCGAGGCTGCAGTGAAAGCCCGCAATCGCCGTAGCGCCGCGGCCGGTGAACTCGAACGTGCCCTTCCTTTTCTTGGTCTTGTTCCTCGGGCGATCGGTAATCACTGCCGACGGGACCGAAACCTGGTGTGGGTCGCTCACCTGCGAGATCGAGCCGACCTCGTTGGTTGCCGCCACCAGGCAGCGATAATCGCCCGGGACAGGGGCGGTATAGGAGGCACCCGTCGCGCCCGCGATATCAGCGCCATCGCGACTCCACTGGTAGGCGAAGCTCTGCGGCGCGCGGTACACGAAGGAGCCGAGCAGGTCGGGGGCCCAGGCGCCCTGCGAGCACGTGAGCGCGGAGCCGACGCTCGGACCGCCCGCGATCTGCGGCGCGCCCGCGGCGCTCGGCGACCGAAGTAGGGCCAGGAAGCGGGGGCTGCTCGGGGTCGCCCCGGAGATGTTGAGCTGGCCGCCGCCGCCCGATCCGTCGAGGTTGGCGTAGGAGATGGTGCTATTGCCCAGGTTTCCCCAGTAGATCCTCCCCTCCACGGGGTCGATCGCCATGCCGATGCCGCCGGAATCGGTCGCGCCAGAGAGGTTGAGCTGGCCGCCGCCCGCTCCGTCGAGGCTGGCGTAGAAGATCGTGCTGTCGAGGTTGGTCCAGTAGATCCTCCGGCTCACGGGGTCGATCGTCACGCCATGGGGTTTGTTCGCGATCGCCCCCGAGATGTTGAGCTCGCCGCCGCCGCCCGAGCCATCGAGGTTGGCGTAGCCGATCGTGAACAAGCCGGTGTTGGTGCCCCGGTTGGCCCAGTAGATCTTCCCTGCCGCAGGGTCGATCGCCGCGCCGTACGGACCGTCCGCGGGCGCCCCGGAGATGTTGAGCTGGCCGCCGCCGCCCGATCCGTCGAGGTTGGCGTAGGAGATCGTGTCGTCGTCGTTTGCCCAATAGATCCGCCCCGCCCCAGGGTCGATCGCGACGCCGTGAGGTCGGTCTACGGTCGCCCCGGAGGTGTTGAGCTGGCCGCCGCCGCCCGATCCGTCGAGGTTGGCGTAGGAGATCGTGTCGTTGCCCTGATTGGCCCAATAAATTCGCCCAGCCGCGTGGTCGATCTCCACCCCCCGGGGGCCGCTCGCGGTCGCCCCGGAGATGTTGAGCTGGCCGCCGCCGCCCGATCCGTCGAGGTTGGCGTAGGAGATCGTGTCGTTGCCGTTGCCCCAATAGACGCGATCCACGCCGAGCGCCTCGGGCGCCGACGCGAGGACGAGCAGCCCCGCAGCGATCAGGATGGCGCTCCTCCACCGGCCGCGCCTGGCCTGCCCGATCATGCCCGCCCTCCTGCCATAGCCACGATTGCTAAGACTGGCACAACCCCGGCGCGCCGTGTCAAGAGCGCCGTGCGGCGAGTCCGGAAGGATGGCTGTGGCCGCTACCACCGCATGCCGCCCGATGCGCGACCAGGCGAGCACCGGGGCTCGTTTGACGAGGTCCGTGCGCCGGTCGTGCGGGCTGAATCGGGGCGACTGGATTTGAACCAGCGACCGCTCGGCCCCCAGCCGAGTGCGCTACCAGACTGCGCCACGCCCCGTGGGCGGCGAGTTTACGTCAGAGCGGGCGACGGGGCTCGAACCCGTTCTTCGAGCTTGGAAGGCTCACGTGCAACCAGTAACACTTCGCCCGCAGGGCGGCCAAGTATAGGTTCGGACGCGGAGTAGCTCAGCCGACGCGGAGGCCGAAATCGGTGGTGTAGATGCCACCGGGTGCGCCGCCGCCGCCGGGCGTGCCGGCCGAGAAGCCGACGCCGATCTCACGGAAGTCGCGACTGAGGATGTTTGCCCGGTGCCCAGAGCTGTTCATCCAGGCGTCGACGATCGAGCTCGGGGTGCCCTCGCTGCGCATGCCCCAGGCGATGTTCTCGCCGTAGGCCCAGCGGCTCAGCCCGCCGCCCAGGTAGCCGACGTTCTCGAGCCGAGCGCCGAGGTCGCCCTCGCCGCTACAGGCGTGGTCGAAACAACCGGTGCCGTCCATCTGCTCGTTGTGGCGCTGGGCGGCCTTCTGCAGCTTTTTGTCGCGATCGAGGTTCGGAAGGCCGGCCTTGTCGCGCTGCTGGTTGACCAGGCAGAGGATTGCGTCGCGAGCCTCGCCCGTGCTCAGCGAGTCCGGATTCGACTTGGCGGCTTTGCCGCAGGCGTTGGCGGCAGCACCGGGGGTGGCCGGCGAGCCCACAAGCACGAGTAGCGAAATCGCGAAGGCGAGCGCCAGCAGGGCGCGATGCGGTCTTTCTCCGAGGAAGGCCATCGGGCACGAAATCGGCCCGTACGTTTGAAGGCTTGAGTTTCGGGCGCCAGGCTCGGACGCCTGGCTAGGGGGTGCGCTCGCCGAAGACGACCGCGAACGTGCCGTACCCCTTGTCACAGCGACCGCTTACCCGATCCTGGGAAATCCCTACCCCGATGTCCTCGAAGTCCGGATCGAGGATGTTGACACGGTGATACAGACTCGCCAGCCAGTTGGCGATCATCGCCTCCGCGCTCTCGCCGCAGCCGGTGTTCTCCGCGTAGCGCCATGCTTTGACGCCGTCGAAGTACCCGGCCTGGCGCAGGCGCGTCTCCAGGTTGGGCTCGTCGCCGCATCGATGGGCGAGGCAGTCCGCGGCGACCATCGCCTTCGTGTGGCGCTGCGAGGCCTTTTGCAGCGACTCGTTGCGAAGCAACTTGCCGAACCCATGCACGGCGCGCTCCTCGTTGATCAGGCAGCGAATCGACTTGCGCACGTCCTTGATGTTTGAGTCGGCGACCGGCGCCGCGCCCAGCGCGCACGCAGATCCGCCGCGCTCCGCGGCGCCACTCGACGTCGCCGGGCTCGACGCGAGCGCGAGCGACGCCACAGCCGCGACGCCGAGCGCCGCAAAGCCCCCGACAGTCGCGGCGATCCGCCGCAGTCCTGCCTTACGGAATCGAGTCATATACCTGGAAGAAAAGTTAGCGCGCCCCTGCCGGCGCGCTATCTGGTCAAACCCGCTTTACGCCGCGGAGTTGCGGGTCGCGCGGGCGTCGTTCTGAACGGGGGAGCCGGGATTCGAACCCGGATTCACGGTTTTGGAGACCGCGCGAATAGCCGTTATCTCACTCCCCCGGGAGCGCCCTGAGCTTAGGCGGTGTCGCGCTGTTCCGTGGGCGAGCCTCGCCAAATTCCGTCCTGATCCTATGGGAACATGTGTTCGTGCGACGAACCTACTCGCAAGATGAGTACGACGAAGTGATGAAGCTCTTTGAGCTTGGCTACGGCTCGTTCAAGGTGGCGGCGAGGACCGGCTTACCGAGGAGCACCGTCCGTTATTGGAACCGCATCGCGCACACGCCCTGGCGACTTCGGCTTCCGGACTACACGAGCTGGCGGCCGTCGGCGGGAGCTGAGGCAGCGTACTGCTACCTGTTCGGCCTCTACCTCGGGGACGGATGTCTTGCCCATCACGGGAACAGCTCACGGTTGATCCTGTATCTCGACGAGAGCTACCGGAGGATCATCGAAGGGGCCGTGCAGGCGATCCATGACGTATTCCCAGGAATCCCTGTCTGCGAGAACCAGCGGCCGGGCTGCATCGCGGTCGCGGCGAGTCACCCCGCTTGGCCACACGCCTTCCCGCAGGACGGACCCGGCCGAAAGCACGATCGGCCGATTGAGCTCACGGATTGGCAGCGCGACCTCTGCTCGAAGAACCCGCGCTCCCTGATCCGCGGCCTGATCCACTCCGATGGCTCGCGGGTCATCAATCGATTCTCGACGCCGCTGCCAAGCGGCCGCATCGGTCACTACGCCTACGTCCGCTACTTCTTCCCAACTACTCGGCCGACATCAGGCGGATCTTCTGCGACCACTGCGAGTTGCTCGGGATCCGCTGGACGCAGTCGAGCTTCAAGAACATCTCGGTCTCACGTCGCGACTCGGTTGCGATCCTCGACGAGTTCGTCGGGCCAAAGGCCTGATGCGGACGAGAGGACTCGAACCTCCACGGGCGTTAGCCCACCAGGACCTAAACCTGGCGCGTCTCCCAATTCCGCCACGTCCGCGGGAGCGAGGCCAACGATGGCACACCGATCGCCGCCGACCTTCGCGCGGGGCCGCTCGCGCGTTTATGCTTGCGCTGATGGAGGCTGTAACTGCCCGACCCGGGTACGAGCTCTGGCGGCCGAACCGCGAGAAGGCCGAGGCGAAGACGATGAAGGCGCTGATCGCCTTCGTGCTCCTCGTCAGCGCAGGCCTCCTGATCATCGTCACGCTCGGCGGCTGGGAGCGCCTCCTGGGCGCGAGCGTCGGCGCGATGTCGCTGCTCTGGGCTCTGCTCTACATCGTCTTCGCCTTCCTTGTCATGCGCTGGAACCGCGGCATCCTGCCGGTAGCGGCGGCTCTGGCGGTGATCCTGGCGATCTTCGCCGCGATCGCCGCGCCGGACTGGTTCGCCCGCGACAAGGAAGGGCTCGACTCGCCCGCGCTGCCCGAGGATCTGCTCGGGATGCTGACCTTGATCCTCGTCCCGGTCCAGCTGATCCTGATTGCGGTCGCGATGATCGGCTTCAGCCAGGAATGGCACGTCGAGGAAGAGCGGCCGGTCGGCGGTCGGCCCCTCCACGGCGAGGGCGAGCCCAGCGACGACGCCGGCGCGGCTCCCGCCCCCGCCTAGCCCGCGTCCCTAGAACAGCGCGCTCTGCTCCTCGCGGGGCTCGATCAGTGCCGGCCCGTCCTCGCGGACGTTGTTGACCAGGTCGGAGACCTCGCGCGTGATCAGCATTTCCTCGGGCGCCGGGGCAAGCAGGGTGCGCAGCTCGTCGGTTGAGCCCTCGGGATCGAGCCAGGCCGCCTCGGCCGCCGGATCGAGGATCACCGGCATCCGGTCGTGGATCGGGCGGATCAACTCATTCGGAGCGCAGGTGACGATCGCGCAGCTGTGCAGGACATCGTCGCTCCCCTTCACCGGCAGCTTGGCCCAGATCCCGGCGAACGCGAACAGGTCGCCGTCGGGGCGGCTGAGCCAAACCGGGCGCTTGCCGCGCTCGTCGGTGAGCCACTCGTAGAAGCCATCGGCCGGGATCAGGCAGCGCCGCTCGCGAAACGACTCCGCGAACGCCGGCTGGGTTTCTAGCGTCTCGGCGCGCGCGTTGATCAGCGGCCGCCCGGATTGCTTCTCCGCCCAGCGACCCGGCACGAGGCCCCAGCGCAGCCGGCCGAGATCGCGGGCGCCGTCATCCGTCCGGCGGACCGCGAACACCGGATCGGTGGGCGCGATGTTGAACCGGGGCGGATCCTCGGCGACCTCGACCGATTCGAGGATGTCGAAGCGCGCCCGCAGCCGCAGCGGGTCCGGGTTGGTGAGTGTGTATCTGCCGCACATCGATGCCGGAGGTGGGACTCGAACCCACACGCCCCGAAGGACACGGCCTTTTGAGGGCCGCGCGTCTGCCAATTCCGCCACTCCGGCTCGAACGCAACGATAGTCGCGCGCGCAGGCGATAATCCCCCGCTCGTGGACTCGGCAGGGCGCATGGAGATCATTCGCGAGTTGTGCTCGTTCGAGCGCCGGCTCGCCGGCACCGACGCCGAGCGGCGCGCCGCTGGCCGGCTCGCCGAGCGCCTGCGAGACCTCGGCCGCCGCACCGAGATCGAGCCGATCTACGTCCATCCGCAATCCGCCCTCGTCCAGGCGGCGCATTGCCTGCTCGGCTTCGTCGGCAGCCTGGTGGCGATCTCGGTCCCGGCGCTCGGCTTCGGGCTGGTGCTGCTCGCGGCGACATCGATGTACCTCGATCTCAACCACCGCCTCTACCTGATCCGCTCGCTGTTCT
Organism: uncultured Solirubrobacterales bacterium; assembly: GCA_963767475.1. Taxonomy (GTDB): domain Bacteria; phylum Actinomycetota; class Thermoleophilia; order Solirubrobacterales; family 70-9; genus WHSW01. The sequence goes on from CAVYEI010000003.1 coordinate 548,124, forward strand.
TCCGCCGGGCTTCGCAGAACGTCGTCTCGCCGGGAAAGCGCCCCGATGCACGGGCACGGGTGATCATCTGCGCCCACGTCGACGCCGCCCGCAGCGGCGCCGTCTTCGCCGGCAAGCGCGCGCGCCGGTTCGCCAAGCTCGCCAACTCTCCGCGCTTCCCGCTCGGTCCGTACCGGATCCTGTTCTGGTCGCTGGCGGCCCTGCTCCCGTTGCTCGGCCTGCGGATGGCAGGCGTCGATTCCGAGCTCGTCTCGGTGCTCCAGCTCCTCCCCACCCTGGCGCTCCTCGTCGGGATCTTCGCCCTGGTCGAGATCCAGCTCTCCGAGGTGGTCCCGGGCGCCAACGACAACGCGTCCGGCGTCGCCACCGCGATCTCGCTCGCCGCCGGGCTCGACGGCGAGCCGCCCAAGAACCTCGACGTCTGGGTCGTTCTCGATGGCGGAGGCGAGTGCCTCCAGGAGGGCATGCGGGCGTTCGTGCGCTCGCGGCGCAAGCGACTCGAGAAGCCGAGCACCTTCTTTCTCGCGATCGACTCGGTCGGCGCCGGCGACGTCCGCTTTCAGACCAGCGGCGGCTGGGCGGTCAGCTACGGCATGGACGGTCGCCTGATCGAGCTCTGCGAGGCGATCGCCACCGCCGACGCCGAGGGCGAGAAGCGCTTCCGCGCCGCCGGGTATGCGAGCGGGCTCGGCGGCGATTCGATGCCGCCGCGGCTGGCCGGTTTTCGCTCGATCGGGCTCACCTGCCAGGACGCCGACGGCTACGTCGCCAACCGCCACCTCCCCACCGACACGCCCGAGGCGATCGACGAGGCCGCGCTCGAGCGCGCCCACGGCTTCGCGCTCGAGCTGATCCGCCGACTCGACGCCGATCTCGGCCGGGAGCCTGAGCGGTGATAGAAGTCCGCGCGTGATGGAGCCGACGACAGCCGCGCGCGGCGAGCTGCTCTGGGAGCCCTCGGCCGAGGCGATCGAGCGCTCGAACCTGACCCGGTACATGCGCCGGGTCGAGCGCGAGCAGGGGCTCGACTTCAACGGCGACTACGCCGCCGCCTGGCGCTGGTCGGTCACCGAGCTCGACGACTTCTGGGCCTCGATCTGGGATGCGTTCGAGGTCCGCGCGTCAACCCCCTACGAGCAGGTGCTGGCCAAGCGCGAGATGCCCGGCGCCCAGTGGTTCACCGGCGCCCGCCTCAACTACGCCGAGAACCTGCTCGCCGGCAAGCCCGCCGACCGGCTTGCGGTCCAGCACGCCTCCGAGCTGCGAGAGCTCGACTCGCTCACCTGGGGCGAGCTCCGCGAGCAGGTGGCGCGCACGGCCTCGGCCCTGCGCGGGCTCGGGGTCGAGCCCGGCGATCGCGTCGTCGCCTACATGCCGAACCTCCCCGAGGCCCTTGTCGCCTTCCTCGCCACGGCCTCGATTGGGGCGATCTGGTCGAGCTGTTCCCCCGACTTCGGCGCCCGCTCGGTGATCGACCGCTTCGCCCAGATCGAGCCCAAGGTGCTCTTCTGCGTCGACGGCTATCGCTACAACGGCCGCGACTTCGACCGTCGCGAGACCGTCGCCGGGCTGCTCGAGGAGATGCCGACGGTCGAGCACACGATCGTCCTCCCCTACCTCGACCCCGAGGCCGAGATCGGCGACCTCCGTGGCGCGATCCGCTTCGGCGAGCTGCTCGAACAGGGCGACCCCGGCGAGATCGCCTACGAGCAGCTCCCCTTCGACCACCCGCTCTGGGTTCTCTACTCCTCGGGCACCACCGGGCTGCCGAAGGCGATCGTCCAGGGCCACGGCGGGATCCTGCTCGAGCAGCTGAAGAAGCACAACCTCCACCTCGACGCCCAGGAGGGCGACCGAGTGTTCTGGTTCACCACCACCGGCTGGATGATGTGGAACTTCCTCGTCGGCGTCCTGCTCACCGAGGCCTCGATCGTCCTCTACGACGGCAGCCCCGCCCACCCCGACATGGGCGTGCTCTGGGACCTCGCCGAGCAGGCCGAGATCACCTGCTTCGGCACCGGTGCCAGCTACATCGCCGGCTGCATGAAGGCCGGCGTCGAGCCGGGCTCGGGCCGCGACCTCTCGCCGCTGCGCTCGGTCGGCTCGACCGGCTCGCCGCTGGCGCCCGAGGGCTTTCAGTGGATCTACGACCACGTCGGCTCCGGCACCTGGCTCTTTTCGACCTCCGGCGGCACCGACGTCTGCACCGCCTTCGTCGGCGGCGTGCCGATCCTGCCCGTCTACCGCGGCGAGCTCCAGGGCCGCTCGCTCGGCTGCGCGGTTGCAGCCTTCAACGAGGACGGCAAGGAGGTCATCGACGAGGTCGGCGAGCTGGTGATCACCGAGCCGATGCCGTCGATGCCAGTGTTCTTCTGGGGCGATGAGGACGGCTCGCGCTACCGCTCCTCCTACTTCGAGATGTTCCCCGGAATCTGGCGCCACGGCGACTGGATCGAGATCACCTCGCGCGGCACGGCGGTCATCTACGGCCGCTCGGACTCGACCATCAACCGCGCCGGCGTGCGCATGGGAACCTCAGAGATCTACCGCGCGGTGGCCTCGATCGCCGCGGTCACCGACGCGCTCGTGGTCGACATCCCCAGACCCGGGACCGAGGGCTGGATGCCGCTGTTCGTGGTCCTCGCCGAGGGCGCCTCACTCGACGACGAGCTGATCGCCGAGATCAAGCGCCGTGTCCGCGAACAGTGCTCGCCGCGTCACGTGCCGGACGAGGTATTCGAGATCGCCGAGGTCCCGCGGACGCTGAGCGGCAAGGTGCTCGAGGTGCCCGTGAAGCGGATCCTCACCGGCACCCCGGTGGACCGGGCGGCGTCCAAGGACTCGCTCGCCAACCCCACCTCGCTCGACTACTTCGTCGATCTCGCCGGGCGGCTCGACGCCGTCTAGACGCAATACGCGTAGGAGACCACCGAGCCCATCGCCGGCGTCTGCGACGACGCGCTCACCTCCCAGCTCCGGTCGCCGACGCGCTTGGAGTCGTGCACGAGCACGCCACTTGCGAACGTCGGCACCTCGAAGCCGCCGGAGAGCACCCGCGAGCCGGCCGGGCAGCTCGCGACGGCGGTCGCGGTCGCCCCGCTCGACGAGGGAGCGAGCGGCACCACGGCACGGACCTGCTTCAGCCGCAACCCGGAGGCCTTCTTCGCACAGACGACGTAGGCGGTCAACCCCGCCTCCGCTCCGCCCGGATTGGTCGAGGCCACGCTCCAGGACCGTTTCGACGTTCGCTTGAGCGCATAGGGAACGTTGTGGGCCGTGTCGAGGACGAACCCACCCGAAAGCGCGAGCTTCCCTCGCGGGCATTTGGCCGAGTTCTCGAGCACCGTGCCCGGCGCCCGCTTGGCGACGAACGAGATGCTGACCTCGAGCCGGGCGCAATAGACGTAGGTGGTCACGTCGCCGCCCCCGGGGCCGTAGTTGATCGCGTTCAAAAACCAGGCGTCCTGGTCGCGCCTGAACGTCGTCAGCGACATCTGCGGCGGAGCGGGGTCGCCGATCCGGTACGCGAGCTCGAAACCGCCGGCGACGGACGTCGCCCCGCCACCGCACTTCGGCCGCTCCGAGCGCTGCGCTCCGGTCGAGCTGGCGGCGGCGGGTAGGACCTGGGTCTCGTACACCGACGAGATCGGCTTCGCTGCCTCCGCGCCGGCGACGGAGACGACGAGGAGAACCGCTACACCCACTGCCGCCCTGACCACGGTACGAGTCTAAACCCGACCTACCGCCGCGGGTTGATCAGCGGATGCCGAGCCCGGCGGCCCGCTCGCGAGCCCTGGCGACGACCTCGCCGGCGCCTTCGACCACGCCCCCGCGCATCAGCGCCTTGCCCGCCACGACCGTGGTGTCGACGATCGAGCCGGAGGCGGCGTAGACGAGCCCCGCGTCGAGCGCCCCCATCGAGAGCTCGGGATCGTCGACGCGCACGAGCAGGAAATCGGCCGGGGCCCCGACCACGAGTCCCTGGCCGCCGAGCAGGCCCGATCGCCGCCCGGTCGCTATCGCCAGCGACTCGGTCGCGGTCACCGCCGCCGGGTCACGGGCCTCGTTCTTCTGCAGCAGCGCGAACGTCTTCGCGTCCGAGAGCAGGTCGAGCGAGTTGTTCGAGCCCGGCCCGTCGGTGCCGAGGCCGACCTCGACCCCGACCTCGCGTGCGTCGAGATAGGGAAACACCCGGCCGACGGCGAGCTTCAGGTTGGCGACCGGATTGGTGACCACGGTCGCGCCGCGATCGGCGATCAGCTCGAGCTCTGCATGGTCGAGCCAGCAGCCATGGGCGAGCACCGTGTGCGGGCCGAGCATGCCGACGCGATCGAGATAAAACGCGGGCCGCTCGCCGTGCTCGGCCTCGCACCCCTTGACCTCGTCCTCGGTCTCGGAGAGATGGATCTGCACCGGCAGCTGGAGCTCGGCCGAGCGCTCGGCCACCCAGCGCAGCGAGCGCTCCGACAGCGAGTAGATCGCGTGCGGCGCAAACCCGGGCCGGGCGAGCTCGCCGCCGGCCTCGATGATCCGATCGAGGCTCTCCTCGGCGTCGGCGCAGGCGCGCTCGGACTTCGCCGGGTCGGAGTCGTCGATCAGCGGCGCCGCGGTCACCGCTCTCACCCCGGCGTCCTCGACCGCGCGCGCGGTCGCGTGCGCATGCCAGTACATGTCCCAGAAGCACGTCGTCCCGGTGCGGATCATCTCGACGCAGGCGAGGCGGGTGCCCCAGTAGACGTCGTCGTCGTCCATCCGCTTCTCGACGGGCCAGATGTGGTCGGTCAACCACTCCATCAGCGGCAGGTCGTCGGCAAAGCCGCGAAACAGCGTCATCGCCGCGTGCGTGTGGCCGTTGACGAGACCGGGGACGAGCGCCATCCCGGCGCCATCGAGGACCTCGTCGCCGGGCTCGGGCTCGACCCCGGGGCCGAGGGCGACGATCTGCCCTCCGTCGCAGCGCAGGCCGACCGCGACTCCTTCGAGCGTCGCGTTCTTGACGGCCAGACCCACTGGGACAAGCGTATGCCAGTGAGGCGTAGCCGAGCCGCGCCGCTGTTGAGGCGCCTTATTCGAGGCCTCGCCGAGGCGCGCCGCTGTTGAGGCGCCTTATTCTTCGTTCGTGGGAGAGGACGACGTTCGAGACGACCTCGCCGAGGTGCTCGAGCGCCGGCGGCTGACCGGCGACGACGCCCGCACCGAGTCGGTCGAGCACCGCCACGCCGCCGGCGGGCGCACCGCGCGCGAGAACCTCGCCGACCTCGTCGACGAGGGCAGCCTGGTCGAGTACGGCGGCGCTCGCGATCGCCGCCCAGCGGATGCGCCGCGAGGCCGGCGAGCTGATCGCCAGGACCCCCGCCGACGGCCTGATCGCCGGCACCTGCACCATCAACGAGGAGCTGCACGGCGACCGCGCCGCCTGCGCGGTGCTCTCCTACGACTACACGGTGCTCGCCGGAACCCAGGGCGCGATCGGCCACCGCAAGAAGGACCGCCTGTTCGAGCTGATCGAGCGCATGCGCCTGCCGACCGTGCTCTTCGCCGAGGGCGGCGGCGGCCGCCCGGGAGACACCGACTACGCGGTCGTCTCGGCGCTCGACACCCGCGCCTTCGCGCTCTGGGGGCGGCTCTCGGGAGTCGTGCCTCGGATCGCGATCGTCGCCGGTCGCTGCTTCGCGGGCAACGCGGTCCTCGCCGGATCCTCCGACCTGATCGTCGCCACCGAGAACATCGCCCTCGGCATGGGCGGGCCGGCGATGATCGAGGGCGGCGGGCTGGGGACGTTCGAGCCCGACGCGATCGGGCCGCTCGAAGTTCAGGGGCCGAACGGGGTCGTCGACGTCGAGGTCACCGACGAGGCCGAGGCCGTCGCCGTCGCCAAGCGCTTGGTCTCCTACTTCCAGGGCCCCGTCGGCGAGTGGGAGGCGCCCGATCAGGAGCTCCTGCGCGAGGTGGTCCCGGAGCGGCGCCGGCGCGCCTACGACGTCCGCGCCGCCATCGAGGGTCTTGCCGACAGCGGCTCGGTGACTGTTCTGCGCCAGCGCTTCGCTCCCGAGATGCTGACCGCGCTGGCGAGGATCGAGGGCCGCGCCGTTGGCGTGATCGCCAACAACCCGATGCGGCTCGCCGGGGCGATCACCAGCGAGGGGGCCGACAAGGCGGCCCGCATGATGCAGCTCTGCGATGCCTTCGGCCTGCCGATCGTCTCCCTGATCGACACCCCGGGGATGATGGTCGGGCCGGAGGCCGAGGAGACGGCGTTGGTCCGCCATTGCTCACGACTGTTCGTCGTCGGGGCCTCTTTGCGGGTCCCGTTTTGCGCCGTGATCCTGCGCAAGGCCTACGGGCTCGGAGCCCAGGCGATGGCCGCCGGCAGCCTGCACGAGCCCCTGCTGACCGTCGGCTGGCCGACCGCCGAGCTCGGGGCGATGGGACTCGAGGGCGCGGTCAAGCTCGGCTTTCGCCGCGAGCTCGAGGCGATCGCCGACGAGACCGAGCGCGCCGAGCGGCTGGAGGCGATGGTCGCCCACGCCCACGAGCACTCCAAGGCGCTCAATGCCGCGACCCTGTTCGAGCTCGACGACGTGATCGACCCGGCCGAGACCCGTCGCCTGCTGGCGAGCACGCTCGCCGCGGCGACGGCACGGTCGCCCGATCCGCAACCGGCGCGGTTCGTCGATACCTGGTAGCGATCGCTGACGTTCGGCTGAGGCGAACTACCCGGGCGAGGCCCAACCGTCGCCGATGTGGGGCAGCAGGTAGGTCCGGATGTCGGCGTCCGTCCCGGGCACTGCTCCCGGGTCGTCGTAGTGGTTGCCCGGCCGCTCGACCCGGGTCAGCGGAAAGCCGGCGGCGATCATCGCCTCCGTCTCCGCGCGCACCCCGGCGATCGGATAGGTGTCGTCCTGCAGGTGCGCGAGGTGGACGACGTTGAACTTCCACGCGGCCGCGGCGAGGGACTGCTGCTGGGTCGAGCCGGTGTCGCGAAACGGCGAAGTGTCGGCGGCGAGGACCCCGGCGATCGCCGCGGAGTTGTAGAAGGCCGTGCGATAGGCGAGGTCGCCGCCCGAGGAGTAGCCGCCGATGATCGCCTGACGCGGGGCGATGTTGAAGTGTGTCTTCACGTTGGCGATCGCCGCCAGCACCTTGGCCTGGTCGACATTCGGGTCCCAGCACCCCCCGTCGCGGCCTCCGAGGCTCACCGAGATCCAGTCCTGGTCACCGCCTGGGCTGACCGTGAATATGTCGCCGCCGCTGTCGCCGCCGCACCCGTGCATCCACACGAACAGCTTCGTCGGCGTCATGTGCGACGCGTCGTACGAGGCGGGCACGAAGATCCAGTAGTCGCTCTCGGGGCTCGCGAGCTGGAAGGGAACCTCGTTCTCGAACGGGATCGGATCGGTCGGGATCGAGGAGCTCGACCCGATCGCCAGCTCCCCCAGCGTGCGGCAGTTGTTGCGCTCGGACCGCTCGCGGACCTTCCCCTTCGCGTCCGCGCACACCTCGACCGGCCAGCTGCCCTCCGGCACGCCGCCGGGCACCGCGAGCTTCACGATCACCTTCTGCTTGTCCGACGGAGACAGCGGCCGCTGGCGATAGCGCCCGGCCTCGTACTCCGAGCCTCCGGCGACGACGCTGAGCAGCGCCTTCGATCGCTTCGCCCGGGCGTCGCCCGCGTTGCGCATCACGAACGAGCCGGTCAGCTCGCCGTTCGCGACCTCGACCGAACCCTTGGTGACCTTGAGGTCGGCGCGATCGGCGGCCACGGCCGGCCCCGGGGCCGCGGCAAGCGTCACGGCGGCCAACGCCGTGGCCACGACCCCCGCCGCCGGCATGTGCCGACGGCCTAGCGCGTGCGGCGTGTGCCCCATGGCGGGAGATTGAACGACCCGCGGGCTCGGCGCCATCCCCCATGGGGGTGGACGCCACACCCCCACCGCGTGGTAGGTCAGTCGCCGACCAGCGCCGGCAGGATCGCGGCGATCGCCTCCTGGACGCTGGCGCGGTTGGCCTCGCGGTTGCGATCGATCTCGGCCAGGGTGAGGTCTTCGCCGGCGACCCCGTTGGCGAGGTTGTCGACCATGCACAGCGCCGCGTAGCGAAGGCCGAGCTCGCCGGCGACGACGCACTCCGAGGCGACGGTCATCCCGATCACGTCCGCGTGCGGGGCGACGAAGCGGATCTCGGCCGGCGTTTCCAGGCGGGGGCCCCGCGCCTGCCAGTAGACGCCCTCGCCGACGGCGTCGATCCCGGCCTCGGCCAGGGCCTCGAGCAGCTCGCCACGCATCGCGGCGTCGAAGTGCGCCACGCGATGGGCCTCGACCCCATCGAGCGCGGTCAGCGGCTCAGCATCGAGGGCGACGAAGTCGTCGGGGCAGACCAGCGTCCCCGGGCCGAGCTCCGGCCGCAGGCCGCCGACCGAGCTCAGCGCCAGGACCCGGTCGCAACCCGCGTCCGCCAAGCGGCTGAGGTTGGCGACGTGATCGATCATGTGCGGCAGCCGGTATCCCTCGCCGACCTCGTGGCGGCGGATCGGGACCCAGTCGCCCTCCGGCAGCGCCGCCCGCGTCAGCGAGCTTCCCGCGATCAGTCCGAGCCTTCCCATGGGACGCACAGTAGCTTCCCCCGCCTCATGGATCCGCTCGAGGCGCTCGCCATCGTCGCCGCCGGGATCGGCGCCGGTGCGATCAACACCGTCGTCGGCAGCGGCACCCTGATCACGTTCCCGGTCTTGATCGCGCTTGGCTATGCGCCGCTGGTCGCCAACGTCTCCAACAACGTCGGGCTCGTTCCCGGATCGGTATCGGGGGCGATCGGCTACCGGCGCGAGCTCCGCGGTCAGCGCACGCGCGTGCTGCAGCTGGGGCTGTTCACGTTCACCGGGGCCCTGATCGGCTCGACGCTGCTGCTGGTGTTGCCGGCAAGCGCCTTCGACGCCGTCGTCCCAGCGCTGATCGCGCTCGCGCTCGTGCTGGTCGTCGTCCAGCCACGCCTGCAGGAGGCCCTCGCACACCGCCGGCGGGCCGAGAGCCACCGCAGCCCCGCGCTGCGAGCCGCCGTCGGTGCCACCGGGATCTACGGCGGTTACTTCGGCGCCGCCCAGGGGATCATCCTGATCTCGATCCTCGGGATCGCGATCGACGACGAGCTGCAGCGGTTGAACGGGCTCAAGAACGTGCTCGCGGGCCTCGCCAATCTGACCGCGGGAATCGTCTTCATCTTCGCCGCCGACGTCGATTGGGCGGTCGCCGGGCTGATCGCCGCCGGCTCGATCGTCGGCGCCGTGCTCGGAGCCCGCTACGGCCGCCGGATGTCGCCCGGTGCGCTGCGCGTGCTGATCGTGATCGTCGGCGTGATCGCGATCGTGCGCCTGCTCGTCGGTTAGGCCGACGCGATCAGGTAGCGAAACCGGTTCTCGAACCGGTAGGAGCCGTCGCCGCGCCGAAACCCGGCCGCCGCGGCGGCGATCGCCTCGCGCACGCTCGAGTCGTCGACCCGGCCGGGCAGATCGAGGCGGACGACGTCGACGATCAGCGCCCGCTGGAGCGTTTCGAAGTCGGGGGCCTCGAACGGCACCTCGACCTCGCCGGCCTCGAGCGGCGCGAGCCCGGCCTCCTCGGCGAGCAGGCCGAGCTGCCCCGGATCGCCCAGCCGGGGGCCATCGTCATTCTCGCCGTCGTCGGCCTCGGCAAGCTCGCGCAGCGCCGCGAACATCCGCAGGAGCTCGTTGTCGGCGGCCAGGCCCCAGACGCAGACGGCGACCTGCCCGCCGGGCACGGCCACCCTGGCCGCCTCGCGAAATCCGTCGATCCGCTCGGCGGCGAACTGAAACGAGTTGAAGCCGGTGACGACGTCGAAGCTGTCGTCATCCCAGGGCAGCTGCTCGATCGCGCCCAGGCGCAGATCGCCCTCCGGCACCCGGCCTCGGGCGAGCTCGAGCATCCCCTCGGCGGCGTCGATGCCGCTCACCGAGGCGCCGCGATCGGCGGCGAGCCGGCAGAACTCACCGCTGCCACAGCCCATGTCGAGGACCCGGGTGGCGGGGCCGACCCCGGTCGCGTCGGCGATCACCAGCCGCGCCGGATCCGAGAAACCGGACCAGTGCTCGTCCCAGGTGTCGGCGGTCGCGCTCCACAGCGGGCCCTCGACGGGCCCGGTGGTCGGCCGCCCGTCGGGCTCCTCGCTCACGCGGGAGTGATCGGGTTTCGCCGCTCGGAGAAGGCGCGATCCTTGCTCTCGGCGAGCGCGAAGCGCCGGATCAGCTCGGCCCGCAGGTCGTCGGGCTCGATCACCGCGTCGATGACGATCTCCGAGGCGAGGTGGAGGATGTCGATGTCGGCCGAGTACTCCTCGCGCTTGGCGCGCACGAACTCGGCCCGCTCGCCCTCGTCGGCGATCTCCTGGATCTGGTTGAAGAAGACCGCGTTGATCGCCGCCTCCGGGCCCATGACCGCGATCGACGCGCTCGGCAGGGCGATGCAGCAGTCGGGCTCGAACGCGGGCCCGGCCATCGCGTAGAGCCCGGCGCCGTAGGCCTTGCGGACGATCACCGAGAGCTTCGGCACCGTCGCCTCGGAGACGGCGCTGATCATCTTCGCCCCGTGGCGGATGATCCCCTGGCGCTCGACGTCGGTACCGATCATGAACCCGGGCACGTCGGCCAGGAACAGCAGCGGGATGTTGAAGGCGTTGCAGGTCATGATGAAGCGCGCCGCCTTGTCGGCGGAGTCGACGAACAGCACCCCGCCCTTGTACTTCGGCTGGTTGGCGACGATCCCGATCGCGCGGCCGTCTACGCGCGCGTAGCCGACCACGAGCTCCTTCGCCCAGCGAGCGTGGACCTCGCAGAAGGAGCCGGCGTCGACCAGGGCGCCGATCAGCTCCTTGATGTCGAACGAGGTCTTCTCGTCGTCGGGGACGATCTGCGAGACGGCGAGCTCGGCCTCGGGCTCGGCGGGCGGCGCCGCCGGCGGCAGCTCGCGCCAGTTCGTCGGCATGTAGGAGAGGTAGCGCTGGGCGAGCTCGATCGCCTCGGCGTCGGTCTTGACCAGGAAGTGCCCGCAACCGGAGACGCCGGTGTGCATCTTCGCCCCGCCCATCTCCTCCAGCGTCACCTTCTCGCCGATCACCATCTCGGCCATCCGCGGCGAGCCGAGGTACATCGAGGCGTTGCCCTCGCGCATGATCACGACGTCGCAGAAGGCCGGGATGTAGGCGCCGCCGGCGGCCGAGGGGCCGAACAGCAGGCAGATCTGCGGTACGCGACCGGAGAGCTTGACCTCGTTGTAGAAGATCCGCCCGGCGCCGCGGCGGCCGGGGAACATCTGCACCTGGTCGGTGATCCGGGCGCCGGCGGAGTCGACCAGGTAGACCATCGGCAGCTCGAGCTTCAGCGCCCGCTCCTGGATCCGGAGGATCTTCTCGACCGTCTTCGGGCCCCAGGACCCGGCCTTGACCGTCGGGTCGTTGGCCATCAGGCAGACCTTGCGGCCGCCGATCAGGGCGAGGCCGGTGACCACCCCGTCGGCGCCGAGGCCCTCGGCGTCCCAGTTCGCGAGCAGCGCCTCCTCAGCGAAAGAGTCCGCATCGACCAAGCGCTCGACCCGCTCGCGGACCGGGAGCTTTCCCTGCTCGGCGGTCTTCTGGTGGTGGCGCTCCGGCCCGCCGGCCAGCGCCGCCTCGAGCGCGCGCTGGAACTCGGTGCCCTCGCGCGTGCCCATATCCGACTCAGTCCGCGTCGCGGGCGAGCACGGTGGTCTCGTCGGTGTCGTCGGCGGTCTCGGCGTCGTCGGCATCCGGCTCGTCCTCGTCTGCGTCCGGCGCTGCCGGCGCCCGGTGCTCGGTCGCGGTGCCGGCGATCCCGCTCGCCAACCGCTCGAGCTCGGCCAGCACCGCGTCGCGGCGCTGCTCGAGGTCGGAGATCACGGCCTCGATGTCCGCCTTGCGGCGATTGGCGTCGGCGACGATCCGCTCGGCCTCCTTCTGCGCGGCCTCGCGGCCTTCGCCGTACTCGTCGTCGGCCTCCGAGCGCAGGCGCTCGGCGTAGGTCTCCGCCTCGGCGCGCACCTTGCGCGCATAGGCATCGGCCTCGTCGCGCGTATCGGCCGCGTATTCGCCGGCCTCCGAGCGCACCGATTCGGAGGTCAGGTTGGCGTCGACGAGCTGCTGGCGGACCTCGGCGCTGGCATCCTCGCGGATCGCCTTCGCGGCGGCGTGTGCCTCGGTCAGGATGCCGGCCGTCTGCTCGCCGATTCGCTCGAGCTCGCCACTCACCGCCTCGACCGCGGCGGCTTCCTCGCCGCCACCGGTCTCGAGCCAGTCGGCCACCTCGGCCAGGAACCGGTCAACCTCGGCGCGGTCGTAGCCACGCACGGAATGGGAGAAATTGGCGTTTCGTATGCGCCGGATCGAATGCTCGTCCACGGCCTCTGCCCTCCAGTGGTCGGGTCTCGCGAGCGTAGCGAGAAGCCCTCGCCGGCCGCTAGGCGCTCGGGTCGACTGCGACCGGCTTTTCACCCGAGTAGTCGTAGAAGCCGCGACCGGACTTGCGCCCGTAGTCGCCCGCGGCGACCAGCTTTCGCAGCGTCTCGGGCTGGGCGAAGCGATCCTCGCCGTAGTAATCGACCATCACGTCGGCGATCGAGGCGAGCGTGTCGAGGCCGACGAAGTCCGGCAGCGTCAGCGGCCCCATCGGGTGGCTGGCGCCGGCGATCATCCCCCGATCGATGTCCTCGATCGAGCCCACGCCCTGCTCGAGCGCGCGGATCGCGTCGAGCATGTACGGGACCAGCAGCCGGTTGACGATGAAGCCGCGGTTGTCGCCGGCGGCGACCGTCGTCTTGCCGAGCTTCTCGCCGAGCTCGAAGCCGAGGTCGTAGGCGGTCTCGCCGGTGCCGTCGGCGCGCACGACCTCGAGCAGGGGCATCACCTGCGCCGGATTGAAGAAGTGCAGGCCGAGGAAGCGGTCGGCGCGCGTGGTCGCCGCCGCCTGGTCGGCGACCGCGAGCGAGGAGGTGTTGGTGGCGAAGAAGGCGTCCGGCTTGACGATCGCATCGACCTTGCGCCACATCTCGAGCTTTCCCTCGAGGTCCTCGGTGATCGCCTCGATCACCAGATCGCAGTCGGCGAGCTCCTCGTAGTCGAGCGCCGGAGCGATCCGGGCGCGGACGGCGTCGGCGTCGGCCTGCTCGAGCTTGCCCTTCTCGACCGCGCGGGCGAGCTGCTTCTCGATCTTGGCGACGCCCTTGTCGAGCGCGCCCTGATCGGCCTCGACCACGACCACGTCCCAGCCGGCCTGGGCGCAGATCTGGGCGATCCCGTGACCCATCAGGCCGCAGCCGACTACTCCTACCTTGGCGATCTCCATCTTCTGCGCGTCCTCCGGTCGTTGGGTGGCGGCGGCCGAGCCTACATGGGAGGGTGCGGCTAGAGTGCCGACGGCCAACTCAGAGCGGAGGGATCGTGGGACTCGACGGAAGGGAAAAGCTGTTCGCGGCGATGGGCGCGATCGGGCTGATCGTCGGCATCGTCGCGCTCGTGATCGCGCTCGGCGCCAAGAGCGACGCCAGCGACGAGCAGACGGCGCAGGATCAGGCGGCGCAGTCGCTCGAGGCCCAGTTGACCGACAAGGCCAAGGAGCTCGAGACCAAGCTCGCCGCCGACACGGAGCAGACGAGCTCGGTCGAGAAGGCCGCCGAGAAGGCGAACAAGAAGGGCAACAAGGCGCAGAAGACCGGCGCCGCGGCGGGCAAGCAGGCTGCCGCGAACAAGGAGGAGATCGCCAAGCTTCGGCAGGCGAACGACCAGCTGACCAAAGAGGTCGACGAGCTCAAGGCAGAGCAGAAGCAGACCAATCAGAAGCTGCTCAACCTGCAGGTGAAGGTCAACCAGAAGAAGAACAAGTAGGGCGCCGGGCGCCCGCCGGCCGTCCTAGGCGGCGCCGGCCGCCTCCAGCATCCGCCGCATCTCCTCGGCGAGCGCCTGCAAGCCGGTCAGCGGGCGGACCATCACGGTCAGCTCGGTGATCCGGTCGTCGGCGCCGAACTTGAGCACGTCGACGCCCTGGAGGGTGCGGTCGCCGACCCGGGCCTCGAACATCAACACCGCCGCGTCGCCGGTCTCGACCTGCTCGAGATAGCGAAAGTCCTCGAACACCTGGACCACCGCGCCGAGCATGACCTTGATCATCTCGCGCCCCTCGTAGGGCTTGAACACCGCCGGGCTGCGGAAGATCGCGTCCTCGGCGAAGAGCTCCTCGGCGGCGCCGAAGTCCTTGGCCTCGGCGGCGGCTCGGAAGGCGTCGCTTCTCATCTCAGGACTCCAGCTCGGCGTCGAGGTTGATCTCGCCGACGGCGGCGAGCGCCTTCGAGACCGGGCAGCCCTGCTTCGTCGCTTCGGCGATCTGCTGGAACTCGGCGGCGTCGACGCCGGGGACGCGGGCGCGACTGTGGAGATCGATGCGGCTGATCTCGAACCCGCCCGCCGCCGCGGGGGTGATGTGGACGTCGGCGGTCGTCTCGACCGACTCGGGCGCATGCCCGGCCTGCTCGAGCCCGAGCGCCAGCGCCATCGAAAAGCAGCCCGCGTGGGCCGCGGCGATCAGCTCCTCCGGGTTGGTCCCCTCCCCCTCCTCGAACCGCGACGCCGCCGAGTAGCTGCCGCTGAAGGCGCCGCCGCCGAAGTCCATCTTGCCGCTGCCGTCGGTGAAGTTGCCGTCCCAGCCCGCGTGCGCGCTGCGCTTAGCCATCTCAGCTCCTCGTCGCTCGTTTGCCGCTCGGCGCCCAGATTACGCAGCGGACCAATCGACTGGGCCCGCGGTCAGCACGTGGGCCCCCAGCGGGCGGCCGAGCAGCTCCTGGACGGCGCTCGAGGCCTCGATCAGCTTCCGCAGGTCGACCCCGGTCGCGATCCCCATCTCCTCCAGCATCGAGACCAGGTCCTCGGTCGCGATGTTGCCGGTCGCGCCCGGCGGCACCGGGCAACCACCGAGCTCGCCGAAGGCGGATTCGAACGACTCGACCCCCTGATCGAGCGCCGCCAGCACGTTCGCGAGCCCCTGCCCGCGGGTGTTGTGGAAGTGGGCGGTCAGCTCGACCGTGGCCAGGCGCTCGCGCGCCGCGTCGAAGAACTCGCCGACCTGGCGCGGGTTCGCCATTCCGGTCGTATCCCCGAAGGCGACCTCCTCGCAGCCGGCGCCGGCTAGCCGCTCGGCGATCTCGAGCACGCGCTCGACCGGGACCTCGCCCTCGTAAGGACAGCCGAAGCTGGTCGAGATCACTCCCTCGCAGCGCAGCCCTTCAGCGAGCGCGCGCTCGATCACCCGCTCGAGCCCGGCGAGCGAGTCGGCGATCGAGCGGTTGACGTTCTTTTGGTTGTGTGTCTCCGAGGCGGAGAGGAAGAGGTTGACCTCGTCGAAGCGCTGGCGCTGGGCGAGCGCCCGGTCGAGACCGCGCTCGTTCGGGATCAGGACCGAGTAGGCGACGCCATCAAGGCGCTCGTACGAGCTCAGCACCTGCTCGGCGTCGGCGAGCTGCGCGATCACGTCCGGGCGCACGAACGAGGTCAGCTCGATCCGCCTGAAGCCGGCGGCGCCGAGCAACCCGATCAGGCGCACCTTGTCGGCCGTCGGGATCACCTCGGGCTCGTTCTGAAAGCCGTCGCGGGGGCCGACCTCGCGGATGCGGACGCTCTGCGGAAGCTCGCTCATCAGGCAGAGGTTATGCGGCGGATTCGCGCCTCAGCCGGTGTTGACGCCGCCGATGGCGATCTTGCGGCGCTCGTGGGTGCCGACGCCGATCGTGCGCTCGCCCTCGGCGACCTCGACGTCGAAGCGCAGCTTGCGCTCGTCGGCGATCTCGCGCAGGGTCGCGCGGACCGAGCAGAGGGCGCCCTCGGGCGCTCCGGCAACGTGCTTGACGCAGACCTCGAAACCGACGGTCGCCTCGCCCTCGGGCAGATTCTCGAAGGCGAGGACCGAGGCGCAGCGCTCCATCATCGCGATCATCCCGGGGGTCGAGAGCACCCTGACGCCGATCGTGCCGCCGACGTCGGTGACCAGGCGATCCTCGACCGTGAACTCTTCGACTCGCTCGAGTCCGGGCTCGAGACTCACCCCACCATTCCCATGCCGCCGGAGACGCCGATCGTCTCGCCGGTGACGTAGGAGGAGTCGTCGGAGGCGAGGAAGGCGACCACGGCGGCCACCTCCTCGGGCTGGCCGAGGCGGCGAAGCTGGGTTCCCGCCTTCATGTTCTCGACGATCTTGGTGCCGATCTCACCGAACTCGAGCGCCTTCATCAGCAGCGGGGTCTCGATCGGTCCAGGGGCGATCGAGTTCGCGGTGATCCCGAAGCGGGCGCCCTCGCGGGCGATCACCTTCATGAACGAGATCACGCCGCCCTTGGCGGCCGAGTAGACGGCCGAGCCCTTGGAGCCGATCCGGCCGGCCTCCGAGGCGATGCTGACGATGCGCCCGTACTTGGCCTCGTGCATCCCGGGAAGCACGGCGTGCGTGCAGGCATAGACGCCGAACAGGTTGACCGCCGTCACCCGCTGCCACTGGCCCGGATCGGTATCGGCGAAGAAGCCGAACTCGTCGGTGCCGGCGTTGTTGACCAGGATCGAGAACGGGCCATGGGCCGCGACCAGCTCGCGCGACGATTCCGGGTCGGTGACGTCGAGGGCGGCGGACTCGGCGCCGACCTCGGCGGCCACCTGGGCGGCGAGCTCCGCGTTGAGGTCGCCGATCACCACGTCGGCGCCCTCGGCGGCGAGTCGCGCGACGGTCGCCGCGCCGATCCCGCTGGCGCCACCGGTAACCAGCGCCCTCTGTCCCTCGAGCCTCATCGAGGCCGCAGCATATTCAGCGCGAATACACTCCCGCGCCGTGGCCAGCGGCGAAGCGATCCCGATCATTGGCGGTACCGGCGCGCTCGGGTACGGGCTCGCCCTGCGCTGGGCACGAGCCGGACACGCGGTCGTGATCGGCTCGCGCAGCGAGGAGCGCGCGGCCGAGACGGCGCGCAAGCTCTCCGAGCTCGCGCCCGACGCTGAGATCGAGGGCCTCGCCAACGAGCAGGCCGCGAAGCAGGGCTCGGTCGTCTTTCTCACCGTCCCCTTCCGCGCCCAGTCGGAGAACCTCAACAACCTGCGCGAGGCGCTCGAACCCGGCCAGCTGCTGGTCGACTGCACCGTGCCGCTGGCCGCGGCCGTGAGCGGCAAGGCGACCCGCTCGCTCGGCGTCTGGCAGGGCTCGGCCGCCCAGCAGGCCCAGGAGATGGTCCCCGAAGGCGTCAACGTGGTCGCCGCGCTGCACACGGTCAGCGCCCCGACGCTCGCCGACACCGGCGCCGACCTCTCCGAGGACGTGCTGCTGTGCGGCGACCGCAAGGCCGACAAGGCGAAGGTGGCGCGGCTGATCGAGGAGATCACCGGGTTGCGGGCGGTCAACGCCGGCGCGCTGGAGATGGCCCGGATCGTCGAGCAGCTGACCCCGATGCTGATCTCGATCAACGCCCGCTACAAGGCCCACGCCGGGATCCGGATCAACGGTCTGCCCGACGGCGACCATTGGCAGTAGCGACCGAGACGGTCGCGCTGCTGGTCGGCGGCACCGGCGGCGGCAAGCTCGCGGCCGGCCTTCAGGACCTGATCGGCGAGCGGCTGGCGGCGATCGTGAACACGGCCGACGACGTCTTCATGCACGGCCTCTACGTCAGCGTCGACCCGGACCTGGTCACCTACTGGCTCGCCGAGGCGATCGACGAGGACCGTGGCTGGGGCCTCAAGGACGACCCCTTCACCGTCCACGAGCGGCTCGTGGAGCTCGGCGAACCCGGCTGGTTCGGGCTCTCGAACCTCGACCTCGCGACCTCGATCTACCGCACCCACTTCATCGCCGAGGGCGGGACCCTGACCGCGGCCCAGGCGCAGGTGGCGCGCGCGCTCGGCGTTCGCGCCCGGGTGCTGCCGATGTGCGAGCAGCCGGTTCGGACCTTCGTCACCGCCGGGCGCGGACGACGTCCGCTGCAGGAGTTTCTGATCATCGATCACGGAGAGGGACCGATCGAGTCGGTGGAGCTCGAGGGGATCGCCGACGCACGGCCGACCGAGGCCGTCCTCGATGCGATCGCCGCCGCCGACGTGATCGTGCTCGGGCCGTCGAACCCGGTGATCTCGATCGGCCCGCTGCTCGCGCTTCCGGGGCTCCGGCAGGCGATCGAGGATCGAGGCGTGCCGGTGGTCGCGGTCAGCCCGCTGGTGGCGGGCCGGTCGGTCAAGGGCCCGACCGAGGCGTTCATCGAGGCGCTCGGTCGACCCGTCAACGCCGAGGGCGTCGCCTCGCTGTACGAGGGCCTGCTCGACGGGATGGTCGTCGACGACCGTGATCCCGGCCCCGACCCGCCGGGGATCGCGACGATCCGGGTGCCGACGATGATGTCGGGCCCCGACGAGCGGCGAAAGCTCGCCGAGCAGACCCTGGAGTTCGCCCGCGGCCTGAGCTGATCACTGACCATGCGCGCGACCGCGATCATCCCGGTGAAGCGCTTCGGCGAAGCGAAGCAGCGGCTGCTCGACCGCCTCGACCGGCCGCAGCGCGCAGAGCTGGTCAAGGCGATGCTGACCGATGTGCTCGGCGCGGTGAGCGCGTGCGAGCGGATCGAGCGAGTGATCGTGGTCACCGGCGAGGGGCGGGCGGAGCGGATCGCATTGCGCCACGCGCAGCGCACGAAGACGCCGCTCGAGGTGATGCGCGATCCCGACGACCGCGGCCACTCGGAGGCCGCGACGCTGGGGATCATCCGCGCGCTCTCGCTTGGGGCCGAGTGCAGCGCCCTGCTCCCCGGGGACTGCCCGATGCTCGATTCGGCCGAGCTCGACGCCGCACTCGAGCGGATGGTGCCCGGCCGGGTCGCGGTGATCCCCGACCGCCACGGGACCGGCACCAACGGGCTCTTGCTCTCGCCGGCGGACGCGATCGGCCCCGCCTTCGGCGAGGGCAGCGCCGAGCGCCACCGGGAGCGAGGCGGTCGCGCCGGGTACGAGGTCGCGACCGAGCCCCTGAGCTCGCTCGCCCTCGACCTCGACACCCCCGACGACCTCGCCGCGCTCGCCGCCGAGCTCGCCGGGAATCCGGAGCGCGCGGTCGAAACCGCCGCGGCGCTCGGGCGACTCGGACCGATCGCGGGGCTCGACGCGTGAACGACAGGCTCGAGATCGTCGCGCTCCCGGGACTGCCCGAGGTAGCCGAGGGCGCTCCGATCGGCGAGCTCGTGCTCGCCGCCGCCACCGAGGCTTCGATCGAGCTCGGCGACGGCACGATCCTGGTGATCTCGCAGAAGGTCGTCTCGAAGGCCGAGGGGCGCGTCCGCGAGCTGGCCGCGGTGGCGCCGAGCGAGCCGGCGATCGAGCTCGCCGCCGAGACGGACCGCGACCCGAGGATGGTCGAGCTGGTGCTCAGCGAGGCGAAGCGGATCGTGCGCGCGACGCCGGCGGTGTTGATCGTCGAGACGCACGGGGGTTGGATCTGCGCCAACGCGGGCATCGACAGCTCGAACCTCCCGCTCGAGGGCACGGTGGCGTTGCTTCCCGTCGACGCCGACGCTTCGGCGCGGCGAATCCGCGCCGAGATCGCCGCCGCCGGCCCCGGCAGCCCAGGGATCGTGATCGCCGACAGCTTCGGGCGCCCGTGGCGACGCGGTCAGGCGGAGGTCGCGATCGGCTGCGCCGGGGTCGTCGCCGTCGACGATTGGCGCGGGCGCCGCGACGCCCACGGACGCCCGCTTGCGGCGACCTCGATCGCGGTCGCCGACCAGCTCGCCGGCGCCGCCGACCTCGCCCGGGAGAAGGACTCCGGCCATCCGGTGGCCGCGATCCGCGGCGCCGAGCGGCTGTGGACCGCGGATGACGGGCCGGGCGCCGCGCCGGCGCTCCAGCGCGCCGCCGAAGAGGACCTGTTTCGCTAGCCGCTCGGCGAGCGTTGCCCTGGCCGGGCGCGCCGCCTAGTGCTCGTGCTTGTCCATCGGCGGGGCGGCGCCGCCCTCGTCGGTGAACTCTGGCGGCTCGTATGCCTTGCCCGGGGAGCCGCCGACGGCCAGCACCCTGGCGGGCTCGGGCCCGGTGATGATCTTGCGCTTCTCCGCCTGTCCGACGCGAATCCAGACTCCGGGCTCGAGCTCGTGCTCCTCGCCCTCAGGTCCGCCGACGCGCAGCGTCGCCCGGCCGCTGAGCAGCGTGTAGACCTCCTCTTGCTGGTCGTGGACCTGGTCGTGGTCGGGGTAATCGGCGAACTGCGGCGGCAGGTCCATGACCGCGAGTCCGAACGAGCTCACCCCGAGCCCGGCGCGGACGCGGCGAAAACCGCCACCGAAGATCGCCTCGAAATCCTCGACGCGCTTGACGGTGACGTCTGCCATCCGGTCAGGAAGCCTGGCTGGCGAGCGGGTCGGGCTCGCCCTCTTCGGTCAGCTGGACGATCTCGTAGGCCTGCCCCGGAACTCCCCCGAGCGCCAGGATCACTACCCCCTCTTCGCCGGTCACCAGCTTGCGGGTCTCATTCGGGCCCACCCGGGCGAACACCCCGGGCTCGAGCCGGTGCTCCTCGTCTCCGGCGTGCAGCGTGGCCGCGCCCTCGAGCACCGTGAACACTTCCTCCTGCCCGCTCTCGGCGTGGGTGTGCTCGGGATAGCGATCGAAGTTCGGCGGCAGCCGCAGAACCTGGATCCCGAACGAACTTATCCCGAGGCCGGCACGTACTTTCAGCATCCCGCCCATGTACGTGGGCTCGAAGTCCTCCGTGCGCTTCACGGTCACGTCCGCCATTCGCTCCTCCTTCAGGGCTGCAGCACAGCTGCGCCCCGAACCCTACCCCCGCGCAGGTCGTCCAGTGCGTGATCTGCCTCACCCAAGGGATATGTGGTGATTTCCGCCCGAACCCCTGTTTCGGCGGCCTGGGCGAGGAACTCCTCGCCGTCGCGACGGGTGAGGTTGGCGACCGAGCGGATCTGGCGCTCTTCCCAGAGATCCGCATAGGCGAACGACGGGATGTCGCTCATATGGATGCCGGCGCAGACGACGACTCCTCCGGGCGCCAGCGCCCGCAGCGCGGTGACGACGAGCTCACCGGCGGGGGCAAAGACGATCGCCGCGTCGAGCTGCTCGGGCAATTCGCCGGCGGCGCCGGCCCACTCGGCACCGAGCTCGCGCGCGAACGCCTGCTTGGCCTCGTCACCGCTCCGGGTGATCGCGAACAGCCGCCGGCCCTGAGCGGCGGCGAGCTGGCAGATCAGGTGCGCCGAGGCACCGAAGCCGTAGAGACCGAGGCGCTCGGCGTCGCCGCACATCCGCAGCGCCCGGTAGCCGATCATCCCCGCGCACAGCAGCGGCGCCGTCTCCGCCCCGGCGCGGGGCGCCAACGGCAGGCAGAAGCGCTCGTCGGCGACCACGAGCTCGGCGTAGCCGCCGTCGACGTGATAGCCGGTGAACACCGCCCGCTCGCAGAGGTTCTCGCGGCCGCTGAGGCAGTAGCGGCACTCCCCGCACGCCCAGCCGAGCCACGGGATCCCGACCCGGTCGCCGTTCGCGAACCGCTCCGACCCGTGGCCGGCGCCGATCACCTCGCCGACGACCTGGTGGCCGAGCACGAGCGGCAGCTTCGGATCCGTGAGCTCGCCGTCGACGATGTGGAGGTCGGTGCGACAGACGCCGCAGGCGATCACCCGGACCACGACCTGCCCGTCGCCGGGCTCGGGGTCCGACAGCTCCGCCGCCTCGAGCGGCCGTCCGGGCGCTTCGAGCACCATCGCGCGCACCTGGCCATCATCGCGCCTCGGCGAGAGCACGCTGGATTCGAGAGAGGACGCCATCCGGATCGTTTCGTATCTGGCGGCCGGTTACGCGCATCACCGCGAGGCCGTGGGCCGTGAGGGTGGCCTGCTTCAGCCGGTCGCGCTCGAAGGCGACCCGGCCTGAATGAGCGTCGTAGCCGTCGACCTCGACGACAAGGCGCACACTCGGCCAGTAGAAGTCGACCTCGTAGCCAGCGACGCGGGCGTTCGTCTCGTAGCCACTGACGCCGTTCCGCCGTAGCAGCGAAAGGAGCTCGCGCTCAGCGGGTGAACGGGTGCGTCGCGGGCCGCCGGACAGGTCGAGAACGGTCTTCAGGCGACCGACGCCGCGCTTGCCGGGGTTGCGCGAGATTTGATCGCGGAGCTCTTCCTCACTCGCGAGGCGGCGGTACTGGGCTTCGGCAATCACCGACTCGAGCTCCGCGAGGCCGAGTGACCCGGCGAGCTCGAGGATCGCGCGGCGCGGACTGGTGAGGGGAAGGCCGTGGCGGCGGCGGATGTCGTCCGGGTCGAGGTCGGCGCGATGGATGCTGAGGTTCAGGCGGTCGAGTCGCCGTTCGGGCGGCACCGTGACCTGGACGGGGGCAGGGGCTCGGTACGGGGTGAGGTGCCAGAGGGCGGTCGAGGATTCGTGGCTGATCGTGGCGGAGCCGCGGCACGCGAGGATCGCGGCCGTTTCGTGGGCGTATGGCGCCGGGATCTCGTGACCGACCAGGTAGACGCCATGGTGGAGCTCGTGGAGGCGCCCCGCGGCCAGCCGCAACGCGATCTGATGCCGGCTGACGCCCGCCGCCACCAGTTGCCACCGCGCCACCACCCCGTGCTGGCGACCTGCAAGCGTCGCGATCACCCGGTCCGCAAATCGACTGGTGGATTGAGCCGCTATATGCGGCTCAATCCCGCACTCGATCGAACCGCCCCCCCTTATTGCCCGTTGTTGTCAGTAGGTCTCGAGGATCTCGTAGAGGGTCGTGCGCTGGGCGGGGGTGCGGCCGCCGCGCCGGGCGGCGTCGATCAGGTCCGAGGGCTCGAGCCGGACTCCGTGCTGGGATCCCGCCATCCGCGAGATGTTCTCCTCCATCAGCGTGCCGCCGAGGTCGTTGACGCCCCAGCGCAGGCTCTCGGTCGCCGCGTCGACCCCCATCTTCACCCAGCTCGCCTGCAGGTTCTTGATCGTCCGCCCCAGGGCCAGACGGAAGGCGGCGGTGTGCTTGAGGTTCTCCTCGCGCGAGATCTCCTCGATCCCGTGCGTGCGCCCGAGCAGGGTCTGGAAGGGGATGAAGCTGAGCGGCACGAACTCGGTGATGCCGCCGGTTCGCTCCTGCAGCTCACGGACCACGCGCATGTGGCGGGCGAGCTCCCAGGGCTCCTCGATGTGGCCGAACATCACGGTCGAGGTCGAGCGCAGGCCGGCGCGGTGGCAGGCCTCGATGATCTCGACCCAGCGCCCGGCAGGCAGCTTGTTCGGCGAGATCCGGGCTCGGACCCCATCGTCGAGCACCTCGGCGGCAGTCCCCGGAGTCGAGCCGAGCCCGCACTCGAGCAGATAGTCGAACACCGCCTCCGGGCTCTTGCCCGAGCGCTCGCACATGTAGTGGATCTCCATCGGCGAGTAGGCGTGCAGATGTAGCTGCGGCGCCGTGGCCTTCGCCAGCTTCAGCCACTCGCCGTAGTGCTCCAGCGTGTAGTCGGGATGGATGCCGCCCTGCATGCAGATCTCGGTGGCGCCGAACTCGACCGCCTCGGCGATCCGAGCCTCGAAGTCCTCCGGGGTGACTGTGTAGGCGTCGGGTGAACGCTTGCCCTGGCCGAAGCCGCAGAAGGCGCAGCCGACGACGCAGACGTTGGTGAAGTTGACGTTTCGGTTGACGACGAAGGTCGCCGTCTCGCCGGCGAGCTCGGTGCGCAGCTCGTCGGCGGCCACCCGCATCGCCTCGATCACCTCGGGTCGCTGCTCGGCAAACAGCGCCGTCAGCTCGTCCTCGGTCAGCGGCTCGCCGGCGCGACCGCGCTCGATCGCCCGCGGCGCGAGCTCGGGGTCGATCGTGCGCTCCGAGCGCCGGCCCGAGCCCTTGCGCGGGATGAAGCTCCAGTACTTGAGCTTCACCAGGTCGAGCACCCCCTGCTCCATCCATCCCGGCTCCAGGTACTGGGGATAGGTGCAGAGGCGTTCGGTGAGCGCGTAGCCGCGCGGGGCGAGGCGCTTTCTGACCTGGTGCGGGCTCGGGAAGGCGTGCTCGGGCGAGATGTGGTCGCCGTTCGCCGACAGCCCGCCGAGATCGGTCGCGCCGGCCTCCACGAGCTCGTCCCACCAGTCGGCGAGGTTGGGCGGGATCTGGATCCCGACTCCCGGCATCAGCCGGCTGGTCTCGGCGACGAGCCGCTTCATCTCCGCCAGGCTCACGTCCGAGGCCCACTCCGGCATCGGCTGCTCTGAGCCCAGCGGCGAGCCGTCGCCGCCCCAGCGCTCCTTCGCCGCGGCGTCGGCGATCTCTGCCACCTCGCGGCCGTAGTAGCGGGGATGGGGAACGAAGTTCTGCAGGATCACCTCCTGGATGTGCCCGTGGCGCTCGTGCGAGGCGGCCAGGGCTTCGAGCGCCGCAACCCGCTCGTCCTCGGTCTCGCCGATCCCGACCAGGATCCCGCTGGTGAACGGGATCTTCAGCTCTCCGGCCGCGTCGATCGTCGCCATGCGGACTGCCGGGTCCTTGGTCGGCGAGCCCTGATGGACGACGAGATCCGGATTGATCGACTCCAGCATCAGTCCCTGCGACGCGGTCACCTCGCGCAGCCGCGCCAGGTCCTCCCCCGAGAGAACGCCGAGGTTGGTGTGCGGGAGCAGGCCGCGCTCGATCGCTCGCTCGCAGGCCCAGACGACGTAGGAGACGAAGTCCTCGTGGCCGTAGGACCGCAGCCGCGTCGCGACCTCGGGGTTGACCTCGGGCAGTTCGCCGGTGAGCACCAAGAGCTCCTTGGCGTTGCGCCTCACCGCCTGCTCGAGGTGCTCCTCGACCTGTTCGGGCGAGTACAGGTGCGCCCTGTGGGTCGCGAAGGCGCAGTACTTGCAATAGCAGCGGCACGTCCGCGAGAGCGAGAGCGTGTAGTTGCGCGAGAAGGTGATCCGGCGCACGCCGGACAAGCTACCGACCGCGTGCGGCGGCGCTGTCGGCGCCGCCGCCACCCGCTACTTGTTGCGCTCGCGGACCTCGGCGTCCTTGACCGCCTGGGCGACCCCGCGGACGTCGGAGGTCGGCGGCTCGGCGCCCTCTGCGTACTGCGGGCCGGCAATCACGAAGCGATACACCGCCACCGCCAGCGCCGCGCCGACGATCGGGCCGACGACGTAGGGCCAGCTGTCGCTGAAGCCGTTGAAGGCGTCGCCGATCAGCGCCGGGCCGAACCAGCGGGCCGGGTTGAAGGAGCCGCCGGTGAGCGGGCCGAAGATCATCACCGCGAAGCCGAGCGTGGTTCCGATCGCCCACGGTGCCCACTCCTGGCGAGCGCGGGGGTTCATCGCCACCGCGCAGACCGCGAGCACGAGCAGGAAGGCGCCGAGCCCCTCGACCACCGAGGCCGCGAACGGGCTCGCGATCAGCGGGCTGATCGTCGCCGCCCCGTAGTCGGTCGCGCGACCCTCGTCGAGCAGGATCCCCTTGACCAGCAGCGCGCCGAGCACGGCGCCGGACAGCTGGGCGAGGATGTAGACGACCGCGTCGATGGGGTCGATCCGCTTCATGAACGCCGCCGCCATCGTGATCACGGGGTTGAAGTGCCCACCGCTGACCTGGCCGAAGACGATGATCAGGAGGAAGAGCACGAACGCGTGCACGAGCCCGATCACGGCAAAGTCGGAACCGGTCTGCGACGCCGCGCCGGTCGACAGGTAGAGGCTGACAACGGTGCCGATCACGAAGACCAGGAACAACGTCCCGATCAACTCGGCGATGTAAGCCGCAAGGCCACGATCCTGCACTTTGAAAATCCTCCTCGGTGGGTAGCGCGCGGCAGTGTATAGGGGGCGGCCGGGAGACGTGCCAAACTGCGCCGCTGCGTCCGCCTCAAGGGCGTGCAGTCGCAGGGAAAACATCACGAGGAGGTATGGGAGTGACCAGTTCCAAGTCCAATCGGATCCCGTCGCCGGGTTTGCTCGTCGGCGTGATCGCGTTGGTGCTCGCGCTCGCAGGCTCGGCCGTGGCGCTGCCCGGTAAGGGCTCGGTCGACAAGAACGACCTGGCGAAGGGCGCCGTGACCAAGAAGGCGATCAAGAAGGGCGCCGTGACCAAGAAGGCGCTGGCGGCCAACGCTGTCGCCACCTCGGCGCTCGCCGACGGCGCCGTGACCACGCCCAAGCTCGCCTCAGGCGCGGTCGAAGGCGGCAAGATCGCCGCCAGCGCCGTCGACGGAGCCAAGATCGCCGCGGGCGCGGTCGACGGCGGCAAGATCGCCGACGGCGTCGTTACCACCGCCAAGCTCGCCCCCGAGGCGCGCACGTACTCGCTGCGTGTGGCCGTGGACGGCAGCTCGTTCGGCGGCTCACCGGGCGTCAGCTCGGAGCGGGTCGGAGCCGGCCTGTACTTCGTTCGCTTCCCGGTCAGCGTGCGCAACTACGCGCTCGTAGCATCGCCGAGCGGAGGCGCCGAGAACGCCGACGCGCGGGTCTACATCAACCGCTGCGGCGGCGGACCCGGCGAGATCGGCGGCTGCTCGCCGCCGGCGGTCAACAACAACCCGCAGACGTTGTTCATCGAGACCAACGACGACGGCGACGCCGCCAACGAGGACCTGAGCTTCGATATCGCTGCGACGCCGTAGCGGTCGAGAGCTCTGAGCGAGAAAGGGCCGCCGCGTGGCGGCCTTTTTTCTTGCCTCCAGCGGTTGGTGGGGCCCTAGCTGCGTCGCGGGGCGTCGTGCTCCATCTGCAGCCGCCGCCCGTCGGCGATCACCTCGAGCGCCTTCTCGCGCGACTGCCAGCCGTCGACCTGCACCTGCTTGCCCTCGAGCTGCTTGTAGACCGAGAAGAAGTGGGTGATCTCACGCTGCAGCTGCTCGGGGATGTCGTCGAGCGTCTCGGCGTGGTTCCACCCCGGGTCCTGGGTCGGCACGCAGACGACCTTGTCGTCCTCCCCCTTCTCGTCCTGCATCACGAACAGGGCGATCGGCTTGACCGGGATCACGCAGCCGGGGAAGGTCGGCTCCGAGACACAGACCATCGCGTCGAGTGGATCGCCGTCGCGGCCTCGATGGCCCATGAGGAAGCCGTAGTCGGTCGGGTAGACCATCGATGAGGAGAGGAAGCGGTCGAGCACCAGCCTGCCGACGCCCTCGTCGAACTCGTATTTGTTGCGGCTCCCCTTCGGGATTTCGACCAGCGCCAGGAGCTCGTGGGTGATCGGGTGCTCCTCGGTGAGGTGATCCAGCATGCGGGCAAGCGTATCGACGCACACAAGTAGGCTCCTGGCCGAATGAGAAGGGTCGTCGCGTCGCTGGCGGCCGCGATCGCAGCGCTCGCCCTGGTCGCGTGCGGCGATCGCGGCGCTGAACCGGGCGCCTCCAGCGAGGCGACCCTGGTCTTGGACTTCCAGCCGAACGCCGTCCACGCCGGGATCTACGCGGCGCAGGCGAGCGGCGCCTACGAGGACGCCGCGATCGAGCTCGCCGTGCGCGAGCCCTCCGCCTCCACCGACGCACCGAAGCTGCTCCAGAGCGGCAAGGCCGAGTTCGCGATCCTCGACATCCACGACCTGGCGCTGGCGCGCGAACGCGGCCTCGACCTGATCGGAATCGGCGCGATCGTCCACCGCCCGCTCGCCGCCGTGATCGCCCGCGACGGCGATGCCGTGCGCACCCCGGCCGACCTCGAGGGCGGCTCGGTCGGAGTCACGGGGCTGCCCTCCGACGACGCGGTGCTCGACTCGGTGCTCGCCGCCTCAGAGGTCGACCCCGAAGCCGTCGAGCGGGTGACGATCGGCTTCGACGCGGTCGCCGCGCTCTCGGCCGGGCGCCTCGATGCCGCCACCGCGTTCTGGAACGCCGAAGGCGTGACCATGAGCCGGCTCGGGATCCCGACGAGGGAGTTTCGCGTCGACGAGTTCGGCGCCCCGCGCTATCCCGAGCTGGTGCTGACGACGACCGCCGAGACCCTTGCCGAGCGCCCCGAGCTCGTCGCGGAGATGGTCTCGGCCACCGGACTGGGCTACGACGCGACGGTCGAGGACCCGGATGGCGCTCTCGATCACCTGCTCGCCGCGGTGCCGGAGCTCGACCCCGACGAGCAGCGCGCCCAGCTCGACGCCCTGCTCGAGGCGCGGGCGCTCGGTCCCGGTGTCGGCCTCGATCGCGAGGCGCTCGAAGCATGGGCAAGCTGGGAGGCCGAGCGCGGGATCGTCGCCCAACCGCCGGCTTTAGAGCAAATCTTCCTGCTGGACGATTAGCCGATGTCCCACGCCTAAAGTGCTCCGTCGCCGCGGTCGATGGGCTTCCCGGAGAAAGCCTCCGCCCTATGCCATCGACCCCCACGTCAAGCCCGCGAGTAGCGATCCCGGCGCGTTCGCGCGCGCTGATCCCTGCCGCGGCCACCTGCGGGCTGCTCTGGGTCGGCACCGTGCTCGTCGCGGGCTTTCAGATCGAGGGCCCGGCCGTGATTCTGCTCGGCGTCGCCGGCGTGCTCGCGACCGCCGTGTTGATGCTGATCATCCAGCGCCAGCACTCGACCCTGCGCAGCCTCGCCGGCACCGATTCGCTCACCGGCCTCTTCAACCACCGCAGCTTCCACGAGATCCTCGCGGCCGAGCTCGAACGCGCCAAGGACCTGCGGATCCCGGTGGCGGTCGTGGTCTGCAACCTCGACAACTTCAAGCGCATCAACGACACCCACGGCCACCCGTATGGCGACGAGGTCCTGCGCGGCGTCGGCGCCGCGATCAGGCGCGTCACCCGGGCCGGCGACACCGCCGCCCGGATCGGCGGCGAGGAGTTCGCGCTGATCCTCCCCGGCTCCGACTCCAACACCGCCTTCGCCGTCGCCGAGCGCACCCGCGAAGCGATCGCCGCGGTGCCGGTGCACGGCTTTGCCCTCAGCTGCTCGGCGGGGGTCGCCGCGTACCCGGGCGACGCCGAGGATGCCTCCACCCTCTGCCAGCTCGCCGACAGCGCCCTGTACTGGGCCAAGCGCGGCGGCAAGCGGCGCACCCGGCGCTTCGACGCCGAGCATTCCCCGGCGACCTGGACCGACCGCCAGCGAATCGAGGTCGAGGAGCTTCTGCGAACGGACCGGCCGATCACGCCGGTGTATCAGCCCGTGGTCAGCCTCGGGACCGGACGCGTGGTCGGCTACGAGGCCCTGGCCCGGTTCCCTGGCACCAGCGGCCGCACCCCCGATGTCTGGTTCGCCCAAGCCCACGGCTGCGGCCTCGGCCCCGAGCTCGAGGCGGTCGCGATCAGGGCCGCGCTGGAGCCGCTCGGCCGCCCCTTCGACGCTCATCTGGCGGTCAATGTGAGCCCCTCGGCGCTCACCTCCGATGTGGTCCAGGACGCACTCAGCGGAAACCTCGAGGGCCTCGTGATCGAGATCACCGAGCACGAGTTCGTACCCGACGACGACTCGCTGACCGCCGCCGTCGCCGATCTGCGCGGGCGCGGCGCGCTGATCGCGATCGACGACGCCGGCGCCGGCCACGCGGGACTGAAGCAGCTGATGCGGGTGCGCCCGGACATCGTCAAGCTCGACCGCGCCCTGATCCACGACATCCACCGCGACGCCGCCCGCATGGCGCTGGTCGAGTCGTTCGTGCGCTTCGCCCGCGACGTCGGCGCGACCGTCTGCGCCGAGGGGATCGAGAGCCTCGACGAGCTCGCCGTGGTCGCCGACCTCGACGTCCAGTGGGGCCAGGGCTACGTTCTTGCGCGCCCCGAGCCGCCGTGGATCGAGGTCTCGCCGATCGCCGCCGAGGTATGCCGGGTCGCACTCGCCGACACCTTCCGCTCGCTGCCCACCGAGCACCATCCGCTCGGCTCCAGCGACCGCCGTCTCGTCCACGTCAGCGCCCGCCTCGCCTCGGCGCGCTCGCCGCGCGACCTCGAGGGCGCGCTCGCCCTGATCGCCGCCGAGCTCGGCTCCTCGAAGGTCTGCCTCTCGGCCTGGCATGAGGCCGATCGGGTGCTCGAGACCCTGGCGGAGAACGGCGACCGCTCCGATCAGACGATCTTCCCGATCGCCGACTTTCCGCTCAGCGCCCGGGTCATCCGCGACAAGGAGGCGGTGCAGACGGTGGTCGGCGACCCCGAGAGCGACCCGCACGAGGTCGAGCTCCTGCTCTCCCTCGGCGAGCGCTCGCTGCTGATGGTCCCGGTGGTCAGCCGCGGCGAGAGCATCGGCATCATCGAGGCCTATCGCACCGACGAGCGCGCCTGGTCGCGGGCGGAGATCAACCGCGCCCGCGTGATCGCCAGCCAGTTCGCCTCGGTGATCCCGACGCTGGCCACCGAGCGCGAGCGTCGCGCGCGCGAGCAGCCGCCCGTCTAGCGCCCACCGACGGCCTTCAGAGCGAGCGCCGGGCGCGAAACTCGCGCCGCACCGACTCCGGGCGGCCCCACATCTGGACGACCTCGGCGCGGCCCTCGTGCACGTCGCGAACGATCATCTCACCCTCGATCCCCTGCTCGTCGAGCAGAGCGAGCGTGCCCTTGACCGTCTGCGCCGCGGCCGCGTGACCGAAGCTGTGGGCGACGTTGATGCGGAAGTGCCACTCGGCCTTCGAGTACGGCTGCGCGTTGACCATCGTCATCAGCACCGCCGCGTCGATGTAGCGGTTCTCGTCGGCGAGCCGCAGGTCGCAGACGATGTCCGTCCAGTCGGCCGGGAGCGAGTCGAGCAGCTCCTGGAAATCGTCGGCGAGCGCCATCGCCGAGGGATCCTACTTGCGCTTGCGCTCACCTTCCACGCGCTGCTCTATGCGGCCGGGATCACGCGCATCGCCGCCGCCAGGCGATGGCCGAGCACGTGCTCGTCGCCGGCCACCTCGACGAACAGCGGGCCCTCGAAGGGCTCGCGCTCGCGCAGGCGCAGCTCGACACCGGGGCGGATCCCGCGCTCGTCCAGATACCGAAGCATCTCCGAGTCGGAGTCGGAGACGCGGCTGAACGTTCCTCCCTCGCCCGGCTGCAGGTCGGCGAGCCAAACCCCCTCGTCGCTGCTCACCGAGAGCGCCCGGTCGGGGATCGGATCTCCGTGGGGGTCGAACTCGGGATCGCCGAGCGCGGCGGCCATCCGCTCCTCGAGCTCCTCGGAGATGTAGTGCTCGAGCACCTCGGCCTCGTCGTGGACGCGGTCCCACGGCATCCCGAGGGCGTCGGCGAGGTAGGCCTCGATCAGACGGTGATGGCGGATCACCTCGAGCGCGACCCGCTCGCCGGCCTCGGTCAGCTCGACGCCGTGGTAGGGCTCGTGCTCGACCAGCCCCATCGCCGCCATCCGTTTCAGCATCGCGGTCACCGTGCCCGGGGAGACGCCGAGGCGCTCGGCCAGCGCCGTCGTCCCGACCGGGCCGTCCTCGCGCCTGGCGAGCGCGTGAATCGTCTTCGCGTAGTCCTCGATCGCCTCGGTGTTCGCCGCCGGCCGCGCCCGGCGCGTGTGCGCGCCACTCATCTAGATGCTCACCAGCAGGCTGGTCAGATAGAAGACGACCGCGCCCAGCGCGATCGCGGCGGCGGTCGCCGTGTCCAGCGCCCTGCCGGCGCGGTCGCGGATCGCCGGCGTGATCTGGACGATCACCTGGACGATCGCGCCGACGCCGACGCCAAGCAGGAAGACCGAGAGCTCGTCGTTGGAGATCGTGGCGCCGATCAGGGCACCGAGGATTGCCGGAGCGCCGGCGATCGCTCCGAGGCCCAGCAGGCGCCCGAGCGATGGTCGCTCCCTGGTCAGCGGAGCGACGATCGCGAAGCCTTCGGTCGTGTTGTGGATCGCGAAGCCGACGACCAGGAAGGCTCCGAGGGCGAGTTCGCCGATCGCGTAGGCGGAGCCGATCGCGAGTCCCTCACCGAGGTTGTGGAGGCCGATCCCGATCGCGATCAGCAGGGCGAGCCGCCCTCCGGTCGCCGCCCCGGCGCCCGCCGCCTGGGTGCGGCGGGTCAGGAACCGGTCGATGCCGACCAGGAGCAGGTAGGCGATCCCGGCACCGAGGAAGAGCAGCTCGGCGCCGCCGAAGGCGCCGCCCGACTGACCCGCGAGGTCGAGCGCCTCGAGCGACGCGTCGACGGCCAGGAACGCGAGCAGGCCGATCGTGAACGCCATCAGCACGCGGATCCAGCCGGCCTGGAAGCGACGCATCGCCGGCAGCAGGGCCATGCCGAGGATCACCGGGACGATGCCGACGTAGGTGCCGAGCAGGGCCATCAGCCCAAACAGGTCGCCGTCGGCGCTCGGGGTCTCGACCGCAGCCGCGATCTCATGCTCGATCACGACGCCGGTCGAGGTCACCATCGAGACCAGGTAGGGCTGTCCCTCCAGCCAGGGATAGTCGAGCGAAAGGTCGGCCGACCCGAGGCGGCCGATCGGCTGCTCGGCGCCCTCGAAGTTGACGTAGGCGTCGTTGACGAACACCTGCGAGATCTGGACGGCGTCGGGACCGGTGTTGCGGACGCTGAGCTCGATCCGGCCCGGGGTGAGCTCGGTGCGCTCCACCGCGAGCTCCTCGACCGGCGGGCCGAGGCGCTCGGGGAGCGAGTCGCCGCCGACCAGGGCGAGCGTCACGAGTACGGCGGCGATCAGCGCCAGCGCGCCCCCGACCAGGGCCCAGGTGGGGACCGTCGCCAGCCGGCCGGAGGGCTCGATCGCCTGCCCGCGCGCTTCCACGATCAGTCGCCGACCTCGAAGAAGCCCATCCAGCCGAGCTCGGCGAACTCGGTCTTGTGGGCGTGGAACATGAACGGCCCGGGGTTGGGGAAACGCAGCTCGCAGATGCCGCGCTGGGCCTGGCCCTGGATCACGGTGTCGGTGAACTCGGTCGGCTCCAGCCGGGTACCGGTCGGGTAGTAGTCGAAGAAGTTCCCGTGGATGTGGAACGAATTGATCGGGTCGTACTCGAGCGTGTTCACCAGGTAGATCCGCACGAGCTCGTCGCGCTGCACGGCGATCGGCTCGTCGAGGTAGTGGAACGGGATCCCGTTGACGGCGTAGAGCTGGTTGCCCTCGCCGTCGAAGGTGGTGTTGTAGCCGTGCTGGACCATCACCATCTCGTCGGCCTCCGGCCGGCCGTGCTTCGGGTCGACGATGAAGGTGCCGTAGAGGCCGCGGGCGATGTGCTCGGCCAGCGGGCCGACGTGGCAGTGGTACAGGTGCAGCCCGAAAGGCTCGGCGTCGAACTCGTACACGGTCGACCCGCCCGGCTCGACGAGCCCGGCGCCGACGTCGGGAACCCCGTCCATGATCGCCGGATGCAGGCCGTGGAAGTGGATCGTGTGCGGATGCGCGGAGCCGTTTACGAACCGGATCCGCAGGCGGTCGCCCTCACGGCAGCGAAGCGTCGGTCCCGGGATCCGGCCGTTGTAGGTCCAGGCCGGGAAGTTGATCCCGGGCGCGACCTCGATCTCCTTGTCGGTCGAGACCAGCTCCCACTCGCGCAGCACGCGTCCACTGGCGAGGCGGGTGGTCGTGCCGTAGTCGAAGTCGCGCAGGGTCTCGGTCGGGTTGAAGCCGTTGTGGACGTGGTCGACCGTCGCGTCCTGGCGGAAGGACGGCCCCTCGACCCCGCCACCGTGCGCCATCTTCGCCGCCGGCCCAACGGCATGATGCGTCTGCGCGCTCGCCGAGCCGCCGCCGAGCGCGGCGTGGATCCCCTGATGCGGCACGGTCTCGTGCAGGAGCGCCAGAGTCGGCGCCGCGACCACCCCGCCCGCGAGCAGCCGGCGGCGGCTGATCCCGCCCTTCTTCTGCCCGGGCTGCGGCTGCCCCGGTTTCTTTTGGTCCGACACAAGACAGAGTTTGACAAATCAAAACCTTTCGGACAAGGGCCTGCCAGAATCCGTCCGATGGAAAGCGCGACGGCAGCCGAGCTCGACGCCCAGTACCGAGTCCTACGCGAGAGCGCCGGTGCGCTGGAGCGCGTCGATCGGAGGATGATCGAGGTCACCGGGTCGGAGGCCGCGGAGTACCTCCAGGGCCAGGTCACCAACGACGTCGAGGCGCTTGCTCCGGGCGAGGGGTGCTATTCGGCCCTGCTCGACCGCAAGGGCCACATGCAGGGCGACATGCGCGTCCTGCGCACGGACGAGGGCTTTTTGATCGAGACCGAGGAAATCGCACGGGACGCCGTGCTCCGCCACCTGGCGATGTACAAGATCGGCCGCGACGTATCGGTCGAGGACGTCAGCGAGCGCTTTGCGGCGATCTCCGTACTCGGCCCGGCGGCGGCCGAGATCGCGCTCGCCGGCCCGGCCGGCCCCGAGCACTCCCATCGCCAGGTCGAGGTCGGCCGCGTCGAGTGCACAGCCGTGGCCGCCGACGCCGGTGTCGACCTGCTGGTCGCCGCGGGCGATGCCGGCGCGGTGATCGAGGCGCTCGCCGAGCGCGGCGCCGAGCCGGTCGGTGAGGACGCCGCCGAGATCCTCCGGGTCGAGGCGGGCAGGCCCCGGTTCGGCCGCGAGATGACCGTCGCCACGATCCCCCAGGAGGCGGGCATCAACGATCGCGCGATCAGCTTCAGCAAGGGCTGTTACATCGGCCAGGAGACGGTCGCCCGCCTGCACTACCGGGGCAAGCCAAACCGCCACCTGCGCGGACTGCGGCTCGAGGCGGCGGCCGCCGCCGGCGACCCGGTGCGCCTCGGCGAGCGCGAGCTGGGCACGATCGGTACCGCGGTGCTCTCCCCCGCTCACGGCCCGATCGCGCTCGCGATCCTGCGCCGCGAGGCGGAGCCCGGGAGCACGGTCGAGGTCGGCACGGGAACCGCGGCCGAGGTCGTCGAGCCGCCGTTCTAGGCTCGCCGGCGGCGATCGGCGATCGGCTCGGGTCTGCGCCCGTTCGGTTAGGGTTGCGCCCACGATGGGCGTTCAGAGGAGGCTGGTCGTGCCGCTCGCGGCACTCGCGGCTGCAGTCGGTGTGTCCGCCTGCGGCGAGGACGACTTCGAGAACAACCCGCGGCCGCCGGCGCCGATCGAGCTCAGCGCGAGGATCGGCTCGGACGGCGTCACGGTGAGCCCGGCGACGGCGGGAGCCGGCCTGGCGACGATCACGATCTCGAACCAGACGCCCGATCCGGCGCGGCTTGTGCTCGAGGGCCCCACCGACGAGGCCAGCGACGAGATCCTCGGCGGGGGCACGGGTTCGGTCAAGTTCGCGCTCGAAGAGGGCGAGTACGCGGTCTCCGACGGCGAGAGCGTCCGCGGCGAGACCACGCTCCTGGTCGGCCCCGAGCGCGAGAGCTCTCAAAACGAGCTCCTGCTGCCGTAGCGCCCGGCCCGTTACTGCGACAGCCCTGCGGCGGCGAGCGCGTCGGCGCGCTCGCGGAAGTTCT
The DNA here is from genome assembly GCA_963767475.1 of uncultured Solirubrobacterales bacterium. Lineage (GTDB taxonomy): Bacteria > Actinomycetota > Thermoleophilia > Solirubrobacterales > 70-9 > WHSW01. The sequence goes on from CAVYEI010000003.1 coordinate 583,477, forward strand.
CGAGCCGGATCACCCTGCCACCCCGGAATGACCACACCTGGGTGTAGCGGAACTCGGTTGCCGCGCCACTGACGCCGCCGACACCGCGCTGGCACACGCTCGCGACCACGTGTTCGCCGGCGTCGGTGATCTCATCTGCGTCGAGCGTGATCCGGGTCCACGGCTCCAGAAATCCGCGGGTGTACTCGGCGATGCGTTCGACGCCGAGGTACGTGCCGGTGTCGGGAAAATCGGGGGGCATCACGAACAACACCAGCGGGTCGAACACATCGACTGCGCCCTTCAGGTCACCGTCGCCCCAGCGTTCGTAGACGCGCCGGATCGCATCGACGTTCTCCTGCGACATCGCTCGCGGAGTATCTACTCCACGGGTGCGGTCGGTGCGGCGCATGCGACCAGGGCCTCGATCCGCGCCAGGCAGCGCTCGACGTCGGTCACCATCTCGTCGAACTCATCGCCCGCCGCCTTGGCGCTGTTGGTGACGTTGGTGAGCGACTTTCGCACCCGGTTGGCACGCTTCAGCCGAGCGGCAGCCTCCTCGGCGGCGTCGCGAACCCCCGCCGCGTCGACCTCGAGCTCATCGGCGCTGTCCGCCAGCACCCGAGCTCGCGCGTAGCGGTAGACCAGCCGCAGGGCCAGCGGGTCCGGGTCCTCGCGGTCGAGCACGGCGATGATCTTGTTGCCCTGATACTCGGTCAGCTCGTCGAGGCCGGACGGCACCTTGTCCTCGCCGGCGACGACGAGGACGGCAAAGCTGGCGTCGCGCTCGCCCATGCACGCGTTGAGCTCGGTCCAGGCGTCGTTCTTGGACAGCCGCTTGTTCTTCGCCTCGAAGACGATGGTCGCCAGCGGCGACCCGACAGCCCCGCCGACCTCGACCACAGTGTCGCCCTTCTTGCTCCCGGACTCGCTCGAGGTATCGCCGGTGTGGTGGGCGGCGTCACCCTGAGCCTGGGCGATCTGCTCGATCGTCTCGTGCACCAGCTCCTCGAACGACCGGCCCTTCGCCGTCCCCCGCTCGGCCTCCTCGGCGACACGGCTGTCGGCGTCGGTGCGCTCCTTGAGCTCGACCAGCTCGCGCTGCAACGCCTCGATCCGCTCGCGGTTCGCCTCGCCCTCATTCTGCTGGCGCTCGTCGAGCGCCTTGAAACCGCGGACGACCGCGGCCTTGAAGTCGGTCAGCGGGTTGGCCCCGTCCTCGGCCGAGAACAGTCGCACGATCTTCATCCGCTGCTCCTCGAGCGCCGCGCCAACGAGCTTGTCGATGTCCTTCTGGACCGAGCCGTCACGCTCGCCGTCGAAGCTGCCGGCGATCCGCTCGGCCAGCGCCTCCTCGCCCGACTCGATCTCACGCGTCAGCCGCTCGCGCAGCTCGGAGGCGTGGCGCTCGAACTCCGCCCGCACGTAGTCGACCTCGACCGCCGTCCCCTCGCGCTCGAGCACCCGGGCGCCGATTTCGACCGCGTCGCGGACGGTCTGGGTGGGAACGTGGCCGGCCTCGGCGCGCTCGCGGACGACCTTCGCCGTGCGTGCGTCCTCGATCGTCAGCGACTCGATCACGACCTTGTCGTTGAACGGGCGGACGACGCCGTCGCCGTCGCCGTGATCGAGTGGTAGCTGTGGTCTTTCGGATGCTTCCATTGCAACCATCGAAGGTAGTCGTGGCCCCGGACGCGACTCTGACGCTGCAATGACCGACCCAACGACGACCGAACCGGCCACCCTCGGCGAGGAGATCATCGGCGCCGAGGCGCCGGCGGTGACCTCGACTCGAACCGACGAGCAGCGACTGGCGCTGGTCGAGCACGAGCTGCGGACCGGCTTCGAGACCCTCGCCGAGGTCGGCCCCGCCGTCTGCGTCTTCGGCTCCGCCCGCTCGCCGCGAGACGGGCCGGAGTACGTGCGGGCGCGGGAGATCGGGCGGGCGATCGGCGAGGCCGGATTCGCGGTGATCACCGGCGGCGGGCCGGGGCTGATGGAGGCCGCCAACCGCGGCGCGCAGGACGCGGGCGCGACCTCGGTCGGCCTCAACATCATCCTTCCGCACGAGCAGGCGCTCAACCCCTACGTCGATATCGGGCTCAGCTTCGATTACTTCTTCACCCGCAAGCTGATGTTCGTCCGCTACTCGCGCTCGATCGTCGCGCTGCCGGGCGGCTACGGGACCTTGGACGAGCTGTTTGAGGTGATGACGCTGATCCAGACCGGGGAGACGATCGACCACCCCGTGGTCCTCGTCGGGCGCGACTACTGGTCGGGGTTGCTCGACTGGGTCCGCGACGAGCTGCTCGAGCCGGGGCGGATCTCGGCGTCTGATTTCGAGATCCCGACGCTGGCCGAGGAGACGTCGGTGATCGTCGCCATCGCCTGCTCGGGCACCGACGTCGCCGGGTAACGCGCCCGGATCGAATCGACGAACGCCGCCATCCGCTCGGCGAATTCGGGGTCGCGCAGCTCGAGCACGTTCTCGGCGTTCATCTCGCCCGAGCGCGAGAGGTTGAACGAGCCGACGAAGACGGCGTCGTCGGCGACCGTGACCTTCGCGTGCATGAAGTTGTGGACGGTGCCCGGCGCCCAGGGGGTCGATGACTTGCCCGAAAACGGCAGCAGGCTCAGGGTCTTGGCCAGCAACGGGATCTTCCAGGCCGAGGTACCGCTGGTAGCCCACTGGCCGTAGACCGCGTCCGTCTGCGGCTCGTCGATGACCCCGGCGACGTCGACGCGGCCGCTGGCGCCGAGCTCGGCCAGGCTGGCGAGGATCGGCGCCGAGGTGATCACCGGCGAGGCGATCCGGACCCGCCGGCCGGCAGAGGCGATTGCCTTCGCGATCGCCTGCGAGAGCTCGGCCCCGTGCCCGGGCGTGAACCATGGCCGCACCGAGACCCCACCACCGAGGTCGATCGCAGCCGGCTCGACCCGGCCGCTGCGTTCGACGTCACGGCGCTCCCACAGCTCCTCGAAATTGGCGGCATAGGCGGCCGCCAGCGCGGCTGACTCGATCGAGACGAGCACGTTCTCCTGTCGCGTCCACGAGTCGACGGTCCAGTTGGCGGAGCCGGTCCAGACGGCCTCGCGATCGCGGACGACGTACTTGTGGTGCATCAGGTCCGGGATCCCGGGCACGCCGCGGGCATCGATCGGCAGCTGGTCCAGGAGCTCGGGCTGGGTGCTCGGCGGCGGCTGGATCGCGGGCGGGCGCGAGCTGTCGACGTTGTAGAGCAGCCGCACCGCGACTCCCCGTTCGGCGGCGGCGCGCAGCTCGCCGGCGACGATCGCGCCTGCCGGATCGGGGAGCCGGATGTCGTAGAGGGCGAGCTCGAGCGTGCGCTGCGCCGGGCGCAGGAAGGCGGCGACATGTGCGGCGATCCGCTCGGCGCTCTGACCGCCGTCGGTGAGCTCATGAACCTGCATGCGCCCCATTCTTATCGCGTAGCATCCGCCGCCCCGTCAACCGAAGCGAACAGGAGTGCCCCTTGGCCGTAGACGTAGCGGAGGTATCGAAGCTCGACGTGGAGCCCGGGACGCTGCCCGAGAAGATGGCGGCCTGGGTGATCCGCCAGGAGCGCGAGGGCGAGCCCAAGGACGCGTTTCAGGTCGAGGAGATCGAGGTGCCCGAGCCGGGCGCCTTCGAGGTCATCGTCCGGGTGATGGCGGCCGGGGTCAACTTCAACAACGTCTGGGCGGCGCTCGGCAAGCCGGTCTCGGTGTTCGGCTACGGCGACCATCCCGAGTACGGCCACCACATCGGCGGCTCCGACGCCTCGGGGATCGTCTGGAAGGTCGGCGAGGGCGTCACCCGCTGGCAGCCGGGCGACGAGGTCGTGATCCACTGCAACCAGGCCTCCTACGAGGACGTCGAGGTGCACGGGCTCGACCCGATGGCGGCGCCGAGCCAGGAGATCTGGGGCTACGAGACGACCTGGGGCTCGTTCGCCCAGTTCACCAAGGTGCAGGCCCAGCAGCTGCTGGCCAAGCCGCGCAACCTCTCGTGGGTCGAGTCCTCGGCCTACGGGCTCACCTACTTCACCGCCTACCGCATGCTGATGGACCGCTGCCACGTGCAGGCCGGCCACAACGTGCTGATCTGGGGTGCGGCCGGCGGGCTCGGCGTGTTCGCGACGCAGCTCTGCAAGGCGGCGGGCGCGAACGCGGTCGGCGTCGTCTCCTCCGACGAGAAGGGGGAGCTGGTCAAGCAGCTCGGCGCCGTCGACTACATCAACCGCAGCGAGTTCGGCGAGATGATGCGCACCGACGCCAACCATCCCGCCGCCGACAAGGCCGCCGACAAGGAGCGCTTCAAGGCCTCACGCGGGTTCGCCAAGCGGGTCAAGGAGATCCTCGGCGACGCCCCCGACATCGTCTTCGAGCACGTCGGCCAGGCGACCTTCCCGACCTCGGTGTTCACGGTGAAGCCGTTCGGCAAGGTGGTGATCTGCGGCGCCACCTCGGGCTACAACCTCGACTTCGACGTCCGCTACCTGTGGATGAAGCAGAAGGAGATCCTCGGCTCGCACTTCGCCAACGCCTATGAGTGCATGCGCGCCAACCAGCTGATGGCCGAGGGCAAGATCCGCCCGGTGCTCTCCGAGGTGATGGACTTCGAGGGCGTCCCGGAGGCGCACCAGATGCTCCACGAGAACCGCCACTCGGGCAAGATCTCGATCCGCGTCGGCGCCACCGACAACGCCGAGGGCAAGCACGAGGACGGCGACGGCGCGATCTGGGCCGAGGTCGGCGCCTAGGGCGAGGACGGGCTCAGCGCTTGCGGCTGAGCTTGAACGCGAACTCGACCGGGGTCGGGTCGGCGTTGCCGGCGGCGTCGACCGCGCGGGCGGCGAAGGTGTGCTTCTTCGGCTTGCGCTTCGCCTTGACCTTCGCCTTCGCCGGGCTCGTGCAGCTCGCGAACGACTTCTTGTCGAGGCGGCATTCGAACGTGACCCCGGTCTCCGGCGAGGAGAACGCGAACTTGAGCTTTGCCTTCGACTTCTTCGTCTTCACCTTGCGCTTCGGGCCCTTGCCCTTGGTCGTCTCGGGCGGGGTGGTGTCGGGCGCGAAGGAGACCGTCTCGCAGTCGGCGTCGACCGTGTCCAGCGTCTGGTGGTCGGCGGTCGCCGTGTCGACCTCGGTGCCGCAGCTGGCGGTGTCGGCCTCGCCGTCGCGAACGTCCACGGAGTCGGCCCCGGCCAGCGCAGTGACCTGGTCGGTGCCGGCGAGACCGACGATCGAGTTCGCGAGCGCGGTCCCGGTGAGCGTGTCCGCGAACGGCGAGCCGATCAGGTTCTCGACCTCGCCGGTGGTGTCGTCGCCGGCGCCGCCGGTCACCGTGCCCGTCGTCAGATTGACGCTGACGCCCGCCGGGGCCTGCGCATAGGAGACCGTGTCGATCCCGACGCCGCCGCCGAGCGTGTCAGGGCCGCCGCGGCCGTCGAGGGTGTCGTTGCCGTCGGCGCCGCGCAGGGAGTTGGGCCCGGCGGTGCCGGTCAGCGTGTCGTTGCCGTCGGATCCGGTCGCGTTCTCGATCCCGCCGATCGTGTCCGTGCCCTCGCCGGTCGCCTGCGGCCCGGCCCGGCCGAGATCGACCGCAAGATCCGTACTGACCGTGGGGAAGGCGATGCCATCGACGCCGGCCCCGCCCTCGACGATGTCGCCGCCGCCGCCTGGCAGGAAGCCATCCGCGCCGCCGAAGCCCCGCAACACGTCGTCGCCGTCGCCACCCGCCAGCACGTCGCCGTCGCCCTCGCTGGTGCCCGCCGCGTCCCCGCCTTCGAGCACGTCATCGCCGTCCCTGCCCAGGAGAGTCATCGAAGCTGAACTCACCGCCGCGCCGATACCCGGGCCGCCGCGAGCGCTGAGTGAGTCGTTGCCGGCGGCGCCCTGGAGCGTGAAGTGATCTGCCCCCTGGGGGGTCACGTCGGCGTCCGGGCTCGGGTCCGGTACCCCGGCGTTCCAATCGAGGCCGCCCGTGCCGACGCGCCAGGTGTTCGGCGGATCGTCACCGATGAGCACGAGACCGTCGACGCCGGCGCCGAAGTTGACCGCGATCTCAAGTTCCGAGAACGCTGCGGACCCCGCCTCCTGCGTCTTTCCGGGCGAGAATCCGGCGGGCTCGACGATGGTGACGTTGACGTTGCCGTCCGCGCCCGCGGGGGTGCCGGGGTCATCGGAGTTGTCGTTCACGATCACGCCCTCGGTGTTGGTGACCGTCGCCGGGCCGCCAGCGCCCGGGCATCCGAGATTGGTGCCCGTTGAGAGATCGATGACCTCGAGGAATCCCGCCGCGACCTCGAGCTCCACCCAATCGTCGGTGGCGCCGAGCTGCACGAACAGGGTGCCGCCGAGCGTGCCGGCATCGTAGGTGCAGGTGACCGCGGCATTCGCGGGCATCGCCGCGAGCATCGAGATCGCCGCGCCGAGGGCGAGCATCACGCCTGTCGACCGCCCCGCCATCACCCAGTCCGCTTGCGGAGCTTGACCGCCCTGGTCTTGCTGTTCGCGGTGCCGGCGGTCGGGGTGAAGGTGACCTCGGCCTTGACCTTGACCTTGCCGGCCTGATTCAGCTTCGTCCCTTTCTTGCCCTTGGCCTTGACCGGCAGCTTCACCTCGCCCGCCGCGCCGGCTGTCCTCGCTGCCTTCTTCAGACCCTTGCCGGAGAGCGACAGGCTGCCGGCGCCCGGGACCTCGACGATGAGGCTCGCCGTGCCCTTCTCCTTATTGCGCTTCAGCTTGCCGAAGCCGAACTCGTTCGAGGGAGCCGGCGGCAGCATCTCCGTCTCCGCCGGGCCCTCGATCTTGCGGATCCGTTGGTTGCCGAGGTCGGCGATCAGGTAGCTCCCGTCGGGCAGCAGGGCGATGTCCACAGGTCCCTCGAGCTGGGCCGCAGTCGCGGGGCCGCCGTCTCCGGAGAGCCCGCTGGTTCCGGTGCCGGCGACGGTGCTGATCGTCCCGTCCGGGGCCACCCTGCGAACCGTGTCGTTGCCGGTGTCGGCGATCAGGATTCCACCGTCGGGGGTCGGAACGGCAGCCCGGGGCGAGCTGAGCTGCGCCGCGGTGGCGGGCCCGCCGTCGCCGGAGTAGCCCGCGCCGGCCGTCCCGGCAACGGTCGTGATCGTCCCGCCCGGTGAGACCCTGCGAACCCTGCTGTTACCGGTGTCGGCGATCAGGTAGCCGCCGTCGGGCGTCGAGGCGACTCCGTTTGGGACGAGGATCTGAGCGAGGTCGGCGGCACCACCATCGCCGGAATAGCCGCCGGTGGCGCTGCCCGCAACCGTGGTCACGATTCCTCCGGCGCTGACCTTGCGGATCCGGTTGTTACCACTGTCAGTGATCAGGTAGCCGCCGTCAGCAGTCGTGTCGATGCCGGCCACGTGGGTGAACTGGGCCGCCGTCGCAAGGCCGCCATCGCCGCCGAAGCCGAAGGTGGTGCCGGCGACGGTGCTGATCGTCCCGTCGGCCGCGACCTGGCGAATGCGGGTGTTAAGGGTGTCCGAGATCAGGTATCCGCCGCTCGTGGTGACGGCCGTCGCGAAGGGAGTGTCGATCTCGGCCGCGATCGCGGGGCCACCATCGCCAGACTGGCCGGTGCCGCCGTTGCCGGCGACTGTGCTGATCACGCCAGCAGCGGAAACCTTGCGGATACGGTGGTTGGAGCTGTCGGCGATCAGGTAGCCGCCGTCGGGAGTCACGGTGACCCCCGCAGGGGCCTTGAGCTGCGCGGCCGTCGCAGGGCCGCCGTCGCCACTGAATCCGTAGTCGGTTCCGGCGACGGTGGTGATGTCGCCGGTCGCGGCGCGGGCGCTGGGCGCGAACGCGAGCAGCGCGCCCGCGAGACCGGCGGCCGCGGTAAGCGTGACTCGCTGCATGTGTCTGTCCCTCCTTGCCTTCACGGTTCGTCTCATCGCTTCCCCCTCAAGACCTTGAACTTCCAGCTCGCCGGGGTCGGGTCGACGAGGTCGCCGGCGACGGCGCGGGCCTCGAAGGTGTGCTTGCCGCGGTTCAGCTTCTTCACCTTTGCCGGGGAGCTGCAAGGCTTGAAGCCCTTCTTGTCCAGCTTGCACTCGAACCTCGCCGCGGGGTCGTCGGAGGAGAAGCTGAACCTGGCCTTGCGCTTGCTCAGCTTTCGCTTCGGACCCTTGCCCTTGATCGTCTCCGGCGCGGTGCTCCCCGGCGGGGGAGCGAGCGGGAAGGTGACGGTCTCGCAGCCGGTCAGCGTGTCGACGCCGACCGGATCCGCGGTGACGGTGTCGATCTCCGTTCCGCAGTCGCCGTCGTCGGGGCCGCCGTCGCGAACGAACAACGAGTCGGCCCCGGGTCCAGCCGCGAGCTCGTCGACCCCGCCGCGGCCGTCCAGCACGTCATCGCCCCCGCCGCCGACGAGCAGGTTTGGCCCGGCGTCGCCGCGCAGGACGTCGCTGAGCGCTGTCCCGCCGAGGCGCTCGACCGCTATCAGCGAGTCGGTGCCGGCGGCACCCGTGTTCTGCGGGCCGGCGATCGCGAGGTCAACCGTGACTCCCGCAATGACTCCGGGAGTAATGCCGTAACCCACCGAGTCGGTGCCGGAGCCGCCGTCGATTGAGTCGTTGCCGGCGTCGGGCTCCAGGGTGTCGTTCCCGGCGTTGCCGAGCAGCGTGTCGTCCCCGTTGTTGCCGAACACGACGTCGTCACCGTCGCCGCCGGCCAGCAGGTCGGGTCCAGCGCCGCCGAAGAACGTGATCCGATCGGTCAGCGGTCCGCCGGTGCCCGCCCCGCCCTCCGCGCGGAGGGTGCCCCCGCCGTCCTCGGTGATGCCGGTGAGCGCGGGCACGCCGGCGGGGAAGACGTCCGCGTCCGGCAGAACCTCGCCTGAGAACGCGTTGGTGTTGATCCCCGAGGTGCCGAAGCGAATCGGGAAGCCGAACGTGGTCGCCCCGATGCCGAGCGCCGAGCCTGGCCGGTCGTTGAGATTCACCGAGATCTCGATCTCCGGCGTCCCCTCCCCCGCGGCGTTCGCACCCGGCGCGAAGCGGCTCGAGCCGCGAATGAGGACCTCGTTCTCGCCCGCGCCCACCGCGTTGAAGATGGAGATCACGTTGGTGGTGGTCACAGTGGGTGTCCCGCCTGCGCACGCGATCGGGTTGCTGTCCTCCACCACGATCTCCCCGCCGTCCAGCACGGAGAGGAACGCGTCGTCGGCTATCTCCGGCAGCTGGACCTCGAGCACTCCCCCTCCGAAGGCGCACGTTGTCGCCGCCGGCGCCGTAGCGGGTGCCGCGAGCAGCGCGCCGGACAATGCGGTACTCGCGAGTGTCAACACCACCCGCTTCGCGACCACCTTCCCCACGAACTGATTCACCCCGCTCCTCGTGCGCTGTCGACATCACGTCCCCCCGGACGTGTCGAAAGCCTCGCGGGAGTCGACGCCGCCCGCCATCGTGGAAACCCCGTATTCGCGCAGTGGCGCAGGCGTTAGCTAGTCGGAGCGGCCGGCGCGCCCGCGTTCGACCGCGGCGGCGAGCGCGGTCCGGCGCGAGACGCCGAGCTTGCGGTAAGCGTGCGTGAGGTGGGTCTCCACGGTGCGCTCGGAGACGTGCAGTGCGGCAGCGATCTGCTTGTTCGTCCTGCCCCTGTGCACGAGCCCGGCGATCTCGAGCTCGCGCGGGCTGAGCGAGCCCAGGCGGGGCCGGTCCGAGTCGCCCGTGGCCTTGGCTCGCGGCACGCGGCGACCGAGCCGGCGCAGCTCGCGTGCGGCCTGGTCGCGTAGGGCGAGCGCACCGCAGGCCTCGAGCTCGTTACGGGCGGACTCCAAGGTCGCGATCGCCTCCTCCCGCTCGCCCGCCGCCGCAAGCGCCACGCCGTGAAGGGTCCGAGCGAGCTCGGCGTCGATGCGGTTGCCGGCGGTGCTGAGGTGGTCGGCGGCGCTCGCCGCGACCTCGGCGGCGCCCACCGCATCCCCTCGCTCCAGCAGCACCCAGGCGCGCGCCTGCTCCGCCCAACCGGTGCGGCCGGGCAGCCCGAGCCCTTCGGCCGCCGCCGCCGCGCGCTCGGCCCAGCCCTCGGCGCGATCAAGCTCGCCGAGCTGCAGCTCGGCGCGGGTGAGGACCGGGTACCAGCGGGGTTGGTAGATGCGCTCGTTGAGCGGCAGGCCGGGACCGCCCCCGGCTTCGAGCATCCGCTCGCGGCAGCCGGCCGGATCGCCGGCCTCGAGCTGCGCCTCGGCGAGGAAGAAGCCGACGACCGCGCTCACTTGGTCGGCTCGTCCCGCCGAGAGCTCCACGGCGCGCTCGCCCGCCGCGAAGGCCGCCGCCGCGTCCCCGGCCAGCCACGCCGACCAGCACCGGTTCCCCAGCGCCCAGACGAGGAACTCGCTCTCGCCGGTGAGCTCGGCGCTCGCGATCGCGTCCTCGTAGCACCGCGTCGCCCCTGGCAGGTCTCCCTCCCATTGACGTGCGTAACCGAGAAACAGCAACACCTCGACGAGCACGGAACCCTGGCCGCTCGACCGCGCGACCTCGAGGGCACGCTCCATATGCCGGCGTGCCGAGTTGCAGCGCTCGAGCATCAACTCTGCCAGCCCGAGTCGAGCGAAGGTGTGGAGCCAGGGCGCGAGCTCGGCGTCATCCAGCCGGTCGAAGATGGCGCTGGCGGCCCCGAGCTCCCGGTGGGCCGCCGCGACCGTGCCCAGCCGCGCCTCCCAGAGGGCACAGAGGACCCGCGCCGTGGCTTCGAGCCCTCGGTTGCGGTCGGCGAGCGCCTGCGAGAGCACCTCCCGGGCCAGGACGTGTGCCTGCTCGTAGTCGAGCCTCCACAGGCTCACCGAGGCGAGCGCGAGCTTGAGCGTCGCCGCCTCGGAGGCTTGGTGGCTGGGAACCTCCGTGAGCGCGTCGAACAGCAGCGAGCGAGCGTCGTCGGTGCGGCCGAGGAGGAACTCCATCGCAGCGCATGCGGCGATCAAACGGGTGCGCTGGGCACCCGCGTCCGGCGGCACGAGCGCGATCGCCTCGCGCAGAGCGTCACGACTCTCCGGGATCTGACCGGCCGCGCCGAGCGCCGTCGCCATTGGGGCCAGCAGCCGGAGCCGGGGCTCGGGGTCGTCTGTCGCCAGCAGGCGCAGGGCCGCGCCGAAGCAGTGCGCGGCGGTGGCCGGTGCCCGCGGCGTCGCGGCGTGTCCCGCCTGGGTCAGCAAGGCGATTGAGTGCTCGTCGCCAACCGCGGCAGAGCACTCGATGTGGCGTGCGTATTCGCCCGGCGCGGCGCCGCGATCCTCCAACGCCGCCGCCAGCCGTCCATGCGCGGCCAGGCGCCAGCCCGGCTTCGCCGACTCGTAGACCGCGCTGCGCACGATCGGATGACGGAAGCGGAAGCGGCGCGGCAACTCGGTTGGTCGGACGAGGTCCGCGTCGAGCAGCTCGTCAAGCAGGGCCAGAGCCCTAGCGGCGTCGATGTCCGCCGCGACTGCCGCGAGCTCCGGATCGAAAGGATCGCCGAAGACGGCCGCACCCTCCAGCATCGCGCGGGATTCCAAGCTCAGCGCGCGAAGCTCGCCCGCGAGGGCGGCGGTGACGGCGTCGGGAACCTCGGTGGCCCAGGCCCCGCTGGCCGACGGGGGCCGGGCGCCGCTGGGAGCCGCCCGCAGGAGCTCCTGGAGGTAGAACGGGTTGCCGCCACTCTCACGGTGCAGCTCGACTCGCTCCGCGTCGGGAACGTCCCCTCCGAGCAGCTCGTCGACGTCCGCAGGCCCCAGGGGGCGCAGGTCGAGGCTCGTGGTGGCGGCGTCGGACGCCGACCTCAGCGCGCCGACCAACCCAGGTGCGACCTGTCGCGGGCGATAGGCGAATGCGAGCAGCACCGGCCCGCCGGGCCGCCGTCGGACCAGGTGGGAGAGGAGCTCGATCGAGGCGTCGTCCGCCCACTGGACGTCGTCGAGAGCGAGGACCAACGGCCGGCGCTTCGCCAACAGCGAAAGCAGTGACCCCACAGCGCGATGCGAGCGGTAACGCTCGTCGGGGAGGCCCGGCGCGGGATCCTCGCCGAGCTCCGCCATCGACCCGAAGACCGCGGCGAGCTCGCCGGCGCTTCCCCGGTCCAGCGGTTCGAAGAGCCGCGGGTTGAGCGAGCCGAGGTAGTCGTCGAGGGCGTCGACGAAGGCGGCGAACGGAACCCCGCCCTCGAACTCCGCGGCGCGGCCGGTGAGCACGAGGAGCTCACGCGCGTCCGCCCGATCGCAGAGCTCCTCGAGCAACGCTGTCTTGCCGATGCCGGGCTCCCCCACAACCGCGATCACCGTCCCCGAATTGCTCGAGAGCGCGTCGAGCGCGCGGTCGATCGCGGACAGCTCACGGGTCCGACCGACGAGCCCTGCTGGCTCCAGTCGCGTCACGAAGGTCGTCGTCTCGTCCTTTCGAACGTGGTCTCGCCCCCCGGAGCGAGTACGGGGGTTCCACGATAGTCGGAACCCTGGCCCACCCGCAAGCTGCAACCGTGCCCTCGTACCTGCTCCAGCATCGCCATACCGCCGATGAGTGTGGACGGTGTTTCGCCGCCTGGAAGGACGTGACCGGGCCCCTGCGGCACAGCACCGCGCTCGCCACGTGTCGCCGAGGCGGCCACGAGCTCTGGTGGTGCGTGGAGGCGACCGACCCCGGCGCCGCGCTCGCGCTGCTGCCGCGGTACGTCGCCGATCGCACCGAGGCGGTGCTGGTCGATCCGGTAGAGGTTCCCTAGCCCTGGCCCACGCCTACGGCGCACCGGGCGGTAGCCGACTAGAGTTCCACCCGATGACCGCAGAGGTCCACTACATCGAATGGCACATCGTGCCCTTCCGGCGCGACCGCTTCCTCGAAGTCTGGACACCGGCGCTCGACCGCGCGCTCGCCTACGGCGCCCGCAGCGCCCTCCTCACCCGCAACGAGGATGACACCCTGCACATCCGCCAGGTGACCGTCTGGGAGAGCCGTGCCGATCATGAGCAGTGGTGGTTCTCGGACGAGATCTCCGCCCTGCGCCAGGCCGCCCTCGCCTACTTCCACAAGCCGATCGATCAGCACTGGCACGCCCGGGTCGCCGAAGCGGCGATTCAGACAAACGGCCAGCCGAGCTAGCGCCCACTCGTTATCCGCTTCGGCAGCGGCTACGGTTGGTGTTCAACCAACCCTTGGATCGGGGAGCTTTTCGGTGTGTGCGTATCGGAAAGACGACCAGGGGGGACTTGGACGCGCGACTGCGCCGGGGCGCAAGCGCCTACACGGATCGGCACTCGCCTTTGGCTGTTTGTTCGCCTTCGCGGCCTCGGTGAGCGGCGCCCAGGCGCTGCCGCCGGGCTTCAACGAGTCGACGACGATTAGCGGGCTCGACCTGCCCACGGCTGTGCGATTCGCGCCCGGCGGTCAGGTCTTCGTCGCCGAGAAGAGCGGCTTGATCAAGGCCTTCGACAACCTCTCGGACCCGAGCGCGACGCCCGTCGCGGACCTGCGAGTCGAGGTCTACAACACCTGGGACCGCGGATTGCTCGGAATCGCGCTCGACCCCGCCTTCGCCTCCAACCGCTTCCTCTACGCGCTCTATACCCGCAACGCCAAGATCGGCGGCGAGCCGCCGTTCTGGCCGACGCTTGACGGAACCAACGACGATTGCCTGGGGCCGGTCGAACCGCCGGACCCCGCCGAGCCGGGGCCGCTCTCCGAAGGCTGTGTCGCCAGCGCCCGGCTCGTGCGCCTGAAGCTCTCCTCGGGCCTCGACTCGGTGATCGCGTCGAAGACCCTGATCGAAGACGAATGGTGTCAGCAGTTCCCCAGCCACTCGATCGGTTCGATGGCCTTCGACTCGCAGGGATACCTCTACGTCAGCGCCGGGGACGCGGCCCTCTATGGCGACTCCGACTGGGGTCAGTGGGGGATACCGAAGAACCCGTGTGGCGATCCGCCGGGCGCCGTCGGAGACGAGCTCACCCCGCCGAGCGCCGAGGGCGGCGTGCTCAGGTCGCAGGATCTGCGTACCACGGCCGATCCCACCGGCCTCGACGGCAGCGTGATCCGAATCGATCCAGAGACCGGCGACCCGGCCCCCGCCAACCCGCTCACCGGCCCCGATCTGAACGCTCGCCGGATCGTCGCCTACGGCTTCCGTAATCCGTTTCGGATCGCGATCCGCCCCGGCACGGACGAGCTCTGGGTCGGCGACGTCGGTTGGGGTCACTGGGAGGAGATCAACCGGGTGCCCGCGATCTCGCCTGGAACCGCGCGCAACTTCGGCTGGCCCTGCTACGAGGCCGCCGAGCGGATCTACGGCATGCTCGGCATCTGCCAGGACCTGTACTCGGATTCCGACCTCGGGCTGAATCCGGTCGTCGCCCCGATCTTCAGCTACGAGCATCTGCAGCCCGCTTTCCCGGGGGACACCTGCGACAGCGGGTCCTCAGCCACCTCCGGGCTCGCCTTCGAGAGCTCGAGCTCGTTTCCCGACCACTACCGCGACGCGCTCTTCTTCGCCGACTACGCGCGCAACTGCATCTGGGTGATGCCGGACACCGACGGCGACGAGATTCCCGACGCGAGCGCCGTCGAGAGCTTCCGGCCGGACGCCAGCGGGCCGGTCGACCTCCAGTTCGGCCCCGAGGGCGCGCTCTACTACGCGTCGATCGGCGACGGCCAGATCCGCAAGATCGCCTACCACGGCCCGGTCGCCGTCGCCTCCGCCTCGCCCGACGAAGGTGAGGCTCCGCTGGAGGTGACGCTCAGCGGCGACGGCTCGAGCGACCCCGACGACCCGCCGGAATCGCTTGATTTCGAGTGGGACCTCGACGCTGACGGCGCATACGACGACGCGAATGGGATCACCGTCACTCATACCTACGCCGCGCAGGGCTCCTACGTCGCCCGCCTCAGAGTGATCGACCCGGCCGGCAACGAGGCCCTGGGCTCGGCGTCGATCGACGTCGGCAACGGTGCACCCTCGCCGGAGATCTCGACCCCGGCCGAGGGCACCACCTGGCGGGTCGGCGACACGATCGAGTTCACGGGCTCGGCGACCGATCCTGAGGATGGCGTCGTACCGGCGACGGAACTCGATTGGGAGGTCGATCTCGCGCACTGCCCAGCCAGCTGCCACATCCATTCGCTCTTGGGCCTCCTGGGCCAGGCCGGCGGCAGCGTGACCGCGCCGCCGCACGAGTACCCCTCGCACCTGGTGCTGACGCTGACGGCGACCGATGCCTTCGGCCGCTCGGCCTCGATCAGCCGCCTGCTGGATCCGCTCACCAGCCAGATCACGGTCGATAGCTCGCCGCCGGGCCTGGAGGTGACGCTCGACGACCAGACCGAGCCAAGCCCGCTGACGAGGACCGAGATCGTCGGCTCCTCCCACGGAGTCAGCACCGAACCCGCGCAGGAGCACGGGGCGGATGAGTGGCTGTGGCAATCCTGGTCCGACAACGGTCCCCTCGCACACAGCGTCGTCGCCACTGACGAGGACACCAGCGTGACTGCCAAGTTCGAGTTCGAGCCGGAGCTGGTGCCTGTCCCGCCGGTGCCCGAGCCACCGGAGCCGGAGCCAGAGCCGCGAACCTGCATGGGAGTGACAGCCACTCATGTCGGCACCGATTTCGCCGAGACCATCGTCGGCGGCCCGGGGAACGACGCGATCGTCGCCGCCGGCGGCAGCGACGTGATCCGCGGTCGCGGCGGCGAGGACGTGATCTGCGCGGGACGCGGTAGCGACCGGCTGCGCGGCGGCGGCGGCGACGACCGGATCGCCGGCGACGCGGGCCCCGACGACCTGCGGGGAGGAGCCGGCGTTGACGAGCTGCGGGGCGGGGCCGGAATCGATACCTGCCCCGACCCGGAGGCCGACAAGCTCAGCAGCTGCGGCTAGGCGGCGAGCTCGAGGCGCTTGGCGTTGCGAGCCGCGTACGCCTCGCCGACCTCGACCAGAATCGCCAGCATCTCGTCGGTCGCCGGCGAGCGCGAGCCCTCGGAGCGCGCGGCGGCCCACACCCGGCGGTCGGGCGGGGCCGGATCGGTCGGCCGCACGACGAGGTCGGAACGCAGGGTGGCCAGCGCCAGATCGGGGAGCAGGGTGACGCCGAGCCCGGCGGCAATGAACCCCTGCATAACGTGATAGTCGTCTGACTCGAAGCCGATCCTGGGCTCGAAGCCGGCGCTTCGGCAGGCGTCGAAGATGACCTCGCCGCAGGTGCTCGGCCGCGAGCCACAGAGCCATTCCCAATCCGCCAGCTCGGCGAGCGGGACGGTGGCGCGGGAGGCGAGCTCGTGGTCCTTCGGCAGCGCCACGTGCATCGATTCGGTCAGCACCAGCTGCCGCTCGAGGTCGCGCTCGTCCTCGCCGTTCGGACGCGAGGTGTAGTCGAAGGTCAGCGCCAGGTCGAGGTCGCCGGCGCGCAGTCGCGGCAGCGAGTCCTGGGGCTCGGCGTCGGCAACGCTGAGGCGGACGCCGGGGTGGCGGCGATGGAAGATCGAGACCGCCTCCGTGAGCACGGTGGCGCTGGCGCTGGGGAAGCTCGCCAGGCGCAGCTCGCCGCCCTCGAGCCCGGCGATCGCCGCCAGCTCGCGCTCGGCCTCGTCGAGCCGGGCGATCGCCGCCTCGGCGTGGGAGACCAGCACACGGCCGGCGTCGGTGAGCTTCGGCCCCTCGCGCGTACGGTCGAGCAACTGCATCCCGACCTCGCGCTCGAGCGTCGCGATCTGCTGGCTGACAGCCGATTGGGAGAGATAGAGGGCGTCGCCGGCGGCCGAGAAGGAGCCCTGGACGGCGACCTCACGGAGGATCTTCAGGCGCTTCACATCAAGCATTAGGTGAGCTTATCAGCTACGACACCTTTCCATGTTGCGCTAATGACCCAGGCGCGGGATCCTCTGTTCATCACGAAAACAGCGGCCACGGTCGTTACATCCCCGAGGCAGCTAAGAGCGAGGTGAAGAAGATGACAGGACACGAAACCCAGATCAACGCGGAGATGACGATCCGCAGGATGGACGTCTCGGAGGCCGACATCGACGCGCTCGCCAAGCTGGCCGAGCTCGACACGCACACCGAGCTCGAGGGCCCGGTGCTCGGCGCCGAGGTCGAGGGCAGGCTGCTGGCCGCGATCTCCGTCGCCGACGGAGCGGTGATCGCCGATCCGTTCAGCCGCACGAGCGAGTTGCGCGCGCTGTTGAACCTACGGGTCGCTCAGCTTCAGGACCGCACGGGCGAGCGCCGCGGTCGTCGCTCGCGCGTCCTCGGGCGCCGCACCCGCCCGGCGGTCGGCGGCTCGCCCGCCGGCCAGATCATCAGCCTGCCGCGGGTCAACTAGAGGTTCTCAGTGCTGTTCGAGGGGGGCCATCGTCAGGCCCGCCTCGGATAGCTGCTGCCAGTAGAGCTCAGCCGGCTCGCGAGGCCCGGCCCAGACGACCGCCTGACCGGAGCTGTGGATTCGCTCGGCGAGCCGGTGGCCCTGGTCGAGCCCGACGCCCGGGATCACGCGCGCGAGCGTGCCGGCGACATGGTCGAAGGTGTTGTGCTCGTCGTTGAGCACGATCACCTGCCAGTTGCCGCCGAGGGCCGAGCCGGGCCCGGCGCTTCGCGGTCGCTCGATCGTCTCGGTCGAGATCTGAGTGTCCCCTTGTCGAGGCCTAGGGGCTTGAAGTGGGTTGGCGGCGTACGCGGGGGCGCCTGGTGCCGAGCCGGGCGTGGTCGGCGGGCGACGCGCATGCCGGTGGGCATGTGCGAGTCCCGACGGGCGCGCTCCGGCGACGGTATCCAGGCGTCATCCGTGTGCGTCGAGAACCCACTTCACGCCCCTAAGGGTCTGGGACCGAGACGGCGATGCGCTTGAACGTGCCGACGACGGGCTTGTCCTTGTCGGCCTTGCTGCCGATCGCGAAGCGCACCTTGCGGCCCTGGACCTGGCCCGGGTTGGTGTCGTTCACCTTCGCCACTTCCTTGCCGTTGACCACAGCCTTGATCTCGGCCCCGGTGGCGACGATCTCGACCTTGTTGCGCACGTTGACCTTCTTGATCGCGTCGCTCTTGCCCTCGACCGGGAAGCCGCCCCCGGCGGGACCGCGGCGAAGCTCGTAGCGCTGCTTCTGGGGGAAGATCCGAAGCGAGTAACCGGTGCTCGAGCCGCCGGCTCGAACGGTCGCTTCGATGAAGGCGCCGCCGCGGACCGACTTCGGCGTCTCCTTGAGGATCTTGCCCTCGACCGAGACCGTCTGATTGGCAAGCGCGTCGTCGCCCTGGACCGGCGGCCTGAAGGAGCAGGTGGTGGGACTCTTCTTCACCGAGGCGAGCATCACCTTGCTCTTCTCCCGGTACTTCTTGTCGCAGCGCTTGCCGCCGCCCGAACGGAGGATCTCGTTGAAATCCCCCTGGGTCGCCATGTCGTTGTTGTAGACCGTCACCGCCGCGAACGACGTTGCCGCGCCGGCTCCGAGCGCGACGACGATCACTGCTGCAAGCGCTCTGCGTGTGCTGAAAAGGCTCATGGTCAAGGGCAGCGTAGCCGCTGGATACCCCTGAACACCGGCCAGCATCCGAGGTTGCGGGCGCGGAATTTCATTACGCGTGGGTGCGCTTGGCGAGATAACGCTCCAGGCCCAGCCACTGCTGCTCGGGAGGCGTCGCCTGGATCATCGAGGCGGCGGTGGCCGGATCGGCGCCCGCCTGAATCTCGGCCTCGAACTCGCTCAGGAAGTGCTCGCGCCCCTGCCGGGCGAGCTCGACCCCGCGCCGCAGCGCCGCCCGCACCCGGTCGAACTGTGCCCCGACCTCATCGCAGGCGCCGAAATGGGTCATCCGCAGGCGTTGCGGGCCCAGCGCCTCGATCCGCTCGACCGAGTCGAGCCAGGCCTCGACGTCGATCTCCGGAGGCGGCGTCGGCGCCAGGGTGAGCTCGCTCGGCGGGATCCGCACACCCGCCATGTCGCCGACGTAGGCGCTTCCCTCGTCGAGGTCGAGCCAGCAGAGGTGATGGCCGGCGTGGCCGGGCACATGCTCGACCCGAAAGCCCTCCGCCTCCTCCCCGCCCGCGAGCGCGACGATGTTCGCCTCGGGCACCGGCGCCACCTCTCCCCAGAGGCGCTCCATGTTCTCGGGGCCATACAGGCGCCCAGCGCTGCGCAGCAGCCGCGACGGGTCGGCGAGGTGCGGCGCCCCAACCTCGCTGACGTAGACCCTGAGGCCCGGGAACCGGCGCGCGAGCACTCCGGTGGCGCCGGCATGGTCGAGGTGGATGTGGGTGAGCAGCAGCGCCCGGGGCTCGACCGCGAGCTCGTCGATCCAGTTCTCGAGCGCCGAGGCCGGGCCCGGATCGACGATCAGCTCGCCGACCAGGTGGGCGGCGATCACCCGGTCGCGGCCGAGGTGCATGGTGTCGATCTGGCGGACCACGGGCGACACGGTAGCCGGAGTAGATTCCGACGCATGCGGGGCACCGTCGTGGCCGCGATCACCTGCATTGCACTGGGGCTCTGCGGATGCTTCGGCGACGACGGGGCCGATGACGGCGACTCGGAGGGCGAGACCTACGCGGTTGCGGTCGAGGGGATCACCGACCGCGCCTACGAGGACGCCTCGACCGCCTTGGTGACCCTGAACCAGCTCGCGGACAGCTCGGTGTCGCCGACGCGGGCAGCCGACGAGCTCCGCGAGCGTGCCCGCCGGGTGGCAACCGCCCAGGCCGAGCTCGAGCGCCTCGACGCCCCAGCCGCCGCCCAGACCTCCGCCGGCGACCTCGAGTCGGCGCTGGGCGACCTCCAGCTGGCGCTGCGACTCGCGGCCACGGACGCCGGCGCCTCCGGTCGCACTCCCGCGGAGCTGAGCGCGATCGCGCGCGACAACGCCCGGATCGTGCTCGCCGAGCAGTCCGGGATGTCGGCGCTCGGGCGCGCGGTCGGCAGGCTGGCGATCGAATCGACCGACTGATCCCCGCACAACCCTAGAATTCCCGCCATGGGTGAGCATCGGCTCGAGCAACCGGACCGCCCGTGGGTGATGCGTACCTACGCGGGACACTCGGATGCCCGGCGCTCGAACGAGCTCTACAAGGGCAACCTCGCCAAGGGCCAGACCGGGCTCTCGGTCGCCTTCGACCTCCCTACCCAGACCGGCTATGACCCCGACCACATCCTCTCGCGGGGCGAGGTCGGCAAGGTCGGCGTCTCGATCGCCCACAAGGGCGACATGCACACGCTCCTCGACGGCATCCCGCTCGACGAGATGAACACCTCGATGACGATCAACGCGACCGCCGCCTGGCTGCTCGGCCTCTACGTCACCGTCGCCGATGAGAACGGGGTCGATCGCGGCGCGCTCAAGGGCACGACCCAGAACGACATCATCAAGGAGTACCTCTCGCGCGGCACCTACGCCTTCCCCCCCGGCCCCTCGATGCGATTGATCGCCGACACGGTCGCCTTCAGCGTCAACGAGACCCCGGCCTGGAATCCGACCAACGTCTGCAGCTACCACCTGCAGGAGGCCGGAGCGACCCCGGTGCAAGAGATCGCCTACGCGCTCTCGACCGCGATCGCGGTTCTCGACGAGGTCAAGGCTCGCGGACAGGTCGCCGAGGCGGACTTCCCCAGGGTCTTCGGCCGGATCTCATTCTTCGTCAACGCCGGTGTGCGCTTCGTCGAGGAGCACGCGAAGCTGCGGGCGATGGGCGAGATGTGGGAGTGGATCGGACGAAACCGCTACGGCGTCACGGACGAGAAGCTGCTGCGGATGCGCTACGGCGTCCAGGTCAACAGCCTCGGCCTGACCGAGGCGCAGCCGGAGAACAACGTCCAGCGGATCGTGCTCGAGGCCCTCGCCGTGACGCTCGGGCGCAACGCCCGCGCCCGCGCGATCCAGCTCCCCGCGTGGAACGAGGCCCTCGGCCTGCCGCGGCCGTGGGACCAGCAGTGGAGCCTGCGGATTCAGCAGGTGCTCGCGTTCGAGACCGACCTGCTCGAGTACGCCGACATCTTCGAGGGCTCGAAGGTGATGGACGGGCTCGTCGCCGAGCTCGTCGAGGGCGCCAAGGAGGAGATGAAGGTCGTCGAAGAGCAGGGCGGCGCGGTCGAGGCCGTCGGATACATGAAGGCGCGCCTGGTCGAGTCGCACCGCGAGCGGATCGCGAAGATCGAGCGCGAGCAAATCAAGGTGATCGGCCAGAACTGCTTCACCGAAACCGAGGACTCGCCGCTCACTGCGGGCGCCGACGGCGGCATCCTCACCCCCGACCCGGAGGTCGAGCGCGAGCGCCGCGAGGCGCTCGAGGTGTGGAAGGCCGAGCGCGATTCCGAGGCGGTCGCCGCCGCCCTGGCCACGCTCGCCGCGGCGGCCGCGGACGAGTCCGCGAACATCATGCCGGCGACGATCGAAGCGGCGAAGGCGGGCGCGACGACCGGCGAGTGGGCGCAGACGCTGCGCGACGTGTTCGGCGACTACCGCGCGCCGACCGGGGTCTCGGGCGCCGCCGCGGGCGGCAACGAAGAGCTGCTGACCGCGATCCGAGCCCGCGTCGACGAGCTCTCGAAGCAGATCGGCCATCGGCCCCGGATCCTGGTCGGCAAGCCGGGCCTCGACGGCCACTCCAACGGCGCCGAGCAGATCGCCGTCCGCGCCCGCGACGTCGGCATGGAGGTGATCTACCAGGGCATCCGCCTGACCCCGGAGCAGATCGCCGCCTCGGCCCGCGACGAGGACGTCGACGTGGTCGGGCTCTCGATCCTCTCGGGCTCGCACCTGGAGCTGATCCCGGAGACCGTCCGCCTGCTCGCCGAATACGACGTCGACGTCCCAGTCGTGATCGGCGGGATCATCCCGGTCGCCGACGCCGAGAAGCTGCGTGCCGCCGGCGTCGCCGCGGTCTACACGCCCAAGGACTTCGACGTCAACAGGATCATGGGGGAGATCGTCGATCTCGTCGGGGCGCGAAGCACGGCCGGCTCGCCGGCCCCAGCCTGAGCGCGGCGTGCCTGCCGAAGGATCGAGCTCGCGACGAACGCGGTGGGGGCGCCGGCGCCGCCCGCCGGCGGCGGCCGGCTCGACCGATGCCGCCGGCCTCGTGCTCCGCCCTCCGTTCACCGCGGTTCGGGGCTGGGCCCTGGCCGAGCGCGGTCTTGGCCGGGTTGAGCTCGAGATCGGCGACGCCCCCGCGCAGCGCGCCAGGCTGCTGGCGCTGCCACGTCCGGACGTCGCCGACCTCGAGGGCGAGCCGAGCGCGCCGATCTGCGGCTGGGAGGCGCTGGTCGAGATCCCCGAGCTCGAACCGGGATCGGAGCTCGAGCTGCGAGCGAGCATCGTCGGCCGCGGTGGCAGGACCCCGCTGTGGGCGGGGACGGTGCCCGTCGGCGCGCGCGTCGACACCGCCGAGCTCGAGCCGGCCCGCAGCGAGACCTTGCGCGCCCGCGCCGACGCCGGGGCGGGCGAACGCCCGTCCTCGGAGGGCGGGCTACAGCTGCTGGCGGTCACTCATCAACTCGATCTCGGTGGCGGCCCCCTGTTCCTGCAGGCGCTGCTGCGGGCGATGGTCAGCGAGCCCGCGACGCGATGCACCGTGCTCTCGCCCGTCGACGGCCCGCTGCGCGAGCAGCTCGAGCGTCTCGGGATCGAGGTGCACGTGGTCGCGCCCTTCGGCGCCGACGGGCTCGCCTACGAGTCGCGGATGCGCGAGCTCGTCCTGCTCGCTGCCGAGATCGACCCGGACGTGGTGCTCGTCAACACCAGCGTCGTCTTCTGGGGGGTCGACCTGGCGACGCGAATCGGGGTGCCGGTCCTGTGGACGATCCACGAGAGCGTTCCGGTCGCCCTGCAGCCCTCGGGTCCCCCTCCCGCGCATGACGACTACGTCCGTGGTCGCTTCCTCGCCGCCCTGCGTGACGCCGACCGGATCGCCTTCGCGGCCGACAGCACCCGCGACCTCTACCGGGGCCACGGCGACGAGAGCCGCCTGGTGCGGATCGACTACGGGATCGAAATCGCCGAGATCGACGCCGAACGCCGGCGCCTCGATCGCGAGCGGCTGCGATCCGAGCTCGGCTACGGGCCGTCGCATCGGCTCTTGGTCTGCGTCGCAACCTTCGAGGCCCGCAAGGGACAGGCGGCGCTGGCGGCCGCGTTCTCGCGCCTGGTCGAGGAGTTCCCCGACGCTCGGCTCGCCCTGGTCGGGGATCGCACGTCGGAGTACTCGCAGGGTCTTCACGAGATGCTCGCCCGGATGCCCGAGGTCGCCGAGCGCATTCGGGTGGTCGATGTCACACCCGAGATTGCGCCGTGGTTCGAGATCGCCGACGGCTTCGCCCTTCCCTCGGACCTCGAATCGGTGCCGCTGGCGATCCTCGAGGCGATGACCTTCGAGTTGCCCGTTTTGGCGGCCGAAGCGTTCGGGCTCCCGGAGCTGATCGACGACGGGGTCAACGGCCTCTTGTGCGAGCCGCGCTGCCTCGATTCGCTCACCGACGGGCTGCACAAGCTGCTGGCGCTCGACCGCGCCGAGCTCGCGGATCTCGGCCGCGCCGGCGCGCGCACGGTCCGCTCGCGCCACGACTTCGACCAGGCGATCGACGTCTACCGCGATCGGATCCTGGAGCTCGCGGGGCAGCCGGGCGCGCCGGCCAGGTCGCCCGCTTGAGCCCGGCGGCGATCGAGTTCCCGGTCGAGGGCCTCTGCGACGGGGTCGTGCGGCTGCGGCTGATGAGCGAGGCCGACGTACCGGCGATCGTCGAGGCCGTCCAGGACCCGGCGATCCCCCGCTACACGACCGTCCCCGACCCCTACGGCGATGACGAGGCCCGTCAATGGCAGCGGATGGCGACGACGGGCATCAGGGCGGGGACCGAGCTGCCGACCCTGGCTGTCGGCGCCACAGACGATCGCCTGCTCGGCGCCGTCGGCCTCCACAACCTCGACCCGGGAAGCGGACGCTGCACCGCCGGGTACTGGGTCGCGGCACCGGCACGCGGCCAGGGTGTGGCCCGCCGGGGACTCGCGCTGCTCACCCGGTTCGGCTTCGAGGCCCTCGGGGTGAAGCGAATCGAGCTCTGGATCGAGCCCGTCAACGACGCCTCCCTGCGGGTCGCCGACGCGGTCGGTTTTTCCCGCGAGGGCCTGCTGCGCTCCTACATGCACGTCGGTGGCGAACGCCGCGACATGCTCATGTACTCGCTGCTGCCGAGCGATCTGCAATCGCCGCCGCGGTAAGCATCGTGCCGAGAGCCCCGGCTGGGCTCCGGACCGGTCGGGCGGCGCTACCCTCAAGAACGATGAGCGAGCTGAACGGCGATCGCACCGCCTGGCTGCGCTGCTACCGCTGCTGGTCGACGCGTCTCGAGGCGCAAGTCCACTACGACGCGATTATTCGCGTCGACCCGGACTCGGGCGAAACCGCCGAGCGCGTCGAGGAGGTGCAGGAGGCCGTCGTCCAGTGCCTCGACTGCATGCACGACCAGCCGCACCTTGCGATCGAGGAAGGCCACGTGGTGCCGATCAACGAGCGCTGGGAGCGGATGGTCGCCGGCACGCCGTGGGTCGCGTCGTGCACGGTCACCGTCGATCAGGACGCGGTCGAGACCTGCTCGGGACCGGAGGCCGCCGACAGCCTCACCTACGCCGCCTTCGGCGATCCCGGCACGCGCGAGTTCTTCACCCACGTCCGCTTTCACAAGCACGACGAGGAGCGGATCATCGTCCACCTGCTGGTCGAGCTCTACGCGCGCTCGGCCGAGGAGGCCACCGACGTGCTCGAGGAGGCCTCGCGCGGGGTGCTCGAGCTGACATCGCTGGCCGAGGAATCACGGCCGCCCGCGCACGCGGTCGAGCCGCCGCACTAGCCGGCTACTTCCGCCGCTTCCGCTTGATCACCACGTTGAGGCTGTCCGACGAGGCCTGCCCGAGGTCGTCTGTGAGCGTGAGCGTGATCGTCGCCTTGCCCTTCTTGCCAGCGGCGGCGGCCTTCTTCAGCGCCTTTCGGCCCCGCTTGGAGATCGCGAGCGTGATCGTCGTTGCGGTGGCGGGCTGAAGCTCGGCACCGACCGCGGGGATCTGGAACGTCCTCGGTTTCGCGCCGGGGGCTCCGAGCTTCGGCCTCGGCGCGCTCCCGCGTCCTTCGGCAACGGCGCTTACATCTTCGTCGCAGGTCACCGTCACGCTCACCCGCTTCAGCGACCTCTGCTTCGCCTCGCCCGCGACGGAGCACGCCGGCGGGTTGAGGGGCTGCCAGTCGGGCGTGCTGTCGTAGACCCCGACCGGGTTGTCGGCCAGCGGGGTGATCCCCAGGTCGAGGCCGGTTGGATCCGCGATCACGACGTTCGAGTGGGTGAAGTCCTGGGTCTCCCGCTCGAACAGGACCCGCGTCCCGTTGGGGGCGAACACCGGCCAGTAATCCTGGCCGCCCCCGCTCGTCACCTGCGCCTGTCCCGACCCGTCGGCGTTGATGACGAAGATGTCCTCGTTCGGCGGGGTCCCGCTGGTGAAGTGGTCGTAGGCGATCCGCTGCCCGTCCGGAGAGAAGCCGGGACCGAGGTCGCTGGTGGTCGCGCTCGCGGTGGTCAGCTTCGTCTGCCCGCTCCCGTCCGCGTTCATCACCCAAACCTCGAGCAGGTTCGTCGCCCCGCTGCGCCGCGAGAAGACGATCCGGCTCCCGTCGGGCGAATACGAGGGTTCGAGCGACTGGTCGATCCCGGGGCCGGGGCCCGGGAACGTGAGCTGCACGACGTTCGCCCCGTCGGCGTCCACGACGTAGATCTGCGCCCGGCCTCCGGCCGTGGGCCGGCGCTCGAACGCGATCCGGCTCCCGTCAGGAGAGAACATCGGCTCGGAGTCGCTCGCCGACGCTCCGTTCGTGATCTGCGTCTGAGCGGTGCCGTCGTGGTTCATCACCCAGATCTGGTTGTTCGTCGACCCCTCGGGTCTCCTTTCGAAGACGATTCGCTCACCGTCCGCGGAGTACTTCGGCCTCCGCTCGTTTCCCGGATCCGTCGTCAGCGCCACGCGGTCGGAGCCGTCGGGGTTCATCGTGAAGACGTCGTAGTCGTCCGCCGGCCCGGGGTCGTGGACGAACACGATCCTCCCGTTGGCGCCCGGATAGGTCGCGGCGGCGGTGCCGGGAATCGTGAGCACGGCGACCGACGCAAGCCCGAGCACTACGACTCCCAGGTGACGCCCCCGCCACATGCCGAGAGCATAGTCGGGCCTAGGCGGCCGGGTGGGCGAGCCCGAGGCGTTCGCGCAGCGCCGGCTCGACGAGCGAGCCGTAGACCTCGTCGGCCTCGGCCAGCTCGACCCCGCCGAGCGAGGGCACGCCGAGCACGGTGAGCCCGGCGGCGCGGCCCGAAGCCACTCCGGTCGGCGAATCCTCGAGCACGATCACGTCGGTCGAGGGCTCCACTCGAAGCTGCTCGCAGGCGGCCAGGTAGGCATCGGGCGCCGGCTTCGGTGCCGCGACGTCGTGGCCGCTGACGACCACCGCGAACCGATCCCCGAGGCCGACGAGGGCCAGCGCGCGGGCGATGAACCGCGCCGGCGAGTTCGAGACCACCGCCGTCGGCACGCCGAGTCGCTGCAGTTCGGCGACCAGCTCCAGGGCCCCCGCCATCGGCTCCACCCCGCGCTCGAGCTCCGCGAACACCCGCTCGTCGAGCTCGGCGATCAGCTCCGCATCGCGGCCCGGCTGATCGAGCTGGCGGGCGAGGATCGCGCCGCATGCCTGGGCGGAGGTGCCGACCAGCTCGAGCTTGTGCGCGTCGGTGAACTCGAGCCCCCGGCGGGCGAACATGTCGCGCTCGCCCCTGGACCAGACCGACTCCGTGTCGAGCAGGAGGCCGTCGTTGTCGAAGATCACCGCCGCGGGAGTCGCCACCGGACCGGCGATGGTAGATGACCGTCCGACGGCGGCCGCGACTACCGTTCAGCCATGGAAGGCGGGGTGGTGATCACGCAGCGAGGGATGCACCTGGTGCATGGCCTCGCCGCAACCGCTCTCGCGCTGGCGCTGCTCGCCGTCACCAGCAGCGCCTACGGACCAGCCGCCCCGGACAACCGCTGGATGGGGCTGCGCGGCCTCGAGGCGCTGGCCGCGGCGCCCTGCCCATCGTCGACGGCGATCGCGCTGCCGACCGTGAGCCCGGGGCGGGTCGAGGCGGCCCGCGAGCGCCGCTTCGACGTCTTCGGCCCGAAGCCGACCGAGCTGGCGGCTCCGATCGACTGGCATACCGACCCGCTCGGGGCCGAGCGCTACCGCCAGAACCTGCACAAGCTGCGCTTTCTGACCCCGCTGCTGTCGAGCTACGCGGCGAGCGGCGACAAGGAGGATCTCGACCAGGCGGTGGCGATCGCCCTCGACTGGGTCGCCCACAACCCGCGCGGCAAGCCCGACACCGCGCAGGAGGCGTGGTCGGACAAGGTCGTCGGCGACCGGACCCCGTTTCTCGCCTACATGCTGCGCGCCGGCTCCTGCGCCGGCCTGCTCTCGGCTAACCAGCAGCGGGAACTGCTCGAGTCGCTGGCCGAGCACGGGCGGGTGCTGGCCGCAAAGCGCACCTACACGCCCGACAACCACGGGCTCTTCGTCGATCTCGGGCTCGCCCGCCTGACCAGCTTCTTCCCCTTCTTCGAGCAGTCGCCGCAATGGCGCGCCCTCGCTCGCGAGCGCTTCGAGTCGACGCTGCGGCGCCGGCTCTCCCAGGGCGTCTGGCTCGAGCACTCCTCGGCCTACCAGTTCCTCGCGCTGAGGCCGCTCGACGACATGCTCAACGTGCTCGGATCGGATGCGGAACTGGCCGGCCTGCGCGACGAGATGCGGGTGGCGGCGGCCTGGTTCGTGAAGCCGAACGGCGAGCTGACCCAGTTCGGAGACTCAAACCTCGAGCCGGTCCCTGAATGGGCGGCCGTACAGGAGCCGGGATCGCGCGCCTTCTTCGGCGCCGGCTTCGCCTTCGTCAAGGTTGTCGGAGAGGGCGGCGACACCGGCTACCTCGCGGTCACCGACGGCTTCCACAACACCACCCACAAGCACGCCGACGAGCTCAGCTTCGAGCTCTTCGACCACGGGGCGAGCATCGTCAGCGACACCGGCCTCTACCACAAGGATCCGGGCGAGATCCGCGATTACGTGGTCTCCAACCGCGCCCACAGCGGGCTTGCGGTAGATGGCCTCGAGCTGCCGATCGCCGACGGCAGCCTCGCCTACGGCTCCGGCCTGACCGCAGCCGGCGAGGGCGAGGGCTGGTATGCGATCGAGGGCCGCAACCGGCTGCTCAGCGCCCAGGGCGTCGCCCACACGCGGCTGTTCCTCTACCGGCCCGGCACGGCGCTGGTGATCGTCGACAGCCTGAGCTCGGAGCTCGCCCACACCTACACCCGCTACCTGCAGCTGCATCCCGACGTCACGCTCGGCGCGCGCGACGCCTCCGCAATCCAGATCAACGCTCCGGGCTTCGCCGGCGTCGTCTACGACGCCCCCGGCGAGACCGAGGCGGTGCGCACCCAGGTGCGCGGCCAGGAGGTGCCGTTGCAGGGCTTCAGCTCTCCGGACTTCCGCGAGTTCGTGCCCCGCTGGACGCTCGCCTTCGTCGACACCGGCTCGACCGAGACCCGGGCGCTGACGATCGCGCTCGACTCGACGGCGCTGCGGGCGACCGAGGCGTCGGCGAGCGGCAAGACGACAACGGTCGAGCTCGTCGACGCGGCCGGGACCCCGTCGCAGCTCGTCGTCACCCGCGACCGGCGCAAGCTGACGGTCGCCGGCGGCGACTAGCCGCGCGCGAGCCTCCGGTGGCGGTGGCGAAAGAGGAAGCCGACGACCGCGCTCGCGACCGCTGAGAACCCCGGGATCCAGGCGACGCCGCGCTTGAGCTCGAAGCCAAGCCGGTCGGTGACCCGGCAGCTGCGTTCCCCCTCCGGCTCGATCGTGCGCTCGTGCTGCCAGACGGCGAAGCTGAGCGTCTTCGAGCGCTCGAGAAAGCGCCTCCCGGGCTCGAGCTCGACCAGGCAGAGATCGTCGTAGTCGACCGGCAGCACGCGGCCGAGCAGGATCCAGCTGCGCCCCAGCGGCACCCCGACCTCGACGTCGTCGATCGTCTTCCCCCGCAGGCCGGGCGGCATCGTCATCCGCAGGATCGGCGCCAGCTCGGCATTGATCCCCTCCTCGGTGATCGCGCTGTCCCAGACCTCGGCGGCGGGACGGCCGACGACCGAGGATTGTTCGACCGAGTGCACCTGTGAATTCGTATATGAATCAGCCCGTGCCCGGCGTCAGCGCCTTCATCTCCCCCGGCCGCTCGCTGCCGAAGACGCTCGAGCGGGTGGCGCTCGCCGACCAGCTCGGCTACGACGCCGTCTACACCACCCATATCGCCGGCCGCGACTCGCTCACCGTGCTGATGGCCTACGCCGCCGCCAGCGAGCGGATCAAGCTCGGCACCGGGGTGGTCCCGATCTTCAGCCGCACCCCGGCGACCATGGCCCAGACCGCGGCCACGATCGACGAGTACTCGAACGGGCGCATGGTCCTCGGGCTCGGCGTCTCGCACCGGGTCACGGTCGAGAACTGGCACGGCCAGAAGATCACCAAGCCGGTGAGCCAGATGCGCGAGTACCTCGCCGGCGTGCGGGCGATCCTCGGCGGCACCGAGCCGCCCGACTCCGAGCATTTCCCGACCAAGTTCGCCTTCATGGGCTATCAGGCCCGGGCCGAGCTGCCGATCTACGTCGCCGCGCTGTCGCCGAACATGATCCGCCTCGCCGGCGAGCAGGCCGATGGGGTG
This sequence comes from uncultured Solirubrobacterales bacterium, assembly GCA_963767475.1. Taxonomy (GTDB): domain Bacteria; phylum Actinomycetota; class Thermoleophilia; order Solirubrobacterales; family 70-9; genus WHSW01. The sequence continues at coordinate 613,194 of CAVYEI010000003.1, forward strand.
ATGCTCTGGCTCTGCTGTCCGTCCTACATCGAGAGCACCGTGATTCCGGCCTTGAAGGAAGGCGTCGAGGCCTCGGGGCGCTCGTTCGACGATTTCGACGTCGTCGCCGCGGTGCCCGTGGCGCTCACCGACGACCCGGAGGCGGCGCGGGCGACCCTGCGCCAGGACCTGATCCCCTACGCCTCGCTGCCGTTCTACCGGGCGATGCTCGAGGCCTCGGGCTTCGCCGACGAGCTCACCGCCTTCGACGAGGGCATGGCCGCCGGCGACCTCGACCGCGCCAAGGCCGGGCTTTCGGACCGGATGCTCTCCGAGCTCGCCGGGATCGGCGACAAGGCGGAGGTCCATGCCGCCGTCGAGCGCTACCGCTCGGCCGGCGCCAACTCGCCCGGGATCGGCGGGATGCCGGGTACCGACTTCGACGCCGCGCTCGAGGCCGTCGCCGAGCTGATCTAGCGGCCCGGCGCGCCGGCGCCTACTCGACGTCGCCCTCGGCCTTCGGCGGCTCGCCGTTCGGGCGTTTCGGGATCAGCACCGTGCGCTTGAACTCGGCGACCAGGGTGTTGTCCTGCTTGAAGACGCGCGTGTGGACCTTGACGATCCCCCGGTCGGGCTTCGACTGCGAGGGCCGGACCTCGAGCACCTCGGACTCGCAGTAGAGGGTGTCGCCGTGGAAGACCGGGTTCGGGTGCGAGAGCTCCTCGGTGGCGAGATTGGCGATCGCCTTGCCGGAGACGTCGGAGACGGTCATGCCGACGGCGAGCGAGTAGACCAGCGGCCCGACGACGACGTTCTGGCCCTGCTGGGAGTCCGCCGCGTAGACGTCGTTGATGTGCAGCGGGTGGTGGTTCATCGTGATCAGGCAGAAGAGGTGGTCGTCGGCCTCGGTCACCGTCTTCGCCGGCCAGTGCTTGTAGACGGCGCCCTCCTCGAACTCCTCGAGGTAGCGGCCGTAGGCGTGGGCGCCGGAGGCCTCGCGCTCGGCCTGGTCGGTTGAAAGCTTGTGTTCTTCGTCGTTCATGGGCGCGGGATCGTAGCGGGGGATCTCAGACCACCGTCGCATCGAGTCCCTCGAAGCGCCCGATGTCCGCGACCTCGACGGCGATCGCCCGCTCGAGCTCGGGGGCGAGCGGCTCGAACGGCTCGATCGTCACCGCGAGCCTGCGGCCGCTGCGCTTCGACGACCAGGTGGCGACGTAGGTTCCGTCGACGACCACGGCCGGGCGGATGATCCCGCCGCCCGGGTTGACGCGCTTCTCGTATGCCGCGTCGAGGGCGGCGGTGCGGTCGACGTAGCCGAGGTCGTAGTTGTCGAAGGCGCCCAGCATGCGCGCGACCGGCGAGCGCGGCAGGCGCGGCCGGCGGCCGAGCGTGAACAGCTCGCCGGCCGGCTCGAGCTCCGCGGCGATGCGCTCAAACCCGAGCCGCGTGTCACGCAGCGGCAGGCCCGCCCAGCGCGCGAGGTCGCGCTCGTCGGCCGGCCCGTAGGCACGCAGATAGCGGCGGGCGAGCTCGGCCAGCGACCGGTCGCGTGGGCGCCGCTCGAGCGGCCCGATCCAGTCGTCGGTGCGCACCAGGCAGGTGTTGCCTCCCCGGTCGGGCCCGAGGCAGAGCTCGCCGTCGAGGGTCGCCAGGACCCAGAGGTGGACCTTGAACTCGTTCGCGGTGTCGAATCCCGCGCGGTCGAGGCGCTCGGCGAGCTCGGGCCGGGTGAGCGCGCCCTCGCGATCGACCGCGTCGTGGAGCAGCTTCAGCGCCCGGTCCTGGCCGTTGCGGTCGAGGCCGAAGTCGGCGAGGCGCTTGCGCGCCTGGCGCACGATCGTCTCCGAGAACAGCGGCAACAGCCAGCCGGCGTCCTCGCTCGGGAGCAGGTGCACGGTACGGCGCATGCACCACGCCCGCAGCAGCGACCGCTCTTCGGTGCGGGCGCGATCGACGTCTGCCGCGGTCGGGCGGCGGGCGCGGGCCCGGAACGCCAGCTTCGCCGCCCGCGGCTCCTGAGCCTGGATCGGGCCGGCGAAACGGGCGACTTCGGCCGGGTGGCGGATCGCCTTCGGCCGGTGAAGCAGCTGCGAGGCGCTCCGGAGCCGCGCCAGGTTCAGCTCACGAGCGCCCAATCGCCTTGCCCAGCAGCCGCTTGACCCGCTGGTCGCCGGTCACCTTCAGGTGCCCGTAGTGGAACGCATCGCGCCAATCGGCCAGCGACCCCTCTTCGGCGAGCAGCTTGAACATCGTCTTCGGAATGCTGAGCGCCAGCCGGGCGTCGGCGGGCTCGTCCTCGCTCACCTTCGGCCCGGGAAGCTCGACCCGGTAACGCTCGGCCTTCGCCGAGCTCGTCAGCCCGCCGGCGGTGAGCTCGAGGCTGAAGACCAGCTTCAGCTTCGCCAATGCGGGAACCTCGGCCTGCACTCGCTGCACGGCGACGACGATCAGATCGCTGGTCGAGGCCACCGGTCGCTCAGCGCGCCCTGCGCAGCTTGCCGCGCGCTTCCGCGTGGGCCATCACCTGGCCGACGAGCTTCTGGATGTTCGGATCGCCCTCGACCCTGACGTGACCCTGGTCGAACGCCTCGTGCCAATGCGAGAGCTTGCCGTCGGCGGCGAGCTCGTTGAAGTGCGAGCGCGGAATCGAGACGTGCAGGCGCTCGTCGTCGCCGATCCCCTTGCTGATCTTCGGGCCCGGGACCTCGACCCGGTAGAGCTGCACGTCACCGCGGCCGCGAAGCTCGAGCCCGACGACGAGCTTCAGCTTCGCCAGGGCGGGAACCTCGGCCTGCAGGCCCTCGACCGCCTGCTTGATCAGCTCGGGTGTACTTGAAGCCATCGCAGGTTTCTACCAAGAGATCGGCTCGCGGTCGCGGAAGAAGCCGCCGCTGAGGCCGTCGTCGCCGGCCGTCGCCAGCCAGACGGCGGTGTCGGCGCCCTCGGCGACCGAGCGCGACGCCGACGGCCCGCCCATGTCGGTGCGCACCCAGCCGGGGCAGATCGAGTTCACCTTGATCCGCGGTTCCTCGGCGGCCAGGGTGCGGGTGAGGGCGTTCAGCGCCGTCTTCGAAAGCCGGTAGGCGGCGCGGCCCGCGCCCATGTCCTGCAGCTGTCCGCCGCCGCTGGAGACGTTGACGATCCGCGCTCCCGAGCTGCGGCGCAACAGCGGCAGCGCCGCCTGGATCAGGCGCCAGGGCCCGAAGACGTTGACCTCGAACGTCTCGCGGGCGGCGGCGAGGTCGTAGTCGGCGACCCCGACCGGGTCGCCGTAGACGCCGGCGTTGTTGACCAGCACGTCGAGCGAGCCCGGGTTCTCCTCGATCCCGGCTAGCGCCGCACCGACGCTGGCGTCGTCGGTGACGTCGAGCTCGAGCGCGACGACCTTCTCCCCGGCCTCGACCGTCGAAGGATCGCGGGCGCCGGCGAGGACGAGGAAGCCGTGGTCGCGCGCGAGCTGATTCGCGATCTCGCGGCCGATGCCGCGGTTGGCGCCGGAGACCAGCGCTACCGGCATCTCAGATCTTGTTTCGCTCGAGCACCTTCTTGCCGATCACCATCTTCTGGATCTCGGAGGTGCCCTCGCCGATCAAGAGCAGCGGCGCGTCGCGGTAGAGGCGCTCGATCTCGTACTCCTTCGAGTAGCCGTAGCCGCCGTGGATGCGAAAGCACTCCTCGACGCACTCCTTGCCCGTCTCGGAGGCGAACAGCTTCGCCATCCCCGCCTCGAGGTCCGAGCGCTCGCCGGCGTCCTTGAGCTTTGCCGCCTTGCGGGTCAGCAGCCTCGCCGCCTCGACCTTGGTCGCCATCTCGGCGAGCTTGAACTGGATCGCCTGGTGCTGGGCGATCGGCTTGCCGAAAGTCTTGCGCTCCTGCGAGTAGCGCAGCGCCAGCTCCAGCGCCCGCTGAGCGATGCCGACCCCGCGGGCGGCGACGTTGACGCGGCCGACCTCGAGCGCGTCCATCATCTGCTTGAAGCCCTCGCCGACACCGTCGGGCCCGCCGAGGATGCGCTCGGGCGGGCAGACGTAGCCGTTGTAGACGAGCTCCGTGGATTCGACGCCCTTGTAGCCCATCTTCTTGATCTTCGGCGGCACCTCGAGGCCCTTGAAGTCGCCCTCGTTGATGTCCTTCCAGGGCTGCTTCTCGGTGATGAAGCAGGTCATCCCCTTGTAGGGCGGGTCGGCCTTCGGGTCGTTCTTCATCAACACGAAGACGACCCCGGAGCCGAGCCCGTTGGTGACCCACATCTTCTGGCCGTTGAGCTCCCAGTTGCCGTCGTCGTTCTGCTTCGCCGTCGACTTGATGCCCTGAACGTCGGAGCCGACCTCGGGCTCGGAGAGCGAGAACGCGGCACGAATCTCCCCGGTCGCCATCTTCGGCAGGAAGTAGTCCTTCTGCTCGTCGGTGCCGAACTTCATCAGCAGGTAGGAGCCGATGAAGTGGGTGTTGACGACGCCGGAGATCGAGATCCAGCCGCGCGAGAGCTCCTCGACGATCAGCGTGTAGGTCGAGAGATCGAGCCCCATGCCGCCGTACTCCTCCGGAATCGTGACCCCGAACAGGCCCAGTTCCTTCATCTGCTCGACGATCGGCTCGGGGAACTTGTCCTCGTGGTCGTACTCCTCGGCGACGGGAAGGATCTCCTTGTCGACGAAGTTGCGGACCATCTCGACGATCGCCTGCTGATCGTCGGTCATCTCCTGGTAAGTGGCGGTCGCTACTGCCATGGCTCCTGTCTTCTGTGTCTTGTTCGGGAACAGCGGAGAATACTGACGCTATGTCGAATACCGACCGCCTGATGGCCGCCCTCGCGCCGATCTTCGGAGAGGGCGAGCTGGACGTCGACGACGCCCTGATCGAGCGGATCGGGGACTCGCTTGACGAGATCACCACCGACGAGATCCGCGGGGAGATGACCGCGGATTCGAGCTTCAGCACGGAGTTTCACGGCCGCGAGGGCCTGCAGGCAACCTGGGCGGATTGGCTCGAGACATTCAAACGTGTACGGCTCGAGCTCGAGGAGGTGTTCGAGACCGGGGAGAACGTAGTCACGTTCGTCAACCAGACCGGCACCACTCGCCACGGCGTGGATGTCGAGCAGCCGAGCGCAGCAGTCTGGAAGTTCCGCGAGGGAGAGCTCGTCCGGATCGAGTTCCACCTCGACCGCGACAAGGCGCTCGCCTCGGCCCAGGAGCCCGGCTAAACCCTGGAGGTTCCGGCCTCGGCGCAGCGGTGTGACGTGTCTCACCTTGGACCCCGCCTCCGTTCAGGGGTACGCTCGCAGTGCACGGAAGGTCACATCGGAAGCCATGTTCACTTTTTCGGGCCGCGAGGGATGCCGCGGCACACATCTCCAGTGGGCTTGCAAACTCGCGCTCGCGATCGCGCTGGTCGCTGTGCTGGCCGCGCCCCGCCCGGCCCAGGGTGCCGCGGCCCTGCCGGGCTTCCAGGAGACCACCGCCTTCAGCGGCCTCGATCACCCGACCGTGGTCCGCTTTGCCTCCAATGGCAACGTGCTGGTCGCCGAGCAGCGCGGCTTGATCAAGCAGTTCGACAGCCTCAGCGACCCGTCGGCCACCACGGTCCTCAACCTGGCTCGCAACGTCCACAACTTCTGGGATCGGGGGATGCTCGGGATGGTCCTCGATCCCAACTACGCCTCGAACAAGGTCATCTACGTCCTCTACGCCCACGACGCGGCGATCGGCGGGACGGCGCCGCGCTGGGGCAGCGCGAGCGCCCCGGACTTCGACGGCTGCCCGACTCCCCCGGGCCCGACCGGCGACGGCTGCGTGGTCAGCGGCCGGCTCTCGCGGGTCGACCTCGACGCTGCCACACCGCCCACCGAGCAGGTGCTGGTCGAGGACTGGTGTCAGCAGTACCCGAGCCACTCGGTCGGCAGCCTCGAGTTCGATGCGGCCGGGAACCTGCTCGCGACCGGCGGCGACGGCGCCAGCTTCAACTTCGCCGACTACGGACAGGACGGCAGCCCGCGGAACCCGTGCGGGGACCCGCCCACCGGCGTCGGCGGCACGCAGACTCCGCCGACGGCCCAGGGCGGCGCGCTTCGCGCCCAGGACCTGCGCGCCTCGGGTGACCCCGTCACCCTCGATGGGTCGGTGATCAAGATCAACCCGTCGACCGGGGCGGGCGTGGCGACCAACCCGCTTGCCTCGAGCTCGGACCCGAACGCGCGGCGGATCATCGCCGAGGGCCTGCGCAACCCGTTCCGGTTCGCGATCTCGCCCGACAACGAGGTCTGGATCGGCGACGTCGGCTGGGGCCACTGGGAGGAGCTCAACCGGATGCCGGTGCAACCGGGCTCGGTGGTCAACTTCGGCTGGCCGTGCTACGAGGGCAATGGACCCGAGTTCAGCTATCAGATCCTCCTTCTCAGCATGTGCGTGAACCTCTACACGGAGGAGGCGATCGGCAACCCGGTCACCTTCCCCGCGCTCACCTACGCCCACGCGGATCAGATCGTCCCCGGCGAGGCCTGCCCAGCCGGGAGCTCCTCGATCTCAGGGGTCGAGTTCTACGACACCGGGCCGTACCCGGACGCCTACGACGAGGCGCTCTTCTTCGCCGACTACTCGCGCAACTGCATCTGGGTCGTCCGCAACGGCGCCGGCGGCACGCCCGACCCGTCCACGGTGCAGACCTTCGCCAGCGGACCGATTGGCCCGACCTTCATCCAGACCGGTCCCGACGGGGCGGTCTACTACACGAACTTCGACGCCGGCCAGGTGAAGCGGATCGGGTATAACGGCCCGACCGCCGACATCTCGGCGTCGAGCACCAGCGGCTCGGCGCCGTTGACGGTCAACTTCAGCGGCTCGGGCTCGACCGGCACCTCGCTCAGCTATGCCTGGGACCTCGACGGCGATGGCCAGTACGACGACTCCACCGCGGTCTCGCCGTCGCGCACCTACACGCAGGTCGGCCCGGTGACCGTGCGCCTGCGGGTCACCGACGGAGCCGGCGCCACCGCCACCGACTCGGTCGTGATCGACGTCGGCAACGACCCGCCTAACACGCCGACGATCACCTCGCCGGCGGCCACCGCGCGCTGGGGCGTCAACCAGACGATCAACTTCAGCGGCAGCGCCACCGACCCGCAGCAGGGCGGGCTCCCGGCCTCGGCCCTCGACTGGGCGCTGATCCTCAACCACTGCCCGTCGAACTGCCACCAGCATCCCGTGCAGACGTTCCCGGACCGCGCCTCGGGCAGCTTCGTCGCGCCCGACCACGAGTACCCGTCGACGCTGACCCTGCGCCTGACCGCGACCGACGCTCAGGGCGCCACCTCCACCAAGGAGATCGAGCTCGACCCGCGCACCGTCGACCTCACCCTGCAGACGAGCCCCTCCGGGCTGGACGTGGCGCTGAACGCGGCGACTGGAACCTCGCCGCTGACCAGGACCGTGATCGAGGGCTCGTCGAACTCGATCGCCACGAGCTCGCCACAGACGTTCAACGGCCGCAGCTGGGCCTTCTCCTCCTGGTCCGACGGCGGCGCCGCTGCCCACACGGTCACCGCGGCCACGAACACGACCCTGACCGCGACCTTTACCCGCCAGAACAGCGCTCCCACCGCGCGGATCACGGCGACCCCGATGAGCGGCACCGCGCCGCTGGCGGCCAGCTTCAGCGGCTCGACCTCCACCGACCCGGACGCAAACGACACGCTCGACTACGCCTGGGATCTCGACAACGACGGCCAGTACGACGACTCGACCTCCGTCTCGCCATCGCGCACCTTCCCCGTCGGCACGCACACCGTCCGCCTCCGGGTCACCGACGACGACGGCCTCACCGGCACCGCCTCGGTGACCGTGACCGCGAACAACAGCCTCCCGGTGCCCCAGATCACGGCGCCCGCCGGCGGGGCCCAGTGGAGCGCCCGTCAGGCGATCGGCTTCAGCGGCGGCGCGACCGACGCACAGGACGGAGCGCTGCCGGCGTCGGCCCTCGATTGGGAGCTGCGGGCGGGGACGCAGGTGATCGACAGCGAGTCCGATCTCGCCACGGGGACCCTGACCGCCCCCGATCGCGTCGACCCGACCCAGCTCACCGTGCGGCTGACGGCGACCGATTCGAACGGCGGCTCGGCGACCAGCCAGGTGCTTCTCGACCCGCGTACCGTGCAGCTCGCCCTCGCGACTGCGCCCGCCGGGCTCAACGTGTTGCTGAACGGCACCGGTGGGGCGTCGCCGGTGACCCGAACCGTGGTCAAGGATTCGACCAACTCGGTCAGTACGGCAACCCCCCAGACGTTCAACGGCCGCGTCTGGAACCTCTCCTCCTGGTCCGACAGCGGCGCCGCCACCCACTCCGTCACCCCGGCCGCCAACACGACCCTGACCGCGACCTTCGCCCGCCAGAACAGCGCCCCGACCGCGCGGGCGACCGGCAATCCCTCCAGCGGGACGGCGCCGCTGGCGGTCAGCTTCAGCGGCTCGACCTCGACCGACCCCGACGTCAACGACACCCTCGACTACGCCTGGGATCTCGACAACGACGGCCAGTACGACGACTCGACCGCGGTCTCGCCCAGCCGGACATACAGCCTCGGCACGCACACGATCGGATTGCGGGTCACAGACGACGACAACGTCTCGGACACCGACTCGGTGAACGTGACCGCGAACAACAGTGCCCCGGTTCCCCAGATCACGACGCCGGCCGCCGGTGCCCAGTGGAGCGCCCGCCAGGCGATCAGCTTCAGCGGCAGCGCGACCGACGCACAGGACGGGCCGCTGCCCGCCTCAGCGCTCGACTGGCAGCTGCGCGACGGGACGCAGGTGGTCGACAGCAAGGCGGATGTGGCCACCGGCACCCTGACCGCGCCCGACCGGGTCGACCCGGCCCAGCTCACCGTACGGCTGATCGCCACCGACTCCAACGGCTCATCGGCGACCAAGGACGTGCAGCTCGATCCGCGCACCGTGCAGCTGACCCTGGCCACCAATCCGGCCGGGCTGAGCGTGTCCGCCAACGGCAGCGGCGGCGCCTCGCCGATCACCCGCACGGTGGTCAAGGACTCGACCAACGCGGTCGCGGCGGCGACCCCGCAGACGCTTGGGGGCCGCAGCTGGAACTTCAGCTCGTGGTCTGACGCCGGCGCGGCCTCGCACAACGTCACCCCGGCGTCGAACACGACCCTGACCGCGACCTTCACCCGTCAGAACGGCGCCCCGACCGCGCGGGCGACGGCGAACCCGTCCGGCGGGACGGCACCGCTGGCGGTCACCTTCAGCGGCTCGACCTCGACCGACCCCGACGCCAACGACACGCTGGATTACGCGTGGGACCTCGACGATGACGGTCAGTACGACGACTCGACCGCGGTCTCGCCCAGCCGGACCTACGGCCTCGGCACCCACACGATCGGGCTCCGGGTCACAGACGACGACAACGTCTCGGACACCGACTCGGTGAACGTGACCGCGAACAACTCAGGCCCCGTGCCCCAGATCACCACCCCCGCCGCCGGTGCGCAGTGGAGCGCCCGCGAGAACATCGGCTTCAGCGGCGGCGCCACCGACCCCCAGGAGGGAACGCTGCCCGCGTCGGCACTCGAATGGCAGCTGCGCGACGGGACGCAGGTGATCGACAGCGAAGCCGACGTGGCCACCGGCACCCTGACCGCGCCCGACCGCATCGACCCGACCCAGCTCACCGTGCGGCTGATCGCCACGGACTCCAACGGCGCGTCGGCGACGAAGGACGTGCAGCTCGATCCGCGCACTGTTCAGCTCAGCCTCGCCACCGACCCCGCCGGGCTCAACGTGTCGTTGAACGGCAGCGGCGGCGCTGCTCCGATCACCCGCACCGTGATCAGGAGCTCGACCAACACCGTCGCGACGACATCGGGGCAGCCATTCGGCGGCCGCACCTGGGACTTCGGATCCTGGTCGGACTCGGGCAACGCGTCACACACCGTCACCCCGGCCTCCGACACGACCCTGACCGCGACCTTCGCCCGCCAGAACGGCGGCCCGACGGCCCGGGCGAGCGCAAACCCGCTCGGCGGGATGGCACCGCTGGCGGTCGACTTCGACGGCTCGGGCTCGACCGACCCCGACGCCAATGACAGCCTGGACTACGCCTGGGACCTCGACGGCGACGGCGAATACGACGATTCAACGGCGGTCATGCCGAGCCGGACGTACACCGAGGTCGGCACGGTCACGGTGGGGCTCGAGGTCACCGACGACGACGGCGCCAACGACACCGACTCGGTCGAGATCCAGCCGGGAAATGAGCCCCCCGAGACTTCGATCATCACCCCGGTCGCGGGCAGCCTCTGGAGCGCCGGCGAGGAGATCCCGTTCAGCGGCACGGCGAGCGACCCACAGGACGGCCTGCTGCCGGACTCGGCGCTGAGCTGGCAAATCGCCGGCGGAGGAGCCCCGAGCGAGTTCGCGGGCGCCGGGTCGGGGACCGTGACGGCGCCGGATCGCCACGCGCCCGGGCCACTGACTCTCCGTCTGACGGCGATTGACAGCCACGGTCTCGAGGCCACCGACGAGCGCGTCATCGATCCGCGCACCGTTGAGCTGACGATCGCTTCCGACCCCGCCGGGCTCGAGTTGGGCCTGAACGACGACGTCGCCGCGGCCCCGTTCACGCGCACGGTCGTCGAGGGCTCGACCAACGAGCTCGGCGCTGCGTCGCCACAGCAACTCGGCGCGGACACGTTCGCCTGGCAGTCATGGACGGACGGCGGCGGCGCCATCCACACGATCACGGCGAACAGCTCGCTGACCCTTTCCGCGTTGTTCGAGCCGTTCACGCTCGAGGGACCGCCGGCCGAGGACGAGCTCACACTCGAGACCCTGAGCGTGAGGATCCCGGAGACGGTGAGGCGCCTGCTCGAACGCGGCGGGCGCGCGAAGCTGCGCTGCAACCTCAGCTGCCGGGTAACGATGGAGCTGATCGGGAAGGGCCGCGTCGCGGAGGAGATCGGCATCGACGGCACGGTCGGCCGGGGCACCGCCGAGCTCGAACCCGACGCCGCGACCATCGTGGTCGCGACGCTGCGCCCGCGCGCCGTACGCAAGCTCGAGCGCGCCGAGTCGAAGCGGAGGCCGAAGGTCGTGGCGCGCTTCGACGCGCGACCGCGCGGCTAGGCGCCGGCGACGGGGGCGAGCCCGGCTTCCGCGCAGCCGGCGACGAACGCGTCGTGGCCGAACGCCTCGACCGGGCCGAGGGCGCCGGCGGCGAGCATCCCGTTGGCGGCGGCCTGCCCGCCACCCCAGGCGAGCAGCGAGCCGGTGAGCTCATAGCCGTTGGGACCGCGCACCTCGACCGTGGCCAGCTCAGCGCCGGATGCGTCATAGGCGACCGCGACCCCCACCGAACCGGTGCCGGCGCGGTCGGACTCGCTCGGGCCGCCGGTCGAGCCGGAGACGCGGGCGGTGAGCGCGTCGAGGCCCCGCTTGGCGCCGGGGATCTTGGTGATCGCATCGTTGACGGCGGCGATCCCCTGCATCGCGCGCGAGCCCTTGCCGAACCAGCCGAGGTAGACGTTCACCTCACGCAGTCCCGATTGGATCCGCGGCAGGGTGAAGTGCTCGGAGGAACCGACCGAGATCGCTTGGCGCTCCTTGCCGGCGGCGAGGAAGCTGCGGACTCGCTTCGCGGGCCGCTCGGTGCGGATACCGTCGCGCCACGCGAACGAGGACTCGGTCATCGCCCCCGCCGCCGAGGCGCGCGTGCCACCGCTCATCCCGCCGAGCCCGCCGCCGGTGGTGTAGTAGCCGACGTCGATCCGGGTCGCCGCATCGCCGGCGTCGCGCAGGGCGAGGGCGCCGGCGAGGTTTCCGGGCACCCAGTCGTAGCCGAAGGCGGTCACCAGCCCGGCACCGGCGCGCTCCGCCCGCGGCCCGTAGTGCTCGAAGACCCGCCTGATGAACGCCGGTTCGCCGGTGGAGTCGATGTAGGAGGCGCCAGCGTCGATCGCCGCCTCGACCGCCGGGTCGCCGAAGCGGGCGAACGGGCCCACGGTGGCGACGATCGCATCGCCCGGCTCGAGCAGCGCGCGAACGCTGGCGGGATCGGCGACGTCTGCGACCGCGCTCTCGAGCCCGCCGAGCTCGGCCGCCATCGCCTCGACCTTCGCCCTCGTTCGCGCCGCGAGCACCGGGCGGTCGCCGCGGGCGACCATCGCCGCCGCTGTCAGTCGCCCGGTGTACCCGGTGGCGCCGAAGAGAATGATGCGGCCGGCCATCGCGCTGACCCTACCTACAGCTCCCAGCCGAAGCTGATCGCCCGGTAGCCGGCGCCCTCGCGCTCGTAGAAGCGGTGGGCGTCGGGGCGGGTCTCGGCGGAATCGAGCTCGAGGTGGGTGGCACCGCGCTCCCGCGCCCATGCCTTGGCGGCGTCGAGCAACGCCTTGCCGATCCCCTGCGAACGGCGCTCCGGATCCACGGCCAGGTCCTCGACCCAGGCCCGAAGGCCGAAGCGCACGGAGTGCAGGTCCTGGTAGGCGGTGCAGAGCCCGACGAGCGTGCCGTCGTCGGCTTCGGCGACCAGGACGCAGGCATCGTGGGAGTCGATCGCTCCCCGCAGCGCGACCTTCGCCCGGCGCTCGTCCCAGGCGCTCGGCCGCGCGCCGGGCGGCGCGAACAGCCACTCATAAAGCGGCACGATCGCGGTCTCCTCGCCCGGCCGGGCCGCGCGGATCTCGGCGCTCATCGGCGCCAGGCTACAACCCGGTCAAACGGTGCCGGCCCGCCGCAGGGCGGCGACCGCGTGGGCCGGCAGGCCGTCGACTCGCTCGACCGCCTCGAGCGAGTCGAAGCGCCGGCGCTCGCGGGCGGCGAGGAAGCGTGTCGTCTCGGCCGGAGTGAGACCGAGCGCTCGCAGCTGCTCGAAGGTGATCGTGTTCAGGTCGACGCGCGTAGGCGCCGGTCCCGCGGCGAAGCCGTGCGGCAGCCACTCTTGATCCCCGATCCCCATCGGTCGGGATTCTCGGTCAAGCGGGCCCTCGGCGCAAGCGCCAACGGTCGCACCGCGACCGAGGTGCGGTGGCCAACGCGCTCAGCGACGCTTTCGCTTGAACCGGTCCTTGGCCGGGCTTCGGTCGGTGTTGCCCGAGGGATCCGTGGCGCGAACCGCGAACTTGTGCTTGCCGAGCTCGAGCCGCTTCAGCTTCCGCGGCGAGGAGCAGCGCTTGAACCGCTTCGAGTCGAGCCTGCATTCGAAGCTCGAACCCGCCTCCGTGGAGGTGAACTTGTACTTCGCCTTCCGCTTGCTGAGCTTGTTCTTGGGCGCCTTCGTGATCGTCGTCTGCGGCGCGTGGACGTCGGGCGGCGCGTCGAGGAACAGGCCCATGCGGTCGGCGTACGCGGCGTCGCCGTAAATCGAGGCGCCGTGAGTGCCGAGCAGCGTCACCGTGATCGAGCGCGTACCGGGCGGGACCAGGGTCGAGCCTTCGCGGCGAAGCAGGGCGGTGAGGTTCTTGCGCTCGGCGGTCGTCACCGGCCCGAGTTGGATCGGAGCGCCGAGCCCGGCGCCCGCGGCATCGTTGAAGCGAGCCGTCGCCTGCATCGTGTCGTCTGCGATCCGGTAGCCCCCGAGATAGCCGCGCAGCGTTGCGCGCGCGAGGCCGGCATCGATCGACAGCGCGGAGCTCGAGACGTCGACGGTTTGCGACGCCGAGGCCGTGGTCGTCGTCAGCCCGATCGTGAAGTAGGCCTCCTGGCCACCGATCGGCGCCGCCACCAGCCGGCTCGGATAGTCGGCCGCCCCGATGCCGTAGCGGTGGTTGGTGAAGGCGCCGGTCGTCGTCCAGCCGGGGATTGGGGCGACCGCGGTGTAGACGTTCGGCGCGGTCTCGCCCGCGGGGGCCTCGCCGCCGCCGTTGACGAGCAGGTTGCCCGCGTCGGCGGGCGAGCCGCCGCCGCGGCGGATCGTCAGGTTGGAGTCGTCGGAGTTGGCGGCGACGAGATCCTGGCTGCCGTCGCGATCGAAGTCGCCCACCGCGATCGCCAGCGGGCGGTCACCGCTCCCGAGCGGTGAGCCGGCCCCCTGATTGGTGAAGCCGCCGGCGCCGTCTCCGAGCCGGACGGTGAGGTTGTCGGAGCGCTCGTTCGCGAGCGCGAGGTCCTGGTTGCCGTCGCTGTTGAAGTCTCCGACCGCGATCTCAACCGGCTCGTCTCCGGCCCCGGAAGGCGAGCCGGGGGCCTCCGTCGCGAAGCCGCCGGCGCCGTCTCCGAGCCGGACGGTGAGGTTGTCGGAGCCTGCATTCGCGGCGGCCAGATCGCCGTTACCGTCGTTGTTGAAGTCGCCGACGGCGATCGAGCTCGGCTGGTCGCCGGCGGGGAACGGCGAGCCCGCCGGCTGGGTCGGGAAGCCGCCGGCGCCGTTGCCGAACCGGACAGTGAGGTTGTCCGCCGCCCCCTGGTTGGCGACGGCCAGGTCGGTGATCCCATCGCTGTTGAAGTCGCCGGCCGCGATCGCCTCCGCAAATGGCCCGGCGGCGAAGGGTGAGCCGGACACCTCGGTCGGGAACCCTCCGACGCCGTTCCCGAGCCGCACCGTGATATCTCCGAAGCTCCCGTTCGCGGTCGCGAGGTCGGCGACGCCGTCGCCGTTGAAGTAGCCGACGGCGATCGATCTCGGTAGATCGCTGGTGGTGAACGGCGAGCCCACCGGCTGGGTCGCAAAGCCGCCGGCGCCATTGCCGAGCCGGATGGTGACGCTGTCGGCGTTGGTGTTGGCTGCCGCGAGGTCTTCGTTGCCGTCACTGTTGAAGTCCGCGACCGCGACGGCGGTCGGGCTGTTCGCCGTGCCGAAGGGTGAGCCCGCCGACTCGGTGGCGAAGCCTCCGGCGCCGTCCCCGAGCCGGACCGTGAGGTTGTCGTCGCTGAAGTTGGCGGCGACCAGATCCTGGTTGCCGTCGTTGTTGAAGTCGCCAACCGCGACCGCCCTCGCCGCGTCGCCGGCGGGCGCCGTCGAGGCCAGCGCGTCGGGGAAGCTGCCATCGCCCGCGATCGCGGTGGAATCGGCGCCGCAGAACACGGCCAGCGCGAAAACGATCCCGGCGCCGGCGCGGCTGCAGCGGTCCCCCACGGTCATCCGCCCGACACCGTAGCCCAGCCGGAGCGCTAGCGTTCGCCGCCCGCTCACGACCACGGAGGCCTCACTTGCGTAACCCCCGCGACTTCTTCAAGCCGCTCGCCATCGGCGCGCCGGACCCGCTCACCGAGGTGCCGTTCAAGCCCTCGCGGATGATCCACTTCTTCGACGCCTCGAACGAGAAGATGGCTGCCAAGGTCCCAGACATGGCCAAGCAGGCCGACATCCTGCTCGGCAACCTCGAGGACGCGGTCTCGGTCGAGAACAAGGTCGCGGCGCGCGAGGGGCTGGTCAGGGTGGCCAAGGAGACCGACTTCGGCGACACCGCGCTCTGGACCCGGGTCAACGATCTCGCCAGCCCCTGGGTGCTCGACGACATCACCACGCTGGTGACCGAGATCGGCGACAAGCTCGAGGTGATCATGGTGCCCAAGGTCGAGGGCGCCTGGGACATCCACTACGTCGACCGTCTGCTCGCCCAGCTCGAGGCGAAGGCGAAGATCGAGCGCCCGATCCTCGTCCACGCGATCCTCGAGACGGCTCAGGGCGTCGTCAATTTGGAGGAGATCGCCTGCGCGAGCCCCCGGATGCAGGGGATGAGCTTCGGCCCCGCCGATCTCGCCGCCTCCCGGCGGATGAAGACGACCCGCGTCGGCGGCGGGCATCCCGGCTACCGGGTGATCGAAGACCCCGACCCCGAGGATCCGGAGGCGACGCGGGCGACCGCCCAGCAGGACCCCTGGCACTACTCGATCGCCCGCATGGTCGATGCCTGCACCTCGGCCGGCATCCTGCCCTTCTACGGCCCCTACGGCGACATCAAGGACGTCCAGGGCTGCGAGACGCAGTTCCGGGCGGCCTTCCTGCTCGGCTGCGTCGGCGCCTGGTCGCTGCACCCGGTCCAGATCGAGATCGCGAAGAAGGTCTTCAGCCCCGATCCCGACGAGGTCAAGTTCGCGAAGAAGGTGATCGAGGCGATCCCCGACGGCCGCGGCGTCCACATGATCGACGGCAAGATGCAGGACGACGCGACCTGGAAGCAGTGCAAGGTGATGGTCGAGCTCGCCGAGATGCTGGCGAAGAAGGACCCGGAGCTGGCCGAGGCGTACGAGCTCTAGCGCGGCCGGAGCGGCGAGGAGCGGGACGCGACCCGCTCCTCGCTCGACCCCAAGGGCCCGCGCCTACTCGAACCAGGCGTAGACGTCCTGAACACTCCCGGCTGCGGCCACCTGGACGACCGCGTCATCGTGGCTTGCGGGACACCCGAGGGCAGTGGCGTCCGCGCCGATTGCCATCTGCGCCGCATTGATCGGCGGAGCGCCCGCGCCGACACCCCTGCTTGCGCCGCCGGTGCTCGGCACGAAACCGAGATCGAGGCAGGCGACGTTCGGAACCGGCTGGTTGACCGCGACGACGCCGCGGCTCTGCGAGCCAACGAGGCTCCCCGCTGAGTTGAAGTGCATGTAGACCCTCGGCAGTGGGTCGACCGCGTCGGCCGCCAGCTTCCCAACGGTGACCGATCCGTCCGCGAGCTGAGTGGTGCCTACGGCCCCGACCTTGAGCTTCTTACCGGCGATCGTCTGGTTCTTGATCTTCTTGCCGTTGATCTTCGTCGCCGCGTAGGCGGTCCCGAAGAGGACAACGAACAATGCGAGGAACGAGAGAACGAGTGCCGGCGATGGCTTGCGCATCGATGCCTCCTCTGTGTGATGACTACTTCGTTCCGACCCTATAGCCGAGCCCGGTCGCCCCGAAATGAGCGCCGCGCGACCTGAGCCGGATCACCGAGCCATAAGCTGCGCCCCGCGATGGGCGAGCAGTTTCGATACGCGATCCGGGTCCGCTACAACGAGTGCGACCCGCAGGGCCACGTCTTCAACGCCAACTACCTCGCCTACCTCGACCTGGCGATGACGGAGCTCTGGCGGGGGCTCGGCGGCTACACCGCGATGATCGAAGACGGGGTCGACATGGTCGTCGCCGAAGCGCGGCTGCGTTACCTCGCTTCGCTCGGCTTCGACGACGAGGTTGAGCTCGTCGTCCGCTCGATCGCGCTCGGCAACACCTCGATCACGTCGCAGCTGGCAATCGAGCGCGGCGGCGAGGCGGTCGCGGAGGCCGAGCTGCGGCACGTGTTCGTGAACACCGTCGCGGGCGGCACGGCGCCGATTCCTGCCGCGGTGCGAGCCGGGCTCGAGCGCTACGCGCCCTAGCCCAGGCGCTGCTTCAGCGCCTCGAGCTGACGGCCGATCTCGGCCGGCAGCTTGTCGCCGAACTGGCCGAGGAACTCCTCCACCTGCGGCAGCTGTGCCTCGACCTTGTCCGCGTCAACCGTGAGCAGCTCGCGCATCGCCTGATCGGAGACCTCGAGGCCGTCGAGGTTGAGCTCGCCCTCCGCGGGCACGAGGCCAAACGGCGTGTCGACGGTCTCGCCCTCGGCGTTGCAGCGCCGAAAGACCCACTCGAGCACACGGCTGTTCTCGCCGAAGCCCGGCCAGAGGAACTTGCCGTCGGCGTCCTTGCGAAACCAGTTGACGACGAAGATCCGCGGCATCCGGTCCGGGTGGGCCTTGCCGAGCTCGAGCCAGTGCTCGAAGTAGTCGGCCATGTTGTAGCCGCAAAACGGCAGCATCGCCATCGGGTCGAAGCGCAGCTTGCCGACCTCACCGGCGGCCGCGGCGGTCGTCTCCGACGACATCGTCGCGCCGAGGAAGACGCCGTGGTCCCAGTCATAGGACTCGGCGACCAGGGGCACGACGGTCGCCCGCCGCCCACCGAAGAGGAAGGCGTCGATCGGCACGCCGGCAGGGTCCTCCCACTCGGGCGCGATCGAGGGACACTGCGCGGCCGGGGTGGTGAAGCGGGCGTTCGGGTGCGCCGCCGGCTCCGTCGACTCGGGCGTCCACTCGTTGCCCTTCCAGTCGATCGCGTGCGCGGGCGGCTCGCCCGTCATCCCCTCCCACCAGATGTCGCCATCGTCGGTGAGCGCGCAGTTGGTGAAGATCGAGTTGCGCTCGATCGTGTCCATCGCGTTCGGGTTGGTCTTGTGGCTGGTGTTGGGGGCGACGCCGAAGAAGCCTGCCTCGGGGTTGACCGCGTAGAGGCGGCCGTCGTCGCCGAACTTCATCCAGGCGATGTCGTCGCCGACCGTCTCCACCGTCCAGCCCTCGAGCGTCGGGATCAGCATCGCCAGGTTCGTCTTCCCGCACGCCGAGGGAAACGCCCCGGTCACGTACTTGACCTCGCCCTCGGGGGAGGTGAGCTTGAGGATCAGCATGTGCTCCGCCATCCAGCCCTCGTCGCGGGCCATCGCCGAGGCGATCCGCAGCGCGAAGCACTTCTTGCCCAGCAGCGCGTTGCCGCCGTAGCCCGAGCCGTAGGACCAGATCTCGCGGCTCTCGGGGAAATGGACGATGTACTTGTTGTCGGGGTTGCACGGCCAGGGCACGTCCGGCTGACCCTCCGCCAGCGGCATCCCGACCGAGTGCAGGCAGGGGACGAAGTCGCCGTCCGAGCCCATCGCCTCGAGTGCCCCCCCACCCATCCGGGTCATGATCCGCATCGACACGGCGACGTAGGGCGAGTCGGTGAGCTGGACGCCGATGTGGGCGATCGGCGAGCCCAGCGGGCCCATCGAGAACGGCACCACGTACATCGTCCGGCCCTTCATCGAGCCGCTGAAAAGCCCGCGCATCCGCTCGCGCATCTCTCCCGGCTCGGACCAGTTGTTGGTCGGACCGGCGTCCTGTTCGCGCTCGGAGCAGATGTAGGTCCTGTCCTCGACCCGGGCGACGTCGCCGGGATCCGAGCGGCTCAGGTATGAGTTCGGGCGCTTGGCGTCGGAGAGCTTCTCGAACGTTCCGGCCTCGACCATCTCCTGACAGAGGGAGTCGTACTCCTCCGCGGACCCGTCGCACCAGTGGATCGCGTCCGGCTGCGTCAGCGCGGCCATCTCCTCGACCCAGGAGATCAGCTTCGGGTTGTCGGTCAGTTGCTTGGTCGCGGCCGTGGTCTCGCTCAAGTTGCGCGTCACTCCTTTGTGAGCCGTTTTCGTGCCTAAAGTCACTACCGCCCCTTGCGGGGGCGGGGGCGTCATTGTGCCGGAACCGGGGGCGGAAGGTCACAGGTCGTTTACGCGAGGGTCGCCCGCGAGAGCGCTCGCATCGTCGTGACCACCGACTCCGGCCGCTCGATCACCTGCCGCCAGGTGAACCGGACGACGCGCCAACCCGCGGCGACGAGCAGCTGATCGCGCCGCCGATCCTCTTCGAACGCCTCGCGGTCGCGGTGGGTCTCGTGGCCGTCGGTTTCGACGATCAGGCGCGGCTCCGGCCACGAGAAGTCGACCTCGAACCCGTCCCCCGGCACCTCGATCCAGGCGTTCACCCGCGGCCGCGCCAGCCCCGCTTCGCGGCAGAGGAGGAAGAAGCGACGCTCGAACTCGCCGTGGGTCCAGCCGAGCTCGACGGCGATCCCGGCAAGCGCACGGCGGAGAGCGCGAACGCCGGGGCGCCGGCGCGCGCGGGTGAGAACCGCCTCCACCGCCGCCAAATCAAGGATCGATCGTTTCTCCGCCGCGGCGAGAGCCTCGCCCAGCGATTGCGGATCCACCGCGGCGATGCCAAGGAGAGTGCACGGCACGCTGGTGCATGGGATGGCGTCGACGATGTCGCGATCGGAGTCGACCAGAATCGAGCTCTGGGAGGGGCGAATGCCCTGCCGCCTCTTTGCCTTGTGGGGTGGTCGCGACCTCGACGATCCCCGGCGACCACGAGCGCAGGCCGTGGAGGTGAGCCGCCGACCGATGCGAGAGCAGCGCCCCGGATCCGCAGGCGAGCACTGCGGCCATCCAGCGCCCGCGCTGCGTGACCCGCCGGTGGCCCACGGCAAACACGCCGCGATGCAGACGATGGAGCCGCCCGCTCGCGACCCGGCGTCCGACAGCGCGGGCGCTGAACCCGAGCGCCAGTAGCTGCCACAGCGCGATGACGCCGTGCTGACGTGTCGCCAGCGCTGCCATCGCCCTCTCCCGTTCGAAGGCGCTTTTTGCACCGTATCCGTCCGGAAAGCGCCCCGCGATGTTCATCCAGGCAGCGTCGGCGATCGGAGTGCACCCATGGCGCGCGGGATGTCACGGAAGCGCTACGTCAGTGAGGCGAGAACCGCGCGGGCGGCGTCCTGGCCGGAGCCCACCGCGCCGTCCATGTAGCCGTTCCAGACCGTCGCGGTCTCGGCGCCGGCCCAGTGGATCGGGCCGATCGGCCGGCGCAGCGCGGGGCCGTAGTCGGTCCAGGCGCCGGTCGGCATGAAGCCGCCGTAGCAGCCGCGCGACCACTCGTCGGCGCCCCAGGCGCGGTCGACGTAGCCGATCGGGTTCGCCGCCTCGGGGCCGAAGAAGCGCGCCAAGCACTCGGCGACCATCCGGCGGCGCTCGGTCTGGGGCAGATCGGCGGCCTCGCGGGCGGCGCGGCCCTCGAGAAAGCCGAGCAGGACCCCGGGCGAGCCCTCCGGAGGTGAGTTGTCGAAGCCGACCGAGACCGGGCCGGTGACGCTGGTGACCGCGCCGGAGAGCCCGCGATCGCGCCAGAAGGGCCGCTCGTAGACCGCCATGCACTTGACCACGCTGCCCTGGGCCATCCGCTGTGAGAGGCCATCGCGAACCGCCGGCAGCGGCGGGTCGTAGGCGATCCGGCCGGCAAGCGCCGGGGGCACGGCGACGATCGCCCGGTGGGCGCTGACCGTGAGGCGGTCGGAGACGACGGTGGCGCCGGCATCGGAGTGGCGGATAGCGCGCACCGGCGTCGCCAGCTCGACCACGGTCGAGCCGAGTTGCTCGGCCATCCGCAGCGAGATCAGCTGCGAGCCGCCGACGATCCGATCCTGCTGGGCGCCCCCCTCGGCGTCGGTGAGGATCTCCAGCGAGCCCGCCGAGCGGATGTAGAAGAGCACGTGCAGGAGCGAGAGATCCCGCGGCTCGCAGGCCCAGACGCCGATGATCGCCAGCCGCAGGATGTCGCGGGCGACCTCGGTGCGGACGTTGCGGCGCATCCAGGTCGCGAACGTTTCCGAATCCCAGCGCTCGGCGTTCGGCGCCTTCCACGGCGCCTCGGGCGGCACCGCGGCGGCCATTCTGTTGAGGCGCTTCATCGCCACCCCGACCTCCGCCAGCCCGACCGGGTTGGTGCGCGGGATCGTTCCCGAGTAGCGGCCCAGCCGCCCCCCGCGCTCGAAGATGTTCTTGCCGGCGACGTAGGTCGGGAAGGTCTCCAGCCCGAGCTCGGCGATCAGGGCGAGCACCCGGTCCTGCGTCGGCCCCACCCACTGGGCGCCGATCTCGACGATCTTGCCGTCGCCGATCGGCTCGTTCAGGGTCCGCCCGCCGACCCGGTCGCGGGCCTCGAGCACGACCACGTCGCGGCCGGCGGCGGCGAGCTCACGCGCGGCGGCGAGGCCGGCGAGACCCGCGCCGACCACGACCACGTCCGCGTGTCGCTCGTTCACCGCGCCGACGATATCGCTCGACCACTAGTCTCCCGCGCCGCAAGATGCGCTTCTACGAGTTCGAGTCACGCCGGATCGTCGAGCGGGCCGGGATCCCGGTTACCGACTACGGCTTCGCCACCACCGCTGCCGAGGCCCGCGAGGCCGCGGCTCGGATCGCCGGGCCGACGGTGATCAAGTCGCAGGTGCTCACCGGCGGGCGGATGAAGGCCGGCGGGGTCAAGTTCGCCGACACGCCCGAGGAGGCCGAGGCGCATGCGGCCGAGATCCTCGAGCTCGAGATCGGCGGCCACATGCCGGTCGGCGTGCTCGTCGACCCGAAGGCCGAGATCGAGCAGGAGTACTACGCCGCCGTGCTCTGGGACGGGCGCGCGAAGCGGCCGATGATGCTGTTCAGCGACATGGGCGGGATCGACATCGAGCAGGTCGCCGAGGAGCACCCTGACCATGTCGGCCGCGGCCACCTCTCCAACCTGCACCCGATCGCCGATTTCGAGGCCAAGCAGGCGGTCGCCCGATGCGGGATGACCGGCTCCGAGCTCAACCGAGCCACCCCCGTCCTCGCTCGGCTCGCCCGTCTGCAGCGCGACTACGACATGACGCTGGCCGAGATCAATCCGCTGGCCCGCCTGGCCGACGGCAGGTTCGTCGCCCTCGACGCCCACATGGAGATGGAAGACGAGGCGGTCGGGCGCCACAAGCAGATGCTTGAGGAGATCGGGGTCGATCTCGAGGAGCCGCGGGAGATGTACGAGCCCTCCGACTTCGAGCGCAACGTCAAGGCGATCGACGCGGCCGACCACCGCGGCGTGATCCAGGGCAAGGACCACGGCTTCTCCGGCAACCTCGGCCTCGTGATCGGTGCCGGCGGCGGGTCGCTGACGCTCACCGATGCGGTGCGCTCCCAGGGCGGCAAGCCCGCCAACTACGCGGAGATCGGCGGCAACCCCTCGGTCGCCAAGTCGAAGGGCCTGGCGATGGAGGTGCTGAAGAAGGACGGGGTCGAGAAGATCGCGGTGATGATGTCGATCGTCTCCAACACCCGGGTCGACATCGTCGCCCGCGGCGTGATCAAGGCCTGCCTCGAGCTCGGCAAGGATCCGGCCGAGACGATCGCCGTCTTCCGCATCCCGGGAGCCTGGGAGGAGGAGGGCGCGAAGATCCTCTCCAAGTACGGAATCGAGTTCCGGGACCGCAGCACGAGCATGTGGGACGCGGCCGGCGAGGCCGTGGCGAAGATTCAGGGAGGGACATGAGCGTCCTCCTCGACACGGACTTCACGTTCATCGTCCAGGGGATCACGGGCCGCGAGGCGGTCAACCTCACTCGCGAGTGCCTGGACTTCGGCTCGAAGATCGTCGGCGGGGTGACCCCGGGGCGCAAGGGCCGCGAGGTCCACGGGGTTCCCGTGTTCGACACGGTCGAACAGGTCGTCGAGCACCACGGCTCGGCCCCCGACGGCGCGGTGGTCACCGTCCCCCCCGCGTTCACGAAGGATGCCGTCCTCGAGGCGATCGAGAACGGGATCAAGCTGATCGTCGTGGTCACCGAGCGGATCCCGCGTCGCGACGTGGCCCAGATGGTCGAGCTCGCGAACGAGCGCGGCGCCCGGATCATCGGCCCCAACTGTCTTGGCCTGATCGTTCCCGGGGTGGCGAAGATGGGCGGCATCGGCGGCCCCGCCAAGGACGCGGCAAAGGCCTACGAGCCGGGCAAGGTCGGGGTGATGTCGCGCTCGGGCGGAATGACGACCGAGATCTCGTCGAGCCTGACCGCCGCGGGACTCGGGGTCTCGACCGCGATCTCGATCGGGGGTGACGCGATCATCGGCTCCACCTACGCCGAGCTGATGCCGCTTTTCGAGGCCGACGCCCAGACCGAGGCGATCGTGATCTACACGGAGCCCGGCGGGCGCATGGAGGCCGAGCTGGTCGACTGGCGCGACGCCAACAACTCGCGCCTGCCGATCGTCGCCTTCATGGCCGGCAAGTTCATGGACGACGAGGAGATGCAGGGGATGAGCTTCGGCCACGCCGGCACGATCGTCGAGGGCAAGGAGGACTCGGCGACCGAGAAGATCGCCCGTCTCGAGGCCGCCGGGATCCCGGTGGTCGAGCGCATCCACGAGATCCCGGACGTGGTCAAGCAAAGGCTCGCCGATTCCTCGGCTCCGCCTGCGGAATCGTCGAGGTCGGAGGCAGGATGAGCGACCTGGACGGGACGTTCATCGAGGTCGAAGTGTCCGGCGAGGCCGCGACCGATCCAGAGATCGCCCGCAAGCTGGAGGAGGTCTGCCCGGTCGACATCTTCAAGGCCGGAGGAGAAGGGGTCGGGATCGTGCGCGAGAATCTCGACGAATGCGTACTTTGCGAGCTATGCCTGGAAGCCGCCCCAGCCGGAACCGTGGTCGTCCGCAAGCTCTACGACGGCACCGAGCTGCGGCGCTGATCGCCTTCGTCGCGATCGCGATCGCGATCGCTGACGCGCCGGCGACCTCGAAGCCGAAGCCGCCGCCTCCGCCGCCGAAGATCACCCTGCTCACCGGCACCGAGCAGGGCGCTCTGCGACGCGAGGCGATCAAGATCGAGGTCGACTCCCGCCGCGGCGAGGAGGCACGGGCGAAGGCGAACTTCGTCGTCGACGGGTACCCGGAGGATTTCTTCTTCCGCCTCGGCCCCGAGACCCAGAAGCTCCGAAACGGAGAGGCGACGATCCGCTTCGGGCTCAGCCCGCGCCAGCGCGAGGTGCTCGACTTCGCGATCAAGAGCTGTCGCGGCGCGAGCCTCGATCTGGAGGCGACGGCCGCGAAGCGCACGGGGACCCTGAGCGCCCAGCTGCGGCTTCCCAAAGACTGCGCCGCGAGCGGCGGCTAGGCCCGATCCGCCGATGCGGCTGGTCCTGGCGACCAACCATCTTGGGCTCGGGGGCAGCGAGTCCTACCTGTTCACGGTCGCCGAGGAGCTCGACCGGCTCGGCCACCAGGCGGCGATCTACACCCGCGACCCCGGGGCCGGGGCCGAAGCCGCTCGCGCGCGCGGGATCGCAGTCGTCGAGGACCTCGACGCGGCGGGCGAGCTCGATGGCGCGCTGACCCAGGACGCGGGGACCTCCCACGAGCTCGCCTCCCGCCGGCCGGATCTGCCACAGCTGTTCGTAGCCCACAGCGAGACCCTCGACCTCCAGCTCCCGCCGCAGCTCGAGGGTCAGGTCGGGCTGGTGGTCGCGCTCAACGACCGCGTCGCCGCCCGGCTGCGGTCACTGGCGGTCGAACCCGAGATCGTCCGCCTGCGCCAGCCGATCGACGTCGAGCGCAACACGGTGCCGACGCCGCTGCCCGAGGTCGCCCGGCGAGCGCTGCTGCTCAGCAGCAACCCGGTCGCCGACCGCCTGGCGCTGATCGAAAGCGGCTGCGCCGACGCCGGAATCGAACTCGTGCGAATCGGCGGCGACGCGGGTGAGGTGTCCGACCCGCGGGCGGTGCTGTCGGAGGTCGAGATCGTGATCGGCTACGGCCGCTCGGTCCTCGAGGCGATGGCCTCGGGGCGAGCGGCGTACGTGTATGACCATCACGGTGGCGACGGCTGGGTGACCGCCGCCACCTACGCCGGGCTCGAGGCGGACGGGTTCGCGGGGCGCCGGCCGGACGAGCCCGTCGACGGCGCCCGCCTGGCCACGGACCTGCGCGCCTACTCGCCCGCGATGGGGGCCGTCAACCGGGACCTCGTGGTTGCCCACCACCGGGCGAACCTGCACGCCCAGGAGCTGGTCGAGCTCCTGCAGCGGCTCTCGCCGCAGCGCCGGGTGCCACAGCAGCACGAGGAGATGGCTCGCCTGGTGCGGCTCGAGTGGCGGGCTCGGGTCGAGTCCCAGGGGTTGCGCCGCCAGCTGGTCCGCAAGCAGCACGAGGTCGATGCGAACGCGCGCGAGGCCCGGCGAGCCCGGGCCGAGACCGAGCAGATCAGGCGCAACTACGAGTCGACGCTGACCTGGCGGGCGACGAGGCAGCTGCGCGCGGCGCGCGAGCTGATCCGCCGCCTCGGGCGACGCTAGACCGCGGTCAGCCGACCAGCCCGGCCGGGTCGAGCTCGCCGATTCGATCGCGGTAGCGCCGACACCAGGCGTGCAGGAGGCAGACCCCCTCCAGCCCCAGGCGAAGATGGCCGTCGAGTTCGCCTCGCGACGGGGATTCGAGCCAGGCGCGGAGCTCGGGCGCGAGATGAGCGGCGAGCGGGCCGTCGGCGAGCAGTTCGCGGTAGGCCGCCACGGCGGGCTCCGAACGCCACCGCCGCGACAATCGCGGCGTCGTGCGCTCCGAGTCCGTGGTCGCGGGTAGCGACGCGATCTCCGGCGCCAGCCGCTCGAGCACGGCCGAGTACAGATGCGCGCCGAACTTGGTCTCCGGCGGGACCGAGAGCGCGGCCGTGGCGAGCGCATCCCATGCCCCCGGGACGATCACCCGCGCGGACGCGCCGAGCAGCCCGGTCGGATAGCTGGAGGTCCCGCGGAGCGTGCGGGTCCAGTAGTAGCCGAGGATGCCCTGCGACGGATGGCCCTCGAACCGCCTGATCTCGGCCATGTACTGCTCTCGGGCGCGCGCCAGCAGCGGGGCGCGCAGGCCTTCCGCGAGCGCCAGCTGCGCGTGGCCGTAGTGGCGCACGCTCTCGAACATCACCTCGCTCGCGGCGCGCGGACGGCTGGTGTCGAGGGTGGAGGCGGCGAAGAAGCGCTCGCCCGCCTGGAACCAGCAATCGATCGCCCCGCCGTCGAGGACCGGCGCCCGGGCGCCGGCAATCCGCCGCGCTAGCGGGACCAGCCAGGCGTGGTCGACGAACTGGTACTCGACCCGGCGCGCGCGCTCGTCCCAATCGCGGGGATAGGCCTCGGGGCGCCCGCGAAGCTCCTCGTGCTCGACCCCGAGGGCGGCCGCCACCGGCGCCGCATGATCCTCCTCGAAGCGTCCGCCCTCGTCGTCGTCGACGGTGATCGCGGTCACCTCCCGGTCGGCGGGAACCGCGCAGAGCAGGATCCGCGAGTCGCGGCCGCCGCTGAGCGGGCAGATCAGCTCGCCCCCCAGCGACCCCAGCGACTCACGCAGCCCTGCGACCCACGCGTCGGCCCCGGCGTCGAGGCTGAGCCGCGGCTCGATCTCCGCCCACGGCCATGCCGGCCGCTCGATCCGCGAGCGCCCGAGCCGGCGGCCGAGCGCCGCATGCGGGCCGAGCCGGCGGATCTCCGCAAACGGGGTCCTGCCGCCTACCGGATGGCGGAGGATGATCGTCGCCGCCCAGGCGTCCCAGTCGATCGACAGCGGCCCCGGCCAGGCGCGGACGAGGGGGTCGACCTGGGAGGCGAAGTAGGTCGCGCCGCGATCCTCGATCCAGTACAGCCGCGCGTACCCGGAGAGCGACGAGTGCACGAGCGGTCGCCGGCCGCCGAGCGCAAGCCCGCAGGCGCCGAGCCGGGAAGCCTCCTCCCAGTTCGAGGGGTCGCCGCGCCAGACGTCGCCCTCGATCCAGGCGAAACCATGCTCGCGCTCCCCGCTCCAGCGGACGGGGTCGCGATCGCAGTAGAGGATCGAGCGCCCGTCGTCGTGGACTCGGCGCATCCCGTCACCGAACCCGGCGGCGATCCGCGCGACGCGCTCCGGGTCGTAGGAGCCGAGCGCGCCGCAGGCGACGGGCGCGCCGACCGCGCCCGCGCCGTCGGCATGCTCGCTCTCTGCTCCCGCGGCGGACACGGCGCCACCCTAGTGGCCGCCGACCGCGCGGTGGGCGGGCCGCACACCCGCCGCGCCATCGGCAGACTGCTGACGCCTTGAACCTGATCGAAGACCTGCTCGAGCGGTTCCCGGCGTCGAAGCCGGCGCTGCTGGCGATCGACCGTGAGGGCGAGCGCCGGATCTGGCATTTCGGCGAGCTGGTCGCGATGTCGGCCGGCCTCTCGGGAGCATTCGCGGCGCGCGGGATCGGCCGTGGCGATGTGGTCATGACCTTGGTCGGCAACCGGCTCGAGTGGGTGCTGAGCATGCTCGCCTGCTGGCGCATGGGCGCCGTCGCTCTGCCCTGCAACACCCAGCTTCGCCGCAAGGACCTCGAGCACCGCCGCGCCGTCGCCGACCCGAAGCTTTGCGTCGGCGAGCCCGAGCTGCTGACCGAGCTGCCCGGCGGGATCGCCTACATGACGATCGAGGAGGTGGCCGCCACGCTCGACGAGGACCTGCCGCAGGCGACGCCGGTCGAGAAGGCCGACCTCGGCTCCGAGGATCCGGCGCTGATCGTCTTCACCTCCGGCACCACGGGCGAGCCCCGCGCCGCCCTTCATGCCCAGCGCTACCTGCCAGGGCAGCGCGCCCAGGCCGAACACTGGCTCGGGGCGCGAAAGGACGAGCTGGTCTGGTGCACGACGGCGACCGGCTGGTCGAAGTCGGCCCGCAACGTGTTCCTCGCTCCGTGGCTGTGCGGCGCCGCGGCGATGATCGTCGACGGCCGCTTCGACGCCTCTGAACGCCTCGAGTTGATCGAGCGCGAACGCGTCAACGTCGTCTGCCAGGCGCCGACCGAGTACCGGGTGCTCGCCACGCGCGGAGACCCGCGGCCGCTGCCCTCGGTGCGCCGGCTGGTCGCGGCCGGGGAGGCGCTCAACCCCGAGGTGATCGACGCCTGGCGCTCGGCCACCGGGCTCGAGATCTGCGACGGCTACGGACAGACCGAGACCGGCCACCTGACCGGCAACCTGGTCGGCGACGAGGTTCGCGAGGGCTCGATGGGCAAGCCGCTGCCCGGGTTCGAGCTGCGGATCGGCGCCGATGAGCTGCTCGAGCTGCGGGTCGCCAGCTGCCCGACCTTCTTCAGCCGCTATCTCGACGACCAGCCCTACTCCGGCGAGTGGTGGTCGACGGGCGACGTCG
Organism: uncultured Solirubrobacterales bacterium; assembly: GCA_963767475.1. Taxonomy (GTDB): domain Bacteria; phylum Actinomycetota; class Thermoleophilia; order Solirubrobacterales; family 70-9; genus WHSW01. The sequence continues at coordinate 641,674 of CAVYEI010000003.1, forward strand.
TCCGCGCCGACGAGGACGGCTACCTCTGGTACAAGGGCCGCGACGACGATCTGATCCTCTCGGCCGGCTACCGGATCGGTCCGTTCGAGGTTGAGTCGGCGCTGCTCACCCACCCCGCTGTCGCCGACGCCGCCGCGGTCGCCGCGCCCGATCCAGAGCGGGGGTCGGTGGTGCGGGCGATCGTCGTCACGCGCGATCGCGAGCCCTCGGACGAGCTCGCGCGCGAGCTCCAGGAACACGTAAAGGCGACCACCGCACCGTACAAGTACCCGCGGATCGTCGAGTTCGCCGACGAGCTGCCGCGGACCGCGAGCGGCAAGGTCAAGCGTGCGGAGCTGCGCCGCTGAGGCGCGGTTTCCCGCGCGGCGAGTCCGGGTAAGCCGCCGTCATGAGGCTGCTCCCCCGTGTCGGCGCGCTCGCGGTGGTCGGCACGCTCGCCGTCCTGACGCTCGGCGCGGTGAGCTGGGCCGGCGGCGATTCTTTCGACATCGGGCTCGCCACCGAGAGTCAGGAGCAGGCGCTCGACGACGCCGCGATCATCGGTCTGGCCGCGGCCAATGGCGGCGCCAAGGTCCGCATGAAGGCGACGATCGGCGCCCGCGGCACCCGGGTCGCGATCGGCAAGGTCAGCAAACACGTCGGCGCCGATCTGAAGCGGTTCAGGTTCAGGCTCACCGACGCCGCGAACGAGGTCTTCGCCGTCGCCGCCGAGACCTGCTCGAAGCTGCGGGTCACCCTCAAGGCTCGGATCAGCGGACATGCGAGCCCGGTGAGCGCGAGCTTCTCGCTCGACCCTCGGGCCGGCTGCTGACGTGAGCGGCCGGAGGGCCGCCTCATAAGCTGAACCGATGGCGACGCCGCGGTCGATCCAGCGCACCTATCTCACGCTGATGCTCGGCAACACGCTCGCGGCGTCGTTCATCTGGGGCATCAACACGATCTTCCTCCTCGACGCGGGGCTTTCGAACGCCGAGGCGTTCGCCGCCAACGCTTTCTTCACCGCCGGGATGGTGCTGTTCGAGGTCCCCACCGGGATCGTCGCCGACACCATCGGCCGCCGGTTCTCCTACCTGCTGGGCACCGTGACCCTGATGCTCTCGACCGCGTTCTATGTGCTCCTATGGCAGATCGAAGCGCCATTTTGGGAGTGGGCAGTCGCCTCGATCCTGCTCGGACTCGGGTTCACCTTCTTCTCCGGCGCGATCGAGGCCTGGCTCGTCGACGCGCTCGCCGCCACCGGCTTCGACGGCGATCTCGAGTCGGTCTTCGGACGGGGCCAGATCGTCTCCGGGATCGCGATGCTCACGGGGTCGGTGGCCGGTGGGCTGATCGCCCAGGCGACCAGCCTCGGCGTCCCCTTCCTCTTCCGCGCCGGCGTCCTCGCGGTGATGTTCGTGGTCGCCTTCCGGCTCATGCACGACGTCGGCTTCACGCCCGAGAAGGGCAAGCGGCCGCTGGCCGAGATGCGCAAGATCACCGCCGACTCGATCGAGTACGGCTGGCGCGTCCCGGCGGTCAAGTGGCTGATGGTGGCGTCCCTGTTCAGCGGCGGCGTCGGCATCTACGCCTTCTATGCGCTGCAGCCGTACCTGCTCGAGCTCTACGGCGATCCGACCGCCTACTCGGTCGCCGGGCTGGTCGCGGCGATCATCGCCGGTGCACAGATCCTCGGTGGGATCGCCGCGCCCCGCATCCGCAAGCTCTTTCACCGGCGGACGACCGCGCTGCTGATCATGTCGACGCTCGGTGTCGCCGCGCTGGCGCTGATCGGCCTGATCGAGGCGTTCGCGGCAGTGATCGTGCTGATCTGCGTCTGGGGCCTGCTGTTCGCCGCCGAGATGCCGATCCGCCAGGCCTACATCAACGGCATGATCCCCTCGAAGCAGCGGGCGACGATCCTCTCCTTCGACTCGCTGATGGGCTCGACCGGCGGCGTCTGGGCGCAGCCGGTGCTCGGCCGCGCCGCCGACGTCTGGGGCTACGCGCCCTCCTATCTGCTCAGCGCCGGGATCGCCGCGCTGTCCCTGCCCTTCATCTGGCTCTCGCGGCGCCAGCGCAACTCGGCCGACACGATGATCGGCACGCCGGAGCCGGAGGCCACGCCGGAGGACGTCGGCGTCGAGCCGGCAACCGCCTGAAGCGCTATCCGCCGGGGTCGAACGAGACCAGCTCCTCGCGGCCGCCGTCGCCGTCGGTGTGCACCGCGAGCAGCAGCCCGACGCCCGGGGCGTAGAGCTTGAACTCCTGCACCCTCGGCTCCAGCGGCACCAGGTCACGGGTCATCAGCACGTCCTCGTCGAAGTAGCCGTACGGGACCTCAACCCGCTCCTCGCCCACCGTGATCACGGCGGCCTCGTCCTCGGCCTCGCCCTCGAGGTACTCCTGGCGGTACTCCATGCCCGCGACCGGGTTCGCCGGCATCGCGATGCCGGCCTCGGCGCCGTCGACGCCGGCCTCGAACGATCCCGCTCGCGTGGTCACCTCACCGTTTCGGTACTCGCCGGTGTGCTCGCCGAGGTACCAGACGTTGCCCACGTCATCCTGCGCGTACCAGTCATCGGTGATTTCGACCGGCTCGCCGTTCTCGGTCACCGTGTCGCGGACCACCCTGGCCTCGACCCCGTTGGCGATCATCGTGGTCTCGTCGGTCACCTCGACCACCACCTTCTGCCGGCCTCCCGAAGTGTCGGTCTCCCGGTAGACCCAGCGGCTCCCGGGCGACATCGGCCAGTACGGGTTGTCGATCTCGGTCGTGAATTCGGCCGGGTCGAGCTCGACGTGCTCGGCGTTCTGGGGCAGGCCGCCGCCCGGGTCAGCGGCGGCCCGAGGCTCACCGCCACCGCAGGCGCCCAGGGCGAGCGCGCAGGCCAGTCCACCGGCCCACGCGCCCGCCCACAGGATTCTCGGCGCCGGTGCCATCAGTCGTCTCCGGGGCCCTCGTCCTCACCCGCGGCGTCGGTCTCGTCGCCGACGACCTGGAAGTCGCGGTCGAGCTGCACATCGACCTGGCTCCCGTCGTCGAGCGTGACCTCGACCTCGTAGAGGCTCTCCTCGTCGCCGACCTCGGTGTCGGTGACCTGGCCCTCGCCCGTGTGGGCCAGCGCCGCGGCGCTGGCGCGGTCGAGGTCGGAGCCTACGATCGGCGCCTCCGAGTCGTCGCCGCCGCCGGTCGCCACCGCGACGCCGGTCGCGCCGCCGGCGATCACCAGGGCGCTGAGGCCCGCGATCGCGAGTGTCTTCTTGTTTCGCAAACGCTCCATATCCGTCTCCTTGTCTCGGGTTACCTACTGACGGACGGCAACCTAGGAGCGGTCCCTGAGATCGCCCTGAGAGCGCTCCGGGAACCGGATCCGCACGGATCCATCGCCTGGATCGGCGATCTCAGCGCTGCCTCCGTGCGCCTCGGCGATCGTCTTTACGATCGCGAGCCCGAGGCCGGCGCCGCCACCGGAGCGCGCCTCGTCGCCGCGGGTGAAGCGCTCGAAGGCGCTCTCCGCGACCGCGTCGCCGAATCCCCCACCCTCGTCGGCGACCTCGAGCTCGACCGCGCCGTCGTCGCGGCGTGCGCGCAGGATCACCTCACCCTGACCGTGGCGCAGCGCGTTGTCGACGAGGTTGCCGAGCGCCTGGCGCAGCCGCAGGGGGTCGGCGTCAAGCTCGAGCCCGGCCGGCGCGTCGACCCGCAATGCGCGGCCGGCGCTTGCCGCACGCTCGGCGAAGCGCACCCTGGTGCCCTCGAGCTCGGCAGCGGCGTCCAGCGCCTCCAGGCGGACCGGGAGCGCGCCGTCCGCCGCGCGCGCAAGCACCAGGAGGTCGTCGGCGAGCGCCGCGAGCCGGTCGCATTCGGCCAGCGCCTGGCCGAGCGACTCGCGTGCCAGCGGACCCGCGTCGGGAGCCCGCACGGCGGCGTCGAGCTCGGCGCGGACCACGGCGATCGGGGTGCGCAACTCGTGCGCCGCGTCGGCGACGAAGCGCCGCTCGCGCTCGAAGGCCGTGCGCAGCCGTTCGAGCATCTCGTTCAGGGTCTCCCCGAGCCGCCGCACCTCGTCGTTTGCCTGCGGCAGCGGCAGCAGCGGCTCGCCCGGCTCGAGAGAGACGCCGGCGGCGCGGCGGCGCATGGCCTCCATCGGCCGCAGCGCCGAGCCCGCGAGGGCGAGGCCGAGCAGCGAGGCGATCACGACGGCGACGGGGCCGCCGATCGCGAACGAAGCGACCACATCCGCGAGGATCTCCTCGCGATCCTCGGTCGAGCGGCCGATCGCGTACGCGCGGGCCTCGGGCACCCCGGGCTCGTCGATCGGCCCGGCGATGATCCGCGCGTTCTCCTCCACCCCTTCGACCGCCCCCTCGAACGTGTACGGCTCGCGCATCGCCCGCTCGAGCTCGGCCGCGGTCAGCACCGGCGCGCCCGACCCGCCGAACTCCTCGATCAGGCGGCCGTCCGGGCCGATGACCTGCGCGAACCCCTCGTCCGCCTCGGCCGGCGCCGCGCCGCTCTCGAGCAGCGACCCGTAGCCGGGCGACAGGGACGTGATCAACTGGTTCACGTTGCGCTCCAGTCCGTCGTCGATCGTCTCGGTGAGGTCGGCGTCGAGGCGCAGGTAGACGTAGATGCCGGCCCCCGCCAGCACCAGGGTCATCGCGGCGGCGAAGGCAAGCGCGATCCGGATCCTGATCGGGAGCCGGCTCATGCCCCACCATCCGCGCGCAGCCGGTAGCCGACCCCGCGCACGGTCTCCAGCGACTGGACGCCGAACGGCCGGTCGACCTTCTCGCGCAGGTAGCGAACGTAGACCTCGACCACGTTCGACTTCTGCTCGTAGCCGAGCTCCCAGGCGGCCTCGAGCAGCTGCGGCTGGGTAAACACCTGGCCCGGGTGGCGCATGAACGTCTCCAGGAGCGCGAACTCGCGTGCCGAGAGCGAGATCTCCTCGTCGCCGCGGCCGACCTCTCGCGTCGCGGGGTCGAGCCGCAGGTCGCCGACCTCGATCACGGCGGGGCGCTCACCGGGGCCGCGGCGCACCAGCGCGCGCAGGCGCGCGAGCAGCTCGGCGAGCGAGAACGGCTTGGTCAGGTAGTCGTCCGCGCCCTCGTCGAGCCCGCGAACCCGGTCCTCGACGGCGTCGCGCGCGGTGAGCATGATGACCGGCGCCCAGACCCCGGCCTTGCGCAGAGCCCGGCAGGTCTCGAACCCGTCGCGGCCGGGAAGCATCACGTCGAGGACGATCGCGTCGTAGGCGGTAGCCGCGCTCAGCCGCAGCGCCTCGTCGCCGTCGCCGGCGAGATCGGCGATCACCCCCTCGTAGCCGAGGCCGCGCCTCAGCGCAGCCGCCATCTTCACGTCGTCTTCTACGACCAGTACGCGCACGGTCTCATTGTCCCGCTCAACCTGAGAGGAAGCTGAGAAGCGGGCGACCTTGACGCGCCCCGCCCCATGCGCGTACCTACGGCGCCATGAGGCAGGGAAGACCGTCGCCCGCGACGTTGATCTCGCTCACGGCGCTGGTGCTCGCGCTCGGCGAAGTCTTCCCTCGCAGCACGGGAAGCAACTGCTCATCCATCGGCCTCGACGGGATCACCTTCCGCGGCGAGCAGTAGTCGCCTACTCCTCCTTGCCCTCGCTCGTCCGCCGCTTGACCACCTCGTCGAGCTCCTTGACCACGTCGGGATCGCGCAACGTCGTGACGTCGCCCAGCTCGCGGCCCTCGGCGATGTCGCGAAGCAGCCGGCGCATGATCTTCCCCGAGCGGGTCTTCGGTAGGTCGTCGGCCCAGACGATCCGCTTCGGTCGCGCCAGCTTGCCGATCTTCAGGGCGACGTGCTCGCGCAGCTCGGCGACCATCTCGTCGTCGCCCGCGAGCTCGCCCTCGAGGGTGACGAAGGCGCAGATCGACTGGCCGGTGTCCTCGTCGGCTTGGCCGATCACCGCCGCCTCGGCGACCTTCGGGTGGCTGACGATCGCCGATTCGACCTCCGCGGTCGAGAGCCGGTGACCGGAGACGTTGATCACGTCGTCGACGCGGCCGATCACCCAGAAGTAGTCGTCGGGGTCCTTGCGGGCGGCGTCGCCGACGAAGTACGTCTGCTTGCCGAACTTCGAGAAGTAGGTCTCGACGTAGCGCTCGTCCTCCTTGTAGAGCGTGCGCAACATCGCCGGCCACGGGCGGCGCAATGCGAGCAGTCCCTGCTCGTCCGAGACCTCGTTGCCTTGCTCGTCGAGCACCGCCGCCTCGATCCCCGGCAGCGGCGTGCCGGCCGAGCCGGGCTTCGCGGCCTGGGCGCCGGGAAGCGTCGTGATCATGATCTGCCCCGTCTCGGTCTGCCACCAGGTGTCGACAACCGGGCAACGCCCGCCGCCGATCACCTTCCAGTACCAAAGCCAGGCCTTCGGGTTGATCGGCTCGCCGACCGTGCCCAGCAGACGCAGCGATGAGAGATCGTGCTCGTTGGGGTACCTCGCGCCCCACTTCATGCAGGCGCGGATCGCGGTCGGGGCGGTGTAGAAGATCGTCACGCCGTAGCGCTCGATCAGCTCCCACCAGATGTCCTTGTCGGGATAGTCGGGCCCGCCCTCCCACATCACCGATGTGGCGCCGTTGAGCAGCGGGCCATAGACGATGTAGGAGTGCCCGGTGACCCAGCCGACGTCGGCGCCGCACCAGTAGACGTCCTGATCGGGCTTCAGGTCGAAGACCAGCTTGTGGGTCGCCGCGACCCCGGTCAGATACCCCCCGGTCGTGTGCAGGATGCCCTTCGGCTTGGCCGTCGAGCCGGAGGTGTAGAGGATGAAGAGCGGGTGCTCCGCGTCGAGCTCGGCGGCGGGGCACTCGGCCTCGGCGGCCTCGATCGCCTCGTCGTAGTAGAGGTCGCGGCCCTCGGTCATCGCCACCTCGGCGCCGGTGTTGCGGACCACGATCACGGTCTCGATCGACGGCACCTCGCCGAGGAACGCGTCGACGGCCGGCTTGATCTCAGCCGCCTTGCCCTTGCGCCGGGCCGCGTCGACGGTGATCAGCGCCTTGGCCTCGGAGAACTGCATCCGATCCTTGACCGCGTCCGGCGAGAAGCCACCGAAGACGACGTTGTGCGGCGCGCCGATGCGCGCGCAGGCGAGCATCGCGACGGCGACCTCGGGGATCATCGGCAGGAAGATTCCAACGACGTCGCCGGCCTCGACGCCGCGCTCCTTGAGCACGTTCGCGAGCCGCTGCGTGTCGCGAAGCAGGTCGGCGTAGGTGACGTCGCGCTCCTCGCCCTCCTCGCCGCGCCAGTGAAACGCCACCCGGTCTCCGAGGCCGGCCTCGACGTGGCGGTCGAGGCAGTTGTGCGAGGCGTTGAGCCTGCCGTCGGAGAACCACTTGAAGAACGGCGGGTCGGACTCGTCGAGCCCCTCGGTGGGCTCGGTGAACCACTCGAGGTCGCCCGCGAGCTTCAGCCACCAGGCATCGGGATCTGCCTTCGCCTGTTGATGAAGCGAGAGGTCCGTGACCAGCGCGGCCGCGCGGAAGTCCTCGGGCGGCCCGAAGATCTCCTGCTCGAGCAACTCGCCGAGCTCGCCCTCGAGCGCCTTCAAATCGGTTGCGGCCTCCATCTCTCCTCCTCGGTAGTACGCAAACGGGGCCGCGGGCTCGGTGAAAGCCCGCGGCCCCGAATCTATCTACGAATCGGGGTGCAGCGTCATCGCACCCCCGCGGTCTCGCGCTCGCGAGCCGGCTCGCGCGGGCCGGCGCCGTTGCCGTTGCCGCTGACGGTCAGCGGCACCTCGGCTCCGAGACCGGTCTCGGAGCGCACGTAGAGCTCGGCGAAACCGCGCTCGGCGCGCGACTCCTCGCGCGAGAGCAGCGACCCGAGGATGCAGCCGGCAAACCCGAGCGGCACCGAGATGATCGCCGGCTGGGTGAGCTCGATCAGCGGATCGGCGCGCACGTCGGGTCCGAGCAGCACGAGCCCGACCGACGAGACCACTCCGAACAACACCCCGGTAACCGCACCGGTGGTGTTGAACCGCTTCCAGGTGAGCGCCAGCAACAACGCCGGGAAGTTGGCGCTCGCGGCGACCGCGAATGCCAAGCCGACCATGTACGAGACGTTGAGGTCGGAGCCGCCGATGATCGCGATCGCGATCGCGATCGCTCCGATCGCCACCGCGGCGAAGCGGGCGACCATGACCTCCTCGCCCTCGGAGTCGCGCCCCTTGCGGATCACGTTCGACCACACGTCGTGGGCGACCGCTCCCGAGGCGGAGATCACCAGGCCGGCGACCACGGCGAGGATGGTCGCGAACGCGACCGCGGCGATGATCGCCAGGAACGCGTCTCCGCCAACGGAGCCGGCTCCTCCACCGACCTCCTGGGCAAGCAAGGGCGCTGCCAGGTTGCCGGCCTCATCGACGCCTGCGGTCGCCCCGGCCTGACCGAGGATCGCGCGGGCGCCGAACCCGAGGAACGTCGTCATCACGTAGAAGGCGCCGATCAGGCCCACGGCCCAGACGACCGAGGAGCGCGCCGCCTTCGCATTCGGCACGGTGAAGAACCGCATCAGGATGTGCGGCAGGCCGGCGGTGCCGAGCAGCAACGCGAGCCCGAGCGAGATCGTGTCGATCGGGTTCGTGAACTTGAGCCCCGGCGCCAGGTAGGCGGAGCCGTCGTCCGACTGCGCCTGTGCCTGATCGAAGATGTCGATCGGGTTCCAGCCGACCTTCCCGAGCACGAACAGCGAGAGCACAATCGTCGCGCTCATCAGCAGCACCGCCTTGATGATCTGGACCCAGGTCGTCGCCAGCATGCCGCCGAAGACGACGTAGGTGAGCATGAACATCCCGGTGAGCAGGACCGCGAGACTGAAGTCGATCCCGACCAGAGCCTGGATCAGCGCTCCGGCGCCGACCATCTGAGCGATCAGATAGAAGGCGACCACGGTCAGCGTTCCGAGCGCCGCCGCGGTTCGCGCCGGCCGTTCGTTGAGCCGGAACGAGAGCACATCGGCGATCGTGAACTTGCCCGCGTTTCGCATCCGCTCCGCGAGCAGGTAGAGCACGATCAAGAAGGCGACCAGGAAACCGACGGAATAGAGGAACCCGTCGAACCCGAAGAGGAAGATCAGGCCGGCGATTCCGAGGAACGACGCGGCCGACATGTAGTCGCCCGCGATCGCGAACCCGTTCTGCATTCCGGTGATTCCGCGGCCGGCGGCCCAGAACGTGGTCGCGTCCTTGGTCCGCTTCGAGGCCCAATACGTGATTCCGAGGGTGATGCTTACGACGACCCCGAAGATCGCGATCGCCTCGACATTGACCTCGGCAAGCGGTAGCGGGCCCATCAGTGCCTCGCCTCCTCGCTGGTGTGGCCGGAGGTGGCGGTGTCGAAGCGCCGCGACCGCAATGTGTCCGTGGCGCCGTCGCCGTCGCCGTTTCCGTCACCGTCGCCGTCGTGCGGCGGCCGGCTGCGCCGGCGGGCGCCCTCGAGGGCCGTCTCCGCGGCCCTGCGCGCCAGCGGGTCGAAGACCCGGTCGGACTTGCGCAGGTAGAGCCAGCCGAGGAACCAGGTCATCAGGAACTGGCTCAGCGCGAGCGCATAGCCCACGGTGAAGCCGTCGATCAGCCGCTCGCCCATGAAGTCCGGCGCGTAGCCGGCGAGCGCGATGAAGCCGAAGTACCAGATGAACACGAACGCCAGTACCGGGATTACGAACGAGCGGCGCTTTTGCTCCAGCTCCCGGAACTCAGGCGAGCGCGCGGCGGCTTCCCAGTCGACGTCGCGATGGTGTGCAGGGTCCCCCATGGCCGTGTCTGCCATCTCTCCTCCCGTGTCAGGGTCTTCGACCCCGGGAGTTCCCCCAGTCGCCCGGAGTCCTCTGCTGCTTAACCCCTTTCCCCTCAGCGCGTCGCCAAACACAATTCCCTATTCATTCACCCGGTGAGCAGCCGGATGACGCCTGAACGCAGGGCCTTCGCCGGGATCTTCATCGTCACCGCGCTCGGGCTGCTCGCCGTCGGCGCGACGCTGCCGGTGCTGCCCCGCTACGTCAAGGGCCCGCTGGGCGGCAGCGACTTCGCGGTCGGCATCGTCACCGGCGCCTTCGCGGTCACCGGCCTCGCCTGCCGGCCGCTGGCGGGCCGGCTCGCTGACCAGAGCGGGCGCAAGCTGGTGGTGATCCTGGGCTCGATCTCGACCGCGATCGCGGGGCTCCTGTACTTCGTCCCCGCCGGCGTTGGCGGGCTGATCGTCGCTCGCCTCTTCCTCGGCGCCGGCGAGGGCGCCGTCTACACCGCGGGCTCGGCCTGGGTCGTCGACATGACCCCGCCCGGGCGACGGGGACGGATCATCGGCCTCTACGGGCTCGCGATCTGGGGCGGCCTGGCGCTCGGTCCGCCGATCGGCGAGCTGATCCTGCAGGCGACCAGCTTCGAGATGGTCTGGGCGTTTGCCGCCGCGGCGCCGCTGCTCGGAGCCGTTCTGGCGCTGCGGATCCCGGAGAAGTTCGTTCCCCACCCGGACCAGCAAACCGACCGGCGGCTGATTTCGCGCGAGGCCCTGCGCCCCGGGCTCGGGCTCTCGCTGGCGATCGTCGGCTACGCGGCGATGGCGGCCTTCGTCGTCCTTCACCTCGATGAGCGCGGTGTCGGCCACGGGGCGACCGTGTTCGCGGCGTTCGCCGCCAGCGTCGTCGGCATGCGGGTGATCGGCGGCGGCCTGCCCGACCGCTTCGGCTCGATCCCCTGCATCATCGGCGCCGCCCTGACCGAGGCCGCCGGCCTGCTGGTGATCGCCGCCGCAGACTCGATGCCCGTCGCCGTGCTCGGCGCGGTGGCGATGGGTGCCGGGTTCTCGCTCCTGTTCCCCTCACTCGCGCTGCTGGTCGTCAATCGCGTCCCCGAGGACCGCCGCGGGGTCGCGATGGGCACGTTCACCGCCTTCTTCGACCTCGGCATGGGCATCGGCAGCCCGCTGGTCGGGGCCGCGGCGGCGGTCGGCGGCTACGAGGCCGCCTTCGTGCTCGCCGCCGGCTGCGCCCTGGCCACGATCGCGGTCGGGCTCTCGCTGCGCACGGTCGCCGCGGCGATCCCGGCGCCGGCCTCGGCATCGGGCTAGCGTTCGCCGAGGCGATCGCGATCGACGATGGGCGGATCGTCGCCGTCGGCGATCTCGACGAGGTTCGCTCGGCGGCAGGGGCGGCAGCGCGGGAGATCGACCTCGACGGCGCCACCGTGCTTCCCGGGTTTTTCGATGACGACTCCGGTCGGCGAGGCCCACTACGGCCTCGAGCGGCTCGGGATCACCGCCGAGCTCCCCGATCGGGCCGGCAGGGTGACGATCGAGCAGGACGCGAGCAGGTGCTCGAGCACCTGATCCAGCTGCGCCGCCTGCTCGACGCCGGCCTGCGCGTCGGCTGCGGCACCGACTGGGGCCGAAGAACGTCTTCGAGCAGCTCGCGCTGGCGGTCGAGCCAACCTACTGCGGCAGCGGCGCAGGAGCGCCGACACCGGGGGTCTCGCGCTCCGAGGCGCTGGCGACGTGGACGCGCGAGGCCGCCCACGTGCTGCGCTGGGAGGGGATCGGATCGCTGCAGCCCGGCAACCACGCGGATCTCTGCGTCGTCGATCGCAACCCGCTCGAGTGCCGGCTCGAGGATCTGCCGGGGACCGAGGTGCGCGCGACGCTGCTCGGCGGCACGCTCGTCCACGGGGATCTCGATTTGCGCTAGCGCACCGGCGGTGAGATAGTCGCAAGCTCGGTGGTGCGCAAAGCGGGGGTAATCCTGATCTGCTCGGTACTCGGGCTGGCCGCGTTCGCGGTTCGCGCACCCGCGGCCGGGGCCGCGGTGGTGCTCAACGAGATCAACTGCGAGGGCACCGACTGGGTCGAGCTCGTCAACACCTCGGCCGAACCGGCGGAGATCTCCGGCTGGCTGCTGACCGACGACCCGCTCGGCTCCACCCGCGCCGATCACCGGATGCTGTTCGCGCCCGGTACGGAGATCCCGCCGCTCGACGACCTGGTGATCGAACGAGACCCTCCAGGCAGTCCCGGATTTCCGTTCGGGATCGGCTGTGGGTCCGACACGATCAGGCTGGCGGTGGCCGGCGATGCCCCGGCTGCCGTCGACGAGATCGCGGTGCCGGTGCTGAGCGCCGGCGGCGACACCTGGGGTCGCTACCCCAACGCCACCGGGCCCTGGCTCCAGACCGCGGCGACCAAGGGCGCCCCGAACTCGCCCTCGGACGCCGATCCACCCGCGGACGCGGCGGCCTGGCTCTTCGATCCCACGGCGGTGGTCGGGATCGACCTCGAGATCCCCGCCGCCTCGCGCACGGCGCTCGAGGCCGATCCCGACACCTACCAGGACGCCGGCTTCGCCCTGACGACCACCGGCGGCAGCTACGGACCGCTGCAGGTCGGCGTGCGGCTCAAGGGCAGTCATTCGTTTCGGCCGCTGACGGCCAAGGCCGCGTTCAAGCTCAAGTTCAACCACTCGATCGGCGGCCAGCGCTTCCTCGGCCTGAAGAAGCTGACCCTCAACAACATGGTCCAGGACCCGTCGATGATCCACGAGACGCTTGCCTATGAGCTCTTCCGCGAGGCCGAAGTCCCGGCGCCGCGCACCGGCTACGCCTACGTCCGTGTCGACGGCGAGGACTACGGCGTCTACGTCAACGTGGAGACACTCGACGAGATCTCGCTGCCGCGCTGGTTCGACTCCACCGGCCATCTGTACGAGGGTGTGCTCGACCTTGACGTCCGCGCCGAGGACATCGGCCTCTACGAGGTCGACGAGGGCAGCGGGTCCGACCGCGGCGACCTCGAGGCCCTGGTCGCGGCGGTCGACGCCGCCGCCGGCTCCTTTTCGCAGCGCCTGGTGGATCTCGCCGACCTGGCGGAGATGACGCGGATGTGGGCGGTCGAGCGCTACGTCGGCCACTGGGACAGCTACACGCGAGCCGATGGCAGGGCGAACAACTATTACCTGCACAGCGACGCCAGCGGGCGGTTCTCGATCCTCCCCTGGGGCACCGATCAGACCTTCGAGGGCCACCTCCATTTCGACGATCCCGGGGGGCGGCTGTTCGAGCTCTGCCGAGCCGACGACGAATGCTGGGCGATGTACAGCCAGGCGACGCTGTCGCTGCCCGGGCTGGCCGAGTCGCTCGATCTCGATCAGGAAGTGACCGAGATCGCGGCGATGCTCGCGCCCTGGCAGCAGCTCGATCCCCGCCGCGAGCACTCGCTCGAGCAGATCGAGGCCGCGGTCGCCGGTGTCCACGCCTTCCTCAAGACCCGGCCCGAAGATGTCGCCGACCCGCTCTACTGGGGCGAGGCCCCTGCCCCAGAGGACCCCGCTTCGCCGCCACTCGAATCGAGGGCCGACCGCGAGTCGCCGCAGACCTCGATCAGCGACGCGCCGCCCGCGCTGGTGAAGACGAGGGCGCGCCGCCGCCGGGCGCACCTCCGATTCGCCTCCTCAGAGCCCGGCTCGTGGTTCGAGTGCCGCCTGGACACGCCCGAGTGGCGCCCCTGCGATTCGCCCTTGACCGTGCGGACCGGCAGGGGCCACCACGTGTTCCGCGTGCGGGCCACCGACAGCGCCGGCAACACCGACGCCTCGCCCGCTCGCCACGCCTGGTCCGTGCGCGCTCCCTGAGCGCGGATCGGCGACGCTCAGGCACGACTCGACAGGTGTTCCGCTTGCGCTCGCCGGCCGCGCTTGGGATAGTCAACGGTTCGGTGGTGTGCAAGATGGGATGGATCCTGCGGTCCACGGTGCTTTCGCTGGCCGCGATCGCGCTGCATGCGTCGGCGGCTTCGGGCGCCACGGGAGACGCACCGGGGAGCGACCCGGCCGGGCCCTTCTTCGACCCGTCGTCGGTCGCCGGGATCGAGTTCACGCTCACGGACGCAGCACGCGACGACCTCGCTGCCGATCCCGAAACCTACGTGCCCGCCGAGCTCGAGATCAACGCGAACGCCGGCACCTACAGCGACACCGTCGGCCTCCGCCTCAAGGGCACGACCTCGTTTCGAACCCTCGACGGCAAGGCGGCGTTCAAGGTCAAGTTCAAGGAGTTCGGCGGGGAGAAGTTCCTCGGTCTGAAGAAGCTGACCCTGAACAACATGGTCGAGGACCCGTCGATGATCCGCGAGACGCTCGCCTACGAGCTCTTCCGGGCCGCGGGCGTGCCGGCCTCGCGGACCGGCTACGCGTACGTGCGGGTCAACGGCGCCGACTACGGCGTCTACGTCAACGTCGAGACCATGGACGACGTCTCGCTGCCGCTCTGGTTCGGGTCGACCGAGCATCTGTACGAGGGCGGCTTTGACGTCGACGTGCGGACCAGCGACCTCGGCAACTACGAGGTCGACGAGGGCGACGAGGGCGACCTCTCCGACCTGGAGGGCTTGGTCGGGGCGCTCGAGGGCGCCGGTGGGAGCTTCTCCCAGCGGCTCGCCGGACGCGCCGACCTGACCGAGATGGCGCGCGAATGGGCGGTCGAGAAGTACGCCGGCGCCTGGGACAACTACACCTCGAACTCCGGTGACAAACGCCCCAACAACTACTACCTGCACAGCGATACGAGCGGGCTGTTCTCGATCATCCCCTGGGGCCAGGACTCGTCGCTGTCGGCCGGGATCCCGCTCGACGGCCCCGGCGGCACGCTGTTCGAAGGCTGTCGCTCCGACCCGGCGTGCTACGGCGAGTTCCGCCAGGTGCTGGCGACGCTGCCGGGCGCGGTCACGGCGCTCGGCCTCGAGGCGCAGACGGCGCAACTCGCCGCCATGCTCGCTCCGTGGCAGGCGATCGATCCACGGCGCGAGTACTCGCTGGCGAAGATCGCCGAGGAGGTCGAGGACACGCGAGAGTTCCTCGAGCTGCGCCCGGGCGACCTCTACGACCAGGCCTACTGGGTCGCGGGGCCGCCGCTCGAAGGCGCGCCACCGGAGGGGCCGCCGGACCAGACGAGCGGAGATACCAAGCACCCCGAGACTTCGATCGATCGCGCTCCCGGCGATCCGGTGAAGACGAAGCGCCAACATGTCGCGGCGCGGTTCAGGTTCAGCTCGAACGAACGCGGCTCGAGCTTCGAATGCCGGCTCGACGACGGCGGCTGGCGTGCGTGCAGGTCGCCGAAGCGGGTCCATGTCGGCATCGGCAACCACTTCTTCCGCGTCCGCGCGACCGATGCCGCCGGCAACGTCGACCCCTGGGCGGCGCGGTACCGCTGGTCGGTCCGCCCGCGCTGAGCGCCGGCGGCTGGAGCTAGTCGACCAGGCGCTTGGTCATCTGACGAACCGCGAGCCGCCACATCGCGAAGGCGAAGATCAGCAGCACCCCGACCCGGAGGACGTCGACGGCCTCGAAGCCGAAGGCGGCGCCGCGGACGAGCTCGACCAGCTGATAGAGCGGGTTGAACTGCGCCAGGACCTGAAAGCCCTCGGGGAGCTGGTCGATCGGGAAGAAGGTGCCGGCGACCAGGAACAGGGGCGTGATCACGAGCGTGGTCACGTAGTTGAACTGGTCGATCTTCGCCACCGTGCCGGCGACGGCGATGCCGAAGGAGGCAAAGCCGTAGGCGGTGATGAAGCAGAAGAAGGGCACCAGCAGCATCGCCCAGGTCGGGTCGAGGCCGAAGGCGAATGAGACCAAGAGCGGAAAGCAGCCGTAGAAGCCGGCGCGGAAGGCGATCCACAGCGCCTCCGCCGTGACCAGCTCCTCGACGTCGACCGGGGCGGCGAGGATCGCGTCGTAGGTGCGCTGAAAGCGGTGCTTGACGAAGGTGCCGAACATCGCCGGCAGCGCGCTGGCGAAGATCACGGCGGTCGCGACCATGCCGGTGCCGACGAACTCGACGTAGTCGAGCCCCTGAACCTGCGTGACGATCGTCGAGCCGAGGCCGAGGCCGAAGGCGAGCAGGTAGATCGTCGGCTCGAGCACGCTCGAGAACGTGGTCGCCTTCCAGAAGGTGCGGAAGTTGGCGACCTCGCGGCTCATCACGCCGCCGATCGCGGCCGGGTCGAGCCGCCGGATCCGCGTCGCGGTGGGGGCAGCACTCATTCCGCCTCCTCCCCGGTCAGCAGGACGAACACGTCCTCGAGCGACGCCGCGCGGCGGACCGCGTCCTCGGGCACGGTGCCGTTGGTGGAGCGCTCGGCGCCGACGATCGCGATCGCCGGCCCCGCCGGCCGCACCTGGAGACCCTCCGATTCGGCCACGGCGCGCACCTCGGCGAGCCGGTCGGGCGGTCCGTAGACCTCGGCGGTCTCGCGCCCCGCGTGCTTGAGGATCAGCTCCGATGGCTTGCCGCGGGCGACGATCTTGCCCTCCGCCATCACCGCGACCTCGTCGGCGAGCCGCTCGGCCTCCTCGATGTAGTGGGTCGACATCAGGATCGTCGCCCCGCGGGTCCGCAGGCCGTCGATCAGCGTCCACATCTGGGTCCGGATCTGCGGGTCGAGGCCGACGGTCGGCTCGTCGAGCAGCACCAGCCGCGGCTCGTGGACGAGCCCGCGGGCCAGCAGCAGCCGCCGGCGCATGCCGCCGGAGAGCTCATCGACGGCGTCCTTCCGGCGCTCCTGCAGGCGGGCGAGATCAAGCGATCGGTTGACCGCGGCGGGCACGTCGGGGACGCGGTACAGGCGAGCGAAGACGGCGAGGTTGTCCTCGACAGTGACGTCGACGTCGAGGTTGTCGAGCTGGGGGACGACGCCCATCACCGCCCGAGCCGCCTTCGCCTCCCGCGGCAGCTCGAACTCGAGCACCCGCAGCTCGCCCGAATCGGCGATCGCCTGCCCCGTGAGCAGGCGCATCGTCGTCGACTTGCCGGCGCCGTTCGGCCCCAGCAGCCCGAGGCAGATCCCGGCGGGAACGTCGAGGTCGAGATGGTCGACGGCGGTGATCGAGCCGAAGGTCTTGACCACGTCGCGGAGCTCGATCGCGCTCTGGGTTGTCGGCTGTGCCTCGCTCATCGGCGTATCAGGGTAGACCGGCGACCCCAGCCGGACTCATCGCACCCGCTAGAACAGCCTCACCTGGCGGCCGCGCGGTTCCGCGGGACCGCTTTCGGCCGCGCGACCAGCCGCCGGTCCGCCGGCCCCTCGAAGGGTCCTGAACCGCCGCGGCCGGCTCTTGCCGCGGGCGCGCGTGGCGAGCGCCTCGCGCTCGGTCTTCTCCATGTAGGCGCCCCGGCGATAGAGCTCCTCGTAGCGCTCGACGAGGTCGGGCCGGTACTGGCGCAGCCAGTCGAACCAGATCTCGCGCACCTCGCCGCGCAGGTGCAGGCCGACGCCGCCGATGCTCTCGGCGCCCGCTTCGCCGACCGCCTCGACCAGCTCCTCGACCTGCCCCGGTGCGTCGTTGACCCCCGGGATCAGCGGCGCGATCAGCACCCCGACCGGAATCCCGGCCCGGGCCAGCTCGGCGACCGCCTCGATCCGCTTTCGCGGGTGCGGCGTGTGTGGCTCGGTCGCCCGCCAGGCCTTCTCCTCCAGGGTCGGGATCGAGAGGTTGGCGACGAACTCGGTCCGCTCCGAGATCTCCTTCATCAACTCGATATCGCGCAACAGCAGCGGCGACTTGGTCAGCACCGAGCACGGATTGGCGAAGTCGCGCATCGCTTCCCAGATCCCCTCCATCAGCCGGTAGCGCCCCTCAACCCACTGGTAGGGATCCGTGTTGGTGCCGAGGGCGACGTGCTCGCGTTTCCACGAGGGCCGCCGAAGCTCGGCGCGGACGACCTCCGGCAGGTTGACCTTGACCACGATCTCGCGCTCGAAGTCCTCGCGCGCGTTGAAGTCCAGATAGGCGTGGGTGGGGCGAGCGAAGCAGTAGGCCTATAAAGCGCACGCGTGAGTGCAGCCGCGGAACGGGTTGATCGTCCACCGGAACGGCATCCTCGACTGCTGCGGAACCCTGTTCAGGCCCGATCGCGCCTGCACCTCGTGAAAGCGGATGCCGAGCGCCTCTGGAGCGTCGAAGGTGCGGACCGTGGACTCACCCATCCCGGGCAGCAGGCCCTGCGTGCTTGCTCCCTTCTCGAGGTTTTCCCAACGCACGAACACATGTTCGCACACCGCGCGGACGCCGTCGAAAACCGAAATCAGGTGTTTTCACCTATACCCGGCGGGCGGCTGGACGGCAAAGCTGTGCTCGGCAGCCACCGACCAAGGAGGGACCCTTGTCCACCCGCGCTCGCACCTACCTGCGTCAGAACGTCCTCGGCCTGATCGCGATCTTCATCGCCCTCGGCGGCACGGCCGGAGCGCTGAGCGGCAAGAACACGGTCGACTCGGGCGACATCAAGAAGGGCAACGTGAAGAACAGCGATTTGGCCGCCAACGCGGTCACGTCGACGAACGTCGCCGACAACTCGCTCACCGGCGACGACGTCGACGAGTCGACGCTGGAAGGCGTTCAGGGGCCGACCGGCCCACAGGGAGCGCCGGGGCCGGCGGGAGCGTCCAGCGGACCGGCGGGCGGAGACCTGAGCGGGACCTATCCGAACCCGCAGCTCGCGCCGAACTCGGTCGGTTCGGGCGAGGTCGTCGACGACTCCCTCGGCGGCGCCGAGATCAACGAGTCGACCTTGGCCATCAACCAGCTGCAGACCGCGACCGTCAACGGCTGCGATCCGAGCGCCTTTGTCGAGTGCGGCGACACGTTCACGGCGCTGAACCTCCCCCTCCCCAGTCCGGTGCTTGTCACGGCGACGATCGGTTGGTGGGGCGACGCTGCCGGCGCCGATGAGGGCGTCTGCGAGCTGCGCGGGGACGGCGTCGACGACAACCAGGTCTTCAACGACCCGGTCCAGTTCGGCCAGAACGGCAACGAGCACGCCACGTCTGCGCAGAAGTCGTTCCTCTCGCTGATCGGGATCGACCCCAGCACACCGGCCGGCAACCACACCTGGCAGATCTTCTGCGACGAGACGAACGGAGACATTCACCTCGCTGACGGCGTGATCTCCGCCGTGCGCCTGGAGCCGTAGACCAGCGGCCGCTAGAGCTCGAGCTCCGCGGGCACGACCGGCAGCTCGAGCACCGAGCCGTCGCGGACCAGCCGCGCCGTCGCCTCGGCCCCGATCCGCTCGGCGACCATCAGCCGCTGCAGGTCGGTGGCGGAGGCAATCGGGTCGCCGTCGAGCTCGAAGATCACGTCGCCAACGCGCAGGCCCGCGACGTCGGCGGGGCTGGCGTCGACGATCTCGACCACCTCCACCCCACGCTCGGCTCCGGCCGCCGCCCGCGCGCGCGGCGGCAGCGGCGCCGGTCCGCCGGCGATCCCGAGGTAGGCGCGGCGCACGCGGCCGTCGGAGATCAAGGCGGCGATGATCCGCTGCGTGGTCGCGCTCACCGGGACGGCGAGCCCGAGCCCGATCCCGGCGACCGCGGTGTTGACGCCGACCAGGCGGCCGCGGCCGTCGGCGAGCGCGCCGCCCGAATTGCCCGGGTTGAGGGCGGCGTCGGTCTGGATCACGTTGTCGATCACCCGCACCGCGCCGCCGGCGGCCGCGGGCAGCGCCCGGCCGAGCGCCGAGACCACGCCCGCGGTCACCGAGCCCTCGAACCCGTGCGGGTTGCCGATCGCGACCACGAGCTGGCCGACGCGCAGGCGCTCGGCGTCGCCGAGCTCGGCCGGCGTCAGCTCGCCGCCCTCGGTGCGGATCACCGCCAGGTCGGAGAGCGGGTCGCTGCCGGCAACCGTGAACCGCAGCTCGCGGCCGTCGGTGAAGCGCGCGGTGCCGCCGTCACTGGCGCCGATCACATGGGCCGACGTGAGCAGGAAGCCGTCGTGGGTGAGGACGACGGCGCTGCCGGCGCCCGCCTGCACCCGGCCGCGGCGCGTGCGCCGCTGAACCCGCAGGCTGGCGACCGAGCCCGAGAGCCGCTCGGCGACGCCGGAGACGGCGCGCGAGTAGGCGTCCAGCGCCTCCTCATCGGTGGGCGCGGCGTCGATCGGGACGTCGAAGGCGGAGGCCCGGCGCGGCCCGGAGGCCGGCGCCCTCCCCTCGATCAGGCGCAGTGACGGCATCTACCTCACAGGCTAGCCGGGTGGCTACGCGGGCCCGGGCGGCGCTGCGGCGACCAGGGCGGCTGCCGGGCGGATCACGTCGGGCGGCAGCGAGTGGCCGGCGTCGGACTCGATGTAGTCGACCGCGAGCCCCGCGGCCGAGAGCAGCTCACTTGCCTGGCGGCCGAACTCGACCGAGATCACCGGATCGTTGGCGCCATGGTGGATCAGCACCGGCAGGCCCTCGCGACCCTCGAGCTCCGGCGCCCAGCCCTCGACCGTGGGGATGAAGCCGCTGAAGGCGAGCAGCGCCTTCGGCGACGGGCGCCCGATCCCGAGCGCGGTCGCATACGACATCACCGCGCCCATCGAGAAGCCGCCGATCACGGTCTGCCCCCACTCGATGCCCCGCTCGGCGAGCAGGTCGTCGAGGAATCCGGTCAGCGCCTTGTAGCTGCCGGCGAAGGTGACCGGATCCGGGTAGCCGACCCGCGGCACCAGGTACCAGTGGCGCCCGCCCGGCGGGATCCCGGTCAGCGGCGCCCCGGTGGTGACACCGAGCAGCCGCCGCTCGGGATCGAGCGCGTCGAGCAGGCCGTAGAGGTCGTTCTCGTCGGCGCCGCGGCCGTGGTTGAGAACCAGCGCCCCCTGGGGCTCGCCGGCCGGCTCGCGCAGCCGGTGGACCAGCCCCTCGCTCACGATCCGGCGCGGGCGGCCGTTCGCGGATTCACCACCGGTGTCAGCACCGCCTCGATCTGCTCCCGCTGATCCTCGAGGAACGGCGGCAGGATCAGCGTCTCGCCGAGGTGCTCGGGATCCTCGTCGACGCCGAATCCGGGCCCCAGGGTCGCGACCTCGAACAGCACGCCGCTGGGCTCGCGGAAGTAGATCGAGCGAAACCAGAAGCGGTCGATCACCGGGGTCGGACGGGCGCCGCCGGCGATCGCGCGCTCGCGCCAGTCGGTGTGCTCGTCGATCTCCGACGCCCAGGCGATGTGGTGGACGGTGCCGGCGCCCTCGATCCCCGGCTCGGGCGGCGGGGCGTCGTAGGTCCAGAGGCCGCCGCGCGACTCGCCGCGTGCCTCCCAGCTCTCACCGGAGCGCTCGAACTCGAGGCTCTCCAGCAGGCCGGCGCTGCGCTCGGGGTCGGCGGAGTAGGCGCGAGCGGCGTGGAAGCCCTGCAGCGCGAGCTCGCCCGGAACCTCGGGGTGATCGGCGATCAGCGGCTGGTCGGGAACCGCGGCGACGAGCAGCTCGTGCTCGAGGCCCTCGGGATCGGCGAACCGCAGGCCCTCGCCGTCGCGGCTGGTCTCGACCCCGGCAGCACCGAGGCGTTGCTGCCAGAAGTCGAGCGCGTCGGACGAGCCGACGCGCCAGACGATCCGGTGAACCATGCCGGCGCCGGCGCGGCCTCGGCGGGCGCCCGGGAACTCGAAGAAGGTGATGTCGGAGCCGGGGCTGCCCTGCTCGTCGGCGTAGAAGAGGTGGTAGACGCTGGGAGCGTCCTGGTTGACGGTCTTCTTCACCATCCGCAGGCCGAGCGTGCCGGCGTAGAAGTCGACGTTCGCCTGCGCCTCGGCGGTGATCGCGGTGATGTGGTGGATGCCCTCGAGCTTCATTCTTCTCCTCTTCAAAAGTAGTTGCGTAATCAACTATAACATATAGTTGCACTCGCAAGCACTTGTTACCCTCCGCGGTATGGATCCAACATCACTGCTCTCGGAGCGCGAGCTGGGCGCCTGGCGGGGCATGCTCGAGACCCACAGCCGAGTGGTCGCCGAGCTCGACGCGGAGCTCGAGCGCGACCACGGGTTGCCGCTGAGCTCATACGAGGTACTGATGTATCTCGGCGATGCCGAAGGCAACCGGCTGCGGATGGGCGAGCTCGCCGACCGCCTGCTGCTCAGCCGCAGCGGGATCACCCGGCTGGCCGACCGGCTCGAGCGCCAGGGGCTGATCGCGCGCGAGCGCTGCACCGACGACGGCCGCGGCTTCTTTGCCCTGCTCACCGATTCGGGGCGCGCAACGCTCGCCGCGGCTCGTCCGGACCACCTCGCCGGGGTGCGCCGGCACTTCCTCAGCCGGCTCGAGCCCGCCGAGATCGAGGCACTGGGGGCGATCTGGCGCCGCCTGCGAGTCCAATCGGACTCCGAAGCCTTGGACGAAGCGGTCAGCGCGCGGGCGCTACGCTCCGGGCCATGACAGTCGAATCGACAACAACGGGGACGTCAAAGATCGATCGCGAGCGGGTGGCCGAGCTCACCGAGCGTGAGATGCAGAAGCTCACCGAGCGCACGCCGCAGTCCAAGCAGCGCTTCGAGCGCGGCGTCAAGGTGATGCCGGGCGGAGTTCCCTCCTCATTCCAGGAGAACAAGCCGTGGCCGGTCTACCTCGAGCGCGGCGAGGGCTCCCGCGTCTGGGACGTCGACGGCCACGAGTACGTCGATTTCCACAACGGCTTCGGAGTGATGGCGATCGGCCATGCCAACCCGACCGTCGGCGCGGCGGTCAAGGCGCGGATCGACCTCGGCACCCATTTCGCCGCGCCCACCGACGGCTCGATCGTCGTCGCCGAGGAGCTCGCCGATCGCTTCGGCCTGCCCCAGTGGCGGTTCACCAACTCCGGCACCGAGTCGACGATGGACGCCGTCCACCTCGCCCGCGGGACCACCGGCCGCGACCTGATCTTGAAGATCGAGGGCTCCTACCACGGCCACCACGACTCGGTCATGGTCAGCGTCTATCCGCCCCTGGAATCACTGGGTGATCGAGACGACCCAGTATCGGTCCCCTACGGCGCCGGCTATCCGCTGGCGCTCACCGAGCTCACCCGCGCGGTTCCCTTCAACGACGCCGAGGCGCTCGAGAGCGTGCTCTCGAAGCTCGAGGGAAAGGTCGCCGGGCTGATCATGGAGCCGGCGATGATGAACATCAACATCATCCCGCCGGTCGAGGGCTACCTCGAGCGCGTGCGCGAACTGTGCACGGCCCACGGCGTCAAGCTGATCTTCGACGAGGTCAAGACCGGGGCGACGATCGCCCGTGGCGGCGCGACCGAGCGTTTCGGAGTCACCCCGGACATGATCACCCTGGCGAAGGCGACCTGCGGCGGCTACCCCGGCGGCGCGATCGGAATGACCGCGGAACTCGGCGACGCGATCGCCGACGGCACCGTGGTCCAGTACGGCACCTTCAACGGCAACCCGCTGGTGATGGCGGCGGCCGAGGCCACCCTGACCCAGGTGCTCACCGCGGACGCCTACCGCAAGCTCGAGTCGTCGAACGAGTGGCTGCTCGGCCGCTGCGACGAGATCATCGAGCAGTACGGCCTGCCCTGCTACACGTCCGGCATCGGCGCCAAGGGCTGCGTCGTCTTCTCCGAGGAGCCGCTGCGCGAGTACCGCGACTACCTGACCAAGGTCGACGAGGAGCTCTCGCAGCTGGCCTGGCTCTACCACATGAACAACGGCGTCTTCATGACCCCCGGCGTCGAGGAGGAGTGGACGGTCTCGGTCGCCCACACCGAGCGCGACCTGCAGGTGTTCGCGGACGCGCTCGAGGCCTTCGCCCGCGACGTAACCACCGGCTAGCTCGGGCGCTGCGATGGCGGGCGGTCCTGCGGTGCGCTTGTATCGAGGCGAGTTGTCGACCAACTGCGAGCGGGTCGGGCTCGCCCTCGCCCACAAGCAGATCGAGGCGCAGTCGGTGCTGATCGAGTACTCCAACCGCGGTCCGGTGGAGGCGATCAGCGGCCAGGGTCTGGTGCCCGTGATCGAGGACGCCGGCGAGGTGATCGCAGACTCGGTCGCGATCTTCCGCCACCTCGACCGGCGCACCCCCGAGCCGCCGCTGTTCCCCGCCGATCCGACCTGCCGGGCCGGCGTCGAGGTGTTCATCGGCTGGTTCGAGAACGTCTACAAGGCGGCCCCGAACGCGATCGAGGACGAGCTCGACGGCGGCGCACCGGACGAGGCACGGATCGCCACCCTGGGCGCCGAGATGACCGCACGGCTCGAGATCTTCGAAGACCTGCTGGCCGAGAGCGACTACCTGGTGGCGGGCCAGCTGACCGCCGCCGACTTCGTCGCCTATCCCTTCCTCAAGTACGCGCTGCATCGCGACCCGGCCGACACCGAGACCTTCCACGTGATCCTCGAAGAGCATCAGCCGCTGGGCGACACTCACCCCCGGCTGAAGGAATGGATCGAGCGCATGGCCGAGCTGCCGTGCGCATACTGAGCTGACGATGAGCGACGAGATCAGCGAGCTGCGAGCCCGCGTCGACGAGCTCGAGCGACGCATCGCGGTCCTCTTCCAGCAAACCGGCGCCGCCGATTGGGAGCTCGACGCGAAGTCCGCGCCGCCGGTCTCCGACGAGGTTCGCCTGCTGCTCGCGACCGGCGAAACGCGCAAGGCGGCGAAGCTCTACATGAAGGAGACCGGAGCCGGGATCGGCGAGACGACCGCGGCCCTCGGCGAGCTGGCCAAGGAGCTGCGTGGCGAGTAAGCGAGTCGTCGTCGCCGTCCTCGCCGCCGCGGCGCTGCTGCTCGCGAGCCCGGCCGCCCAGGCGCGGACCACGGTGATCCGGGCCGGCGGCCCGAGCGCCCCGAGCGAGAGCAAGGTCGCGATCGTCGGCAGCGCCGGCAAGCTCGCGGGAAAGCGGTTCACGGTGGTCGACGGGGCGGGCGCGGTCGTGCTTCGCGGCCGGCTGCGCCGCGCGCCCGGCAAGCCGGCGCCGTTCGCCCATGCCTACCGCGCCGACTGGAGCTCGGTCGCCACGCCGGGCAGTTACCGAGTCAGGATCGGCAACGCCAGCTCGCGCCCCTGGCTCGTAAACGATGGCGGCGGGCGGGCGGCGATCGCGGCGATCCTCGGCTTCTTCGACGCCAATCGCGACGGCGACGAACCGTCGCGCACGCACGGCCCGGCCCATCTCAACGACGCGATCGTCCATCCGGCGGCGTTCGCGCACGGCGGCACCGCGGTCGATCTCAGCGGCGGCTGGATGGACGCCGGCGACATGCTCCACTTCGCCCAGACGACCGCGTTCTCGGCCTCGCTGCTCGAGGCCGCGGCGCTGCTCGACACCGCCGATGCGGCGGCGCTCAGGGCGGAGGCCGACGTCGGCATCCGCTGGCTGCTCAAGGCCCATCCCTTCCCCGACGCCTTCGTCGCCCAGGTCGGCGACGAGCGCGACCACGACCTCGGCTTTCGCGACCCGACGGCAGACGACGGTTCAACCCAGGCGGGGATCGGCACTCGCTTCGCCTACCTCCTGCCCGCGGACCGGATCGGCGGCGACCTCGGAGGCAAGACGGCGGCGGCGTTGGCGATGGCCTACCAGCGCAGCGCCGCGCCCGGGCAGCTGGCGGCAGCCCGCGAGTGGTACGACGCCGGAGCGCTCTCCGCCGCGCCGGCGCCGGCGCTCAAGCGGGCGGGGTATCCGCCCTACGCGGGCAACTTCTACGTCGCCTCCCAGTGGCAGGACTCGATGGCCACCGGGGCGCTGGAGCTCTGGCGCGCAACCGGCGAGCAGCGCTACCTCGACGACTACTCCACCTACATCGCCAGCCGCGAGGCGCGCGCCGACGGCACGATCGGCGTCGTCGACAGCTTCGCCCAGCTCGGCGCCGCCGACGCCTGTGGCGCGCTCGGCCGGCCGGCGATCCCTGCCGGCGCGGCGCTCGATCGAAGCTGCGCGCTCCTACGTGAGAGCGGCGCGATCGCCGTTGGCCAGGCGCGCTCGAACGCCTTCGGGATGCCCGGCTTTTTCAGCTGGGGAACGACCGCCCAGAACGGTGGCAGCGGCGCGCTCGCCGCGCTCTCGACCGCGGCGCCAGGTGGCTCGAGACGAGGCTGTGAGGTGGCCGCGGGTGCGCGCGACTACCTGCTCGGGCGCAACCCCTTCGGCGCCAGCTTCGTCGTCGGGTTCGGTCCCAAGGCGCCGAAGCACGCCCACCATTGGGCGTCGGTGTTCGGCGCCGGGCAGCCAGCGGGCGCGGTCGTCGGGGGACCTGCGCCGATCGAGCAGATCGAGGACCAGGGTTTCCGCGCCCGCGGTCCGCTGCAGAGCAGCTTCGCCGCCTACGTCGACGAACGCCGCGACTACGTCACCTCGGAGCCGGCGCTCGACTACGCCGCCGCCTCGATCCTGCTCCTCGCCGCCCTCGACGCCCGCTGCTGATGTCCAAGGCCGTGAAGACCTTCGAGCTCGAGCTTCCGCGCCAACGCGCGCTCGAGGGCTGCCGGGCCGCGATCGCCTACCTCAACTGGGAGCTGGTCGAGGGCGGCGCCGACCAAATCCGGGGGCGTCAGGACGCGGCTCGCCTTTGCTGCAGATCGGCGCCGGTCACGGTGGAGATCGTGGCCGGG
Source organism: uncultured Solirubrobacterales bacterium (assembly GCA_963767475.1). Taxonomy (GTDB): domain Bacteria; phylum Actinomycetota; class Thermoleophilia; order Solirubrobacterales; family 70-9; genus WHSW01. The sequence goes on from CAVYEI010000003.1 coordinate 668,045, forward strand.
GACGCAGGTGGATCGACGACTCGCGTCGCCCTGCACGGAACGGTGCCCGGCTTCGGCCCGATCGCGGGCCGGGACCTGAAATCCGGGCTCGCCGCGCTGGAGGCGGCGATCCGGCGGTCGTTAGCCTGAGGGCGTCTCAGCCGGCGGCGGTGTCGAAGTGGTTGTGCAGCTCGACCCAGACCACCTCGGGCTCGCCCGGGAGCCCATGTTCCTGCACGGCGGGCGCCAGGCGAGATTCGAAGAATGCCTGGAAATGCCCGGGGCTCTCCCAGACGTCGACGACCCGCATCCCCTCGGCGTCGAACCAGACGCTGTGGACCAGCGCGCCGTCGGGATGATCGTTCTCGAAGTTGATGGTTTCGCGGATCAGCTCGTACTGCTCCGGGGTCACGTCGCGCCACTGCATCTGCATCAACGATGGCATCTGTTCCTCCTCGCTCGGACTGCTGCCTGGACCGACCCTATCGCCGGTCTATCGTTTCCGGTCAATGCCGAACCGGCTCGCCTCAGAGACCAGCCCCTACCTGCTCCAGCACGCCGACAACCCGGTGGACTGGTATCCGTGGGGGCCCGAGGCGCTCGCGCGAGCGGTCGAGCTCGACCGGCCGATCCTGCTCTCGGTCGGCTACTCGGCCTGCCATTGGTGCCACGTGATGGCCCACGAATCCTTCGAGGACCCGGAGACCGCCACGTTCATGAACGAGCACTTCGTCCCGATCAAGGTCGATCGCGAGGAGCGCCCGGACGTCGACTCGATCTACATGGAGGCGGTCCAGGGAATGACCGGCCATGGCGGCTGGCCGCTGACCGCGTTCTGCGACCCCGAGGGGGTGCCGTTCTACGGCGGCACCTACTACCCGCCCGAGCCGCGGCAGGGAATGCCCAGCTTTCGGATGGTGATGGAGGCCGTGGCGCAATCGTGGACGACCCAGCGCGAGCAGATCTCCGAGATGTCGACCAAGATCCGCGACCAGCTCGGCGCGGTGGGGCGAATCGAGCCGGCTGATGGCGAGCTCACCCGGGCCGTGGTCGAAAACGCGGTCAGCCAGCTGCGTGCCGCAACCGACATGGAGCACGGCGGGATCGGCGGGCCGCCGAAGTTCCCACCGGCGTCGGCGCTGGAGCTGATGCTGACCGTCGGCGAGCCCGGCCCGGTCGAGGTGACGCTCGACGCGATCGCCGCCGGCGGGATCAACGATCAGATCGGCGGCGGCTTTGCCCGCTACTCGGTCGACGCGATCTGGCTCGTCCCCCACTTCGAGAAGATGCTCTACGACAACGCGCTGCTCGCTCGCGCCTATCTGCACGGCTACCAGGTGCTCGGCCACCAGCGCTGGCGCGAGGTCACCGAGCACACCCTCGATTGGGCGCTGCGCGAGATGCGCGGCTCAGAGGGCGGCTTCTACTCGGCGCTCGACGCCGACTCCGAGGGGGTCGAGGGCAAGTTCTATGTCTGGACGCCGGCCGAGATCCGGGCTGTACTCGAGGCAGCGGATCTGGGCGAGCTCGCCGACGCGGTGATCGCCTACTACGGTGTCAGCGAGGGCGGCAACTTCGAGGGCGGCAACATCCTCAACCTGATCGGCCGGCTCGAGGAGGAGCCGCCGCCGCGGCTCGAGCAGGCGCGGGCGGCGCTCTATGAGGCGCGCTCGAAGCGCGTCTGGCCCGGCCTCGACGACAAGCGGCTCGCCTCCTGGAACGCTCTGATGATCGCCGCGCTCGCCGACGCCGGCGCGGTGCTCGGCCGCGACGATTACCTCGACGCCGCCAGCACCGCGGCTGAGTTCATCTGGACGCGGATGCGCGATGCCGAGGGCAGGCTGCTGCGCAGCTGGAAGGACGGTGAGGCGAAGCTGAACGCCTACCTCGAGGACCACGCGTTCCTGCTCGAGGCCCTGCTGACCCTGTACGAGTCGACCTTCGAGGTGCGCTGGTTCGACGCCGCCCGCGAGACCGCCGAGGCGATGATCGCCCGCTTCGCCGACCCCGAGCGCGGTGGCTTCTTCACCACCTCCAACGACCACGAGCAGCTGATCGCGCGGCGCAAGGACATCGACGATCACCCGATCCCGTCGGGCAACTCGGCCGCGGCCTATGGCCTCCTGCGCCTGGCGGCGCTCACCGGCGAGCGCTCGTACGCCGAGCACGCCGAGTCGGTCTTCCGCCTCTTCGGCCGCGTCGCCGCCAACCACCCCCAGGCGGTCGCCCACCTGCTGCGGGCGATCGACTTCCACCTTTCCCCGGTCAAGGAGGTGGCGCTGGTCGCCCCCAGCGCTGCCGGCGACGGGCTCGGCGAGCTCGCGGGGGCGGTGCGCTCGAAGCTTCGCCCGCACCTTGTGCTGGCGGGCGGTGCCGAGGGCAGCGAGCGGCCCGAGCTGATGCTCGGACGCAACGCGGTCGAGGGCAAAGCCGCCGCGTACGTATGCGAGAACTTCAGCTGCCGGATGCCGGTGACCGGGGCCGGCGAGCTTGCCGCCGCGCTCGATGGATAGATTGAGGGCCATGGCTGCGACCAAGACCGAGAAGCCGAAGACCACCGCCCAGATCGCCAAGGCCTACTTCGGCGCGATCGCCGATCGGGACCTCGATCTGGCCGTCTCACTGTGGAAGCCGGGCTCGCGCGATGTGATCCACGGGATCGCGGACCTGAAGGCACCCGGCGAGATCAAGGCGTTCTTCAGCGGCCAGTATGAGGCCTTCCCCGACTGGGACTTCCAGATCCTCGAGCTGTGCGCGAGCGGCAAGTACGCGGCCTGCCGCTGGCGCGTCGACGCCACCTTCACCGGCCCCGGCCGCTTCCAGGGCCTCGCCCCCACCGGCGCCGCGATCGTGATGGAGGGCTGCGACATGCTCCGGGTCGAGGATGGCCAGATCGTCGAGAACAACGCCTACACCAACGCCGTGCTGCTCGCGCAGCAGCTGGGCATGATGCCGCCGGCCGGCTCGACCGCCGACCGGGTCATGACCGGGGCGTTCAACGCCAAGACCGCGACCGTGGGCGCGATCCGCAAGCTTCGCGAGCGTTAGGCGCGCACGTCGACTCAGGCGCGGTGCTTGCGCGTCCGCAGGGTCGCGTCCATGCCGAGCAGGCGGTGATCCTTGAGCGAGCACCAGAGCGCGTAGCTCGAGGCCTTGCGCAGGCGTGCGTCGATGTTGGCGTAGGCGCCCGGCTCGACCTCGCCGACGCCGAGCTCCGGGCCCTCCTGGCCGGCAGGTCCGAGGCGCTGCAGACGGAGGTCGTGGGCGTCCTCGCCGGAGTTGAGGAACTGGACGATCACCCGGCCGGGGACGACCTTGGTCTTCGACAGCGTCAGGTTGAACTCCGAGCCGCGCACCTGGACGCGGTCGGGTGGCGGCTCCGCCGGCTTCGCCGCGGCGAGCACGGGGACGAGCAGCGCCCCGCAGCAGGCGACGATCGCGGCGAGCCGGAGATCGGCCATCACCGATCAGCCAATCAGAGTCGGCCGCGCGAAGGTGGCCGCATCCGGGATCACGGCGGCGGCGTCGACGCCGAACCACTGCTCGACCAGCGAGCAGTAGAGGCCGCGGAAGTCGGAGGTGGCGCGGAGGTTGTCGTCGGCGTCGAGCTGCGCGAGGCCCGGGAACTCGCCCACCATCTGGCCCTTGACCTGGGTGCCGATCACGAAGGCGGCGCCGCCGGCCCCGTGGTCGGTGCCCGAGTCGTTCTCCTCCGGGCGACGGCCGAACTCCGACCAGACCAGGGTGACGACGCGATCGGCGAGCCCGCGCGCCTCGAGGTCGGCCTGGAAGGCGGCGATCGAGTCGGCGGCAAGCTTGGTGTCGGAGTCGAAGTTCTCGGCCTGGTTGTCGTGGGTGTCGAACGACCCCGGGGCGGAAACCGCCGCACAGCGGATCGGCAGCCCGGCGGCGAGCATCGCCGCGAGCGCCGACAGCCGCTCGCCGAACCACTCGCCCTGGCCCTCGGGGTAGGCGACCGGGGCCACGATCTCATCGCCCGAGAAGGGCTCGAGCTGCGCCTTCAGCTGCATCGCCTGGGCGGCCGCGCCGCCGGCCGTCTGCAGGCCCGCGTCCTTGGCCTTGGCGCTGGCGCGGCCGAGCTCGCCGACGGCGCCATACATCAGCTCCTCGGGCGCGCCCCAGACGCCCTCGGCCCAGAGGTCGTAGGAGGGCCCGTCGATCGCCGCGACGGGGAGCGAGCCGGTGGCCAGCGCCGGTGACAGCGAGCCGTCGAGCGAGAGTCCCTGAAGCGGGTTGTCGGCGGTGCCGATCTGATCGATCAGCCGGCCCATCCAGCCGGTGATCGCGTTCGGCTGCAGACCGCCCACCTCCCAGTAGTGGCGCGAGGTGAAGTGCGACTGGTCGGGGCTCGAGTAGCCGACTCCCGGCAGCACCGACATCTTGCCCGCCTGATGGAGGGCGTCGAAGGATGCGGCGGCCGGATTCCAGCGCAGGCTGGGGTCCTCGCCGAACGGAGTTCCGGCGCCGGGAGGCAGCGCCAGGGTCGGGCGCAGCGACTGGTAGATCGAATCGGTGGTCGGCGAGAGCACCGAGAGCGAATCGATGCCGCCGTCGAGGAAGATCGAGACCAGGACCCGGTCGTTGGCGCCGGCGGCCTGGGCGATCCCCTGCTCGAGATCGCCGAGGCGCAGCTTCGAGGCCCCGTAGACGGAGAGCATCGCGGCGCTCGAGCGCAGCAGGAAGGAGCGCCGGTTGAGGCCCGTTCCGGCGGGCTCCGGCATTCCCGGCTCGATCGAGGGCAGGCCCCGTCCCGCCTCGGCCACGGCCTTGCGGACGAGGTGTGAGCGGCTGAACTCTTCGCAGTGATTGCAACCCATGGCTCGGCTAGCTCCTCAGCACGTCTGCATCTCGGGGGAAGTGGCGATCAGGAGCCGGAGGGCGTTCTGGCGCAGCAGGCGGAAGCTCTCCTGCTGCCAATCGGCGGTTGCCGCGGCGCCGGCCGCGCCCGCGTAGCGGACGAGGCTCTTGCGGGTCGCGTTGCTGACCAGCGGGTTGCCCCAGAACTGCATCGCCTTCTGCACCGCCGGCTTCGGGGCCTCGGCGGCGTCGTAGGCGGCCTCGTCGTCGATCACGTCGTAGCCGGCGATCTCGTTGGCGGCGATCCAGCGCCCGCGGAAGGTCGAGGTGTCGAGCCAGCGGGCGTCGTTCCAGCCGGAGACGTTGGGCGGACGGAAGAGGCGCTGGCCGGCCATCTCGGCCATCCACGACCAATCGCTCTGAACTCCGCGGCGGCGGGCGCGCAGCAGCCCGGCGATGTAGACGATCGGCGGCTTCACCATCGCCGGACCGCGGTAGAAGGCCGGGTGCATGAGGATCGCCTCGACCACCGGCCGCACCGCGTACTCGCGCTTGACGTAGAGCCGTTCCAGCGCCTTGCGCGTCTTCACCGAAGGCGGGACGCCGATGAAGTAGCTCCAGAGCTTGTTGACGAAGAAGGTCTTGTGGGCCGAGTGGGTGAGGCAGAGGCTGCAGGAATCGGTCCAGCCGAAGTTGCCGGTCTGGCCGAAGATCGTCTTCGCGCCCGCGTCGTGGCGCTTGGCGTCGAAGTGGAAGTTGACGTAGCCGACCTCGTCCTCCCAATCGGCGGTCCAGCCGGTCAGCGCCCGGGCCTGCTCGCGGACGTCGTTCTCCGCGTACGGGAACCCGGAGGCGTCGGAGGCGCCGAGCGTGAACAGCTCCATCATCTCGCGGGCGTAGTTCTCGTTCGGCGCCCGCTTCGTGTTCTCGAGCCCCGAGAGCCAGATCAGCATCGCCGGATCGACGGTGACATCGATCAGCAGGTCCGAGAACGGGCCCATCCAGCGGCGCTCGAACAGCTGCGCCTGCTGGATCGAGAACTGCTGGGAGTCGACGTCGGCGGTCGCGAACCAGTCGTGCCAGATCAGCGCCATGCGCTCGACCAGCGGGTGGTTGGTGCGCACCATCCGGTCCAGCCACCAGAGCAGGTCGTGCCCGTAGGCGTCGAAGGGCGCCAGCGGCAGGCCGTCGCCGTCGACCGGGTCCGGGCCCTTGAGCCGTTCGGGACCCTTGGGCCGCGTCAGCGAGTGGACCGCGCCCTTGAGGTTGAAGCGCCGGGCGAGCTTTGCCGCCTCGCCGGGCTTGGGCCCGAAGCCGGCGCGCCACAACAGGCGAGCCGCCTCGCGCTCGCCGAACTTCCCGCGATAGACAGGTACATCCGCCACTGGGCCTATCTTTCGGCATCCGGCGGCGGAACCCTTAGGCACCTCGGACGCATGGCCGAGCTTCGGCGGCGCCTACCGGCTCAGCAAGCCTCCTCGACCGCGGTCTTCGCCTTCTTCACCTTCTTCTTCGCGGCCGTCAGCTTCTTCGCCGACGCGTCCTTGCGCTTGAGCTTCTTCAGCTTCGCCTTCGCCTTGTCGAGCTTGGCGCGGGCGGCGTCGCAGGCGCTGGTGTCGGGAGGGGGCGGCTGAGCGGCGGGGCAGGCGCCCTGGGTCGAGGCGTCGGTCGGGCAGAGGTCCTGGGAGGTGTCGCCGTAGCCGTCGCCGTCGGCGTCGGCCTCGAGCACGGCGGAGATGTCGATGCGGCGACCGCAGCACGTGGTCGGCGTGAAGGTGGCCGAGTCGCCGGTCGCGAGGTCGTTGGCGAAAAAGGCTGCGGAGTTGGCCGGCGAGGAGACGTTGGAGGTGATCGGCAGGTTCTCGTGGCGCGCGCCGATCTTGTCGCCCTGGCGAACCGAGATCCGAGTCGGGTATGTGTTGAGCGAGTTGGCGACCGGGGTTTGGGGCTGAGCGGCGCCAACGGCGCGGTAGTCGTTGCCGCCGAGCGGGCGGAACATCTTCAGCTTCATAGTCCCGCCGACCACCGAGTTCGCCTGGTAGCTCCAGGAGGTGATCACACCGTCCTGCTGGGAGGCGATCTTCGAGACCAGCGAGCCGGTGACGACCGTGTCGCCGGTCGACGCGCTGGTGATCGGGCTGAAGGTCTGGCCGAGCACGGTCGGCAGCGGGCAGGGCCCCTGGGTCGAGGCGTTGGTCGGACAGTCATCCTGGCTGTCGTCGCCGTAGCCGTCTCCGTCTGAGTCGCGCTCGATCGTGGCCTCGATCGGTACCCGCCCGGTGTTGGTGCTGTCGAAGGAACCGGTGCCGCCGGGCGCGACCGCGACATCATCGACCCCGAGTCCGAACCCGGTACCGGTGTGTGGGCAGGTGTGGGATCCGGGCGTGTGACCACCGAGGACGTCGCCCTGGCGCACCGACATCCGCACCGGATAGGTGACCAGGCCGGAGGCCGAGCCGTAGCTACGCGGGCCGTCTGCCGCGATCACGGTGTAGGAACTGCCGCTGCCCAACCGAACGACGTTGAACGTGAACGTCGGCAGGAACCCGCGGGTGGCCCAAGACGTGACCACCCCGTCGTATGGGAAAGCGTGCGAGTTCCCCGGCGACTCGGTCTGGACGTAGGTCCTCACGGGGCCATCGCAGGCCTCCCCGCCGCTCCCACTGTATGCCGCGCCGATCGTGTCGCCCGCATGCGCCTGCGGGCCGCCGGTCGCGAGCACTGCGAGCGCGGCCAGCGCGCTCGCGAGGAAGGGGCGTCGCCGATGCATCCACCGCCAGCATGGATGCGCGCGGCCGGCGCGGCAATCCCCCATGAGGGTGGACCGCCCACCCCCGCGGTGTCGCGGCGCTCGATCTAGAGGATCGCCAGGAAGCGGTCGAGCTCCCAGGGCGTGACCTGGACGCGGTACTCCTCCCACTCCTCGCGCTTGATCTCGATGAAGCGCTTGAAGGTGTGCTCGCCGAGCACGCGCAGGACGAGCTCGGACTCGGCGGCGATCTCGATCGCTTCGCCGAGCGTCTCCGGGAGCTGCTCGATCCCGCGCTGGGCACGCTCCTCGGGGGTCAGGTGGTAGAGGTTCTGCTCCATCGGCTCGGGCAGCTCGTAGCCGTGCTCGATCCCCTCGAGCCCGGCGTGCAGCATGCCGGCGAAGCAGAGGTAGGGGTTGCAGCTCGGGTCCGGGCAGCGGAGCTCGGCCCGCGTCGCCGCCTCCTTGCCGGGGTGATAGAGCGGCACCCGGATCAGCGCCGAGCGGTTGCGCCGCGACCAGGCGAGGTAGACCGGCGCCTCGTAGCCCGGTACGAGGCGCTTGTAGGAGTTCACCCACTGGGCGAACAGGGGAGCGATCTCGCGCGCGTGGCGAAGCTGGCCGGCGATGAACGCCTTCGCCGTGTCGGAGAGGAAGAACTGGTCGTCGGCGTCGTAGAAGGCGTTCTTGCCACCGGCCGAGAGCGACTGGTGGACGTGCATCCCGGAACCGTTCTCGCCGAACAGCGGCTTCGGCATGAAGGTCGCGTGCATACCGAACTTCATCGCGTACTCCTTGACCGTGATCCGGTAGGTCATGCAGTCGTCCGACATCGCCAGCGCGTCCTTGTAGCGCATGTCGACCTCGTGCTGGGAGGGCCCGACCTCGTGGTGGGCGTACTCGACGTGGATGCCGAGCTGCTCGAGCGCGAGGATCGTCTCGCGGCGCACGTCGGAGCCGGCGTCGAGCGTGGTCAGATCGAAGTAGCCGCCCTCATCGAGGACCTCCGGCGTGCCGCCCGCCGGCTTCGAGTCCTTGAAGTAGAAGTACTCGAGCTCGGGGCCGATGTTGTAGGCGTCGAAGCCCATCTCCTCGGCCCGCTTCAGCGCCCGCCGCAGGATCCAGCGCGGGTCGCCCTCGTAGGGCTCGCCGCCGGGAACCTGGACGTCGCAGAACATGCGCGCGGTGGCCTTCTCCTCCGAGCGCCAGGGCAGCACGGCGAAGCTCGCCGGATCGGGCATCGCGATCATGTCCGACTCCTCGATCGGGTTGAAGCCGGTGATCGAGGAGCCGTCGAAGCCCATCCCGCCCTCGAACGCATCCTCGAGCTCGGAGGAGTTGATCGAGAACGACTTCAGCTGCCCGAGCACGTCGGTGAACCAGAGGCGGATGAAGCGGACGTCGTGCTCGGCGACGGCCGCGATCACGTCGTCGGCGGTCTCCGGGCGCTGGGGCTGGTCTGACATTTGGCGGAAGGTTATCCGTGACGGCTTCGTCTGCGTATTAGTAGTTGGTCCAGAGATTGACCTCGTGATCTGCCGGGTGGTCGTCCCTCTCAGGCGACGGCCTATTGCAGATCAGGCGTCAATCGTGTACGTTGCTTACGTGAGGTAAGTAACAGGCTAAAAGTAAAGTAAAGGCGGGATAACGGCCAGGTAAAGCCGCTGGCCGGCGGAGGAATAGGAATCACGATGACCATCAAGACAGACGTCAGCCGTTTCCACATCCACGACGAGCTCACCGCCCCGGAGGGCAGCGTCACGATCCTCAAGGGCGTGCAGGGCGCCGCGGGCGAGGTCTCCAAGTTCATCGGCGTGCTCGCGGGCGCGCCGGCTGCATTGCGCTCCTACGCGCGCATGCGTCACGAGCTGCGCGGCGGCTCGCTACCTCAGCCGACCCGCGAGCGGATCGGCCTCGCCGTGGCCGAGCGCCGCGGCGACCCGTACTCGGTGGCCCAGCACGCGCGCACCGCGCGCGCCGCCGGGCTCGGCCTCGACGAGATCACCAGGGCCCGCGGGTTCGAATCGTCGGACCCCAAGGAGGCCTCGCTGCTCGCCTTCCTCGAGGCGCTGCTGGCCACGGACGGGCGGCCGGCACAGCACCTGGGCGAGGAGGCGCGAGAGCACGACTGGACCGACGAGCAGCTGCTCGAGGCGGTGGCGCACCTGGCGATGAACGAGTTTCAGAGCCTGATCGCCAATGCCGCGGCGCTGCCCCAGGACCAGGCGAACCCGGCGGTGCTCCCGGCCGCGGCCTGAACGACTCCCGCGCTCGCCCGGCTCGCTACTTGGTGGCGAGCTTGGCGACGCGGACTTCGTCGGTGTACTCGAACCGCAGCGCCTCGGCGGTGGCCTGGGTGAGGTCCCACTTGGCGTTGTTGGCGTAGGGCCCGCGATCGATCACCGTGGTGCGGACGAAGCGACCCTTGTAGCGGAGCACGACCTTCGATCCGCAGGGAAGCGTCTTGTGGGCGACACCCATCGTCCGGCGGGTGAGCGTCTGGCCGCAGGCGGTCTCGTTGCCGAAGAAGCCGGGCCCGTACCAGGTGGCGATCTGCGAGGGCATCGCGTTGACCAGCGCCGCCGAGGTCTCGGAGTCGACAACGCCGTCGGGGCTCAGGTCGGCGTCGGTCTGGAAGCTCTCGACCGCGTCCTTGGTCGGATCCTCGAACTCGTCGACCAGCAGCGGGTCGCCGTAGTCCTTGGCCTTCAGGATCCAGTTCAGGGTCGCCACGTCGCCGCCGCAATCGCCGACCTTGAGCGTCCGCTTGCCGAGCTGGGTGTTCGGGCAGCCGGGCGTCAGCGCCTCGCTGCCGCTGCTGCCGGCGCTGGCGCCACCGCCGCCGGTGGCTTCGCCGATCCCGCCTGAGGGGCTGATGCCGCCGCCGGACGCGTCCGCCGTCGCCACCCCGGCGATCATCGCCACCACGGCCAGGACCACAGCCCAGAGCGCGAGCCGGTCGGGGCGCTCGCTCAGGCTCGAGCGCGTGCGAGCGCTATTTCGCTGTTCGGATGCCGCCGCCCGGCGGTTCTGAAAGTCGTCCATATCTCTTTCGATCGCTGACGGGGTTAGCTGACGGGCTCGCGCCGAAAGAGCTGGCGCTACGCGGCTGATGCCTGCGATTCGCCCCGTTAACAAAGGGATTCCCCTTGATTGGGTCCCCCGTTCCCCGCGATATCTGGCGGGGATTAAGCGAGGCGCGAGCCTAACAGAGATTTGGGCGAAAGTTTGCATTTGGTAAGCGAATCGCAAGCGTCATTTGTTGCTACTAGCGCCTTTCGACCAGGCAGGAGCCAGGCTTCAAGCGTGCAAGCTCGCTCGCGCCACTGTCCCTAGGATCGGCCAATGGCAGTTGAGCCAGAGCCTCCAGGGCGCTGGCGCGTCGCCGGCGCGATCCTGCCGCTTCCGTTCATGGCCGCCGTCGTCGTCCCCGCGCTGATCCTCGCCGGCGGCGGGTCCGAGTGGGACCTGGGTGAAGCCGCAAGGGTGGCGACGGTTGCCGCGGGCGCGATCGCAGTCGCAATCGGGCTCGTCCTCTTCGTCTCCACCGTGCGGCTGTTCGCCTCGGTCGGGCACGGAACGCTGGCACCGTGGGATCCGCCGGAGCGACTCGTGATCCGCGGGCCCTACCGGTATCTGCGCCACCCGATGATCTCCGGAGTCGCCCTCACACTGGCCGGCGAAGCGCTGGTGGCGGGCTCGACCGGGATCGCGATCTGGCTCGCCTGCTTCGTCGCTGTGAACGCGGTTTATCTGCCGCTGGTCGAGGAACCCGGCCTGGTGCGCCGGTTCGGCGTCGACTACGAGCGCTACATGGCAAACGTCGGCCGTTGGCTGCCGCGGCTGCGACCGTGGCGGCAGTGAACGGCCTGGAGAAGTGGAAGAGGCCCCCAAATCTCTCTGGGGGCCTCTCCGTTAGCTGGCCGGTAATCCGGATTCTGTCGTGTGCAGCCATCCATCTCGCCGGGTCCTAGGTCCCAGCGGGGCTTTCGCCCTGCAGCCCACCTGGATCTCGCCGGGCCGGGTCAACGATCCTGCTTGGCCTTGCACCGGGCGGGGTTTGCCTGGCCGCCGCGTCACCGCGGCGCCGGTGCGCTCTTACCGCACCATTTCAACCTTGCCTGTGCGCACCTCACGTGTTGGCGCGCCATCGGCGGTGTATTTCTGTGGCACTGTCCCGCGGGTTTCCCCGGGTGGGCATTACCCACCGCCCTTGCCCTTCGGTGTCCGGACTTTCCTCGAGAGTCACCTCCCGCGACTGCATAGCCAGCACCTAGAGGATAGAAGCCGAGCGGCTTGCGTGAGCCACTCCGATTGGGCATGATCGAGAGATGGCAGAGCGCGTCGTCAAGGGGGCCTGCCCGCACGACTGCCCCGATACCTGCGCGATGTTGACCACGGTCGACGAGTCAGGGCGCGCCGTTGCGATCGGCGGCGACCCCGAGCATCCGATCACCGCAGGCTTTCTGTGCGGCAAGGTCTCCAACTACCTCGACCGCGTCTACGCCGACGACCGGATCCTGGAGCCGCAAATCCGAACCGGGCCCAAGGGCGCGGGCGAGTTCCGGCGGGCAAGCTGGGACGAGGCCCTCGACGCGGCGGCCGCCGGCCTGCGAGCGGCGATCGACGAGCACGGGGGCGAATCGGTGCTGCCCTACAGCTACATGGGAACCCAGGGAGCGCTCCAGGGCGGCTCGATCGCGAACCGGTTCATGAACGCGATCGGCGCCAGCCAGCTCGTGCGCACAATCTGCGCCACCGCCGGGATCGCCGGGGTAGGCGCCACCTACGGAATCTCTCCCGAGGTCGATCCCGAGGAGTGGCCGCATGCGCGGTTCATCATCCTCTGGGGCTGGAACCCGATGTCGACGGCGCCGCACCTGTGGCGGAAGATCCTCGAGGCGCGGCGCGCCGGCGCCCGGCTGGTGGTCATCGATCCCTTCCGCAGCCGCACCGCTCGGGTCGCCGACGAGCACCTGAGTCCGATGCCCGGCACCGACGCTGCGCTGGCGCTGGGGATGATGCGGGCGATCGTCGACGGCGGGCTTGCCGACGAGCAGTGGTGCCGCGAGCACACCGACGGCTACGACGAGCTACTCGAGCGGCTGGCCGAGCACCCCGTCGAGCACTGGGCCGCGATCTGCGGCATCGAGACCGAGACGATCGAGCGCCTGGCGCGCGAGTTCGCGACCACGCAGCCGGCGCTGGTGCGGCTCGGGGTCGGCGCACAGCGCCACCTCGGCGCGCCGATCGCCTACCGCACGATCGCCTGCCTGCCGGCGCTGGTCGGAGCCTGGCGCCATCGCGGCGGTGGCAGCTCATACGTGCCGACGGCGACCGCGATCGCGGTCCCAAGCGCCGTCCTCGACGGCGAGGAGCTGCGCCGGGCCGAAAGCCGCTCGATCAACATGGCGCAGCTCGGGCAAGCGCTCACCGACCCGGAGCTCTCGCCGCCGGTGAAGGCGCTGGTCGTCTGGTCGTCCAACCCGGCGACGATCGCCCCCGACCAGGAGCGGGTGCTGGAGGGGCTGCGGCGCGACGACATGTTCACGCTCGTGGTCGAGCAGTTCATGACCGACACCGCCGCGCACGCCGACGTCGTCCTGCCGGCGACCACGCAGCTCGAGCACCTCGACGCCGTGTTCTCCTGGGGACATCACTACTTCACTCTCAACGAGCCGGCGATCGAGCCGCGCGGCGAGTCGAAGCCGACTACCGAGGCCTTCCGTCTGCTCGCCGCCCGGATCGGACTCGACGACCCGGCCTTCTCGGAAACCGACGAGCAGCTGCTCGAGCGCCTGCTCGACGGGGAGCCGGGAGGAGTCGAGCTCGGGCGGCTGAGGGAACGCGGCTGGACCAAGATCGACCTCGGCCAGGGCCCGACCCCCCACGCCGAGGGGAACTTCGGGACCCCGACCGGGAAGCTCGGCCTGCGGGCGCCCTGGCTCGCCGACGGCGGGATCGACCCGCTGCCGTTCTTCGACCCCCCCGCAGAGGTCACCGACGCAGCGCGTGCCGAGCGCTACCCGCTGGCGCTCGTGACCCCGAAGACGCACCTGTTCTTGAACTCGACCTTCCCCAACCAGGAGCGCCAGCACTCGGCCCAGCCGGAGCCCTACGTGGTCCTCCATCCGGCCGATGCCGGTTCCCGCGGGATCGACGATGGCGCCATGGTCCGGGTCCGAAACGACCGCGGCTCGTTTGCCTGCCGCGTCCGGGTCTCCGACGACGCCCGCCCGGGGGTGGCAGTGGCGCCGATGGGCTGGTGGAAGCGCGACTACGCCGACGGAGTCAGCGGCCAGGCGACGACCTCCCAGCGGCTGACGACGCTGGGCGAGGCGCCGACCTTCAACGACAACCGGGTCGAGATCGAGCCCGCGGGCTAGTCGAGGGCCGAGCCGCAGGCATCGCAGCCGGCGCTCACCCGCATCCGCCCGCCGCAGACGGGGCACCCGGTGCCATCGCCGCCGATCAGGTCCTCCCAGGTGCGGAGGATCGAGTCCTCCAGCGAGACCCCACCGGCGCGCGGCTCGAACAGCCGCGGCTCCGGACGCTCCGCCGCGGGCGGATCGGTGACGAGAGACGAACGCCTGCGTGTCGCGACCGCACTCATCGTCAAACGCTCCTGAACACTCCAACCACACGACCGAGCAGATGCACGTCGGTGGTGCGGATCGGCTTGTAAGCCTTGTTCGCGGGCTCGAGTCGAACCCGGTCCTTCTCCTTGTAGAAGCTCTTCACCGTCGCCTCGTCATCGATCAGCGCGACGACGATCTCGCCGTCGTCGGCGACCTCGGTCGGGCGGACGACGACGCCTACGCCTTTCGGCCTCGGCTTAGGTCCCCTAACCTGAGAGGACGAGCCTTCCTCAGGAAACCTTGGGCATTCGGTGGAAGAGATTCTCACTCTTTTTTCGCTACTCATACCGGCATTCTCACTTGTAAGCGCTCCACCAGTCCTTACGGTCAGACTTCGACAGCACTTAGAACGCTCTCCTACCATTGATAACATAAGTGACAATCCGCAGCTTCGGTGATAAGTTTAGCCACGGTACATTTTCGGCGCAGATCCTCGACTAGTGAGCTATTACGCACTCTTTAAATGATGGCTGCTTCTAAGCCAACATCCTAGTTGTCTAAGCAACTCCACATCCTTTTCCACTTAACGTATACTTTGGGACCTTAGCTGGTGGTCTGGGCTGTTTCCCTTTCGACTACGGATCTTATCACTCGCAGTCTGACTCCCAAGAACTAAGTATCTGGCATTCGGAGTTTGACTGAATTCGGTAACCCGTTGAGGGCCCCTAGTCCAATCAGTGCTCTACCTCCAATACTCTCATCTTGAGGCTAGCCCTAAAGCTATTTCGGAGAGAACCAGCTATCTCCAGGTTCGATTGGAATTTCACCGCTACCCACACCTCATCCCCGCACTTTTCAACGTGCGTGGGTTCGGGCCTCCACTCAGTGTTACCTGAACTTCACCCTGGACATGGGTAGATCACCTGGTTTCGGGTCTACGACCTACATACTCAATCGCCCTATTCAGACTCGCTTTCGCTGCGGCTCCGTCACTATCAGCTTAACCTCGCATGCAAATCGTAACTCGCCGGTTCATTCTACAAAAGGCACGCCATTACCCATTAACGGGCTTTGACTACTTGTAGGCACACGGTTTCAGGATCTATTTCACTCCCCTTCCGGGGTGCTTTTCACCTTTCCCTCACGGTACTGGTTCACTATCGGTCACTAGGGAGTATTTAGCCTTGGGAGATGGTCCTCCCTGCTTCCGACGGGATTTCTCGTGTCCCGCCGTACTCAGGATCCACTCAGGAGGGAACGAAGTTTCAACTACAGGGTTTTTACCTTCTTTGACGGACCTTTCCAGATCGCTTCATTTACCTCGTTCCTTTGTAACTCCATGTTGAGTGTCCTACAACCCCAAGAGGCAAGCTTCTTGGTTTGGGCTAATTCCGTTTCGCTCGCCGCTACTCAGGAAATCGCATTTGCTTTCTCTTCCTCCGGGTACTTAGATGTTTCAGTTCCCCGGGTCTGCCTTCAGTACCCTATGTATTCAGGTAAACGATACTGTTCCATTACGAACAGTGGGTTTCCCCATTCGGAAATCTCCGGATCAAAGCTTACTTACAGCTCCCCGAAGCATATCGGTGTTAGTCCCGTCCTTCATCGGCTCCTAGTGCCAAGGCATCCACCGTGCGCCCTTTCTAACTTAACCGTTAAAAAAGATCTTACAGATGCTTTGAAAAAAATTAATTGCCTTCTATCTATTATCTAGTTTTCAAGGAACAAAGTAGAAAGAATCCATCACATCGTGATGACATCTTCCGTATTTGAATGAATTACTCATTCAAAACTGAACAAAACAAAAGCGCTCTCGTAATTATCCTTAGAAAGGAGGTGATCCAGCCGCACCTTCCGATACGGCTACCTTGTTACGACTTCACCCCAATCATCTGTCCCACCTTAGGCGGCTGGCTCCCATAAAGGTTACCTCACCGACTTCGGGTGTTACCAACTCTCGTGGTGTGACGGGCGGTGTGTACAAGGCCCGGGAACGTATTCACCGCGGCATGCTGATCCGCGATTACTAGCGATTCCGGCTTCATGTAGGCGAGTTGCAGCCTGCAATCCGAACTGAGAATGGCTTTATGGGATTCGCTTCACCTCGCGGGTTTGCAGCCCTTTGTACCATCCATTGTAGCACGTGTGTAGCCCAGGTCATAAGGGGCATGATGATTTGACGTCATCCCCACCTTCCTCCGGTTTGTCACCGGCAGTCTCCTTAGAGTGCCCAACTTAATGCTGGCAACTAAGATCAAGGGTTGCGCTCGTTGCGGGACTTAACCCAACATCTCACGACACGAGCTGACGACAGCCATGCACCACCTGTCACTCTGTCCCCCGAAGGGGAAAGCCCTATCTCTAGGGTTGTCAGAGGATGTCAAGACCTGGTAAGGTTCTTCGCGTTGCATCGAATTAAACCACATGCTCCACCGCTTGTGCGGGCCCCCGTCAATTCCTTTGAGTTTCAACCTTGCGGCCGTACTCCCCAGGCGGGATACTTAATGCGTTAGCTGCGGCACTGAAGGGCGGAAACCCCCAACACCTAGTATCCATCGTTTACGGCGAGGACTACCAGGGTATCTAATCCTGTTTGCTCCCCTCGCTTTCGCGCCTCAGTGTCAGTTACAGACCAGAAAGTCGCCTTCGCCACTGGTGTTCCTCCAAATCTCTACGCATTTCACCGCTACACGTGGAATTCCACTTTCCTCTCCTGCACTCAAGACTCCCAGTATCCAATGCACGTTCCACGGTTGAGCCCCAAGCTTTCACATCAGACTTAAAAAACCACCTACGCACGCTTTACGCCCAATAATTCCGGACAACGCTTGCCACCTACGTATTACCGCGGCTGCTGGCACGTAGTTAGCCGTGGCTTTCTGATTAGGTACCGTCAAGGTACCGATCATTTACTCTGGTACTTATTCTTCCCTAAAAACAGAGCTTTACGACCCGAAGGCCTTCATCACTCACGCGGCGTTGCTCCGTCAGACTTTCGTCCATTGCGGAAGATTCCCTACTGCTGCCTCCCGTAGGAGTCTGGGCCGTGTCTCAGTCCCAGTGTGGCTGATCATCCTCTCAGACCGGCTACGCATCGTCGCCTTGGTAAGCCATTACCTCACCAACTAGCTAATAAGCCGCGAGCCCATCTCCTAGTGACAGCCGTAAAGCGTCTTTCCATCTTCTCTCATGCGAGCAAAAGAACTTATGCGGTATTAAGCTCCGGTTTCCCGAAGTTATCCCGAATCTTGCAGGCAGGTTGCTCACGTGTTACTCACCCGTCCGCCGCTAATCTCAGGACCGCAAGCTCCCGTTGATTCGCTCGACTTGCATGTGTTAAGCCACGCCGCCAGCGTTCGTCCTGAGCCAGGATCAAACTCTCCATTAGAAAGTGTTTGACTCACTCACTCCGAAGTGAAGTCTTAGCTATTGTAAAGCTTCAATCGGCAAAACCGTTTTGATCTCTGACATCGAATCACTTGTCTGTTCCTAACGTCTCTCAATACAGGCAACTCTTAATCGCAGAACACTATCTCAGTTTTCAAACAACCTCTACGTTGTCAGCTTTTCAGTTATCAGAACCAATGCAACTTGTCGGCACTGATTCGTAGATGCAATCTTCAGCAAGAATCATCCTGCAATCACACTTTCTTAAAGTTTTTGGAAGAACTTGAACGCCGAAATCGCCGAGCTCTACGGTATCATGGCGGCGAACCTACTTTCCCACGGTAGCGCCGCAGTATCATCGGCGCTGAGAGGCTTAACTGCCGTGTTCGGAATGGGAACGGGTGTGACCTCCTCGTCACCGTCACCGAGACATAGATCCTTATCGGATCAAGCCTGAAAAGCTAGTCTTTCAACATCTGTACAGCCTGAAAACTAGAATAAGCATATTTTTCATGTTTTTAAAAGCAGTATAGTCAAGTCCTCGACCGATTAGTATCACTTAGCTCCACATGTTACCACGCTTCCACCTCTGACCTATCAACCTTGATTATCTTCGAGGGGTCTTACTAGCTTACGCCATGGGAAATCTCATCTTGAGGTGGGCTTCACACTTAGATGCTTTCAGCGCTTATCCGCTCCGGACGTAGCTACCCGGCTATGCCCCTGGCGGGACAACTGGTACACTAGCGGTCCGTCCATCCCGGTCCTCTCGTACTAAGGACAGCTCCTCTCAAATCTCCTACGCCCACAGCGGATAGGGACCGAACTGTCTCACGACGTTCTGAACCCAGCTCGCGTACCGCTTTAATGGGCGAACAGCCCAACCCTTGGGACCTACTACAGCCCCAGGATGCGACGAGCCGACATCGAGGTGCCAAACCTCCCCGTCGATGTGAACTCTTGGGGGAGATAAGCCTGTTATCCCCGGGGTAGCTTTTATCCGTTGAGCGACGGCCCTTCCATGCGGTACCATCGGATCACTAAGCCCGACTTTCGTCCCTGCTCGACTTGTAGGTCTCGCAGTCAAGCTCCCTTATGCCTTTACACTCTACGGATGATTTCCAACCATCCTGAGGGAACCTTTGAACGCCTCCGTTACCTTTTAGGAGGCGACCGCCCCAGTCAAACTGCCCACCTGCCACTGTCTCCCACCCGGATAACGGTCGCGGGTTAGAACTTCAATACAGCCAGGGTGGTATTTCACCGATCGCCTCCACCGAAGCTAGCGCCCCGGCTTCACAGCCTCCCACCTATCCTGCACAAGCAAAACCAAGATTCAATGACAGGCTACAGTAAAGCTCCACGGGGTCTTTTCGTCCTGGTGTGGGTAACGTGCATCTTCACACGTAATACAATTTCGCCGAGTCTCTCGTTGAGACAGCGCTCAAGTCGTTACGCCATTCGTGCGGGTCGGAACTTACCCGACAAGGAATTTCGCTACCTTAGGACCGTTATAGTTACGGCCGCCGTTCACTGGGGCTTCAGTTCGATGCTTCGCTTGCGCCTAACCTCTCCTCTTAACCTTCCGGCACTGGGCAGGAGTCAGCCCCTATACATCGGCTTACGGCTTAGCAGAGACCTGTGTTTTTGTTAAACAGTGCTTGAGCCTATTCACTGCGGCTTCTAGAAAAAAAAGAAGATCTGAAGAGCGACGAAGTCGTCCTCGAGGATCCCGGCGCCGATCATCGAGTCGCCCTTGACCCGGAGGATGTAGTCGCCGGTCTCGCCGCCGATCACGTCGGGCACCTCGAGGTAGTCCTCGATGTTCTCCTCGGCGAGGATCGGCTCACCGGCGGCCACCTGGCCCACCAGCGGCAGCCCGGCCGGCTGCATTGCCTTCTTCGCCTTGTCGACGAGCAGCTCGATCGCCCGCGGCTTGGTCGGGTCGCGGCGCAGCAGGCCGATCTTCTCCAGGTTCGCGAGGTGTGCGTGCACGGTCGAGGACGAGTGCAGCCCGACGGCCTTGCCGATCTCGCGCACCGTCGGCGGGTAACCGGTCTTACCGGTGTACTTGCCGATGAAGTCGAAGATCTCTTTCTGGCGCTTGGTCAGGTCCACTGGCAGCTCGCTCCTTCGATCGCTGGACAGAACATATGTTCGTAGATAGTAGACACCCCTGCGGACGGATGCAAGCGAAGCGAGGTCGGCGCGGCGATCAGGCGTAGTGCGTCTAGAATCGCCTCTCCCTCAAGCGGCTGTGGCGGAACTGGTAGACGCGCAAGGTTGAGGGCCTTGTGGCCCTCACGGGCCGTGGAGGTTCGACTCCTCTCAGCCGCATAAGCAGGTAAGCGTGCGGGACGTATCGCCCACTCGGGTCGGAACTGCCGATCGTGCAAAGCCGCGATGCGTTTCTGCTTTTCGCGCGAAGGAGGAGCGACGCCGCAACGCTCAATCGGCGAAGCGTCGAACGTATCGCCGTTGCCACGGCGTTTCGACGGCGCTTGCGTCGTAGTGCTCGCGGACCCACTTTGTGGCGCACTCCCCGGCGACACCACCGAGCTGTGCTATGCACGCAAGAGCAGTTCCCGTGCGACCTTTCCCGCCAGCGCACGCGACCTCAACGCGAACGCCGTCGGCAGCAAGGCGATGGGCCTCCCGAAAAGCGGACCGTCCATCCTCCGCGCTGAGCGGTAGCCAGAAGTCCGGCCAGCGAAGCCACTGATGAGGCCAGGGAGTCGGGGCGGGCTCCCGCCCTAGGAGATAGAGCGCCCACTCCGGCCGAGGTTCGGGTGCGGTGTCACGAAGCCCGCGGCCGCGTAGACGCGCACCGTCAGGTAGCTCGACGACGGCCGGCCCAAGTTGCCATGACACCGGGCTTATTGTGAACACCCTGGTGCGCTGCGAGAGCGCGTGGTTGGCTCGACCGCCAACGATGAGTTTTCGTCTTGCGATCGGTCACTGATGGTGGCGGAGCACACTGCAGACGAAAGGAGCGCGTGTTGTGAGCACGGACACTGGCGAGGTGGTCGTGAACCGGGCGATGTCGCTTGACGGCTTCATCGCTGGTCCCGGCCACACGATGGACTGGATCTTCGATTTCTGGACGGCGGACGTAGTGCCAGAAGTCATGGCGGCCACTGGAGCGATGCTTATCGGCCGGGGTACCTACGAGGTTGGCAAGCAGATGCCCGACGAGGAAACCACCTACGAGGGCGGAGCCAAGTTCGTCCTCACCCATGAGCCTCCCGACGAGCCGGACCCGAACGTCACATTCCTCACCTGTGACATCGCGGAAGCCGTCGCCACGGCGCTAAGCGCCGCGGGCGGTAAGAACGTGGAGATCCTCGGCGCCGACCTGGCCAGCCAGTGCCTGCAGCGAGGGCTCGTCGACGAGATCCTGGTCTATGTCCTGCCGGTGCTCTTGGGCGACGGGGTCCGCTTTTCGACCCCGACCCTCCACAGGATTGACCTCGAACCATTCAGCAACACCCAGTCGGGCGCCGTCACCATGCTCCGCTTCCGCGTCCCGCGCGCCTAGATAGGGACTCGCGGCTGATTCCTCGGGTCGCCGCTCGCAAATTCTCGCGTTGTCGGGCGACCTCTCCGCGTCCACGATCGCTGCCGTAATCAACGCGATCTCGGCAGACGATCTGCCGGAGAGGAGTAGGAACCATGAAGAGGATCACCAAGGCGCTCAGCTACGGCAACGTGATGGCGTCGTTCGCCGTCTTCCTGGCGCTGGGCGGGGCCGCGTTCGCGGCCAAGCAGGCAGCGAAGAACTCGGTCACCTCGGCGTCGATCAAGAACGAGGCGGTCACCGGTAAGGACGTCAAGGACGACTCCCTGACCGGCGCCGACGTGAACGAAGGCACCCTCGCGCTCGCCGACGAGACTCGGCCGACGGGTCCCGCCGGCGGGGATCTCACCGGCACGTACCCGAACCCGCTGATCGGCCCGAACGCGGTCGGCTCGGCGGAGGTGGCGGACGGGTCGCTCACCGGCGCCGACGTCGCCAGCAACGCGATCGGCACGGATGATCTCGCCAGCAACTCGGTCGTCAGCTCGACGATCCGGGACGGCGATGTCGGGACCGCGGAGATCTCGACCGGGGCGGTCAGGACGGACGAGATCGACGGTGACTCCGTGGGCTCTGACGAACTCAAGGGGGTAACCGCGGTCGTCGGCCCGGGCGTCACGGTCAACGCGGGCACTCCGCAGACTGCGGAGGTCATCTGCCCGCCCGGCCGAGCGCTGATCGGCGCCGGCTACGCGTGGCAGGACGAGGAGGCGAATTCGATTATCACCTCGGCCCCCAACGAGCTGGACCCCAACCGGGGGTGGCTCGTCCGGGGGATGGTCGACGCCGGCAGCAACACGCTGTTCGCCTGGGCGAACTGCCTGGCGCTGTAGTGCCGCACCGCTCAGGCACCCCTCGGGCCGAAACGCCCGGGGGGTGCCTGACGCGTTTCTCAGCTCGACTCGCCGTCCCGCGGCTCGCCGAGCGCCTCGGGCAGCTCGTCGCGCCGCGAGATCCCGAGCTTCTTGTAGCCGTTTCTCAGGTGGAATTCGACGGTGTCGACGGTCACGAACAACGACTCGGCGATCTCGCGATTCTGGCGCCCCGCCGCCGCGAGCTCGGCGATCCGGCGTTCGCTCGGCGTCAGCGCACCTGCGCCGGTCGCGAGCCGCCGGCGCGGGCGGGCACCGGTGGCGCGCAGCTCGTCGAGCGCCTCCTCCTCGAGGGCGCGAGCGCCGCAGCGATGCGCCAGGTCGACCGCGAGTCGCAACGGCTCGCGAGCGGCGTCGGGCCGGCCCCGCTCGCGCCGCAGCGCGGCGCCGAGTTGGTGGTGGACCCGCGCCCGCTCGAGCTGCGCCGGCGAATTCTCGATGACCTCTGCAGCCTCACCGAGCAGGTTGATCTCCTCGTTGCCGCCCTCCGCCCGCGCGATGCCCCGGAGCGCGACCGACAGCGCGCGGGGCGCGCCGAACGCGCGCGCAAGCGCGAGCTCCTCGGTGGCGAGCCGCCGCGCTTCGACGGTCTGCTCGACCTCGAGCAGCGCGAGAGCCAGATGGGAGCGCCACGGGATCACGGCCGGGTTGAGCGCG
The DNA here is from genome assembly GCA_963767475.1 of uncultured Solirubrobacterales bacterium. GTDB lineage: Bacteria > Actinomycetota > Thermoleophilia > Solirubrobacterales > 70-9 > WHSW01. The sequence continues at coordinate 690,662 of CAVYEI010000003.1, forward strand.
CCGAACGCCGTCAGCCGCCGCCCAGCCTCTCGGAGGTCGTCCACGGCATCCTCCGTCCGACCGTGCGCCATCCTGCAGCGCCCCCGGGCGAACCAGAGATTGGCCGCCGGGTAGCCGCGGGATAGGTCCCGGGAGTCTTCGAGCTCGTCGATCAGGATCGCGGCTTCGCCGATCTCACCGCGATCGACCAGGATCTCGGCGAGGAACGCGACGACCAGGTTGGCCGCACCCGTCCAGCCCGCCGCCCGCCCGATATCCAGCGCCGTCCGGGCGTCGACCTCGGCTGCGGGAAGGTCGCCGACACGGTGGTCGAGCTCCGCCCTCATGCAGTGCCACCCGGCGTAGTCGAGCGACGCCCCGATGGTGCGCGCCGCGTCCAGCCCCTGCTCGGCGACGGCCCTGGCGGCCTCGAACTCCTCAGCCATCGTGAGACACCTCATTGCGAACAACTTGGACCAACCCAGCGCGCTGTACGTGGTCTCCCGGTTCTGGGACTCGGCGGAGCGGTTAGCGAGATCAATCACCCGGCCCCGGTCGCCACCTGCGAACAGGGTGTCGCCTGCGACGGCGGCCAGCACTCCCGGGTCGCTCTCATCGCCGGCCGCGGTTCTCTGGTCGAACCTGGAGCGGATCTCGAGCGTGCGTTCGTGAGCCTGCGGCTCGTACTGAGTCAGGTTCGCGATGGCGACCTCGACCTGGGTCAGCAGGTCCGGACGACTCGCCAGCGGGTCGAGTTGCTCCTCGAGGACGACAACCGCCTCCGGCACTCGGCTGGTGTGCGCGAGCATGCCCGCGAGCAGTACCACTCCGCGGACGCGTTCCTCTGCACCGATCGTGCCTGTCAGGGCCTCGCGGACGTGCTCGAGCGCCAGGTCCGTCTCCCCCGCCGCAACCTCGGCGCTGCCGAGTTCGAGCAGAACCTTCGGTCGCGTCTCCCTCGGCGGCGGCTCTGCCAGCGCGCGTGCGAGCAGCGAGGCCGCGGCTTCCGGCGCCCCGTGGGCCATCGCGTTGGCGGCCGCCTCGAGCAGGACCTCTAGTGCCCACCGGTCGCCGGCGGGATCGCAGCGAAGCAGTTGCGTGGCGACGCGCGTGGCGGGCTCCCCCTCCTCGGCCATGAGCTTCGCCGCCCTCGCGTGCTCCCCCGAGCGGGCCGCCGGTCCGATTCCTGCGTAGAGACCCGCCCTGACCAGCGGGTGCAGGAACTCCAGGGGTGAGGCCTGGTGAAGGATCCCGGCCGCGACCAGAGAGTCGGCCCCCTTCGCGACCTGCTCGGCGTCGAGCCCTGCCAGCGCCCCCGCGCGGCGCAGCGGAGCCCCGTCCCCGAGCACGGCCCCCGCGCGCGCCAGCGCCTCCGCCGACTTCGGCAGGCGCTCGACCCGAGCGTTGATCTCCCGGGTGACCCGCTCAGGACTCCCGTCGAGGACGGCCTCCGGCTCCGAGGAGCCACCCTCGACCAGCGAGCGGACGAGCTCCTTCAACAGGAACGGGTTCCCGCCGGAGGCATCGAGGCAGCCGTCGCACAACGCTGCGTCCGCGTCGGGCACGGATGAGCGGACGACTGCGGCCACCGCCTCGCTCCCGAGCGGTCGCGGGCGCAGCCGCTGACCCAGGTCCGCCGCGGTTCTGCGGACCGCCTCGAGCCCCGAACGCGACTCCTCGATCCGGCTCGCGAGGATCACCGCGACCGGCAGGCCCTCGAGCCTGTTGCCGAGGTGCGCGAGCGCCTCGACCGACTCGTCGTCTGACCAGTGCAGGTCGTCGACCAGGATCGCGAGTGGCTGCCGCTCCGCCAGGTTCGCGGTCAGCCAGTAGATCCCGTTCTGGATGGCGAACGTATCGCGCGGAGCCTCCTCGGATCCTGTCTTGGTCTCGATGTCCAGCACGGACGGGACGAAGCGTGCGGCACCGCCCAGCAGGTCCTCGACGCCTCCGTCTGGATTCACCAGGGCCGGTTCGAAGAGCTGGCGCACGACGCCGAAGCCGAAAGGTCGCTCGAGCTCGTTGCCTCGGGCCGTCAGCAACCGCAAGCCGGCGCCGGAGGCGGCCTCGCGCGCCCACTTCATCAGCGTGGTCTTGCCGACGCCGGCGGGGCCGTCGACGAGCACGAGCTGCCCCTCGCCCCGCCGAGCTGCGTCGATCGCGGCGCGGATCGAGTCGAGCTCGGGCTCGCGCTCGAGGACCGTGTCCTCCGTGATCTCGCTCGCACTCATCCGGAACGCCTCGATTCCTCGGGTTGCAACGCGAAAAACCTACCGTTGCTCGGAGCACCTCCGGACCCGAGCATGCGGGTTGCAGATCACGCAACTCGAACGAAGGAGACGAAGATGCCCACCACGACTCACGACGACACGGAGCTGAAAGCCAAGCATCGGAAGATGTGGGCGTGCGGCGACTACCCCTCGATGGTCGAGACCTTCCTGCTGCCGCTGGGACCGCGCCTCGTCGAGGCTGCCGGGATCGGCCCGGGCATGAAGGTGCTCGACGTCGCCGCCGGCACCGGCAACGCCTCGCTGCCCGCGGCGAAGCTCGGGGCGCGAGTGACGGCCAGCGACCTGACCCCGGAGCTGCTCGAGGCCGGCCGCGAACGGGCCCGTGACGACCAGCTCGAGCTGGACTGGGTCGAGGCCGACGCCGAGAACCTGCCCTTCGAGGATGGCTCGTTCGACGTCGTGATCTCGGCGATCGGGGTGATGTTCGCCCCGATGCACGAGCGCGCCGCCGCCGAGCTGGTCCGGGTGACGCGACAGGGCGGGAGGATCGGCCTCCTGAGCTGGACGCCGGAGGGCATGATCGGGGCCCTGTTCAGGACGATGAAGCCCTTCATGCCGCCCCCACCCCCGGGCGCGCAGCCGCCGCCGCTCTGGGGAGACGAGGAGCACCTTCGCGGGCTCCTCGGCCCCGAGGTCGAACTCCGGAGCGTCGAGCGCGAAGCGCTCGAGGTCACGGCGTTCGGGCGGGCCGAGGAGTTCGCAGAGCACTTCCGCGATCGCTACGGCCCGACGATCGCCGCCGGAACGAACGCCGAGCGCAACAGTCGCAAGGCCGAGCTCGACTCCGCGCTCGACGACCTCGTAGCCGAATGGAACCGTGGTACGCCGGAACGCGCGCGATTCGAGCTGGAGTATCTGCTCGCCGTCGCCGAGCGGACCGGCTGAGACGCTCGAGTGATCTAGCTGCTGACCGCCAGCACGTTGACGATGATGTCCGGCATCGTCGAGTTCGTCTCGGTGAACACGAGCCACCGGTTCGTCGCGCAACCCGCGATCGGGTTTGCGGCCGTGTTGTAAACGACCCCGAGCGGCATCCCCGCGAACGCGACGCCGCCGGTGCTCGCGTCGGTGTGGGTGACGACGAGCATCGCGCTCGGGTCACTGTTGATCAGCGGGTTGTTCAGCACCGAGTAGGCGTTGTTGCCCCCGCACGAGGTGCTCAGGTCCGCCTGGAACACCGGCCGGTTCGTGCCGCTCACTCGGATCTGTCCGTTACTGAGTTCGAGGGCGGCGCCGACATCGCTCCCCGTGTAGGCCGCCCGCATCGCGGCCCCGCCTCCCCCGGCGCTGGCGATCTCGCCGACCACGCCGTAGCCGGTCGGCGCCTGCCCGTAGACGCCCCAGCCCGACTGCATATGCAAGCCGGCCACCCCGATGCCGGTCCCGCCGGTGCCCTTGTTGACGCCTCGCACCCCGGCCGAATAGCCACCCGGGTTGGTCGGCTCGACGACACCGAGCACGCCGGAGACCGCGTCGGCCGCCGTGTTGCCGTGCGCGGTCGAGGTCGCGGTGCCCTCGACCGCCGCCGGGCGGACAGGGCCGAAGCCGGACGGGTCACTGGTGTTGGTGACATCGATGACCGACGGGGCGGGCGACGAGTCCCTCACGAGCACGAGCGGCACCTCGAGCGCGAAGACGTCGCCGAAGAGATCAAGGCCGGCGCCGGCACTGTAGGCAGCGCCCGGCAGGCCGGTCTCGCCCTGGATGCCCTGCGACCCGGTCTCGCCCTGGATGCCCTGCGACCCGGTCGCTCCGGCGTCGCCCTGCGGCCCCGGATCGCCCTTGGGACCGGGCGGCGCGGGTGCGGAAACGAGCTTGAACCGCTTTTCCCCGGGCCGGCACTTCCTCGCGACGCGCAGCGCGCCGCCCTCTCCGGCGCAGACGGTGAGCGTGGCGCTGGCACGCGCGGTCGGGGCGGCGGGCGATGATTCTGCGTGCGCCGGAGAGGGCGCCAACGTCGCGGCCGCCGCGAGGCCCAGGAAGGAAAGGCGTCCGTGCATTTCTTGCTCCTCAGCGTGGGAGGTCCGACCCTACTACGCCCGGGGAGGAGGGCATCGCTAGCGCTTGCGCTTCACCTTCCAGCTGTGCTTGTCGGCCGTCTCGTCGACGTTGCCCGCGGCGTCGATCGCGCGGACGGTGAACGAGTGCTTGCCCAGCCCGACCTTGACGGTCTCCGGGGAGGTGCAGGGTGAGAAGCCGAGGTTGCCGTCGAGGTTGCACTCGAAGCTCGCCCCGGACTCGTTCGCGCTGAACTGGAACTTCGCCTTTCGCTTCACGGACTTCTTCTTCGGGCCCTTCTCGATCTCGGTCTCGGGCGCCGTCTTGTCCTCCGTCGGCGGAACGACCGGGATCGGCGGAACGACCGGCCCGGACTCGATCGCGATCTCGGCCGGAGAGGAGAAGCTCGGGGCGCCGCTCGGGGCGGCGTTCTCCGAGACGGCCGTCCGCGCCCCGCTCACGGGGTCGACCCGCAGCACGCCGCCGTTACCGCCGAACGCATCGCTGTCGGCGACCAGGATCTGCCCGCTTTGCTGGACGGCGATGCCGAACACACCGGCGAGCGCCGGGCCCCCGATCAGCGCGTTCGAGGTGACGGTTGCCCGCACCCCGGTGACCGGATCGACGCGGATCACTCCGCCGGTGCCGCCAAAGCCGTCTGACTCCGTAACGAGGATGTCGCCGTCGGGCTCGAGCTCGATCCCCAGGGGGTGATCGAAGCTTGGCCCGCCCGGCGGCGAGGAGTTCTCCGAGACCGTGGTCCGGGCGCCGGTGACGGGATCGACCCGGATCACCCCTCCGGTGCCCCCGAACGCCCCGCTGTCGACGACCAGAATGTCGCCGTCGGCCTCGATCGCGATGCCCACCGGGTTGTCGAAGCTCGGACCGCCGGCGGGGGCGGCGTTTTGTGAGACCGCGGTCCGCACGCCGGTGACCGGATCGACGCGGAGCACCACAGCGCTGGCGTCCGCAACGAGGATGCGACCGGCGGAGTCGACGGCGAGCCCCGACGGATCGACGAAGCTCGGCCCACCCGTCGGGGCCCCGTTCTCGGACACGGCCGTGCGAGTCCCCGTAGCCGGGTCGACCCGGATCACGCCGCCCCCGGCACCGGCGAAGGCGTCGTAATCGCCGACCAGGATGTCGCCGTCGGGCTCGAGTGCGATTCCCTCGGGCCCGGCGAAGGGGGGGCCCGTGGCCGACGCGTTGGATGAGACCGTGGTCCGGGCGCCGGTCACCGGGTCGACCTTGATCACGCCGCCCGTGCCACCGAACGCCTCGTCGTCGACGACGTAGACGTCGCCGACGGCCGCGTGCGCCGGATTCGCGACCGCGAGCACGGCCGCGGCGCTCGTCGCCAGCATCGCGAGGCGCCGGAAACGGCGACCCCCAGCCTCGCGCGTACTGCGGTATCCGCCGCTTTGCCGGTGCGCGACGAATAGCGGGCGAATGACTCTTTGGCGGACGAACAAGCGGGCGCGAGTGGACAAGGTCCCTCCTTGGAGCGGGTGTCTATGCATGCATCGTCTCGCGCGAACCCCGCTGCCGGTATAGGTGAAAACACCTAATTTGCGCCCGCTGGGCCCACCTCAGGTACCAGGCTCACGCGAAGTAGCGGCTGCCGCGGCGCACACGGCCATTGACGCCGGCGGCGACGACCGATATATCTATCGCCCATCGGGGCACGAGGCCCCAGTCACCAATGACCACGGAGGGAAGTTGTGACATCGGAGAGATTCTCGATCCGCCCGCGGCCGGGGGTCGCGATCATGGCGCCGCTGCTGCTGCTCGGATCCCTTCTGCTCTTGGCGGCCACATGCGCTCCACGTGCTGAAGCGTTCGTCTACTGGGCCAACTCCGACGCCGGCGGCGGCACGATCGGGCGCGCCAATCTGGACGGTACCGGCGCCAATCAGAGCTTCATCACCGGGGCCATCCACCCATGTGGGGTGGCTGCCGACGCCTCGCACATCTTCTGGGGCAACGACATGGGCACCTCGGTGGGCCGGGCCAACCTGGACGGCAGCGGCGTCGACCAGAACTTCATCCTCACCCCCACGGGCATCTGCGGGGTGGCGGTGAACTCCACACACGTCTACTGGGGCAACGACGACGCAATCGGGCGCGCCAACCTCGACGGGAGCGGCGCCAACCAGAACATCGCCGGTGCGGACGGCGTCTGCGGAGTGGCGGTGAACTCGTCCAGCTTGTTCTGGACCAACGTCGACCCCCACACGATCGGGCGCGCCAACCTCGACGGGAGCGGCGCCGATATGAACTTCATCACCGGGGCCAACTTCCCCTGTGGGGTGGCCGTCAACTCCACGCACATCTTCTGGGGCAATCTGGACGGCAACACGATCGGGCGCGCCAACCTGGACGGCACCGGCCCCGACCAGAACTTCATCACCGGAGTGAACGACCCCTGCGGGGTCGCGATCAACTCCACGCACATCTACTGGGGCAACGCGGGCGGCAACACGATCGGGCGCGCCAACCTGGACGGGACCGGCGTAGACCAGAACTTCATCACCGGCGCCGACAACCCCTGCGGACTGGTGGTGGACTCACCGGTGACTCCGCCCCCGCCGCCGGGACCGCCGGACAACTCCTTCACGATCGGCAAGGTGAAGAAGAAGAAGGTCACCATCACGGTGCCCGGCCCGGGCGCGATCCAGGTCAAGGGCGCGGCCAAGAAGACCCTCAAGCCGTCGACCGCCACGGCCACTGCGGCGGGCGACGTGAAGGCGAAGCTGAAGCTGGCGAAGAAGTCGAAGCAGAAGCTGAAGGCGAAGGGCAAGGTGAAGGTGAAGACGGCGGTCACCTACACCCCCACGGGCGGCGAGGCCAACACGCAGACGAAGAAGCTGAAGGTGAAGGGAAAGAAGCCGCGAAAGTAGCATCGCGCGGACCCGGCTGCGTCTGGGCGGTGGTGGCTGTTGGGCTAGTGCTCAGGTGTGTCCGGAGCGACAAATCGGGCTTCTGTGCGCCACCCCAGCGCCGCTTGGCGCGCCTGCGGCAGGCCGCTGACCACGAGGTCGTACGAGTCCTCGATCATGTCCCTGATCAGCTGATCACCGAGCGATCCATCGACGATCACGGTGTTCCAGTGACGCTTGTTCAGGTGGTAGCCCGGAAGCACCGCGGGGTACGTCTCGCGGAGTTGATCGGCGAGGCCAGGCTCGCATTTGAGGCTGACGCGTAGCGGGACCTGGTCGAGCCGCGAGAGCGCGAACATCTTGCCTGCGACCTTGAACACCGAGGTCTCCGGACCAAACGGGAACGTCTCCGCCGCTCCCGTGAACGAGAGGCAGTGCGCCCTGGAGCTCTCCGGCGTTCATCGCCGCACACTCTCGCTCGTCAATGCTGGACGGCGCTTGACGGCGATGCCCCGGCGACGGCAGCGACGAGGGTTCGAGTGAGTTCTGCAGCGTGGCTGAGCGGCATCATGTGCCCGGCTCCCTCGATCACGGAGTGCTCGACCTGGGGTACGTGCCGCAGCACCACGTCACAGATGGCGTGGTCGACAACGGACGTCGCCGATCCCTCGACCACGTGCACCGGCACCGCCACGGTGGTCAGCGCCTCACCCGTCAGCGGCGCATCGAAGAGCACGTCCCAGAGGTCTCCTCGAGCCATTTGGTCGTCGAGGAACGCCTCGCGGCGCTCGGGTGGCCAACGTGCGAACGCGCCCGGTCCGTTGTAGAAGTCCACGAACTCCTCGAACGCCTCGTACCAGCGATCGGCACGGACGTGCTCACGCCAGCGGTCGCGCAGTTCGGCGATCTCGGCAAATTCCTGTGCGTGCTCAGTCCTGAGTAGCGAGTAGGCCTCGGGCTCGACGACCGTCAGCGAGGCGAGCATCTCCGGCGTCGTGACCGCCACCTGCAGCCCAGTCGCCCCACCCCAGGAGAACCCGATGAGGTGAACCGGCTGGCCGACATGTTTGACGACCGCATGGACCTGGTCGGCGTAATCGTCGAGGGTCCTTTGCCCTGGTGCGCCGGGACCGTCGCCGTCGCGGTACGCGTCCACCGCGATCAGCCGGTACCCCGCCGGCCACCGCGTGAACACCTCCCGCCATTCGCCGGCGCTGCCCACGCCACTGTGCAGAAACACCGCCGGGGTGCCGTTGCCGCGCTCGATGACCTTGACGGTCCTGCCCAATGGCGTGCGCAGGGTGGCCACGTGCAAATGCCAGGCAGGAGCGACTGTCATCGTCCTCGCGCCGTCGCGCTGAGCTCGCCAAGCCGCGCTGCGCTGCGCTCGTCCATCGGCAGGAAGGTCTCGATCGCAAGGTTTGCCGCCGACACCTCCAGCGGCGCCCCGAGGGTGGCGATCACGGTGAACAGACTGACCTCGCCGAGGGGTGTGCGCAGGTCCAGCGAGACCACGGGCTGGGTCGCGGGACTGGTCGGCGGATCGTCCGGGAGATAGGACTCGACATCCTCGATCAGCTCGGCGAGGGCCGGATCGGCGTCCTCGCGGCTCCTTCGCCTCAGCTTCGTGATCAGCGGCGCGTTGCAGGCCGCGGTCATCGACGAGATCTTCGGAAGACCTCCCGGGTGAACCCCGAGCCGGAGCATGTTGATCGGGGGCTCGAGCAGCTCCGGGTCGACCCCGTCCCAGAGCAACGACGCGGCCCGATTGGCCTCGATCAGGTTCCAGAGACCGTCGACGATCAGCGCCGGGTTCGGCTCGTGTGCCTCCAGCAGCCGGCTGAGCGACTCACGCAGCGGCCGCATCATCTCCCCGTCGAACGGCTGCTCCAGGTAAGGCGGAGCAAAGCCGCCGGTGAGCAGCAGGCGGTTGCGCTCGGCGATCGGCAGGTCGAGGTGCTGGGCCAGGTGGACGAGGAGCTGGCGGCTCGGATTCGAGCGACCGGTCTCGACGAAGCTGAGGTGCTTGGTGGAGAGGCTCGCGTCGAGCGCCAACTCCATCTGCGTGAGCCGCCGCTGGCTGCGCCAGAAGCGGATCAGCTCGCCGACGCTCTGCGGCTCCGTTTCGGTCTGAACGGCCACGGGCCAACGGTAACGGCCACTACACATCGGAGGTAATCGACGCGCGGTCGTTCCTCGGGGATCGTTATCGCCGCAAGCAACGATCACAGGAGGCAACCGAGATGACAACGAAGGCGGAGCAGCTCGCCGAGCGCTACACGGCGGTCTGGATGGAGCCGGATGGCGACCGCCGCCGCAAGGCGATCGCCGATCTCTGGAGCGACGATGCGATTCATGTCCTCCAGCCCACGCAGGAGGTCTACGAGGCCGCCGATGAGCGGGCCGTCAACCCGACCTGGCAGGTGCGCGGTCACGACGAACTCGAAGCGAGGGTGACCTCGGCCTACGAGGATTTCGTCGCTACCGGCCAGATGTCCTTTCGGTTGCGGGAGGGCGCGAAACGCCTCGGGGATGTGGTCACCTGGCGCTGGGAAGGGGTCTCACCGGATGGCGAGGTGCTCGGCACCGGCCTCGAGTTCGTGATCCTCGCCGCCGACGGCCGGATCGCGACCGACTACCAGTTCGTCGAGTGAGCAGAGGTGATCACTCGTGGGCCAGGACGCTGATCACGACACCGTGCGGATCGCGAACAAAGAAGCGGCGCACTCCCCAAGGCTCGTCCACCGGACCGTAGATCACCTCGTGCCCGGCCCGGAGCGCTTCAGCGTGCGCCGCATCGACGGCTCCCCACGAACCGACGTCCACACCCATGTCGGGCAGCACGGGCTCTATGCCCGGTGGCGCGAAAACGACCTGCGCCTGCCCGGATCCGAAGCCGATGTAGCCGCCGCCGAAGGTGCCCTCCTCCAGACCCAGCACTCCTGTGTAGAAGGCGCGCGTGGCCTCGAAGTCAGGCGACTCGTGGTAGGGCATGACGCGTCGAACGGCCATCCGCAGCAGTGTCGCAGCACTCAGGGCTTGACGGCGAGCTTGATCCGTGCCGGTTTCGAGCGGTTGCCGGCGGCGTCGGCGGCGGTTGCGCTGAGCTTGTAGTTGCCGGCGTCGAGCTTGCCCGCCTTGATTCGCAGCTTGTTCTTGCCCGCCTTGCCGGCAAGGCTCAGCTTGAGCGCGCGCGCCTTCCGAGGCCCACTGTTTCCGATCCGCCGCACGGTGAGACCCACGCTCGCAACTTCGGAGAGCCGCAGCTTCACGATCCCGCCGTCGCTCTCACTCAATCCCCGCTTGGCCTTCAGCATCGAGATCATCGGAGCCAGCGTGTCGGTGATCTCGGGGTCGGGCGGCGGATCAACCGGCGGCGGGTCGCCGGGCGGTGGATCAACCGGCGTCGCCGGCAGCTGGCGCTCGAACGCCCCGATGTCGCGGCGGGCGGTGCCGTCGGCGTTGCCGTCGGCCGGTCGTGGTGCGCCGTCGAAGTCCTCGGTCGGCAGGGTGACGGTCAGCGGGTCGCCGCTGTCGATCGCCGGCGACGCCGCGGGCAGGTGGTAATCGCCCGGCCCGGCGAACTGCGGCGGACCGACCTGCGGGTCGAGCGCGTCGACCGTGTGCGGGTTCGAGAGCGTGCAGTCGCCGATCGCGGTGGCGCTGTGGGAGAAGTAGGAGTAGCGGGCGGTCAGGTTCACGTTGCCGACGTTCGCGGCGGTCGGCGCCTCGCACCAGAGCGGGTTGTCGAAGCCGGCGATGATCGTGTCGGTGACGACCAGGTTGACCGAGCCGTTGCCGACGGCGTTCTGGACCCTGGCCTTGATCGCGGGTTCGGCCTGGTCGTCCGGGGGGCCGACGATCGTCGTGTGGCGAACGGTGGCGATCACGCTCACGGCGTCGTCCGCCTCGGCGACCACCGGCGTCGCCGTGTCGGCCTCGATGATCGTGTTGTCGACGACCGCGAAGCCGCCACCGGTGATCCGGACGCCATAGGCGAGCGGGTCGATGATCCGCGTCCGCCGAACGCGGGTCGGTACCTCAGGGGCGTCGACGGACACTCCCCAAGAGGAGTCCTCGATCGAGGTCCGGTCGATCTCGAGCTCTCCGCTCGCCGCGCCGTTGGTGGCGAACCCCTTGTCGATCGAGCCGCCCGCAGCGCCGTAGACGCGGCCGTCGCTGAAGCTGCTGCCGCCGATCAGCGAGGGCGCCGCGTCGGAGCGCGGGTTGCGGCTCTCGATGTCGACGTTCTCGAAGGTGTCCTTCTGGGCCTGCAGCCCTCCCCCGAGGTTGTCGGTGAAGCTCGCCGGGATCCGGATCGTCAGGTCGCGCATGGTCACCTGGCGGCCGCCGTCGGAGAGGTCGACGACGAAGACGTTGCCGGTCTGGGTGGTGGTGATCGCCGTTGCCGCGGGCCCCGCCCCGACGATCTCGAGGTCGTCGTTGTCGCCGCCCAGCAGCTTGTAGGTGTTGACGTCGGTGACCGTCCCGGCGTGCGATCACGATCCGGTCGGCGACGGTGTCGTCGCCGCTGGTCTGCATCGCGGTCTCCAGGCTCGCCTGCTGGACGTTGGAGCCGGTGCCGGGACAGGCGGCGTGGAACGCGGGGACGCAGAACGTGGTCGCGGAGGCCGGCGCCGCCGCAGCGAGCGCGATCGAGCCGGCGGCGAGTAGCGATCCGATCAGCGATCTCATCCGTGTCCCCTCCCTGGGTGGTCGGTCGTTAGGCCCCGCATGCGTTTGCGTCCCCCTGCGAGCGGTGCTTTCGCCGTCAGTATGCTGTAGACAGCGTGAATCACAAGCCTGATAAGCCCCAGACAGTGGAAAACGCACCTATGGACGCTGTTGACCGGGAGATCCTCGGGCTGTTGGTGAGAAACGCACGCGTCAGCTACCGGGAGTTGGGCGAACGGATCTCGCTGAGCGCCAACGCCGCCGCCGAACGGGTCCGACGCCTGCGCGAGCGCGGCGTGATCGCCGGCTTCCAGGCGATCATCGATCCGGCGGCCGCCGGGCGGCGGCTGGTGGCGCTGATCGACATCCGCCTCGCGGGCCCCGCCGACTCCGAGCGCTTCGAGAGCCTGGTCGGATCGCTCGACGAGGTCACCGACGCAGCCCACGTAACCGGGCGCTTCGACTACCAGATCCGCGCCGCCTGTCGCGACCCCGCCGACCTCGACGCCTTGATCAAGGCGCTGAAGACGAGGGGCGGGGTGATCGAGACCGACACCAGGATCGCGCTGCGTACCGTGGTCCGCCGCTCGGAGCCGTTGCCAACCGCGGACGAGCTCGACGACCGTTGAGCCGAGCGCTGATCGCCGGCGAACTGAGGCTCGATCCGCTCGAGCCCCCGGACGCACACGAGCTCGCGCCCCTGCTCGACGACCCCGGCTTGCACGAGTTCATCGGCGGCGAGCCGCTCACCGAGCCGGCGCTCGAAGCCCGCTATCGCCGTCTCGTCCGCGGCGCGCCGCCCGGCAGCGGCGTCGGCTGGCACAACTGGACGATCCGGCGACTAGCCGACGGTCAGGCGGTGGGCACTGCACAGGCAACGGCGGCCGACGGCCACGCTTTGCTCGCCTGGGTGGTGGCCTCCAAATGGCAGGGGCGTGGCTACGGCAGCGAGGCGGCGCGGGCGATGGTCTCCTGGGCCGAGCAGGAGGGGCTGACGGCGACGGCCAACGTGCACCCGGGACATAAGGCCTCGGAGCGCGTTGCATCGCGCGCCGGTCTGCGCCCGACCGACGACTGGGCGGCCGGCGAGCGCGTCTGGCGCGTGACGCCGCCCTGATCCGAGCGCTGCAGGTCCCAACGCCCAGATATCCTCGCCCCGATGGCAGCCGTGCCCGATCCGCGGGGATGATGGCGAGACGAGGAGTCCGCCGGTGCGGCTGGGCGTAAGCGCCGCCCTAGTCGAGGGATCCCTGGTCGCCGGCGACGTGCGGATCGAGGCGGGCGAGGTACGGGAGATCGGGCTGATGCCGGCCGGGGACGGCGGCATCGCCGCGCCCGGGTTCGTCGACCTGCACATCAACGGCATCGCCGGGATCGACTTCTTGAGCACGGACGAGGCAGGGTATCGCCGCGCCGCCGAGGCGCTTGCGAGCACCGGGGTGGTCGCCTTCCAGCCGACCTTCGTCTCGTCGCCGCTGGACGGCTACCGGCCGGCGCTGGCGACCGCCGCCGGCGCGCAGGCCGAGCTCGCGGCCGCCGCGCTGCCGGCCCTCGTCGGCGTCCACCTCGAGGGGCCGTTTCTCTCGCCGCAATGGCCCGGCGCTCACGATCCCGCCTACCTGCTTGCCCCGGACATGGCGCTGGCCGCGAGGCTGTGCGAGCAGGGCCCGGTGACCATGGTCACGGTGGCCCCCGAGCTGCCCGGCGGCTTGGAGCTCGTCGACAGCCTGGCGGCCGCGTTGGTGGTCTCCTGTGGCCACTCCGACGCCGACGCCGCGACCGCCCATGCCGCCTTCGACCGCGGGGCGCGCGCGATCACCCACATCTACAACGCTCACCGGCGTTGGCAACCGCGCGACCCCGGCCTCGCGGGCGCGGCGCTCGTGCGCCCGGACGTGTTCGTCGAGGCGATCGTCGACGGCGTGCACCTGGCCCCCGAGGCGGCTTACGCGACCTTCCTCGCCACATGCGAGCGCTTCTGCCTGGTCACCGACGCGGTCGACGCGGCGATGGCGGCGCCGGGCAAGTACCGGCTCGGCAACCGCACGGTCGAGGTCGACGACGGCGCCGTGCGCCTCGCCGACGGGACACTCGCCGGCAGCGTGCTGACGATGGACGCGGCGGTTCGCAACCTGGTCGCCGGCGGGGCGCCGCTGGAGCGCGCTCTGAGCGCCGCGGCGACCGCTCCGGCGCGGCTGCTCGGGCGTCCCGACCTGGGCACGATCGCGCCGGGCGCTCCCGCGCATCTGGTGGTGCTCGACGAGGAGCTGCGGGTGACGCGAACGCTGATCGGCGGCACCGAGGCGTTCGCGGCCGGCTGAGCAGCAGCAGCCGGTCGCGCCGTTCAGATCGGGCCCTCCGCGGGTACCTGATCCACATGGATCTCGAGGAAGCCACCGGGGTCGATCCGAACCTGGAGAAGCGCTGCGCCACATGCGGCGCGACCCTGACCGACGCCGAGCTCGAGGCATCGCGGGAGGCCGGCGGACCGTTCCTCTGCTCGACCCACGCGATCGAGGAGGTCGCGGCCGTCGACGACGTCGACGATCCGGGAGCGCAGCCCTGACCGAACCCTGACGCCGCCTTGATGTAGGCGCTGTACAAACCGATCCGTGGGGCGCATCGACACGCGCAAGCTCGGCACGATCGCCTGCTGGACCCTCGTCGCGATCTGGGGTCTCTGGGCGACCGTCCGGCTGTTCGGACTCGAGTGGGGACCGCTGATCGCGCTGATCGCATTCACCCCCTACGTCGCCGCGACGGCTGTGATTCCAATCGCCGTGGCGGCCTGGTGTCGCCGACTCGCGCCCGCGGTCTCCGCTTTGGTCATCGCGCTGGTACTCGCGACGCTCGTGCTCCCGCGCGCGTTCGGCGGGCCGACGGATGCGGCGAGCCCGGGCGGGCCGGAGCTACGCGTGCTGGCCGCGAACGTGAGCTTCGGCAAGGCCGACGCCGGCGACCTCGTCGACCTGGTCCGCGAGCTCGATACGGACGTGCTGGCGATCGAGGAGCTGACGCCCGACTTCGTCGCTGAACTCGAGCGGGCGGGCATCGAGGAGCTGCTGCCGCATTCGGCGCTCGCCGCGGAACCGCGGGCCAGGGGCACCGGGCTCTACGCCCGCGCGGCGCTGACCCAGCGCTCGATCGAGACCCTCCCCGGCGGCTTCGCGCTCGTGCGCGCGACCATCGACCCGGGGACCGGCTCCCCGCTCGAGCTCAGCGCTGTGCACACCGTGCCGCCGCTGACGCTCTCCACCGCCGAATGGCGGGCCGATCTCGAGGCGCTGCCGGCAACCTCGGCGGCGCAGCCGCCGCGGGTGATGCTCGGCGACTTCAACGCCACCCTCGACCACGACGAGTTTCGCCAGCTTCTCGACCGCGGCTACGCCGACGCCGGAGAGACCCTGGGGGCCGGCCTCACTCCCACCTGGCCGACCAACCGCCGCTTTCCGCCGCTGGTGACGATCGACCACGTGCTCGCCGACGAGCGCATCGGGATTCGCGACTACTCGGTCGAGGAGCTGCCCGGCAGCGACCACCGGGCGGTGTTCGCGGAGCTCGTCCTACCCGCCGGCTAGGTCGGCGCCTCGCGGCCGGGCCTCAGCACCAAGACCTCGCCCGGCGCCGACTCGAGCGCCCAGGCCACATCGGCCGAGGTGAAGCCGTCGGAGCTGCTGGTGCGCGCGGGGAGCACGATCGCGTCGAAGCGCTCCTGATCGATCAGATCGGCGAGCGCGTGGCGGGCGGTACGCCCGCGCTCGATCCGGGAGTCGACCTCGACCCCCGCCTTCGCCGCCCGCTGTTCGATCAGCTCCAAGAGCGAGAGCGCGCCTTCGCACTCGATCCCGAGCGGCGCCTCGATCGCGAGCTGCTTCGGGATCACCGCGAGATAGGCCGGGATCAGCATCGCCTCCTGAGCCCGCGCGAGCCGGATCGTCGCGTCGAGGGTTCGCTCCGACAGCACCGAACCCACGAACGGGAAAAGGATGCGGCGATCGCCGGCGGCGGGCTTGCGGCGTCGGCCGAGGCGCCCGCTCATGGTTCGCGCTCCTCGAGCAGCGCGCGGTCGGCGACGATCCGCACGTCGACGCCCGGCATCTTGCGAATCAGGCGCTCGGGCAGCGACTCCCGCATTCGGTCGAGCCCGGTGCGCGGCCGTGGCTGGCCGATGAGCACGTAAGTCGTTCCCCGCTCGGCGGCCACCGCGGCGGCGACGTCGGCAACGTCGTCTCCCTCCTCAATCAAGAACCTGGCCCCGAGCACCCCGGCGAGCCGTGTGAGCGCACCAAGCTGCTCGCGCTCGGTCGCCGAGGGCTCGGCACCGGGCGTGGCGACGTAAAGCAGGTCCAGCTCGCCTCCGAGCCGCTGGGCCGAGCGCCACGCGCGGCGAACCAGCCGCTGCGAGCTCGTCTGCGGCCGGACCAATGCCAGGATGCGCTCGGCGACCGCCTGCGGCGCCGCCCCGATCACCTGCTCGCGCGTGCCCAAGGGCCCGTCGGCGCGCCGCGGCCGCGCCTTCGCCTCGACCTCCTCCGCCGTCTGGCGCAGGGCGAGCTCGCGGAGCGTGGCGAGGTTCTCGATCCGGAAGAAGTTGTTGAGCGAGGCCTCGATCCGCTCCGCGGGGTAGATCTTGCCGTCGCGCAGGCGCTCGATCAGTGCCTCGGGTGTCAGGTCGAGCAGCACGACCTCGTCGGCGGAGGCGAGCACGGTGTCCGGGAAGGTCTCGCGCACCCGCACGCCGGTGAGCTCGGCGACGCGGTCGTTGAGGCTCTCGAGATGCTGCACGTTGACGGTCGAATAGACGTCGATTCCGGCGTCGAGGATGTCGTCGATGTCCTCGTAGCGCTTCGAGTGCTCCAGCCCTGGGGCGTTTGTGTGGGCGAGCTCGTCGACCAGCGCGAGATCGGGCGCCCGGCGGAAGATCGCCGGCAGGTCCATCTCCTCGATCTCGGTGCCGCGGTGCGTGACGGTGCGCCGTGGCAGCTGCTCGAGGCCCTCGGCCTGGGCCTCGGTCTCGGCGCGGCCGTGCGGCTCGAGATATGCGAGGACCACGTCGCGACCCGCCGCCAGCGCGGCCTGGCCCTCCTGAAGCATGCGGTAGGTCTTGCCCACCCCGGCCGCCATCCCGAGGTAGATCTTGTAGTGGCCGCGGCCGGTTCGGACCATGGGCGCATTGTCCTCTCGCGCCGCCGGCGCCTCAGGCGCCGAAGACGTTGTGGACCAGCAGGTCCACGAGCTTGATCCCGATGAACGGGGCGATCACGCCGCCGAGCCCGTAGATCAGCATGTTGCGCCGCAGGAGCGCCGTTGCGCCGACGGCCCGGTAGCGAACGCCCCGTAGCGCCAGCGGCACCAGCGCCGGGATGATCAGCGCGTTGAAGATGATCGCCGAGATGATCGCCGACTCGGGGGTGCCCAAGTCCATCAGGTTGAGCTTGTCGAGCGGGCCCGATCCGAACCCCGAGCCGCCCGCCCCGGCCGCGACATAGGTGGCGGCGAAGATCGCCGGCAGGATCGCGAAGTACTTGGCGATGTCGTTGGCGACGGAGAAGGTGGTCAGGGCGCCACGGGTGATCAGCAGCTGCTTGCCGATCTCAACGATCTCGATCAGCTTCGTCGGATTCGAATCGAGGTCGACCATGTTCCCCGCCTCGCGCGCGGCCTGGGTGCCGGTGTTCATCGCCACGCCGACGTCCGCCTGTGCGAGCGCCGGCGCGTCGTTGGTGCCGTCGCCGGTCATCGCCACCAGCCGCCCCTCGGTCTGGTGCTCGCGGATCAGCTCGAGCTTGCGCTCCGGGGTCGCCTCGGCGAGGAAGTCGTCGACGCCCGACTCGCCGGCGATCTTCGCCGCCGTCAGCGGGTTGTCGCCGGTGACCATCACCGTACGGATCCCCATCGCTCGCAACTGGGCGAAGCGCTCGCTCATCCCGTCCTTGATCACGTCCTTGAGGTAGACGACTCCGAGCACCTGCTCGTTGCGGCTGACGGCGAGCGGCGTGCCGCCCTCGCGGGCGATCCGGTCGAGCGTCTCGCGCAGCTGCGCCGGTGCCTGTCCGCCGGCCTCTTCGACGAAGGCGAGGATCGCATCGCCGGCGCCCTTGCGGATCCTGCTGCCGTCGAGATCGACGCCGCTCATCCGCGTCTCGGCGGTGAAGGGGACGAAGCTTGCATGCGTGGACAGATCGTGCTCGCGGATTCCGTACTGCTTCGCCAGCACGACGATCGAGCGTCCCTCCGGAGTCTCGTCGGCAAGCGAGGCGTACTGGGCCGCCTCGGCGAGCTCGACCTCGGTCACCCCCGGCATCGGGATGAACTCGGTCGCCTGGCGGTTGCCGAGCGTGATCGTGCCGGTCTTGTCGAGCAGCAGTACGTCGACGTCGCCCGAGGCCTCGACCGCTCGCCCGGAGAGCGCGAGCACGTTGCGGCGCACGAGCCGGTCCATGCCGGCGATCCCGATCGCCGAGAGCAAGGCCCCGATCGTCGTCGGGATCAGCGCCACCAGGAGCGCGATCAGGGTCACCATCGAGACGGTGGTCCCGGCGAAGTCGGCGAACGGGCGCAGGGTGACGACGACCACGAGGAAGACGAGCGTCAGCCCGGCGAGCAGGATGCCGAGCGCGATCTCGTTCGGAGTCTTGCGCCGGCTGGCGCCCTCGACGAGGGCGATCATCCGGTCGAGGAAGCTCTTCCCCGGCTCCTGGGTGATCTCGACCACGATCCGGTCGGAGAGCACGCGGGTGCCGCCGGTGACCGCGCTTCGGTCGCCGCCGGCCTCGCGGATCACCGGCGCCGACTCGCCCGTGACCGCCGATTCGTCGACCGAAGCGATGCCCTCGACCACCGTGCCGTCGCCCGGGATCACCTCGCCCGCCGCGACCACCACCACGTCGCCCCTGGCGAGCTCGGTGGCGGGCACGGTGCTGCCGTCGCGAAGGCGAGCGACCGTCTCGGTGCGCATCGCCCGCAGGGCGTCGGCCTGGGCCTTGCCGCGGCCCTCCGCCAGCGCCTCGGCGAGGTTGCCGAAGATCACGGTCAGCCAAAGCCAGAGCGAGACGACGCCGGTGAACCAGGCGGCCTCGTCGCCGCCGCCGAGTGGATCGCCGCCGAAGATCTGGATCAGGAAGCCGACCGTCGTGAACAGCGCGCCGACCTCGACCACGAACATGACCGGGTTGTGGATCATCCCGCGCGGATCGAGCTTCACCAGGCTGCCGACTACCGCCAGCCGCACGGTCGCGGCGTTGAAGACCGACTGCTGCGACCGCTCGCTCACGACGCCTCCTCGTCAAGCGCGATGTTGAGTTCGAGCACGTTCACCCCGGGCTCGCCGAGGAATCCGAGCGCGCGGCCGTCGGTGTGCTCATCGATCAGCTCGAGGACCCGCTCCAGCGGCAGCCTTCGGACCTCGGCGATCCGGTTCGCCTGGATCCGCGCGTTCGCCTGCGAGATCTGGGGGTCGACGCCCGACGCCGAGGTGGTGACGGCGTCCACGGGCACATCGGCGGCTGTCAGTCCGGGGTTGTAGGGACGCTCGAGCGCGATGTAGCTCTCGATGTTGTCCTTGAACAGCTGCGAGAGCTCGGCATTGTTCGGCCCGAGATTGTTGAAGTAGGTGACGTCGGCGCTGTAACCGGTGGCCGACGGCCGGCTCTGGAAGTAGGCCGGGTCCTTGGCGAAGTCCTGACCGATCAGCTTCGAGCCGATCACGGTTCCGTCGCGCTCGATCTGGCTGCCGTCGGAGTTGCCGGGGAAGAACAGCTGAGCGACGCCGGTGGTGATCAGCGGATAGGCGAGCCCGAAGATCAAGGTGAAGGCGACTACGGCGATCGCGGATGCGGTCAAGTCTCGTTTCATGGCTCTTAGAACAGGTTCGGGGTCAGGCCCTGGACGATCGGGCCGAGGAGCAGGGCGGGGAAGAACGTCAGGGCGCCGACGATGATCACGATCCCGAGCAGGAGGACGACGAAGGTCGGGGTATCGGTGCGGAAGGTGCCGTGGCCGGCGGGCGAGACCTTCTTGCCGGCGAGCGAGCCCGCGATCGCGAGCACCGCGATCATCACCGGGAAGCGCCCGGCGAACAGCGCCAGCCCGCCGACGAGGTCGGCGAAGGTGATCCCGTACGAGCCGACGTTGCCGGGCGCGTTGGGCTGGAGGAAGCCGGTGTAGCCGGCGAAGGCCGAGCCGTTGTTGTTGGTCTGCGAGACGGAGGCATACAGGGTCTCCGAGAAGCCCTGCGGGCCGGGGTTGTAGATCGACGGGTCGCCGTACTTCGTCGCCACGGCGAGCGCCGTGAACCCGAGCACGACGATCGGCATCACCAGGACCCCGACGAGGACGAGCTTGACCTCGCGCGCCTCGATCTTCTTTCCCAGGTACTCGGGTGTGCGTCCGACCATCAGCCCGGCTATGAACACGGTCAGCAAGACGAACAGCAACATCCCGTAGAGGCCGGAGCCGACCCCGCCGAAGATCACCTCCCCGGTCATCATGTTCGCCAGCAGCACCGAGCCGCCAATCCCCGTGAAGGCGTCGTGGGAGGAGTTGACCGACCCGTTCGAGGCGTCGGTCGTGACGGTCGCCCAGGTGGTGCTGGCGACGATCCCGTTGCGGACCTCCTTGCCCTCCATGTTGCCGCCGCTGGTGCCCTCGCCGGCGGCCATCTCGAGCCCGGCCTCCTGCTGGGCGGGCGTGCCCTGCTGCTCGGCCGCGGTCGTTACCCCGAGCCCGACGATCATCAGCACCGCCATCGCCGAGTACAGCGCCCAGCCCTGGCGCCGGCTGCCGACCATGCGCCCGAACGTGAACACGAGGCCCGCGGGGATCAGCAGGATGAAGAGCACCTGGACGAAGCCCGAGAAGGCGGTCGGGTTCTCGAACGGGAAGGCGGAGTTGACGTTGAAGAAGCCGCCGCCGTTGGTGCCCAGCTGCTTGATCGAGATCTGCGAGGCGGCCGGACCCATGGCCAGGGTCTGACTGTCGCCGGCAATGGTGTCGACGCCGACGTGGCCGCTGAGATTCTGGATCACTCCCTGGGAGATCAGGATCAGCGCGCCGACGAAGGCAAGCGGCAGCAGGACGTAAAGCAGGGTCCGGGTGAGGTCTCGCCAGAAGTTGCCCAGCGAGGTGCCCGCCCGGCTACGGATCCCGCGGATCACGGCCACGAGCACGGCCATGCCGGCCGCGGCCGAGACGAAGTTCTGGACCGCAAGGCCGGCCATCTGCGAGAGGTAGGTCATCGTCGTCTCGCCGCCGTAGAACTGCCAGTTCGTGTTGGTGACGAACGACGTCGTCGTGTTGAAGGTCACGTCCCACGGCGCCGCGCCGAACCCCTCGGGGTTGAACGGCAGGCTGCCCTGGGTGCGCAGGATCACGTAGAGCACGAGCCAGAACAGGAGGCTGAAGACGAGCACCGTCTTCGCGTACGCCTTCCAGTCCTGCTCGACCTTGGCGCTCGGTCCCAGCGCCCGGTAGATCAGCCGCTCGAGCGGTCCGAAGATCCGCGTCAGGAAGACATGGTCGCCCTCGTAGACGCGGGCCATGTACTGGCCGAGCGGGTACGCGACGGCCGTCAGCAGGGCGACGAAGAAGGCGAGTTGGAGCACCCCCTCGGCGGTCATGCGCTCAGAGCTCCTCGCCGCGGAAGAGGGCGTAGAGGAGGTACCCCGAAAGCCCGAAAGCGACGATCAGCCCGATCAGCTCGGCGACGCTCATAGCCGGTCGAGCCCCTCGACCAGCCCCCACATCAGGGCGAAGAAGGCGACGGCGATCGCGATCGAAACAAAATCCATGCCTCAGAGGCTGAGGCCGCGCGCGTCAAGCGGATCTCAAGACTCGTGCCGAACGCGTAAAGGTGTCGTGAAGACGCCGCTCAGGCGGTGAAGCGGTAGCCGATGCCCGGATCTGTGCGGATCAGCGTCGGCGCCCCGGGGCTGGCCTCGATCTTTCGCCTCAGGTTGGCGATGTGGACGCGCAAAACCTGGGTGTCGTCCTGGAAGCCCGGGCCCCAGACCTCACGCAGGAGCGCCCGGTGAGTGAGCAGCCGGCCCCGGTTGAGCACCAGGTGGCGAAGCAGGTCGTACTCGGTCGGCGTCAGGTGGATCTCCTCGCCGTTGCGGCTGATCCGCCGCGCGGCGAAATCGATCTCGAGGCCTTCCGCCTCGATCACCGGCTCCTCGTCGGCGGGCTCGGAACGCCGCAGGGCCGCTCGCAGGCGGGCGACGAGCTCGTCGGGACCAAAGGGCTTGGTCACGTAATCGTCGGCGCCGGCGTCGAGGGCCCGAACCTTCTCTCGCTCGTCGCCGACCGCCGAGAGCACCAGGATCGGCATCCGGCTCCACTCGCGGATCGACTCGCAGACCTCCACTCCATCGCCGTCAGGGAGCACGAGGTCGATGATCGCCGCGTCGGGCGGCCGCACGGCGACCGCGTCGAGCGCCTCGCGCACGGTCATCGCCGGGACCACCTCGAATCCGGAATCGCCGAGGATCACCCGCAAGGCTCGAAGGATCTGCGCCTCGTCGTCGCAGATCAGGACCCGCTGACGCCCGCTCATCGGCCTACTCCCGCTCGCCGACCGGGATCTGGATCGAGAAGGTGGAGCCCTGGCCGGGCAGCGACTGCGCCCGCAGGCTGCCCCCGTTGGCCTCGACGAAGCCGCGTGCGATCGCCAGCCCGAGGCCGGTGCCGCCGTCGTCGCCGGAGGCGTCGAAGGGCTCGAAGATCCGCTCGAGGTCGGCCCGCGGAACGCCGGGGCCGCGGTCGGTGACCCGGATCGCGAGGCTCGAGCCGATCCGTTGGGCGGCAATCGTGACCGGCCCGTCGCCGGCGTAGCGAGCTGCGTTCTCGACCAAATTGACCAGCGCGCGTTCGATCTGGGTCGAGTCGGCCTCGAACAGCGGCAGCTCGGGCTCGACCGCGAGCTCGAAGCCACCCGCGGGCGCCGGCACGGCCGCAACCACGGCCTCGATCAGCTCGTCGGCCGAGGTCCAGTCGGCCTGCGGATCGAGCTGGCCGGCCTGAAGGCGCGAGAGATCGAGCAGGTTGTCGACCAAGCGGGTGAGGCGATCGGACTCGGTCGCGATCACCGAGACCAGCTCGGCGCGGGCGTGCTCGTCGAGCGTTGGCGAGCCGAGCCCGCCGGCGGCGGCCGTGATCGCGGTCAGCGGCGAGCGCAGGTCGTGCGAGACCGAGCGCAACAACGCGGTCTTGACCACGTTCGAGCGCCGCAGCGCCTGGGTTTCGATCACCTGGGCCTCGAGCCCCTCGCGCCGTCGAGCCGCGGTCAGCAAGGTCTCGAGGCTCGGGATCACGCGTCGTTCGAGCTCCTCGATCAGCTCCGGCTCGGTGGCTCGGGGAACCAGGACGGTCCCGGCCCGCTCGCCGGCGACGACGACGGGGAGTGCCCGGCGGCGCTGGTCGCTGTCGGTCCAGCGGGTCTCCACCGTCACCGACGAGAGGTCGAACGCCTGCGCGATTCGCTGACCGACCACCCGCAACGAATCCTCGAGGCTCTCGCCGCCGAGCAGTACCCGGGCCATCTCCGCGGTCAGGTCGGCCTCCTTGCTGCGGCGCTCCGCCTCCTCGGCACGGGATCGCGCGGCGCCGGCCAGCGTCGACGTCACGCCTGCGACCACCAGGAACACCGCCAAGGCGACCCAGTTCCCCTCCTCGGCGATTGTGAAACGGCCTGTCGGCGGGATGTGGAAGAAGTTGAATGCCGCGGCGCTGAGGATGGAGGTGCCGACGCCAAGCGTCAGGCCCCAGTAGTTGGAGACGAGCAGCACCGGGAGCAGGTAGAGGACGCCGGCGGCCTCGACTGGCATCACTTCCCGCAGCACGTAGATCAGCGCCGTGACGGCGGCGATCGAGGCGACCGCGACGACCGCCCCGGCGGTGATCGAGCGTCGTGTAGCGCGTGCGGTCATCCGCGCCATGCTCTCACTCTTTGCAATCGCTAGCCGGCGTCGATACCGGTCAGCCAGACCGCGTTCAGTGAGGGCACGGACTCGCCCGCCGGGATCCCCCTGACGGAGCGCTCGGCGCCGAGCAAGCCGCCGTCCCGGGGGATCACGGTGAGGAGCGGATCGCCGCGCACCGCGGACAGCTGCGCGGGGCGCAGATCGGCGAGCCGGACCGTCCCCTCGCCCAGCAACGCGAGGCGCTCGGCCGGTTCGGGAACGACGCGCAGCTCGACCTGGTCGACGGCCGGCCCGAGGCCGTGATCGGTGCCCCACCAGTTCGTGTTTCGCGCCAGCAGGACGCGATCGGCGCCACGCTCGCGAAGCTCGAACGGCCCCGTGCCGCTCTCGGGCAAGCGGCTCTGATCCAGCGGCCCGCCCGCCGCCTCGTCGATCGCCCGCGGCGAGACGATCCCCAGCCGCGGGTTGGCGAGCCGGTCGTCGAAGCGCGGGTCGGGCGCCGGCAGGATGAATCGCACCAGGTCCGGGCGCGGCGCGTCGACGAGCAGCTCGCCGAGCAGCTGCCGGCCGGCCGGCGAAATCAGCCAGCGCTCGACGTTGGCGAGCACCGCCGTGGCGTTGAACGGCGTCCCGTCCTGGAACCTGACCCCGGGCCGCAGGCGCAGGCGCCACACCGTCCGGTCGGCCGAGGGCAGGATCGAAAGCGCGAGCCCGGGGATCCGGCGGACGAGGTCGAAGGGACCGCCGAGCTCCTCCACCAGCGGCTCGTGGAGCTGGCGCGCGGCGAGCTGGTCGGCGTCCGTGCGGGCGTAGAGCGGGTCGAGCGTGACCGGGTGCCGAGCCAGGGCCCAGGTGAGCGTCGCCGAGCGCCCGCTCGAGGCCGCCGCGCCGATCGCCGCGTTGTCCGACCCCCCTCCCCCGCACCCGGCGCCGGTCGCCCCGGCCGCGAGCGCGGTGGCGATCAGGGCGAGAAGCCGGCGCGAGGTCAGATCTTCAGCAGGACGAGGGTGTTGACGACGAACAGGATGCCAAAGAAGATCGTCCAGCGGTCGAGGTTGCGCTCGACCAGCGAGCCGCCGACCGAGCCACCGGTGGCGCCGATCCCGAAGGCCCCCGAGAGGCCCGCGTCCTTGCCCGAGTGCAGGAGCACGAGGAAGATCAGGACGATCGAGATCGTGACTTGGACGACTTGAAGAATGCTTTCCATCGGTCGCGCAGTTTAGACAGGGCCGCCTGCGAGAGCGTCGATCCGCTTCAGGACGGCGATCGCCTCGCGCCGAAGCTCGGCGTCGAGGCGCTCCCAGTCGGCATCGGAGAGCTTGCCCTGCTCGCGATCGAGCTCCGCGTCGCGGATCTGACGGTAGAGCGCCTCCTTGGCGGCCTCGAGGTCAGCGAGCTCCGGGCTCTCGGTCTCGGCGGGCTCGGCAGCATGGCGGCGAAGCGGCCAGGCGACGAACGCCGCGAGCACGGCGAGGACCACGAGCGCGAGCACGATCTCCATCGGCGAGCTAGGCGCGCCCGAGATCGCGGGCGAGGCGGGCGGCGTAGACATCGGAGACGCGTCTGCGGCGGGCCTCGGGCGCCGGCCAGACCGCCACCAGCGCGCCGATCACCGAGATCGCGCCGCCGATCCAGATCCAGATCACCAGCGGGTTGACGTTGACGCGGAAATCGACCGGCAGCGCGTCCTCGGCGTAGCGCTTGGCGAGATTGGCCACCGCGAGGCCCTGGAGGTCGGAGCGCAGCTGGGCGAGGAAGGGAGCGTCGGCGATGTCGGCGCCGGCGCCGCCGGTGGCGCGGGCGATGCGCCGATCGGCCTCGTCGATGAAGGTGTCGTAACCGGCGAGATCGGGGCGCATCGCCGTCCACAGGTCGCCACCGGCGCGGGTGCGCCGGCCGACCTCGCTCGTCGCCTCACCCTCGAAGAAGCCGCGCACGCTGCCGTCCGAGGAGACCGCGGAGTAGTAGTTGCGCGAGGGCCGCAGCAGCGCGACCTGCTCGCCGTCGCGCTCGACCCGCACGACCGAGCCGAAGGTGAGCCGCTGCTCGGCGTTGTCGATCGTGCTCGTCGGCTCGACGTAGGTGATCGTGTAGCCGCCGACCTCGCCCGACTGGCCCGGGGTGAGCCGCAGATCCTCGCTGGTCTGAAAGCTCGACGAGGCGGCGATCGCGATGAACAGGATCGCGATCCCGGCGTGGACGATGTAGCCGCCGTAGCGACGGCGGTTGCGGGTGATCACGCGTCCGAGCGCCGCCAGCCGGCTACCGCCGGTGAGCGCGCGCTGGGCCGCGGCGCCGCGCCAGAACTCGGCCGTCAGCGCGGCGAGGGCGAAGCTCGCAAAGCAGAACAACAGCAGCGCCGCCGGGTGGTCGAGGGCGTCGGTGAACGCGGCGAGGATGACCGTCGCGACCACGGCCGCCACCAGTGGCCCGCGGACCAGCTTCCACAACGACCCGGCGCTGACCCGGCGCCAGGCAAGCAACGGTCCGATGCCCGTGAACAGGACCAAGACGATCGCCAGCGGCGCCGTGTAGCGGTCGAACCACGGCGAGCCCAGCGACGACTTCTCGCCCGTGACCGCCTCCGAGATCAGGGGGAAGAAGGTGCCCCAGAAGATCACCACCGCGAGCCCGACCAAGAGCAGGTTGTTGACCAGGAAGACCGACTCGCGCGAGGCCAGCGACTCGATTCGCCGTTCCGAGCGCAGGTCGTCGAGCCGGCGCACGATCAGCACCGCCGAGCCGACGATCACGACCGCGATCAGGCAGAGCAGCGGCGTGCCGACGGTCGAGGCGCCGAAGGCGTGGATCGACTCGAGGATCCCCGAGCGGACGAGGAAGGTGCCGAGCAACGCGAGCGTGAACGTGGTCACGATCAGCGACACGTTCCAGACCTTGAGCATGCCGCGCTTCTCCTGCACCATCACCGAGTGCAGGAAGGCGGTGCCGACCAGCCACGGCATCAGCGAGGCGTTCTCGACCGCGTCCCAGCCCCAGTAGCCGCCCCAGCCGAGCTCGGAGTAGCTCCAGCGGCTGCCGAGCAGGATCCCGATCCCGAGGAAGGTCCAGGCGACGAGCGCGAAGCGCCGGGTGCTGCGGATCCAGCTGGCGTCGAGCCGGCGGGTGATCAGCGCTCCGATCGCGAACGCAAACGGGATCGACCAGAGCACGTAGCCCGAGTAGAGCATCACCGGGTGGATCGCCATCATCGGGTGGCGCAGCAACGGGTTGAGCCCGGCGCCCTCCGCCGGCACCGGCGACAGCCGCTCGAACGGGTTGGCGCCGAACAACATCAGCAAGGTGAAGAAGAGCGCGAGCCCGGCGAGCACCGCGGTCGCGTAGGGGGCTACCTCGCGGTGGCGGCCGCGGGTGAGGTAGAGAACGCCGCTGGCGGCGATCGAGAGCACCCAGGCCCAGAGGAGCAGCGAGCCGCCCTGGCTCGACCACATCGCGGTCAGCTTGTAGCCGAGCGGGGTCGTGGTCGAGGAATGGTCGGCGACCAGCTGGACCGAGAAGTCCGAGCGCAGGAACGCCGCCTCGAGCACGACCACGCAGACCGTGAGCAAAACGCAGAGGGCGTAGATCGCCCGGCGCGAGGAATCGACCAGCCCGCGGTCGCCCCGGCGCGCGCCGAAGATCGCCGCGCCGGCAGCGTAGACGCAGGCGAAAGGGGCCGCGATCAGGCAGGCGGCGCCGAGCTCGACCATCTACTCGGGCGTCGTCGCGCGGGGGCTCACCGGCCGATTATCGCAACGGCGCGCACCCCACTAGAGTCGCGTCCGCACTGTCGGCCGTCGAGGAGGGGAACAGATGATCAAGCTCGCAAGCGTGCTGGCGATCGCCGCCGTCGCCGTGATCGCGGTCGGCTGTGGCGATACCGAGGAGCAGAACGACTACGTCGACCAGGTCAACGCGCTCCAGACCGAGCTCGTCGACGAGGTCACCGCTGCCGTCTCGGGGACCCCGCCATCGAACGCCCAGCAGGCGGCCGCTGTCGCGGGCGACCTCGGCGACATCTTCAGCAACAGCGCCGACGACATCGAGGCGGTGACCCCGCCCGAGGACGTCGCCGCCCTGCACGCCGAGCTGGTCGAGAAGATCCGCGAGATCGCCGAGCAGATCGCATCGGCCGAGGACGCGTTCACGAGCGGCAACCCCCAGGAGGCGGCCCAGGCGGCGACCGACCTGCAGAACGCGACCAACTCGGCGCAGACCGAGCTCAACTCGCTGATCGACCAGATCAACGCCGAGTTCCAGGACTGACCAGGTCCGGCCGCGCGCCGGAGCTCGCTACTCGATCACCACGTGCTCGGGGTCGGCGGCTGCCTCCTCGGAGAACTTCGACGGGCACTTGGTGATCAGGCTGTCCTTCTCGGCGACGAAGGTGCCGTTGTCGACCGTGCCCGAGACGATCACCTCGCGGCCCTCGCGAAACGGGTCCGGGATCGTGCCGGTGTAGACGACCGGGATCGTCGCCGCCGGGTCCTCGCGATCGGCGACCTCGAACCGCAGCTCGGTGCCTTGGTGTGAGACCGAGTCCGGCGCCACCTTGCCGGTGAGGTCGTAGTTGCCGCCGCTGACGCCCTGCAGCTCCGAGGGCTCGCGCGCCTCGCTCGAGGCGCTGAACGAGGTGTAGATCAGGCCGCCCGCAAGCAGCACCGCCGCGCTGAGCGCGACCACGAGCCTGATCCGTCGCTTTCGATCCGGGTCCATCGGGTGAGAATTATCGTAGAGATGACGGGTACATAGACTCGATCACCATGGCCGACGATCGCGTACTCCTGATCACCGGCGCCTCGAGTGGAATCGGCGCCGCCACCGCCCGCGCCGCCTCCGAGGCCGGCTACCGGTTGGTGCTCGCGGCGCGCTCCGAGGACAAGCTCGAGCAGCTCGCCGCCGAGCTCGGCGGGCCGGAGCGGGCGATCGCGGTCCGCTGCGACGTCACCGACTGGGAATCGAACCAGGCGCTGGCCGCGGCCGCGACCGAGGCTTTCGGCGGCTTCGACGCCGTCTTCGCCAACGCCGGCTTCGGCGCCACCCGCGGCTTTCTCGAGGAGTCTCCAGGGCAGTGGCGGGAGATGATCCTTACCAACGTGCTCGGGGTCGCGCTGACGATCCGCGCCACCCTCCCCCAGCTGCTCGAGCGCGACTCCGGCCACTACCTGATCACGAGCTCGGTCGCCGGGCGGCGAGCCCTGCCGGGCTCGATGTACTCGGCGACCAAATGGGCGGCGACCGCGATCGGCGAGGCGCTGCGCCAGGAGCTGCGCACGATGCGCGACAACCACTCGATCCGGGTGACGCTGATCGAGCCCGGGATGGTCGACACGCCGTTCTTCGACAACCGCCCCGGCCCCGACAACGCCCTCCACGACTCCGACATCGCCAACGCGGTCATCTACGCCCTCAGCCAGCCCGAACGGGTCGACGTCAACGAGATCCTGATCCGGCCGACCTCGCAGGCGAACTAGCCGAGCAGCGCGTCGAGCTTCGCGCTCAGCGCCGGGTCGTTGGGCGCGGTGCCGGCGTCGTAGTGCTCGACGACCTCGCCGTCGCGGTCGAGCAGGTACTTGTTGAAGTTCCAGCTCGGCGGTCCCGCCGCGGCTGTGAGCTCGGCGAACACCGGGTTGACCGGATCGGTGACGAGATTGGACTTGGCGAACATCGGAAAGGAGACGCCAAAGTTCTCCTTGCAGAACTCGGCGATCTGATCGTCCGAGCGCGGCTCCTGGTGGGCGACGTCGTCGGCCGGGAAGCCGAGGATCACGAAACCGTCGGCGCGGCGCTCGCGGTAGAGGTCGTCGAGGCTCTCGAACTGCGGCGTGAAGCCGCATTCGGTGGCCGTGTTGACCACCAGCACGACGTCGCCGCGGTATGCGGCCAGATCCTGGGGCTCGCCGTTGAGCAACGGCAGGGTGCCGGCGAGCACCGCGGAGGAATTGGAGCCCGCGCCGCCTGCCTGACCCGCTGTCGGCTGCGGCGCGGGCATCCCGCCATCGTCGCCACACGCCGCGACTCCCGCCCCGAGGGCGAGAACGAGCAGCGTTGCGACCGGGCGACGACCCATCCACTCCAGAGTACGACCGCCGCGGGCGATTGGTTCATCCTGCGGCCGGACGCTCGCCGCCAGGGGGCTAAGGGTCGAGCCGGTAAAAGCGCCAGAAGTCGTTCTCGATCGGCAGCACGTCGACGCGATCGAAGCCCGCTTGCTCGGCATAGGCGCGCAACGTCGCCGGTCGCATCACCGTCCCCGTCGCCGCCGAATCCTCGTGGTCGGCCCGGCAGACGGCGAGACAGTGGAGGACGCTGAAGCCGTACATCAGCCGCTCGAGCTCATCGCCCGGTGCGCTGAAGTGCTCCCCCACCCGCTCGTCGGCGACGATCACCGTGCCGCCGTCGGCGAGCATCCGACGCGCGGTCGCCAGTGCCTCGACCGGCCGGCCCATGTCGTGCAGGGCCTCGAAGATCGTCACCAGGTCGTAGGCGCCCTCGAGGCTCGGGTCGCCGGCGTCCTTGGCGATGAAGTTGACCCGGTCGCCGAGCTCCTCGGCGGCGGCGTTCGCGCGCGCGGCCGAGATCGAAGCGGTGTCGGAGTCGATCCCGTCCACCCGCGCCCTTGGATAGGCGCGAGCGATCGCGATGCTCGACCAGCCCGAGCCGCAGCCGAGATCCGCGACCCGGGCTCCGAGCGTGCTCAGCCGCGCGTGGACGTCGGGGATCGACGGCAGCCAGGCAGTTCCCAGCTCATTGATGAACATCGCCCGGTTGAGTTCGGCGATTCCCTCGCGGGTGTCGTCGCCGTAGTCGGGATACGGGATGCCGGCGCCAGTGCGAAACGCCTCGACCAGTTGCGGCAACGGTCGCAACATGCCCAGCGCCTGACGGCCGAGGGGCGCGACGTAGTTCGGACTGTCGGCGTCGACCAGGGGCTCCGCGTACGCCGCCGGCAGTTCGTAGCGACGCTGCGTCGCCGCCGCTTCCTCGTCGTCGACCGAGAGCAGCCCGGTCACCGCCTGCTGCTCGAGCCACTCGCGCACGTAGCGGTCATCCGTCTCGGTCCGTTCGGCGAGCTCGGTGCTCGTCGCCGGACCACCCTCGGCCAGCGCGCGGTATAGCCCCAGGCGCTGGCCGAGATGGATCGCGGCGAGGTCGAAGAGGCCGATCGTCGAGCGCAGCACACGCTCGATCAGCGCCTCGGTGCTCGGGCTCTCGACCAGGGCGTCCACGCTTACGGGCGTGCCTCGAGGATCAGGTTGAGCGGCGTCTCGGTCGCCCGGCGGCAGCTGCTGAAGCCGGCCTCTTCGATGACCTCCGCCAGCCGCGCCTCGCCCGCTTGCGCGCCGAGAGCCAAGCCGACCTCCTGGTCGAGCGAGCCGGGCGTGCAGAGCATCGTCGAGGCGCAGTAGTACACCCTGCCGACCGGGTTCAGGTTCTCCTCCACTCGGTCGCCCGCGTTGGGCTCGACCACCATCACGCTGCCGTTCTCGGCCAGCGTCTCGCGAACATGGCGAAGTGCTCCCACGGGATCGCCCATGTCGTGCAAGCAGTCGAAGAAACAGACGAGGTCGTAGCCGCCGCCCGAGTAGTCCTTGGCGCCCGCGACCGCGAAGCTGACCCGGTCGCCAACCCCGGCCTTCTCGGCCGCACCGCGAGCCGCCTCGATCGAACCCTCGTGGTAGTCGAAACCGACGAAGGTCGAGTTCGGGTAGGCCTCGGCCATGATCATCGTCGAGGCACCGTGGCCACAACCGACGTCGGCGACCTTCGCTCCGCGGATCAGCTTCGCCTCGACGCCGTCCAGCGCCGGGATCCAGTCGGCGACCAGGTTCGCCCGGTAGCCGGGACGGAAGAACCGCTCGGTGCCCTCGAACAGACGGTGGTCGTGCTCGTGCCAGCCGACGCCCTCGCCGGTTCGGAAGGCTTCGGTAAGCTTCGGCTCGTCGGCGAGCACCGAGGCGGCGAGCTGGAAGCCGCCGAGCATGAACGCAGGGCTGTCCTCGTCGGCAAGCGCCATCGCCTGCTCGGGTGGCAGCTCGTAGCGGCCGCTCTCGGCGTCGTAGGCGACATAGCCGCCCGCCGCCTGGGCGGCAAGCCACTCGCGCACGTAGCGCTCCGCGGTATCGGTTCGCTCGGCGAGCTCGGCGGAGGTCATCGGGCCGGCGCCGGCCATCGCCTTGTAGAGGCCGAGCTGGTCACCGATCCGGATCAGCGCCGTGTTCAGGGTGGCGCCGAGGTCGCCGACGACTGAGCCGACGAACTGCTCGAGCTTTGCCTCGTCGATCGGTGCTTGTGCGGTGCTGCTCATCTCATTCCTCCCGTGATTGCGCGGTTGTCTCGAACCCCATGACTCCGCCAACCCCGCGATTCTTCCCGGGCCGGTCAAAAGCGTCCCGAGACGGTCACGCGCCGGCACCACCGCCGGCGATCGGTGATCCGCTCCGCTACGCGCGTCAGGCCGCGGACGCAGACCCGTCCGGGGCCCGCCTCGAAGCGGGTGTCGCCGCCCGCGGACGCGTCGACGCGCCAGTGCTGCACCGCTCCGGTGCACGCGTGCTTCCACCGCGCGCCACCGACCGCCCGCGTCGCGCGCTGGGTCACCGTCACCCGCAGCGAGACGCGCTCGTCCCGAGAGCAGATCAGCGGCCCGGTGGCCTGCACGCGGGCGCCGTCGCGGGTCGAGATCGCGTCGCGGTCGATGTTCCCGGGGTTGTTGCCGAGGAAGGCGCCGTCGGCGAACGTCGCGACAGCACCGAATGCGACCAGGATCGTGCCGGCAGCCGCGAGGCGCGCTCGGATCAGGGCTGATCGCGTCACGGCCGCACCCGCAGCTTCACCCGGGCCTTCGCCTCGGCCTCGTTGCCGGCGGCATCCGTGGCTGCGGCTTTCACCTTCACCTTCGCTCCGCCGGCGCGCTTGAGCTTGCGCTCGACCCGCTCCGACGCCTTCAGCCGCAGCTTCTCGGTCTCGTCCGAAGCGAGCTCGGCGGTCGCCTTGCGCAGCCTCAGCTTCTCGCCGCTCGGCAGCTTCGCCTTCGCTTTCGCGACCACCGTGCAGGGCTCATCGCAGGTGGCCTTGACCTTCACCGGCTTGTCGATCCGCTGGCGCTTTTTCGCCTTCAGCTCGAGCTCCGGGGGTGTGGTGTCGCCGCCCTGCTCGCCGAGCACGTCGCGGACGAAGACGTCGCTGCCGGTGCCGTCGTCGGCGGGGTCGCCGTCGTCGTCGATGTCGCTGAGGTTGTCGGCGGCGGAGTCGAAGGCGACGAAACGGCCGCTCTCGGACA
This sequence comes from uncultured Solirubrobacterales bacterium, assembly GCA_963767475.1. GTDB lineage: Bacteria > Actinomycetota > Thermoleophilia > Solirubrobacterales > 70-9 > WHSW01. The sequence continues at coordinate 723,681 of CAVYEI010000003.1, forward strand.
CAGCCGGGAAGGCCGACTGGCCGGCGTCGGCTCCGGCCCCGCCGTCGGCGGCCGACTGGCGCGATACCAGGGTCGTGGTCTCGGCCTCGAGGTCGCGCAGGTAGACGTCGAAGCCGTCGTTGTCGTCGCCGCTGAGGTTGGCAGCGAGCGAATCGAAGGCGACGAAGCCGCCGTCGGGGGAGATCGCGCTGCGGATCGAGTCGTCGTCGCCCGGAGTCCCGCCCTCGGCCGCGGTCTGGCGCGAGACCAGGGTCGTGGTCTCGGCCTCGAGGTCGCGGACGTAGACGTCGTCGACCGCGTCGGCGTCGGCGCCGCTGAGATTGTCGGCGCGCGACTCGAAGGCGACCAGGCCGCCGTCGGCCGAGATCGAGGCGCTGAACGAGACCTCGTCGCCGCCGGCGCCGCCGTCGCCCGCGCTCTGGCGCGAGACCAGGGTCGTCGTCTCGGCCACCAGGTCGCGGACGTAGATGTTGCCGAACGCGTTGTTGTCGTCGCCGCTCAGGTTGTCGGCGTCGGAGGCGAAGGAGACGAAGCGGCCGTCGGCGGAGATCGCGGCGATCTCGGAGTCGTCGGCGCCGCCCGCACCGCCCTCGGAGGCGCTGCGCCGCGATACCAGCGTCGTCGTCTCGGTCGCCAGGTCGCGGACGTAGACGTTGCGAACGCCGCCGACGGCGTCGGGGCTGAGGTTGGTGGCGAAGGAGTCGAAGGCGACGAAGCGGCCGTCGGCGGAGATCGAGGGGAAGAACGCCCGCTCGTCGGCGCCGGCGCCGCCGTCGGCCGTGCTCTGGCGCGATACCAGCGTCGTCGTCTCGGCCTCGAGGTCGCGCAGGTAGACGTTGCGGACGGTGTTGAGGCCGCCGCTGAGGTTGGTGGCGGCGGAGTTGAAGGCGATGAAGCGCCCGTCCGGCGTGATCGCGGGAGAGTCTGACTCGCCGTCGGCCCCCGCCCCGCCGCTGGCGGCGCTCTGGCGCGAGATCAGGGTCGTGGTCTCGGTCGCCAGATCGCGGACGTAGGTGTTGAGGACCCCGTCGTCGTTGGCGCCGCTGAGGTTGTCGGCGTCGGAGTCGAAGGCGACGAAGCGACCGTCGGGCGAGATCGCGACGTCGAACGACTGGTCGTCCGCGGCCGCGTTGCCGTCGGCGGCCGACTGGCGCGAGACGAGGATCGTCTCGTCCTTGGCCGCGCCGGCGAAGGGTGCCGCGAGGGCGACGAGCAGGAGCACTCCGAGAGCGGCGCCCATGCTCGCCGCTCCGCGGCGGTTAGGGAGGATTTGAGGATGGATCCCGTCCATGGCCCTTAGGACTCCGGTTCCCGTGGATCCTTCCCAACTCAGCTCGCGCTCGCGACGAGCGCGACGCCGGGGAGCTCGTAACCCCGCTCGGCGGCGAAGGGCGTGAACGCCGCTTCGAGCCGGGCGCCGAGCTCGTCGCGCTCAGCGTCGGAGAGACCGCGCAGGACGACCGCCATCTCGCCGGCCGTATCGGTGGCGAAACCGAGGTAGTCGTCGACGTCGGCGAAGCCGAAGCGCACCGGCAGAGCCTCGATCCGCACAGCCGTCCAGCCGGTCCGCTCGAGCAGCTCGCGCAGACCCTCCTCGGTGCCGAGGCTGAACGGCGCCGGGGCGTTGGGATCGGGCGGCGGCAGGTGCCCGGCTTCGACCAGGCTTCCGGCGAGGATCACGACCCAGGGGTTGAGATCAGGGGTGGCCCAAACCGAGAGCGCCACGCGTCCGCCCGGGCGCAATACCCGGCGCGTTTCCACGAGCGCGGCTGCCGGATCGGCCATCAGCATGTAGCCGAAGCGGCAGAGCACGCCGTCGACCGAGTCGGCCTCGAGCTCGATCGCCTCGGCGTCGAGAACCCGGTGGTCGATGTTTCGGAGCTCGAGTTCGGCGCCACGGCGGCGGGCGGCGTCGACCATCTCCGGGGAGAAGTCCGTCGAGAGCACGCGCCCGCGCTTGCCGACGAGCGCCGCGGCCTCGTACCCGGTGTCGCCGATGCCGGCGGCGAGCTCGAGCACGGTATCGCCGGGCTCGGGGGCGAGCTCGCCGAGCATCCACGCGCGTACGGGCGCGACGATCGTCTCGATCCGCGCCCGCTGGCGCTCCCAGCCGGGCGCGATTGTCTGCGCGACCTCGTAAACGGCCCTGCTGCGGTCGTCAGTTCCCATTTCCCTCGCTCCTTGTCTGATCGGTTTCCTGGACCCAGGCGTCGACCCGGTCGGCCACTTCCTGCCAGCCGGGGTCGAGCATCATGTTGTGGCCCATGCCGCGGTAGATCTCGGCCTCGGTCCCGTAGGCACTTGCGGTTCGCCGGATCTCGTCGATGGTGAAGAACCCGTCGCGGTCGGTCCCCATGACGAGCATCGGTGTCGCTCGCACGCGTCGCGGGCGTGGCAGCGTGAAGAACAACACGTCGACGAACGCCGGGTAGGACTCGTCCTGCAGGTGCGCCTCGCAGTTGTCGACGACGTCCTGCGGCGTATCGGGACTGAAGAACATCTCGCGCACCAGCGCGGTGGTGCCGACGAGCGGCCTCAGGCTCAGAAGCAGGTTCCCCTTCAAGAACGCGAGCGGATGGCGGGCGGCGAAACGAGCGGCCGGGCGGATCATCCCGCCGGGCGGAATCGAGGCCATCAGCACCGCGCCCGGCGCGGGATTGCGTTCCAGGTACATCTGCGCCAGGAGCCCGCCCAGGGAATGCCCGACCAGGACCGGAGGCTCGGCGAACTCCGCCGCTGCCCGTTCGACGTCGTCGAGATAGTGGTGGACGCGATGCCAGATCCGACCGGGCGTGCGATCGTGGCCGCGCAGCTGCACGGCTCGAACCTCGTGGCCACGCTCGGTCAGGCGGTGGCCGAAATCGTCCCAGCACCATGGGCCGTGCCAGCCACCGTGGATCAGCAGCACGCCGCTCATGCTCAGCCGGGAGGCAACCCGACCTGGGTGAACGCCGTCCTGGCGGAGGCGGCGACCGAGCTGCCGTAGATCTGCGAGGCGCGGTTGAAGAAGCCCGAGGAGACCTCGCGGAAGGTGGGCCGTGGGCTGAGCAGCGAGGGGACGTTGTGGAGCACCCGACCGGCCTTGGCGTGGCCGACGCGCTGAACGAACAGCACGTAGGCGTGGCTGAGGATGGTCGAGTTGAGGTGGTCGGCCGGCGAGTCCTCGTAGTAGTCGTTCATGTGGGCCGGATACGGTCGTGGCCCGCCCGGGGCCAGCAGTGCCTCGGCCGGAGGGTTGGCCCAGTTGCGATACGGATGCCCGCTCTGCAGGCCTTGGCGGCTCTCCTCACCGAAGGTCGTGTCGAAGCGGTCGTACTCGTAGGCGAACATGTCGGCAAGCGCCTCCTCGACCTCCTCGCCCTCATCGCTGCAGGCGGCCCCGAGGCAGCGATCGCCGGCGTAGACCCAATCCATCACATGCCCGAACTCGTGCGCGACGACGTCGTTGGCGGGCTGGTTGGGGTCCCCGTTGCCGAACATCGTGTCGTCGAGGGAGAGCTCGATCGAGAAGTTGGTCGGGCTGACGCTCGAGATGCTTCCGGGCGCCCTGCCGAACACGAGCCAGGGGAAGACATTGGTCGCCGCCGGCCCAAAGCCACCGCGCTCGCCGCAGTAGCCGCGCACGACGCAGATCGTCCGCGCGACGTTGGCGGCATTGGCGCTCACCGCCTCCAGGTCCGGCACCAGCGGCACCCGGTCGTTGCGAGCCTCCTGGTAGCTGGGCCAGTTGCTACTCACGCGCGGATCGTCCTCGGTCACGAAGAGGCCGTAGGCCGTGACATCGTTGGGGTCGGTCGAGACGGCCCCGTCGGCGATATCGAGCACGAAGGCGGGGCCGTCGCGAGCGTCGCGCCCGAGCGCCTGTGCGCCGGGGCCGATGGCTCCGCGCGCCTCGGATCCACTCTCCGGCCGATCGGCGATCCCCGGCCAGCGTCCGATCACATCGCCGGTCTCGGCGTCGACGACGATGCAGAGCGGCGTCGCCGACTCCTCGCCGACCTCGGAGGCGGGCTCAACCTCGACCACCCAGGCGCGTCGTGCGGTGCGCGCCTTGGCGCCGCGCTCGGCGGTGGGGTTGCCGGCGTAGGCGGCCGCCAGCGGGTCGAGCGCTCCCTCGGCGCCCGGGACTGCGCGCAGGGCGATGCCCTTCGCTCGCTCCCGGGAGACCCGGCGCTCACCCGCCGGCGGACCGCTCTTCACCGGGACCACGGTGGCGCTGATCGAGCGCACGCGGTCGCCGACCACGGTCACGTCGATCTGGCTCCAGACCAGGCGAAGACCCGCTGCGGTCTGCTGGAAGCGAAGCTGGTCGAACGCCCGAGCGCCGTCGGCTGCCGGCGTTCGCAGCCGGGTCTCGAGGCGCAGGCTGGAGACCGAGCCGCGCAGGCCGAGGCGCCGGGCGTCGGCCGCGAGCGCCGAGCGGGCTAGCCGGTGCGCCGAGGCGCCGGCCGGCAGGCCGAGCTCGCGAGCGGAAAGATCGACCGCGACCGTCCGGGTCCAACGCTCGCCCGCGGCTTCGGCACTCGCGGCGGCGAACAGCGCGGCGACGGTGGCGACAACGACGGTGGCCCTGGTGCGGCCTGCGATGCGCTTGCGGATCGAGCGAGACACGACGGTCCTCCAGTCGGGGCAGATGGGCTTCGACCCGTGAGAACTCCGCCGCGGGCAGATCCTTCCCGGCGATCGAGCGATTCGGTGCGAACTCAGAAGGAGACGCTGCCGTCGCCCATCCAGGCGGCGAGCTCGAGCAGCTCCTCGCGCGGCACGCCGGCCCCCGAGAGCACGCACGTGTGTCCGTCGCGAAGCCAGGTGACCACGGTCGAGCCGTCGCGCTCGAACGAGCGCAGCTCGATCCCCTCGCGGGTGGTCTGCTTCGCCCCGGCGGGCCATTCGAGCCGCTCGCCGGAGACGATCGAGTAGGCGATCTCGCTGCCGTCGCGCGCGTAGAAGACGGTTCCCGTCTGCCGCCCGTCGAGGTCGTCGCTGCGCTGCCCGGAGGCCCGCCAGCCGAACATCTCCTCGTAGTTGGGGAAGGAGACGCCGGCGACAGAGGCGGCGAGCAGGTTGGGGTCGGCGCCGTAGGCCGAGGGAGCCGGCTCGCTGGGGCCGCGCCGGGCGAGGTCGGCGGTCTCTTCGATGCTCGGGGCCCCGGACCCCGCGACCACGACGACGGCGAGCGCCGCGGCGGCGAGCGCGGCCGCGAAGCCGCCGGCGAGCGCGAACCTGGCGCTCCGCTTACGCGGCTTCGGCTTGCTGCGCGCGGCCTCGATGCGGGCACGGAGGCCGGCTGGAGAGCGCACGTCGAGGCTCTCGATCGCGGCGATCGCGACCCGCTGCTCGTCTACCAACGCCTGCAGCCTTGGCGAGCTCTCGACCCGGGCGCTCGCCAGGACGCGGGCAGCGGGCGGCAGTGAGCCGTCCGCGAGCGCCGCAAGTTCAGCCAGCGCGGCGTCGCTCAGCTGTCCGTCTTCACCCATCCTCTCCCCTCCTGACGCCAAATCATGCTGATTGCTTCCCGATCGACGCCGCGGTCTCGCCGCTGAGCGCCTGCGCGACTCCCTGGCGGGCGCGAAACAGGCGGGTGGCGATCGTCGCCTCCCGAGTACCGAAGGCGTCGGCCGCTTCGCGATAGGAGAGGCCGACGATGTCGACCGCGACCAGCGCCGCGCGAAAGTCGTCGGGCAGGCCGGCGATCGCGTCGAACGTCTCCCGCTGCTCGAGCACGACGTCGGGCGTCGGCTGCGATGACTGCATCGCGGCGCTCTCGTCGACCGGGAGCTCGGTCGTCCGCGGTCGCCGGCTGGCGGTGCGAAGGCTGGTCAGGTAGGTGTTGCGCAGCGCGCGCATCAGATAGGGCAGCTCGTCGCCACGGCGCAGCATCCGTGGCCGAGCGAGCACCCGGGTGACCGTCTCCTGGACGAGATCCTCCGCGTCGTGCGGAGATCCGCAGATCGCCCACGCCGCCCGGTAGAGGCGGTCGAGGAGCTCCGGCAGGCGCTCCGCATCGAGCCCGCGCGCCGGGGCGGGCGATCGCGCGCCCGGCCTATCCACCGGGCGTCTGCCCCGGGGGCAAACGCCCGTCGGAGCCGTCGCTCGATCCCCCAAACGCTCGCGAGTGGACGGCACTCTCCAAGGCCGCGATCAGGCCAAGCCAGCCGGCGAAGGGCTTCTGCTGCCCGCCGCCCACGCTGAGCTCGCCCTTCGGCTCCGCCCCACCCTGGAGCAGCTCGATCACGATCTGCGTAGCCGTCCCTCCCACGGCGCGACATTTGATCGAGAACCCGACCTGTTCGCATCGTGGTCGCGACCACGAACTTTTCCCTCGGCCGCGCGGCTACTCGCTCCCGAGGGCCTCGGGGAGCTCGTCGCGGGAGCCGACGTCGAGCTTCTGGTAGGCGTGGGTGAGGTGGGTCTCGACCGTGCGCAGGCTGACGAACAACCGCTGGGCGATTTCGCGATTGGTGGTTCCGGCGGCCGCCAGCTCGGCGACCCGGCGTTCGGCCGGAGTCAGCGATTCCGGGCCCGAGAGCAGCTGGCGCCGCGGACGGGCGCCCGCCAGCCGCAGCTCGTCGCGGGCGAGCTCGGCGATCGCGCCGGCGTTGCCGGAGTAGGCGATGTCGAGGGCGCGGGCGAGGGGCTCGCGGGCGGCCACCCGCTCGCCCTCTCGGCGCAGCGCCATCCCCAGCGAGAGCAGCGCCTTGGCGAGCTCGAGTCGCGCCGGGCGGCCCTCGAGGACCGCCACCGCCTCCTCCAGCAGAGCCCTGCCCGGCGCCCCTTCGGTGAGCTCTCCGAGCACCCGAAGCGAGGCTCCCAGGGTTCGCGGCTCCTCGGCGCTGCGCGCCAGCCCGACCTGCTCGGTGGCGAGCCGCAGCGCCTCGTCGGAGCGTCCGAGGTGGTTGAGGGCGAGCGCGGCGTCGCCGCGCCAGCCGGTGGGGACGGGGCTGATCACCCGCAGCTCCCGCCAGCGGCGCCCGGCCTCGAGCAGATCCTCGGCCGCCTCGTCGTGGCGACCCTGCGCGGCCCGCAGCCGGCCGCGCGCCTCGCGCAGGAGCGCGAACCCGACCCGTTGCGGCGGATCTTCGGGCAGCCCGGCCAGTGCCAGCGCGGCCTCGGCGCGCTCCGGGTCACCCGCCGCGACCAGCGCGTCGACCGCCGACCAGGCGCTGTAGGCAAGACCCTCGTCACCGCCGGCGCCCTCGACCGCGATCTCGAACGCCGCACTCGAATCGGCGACCGCGTCGGCGATCAGCCCGAGCTCGCGCTCGGCGACGCCGCGCCAGTATCTGCCCACCCGGGTGAGCAGCATCGAGCCCTGGTACTCGCCCGCGCTGACGACCGCGTCGCCGACCGTCAGTGCGAGGTCCGGGCGACCACCGAAGACCAGGATCCAGGTCGCCGCCATCGCCAGCACCGGGGAGCGCTGGCTGTACAGCGATCCCTCGGCAACCATCGCCACGACCCGCTCCATCTCGGCGCCGGCCGGCCGCGCCTCGATCGCCAACCGCATCCAGGCGGCGCCGATCGTCGCCGCGGGAGCGGTGCGCGGATCGGGGTTGGCGTTTGCCGCCCGCACCCAATCGGCGCCGGCATCGACCCTCGCCGGGTCGAGGAAGCTCCAGAGCGCCATCTCGCACTCGAGCTTGGTCGCCAGCTCCGGATCGATCGACTCCCGCGACCGCAATCCCGCTTCGCAGACCGCGAGCACGTCGCCGCTGTCGCCGTTGTAGCCGAGCAGGATCGCCGCCTCCAAGGCGGCATCCGCGCGCTCCGGCGAGTCCGGAAGCCCGCGCACCGCCGCGACCAGCTGCGCGACCGAGTCGGCCTCGTCTGCGGCAAGGCCGGCGAGCCCGAGTTCGATCAGGATGCCTGGCCGGTCGCCCTCGCCCGGGGGCTCGGCCAGCGCCCGCCGCAGATAGGTGGCGGCATTCTCCGGAGCTCCGCGCGAGGACGCGCTCTCGGCGGCCTTGCGCAGGGTGGCGACGGCATCGGGATCCCCGGACCCCTCGATCGCCAGGTAGTGGACGGCGGCCTGCTCGACGGTCGCGTCGCTGGCGGCCGACAGCCTGGCGGCGCGCAGGTGCAGCGCGCGGCGCTCCTCTCCGGGCATGCCCTCGTAGACCGCCGCGCCGACCACCGGGTGGGCGAACGCGACCCCCGGACACTCGCTCAGGATCGCCGCCTCGCGCAGCCCCTCCGCCGCGCGCGCGGCGGCTGCGATCTCGAGCTCGGCGAGCTCGGCGACACGCGCCAGCGGCGGATCTCCTCCGAGCGCGGCCGCTGCGGTGACCAACGCGTAAGACCCCTCGGGCAGCACCGAGAGCCGGTGCAGCAGGGCGCGCGCGACGCTCTCCAGGCGGACGCCCTGCAGCGAGTCGATCGCCGCCGCCGAGGGCTCCACGTCGCCGCTTCGCAGCCCGTCGGCAACGGCACGGAGCAGGAACGGGTTGCCGCCGGTGACCCGGTGGGTCGCCGCGCACACCTCCGCCTCCGCTCCTCCGCCGATCCGAGAGCGCACGAGCTCGGCCGCGTCGTGCTCGCCGAGCGGCCCCAGCCGGAGGTTGGGCTCGGCGGCGGCCAAGAGCTCGGAGATCAGCAGCGTGTCGGTGGGTGGATCGCCGCTGCGGACGACCGAGACGACCGAGGCGGCAACGCCGTCGAGCCGCCTGATCAGATGACAGAGGTAGCGCAGGGAGGGCCGATCCGCCCATTGCGCGTCGTCGACGGCGATCACCAGCGGACCCTCCAGGGCGAGGTTCGCGGTCAGCCAGTAGAGGCCGTGAAGGGTGGCGAAGGAGGGATCGTCGCCGAGATCCGCGGCCTCGAGCGCTCGCTCGTCGAGAGCGCGGGTCGCGAAGCGAGCGGCGCCGCCCGAGAGCTCCGCCCAGGCGTCCTCGCCGAGCTCGCGGCGGACCGGTTCGAACAGCTGGCGGGCGACGCCGAACGGAAACGCGGATTCGATCGGCGACGCGGTCGCCAACAGCACCCGAGCGCCGTTCTCGGCGGCGGCCTGCAGAGAGGCCCGCAGCAGGGCCGTCTTACCGATCCCGGCGACGCCCTCGATCGCGAGCACGGCACCGTCGCCGGTGCGCGTCCTCGCGACCACTTCGGCCACCGCCTCGAGCTCGCGCTCTCGTCCCAGAAGCTCGACTGCCCGCGGCCCCCCGCCGGCGAGCGTTGTTGCCCCCTGTCGCGTCATGCGTCCCTTCCCTACCCCCTACCCCCAATCTCGATTCCACGTTGATCGGCCTGGAGCCACGCTATCCGTTCAATTTCTTCTCCATTCGCTCAGCCGACGGCGCTCGCGGCCGTCCGCGCGTTCTGACCACGCTCAGGGCTCGCTTGCTCGGTCTCGGCCGGCTTCGGCCGCAGTCTCCCGGCGAGGCGCCGGCGGGCGCGAAACAGGCGGGTCGCGATCGTGCCCTCCGGGGCGTCGAGGGCGTGCGCCGCCTCGCGGTGCGAGAGCCCGACCACGTCGACGGCGACCAGCGCGGCGCGGAAGTCGTCGGGGAGGTCCGAGATCGCCTCGAAGATCGCGCGCTCCTTGAGCGCGTCCTCCGGGCGCGCGAGCGTCGATCGCATCTGCGCGCTGTCGGCGGGCGGCAGTTCGACGGTTCGCGGGCGACGCCCGGCCGTGCGCAGGTTGGTCAGGTGGGTGTTGCGAAGCGTCCGCATCAGGTACGGGGCCGGATCGTCGCCGCGCAGCGACCGCGGCTTGGCGAGCGCCCTGGCAAAGGTCTCCTGGACCAGGTCCTCGGCGTCATGCGGGGAGCCGCAAATCGCCCAGGCGGCCCGGTAGAGGCGGTCGATCAGCTCCCGCGACGGAGCCGAGCCCAGGGCGGCGCTCACAGCAGCTCCGCAATCTGCGCGGCGGCCCGCTGCGCTCCGTCGGTCTCGACCTCGGCGTAGGCGACCTCGCGCCCGATCTCCTCCGCGATCGCGACCGCGATCTCCTCCGGCCCGTCGGCCTCGAAGTCCATCCGCCGTCCGGCCTCATAGCGATCGAGGCGGTGACAGACATGGAAGTTCTGCTCGAAGTGATGGCGCAGCGGGAAGTAGAGGAACGGCCGCTGGTTCGCGGTCAGCTCCATCGAGGTCGTCAGGCCACCCTGGACGACCGCGAGATCGCAGGCCGCCAGGTGGCGGTAGAGGTCGTGCACGTAGGCGCGCACCTCGAGGCCGTCGGCGTCGGGCAGCGAGGCCGGATCGATCCGCGGGCCGGCGACGACGATCATCCGCAGCTCCGGCACCAGCTGCTTGGCCTTCGGGAAGGCGTCGATCACCCGCCCCAGCAGCGCCGCGCCGACGCCGGAACCGCCGACGGTGACGATGCAGACGCGCTCCTGCGGCCGGTAGCCGAGCTCCGCCCGCAGCTTCTCGCGATCGGCGAACTCGGCCGGGTCGAAGCCGCTGACGTAGCCGGGGAACTCGTAGTGGCGCTCGGTCCAGTCGCGGATCTCGGGCAGCTCGGGCCCGAAGCTCTCCGCGACCACGTCGTCGGGGTTGCCAACGAACAGCGCCCGGTCGCGGACACGCGGGAAGCGGGCGATCTGCTCGATCATCTCGGCGTTGTAGTCGGCGGTCAGGAACGCCTCGCGCTCGCCGCCGTCGGGCATCGGCAGCCAGCCGACGAAATCGGTCAGCCAGACGTAGGCGGCCCGCTTTCGCTCCGGGTTCTCGTGCAGGTAGTAGTCGAGCTCCCAGGCCTCGTCGCCGATCCAGAGGTCGTATTGCTCCTCGGTGACCACGTCGTCGAAGAGCATGTAGTTGGCGCAGAGGATCTCGTCCATGCGCCGGATCGCCTGGAACGCGTGCAGGTCGTGCTCGGCCGACTCGCTCTCGATGTGGTGGGACTCGTTCGCGAGCAGAGCGCTCGCCGGGTGGATCCGCTCGCCCTCGGCCTCGAGCACGCGGGTGACCGGATCCTGGGCGAGCCAGTCGATCTCGAGATCGGGGACGAGCTTGCGCAGCTCCTTGGCGATCGCGACGTCACGGCGCGCGTGCCCGAGGCCGATCGGCGACGACACGTAGAGCGCCTTTTTGCGCCGGACCTGCGCCCGCGTCCAGTTTCTGACCTTCGGCTGCGCCGGCGTGACCGAGTCGGCGAACTCGCGCACGGCGCCGTTGACCGCCACCGGGTCACGGGCCTGCGGCCCGTGGCCGGCACCCTCGAGCGTGACCAGCGTCCCACCGGTGGCCTCGGCGAGCGCCGCCCCCTGCGCGTGCGGCCGGATCCGATCGCGATCGCCGTGGATCACGATCGTCGGGCACTGGACCCGCTCGACGAGGTCGCGAAAGCGCTCGAGGCCACAGAGCCCGATCGCCGAGCAGCTGTCGGCGAGGGTCGCCGGCTCGATCTCGAGCCCCCAGCCAACGCAGTCCTCGATCTGCTTGGTCGAGTGCGGCTCGGTGAACATCTGGGCGAAGAAGAACTCGAGGAAGTCCCGGTACTCGCGCTCACCCCGGAGCCAGTAGTGGCGGTTGTACTTCGCCCACCCGGTATCGGAATCGAGCTCTTCCTCGAAGCGCTCGCAGATCGCCCGCTCGGGATGTCCCGGGGCGAGCTTGACCGCCGGCCCGATGTAGACCACTCCGCTGACATGCTGCGGGTGGTCGGCCGCCAGCGTCGTCGCCCACAAAGCCCCGCAGGAGAGCGCGGCGAGTACCGCGCGCTCGGTCCCGGTCCGGTCCATGACCGCGAGCGCGTCGTCGGCGAACTGTTGCTCGACGTAGGCCTCAACCCCGGCCGGGCGATCCGAGCGCCCGTTGCCGCGCCCGTCGAAGGTCACGACCCGGAAATGGCGCGCCAGATACGGGATCTGCAGCTTCCAATGGCGCGAGTGAACGATCGACCAGGTCGGCAACAGCAGGATCGTCGGCTCACCGCTGCCGTAGACCTCGTAGAAGATCCGCACGCCGTCGCGCTCGACGTAACCGTCCTCGTCGGGGTAGCGGGCGCGGGTCTGCTCGGGCGGCGCGGCGGTTGCCATAACGGTCATGTCGTTCTCCCTTCGAGCGACTCGATGAACTCGCGCAGCAGCAGGTTGACCTTCACCGGGTCGCGGGCCAGCGGTGCGTGACCGGCGCCCTCGAGCGTGACCAGCTCCCCGCCGGTGGCCTCGGCGAGCGCCGCACCGCGCGCGTGCGGGGAGATCAGATCGCGATCGCCGTGGATGACCATCGTCGGGCAGCGGACCCGCTCGGTGACCTCCGCAAAACGCTCGCCGGAGAGGCGCTGCGCCGACGCCGTATCGGCGAGCGTCGCCGGGTCGGTCTCGAGCCCCCAGCCGACGCAATCCTCGATCTGCTTGGTCGAGTGCGGCTCGTTGAAGACCTGGCCGAAGAAGAACTCGAGGAAATCGCGGTACTCGCGCTCCCCCCGCTGCCAGTAGTGGCGGTTGTACTTCTCCCAGCCGACGTGGCTGTCGAGCTCCTGCTCGAAGCGCGTCGCCATCTCCCGCTCGCGATGGCCGGCGGCGAGCGGTACCGAGGGGCCGATGAAGGCGACCCCGGCGACGCGCTCGGGGTGGTCGGCCGCGAGCACGGTCCCCCACATCCCCGCGGCCGAGAGTCCGGCGAGTACCGCCCTTTCGGTCGAGGTGTGGTCCATGACCGCGATTGCGTCGTCGGCGAACTGTTGCTCGCTGTAGGCCTCGACCCCGGCCGGGCGGTCCGAGCGCCCGTTGCCGCGCCCGTCGAAGGTGACGACCCGGAAATGGCGCGCCAGATACGGGATCTGCAGCTTCCAATGGCGCGAGTGGATGATCGACCAGGTCGGCAGCAGGACCACGGTCGGCTCACCGTCGCCGTAGACCTCGTAGAAGATCCGCACGCCGTCGCGCTCGACGTAGCCGTCCTCGTCCGGGTAACGGGCGCGCGACTGCTCGGCGGCCACGCCCCCCTTCTGGATCACGGTCACGCCGCGGGCTCCTGTTGCTCGAGAAAGCCCTCGATCCAGGTCAGCAGGTCGGCATGACCGGTCTCGATCCCGGAGAGGCGCTCGAGGATGACGCCCTCGTTGAAGGTGCCGACCAATGAGACCAGAGCGTCGAGCGGGATCGTCCACCCGTAACGCTCGAGCGGCTCCGCGAACGCCTCCGTGAGCACGGCCCGCCACTCGGCGTTCACGTGCGAGACCCGCTCGCGCAGCTCGGGGCGGCTCCATGCGAGCGCCTGGAGCTCATACCAGACCTTCTGGTATTCGCGGTCGGCGTCGAGGTAGTGCATCGCCGTGCGCCACTTCTCGATGAACGGCGCGTCGCTGGCGTAGAGCTCGCGCTGGCGCACGATCAGGCGCTCGGTGAACCGCTCGAGCACCCGCGCCAGCAGGTTCTCCATCGAGCCGAAGTAGTAGTGGACGAGCCCGTGGTTGGCGTTCGCCTCCTGCGCCAGCCGGCGGGTCGTGATCCCGGCGTGGCCGACCTCGACCAGGAGCCGCTCGGCCGCGTCGAGGAACTGGTCCTCGGTCTCCGCCCGGGCCGCCTTTGCCACGGCGTTCTGCGAACTTGACTTAGCCATGTGACTTAGACGTATGACTAACAGATGCGACAGCGGCTGTCAAGCGCTCGGCAAAGCGCTTTGATCCGGCCGCGGCCGGGCCCGGGCCGCTAGGCGCCGCGGTTAGCGAACGCGGTCAGGCGAAGCCGGGTCGACCTGGAATTCCAGCTTCTCGCCGAGCCTGGCGCCGCCGTACTTCCACTTCACCTTGTAGTGGCCGACGTCGCTGGGGAATTCCTTCTGCCAGCTGACCTTGTCGGAGTAGACGCCGGGGTCGGTCTGCTCGAGCTCGAACTCCTTGCACTCCTTGCCGGACGGGCCCTTGACGCAGAGCTCGTAGGGGCCGATCACGGCGGGGGTGAAGCTGAACAGGTTGAACTTCACCTTGCCGTTCTTCGACAGCGTGATCTCCTGGCAGTAGTCGCCCGACGGCGAGCAGTAGTCGTCGAGCTGAGTCGGTCTCGCCCCGGCCGCGGGCGTGAGCGAGAAGAGGGCGACGGCGCCAAGCGCCAAGAGCAGAGTGAGCTTCAGTTTGGTCGGCATCGGCCGATCCTATCCGCGCTGGTTGAGCGCCGCCGCTGACGGGTACTCGGGCGGCGTGCATCGGAAACGGCCGTCGCCCTCGATGGTGGTCGCGCTCGCCGCGCTCTTCGTAGCGCTCGGCGGGACCGTCTACGCCGCCGCCAAGATCGACACCCGCGACCTCGCCAAGGGCGCGGTGACCTCGAAGAAGCTCGCCGCGGGTGCGGTCAAGGCGACCAAGCTCGATGGCGCCGCGCTGGGCCCGTTCGTCCGCTCCGCCAATGCGGCGATCTCCGGCGACACGCTGACCGGCACGGCGGCCAACGCCACGGTGGCCGAGGCGACGATCGAGGCGCCGCGGAGCGGTTTCGTTCAGATCACAGGCTCGGCCGACGTTTTCAGTAGCGGCGCCGACGCCGGGATCGCGTGTGCGATCGCCGTCGACGGCGCCGAGATCGACGCCAGCGACCGAGTACTCCTGAACACCGCGGCCGCCACCACCGACGACCACATCGACAACTGCGCCACGAACGTGACCGCGCCGGTCTCACCCGGATCACACACGGTTGGGCTCGTCTTCAGCGGAGTCAACGGCGCGAGCGTCGATGAGCGCACCCTGGACGTGCTCTTCGTGCCCTACGGAGCTTCCGGCTGAGGCACGGCATCGGCGTCGTCGGTCCGCAGCAGCGACCCGATGTCGAGCGCCCGCCAGGCGTACGCTGAGGGAGTGGACACCGGGTTCACCGATCAGGACGCGCACACCGACTTCAGCAAGGCGCGCCGGCGCCACCGGCTCTCCGACCTGGCGACGCGGCTGCGCCGCGAGCCCGACGACATCAACCTCATCCTGCCCTTCGACGAGGTGGTGGAGGCGCTCGGGCGGCGCGGAGAGCGCCGGCTCGGGCTGCAGACGATCGAGCTCGATTCGATCGTCGGCACCGTCGATCGCACGCGCGAGTTCGACCGCAGCTTCCGCCCCACCTCGCGCCGTCTGCGCCGGCGCTGGGAGGGGATCGCGAAGGCGATGCGCCGCGGCGAGCCGATGCCGCCGATCGACGTCTACCGCGTTGGCGAGCTGCACTTCGTCGTCGACGGCCACCACCGGGTCTCGGTCGCGCGCCAGCTCGGGCTCGATGTGATCGACGCGAACGTGACCGAGATCGTCACCGAGGTCGGCGCCGGTACCGAGACGCGGGTCGGCGACCTGGCGCTGAAGAGCCACGAGCGGCTGTTCTTCGAGCGCGTACCGCTGCCGCCCGCCGCCCGGTCTCAGATCCAGCTCTCCGACGAGTGGCGCTACGCCGGGCTCGCCGAGGGGGTCGAGGCGTGGGGTTTTCGGGCGATGCAGGTGAGTAGCGAGTTCATGGACCGCGCCGCGGTCGCCCGCGCTTGGTTCGAGCAGGAGTACCTGCCCGTGGTCGAGGTGCTGCGGGAGGCCGAGCTGATCGGCCGCGGCACCGAGACCGAGGCCTACGTGCGCGTGGTCAGCCTCCGCTACCTGCTCCTGCGCACCCACGGCTGGGACGAGGAGATCTTCGCCCGCCTGCGCGAGGAGATCGCGAAGCCGCCCTCGAGCGACGACACGCTCGTCCACCGGCTGCTCGACGAGATGTCCTAGGCCGAGGGAGGCGGCGGGTCCGGGGCCGGAGGCTCCGCAGCCGGCGCGTCGGCTTCCGCGGCGGCCGCCGGAGCCGGCGCCTCGGCGCCCGCCGCCGCGCCGCCCAGCCGCAGGCCGGTGCCGGGATCGAAGACGTGGACCTTGGTCGTGTCGACCCAGAGCTCTGCCTCCTCGCCGCGGCTGATCTTGCTCGCGGCGTCGATTCGAGCGACAACCGTGTGCTCGCCGCTGGTCGGCGTCTCGGCGAGCCCCGAGTCCTGGGCGAGCTCGGCCAGCTCCTCGGACTCGATCCCGCCCTCGGTCTCGAAGTAGGCGTACTGCTCCGAGCCCATCGACTCGACGAGGTCGATCTTGGCCTTGAACGTGACTCCGCGATTGGGCCGATCGCCGGCCATGTCGCCGACCCGGGCGACCTCGTGGGCCAGCGAGGCGTCCTCGAAGCTCTCCGGGCGGATGCCGACGATCACGTCGCTGGTACCGGCGCCGGCGCGCGCGTCGTCGGGCAGCGGCAGCTCGCCGATCGGCAGCTTCACCCGGTCGCCCTCGATCCGGCCCGGGAGGAAGTTCATCGCCGGCGAGCCGATGAACCCGGCGACGAAGATGTTCTGCGGCGCGTTGTAGAGCTCGGCCGGGGTGCCGACCTGCTGCAGGACGCCGGAGCGCATCACCGCGACCCGGTCGCCGAGCGTCATCGCCTCGGTCTGGTCGTGGGTGACGTAGACGGTGGTCGTGCCCAGGTCGGACTGCAGCTTCGCCACCGACGTCCGCATCTGCACGCGCAGCTTCGCGTCCAGGTTGGAGAGCGGCTCGTCCATGAGGAAGGCGCTCGGGTCGCGGACGATCGCCCGGCCCATCGCCACCCGCTGGCGCTGGCCGCCCGAGAGGTTGGCGGGCTTGCGGTCGAGGTGCTGCATCAGGTCGAGGGTCTCGGCCGCGGACTCGACCTTCTTGGCGATCTCGTCGTCGGCAACCCCGGCGAGCTTCAGCGGGAAGGCCATGTTCTCGCGCACGGTCATGTGCGGATACAGGGCGTAGCTCTGGAACACCATCGCGATGTCGCGATCGCGCGGGGCGAGGTCGTTGACGACCTTGTCGCCGATCCGCAGCTCGCCCTCGGTGATGTCCTCGAGCCCGGCGATCATCCGCAGCGCCGTCGACTTGCCGCATCCCGAGGGCCCGACCAGGATCATGAACTCGCCGTCGCGGACCTCGAGGTCCATGTCCTTGACCGCCTCGTAGCCGTCGGAGAACGTCTTCGTTACTCCGTCCAGAACGATCTCTGCCATCAGCTCATAGCTCCTTTGGTTGTCATCCCTTGACCGCGCCCGCGGTCAGACCGGCGACGATCCGGCGCTGGAAGAAGAGGACGAAGATGATGATCGGCACCGTGACGATCACCGCGGCGGCGGCGATGTTGCCGGTCGGCGCGGTGAAGGTCGAGTCGCCAGTGAAGAAGGCGAGTGCGGCGGGCACCGTGCGCGCCGCGTCCGACGAGGTCAGCGTGATCGCGAACAGGAAGTCGTTCCAGGCGAAGATGAAGACGAGGATCGCGGCGGTGAACATGCCCGGCGCCGCCAGCGGCACGATCACCTTGCGGAAGGCCTGGAACGGGGTCGCCCCGTCGACCTGCGCTGCCTGCTCGAGATCCCAGGGGATCTCCCTGAAGAATGCGACCAGGGTGTAGATCGCTAACGGCAGCGAGAAGGTCAGGTAGGGAATGATCAGCCCGGCGTAGGTGTCGTAGAGGCCGAGGGTTCGCCACATGTCGAACAGCGGGCCGACGGTCGAGATCGCCGGGAACATCGCGATCGCCAGCGCCCCCGCGAGGATCAGCCCCTTGCCGGGGAAGTTCAGCCGCGCGATCGCGTAGGCGGCAAACGAGGCGAGCACGATCGCGATCACGGTCGTGATCGAGGCGATCACGAGCGAGTTGATCAGCGGCTTGATGAACGGGCTGGCGTCGATGCCGCCGGTGAACAGGCCCTCGTAGTTGTCGAAGGTGATGTCCTGGGGGATGAACTTGCCGTCGGCGAGCGTCTCCGGGGTCTTCAGCGAGACCGAGATGATCCACAGCACCGGGATCAGCGCGAACAGCAGCACGATCAGGATGCCGATGCTCCAGAGCGCGTATTCGCGGGTGCCGCGTTCCATCAGGTTCCAGGCCGCCCTTCAGCCATCCGCACGCCGAGAATGCGCACGAAGAGGAAGGCGATGATCAAAACGCAGATGAAGATCAGCACCGAGACCGCGGAGCCGAGGCCGAGGTTGAGGCGGCCGATCAGCTGGTTGTAGCCGAGGATCGACACCGACTCGGTGTCCTGGGCCCCCCGGGTCATGATGAAGATCGTGTCGAAGACGCGGAACGAGTCGAGGGTGCGGAACAGCAGCGCGACCAGGATCGCCGGCTTGATCAGCGGCAGGGTGATGCGGCGGAATCGCTGCCAGGCGTTGGCGCCGTCGATCTTCGCCGCCTCGTAGAGGCCGGAGTCGATCGTCGTCAGGCCGGCAAGCAGCAGCAGGGCCATGAACGGCGTCGTCTTCCAGACCTCGGCCATGATGATCACCGCGAAGGCCGAGAAGCGGTCGCCGAACCAGGCCTTGTCGTCGGCGATGAACGGCAGGTGGTTGACGAAGCCGGTGTCGGGGGCGAAGGCGAACTGCCACGAGAACGCGGCGACCACGGTGACGATCCCGTACGGGATCAGGACCGAGGTGCGGACGATGCCGCGGCCGAAGATCGCACGGTGCATGACCAGGGCGATCGCCATCCCGAGCACGAGCTCGATCGAGACCGAGATCACGGTGATGAACAGGGTGTTGAAGACGTCGGTCCACCAGAGGCTCGAGGTGAGCACGGTCTCGTAGTTGGAGAGCCCGGCGAAGCCGCCCTCGTCGGGGAAGCGCAGGTCGAGGTGCTGGAGCGAGAGCACGACCGCGTAGCCGATCGGATACGCGGTCACCAGCAGCATCGCGATCACCGCCGGCGAACAGAGCAGCCAGCCGAGCCGGCGCTCGGAACGGGTGCGCTCGCTGACGCCGCCGCCGTTGGCCGTCGTCGCCGCCATCAGAGGAGCCCTTCCCGCTTGACGGCCAACTCGACGTTCTCGCGCAGCTCGTCGTATTTCGGCCCCGGGTCCTCGGGGTCGATGTCCTGGGGCGGGTGCAGCGAACGCTGGATCGCCAGGGAGAGGTCGGTGTAGGCCGGGGTCGCGGGCCGCGGGCCGCCGTCCTCGATCGACTCCTCGATCACATCGGCGAAGCCGGGGAAGGCCTTCTGCACGACCTTGTCGGAGTACAGGCTCTGGTTCGAGGGCGGCAGCCCGTCGAGCTCGGTCGCGGTCAGCTGGCTCTCCGCGTTGGAGAGACACGCCGCGGCCTCGAAGGCCTCGTCGGGATGCTCCGAGAAGGCGCTGACGGCGAGGTTGAAGCCGCCGAGCGGCGGCTTCGAAGGCGTCCCCGCGACGACCTCGGGGAACTTCACCGCGCCCATCTCCTTGGCGATGTCCGGGGCGTTCTCGGTCGCGCTGCCGAGGGCGAAGGTGTAGTTGATCATGAAGGCGGAGTCGCCGGCCTCGAATCCGAGCCTGGCGCTGTCTTCATCCGAGGTGTCGATGTTCGGCGCGGCGGCCGGCGAGTTGGCGAGCTTGCCCATCACCGCCAGTGCCTCCTCGGTCGGCTCCTGCTCGAGGTCGACCGTGGTCGGGCCGGAGAGGATCTGGGTCCCCGCCGACTCGATCAAGGCGTTCACCCAGACCGTGAAGCCCTCGTAGCGATCCGCCTGCACCTGGACGTCCTTGCCCAGCTGCTCGGCCTGGTCGATCATCTCGTCCCAGGTCTTCGGTGGCGTATCGACGAGGTCCTTGCGATACCAGAGCAGCTCCGTGTTGGAGTTGAACGGAGCGCCGTAGAGCTTGTCCTCGAACGAGGCCGTGTCGATGACGCTTTGGAAGACGTCCTTGGTCACCTGCGCCTTCAGCGGATCGGTCCACTCCAGCAGCCAGCCGGCGTTGGCGAACTCCGCCGTCCAGATCACGTCCATGCCGATGATGTCGATGTTCGAGTCCTCGGCCCCGAGCCGGCGCACGAGCTGCTCGCGCTGCTGGCTGGCGTCGGTGGGCAGGAGCTCGACGTTGACCGTGTAGGCCCCGCCCGACTCCTCCGAACAGCGCTTGGCCACCTCCTGGATCGTGCCGCCCGGCTGGGTGGCGACGAAGAAGTTCAGGTCCACCCCCGCGCCGGAGCTCTCGTCGTCGCCGCAACCGCCTGCCGCCAGCGCCAGGGCCGCGGCGAGCAGGATTACAACGAGCCCCCTTGAGCCACGAGATGCGGCCAAGCGCTTCCTCTTTCTCCCTCCGCCCCGCCGACTGTCGGCCGGGCTGACGTGGAGGTAATTGCCCCGAGCTTCAGACCAATAAACCTCGGTTCAACAAACGGTCGGCGGCCCGTCCCGCCCGAGCGAACGTCAGCGCCGGCCGCCGAACTCCCAGTTGTGGACCTCAAGCCGGGCATAGAGCCCGGCCTCGACGTAGGGATCGCCGGCGAGGATTGCCTCGACCTCGGCGCGGCCGCGATGCTCGATCAGGATCGCGCTGCCGAGCCACTCCGAGCCGTCGTCGGAGAGCAGCGGTCCGCAGGCGATCAGGCGCTCACGGTGGCCGCCGATCAGGTGGTCGCGGCGTGCCTCGCGCAGCCGGTCGCGCTCCTCCGTCACGCCCGGCCGGCCGAGGCCGAGGATCAGAAAGCGCTGGTTTGCGTCCGCGTCGCCATCGAACTCCCACATCGTCTTGCCGAGCACGCTCTCCCAGCGGCGCACGAGTACCTCGCCGTAGACGCCGGCCACGTAGTTCGGCTCCTCGAGGGCGAAGGCCTGAGCCGCTTCGGGGCCGGGGAGGTCGACGATGTGCAGGCTTCCGGTCGCCGTGTCCCAGTCGTCCGCAAGGGTCGGGCCGCGCGCGACCATCCCCTCGGCGTAGCCGTCCATGTACGACCAGTGCGCTTCGAGGTTCGCGTCGCGCAGCTCCCCGGTGCCCGGGCGGTCGCGGCAATAGACGAGGAAATCCAACGGAGGCCTACTTCGCCGGCAGCGAGGCGGCGAAGTCGGCGCCGGCGTCGACCCAGCCGGCGAGCGCCTCCTCGTCGGCCACCGCCTCCGGCGCCACCATGACGATGTTTCGCATCGGCCGCCCGGTGAAGTCGAACTCCCGCGTGTGTGGCTCGGCCAGCGCCCGCTCACCCTCTTCCGGGCCCAGCCGGACGATCAGCTCTTCACCGAGCACCCCGCAGGCCATGTTGCCCGCCAGCATCCAGGCGATGCCGCCGAACATCTTGCGCTCGGTGACCGCCTCGCGCAGCGAGACCAGCTCGCGGACGCGGTCGGCGAGCGCTTCGTCGTAGGCCACATGCTGAACGTATCGGTCGGCGCATTCGGGCGTCGATCAACCACCGGCGATCACCCGAATCTTCCGCTTCACAACCGCACGGTTGCCGGCGCGATCCGTTGCGATCACGCGGAGCTCGGCCTTGAAGCCCTCGGCGCCGCGCAGCAACCTGCGCTTCGGCTTCAGCGTCAGCTTGCGCGTGCCGGAGCCGAGTCCGCGCGACTTCTCGGCCAGGACGAGGCTCGGCTTCGCCAGCTCGACGCTGCGCGGTTCGGCGCGCAGCGAGACGTCGAGGCTTGCCTCCTCGTCCGTGCTCAGCTCGAGCTTCAGGCCCTCGAGCAGATCCGCGACCTCGAGCTTCCTCTTCGCCCCCTTGACGGAGACCTCGTGGCGCCTGGTCGTCACCGCCGCCGCCACCGAGGGCGGCGGGCTCGCCGTAGATGAAGTCATCCATGACCACGAGATCGGCGGCGCCACCCTGGGTGACGTCCTCGGCCAGGTTTCCCTCGATCTCGTCGATCTCGAGCGTGTTGCCCGTGCCGCTGGTGATCCGGGCGCGGGCGATCCGCTCGCCGTCGTCGAAGGAGACGCCGACGAACGAGAGCGAACCGTCGCCGGCGGTGGCGGGCGCCGTGAACTCACCCAGCTCCTCGCCGTTCGGCCCGGTCAGCTTCAGCTTCGCCGAGCCCTCCGCGTCGACGTCGGTGAAGACGACGCCGAAACCGTTCGTGCTCGCCGGCGTGTCGGTGCCGGGGACGCGGAACAGGGTCTCGGTGATCGTGCTGTCGATCGGTACGAACAGGCGTTGCGCAGAGAAGGTCGCGAATACGTTCTCGAAGTCGCTGTTCTGACTCGAGAAGCGGACCTCGTCGTTGTCGTCATCCGGAGGCGTGTCGTTGTCGGAGCTGACGACGAAGCCCAGTCCCGGCGTCGCCAGCTCGACGCCGCGCGGAGAGTTGGAGTTGAAGAAGCCGCCGGGGAAGGCCTCCGGGTCGGCGACGTTGTCGGGGACGCCGTCCCAGTTGATCTCGCGGCGCACACCGCCGAAGGAGCCGTTCTGACCCGCGGTCGTGCCGCCGCCGAGGTCGGTGCGGA
This sequence comes from uncultured Solirubrobacterales bacterium, assembly GCA_963767475.1. Classification (GTDB taxonomy): domain Bacteria; phylum Actinomycetota; class Thermoleophilia; order Solirubrobacterales; family 70-9; genus WHSW01. Next base: position 745,788 of record CAVYEI010000003.1, read on the forward strand.
ACTGGTCGACCGCCGCCTGGATCGCGGCGGGGCCGGTACCCGTGGCCTGGCGCACGACCGGGTCCGCCGACGCGGTTGCGGGGACTGCGCCGACGGCAAGCAGGGATGCGGCGGCGAGAATCGATCGGGTCTTCACGGCTTCCTCCTTCGGGGATGGTTCGACCCCCTGAGACTCCGAAGCGCGCCGAACCTTCCGCGGATCCCAAGCCGCTCGGCCCGCGGCTCAGCGCAGCCTCACCTCGTCCCGCGCCCGATCGCGCTGATCGAAGTCATCGATCGCCTTGGCGCTCACCGTCAGCTTTCCGCGCTCGCCGGCGATCCGCCTCTCGTCGGCGTTGGTCAGCAGCGTTAGTCGCTCGGGCTGATTGCCGATCAGGTGCAGGCGCTCGCGGGAGCCGAGGCGAACATCGCCCGCCTTGCCCTTGCTCGTCAGGCGCAGATCGCATTCGTTCGAGCAGGCGAGCTCAGCGATGTATTTGCCTCGCCGGTCCTGGCTCGCCTGGATCTCGAGCGAGAGCGGCGGGTCGGGGGCAACCGCGGCGGCCGGTTGCCAGGCGGCGTCGTTGATCGCGCCCGGACGGGTGAGCCGGGTTGGGGTCGGATCGCCGCTCGCGGCGATCGTCCAGAGGCTGAACGAGCAATCGTCCTTGCTGCAGCGACCGAGGCGGGCGAGCAGCAGCCTGCTGCCGTCGGGAGCCCAATCCTGAAGCTGATCCTGGGCCGAGGGCGCCGGATGTCTCAGGGTCGGATTCGATCCGTCGGCGTTCATCATCCAGATCCCGTCGGCGTTCTGGAAGGCGATCTCGGTCCCGTCGGGGGAGAACACGGGGTTCGCGCTTCCCGGCAGATTCGTGAGTTGGGTCTGGTTGGCGCCGTTCGGGTCCATGGCGTAGATCTCGTTGGCCCCGGTGCGGTTGCTGGCGAACACGATCTTGGTGCCGTCGGGGGAGAAGCTCGCCTGTCCGTCGAAACCCGGCGAGCTCGTCAGCCGGACCTGATCGCTGCCGTCGGCGTTCATCACGTAGATCTCCGAGCTCGGAGAGCCCGGGTTGAACCCCTGCTCATCGCGGTCGGTCGTGAACACGACGTTCGAACCGTCGGGAGAGAACGCCGGGTCGGACTCGTCGCCATTGTTGCCCGTGCCCGGCGGCGTGCGGGTGAGCCGCGTCAGTGCCGCACCGTCGGCGTCCATCGAGTAGATGTCCAGCGAGCTGAGGCCGCCGTTGGACTTGCGGTCGCGATCGCTGGCGAAGACGATTCGTGCGCCGTCGGCCGAGTACGCGGGCTGAATCGCACGGCCGGGAGTGACCAGGGTCTCGTTTCTGCCCTCGGCGTCGACGGCATAGATGAGGCCGGCTCGCTCGCCGCTCGAGGAGGCGATGCTGCCGTTGACGCCGGGGAACGCCGCCTCGGCCGTTTCCGTGAAAGCAACAGCGCAGAGCGCAAGCGCGATCACGGCCGCGACCGGCCGGCAGCTACTCCTCATCGTCGTCACTCGCAGCCCCATTCGTCCTCCCAGCCCCCGATCTCAGTCACCCCACGACCGGAATGGTGGACGGCGCGGCGCGCGCTCGCATCAGGACCCCCACCCGATCTTTCGGTCGAGCCCGGCCAGCGCTCGGTCTAGGACGAGGCCGCCTCACCCGGTCGCTCGCGACGGACGACCCGCATGCCCCTCGCCTCGTAGTTGGCGAGGGCGTGCGGGCCGTCGCTCGAGTTCGTGCTCACCGCCACCTTCGGCCCGAGCTCGAAGCCACGGCGGATCGCCGCGGTGAGCGCATGGCCGCCGATCCCGAGCCCTTGAAACGGCGCCAGCAGCCCGAAGTAGGCGAGCTGCACCAGGCCCCCGGCCGCGTGCGGCTCGAGCTCGTAGTAACCGGCGCGCTCACCGTCGACGGTGATCATCCAGGTCTCCACGCGCGCTTCCCACTGCTGCCACTGCTCGTCCGACCAGGCGAGCCGGTCGATCCAGTTGTAGTCGGCTCCGACCGCCTCGTAGAACCAGCGGTTGAGCGCCGGATCGCTGATTGCCTGGAGCTCGAACGCGCGCCGCGGCGGGCGCGCGGGCGGGCGCAAGCCATCGAGCCGCTCGAGCTCGAGGTAGGTCTTGACGACTGTGGCGCGGCCGTCGCCCACGCGGCGACCGTATCGATCTAGGCGACGGCGGGTGGTGGTGGCGGCGCTGCTTGCGCCGGGCCCGGCGCCGGCGCCGAGTCGCCCCCGCCGAGGTCGAAGAAGAGAATGCTCGCGACCAGCGCCTGGATCGGCGCGGTCAGGATCCCGACCACGATCAGCAGCACGATCAGCCCACCGAGTCCGATCCCGATCCCGATCGCGGCGGCGATCGTGGCGGCGACCAGGGTGATCACGAAGGCGACCAGGATCGAGCCGAAGACCTGCCATGCCTGCCCGCGAACGAGCTCGTGGCTGCGGCCGAAGGCACCGATCACACCGGTGCGCTCGACCACGATCGCCGGCGAGATCACGGCCCAGATCGTCAGCAGGATCAGGCCCGGGACGATCAGCAAGATGAAGCCGATCGTGATCCCGATCCCGGCGAGGATCGCGGCGCCGATCAGTGCGGGGATCGCGTGCTGGGCGGCGGAGAAGAGCTGCCCGGCGGTCATATCACGGCCGCCGCCGGCGCGCACGTCGGCGACCAGGGAGACGACGAAGCCGGTGTAGAGGGCCTGTGCGATCAGGCCGACGATGCTGGCGAGCAGGATGAGCACGAGGCCACCCTCGTCTCGCATGATCGCCTGGAGCAGGCCCGAGATCGCGAACACGACCACGGCGCTGGTCAGCAGCGGCACCGCGTTCGCGCCGTAGAGCGAGAAGGTCTCGCTGATCACTCGCCCTACCTCGATCCGCCTCTGCGCGGGTGCGGGTGCGGGCGGGGGCGGCGGCGGGGGTGCGGGGCTGGCTTCCATCGATACCTCTCCTCGGGGGGAACTCGCGCGCAACCTAGTCGAGCGCACTCCACCTTGTACAGGCTTTCGCGGCGGCAGCGAGTGCGGGTTCGAGCGCTTCCGCGGCGCGCGCCAGGTCCCAGTCGCGTGCGGCGAGCTCCGCGACCAGGGTGCCCATGAGCGCGTCGCCCGCGCCCAGGGTCGAGACCACCTCGACCTCGGGTGCCGGCGCCTCGGCCTCGCAGGCACCCCGCATCACCGCCCCCTCGGCGCCCAGGGTGACGACGGCGAGCTCGGCGCCGAGCGCCGCCAGCTCGGCCGCCGCCTTGCGTGGATCGTCGACGCCGGCGATCGCGATCGCCTCCTCGCGGTTGGTGCGCACCAGGGTCGAACCGGCGATCAGCTCGCGCGAGGCACGCGCCGCCGGCGCCGGGTCGCCACCCCAGCGGTTGGGGCGGATGTTGGGGTCGAAGCAGACGTGGGCGCCGCGCTCGAGCGCCAGCTCGAGCGCCCGCAGGGTCACCTCGCGCTCGCCGTCGGTCGCCAGCGTGGTCGAGCTGTAGACGAGCGCCGAGGCGGCGTCGAGGGCCTCGTCGAGGCGCGGGGCGATCGCGGCGACCGCGATCTCGACCGCGTCGCCGTAGATCTGAAAGCTGGGGTCGCGGTCGGCGTCGAAGCTGGCGAAGGCGACCGGCGTCTGCTCGCCCTCGAGCAGCTCGAAGAAGCGCAGGTCGACGCCCTCGCGCTCGAGTCGGTCGCGCAGCCATCTCCCCCACTCGTCGTCGCCGGCGGCGCCGGCGAGCGCGGCCTCGCCGCCCGCCCGGCTCGCCGCCACGGCGACGTTGGCGAGCGCGCCGCCGAAATGGGGCGTGAACGAGTCGGCCTCGGTCAGCGAGGCGACCGGGCGCTCGCAGATCAGGTCGACAAGCGCCTCGCCGAGGCAGACGATCATCGCCGCCACCCTAGCGCCGCAGGGCCCTACTTCCGCTTCTTCTTCTTCTTCACCGTGAACTTCGCCGACGCCGGGCTGGCGTCGGGGATCCCGAAGGCGACCGCCCGCACGAGCAGCGTGTGCTTGCCCTTCTTCAGGCCCTTGAGCTTCAGCGGCGAGGTGCAGGACCTGTAGGCGACGAAGTCGAGCGAGCACTCGAACACCGAGCCGACCGGGTTGCCCGTGAACTCGACCGTCGCCTTTGTCTTCTTGCTCTTCTTCTTCGGCGCCTTGGTGATCGTCGTCTCCGGAGCGCCGGCGGCGCAGGCGAGCTGGGTCGCCGCGTTGGTCGGGCAGGCGTCCTGGGTCTCGTCGCCGAAGCCGTCGCCGTCGGCGTCGGGTTCGAGCTCGGCGTTGATCAGCAGCTCGACGTTGGGCTTGTCGTCGTTGAGCGGCGCGGCCGTGGATCCCTCGGGCAGCGGCGGTGACCACTCGTCGAGCAAGTCACCGCCCAGTCCGGCATGAGCTGCCTGGACGCCGAAAAGCGGGACCGATGGCAGGTCGATGCCGATCTGGTCGCCGGCCTTCGCAGGGAGCCTGGTCGCGAACTCGTAGGTCCCTGCCGAGGGCACTGATTCGGCCGTGCTCTGGCCGGCCCCGACGCCGCCGCGAATCAGGCGGAAGCTCGCGTCGTAAGCCATCCCGATCCCGCGTTTGAACCGCCATTTGACGATCACCCCGTCGGTGGGCACGGTCGCGCCGCCGGTCGCAATGGCGGCCGGGCCCAAGCCGGCGATCGACTCCGTGCATGGCTCGACGCCGTCGCAGACCGTGGCCGAGGCATCGACGGGATTGGCGAGCGTGCTGCCGACGGTCTTCGAGGCGTCAGCGCCGGCGGGTAGTGCGATCGAGATCGCGACCGCCGCCAAACCCAGTCTGAGCCCCCGACTCATGCCCGGAGCGTACCGCTGCCAATGAGAACGTGAGGCAGGCGCGCCGGGGGCAATCCCCGGCGCGCCATTGCCTCTCGGTTCAGCGCGAGAGCTGTCCGCGAACGGCTTAGCGCTTGCTACGTGAGAGCTGCCCGCGGACGGCGCCGTTCGGGCGGCTTTGCGAGTCGATGTCGACGTAGTGCTGCGCCGGCTTTTGCTTCAGGCGCTTGACGATCTGCGCCTTGAGGTTGCGAACGCAGCCCTTCTGCGTGTTGCTCGCACGCGGCTTGTTGAAGAACGTGACGATCGGACGAGCGATCTGGCCCGCCGTGCCGCGGTGCAGGTTGGCCGAGGTCGCGTCCTTGATCCCGCTGAAGTTGATCTTGAAGCAGATCCGCCCCTTGACGCGGTTGACCTGGAGCACGAACGTCGCCGAGCCCTTCGGGTCGCCGCCCGCCGGGTTGACGATCTGCCCGCCGGTCGCGTGGGCGGTGAGCACCGTGTGCGCGCCCGAGAACGCCGGAACCGTCAGGGCGACCGCGAACGCCGCCACTACTGCGGCGATAGCCGCTTTCTTTCGCATGCTTCCCCTCCTGTAGTCGATGAAATGAGCTAACTGACTCGTTTCGCGCCCAAGGCCCGACTCCCTGCCGGACGCAGTGCGTCGTGCGCACCTAGCGCCGGCGCTTCTTCTTCTTCTTCACGACCCAGTCGTCGACGGCCTCGCTCAGATCCGCGTTGCCGCGAGGGTCGATCGCCCGCACCTGGAACGTGTGCCTGCCCTTGCCGACTCGCTTACTCATGGGCGAGGTGCACGCGGTGAAGGGCGCGCCATCGAAGCTGCACTGGAAGGTCGAGAACTCCTCACTGGAGGTGAACTCGAACTTCGCGTTCCGCTGCTTCGTCTTGTCCTTCGGCCGCGCCGTGATCGTGGTCTCGGGAGCCGATCGGTCGCAGACGCCGAGATCGACGAAGGAATCCTGGGTCTCGTCGCCGAGGGCGTCGCCGTCGCAATCCGGCTCCAGGGCGGCCGAGAGGTTCATGCGTACGTTCTGCTGAGACGTGTAGGGGGCGACCGAGCCGAACTGCTCGTCGCCGCCGGAGAAGACCACGGCGTAGCCAGGCACGGTTTCGACGCAGTTGGCGAGGCTGCCCATGTTGTAGTGGCCGATTACGTCGCCGGCCGCGACGGGGATGCGGACGAAGTACGTGTTGAGCACGTTCGCCATCGGCGTCCGCAGCGGGCTCTCCCCGACGACCGTGAAGCTGGGCCCGCCGTTCGCGCGGGCGACCCTCAACGAAAGCGGCACGGTGGTCGGGCCGGCGTGAAAGCTCCAGGAGGTGAGCACGCCGCCCGTCGGCGCCGCGTACTCGTTGTTGGGAGTGACGGCGGCGAAGGCGGTGAAGCTGCTGCAGCCATCGCCCGGGCCCGCGAACGTCTGACCGAGCTGAGTCGCGCCGACCGCCGAACTTGGAACCGCGAGGACCAGTAATCCGCTCGCCGCCAGCAGCGAAACCCATTCCCTGCCTCCCCTGGCCTTGCTCACGTTCCCTCCCTCGATCGCCACAGCGTCGCGCCACCCTCCCACGCCGTCCTGACCGAGTCAAGCGGGAGACGGGGCTCGAACCCGCGACCCCCAGCTTGGGAAGCTGATGCTCTACCAACTGAGCTACTCCCGCAGAGGCGCGGATTCTAATCAGTCCCGGGCTCTAGCCTTGGGCCGGTGAGCGCGCGCACATTTGCCGTCTTCATCGGCGTCCTCGCCCTGATCGGGTTGCTGGCCTTCGGGCTCGTTTCCAAGGGCGAGGCGCGACTCGAGGTCGGCGAGCAGGTGCCCGCGACGACCCTCCCGGTGCTCGGCTCCGAGGCCACCGGATCGCTTGCCGACCACGAGGGCAAGTGGGTGCTGATCAACGTCTGGGCCTCCTGGTGCGCGCCCTGTCGCGACGAGGCGCCGGCGCTCGAGGCCTTCTATCGCCAGCACCAGGGCGAGGACTTCGAGGTCCTCGGCATCGACACCCAGGAGACCGGCGAGGGCGGGCTCGGCTTCGTCGACGACTACGAGCTCACCTACCCCCAGCTCCACGACGGCGACGGCGCCTACGCCAAGGACGGGCTGAAGACCACCGGCGTGCCGGAGAGCTTTCTCGTCGACCCCGAGGGCAAGCTGGCGCTCTCGCTGCCCGGCCAGGTCAGCGACGCCTGGCTGAACGAGCAGGTCGCGCCGCTGATCGAGGGGAGCTGAGCGTGCGCCGGCTTGCTCGTCTTGGTCGCGCTGATGGCGTTGCTCGTTCCGCCTGCGGCGGCTGCGCAGACGGTCGAGCCCCAGGCCTCCCTCCCCGACATCGAGGACGAGGTGATGTGCGTCGTCTGCGGCGTTGTCCTCGAGCACGCCACCGAGGCCCCGCAGGCGATCCAGGAGCGCGACTTCATCCGCGACCTGATCGCCCAGGGCCTGACCAAGGACGAGATCAAGGACCGGCTCGTCGACGAGTTCGGCTCCGAGGTGCTCGCGATCCCCGGCGACTCCGGGTTCGACCTCGCGGCGTGGCTGGTCCCGGGCGTGGCGATTCTGTGCGCCGCCGTTGCGATTTTCGTCGGACTTCGGCGCTGGCGCCGCGCCTCGATTACTCCAAACGGCGGTTCCGCGGAACCGCCTGAACCAGATGCGGCCGAGGACGACGACGCCAAGCGGCTCGACGCGGATTTGGCGCGGTATGACCTCTAGGCCGGTTTTGCGATCTGTGTAGTCGCTACGTAGAACGCCACACCCGCATGTTGAGCCGATCCCGTGCCGTGACTGCGGTCGCGCGCGACTCGACTAGGCATCGATGCCGAGGCTGAGAACTCACCCGCCTCGAGGCGGATCCTGCGCGCGCAGCCCGAAGCGCGCCTACTTCGGCAGGCAGATCGCGTAAGCGCGAAGCGTTCCTCCACCCGCGGCCTCCGCGTTGCCTCGGACCTGCCACTCATTTTGCTGCGGCGCCGGCCTGCTCTCCTCAAGTGTTTTGAGCCCGGGCGGGTTGATGCCGAGAAACCCACCCCCGCCGCCGATGAGCTTCTCGTTCTGCTTGCACTCAGCTTCCACTCCCCCAAATACAAGGTCCTGCTGAGCCCGGCGAACCTTCAGCTTCTCGAGGTCGCTGGCGCCGAGCCGATCCTGCGCTGCGATCGTGGTTCCGCCAAGCGCGACAAACAGGGCCAGGTAGGCGACGACGGTCGCGTGGCTTGGCTTCTTCACCTTGATCGGCCTCCATAGGCTCGGGGATCCTCATCTAACCGCGGCGCGCGGACATCTCGTGTCGTGAAACACGCGTCGCGTCAATCCGGTGCGCTCAGCGCGCACGGACGATCACCTTCCGCCACTCCGTGGCCGCACCCTTGTACGGCCAGCCCCCCTCGTTGATGATCTTCGTACGGAAGCGAAACAGTGCATCGCCGGTGAGCGCCTTGGAGAACCGGTAGGGCAGTCGAAACCGACCGCTCTCCTTCGTGCGGAAGGCGTCCTTGAGCGTGCGCTGCCGCCCGGGCCTTAGCCGGTACTGGATCGCGATCAGCTTGCCGCCTGCCGGAATCCGGGCGCCGACATGGCGCAGCCGGCCGGAGAACACCAGCGTCTCACCCTCGGGAATCACCCGGGCGGAAGTCCTGAATCTGGCGGCGCTCTTGACCGCGAACTTGCCCACCTCGTCCTTCGCAGCCTGGTAGCGACGAGTTCCCGCGAACCGGGCCTCGATCGAGCGCGTCGGGCCCGCGGGAACGGGTGTGCGGAACCGCCCCTGGTCGTCCGTAATCGTCGGACGCTCGGCGGTGGGGAAGAGCGCGCCGTTGTCGAAACGGTCGACGACGACGATCTCCTGGCCCCCGATCGGCTGGCCGCTGGCGTCGAGCAGCCGGCCACGCACCTCCGAGGTCGTCCCGTAGGGGACCGTCTGGCCCGTCGCGCCACCGGACCCGAGCGTGGTGACGAACTCGACCGGCTCGCGCAGCGGCAACCTCAGCTTCATCGGCTCGCCGTCCTGGCGCTGGCCCGTCGTGGCTGCGTTCCCGGCGACGTCGCGGGCGTCGACCCGGAATTCATACACACCCGCCGGGGCGCTCGGGTCGACGCGCGCCGTCGCCTCACCGCCGCTCAGCCTTGTGTCGAGCGGGATCCACTCGCCGCTCGTGTCCGCCACGCGGAAGAGGATCTTCGCGCTCGCGATCCCGGAATGCGCGTCAGAGGCCGGGGCTCGGATCAGCTCGGGATCGTCGGGATCCTGGGCGTTACGAAAGCCTGGGAGCAGCGGCGGTGCGTTGTCGACCCAGATCCCTGTGCGGGTATCGCCGCCGATGTTGCCGGGGTAGTCGAGCCCGACGACGTTTACGTTGTTCTCCTTGCCGTTCACGAACGGTGGGCTCGCCGTATCGAGCGTGGTAGCGAGCTCGAGCCCTCCAGGGCAGACGCTGAAGGCGATCACGTAGTTGAAAAGTAGGTTGCCGCTTCCGGGACAGGCGTTAGTCCGCCGGTCGACTTCATGGCCGTTGACCCCGAGGGCAAGCACGGAGAGTCCGGCGCCCGCCGGGTCGTACGCCGACGCGTGGACCGCCTGCGTCCCACGGAGCCATGACCCGGTCTGAAGCGCGGACCCGCCGAATTCGGTCACCGCCGGGCTGGTTCGATCGGAGACGACCACCTCGAGATTCCTGACCAGTAAGTGCGCCTGATCGGTGGCGGCGCAGCCGCTCGCGCCGCCGTTGCAGCGCATCCGGAAGATCAGCTGGTCGTGCTCGAGGTCGAAGCACTGGCGGTTGGCCCAACCGGCCGGTTCGTCACCGCCCGCCGCCAGCACCTGAAACCCCGGGAACGCGAGAATCTCGGGCCGGCTGCCGTTGGCGCGGCGCATGTTGTAGTCCACGCACGCGGCAGCGAGCTTCGTTCCTGGGGGTGCGGCGAGGATGAATTGCATGTAGTTGCCTCCGCTGACACCGCCAGCCTGGGTGATCTGGAGCCTACGGTCGGGATTCCCGTACTGACAGAGGTTCTCGGCGCGGTAGTTGGTCGCATCCCCGACCTGGACGACCTCCGGGGCGTAACTCCAGTTGTCGTGGCATTGCAACAGCCGGTACTCGCCCTGGTCGGCTTCGGCCGCGCTCGGAAGGGCAGTCGCGAGCGCGGCAGCGAGCGCCAAGCTCGCCATCCGAGTCCCGCTCACGGACCGAACTCCGTGTTCGCCGCCGCCGCCTCACTCGGCTCGGATCCACCGCCCGCCGGGGGCGCCGACGGTTGGGAGGGCGGCGGCGCGGCGCCGGCGGCGGCCACGTCAAACTCCTGCACCTCCGGGGGCGCGGTTGCGGCCACCGTGGGAGCGGCGGCTTCGGATTCCGCCTGCGGGGGCTCACTTGTGGGGGCAGGATCCGATTCGACCCCGCCCCCGCTCGCACCATTGTTGGTCGTGGTGAGCGGCGGCACGAATTCATTGCCGACCTGCGACGGCAACGTCTCGACATCAACAGAGCCCTGGTGGACGCGCGGCGCGCTCCTCTCCGCGGGTCGCGCTTGTGGGGGACGAGCGTCTTTGTCGCCAACCAGGCCGAATGGCACCACTCCCGCGGCAACGCACGCCGTGGCCGCGACCCCGCCACCCACACAAGCCAACGCCAGCTTGCCGGCGGCACCCACGCTCGCAAGCTTGGCGAGCACTCCGGCTCCGGCCGCCCCGGCGCCGCGGGCGCCGACTGCAGCCGCGATTTGGCCGCTCGCCTCATCGGCCCCGTTTGCGCCACCGCGGGCGACGAGCCCGGCGGTCCGGTCGCCCAGCTCAAGCAACCGGTCGCTGATTCCCAGGTGCCCGTCAAGCCCGTCGATCGTGCCGACCAGCGCGGCGGTTCCGCCGAAGTCGTGCAGATGTCCGCTGAGGCGAGCGACGAAGTCGGAGCAGTGCCGGCAATGCGAGAGGTGCGCCCGGGCCTGGCGGGTCTCGTCCTCGCCCGCCAGTCCGGCGACGAACGCTTTCAGCACCGGCTCGCGATCGGCGCACCATTCACCGCTTTCGACGGCCCGCATCTTCTCGGTCAGCTCGTCAACGCCCCGCGTCACCTCCTTGCGGTAGGCGCGGGGCGAGAGCCCGCTGATCAGACTGCATACCTGGCGCGGCTCCAGGCCCCAGCCGTAGCGGAGCAACATCACCGCGCGACGGCGCGGTGGCAGCGAGGCAAGGAGGTCGCGCGTCACCCGCGATTGCTCGCCGCTCGCCGCACGCTCCTCGGGCGTGTCGCCGTGATCCGGAACCGATCCGACGAGCTCGAGCGGCGCCGTCGGCTTTCGCCTGCGCCGGCGCAGCTCCTTGCCGGCCTGGTTTGCGACTGCCGTCAGCACGTAGCTGCGAATCTCGTCGTCGTCGAGGTCGGCCTGCCGTTCAGCCAATGCGCGCAGCGTTCCGACCCACGCGCTCGCGTAGATGTCGTCGAGCTCGTCGCCGCAGAAAGCACCGCGGAACGCCCGCCGGACCATCGACTTCGCGGGCCGCTCGAACTCGCCGAACAGCCGACCCGAGCGCTCCCTCCATACGTCGCCGGCCGCCTCTCGAAGCGGGGTGCGCGCGGGCGCGGTGGCTGCGGTGACGGGCTTCATCCGGCTTCCCCTCCTGGACAAGCCCGAAGCTCTCGCTCCTGCCCCCCAACCCACGGCTTGGAGCGAGGCAAGACCCGAGTTCCGACTACCGCTTTGCGCGCACTCACACCGATCCCCCGGATCGTCCGGTTTTCCCCTCGCGCGATCGTAAGCATCGGCTCCGCAGCGACGTCGCAGTCGGCCGCCGATTTGCGGCAATCCGCTCGATCACTGCCGCAATTTGCGCTGACTTTGTTCGGACCGGGCGGCTCGGACCGGAGAGTCGAACCGCTCGGGCGGCTCAAGGAAGCGCCGTCATTGCCTTCTCGGCGACCCCAAGAGGCACCAAGATTTCTGTGTACCAAATCACGTACACTCATCGCGTGGCCAAGATCGTCCCCGTCGGCGAGCTCCGCGCCAACCTGAGCGCGCTCTTGAGCGACGTCGCCGATCGCCGCGACCACGTGTTGGTGACGCGCAACGGCAAGCCAGCCGCGGCACTCGTTCCAGTCGACGAGTACGAAGCGCTCGAGGAGACCGCCGAGATCCTCTCGGACCCCGAGACTCTTGCGGCGATCGAGGCCGGACTCGCCCAGGCCGAGCGAGGCGAGACCGTGCCGTTCGAGGAGATCCGCCGCGAGCTCGCTGAACGCCGACGCACTCGCTGATCGGTGGCCCGCGCGGTCCTCGTCCGCCGGGCGCGAGCGGAGTTGCTGGCGCTCGATTGGCGCCTCGCGGACGCGGTGGAGGACGCGATCGGGCTGCTCGTGCGCGACCCGCGCGCGGGTCACGAGCTTCGTGGACGGCTTGCCGGCCTGCGCTCGTTGCGCGTCGGTGCCTACCGCGTCCTCTACGACTTGCGTGACAACGCCCAGACCGTGCGCGTCGTCGCGATCCGCCACCGCTCGGCCGCCTACCGCACCGACCCCCGCTAGCTCACATCCTCCGGATCCCGATCGAGCCCCCGGATCCACTCGGCAAAGAACGGCTCCGAGATCCGGTAGTCGCGGCCCGCGCCCCGCGTGACCAGCTCGCGCTCGACCAAGCGCCCGCAGCGCCGACTGCACGGTCGCCGCCGAGGGCAGCTCGTGGCGGTGGCGATAGCCGCTGGTCAGCGGGCGGCCGGGCTCGGCGGCGAGCGCCTGCAGCAGCAGGCGCTGGGCCGATGAGGCCTCGTCCCAGCGCAGCTGGAAGTGGGCGTCCTCGGAGCGCAGCACGGCCTGGAGCGCGGCGGCGAGCTCGGCCTCGGTGGCGGCGCCGTCGAACGGCGTCTGCTCCCAGAGGAAGTAGCAGAGCTCCTGGGTCGCGTAGGGGTGGCCCATCGTCCGCGCCAGCAGCTCGTCGACGACCTCCTTGCCGGCCTGCTTGCGGCTCTGCTTGAAGCGCTTGCTGATGAAGGGGCGGAACTTCTGCGGCTCGATCAGGCCGAGCTCGACCTTCTTCGCCGAGCGCCAGAAGGGCTCGTTCTCGTCGTTGAAGAGGCGCTCCATCAGGTGGCGGCGGCTGCCGAGGTAGATCCGGCAGACCTCGGGCTGCTGTTCGAAGATCGTTCGCATCAGCTTCGGCAGCTTCGGGTCGATCGAGCCGATCTCCTGGAACTCGTCGAAGATCACGGCGACGCGGCGGTCCTTGCCGGCGGAGAGCTCGGCCGGGAGCTCGAGCAGGCGCTCGAGCGTGGCGTCGATGTCGGTCGAGGAGCGGTCGACGCCGAAGGAGAAGCTGTAGCTGCCGTCGGCGGGGCTGACGTCGATCCGCGGTGTGATCCGCAGGCCGCTGAAGACGCCGATCGCGGCGTCCTTGGCGCGCTCGAGCGGCGAGGCGACGTTCTCGTAGATCGCCGCCGCCAGCTTCTCGGCCAGCTTCTCCTTCGTCGGCGTCGTCATCAGGTTGACGTAGGCGACCAGCACCCCCTCGGCGATCAGCTGCTGCATCGTCTTCCAGACCAGCGACGACTTGCCGTAGCGGCGGGGGGCGAAGATGACCACGTCCTGGCCGTTTAAGGCGTCGAACTTGAGCTCCTGGACCTCGGCCTCGCGGTCGGCGAAGGCGTCGTCGAGGGCGAGGCTGCCGTAGCGAAACGGGTTCGTCGGGGTTTTTATGGTCTTCGCCATTATTGAAGACACCATAGCTATTCGTATGGCGACCGGGATCACTGTAGCCGCCCGCGAGGCGGTGATAGTGTCGCCGCCGTGGAGGGGACTGGCAGTACCCGCAGGCGGTTTTTCCAGCAGGGGGCCGGAGTGGCGGCCGGCGCCGTCGTCGGCGCCGCGGGATTCTCAGTGCCGAAGGCGCGAGCGGGTGGCGGCAGCGGCGATCTCGACGCCTACGTCGGTGAGCTTCGCCTGTTCGCCGGCGACTACGTGCCGGCCGGGTGGCTGGCGTGCCGCGGAGGGGAGCTCGATCGCGAGCAGTACGACGACCTCGCCGCCGAGATCGGGGACAACTTCGGGCGCAGCCCCGACGGCGGCATCGAGCTGCCCGGACCTGCGCGGCCGGGCGCTGCTCGGCAAACGACAGCCATCGGGCCAGGGCGGCCGGCCGGTCGGGACAACGGGAAAGGCGCTCTGCGTCGGCGACTCCGGCAGCAATCCCGCCACCTTCGGGCTCACTTACATGATCAGCACCCGCACTCAGTTCGGACGCCAGTTCACCGGCGAGGTGCGCCCGTTCCCGTACAACTTCGTCCCCAAGAACTGGATGGTCTGCGACGGCAGGACGCTCAGGGTGTCCCAATTCACCGCGCTCTACTCGATCATCTTCGATCGGTTCGGCGGCGAGGGCCAGCAGACCTTCGACCTCCCCGATCTGCGTCGCTTCACTCCGGTCGGGGCCGGCAGCGGGCCGGGCCTCGAGCCGACGCCGCTCGGGTCTCGCACTCGCGGGCTCGCCCCGGCACGCGATCCCCGCCCGCCCCGCCTGCACATGATCCACGCGATCGCCACCAACGGCGAGTACCCGAGCCGCGACCGATGACCGTCTACGTCGGCGAGGTACGCGCGTTCACCGGCGACCTGCCCGACGGCTGGCTGCCCTGCGACGGGCGGCTGCTGAATGTCGAACAAAACGTCGTGCTCTTTTCGCTGCTCGGCTATGAGTACGGCGGCGGTACGAATACGTTCGCGCTCCCGGACCTGCGCGGACGGGTGCTCGCCGGGGCCGATGCCGCCGACAACCGGGGGCCCGGTGCGGTCGGCGGCCGCGAGGGCGACGACGAGACGCTGATCCCGTGGACGCTCGTCCGCTGGGCCATCGCCCAGACCGGCATCTACCCGCAGCAGTAATCCTCGGCGCGTCCTGACGCTCAGGCGGCCGCGCCGTGGCGGATCAGGCTCTCCGCCGTCTCGGCGATCGAGTCCTCGACCGGACGGGGTGCCCAGCCGAGGGAGCTCCTGGCCTTCTCCGACGAGAGCTCGGTGCGCTTGCCGAGCCCGCCGACGACGGAGCGGATCCCTGGGTCAAAAAGCGCCATCGCGCGCACGAGGAGGTTCGGGACGGTGCGGGTCGGGACCTTCGAGGCCGCCTCCCCGAGGCGCTGGCGAAGGACCTCGCCGATCTCCGCCATCCAGAGGAACTGGGTGCTGGCGATGAACCGCTGACCGCCCGCTTCGGGCGCGGTCATCGCCCTGAGCTCGAGATCGGCGACGTCGCGGACGTCGACGAGGCTGAAGCCCATCTTCGGCATCCCGGGCATCCCCTTCAACAGCCGCTGCACCACCTCCAGGGAGTAGGAGAGGTCATCGCTGAGCGTCGGTCCGATGATCGCGCCGGGGTTGACCACCGCCAGGCGATCCTCCTCGCCCCCCCGCTCGCGCACCAGGTCCCAGGCGGCCTGTTCGGCGATCGTCTTCGAGCGAACGTAGGGCGTCAGTCCCGGGGTGTCGGGGTCGGTCCAGTCGGTCTCGTCGAGTGGCCGCGCGGCCGCACCCTCGCTGAGCCTGATCGCCGCGACCGAGGAGGTGACGACGACGCGCGTGACCCCGGCATCGAGGCCCGCGCGCAGGACCCGGAGGGTTCCCTCGCGTGCGGGCACGATCAGCTCGTCGGGGTCCTTCGGCTGCTTGGGCGGAAACGGGGAGGCGACATGGAGGACGTAGTCGCAGCCCGCGACCGCCTCGGGCCAGCCCTCGTCGCTGGTCAGGTCGGCGGCGAGCACCGTCAGCCGATCGCCGGGCTCGACCTCGGAACCCACCGCGGCCCGCACCTGCGGCTCGCGCGAGAGGCTGCGAACGGTCGTTCTCACCGTGTAGCCGCGGCGCAGGAGCTCGATCACACACCAGCCGCCGAGAAAGCCGGAGCCACCGGTGACCAGAACCGTCTGGCCAGTGTTGTCAGGCGTCGCCATCTGCCCCAACCCTAGTCGCGGCGCCTGTGACGAGTAATCCCAGGGTCAATCCCAGGGTGGCGCCCCGTTGTTGCCGCGATCCCGGGCTCATAGCTTGGCTTCGAGTTGCGGCCGGCCGATCGCCGGATCGCCGGACCAAGCAAGACAAGGAGCACGAATGTTCACTGGGCACGAATCGAAGTCGAACGGCAAGCGGTCGCGGCGCGTGTTGACGACGATCGCGGTCTGTCTGCTCGCCAGCTGCGTTGTCGCGTCCGGCGCGTCCGCCGCGACGCAGGCTCAGAAGGGCGCAGGCGCGCCGACCGCGAGTCAGTTCAAGAAGCTCAAGAAGCAGGTCCGGAAGCTGAAAAAGCAGCTGGCGGGCATCTCCGCGAGCTCGGGGGCGGTCGGCGCCCAGGGCGAGCAGGGCCCGCAGGGAGCCCCCGGCGCGGCAGGACCGGCGACCGGCCCCGCCGGCGGCGACCTCACCGGTACCTTTCCCGACCCGCAGATCGCCCCGCTCGTGATCGGCAATGCCGAGCTCGCAGGCAACGCGATCACCTCCGACACCAGCATCATCAACACCGCGCTGGGCAACCTCTCGAACAAGATCGGCGCCGGTGCGATCGGCCGCAGCGAGATCGGCGATGGTCAGGTGCAAAGCGACGAACTCGGAGAGATCACGACGGCGTCCGAGCAGGTCTGGGTGGACGCGGGCCAGTACGGCTCGGCCACGGTGACTTGTCCCAACGGCACCCAGATGCTGTCGGGCGGCGGGCTCTTCTCGACCGGCGTCAGCCCGCTCTACGAAACCCGCGCGTTCGAAAACGGCTGGACAGTCTCCGGGGTCAACAAGCACTCGCAGGCCGACCGCCTGTTCGTGGAGGCCTATTGCCTCGACTAGGACTAAGTCGTGGCGGTGGCCTTATTCCTTGGCCATTGTGCGGCTCGCCAGGGCCGCCGCCACGGTTGCCCCTTCACCGACCACCCCACCCCAAAGCAGCGCTTTGACGTAATCGAGAGGCTCACCCCAGCCGGCATCGACGAAGTAGAGGAGGGCGAGGCCGGAGCCGACGGAAACCACGAAGGCGGTCCGCAAAAGCGCCCGATCGGTACGCAGGTAGGCATCGGTCAACGCGGCGAGCCGCGGCTTGCCCTTGACGGCGATAACCGTGTCAGCGAGGGTGAGATCCAATGGATCGGGGTGGGCTGAGACCCGGACCGCGAAGGTGCCTTCCCTCGTGTACTTGACGGGGATCTCGATCACGCGAGGTTCCGCGAACGGCACGCTGCGGACCAGCGGCGGCGAATCGTCGCCGAGGTCGATCGAGACCTCACGGTAGCCCGGGTCTCCACCGCTGAAGGCGATCCGCAGCACAAGGGGATCCTCGGGAAGCACTTGATCCTGGCGGGGTCCGTCGTAGGCCAGGATCGAGTAGTCGATGCTGACCTCGCTCGCGGCCTTCTCCTCCACCTCGGTGACCGTCTCGATCGTGATGTAGCTGGCGTCAAGACCGAGGGTGCGCGAGCCCTCGCGCATCGCCGCCAGGTGCAGCCCATCGCGGATCTCGGTGTCCGCCGTGGGGCAGTCAGCGCGGATGCGCGTTACGAGGGCGTCGTATTCCTTCGTCAGCTCGGCCAGCTTCGGCTCTGCTTCTCGCAGCAGCTTTTGACCGAAGGCCTGCAGGTCCGCTTTCAGCGCCTTCAACTTCTCCGCATCGGCCTCACAGGAGCCGACGGTCTCGACCTCGCTCACGACAAGCGTCTGCAGACGATTGATCACCCGGGCCGATGCCAGCTGGGCATCGATCTTGGCCTTGTATGCCTTCAACTGGCCGACGTCGTCATCGGCGCCTGGGTCGTCAAGGCGCTCCGCCTTCAGGCCCTCGAGAGCGCCGATCACACCGATGGAGCGTTCGTCCGGGAGTCCGAACGGATGTGTCTTCCAGTCGATTCGGATCTGCTCGATCGTGTGCAGCAGGTCGCAAAGCCGCGAGCGCATCCCGCGAAAGTCGTTCACATAGGCGTCGAGCGCCGTCAGCTTTTCCTGCGCCTTGGCGGCGTCCTCGTCTGCGAGCAGACGCTCGATCGCAGCCACCCGAGTCGCCAGGCGCTGATTGATGTAGAGACCGAACGCACCCTCGGTCTGCCGTTCGAAATCCAGATCGCTTTGTCCGACTTCGACCCGAATCTGGGCGATGCGCATCCTCAGCCGGCGCCCCTGGCGCTCGACCTCAAACCACCGCCTCAGCACGTAGCCGAGGCCAAGGCCCGCGGCGAGGGTCAGGAAGGCCCATGGCCACCAGTCGCGGACGTTGATCGAGACGTCAGCGTTCCCTTTGTCGGTCCCCGAATCGAGGTCGATCTTGCCCTTGTAGACCCCAGCGGCTTGCAGGTGCTGGGGTCGCAACAGATTGTCGGCAACCTCGACGCTGGCGAGCCGTCCATCCCCCGCTTGGGCGACGCCAACCGTGGCGTTGGACACCCCGGTGGTCGGCAGCGGGTAGACGGAGATCGCGTGCAGCGAGGTCGGCTTGCTCAGATCACGCTGGAAGAGCTGCGATCCGCCGATGATCGCCGCAACCGCGGCAACGAAGATGAGCAGCCGGGTCAGGTTCGTCGAGAGGAGGCTGGAGGCCGCCCAGACCGAGAGGAGCAGGAGGGCGGCGAGAGCCATCACGGCCCCAGCCCACGGAGCCAGGAACGACGGCAGGTAGTTGGTTGCGCTCAGGGTCACGGCGTTGACATCCGACGCCGCGAGCTGATTACGCCGTCCCGGTCCCGGCACCGTACTGCTGTCCTCGACGGAGATCGTCAGGTCGACTCGCGCCGGCGAGCCCCGCTCACCGGTGGCGACGAGGAGGGCCTCGTAGCTGCCGGCTGGAACTTCCTTGGTAGGCCCGAGTTCGAGCGTGAGACGCACGGTGGATCCGCCGCCGACGTCCTCGGCGACGACGGCGGTTTCGTCGAAGATCGTCCGGACCTTCTTGTCTGAGGCTCGGTTCAGGCCGACGATCTGGAGCGCCAGATCTTGATCCGCGGCGAGGTCGTTATGCACAGCGACGGTGATGCCCTGATCCGCTTCCAGCTCATCCAGAGAGATGGTCAACGGTCGGGCGTCGAGAAAGGAGACGGTGCTCGGCGGCGACGGCACCAGGACAGTTGCCGGCGCGCTCGAAACCGTGGCTGAGTCCTGCGTGTCGGCGGTCGAGCTCGCGGGCTCGGCGCTCGGAGCCTCGGGCGCGTCGGCTTGATCTTGCGCCAAGGCCGGGGCAACCGGTGCGAGTAAGACGATCGCGGCGATCGCGAAGATCCGCGACGCGTTCGCGCTAGGGCCTCGACCTCCGAGCCAAGCCATCGGCAACCAACCTATACCGCGAAACGCTCAATGCAAGCCGGGTACGGTCAGACCCGGAGAGGTCACGGCGCGCGATCCTACGCCCGGCGGCGATACTTGGCCGCCGAATCCTTGTTGGAGAGAGAGATCGTGCCCGCTAGACCAATCCGCACCTGCTTGGCGCTCCTCGGCGCCTCCTTCCTCTGCCTCAGCGCCGATGCCGCGGCCCTGCCGATCGTCGACGTCGGCACCCCGTCGCTGCCGGCGTTCAGCGGCGCCCCGGCCAGCGCGCACAAGATCAAGGACCCGACGATCGCGCCGCAGAACCCGTTCATGGCCCAGGACCCGAACTCCAACATCCACAACGACACCTGGATGACCGACGCCTACCAGCGCTCGGGCCCGCTCGGCAGCAACCTGCAGACGAGCTCGGGCGCGGCGACGCCGTCGCTGTGCGGCTCGACTCGCCTTCGACAGCCGCGGCCGGCTGGTCAGCGTCTGCCCGTCGACGCTCGCCCCGCCGCAGGCGCGGATCATCGACCCGAACACGCTCGAGGTGATCTCCGCCTACACCCTGCCGACGGCGCCGAACCCGCCCGGAACCGAGGAGTACCAGAACTTCACAGGGGGCGGCTACTTCTTCCTCGACGACAAGGACCGGATGTGGGTGCCGACGAAGACCGACCACATCTTCGTCATCAACGAGGGCGCCGACGGCAACACGCTGACGCTCGAGGCCGACTTCGACCTCACCGGGGTGCTGGACGAGGACACCGAGCGGATCACCTCGGCGCTGCCCGACTTCAACGGCCTGATCTGGTTCGTCTCCAAGGCCAACGGCAAGGTCGGGACGCTGAACCCGAAGACCGGAGCGATCAGGGTGAAGGCGATGGGAGAGGAGATCGAGAACTCGTTCGCGATCGGCGCCGACGGCGTCTACATCGTCTCCGACAAGCGCATGTACCGGTTCAAGGCCAGCTCCAAGGGCGTGCCCCGGATCATCTGGCAGAAGGGCTATCCGAACTCGGGGATCGTCAAGCCGAGCCAGGTCAACGCCGGCTCGGGGACGACGCCGACGCTGATGGACAACGGCCTGGTCTCGATCACCGACAACGCCGACCCGATGAACGTCGTCGTCTACCGGACGAAGAAGAACCTCGACAAGGGCGAGAAGCGGACGCTGTGCAAGCAGCCGATCTTCGGCGCCGGCGCGAGCGCGACCGAGAACTCGATCCTGACCGCCGGGCGCTCGCTGATCGTCGAGAACAACTACGGCTACCAGGACCCGTTCGGGCCCAACTCGGGCGCCGTCACCGAGCCCGGCTTCGCCCGCGTCGACGTGAAGAAGAACCTTTCGGGCTGCAAGCTGGTGTGGACGAACACCGACGCCCGGGCGCCGACCGTGGTGCCGAAGCTGTCGACCAAGACCGGGCTGATCTACGCCTACACCCGGCCACCCGACGCCGCCGCCCAGGGCTACTACTGGACCGCGATCGACTGGCGAAACGGCAAGACCCAGTGGATGCAGTACGCCGGCTCCGGGCTGACCTTCAACAACAACTACGCCGGGCTCGCGCTCGGCCCCGACGGCACCGCCTACCTGGGCGTGATCGGCGGGATCATCGCCCTGCGCGACGGCTAGGCCACAGACGGCGACCGCCGCGGTGGCCGCGTGCGCGCCCCGGCATCGGGTAGTTACCGCGCATGGGCCCGGTGATCACGATCCTGATCGCGGCGCTTGTGGTCGTCGCGATCGCGCTGCTGACGGTCAGCGTCTGGCACCCGCGCCATCCGAAGCCGGTCGGCGACGGCCGCCGGGGACTGCGCTGGCGCGGTCGCGCCTACCTGGTCGGACGCACGGCCGAGGAGATGGGGGCCGAGGACCCGCTCAGCACGCGTGGTAGTCGGCCTGCGAGCGGACCACCTCGAACGCCGAGCCAGGGATCTCCTTCAGCTGATTGAGGTTGTCGTCGTCCCAGCGCGGGTCGGAGTTGCCCTGGAAGAACCAGTTGGAGCCGTTATCGGCGTTGATGAAGCCGTACTGCTTCAGCGCCTCGGCGATCACCCGCGCCTCGCCGCTCATCGCCGAGATGTCATAGCCGGCCTTGAGCCGGAAGCGCATCCCCATCGGCGGCGCGTCGGCTGACTGGGTCGAGCCGGCGCAGTGCGAGGCCGGGTGCAGCCAGCCGTCGCGGGTGGTGTCGAAGGTTGCCCGGATCGCGTGGTCGATGCTCCCGCCGTGGGCCTCGTCGTAGCGGACCAGGCCGGGGAAGATCGGCAGCCCGGCAGCGTCGGCGGAGGTGTAGCCCTCGGTCCGCAGGCCGGCGCTTCGCAGGTCCCAGATCACGCCCGCGTCGGCGTCCCAGCGCTTCGCCTGCCTTTGTGGGAAGGCGCGGTAGAGCTCATAGAGCTTGCAGCGCGCCTTGTCGTAGACGATCACGTGGCGGTCGCCGTCGGCGCTCGGGCCGCCCTCGACCGGGGAGCTGAGCGGGACCCGGTACTTGCCCTTGTCGGACTCGTCGCCGTAGGCGGTGAACTTGACCTTGACCCGCTTGGCGCGCTTGCCGACCACCTTGTAGGGGATCCCGTACTCGCGCGGCGAGCCGAAGTCGGGGTGCAGGGCGTCGCCGCCACCGGAGTTGATCGCGTCGATGATCTGGTCGGAGTTCGGGTCCAGCGGGGCGCCGGAGATGTCCTGGTTCCAGGCGCGCTGGTCGTCGAGCGAGGGGGCGTCGGCGGCGACGTCGTTGCCGGGCCGGGGGAAGACGCCGCACTTGGTCCCCAGGGAGCCCGGCTTGATCGAGGCAGACGGCGCCACGGAGGCGATTGCGATCACGCCCACGAGGCCCGCGGCGACGACGATCAGAGCGCGCTTTGGCATCGCGGTCAAGGTAGCTGCGTGCGCGCGGCGTCGATCACGCGCGAGGCGGCGAGGAAGAGCTCGCGGCCCTCCTCGGTCTCGGGCGCGCAGGCGAAGCTGCGCCCGCCGGGCATGTGGACGCGAGCGAACGGGCGCCGGGTGAGCCGGCGGCGGCGCAGGTAGGCGGAAGCGTCGTCGGCGTAGCCGGAGACGCGGTCGAGCAGCAGGCGATGGGGCTTCGGAGGCATCAGGCGGCCTCCGCCTTCGCCACCCGCGCCGCAGGCGCGTCCGGACCGCGGGCGAGATCGCGCAGGACGGCGCGGATGTCGAACAGGAGCAGCCCCGCGAGCGTGAACCGCTCGGCCGCGGCGACGAGGGCGAAGCCTCGGTGGCGGACGGCGAACGCCTCGCCGTCCTCGGTGCCGACGTGGGCGTGGGCGACCGGCTCGCCGGCGGCGGCGTCGGCGGCGGCGAGCAAACCCCGCCCGGCCTCGGCCCAGGGCTCGACCGGTCCGCTGGCCGCCAGCGCTGCGCCCTCGGAATCGAGGATCACGCAGCCGCGCAGGTCGGCCGACATCGCCGTCAGCCGGGCGACCGCAACCTCGGCATCGGCCGGGCTGGGGGCGGCTTTGGATCTGGAATCCGGCAAGTGGGCGAGAATAGCTGCCGTGTCCTTGCAGCGAGCATCGTGGCTGGCGGTGGTGGCGTTCTGCGCGATCGCCGCGATCCTGCTCGCGCTGAGCGGCTACAGCGGCTACTCGATCGTGGTCGCGGCCGTCGGCGCGGCGGCGGCGATCAACCTGCTCTAGCCGGCCCGGAACGGCCCTTTGGCCGCCTCATCGGGCGGCCGGAACGACTCCTCGGGCTCGGTGTGGATGAGGACCTCGGAGTGCGGGATCGCGGCCTCGATCGCCTCGCGCACGGCGTGCGCGACCTCGTGCGCGTGCTCGAGGCTGGTCCCGGCGCGGAACTGCAGGTGCAGGTCGATATAGCGGCGGGTGCCGGCGCCGCGGGCGCGGAGCTTGTGGTAGCCGACGATCTCGGGAGCGCGTTCGCGGGCGGCGGCGATCGCGGCCTCGACCGCATCGAGCTCGGAGGCGGGCGGCGACTCGTCGACCAGCACCCGGCCCGAACGGGTCAGGATCCGGACCCCGGCGACGACGATCGCGCCGGCGACCGCGAGCGCGGCGATCGCGTCGAACGCGGCCTCGCCGGTGATCTCGACCAGGAGCAGGCCGAGGAGCACGCCGCCCGAGGTCATCGCGTCGGTGCGCAGGTGAGCCGCGTCGCCCTCGAGCGCCGGCGACTCGAGCGCCTTCGCCCGCCGGTAGAGGAAGGCCGAGACGAAGATGTTGGCGACGGCGGAGAAGGCGATCACCGCGATGCCGACGCCGAGGTCGGCGATCTCCGAGCCGATCACCAGCCTGCGCGTAGCCTCGAAGATGATGATCCCGGCGCCGACCAGGATCAGCATCCCCTCGATCGCCGCGGCCAGGTTCTCGACCTTCTCGTGGCCGTAGGGATGCTCGCGGTCGGCGGGCTCGTCGGCGGCGCGGACGCTGAAGAAGGCGACGATCGAGGCGAGCAGGTCGATCGCGGAGTGGATCGCCTCGGTGATGATCGCGATCGAGCCGGTGATCGCCCCGGCGATCAGCTTGAGCACGATCAAGGTCGCGTTGGAGGCGATCGAGAGCCCGGCGGCGCCGGACTTGGTCTGGATCACGCCGCCCCTGCCCGCCCCGGCGGCCAAAGCGCCGCGGCGAGCGCCCGGGCGGCGCGGCCGCGGTGGCTGATCGCGTGCTTTTCGGCCGGCTCGAGCTCGGCCATCGTGCGCTCGTCGGCGGGCCCTGTGTCGACGGGGACGAAGGCGGGGTCGTATCCGAACCCGCCGCTGCCGCGCGGATCGGTGATCAGGGTGCCCTCGCAGACGCCCTCGAACAGGTTCTCGTTGCCGGCGGCGTCGATGTGGGCGATCACGCAGACGTAGGCGGCCGAGCGGTCGTCGTGGCGGGCGATCTGGCTCAGCAGCAGGTCGAGGTTCTGCTCGTCGGTCGCGTCGGGGCCGGCGAAGCGGGCCGAATGGACGCCGGGGCGACCGCCGAGGGCGCGCACCGAGATCCCCGAGTCGTCGGCGATCGTCGGCTCGCCCGTCGCCGCGTGCGTGGCGCGGGCCTTGATCAGGGCGTTGTCGACGTAGGTGACCCCGGTCTCCGGGGGCAGCACGAGGTCCTCCGGAAGCGGCACCAGCTCGACCTCGGTGAGGATCTCCGCGAGCTCGCGCAGCTTGTGCTCGTTGCGGGTCCCGGCGATCAGCCGCGGGGCCGCGAGCGGCTCACCCATCAGCCAGGCAGCGGGCCGCCGCAGGCATCGGCCTGGGCCTGACGCAGCGCCGCGATCGAGGGCTCAGCGAGCTCGAGCAGCTCGTTCAGCGAAGCCCGCGAGACCGGGGTGCGCTCGGCCGTCGCCTGGACCTCGACCAGGCCGCCGTCGCCGGTCATGACGATGTTCGCGTCGACCTCGGCGGTCGAGTCCTCGGAGTAGTCGAGGTCGCAGAGCAGCTCGCCGCCGACGACGCCGCAGGAGATCGCGGCGACCGAGCCGGTGAGCGGGTCGCGCTCGAGCTCGCCCGCCTCGAGCAGGCTCTGGGTCGCCAGCCGCAGGGCGATGTAGCCGCCGGTGATCGAGGCGCAGCGGGTACCGCCGTCGGCCTGCAGCACGTCGCAGTCGACGTAGACGGAGCGGTCGGGGAGCGCCGTCAGGTCGACGACCCCGCGCAGCGCCCGCCCGATCAGCCGCTGGATCTCTGTCGAGCGCCCGTCCGGGCGGCCCTTCTTCGAGTCGCGCTCCTTGCGATCGCCGGTCGAGGCCGGGAGCATCGCGTACTCGGCGGTGACCCAGCCGCGGCCCTTGCCCTCGAGCCATTTCGGCACCTTGGCCGAGACCGAGGCGGTGCAGATCACCCTCGTCTCGCCCTGGCTGTACAGGCACGAGCCGGTCGCCGTACGCATGAATCCCGGCTCGATCGAGACCGGCCGGTGCTCGGCGTTGGTGCGGTCGTAGCTGCGTGGCACGCGCCGAGTTTGCCAGACGGACTCACCTCGACCGGCTTCCTGGCCGATGAACGATTGATGAAGTCACGACTGTGGATCGGATATCTCGGCCTCTCCCTGGTCGCGATGGTCGCTTACTACCTCGCCGTGCCCGATCACTGGAAGCACGGGATCGAGTTCGTGGCCCTGTACACCGCGATCGGGCTTGCGGCGAGCGCCGCGATCGTCGTCGGTGTGCTCGTCAACCGCCCTCGCCACAAGGCGGCCTGGTTCTTCTTCGCTGCCGGCATCGGTCTCAACGCGCTCGGGGGCCTGGCCGAGCACCTGCTCACGCCGGCTCGCGGCGACCTCGCCTTTCCGAGCTTTGCCGACGTCCTCTGGCTCAGCCTCTACCCGGCGCTGATCATCGGCCTCTTCTTGCTGATCAGGTCGCGAAACCCGGTCCGCGACTGGGCGGCGCTGGTCGACACGACCACGGTCACCACCGGGCTCGGCCTGCTCGCCTGGATCTATCTGATCCACCCCGCCGCCGACGATCCCAGCCTCAGCCTGCTCGGGCACGCGGTCAGCATCGCCTACCCGGTCGGCGACGTGATCCTGCTGGCGATGGTGGTCCGGCTGCTGCTCGGCGGCGGCGCCCGCAGCGCCTCGTTCGCGCTGATCACCGGCTCGCTGCTGCTCTTCCTCGCCGGCGACACGACCTGGGCCGTGATCAACTACCTCGCGATCGACGTCACCCCGGCCACCGCCAACCTGCTCTCGATCGTCTTCCTCGGTGCCTACGCGGCGTTCGGCGCTGCGGCGCTGCACCCTTCGATGCGCGAGGTCGCAACCGAGGTCCCAGCCCGGCGCCCGCGGCTCAGCCCCGCGGTCCTGGTGTTGCTGACCACCGCCTCGCTGATCGCCCCGGTGATCCTCGCCGTGCAGGCGCTCAACGACAACATCACCGACGGCCTCGCGATCGCGATCGGCTGCATCGTCCTCTTCCTCTTGGTGGTCGCCCGGATGGCCCAGCTGCTGAGCCAGGTCGAGGACCAGTCGCTGAGGCTGCTCGAGTTGGCGCGCGTCGACGAGCTCACCGGACTTCCCAACCGCCGCTCGCTGGCAACGGAGCTGCCACGCGCGATCGAGCGCGCCCGCCGCGAGCGAGCTCCGCTCTCGGTGGCATTGCTCGACCTCGATCGCTTCAAGCGCTTCAACGACGAGTTCGGCCACCCCGCCGGTGACCGCCTGCTGCAGGAGGCCAGCATTGCCTGGAAGCACTGCCTGCGCGACGTCGACGAGATCGGCCGTTACGGCGGTGAGGAGTTCGTGATCCTGCTGCCCGCGGCCGAGGCCGAACAGGCGCTGGTGGTGCTCGCCCGGCTCCAGGGCGTGACCCCGGAGCGGCAGACCTTCTCCGCCGGCCTCGCCACCTGGGACGGCGCCGAATCCGAGGACGAGCTGATCGCCCGCGTCGATCTCGCTCTCTACGAGGCCAAACGCACCGGACGCGACCGGATCGTGGTCTGGTCGGCCGGGCTCGCCGCCTCGCGGCGCAGCCCGAGCCAGCGCCGGCGGGCACGGCCGATCACCCGCCAGCTCGACCCGACCACCTGAACCGGCCTATCCCGCTTCCGGCACCGGCTCGCCGGCCCGCCGCGGGGCGAGCACGCCGGCGAGGGCGATCAGCAGCCCGGCTACCCCGATCCCCGTGACCACCGCGAGGCCGGGCCGGAAGCCGTCGAGCGCCGCCTCGGCGCCGCCGCCGGCCCCGGTCTGAGCCGTGACCACCGCGGTGACGACCGCCAGCGCGATCGCGCCGCCGAGCTGGAATGAGGTGTTGAGCAGGCCCGACGCCAGCCCCTGCTCGTTGTCGCCGACGCCGGCGGTCGCCTGGATGTTCAGCGACGGGAAGCCGAGCGCGAACCCGATCCCGAGCAGGATCATCGTCGGCAGGATCACCGCGACGTAGGAGGGATCGATGCCGACGCGCAGGAAGAGCGCGTAGCCGGCGGCCAGCGATCCGAAGCCGACCGCGACCAGTCGCGGGGTGCCGAAGCGGTCGACCAGGGGCGCGATCCGGGTCGAGCCGAGGGCGACGATCACGCCCGCCGGGAGGAAGGCGAGCGCGGTCGTCAGCGCCGACCAGCCAAGCAGCGTCTGCATGTAGAGCGTGCCGATGAACTGAAAGCCGACGTAGGAGCCGAACAGCGCCATCGCGCCGAGGTTGGCCCGCGCCAGGTTGCCGTCGCGAAGGATCCCGAGTCGCACCAGCGGGTTCGCCGAGCGCCGTTCGATCGCGATGAAGGTCGCCAGCAGCGCCGCCGCGAGGGCGAAGGAGACGATCGTCGTCACAGAGCTCCAGCCCTCCTGCGGCGCGTTGACGACCGTGCGCACGAGCACCAGCATCCCGGCGGTGATCGTCACCGCTCCCGGGATGTCGTACTTGCGGCGCCCACCGAGCGCCACCCGGTCGGTGGCGATCACGCGCCGGGCGACGAGCAGCAGCAGGGCCGCGATCGGCACCGGCAAGAGGAAGGTCCAGCGCCAGCCGAGTTCGGTCAGCAGTCCGCCGAGCACGAGCCCGAGCGAGAACCCGCTCGCCCCGACCGTGGTGTAGATCGAAAGCGCCTTGTTGCGCGCCGGGCCCTCGGCGAAGGTGGTGGTGATGATCGAAAGCGACGCCGGCGCGGTGAAGGCCGCGGCGACGCCCTTGATGAACCGAGCGACGACGAGCGAGGTGCCGTCATCGGCGATCCCGCCGAAGGCCGAGGCGGCGGTGAACACAGCGAGGCCGATCAGCAGCGTGCGGCGCCGGCCCATGAGGTCGGCGGTGCGCCCGCCGAGCAGCAGGAAGCCGCCGTAGCCGAGCACGTAGCCGGAGACGATCCATTGCAGCTCGGAGGTGCTGAGCCCGAGGTCGCCGCGGATCGAGGGCAACGCCATGCCGACCATGGAGACGTCGAGGGCGTCGAGGAAGATCACGCCGCAGAGCACGATCAGAAGCGCGACGAGGCCCCGGTCCCAGTGGTTTGCAGATGCAGCGGAGGAGGTGGCGGTGTCGTTCATCCGTGGCATTATATGCATATGCATTATTTTCCGTCGCCTGCCAATGCGTCTGCAATATATGCGTGAGATCGCTATAATGCGCGCTGCAATGGGGGCCTCCACGACCAACGAGACGGAGCTCGTCGAGAGCTGGCACACGGTGCTGGCAAAGCACGCTCAGGTCAGCTGCGCGCTCGAGCGGGCGCTTGGCGAGCACGGCCTCGGGCCGAGCGAGTACGAGGTCCTGGAGCGACTGGCGACGAGCGATTGCGAGCACCTGCGGATGCAGGACCTCGCCGAAACGCTCCACCTGAGCCAGAGCGCGCTCTCGCGCACGGTCGGGCGACTCGAGCACGACGGCCTGGTCGAGCGGGCGATGTGCAAAGAGGATCGCCGCGGAATCTTCGTCAAGCTGACCAAGACCGGCCGCAGCCGCCACAAGGCCGCACGACCCGCCCACCGGCGGGTGCTCACCGAACTGCTCGCCTAAGACGGGATCCGGAGCTCGATCGCGAGTAGCGCCGCGCGAGCCGCCTGCGGCTCGGAGCCTTCGGCAACCGCGGCCAGCGCAGCCCGCCATGCTGCCGCGAGCACGCCGCCGAGTACAGGGGACGCCGGGGCCGTCGCCGCACTCAGCATTTCAGCGAGCCGGTCGCCTCCCGCTCCCGCGGGCGGCGCTCCGAGGAGATGGAGGAAGCCTTCGCCTACGGCGAAGTCGAACCCGACCAGCAGGGCGGCCCGCACGGCCGCGGTCCGATCCGCTTCATCGCCGGCCGCCGCGACCGCACCCTCCATCCGGTCCAGCAGGCGCCGCTCGGCCTCTTCCCGCACGAACGCATACAGTCCGAGCTTGCTGCCGAAGTGGTGGTAGAGCGCGCCCGTGGTGACCTCCGCGGCGGCCGACAGCTCGCCGACTGTGACCTCGTCGAAAGGCCGCGCCCCGAACTCCCTCACCGCGGCCAGCGCGAGCCTGCCCTTCGGCGAGGTCGATACCGGAATCCACTCGCGCATCCCGACATAATGGCGTTATGCTCTGGAAAGTCCAGTTACGACGGAAGGATGCGAGATGAAGCTCGAATTCCTGTTCACCCCGACCTCCGACCTGAGCGCGTCGCTGGCGCTCTACCGCGACGGCCTCGGCTTCACCGAGGTGTGGCGCGAAGGCGATGCGACCGTCGCCCTGTCCTTGCCGGGCACCGACGTGCAGCTGATGCTCGACGCCAACGACCCCGACGCCCCGCTCGGGCCGCTGTTCGTCGTCGACAGCGTCGAAACCTTCCACGCCGCCCGGCCGCAGGCACTCAACGTGCTTGCAGAGCCGGCGGAGATCCCCGGCGGCTTCCTGGCCACCTACCAGGACCCGGGCGGGGCCACCATCTATGTGATGGACCAGTCGACGGACTCCGCCGCCGAGTAACGGCTGGACCCGACTCCCCCGGTCGGGTCCAGCGCCTGAACGCGATCAGCGGAACGTGATCGCGTTCACGGCCTGCTTGATCTTGGCGATGATCACCTCGGCGATCTCGGTGCCCGAGGTGCCGTTGAAGCCCTTCATCGCCGCCACCATGCCGACCATCAACATCGAGACCAGCAGGATCAGGCCCACGTACTCGACCGTGCCCTGACCGCGCTCGCTGGTCAGCGCACGGAGACGCCGGCCGAGGTCGGCCAGGGCCTGGTGCGCGCGAACTTGAAGTGGATACATCGCTTCTCCTTTGTCGGATCGTCGGAGGCGATGCTGGCCGCAGCGGTGTGACGGTTCCAGACCGGTGTGTGGCGGGTTCGGTGCAAGGCGGTCGCGAACGGTGCGAGCTGAGCGCGGCTGATCGCGCTCCGAGGCGTCGAGGCCTACTTCTTCCGCTTCCGCTTCACCTTCCAGTCGTCAGTGGCGGGCGAGGCGTCCGCGACCCCACCGGGGCTCACCGCGCGGACCGCAAACGTGTGCTTGCCCTTTTTCACCCGTTCGCGGTCGGGCGACGCGCAGGGCTCGAACGGGCCGGCGTCGAGTCTGCACTCGAAGGTCGCCGACGGCACGTTCGAGCTGAAGCCGAAGGTCACCCGGACCTTCTTCTTCTTCGTCTTGATCTTGTTCTTCGGGCCGCTGACGATCGTGGTGTCGGCGCACGGCCCCTGAAGCGAGACATCGGTTGCGCACTGTTCCTGGGTCTCGTCGCCGAACCCGTCGCCGTCGAGATCGGGCTCAAGCGTCGCGGTGACGTTGAGGCGGAGCCCCGCGTCATCGTCTACGAGGGTCCGTGTATCCCCGGGAACCGGCTCGGTGCTGATCCCGGCCTCGCAGCAAATGGTGACGTCGGCGAGATTGCCGCTCATGTAGTAGCAGCCGAACTCGGTGGTGGCGGCCCAGAGCCCGAGCAGGTCGCCGGGGGCGACCGGGATCCGAACGTCGTACTCGTTCACGACACCGGGCGTGGGCGCCTGCAGCTCGCTGCGGCCGACGAGGGTGAAGTTCATCCCCCCGGCCGGCCGCCAGACCTGGAGCCGACCGCTGCCGCCATTGCCGTCGTCGTCGCCCTTGTGCGCCCAGCCGGTGATCACCCCACCGGGAGCCGGCACCTCGTATAGACCGCTCGGGTCGGTGCTCTGCTGGACGAGGCTGATCTCGCCGCACCCGGCCTGCGCGGGACCTGCGGGCGGGAGCGTTCCGAGCTCGACCGCGGCACCCGCGGAGCCGATCCCTGCCGAAAGCACCGCGAGCACGGTGGCGATCGCTGCGCCAATCAGTCTCAGCGCCATCGGCTGACCTTACCCCCTTCTGATGTCCCTGCACCAACGTGCCCTTGGTGAAATACTCGCCTCGATGAAGCGACCGGCGCGACGGGGCTCGCGCGACCCGAAGGTCGAGCGGCTCTCCCAGGTTCAGCTCTTCTCGACCTGCAGCAAGCGGGAACTTGCTCGCATCGCCGCCCTGACGACCGAGATCGAGGTCCCCGAGGGCAGGGTTCTGATGCGCCAGGGAGCTCCGGGACGCGAGTGCTTCGTGATCGAGGAGGGAACGGCCAAGGCGACGATGCTTGGTCGCAAGAGCAGGATGATGGGCCCGGGCGAGTGCTTCGGCGAGATGGCGCTGCTCGATGCCGCACCGCGGTCCGCCACGGTCACCGCCGCGAGCGACATGCGCGTCCTGGTGCTCGACTCGCGGGAGTTCTCGACCCTGCTCGAGGACGTGCCTGCCGTTGCACGGAAGGTGCTGGCGGCGGTTGCCGAGCGCCTGCGCACCGCCGAACGGGCGCAGCCCCACCACTAGCGCAGCCGCGCGCGCCTATTGCGGCGCGGGCAGTCGCTCGCGGACGCTGCGACGCTGGTCGTAGCTCCCCCCGCCCGACCTCCCGATGCAGGAGATCTCGCACTCCGGGTCCCGCTCCCACTCAGTGATCGATAAGCGCCGGCTGACCAGCGCTTAGGGTTCCCGTCCGCATGGACGGCGCCGACGCCCCCGGAGACGAGCCGTACACCGCCGCCGACGAGCCCGCGCTCGACTCGGGCGGATCGTCGCCCCGCCGCTCGCGCCGGCGCCGGGTGGGCGCGGTGGCGCTCGCCCTGGGCGCGGTCGGGGTCGTCTTCGGCGACATCGGCACCAGCCCGCTGTATGCGCTGCAGACGGTCTTCTCCGCCGACAACCACGCCGTCAAGCCGACCGAGGGCGACGTCTACGGGGTGATCTCGCTCGTCTTCTGGTCGATCACGCTGATCGTCTCGATCGAGTTCGTCGCCCTGATCATGCGCGCCGACAACGACGGCGAGGGCGGGATCATGGCGCTGGTCGCGCTGGTTCAGACCGCGTCCTTTCGCGACCGCAGGGTGAAGATGGTGCTGATCGCGCTGGGGATGTTCGGGGTGGCGCTGTTCTACGGCGACGGGATGATCACCCCGGCGATCTCGGTGCTCTCCGCGGTCGAGGGGCTCGAGGTCACCTCGCCGAGCCTCGAGTCGCTGGTGGTCCCGATCACGATCGCCATCCTCGTCGGCCTGTTCGCGATCCAGCGCTTCGGCACCGGGGCGCTCGGGCGGGTGTTCGGCCCGGTGATGGTGGTCTGGTTCGCGCTGCTCGCGATCGCCGGCCTCGGCCGGATCGTCGCCGATCCCGAGATCGTCGAGGCGCTCTCACCGCACTACGGGGTCGAGTTCTTCAGCGCCCACCCGGCGATCGCCTTCATCGCCCTGGGCTCGATCGTGCTCACGATCACCGGCGCCGAGGCGCTCTATGCCGATATGGGCCACTTCGGCCGGCCGGCGATCAGCCGGGCCTGGTTCTTCCTCGTCTTCCCCGCCCTGACCCTGAACTACATGGGCCAGGGCTCGCTGATCGTCGCCAATCCCGCGGCGATCGAGAACCCGTTCTTCCTCTTGTTGCCCGAGTGGTCGCGGATGCCGATGGTCTTCGTGGCCACGGTGGCGACGATCATCGCCTCCCAGGCGGTGATCTCGGGCGCCTTCTCGGTCACCCGCCAGGCGGTCCGGCTCGGCTTCCTGCCCCGGCTCTCGATCCACCACACCTCGGAGGAGATCGGCCAGGTCTACGCCCCGGCGATCAACTGGGCGCTGCTGGTCGGGGTGATCGCGCTCGTTGTCGGCTTCGGCTCTTCGGCCAGCCTGGCGTCGGCGTACGGGATCGCGGTCACGGGCACGATCACGGTCGACACGATCCTGTTCTTGGTCGTCGTCCGCGCGCTGTGGCGAAAGCCGACCTGGGTCGCGCTCGCCGGCGCCGCGGTCTTCCTCACCGTCGACATCGCCTTCCTCGCCGCCGGTAGCGACAAGATCGTCCACGGCGGCTGGGTCCCGCTTTCGATCGGGACCGCGGTGTTCATCGTCCTCAGCACCTGGAAACGCGGCAGCGAGCGCTTGGTCGCCGCCCGGGTCAAGGAAGAGGGGCCGCTGCGCGAGTTCGTCGAGGAGCTGCACGCGATGACGCCCCCCGCTGTGCGGGTGCCGGGGACGGCGGTCTACCTCAACGCCAGCCGCGAGACCACGCCGCTGGCGCTGCGGGTCTACCTCGCCCAATCGGGGACCATGCACGAGACCGTGGTCGTGCTCTCGATCGAGACGACCAAGGCGCCTCACGTCACCGAGCGCGAGCGCCTGGTGGTCGACCCGCTCGGCTACGAGGACGACGGCATCGTTCATGTCACCGCCCGCTTCGGCTTCCAGGACGCCCCCGACGTCCCCCGCACGCTCGAGCTCGCGCGCGCGGCGGGGCTGGAGACCGAGGGCGACGTCGAGCACGCCTCCTACTTCCTCTCCCACGTCGAGATCGTGCCGACGCCCGGCGGCGGCATGCGGATGTGGCGAAAGCGACTGTTCGTCGCCATGGCCCACAACGCCGCCAGCCCGCTGCCCTACTTCAAGCTGCCCGCCGACCGCACGGTGACCGTCGGCTCGGTGATCGAGATCTAGCGAAGGGCGATGAATTCACGCGAGGACGTGGGTCTCTATCGACATGAGCGATAGAAAAGTAGTTCTCAAGATGGTCCTGTCCCTCGACGGTTTTGCCACGAGCCCCGACGGGACCCATGAATGGATGTTCGAGTGGTTCGGCGACGACTCGGGTGAGTGGAACCGCCGCGCGCTCGACGAGGCCGGCGTCCACGCGATGGGGCGCCGCAGCTACGAGATCATGGGACCGCACTGGGCCGCGTCCGAGGGGCCGATCGCAACCGCGATGAACGAGAAGCCGAAGGCTGTCTTCTCCCACACGCTGGAGAAGGCGGAATGGGGACCGGCCGAGATCTTCGGCGGGGACCTGGGCGCAGAGATCGCGGGCCTGAAGGCTCGGGACGACGAGGGGACGGTCCTGGTCCACGGCGGCCCCGACTTCGCCAAGTCGCTGACCCGCCTCGGCCTCGTCGACGAATACCAGCTGACGACGGTCCCGATCGCGATCGGCGCGGGGCAGAGCCCATTCGCCGAGCTCGGAGAGCACCTGAAGCTGGACGTCGTCGACGAGGAGCGCTTCCGGAGCGGAGCCCTCGCGCAGATCCTGGTGCCGAAGCGATAGCGCCCGCCCACGGGGACCCGTTAGCACTGATTCGCAATCTCGTCGAACGCGCGTTTCGCCTCGGTCGTTGACACGCCAGGAGGAGCGCTGCCGACGAAGCCCTCACGGGCCTCTTTGACCCCGAGGATGTCGATGCTCTGACACGCAAACCTCACGATCTCGGGTGTAACCAGGTCCTCGGCTCCCACATTCGCGGTCGTGCAGCGCTCGTGCAGTTCGGTGACGACTGCGGCCGCATCCGCTTTCGTTAGGCCGGCGGACTTCTCGAGGAACTTCAGTGTCGTCGCCTCCTCATCGACACGAAGCGACGTGCACAGCATCTCGTAGTCCTTTGGGCTGCGCTCCTGCAGCTGGTTGACGATCAACACCCCGCGAGCGGCGCTCGGCTCGGGCGGATCCTGGACGGCTGACTGTTCAGCCGTGGTACTGGCGCTCGTGCTTGTCGATTCGCCTCCGGCGCCGCCACACCCTGCGAGGAACGCCAAGGTCGCCGGGAGAGCGATCAAGATTCGCCCGCGTCGCCTCACCTCAGAAGTATTGCTTCCACGCAAAGCGGGACTTTTCGGGATCGCCTCGCCGGGCGGTTTGGGAGGCGCGTTACCTGGTCTTCGTCTTCACCACCGTCGGCGAGCGGCTGGGCTCGTTGTTCGGGAACAGCGCCAGGATCGACGGCTTGCTCTGCGGTGCGGCGGACCCGACCGCGACGTCGATCGGGTCGCTCGAGTCGCAGGCGCCGCCGTCCCAGAAGCCCTTGCAGACGAGCGGATCGATCGCCAGCGCCGGATCGACCGCGTTGAGCTTCGGCCCGTAGACGCCAGAGCCGGCCGAACCGGCCTCGTCGCAGACCTGGCCGGGGACGTCGCCGGAGAAGGTCCCGGTACAGGCGACGACGTGGTAGGCGAGGGTCGGGTTCGCATTCGTGAGCCCGATCGCGCCGGCGTCGACCGCGAGCCCGAACAGGTTCGAGTTGTAGTTCGAGTAGTCGGCGAAGTAGCTCGCCGCGCACTCCGCGAACGGATCGGCGAGCGAGAGGTCGAACACGCAGACCTCGCCGCCGGGCGCCGCCTGCTTGACGATCAGGTAGTCGGCGGCGAGGCCGTCGTCCGCGCCGCTGTAGACGCCGTCGGCGCCGGCGTCGACGAGCACGTCGACCTCGATCGTCTCGGTGACGTTGTGGACTGCGGCCGTCTGCACACCGAACTCGACCGGCTCCACCGGCGCATCGCCGTTGGTGAGGAAGTCGAGCCAGCCGATGCCGGCGAACTCATCGACACCCTCCGGCACGCCCTCGGCGGTGTCGTCGCCGATCTCGGGCCCGGTGAACGAGCGGGCGCCGATCGCGACCAGGTCCTCCTCACCACGGCTGCCGAGCCGGTCGGTGGCGCCGAGCTGGTACAGGTCGGCGTAGCTGACGCCGGCCGCCGAGCGCTCGACCAGCCGCATCGTGTCGGCGCCGTTGCGCAGGTTCAGCGAGCGCTCGGAGAGCGAGTTCTCCGAAGCCGCCAGCGGTGCCACGTGCCAGGGCACGTGGAGGCTGTCGCTGCCGCCCCCGCTCTGGTCG
Source organism: uncultured Solirubrobacterales bacterium (assembly GCA_963767475.1). Classification (GTDB taxonomy): domain Bacteria; phylum Actinomycetota; class Thermoleophilia; order Solirubrobacterales; family 70-9; genus WHSW01. The sequence continues at coordinate 781,328 of CAVYEI010000003.1, forward strand.
ATGACGACATTGCCGTCGACGTTCGGGTGGAAGTAGTACCAGCCGTTTTCCTGGTCGGCCTCGGTGATCGCGGCCGGGTCCAGGGTCAGGCGCACGTACACCTTCTTCGACTTCCCCTTGCCGAGGTCGAAGCTGCGCGAGGCGCCGTAGCTGTGTCCATTGGTCGAGACCTCGACGCCGGCCACCGCCGGGTCGAAGTCGCTGTAGCGGGGGCCACCGCCGTTGACGGTGTACGAGTGGCCGCGCTGATCGAGGTTGCGAACGAGGAAGCTCTCGACCTCGGTGCTCGGCCGCGAGGCGAACTCGAGCCCGAACGAGAGGCTGCCGGGCTCGGCGACGGAGACCGCCGTCGCCGACTCGAACGCCTGCACCCGCCCGGCGCCGATCACGGTCGCCGAGACCGGCTCGCCGAGCGTGTTGTCCTTAAGCTCCTGGGTCGCCTGGTTCATCAGCACAGCCTTGATCTGCGCCGGCGACCAACGCGGATGCAGCTGCCGCAGCAGCGTCGCCACGCCGGAGATGTGCGGGGCGGCCATCGAGGTGCCGGAGAACTTCACGCCCTCGTTGCCGGTACCAGCGTCGGTCGACTGGATGTCGAATCCGGGCGCCGAGACGTCGGGCTTCAGATCGCTGGTCCCTCGTGCCGGGCCCTCGGAGGTGAAGTCGGTCATCGAGTCGGTGAACTGCGGGAACAGCGTCTCGTCGTCGTGGAGCGTGACCGTGGTCGCCACGGTGTTGAAGCTGCCGCTTGCGGCGTCGGGGCTGATCGTCGCCCCCAGTACCTCCGAATCGGAGGTCGAGATCATCGCCACCGGGACGGTGATGTTGCTGCCGTCGCCGCCGATGCCGATCTGCGACGGCAGGCCGCCGAAGCCGTTCCAGAGCACGACGGCGCTGGCCCCCGCCGCCTGCGCGTTGGCGACCTTGTCGTCGGCGAAGCAATCGCCAGTGGTCGACGACGCCTTGTAGATCAGCGCGATCTTGCCGGCGAACGGCGTCCCGCCGACCGGGTCGCAGAGCATCCGGTCGGGGCCGGTCGGGTTGGCGGGATCGGCGGGCGGGTCGAACTCGCGCGCGTCGACGACCTCGTTGGTGAGGTTGCCGCCGAGCGGTGGGCCCCACTCCTGGACCACCATCAGGCCGCCGTCGGGCAGCGCCGTGGCCGGGTTGTCGACGGTCAGCGCGCGGGCGTTGAACTCGTCGATCGAGGCCGCGACCGAGACCACGCCGGGTGCGTTCGCCGGGGTGCCGGTGATGTAGGCCGATCCGCCAACGGGCTGATTGCCGGAGTTGCCCGCCGCGGCGACGAACACGGTGCCCATGTTCACCACGCGCTGCGCGGCCTTGGCCTCGACCGAGTTCTGGGTTCCGTAGTCGACCCCGCCGGAGAACGACAGCACGTCGGCGGCGTCGCGGGTGCGGCCGTCGTTGTTCGGGTCCATCGCCCGCTCGTAGGCGGCAACGAGCACGTCATCGGTCGAGCTGCCCGAGTCCCAGACCTTCATCGCCAGCAGCTTCGCCTCCGGGGCGACGCCGGGTCCGATCTCGCCGGGCACGCCGATCCCGGCGACGGTGCCTGCGGTGTGCGATCCGTGGTCCTCGGCGGCGTCGTCGAGCGGGTCGGGATCGGGAACCGGAGTGTCGTTGTCGGGATCCTCGTCGGCGACGTCGTAGTTACCGCCGACGAAGTCGTAGCCGCCGATCACCTTCTGGGTCGGGAAGCTGCCGGGCTCGATCACGTCGGGGTCGTTGGCCTCGTAGGCCTCGACCGTCCCCGGGCCGCCGAAGTTGGCGTGCGTGTAATCGATCCCCGTATCGACCACCGCGGCCGTCATCCCCTGGCCGCGGGCGCCGAGGTTGTCCCAGATCTCGGTTCCGCCGATGAACGGGACGCTGCTCTCGTTCAGCCTCGTGACGATCGAAACCGGCTCCACCGAGCGCACGTCCGATCGCGCGGCGAGCGCCGACGCGGCCGGGGGCGAGAGGCTGGCCGAGAAGCCGTTGACGAGCGTGTCGTAGCGATATACGACGTCGCCGCCGAGCGCCCGCGCCCGGGCGAGGGCGCCCGATTGGCTCGCCCGCGCCGCGCCGGCGGCGCGTCGCTGCGCCGGGCCGGCGAGCCGGCCTGCGCGCGAGCCCTGTGCGACCGCGTCCGAGTCCATGACCACGAAATAGCGCCCGAGCTGCGACGCCCGCAACGCCACCGGGCGGAAGCCGTCGGGCACGGCGGTGCCGGCGCTCGACTTGTGGGCGGCGGCGAGGTCGCCGCGGTCGGGCGAACCGACGGCCACTCCGGTAACGGCGGTGACGACAAGCGCGACGGCAAGCGCGGCGAACAGCGGACGACGAGTCATTGACCCCTCCCAGGCAGATGAACGGCGCCGAAACGGCGCCGCAGGATGACGCTGAGCATCGGGTCGTGGCCAGCGGCCAGCCGAGGAGTCCCCCCTACAGGACCCGCATGCATGCCCTCGGATTCCTACAACTCGACGGCCTGAGTGTCAAGCCGCACCGGGCGGGGGACCCGCCGGGGCAGCCGTCGAGTGCCGCTCGCCGCGGAGGATCTTTCGTAGAGTCCGCCGCCCATGGCACGACGTCGTTTCGGCATCTTCAAGAAGGACTCGGAGGAGGAGCCGAGCGCGGCCGACAACAACGGCGGCGAGGCGGCGGAAGAACCCGACGGGGACGCCGTCGAGGAGGAAGCGGAGACCGGGTTCGAGCCGCCGTCGACCCCGGGCCCATCGATACCCGAGCCGGACCCCGAGGCCAGCTTCGAGCCACCGGAGGACTTCAAGCCGCCGCCGGTCCCCTTGGTGCCGCCCACCGACTCCGCGAGCGGCGATACCGCGGAGCGGATCCGAGTCGCCGCGCAAACGGCGGCGCAGCACGCCGAGGAGCGGGCGATGGACGAGATCCTGGCGCTCGAGGAGGACCTCGAGCGCGCCAAGGATCAGGCGGCCGGCCAGCTGAAGGTGATCGAGGGCCGCTTGGGCGAGGCCGAGCGCCGCGCCAGCGAGGCCGAGCGCCGTGCCGAGGAGGCGGACCGCCGCGCGACCGAGGCCGAGGAGCGGATCGCCGCCACCGAGCGCGAGCCCGAGCCGACCGCCGACGAAGATGACAAGGCCTCGGCCTCGTTCGATGCGGCAGACGCCGAGCGGGCCCGCGCCGAGGCGCAAGACGAGGGCCGGGCGGCGGCCGCCAAGTGGCTTCGCGACCAGCTCGCGGCAGCGCGCGAGGAGGCCGACGAGCGCCTGGCGAAGGCGGTCGAGGAGGCCCGCCGCGAGGCCGACCTCGGCCCGGAGGTCGAACGCCTGCGCGAGGAGCTCGACCAAGCGCGCTCGGAGCTGGAGCTCGCGCGGGCACGGGCGGCGAACCCGCAGCCGACAAAGTCCGGCCCCGACCCCGCCGTGCAGGAGGCGCTGACCCAGGTCCGGGAGGCCGAGGCCCGGGCGACGGAGGCGAAGAAGGCCCAGGCGGAGTTCGAGCGCCGCAGCCGCGAGGGTGTCGAGCGCCAGGTCGAGGCGCGGACCGCGGATCTCAGACGCGAGCTCGAGACGCTTCAGTCCGAGACCGACGAGCGCGTCAGTGAGGCCGCCGACACGGCACGCGTCGAGGCCGAGGAGATCGCGCGCAAGGAAGCCGAGCAGCGCGCGCACGAGGCGACGGAGTCGGCGCGGCGCGAGATCGAGGAGATGGCGCTGCAGTCGGCAGAGACAACCGCCCGTGAGATCGAGCAGCGGGCGCTGGCCGAGGCCAAGGAGCGCACGGACGCCGAGATCCGGCGCATCCGCGACGAGAGCGAGGAGCGGACCCGGATCGAGGTCGAGGCGGCCCGCAAGGCGGTTGAGGCCCGCTTCGCCGCCGAGCTGCGGACGCGCGACGAGGAGCTGGCGCAGGAACGCGAGGAGAAGACCCGGATCGTCGAGTCCTCCGATGAGCGGCTGCGGGCGATCGAGCAGCGGGCGCTTGCCGCCGCCGAGCGCGTCGCCGACGCCGAGCGCGAGCTCGCCGGCGAAGCCCAGCGACTTCAGGAGAACGCCGAGCGCCTGATCGCCGAGGAGACCACGCGCGCCAAGCGCGAGGCCACCGAACAGGCCGAGGCCCGGGTGGGCGAGCGCGAGGCCGAGCTCGAGCAGGCGAAGGCCGCGGCCGAGAGCGCCAAGGCCGAGGCCGAGCGGATCGGTCGCGAGACGGTCGAGCGGGCGCGCGCGGAGGCCAAGCAGGCGCGCGAGGCCGCCGATCGCAAGCTCGAAGAGGGTCTCGACGCCGGCCGCCGCGACGCCGACTCGAGCGTCCGCACGGAGGAGCAAGCCGCGCATCGCAAGGCGATCGCCGAGCTGACCGCGCAGGCCGACGCCAGCCGCCAGGCCGCCGTCGCCGAAGCGGTCGCCGAGGCCGAGCGCAAGGCAGCCGAGCGCGAGGCGGAGCTGACCTCAGAGCTCGGCTCAGAGCGCGCCGGGAAGGTGAAGTCGCTGACGGAGGCCGAGCGCGACCTGCAGCAGGCGACCGAGCGCGCCCGCGCCGCTGAGGAGGTCGCCGATCGGGCGGCGGTCGAGACCCGCACCGCGGCCTCGAACTGGCTGCGGACCCAGACCGATGCGCTGCGCAAGGAGGGCGAGCGCCGCGCCCAGGCGCAGATCCGCGAGGCGACGGCCGAGGCGGAGCGCAAGGCCGCCGAGACGCTCGAGGCGAAGCTCGCCGAGCAGGCCGAGAAGCTGACCAAGGAGGCCGACTCGCGGATCGCCCGCGAGCTCGCCGAGGTGCGGCGCAGCGCCGACCAGGACGCGAACGAGAACCTGCGCGGACGCGAGCAGGAGCTGGTCGCCCAGATCGCCGCGATCGAGAGCGAGCTGGCGGCGAGCAAGCGCCGGCTCGAGGAGACCGAGGTGCGCGCCGAGGCCGCCGAACGGCGGGCGACCGAGATCGAGCTCAGCTCCCGGCGCGAACTGGAACGCGAGCGCGAGCAGCGCTATCAGGAGATCGAGGGCAAGATCGGCGCCGTCGGCGAGCGCGCCGAGGAGGTCGCCGAGCGCGCCCAGACCGCAGCCCCGGCGCTCGAGCCCGAGGTCAGGCAGAGGCGGAGGCGGAGGCGGAGGCGGAAGCCGAGCCGGCGGCCGCGGAGCCGGAGCCGAAGCCGCGGCGACGCGCGCGCCGGCGGCGCACCAGCCTCCGCACCCCGGGCCTGCTGCGGCCACGCCGAGGGGCCGACGGAGCCGGCGGCGAGCCCGAGCCCGAGAGCGGCGAAGCCGCGTCGATCGCCGAGCTGGCGGCGGAGGCCGAGCAGCTAGGCGGGGCACTCGAGCGAGAGGGCCCTCAATCCGACCTCGAGCCGCCGACCTGGGTCGCCGAAGAGCCCCAACCCGACCCGGACGGATCGGAGTGGGTCCCCGGCGAGCAGGACCCGCCTGCCGCGGAGAAAGAGCCCGAGCCGGAGCCCGAGCCGGAGCCGGAGCCGGAGCCGGAACCGGAGCCGGAGCCGGAGCCGCCGGCCGACGTGCCCGAGGGGATCGTCAGCCTCAGCGTCGCCGGGTTCGACGACCTGCGCGCGCTCGGTATGTCGGTGACCCAGGCCAAGCGCGTGATCCGCTTTCGCGACGAGCACGGAAGCTTCAGCTCGGTCTCTCAGCTCGACGACGTGCCCGGCTTCCCGCGAGCCTTCCTCGACGGGATCAGGGACCGCCTGGCCCCCTAGCTACAGCGGCCAGCGCTCGCGAAGGCGCGAGCGGTGAGGCTCGGCCGCTTCGGGCGAAGCCACGGCAGGCGGCCGCTGATCGTCGAGCGCCGCAAGGGTGGCGACGACGGACTCGGCGAGGGCCGGTGGCGAATATCCGCCCTCGAGGCAGACGAGCACGCCGACGTCGAGCTCGGCGGCGACGTCGCGGATCGCGGCGGTCATCTCGCCGTAGGTTTCGGTCGCCACCGCGCAGGAGGCGAGCGGGTCGTCGCGATGGGCGTCATAGCCGGCGGAGATCAGGATCAGCCCCGGCTCGTAGGCGCGGGCGATCGGGACCACCACATGCTCGACCAGGGCGAGGAACTCGTCGCTCCCCGTCCCGGCCGGGACCGGCAGGTTGACCGTGTAGCCCTCCCCTGGCCCTTCGCCCGTGTACTCGGCGGCGCCCGTGCCCGGATAGAGCGGCCACTGGTGGATGCTTGCGTAGAGCACCTCGGGCGAGGCGGCGAAGATCGCCTCGGTGCCGTTGCCGTGATGGACGTCCCAGTCGAGCACCAGCACCCGCTCGGCGCCGCAGGCCTCGATCGCGTGCGTCGCCGCGACGGCGGCGTTGTTGAACAGGCAGAAGCCCATCGCCTGGTCGCGGACGGCGTGGTGGCCGGGCGGGCGCAGGCCGCAGAAGGCGGCGCGGGCGTCGGTGCTCAGCAGAGCCTCCGCGGCGGCGGCGGCGCCGCCGGCGGCGTGCCGGGCGGCGTCGAAGGACTCGGGGCAGGCGATCGTGTCGGCGTCGATCATCCCGCCGCCTTCGCCGCAGAACGACTCGATCGCGGCGAGGTGCGCCTCGCTGTGCACGCGCAGGATCTGCTCCCGCGTCGCCGCCGGCGCCTCGCGGCGCTCGACGCCGGGCCACCCGGCGCGGTCGAGCGCCGCTTCGATCGCGACCAGGCGGCCGGCGTTCTCCGGATGAGCGCCGGTGTCGTGGCGGTGCGAGGAGGGATGGGAGTAGTAGAGGGCCAAGAGCTTGGATCCTGACCGGCCCGTGACCGGCCCGGGTACGGTACCCCGCTCGTGGCGACTCTCGAAGATGCAGACGTCGTGGTGGTCGGTGGCGGGGCCGCCGGACTCCACGTAGCGCTTGAAACCGCGGCACTCGGCGCACGCACGACGCTGGTCTCGCGAAAGCCGCTCGCCGAAAGCTCGAGCTTCTGGGCACAGGGCGGGCTCGCCGCGGCGCTTGCCGCCGACGACTCGGCCGAGCGCCACGCGGCCGACACGCTCACCGCCGGCCGCGGGCTCTGCCGCACGAGCGCGGTCGAGGCGCTGACGCGCGAGGCGCCGGCCGCGGTCGAGCAGCTGATGACCCGCGGGGTGCGCTTCGACACCGAGCCGGGCGGCGGGCTCGCGCTCGGGCTCGAGGGCGGACATTCGGTGCGCCGGATCGTCCACGCCGGCGGCAGCGAGACCGGGCGGGCGATCACCTCGCGGCTGGCCGAGCTGGTCGCCGCCGAGGAGCGCATCGAGGTACTCGAAGGGGTGTCGGCGGTGGCGCTGTGGAGCGACGGCGAGCGCTGCCACGGCGTGCTCACCGATGCGGGCGCGATCGCCGCCCCGGCGACCGTGCTCACCACCGGCGGCGGCGCCGCGCTCTGGTCGCGGACCACCAACCCCCGGGGAGCGATCGGGGCGGGCTCGGTGCTGGCCCATGCCGCCGCAGCCGAGCTCGCCGACCTCGAGCTGTGTCAGTTTCACCCCACGGCGCTGGCGCTGCCGGGCTCAGCGCACGACGGCGCGCTGATCACCGAGGCGGTGCGCGGCGAGGGCGCCACCCTGCTCGACGCCAACGGCGAGCGGTTCACCGACGAGCTCGCCCCCCGCGATCAGGTCACCGCGGCGATCCTCGACCGCATCGACGCCGACGGTTCGGCGCACGTGCTGCTCGACCTCCGCGGGCTCGATCCCGGGCGGTTCCCGAACGTGTTCGCGGTCTGCCGCGAGGCCGGCCTCGCCCCCGAGCAGGAACCCGTGCCCGTCTCGCCCGCCGCGCACTATCTGATCGGCGGCGTGGCGGCGGATCTCGACGGCCGCACCACCCTCGCCGGCCTGCTCGCGGTCGGCGAGTGCGCCTGCAGCGGCATCCACGGCGCCAACCGGCTCGCCTCCAACTCGCTCACCGAGTGCTTCGTCTTCGGCACACGCGCCGCCACGGCTGCGCTCGAGCAATCCGCGCCCGGCGAACCGCCGGAGCCGCCCTCGTGGCGCTTTCAGCCGCCCCAGCCGGCGACCCGCGAGGCCGTCTGGCGCCACGCCGGTCCGCTTCGCGACCGCGACGGCCTCGAGCCGTTGCTCTCCGATCCCTACCTGCTGGCGCGCCTGATCGCGGGCAGCGCCCTCGAGCGAGCCGAATCGCGGGGGGCACACCGGCGCTCGGACTTCCCCGACCCCGACCCGGCGCTCGACGGCGTCCATCTGGTCGTCTCGCCGGGCGGCGCCGTGCGCTCCGAACGCTGGATCTAGCTCCTCCTCCGATCGGAGGAGAAGGGTGCCCTCCGATCGGTTAATAGTTCCTTAATCAATCGCTCTTGTAATTTCACGATCGATTGAGATACTGCCGTTCCCCTCAGGGATGGTGCACGGAAGTCCCAGGGGTTCCACGGAATGGATAACGACGGGGTAAGGAGAGAGATCAGATGTACCGCTTCAGCCGCTCGATCTACCGAGAGATCGCATCCGCAGTCGTCGAGGACGAGCACGACCTCACCGGTTGTCACAACAAGCAGGCCGTTCTCGACTCGTGTGAGGAAGTGATCAGGCGACTGACGTACGACCGGCGCTACTTCGCCCGGCCGGCACGCTCGCTGTTCAACGATGTCCGCGTCCACTTCCCGATCGGCGAACAGCTTCGGGTCTGGATCGTGATCGACAAGAACATCAAGCTCGCGCTCGAGTTCCTCGACCGGATGCCCGAAGGGGCCGGGCTCGACGGAGTTCCGCGCAGTTGCCGCGCGCACACCCGCAAGGGCACGCCCTGCCAGCGCGAGCCGCTGCCGAGCCGCGACTACTGCCCTTCGCACAAGCATCTCGAGGAGGTCTTCGACGGCCCGGAGATCCCGCTCGAACAGCTCGAGGCGGCGCGCGAGGTCGACGCAGCGGCTGCCTAGACGTCACAACGTGGGGGTTGGCCGCCGGGAGGCGGCCGCCACATGGGGTATGAGACCCCGGCTGTGGGGCAGCCGGGGTCTCAGCATTTCCAGGTAGCGTCGGAGCGTGCTCCTGGGAGTAGACGTCGGCGGAACGTTCACCGACGCGGTCCTGTTCGACGGGGAGTCGCTGTACACGGCGAAGGCGCCGACCACCCCCGACGACCAGTCGCGCGGGGTGCTGGCGGCGATCGACGCGGCGCTCGAGCGCGCCGGCTCCAGCGCCGACCGGGTCGATGGCTTCGCCCACGGGATGACCGTCGGCACCAACGCCCTGCTCGAGCAGCGCGGCGCCCGCACGGCGCTGATCGCCAGCCGCGGCTTCGCCGACCTGCTCGAGATCGCTCGCCAGGATCGCCCCCAGCTCTACCGCCTGTGCGCCGCCAAGGCGACGCCCCTGGTCGCCGACGAGGCCCGGATCGAGGCCGCCGAGCGGGTCGGCCCCGCCGGCGTGATCGAGCCGCTCGAGCGGGCGGAGCTCGAGCGCGTGGTCGCGGAGGCGCGTGAGCTCGGCGTCGAGTCGGTCGCGATCTGCCTGCTGTTCTCCTACATGCACCCGGCGCACGAGAGCGCGATCGCCGAGCGCCTGCGGGCCGAGCTGCCGGAGGTGCACGTATCTGCCTCGCACGAGGTGCTGGCGCAGTTTCGCGAGTACGAGCGCTGCTCGACGACGGTCATCGACGCCTACCTCTCCCCCCTGCTCGGTCGGTACCTGGGACGGCTCGGCGAGGTCGCCCGCGGACGTGGCTTGCCCGAGCCGTCGGTGATGCTGTCTTCCGGCGGCGTCGCGCCCGCCGCGGAGGCAGCCCGTGCCGGGGCCTGGAGCGTGCTCTCCGGTCCGGCCGGCGGTGCCGTGGGCGCCGGGCTGCTGGCCCGCCTCTCGGGCGACGGCAATGCGCTCGGCTTCGACATGGGCGGGACTTCGTGCGACGTCTGCGTGGTCGAGGACGGCCGCGTGCGAAAGACGGACTCGCGAGAGCTCGCCGGGCGGGTGATCCAGCTGCCGATGGTCGACGTGCATACGGTCGGCGCCGGCGGCGGCTCGATCGGCTGGGGAGACAGCGGCGGCGCCCTGCGCGTCGGTCCCCACTCTGCGGGCGCGGAGCCCGGCCCTGCCTGTTACGGGCGCGGGGGCAGCAAGCCCACGGTCACCGACGCCAACCTGGCGCTCGGCTATCTGAGCTCCGAGTCGCGCCTCGCCGGGGGAGTCGAACTCGACACGGACGCGGCCGCCACGGCGATCGCAAGCCTGTCAACCGAGCTCGGTCTGGAGCCGCTGGACGCGGCCGAGGGCATCGTGCGGATCGCCAACCAGGAGATGGTCCGCGCCCTGCGCGTGGTCACGGTCGAGCGCGGCGTCGACCCACGGCGGTTTGCGCTGATGCCGTTCGGCGGCGCGGGACCGATGCACGCGGCGGCAATCGCGGCCGAGCTCGGGATCGAGCGGATCCTCTGCCCGCGCGCCAGCGGTGTGCTCTCGGCGCTCGGCCTGCTTGCCTCCGAGCGCCGCCGCGACAGCGCCCGCACGGTGATGCTCCGCGGCCCGGAGCTGACGGCAGAGCGGATCGCCACCGAGGTGAGCGCGCTTCGCCGCCGGCTCAGCGAGGGCCTCGCCGAGGCGCGCACCGAGGTCACCTACGAGCTTCGCTATCGCGGCCAGGCGTTCGAGCTCCCGGTGGAGGCGGACGAGGCCCCGGACCCCGAGGAGCTGGCGGAGCTGTTCGGGGCCGAGCACGAGCGCCGCTACGGCTACCGCGACCGCGAGGCGGCGGTCGAGCTGGTCAACATCCGCGTCGCAGCGGTCGAGCCGGGGCCGGCGCCACGACCGCTGGCCGCGCCCGCCGGCGGGCTCGAGCGTGGTCGCCGCCGGGCGCGCTTCGGCGGTGAGTGGCTCGAGGCCGAGGTGCTGCGCGGCGACCCCGCCGCCGGCACCCGGGCGTCGGGGCCGTGCGTGTTCGAGCTTCCCGAGGCCACCCTGGTGCTGCCGCCCGGCTGGAGCGCGCAGGTCGATGACGCCGGCACGATCGCGGCGAAGGTCGACGGATGAGCCTCGACGCGATCTCGCTCCAGGTCCTGGTCGGCGCCCTGCGCGCGGCGTGCGACGAGATGGGGGCGGTGCTGATCCGCTCCGCCCACTCGCCCAACATCACCGAGCGCCACGATTGCTCGACGGCGCTGTTCACGGCCGGCGGCGAGCTGGTGATGCAGGCCGAGCACATCCCCGTGCACCTCGGCTCGATGCCCGACGCGGTCGCGGCCGTGCTGGATTTCGACCAGCACCCAGACGACCTCTGGATCCTCAACGATCCCTACCGCGGCGGCACCCACCTCCCGGATGTGACCCTGATCGCGCCCCTGTTCGCGGACGCCGAGCTGATCGGGTTCGCCGCCAGCCGCGCCCACCACGCCGACATCGGCGGCCCGACGCCGGGCGGGATGCCGGCCGACTCGACCACGCTCGAACAGGAGGGCGTCGTGATCGCCCCCACCCGCGCCGGCGACGAGACCCTGCGCGAGCTCGCCGAGCAGATGCGAAAGCCCGAGGAGCGACTCGCCGACCTGCGCGCCCAGCGGGCGGCGAACCTGACCGGCGCTCGGCGGGTCGAGGAGCTGGTCGAGCGCCACGGGAGCGAAGGCCTGGTCGATGGGATGGCCGAGATCCTCGAATACACCGAGCGCCGCACCCGCAGCGCGATCGCCGCGCTCGCTGACGGTATGTATGAAGCGCGCGACGTGCTCGAGGGCGGTCCCGCCGACCTCGGCGATCTCGAGCTCACGGTGCGCGCGACCGTCGCCGGGGACGCGCTCGAGCTCGATTTCAGCGGCAGCCCGGCGCAGGTGAACGGCAACCTCAACTGCCCGCTCTCGGTGACCAAGTCGGCGGCGTTCTTCGCCGTGCGCGTGCTCACCGACCCCGACGGTCCCCCCTCGGCCGGTGCCCACCGCCCGGTGAGCGTGATCGCTCCGCCGGGCTCGTTGCTGAACGCCGAGCCGCCGGCGGCGGTCGCCGCCGGCAACGTCGAGACCTCGAGCCGGGTCGCCGACCTGGTGCTGGCCGCCTTCGCCGGCGCCGCGCCGGTTCCGGCGCAGGGCCAGGGGACGATGAACAACCTCACCCTCGCCGGCGACGGCTGGACCTACTACGAGACGATCGGCGGTGGCCAGGGCGCCTGCCCCGACGGCGACGGCCCCAGCGCGATCCACGTGGCGATGTCGAACACCCTGAACACGCCGGTCGAGGCCCTGGAGGCCGAATACCCGGTCCGGTTGCGGGAGCTGGCGCTGCGGCGTGGATCGGGCGGCGACGGACGCCGGCAAGGCGGCGACGGGATCGTGCGCGAGATCGAGGCGCTGGAGCCGATGCGGTTCACGCTGATCACCGAGCGCCGCCGCCACGCACCGCGCGGGCGTGACGGGGGCGCCGACGGGACGCCTGGGCGCAACCTGCTCAACGGCGAGGAATTGCCGGCCAAATGCGCCGGCGAGCTCGCTCCCGGGGACCGGCTGCGGATCGAGACACCAGGCGGCGGCGGGCACGGGGCCCCAGGCGGCGGCGGGCACGGGGCCCCAGGCGCCGCTGGGCACGGCAGCGCGCAACTTTGATCACAAACTTGGAATTTCAGGCATCGTTCCCTAGACTGCGTCACCTCAGCCGGGCCTATGCGCCCCCACGGGGCGAGTTGGAAGCCCGGACCACGTTCACCGAACCCTCCCCCGAACCAACTAACCAATGCCTATTGCCTTTAAAGAGTGGGCCGTAACGGTCCGCGCCCTTTCCGAGGGTGAGCAACTCGTCACCCTGCGCAAGGGCGGAATCCGCGAAGAGGACAAGCATTTCGAGCTCGAGCACGAGCAGTTTTTCCTCTATCCGACGTTCGACCACCAGCGCAACGACCTCGTGCGTGAGTCGCACCATCCCGAGCTGCGCCGTGCGCTCGAGGAGGGTGTCTGGCCCGACGAGGAGCCGCCGCCGCGGGCGCTGCTCCAGGACGGCGGCATCCCGCAGCCCGACCGGGTCCGAATCCGTGCCTGGGCCGAGGTCTCCGATCACTTCGAGACCGACGACCCGCGGATCGTCGACGCGCTCTCGCCCTACCACGTGTGGACGCAGGATTACGCGACCAAGCGCCTGCGCTGGAAGCGCACGCATCCGCTCCACGTGCTCCTGCTGCGAGTCCACAGGATCCCGCGCCCGGTGACGGTTCGCGTCCGCGACGAGTACCACGGCTGCCGCTCCTGGGTCGAGATCGACCGCGAGCTGCCGTTCGAGGGCACACCGGTGATGGCCGACGAGGAATTCGACCGCGCCGCGGCCGCGATTCGCGAGATCTGCCAGGCCGAGCCCGCCCTGGCGTAACTCACCAGCGACGCCATAGCCTCGCTCTCCTTCGATCGCCGCGTGTCCAGGGCGCAGCGGGCGCTGGTGCTTGGGATCGGCGGCGGCGGCGACGTCGTCGGCTCGCTCGCGGTCGCGCGTCGCTGCGAGGAGCTCGGCACCCCGTTCGTCGTCGGCGGGGTCGCCTGGGAGCGGCTGCCGATCGACCCCAAGCCCGGCCCCCGGCCGGTGAGCGAGATCCGCGGCGGCGACCCGCTGGGAAAGCACGCCGTGCTCGCCGGCGCCGAGACCTCGACCGCCGAGGGCGTGCTGTTCTCCGAGGCCCATGTCGCCAACCATCTCGGCAGCCCGACGGCGTTGATCGACATCACCGGGGGCCCGGCCGGGGCTGCCGAGGGGATCGGGGCCGCCGCCGGCCTTCTCGGCTGCGATTTGGTCGTCTACGTCGACATCGGCGGCGACGCGATCGCCACCGGGTCGGAGCCGGGGCTCGGCAGCCCGTTGTGCGACGCGGTGATGCTGGCGGCCGGGCTGCGCCTGGGAACGCGCCTCGACGGCGCCGTCGCCGTCCTCGGCGCCGGCTGTGACGGCGAGCTCACGGTCGACGAGGTCCTTGGCCGCGTCGCCGCCCTGGCCGCCGCCGACGCCTGGATCGGAACCGCGAGCACCAGCGCGGTGCAGGCCGACGAGATCGAGCGCGCGGCGCGGGCCTCCGGCACCGAGGCCAGCATGCAGGTCGTCCGCTGTGCCCGTGGCGAGCTCGGCGAGGCCGAGATCCGCGGCGGCCGCCGCCGGGTCGCGCTCGGCCCGTTCGGGGCGCTCAGCTTCTTCTTCGACCTCGAGGCCGCCGCGGCCGAGCTGCCCCTGGTCGCCGCGGTCGGCGACGCCGAGAGCCTCGAGGATGCCCGTGAGGCGCTGAACGCGCTCGGGGTCTCGACCGAGCTCGACTTCGAGCGCGAGCGCGCCGCGAGCCCTTGAGGCTGGTGTCACGAGTCAAATGACAGAAGTTCGGGCTTTGGTCGGCAGCGACGGCTGGCTGTTCCTGAACGGCGACAGCAACGACGTCCTCGGTCAGCACCTCGGCTCCGTCGTCCCGGGACCCGATTGGGTTCGCGGCTGGTCCGAGGTCCTGCGGCGGCGGGTGGAGCTGATGGCGGCGATCGGCGCCGAGTACGTCCACATGATCGTCCCCGACAAGGAATCGGTGTTCGAGGACATGCTGCCCGCCGACCTGCATCCGGTGGCGCGCCGCCCCGTCCACCGCCTGCTCGAGCTCGCCCAGGGCTCCGGACTCGAGCTGATCTACCCGCTCGAGCAGCTGATCGCGGCCCGCGCCTCGCTGCCGGTCTACTACCGGACCGACACCCATTGGACGCCTCGCGCCGCCCATCTTGCCTACCTCCTGCTCTGCGACGCACTCGCCGGCCGCGGGCTCGAGCTCGAGCTGGTCGAGGAGCCGGCGGTCGAATGGACCGAGTCCAGCGATCTCGGTGACCTCGGGGCGAAGCTGGATCCGCCGCAGCGTCACACCGTGATCAGGGCTCGAGTTCGGGGCCGGCGGGCGCAGATCGTCGCCGACAATCGGGTGGCGGTGACCGGGCGCCGGCTCGTGGTCGAGTCCGATCGCGATCAGGCCCCGAGCTGCGTCCTCTTCGGATCCTCCTACGCGGTGACCCTGCTCCCCTTCCTCGCCGAATCCTTTCGCAGGGTCGTCTTCGTCCACACCACGCTCGTCGACGCCGAGCTCCTGCACGCCGAGCGCCCGGATGTCGTCATCAGCGTGACCTCGGAGCGAGGCCTGGTCGTGGTGCCCGACGACCAGGGAGCGCCGGCCTTCCTGCGCGGACTCGAGCACAGCGCCCGCGAGCCGGGCGAGTTGGTCGAGGAGGAGGACGAGCTCGCCTCGCTCAGGCTGCCGCCGTCGGCTTGAGCGAGGGCCGGCGGGCCCGGCTCAGGTGCCGACGTAGGCCGCGAGGTGCTCGGCGGTGAGCGTGGAGCCGGCGGCGACGAGGTCGGCGGGCGTGCCCTCGAAGACGATCTTGCCGCCGTCGTGGCCGGCGCCGGGGCCGAGGTCGATGATCCAGTCGGCGTGCGCCATCACCCCCTGGTGGTGCTCGATCACGATCACCGACTTGCCGGAGTCGACGAGTCCGTCGAGCATGCCGAGCAGTTGCTCGACGTCGGCGAGGTGAAGGCCCGTGGTCGGCTCGTCGAGGACGTAGACGCCGGGTGGGCGGGTCGATGACTTAGCCATGTGCGTGGCCAGCTTGAGCCGCTGTCGCTCGCCACCGGACAGGGTGGTGAGCGGCTGTCCGAGGCTGAGGTAGCCGAGCCCTACGTCGGCGAGCCGCTGGAGGATCTTGTGGGCGGCCGGGGTGCTCCCCTTGCCGTCGCCGAAGAACCCCTCTGCCTCGTTCACCGACATCGCGAGCACCTCGCTGATGTCCTTGCCGCCGAATTTGTACTTGAGCACGTCGGCCTGGAAGCGCTTGCCCTCGCACTCCTCGCAGAGGCTGGCCATGCTCTCCATGAAGCCCAGATCGGTGTAGACGACCCCGGCGCCGTTGCACGTGGGGCAGGCACCCTCGGAGTTGGCGCTGAAGAGTGCCGGCTTGACGCCGGTTTCCTTCGCGAACGCCTTGCGGATCGGGTCGAGCAGCTTGGTGTACGTCGCCGGGTTGCTGCGTCGTGAGCCCCGAATCGCGGTCTGGTCGACGGTCACGACCCCGTCCCGGCCGGAGACCGAGCCACCGATCAACGAACTCTTGCCGGAGCCGGCGACGCCGGTCACCACGACGAGCACGCCGAGCGGGACGTCGACGTCGACGCCCTGCAGGTTGTGGGTGTCGGCGCCGCGGATCTCCAGAGCGCCGGTGGGCTCCCGCACCGTCTCCTTGAGCACGGCCCGGTCGTCGAGATGGTTGCCGGTGATGGTGCCGCTCCCGCGCAGTCCCTCGACGGCGCCCTCGAAGCAGATCGTGCCGCCCCCCGTACCGGCGCCGGGGCCGAGGTCGACGACGTGGTCGGCGATCGCGATCGTCTCCGGCTCGTGCTCGACCACGAGCACCGTGTTGCCCTTGTCGCGCAGCTGCAGCAGCAGGTCGTTCATCCGCTGGACGTCGTGCGGGTGCATGCCGATGGTCGGCTCGTCGAAGACGTAGGTGACGTCGGTGAGCGACGACCCGAGGTGGCGGATCATCTTGGTGCGCTGGGCCTCGCCGCCCGAGAGCGTTCCGGACGACCGCTCGAGCGAGAGGTACCCAAGGCCGATCTCCACGAACGAGTCCAGCGTGTGCTGCAGCGCCTCCACCAGCGGCGCGACGGACGGCTCCTTGAGACCGCGCACCCACTCGGCGAGCTCGTCGATCTGCATCGCGCACGCGTCGGCGATGCTGATCTTCTTGATCTTCGAGGACCGCGCGGCCTCGCTCAGCCGGGTGCCGTCGCACTCAGGGCAGGTCGTGAACGTCACCGCCCGGTCCACGAAGGCGCGGATGTGCGGCTGCATCGCGTCGGGCTCCTTGGACAGGAACGACTTCTGTATCGACGGGATCAGCCCCGAGTACGTGAGGTTGATCCCCTCGACCTTGATCTTGGTCGGCTCCTTGTAGAGCAGGTCATGGCGCTCGCGCTTGTTGTACTTGCCGATCGGCTTGTCCGGGTCGAAGAAGCCGGAGCCGCGGTAGATGCGCCCGTACCAGCCGTCCATGCTGTAGCCGGGAATCGTGATCGCGCCCTCGTTGATCGACTTGCTCTCGTCGTAGAGCGCCGTAAGGTCGAAGTCGCTGATCGAGCCGCGGCCCTCGCAGCGCTCGCACATGCCGCCGGTGCGGCTGAAGGTCGCCTTCTTGGTCTGGGTCTTGTCGCCGCGCTGGACCGTGATCCCGCCGCTCCCGCTGACGGAGGCGACGTTGAACGCGAACGCGCTCGGCGGGCCGACGTGCGGCTTTCCGACCCGGCTGAAGAGGATGCGCAGCATCGCGTTGGCGTCCGTGGCGGTACCGACCGTGGAGCGTGGGTCGGCGCCCATCCGCTCCTGGTCGACGATGATCGCCGTCGTCAGGCCGTCGAGCACGTCGACCTCGGGCCGGGCCAGCGTCGGCATGAAGCCCTGGAGGAAGGCGCTGTAGGTCTCGTTGATCAGCCGCTGGGACTCGGCGGCGATCGTGGCGAACACGAGCGAGCTCTTGCCCGAGCCGGAGACGCCGGTGAACACCGTCAGCCGGCGCTTCGGGAGCTCGACGCTGACGTCCTTGAGGTTGTTCGCGCGCGCGCCGTGTACACGGATCAGGTCGTGGCTGTCGGCATCGTGCAGCCCGGTCGATTGCCCGCCCTTGCTCTTCGCCTTGCTCATCGTCGCTCCTGAAGTCGTGGCGTTCGTCGCTGGAGATAGTTTGTAGCACAAATTATTGCTCCGGCGGATTAAATGTGCAAGGATCAGACGATGTCGCCGCGCTCTCCAGCCGACACAGAGGTCGCCGAATTCGCCGGCCAGCTGTTCTTCCGCCTCTGGCGGGCTTCGCACACGCGGACCGCCGCGGCGCTCGAATCGATCGGCCTCACGCCGGCGCTGTTCGCGGTGCTCAACTTCCTGCGGGGGCGAGACGGGGCGATTCAGCAGGAGATCGGCGCGGCGATGGGGATCGATCCGAGCACGATGGTCTCGCTGATCGATGAGCTCGAGAGTGCCGGACTCGCCAAGCGCACGCCCCGCCCCGAGGATCGTCGCGCCCGGGAGGTCGCGATCACCCGCAAGGGGCGCCAGATGCTGGACCGCGCGCGGCAGCTGGCGGTCCAGGTCGAGGAGGACGTCCTGCACGGCCTCACGGCCGCCGAGCGTCGCCAGCTGCTGACGCTGTTACGGCGCGCGCTCGACTCGGCGCCGCCGCAACCGTTGTGGAGCGCTGAGGAGGAGGACGAGTAAAACGGCGCTAGGCCGCGACGGGCGCTGCGACCGGCGCGCGATCGCCGATCTTCACCTGGGATCCGCGACCGGGACGGACGGTGATGTTGCGCCGCCGCGCGACCTCGGCCCCGCCGGCGGTCGCACTGACTTCATACGTCGAGAGCACCGCGGCGAGCACGATCCGCATCTCGAGCAGCGCGAAGGAGGCGCCGAGGCAGCGCCGCCGGCCGCCGCCGAACGGGATCCAGCTGTAGGTGCCGGGCGGCGAGTCGAGGAAGCGCTCGGGCCGGAAGCTGTAGGGGTCCGGGTAGAGGTCGGGATCGTGGTGCATCAAATAGCCGTTGGCGACCAGGGCGACCCCGGGCTCGTAATCCCAGCCGCCGACCTCGATCGGCTTGACCACGAGCCGCGGCTGGACGTTCGGCAGCACCGGCCTGCTGCGCAGCGTCTCCTGGATCGTGGCGGTGATGAAGGCGTCGTCCTCGCCGGCGTCGACCTCGGCGACGAGGCTGCGCAGCGCGTCGGGCGCCCGGACCAGGCGCTCGAACGCCCAGGCGAGCGAGGTCGCGGTGGTCTCGTGGCCGGCGACCAGCAGGGTCATGAGCTCGTCGCGGACCTCCTGGTTGGACATCGGCGAGCCGTCCTCGTGGCGAGCGTCGAGCAAGACCGAGAGGATGTCGTCGCGGCCCTCGTGCTCGGCGCGGCGCTCGTCGACGAGCTCGAAGATCAGCTCGTCGATCCGCTCGCGCAGGTCGACGAAGCCCTTCAGCGGGCCGGCGCGGTTGAGCAGCGCCTCGAGCCGATCGGAGGCCGGAGCGAACAGCGTCAGCGGCTGCTCGCCGAAGACCAGCAGCTCGCCGAGCGCCTTGCGGACCTCCTCGAGACGCTCGCCCTCGTCGAGGCCGAAGACGGCGCGCAGGATCACCTCCAGGGTGAGGGCCTGCATCCGTGGGTGCAGCTCGAGCTCGGACTCGCCGCCCCAGGAGGCCACGGCGCGCTCGGTCACCTCGGTCACCAGGCCCTCCAGCCGCTCCATCCGCTCGCCGTGGAACGCCGGCAGCATCAACTTGCGCTGCTCCATGTGAGCGGCCTCGTCGAGCAGCAGGACCGAGTTCGAGCCGACGATCGGCAGCAGCACGCGGGCGCCCTCGCCCGGGTGGAGGACGTCGTCGGGAGCGGTGAAGATCTGCTTCACCTGATCGGGCTCGGTGATCGTCACGAACGGCGGCGCGAACGGGAGCCGCAGCGTGAACCGCTTGCCGTAGCGGCGCCGGCAGGTCTCGAGGAAGGGCAGCGGGCGCGTCCAGAAGCCGAGGCCTTGAAGCGGTGCCGGGTAGCGGGGACCGGGCGGCAGGCTGGCTCGCATCGCACTCAGAGTCTCGCACGCGGACGGCCAGCACCGTGACATGGCCCACACTCGCAGGCTTTACTCTCGGCGGCGATGGCCTGGGTCGAGACCGAGTCGCTGAGCTTCACCGCTCGCCACGAGAGCGAGGACGAGGGCTGCGCGCAGCGCACCCTCGACCGGCTCGAGGACCTGAGGCTGCGGCTCGAGGATCGCTTCGACGACGCCCCCGGCGGGATCACGGTGATCGTCCACCCCTCCCCCGGCTGGCTCGCCGCCGCCCACCCGTTCCTGCCCGGCGCCCGCCTGGCGGCCGCCCCGGCGGGCCGGCGATATCTCGCCGGCTGGGCGATGGCCTCGGAGCTGCACATCCTCAACGACGAGTACACCGACCGCCGCGCCGCCGGCGAGGACTCGCTGGCCGCGCTTCGGGGAACCGCCGAGCGCCTCTACACGCAGATCGTGATCGCCAGCAACAACGACCGGCTGCCGCCTCCGTGGGGCCCGCGGCGGTTCGCCCGCTACGTTCGCTGGGCCTGGCTGATCGAGGGCGGCGCACAGTACTTCGCCGGCCAGACCTCGCTCTTTCGCGCCGCCGTCAACACCCGCATGCGCCAGGGAAAGCCGCCGTCGTTTCCGCCCTCGGCGCGCGACGCGATCATCCTCGGCGGCACCGTCTTCGACCTGCTCGAGCGCGAGCGCGGCGCCGACGCCTGCTCGATCCTGGTCTCGCGCCTGCGCCGCGAGGGCGCCGAGCGGGCGCTCGAGCTCGCCTTCGACGAGCGCTTTCGCCACATCGAGCAGGAGTGGCGACGCTACCTGCGTGAGGAGCTGCCCCGGTCCGGCTCCCTGGATGAGCTCGGCGAGCTCGGCGACGAGAATCCGTTCGCCTAGATGGCGAGCTGGTCCAAGGTCGACGCGGCGCTCGTCCGCCTGCGCCTGACAGCCGATCGACTGTTCCCCGACGGCCCCGCGCCACCGCGGATCACCGGGCGGCGCGCGCTCGTATGCACCGCCATCGCGGCGGCGGCAATCGTCGTACAGATGGCGCGGATGTGGCCGTCGGCGCCGCTCGATTCGATCTGGGCAGAGGACGGAATAGCCTGGCTCGAAGACGCGATGGGCCGGGGTTTCCTCGACGCCCTGGTGACGCCGTACAACGGCTACCTGCAGACCGTCTCGCGCCTGGTGGCCGAGCCGGTGAGCTGGCTCGGCGTGGGCGCATTCGCGCCGGCGATGGCGCTCTGCGGGGCCGCGATCGTCACCGGTTGCGCATTCGTCGTCTGGCGTGCCAGCGCCGCCCACATCCGCGAGCCCTATCTGCGGGCGGTTCTCGCCGGGCTCGTGGTCGCGTTGCCGATCGTCGGCTCGGAGACGCTCGACAACGTCACCAACACGATCTGGTTCCTCCTCTTCGCCGCCTTCTGGATCCTGCTCTGGCGCCCTGCCACGTTCGCTCGCGCAACCTCGGCGGCGGCGCTCGTGTTCCTGGCGGCGATCAGCACCGCCGGCGTCCTCCTGCTGCTTCCGATCGCGATCCTGCGCCTGCTCGCGATCCGCGACCGCCGCGACGGGGTCATCCTGGCCGCGCTCGCCGCCGGGCTCGCGATCCAGATCGGTCTCTCCTGGGGCAAAACGACGCTGCTCGGCGAGGCGCCGGGGATCCAGCTCGCGCTCGAGCCGCACTGGAGCTGGGAGCTGGTGCCCGCCTACTTCCAGCGGATCGCAGGTGGCGTGATCGGCGGCCAGTGGATCAACGGGAACCTGTGGGAGCAGCTGGGCACCCCGCTGATCGTCTTGCTCGCCGCGCTGCTGATCGCATTCGTCGTCGCCGGCGTTGCGAACGCGAGCACCAGGGTGCGGATGTTCGTCGGACTGGCGGTGGCGATCTCGGTGGCGATGTTCCTGGTCTCGGGCTACCGGCGCTGGGAGACCGCCGGCCGGGCGTTCCTGTGGCCGGATGGGATCTCGAACGTGGACGCCTCGCACTACATGATCGTCCCCACGCTGATCCTGCTCAGTGCCCTGTTCGTCTGGCTCGACGCCAAGCCTCCGCGATTCGCGGCCGCGACCTGGAACCGGGTCCGGATCGCCACGGTGGCGCTGCTGGCGGTCGGCGCCCTGACCTCGTTCGACGTCTCCGACTCGGTCGTGCGCGGCTCGCCGAGATTCAGCGATTCGCTGGATACGGCGCGTGCGTATTGCGCCGGCCCCGGCGAGCCGGGCGTCGACGTCGCCGAACGGACCGTCGAGGTGGAGGTCGCGCCAACATTCGGCAACATCCGCACGACGATGCTGATCCCGTGCGATCGGCTGGTCGAGGACGCCGGCGGCTAGCTTCAGCCGATCAGCCGCGAGATCGCCCAGATCAGCGCCGCGCCGAAGGCGAGCGCGATCAGGATCCCGACCATCAGGCGCAGCGGGCGCTCTTCCGGCGGCGCGGCCGAGGAGGCGAGCAGGAGCTCGTCGGTGTCGGCGAGCAGCGCCCGGGCGGCCTCGGCACCGGCTCCGGGGACGAGGATGTCCCGTGGGCCTGCGGCGAGGAAGTCGGGGACGTCGAAGCCGCGGCTGCGGCGCTCGAAGCTCGGGATCCCCTCCTCGAGCAACATCCCCTGGATCAGCTGGGCCTCGGCGAGGTTGTGGGCGAAGCCGACCTTGACCGGATCGCCGCCGGTGTACTCCGGCTTCACCTTGCGGGCCTTCTCGTGCGCCTCGGTGATCGGCTCCTGCTCGCCGCGGCCAACGTAGACGAGCGGCATTTCGCATTGCGGGCAGAAGCGCTCGGACAGCGGGTACTTGCGAGCGCAGGTGGGGCAGGCGAGCGGCTCGACCGCCTCATCGCCGAGATCACTCGACAACGAGCTCCACCTCCTCGACCTCGGAGCCGTCGATGTTGAAGGCGCGGATCACGGCCTCGTCGTTCTCCAGCGAGCAGATCACCCAGACCACGCCGGGCCACCAGCGGGCGAGGTTGACGTCGGTCTGCGACGGGCGCGCCTCGCTGTTGGGGTGGGAATGGAAGATCGCGCCGATTTCCTCGCCGCGCGACTCGATCTCGTTCGTGATCCGGATCTGGTCGGCGGAATCGATCTGAAAGCGCATCGGGCTCTCGAACTCGTTGCGAGCCCGAAAGTGGGCGGTGAAGCGGCCGTCGCGGGCGGCGATCATCCCGCAGCACTCGTTCGGGAGATCGTCGCGGGCGTGGGCGACGAGCTCGGCGTGCAGATCGCGTGAAATCACCATTTATCCGAGGCTACTGACTGCCCCGAGCGGCTCTGGGCACCAGAACCTGAGTGCCACTTGACTAGCACAGTAGTAGGGGCTACTGTGTGAAT
The DNA here is from genome assembly GCA_963767475.1 of uncultured Solirubrobacterales bacterium. Classification (GTDB taxonomy): domain Bacteria; phylum Actinomycetota; class Thermoleophilia; order Solirubrobacterales; family 70-9; genus WHSW01. The sequence continues at coordinate 804,121 of CAVYEI010000003.1, forward strand.
CGATGACACAGTTGCCCGTGATCACCCCCTTCCACGCCGACCCCGACGACGAGCTGCCGGTCGGGGTGCAGCTCGAGTGGCGGCTGCGGGCGCTGATCGCGGCTGGTCGGCTTGCCCCCGGTGAGCGGATGCCGAGCGTGCGGACGATGGCCGACTGGGCGCAGGTCAACGTCAACACCGTGCGCGCGGTCTACGCCCGGCTCGAGCGCGAGGGACTGATCGACACTCGCCACGGCCTCGGCAGCTACGTCGCGCCTGGGGCCAAGGGGTCGACCGAGGTCGAGCAGATCGCCGCCGAGGCGATCGAGGCCGCCCGGGACGCCGGCGTCGACCCGCGCGACGTCGCGATCACGACCCTGATCTCGGCGGCGCTGCCCGATGGCCTCGATCTGGAGCTGCCGAGCGAGCTGCACGAGGAAGACGGGGCGGAGATCGACCTCAGCGAGCTGGCGACCGAGCTCGACCTCGACGATTCATGGCTCGAGGTCGACGACGGTGCCGCCCGGCGGGAGCTGCGACGCCAGATCGGGCGGATCGAAGCCGAGCTGGCCGGCTACAGCCGCGAGATCGAGCCTTCCTCAACCCCGCCCTTGCTGAATCCGGCCGAGCCGCGCGTCGCCGGTGTCGCCGAGCTCTCCAAGACCCGCGATGCGCTGCTCACCCAGCTCGCCGAGGCGCGAGCCGTGGCCCGGCGCAGGGCACGGGGCGAGCGCCGCGCGCGCGAGGTCCGCGACGCGATGGTCGCCGATCCAGCCGGCCACCGCTGGGAGGTGATTTCGGCGGTCGACACCGGCGAACCCGGGTGCACCACCTGGCGCGTGGGACCGCGGATGGGGCCGCTCGGCGCGCTGATGAACTGGTGGCGAATCAAGGTCTCGGGCGGATGCCCGTGAATACAGCCCGGCAGGGTCAGGTCCCTGTCGGGCTCCCGGGAAAGCCGGGTGAGCGCTGATGGTCCGGGCGGTCGCCGACCGGACATTCATGCCCGCCAAGAACCTGTTCGAGCAGGTCGGGAACATGATGATCCTGACCGGCAAGACGGTGACGGCGATCATCCGCCCGCCCTATCCGTACGGCGGCGAGTTCATCAGCCAGTTCCTGTTCGCGCTGCAGCTCTGCTGGTTCCCCCTGATGATCTCCACCGTCGCCTTCGGCTTCGGCGCCCCTGGCCTTCAGGCGGCCAACTTCCTCAGCCTCTTCGGCGCCCTCGACCGGCTCGGCGGTTTCTTCATCTTGGCTTCGGTGCGGGAGTTCGCCCCCTTCGTCACCGCGATCGTCGTCGCCGGGGTGGCCGGCACGGCGATCACCGCCGATCTCGGAGCCCGCAAGATCCGTGAGGAGCTAGACGCGCTGCAGGTGCTCGGCGTCGACCCGATCAAGAACCTGGTCGTGCCCCGGTTCCTGGCCCTGGTGCTGATCACCGGACTGATGGACGTCTACGCCCTCTTGTTCGGCATCTCCGGCGGGATCTTCGCCGAGATCGCATACGGCCAGCCGCTGGGCGGCTTCTTCGCCACTCTCTTCAACAACGCCTCCGTAACCGACCTCTGGGGATCGATCCTCAAGTGCACGATGTTCGGCGGGATCACCGCGATCGTCTGTTGCTACAAAGGGATGAATGCGTCCGGAGGCGCCGAGGGCGTCGGTCGCGCGGTCAACGAGGCGGTGGTCACCACGTTGCTCGGCGTGTTCGCCTTCAACTACGTCTTCACCCAGACGCTGCTCGCGACCCATCCCGAGATCTCGGTGATCAAGTAGCGATGCCCGGCTGGCTTGCCACGCCCAGGGACTGGCTGGGCTCGCTCGGCGACATCGCCCGCTTCTCGAGCCGGATCATGGGCGCCGTCTACTCCGGGCGGGTGCTGAAGTTCTTCGGCGAGGCGCTGCGCCAAGCCGGGATCCTGATCCTCGGTTCGGCGATCGTGATCTGGGGGCTGACCTTCTTCCTCGGGCTCACCTGCGGGATCGAGGGGGCGTACCTGAGCCGCGCCAACGGCGCCCCGACGCTGGCCGGCTCCTTCGCCGCCTGGTGTGACCTGCGCGAGGTGATCCCCTACGCCTTCGGCTACATGATGGCCGCCAAGGTCGGCACCGGAATCGTCGCCGAGCTCGGCGCGATGCGGATCTCCGACGAGGTCGACGCGCTCGAGGTGATGGGCGTCAACCCGATGATCTTCCTCTGCGCGACGAGGCTGCTCGGGGCCTGGATCACGCTCCCCTTCATCTACCTCGCCGCGATCGGGATCGGCTATCTCGCCTCCTACATCGCCGTCGTCGAGCAGATCGGCGAGGTCTCATCCGGCGGGTACTTCCTGATCTTCTGGATGTTCCAGAACCCACCAGATCTTGTCTTCAGCCTGATCAAAGCCATGTTCATGGCGACGGCGATCGTGCTCGTCGGCTGCTACTACGGCTACACCGCCTCCGGCGGGCCGGTCGGTGTGGGCACCGCGACCGCCAAATCGATGGTTCTCAACGTGGTCCTCGTGCACATCATCGGCATGCTTGGCACACTCGTCTTCTGGGGCGCCAACCCGCGCGCCCCGATCGGAGGATGAGATCGAACCTCGATCCGGCAATCCAGCGTCGCCCTCCACCCGCTACCTGCTCGGGGCGCTCGCCCTCAGCTCGCTGCTGCTCGGCCCGTTCACCTACCTGATCTACGACGGCGGCTTCGCACAGAGCACCGCGGCGATCGTCGGTGGCGGTTTGCTCCTCGTTTTCGCCGTCGGTGTCGCCTGGGCATCGCATCGAAGCGGGCGCCGCTGATGGCGCCGGAGACGCAGACCGCGGCGCCGGTGACCCCTTCGATGCAGACCCGGGAGCGAATTGCGGGCTGGTTCGTCCTGATCGCGCTGACGATCGCCTGCACCGTGTTCTGGGTCGGAGTGCCCGCCGGCTTCCTCTGGGTGCTCGGCGAGCTGACCGACTCGGGCACGACCCACTTCGTCGTCGCCCTGATCGGTGTGCCGATGGCGATGGTGATCTACTCGCCGCTTCTGTTCTGGCTCAACGGGCTCTACCTGAGGGTGACCGGCGTGCTCGACCGCTTCGACGAGGCAGAGGAGGAGCCCGAGTGGCGCCAGCGACTGCGCGGCCCGCTGGAGCCGATCCTGTTCGCCTCCCTCGCGATCGAGCTGACCGCGCTTTGCATCTGGTTCTTCTTCATCGCCGAGCAGCCGCCGCGGATCATCATCTGAGTCGCGCGCGCCGCGCTCGCGGTTGCGGCCCGGTCAGGACGCCGCCTGGTAGGTGAGCAGGACCACTCCGGAGTCGAAGCGCTTCACCTCGTCGAGCTGCATCCGGACCGTTCCCCTGTCGCCGAGCACGTGCACGTTTCCCTCGCCCCACACGAGCGGGTTGAGGTAGATCTCGTACTCGTCGATCAGGCCCTTCTCAGCGAGGGCGTAGGCGAACTCGCCGCTCCCGTGCATGAACAGATCTCCGTCGACCTCGTCCTTCAGCTTCGGCACCGCCTCCTCGAGGTCCCCCTCGATCAGGGTCGCGTTCCATTCGAGATCGCCGGACATGGTGTTCGACCCGACGTACTTCGGTATCGGGTTGACCATGTCCGCCCACTTGCCCGACTGGCTCGGCCAATATCCCGCCAGGCCCTCGTAGGTCTTGCGGCCCAGCACCAGCCCGGCGGATGCCGCCTGACGCTCGAACGAGTACTCGGCGTGGTCGCCACCCTCCTGCACCCACTCACCGACCGGGTCGATGACGCCGTCGAGCGTGGCCTGCGTGGTCGCGATCAGCTTTCCCATCTCGATTCTCCTTTGGTCGCGGAAGCTCCCTCTGAGTCCTCGACCTTTCCCGTTTTCGCCGGCTTTCATGCCCCAGCGCTCAGATGAATTTCGGCCGCGACCGTGGTCGTTACAGAGGACGATGAAGAGACGAAGGGAGCTCACGATGCTGGAGATCGCCAAGGTTGCGACCCGCCTGCCCGCGGAAGACCTCGCGCGCGCCCGGGCCTTCTACGCCGAGAAGCTCGGCCTCGAGCCGGTCGAGGAGCGGCCGGGAGGGCTGCGCTACCGGTGCCCGAACGGCGAGTTTGGTCTGTTCGAATCGGCCGGCGCTTCGCCCGGCACCTTCACCCAGATGGGGTGGGAGGTGGACGACATCGAGGTCACGGTGGCCGAGCTGCGTGAGCGCGGCGTCGAGTTCGAGGAGGTTGACCTGCCCGGGCTGAGGACCGTGGACGGGATTGCGGAGGTCGCCGGCAACTACCCGAGCAAGGGCGGCAAGGGCGAGCGCGCCGCCTGGTTTCGCGACAGCGAGGGGAACATGCTCGGGATCGGGGAGCCGATTCGCTAGTAAGCCAGGCGAACGCCGCTGGCTCCACCGCTAGCGCCCTGCTGCGGCGTCGGTTACACCGCCGCCTAGTACCAGCTCGACTCCGGGTCGCGCGCGGGCTCGTGCAGGTCACCGGCGGCGTGGCCGAGAAGATCGGGGTCGTCGCGGCCGAGCTCCCAGAGCAGGTCGTCGAGCAGCGGCGGCGCGATCGCGGCGAGCTCGGCGACGCGCTTGAACGCCGTCCGGGTGGCCGCCCGCACGTCGGCGAGCGGACCTGGCTCGACCAGCCCAGAGCGCAGCGCCAGGCGCATGAGCACGTTGTCGGCGGAGACCTCCCAGCTCTGCGGGTCGGCGACCTCGAACCAGCCGCGGCGCTCGCAGATCTTCGCCAACAGCTGCGACTTCTTCGCCAGCGGATCGGAGTAGGCCTCGAAGCGGCCCAGCAGCTCGAGCAAGCCGCCGGGGCCGCCCAGCCGCGAGCCCGCCGCCTCGAGCAGGCCGGCCGCCTCTCCCCCGTGCCCGCCGATCAGCCCGGCGGCCAGATCGCGCCAGAGGTCCGCCCGGCCACCCGGGTCGGCGACGGTCTCATCGTCGACCGCGAACAGCTCGGCGACCTCGGGCGCCGTGACCTCGGCCAGCGACCGCGCGGTGAGCAGGCCCGGGCGCTTTGCCGCCGCCGCGAGCGCGACCTCCCACATCAGCTCGCTGCCGCGCAGCGGTCCGCTCTCCCCGACTCGATGGGGCCGCTCGTAGCCGGTTTTGTGGTCGACCGCGCAGAGGAAGATCGCCGCGTCGGGGTCGGGAACGTGGGCGAAGTCCGGCGGCTCGTAGGTCGCGCGCAGCTCGGTGACGCGGGCGACGACCGCGCCCAGCGCGCCCTCGTTCACCGCTTCCCGGCCGCCATGTAGCGCTTGCGATCGGCCGGCGGCAGGCGCTCGAGCGAGTAGCGCAGCATCGTCCGCGGCATCACCGCCGCGTGGCGGTCGAGGAATTGGCGCAGCGGCTCCTCGTCGCGCTTGCCGATCTCGCGCAGCATCCAGCCGGTCGCCTTGTGGATCAGGTCGTGGGTATCGCCGAGCAGCGCCTCGCAGACGCGCAGGGTCTCGTCGAAGCAACCGCGCTTGACCAGGGCGAAGGTGGCGAGCACGGCGATCCTTCGATCCCAGAGGACCGGGGAGCCGAGCAGCGGGTCGAGCAGCTCCCGCGGCGCCGCCGCGACCCGATCGGCGAGCAGGTACTCCGCCGACGAGTCGACCAGGTCCCAGTTGTTGACCCGGGCGCGGCACTCGAGGTAGAGGTCAGCGATCCGCTCGCGCTCGAAGGCGTCGGCACGCTCGAATTGGCGGCAGAGGATCGCCAGGGCGACGAAGCGGTGCTCGTGCACCTCGCTCGCCAGCAGGCTGCGGCAGGTGGCCGTGGAGGAGGTGCGATGGGCGCGTGCGACCCGGCGCAGCTGCGGCACGCGGATGCCGAGGAAGACGTCGCCCTCCCCGTACTCACCCGGCCCCGTCTTGAAGAAACGCTGCATCGTCTCGGCGTGAGCCGGGTCGGCGAGCTGCGCCAGCTCGGCCTCGATTTCGCGCTTTGATCCCACAGGGGCCGAACGGCGGCCGGATCCGGCCTAGCCGAGCCGGTAGCCGGCGTCGGCAGCGTCGCGGTGAAACATCTTCACCGTGTCGAGCGAGAACTCGGTCAGGTCGTGGCCGAGCAGGGGCAGCTTCTTCAGCAGGTCGTGGGTGACGGTGATGATCTGGCAGCCCGTCTGGTCGGCCTGGACGATGTTGAGGACCTCGCGCGGGCTCGCCCAGATCAGCTCCTGCAGCGGGCGCTCGGCGATCATCTCGACCGCCTCGCGGACCATCGGCACCGGATCGATGCCGGCGTCGGCGATCCGCCCGGCGAACAGCGAGATGCAGGCGGGGGTCTCGGCGAGGGCGTTGGAGATCGTCTCCACCTGCTGCATCGTGAACAGCCCGGTGACGTTGAGCTTGATCTGCTCCGAGCTCAGCTCGCTCACCACCTCGGCGCTCGAGGCTCCCGCGGTGTCGGTGACCGGGACCTTGACGTAGACGGAGTCGCCGAGCGCGGCGAGGATCCGCGCCTCGCGGGCCATCTCGGCGAAGTCGTCGGTGAACACCTCGAACGAGATCGGCCGGTCGCCGGTCAGCTCCAGCGCGCTGCGGGCGAACTGCTCGTAGTCGGTGATCCCCGCCTTGCGCATCAGGGTCGGATTGGTGGTGAAGCCCTGGATCAAGGGGTTCGAGGCGAGCTCGGCGATCGACTCGAGATCGGCGCCGTCGGCGAAGATCTTCACCTTCAGCTCGCTCGCCTTGGGGCCCTGCGAAATCAGTGTCGTGTCTGCTCGATGATCCACGTGCTTGCCTCCTCGACATCGCTGACCACCGCATCCGGCGAGCTGGTCAGCGCCTCTTCATAGCCTCTGTCAACGAACACCACCGTCGTACCCGCGGCCCTGCCGGCCTCAACGTCTCGCCACCGGTCGCCGACCGTGAAGCTGCTCGTCAGATCCAGATCGAGACGGTCGGCCGCCTCGAGCAACATCCCGGGCTTCGGCTTGCGGCAATCGCATTCGTCCGCATCGTCGTGCGGGCAGACGAGGATAGCGTCCAGATCGAGCTCGGCAGCCAGCGCGCCCTCCATCCGCTCGAGCTCGCCCGGATCGAGGTTGCCGCGCGCGATCTCCGGCTGATTGGAGATGCAGACGAGCCGGAAACCGGCCTCGCGAAGGCGCTCCAGCGCCCCCCGCGCCTCGGGGTAGATCCGCATCTCGGCCGCCCGCAGCGGCGCTCGCGGCACGCCGCCGACCTCGGTCGACTCGGTCAGCACTCCGTCGCGGTCGAGGAACACCGCCGCCGCGGCCACGTTCAGGCCCCGGCGTCGAGATCGGCGAGCATCTCGGTCATCGAGCGCCGCAGCGCCTCGCGCGAGCCGGCCGTCGGCGACCAGCCGAGGGCCCGGATCCGCTCGGTCGACAGCCGCACCACCGGCACGTCGCCCTTCCAGCCGCGGTTGGTCGGGCCGTAGGCGACCTCGACGCTCGCCGGGTCGAGGCCGAGGACCTCGATCGCAAGCTCGACGATCTCGCGCACCGTGATGTAGTCGCCGGTGGCGACGTTGAACGCCTGAAAGGGCCCGTCGGCGACGCTCGACGCGAGCAGCACCGCGGCGACCACGTCGGTGACCAGGACGTAGCTCTTCGACTGCGTCCCGTCGCCCATCACGGTGAGCTCGGACGGGTCGGCGCGAAGGCGGCGGACGAAGTCGAAGCCGACGCCGTGGGTCTGGCGGCGGCCGACGACGTTGCCGAACCGCAGCACCGTCCCCTGGAGGTCGAACATGTACGCATAGGCGCTGATCAGCGCCTCGCCGGCGAGCTTGCTGGCGCCGTAGGTGGAGACCGGGACCAGCGGTCCGTGGTCCTCGGTCGCTTCGTGCTCTCCGAGGTCGCCGTAGACCCCGCTCCCGGAGGCGTAGGCGATCCGCTTCACGCCCTCCAGACGCATCGCCTCGACCACATTGTGGGTGAGCAGGGTGCCCTGGTCGAAGTCGATCGACGGGTCCGCCATCGCGGCGGCGATGTCCGGGTTCGAGGCCAGGTGGATGACCAGGTCGTGACCGGGCATCGCCTGCCGCAGGGCCTCGAGGTCACCGACCTCGCCGCGGACGACCTCGAGCCGCCCGTCGCCCGCGTGCTCGGCGTAGTGGTCCTCACGCCCGGAGGTGAAGTTGTCGTAGATCGTCAGCCGCTCGGTCTCGGGCGCGCCGAGGAAGGCGTCGATGAAGTGGCTGCCGATGAATCCCGCCCCGCCGACGATCAACGGGCGCGTCGCGCCGAGGCTCACGAGGGCATCGACTCCCATTTGGTCGGCGCGGCCTTCAGGGCCGGGTGGCTGACCAGCAGGTGCCAGACGACCGCGCACAGCCCCTCGGTGTGGGGTGTGATCCGCTCGTCGTAGAGCGGCGGGATCACCACGCAGGCATCGGCGCTGCGCGCGGTATGACCGCCGTCGCGGCCGACGATCCCGAACACCGCGGCGCCGGCGGCGCGCGCCGTGTCGATCGCCTCGACCAGGTTCGCCGAGACCCCGCGCTCGGCGTCGCCGCCGCCGACCGAGAAGACGAGGATCGCGTCGTCGGCGCCGATCCGCGAGCCGGCAAGCCAGGCGCTGAACACGGTCTCGAAGCCCTCGTCGTTGGCTCGGGCGGTGAGCTCGGAGACGTTGTCGGTGGGCGCGTATGCCTCGAAGGCACAGAGCTTGCGAAAGTCGTTGACCGCGTGGCTCGCGTGCCCGGCCGAGCCGCCGACGCCGAGGATGAACAGCCGTCCGCCGCGCTCGCGGCGCTCGGCGAGGCCGGTCGCGACCGCCTCGATCGCCTCCGGATCGAGCCCGGCGACGATCTCCTTGGTCTCGGCGAGGTAGTCGTTGGCGAAGGAGCTCATTGGGTGTCGGGCGCCGCGCGGCAGACGGCGTAGGTGTTGAGGCCGAGCTTGTGTCGCCGGCAGCGGATCGCGCTGGGGCGAAAGCCGGCCGCGACCAGCATCGGCCACAGGTCGCGGGGATCGTAGTAGCGCTTGTGGTCGTCCATCTCCTCGGCCGGGCTGACGCCGAGCCGGAAGGCGGCGAGCTCGAGGAAGCGCTTGCCTCGCCACGAGGGCACGTTGACGAACAGGGTGCCGCCGGGAGCGAGCAGGCGATGGAAGTGGGACAACGCCGCGTCCGGCTCCCACAGGTGCTCGAGCACCGAGACGCAGAGCACCAGATCGAGCGATGCGTCGGGCAGCGTCGGCAGGAGCTCGGCGATCGGGCTCTCGACCGCGGTGATCCGCGGCTGCTCGCCGAGATCCGGGGCAAGGGCGAGGTCGACCGCGAGCACCGACGCGGCTCGCTCGGCGAGCGAGCGGGCGAGTCGACCGTCGTAACCGCAGCCGAAGTCGGCGACCCGCGACCCGTCGTGGCGCACGTGGCGGCCGATCGCCCGGGCGCTGAGCCAGATCCCGAGCCGGTCGACCGGGGTCGGGGCGCGGTGCTGACCGTAGGAGGAGCCGCGCTCGGTGCTCATTGGCTCAGCCGTCGCTCGGCCGAGAGCGCGGTCGCGTGCAGGATCAGGGTGAAGACGAAGGCGGAGAAGCCGGTCACCACCAGGGTCGCGCCGAACACGGCCAGGTGAGGCTCGGTGGTCGAGGGCGAGCCGAGCTCGAGTCCGCGCTGCAGGTAGTCGACGAGCAGGGGAACGATCGCGATCACGCCGAGGACGACCATCCCGGCGGCGATGCCGACGGTGCGGGTGTAGCGGAAGACGCTGGTCCAGCGGCGCGTCGCCTCGCCTGTGTAGTCGAACAGGACCTGGGCGATGCAGCCGAGGAAGATCCCCTGGACGCCGATGATCGTGAACACCATCCCGAACAGCATCGAGTACAGCGACAGGGTCACCGGGCCGAGGTCGATCGGGCCGGCGGCCAGCGGCACGGTGAGCAGGAGGCCGAGCGCCAGCAGCACCATCCCCGGCTTGAAGGCGAAGAAGTCGGCGCCGTAGACGAACATCGCCCGCAGGTTGATCCAGGCGGCGCTCCAGGGCGAGAACCAGCCGGAGCGCTTGTGGTGTGAGAGCCGGCCCTCCTTGTCCTTGAGGAAGCGGACCGGGCACTCGGTCGTGCGCAGCTCCATGTGCACCGACTTGAGCACCATCTCGCTCGCGTATTCCCAGGATTGGGATCGCAGGTCCATGCGCTTGAAGGCATCGAGCGTGATCCCCCGCATTCCGCAGTGGATGTCGGAGAACTTGGAGCCGAAGAGGCGGTTGAGGATCCAGGTGGTAACCGGCGTGCCCAGGTACTGGTGCAGCGGCGGCATCGAGCCCTTCTCGATCGAGCCCTTCCAGCGCGAGCCCATGACGAACTCGAACCCCTGGCGGAAGCGCTCGACGAAGGCGCCCAGCAGGCGGAAGTCGTAGGTGCAGTCGGCGTCGCCCATCAGCACCCAGCGCCCGCGGATGTGGGGAAGCGCATCGATGTAGGCGCGACCGAGTCCGCGTTTGGGCACCCGCAGGACCCGGGCGCCGTTGGCGAGCGCGAGCTCGGCGGTGCGGTCGGCCGAGCTGTCGACGATCAGGATCTCGCCGGCGACGCCGGCGTCGGCGAGCCCCTGCTCACACCAGGCGACGAACTCCTCGATCGTCAGCTCCTCGTCGAGGGCCGGAATCACGATCGAGAGGTCGACCGGCGCCTCGGGGTCCTCCCCGGGCGGGATCAGCAGCTCGACCTCGGTCGGGCGCCCGTCGGGGCCCGGCGGGAGGCGCTCGGCGCCGGCGGGCGCGATCGTCGCTTGCTCGGCGATCGCGATCAGCCCCTGGCCTCGGCGCCGGCGCGCTTTCGCAGCAGCGCATCGAGCTCGGCGAGTCCCTCCGGGGAGCCGATCTCATAGAAGCGCTCGCCGACCTCGTGGGCGGCGAGCCGGCCTGCGGCGGCCAGGCGCGAGTAGGTGTCGGACAGATCGGTCACCTGGTCGGGCGGGATCTCGGCGACGACTCGATCGCGATCGAGGATCGAGAAGCCGTAATCGATCTGGTCCATCCCCTCGGCGGCCGGGTTGGAAACCCCCTTCTCGTAGCGCACCACCCAACCGTCCTCGATCCTGGCGTTCGATGCGTCCCAGCGGCCCTCGTTTCGCAGCGTGCACATGAGCGCGTCCGGGCGCCTGGCGCGGAAGTCTGCGAACACCGCGCCGAGGTCGGCGCTCAGATACGAGTCGCCGTAGAGGACCCCGAGCTCGGGCTCGAGCACGCCTTGCTCGTGCGCGAGGCGCACCGCCCCGCCGGTGCCGCGCAGCCGATCGCCCTCGTCGACGTAGTCGACCCGCAGGCCGTAGCGCTCTCCGTCGCCCACATGGGCGCGGATCGCGCCGCCGAGATGGCCGATGCAGAGCACGACGTCGGTGACCCCGGCGCCCGCCAGCCAGGCGAGCTGGTGATCGGCAAACGGGCGCCCGGCAACCTCGAGCAGGTACTTGGGCAGCGACGCGGTTACCGCCTTCATCCGGGTCGCGAGCCCGCCGGCGAGAATGACCACCTGCATCGTCAGTCGCGCACCAGCACGGTCGAGCCGTCGAAGTCGAAGCTGAACCGCGTCTCGCGCAGGCCCTCGGCGGCCATCGCCGTGCGCAAGGCCGGCGGATCGTCGGCGTAGAACATCAAGAAGCCGCCCATGCCGGCGCCGACGAGCTTGCCGCCGATCGCTCCGTTGGCGACCCCGAGCTCATACCAGCGGTCGATGTCGCTGTTCGAGATCCCGGCCGAGCGCTTTCGCTTTCGCTGCCAGTGCTCGTTCATCAGCGCGCCGAAGGCGTCGGGCTCGCCGCCCTCGAGCACCCGCTTGATCTCCAGCCCGAGCTCCTTCGTGCGGTCGAGGTTGTCGAGCATCTCGGCGTCGCCGACCTGCGAGCGCTGGTGCTGGTCGAGCAGGATGTCGCCGGCCGAGCGCGAGTAGCCGGTGAAGAACAGCATCAGCCGCTCCTCGAGCGTGTGCAGGGTCTCGTTGGAGACCGCGAGCGGGCTCACGGAGACCGTGCCGTCCGGGCTGAGCTCGAAGCAGGTGAGGCCGCCGAAGGCGGCGATGTACTGATCCTGCTTGCCGACCGGCTCCCCGAGCACCTCGATCTCGATCCGCGCCGCCTCCTGGGCCAGCGCCCCCGGGCTGACGTGCTCGCGCTCGAGCGCGTAGACGGCGCGCAGCAGCCCGACGGTGAAGGCGCCCGAGGAGCCGAGCCCGGTGGCCGCCGGGATGTCGGCGACGGAGACGATCTCGATCCCGGGCTCGGTGCCGCGCTCGGAGAGCACCGCGCGCACGATCCTGTGCTCGATCTGATCGACCGATTCGCGGCGCTCGAGCTCCGAGTACTTGATCAGGTAGTCGTCGGTGAAGGTGTGATTGATGGCGATGTACATGTGCTTGCTGATCGCCGCCGAGATCACGAATCCGCCGCGCTGCTCGTAGTAGCTCGGCAGGTCAGTGCCGCCGCCACCGATCGATATTCGAAGGGGGGTGCGAGAGATCAGCATCTTCGTAAGGGGTTGGGGGCGAGGAGGGGCGCCGGCCGCCATGCGGCGCGGCGACGAGGGGCCCCCGCCGGACCGAGGCAGCAGGATACAGAGCGCATACCCACGCGGTCCCGAGGCCCAGCCGTCACAATCCGACCCCAATTGACCGCCGATCAAGCACCCGCGACGCCCGCAACCGGCGCCGACGACTGGGATGAGCACTGGAGCCGCTACGCGGGTGCCGCCGAGCTCAACCCCGCGCAGGCGTTTCGCCGCCGCCTGGTCCTGGCGGCGCTCGACGTGCGCGAGCCCGCTGCCCGGATCCTCGATATCGGCTCGGGGACCGGCGACCTGGCGGCCGACCTCGAGGCGGCGCTGCCGGCGCCGCGGGTGCTCGGGCTCGAGCTCAGCGCCACCGGCGTCGAGATCGCTCGCCGCAAGGTCCCGGCCGCCGACTTCCTCCAGTGCGACCTGCTCGCCGGCGAGCCACCAGCGCCCGAGCACCGGGCATGGGCCGAGTTCGCGGTCTGCAGCGAGGTGCTCGAGCACGTCGACGACCCCGCGGCGCTGCTGCGCGGCGCCCAGCCCTACCTGGCCCCGGGCTGCCGGATCGTGATCACCGTGCCGGGCGGCCCGATGTCGGCCTTCGACCGCCACATCGGCCACCGCCGCCACTTCGACCGCGCGGCCCTCGCCGAGGTCGTGGTCGCCGCCGGGCTGCAGCCCGAATCGGTGCGCGCGGCGGGCTTTCCGTCGTTCAACGTCTACCGCCTGCTGATGGTCGCGCTCGGCGACCGGCTGACCGACACCGCCACCGCTCGTGCCGAGCGCCCCGGCCTCGGGGCGCGCGCCGCCGCCCGCGGCTTCGACCGGCTCTTCCGCATCAACGCCGGCGGCCGGCGGTTGGGGTTCCAGATGGTCGCGGTCGCACGCCAACCCGCCGATGCAGGCTGATCGATCTCGCGCCGGCTGGCGCGAGCGCGTCGACGTGGCGGTGGTCTGGCGGCTGATCGTCGCGCTGCTGATCGCCGCGGCCGCCTGCGGCCTCGTCTGGGTCGCCTATCCGCGCAGCCTCGAGATCGAGACAGACATCATCGGCAACCCGATCTTCACCGGCTTCAACGTGCGCCGTTACGCGGTCGAGTTCCTGCTCTTGACGGTTGCCCTGCCGGGCCTGACGCTGGCGCTCTTCTTCGGCCTCGAGGCGTTCGCTCGTCGCCGGCAGCCGAGCGACTCGCGGCGCGAGTGGCTTCCCCGTACCGAGGCCGAGCCTGAACCCGATCCGGCCACGCTCGATCGCCCCGGCGCCGGGACGTCGGCCTATCTGCGGCTGGCCGCCGTCGGCGCGCTGCTGGCGCTGGCGATCGCGATCCAGATCGAGGCATCCGACAGCTGGTTGTTGACGCTCCTGGTCCCGGTCACGCTCGGCTATGTGATCGTCGCCCGAGGGCTTGCGGTGGCACTCGCGCGCGCACGCTCGCTGAACGCCGACGAGGTCACCGCCGCGGTCAACGCCGTCTTCGCCGGCTTCTCGCTCCTCGTCCTTGCCGTCGCCTCCGAGGCGTCCCAGGTCAAGGTGGTGGCGCCGCCGAGCACGGTCGACTACCCGTTCGCACCCCTGTGGGCACTGCTCGCGATCGGGATCCTCGCCGGGGCCGTGGTCTGCGCGCTCGTGGTTCGCAGCCCGCCGGCCGGCTGGCGGCGAATCGAGCGGATCACCCTCCTGACCCTGGTCAGCAGCGTCGGCGTCTACCTGTTCATCGCCCAGATGGCGGGTCAGCAGGGACCTCCCGACCTCTTTCACGACGGCGAGCGCCTCGGAGCGGCCAACCTGGTCGGCGACGGCGCCTTCCCGTGGCGCGACATCCTCTTCCCGCACGGGCTGTTCTCGGACGTGCTCCTGCCGGCGCTCGACCGCGTGAGCCTCGACGACAGCCGCTGGGGCATGTTCGCCGGCCGGGCGATCATCGAGGGACCGCTGTTCTGGGTCACGAGCTTCGCCCTCTGCGCCTGGCTCTTCTGGCGCAACTGGCTGTTCCTGGTCGCCGCCGAGCTGATGCTGCTCACCGGCTGGTTCGACTCGATCAACAACGACCGGCTGATGCTGCTGCCGCTCAGCCTGCTGGCGCTGGCGGCGCTGCTCGCCCGCCCGACCTGGCCGCGCGCCTTCGCGCTGATGGCGATCACCGTCGGCCAGGCGATCACGGTGCCCGAGGCGACGGCCTACTCGGCGGCGGTATGGGCGGTCGTCGTCGCCTACGAGATCGTCCACCGGCGGTCGCCGGAGGCCGCCGGCCACACCGGGCACGCTTGGGCCAGGACGCTGCGAATCGTCGTCGCCGGCCTCGTCTGCGGGCTCGCGTTCGCGATCTTCCTCGCCGCCAATCACGCCCTCGACGACTTCCTCGGCTACTACCGCACGTTCGTCGGCGGCCACGACCTGACCGGCGGCCTGCCGGTGACCTGGGACGGCGTCGCGTTTGCGGCCAAGGTCGTCTTCCCGGTCGCCGTGATCCTCGTCGCCTGGGCCTACGCTGGGGTGCGGATCTGGACGCGGAAGTGGTTCACGCGAGCCGACTGGGTGGTCGGCGCGGCGATCATCGGCCTGATCCCCTATTACGGCAAGTTCCTCACCCGCGCCGACGGCGGGCACCTCCACCAGGTCGCCGCCGAGGCGCTGATCCCGGCGCTCTACATCGTCTACCGGATCGTCCAGGTCGCCGACGCGAGCGCGCTTCGCAGCGGCCGGCGCTGGCTCGCCTGGCGGCCGGCGACCGTCGCCTGCGTGGCGATCGCGGTGATCGCGGCACCTGCCTCGCTGCTGACCCGGGCCGAGACGCTGCCGCTGCGGCTCACCGGGATCGCCTTCACCCCGGTCGAGAACGAGCGGCTCGGCTACGCGGTCGAGGGCAGCTTCCCCGAGGGGCTGCCCGAGGGGATCCAGCGGGTGATCGACGACTACACGGGCGAGGGCGACACGATCTTCGACTTCACCAACAGCCCGCTGCTGTTCGACTACCTGCTCGACGACCGCACGGCGACGCGCTTCTACCACGTCAGCATGGCGATCCCCGAGGCCGCCCAGGAAGAGCTGGTCGACGAGCTCGAGGCCGAGCGCCCGGCCCTGATCGCCTACTCGAGCCGCTATCACGGGCTGCCGGTCTGGGACGGGATCTCGAACCCGGTGCGCCACTACATGGTCAGCGACTATCTGCTCGACCACTACCGGCCGGTGGCCGAGGTCGGCGACTACGTGTTGATGGCCCGCGACGACCTGCCGCCGCGGCCCGGCGAGCCGCCCGATGCCGGCGAGCTCTACTTCTCCGGCTTCAGCTGCGACTGGGGACTGGCCCCGGAATACCTCAGCGTCGACCCCGAGGCCGGCGCCGAATCGGTCGACGTGCCGCTGGCGGACGCCGGCGAGGCGACCGCGATCGATGCCACCGGCTGGGCCGGCGACCTCGAGGGCGGCCTGCCCGCGAGCGAGGTCCTGCTCGTCCGCGACGACCAGATCATCTCCAGCGCACCGACCGGTAGCCCGAGGGCCGACATCGCGATCGGCTCCGGGCTCCCGGCCCTCGGCGGCTCGGGCTTCGAGATCAAACGGATGCTGCTCGCCGGCGACGTCACCGAGTCCGGGCCCCTGCACTTCTACGCCGTCGCCGCCGATGGCAACGCCGCCTCGGAGCTCGGCTCGCCGGCCGCCGGCCAGCCGCAACCCGAGGTGCTCGAAGGGCCCGGCGGCCGCCGGGTGCCGGTGCGCGAGGGCGCCGTCGACGGCTACGTCGACGAGCTGGTCGCCGATCCGATGCGCCGCTACCGGCTCGGGCTGCCCGCCGACGCCGTCGACTACAACTGGCTCACGCTGAGCTCCTCGACCCCGTTCGGCGATGATCGCTTCGTGGTCTCCGATGCGAAGCCGGGCCCGGCGCGCTCGATCGCCTTCCGCTCGATACCGGGTCGCTCCAACTCCGAGCAGGTCGAGGTGGGCAGCTGCCCGCAGTGGCACGGCTACGGCGACCGAGACGTCTACCTCGGGATCAGCGACGACGCGCCGCCGGTCGATGCGCGGTTGACCCGGTAAGGCTCGATGGCCGCTGATCCGCACCGGGTCCTGATCACCGGCGGCGCCGGTTTCGTCGGCGCCAACCTGGCGGTGGCGCTCGCCGCCCGCCATCCCGATTGGGAGCTCGTCGCGCTCGACAACCTGCACCGCCGCGGCTCGGAGCTCAACCTGCCGCGGCTCGAGGCCGCCGGGGTCGAGTTCGTGCGCGCCGACGTCCGCGATCGCGAGGCGCTGCTGGCCGTAGCCGAGCTTGGCGCGCTGGTCGAGTGCTCGGCCGAGCCCTCGGCGCTGGTCGGGATGAGCGGCGATACCTCCTATCCGTTCGAAACCAATCTCGTCGGCGCCTACAACTGCCTCGAGCTCGCGCGTCGCGACCGGGCCCAGTTCGTCTTCTCTCGACCAGCCGCGTCTATCCCTACCGGGCGCTCTCGGAGCTCGAGCTGATCGAGGAGCCGAGCAGGTTCGAGCTCGCCGAACACCAGCAGCGCGAGGGCGCCTCGGCGGCCGGAATCTCGGAGCGCTTCGGGCTCGACGGCCCGCGGACGCTCTACGGCGCGACCAAGCTCGCCGCCGAGCTGCTGGTCGCCGAGTACGCGGCCAATTTCGAGCTCGCGACGGTGGTCAATCGCTGCGGCGTGATCGCCGGGCCGTGGCAGATGGGCCGCGTCGACCAGGGCGTGTTCACGTTCTGGCTCCTCTACCACCACTTCGGCAAGCCGCTGAGCTACATCGGCCACGGCGCGACCGGCAAGCAGGTGCGCGATTTGCTCCACATCGCCGACCTGATCGAGCTCGTCGATCTGCAGCTCAGCGATCCGCAGGGCTGGGACGGGTTCGTCGGCAACGTCGGCGGCGGGCGCGAGATCAGCCTCTCGCTGGCCGAGACGACCGCGCTCTGCCGCGAGCTGACCGGCAACGAGGTCGCGATCGGCGCCGAGCAGACCAACCGCCCGGGAGACGTGCCGCTCTATCTCTCCGACTGCACGCGCCTTTACGAGCACACCGCCTGGCGCCCGAGCCGCGACCCGAGCCAGGTGCTCGCCGACACCCACGCCTGGCTGCTAGACAACGAGGCCGCCGTCGCCGGCTCATTAGAGCTTTGAAGCTGTCAGTCGTCATCCCCGCGCACAACGAGGCCGGCTCGATCGCCGCCACGCTGCGCGAGACCGCTACCGAGCTCGAGCAGGCGGGGATCGAGCACGAGATCCTGGTCGTCGACGACGCCAGCTCCGACGGCACCCCGGCCGTGGTCGCGGCGATCGCCACCGACCATCCCGGCGTCCGCTGCATCGCCTCCCACCACCCGCGCGGATTTGGCTTCACCGTGCGCTCCGGGCTCGAACGGTTTCAGGGCGATGCCGTGGCGGTGATGATGGCCGACGGCTCCGACCGTGCCCAGGACCTGGTCCGCTATCACGCCGTGCTCGAGGCCGGCTACGACTGCGCCTTCGGCTCTCGCTTCCTCATCCGCGGCTCGGTCCACGACTACCCGCGGGTGAAGCTGGGGTTGAACCGGCTCGCGAACTGGTTCGTGAAGGTGCTCTTCCGCCATGGCTACAACGACACCACCAACGCCTTCAAGGCCTATCGCCGCGAGGTGATCGAGACGGTGCAGCCGCTGCTCTCGCACCACTTCAACCTCACCGTCGAGCTGCCGCTGAAGGCGATCGTGCGCGGGCATTCGTTCAAGGTGATCCCGATCACCTGGGCCAACCGCACCTCGGGCGAGTCAAAGCTCGCGATCCAGGAGATGGGCAGCCGCTATCTGTTCATCGTCCTCTACGTGTTCCTCGAAGCCCATCTGAGCCGCGGCGACTACCACCGCTGAGATGAACGTCGACGCGACCCTCGCGCGCCTGCGCCGCACGGTCGACGACCTGTTCCCGGACGCCCCGCCCCCACCCCGGGTCACAGCGCGGCGCGCGCTCGTATGCGGGGCGATCGCGCTGCTCGCGATCGCGATCCAGATCGCCCGCATGTGGCCGTCGAAGCCGCTCAACTCGATCTGGGCCGAGGACGGTTACATCTGGCTCCACGACGCTCTCACCCGCGACCTGCTCGACGCCTTGACCACCCCGTACAACGGCTATCTGCAGACCGTCTCGCGCTTGGTCGCCGCTCCCGTCTCCGAGTTTCCCGTCGAATGGTTCGCTCCCGCAATGGCGCTCGCGGGCGCGGCGATCGTCACCGGCTGCGCGTTCCTGGTCTGGCGCGCCAGCGCCGGCCACATCGAGAGCCCGTTCCTGCGGGCAACGCTCGCCTCGCTGGTGGTCCTGTTGCCGACCGTGGGCACGGAGACGCTCGCCAACGTCACCAACACGATCTGGTTCTTGGTCTTCGCCGGCTTTTGGATCCTGCTCTGGCGCCCGGCGACGCTGACGCGTGCCGCGGGCGCCGCGGCGGTGCTCTTCGTCGCCGCGATCAGCACCGCCGGCGTGCTCTTCCTGTTCCCGCTCTGGCTCTTGCGCCTGTTCGCCTTCCGCGACAAGCGCGACGGCGTGATCCTGGCGGCATTTGCCGCCGGGATGGCGATCCAGCTCGCCCTCTCCTGGGACCAGACGAACCTGCTCGGGGAGGCGCCCGGTGCTCAGAAGGAGATCTTCCCGCACTGGAGCTTCGACCTGGTCGGGGCCTACGTGCAGCGTGTGATCGGAGGGGTGGTCGCCGGCCAGTGGCTGGGAGGGAATGCGTGGGAGCTGTTCGGGATCCCGTTCGCGGTCCTGCTCGGGATCGCCCTGGCCGCCTTCGTCGCCGCCACCGTGACGAGCTCGAACTCGCGAGTCCGGCTGCTCGCCCCGCTCGCGGTCGTGATCTCGGTGGCGCTGTTCCTCGTTTCCGGGTACCGGCGCTGGGATGCCGGCGCCTCGCAGCTTCTGTGGCCGGACGGGATCTCGAACACGGTCGGCTCGCACTACGTGATCGCGCCGACGCTGCTGCTCTTGGCCGCGCTGTTCGTCTGGCTCGACAGCCTCCCCCGTTCGGCCTCGGCGACGAGGCCCGGGATCAGGGGCGCGCTGGCCGTGTTGGTGATGGTCGCCGCCCTGCTCTCGTTCAACGCCGCGGAATCCGACGTCCGTGGCTCGCCGACCTGGACCGAGGCGCTCGACACCGCACGCTCGCAGTGCGAAAGCGGCCAGGCCGAGGCGCAGGTGCTGATCGCGCCCAACATCGCCTACGTGCAAACGACGATGCCCCTTGCCTGCGACCACCTGCTCGACGACCCCTGAGGCGGCCGTCGAGGGCGATCAGCCGAGCGGGCAGACGATCACGGGGGCCTCGGAGTAGATCCGCCACGGCGTCGGCGATTCGTCGGCCGGGATCGCCAGCGTCGCCCAGCTCCCGGGCTCGACCGACTCCAGGTCGACCCCGGCGGTATCGCCGAACCGCGCGAGCCCGATCGGCGTCGGCGACGGCCCTCTGCTCAGCAGCGCCCCTCCGCTGGGGAGCTCGGCTCCGGAGGACGCTCGCTCGCACTCGCCGGTCCCGGCCGGCTCCGCCGCGGGCTCGAGCCCGATCCCCAGCGAGTGAGCGAGGGTGGCGTCGGCGAGCCGTCGGATCTGATCGGGCTGCGATTCGACCTCGCCCAGCGAGAAGGCGATCGAACCCTGGGCCGCGGCGGCGTCGAGGTAGGTGGCGGCATCGAGGCCGAGCTGCGGCGCCGGGGCGATCGCCGCCAGCTCGGGGTCGGAGTAGGGCGTGTAGGCCGGATCGCCCTCGGCGCCGGCGAGCTCGAGCATCGCGTACTCGGTGCGGCTCGCGGTCGCCGAGTCGCTAAGGAAGCGGCGACCGTCGTGGAGCTTGACCAGGTTGGCCGGGATCGCGACCGCGGCGAGCGCGAACGCGGCCAGGACGACAGCGCCCGAGACGCGCGCGCCGCGCCACGCCTCGGCGGCCAGAACCAGCAGCAGGATCGCGCCCGCGAACAGGTAGCGCGCGGAATCCTCCGGCCGGTCGGCGAGTGCGATCAGCGCCCAGTAGCCGAGCACTGCGGCGAGCAACGCCCAGGTCCAGGGCGAGACCGGCCGCGTGCGCCAGAGCCGAATCGCGAGCGCCGCGACCAGGGCGAGCGCCAGCGCCGCTCCCCAGCCCGTGGTACCGAGCGTGTGCACCGCCTGCTGGACGCCGGCCGGAAAGAGGCCGGTGAGCGCGACGAGCACCGCCGTCAGCGAGTCGAGCAGCGAGCCCGGCAGGTCGGCCAGGTTGGCGAGGTCGAGCGCCGACTGTCCGAACTTGCGAGCCCAGATCCACCAGACCGCGTACAGCGCCACGGGGATCGCGAACACCCATAGGCGCCGGCGGCGATCCTCGCCGAGCACGATCAGCACGGCGGCGGCGAGCACGAAGGCGAGCCCGAGCTCGATCGTGAACGCCGAGACCACGAGCAGCCCGCAGGCGACGACGTCGCCACGGCGATCGGCTCGCTCGAGCGCCAGCAGCGCGCCGAGGCCGGCGGCGAGCGCGAGCACGGTGTGGATGTCGAAGGGCCAGAGCAGGTTCTCCCAGGCGGCGCCGAAACAGAGCAGCACCAAGCAGGGGGCCAGCGCCAGCGCGCCTCCCACCCGCCGCCGGGCGAGCTCGAAGAACAGGGCCACACAGCCGAGCACGCCGAGCATCTCGATCACCCGCAGATCGATGTAGTTGGGCCCGTCGACGGCGAAGACGGCCTCGTAGATCAGCTTTCCGAACAGCTGCAGGTGACCGTTGTGGGGCGCGAGCAGGTAGCCGAGCGTGACCTGGTCCTGGCTCGTGACCACGCCGTCGCGGTCGGTGAGCCGCGCGTAGTAGACGAGCTCGTCGCCGGAGAAGCTGGTGCCGCGGCCCTCGATCAGGATCAGCGCGGCGCTGATCGCCATCGCGATCCCGAGCACACCCCAGGCGTAGCGGGGCTCGTCCAGCGCCGATCTGATTCGCGCCAGCAGTCGCACGCCGGGCATTAGACAGGTTGGGAGATCACGGTGCCCGTTCGAACACCGAGGCCGAGAGCTCGATCACGCCGGCGAACTGCTCGCTGTCGAGCAGCCGGTAGCCGGGAAGCTCGAGCGGCTGATCGGCACCCTCGATGTCGAGCACCGGGCCGACGACGGCAACCCGCGGCGCGCTCTGCTCGGCGACCGCCGCGGCGAGGTCGGCAGGGTGCTCGACCGTGCGCTCGGGCATGTTGATCGCCAGCCCCGTGCCCAGCGGCCCGTTCGGGTCGCCGGCGAAGACGAAGTCGTAGACCGGATCGCCGGGATCGGTATTGCTCTCGACGAAGTCGGCCGCGGCGCGGTAGTTCGGGCGCTGGTTATCGGCGTCGAACGTCTTCACCACGCCGATCGAGAAGCCGATGACCACGGCTCCGACGGTGAGCGCCCGCAGCGGCATCCTCGGCGCCGCCAGCAGCGCCGCCAGGGCAACGATCAGGCCCGGCGACGACGGGATCAGGACCCGCGACAGATAGATGTCGTCGCCGGCGATGCTGTAGGCCGCCATCCCGAGCGGGGTCGCGAGCGCCAGCACGATCACGAGCACGAGGTTCTTCGACGGCTTCGCGAGCTCGCCGCGCCGCTGCCACGCCGCCGTCCCGGCGATCGCGGCGGCGACCACGATCCCGGCGCCGACGAGCAGCGCTCCGAGGGTTCCGGGCACCCGGCCGACGTCGGCGACCGGCGGCGTCGACATCGTCCAGTCGCCGAGATCGCGAAAGAAGGTCTCGAAGCCGAAGGGGTGCAAAAAGCCGGTGACGTTGAACGGCGAGGAGCTGTCGTCGAGGTAGGTGGGGATCCAGGGAACGAAGCCGATCGCGGCGGCGGCGTTGGCAGCGAGCAGCGGGCGCCAGATGTCGCGATGTGCCCACAGCGCCCACAGCGCCTGGGCGCCGAGGACGAAGACGACCGTGTAGTGGCTGTAGACGGCCGCACAGGAGGCGACCGCGTAGGCGATCCACCAGCGGGTCCCGCCGCCCTCGACGGCGCGAAGCAGGGCGAGGGTCGAGATCAGCGCCAGAACCGCGGCGAAGCCGTAGCCCCGAGCCTCGTCCGAGTAGAAGATCAAGAACGGGGAGAGCGCGGCGAGCGCGGTCGCGATCAGGGCGGCGGTCCGTCCCACCGTCCGCAGGCCGAGCAGGTAGATGAGCGGGATCATCGCCGCACCGGCGACAAGCGACGGCAGCCTCACGGTCACCGTCGCGTCGCCGATCTGGGACGAGGCGGTGGCGAAGAGGAAGTAGAGCGGCGGGCTGAGCTCGACGATCCCGTTGCCGTGCAGCAGCCGGACGACGTCCGCGGGACCGGTCGCCATCGAGGCGATCGCATAGGTCGAGAGCTCATCGCCGAACACGCTCTGGTCGAGGCCGGGGATGCGAAGCGCGACGCCGAACGCTGTCAGCGCCACGACCCACGAGATCGCCGCTCGGTCACTCATCGCAAGGCGCCGCAGTATCGTCGCTGACCAGATGCCGCGCGTCCTCATCCTCGGCGCCGACGGAATGCTCGGCACAGTGCTCGCCGAGGTCATCGGGCGCTCCGACTCGGTGGAGGTGAAGCGCCTCTCCCGCGCCGCGGACGGCTTCGAGGCGCGCTCCGCGGATCTCGACCGCCTGCTTCGCGAGTGCGATTGCGAGTGGGTCGTCAACGCGATCGGCGTTCTGCGCCCGCGAATCGACGAATCCGACCCCGCGAGCGT
Organism: uncultured Solirubrobacterales bacterium; assembly: GCA_963767475.1. Classification (GTDB taxonomy): domain Bacteria; phylum Actinomycetota; class Thermoleophilia; order Solirubrobacterales; family 70-9; genus WHSW01. The sequence goes on from CAVYEI010000003.1 coordinate 827,201, forward strand.
CGCCGACGCGTTCGCGGTCAACGCCGAGTTTCCGCCGCGGCTGGCCGACGCGGCCGCGGCCGGCCAGCGGATCGTGCACATCAGCACCGATGCCGTGTTCGCCGCCGCCGCCGGCCCCCACGACGAATCGCGCCCCGTCGACCCGGTCGACGCCTACGGGCGGTCGAAGGCAGCCGGCGAGGTGGCTGCCCCGCAGGTGCTCAACCTGCGCTGTTCGATCGTCGGCCGCACCCCGGGTCGGCCGTCCTCACTGCTGGACTGGGCCGTCGACCAGCCGCGCGGGGCGACGATCAGCGGCTATACCGACCACCTCTGGAACGGCGTCACGACGCTCCACCTCTCCCGCCTGATCGGCGCCGCGATCGCGGATCCGCCCGCCCAGGCGCCGAACGTGCTCCACCTCGTCCCGGCCGACCACGTGAACAAGGCCGAGCTGCTCGAGCTCGCCCTGACGGCCTTCGGCCGGGAGGACGTGACCGTCGAGCGCCAGGCGGCGCCGCAGCCCTCCGACACACGGCTGTCCACGCGCCACGCCGATCTCAACCACCGGCTCTGGCAGGGCGCCGGTTACGACCGCGCGCCGACAATCGCCGAGATGCTCTCCGAGCTCGCCGCCTACGGCGACGGCTAGAGTCCGCGCCCGTGCGCCACGTGATGCTCACCCTCGGGATCCGTCCCGACCTGATCCGGGCCAGCCGGATCATCCACCTGCTGCAGGAGCGGGCGGCGGCGGGCGAGATCAAGTTCACCTTCGCCTGGTCGGGCCAGCACTACAACGACAACCTCAAGGACGTGTTCATCCGCGACCTCGATCTGCCGGCGCCGTCGATCGAGCTCGGCGCCACCGGCGACACCGACGCCGAGGTGGTCGGCTCGGTGATCGGCCGGCTCTCCGAGACGCTGAAGGCCGAGCGCCCGGACGTCGCCGTCTTCCTCGGCGACACGAACACGGTCATGGGCTCGATCGCGGCCGGGCAGCTGAACATCCCGATCGTCCACATCGAGGGCTGCATGCGCTCCTACGACTGGCGCATGCCGGAGGAGAAGTACCGGACGGTGATCGACCACCTCTCCGACGTCATCTACACCTACTTCGACGAGTACAAGGAGCAGGGCGTGCGCGAGGGGATCAACCCGCGCAACATCGTCGTGATCCAGAACCTGATCGTCGACGTGCTCCAGCACTACTACTTCGATCGCCTCGACGAGTACGCCGAATACGCCTCCGACGAGTTCTTCGCCGAGCGCGGGCTCGAGCGCGGTGAGTTCTACCTGATGACCTGCCACCGCCGCGAGAGCGTCGAGGCGCCCGAGCCGCTGACGGCGATCCTCGAGCTGATCGGCAAGGTCGGCCGCCCGGTCTACTTCACCGCCAGCTACCGGACCCAGAAGCGGCTGACCGAGTTCGGGCTCGAGCTGCCCGAGAACGTGACCATGGTCGACCCGATCGGCTACCGGGAGCTGCTCGCGCTGCTGGTCAACTCTCGCGGCGCCCTGACCGACTCCGGCACGGTGGTCGAGGAGACCGCGGTGCTCGGGGTGCCGTCGCTGCAGATCCGCAAGGCCACCGAGCGGCCGCAGGTCTACGACTGCGGCTCCAGCGTCAAGTTCGACCCGGCCCGGCCCGAGGACTACCCGGCCGAGACGGTGATCGCCAAGCTCGAAGCGCTCTACGGCCAGAAGTTCGATCACGGGATCGGCGACGGCCACGCGTCCGAGCGCCTGGTCGCCGACCTGGTCGAGCGGGTCAACAACGACACGATCCGCGGCCACCGAGCCGAGGACTCGCACATCGACGTCTCGCGGTCCTACCGCGAGGACGGCCTGCCGGACCCCTGAGCGCTAGCCGCGGTCCTCGAACACGAACACCGCGACGTCGAACGAGCCCTGGAACACCGCAGACGCGACCTCGGTCATGCCCGCCGGAGTCTCGGGCGCCGTCGGGGTCCCGGTCGCCACGCCGTTGAGCTCGTTCGGAAACCAGGTGACGACCGCCACCCGGCCGCCATCGACGCCCCTCAGCGCCTGCTGCAGGTCCTCGGGCTGCTCGACCTCGCGGTCGGGCAGATAGATCGACAGGTGCCCGCTCAGGGGACCGGAGTCGAGGCCGAAGAACGGCAGGTCGATCACCGTGTCGCCGGGACCGGTCTGGCCGGCGACGAACTCAGCTGCCCGCCTGTAGTCCGGGCGCTGCGCCTCCGATTCGGTGTTCCTGACCAGCGCGACCGCGAGGCCGGCGACCACGAGGCCGGTGGCGATCATGGCGACCAGCGGCCGCCGCGGGGAGGTCAGCAGGGCGCCGATCGCGAGCGCCAGGCCGGGCCAGGAGGGAAGCATGTTGCGCGAGTCGAGGATCGTGGTGCCGAGCGCGCTCCAGGCGATCAGGCCGACGGGCACCGACGCCGCGAGCGCGACCACCAAGACCAGGCCGGGCGGCACCCGCCGCTGCGGATCGGCCGGCCTCGTGGCGACCCACCAGATCAGCGCGGCGACCGCGATCGCCAGCCCGGCCGCGATCAGCGCCCCGCCGAGTCCGCCCGGAACGGCCCAGAAGTCGACCAGCGGGTTCTGCACCGACCACTCGAGCAGATCGTGCCCGGCGGTCTCGAGGCTGAATGGGTGCAGGGTCGGCAGCTGATTCCAGTCCGAACCGCCGTCGTCGATGAACTCCGGCAGCCACGGCAGGTAGCCGATCGCGGCAACGACGTTCGCAACCAGCAGCGGACGCCAGGCCTCGCGGTGCGCCCACAGCGCCCAGGCGGCCTGGGCAAAGAGGACGAAGACGACCGTGTAATGCGTGTAGAGGGCGGCGCAGGAGGCCAGCGCGTACGCCGCCCACCACAGCGTCGCCCGGGTCTCCAGCGCCCGCAGGAGGGCGAGCCCGGCGGCGAGCACGAGCAGCATCGCCAGCGTGTAGCCGCGCGCCTCCTCGGCGTAGAAGATCAGGAACGGGCTCAGGGCCACCAGCGCCGCGCCGACGAGGCCCGCGCTGCGGCCGACGGTGCGCTTGCCGAGCAGGTAGGCGAGCGGGATCGTCGCCGTGCCGGCGATCAGCGAGCCGAGCCGGACCGTCTCCGTCGGATCGCCCACCTGCGCCGTGAGCCAGGCGACCAGGAAGGAGAGCGGCGGCGTCAGCTCGACCACGTAACGCCCGCTCTCGATCAGGTCCTGATCGGCGGTGATCAGGTGGATCACGTCCCCGGGACCGTCGGCGAGCGTCACCGCCGCGTAGGTGGAGAGCTCGTCGCCGTAGAGGCCTTGGTCGATCCCGGCCACGCGCAGGGCGAAGCCAAGGGCGGTCAGCGCCGCGACGGCAAGCGCCAGCGACCAGCGGCCGTCTCCTCTCTCGCTCGCGCCCGTCTCGATCAGCGCACCCTAGATCAGCCGCTCATCCGAATCGACGAGCCACTAGGCTGCCGCACCGATGTCGCCGTCCCTGGGGATCGTGGTCCCGGTCTACAACGAGGCGGCGACGATCGAGAACGGACTCGAGCAGATCACGGCGGTCGCCGGCAGCTACCCGGGAACGGCGACCGTGATCGCGGTCGACGACGGCAGCGAGGACGGATCCGGCGAGCTGCTGGCCGAGATCGCGGGGCGGCTCGAGGGGCTCGAGATCGAGCGCCACGCGGCCAACCAGGGCTACGGGGCCGCGCTTCGAACCGGGACGGCTCGCGCCGCCGCGCTCGGGCTCGACTACGTCGCCTTCATCGACTCCGACCTCACCAACCCGCCCTCCGACCTGCTGCGGATCGGCGAGCTGGCGACCGCCGGCCACGCCTACATCAAGGCGTCGCGGTTCGTCCCCGGCGGTCGCATGGAGGGAGTGCCCGCGTCGCGGCGCTGGGTCTCGGTCGCCGGCAACGCGGTCGGGCGGGCGCTGTTCGGCGCCGGTGTCCGCGACGTCACCAACGGGTTTCGCGCCGGGCGCACCTCGCTGATCGCCTCCTGGCCGCTGCGTGAGCCGGGCTTCGCGGTGATCGTCGAGGAGCTCGACTGGGCGCTGCGGGAGGGAATCACTCCGGTCGAGTTCCCGACCGTGCTCAAGGCCCGAGCCGAGGGGCAGCGGCCGACGGCGTTCGCCTACAGTCCGCGACAGATCCTGTCCTACCTGCGCTACCCGATGCGCGCCTTCGGTCGCCGCGTCCGCCAATTCCTGAGGAGACCGACTTGAGCGAGATCTGCCGCGGCTGTGAGAGCAAAGCGGTCGAGGAGTTCCTCGATCTCGGCGAGATGCCGCTCGCCGGCGGCTTTCTCGCCGGGGCCGATCAGATCGCCGAGGAGCGGCGCTATCCGCTGGCGATCAGCGTCTGCGGGGAATGTGGCCTGGTCCAGATCACCGACCCGGTCGACCCGTCGATCCTGTTCACCGACTACTCGTTCAAGACCGGGACGATTCCCGGCCTCGTCCGCCACTTCGACGCCTACGCCGACTGGATCGCCGAGCGTTTCGCGCCCGCGTCGGTGGTCGAGTTCGGCGCCAACGACGGCACCCTGGTCGCCGCGCTGGGCGAGCGGGGGATGCGCGCGGTCGGAGTCGACCTGGCTCCGAACATCACCGAGATGGCCCGCGAGCGCGGCCTCGACGTGATCACGGGCGCCTTCTCCCGCGGGCTCGCGGTCGAGCTCACCGACCGCGCCGGCGGGCCCGTCGACCTGGTCACCGGATCGAACGTCTTTGCCCACAACGATGATCCCGGAGCGATCCTCGACGGCGCCGACGCCGTGCTCGCCCCCGACGGCGTGCTCTGCCTCGAGGTGATGTACGCGGGCGATCTGCTCGAGCAGCTGCAGTGGGACACGCTCTACCACGAGCACCTCACCTTCTACTCGCTGGGAACTCTGCGCAGGCTGCTGGCGAGGTTCGGCTTCGAGCCGATCGACGCCGAGCGGGTGCCGATGCACGGTGGCTCGCTGCGGGTCGCCGCCGCGCGCACCGGCGCCCGGGAGGCGTCGGCCGCGGTCGCCGAGCTCGAGGCCGCAGAGGCCGAGGCCGAGCTCAACGCCGCCGCCACCTGGAGGGGGTTCGCGACCGATTCCCGGCGGCGGATCGAGGTCTTCGGCGAAACCATGCGCCGGCTCTCCGCCGGGGCGTCGATCTGGGCCTACGGAGCCGCCGGCAAGGCAACGATGTGGGTCAACGCCTGCGAGATGGACTACCTCGGAGCCGTCGTCGACGCTTCGCCGCTGCGGGCCGGCAAGCTGATGCCGGGCACCCACACGCCGATCGTCAGCCCGGAGCGCTTCGCCTCGGCGCGGCCCGACTACGTCTTCTGCTCGGCCTGGAACTACCTCGACGCGATCCGCGCCAACGAGCCCCAGTACGAGGGCTACTGGATCGTGCCGCTGCCCGAGACGCGGATCTACTAGCTCCCGTACGGATCCTTCGGCTCGCGGTCGCTCGAGAGCGAGCTTCGAGATCGCTCGGCGAGCGCCTCGATCGCGTCCGCGAGGTGGATCGTTTCGATGTTGCGATCGCCGCGCTCGGTCCTGATGCGATGGGCTTCGAACAGCACCTCGGCATGGGTATGGCCGGCCGGCGGCTCGAAGCGGTAGGCGGCGAGCTCGATCAAGAGGCCGAGCGGATCCGTGAAGTAGATCGAGTCCATGAAGCCCCGGTCCTTGACTCCGCTGTGGTCGATCCCGCGCTCGTCGAGCCGCTCGACCGCCTGGTCGAAGGTGGCCTTGGAGATCGCGAAGGCGAGGTGGTGAACGCAACCGGGGTCGGTCGGCGTCCGCTCCGGATCGCCCTCGCGCTCCTCGTTGGTGAAGATGGTGATCAGCCGCCCGTCGCCGGGATCGAAGTAGAGGTGGCTCTCGGCATCGTTGTCGAGGTTCGGCTGTTCGAAGATGAACGGCATCCCAAGCACGCCCTCCCAGAAATCGATCGACGTCTGCCGATCGGCACCGGTGATCGTGATGTGGTGGACGCCTTGGCTCTGCAGCTTGCGGATCGTCATCCCGGAAACGTAGACGCTCGGGCTCAAAGCCCGTCAGAACCAGCGCAGGCCGAGGCGGTGGAGGCTGGCGCGGGCGAGCGTGCGGGCGTAGCCGGCGAGCTCGTGTCCGAGCCGGAAACGCGACTGCTCGCGCACCATCGGGCCCGTCTGCGCGCCCTGAACCCTGACCGTCTTGCCGCCCGCGAGCATCACCTTGAAGGTGATCTCCGAGCAGACCGCGAAGCGCCGGCCGGTGATCCCGAGCGCCTGCACGAAGGTGCGGCTGAAGGCGCGAAAGCCGTAGGTGCTGTCGGGCACGTCGACCCCGAGCAGCAGCCGGATCGCCCGCCGGTACAGCGACTGGTAGAGGACGAACCGTCGCGGCACGCCGGATTCCACCTCCCCGTCGCCATCGCCGTAGCGCGAGCAGAGCACCAGGTGGGCGCCGGAGCGCAATTCGGCGAGCATCTTCGGGATCAGCTCCAGCGGGTCGCGCGCGTCGGGCATCACGACGACGACGAAGCGACCGGTGGCATAGGCCATGCCCAGCCGCAGCACGGTGCCGAAGCCGCTCTGGCCGCGATCCTGGACCAGCAGCCGCAGATGCAGCAGCGGATAGCGGTCGGCGAGCTCGGCGGCGACCTCGAGCGTCCCATCGTGGCTGCCCGCGTCGACGACCAGCACCTCGGCCGCGGCGCCGCTGGCGGCGATCACGTGGTTGAGCCGCTCGAGCGTCGGCCCCAGGGTGGCCGCGTGATCGAGGGTCGGGACGACGATCGAGGTTTCGACGCTCAACGCTCTGGGATCTGCCAGGGGTCCCAGAGGCGAGCCGGAAAGCGGACGTCGTCGGAGAGCGACGCGTCCAGGGGCGCATCCGAGAGGTAGAGGAGCTTGGTCTCCGGCAGCAGCGACATCGCCCCGTTGGCGAAGCCTGCCGGTACCTCGAGTACCGTCGGATTGGCGGCGTCGAGGACGAAGCGGTGGATCTCGGCGTCGGTCGACGGCGAGTCCCAGTCGTCGATCTCGACGCAGCAGGCGAGCGCCGCCCCGCTCACCGCCAGCACCCACTTGCGCTCTTCGCGGTGGGCGTGCCAGGCGCGCACGGTGCCGGGGGCGTAATTCTCGGTCACGTACATACGCCTGCAGTCGGCGAGGTCGAAGTCGTTGGCGAAGTAGACGCGGCCGCGATCGTCGGCCGCGCAGCCACCCGCAATCAGCCTCGGCTCGGCGCTCATCGAACGGCCAACTGGCCGGGGTCGGCGTGGCGGGCGAGGCTGTGCGAGGGCCGCACCTCGCGCCCCAGCGGGATCGATTCGGGCTGCAGGTACGGCCGCAGCGCCTCGAGGTTCGAGAACGCGGCGAGGCTGAAGTCCTTCACCCGGCCGGCCGCGATCAGACCGGCGATCTCGTCGATCGCGTCGTCGGTGGTGAACCGCGGCTGGAAGCCGAGCTCGTCGTTGGCGCGCTCGAACGAGACGCGGTAGTTGCGCGTGTCCTGGAACGGCGAATCGATCCGCTTGATCTCGCCCTCGCCGATCCGCTCGACGATCCGCTCGGCAACGGCGAGGATGGTCGAGTTCTCGGTCCCCAGGTTGTAGATCCCGGCGGCGTCGGTGGTCAGGTGCGGGACGATCGCGGTGGCGACGTCGCGCACGTGCAGCAGCGGCCTGTACTGCTCGCCGCCGAAGACCGAGAGCTCGCCGATCATCTTCGCCCGCATGACCAGCAGGTTGACGACCAGGTCGAGGCGGATGCGCGAGTAGGCGTCGCCCATCCCGGCCAGCGTCGCCAGCCGGAAGATCAGGCTCTCGGGGCGCCGCTCGGTCAGTAACCGCTCGGTCTCGAGCTTGGTCTCCGCGTACAGCGACAGGGGCGCCGTCGGGCTCTGCTCGTCGAGTACCTCGTCCTGGGCCCCGTAGACGGAGCAGGTCGAGGGGAAGACGATGCGGCCGTCGAAGTTGTCGCACAGCCACTGCACCGACTCCACGTTGATCTTGCGGGTCAGCGTGCTGTCGAGCGCGCAGGCCGGGTCGCCGACCAGCGCCGCGAGCCAGACCACGGAATCGGCCCACTCGAGATGGGGCGCCAGCCGCTCGGTGTCGAGCACGTCGCCGGCGACGAAGTCGACCTCCTTCAGGTACCGATCCTCGTACAGGAGCAGGTCATATACCCGCACCTCGTGACCGGCCTCCAGGGCACGGTCGGTGAGCCAGCCACCGATGTAGCCGGCGCCGCCGGGGATCAGCACGTTGGCCATCGGTCAGGCCGCTCGGTCAATCGATGACACGGCGGCGAGTTTTCCAGATCGGGCGGGCCGGTGACGATCGCGGCTCAGGGCTGCCTACCGACGACCCGCACCTGGAGCTCGATGTATCCGGGGAAGGTCTCCGCGGCGAGCTCCGCGTAGCCGGCCGGCAGCGCCGGCTCGGTCGGCGTCACCTCGACGCCGGCCAGCGCGTCGGCGTCCCAGGAGATCAGGGCCACGCGCTCGGGCCCGCTCGGCAGCGTCCCCGGGGGCGTGTCGGCTGCCTCGCGCAGATCGTCGTCGGGGACGTAGGGCTTCAGGTAACGCTCCAGCGGACCCTCGAGACCGCCGTAGGTCGCGTTTTCGACCGCGTAGACGGGATCGCCGGGATCTAGATTGGCGAGCGCGAACTCGGCCGCCGCGCGCACCTGCGGGCGCTCGTTCTCCGACCGCAGCGTCGCCAGCGCCCCGAGCCCGAAGCCGGCCAGCGCGAGGCCGGCGGCGAGGGCGCGGATCGGCATCCGCGGCGCCAGCAGGACCGCCCCGAAAACCAACAACAGGTACGGCAGCGACGGCGTCAGGTTGCGGGCGTCGAAGATCGTCGTCCCGAGCAGGCTCCAGACGAGCATCCCGACCGGACACGCGAGCGCCATCGCCAGCAGCAGCGAGAGCCCGGCACCGGCGCCCGAGCCCGGCACCGGCACCGGCTGCGGCGCCGGGCGCCGCAGGGCCGCCACCACCGCCACCACGAGGCCGGCGACGATCAGGACCCAGGCGACCGTGCCGGGGACGGCGGAGAGATCGGCGATCGGGCTGCCGATCGTCAGGTGCGCGAGGTCGGAGCTGACGTTGTCGAGCGTCAGCGGGTGCGCGGAGGGCAGGAAGTTGAACGGCGAGCGGCCGTCGTCGAAGAACTCCCCCAGCCAGGGCAGGAACAACAGCGCGGCGATCGCGTTGCTCGCCAGCAGCGGGCGCCAGGCATCGCGGCGAGCCCAGAGGACCCAGAGAAACTGCGCCAGCAACGGCAGCGCGGTGGTGTAGCTGAGGTAGAGACAGGCAGTCGACGCCGCCGCGTAGGCCGCCCACCACCAGACGGTGCGGCGCTCGAGCGCGATCAGCAGCGCCAGCGTGGCGACGACCACCGCGAAGGCGGCCGGCAGGTAGGAACGGGCCTCCTGCGAGTAGAAGATCAGGAACGGGCTCAGGGCGACGAGCGCGGCGCCGATGAGTGCGGGCCCGCGCCCGAGCGTGCGCACGCCGACGGCGTAGACGGCGGGGATCATCAACGCCCCGGCGAGCAGCGACGGCAAGCGCACCCAGATCGTCGGGTCGCCGATCTTCGCCGAGGCCCAGGCGAGGATGAACGAAAGCGGCGGCGTCAGCTCGACCACGCTCTGATCGCCGCGGATCAAATCGATCACGTCCCATGGACTGCCGGCGTCGGTCGCCACCTTGTAGGTCGAGGCCTCGTCGGCGAACAGGCCCTGGTCGAGTCCGGCGAGCCGGAGCAGGAAGCCGATCGCCGTCAGCGCGAGCACGGCGATCAGCGGCCGACCCAGGCCGGACAGCCGCGAAGCAGCGTGCAACTCGGCTCCCGGCATCGGGCGCATAGTAAGACCAACCCGCTTGCGCCTAGGATCCGGGCCGTGCAGCCTGCGCCGCGAGCCACAGGTGCCGCCGCGCCCACACACGTGCCCGACGCGGTCGCGCCGCCGCCGCATCATCCGCGCTTCCCACTCTTCGACGGCCTGCGCGCGATCGCTGTGATCTGCGTCGTCCTCACCCACACGCCCGGGTCCGAAGCCCTGCCCGAGTACCTGCAGCGTCTGCAGGTGAATCTCAGCGTGGGCGTCACGTTCTTCTTTTTGATCTCCGGCTTCCTCCTCTACCGACCGTTCATCGCAGCCCGCGGCGGCGGCGCCGCTCGGCCGCCGATCGATAGCTATGCCAAGCGCCGCTTCCTGCGCATCTATCCCGCCTACTGGGTCGCGCTGACCGTGCTCACGCTGCTTCCGGGCTTTCTCGGCGTCTACCCGGGAGGAGCGCCGGCGCAATACACGCTGGTGCAGACGCTGCCGGTTCTCGGCGGCCCGTTCACGGGCCCCTTCGGCGCCCTGGGGCAGACCTGGAGCCTCGTCGTCGAGCTGAGCTTCTACATCGCGCTGCCGCTCTACGCACTCGGGGTCGCGAAGCTGACCAGGCGCTTCGAGGGCCGCGGCTGGATGCGGGTCGAGCTGCTGATCCTCGCCGGGCTCGCGGTGGTCTCGCTGCTCGTGCGCTTCGGCCTCCCCGGAGAGCCCTCGGAGTGGATCAGCTTCACCATCCTCGGCAGCTTCGTCGCCTTCAGCTTCGGCATGGGTCTCGCCGTCGCCTCGGTGGCGCTCGCCAACCGCGCCGAGCAGCCGGCGCTCGTCCGGCTGACGACCTCATACCCGGCGGCCCCGTGGGCACTGGCAATCGCGCTCTATGTCGCGCTCTGCCTCTTGATCGTGCCCGAGAGCTTCATCGAGCAGACCAGGGCCCAGCAGCTCACCGCCGCCGCGGGTTTCGCGGTCGTCGGCTTCCTCTTGCTGTTGCCGGCTGTGTTCGGCGACGGCGCCGGCGGCCTGCCGCGGCGCCTGCTCGCCCACCCCGTGGTCGCCTGGATCGGCCTCGTTTCCTACGGGATCTTCCTCTGGCACTTCGCGGTCGCGCTGAAGTTCGTCGGCGAGCCCTATCTGGTCTCGCTGCTCGGGACGCTGTCGATCTCGATCGCGCTCGGAGCGCTCAGTTACTACCTGATCGAGCGTCCGATCCTGCGACTCAAGTACCGGAGGGTCAGCGATCTCATCGGTCGCCGGCGACGCCCGGGCGAGGCGACCGCAACGCGCTGAGCTACCACCAAACGGTCGTATCGACCCCGTCGAGTTCCTCGACCGGCGTCGTGTAGACGCCCGAGGAGAGGTACTTCCAACCGTCGTCGGGGACGAGGAAGACGACGTTGCCCTGGTCCATCTCGGCCGCGATCCGCACGCAGATCGCCGCCACGGCCCCGGCGGAGACGCCGGCGAACAGCCCCTCCTCGTGCAGCAGCCGCTGGGTCCAGACGATCGCATCGCGGTTGGAGACCATGATCTTCCGGTCGAGCACCGAGAGATCGATGATCGGGGGGATGAAGCCGTCGTCGAGTGAGCGCAGGCCCTGTACGAGCTCGCCCTGCATCGGCTCGGCGGCGACGATCTTGGTCTCCGGGTCGGCCTCCTTGAGCCGCCGGCCGACGCCCATCAGGGTGCCGCCGGTGCCAAGGCCGGCGACGAAGGCGGCGACCTGATCGAGCTCGTCGAGGATCTCGACCGCGGTGCCGTGGTAGTGGGCGCCGGGGTTGGCCTCGTTTCCGTACTGGTAGGGCATGTAGTACGAGGGATCGCCGCCGACCATCTCCAGCGCCAGCTCGACCGCGCCGTTGGAGCCCTTGGCGCCCTCCGAGTAGGTGATCTCGGCGCCGAACATGCGCAACAGCTGCGAGCGCTCCTCGGTGACGTTGTCGGGCATCACCGCCCTGAACGGATAGCCCTTGCGCCGGCAGATCATCGCCAGCGCGATTCCGGTGTTGCCGGACGTCGGCTCGAGCACGGTCTGGCCCGGCGCGATCGCGCCCTCGGCCTCGGCCGCCTCCATCATCGCCTTCGCGACCCTGTCCTTGACCGACCCGGTCGGATTGCGTCCCTCGAGCTTGGCGAAGATCCTCACCTCGGGCTTCGGCGAAAGGCGCGGCAGCTCCACCAAGGGCGTGTTGCCGACGGCCTCGATCAGGTTGCCGTAGCGGCCGCCGCAGGGGCGGTTGAGCGTCGGCTCGAGCATGCTTCAGTAAGTGTAGTGCCGTCGCCCGAGCCAGGACAGGGCCCGCCGGACGCTGGCGCCGTAGACGGATGGGTCGCCCCCCTCGCCGAGGTGGCCGGCCGGTACGCGGATGCTCGTCACCTCCGGGTCGCGCGCGTCCCATCTACGGATCGGCTCGGTGATCACAGGTGCGTCGTCGACCGCGTTCAGCGCCAGGATCGGCCGATCGCTGTCGTGGGCGCCGGGCGAGTTGTGGCGCAGCAGGCGGTTGCCGGCTCCGATCATCGCCCGGTAGAGATCCGGGTCGTCGAGGTGGTCGGCGAAGTTGACCAGGTTTGCCACCGGGCAGTAGGTCGCCGCCGCGACCACCAGCTCGCGCTCCGCCAGCAGGGCCGCGAGCGTCCCTCCGGCGGACTCGCCGTAGGCGTAGACGACGCGTCCGGATGCCCCGAGCCGCCGGGCTGCCGACTCCGCCGCGGCGACGGCTCCGCGCAGGTCGTACTCGGGGTAGTCGACGTAGCGCGCCTCGAACCCGGCCGCTTCGGCGAGCTCGGCCGCGGCGGCCAGCCGGGTCGTGTCGTTCCAGATGAACCCCCCTGGCGGCAGCAGCAGGAGCACCGGTCGCGCTGCCCGGGCGGGGGGCTCGGCGCCGGCCCGGCCCGGGGTGCAGATCGCGCACAGCGCCAAGCCCGCGAGCGCGGCACATCCGGCACGCCGAACACCTCCCATCTGCGCAGCCTAGTGCCGATCCACCCCGGCGCGCCTCGGTCGCGCTAGCGTGCACGCCCATGGTGCCAGGGAGGGTGGCTCTTGATTCGCTTCGCAGGGAGGTCGCGAGCTGGCGCGCGGCGCGCCGCCAGGCCGGCGGCAGGTTCGCGACCGCGGCCCGGCTGCAGCACCACGCCGGCACGGAGGCGCTGCGCGACTCGATGGCGACGGAGATCGAGCGCCTGGAGCGCAGGATCGACCACCTTCTCGGCCTGATCGCAAATCAGGATGCCCGCGCCTCGAGCCACGCCGAGTCGATCGACGCCCTGCGGGCGCGACCGGTGGACGCGATCACGCCGACGATGGCCTGGGTCGAGCAGGCGACACTGGCGACGACCCCGCTGGTCTCGGTCGTCTTGCCGACGCGCAACCGGGCGCAGTGCCTGCCGACGGCGATCGCCTCCGTCCTCGCCCAGACCTATCCGCGCTGGGAGCTGCTGATCGTCGACGACGGCAGCGAGGACGAGACCGCGGAGCTGCTGGCCTCGCTCTCCGACCCTCGCCTGCGCACGCTGAGCCTTCCCCACGGCGGCGTCTCCGCGGCCCGCAACGCGGGGCTGGAGCTCGCCGAGGGGGAGATCGTCGCCTACATCGACGACGACAACACGATGCACCCGGCTTGGCTGAAGAGCGTCGTCTGGGGGTTCGAGCAGCGGCCCGACGTCGACGTTCTCTACGGCGCCTACGTGATCGACGACCTGGCGCGGACGCGCAAGCGCGGCAGCGGCGATCTGCCGACCCTCTGGCTGCACCCCTACCGCCGCGACGCTCTGGCGGAGGCCAACCTCGCCGACATGTCCGCGATCGCGCATCGGGCCGGGCTGCCCGAGGCGCGCTTCGACGAGAGCCTCGTGCAGATGGGCGACTGGGACCTGCTCGCGCGGCTGACCACCGAAACGGACCCCCTCGTGCTGCCCGCGATCGCCTGCTTTTACTCGACCCACGCTCCTCACCGGCTCTCCGGCGGGCCGACGCAGTACACCGACGCCGCCGTGGTTCGCCGCCGGGCACGAGAGGCACGGGGCCTCGACTCGCCCGCGGACGGCGCGGTGCCGGCGAGCGCCGGGACGATGCTCCGTTCGCTGCTCGACGACGGCCCGCCGCTGAGCTTCGGCGACTGGGCGCTGGGACCCGCCGCGCTGGAGGTGATGCTGAAGCTGGTCGACGGCGTCGGCGCCGGCGTCAGCGTGGTCGAATGCGGCTCCGGGGAGAGCACGATCGCGATCGGCCGCCTCCTGCGCCGGCTCGGCGGCGGGCGCCTGTACTCGCTCGAGCACCACCCCGCCTGGGCCGCCGAGGTCCGCGGGCGAATCGCAGCCGAGGAGCTCGACGAGTTCGTCGAGCTGCTGGAGGCGCCGCTCTCCGACCACCCGCTGGCGCCGCCGGGCCATGGCTGGTACGAACTCGGCTCGCTCGCCGCCCTGCCGAAGCGAATCGACGTGCTGCTGGTCGACGGCCCGCCGACGTCTGCGACCGGCGCCGAGCGGGCGCGCTACCCGGCGCTGGCCGTGCTCGGCGACCGCCTCGCCCCCGGCGCCGCGGTGATCCTCGACGACATCGGGCGCGAGGGCGAGCGCTGGGTGCTCGAGCGCTGGCAGGCCGAGCATCGGATCAAGTTCGAGCTCCGCGTTGAGGATGGGGTCGCGATCGGTGTATCTTGCGCCCCCACAGCGGGGGAGCCCGACGAACTGGACGAAAGGGAGCGGACACCACAATGAGAGGAACTCGACTTTGGCTGCTGATCGGAATGCTGGCGCTGCTGGCATCCGGTGTTGTGGCTGCAGGATGCGGCGACGACGACAGCTCGACCACGGAGACGTCGGCATCCGGCGGCGACGTGACCACGATCACCGACGGCACGCTGTTGATCGGCACCGACGCCCCCTATCCCCCGTTCGAGATCGGCACCCCGGACGACCCGGACTTCGGCGGCTTCGACATCGACATGATCACCGCCGTCTCGGAGAACCTCGGCCTCACACCGGAGTTCCAGGACACCTCGTTCGACACGATCTTCCGCGACGTCGCGGCGGGCCAGTTCGACATCGTCGCCGCCGCATCGACGATCACCCCGGGACGCCAGAAGACGGTCAACTTCTCCGATCCCTACTACGAGGCCCAGCAGGCGCTCGTCGTGCCGACCGGCTCCGACATCACCTCGGTCGAGGACCTGGCCGGCAAGATCGTCGGTGCCCAGGATGCGACCACCGGCGAGGCCTACGCCAACGACGAGACCGACGCCTCCGAGGTTCGCGGCTACCCCGAGGGCCCGGACGCGATCTCGGCCGTGGTAACCGGCCAGGTCGACGCGACGATCATCGACCAGCCGGTGGCGGTCGACGCGGTCGAGAAGACGGAGGGAATCGAGATCGCCGCCGAGATCCCCACCAACGAGCTCTATGGCTACGCGCTTTCGAAGGAGAACACCGCGCTGCTGGATGCCGTGAACACGGCGCTGCAGGAGCTGAAGGACGACGGCACCGTCACCGACATCTACCAGCAGTACTTCCAGTCGGATCCGCCCGAATCGGTCCTCACCGGAACGACGACCAACCCGGGCTGACCCAGCTGAATCAACGAAGCAGCATGGAAGGGGCGTCAACTTGGCGCCCCTTTCGCATGCGAATAATTAGTGTGGCGAGGTAGGGCGGTTCACGGGAGGCGAGATTGACCTTCATCCTCGACTACTACTTCGACTTCAGCGGCATCGTCTTCCAGGACGGGCACTTCGCCGAGATCATGCGCGGGTTCTGGATCACGATCAAGCTCTCGGTGATCTCCGGAATCCTGGCGCTGGCCTGGGGCCTGGTCCTGGCGGTGCTGCGACAGCTCCCGGGCAGGCCGCTGGCTCCGATCCGCTGGCTGACGATCGCCTACATCGACGTCTTCCGCGGCATTCCGCTGCTGCTGGTGTTGCTGCTGATCTCGGGGATCTCGGTGTTCGGCTCGCCGATCGGCGGCGAGGTGCTGCCGAAGTCGCTCGCGAGCCCGACCTGGCTCGGCCAGACCTCCCCGTTCTGGTACGGCGTCCTCGCGCTCACGATCACCTACGGCGCCTACATGGCCGAGGTCTACCGGGCCGGGATCGAGGCGGTCCCGCGCGGCCAGATGGAGGCTGCGCGATCGCTCGGCATGAGCCATGGACAGTCGATGCGGTACGTGATCGTGCCGCAGGCGGTGACAAAGGTGATCCCGCCGCTTCTCAACGACTTCATCGCGCTGATGAAGGACACCTCGCTGGTCAGCGTGATCGGTGCGATCGAGGTCGTCCAGGCCGGGCGCGACATCCAGGCGGAGTTCTACAACGGCACCGGCCTGGTCATGGGCGCGATCCTGTTCCTGATCGTGACCATCCCGCTGGCGCGCCTGGTCGACTGGATGATCGCCCGAGAGCAGGCACGAACGCAACGTGGCGGCGCCTCCCGCGACAGCGGCGACGAGCCTCCGCTGGTACCGACCGGTGCCCCCGCAGGGGGTCCGGTGTGAGCGCTGAGAGCGCGATCCTCCGCCTCGATGGCGTGCATAAGCGCTTCGGCAAGCTCGAGGTGCTGCGCGGCGTCAACCTGGACATCCGCCGGGGCGAGGTCGTCTGCGTGCTCGGCCCGAGCGGATCGGGCAAATCGACGCTGCTGCGCTGCATCAACCTGCTCGAGCCCCCCGAGGAGGGCCACATCTTCCTCGAAGGTCGCGAGATCACGCATAGCGCGCGTCGCGAGCACCACGAAGACATCGATTTCGTCCGCCAGCGGGTCGGGATCGTTTTCCAGCAGTTCAACCTCTTCCCGCACAAGTCGGCGCTCTCCAACGTCGGCCTGGCGCAGACGAAGGTGCTCAAGCGCAGCTACGCAGAGGCGCGCGAGAAGGCCGAGACGCTGCTGTTCCGGGTCGGGCTTGCCGACAAGCTCCACGAGTTCCCCGACCGCCTTTCCGGCGGCCAGCAGCAGCGGGTGGCAATCGCCCGGGCCCTGGCCATGGACCCGCACGTGATGCTGTTCGACGAGGTCACCTCGGCGCTCGACCCGGAGCTGGTGAAGGAGGTGCTCGACGTGATTCGCGAGCTCGCGGCCGAGGGGATGACGATGATCGTCGTCACCCACGAGCTCGGCTTCGCCCGCGAGGTCGGCACCAGGGTGGTGTTCATGGACGAGGGTGTGATCGTCGAGGAGGGGCGCCCGGCCGACGTCCTGGACAACCCGAAGCAGGAACGTACGCAGCGTTTTCTCGGGCTGGTCCTCGAACACTGAGGCCGGTACGCTTGCGCCCAGGCATGGAGGTCGGACCACAGGAGATGAATCGCGCCGGTGTGGAACTCGTCGCAGGCAACTGACCCGGACAACGGGGGCTCGTCGCTGGTCAACGCGGCCGAGTTGGTGCTTCCCTGCCTCGAGGCGGTTGACGCACGCTCGGTGATCGAGGTCGGCGCCGGCGGTGGCGGCCTCACCCGCGAGCTGCTTGCCTGGGCCGCCGGGCGCAACGGCACGGTGACCGCGATCGATCCCTCCCCCGGCGAGGCACTGCTCGAGCTCGCCGAGCAGAACGCGGCACTCGAGCTGGTCACCCAGACCAGCCACGACGCGCTCCCTTCTCTGCCGCGTGCCGACGCCATCGTGCTCGACGGCGATCACAACCACTACACGCTCAGCCGCGAGCTCGAGCTGGCCGCGAACAGCGCCGGTGATCGCCACCTGCCGCTCTTGATCCTGCACGACATCGGCTGGCCGCATGCCCGCCGCGACACCTATTACGCCCCGGAGCGAATCCCGCCCGAGCACCGCCAGCCGCTGGCCGAGAACGCGTCGCTGGCCCCGGACGAGCCGGGGATCGCGCCGGGCGGGATCCCGTTCAAGTGGGCCGCGGCCCGGGAGGGCGGCACGAACAACGGCGTGCTCACCGCGATCGAGGAATTCGTCGGTGGCCGCGAGCAGCTCGACTTCGCCCAGATCCCGCTGTTCTGGGGGCTCGGGGTGATCTGGGACCGCGGCGCTCCCGGCGCCGACGCCGTCGCCGAGGTCGTCGCGCCGTGGCGCGACAACCCGTTGCTCGAGCGCGTGGAACAGCACCGCGTCGCCCATCTTGTCGCGCTCTGCCGGACGCTACGCGAGCTCAGCGATCTCGAGGGCGTCACCGCCCATCAACAGGCCCTGCTGCGCAGGATGCTCGATTCGAGCGCCTTCGCCACCGGCGAGCGCCTCTCGCGGTTGAAGCAGCGCGGCCATCCGATGTTCTCGCGCGACCAGATCCGCGAGGCGCTCGGCGAGCTCGGCGAAGCGGAGGCCGAGGAGCTCGCCCGCGAGCGGTCCGAGCCGGGGAGCCTCAGGCAGACGATTCCTCAGTCGGCCGCCGGCGAAGCTTCCTGAGCAGACGTCCGACGGCCCGCAGCGGCGCCGTGATCCGCCAGCTCCCACTGGCGCGCATCTCCAGCACCTCCTCCTCGAGCTCCCAGTACTTGACCCTGGCCTCGGCCTCGCGGGCGCCTGACTGGTGCTCGAGCGCGCGCAGCTGAAGCCGCGTCGCGCCCACCTCGGCTTCGGCCAACCGCGCGCGCTGCTTCCAGTCGAGCCCGTCGGGCCCGGCGCCGGGGAACTTCCCCTCCCACTTGTCGGCCACCTTGATGTGGGCGTCGATCCAACCCTGGGCGTCGCCGAGCAGGTCGAGCGAGTGATGGTGGACCACGCGCAGGTTCTGGGTCACGACCTTGCGGCCGGCCTCGCGCGCCTGCAGACAGAGGTCGTAGTCGTAGCCGTGCAGCTTGCTGCCCAGGGCCTCGTCGAAGCGAAGCTCGCGGATCGCCCACGGCGACATGCCGATGACGAAGCCGTCGATCGAGTCGACCTCCCCGGTCTGCGACCACGGGGTGGTGTTGTCGGGGTCCCACGACATCGCCGGCACCTCGCCCCCGCCGAACTCCCGGTAGCGGTGGGTGAACGACCCCCAGGTCGGCGAGCCCTCCCACCAGGCGATGCTGCGCACCCCGACCGCGCCCGCGGCGCCGACCAGGGCGACCTCGGGATCGGCCAGCGACTCGCGCAGCTTGGCGCAGAAGTCCGGATCGATGATCTCCGAGTCCTGGTGCAGGAGCACGAGCGCCTCGACGTCTTCGAGCTCAGCGACCCGCTCGAGGATGATGTTGTAGCTGCGAAACAGCGAGCCGACGCTGACGAAGGGCATCACCTCGGAGTCGGGCTCGCCCGCCAGCCGGATCCCCGGCTCGGCGTAGCTCTGGTACATGTCGAGGTCGGTTATCGCGGTCGCGAAGACGATCATCCGGCGGCGCAAGATAGCTGGACGGAGCAGATACGCCGCATCGGGTAGTCGGCATACGGCTGAGCGCCGCGCCAGATCTCGTGCGACTCGGCGGAGACCAGATACGTCTCGGGGTCCTGCTCGGCTAGCGCGAGCGCATCGGCGAGCTCGCGCCGCTCGAGGCCGAGCGCCGAGCACATCTCCTCCAGCCTGCGCAGGTGCTCGGCGTCGCCCCAGCCGCGCAGCACGTGATCGATCGCGTGGATGTTGCGCGCACCCTGAGCGCGCGCCGCCGACGCCGCCTCGCCGGCGAGTTCGAGCGGTACGTGCTCGAGCACCGAGATCGAGTACACGGCCGCCTGTTGATCCGCAGCCTCGGCGCTCGGGTAATGGTCGCGGACGAAGCGCAGCTCGGGGAAGCGCCGCCGGAACTCGTCCAGCTCGACGGGTCCGGTTCCCGACCCGTCATAGGGGTCGACGATCGTCACCTGATAGCCGAGGCGAGCGAGGGCCGAGGCGACGAACGGCTCGCCGGCGCCGATCTCGAGCAGTGGCCCGGGCGGCTCGACCGTTGCGAGGATCTCCTTCAGCGCCCAGCAACGCTGGAGGCTCTTCATGTCGAAGCTGGTGCCGGTGAGCCAGCCGAGGTGCTCGCGGCTGTCGGCGAGGTCGGCGACGGTGCCGAAGCCGAGCCGGGAGCCGGCCGCGCGCCCGGCGTAGCGATCGCGCGCGCGAGCGAGCGCCTCGTCGCTCGGGGCGTCGGACACCTCCTCCGGCGCTCGCGGTGCCCTCGTCAGGCGACCGCGGATGCGGGCCAGCGTGCTCACCCCACAACCCTCTCGTATAGAGCCGCGAGACGACTCGAGCTGGCGCCCCAGTCGAGCCGCTGGAGGGCGAACTCGCGCCCGGCGGCGCCGATCTGCCGCGCCAGCGCGCGATCCTCGACCAGGGGCTCGAGCCGGTCGGCGATCTCGGTCGCCCGGCCCTCGGCGAGCAGCAGCGCGTTGACCCCGTCGGAGAGCTCGTCGGCGATGTTGCACGCCGGCAGCAGCACGGGCTTGCCCGAGACCAGGAACTCGGGCAGCTTCGCCGGCAGCCGGTAGCGGTTGAAGTCGTCGGGCGCCCCCGGCTGGATCAGCGCGTCGGCCATCCGCAGGTAGGCCGGGACCTCATGCCACGGCCGCGCCTCGATCTCCAGCTCGGCCGCGCGCAGGGTCTCGAAGCTCGGGTCCGGGCCCTCGGTGAAATCGTCTCCCAGCCGCACCAGGCGCACCCGATGGCCGCGCCGGCGAAGCAGCGCCACGGAGAGATAGAGGCTGAGCATGTCCCGTTCGTTGGCGGAGTGCAGGTTCCCCGGGTAGACGACGACGAAATCCTTCTCCTCGAGGCCGACCTCGGCGCGATCGATCGTCACCCCGCTGGGGGCAAAGCGATCGCCGTCGACCCCGGGGACCAGCGGCTGGGTCTCGGTCATCTGCGCGAACCGGGCCAGCTCCCGCGTGATCACGGTGACCACGCTGGCCCGGCGAAGGAACTCCGGGTACCGCGTCGGGTGCACGGTGCCGTCGGTGACCACGCGGTCCTGGAGGCGCAGCGGCAGCCGCTCGATGGCGTCGTAATCGAGCCCGACCGTGGCCGCGAGCAGCAGCTCCTCGTTGTCCTCGAGGTGAACCAGGAAGGGCGTGCGGCCACCGTTGCTGGCCGCCTCGACCAGCTTTCGGACCCCCTCGCGCGGAGTCCAGGCGTGAATCAGGTCGAAGCCGCGGCGATCGCGCCGCAGCGCCCGCGGACCGATGCACCCGAACCGCGGCTCACCGACGCGGAGCACCCGATCCACGGGGCCGGGGGCGCAGACCACGGGCTCGAAGCCGAGCTCGGCGAGCTCGTTGGCGAAGTGGAACACCTGCACGCCGCTGTTGCAGTCGAAGGGGCCGTGGAGGACGAACAGGACCCTCACTCACGCCCCCGCAGCGAGTAGTCGGCGCGCTGCACCGAGAGCGCCGAGTTGTAGAAGCGATCGCCCCCGCGGATCTCGTCCCACCACGAGTCGATCAGCAGTGCCCGGTCGATCATGTCGTAGCGCTTGCCCCGGGAGGCGCTCTCGTGATGGATCAGCCGCGGCCGCGGCACGTACAGCACCGAGAGGCCGCGGTCGCGGATCCGCATGCAGAGGTCGACGTCCTGGTACTGGACGGCGTACTCCTCGCTCAGCCCGCCGAGCTCGAGATAGAGGGACCGCCCGATGCACATGCAGGCGCCCGTCACCGCGCTCACCTCGCGAGCGCACGACAGCGATCCGGCGTAGCCGTCGGACTCGGGATCGAACCCTCGCATCGCGTGGTCGGCGGTTCCCCTGGTCCCGAGCACGACGCCGGCGTGCTGGATCTTGCCGTTGGGATAGACGAGCTGTGGACCGACCGCACCGACGCCGGGCAGCGAGGAGTACATGTCGAGCTGATCGAGCCAGTCCGACTCCAGCACCTCGACGTCGTTGTTGAGCAGCACCACCAGCTCTCCGCTCGCCCGCGCGACCCCGCGATTGTTGGCCTGGGAGTAGTTGAACTCGCCTTCGGATCCGTCGACGACGACAACGCCGTGACGTTCGTAGGCCGCCAGCGCACGCGAATCGGTGCTGCCCCCGTCGACGATTACGACCTCCGGCGGCGGCCCCGAGGTGTGCTCGGCGATCGAGCCCAGACAGCGTTCGATCATCGGCCCCTGATCGAGGCTGGGGATGACGATCGAAAACGACGACGACCGCGGCTTCGCCGGGACCAATCGAACGCGATGCGCGAGGCTCGGATGCTGCTCCGCCCGCGCAACCTCGATCCCCGTCCGCTCCAGATGTTTGTCGACCGCGCGCGCCTGAAGCAGGTCGATCTCCGGCTTCGCGTTGGGGTTGGCGGCGAGGCTGCCCGGGGTCGCGCGCCACATGTAGAGCATGCTCGGCAGGTGCTCGATCCGCTTGCCCCGCTCGGCGACGCGGAGCAGGAACTCATAGTCCTGGATCCCGTCATAGGCGGGGTCGAACCCGCCCAGCTCGGCGATCAGGTGGCGGCGAACGACGAGCAGGTGACCGACGTACATCGCGCCGAGCGCATAGATCGGCGACCAGTCGGGCTTGTGCATGTACTCGAGCACGTGGCTGAAGCGGCCCGTCTTCGCCTGATCGGTATAGAGCGCGTCGATCTGGGGACGTGCGAGCAGGCGGTCGACCACCTGCAGCAGGGCATCGGCCGCGAGCACGTCGTCCTGGTCGAGCATGGTCACGTACTCCCCCTCGGCCAGCGCCGCCGCCCGGTTGGTCGCCGCCGAGATGCCCTCGTTGTCGTCGCTGATCTCGACCCTGACCCGCGGATCCCGCGCGGCGCCACGCAGGATCCTCGCCACCCGAGCGCTCGGCGAGCCGTCGGCGACCAGGCACAGCTCCCAGTTCTCGTAGATCTGGCCGCGCACCGATCGCAGCGCTGCCTTCAAGTGGCGCGGGGCCGGCCGGTAGACCGGCATCAGGACCGAGATCAGGGGCCGGCGCTCGAGCGCCGCAAGCTCGGTGATCAGCGTCTGTCGGCTGCGCCGCGAGCTCGCCCGAGCCCAGGCGAGCCGCGCAAGGATCCTGGGCGCCCGGACCAGCCGCCGCGCCTGGGTGCGAAGGTCGGGCATCGCGGGGCCCGCCTCAGGTTCTGGTCACGCCTTGACCGCGAGCCAGCGGTCGGCGTTGGCGTCGTGGATCTCGCTCAGGATCCGGTCGACGTCGTAGACCGGGGACCAATCCGGATAATCCGCTTGAAACTCGGCCAGGTCGCTGATCCACCAGCGATGATCGCCGATCCGGGCCTGGTCGGAGAGCTCCCAATCGAGCTCGCGGCCGGCGATCCGCTCCGCCGCCTCGATCGCCTCGAGCACCGAGCAGCTGGCCCCCCTGCCGCCGCCCATGTTGTAGACCGACGCCGGCCGAGGCGCGGCGTGGATCGCGAGGCAGGCGCGGGAGAGGTCGGCGCCATGCAGGTTGTCGCGGACCTGCTTGCCGTCGTAGCCGAAGATCGTGTACGGGGTTTCGGTGATCACGCACTTCATCAGGTAGGAGAGGAAGCCGTGCAGCTGGGTGCCGGCGTGTGCCGGACCGGTCAGACATCCGCAGCGCAGGCTCGCGGTCGGCATCCCGAAGTAGCGCCCGTACTCCTGCACCAGCAGGTCGGCCGCCGCCTTCGAGACCCCGAACAGCGAGTGGGTCGAGCGATCGATCGACATCGTCGTGTCGATGCCCTCGTACCACTGGTGATCGGCGGGCAGCTCGAGTCGGGTCTCGAGCTCGACCAGGGGCAGCGAGTTGGGCAGGTCGCCGTAGACCTTGTTGGTCGAGATATGGACGAAGGTCGCTTCGGGAGCGTGGTTGCGGCTCGACTCGAGCAGGTTCAGGGTTCCGTTGGCGTTGACGGTGAAGTCGGTCCGCGGGTCGCGGGCGGCCCAGTCGTGCGAGGGCTGGGCGGCGGTGTGAACGACGAGCTCGAGGCTGCCCGCGTACTCGGAGAACACCCGGTCGAGGCCGTCCTCGTCGCGGATGTCGAGGTCGAGCGCCCGGAACTGATCGTGGGTATCCACCAGCCTCTGGGTGGTCGCTGCGGTCGAGGCCTCATCGCCGAAGAACGCCCCGCGCATGTCGTTGTCGATCCCGGCGACATCCCAGCCGGCGGCGATCAGGTCTGTGACCAGAGCGGATCCGACGAGGCCGCCGGATCCGGTGACGAGCGCTACGGGCATCGCCCTAGCGGCTCCGAACAGGTCGTTTCGTGGCGGTCGAGCACGCGGGCAATCGTAGCCAGCCCTCCCTAGATTGGGTCGCGATGACGACCGGAACGCGACTGGACATCGATCTCAACACGGCAATTCCGGAGCAGTTGCGGGCAAAACAGCTGATCGGCTTGTTCGTGCACGGCACCGCGCTGGTCGCCGGCCGGCCGCCGCGCTCGATCGAGCTCACCGTCGACGGTGTCGCGCACCCGGTGATCGCCCACGGGATGCCCTCACCGACGCTCGGCCCGAAAGCTCGGGCCGGCTTCTGGGGCATCGTCCCGCTGGCGGCCACCGTCGGCGATCGCCGAGCCCGGATCGGCGCCCGCGCCTCGCTCGGCCACGGCTCCGCGGTCGAGGCGCCGCTGGGCGCGGTCGAGTTGCTGGCAGAGGCCAGCGAACCGGTCGCGGCCCCTGCGGGCACCGGTTCGCGGACCGTCGCCATCTGCATGGCGACCCACGAGCCACCCGCCGAGTTGCTCCGCCGCCAGCTCGACTCGCTGCGGGCGCAGACCCACGACGACTGGATCTGCCTGATCAGCGACGACGCCTCTGGCGGCGAGCGCTTCGCCGCGCTCGAGACCGCGATCGACGGCGACCGGCGGTTCGTCGTCTCGCGCTCGGATCGCCGCCTCGGCGCCTATGAGAACTTCCACCGCGCGCTGCGGATGGTCCCGGGCGAGGTCCCCTACGTGGCGCTCTGCGATCAGGACGATCGCTGGCACCCCGACAAGCTCTCGACCCTGCTGGAGGCGCTCGGGGACGCGAACCTCGTCTTCAGCGACATGCGGATCACCGCCCCCGACGGCACCCTGATCGCACCGACGTACTGGACCCGCCGCCAGCCCAACCACGCCAACTTCGCCTCGCTGCTGCTCGGCAATTCGGTCACCGGCGCCGCCTCGCTGTTTCCGCGCCGGCTGCTCGATCAGGCGCTGCCGTTCCCACCACGGCTCGGCAACCTCTACCACGACCACTGGCTGGCGCTGGCCGCGCGGGCGCTGGGCGAGATCGCCTACGTGCCGCGCCCGCTCTACGACTACGTCCAGCACCCCGAAGCCGTGATCGGGCACGCCGGCGCCAATCGTGGTGTGGTCGGCGGCGCGCTGCCGAAGCGGCTGCTGGCGTTGCGGGGCCGCGCGCCGGGGCGGCTGCGCACCGAATGGCGGCGGATCTACTTCGCCGAGTACTGCCGGATGCGCCTCCAGGCGATGGTCCTGGCGGGCAGGTTCGGCGACCGGATCGGACCCAGGGAGCGCCACGCGCTGCGGCTGGCGCTGCTGCCCGACCGCTCCCCGGTGCTCGCCGGATGGCTGGCCACGCGGCAGCTCAAGCGCCTCTGGCGAGACGAGACCCTGGGCAGCGAGGCGGCGATGCTGCGGGCGCTCGCCTGGCGCCTCGGGACCCACCTACCGAGCATTCACCGAGGCGACGATCCCTATGATGACGCCGACCTTCCGGCCGGGATGGTGGATCCGGTCGACCCGACCGACCCGGCTCAGACTCCGCCGCGGCCGGCAGCCGAACCGACGCTGGAATGAGACCTTGACGACTGAGATGTCAGACATACTCCTGTCGACCCCCGAGTCGCCGCCCAAGCGCGAGCTCGCGATCGAGGTCAGGGACGTGCAGAAGACGTTCCGCATCCCCTCGCACCGGGTGGATTCGCTGAAGGAGCGGATCATCGGCGCGGGCAGCCGCCAGAGCTACAAGGAGCTGAAGGCGCTCGTCGACATCAACTTCGACGTCGCCCGCGGCGAGTGCATGGGGATCATCGGCCGCAACGGCTCGGGCAAGAGCACGCTGCTGAAGCTGCTGGCGAGCATCTACCGCGTCGATCAGGGCTCGATCAGGATCGCCGGTCGCCTGGTCCCGTTCATCGAGCTCGGCGTCGGCTTCAATCCCGAGCTCACGGCCCACGACAACGTGATCCTCAACGGCGTGATGATGGGGCTGACGCCGAAGGAGGCCCGGCACCGGCTCGATGCGGTGGTCGACTTCGCCGAGCTCGGCGAGTTCATCGACCTGAAGCTGAAGAACTACTCCTCCGGAATGCTGGTCCGGCTCGGGTTCTCGCTGATGACCCAGGTCGACGCCGACATCCTGCTCGTCGACGAGGTACTGGCCGTCGGCGACGCCTCGTTCCAGCAGAAGTGCTTCGACGTGTTCAGCGACCTGCACGCGGAGGGGCGGACGATCGTGCTGATCACCCATGACATGGCCGCAGTCCAGCGCCATTGCGATCGCGCGATCCTGCTCGAGGAGGGCAAGATGCAGATCGAGGGCGATCCGAGCGACGTCACCAGCGCCTACCTGCAGGTCAACTTCGCCGATCAGACCTCGACCCGACAGACCGAGGACCTGGTCACCGGCGACCGGGAATACGCGCGCTTCGGCGACGTGCGCGTGAACGGCGCGCCGCCCGGCGCCACCGGCAGCGCCCAGTACGGAAACCCGATCGAGCTCGAGCTCGTGGTCGAGGTCCTGCACGATCTCGAACGCCCCGCCTTCGGCTTCCAGATCGTGCGCGAGGACAACTACATGGTCTTCGCCCAGATGGCCTACCCGACGGAAGACAACCTGTACGCGGGCGACAACGTGACCCTGAAGGCGACGATCGACAACCGACTCGCCTCCGGGCACTACTTCGTCCACCTGGCCGTCGGCTACAAGGAGGTCGGCAAGATGGCGGCCTTCCGCAAGAACGCGGCCGGCTTCATCGTCTTCGGCAGCGGCGGCTTCGGCGGCATGGTCAACCTCGATCACGAGGTGAAGCTGATCCAGGACGGAGCCGAGATCACCGACCGCGACCGAGCCGCCCCGGCGATGAATCTGCGGGTGGCAAAACACAAATGAGTGCCAGTTCGCAACAGCCGGCGCTCGAACCGATCACCGGCCCGGCCGCGCTCGGCGGCGGCTGGCGGCGCTTCTTCGACCTGCTCTGGCTGACCTCTGTGACCGAGTTCAGGCTCGGCTTTCACGGCACCGCGCTCGGCTTCATCTGGTCGCTGCTGCGGCCGTTGCTGCTGTTCAGCGTCCTGCTCGTCGTCTTCACCCACATCTTCCGCTTCGGCGATGCGGTCAAGGACTACCCGGCGCTGCTGCTGTTCAACGTGATGCTGTTCGGCTTCTTCCAGGAAGCCAGCAGCCTCTCGGTGACCTCGGTCGTCAACAACGAGAGCGTCGTCCGCAAGATGCAGTTCCCGCGCCTGGTGATCCCGCTCTCGGTGGTCTCCACCGCGGCCTTCCAGCTGGCGCTCAACCTGATCGTGGTGATCATCTTCATGCTCGTCTACGGCGTCGACCCGGTGTGGACGTGGCTGCTGCTTCCGTTCATCCTGCTGGCGATGATCGTGTTCACGACCGCGGCCGCGATGCTCCTCTCGGCGCTGTTCGTCCGCTTCCGCGACGTCGCGATCCTGTGGTCGGTCGGCGTCACCGTGCTCTTCTACGCCACCCCGGTGCTGTATCCGATCGAGGCGATCGAGACCACCGCCCCGGCGTTGCGCGACGCGATCGCGATGAACCCGCTGTCGCCGATCTTCGAGCAGGCCCACGAGTGGTTGATCGACCCGGCGGCGCCCGGCTTCATCGAGACGGCGAACGGCAACCCGCTGCTGATCTTCGTCCCCCTGGCGCTCTACTTCCTCGTCGTCGGGCTCGGGATCTGGGTCTTCCACCGCGAAGCCCCGCGCGTCGCCGAGTTGCTCTAGGCGCCTTCGACTTGACGAGGGTCGAGTCGAGCGAGCCCTCTAGCGCCGGGTTCGCGAGCACGTGGACGGCCTGGCGTACGGCCGGGGACTCGAAATCCAAGTCGTCGCGGACCTCAATTGCTTCCGCCCACTCATTCACGACTCCGGCACTGATCTCGCGCTGACTGAATCCTCCGAGCATTCGCCGAACATCTCGCACGGTCACCTGCCCTAGGGGTGACTCACAATCCCAGCCGAATTCCGCCAGCTCGCCGAGGACCTCACTGGGCGGCCGCTCAAACTCGATCAGTTCTCGCACGAGCTCCGCTCTCCGCTCCAAGGCCACGTACTCAGCCTACGAGGGCAATGTTGCGCTTTCCATGGCGAAGCGACCGCTAACCGAACATCGGGCTGACTCGGCGCGATGACGTAGTCAGAGGGCGCCATCGGAATCGGCCACGACGACCGCTTCCGCCTCCCGGAACGGCGCATTCATCGCCTCCGTCTCGAGAAAGGTCATGAAGGTGCGCTTCAGTGGAAGACCTCGCGTCATCAGCGTCGTCTGCCGACGGCTCGCTCCCGCGGCGAGGTGACTCTTGGCCACTTCCTCTGACAGGGTGGCCGAAACGAGCGACGCCGTCGCGGGCCGGATGCCCGCATCGCTCGACACGACCCGATAGACCGCGCGCTGCGAGGTGTGAGCCCAGATCTCTTGCGTAAGCGCCATCCGCCACAGGACATGCTCCATCCGCGCTTCCTTCGAGCCGCGGCCGTCGAATAGGTGAGGGTCCCGGACGACCTGTCCGTCGAACCGACACAGTCCGAGCTCCGCCAGGACAATCGCGTGACCCTTCACCATCTCGCCCGAACGCGGATTGCTGATCAGGGGATCGAGGAGGTCGCGCTCCAAAGCCGCCAGCCCGCGCTCCCCCAGGATCTCGCCGACCAGGCCGAAGGCACGACGGCTGCCAAGGCGCTCATCGATGGCTCGGTCGATGCGCTCGTCCGAAAGTCCGATCTCGGCGACGCGCGGTGCAAGCTCACGGCGTCGCCGAAGGACCTCGCGAAGAGAAGCCTCTCGTCGCTCTGGATCGGCGGCGATGCGTAGCGGCCGTTCGAACCGTGATCGAGCCGCCGACATCGTTGCCAGGTCACCGTCGGCCAATCGCCGAGAACCAAGCTTGAACTGAAACCGCTCGACCTCAGCGAGGAACAGCTCCCAGTGAGCGCCCGTGTCCTCGAACGCATCCACGCGAACCGTGAACGAGCCCCTCTCGGGTGTCACCTCGACGACGGTGACCGGGGTCCGGCGCGGGTCCAGAAGCCGCCCCCTGTTGCCAACAGCGAGTTGCACCAGCGAGCCCGGCTCGAAATCCGAGTCGGGACGGCGATCGGGATCGCTCTCGTAGACGTCGGGTTCAGGAGCGGCCAAGGGTTCCCGCTACGGCGGAATCGGGGCGCTCGGTGCGGCTCCGCCGGCCTGGGCCTGGCGGCCGAAGCGCCGAGCCCAGCGGCGTATGGGCTGCTCGACGAAGCGTGCGGACAGATACCCGTACACGAGCGAGAGGGGGAAGATGATCGCCGCCCAGGCGAGGAAGGCGCCGATGGTGCCGTCTCTGGGGAGCGACGTCAGCTCCAGCGAGACCACCCAGAGGAGGATCCCGTGGATCAGGTAGACGCCGTAGCTGATGTCGCCGAGCCGGCGGGCGAGCGGATGGGCGAACGGCCTTTGCATTCGCCGGGGCGCGAGCGCGAGGGCGAGCATCAGGGTCGCCAGCGAGGCCGTGTAGCCGATCGCGATCCACGGCGACTGGCGAGCGATCGCGGCCGGCAGGGGCGAGGGGTTGTCGATCGCGTAGCGACCCGCGAGGTAGACGAAGATCGC
This sequence comes from uncultured Solirubrobacterales bacterium, assembly GCA_963767475.1. Classification (GTDB taxonomy): domain Bacteria; phylum Actinomycetota; class Thermoleophilia; order Solirubrobacterales; family 70-9; genus WHSW01. Next base: position 856,580 of record CAVYEI010000003.1, read on the forward strand.
CGTCAGCGCCAGCGCCGCCGCGGCCACGGGCGCCGCGATCCGCTCGAGCTCGGCTCGCTGGCGCAGCTCGTGCAGGCGCACGTAGGCCCAGGCGCTGGTCATCCCGGCCGCGAACGAGAACGCCCAGTGGGGGAGCTGGTTGTCGGAGGAGAAGCGAAGCTCGTTCAGCCGCTGCGGGCTGGGGTGAAAGCCGAACACCGAGAGCACATCGCCGAGGTTGGCGAACAGCTCGCGCCAGAGAATCGCGATCAGGGCGGCGATCAGGAGACCGATCAAGGGGCGGCGGAAGTAGGTCGCGGCGATGAACGGCAGGACGATGTAGAAGCTGATCTCCAGGGTCAGCGTCCACAACGGCAGGTTGATCCCGAAGCCGGCGACGATGCCGGTGTCGAACATCCCCGCAACCCCGTGCTCGCCGATCAGATGGACTCCGATCGGCACCACGCCCGGTAGCGGCGGAGCCTCGGGCAGGACGGCGATCAGCACCAGCAGGATCAGCAGCGAGAGCCAGAAGGCGGGCAGCAGCCGGGCGGCGCGCCGGACCGCGTAGGCGCCGACGTTGCCGAACCGGCCGCCCTGGGCGACCGTGGGCAAGAAGACGACGAAGCCGCTGATGATGAACAGCACGTCGACGAGGTGCGGGAGGCTGCCCCAGATCAACTGCCCGCCCCAGTTGCCGCCGGCGCTCTGCACCACGCCCGAGTTGGCGAGCGTATGGAGGAGGACGATCGCCAGGATCGCGAACGCCCGGTACCCGTCGTATGCCGGGACCACGGGAACGCCGTGCGCTGACCGATCGTCCTTGCCCGGGTCCGAGAGCGGCGGCGGATGCTCCATGCGCGATCGAAGCCTAGAGGCCGAAGCGGGCCGCTCAGTGCGCCAGCGTCGACGCGACGGCGCGCTGGAAGCCGGCGAGGCTATGGGCGGGGGTCAGCTGGGCGGCGACGATCTCGCGCGCCCCCTCGACCAGGGTCGAGGCGAGCTCCGGTTCGGAGAGCACGCGAACGACGGCCTCCGCGAGGCCGGCGGAGTCGTCGGGCTCGACGATCAGAGCCGAAAGCTCGTCTCGCAGCAGCTCGGGAATCGCGCCCACGCGCGTGACCACCGCGGGCTTGCCCGCGATCGCGGCCTCGAACGGGACCCGCCCGAAGGGCTCGTTGAAGCGCGCCGGGTTGACGATCACGTCGGCGGTCGCGTAGAGGTCGGCGACGTGCTCGTAGTGGCCGGTGACGATCACCGACTCGCCCAGCCCGAGCTCGTCGATCAGCTCGACCAGGCGGTCGCGGTAGGCGATGTCCTGCGGCCGCGGGAACGGGTCACCTGCGAGCACGTAGCGAGCCTCGGGCAGGCGCTCGAGGATCGCCGGCATCGCCCGCACGAGGACGTCCTGGCCGCGACCCTCGGTGACGTAGCCGACGGAGGCGAGCACGGGGGCGGCGGCGGGGATCCCGAAGCGGTCGTGCAGCGGTTGCGGGTCGCCCTCGGAGTAGCGTTGGCCGACCGGCGGGTAGACCGTCTCGATCTGCGCCGCGGCGTTGATGAACTGGCCGGCGACCGTCTCCGAGCAGGCGATGATCACGGCGGCGAGCCTCGAGGTCAGCGACGCCAGGGCGCGATTGGCGAGTGCTCGCAAGGCGCCGCCGCGATCGCCACGGTCGAACAGCTCGCCGCAGTAGACGAGCGCCGGAACTCGCTCCAGCCAGGCCGCGATCGGGACCGCGGGCAGCATCGTCGTCACCGAGATCACCAGATCCGGGCGACGCTCGCGGATCACCCGCCGGAAGACGCGCACGTCGTGCCATAGCCGCCGCAGCTCGCGGGCGAGCCCCCGAATCCCCGGCTCGGGCTTGGTCAGCGCCTCGTAGTCGAGCTGGATCACACCGGCGGCGTCGCCGAGGACGTCGCCGACGTTGCCGGGCCCGGGAAGGACGACGTCCAGGGATCCCTGCCCGGCCAGCCACGAGAGCTCGGCCTCGAGCGAGCGCGATGGACCGCTGGTGTCGGCGAGGTGGAAGACCGCCAGCGTCCGCATCGCCGGGGTCGGGGCGGCGCGTGCACGCAGCCGGGAGCGCCGCCGGGCACGCCGGCGCAAGGTCTCGAATGCGCCGGGCGCCTGCTCGAGCCCGAGCCCGCTCGGATAGCGCTCGATCTCGGCCGGCGCGCTGAAACCGCGCAGGCGCCCGCGAACGCCGGCGACGTTACGGTCGACGATCGCCTGGCCGGTGCAGAGGATCGACTCCCGGACCAGCACCCCCGGCAGCCGCCGAGCCGTGATCACCTGCCACTTGCGCAGCACGTAACCGCGGCCGTAGCCCATCAGGTAGTTCTTTCTCGCCGAGCCCGAGCCGAGGGTCGCGGAGTGCTCGTGGTCGCCGATCGCCTCGGGGGCGAGCGCGCAGCGCATGCCCAGGCGTCGCAGGCGCAGGACCAGGTCCACGTCCTCCCAATACGCAAACAGACGCTCGTCGAAACCACCGACGGAGAGGAAGGTGGAGCGGTCGAAGGCGGCCGCCGCGCCCGAGGGGCCGATCGGGTCCTCGACCGCGCCCTCGAGGCGCGAGAGCGGCTCGCCGTTGAGGTAGTCGAAGACGAGCAGCGTCGGATCGAGCTCCATCCCGGCGCTGTCGATCAGCGAGCGGTCGCGCCAGTCGCGCATCACTCCGGCGGCCATCACCACCCCCGCGGCCGGGTCGAGTGGAGCCGTGATCCGATCGACGAATCCGGGGTCGCAGACGCAATCGTCGTTGAGCAGCACGATCCGCTCACCGTCGGCCCGCTCCGCGCCGAGGTTGATCGCGCGGGTGTAGCCGAGGTTTTCGGCGAGCCGCAGGACCTCGACGTCCTCGTGGGCGGCGCAGATCGATTCGACGGCCCCCTCGGAGCCGTTGTCGACGACGATCGTCTGATGATCGGGCGACGCGATCGAGGCCAGCATCCGGCCGAGGCGCTCGCCGCCGAGGGTCGGGACGATCACGGTCGACGAGCCCGCGCTCACGGTCCCACCCTCGCCTCGACCACGATCGAGCCGCCGCGGCCGGCGAGCCCGGCCGCGAGCTCGGCCGCCAGCGCCACGGGGATCAGAAGCGGGCCGGCGACCGCGGTCACCAGGAGGTCGTAGATCCGGGTGCCGGCGCCGGCGGGCCCGAGGTCACGTTTCAGCAGCCGGAAGGCGAAGTCGCGCTCGACCGTGAGCCGGTTGAGCAGCGTCTGCCACATGCCGAGCGGATTCTGCTCGACCAGCAGATGGCGGATGCGCTCGACCCGGTAGCCGCTGCGCTCGAGCAGGGCCGATGCGCCGGCGGTGGTCAGGTGGGTTCGGTGGCGGGGCACGTCCTGATGAAACCATCGATCGCCGCCGATCCGCGCTTGCCACGAGGCCAGGTTGGGGACCGCCACCACGATTCGCCCGCCGGGGCGCAGCCAATTGCGGATCCGCAGCAGCGCCGCCTGCGGCTCGTCGAGGTGCTCGAGCGCGTGCCAGATGACGACCGCGTCCTCCTCGGCGGCGGGCAGGTCGGCCTCCTCGATGCCGACGTTGGCAACCTCGACCCCCAGCTCGGCGGCCGCGGCGCAGGCGGCGGGCGACGGATCGATGCCGTGCGCGTCGAGGCCGGCGGAACGCATCGCCGCGACCAGCTTGCCGTCGCCGGCGCCAACCTCGAGCACGCGCGAGCCCGGTGCGAGCTCGGAGACGAACCGCAGCCGATCACGCTCGGCGAGCCCTCGCAGCGGGCCCAGTAGCCGTTTCGCGAGGCCCCGCGCCGGCGTGTAGGTGCCGCCCTCGTACATCGCCCCGCGATCGTCGGCGTCGCCGACCGTGACCGCCGAGCCGCATTCGCGGCAACGCTCGAGCGAGAACCGCTCGCTCCCGGCGAGCTGCGGGTCGGACGCGGTCGCCCCCCGCCACGCGGTCAGCGACGGTCGGCCGCAGGCCGGGCAGTTACGCACCGCCACCGGCGGCGGTTCAGTAGGCCCCGGACCCGCGCAGGGTCACGGGGACGGTCTCGGCGATGATCCGCAGATCACGCGCGAGGGAGAGGTTCTCGATGTAGTCGAGCTCGACCGCGAGCCGCTCGTGAAAGGTCAGGTCGCCGCGGCCGAAGACCTGCATCGGGCCGGTGATCCCGGGCTTGACGCTGAGCCGGAAGCGATGCTCGGGGCGATAGCGCGCGACCAGCTCGACCTGTTCGGGCCGCGGGCCGACGATGCTCATCTCACCGCGGAGGACGTTGATCAGCTGCGGCAGCTCGTCGAGGCTGAGCCGGCGCAGGAAGCGCCCGACTCGGGTTACGCGCGGGTCGTCGGAGAGCTTGAACACGGGATCGCGCAGGTCGTCGAGGCGGACGACGTCGGCGAGGCGCTCCTCGGCGTCGGCGACCATGGTGCGGAACTTGTGCATCTCGAACGGCCTGCCGTCGAGGCCGGCGCGGGTCTGGTTGAAGAACACCGGTCCGCGGCTGTCGAGCTTGATCGCGAGCGCGATCAGGGGGAAGAACGGCGCCGTGAACAGCAGTCCGACCGCGGAGACCACGATGTCGAAGGCGCGCTTGATCAGGGCGGTCGAGCGCGACGGGTCCCAGGTCTCGTACTCGAGCACCGGCAGGTCCGCGACCCGCGCCAGGCGCACCGGCCCGGCGCGCCCGTGCAGCGGCGAGATCACGCTCAGCTTCACCTGGCGCTCGCGACAGAGCGCGACCAGGCCGCCGACCTCGCCCGGCTCCATCCGGTCGGAGGCGAAGATCACCCGGTCGACGCCGCCGGCGAGCGCGTCGAAGGCCTCGATCTCGTGCTCGTCGACGAGGCTGAGGTGCATATCGGGGAAGAGCTCGAGCTTGCGGCGGATCATCTCCGCGAGGTCGCCGTCGCCGAGAACGGCGGTGACCTCGGGCGGGGTCAGGCGGCGCCAGGCCCAGCGGGCGAGGCCGCGGAGCACGAGCACGGAGCCGGCGGCGACGGCCCAGGCGCCGACGGCGGCGCTCGGTGTGACCTCACCGGCCGGGGTCTGGGGCAGGACCAGGACCAAGATCGCGACGCCGGCGGCGGCCCAGGCGGCCAGCGCCGGGAGCTCGTCGACGGTCAGGTGGCGGATCGCGACGTGGTCGCGGTCGTAGAGCCCGATCAGCTTCGCCACCACCACCCACGTGGGAAGCAGGACCAGGGCCCAGAAGGCGTCGGCCGATGAAGAGGCGACGACGAGGCTGGCTCCGGCGGCCGCGATCAGATCCGCGAGCGCGAGCATGCGGCGGCGCAGGGCATCGCGCCAAAAACGGGGCCGGCCGGCCTCGTCCTCAGAGCCCTGCACGATCCTGACGGAAGGGGGGCCTTCCCTGACCATCTCGAAAGGTTAACCCGGTGGATCCGTAAAAGGCTCGGTCATGCGGTGTCTGTGGTTGTTCGATCGCATACGCGGACCGGTCTCTACCCTCCTCGACCCGTGAACGAACTCCCCGATCAGCCGCCGACCGCCTCGCCCGCCTTCCTGCTCTGCGTCGAGCACGGCCGGCTCGAGAGCGAGGCGATCCTGCTGGTCGAGAGCCTGCGCGCCTGGGGCGGCGCCCACGCCCAGGCGCCGGTCTACGCGTTCGCCCCGCGGCCCGATTTCCAGCCCGAGGCGGCGACGGTCGCCACGCTGACCGAGCTCGGCGTCACCTTCATCGACGAGCCGCTCGTCGACCGCTTCGCCGAGACCCCGACCTTCAACAAGATCGCCGTCTCGGCCTGGGCCGAGCGCGAGCTCGACCACGAGACGCTCGTATTCACAGACACCGACTGCGTGTTCTGCGCCGAACCGACCGAGCTCGCCGAGGGCGACTGGGTGGCGGCGATGCGACCGGTCGACCGGCGAATCGCCGGCTCGCGCGGCAAGGGCAAGGGCGAGCCCTACTGGCAGAAGATGTACGCCGAGCTCGGGGTCAAGGATCGCCCCTTCGTCCGCACCACGGTCGGCCAGATGGAGATCCGCGCATATTGGAACAGCGGCCTGATCGCCGCCCGCCGCAGCGCCGGGCTGTTCACGGCCTGGGAGCAGGCGCTGGTGCAACTCTTCGACTCCGGCGTGGTCGCCAATAAGTGGCCGCACTTCATGGACCAGCTCAGCTGGGCCGCGGTCACCGCGGACGTCCACGACCGGGTCCGGATCCTCTCCGATGGCTACAACTACCCGCTTCGCCATCGCGCGGTGCTGACTCCCGCGGCGGTCGAGCTCGACCTGCCCCAGATCGTCCACCTCCATTACCGGCTCTGGTTCCATATGGCCGACGCGCTGGCGAAGGCCGACCCTCCGTTCGACACCAGCAGCGACCGCTATCGCTGGCTCGCCGAGCGTCTGCCGCTGGAGCCCGAGATCGACGAGGCCGACTGACAGCTCGGCGGGACGCGGCTACTCGGTCGATTCGACCTGCTGCTGGATCTCCGGATCGCGCGGGTTGAGCCGGTGGGCGGCGAGCACCTCGTCCCGAGCGGCCTCGGGATCGCCCGCCTCGGCGGCGATCCTCGCCGCCACCAGCCGCAATCGGTAGTCGTCGGGCGAGCGGTCGATCGCCTCCGCGATCTCGGTGTGCGCGGTCTCGTACTCACCCGCCTGCTCGTAGACGAGCGCGAGCTGGGTCCGCGGCTCCGCCGCCCACGGCTGTAGGTCGATCGCGTCGTTGGCCGCCTCGACAGCGGCGCCGATGTCGCCGCGGGCCGCGGCGTCGCGGCTGGAATCGAGCGAGTGCGCCGAGAGCAGCAGCAGCCCGGAGCCGCAGATCGAAAGCCAGGCGACGAGCAGCAGGGCGACCCCGGCGCCGAAGCGGCGACGGCTGCGCACCTCACCGGGACGAGGGCGTGACGGTGGGTCGGGCCCGGGCAGCGTCGCCGGTCCGGTCAGCAGCGCCGCCGCCACCACGGCGATCCCGAAGACCGCGGGAAGGTCCCAGGTCCAATCGACCGCGGAGGCCGCCAACCCGACCACGAGCACGGCCAGCACCGGAGCGGCCTCGGCGACCACAGCCGGGTCCCGTACCCGCTTCACGCCCGCGACCAGCGCGGCGCCGAAGAACGTCGCCACCATCGCGAAGCCGATGATCCCCAGCTCGGCCAGGGTCTCGAACAGCAGCGAGTGCGCCCGGGTCGCCGGGATCGCGATCTCCCGATGCTCGAACCAATACGGGGCGTAGCCGCTGGCGCCGACCCCGACCGCCGGCGAGCTGCCGAACGCATCGACCGCGGTCTCCCAGAACTGATAACGGCCGCTGCCGCCACCGCGCAAGAGGCCGATCTCGCCGTCGGCGAACTCGGTTGCCGACGGCGGCGCCTTGAACTCGTCGTAGCGCTCTATCGGGTCGATCGCGATCAGGGCGACTACGGCGGCGATCGCCAGTGCGACCACCGCCCCGCGGCCCGCCCGCCGGGAGATCGCCAGGGGCTGGATCCAGCGGTCGAGGCCGTATCGCAGCGCCAGCGTCCCGGCGACGACCGCGGCCGTGATCGCCAGCATCTGATCGCCCTGAGCGCCGGCCAGCGGGCTGAGCGGGTTGTCGAGCAACTCGGCGCGGGTCTCGGCGAGCGCGATCAACAACGCCCCCGCCAGCGCCCCGAAGCCGAGGTTGACGATCAGGCGCGTCCGTGCCGGGCCGGCCGCGACGAGGACCGCAAAGGCCAGCAACGCGGCCACGATCCCGCCCCGCGACTCGGTCATCCAAAGCGCCAGCATGATCGGCGGCATCGCCGCCACCGAAGCCGAGCGCGTCCAGCGCCCGCTCGCCGTGGCGCCCCACCAGCAGAGCAAGACGATCGCGGCCGCCATCGCCGCCGCGAGGCCGTTCCAGTAGCCGATCGGGTAGGTGAGGCGGCCGATCGCGACCGGAAGACCCGCCGCCAGGTCGGCGTCGGGGTTGCCGAAGATCGACGGCTCGAAGCGGGCGAGCAGGGCGATCACGCCGACCACCGTCAGCCCCACCGTCAGACCTCCCAGCCAGGGGCGCGCCTGCGCCCGCCTCGAGGACATGACGACGAGCACGAAACCGCCGAGGTAGGCAAGCGTCCTGACCACATCCTCGAAGGCGTGGCCCGCGTCGCTCGACCAGGCGAGCGAGAGCGCGGTCAGCGCCGCCAGGCCGGCGAGCGCGCAGCCGGCGACCAGCGCCGGGGCCGGCGGCTCCGAGCGCGGCAGAACGCCGACCCCCAGGCCGACCACAACGGCGATCCAAACGACCAGCCCGGCGGCGGCGAAAGCGGTCGGTTCGAAGCCGCCCCCGGCCATCGCCAGGGCGATACAGGCGGCCGCAACTGCGCCTCCGATCAGGTGTTTGACCTCTAGACGTTGCATGCACTCATTGTCGGCCCCACCCTGTACCCTGCTCGCGGGGCCCACCGCTAAAGGATTGAACTTACGGATGACGCAAGGCAGGAAGTCTAGGACCGTGCTCGCAATCACATGCGCGCTCGTCGCTCTCGCGACGGCCGCGTTGCTTGCTCCAGCGTTCGCCGGAGCCCAGGCCGCGGATGACGAGTACAACCTGACCCTGCCCAACTCCGGCGGCGACAGCGGGTCGCCGAACCAGACCTCGAGCGGCTCGGCGTCGGCCAGCGGCACCGGCGGCGAGAGCTCATCGACAGCGGCGGGCGCCGGCGCTGGAAGCGCGGTCGCCGCCGAGGGTAACGACGGCGCCGCCAAGGACAGTCGCGGCAACGGCCGCGGCGGTGCCGACGACGGCAAGGAAAAGGGCTCAGCCGCCGGTCAGCAGCAGTCGAGCACAACCTCGACCGGCGCCGCGAGCAAGACCCAGACCCAGACGCCGGCGGTCGCGGCGGCGAGCTCTTCCGACGAGGGCGGCGGCGCCCCGATCCTGCTGATCGTTCTCGCCGTGGTCGCCACGGCGTGCACCGGCGTCGCAATCTGGCGTCTGCGCGACCGCAGCGGCTCGGAGGCCGGGAAAGTCGGCCCCGGGGCCACCGGCGCAACCAGCGAGACTCAGTAACCCCGGTGCGAGCCGCGTACGCAGGCGGGAAGACCCTCCCGCAGATCCCGCAAACCCCACGGCTCCGGGCGACGATCGCGGCGCTCGCGGTCACGGCCTTCGCGGCTCTGGGGCTTTCCGGAACGGCGTCCGCGGCCGAGCCCGTATTCGGGATCGTGCCCCAGGACGGCGGCCTGCCCGAGCTCAGCGACCTCGAGCTGATGCCGCAGGCCGGGATCGGCGGAATGCGGACGATGCTCGCCTGGGGCGTGGTCGAGGGGACCCCGGGTGAGTACGACTGGTCGCAGCCCGACGCGATCATCCGCGAGACCACCAACCGCGGGATCCAGCCGCTGGTCTTCCTCTACAGCACGCCGCCGTGGGCGGCCGACCTCGACAACCGCCCGTGCACAGGCGCCGCCTGCGCGGTCTACCCGCCCCGCACCAACGCGACCCGCAAGGCGTTCGGCGACTTCGCCGCCGCGGCGGCCGCCCGCTACGGCCCCGGTGGCGCCTTCTGGGAACCACCGGTCTCGCCGCCGGCGACGGCGACGGTGCCGGCCGGCAACGGCGGCGTGGTGGAACGGGAGACCGAGGATGAGGGTGTGATCTGCGATCTCACCCCGTGGCTCTGCCCGCCGGAGCCGCCGCCCACCCCGCCGCCCCCGCCGCCGCTGCCCGACCCGCCGCTGCCGACCGAGCCCCCCTGCGGTTGCACCGAGCCGAGCCCGATCACGACCTGGCAGATCTGGAACGAGCAGAACTCACCCAAGTACTTCGCGCCCAAGGTCGACGTGCGTCGCTATGCGGCTTTGCTGGACAAGGCTGCCGCCGGGATCCACTCGGCCGACCCCACGGCCGAGATCATCCTCGGCGGTATGTGGGGACCGAGTTCCGCGAGCGAGGTGGTGATGCCCACCAAGACCTATCTCGAGCGGCTCTACGCGCTCGATGGCGCCGACAGCTTCGACTCGATCGCCATCCATCCCTACGCCAACAACGCGAACGCCTCGATCGCGCAGCTGAAGAGCGCCCGCCGGGTCGTCAAGAAGGCGGGCGACCCCGGCGCCGGCATCTGGGTCACCGAGATCGGCTGGGCCGGCCGCGGCCCGTCCGGCAACCCCTACGTCAAGGGGCTGAGCGGTCAGGCTCGGGTTCTCTCGCGCGCCCTCTCGGCGTACAAGCGGATGAGCCGCAGCTTGAACCTCCGCGGCGTGTTCTGGTACTCGTGGCGAGACAAGAAGGGCGGCGAGCTGATCTGCGAGTGGTGCGGCCACGCCGGCCTGCGGAACAAGAGCGGCGCTGGGAAGCCCGCCTGGCGGGCATTCGTTAGGGTGATCCGCTCGTGAATGGCAGGCGATTCTCGGCAGGGGTGCTCGCCGGCTCACTGGCGCTCGTGATCGCGATCGCGAGCAGTGCCGCGGCCGCGGTCCCAAAGGAGTTCTTCGGCGTCATGCCGCAGGGCCCGCTGACGACCGCGGACTACGAGGCGATGGGCGACGCCAAGGTCGGCACCCTGCGGTTCGAGATCTACTGGGGTGCGATCGACCCGAGCCCGGCGGCCGACGACTACAACTGGGCGGCGTCGGACGAGGTGGTCACCAACGCGGCCAGGAACGGCGTCGGCCTGCTCGCCGTCGTCTCGACCGCGCCGGCCTGGGTGCTGGCGCTCGACGGCCACCAATGCGACCCGGGCATCTGCCCTCCGTACGCGCCCAAGGGCAGCGCCGCGCTCGCCGCCTGGCGGGCGTTCCTCGCCGACGCGGTCAACCGCTACGGTCCCGACGGCGAGTTCTGGACCCTGAATCCGACCCTGCCGAAGCTGCCGATCCGCGACTGGCAGATCTGGAACGAGCAGAACTCGCCGAGCTTCTGGAAGCCGAAGCCGGACGTGAAGGCATATGCGAAGCTGCTCGACTGCCGCCCATGACGCGATCACCGATGCCGACGCCGGGGCCGAGATCATCCTCGGCGGCATGTTCGGGACCCCGCTCGGCGGCCGCAAGCCGGCGCTCTCGTCCTGGGACTTCCTCGCCAGGCTCTATCGACAGAAGGGCGCGAAGAAGAACTTCGACGCCGTCGCTCCGCACCCGTACGCGTCCAAGTTCTCCAAGGTCCTCGCCCAGATCGACCTGCTCCGCGACGCGATGGCGCAGGCGCGCGATACGAAGACCGCGATCTGGATCACCGAGCTCGGATGGGCGTCGGGCGGGTCGCCGAACCCGCTCAACCGCGGGCTCGCCGGTCAGGCCGACCGGCTCGAGGAGGCGTTCAAGTACTTCATCAAGAAGCGCAAGGTGCTGAACATCGAAAACGTCACCTGGTATTCCTGGCGCGACAACTCGACCACCGGAATCGGGCTTTGCGAATGGTGTCCGGAGTCGGGTCTGCTGAACGAGGACGGCTCGAGCAAGCCCTCCTTCAACGCGTTCACGGGGTTCACGGGTGGCAGCTGAGTCGCGGACGAGCAGACGGGGATGGCGCGCCGCCGGCGTAGCGACGCTGCTCGCGGTGCTCGCGTGTGCTCTCGACCGCCGGACCCGCTCCGGCTAAAGGCCCGACGTCGGTCGTCCCGCGCTCGTTCTACGGCGTCGTCTCGCAGACGACCCTGAGCAGCGAGGACCTCGCCCGCATGGGCCAGGGGCAGATCGGCACCCTGCGGGTGTTCGTCAACTGGGCGACGATCGACCTCACCGAAGCCCCCGACGACAACGATTGGTCGGGGCTCGACCCGATCATGGCCGACGCCGCGAAGGCCGGGATCCAGGTGGTGCCGTTCATCTTCGGGACCCCGACCTGGGTGGCGCAGACGCGCGACAACCGCACCTGCGACCCGGCGTCCTGCGGCGTTTACGCGCCAAGCTCGCCGGCCGCGCTTGCCGAGTGGCAGCGGTTCCTCGGCGAGGCGGTGGCGCGATACGGGCCCAACGGCGAGTTCTTCACCGACAACCCCTCGATCCCCGTGCTCCCGATCACCGTTTGGCAGATCTGGAACGAGCAGAACTCGAAGACCTTCTACAAGCCGAAGCCGAGCCCGAGCGCCTACGCCGGGCTGCTCGCCGCCTCCCACGACGCGATCCTGGCCAAGGATCCGACGGCGAAGATCCTGCTCGGGGGGATGTTCGGCACCCCCGGCGGTGAAGACGAGCCGAAGCTGTTCGCGTGGAATTTCCTGCGCAAGCTCTACCAGGTGCCCGGGTTCGCCGATTCGTTCACCGGCGTCGCCCCGCACCCGTATTCCGCCCGCCTGATCAAGGTCAAGGAACAGGTGAAGCTGATCCGCAAGGAGGTGGTCAAGGCCGGCGACGACGCGGACATGTGGATCACGGAGGTCGGCTGGTCCTCGGGCACCGGCAAGAACCCGCTCGAGCGCGGCAAGCAGGGCCAGGCCAACCGCCTGCGCGACGCGATGCGCTACTTCATCAGCAAGTCGGCGGCCTACAGGATCCAGAACGTGACCTGGTTCGCGTGGCGCGACCTGGCCGGCGCGCCAATCTGTCAGTGGTGCGCAGCCGCCGGGCTGTTCAAGGCCACCAGCCTGACTCCGAAACCCGCCTGGAACGCCCTCATGGCCTTCACCGGCGGCAGCTAGCGTTTCGCCGATGAGAGTTACGCTGGCCGCGGTGCTGGTCGCCGGCATCGTCTCGCTCGGCGCAGCGGGCTGTGGCAACAGCGGCGCCGAGGACGAGCCGACGCTCACCGTCGATGCGCCGCGCGAGTTCTTCGGCGTCGTCCCGCAGAGCCCGCCGACCGACGAGGACCTCGCCCGGATGGAGCAGGGCAACGTCGGCACGGTGCGGATGGTCGTCCCCTGGGCGGCCCTGGAGCCGGAGGAGAAGCAGATGAATCTCGACGGCCTCGACGCGATCGTGCTCAGGGCCGCCGAGGGCGAGATGCGGATCGTGCCGACGATCTTCGGCACCCCGACCTGGGTGGCCGAAGGCTTCGACGGCTTCGACTGCGACCCGGCCTGCGCGCCGTTTGCGCCGACCTCACCCGAGGCCCTCGAAGCCTGGGGCGACTTCGTCGGCGAGCTCGCGGCCCGCTACGGCAAGGACGGTGAGCTGTGGAAGGAGCATCCCGAGGTCGACCAGCTTCCCGTGAGCTCCTGGCAGATATGGAACGAGCAGAACTCGCCGACCTTCTATCAGCCGAAGGTCGACGTCGAGTCCTACGAGCGGCTACTCCAGGTCGCCTCGGAAGCGATCACGGAACGAGACCCCCAGGCTGAGGTGATCCTCGGCGGGATGTTCGGGACCCCGTTCAAGGGTGAGCCCCCGGCGCTCTCGGCGACCGACTTCCTGCGCCAGCTCTACGCGATCGACGGCGCCCGCGAGGCCTTCGACGCCGTCGCCGCGCACCCCTACGCAGCGCACGAGGAGAAGATCGAGCTTCAGGTGGAGCTGCTCCACGACGAGATCGAGGCCGCCGGCGACGGCGCCGGACTCTGGATCACCGAGGTCGGCGCCTCGTCCGACGAGGGCGCGAACGCGCTCGAGCTCGGACCGGAGGGCCAGGCCGAGCAGCTGCGGACCGCGCTCGAGTACTTCCTCGCCCAGCGCAAGGCGATGAACATCGAGGGCGTCACCTGGTACGCGTGGCGCGACACCAGCGATCCGACCCAATGCGAGTGGTGTCCGGGGGCCGGCCTGTTCGAGGAGACGTCCCTGGTCCCGAAGCCGGCCTGGGACGAGTTCGTCGCCTTCACCGGCGGCTCGTAGCCGCTGCCGGAACGCGCTCGGCTCAGCCGCCCGCCATCGCGGGCAGGATCACGACCGTGTCGGCAGCGGCGACGGCGGTGTCGAGACCGTCGAGGACGCGGACGTCCTCGTCGTTTAGGTAGACGTTGACGTAGCGGTTCAGCGCTCCGTCGCCGGCAAAGAGCTGGTCGCGGGTGTCCGGATGGGCCTCGGCGAGCGCCTCGAGCACCTCGCCGACGTTGTCGCCCTCGGCGAGCACCTCGGCCTCACCATCGGTGCGCGCGCGCAGCACCGGTGGGATCTTCACCTTCGGCATCTGGGGAAACCTATCGGCGCGGGCGACTGGGCCGCTAGACCGCGGCCGGAGTCTCCTCGCGCGCCGGGGCGCCGCAGAAGAGCTCGTAGTCGGGGAACTTGCCCATCTCGGCCGGGTCGATCTCCGGCGCGTGCTCACCGCAGATCGGGCACTCCGGGTCACGCTTGACCTTGAGCTCGGTGAACCGGGTTCCGAGCGACTCGTAGAGCAGCAGGCGGCCGACCAGCGGCTCGCCGATCCCGGCGACCAGCTTGATCACCTCGTTGGCCTGCAGCAGCCCCATCAGCCCGGCCATCACGCCGAGGACGCCGTTGGCACCGCAGCTCGGAGCGAGCTCGGGCGGCGGCGGCACCGGGTAGAGGCAGCGATAGCAGGGGCCGTCGAAGGGAACGAAGGTCGAGATCTGCCCGTCGAAGCCGAGGATCGAGGCCGAGACCACGGGCTTTCGCAGCCGCACGGAGGCATCGTTGAGCAGATAGCGGGTGGGGAAGTTGTCGGCGCCGTCGACGATCACGTCGTAGGGCTCGATCAGCTCGAGGATGTTGGAGGCGTCGAGGCGGAGGTTGTGCTCGATCACCTCGACATCCGGGTTCAGCGCCTCGATCGTCATCTTCGCCGAGAGCGTCTTTGCGATCCCGACGCGCTCGGTGTTGTGGATCACCTGACGCTGCAGGTTGGACTCGTCGACGACGTCGTCATCGATGATCCCGATCGTGCCGATCCCCGCGGCGGCGAGGTAGAGCGCCGTCGGCGCGCCGAGGCCGCCCGCGCCCAGCAACAGCACCTTCGCGTTCAGCATCTTCAGCTGGCCCTCGACCCCGACCTCCGGCAGCAGGGTGTGGCGCGAGTAGCGCATCCGCTGCTCCTTGCTCAGCCCCGAATCGCTCTTCGTCGGCAGGCCGGCGCCCTCCCAGGCGACGATCCCGCCCTCGACCACGGCGACGTTGTCGTAGCCGAGCTCGGCGAGCTCCTCCGCCATCTTCGAGGAGCGGTTGTCGGTGCGGCAGTGAAGCAGCAGGCGCTCGGAGCTGTCGGGGGCGACCTCGTCGAGTCGCTCGACCAGCTCCCCCTGGGGCACGTGCAGGGCTGCCTCGATGTGGGACTCGTCCCACTCGTTTTGCTCGCGGACGTCGATCAGCCTCGCGCCCCCGGCAAGCTCGCGCTGCGCGGCCTCGAGATCAAGCAGTTCGATCGACATCAGCCCTAAATCTCCTAATCCCTATCCGGAATCACAGGTTTACTTCAGAAAGTGTAGCAACGGAACGGCTATCCGCTGTGCGCCTCGTTACCCGCCCCCGTCGGCCGCCTGCTCGCGGCGCTCCTCGGCGGCCTCGCGGCGCTCCTCGAGCCGCTCGGTGCGCTCCTTGGCGACCTCCTCGCGGGCCTCCAGCTCGGCGACCGGTGTCTCGCCGAAGGTCGCGGTGACGATCGCGATCGTGACCGCGATCAGGACGACGGCGGCGACCAGCGCGCCGAGCCACTGGCGGGCGTTCGCACGGCCGGCGTAGCCGTCATGCATCGGCGAGAAACTCCACGGCGGAGGTCGCGACGGTGACCGCGAAGAGGGCGACGACCGCGACCCCGAGGTACGGCAGGGAGCCGCGCAGGGGATCGAGCCAGCGAATGACGGCGATCTTGAACCCGAGCACGACGGCGAGGATCGCCCCCGTGATCGCGTGCACTCCGCCCTCCTCCAAGTCGAAGTACGAGAGGCAGGCCAAGGAGACGAAGATCGTCACGAGGACGACCGTGCCGCCGAGCACGAGATGCGCCCGGGAGGCGGCCATCTGCGACAGGAATGCGAGCCGTACCCGGCCCCAGCCCACGAGCATCAGCAACGCTTGGTAGACGGCCAGCACCCCCACGACCGCCGCCAGCATCACCTTCACCTCGGCGACGTTCCCGCGAGTCAGGTCGGCGAAGAAGTCCTCCATTGGAGGCGCGTTACCCCCCGCAAGCCCGAACAAGCCCGCGGTGCTCAGCGCGGGCGCGAAGCCGGGGCGGGCGCCGGCGGCAGCTCGGGCACCGGCCGGGCCGAGAGCACCGCCTCGACCGCGGCGCGGTCGCGGTCGGTGGCCCGCCTGCAGGAAGCTCTTCGCCAGGAGCCGCAGCCGTAGGTTCACGCGCAGGGCCCACCACCCCACCGTCTCGCGCCGCGCGCCGTAGGCGCGGCGCAGCGCGGCGCGCCAGTTGAGTGTCCCGGTGGGGCGCCAACCCTCCCGCGAGCCGTAGGCCAGCGTCGACGAGCCCTGGCCGTGGTGGACGATGCGCGTCTCCGGGTCGAACCAGCGCGGGACCCCGGCGGCCGCCGCTCGCAGCCCGAGGTCGATGTCCTCGCCGAACATGTGCAGCGCCGCGTCGAACGGCCCCAGCCGCGCCAGCAGCTCGGTTGGCCCCGCGATGCAGGCGCCGGTGAGCCAGGTGACCTCGAGCCGGCGCTCGAGCCGGTAGGGCTCGGTGCGCGCCAGCGCCCAGCCCGGCTGAATCGCGGCTGGGATCAGCGCCCGCACCCACGGCCAGGCTCCGACCTCGGGTCCGCTGGCGGAGGGCTGAACGGTGCGATCGGGGTTCAGCACCCGCGGGCCGACAAGAGCCCCGAGGCGCTGCGCTTCGGCGGCCAGGCGGTCGAGGCCGTCGTCGAGCAGCTCGGTGTCCGGATTGAGCAGCACCGTGGCCTCACCGGAGGCCTCGGCGACGCCGGCGTTGGAGGCGGCGCCGAAGCCGATGTTGCCGGGCAGGCCGATGAACCGGTGCGTGCCCTTCCACTCCGCCGCCGCCTGCTCGGGCGAGTCGCCGGAGGCGTTGTCGACGACGATCAGCTCCTGCTCGCCGTCGAGGCAGCGGTTCATCGTCGCCACCAGGGTGCGCAGGTGGTCCGCGCACTCCCAGGTGACGACGACTACCGAATACGTGATGGGTTCTCTGGGTCCTTAGAGGGACGGACGCATCTGGCGCAGACGCCGGACGCGCTCCTCGATCGGCGGATGGGTCGAGAACAGGCCCGCGATCCCGCCGCCCTTGAACGGCTTCACGATGTACATCGACTCGGTCGCCTGATTGACGTGCATCGGGTGCGCGGCGGCGCCCTCCTCCAGCCGCAGCAGCGCCGAGGCCAGCGACTCCGGATTGTTGGTGAACTGGGCCCCGGTCGCGTCCGCCGCGTACTCGCGCTGGCGCGAGACGGCGAGCTGGATCAGGGTCGCCGCGAGCGGCGCCAGGAGGACCATCGCCAGGCTCCCGATCAGGCCAAGCGGCGATTCGTCGTCGCCTCCGAACCAGAGGAAGAAGTAGGCCAGGTAGGTGATCATCGCGCCGATCGCCGAGGCCACCGACTGGGTGAGGATGTCGCGGTTGGCGATGTGGGCGAGCTCGTGGGCGATCACGCCGCGGAGCTCGTCCTCGGAAAGCAGCTTGGTGATCCCGGCGGTCACCGCGACCGCCGAGTGCTTCGGGCTGCGGCCGGTGGCGAACGCGTTCGGCTGCTCCGAGGGGATCATGTAGAGGCGCGGCATCGGCAGGCCGGCGCGCGTGGTCAGCTCGCGCACGATCTGGTAGATGCCGGGCGCCTCATCCTCGGAGAGCGGCTTCGCACCGGAGGCCTTGATCGCGATCTTGTCGCTGAAGAAGAAGGCGACGAAGTTCATCAGCAGCGCGATCCCGAGGAAGACGGTGGCAATCCCGATGCCGCCGATCGCGTAACCGATCGCGACCAGCAGACCACCGAGGGTGGCCATCAGGATCGTCGTCCGCAGCGCGGCGGAGAAGTTGGACTTGCGGGTCGTTGTCATCGCGAGGGGTACTCCTTGATGCCTGCCCGACTCTCACGACGCAGGCGGCCGGGCTTGAACCTGCACTGGACATTCTGACGATGCCCGCACGCGGGCATATAGGGGCCAGCCCCTATTTTCGCCTGGGGGGAGCCCCGCATTCGATCCGGGGGGTTCGACGCCGCGCTTGCGCGGATACTTAGACCGGATGCGTCGCCCCGCCCTCCTCACCCAGGTCCTGCTGGTCAACCTGCTGCTGATCGTCGCCGCCGTGGTCACCGCGGCGATCGCCGCCAGTCCGGGCACGGAGCTGCAGACACCGCAGGCGGCACTCGTGCTCGGGCTCGCCGTCTCGCTCTCGATCGTCTTCAACGTGCTCCTGATCCAACGCCGCTTCCAACCGCTGGAGGAGCTCGTCGACCAGATGGAGCGCGCCGACCTCTCCCGCCCCGGCGCCAACCTGAGCGCCGGCGCCGACCCCCGCCACCCGGAGGAGGTGGCGCGTCTGCACCATGCGTTCGCTCGCATGCTCGAACGGCTCGAGGCCGAGCGCCGGCGCGCCTCGAGCGCCGCGCTGGCCGCCCAGGAGGAGGAGCGCACCAGGGTCGCCCGCGACCTCCACGACGAGGTCAACCAGTCGCTGACCGGCCTGCTGCTGCGGCTCGAGGCCGCGCGCGAGAAGGCGCCGCCCGAGCTCGCGCTCGAGCTCGCTGAGATCCGCCGAGTCGCCAACCAGGCGATGGAGGAGCTGCTGACGCTGGCACGCCAGCTGCGCCCGACGGCGCTCGACGATCTCGGGCTCGAAGCGGCGCTGGCGGGAAATGTGCGCGAGGTCGCCAACCAGGGCGTCGTCCGGGCGAGCTTCGATGCCGACGGCCAGTTCCGCGGGCTGGCGAAGGACGCGCAGCTGGTCGTCTACCGCGTCGCCCAGGAGGCGCTCTCGAACGCGGTCCGCCACTCGGAGCGCCGACCAGGTCCACGTCAGCCTGCGTCGCGAAGGCGACCGGGTCGAGCTCAGCGTCGCCGACGACGGCCGCGGTTTCACCTTCGATCAGACCAATCGGGGGCTCGGGATCGGCGGTATGCGCGAGCGCGCGCTGCTGGTCGGCGGCGAGTTCCAGATCGAGTCGCGACCGGGGATCGGCACAAGGGTTCGCCTGCTCGTGCCGATAGAGACAACTGATGACGCTTCAAACGAGGGATGACCACGTGCGGGTATTGATCGCCGACGACCATGGGATCGTTCGTTCAGGGCTGCGGATGCTGCTCGAGCAGCAGGAGGACATCGAGGTGATCGCCGAGGCCTCCGACGGCGCCGAGGCTCGCGACATCGCGATCCGCGAGCGCCCCGACCTGGCGATCCTCGACGTCAAGATGCCGAAGCTGACCGGCCTCCAGGCGACCCGCGAGATCCGCGAGCAGGCGCCGGACGTCGCCGTCCTCATCCTCTCCATGTACGACGACGAGCGCTATCTGTTCGAGGCGCTGAAGGCCGGCGCCTCGGGCTACGTGCTCAAGACCCAGGCCGACGTCGACCTGCTCGGCGCCGTGCGAGCCGTCGAGCGCGGCGAACCCTTCCTCACCCCCGACGCCCAGCGGGCCCTGATCAAGGACGTGCTCGGCCAGGGCGCCGGGCGCACCGACGAGCTCACCCCGCGCGAGCAGGAGGTCGTGAAGCTGGTCGCCGAGGCGCATACGAACAAGGAGATCGCCGAGATCCTGCACCTGTCGGAGAAGACGGTCGAGAACCATCGCTCGAACGCGATGCGAAAGCTCGGCATGCGCGATCGCGTCGAGCTTGTCCGCTATGCGATCCGCCGCGGCCTGATCGAAGCCTAGCCGCCCTAAGATGCGCGGCTGCTGTGCTGCGCCGGCGGATCAAGAACGCGATCAGAGAGGCGCCGATCCCGGCGCGCGAGCGCGTGCTGCGCACCGGCTACCGCGGCTGGGAGCGCCTGCAGAGCCTCCGCGCCCGTGGTGGGCCGAGCGTCGGGCGAGACGGGCTGCCGTTGCCGCCGGCGGTGCTGCGGGCGACGGTCGTCGCCGACGCCGACGCCGACTTCTTCCTCGACTCGGGTGAGGCCCACGCCCGCTTCTTCACCGAGCTCCTGGCCCGAAACGGCGTTCCGCTCGGCGATCGGCGCTCCGTGCTCGACCTCGGCTGCGGCTGCGGGCGGGTGGCGCGCTGGTGGGCGGAGGTCGAGGGTCCGCGCTTCTACGGCTGCGACTACAACCCGAAGCTCGCCGCCTGGTGCGAGCAGAACCTGCCCTTCCTCGATGCGCGCGCGAACTCGCTCGCGCCGCCGTTGCCGTTTGCCGAGGAGCGGCCGTTCGGCCTCATCTACGCGCTCTCGGTGTTCACCCACCTGACCGCTGAGCTCGAGCGCGAGTGGCTGGCGGAGATCCGCGCCTCGCTCGGCGAGGGCGACCTGTTCCTGTTCACGGTCAGCGGCGAGCGCTACCGCTACCTGCTCTCCGACGAGGACGCGGCCCGCTTCGACCGCGGCGAGCTGGTCACCCATTTCGACGAGACGGCGGGGACCAACCTCTGCGCCGCCTATCACCCGCAGGAGTACGTCGAGCGCCGGATGCTCGAAGGCTTCGAGCTGCTGGAGACGGTGCGCACGGAGACGCCGGAATCGCTGGGCCAGGACGTCTACCTCGCCCGCCGCCGGGCAGACTGACGGTCCTCGCGCAGGTTCCCGCGGGCCGGAGACCTTTTCCGACTTCCCCGCTAGGATTTGAGGCGAGATGTTGTTCTCGACCAAGGCCGAATACGGCGTGCGACTGATGATCGAGCTCGGCCGCCGGGCCGGCGACACCGCGCCCGAGAGCGCCGAGCCGGTCGCGCTCGCGACCGTGGCCGAGGCCGAGCTGCTGCCGCTCTCGTACCTCGAGCACCTGGTGGCGAAGCTGCGCCAGGCGGGCCTCGTGACCTCGGTCCGCGGCGCCCACGGCGGCTACAGGCTCGCCAAGGCGCCGAGCGAGATCGCGATGCTCGACGTGGTCGAGGCCCTCGAGGGCCCGATCGCGCCGATGGAGTGCTTTCACGCCGATCGCGAGGGCCGCGTGCTCTGCTCGCACGAGGTCGACGACGGACAAGCCTGTGCGACGAAGCTGCTCTGGACCCGAGTCCACGGAGGCGTGACCAAGGCGCTGACGACCACGACGCTCGCCGAGCTGGTCGAGTTCGCCGGCCCCTCGCCCGCCGTGGAGCCGGTGCCCGCGCCGGTCGCCTGACCGGGGACCGACTAAACAAACACTGGATCGAAGACCTGAGAACTGGGAGATCAGAAATTGGCTGACCTGGAAATTCGCAACCTGCACGTGAGCGCCGAGGACAAGGAGATCCTCAAGGGCCTCGACCTCGAGGTCTCGAAGGGCGAGGTGCGCGCGCTGATGGGGCCTAACGGCTCCGGCAAGTCGACGCTCGCAAACGCGATCATGGGCCACCCGGCGCTCGACGTGACCGAGGGCGAGATCGTCTTCAACGGCACCGAGATCACCGAGGCCGACCCCGAGGAGCGTTCCCGCGCCGGCCTCTTCATGGCCTTCCAGTACCCGGTTGCGATCCCGGGCGTGACCGTCGCCAAATACCTGCGGATGGCGATCAACGCCCATCGCGAGGCGCGCGACGAGTCGCAGATCAGCCTCAAGGACTTCCGCCGCGACACCGAGGCGGCGATGGAGCTGGTCGACATCCCGCGCGAGTTCTCCAGCCGCTACGTCAACGACGGCTTCTCGGGCGGCGAGAAGAAGCGGCTCGAGATCCTGCAGCTGGCGATGCTACGCCCCCAGATCGCCGTCCTCGACGAGACCGACTCCGGGCTCGACATCGACGCTCTGCGGGTCGTCGCCGAGGGCGTCAACAAGTTCGCCGGCGCCGATATGGGCGTGCTGATCATCACCCACTACCAGCGCATCCTGCACCTGGTCGAGCCCGACTTCGTGCACGTGATGCACGACGGGCGGATCGTCAAGCAGGGCGGCCCCGAACTGGTCACCGAGCTCGAGGACAAGGGCTACGGCTGGATCAAGGACGAGGTCGAAGCGGCGGCATGACGACGACGGCCGCGGCCTATCCGCTCGAGAAGGTCCGGGACGCGTTCCCGGCGCTCGCGCGCGAGGTCCACGGACTCCCCGTCGCCTATCTCGACTCCGGCGCCAGCTCGCAGCGGGTGCTGGCCTCGATCCAGGCGGTTGACCGCTACGAGCGCCGCCACCACTCGAACGTCCACCGCGGCACGCACACGCTCTCGGAGGAGGCGACCGCCGCCTACGAGGGCGCCCGGGCCACGGTCGCCGACCACATCGGCGCCGCCGACCGTCGCGAGGTTGTCTTCGTCCGCAACGCGACCGAGGCGATCAACCTCGTCGCCTACGCCTGGGGGGGCGCCAACGTCGGCGCCGGCGACCGGATCGTGCTCACCGAGATGGAGCACCACTCGAACATCGTCCCCTGGCAGCTGCTGGCCGAGCGCGTCGGCGCCGAGATCGACTGGGTGCCGGTCACCGACGACGGCCTGCTCGACCTCGACGTCTACGCGACGCTGCTCGAGCGAGCTCCGAAGCTGGTCGCGGTCGCCCACGTCTCCAACGTGCTCGGGACCGAGAACCCGCTCGCCGAGATCTCGCGCCTCGCCCACGAGGCCGGCGCCCTGGTGTCGGTCGACGGCGCCCAGGCGGCGCCGAAGCTCGCCCTCGACATGGCCGCGCTCGGTGTCGACTTCTACGCCATCACCGGCCACAAGGCCTATGCGCCGACCGGGATCGGTGCGCTCTGGACCCGGCTCGATCTGCTGCGCGAGATGCCGCCGTTTCTGGGCGGCGGCTCGATGATCCGCAAGGTGACGAAGGCGAAGACGACCTGGGCCGACGTTCCCGCCAGATTCGAGGCCGGAACGCCGGCGATCGCCCAGGCGATCGGCCTCGCCGCCGCCTTCCGCTGGCTGGACGCGCTTGGAATGGACGCCGCCACCGCTCACGAGCACGAGATCGCCGCCTACGCGCTGGAGCGCCTCGGCGACGTCCCCGGCCTGCGGGTCTTCGGCCCCCCGGCCTCCCCCGATCGTCTCGGCCCGGTCTCCTTCGAGCTCGACGGCGTCCACGCCCATGACGTCTCCGAGATCCTCGACCGCCATGGGGTCGCCGTCCGCGCCGGCCACCACTGCGCCCAGCCGCTGATGGACCGCCTCGGCGTCCCGGCCACCGCGCGGGCGAGCTTCGGCGTCTACACCACCGCCGACGAGATCGACCGCCTGGTCGACGGCCTGCTCGACGCGCGCCGCGTGTTCCAGCTCTAGCGGCACGGTTCCGCTACCGTCTTCGCTGGAGCCTTTGGTACCCCATGGGGTACCAAATCGTTCAATCGCCGACTAGCGGATCAGCGCGGGCTCGAAGTAGACGCGCTCGTCGTCGGAGAGGAACGGCTTCCACATCCGGCAGCCCTCGAAGACGTAGTGGGTGACCTGGCTCCAGCGGGTGCGGGCGCGGTCGGTCTGCGGCGAGCCGCCATGGACGAGGTTCGCCGCCCAGATCAGCGCCTCGCCCTTGGAGAGGGTGGCGTAGGCCGGCTCGATCCCGGCCTCCTCGACGAGCTCGAGCACGTACTCCTCGTAGGCCGGGCCGTCGGTGCGCCCGGTCGCCTCGCGCAAGATGCGCGCGTTGAGTTCGGGCAGCTTGTGGCTTCCGGGGTAGTAGACGACCGGCCCGCAGGTCTGGTCGATGTCCTCGAGCGCGACCCATACGCCGCACATGAACCCGGCGGGGTCGGAGTTGAAATACATCGCGTCCGAGTGTGAGGCCTGCTCGGAGCCGATCCGGAAGTTGAGCGTCTGCCACGGGATCGGCCGGCGCTCGTACAGCTGCTCGAGCAACTCGAGCACGGTCGGGGCGACGGCGATCGACCTGACGTTGTCGGAGATCGTCCAGGCGTCCTGGACCCGGCGCTCGGTGCGCTCGGAGACGGCGGTGTGCTTGCCGAAGACGGCGCGGCGGCCGCGGCGCGCGAGCCGCGCGAGCGACCCCTCCGGGTGAATCTGCGCGTCGGTGTCGGCGCGCGCGGCGTCGATCGTCTCCTCGGGCACGCCGGAGGCGACGATCACGTAGCCGTCGCGGTCCAGCGAGGTCCGCAGATCGTCGATCGTTCGCCCCGTGCCCGAGTCGATCGTCACGCCCCGATCTTGCCAGGTCTGGTCGCGGCACAGCGGAATCGCGTCGATCGAGGTCCGCTAGCCTCGATCGAGATGGACGAGCTCTACCGCGAGAACATCCTCGATCACTACAAGCGGCCGCGCCACTTCGGCCGCCCGGGCGAGTTCGACCTCGAATTCGAGGACACGAACCCGCTCTGCGGCGACGAGCAGCACGTGTTCATCGTCCTCGGCGAGGACGGCCGAGTCGAGGAGGTTGCCTTCGAGGGCAAGGGCTGCGCGATCTCGACCGCGGCGACCTCGATGCTGACCGAGGAGCTGACCGGCAAGACCCGCGAGGAGCTGTTGCGACTGGACAAGGGCTTCGTCCTCGATCTGCTCGGGATCGAGATCTCGGCGACGCGACTGAAGTGCGCCCTGCTCGGCCTCAAGGTGGTCAAGTCCGCGGCGCTCGGCGACGCCGCCGACTGGGAGGACGAGGGCGCCACCGGCGACCCGGTCGCCGAGCGCGACCTGATCTAGCCGCACCGGCGCACGGGCGCCGCACTGCGGATAGGCTCGAGGCGATGGGGTGGGTTCGTACGGCGGCGGCGCTCTGCGCCCTGATCGTGGTCGTGATCCCGGCGCCCGCCGCCGGGAAGGCGCCGCGGTCGTTCTACGGCGTCGTCTCCCAGGGCCGTCTCGATCGCAGCGACTTCGACCGCATGAGCAGCGGCAAGGTCGGCACGCTGCGAGTCCCGCTCGCATGGGCACAGATCAACCGCACCGCGATCCCGGCGGACTACGACTGGTCGGCCTTCGACTCCACCGTCGCCGAGGCGGCCAGGCACCGGATCGCGGTCTTGCCGATCGTCTACACGGTGCCCGTGTGGGTCTCGGTGATCGAGGGCTGCGACCAGCCCGTCAGCGATGCCTGTGCGATCTCGCCGCCGCGCACAACGCTCGGGCTCTCGGCCTGGCGCAGCTTCCTCGGTGCCGCGGTCGGCCGCTACGGCCCGGGCGGCCGGTTCTGGACCCTGCACCCCGACCTTCCCGAGACCCCGATCCACGCCTGGCAGATCTGGAACGAGCAGAACGACCCCGGCTTCTTTCAGCCTCATCCCGATGTCGACCGCTACGCGGAGCTCGTCACCGCCGCCTCGGAGGCGATCCACGGCCGCGACGCGGAGGCCGAGATCGTCCTCGGGGGCATGACCCGCTATCCGCTCCACGGCCACGAGGGTGGCGTTCGCGCTACCGGCTTTCTCCGCGACCTCTACTCCCATCCGGGGATCGAGGCCGCCTTCGAGGGGGTCGCGCTGCACCCCTATGCGGGCGGGCTCCCGGGGGTCAAGCGCCAGGTACGGCACGCGGCCCGGATCGTCCGCGAGCTCGACCCCGGGCGGCCCTCGATCTGGATCAGCGAGGTCGGCTGGGCCTCCTCGGGCGAGCCGATGCCGCTCAACCCCGGCCGCCAGGGCCAGGCGCGGCGGCTGACCGAGGCGTTTCGCTACTTCACCCGGGTTCGGCAGCGGCTCGGGATCAGCGCCGTGCTCTGGTACGCGTGGCGCGATGTCTCCGCAACCGACGCCTACTGCACATGGTGCGCCCGCGCGGGCCTATTCCCGGTCCGTTCGCTTGATCACCCGAAGCCGGCGTGGGCCTCGTTCCTGAACTTCACCGGCGGCAGCTAGTCGACGAACACCCGATCCGACTTGTCGCGCAGACAGACGAAGGTCGTCCCCGCGGTCCCCTCGGCGCGCTGCTTGACCACCGCGCGGTAGAGACCGGAGCTCAGCGGGTCGACGATGATCTCCCACTTGCCGGCGAGGTCGGTGTGGGTCTCGCCCAGCAGCCTGCGGCCGCCGTTGCGCCGCTTCTTGAACAGCTTCACGAGCCGATTTTGCGTACACGCTGCATTCGACGACGTCACCTTGCCGTGAAAGGCGGGGAAGCTGTCACGCATGATGATCGCGCTGTCGATCTCGACCGTGTTCGTGGCTCCCGCGACGCCGATCGCCGAGCCGGAGAGAACGAGCGCGAGGACGGACGCTAGGGCAAGCCTTGGCTTGGTCATGAACCTGGTTCCTTCCTTGGTTCGAAGGGTCGGGCGGGATTTACCCGACGCCCGTCGAGCGCAAACGGCTTATCAGAGCGCCGCCAGCTCGCCCTGGACGTCGAGCGTCGTGTTCGGCGACCCGGCGGCGATCACCTGCAGCTCGGCCAGCCGGGCGAGGTCGATTCCCGGGAAGGCGCTGATCGGGAGCCAGGACCTGCCCTTCAGCGCCTGGCCGGCCGCGAACGGCTCCGGGTCGAGCGCCTGCGAGGGAAAGATCACCGCGCAGAGCCCGCCCTCCCCCTCGCCGACCTCCTCCCCGGTCTTGCTGAGGAAGGTGACCAGCGCGCCCTCGTAGAGGTGGAAGCTGAAGTTGTGGCGACCGTAGGCGCGCGCCGCCTGGTCGGCGTTCCAGGCTTCGACGCAGTGCGCCGGCGCGGCCACGGTTGCGCGCTCGTCCGAGTCGCCGCCGGAGGCGACCGCGACCACGGCGATGATCGCCGCCAGCACGACCGCCGCGCCGGCAGCGATCAGGACCCGCGCGCGGGATTGTGAAGGCTCGGCTTCCATCGGCGAGACGCTACCTGCCGGAGCTATCGCGCCCGCTCGCTAAAATCCCGACCAGGAGACTAGGAATAGTGACCACCGACACAACCATCGTCGTCTGCAAGCTCGCCGAACTGCCGGCGGGCGAGATGCGCCTGATCGAGGCCGACGGCCGCAAGATCGGCATCTTCCACTGCGCCGACGGCGAGCTCTATGCGATCGAGGACCGCTGCTCGCACGACGACGGCCCGCTCGCCGAGGGAGAGTTCGACTCCGCCTCCTGTACCGTGGAGTGCCCACGTCACGGCTCGCTATTCGACATCCGCACGGGCAAGCCGCGGACCCTGCCGGCCTACCGGCCGGTCGATACCTTCGAGGTCCGCGTCGATGACGACGATGTGAAGCTGGAGCTCTGATTCTCAGATGACCAAACCCCCCGAGACCGCCACCGTCCCCGCCGCGCCCTCAGGCAAGCAACTGACCGAGGCCGAGTCCGGGCTGAAGACGATCGGCTCCGACTACGCGGAGAAGTTCGGCTTCCACGACCCCGAGACCGGCTATGCCTTCAAGGCGGAGAAGGGCCTCAGCCGTGAACTGATCGAGGCGATCTCCGAGTAC
The DNA here is from genome assembly GCA_963767475.1 of uncultured Solirubrobacterales bacterium. Lineage (GTDB taxonomy): Bacteria > Actinomycetota > Thermoleophilia > Solirubrobacterales > 70-9 > WHSW01. Next base: position 883,653 of record CAVYEI010000003.1, read on the forward strand.
AAGAACGAGCCGCAGTGGATGCGCGACTTCCGCATCAAGGCCTACGAGCACTATGAGTCACGGCCGACCCCGACCTGGGGCGGCGACCTGGGCCAGATCGACTTCGACGACATCCACTACTTCGTCCGCGCCTCGGAGAAGAGCGAACGGAGCTGGGATGACGTCCCCGAGGACATCAAGAACACCTTCGACAAGCTCGGGATCCCGGAGGCGGAGCGCAAGTTCCTCTCCGGCGTCGGCGCTCAGTACGAGAGCGAGTCGGTCTATCACCAGATCAACGAGAAGCTCGAGGCCCAGGGCGTGATCTTCACCGACATGGACACGGCGCTGCGCGAGCACGAGGACCTGGTGCGCGAGTACTGGGCGACGATCATCCCGCCCAACGACAACAAGCTCGCGGCGCTCAACTCCGCGGTCTGGTCGGGCGGCTCGTTCGTCTACGTGCCCGCCGGGGTCAAGGTCGAGATGCCGCTGCAGGCCTACTTCCGGATCAACACCGAGAACATGGGCCAGTTCGAGCGCACGCTGATCATCGCCGAGGACGGCGCCGACGTGCACTACATCGAGGGCTGCACGGCGCCCGTCTACTCGAGCGATTCGCTGCACTCGGCTGTGGTCGAGATCTGCGCCAAGGCGAACTCGCGGGTCCGCTACACGACGGTCCAGAACTGGTCGCAGAACGTCTTCAACCTGGTCACCAAGCGCGCCGTCGCAATGGAAGACGCGACGATGGAGTGGGTCGACTGCAACCTGGGCTCGAAGCTGACGATGAAGTATCCGTCGATCTACCTGCTCGGCGAGCGGGCCCACGGCGAGATCCTCTCGATCGCCTTCGCCGGCAAGGGCCAGCACCAGGACGCCGGCGGCAAGATCATCCACGCGGCGCCGAAGACGACCTCCTCGATCTTCTCCAAGTCGATCTCCAAGGACGGCGGCCGAGCGACCTACCGTGGCCTGCTCGAGGTCGCCCAGGGCGCCACCGAGTCGAAGTCGAAGGTCGTCTGCGACGCACTCCTGCTCGACGAGGACTCGCGCTCCGACACCTACCCGACGATCCGCATCGACGAGTCGGACGCCAACGTCGGCCACGAGGCCTCGGTCTCGAAGGTCGGCGAGGACCAGCTCTTCTACCTCCAGGCCCACGGCCTCGATGAGGAAGAGGCCTCGAAGATGATCGTCAACGGCTTCATCGAGCCGATCGCCAAGGAGCTGCCGATGGAGTACTCGGTGGAGATGAACCGGCTGATCGAGCTGCAGATGGAAGGCTCAATTGGCTGACGGTGCCGCAGCGGCACCTCAGCTCCAAGAACCCGGCTGGCTGACTGAGGCGCGAGATCGGGCCAAGGAGCTTGCGGCCGGTCTCGAGTTGCCGACGCATAAGCAGAGGGGCTGGGAGTTCACCGACCTCTCCGAGCTCGACCTCGACGGCTACACCGAGGCGGTCGCCACGGTTGACGGCCTGACCGCCTCCAGCGACGACGACGTAATCGTGATGCCGCTCGCCGAGGCCGCGGCCGAGCACCCGGAGCTGGTCCGCGAACGGCTGGGGACGATCGTCCCGGCGGCCGACCCGTTCACGGCCCGCAACCAGGCCCGCTGGCGCGATGGTCTCTTCGTCTACGTGCCCGCCGGCAAGCGCTTGCAGGAGCCGATCAAGCTGACGATCTCGGGCGACCCCGGCGACGAGGTCGAGTGGCGGGTGCTGATCGTGCTCGGCGAGGGCGCCGAGGCCGAGGTCTGGGAGCGCTATGCGTCCAAGGGCGAAGGCCTGTTCAACGGCGTCGTCGAGCTCGCCGTCGGCGACGCGGCGAACCTGCGCTACGTCTGCGAGCAGGAGATCTCCGACGAGGGCTGGGTGTTCGCCACCCAGCGGGCCGAGATCGGCCGCGACGCCCATCTCGACTGGGTCGCGCTCGGCTTCGGCTCCGCCCACGGCAAGGTGCGGATGGAGACCAAGCTCGCCGGCCGCGGCTCGAGCGCCAAGGTCACCGGCGCCTACGCCGGGGACGGCGATCAACACCTCGACTACGACACCACCCAGGAGCACGCCGGCGAGGACACCACCTCCGACCTCGCCTTCCGCGGCGTGCTCACCGACCGCGCGACCGCGGTCTGGCGGGGGATGATCCGCGTCGACAAGGGTGCCCAGCGCACCGACGCTTTTCAGGAGAGTCGCAATCTGTTGCTCTCCACCGACGCCCACGCCGACGCGATCCCGGGGCTCGAGATAGAGGCCGACGACGTTCGCTGCACGCACGCCGCGGCGGTCGCCCAGGTCGACCCCGAGCAGCTCTACTACCTGCGCTCCCACGGGCTCGGCGACGCCAACGCCAAGCGCCTGGTGATCGAGGGCTTCCTCCAGGAGCTGGTCGAGCGCGCCCACGAGGGCCCGATCCGCGATGCGCTTCGCGACGAGCTCGAGGGCCGCCTCGAGCGCCTGCTGACGCCGGCCTGAGCGACGTGGGCAAGTGAGCGGCCAGCGAGTCCCCGGCGGGGTGGTGCACAACAACGAGTTCATCTGCTGGGTCGAGGATGCAAAGCAGGAGACCACCCGCGAGCGCACCGGCAGCTAATCGAAGGAGGACGATGGCGTCGACCGATTCCGACACACTCACAGCACTTCTGGCCGCCTTCAACAGCCACGACGCCGAGGCCGTGATCCAGTTCTTCACCGACGATTGCGTGATGGAGATGCCGCGAGGGCCGGATCCGTGGGGAACGCGCCTGACGGGCAAAGCAGCGGTGCGGGCCGGCATCGAAGCGCGCTTTGCCGGCATTCCAGACATTCACTACGGCCGGGACCGTCACTGGGTCTGCGGAGATCGTGGCGTCTCAGAGTGGACGATCACCGGTACCGACACCTCGGGCACGAAGGTCGAGGTCCAGGGTTGTGACCTGTTCGAGCTGCGAGGCGGGAAGATCGTCCGCAAGGACTCGTACTGGAAGATCGTCGAGCGGGCCTGACTACAGGCGCAGGATCTCGAAGCTGACCCGTCCCTCGCGGACGGCACGCTGCACGGCGCGCTCGTTGCCGTTCAGCTTCGAGCGGCCGGTCTTGACCTCGACCAGGACCACCTCGCGCAGCTCGCCGGCGCCGATCCCGTCGAAGATCACGTAGTCGATCGGGGCGCCGATGAAGCGGGCCTCGCTGGGATCGAAACGGTCGCTGAACGCGGGCACCAGGGGGACCAGCTGTTCACCGGCCTTCCCCGAGAGCACGCTGCGGCTGCGCTTGGTGGCGTCCTTGCGCGCCGCCGCGAGGTCGTCATCGTCGTAGCGGTAGACGGCGCGGTAGCGGGCGAACGCCGCCGTCAGCCAGAGCAGGACGGCGAGGGCAGCGAGCAGCAGCGCGGTGGCGACGGAGTCGTCCATCGGCCCGATTGTGTCCGCGACCCCGGTCGAGATCGCCAGCCTGCAAGGGATCGCCCGCGATCCGCTTGACTGAGCTCTCGATGAACCCGCTTCGCCGCCTGCTCAATCGCCCGCTGCCACCGCGGGTGGCGATCGTCCAGGCGGCGCTCGACCGCTTTTCGAAGCCGAGCTACCTCGAGATCGGCGTCCATACAGGAGTCCTCTTCCTGCACCTGCGCGCGCACCGCAAGCTCGGCGTCGATCCGGATCCAAAGGTTCCGCGATGGAAGCGGCTGGCGCACCCGAACACGGCGATCCGCGGCCGCCTTCTCGCCCAGACCAGCGACGAGTTCTTCGCCGCGCTCGACCCGGGCGAGCGCTTCGACGTCGTCTTCGTCGACGGCCTGCACCTGCACGAGCAGGCGCTGCGCGACATCGAGAACGCGGTTCGATATCTCTCGGCCGACGGCGTCGTCTTCGTCCACGACTGCAACCCGGCGGACGCGGTCAGCGCCGGGCGCGATCCCGAGGCGACCGCGGGCGCGGGCTGGTGCGGCGACGTCTGGAAGGCGATCGCCCACCTGCGCTCGCACCGCGGCGACCTCAGGATCGAGACGCTCGACACCGACAACGGGATCGCAGTCGTCCGCCGCGGTCCCAACCCGAAGGCGACCGGCGAGCTCTCGGTCGATGCGCTCGCCTATGAAGACCTCGCCACGCGCCGGGTCGAGCTACTCGGACTGCGCTCGCCCTAGATCTACGCGAGCAGCGTTTCGCCGACGTAGCCGCCGGGCTCGATCCCCGGCGGCACGGCGAAGACCGCGCTCGAGGTGTGGACGATGTACTCGTTGAGCAGATCGCCCGAGAGGTTGCGCTGGATCGTCTCGAACTGAGCCGGATCGCGCTGAAAGCAGATGAAGAAGAGGCCGGCGTCGAGCTGGCCGGTGACCTCGTCGAAGCCGTCGGTGAACGAGTAGCCGCGGCGCAGGATCCTGGTCTCGAGCTCGGTTCCGGAGCTGAGCCGGATGTGGGCGTCGCGAGCGATCACCGGCCCCTCGGGGCCACGGGCTTCGAGGTCGGGGGTGTCGAACTCGCGCTCGCCGCCGAGCGGAGCGCCACTCGGCTTCACCCGGCCGATCACGCGCTGCTGCTCGCCGAGCGCGGTCCGGTCCCAGCTCTCGATCAGCATCCGGATCCGGCGGCTGACGACGTAGGTCCCGCCGCGCAGCCACTCCGGCGCCTCGTCGCCGGTCCACACGAACCGCTCCAGCGCCTCGGTGTCCTCGGCAACGATGTTGTTGGTGCCGTCCCTGAACCCCATCAGGTTGCGCGGGGTGTCCTGGGCGCGGGTGGTCGCCGCGGTGCGCCCGAAGCCGAGCTGAGACCAGCGCATGACCACCGATCCGCGGCCGATCCGGGCCAGGTTGCGGACCGCGTGGAAGGCGACCTGGGGATCGTCGGAGCACGCCTGGACGCAGATGTCGCCGCCGGAGAGCGTCGGATCGATCGCCTCCGCCGGCAACGGCGGAAACTGGCGCAAGGCGGCGGGGCGCTGCGACGCAAGCCCGAAGCGGTCGACCCCGTCGCGCTCGAACAGGCCGGGCCCGAAGCCGAAGGTGATCGTCAGCCGGCTGGGCAGATGGCCGAGCGCCTCGCCGGTGTCGTCGGGGGGCAGCAGGTCCTCGGCGTTTCGTGGGCCCGCCGGCACGCCGGCGGTCATGTTGGCCGCCGCCGCAGTCCATTCGCGCAGCAGCAGGATCAGCTCCTCGCGGGTCTCCGCGGTGACGTCGAAGGAGGCGAAGTGCAGGCGGTCCTGCTGGGCGGTGACGATCCCTGCCTGGCGCTCGCCCCAATACGGAACCGTCCCCGTGCCCTCGGGTGGGTCGTCGTCCGTTGCCCGTTCGTGGCCGAGGGCGTAGCCGGCGGCGCCGAGCCCGAGCCCGGCGCCGGCGACTCCGGCGGTCGTCAGCAGGCCCCGCCGCGTCAGTCCGCGGCGGGCCTGCTCCTGCTCAATGCGGTGGTCGTCGTTCAACCCACCTCCGACGGTACCCGCGACAGCGGCTCGCCGAGCGTGTCGATCTGCTGGGCGAGCGCCTGGGTCTGGCTCTCGCTGAGGGTGTCGTAGAGGACGAAGCCGTTGCCCTCGCGGTGCTCGTCGAGCAGCGCGTACATGGCCTCGAACTCCTGCTCGATCTCGGCCACGAGCTCGGGGTCGACCTGCTCCAGCGCAGGCTCCAGCGCCTCGAACCCGGCCTCGGCCCCGGCCACGTTGGCCTCGAAGTCCCAGAGGTCGGTGTGCGAGTAGCGCTCCTCCTCGCCGGTGATCTTCGACGCCGAGACCTCGGCCAGCAGGTCGACGGATCCCTGAGCGATCTCGACCGGGTCGAAGTCGGCCTTGATCGCGATGTCGTTGAGGTTCTTGACGTCGTTGCGCAGCTCCTTGATCGTCTTCTCGAGACCCTCGGTCGTTTCATCGATCCAGAGCGCCTTCTCGATCCGGTGGTAGCCACCCCACTCGTCGGGCGGGATGTCGCCCTCGCGACCGTCGATGTCCGGGTCGAGGTCGCCGAAGGCGCCGGCGACCGGCTCGATCCGCTCGAAGTGCACGCGGGCGGCCGGATAGGCCTCCTTGGCCCCGTCGATGTCGTCGTCCTCGACCGAAGCGAGGAAGGTGTCCGTCGCGCCGACGAAGTCGCCGGTCTCCTGCTCGACGTAGGCGTCGTAGTCGGCGACCGCCTGGTCGAGGAGCGCGGGGTCGATCGCCGCCGCGGTCGTCGTCGCAGGCGGTGACGACTCGGCTTGAGTTGTCGAATCGTCGTCCGAGCCGCAGCCGGTGGCCGTGACGAGGGACGCTGCTGTGAGCGCGGCGACGCCGAGTCGCCAAGGGATCGAGATGGTCTGCCTCACGGCGTTGGTTCTCCTTTTCTCCGAGTGTGTATGGACGTCGGCCATCCCGACTTAGGTACGCCTAATTAGGCTACCCTAACCAGCGCGCAGGAGGGCCACCGCCATCCGGTGGCCCTCCGCGCACCAATTCCCGCCCCCTAGTTCGAGCGCCGCGAACGCGCCAGGGCGGTCCCCCCCGCGACGAGCCCGAGCCCGCCGAGGGCGATCCCGGCGATCGCGAGGCCATCCGACGAGCCTTCGTCCTCATCACCCTCCTCGACCTCGACCGTCGGCTCCTCGGATGCCTCCTCGGAGTCCTCGTCCTCGGTCGCCGCCGCGTGGTGATCCTCGCCCGCGGCGGTCAGGGTCACCGTCGGCGCCGGTTCCTCGGCGTCCGCAGCCCCGATCCAGCGCACGACCTCGCCGCCCTCGTAGGTCTGCAGCGCCTTGAACGTCAGCGTCTCGCCTTCGGCGTCGGGCGTCAGCACCGAGAGCCCGAAGTCCTGAAACGCCCCGGGCGGGACCAGCCCCTCCTCCCCGTCGCCGGTCCAGGTGATCCGGGTCACCTGCTCGGTGGCCTCGAAGCCCGGCTCGATCTCGACCGGCTGGTCGAGCTTCTCCTTGGTCACCTTCACCTCCCAGCCCGCAACGGGCTCATAGGAGGCGAAGTAGAAGCCATCCGGCAGCTCCACGTCGACCTTCACCGTGCCGGCGTCGTCACGCTCGTTGGGAACGCGAACGTCGAGCCGGGTGAAGGTGCCCGCCGGAACGCTCTCGGGCTGCAGGGTCACGTGCGCGGCGGCCACGGCCGGCAACGCCAGCGCCGTGCTCGCGATCAGCGCGATCGTCAACTTGATTCTCATCTCTGTGTCTCCTTTGCTTGTCCTCTGTCAACTCCGTCACGCGGGCAGCGCCGGCGGAGCACGGCCGGCGAGCGCTCCCGAGAGCAGCTCGCCGAGGCGCCGGTGGACGGCGCGGACGAAGTGCGCCGCGCGCGGCGGAGGGTCGGCGACCGCGCGCGGGCGCGTTTGCAGGCGAAGCCGGGCGAGCACGCGCTCGCCCGGATAGCGCCCGACCACCAGCGCCGCGAACAGCAGCAGCGCCGGCAAGAGGCCGAGCAGGAGCGAGATCGCGGTCATTCGAGCGGCACCTCGATCTCGGTCGTGTACTGGTCGAAGGCCGAGACCCGGATCGCGACCTCGAGCCGCCAGTCGCCGGCGATCGCGAGGTCGGCTCGGCGGACGACGTAATGGCCCGGTCCCGAAGGCCGGACGTCCTGGCCGAGGCCGGTGATCCCGGCATCCGGCATCGCCGCCGTCACCCGCACCTCCTTCGCCTGCTCGAACTGGGCTCCGGTGACCGAGTCGAAGAGGTAGACGTGGATCTGGTTGGCCCCCGGGCGCGCGGGGTCGACGGTGAGCTCGAGGTTCGCGGGCCCGAGCTCGGCCGAGGCCGAGAACGGTCCCTGGCTCCCCGCCGGTGGCGCCGTCGCCGCCAGCACCGCGGTCGCGGCGAGCACGCCGGCGATCAGGACGACCTCGGCGCGGATCGCCCGCCGCAGCTCGGCTCCGGCCGCGCCGGGCGCCCGCCCCTCGGCAGACTGGCGCTCGAGGGTCGCCAGCGAACGGCGGTTGCGCGCGCCGAGGATGATCAGGACCGCGAGCAGCGTCGCCTTGACCAGGATCGCCCGCCCGTAGCCGGAATCGACCAGGTCGGAGATCTGGTCGAGCTGGATGATCGACTGGGTCACACCGGTAGCCAGCAGCACCGCGACCGCCGTCAGCGCGATGGTCGAGAAGCGGCCCACCACTCCCACCAGCAGCCGCGTCTTCTCGCGGCCCTCGACGCTCGCGGTGGCGGCCGGGAGGCAGAAGAGGATCGCCGCCAGGCCACCGAGCCAGACCGAGAACGCGAGCACGTGGGCGAAGTTCACACTCAGCGAGAGCCAGGTCGGGTCGGTGACGCCGGAGTGGCCGGCGAGCGCGGGCGCGAGGGCGAGAAAGCCGAGACCGAGGCCGACCGCGACGACGGCGAACGGATTCTCCAGGCGCGGCCTGCGCGGCACCAGGAACACCGCGAGCAGCGCCAGGTCGAGTGCGCGCAACGCCCAGACCGTGCCGAAGCGGGTCTCGAGCTCATCGCCGATCACCCCCGTCCGCAAGGCGTCCCAGAAGCTCGAGCCGAGGCCGACCGCGGCCTGCAACGCGACTCCGGCGAGCGTGGCGACGAGGCCGAGCGCGAGCCCGCCGATCAGCAGTCGCCGCAGTCGGGGATCGAAGCCGGCGGCGGCGCGGCGACGGTCGGGCGCGGCGGCAAAACCGCCGAGCGCCGGCGACCAGGCGAAGAAGAGGAAGATCACCCCGCCGATCACGAGCGCAGTCGACGCGTAGGTCGCCACCCGGACGACGCCGAGCGCCGCGTCGGTGACCGGTCCGGCGCCGGCCTCGTCGACGAGCTCGCCGACCCCGAGCGCGGGAGCTTCGGCCGGATCGCCGACGCTGAACGTGAACCCTCCCGAGACCGGATGCGAGTCGGCGCTGACGACACGGTAGGTGGCGGTGTAGACGCCTTCGGGAAGCTTCGGTGGCAGGGCGACCGAGACCGTCTCCGGCTGCTCGTGGATCAGCTCACCGGAATCGATCGGATTGCCCTCGGGGTCGAAGACGCGGACGGCGCCGAAGCTCGCCTCGACCGGTTCGTCGAACCGAAACGAGACCTGCTCGGGCGAGGTCTCGAGCGAGGTACCGGCGCCGGGGCTGGTCTGCTCGAGCACGGCATGAGCGGATGCGACCGCGGGCGCGCCGACCGCCACGGCCGCCGCCGCGAGGGTTGCGAGGACGAGCCTCACCAGACCTCCCCGTCGCTGTCGCCTTCCGAAGCCGGCCGTGCGGCCCGTCGGCGGATGCGCCAGATGAAGAAGCCGAAGCTGCCCAGCACCGCGGCGGCGAGCCCGGCGAGCAGCGCGATCGACGGGCCTCCTTCGGTCGGCACCCAGGTGAGCGTTCCGGTGACCTGCGCCGGCTTGCCGTCGACCAGCATGGGGACCTCCCAGTCGAAGACCTTGCTCTCGACCGACTCGTCGCTGACCTGCGGCGGCGTCCCCTCGCCCATGTAGTGGATCCGGTGGTCGTGCCAGTCGTAGGTGTCGTGCGCGGCGACGTCGCGCCATTCGGGCGGCGCCTCGGCGTCCGCCTGCGCCGGCAGCTCGACCTCGGCGAAGCGGTCCTCGTTCAGATAGGTGGCCGGCGAACGCTGGTTGACCTGCACCGTTCCGTCGCCGAGGAAGCGCAGGTAGGGCTCCTCCTCGTACCCGAGCACGACGACCTCACGGCCTGGCTCGGCCCGGATCTGAATCCGGTCGTCAAGGCTGAGCACCTCGGCGTCGACGCCGGGACTCGAGCCGGTGACCTCCGATCTGAAGTTTGGGTTGCCCTGATGGGCGATGGCCGCGGGCGACGCGAGCGCGAATAACGCCAGCGAAGCCGCGAGCGCGCGGCGAAGCATGCTGCCTCCTCGATCCACGGGATTGGGGACGGCGCGCGGCCGCCCCGGCTCACCGTGGCGACAGCGCTAGCGAGAGACCAGGCTCAGGGGCGGCGGGCGCTTGGCCAGCGACGTCGCCAGCAGCGAGCCACCGCGGGGCATGACCAGCATGCGGGCGGCGCGCGGGAGCGCGATTCGCCGCGGCGAGCGCGGGCGCGCGGCGGCGACGCGGGATTCGATCAGCTGGGTGAGCGCGTCGGCGCCCAGATAGCGGCCGGCGAGCAGCGGCACGAAGGCGACCAACACCGGCAGCGTCGCCAGCGGCCCAGCGGCGAGCGCCAGAACCGTGACGCAGGCGACCACGAGCACGGCGCTGAGCGTCGTCCGCGCGTGTTCCCTACTGATCATGTTGGGAAAGCTAGACATTCTCGGATTCGTCTGCCTCACTTGTCTCGCGCCGCTCGCGTCGCAGCGAGGTGACGATCGAGGCGAGCACCACGATAACCGGCACCGCGTAGAGAATCCACAACGCCCAGTGACCCGCGTGGGCGATGGGCGGTAGCAACTCCCCCGGGCTCACGAGGCGCCGGCGCAATCGGGGCAGCCGCCGCGTAGCACGACCTCGTGGTCGCCGATCGCGTAATCGAGCCGCCCCGCGAGGCGCTTGATCGCGCGCTCCAGGCCGGCGTCGTCGAAGGGGGTCACCTCGCCGCAATGGTCGCAGACGAAATGGTGGTGGTGGTGGTCGCCGGAGGGCATCGCCGGCTCATAGAGGCCCGGCTCGGTGCCCATCTCGAGCCGCTGGACCAAGCGCAACTCGGTCAGCAGCTCGAGTGTCCGGTAGACGGTGGCGATCCCCACTGGGTTGCCCTCGCCACGCAAGCGGTCGGAGATCTCGCGGGCGCTGAGCACGCACGTCTGGGTGCCGAGCAGATCGATCACCGCCTCGCGCCTCGTGCTCGCCCGGTGACCGCGCTGCCGCAGCTCTGCCCGAGCAAGCTCCGTCCAGGCGGCGGCCGGCGGGGAAGGGACTGTGGAGTTGGCCGCTGACATGGTTCTGTGGCCTTCGGTCAATAAAGTAACCGAGACTCGTTTTCAGTTTACCGCGACCCGCAGCCGCCTCTTGCTCGACGCCTTCGACCTTCCATTCATGCAGCGCGCCGCGCTCGAGATCGCGCTGCTGGCGCCGATCGCCGCCGTCCTCGGCGCCCAGATAGTGCTTCGCCACCTCGCCTTTTACACCCACAGCGTCGGTACGGCGACGTTCCCGGGCCTGGTCGTCGCCGGTCCGCTCGGGATCTCGCCGATCGCCGCCGCGCTCGCGGTGGCGCTGGTCTTCGCCGCCGGCCTCGAGCGCCTGGCGCGGTCGGCGCGGCTCGCCTTCGACGCCGCCACGGCGCTGCTGCTGGTGGCCGCCCTCGGTATCGGCATCATCCTCGCGAGCGACGTCTACCACTCCGGCAGCGAGGTCGACCGGCTCCTCTTCGGCAGCCTGCTGGCTATCGGCGATCGTGAGCTCGCCGTGACCGCGGTTGCGCTCGGGCTGACACTCGCAGCGGCGACGGCCGTGCGCCGGACCTGGCTTGCGAGCGGGTTCGAGCCCGCGTCGAGCCGCGCCCTGGGCCTGCCCGTGATCGCGGCCGATTGGATCCTGATCGCGCTCATCGGGCTCGCCGTGGTCGCCGCCCTGGACGCGGTCGGCGCGCTCCTGGTGGGCGCGATCCTGGTGATCCCGGCGGCGACAGCGCGCCTGTTCGCGAGCAGCTTGCGAGGACTCGAACTCGGCACCGGTGCGCTCGCCCTGGTCGAGGGGCTCGGCGGGCTGGTGATCGCGTTCGAGCTCGACGTACCCCCCGGAGCCGCGATCGCGGTGCTCGGCGGGGCAATCTTCGTCGTCGCTGCGCTTGCCCGTGAGTCGGCGATCCGGCTCGCCGGAGGGACGGCGTGAGCGGGCGTCCGCTGATCGAGGTCCGCGGCCTCGACGCCGGGTACGCGGCCGGCAAGCCGGCAATCCTCGGGGTCGAGTTCAGCGTTGCCGCCGGCGAGCTGGTGGCCGTCCTGGGCCCCAACGGCGGCGGCAAGACGACGCTGTTTCGAGCCCTGCTGGGCGAGCTGCCGATGGTCAGCGGGACGATCCGGCGTGACGGCGCGCTCGCCTATGTCCCACAGACCGATCGGGCTCGACTCGACTACCCGGTCAGCGCCCTCGACGTCGTCCTCATGGGCACCTATGCCCGGGTGCCGTGGCACCGACGAATCGGCGGCGGGGAGCGACGGGCGGCGCGAGCGGCGCTCGCCCGCGTCGGGCTGGCGGAGGAGGCCGGCGAGTCGTTCGGCGAACTCTCAGGCGGCCAGCGCCAGCGAGTCCTGATCGCTCGCGCTCTCGCCCAGGCCGCGCCGATCATGCTCCTCGACGAGCCGCTCAGCGGCGCCGACCGCCCCTCGACCGCGCGCGTGCTCTCGGTCCTCGCCGAGCTTCGCGACGAGGGCTGCGCGGTGCTGATCGCGACCCACGACATCACCCAGGCACGAGCGTTCGACCGCGTGCTCTGCCTCAACGGCGGCCAGATCGCGTTCGGGCCCCCGGCGACCGCCCTCGATCGCGAGACCCTCGCACGGACCTACGGCTCCGAGCTCGTCGTCGTCGACTCGGAGCACGCAATCGTCGTCGACCACCACTCCCACTGATGAACGAGGTCTTCGACGCCGTGCTCGATCCGTTTCGAAACGGGATCGGTCAACGGGCACTGATCGAGGTGCTCGTACTCAGCGTCGTCTGCGGCCCGCTGGGCGTCTGGATCGTCCTCTACCGCCAGAGCTACGCGGCGGAGTCGATCTCCCACGCCGCCCTGCCGGGTCTGGTGCTCGCGTCGGTGATCGCGATCCCGTTGTTCGTCGGCGCCGGACTGGGGCTGGCGCTGGCCGCGGTCTGCATCGCCTTGGCGACCCGGATGCGCACGATCCCGGCCGATGTCGCGATCGCGGTCACGGTCACGGCGCTGTTCGGCCTCGGCACCCTGTTGGCGCTCGAACCGTCGGTGCCGCCTCGGCTCGGGGAGCTGCTGTTCGGCGATCCACTCAGCGTCTCGCGGTCCGACCTGTTCGCGTCCGGCGGACTTGCCGTCGTCGTCCTCGCCCTGCTCGCGCTGCAACACCGCTCGCTGAAGCTGGTCGGGTTCGACGCGCAGAGCGCTCCCAGCCTCGGCGCCAGCCCGGCCAGAACCCAGGCCGCACTGCTGTTGCTGCTCGCGCTGACGATCCTGGTCGCGATCCAGGCGCTCGGCAATCTGCTCGTGGTCGCGATCCTCGTCGCCCCCGCGGCGACGGCGCTGCGCGCTCGCAACGATCTCGGCGGGGCGCTTCGGTTCTCGGTCGCGGTGGCCGCGGGATGCGGGATTGCCGGCCTCTACGCGAGCTACTACCTCGACACCGCCGCCGGAGCGTCGATCGCGCTGGCGACGATCGCCGCCTTCTCGCTCACGCTCCCGTTCGCCCGTCGGACCGGCTCCCGCCACCGAGTGGCCCGCTCGCCGGTCGAGGCCGTCGCCGGCGGCCACTGAGCCCAGCGCGTCCGCCCGCCGATCTCTGTACAGTGTCAATAATGCGAACGGTTATCGTTTCTCGGGCCCTTCTCGCACTCGCCGCCACCTCGGCACTGCTCGCCGCCGGTTGCGGCGACGAGGAAACCTCGTCCTCCGCCGTCCAGGTGGCGGCATCGACGACGCAGGTCGCCGACCTGGCCCGCAACGTCGCCGGCGATCGCGCTGAAGTCAGCGGGATCCTGACCCCGAACGCGGATCCGCATGAGTACGAGCCGGCACCGAGCGACGCCGAGGCGGTCGCCGAAGCCGACCTGATCCTGAAGTCGGGCGGCGATCTCGACGCCTGGCTGGATCAGGTGATCGAGAGCTCGGGCAGCGATGCCCCCGTGGTGACGCTGATCGACTCGATGCAGACGATCGAGGGGGTCGACGACGGCGAAACCGAGACCGACCCGCACTGGTGGCAGAACCCGCGCAATGCGATCGTCGCGGTCGAGGAAGTCCGCGACGCGCTCGACGAGGTCGATCCCGAGGGCGTCAGCATCTACGACGCCAACGCCGCCGACTACATCGCCTCGCTCGAGCGGCTCGACCGCGAGATCGCGACCTGCATCGACCGTATCCCGGTGGCGCAGCGCAAGCTGGTGACCAGCCACGACGCGCTCGGGTATTACGCCGACCGCTACGGGCTCGAGGTCGTCGGCGCGGCGATCCCGGGGCTCAGCACCCAGGCTCAGGCGTCCGTCGGCGAGACGGCGGATCTGATCGAGTTGATCGATGCCGAGGGCGTGAAGGCGATCTTTCCCGAAGCGGGGGTGAACGAGAGCCTCGAGCAGGCGATCGCCGACGAGACCGGCGCCACCGTGGGCGGGGAGCTGTGGGCGGACGCACTCGGCCCCGAAGGTTCGACCGGCGCCACCTACCTGGCGGCGATGGCAGCCAACACCGACGTGATCGTCGACGGGCTCAGCGGCGGCCAGGTGGACTGCGAGATCAGCCTCGACTGAGCGCCGAAAGGGGGCTACGGTTCGTGCGTGGCGGGGCGCACTCGAGTCAGCTTCGGGCCGATGCTCGTCGCGAGCTTGATCGCCGGGTCGCTCGGCCCGCTCGGCTGTAACGAGAGCGAGGACCCCGGCGGGCCCAGCGCGGCTGCGGTCGCTGCCGCGCCGGCGGCCGAGCCCACCCGCGAGTTGCCGGCCGAGCCCAGCGCGCTGGCGCGGAGGATCTTCGCCGCGGATCTGCTCAACAGCTATCGCGACGTCGGCGACCGAGTCGGCGTCGAGTGGCCGATCCTGGCCGCCGCCGACAAGCTCGAGGGCGGCGCTTCGAGCGCGGCAGACGAGCGCCGCGATCTGAACCGGATCCTCGCGATCGCCTACACGCTCGAGGCCCTCGGCGGAGCCGCCAACTACGAGTCGGCGCTGGCGCAGCGCGGGGGTGACGGCTACGCGCGGCGGGTCCTCTCCCTCGCTCAGCGGCTGCGGACCGTCGACGCCCCGGCTCCACCGGCTGCCACCCTGCCCTTGCTGGCGCCGGCCGAGGGCCCGGTGATCGCGGGCTACGGGCAGCGCTATGGCGTCCTCCATGACGGCCTCGATATCGACGCCGAAACTGGGGCTCCGGTACGGGCGGCGGCGGCCGGGGTCGTGGTCAGCACCGGCGAGCATCCGATCTTCGGGCTCCACACGTGCGTCGGGCACCGGATCGAAAGCGGCGGCGCTCCGCAGGACCTGACCACTTGCTATGGCAATCAGAGCGCCTTCCGGGTCGAACCGGGTGACCTCGTCCGAGCCGGCGAGTCGATCGGCCAGGTCGGGTGCACCGGCACCTGCCTGCGCCCCCACGTCCACTTCCAGGTGAGGCTCGGCGGCGACGGCTCTGCACCGACCGCCGATCCGGCGCCGTACATGTCCGCGTCGCTTGCCGAGCAGGCGGGCGACCCCGGGCGCCCGCTCGAGGCGCAGCCGTGACCATCGCCGCGATTGCCGCGACGATCGCCGCCGCAGGGCTGCTCGCCGGTTGCGGGGGCGACGACTCGGACCCGCAGACTTTCGACGCGGCGAGCTTCGTCGCCGCGGCCAACGAGCACAACGCCGGACTCGCGCTCGGCGAGCCCCTTCCATACCCGCAGGAGGGAGCGCTCGAGGCCCGGGTGCTGCGATTCGAGGGCACCGGTGCCGCGCCCTCGACCCCGGGGACCGAGACGCCCACGGACCTCCACGGCTCGGGCACGCTGACCGTGCTCGCCGACGATGCCGCAGCGCTGGCCGAGTACGAGGGCTGCCAAGCCGGTGGCTTGATCTGCTTTCGGGCCGCTAACCTCGCCCTGACCTTCTCCGGCGATGTCGCCCCCGCCGACCTCGACCGGCTCACACGGGCGCTGCAGGCGATGTCGGCGTCCGGTTAGCTTTTCCGCCTTTCGCGTACCTAGTCTCGATCGCGTGACCGAGCCGTCCACGGGGGCCGGGACGAAGCGCCTCTTCGCCGCGATCCTGATCGCGCTCGCGGTCGCCACCGTGGTCGCGATCGTCGTCCTGTGGCCGGGCGAGCGCAAGACCGTGCTCAGCGAGGGGCTGACGGCTCCGACCCAGCGGGCGACCGTGGCCGAGGTGACCTCGGCCCCCTGCCCCCCGCCCCAGCCCGGCACCTGCGTCACGGTTCGGGCGACGCTGGAGAGCGGTCCCGACGAGGGCGCCACCGTCGCCCTGCCGATCGGAACGGGCCCGTTGCTGCCGGAGCTCGAGGTCGGCGATCAGATCCGAGTCTCGGAGGCGGTCGTCCCGCCCGGCGCGCCGTCGAGCGGCGGGGCGCTGCCGAGCTCCGCGCCCCAGTACAACTTCACCGACTTCGAGCGTCGCTCGCCGATGCTCTGGCTGGCGCTCGCCTTCGTCGCCCTCGTGATCGGCTTCGGGCGCCTGCGCGGCGCGCTCTCGCTGGTCGGCCTGGCGGCGAGCCTGCTGGTGGTGATCTTCTTCATCGTCCCGGCGATCCTCGACGGAAGTTCACCGCTGGTCGTCGCTTTGGTCGGCTCGATGGCGGTCATGCTGCTGACGATCTCGCTCGCCCACGGGCTCGGCCCGAAGAGCGTCGCGGCGATGCTGGGCACGAGCTTTAGCCTGGTGCTGGTCGCCCTGCTGGCGCTCGCGTTCACCAACCTCACCCACCTGACCGGGCTCGCCAGCGACGAGTTCGCGCTCGTGCTGCTCGGATCCGAGGTCTCGTTCAAGGGCCTGCTGCTCGCCGGGATGCTGATCGGCGCGCTCGGGGTGCTCGACGACGTCACCGTGAGCCAGGCATCGACGGTGATCGCTCTGCGGGCGGCCAACCCCGGGCTTCGATTCGGCGAGCTCTACCGGCGGGCGATCGACGTCGGCCGCGACCACGTCTCGGCGACCGTCAACACCCTGGTGCTCGCCTATGTCGGCACCTCGCTGCCGGTGCTGCTGATCTTCGGCTCCGGCGGGATCGGCTTCCTCGACGCGATCAACGTCGAGCTGGTCGCCCAGGAGATCGTCGGGACGCTGGTCGGCTCGATCGGGCTGATCGCCGCGGTCCCGATCACAACCGCGATCGCGGCACTGTTGGCGACCCGGGTCGCCGCCAAGGACCTACCGGCGGGCGCCGCGCAGGCGCACGCTCACTAGCCGGTGCCGCCGAAGCCGATCCCGGCGACGATCACGGCCAGCGAGAGCAGCCCGATTGTCATCACCTTCATCCTTGCCGGGGTCAGCCACGAGCCGGGGTGGAGCCGCAGCCAGGCGCGAATCCCCGACGCGGACCCAACCGCCACGGTGGCCGTCGCTGCGCACTGGATGCACATGGGTCGAGACTAGCGAGCGGCTCAGCGTCGGAGGCGAACGACGAAGGCGCGTTTGACCGGCTTTCGATCGGAGAGCACGTTGACCCGGATGCGGTAGCGCCCCGGAGCGGCCTGGCCCTTGCCGCTGGGCCCGGTCCTCCCATTCCACTTGACCGCCACCTCGCCGGCACCCGTGCAGGAGCGCCTCAGAGTCGCGACCTTGCGCCCACCCCGGGTCACCCGAGCCACGATCCGCGCCTTCTGGTCGAGCTCGACCCGGGCAACGCGGGCGGGCTTGCCGGCTCGGATCACCGCCCTGGCCCCGCGGATTGAATCGACGATCCGGCCCTTCGCGCTCGGCACTGTGATCCCGACGCTGGCGTGCTCAAAGCCGGAGGCGATCATCAGCCGCGAGCGCCCGGGACAGGCGGCTCTGAAGCTCCCGTCCGCGGTCTGCTTGCGAGCGTTGCGGCGGGCGTCATCGGTCGACGAGGCGACCGGGCGCAACACCTGCGGCTTCGAGCTCGTCCACATCCGCGCAGGATTCGGCAGCGACTCGACCGGGGTCGAGGTCGGCTCGGCCTGCTGGGCGACCGAGACGCCGGCGAAGCCGAGCACCCCAACCGCGCCGATCAGCGCAGGGACCGCGACCCGCCGCCGCCGCGGCGGCATCGCCGCCATCCTTGCGAGCGCGAGCGCGACGGCGAGCAGGAGGAGGGGGGCGAGCCACGGTCCCCAGCGCGCGATCCAGGCGCCGACCCCGGCGCGAGCCGAGCGCGGGATCGGGTTCGGGTCGCGAAGTTCCAGCGCCGGGACCGCCGCCGGGTCGTTGAACACCGGCTGGCGACCGAAGGCCTCGAACGTCCTCTGCTCGCCCTGCTGAACCTCTCTCGCGCCGGTGATCTCGATCCCGCCGGCGACGAAGATCGGGACGCTGTCGGTGACGAAGGAGTCGCCGTTGACCCTGATCAGCCTGTAACCGTGCCAGTAGCCGTGGTCGGTCCCGACGGGGCCGGTGGTGTAGAGCTCGCCGCCGGCACCGCCGTCGATGAAGTACGGGATCTCGCCCTCACCCGTATAGAGGAACTGGCCCTTGATGTGGCCAAGAAAGACGCCGTCGACTCCGGCGTCCGCGGCACTCTGCTCGAACAGGGAGTTGTCGAGCACGCCGCCCGCGGTCTTGCCCATCGTGTGCGCCAGCGCCGTCGGCTCGCGGTAGAGCTGGTCGCCGGGATCGCGAGTCGGCATGTGCATGACGACGAACACGAGCCTGCCGTCGGCGGACGCCTGTGTACCAACGCGCCCGAGGAAGTCGAACTGGGTCTCGCTGCCGCCCTCGTTCTGGCCCGAGGGATGCTGGAGCGGATCGCAAAGGATGATCGACCAGCAGGAGTTGTCGATGAACACCCAGCGCACACCGGCGACGTCGGCGAAGTAGTGCGAGGAGGCGCCTGCGGGGTCGGAGGCATCGCGTTGCTTGGGCTGGATCCCGGCGTAGCCGGGGGCGTCGCCCATCGGGTAGGGGCGGTCGGCGAAGAACTCTGCGTAGGCGTCGAAGGCGGCCACGGTGGACACACCACCCGGGAATCCCGGTGGGGCGGTTCGGTCGTGGTTGCCGACGCCGGCGAGCCAGGGGATCTCCTTCTGGTCGTAGATCCCCATCACATCCGACCAGAGCTCGAATTGCTCGGGCTCGCCGTCGTCGGCCTTGTCGCCGGACATCGTCACCAGGCGCGGCCGGTAGCGAGCCGACTGGCGCACGACCTTGGGCAGCAGGGTGGCGCCATCGGCGTCGTTGATGTGCTCCTCGCCGAAATGCACGAAGAGGTCGCCGGCGCCGCCGGCGGGCGGCCAGGGCTGGACCTTGGCGCCCGCGACCCCGGGCGCGAGGAGAAGGCAGGTCAGCAGCGCGGCCGCCAGGATCGGCGTCGCAACTCTCCCTGCCCCGGCTGCACATATACGCAAGCAGGCCGGTCCCATCTGGCGCCAGCTTACCCTGGCCGCACCGCGGCCTGCGCCGGTTCCGGGCCGGTTAGCCGTTCGACTGCGAGAGCAGGAAGAGGCCGAGGGAGGTGAAGCCGACCATCAGCGCCAGCATCCAGTACTGAGAGCGGGCGGCGAGCCGCGGGTCGCCGTAGACCTTCAGCGCCCGGTCGTGGCCGAGGACCAGGGCGGTGACGTGCCCGATGACCAGGGCGCCGACCTGGACGTACCAGATCGCGTTGGCGCTGATCGTCGAGTAGTCGATCCCGCTGCTCGCGGTGCCGAAGATGTCGGAGCCGTCGCCGAGCGGGTCGGAGAGCAGGAAGGTGAACTGCGCCTGCTCCTGGAAGACGAGCAGGCTGAAGTAGTGGGCGACCAGGTAGGCGAGCGCGATCGGGATGAACGCGTGCGCGAACAGGCGGCCGAGGTCGCCGGTGCTGAATTTCGTGCGGACGGTGTGCATGCCGTAGATCCCGGCCCAGAAGAGGCCGGCGACGAAGCCGAGGCAGAGCACGAGGAAGATCGAGTTCGTGATCCGCAGCGCGGCCAGCGGGCCGAGGCCGAGATCGCCGAACCAGCCCTCGACGGTCGAGATCGAGTCGGCGAGGGTGCCCTCCGCGGCCCCGTCGAAGGTTGTCGCCCCGATCGTGAACAGGACGAGGGCGACCGAGCCCGGCGACTCGGCGACCCACTTGGTGCTCGCCGAGAGCGCTCGCCGGATGCCGAGCCGGCGGTCGCGGACCTCGAACGGCGCCAGGGTCGAGAACATGTGGAAGTAGACCGAGAACATCTCGCCCCGCTCGAGCCACTTCTCGCTCCCGAACAGGGTCATGGCGACGAACGTGTAGGCCGAGTAGACGAGCGTGGCGACGGCGACGGTGTGCGGGGTCAGGCCGACGGTCTGAAAGCCCCCCTGCCCGTAGACGAGCTCGAGCCAGACGAAGGCGACGAGCCCGAGGGCGGCCGGCCAGCGCCCCCAGCGCTCGGGATAGGCGAGCGGCGGCGGCGCCGACTGGCCGGCGATCAGCTTGAAGGCGCCACCGACTACGCGGGCGATCGCGCGCCAGGGGTTGAAGGCGCGAAAGACGTCGCCGAAGCAGATGCTGACGGCGACGACGCCGAGCCAGACGGTGACGAAGGCGAAGGTGACGGAGAAGTTCCGATCCGGGGCCTCGGTCCCGTTGAGGCCCGACCAGATGGTGACCCCGAGCAGGAAGACGCCGATCGCGCCACAGAGGATCTCGACCAGCCGGTTGACCAGCGCCTTCGAGATCGCCGGACGGACCGCTCGCCAGCGGGTCTCCTCGAAGCGACTGGTGTGCCAGGCGACCGAGAGGGCGAAGAAGGAGATGATGAGCACGAACGACGCCGCCCAGGCGAACAGCCACTCGGGAATCGGCAGGTCCTGGCGGCCGACGAGGGCGTGGCCGACCACCTCGAGCGGCGCCAAGATCGACATCGGCTGAACCTAGGCCGGGTTGACGGTGATCTCGGCGATCGGCACGACCAGCTCCTCGAGCTCGACCTCGAACACACCCGTGATCGTCGCCGGGACGTCGAAGGTGACCGAGCCGCCGGCCTCGACCTCCATGCCGACGTCGTAGCCGTGGAAGTGGACCTCGTCGGCGACGTCGGACTCGACCTTGAAGCGGATGTCGTCGCCCTCGGTGAAGCTCAGCTCCTGCACACCGTCGACGGGCTCGCCGCCTTCGATCACGATCGTCGGGATCTCGGCCTCGTCGGGCTTGTCGGCGGTCGTGGTCTCGCCTCCGCCCTGACCGCCGCTGTTGGTCGTCGTGCTCTCGGCCGTTGTCGTGGTCTCGGCGCTGGTCGTAGTCGTGCTCTCGTCGTCGCCGCAGCCGAGCGCGAAGAAAATCAGGACAACAGCGGTCAGCGAGGCGAGGCCGGCCAGCGCTCTCGATCTGGAGAAGTTCATCAGCGCCGCATCTTACGTGCCGCGACCTAAGCGCCGCCTCAACGGAGAACCGGCGCCAAATCGGCTCGGAGTCCCTAGTCTGTGCGCCGCAAATGGACCGGGCGATGGGGCCCGGGGGGAAAACAGACGGGAGATAAACGAATGCATCGCAGCAAGCTGCTCGGCTTGACCGCAGGACTGACGCTCGCGCTCGCCGCCTTCGCACCTGGGGTCGCCGGCGCCTGGGCTCCGGCCGCATCGGCGACGATCAAGCCCGGGAACCAGACCCTGACGCAGGGTGCCCAGTGCACCTCGAACTTCATCTTCGAAGACGGTTCGAACGTCTACATCGGCCAGGCCGCCCACTGCTCGGGCACCGGCGCCGCGACCGAGACCAACGGCTGCGACAGCGCCTCGCTGCCGATCGGCACGCCGGTCGAGGTCACCGGGGCCAGCAACCCGGGGACCCTGGTCTACAACTCCTGGATCACGATGCAGGCGCTCGGGGAGACCGATCCCGACACCTGCGCCTACAACGATTTCGCCCTCGTGCGGCTGAACCCGGCCGACGTCGCCAAGGTCAACCCGTCGGTGCCCGGCTTCGGCGGCCCGACCGGCCTCGGCTCGTCGGCGGCGATGCTCGGCGACACCGTGTACACGTACGGCAACTCGTCGCTGCGCGCCGGGATCACCAAGCTGAGCCCGAAGCAGGGCCTCGTCGCCACCAGCGAGGGCAACGGCTGGAGCCGCACGGTCTACACCCTGACCCCGGGCGTCCCCGGCGACTCGGGCAGCGGATTCATGGACGGCACCGGCAAGGCGATCGGCGTGCTGAGCACGCTGCAGCTAGCGCCGATCCCGGCCTCGAACGGAGTCGGAGACCTCCGTCACGAGCTCGACTACCTGCACGCCAAGACCTCGTTCGGTGGCGTCAACCTGGTCAACGGAACGCAGCCGTTCAATGCCAACCTGCTCGGGGCGATCCTCGGCAGCTAGGTGAGCGCCAAGTACGCGTAACGAAGGCCGAGTGCCAGGGCCACGACTCCAAGGCCCTGGCGCAGGAGCCCCTCGGGCAGTCGCGGCTGTAGCCGCGCCCCGAGGGTGCCTCCGGCCAGCCCGCCGAAGCCGAGGCCGGCACCGGTGAGCCATTCCGGGGCGATATCGCCGTCGGCGTAGAGGCTGAGGACGAGATAGGTCGCGACGCCGGCGATCGAGGTGAGGAAGGTCGCCGCCAGAGCGGCCGGCGCGACCTCGAGCATGCCGAAGCCGAGCCCGGCGAGGATCGGCGCCAGGATCGAGCCGCCGCCGATCCCGTAGATGCCGCCGACGACGCCGACGGCGAGCGAGAGCGCGACGATCGGCCGCCGGCCGACCCGACGTTCACGCGGCGCGGCGCGGCCGCGGAACGCAAGCCAGGCGCCGAGCGGGATCAGCACCGCGGCGATCACGGCGAGGAAGGCCTCGGGGCCGGCGAGCAGCTCGACCCGGATCACCGCCCCGGCGACGACGCCGGGAAGGGTCCCCAAGACCAGCAGGCGCGTCAGCTGCCCGCCGAGGCGACCTTGGCGGTGGAACTGAAGCAGCGCCCCGGGGATGGCGATCAGGTTGTAGAGCAGGTTGGTCGGCGTGAGCGCCGGGCTGGGGACGTCGAGCACGCTGACCTGAACCGGGACCAGGAAGACCGCGCCGGAGACGCCGACCGGGGTCGAGAGGGTCGAGATCCCGAACGCGATCAGCGCGCCGGCGGCGGCATCGACGAGCATCGGTCCGCCGGCGGCCTAGGGCTCAGCCGGCTGCTCGGTCGGGGTGCTGTTGTCAATCGAGGGCGCGTCGACCGTGTCCTCGCTGAACACGAACACGAACACGGCGACGATCGCGATGCCCAGCGCAATGCCGAGGACGATCCCGATCAGGCGGTCGCCCCGGCGCATACCGGCGTCGGGGTCAGACCCCGTCGAGCAGGCGCCAGTTGGCCCGGAACGCCGACTCCGCGGCGGCGACCAGGTCGTCGGGGTCCGCGTCGGCGCCGATCTCGGCGATCAGCTCGCGAACCTCCGCGGCATGCTCGACATCGCGGGTCTCGTGGACTCGGAAGTAGGCGGTACCGGCTCCATCGGAGAACCCGTAGCGGCCGAGCAGGCCCTCGCGCTTGGTGCGCGAGATCTGCGGCTGGCCGCTTTCGATCGCATACAGGCGGGCCAGCTTCTCGGCCGGCTCGCCGTCGGCGGTCCAGGCGCGCACGCACTCCTCGGTCTCGCTCGTCGGCGCGGCGCCGGTGTCGCCACCGGTGGCCTCGACGAAGCCGTCCCAGAGGCGCACGTGGCCGAGCTCCTCGGCGGCGTGGCGGCGAAGCTCGGGGCGCTGGGGGATCTCCTCGGCGGCGTCGGCGCTGATCGTCGCAATCGCTTCGACCGCGTGGCGATACTGGCCCGAGTAGCGAGCCAGCTCGTCGGCGGTCAGCTCGCCGTCGGACCAGCGCTTGTAGAACGGATGACGAAGGACGTCCCACCGCTCACGACTGCGTTCGATCCGCTCCCAGGTTCGTTCGTTCACCGCGTGCTCCCCTTTCGCAAGGCTCAATCGACCAGAGCGATCAGCATAACGATCGGATCGCCCGCGTCTACGATCCCGCCCCTTGCGCCCGCCCCGAAACAACATCGCCGCCCCGGTGCTGCCGCCGCGCCTGCGCTGGATCGGCCCGGAGCGCGATCCGGTGCTCGCCGAGTTCACCGCCGCCGGCCCGGTGCTCGTCCACTTCTTCGACTTCGCCCAGCTGAACAGCATTCGCGCCCTCCCCTATGTGCTCGCCTGGACCGAGCGCTACGAGGGCGCGGGGCTGGCGACGCTCGGAATCCATTCACCGCGTTTCGGCTTCACCGGCGAGCGTGAGCAGCTCGAGCCGGCGCTCGAGCGGCTCGCGATCCGCCACCCGGTCGCCGACGACTCCTCCTACGCGGTCTGGCACGACTACGGCTGCAAGGGCTGGCCGGCGCTGTTTCTCTGGGGTCAGGGCGGCGCCCTGCGCTGGTTTCACTTCGGCGAGGGCGAGTACGAGGCGACCGAGCGGGCGATCGCCGAGGAGCTGGTCGCGCTCGACGCCGAGTTCGATCCTCCCCAGCCGCTGGCGCCATTGCGGCCGTCCGACGCGCCCGATGCGCTCGTCGCCCCGCCGAGCGACGAGCTGCTTCCCGGCGGCTCGGTCTCGGATCCATGGCGGGCCGAAAAGCGCGGCGACGCGCTCGAAACCGAGTACGCGGCCGGCGGCGCCCACGTCTCGGTCGACGGCGAGGGCGAGCTCCGCGTGATCGTCGACGGCGGCGAGCCGAAGCCGATCGCGGTCGCGGCGCCGGGCCTCTACGACCTCGCCCTGCACCCCCGCCACGAGTCGCACGCGCTCAGGCTCGAGGCCGATCCCGGGGTCGCGGTCTACTCGCTCAGCTTCTCCGCCGGGCTGCCGTAAAGCTCGGCCGGAGGCACGCTGCGGACCATCATCCGCTCGTTGATCGACTCGAAGCCGAAGCGCTCGTAGAGGGAGTGGGCGTCGCGGGTGGCGAGCATCACCGAGCGCAGCCCATCGAGATCCGGATGGGCGAGCAGCGACTCGACCAGCCACACCCCGAGCCCGCGATCCCGGTGTTGCTCGAGCACGAACACGTCGGCGATCCAGGCGAAGGTCGCGGCGTCGGTGACCGCCCGCGCGAAGCCGGCCTGCGCCCCCGCGGGGTCGTAGAGCGCGAGGCAGAGCGAGTTCGACAGCGACCGTTCGACCAACTCGCGAGGGATGTTCGGCGACCAGTAGGAGGTGCGCAGGTACTCCCAGATCAGCTCCCGATCGAGGCGCTCGGGGTCGTCGGAGAGCAGGTAACCGTCGCGGGTCAGGTTCACGCGCCGGCTCCGCCGGCGTCGGGCGTGGTCTCGATCTGCAGCAGCTCGCCGCCCTCGTGGTCGACCTGAAGCGTGGTGTGGTCGAGACCGAAGCGCTCGTGCAACATCGACTCGAGCTCGCGCCGGGTGGCGTGGCAGTCGGTGTCGCGGTCGACGAGCACGTGCGCGGCCAGAGCCGGAAAGCCCGAGGTGATCGTCCACACGTGCAGGTCGTGGACCTGCTTCACGCCGCGCATCGCCGCCATCGCCTGGCCGACCTGTTCGACGTCGGTGCCGGGGGGTGAGCCCTCGAGCAGGATCTGAAGCGAATCGCGCAGGATCGTCCACGAGCTGGCGAGGATCAGCAGGCCGATCGCGACGCTGACCACCGGGTCGGCGTACTCCCAGCCGGTGGCGACGATGATCAGCGCGGCGACGATCACACCCACCGAGCCGAGCACGTCGGCGACCACGTGCCGCAGCGCCGCCGAGACGTTGAGGCTCTCGTCGGAGTGGCCGTAGAGGATCCGGGCGGCGACCAGGTTGACCACCAGTCCCCCGATCGCGATCACCAGCATCAGCCCGGCCTCGACCTCGGGCGGATCGCCGAAGCGCATCCCGGCCTCGATGAAGATCCAGATCGAGATCGCGACCAGGGTGACGCCGTTGAAGAGCGCGGCGAGGATCTCTGCGCGGCGGTAGCCGAAGGTGCGGCTGGGCCCGCCGGGCCGGCCGGCGAGCCAGGCGGCGAACAGCGCCACGCCCAGGGAGAGGCTGTCGGAGAGCATGTGGCCGGCGTCGGCGAGCAGCGCCAGGCTGCCCGAGATCAAGCCGCCGACGACCTCGGCGACGAGGAAGACGGTGGTCAGCGCCAGGACGAGCTTCAGCGCCCGCTTGCTGCCCGTGCGGTCGAGGTCGATACCACCCGCGTGACCGCCCGCGTGTGTGTGTCCACCGGGACCGTGCATGCGCTCAAGCTACCGGCGCAGGCTGAAGCTCAGGCCCGCGCGGCGAGCTCGGTGCGGATCTTCTTCGGCAGCATGAAGCGGACGTCCTCGTCGACCGCCTTCAGCTCTGAGACGTCATCGGCGCCGCGCTCGCGGAAGTACTCGACCAGCTCGGCTACCAGCTCCTCGGGAGCACTTGCCCCGGAGGTGATTCCGACCGTCTCGATCCCGGCCAGCCAGGCCTCGTCGACCTGCGAGGCGTTGTCGATCAGGTGTGAGGCGGCGCCGTGCTCGCGGGCGACCTCGACCAGGCGGTTCGAGTTGGATGAGTTGGTGGAGCCGATCACCAGCACCAGCTCGCACTCGCGGGCGAGCTGCTTGACCGCGATCTGCCGGTTGGTGGTCGCATAACAAATGTCGTCTGACTTCGGCGAGGTGACGTTGGGGAAGCGCTCGCGCAGGCGGGCGATGATCTCGTCGGTCTCGTCGACCGAGAGCGTCGTCTGGGTGATGAAGGCGACGTGGTCGGGATCCGGGAGCTCGAGCGCGTCGACGTCGGCGACCGTCTCCACCAAGATGATGTTGTCGGGCGCTTCGCCGGTCGTGCCCTCGACCTCCTCGTGGCCCTGGTGGCCGATGAGGATGATCGTGTAGCCCTGCTCGGCGAACTTGCGCGCCTCGACGTGGACCTTGGTCACCAGCGGGCAGGTGGCGTCGATCGTCCGCAGGCTGCGGGCGGCGGCGTTGTCGTGCACGGCCGGGGCGACGCCGTGGGCGGAGAAAACGACGAGCTCGCCCTCGGGGACCTCGGTCTCCTCCTCGACGAAGATCGCGCCGCGCTCGGCGAGCTGTTCGACCACGTGCTTGTTGTGGACGATCTCCTTGCGCACGTAGACGGGCGGCCCGTACATGTCGAGCGCCTTCTCGACCGTCTGCACGGCCCGGTCGACGCCGGCGCAGTATCCACGCGGCGCGGCGAGCAGGATCCGCTTCGGAGCACGGGTTTCGAGGGCCTCGGCCATGAGCCAAGAGGGTACTCAGCCGCTCAGGCTTCGAGCTCGTCGACCGGCTCGAGGAGGTCGGCTCGGGCGGGTGCTGGAGCCCTGCGCTGCGCATGATCTCGACGACCTCGGGGTCGCGCATGAACGACTCCCAGCCCTCCCGGTCCCAATCGAACAGGGTCACCATCTCCTGCGGATCGTCGGCCGAGCGGAACACCCGGGCGCCACGCGAGCCGTGCTCACGGCGCTTCGCCAGCCCGCGGGTGGAGAACGTCGCCCAGAAGCGCTCGAAGTCCTCGATCCTGACCCGGGAAACGATCATCGCCGCAGAGCCTACGGCGGCCCTACCGGATCCGCGGGATCGCCCGCAGGGCCGTCTCCCCCACCGCCTCGAGGCTCGCCGGGCAGACCTTGTCGATCGTGTCGGCGGGGGTGTGCCAGTACTCGCCCGGAGGCGCCCCGGGCCCGTAGTTGAAGTCGATGAAGTCGACCGCCGGGATGCCGGCCTCGATGAATGGCACGTGGTCGTCGCCGACCGGGAAGGTGTTGAACTCGAACGGCGCCGGGTCGCCGTAGAGCTCCGCGGCGGCGACCGCAAACAGCGCATAGAGGTCCTTGTCGGAGTTCTGCTCGTAGGGCAGCTGCAGGTCGCAGTCGCCGACCAGGTCGAACAGCACCATCGCCCGGATGCCGGTCAGCGGCGGAGATCCCTGCTCGCCACCGCTGCTCGCGTAGTCGACGAACTGGCGCGCGCCGCGAGTGCCGTCGCGGTCGAAGTCGCGGTCGCCGCGCGCCTCCTCGGCGTCGAAGGCGACCAGCTGCACCGACGGGCCCGCGAGCCGCGGCGGCAGCGAGCGGGCGAGCTCGAGCAGCACCGCCACCCCGGAGGCGCCGTCGTTGGCGCCGACGAAGTTGGGGATCCCGTCCTTGGTGTCGTAGTGCGCGCCGACGACGACGGTCCCGGGCAGGTTCCCCGGAATCGTCCCGATCACGTTCTCCCACGGCGTCTGGATCCCGACCGCGGAGAGGCCCGCATCGCGCATCCGCGAGGCGATCAGCTCGGCCGTGCGATGGGCAGCCGCGGAGCCGGCCGGGCGCGGGCCGATCTCGACCTGGGCCTCGAGGTCGGCGAAGGCCCGCTCGGCGTCGAAGCCGGTCTCGGAGGCGGTCGTCGTGGTCTCGCCGTCGTCGCCGCATCCGGCGATCAGCGCCGTGGCCAGGACGACGGTCGTAAATGCGGCGAACCTGCGCATTGGCCGGTAAGTTAGGCCCAATGGCACAGGGACACATGGACCGGCTCTCGGCGCTGGACGTCTCCTTTCTCGCCAACGAGAGCTCGGCGAGCCACATGCACGTGGGCGGCATCTGCATCTTCGAGGGCCCGCCGCCGAGCTACATCGACCTGCTCGCCCACGTGCGCTCGCGCCTTCACCTGGTGCCGCGTTTTCGCCAGAAGCTCGCCTATCCGCCGGCGCCGACCGGCCGTCCGTTCTGGGTCGACGACCCGGCCTTCAACCTCGAGTACCACATTCGCCACTCGGCCCTGCCCTCCCCCGGCTCGGAGGAGCAGCTGCGCAACATGGCCGCGCGGGTGTTCTCCCAGCAGCTCGACCGCACGAAGCCGCTGTGGGAGCTGTGGATGGTCCAGGGGCTGACCCGCAAGCGCTTCGCCTTCGTCACCAAGACCCACCACGCGCTCGTCGACGGCGTCTCCGGGGTCGACATCGCGACCGTGCTCTTCGACGTCAAGCCGGTCCCCGAGCCGACCGAGCCCGACCACGACTGGGTCCCGGGCCCGACCCCGTCGGCGGCCCAGCTGCTGGCCAAGGACGCCGAGGGGGTGGCCCGCGCCCCGATCGGCTTCCTGCGCCGGGTCGAGCACGCGGTCGAGCACCCCCGCGAGACCCTGCAGAAGGCCTCCGAGGCCGCCGAGGCGCTGGGCGAGGTGGGCTGGAACTTCGCCAACCCGGCGCCCAGCGTGCCGCTCAACGTGCCGGTCGGCTCGCACCGCAGGTTCGAGTGGGTGCGCTCCGACCTCGCTCAGTTCAAGCGCATCAAGGGCGCGCTCGGCGGGACCGTCAACGACGTCGTCCTCGCCGTCGTCACCGGCGCTTTGCGGCGCTGGTTGCACGCGCGCGGCGTGCGCACCGAGGGCATGGAGCTGCGGGCCCAGGTCCCGGTCTCGATCCGGGGCGCCGACGAGCGCGGTCAGCTCGGCAACAAGCTCGTCGCCCTGCGCGGCCCGATCCCCGTCTACGTCGAGGACCCGGTGAAGCGGCTCGAGATCTGCCGCAAGGAAATGGAGGGGGTGAAGGAGTCGAAGCAGGCGCTCGGTGCCGAGGTGATCTCGCGCTTCAACGACTTCGCCCCGCCGACCCTGCTCGCGCAGGCCGCCCGCGTGAACTTCTCCACCCGCCTGTTCAACCTCGTGGTCACCAACGTGCCCGGGCCGCAGATCCCGCTCTACGTGCTCGGCCGCGAGCTCGAAGACATCTTCCCGGTCGGCTTCCTGCCGCCCGAGCAGGCGCTGTTCGTGGCGATCATGAGCTACAACGGCGGCGTCAACTTCGGCCTGCTCGCCGACTTCGACGCGATCGACGATGTGGCCGAGATTGCGCAGGGGATCGAGGACTCGATCGCGGAGCTGATCGAGGCCGCCGAGGCGGCGGAGCGCGATTCGCGCGATGCCGAACCGCAAGCGGCGCAGATTTAACGACGATCGAAGGAGAACTGATGGGACTCGGATCGAAGCGGACGCGTGCTGTGATCGCGACGGCGGTCGCCTTCGGCCTCGGCACCGCCGCGGTGGCCAATGCCGCACCCGGTGATGTCGTCTTCAGCGGCTCGACCGGCGAAGGCGTGAAGGTCAAGCTCACGGTGGCGACGGCCGGCAACGCGACCAAGTTCAAGCTCGCGAAGACCAAGGTCGAATGCACCCAGGGCGGCACGCTCGACAACAAGGCGATCACCTTCACCGACTTCGACCGCTCCGACCCGGGGTCGTTCTCGGACGCGCGCAAGGACTCCAGCGACGGCGGCGGCTTTCATTTCGAGTCGAAGTCGAAGCTCAACGGCGAGATCGCCGACGACGGCTTGAGCTGGAGCGGCGTCCTCAAGCTGACCACCAAGGTGTTCGAGGATGACAAGAAGATCGACACCTGCAAGCTGAGCACGGACTGGGACGCGGCCTAGCGCCGATCGCGGGTTCATAGACTCGGGCGGGTGAGCGCCCGCGCCTGGTTTGCCTTCGGCTCCGTTTCGGTTCTCTGGGGCATTCCGTACTTCTTCATCAAGGTCGCCGTCGACGACGGCGTTCCGCCCGCGTTCCTGGCCTGGGTGCGGGTGGCGATGGCGGCCGCGATCCTGCTCGCGGTCTGCTGGCGAATGGGCCTGCTCTCGTCGCTGCGCGGCCGCGGCCGCGTGCTGGTCGTCTATGCGCTGGTCGAGATCGTCGTCCCCTTCCCGCTGATCGCCGCCGGCGAGCAGCACGTGGACTCGTCGCTGGCGGCGATCCTGATCGCCTCGGTGCCGCTGATCGTCGCCGTGCTGGCGCTGCGCTTCGATCGCGCGGAGCGCGCCACCGGCAGCCGGCTGGTCGGCCTCTTCGTCGGCTTCGCCGGGGTCATCGCCCTGGTCGGCCTCGACGTTGCCGGCGACGGCGACGAGCTACTCGGCGCCGGCGCGATCCTGCTGGCGGCGGTCGGCTACGCGATCGGCCCGATGCTGTTGAAGAAGCGCCTCGCCGACATCGATCCGCGCGCGATCATGGCCGGCGCGCTGACGATCGCCGCGCTTGCCCTCACCCCGGCGGCGATCGTCGCCCCGCCCAGCGGCGCCGTCTCCGGCGACGCGATCGCCTCGATGGTCGTGCTGGCGATCTTCTGCACGGCGGCAGCCTTCGTGCTCTTCGCCTCCCTGATCACCGAGGTCGGGCCGTCGCGGGCCTCGGTGATCACCTACGTCGCCCCCGCGGTCGCCGTCGCGCTCGGGGTCGTCGCGCTCGATGAGCGCCCCGGAGCCGGCGCGATCGCCGGCCTGCTCTTGATCCTCGCCGGGTCGTGGCTATCGACCGGCGGCAGGATGCCGCCGGGGCTGCACGCGCTGGCGACTCGGCGCCAGCGGCGGCGGGCCGCCGACTACGCGAGCACCGCGGTGCGGTAGCGGCGCACCGACAGGGTGCCGAAGACGCCGATCAGCACCAGGCACCAGACGACCGATGCCCAGATGTCGCTGTGGGCGGGTCCGCCGACGAACAACGACCGGACGGCGTCGACCATGATCGAGAACGGGTTGATGTCGGCGGCGAAGGTCTGCAGCCAGTCGGGCATCGTCTCCGGCGGGACGAAGGCCGAGGAGGCGAAGGTGAGCGGGAAGATGGCGATGAAGCCGAACGCGTTCGCCGCCTCCGGGGTGGAGGCGTAGAGGCCAACGCAGGCGAACACCCAGGAGAAGGCGTAACCGATCAGCAGGCAGAGCGCGATCCCGCCGATCACCTGGCCCGCCGAGGTGGTGAACGAGAAGCCGACGAGATAGCCGACGATGACCATCACCACGAGAGCGAGAGCGTTCATGGCGACGTCGGAGAGGGTGCGGCCGGTGAGCACCGCCATCCGCGACATCGGCAGCGAGCGGAAGCGATCGACGAGGCCCTTCTTCAGGTCCTCGACCAGGCCGAGGGCGGTGGCGAAGCCGCCGAACGACATCTGCTGGACGATGATCCCCGGGATCAGGAAATCGGCGTAGTCGTCGTATCCCGGCGTCGCGATCGCGCCGCCGAAGACGACCACGAACAGCAGCGTGAACATCACCGGCTGCAGGGTGTAGGCCGTCAGCAGGTCGGGGTTGCGCGGGATCCGCCGCAGCGCCCGCATCGCCAGCACCAGCGTGTCGGAGATCGCAAAACGCGCGCTCATGCCACCGGCTCCACCTCGTGCTCGCCTGTCGGCTGCTCCTCGCTTTCCTCGGGCTCCGGCGGACGGCCCGTGAGCGTCATGAAAACGTCGTCCAGCGTCGGCCGGCGGATGACGATGTCGTCGATCTCGATCCCCTCGGCGTCGAGCCGGCGTACAGCGTCGGTGATCGCGCCGCGGTGCTCGCGAACCGGGACGCGGACCATGCCGTCGTCGGCCGACGGGGGCTCGCAGGCGAGCTCGGCGAGCGCCGCGATCGCCGCAGCGGCCTGCTCGGGACGCTCCAGCGTGACCTCGATCCGCTCGCCGCCGACGCGCTCCTTGAGCTCGTCGGAGCTGCCCTCGGCGATCAGGTTGCCGTGGTCGATGACGGCGATCCGGTCGGCGAGGCGATCGGCCTCGTCGAGGTACTGGGTGGTCAGGAGCACGGTCGTACCCTCAGCGACCCGCGCCTCGATCACCTCCCAGAGCCCGATCCGGCTGCGGGGATCGAGCCCCGTGGTCGGCTCGTCCAAGAACAGCACCGGCGGCCGGGCAACCAGCGCGGACGCCAGATCGAGCCGGCGCCGCATGCCGCCGGAATAGGTCTTCACCAGCCGGTCGCCGGCCTCATCGAGCTCGAAGCGCTCGAGCAGCTCAGTCGCCCGCTGGCCCGACTGCTCGCGGCCGAGATGGTAGAGGCGACCGAACATCTCCAGGTTCTCGTATCCGGTCAGGTTCTCGTCGACGGCCGCGTACTGGCCGGCGAGGCCGATCTTCGCCCGCAGGGCGGTGGCGTCGCGGACGACGTCGAGGCCGACGACGGAGGCGCGGCCGCCCGACGGCGGCAGCAGCGTGGTCAGGATCCGGATCGCGGTCGTCTTGCCGGCGCCGTTCGGCCCCAGCAGCCCGAGCACGGTCCCGGCCTCGACCTGGAGGTCGATTCCGCAGAGGGCCTGGACGTCCTTGAACGACTTGCGCAGGCCCTCGACCTCGATCGCCACGTCGGTGTTCGATTCACTCATTCCCGCCAACCCACTCTCAACCTATCGAATGGGTTAGCCGGCCAGCCAGTTGGGGTATCGTCAGCGGTGGGTTATGGGAAGGGTTCAGCGTCGCAAGGCGTTGCTGTACGTGGTGATCGCGACCTGCGCCATCGGGGCCGCGGCGCCCACCGGCGCAATCGGCCACGACGACGAACAGCTGGCGATCGGCCCGCTGCTGCCGCCGCTGCCGGTCTCCGCGGACCCGGCGCTGTCGGGCCGCTTCGGCGCCCCGTTCTCCGAGCCGCAGATCAACGGCCAGGACGCGAACACGAAGTGCATCACCGACGCCGACGGCGCGATCCATTGCAAACCGGCGGCGGGCTCGCTGGCGATCATGCCCGACGGCCGGATCCTCTACTGGAACGCGCTCGAGGGCACCGAGCGGGTGAAGCTCTCGATCGTCGCCGAAGCCGGCAGCACCGGGATCCTCAACGACCAAAGCCGCGTGCTGACGCTGCGCGGCAAGGGGCGCGAGCCGGTGTTCGAGCAACCGAGCCCGGTCGACGGCGGCGCCAATCCGGGCGGCCACGAGAACCACGAGATCTTCCCCGGCGGCAACGGCGAGACCAACAACGACGGAGCCCTGTTCTGCTCCGACCTCGTCTTCCTCCCCGACGGGCGGGTGCTGGCCACCGGCGGCACCTCCTACTACCTCGACCCCGAGATCGCCGATTCGGGACTGGGCGTCTCCGAGCTCGAGGGGCTCGAGAACACGCGGATCTTCGACCCGAAGACGAACACCTGGACCCAGAGCGGCTCGATGAAGATCGGCCGCTGGTATCCGACTCTGGTGACGCTCGCCGACGGCGACCTGTTCGTCGCCAGCGGCGTGCAGAAGCTGCTCAAGCCGGTCTACCCGGATCGCCCGTTCGGCTCCGGAACCAACGTCACCGAGACCGAGACCTTCGACACCGCCGGCGGCACCTGGAGCGACAACGGCGGCGCGGCGAAGCGCTCGCTGCCGCTCTATCCCAGGCTTCACCTACTCCCCGACGGCAACGTCTATTACGACGCCGCCGGGCAATCGTTCAACCCCTTCGGCCAGTCCTACGACATGGCGCTGTGGAACATCGCCGCCGCCTATGACCCGACGACGAAGAGCTGGAAGAGCCTCGGAATTCCGGGTCTCGATGGGCTCGACCCGCTGGCTGGGGGCCTGGCGACGCTCCAGCAGCAGATCACCGACCTGCAGGGGCTCGGCGTCCCGGGCCTCGGCCCCGGCGCCACGATCCCTGGCTACCGGGGCTCGACCTTCTCGATCATGCTGCCGCTCGAACCGGGCGCCGACGGCGCCTACACCGAGGCCAGCTTCCTCACCGCCGGCGGCGTGCTCGGCGTGCCGGTCGCCAGCCCCGGGAGCTACGTCGCCACCTCCGACAGCCGGATCACCACCGTCGACACCGCCAACGGCGACAACCTGACGACCGAGCCCACCGGCGACCTGGCCCGGCCGCGCTGGTATCCGACCGGGGTCCTGCTGCCGACCGGCGAGGTCGTCGCCTTCAACGGCTCCGACCGCGACGAGGTCGTCGGCCCGGGCCTCGAGTACCCGATCCGCCAGGCCGAGCTGTTCGATCCCGAGACGCGGACCTGGCGTCCCCTGGCTCAAAGCCACCAACCGCGGACCTACCACAACACCGCCGCCCTGCTGCCCAACGGCCGCGTGCTCGTCGGCGGCCACGCGCCGATCAGCACGCTCTACCTCAGCAACATCACCGTGCCCGGCGGTTTCGGCCCCAACGACGGCCGCGATCCGAGCTTCGAGGTGTTCGAGCCGCCGTATCTGTTCCGCGGGCCACGCCCGAGGATCACGGACGCACCGAAGCGGATCCGCCACGGGCGTAGGTTCGAGATCGAGGCGAGCGTCGACGCGGATCAGGTCGAAAGCGTCTTGCTGATGCGAAACACCGCACTCACGCACGTGATCGACGGCGACCAGCGCGCGGTCGAGCTCCCGGTGGTGGCCCACGAGGGGCGGACGCTGACGCTCGCCGCACCGCCGAACCCGATGGTCGCCCCCGACGGGCCCTACCTGCTGTTCCTCAACCGCGCCGACGCCGACGGCCCCGTGCCCTCGCGCGGAAAGCAGCTGTTCCTGCGCTGAAAGAGCGGCCGCCACCCTCCGCGCGGGCATAATGGCTTGCGTGGAGTCGATCAACTACCACCTCGAGCTCTCGCCGGCTCAGCTGAAGATCACGCACACGGCTCTGCGCAGCCTGCTCGACGACTTCGGCCACGACGAGCGTGAGATCCACGCGATCATCCAGGAGGTGCTGGCAAAGCTCCCGGATGAGCACGCGATCCGTGCGATCCAGCTCGACACCGAGCTCGAGCCGAAAACGCCCGAGCCTGAGGCGGATCCCGACCCGCCCCCGGGCGCCGCGGCCTGAGCCTCTCAGTCCAACTCGGCCTGCTGCTGGCGCTGGCGACGGCGTTCGCGTCGGTACTCGGCTTCCTCTACAAGCACCGCGGAGCCGTGGAATCGCCGCAGGTCGAGCTGCGGCGCCCGATCCGCACCTCGCTCGCCCTCTTTCGCTCCCCCTGGTACACGCTCGGGATCGTCGTCGCGATGGTCGGCTGGGGGCTGCACGTGGGGG
This sequence comes from uncultured Solirubrobacterales bacterium, assembly GCA_963767475.1. GTDB lineage: Bacteria > Actinomycetota > Thermoleophilia > Solirubrobacterales > 70-9 > WHSW01. The sequence goes on from CAVYEI010000003.1 coordinate 918,956, forward strand.
CGCTGGCGCTGGCGCCGATCTCGCTCGTGCAGTCGGTGATCGCCGGCGGCCTGGTGCTGCTGACGGTGACCGCCGACCGCCTCTTCGCTCATCAGGTGACGCGCCGCGAGTGGATCGGCGTCGGCCTCGCCGCCCTCGGGCTCGCCTTCCTCGCCGCGACGCTCGAGGGCACCGGCGACGAGGCGCACTCGAGCTACGAGACCTCCCACCTGGTCACCTACGTGGCGATCGTCTCCGTGGCCGCGATCTCGGTCGCCATCGCCTCGATCGGCAGGCTGCGCGAGGGGGTGATGCTCGGCGTCTCGGCGGGACTCTTCTGGGCCGCGTCGGACACCTCGATCAAGGCGCTCTCGGGGGAGCTCGGCGACTCTGCCTGGACCGCGATCCTGTTCAGCCCGCTGGCGGCGGTGATCGCGCTCGGCTCGGCCGCCGGCCTGGTGGTCTCGGCACGCAGCCTGCAGATCGGCAAGGCGGTGCCGGTGATCGCGCTCACCAGCGTCGCCGCCAACGCGCTCACGATCGCCGCCGGGCCGCTGGTGTTCGAGGAGCCGTTTCCCGACAGCCCGCTCGGGGTCTTCCTGCGCCTGGCCGCGTTCACCCTGGTGATCGTCGCCGCCGGGCTCACCCCGGCTCCCGTGAGCGCGGCCGAGCGACTCGAGCACGCCGACGCAGGCGACGACTAGCAGGCGACCAGCAGGTGGAACGGGTCGTCCAGGGCCACGCCGGAGCTGTTGGTGACCTCGACCTGAACGCCACTCGGGTTGCCCGCGACGCCCTCGGTGGTCGCCTGCCCGGCGGGCAGCCCGGGCGAGGCGGCGTCGGGGGCGCCCTTGGTGGCGATCCACGCACAAGCGGTGACGGGTTGGCCGAAGTCGACGATCACACCATCGGCCACCTCGGTCACCGTCGTTTGCGGCTGGCCGGCTCGGACGAGAGATGCGGCGAACGGGGGGTCGTCATCGGTGACCACGGCCCAGAGCATGTTCTCCGCCCGGCCGGCGGTGTCCGCCCGGCCGGCGGTATCGGCCCGGCCGGCGGTATCGGCCCGGCCGGCCGTGGCCGCGTGCTCGACGGAGAGGCCCGGCGCAAGCTTGTTGATCTGCTTGACGGCGATCTTCTTCACCTTGCCCTTGCTGATCGCTCGGGTCGCCGGGTCGGCGGCGAGCGCCGTGCCCGCGAACGCGGCGACCAGGGCGATCATGGCGACGATCAGGGCCGGTGACGGCCGCTTCCCGTGACGTGCTCTGCCTCCCACGTGGACCTCCCTTTCCATCGCTCTCGCCGCGACGCTACCACCCGCCACGGGGGGCTTGTCAACCCTGGATTCGGCGAGACCCCGCCGGGTGACTCGCCGGGCCGCGAGGTTGGCTCGTGGCGCCAGCGGGTAGAGGCTCGCCGAGCCATGACTCGAGCGCTGGCAACGATCGGAAGCGCCCTCGCGATCCTCGCGATTGCGGCGGCGTTCTCAGCGCCGGCCGGCGCGACGGTCCCAAAGCCGGATTTCATCGCCCAGGCGGACGGGGTCTGCGCCCGGATGCAACCGCGCCTGTTCGCGGCGATCGACGAGATCGCGCGCTCGCGGGGCTTTCAGAGCCTGTCGCGCAACACCGAGCGGGCGGTGAAGCTGCTCAAGACCCAGGTCGATCGCATGCAGCAGATCGGGCGGCCCGACCGCGGCCGAGGCACGTTGGCCAAGTGGTATCGCCTCCAGCACGCCGCGCGTCGCGCTTTTCACCAAGCCGCGGTCGCCGCCCGCCACCGCGACGTCCAGGGTGTGAACGAAGCGGTCGACGATGCTCTCAAGGTGGGCAGGGCGAGCAACCGCGCGGCGCGCTCGTTCGGCTTTCGCGTCTGCCGCTGACCCCGCGGCGGGCCCCGGCCGGGTAGATCAGGCGGGCTCGTAGTGTTGGACGACGACGCCGGTCTCGAACGACCTCGTCTCAGTCAGCTTCAGCGGGCGCTTGTCGGGTGAGTCCGGGAACAGACGCAGACCGCTGCCGATCACCACCGGGAAGACCAACAGCCGGTACTCGTCGACGAGGTCGTTCTCGATCAGGAAGTGGACCAGGGTCTTGCTGCCGGCGACCAGGATCGGCCCGCCCTCGGCCTGCTTCAGCTTCGCGACCTCGGCGGCAATGTCGCCGCTGACCACGGTCGAGTTGTTCCACTCGAGCGGTTCCGAGAGCGTCGAGGAGACGACGTACTTGGGCATCGAGTTCATCTTCTCGGCGAACGGGCCCTCGCGCTCGGGCCAGGCGGCTGAGAAGCCCTCGTAGGTCACCCGCCCGATCAGCAGCGACTCGGCCTCGAGCGTCTCCTCGAGCTTGTACTCGAGCTGCTCCGGGCCGATGAAGTCGAACACCCAGCCGGAGTGCGGGTGGCCCGGCTCGCCGCCCGGGGCCTCGATCACGCCGTCGAGGGTCACGAACTCGGTCACGATCAGCGTGCTCACAGGGCGCTCCTTCTCATGGGTTGGTCGATGAGACCGCCGCGTGCGCGGAAACTAATCGCTGCGGAGCGAGCTCAGACCAGGCCGATGTACCAGACGCCGAACATCACCCCGAACATTCCCATCGCCGGGATCAACACGCTGCGGTAGACCGGCTCGATCAACTGCCTCGTCAGCAGCCAGGCAAAGGCGGCGGTGCAGAGAGCCATGGAGACGATCGACATCGGTGCGAACACGGCCAGGGCGAGGCCCGCCTCGAGCTGGGTCGGCAGTGCGGCAAGCAGCAGGACGACGACCGCGCCGGTCCCGGCGAGCCCGTGCAGGAGGCCGATGCCGAAGGCCTGGCGCGGAGTCCGCACCGGCCGGTGGCCGTGCGCCTCCGGTTCGCCCCGGCGCAGGTGGGAGTGACGACTGCCGCGATCGCCGTCGGCGACGTGGCGGTGGCGGCCGGCGCGGTAGTCGCCGCGCGCCCACTTCCAGATCACCCGCGCCGCGAGGGCCACGATCACCACCCCGATCGCCTTCTCGGCTCCCGACTCCAGCCACACGGGGAGCTCGGACTTGACGACGATCAGCGGCACCCCCAGGAGGACCAGCATCGACGCGTGACCCAGGCCCCACCAGGCGCCCAGCCGGGCGGCGCCGCGGGTATCGCCGTCCTCGGCGGCAACCAACGAGGTGACCGCGACCAGGTGGTCGGGGTCGGAGGCATGGCGCAGCCCGAGTAGGAAGGCGATCCCGAGCGCGACCAGCAGCGGGGCACCGTCGAAGAGGCCGGTGAGCCAGGAGTCGACGTCGTCGACGGGCTTGAACAGGAACTCGAAGCCGATTCAGCACATATTGCTGTTCCTCGCCGCCCGGCGTGGGCCCGCCCCGGCCGCGGTCAGCCGAGCGAGCGCAGCGCCCGCTCCGCGCGCGGCGCATACAGCGGGCTGAAGCGCGGGCTCTGCTGCAACAGACGGGTGAGCAGCCTGCGTGCCTCGGCCCGGTCGCCGTTTGCCCGGGCGATCATCCCGGCGTGGTAGAGGAACTCCGGGTCGCGCGAACCAAGCCGCATCGCCTCGGTCGACAGCCGCGCCGCGGCCTCCGTCCTGCCGGCGCGAAACAGCGCCCAGGAGTAGGCGTCGGCGGATGAGACGCTCGGAGCCTCGCGCCAGGCCCGGCGACCGAGCTCGACCGCGAAAGCGGGCTTGCCGTGGTTGGCCTCGAACACGGTCACGGCCGCATCGACGCCCGACCCCTGCTCGATCAGCCCGCGCTCGATCCGATCGGAGGCGGCGTAGTGGCGCCGGGCCGCGCCCAACCGGCCCGCAGCCTGCTCGATTTCGCCGAGCTCGGCGAGCGCATCGGGCGAAGCTGGATCGCCGAGGTTCGCCCGCAGCTGCGTGATCGCCTGGTCGAGCCGCCCGCGTCCGGCGCTCAGCAGCGCCAGTCCGGCTTCCGCGGCGCCGAGGCCGGGGTCGATCGCAAGGGCCTCCCTGTACCCACGCGCTGCGGCGCCGTAGCGGCCGCTCTGCGCGTTCAGGTTGGCGAGCAGAACGCGAACGTAGGCCGACCCCTCCGCCGTACCCGAGCCCGCCGCGATCGCCAGCCGCAGCGCCTGGGCGGCGCCGTCGAGATCGCCGTTGAGCTCGCGGAAGTAGGAGACCCGCGAGTAGGCGACCAGGCCCGGCTTCACCCGGGCGAAACGTCCGAGCGCCTGAGCGGCGGCGCCGTAGCGCCCGGTCTCGATCAGGCCGTCGACCAGCGCCGGATAGGGGGCGACGAGCGCCGGGGCGATCCGATGCGCTTCGCGGGCGAGGACGAGGCCGTCGTTGAAGCGGTGATCCGAGAGCGCCACCGTCGCCCGCCCGGTGAGCGCCGGGACGCTGCGCGGGTCGAGCGCGAGCGCGGCCTTGAAGGCGCGCTCGGCCTCATCGTTGTAAGCGCCGTCGCCGGTTTCACGTGCGCGCTGGTAGAGGACGTTGCCGAGCCCGGCGAGGATCTCCGGATCGTTGGGCTCAGCCGCGGCGGCCTGCTCGAGCTCGGCGATCTTGGCCTCGGTATCGGCGGGTGCCAGGCTCGACGCCGACGCGTCGGCCGGCTCGGAGGCCCCGTTGGCCAGATTCAAAACCGCCCACAGGGCGGCGAAGGCGATCAGCGGCAGCGCCAGGGCCAGAAGTCTTTGCGGTGAGAGTTTTGGGTGGATGGACATCGTCGTCTCGCTTTCGAATCGGCGACCGGTTCCGGGGGAGCGCCATCGGTGGCGCTCCCCCGTTGCCGATAGCTGCGCTCAGCCGCCTGCCGGCACCGGCGGGTGGGCGGGCTCCACGTACTGGCCCGGATTCGAGTCGAACCCCGAGGCCGGATCTGCCAGGTACGGGAACGTGGACTGGAACGGAACGTCGTTCTGGTCCACGCCGTCACCGAGCGGCACCTTGTTGCCGACCAGGAAGCCGGCGACCACCTGGAGCTCGATGTCGACTACGTCGTCGATCGGCCTGCGGCCGTTCGGGAACCCGGCGGTGTCGCCGCCGATCACCCCGAAGCGGCTGGGGCTGGCCGACGCGGGCACGCCGAGGTTGAGCTTCAGCGTGTCCACCGGCGTACCGGCGAACTTGCCCGAGTGCTGGTTCAGGCCCGGGATTCCGGTGAGCAGGGCCTGGACGATGTCCGTTCGGTCCGTCTCCGGCGCCTTGATGTCGAACAGCGCGTTCAACACCGCGGCGAGCTCCGGAGTCGTCGCGTACTGGCCGTAGAGCTCCGCATCGCGGTCGGGAGTCGTTCGGTTGAACTTGTCCTTCTTGCCGAGCGGGATCACGACCTCGTTGATCAGCGGGTTGCCGAGTCGCGAGACCTGGACCCACTTGTTGGTCTTCTTGTTCACCATCTCCGGCGAACCCTGGAGACCCCAGCCGGCGTTGGTGACCTCGAGCTTGCGGCGCTCGGTGGTCGACCAGACACCGACGACGGCGTTGGTCGCGTCGGCCGAAGCGACCGACTGACCGTTGCGGGTCACGTCGGACTCCGGGATCTGCATGATCGTCGACGAGGTCCAGTAGCCCGAGAGGTCGTCGCGCCCCTCGCCCTGGTTGCCGGTCAACATGCGGACGTTGATCGCGTCGAACGTCGCCCCGAGGTCGACGAAGAACGGCTCCTCACGGGTACCGACGAACAACTTCGTCCCGTTGCCGAGCGTCCGCGTCGCCTCGGAGACGAAGTTCCCGTAGTTGGGGAACGTCTTCGGCCCGATGTTCGGCGGCGCGACCGGGAGGTTGTTGGCGATCTTCTTGCTCTCGGTCACCTCGCCCTTGCGGTTGTACTCCTCGCGGACCAGGTCATAGCGCTGGACCACGTTGAGCCCGGGATCGGCGAAGTTCTGCGTCCCCGGCCCCGCGTAGAGGAACGAGTTCGGGTTTCGCGTCTCGGTCTCGAACGTGAACCGGTACGAGATGTCCTCGACCCCGTCGCCGTTGTTGTCGATGTGGTTGTAGTAGCGCGCCCGATCGTCGAAGCGGAAGAAGTTCGGGCCGTTGGCCGGAACCTGACCGGGAATCCAGTTCGACGCGATCGTGATCGCGCCCTCCGCGTCCGGCGCCGTCCAGGCGTAGACGTCGGTGTTGTCAGCCGAGGGATCGAGGCTGATGTTCGGTGCCTCGCGGTGACTCGAGCTGATGGCCAGCGGTACGGCGATCGCGGTCGCAAGCGCCAGCGCGCCCACGAGCGACCAGCGTCTGGCCGAGAATCGCTTCCTCATTGCGGGTCCTTTCTGCTGCCTTGGCTGCCGGCCCTCGCCCGGTTTGGGCGGTGGCGAAGCAGCCGTTGTCGGACCTGCCTAACGGCGGCGCGCGATCAGCGGATCAATCCGGGCACGAGAATCGGCCGGGTGGAGGAACCCGATCGGGTCCGATCGGACCAATGGCGCAGGTCAGGTGCGTTCGCCGAAACCGGGCCCTTGACAACACCGTGATATTCGGTGTATGCTCGTACTAATGAGTGGTACACGAACCTATCGAATGTCCACGCGGGCGGCGGCGACCGAGGCGACGCGGGAACGGATCGTCGAGGCGGCGGTCGAGGCGTTCTCGAACCACTGGTACGACGAGGTGACCGTCCGCGGCATCGCCGGTGACGCCGGCGTCGCCCTGCAGACGGTGCGCAACCACTTCGCGACCAAGGACGACCTGCTCGTGGCGGCGATCGAGCGGATCGGGGCGAGCATCGTGGAGGTGCGCTTCGCCGTCGCGCCGGGCGATGTGGAGGGCGCGATCACCACGCTCGTCGACGACTATGAGCGCAACGGCGACGCGAACCTGCGACTGCTCGCGATCGAGCCGCGGGTGCCCGTCGTCCAGCCGCTGATGGATCGCGGTCGCGCCGGCCACCAGGCTTGGGTTCAGACGGTGTTCGCCCCGGCGCTCACCGGCCTGCGCGGCAAGACGCGCTCGCGCCGCATCGCCGAGCTCGTCATCGCCACCGATGTCTACGCCTGGAAGCTGATGCGCCGCGACCGAGACTTCGACCGTGAGCAGACGATTGCGGCCATGCGCGAGATGGTGCTCGCGCTTCATCAACGCAGCGAAGGAGACGCGAAGTGACCGAGATCCTGATGACCACCTGGGACGGGGCTGGAACCACGCCTCCGCTGATGAGCATCGCCGGCGCGCTGGTTCGCCGCGGGCACCGGGTCCGCGTGCTCGCCGATCCGGTCCTGCGCGCCGAGGTCGAGGCCACCGGAGCCGAGCACCTGAGCTGGACCCGGGCGCCGCACCGGGCGACGCCGGGAATCGACAGCCTCTTCGTCCATGACTGGGAGGCCGGCCCGGAGGCGTTCGCCGTGATGCGCGACCGGATCGCCGTCGGCCCGGCGGCCGCCTACGCCGCCGACGTGCGCGAGGAGCTCACGGCGAGGCCGGCGGACTGCCTGCTCACCGAAATGTTGCTGTTCGGGCCTCAGGTCGCCGCCGAGGCGGCCGGCGTGCCGTATGTGGTCCTCAATCCGACGATCAACGTCGTCCCCGCCCCCGGCGTGCCGCCGTTCGGGCGCGGCTTCCTGCCCGCGGAAACCGAGGCCGACCGCGAGCGCGACCGAGTCGGCGCGGAGATCGGAATGCAGGCCTGGGACGCGGCGCTGCCGGCGCTCAACGCGGCGCGCGCCGAGCAGGGCCTTGAGCCGCTCGAGCACGTGCTCGACCAGGGTCGGAGCGCGGCGCTGACACTGGTGCTGACGAGCGCGGCGTTCGACTTCTCGGAAGGCCTGCCGCCCGTGGTCAAGCACGTCGGCCCCCGCCTGGACGACCCGCTGTGGGCCGAAGCCTGGACGCCGCCGCCGGGCGACGAACCGCTGGTGCTGGTCTCGCTCAGCTCCGACTTCCAAAACCAGGGCGACCTGCTGCGCCGGATCGCGGCCGCGCTCGGCGAGCTCCCCGTGCGCGGGGTCGTGACCACGGCCAAGGGCATCGACCCGGCCGAGATCCCGGCTCCGGACAACGTCCAGGTGGTGCGCTCGGCGCCGCATGCCGAGGTGCTCCGCGAGGCCGCCGCGGTCGTCACCCACTGCGGGCACGGGACCACGATCAAGGCGCTCGCCGCCGGGGTGCCGCTCGTCTGCCTGCCGATGGGCCGCGACCAGCTCGACGTCGCCGCCAGGGTCGTACATCGCGGCGCGGGCGTCCGCCTCGACCCGTCGGCCGAGCCGGCGGCGATCGGCGCGGCGCTCAGCCAGGTGCTCAGCGAGCCGGCATACCGCGATGGGGCCGAGCGGATCGCGGCCGCGATCGCCGAGGAGACGGCGAGCGATCGAGCCGTGGAGGAGATCGAGGCGCTGACGTCGAGCGAACGGCTCAGCTCGGGAGCGGAGAGCGTGCGGTGATTGCCCAGGTGGAGGACGGAGCGACGACCGCGCCGTCGTCGTCGACGAAGTCGGCGAGCGCCTCGGCCAGGTCGTTGGCGATCTTCGGCCTGATCTCGTCGACTCGACCACCCCACCCCCGCAGGACCTCGGCCGCCGGGCCGAGGGACATGTTGAACTCGACCGCCTGCTCGAGGCTCTCGCCGACCTTGTAGGGCAGGTCCTGACGGGCAAGCGCGACGTGCTCGAAGCCGGCGTGCCTGAGCACGTCGGAGACCGTGTCGGCGTTGGCCATCGAGAACGGCCCCGGGCCGCAGCGCGGGGCCTCGGGGTCCTCCGGTTCGTCGAGGTACTCGGCGACGACGAGCTCGGCGCGGTGCATGAACTCGTTGTCCAGTTTGCGCCTCCAGACGACCATGGTCAGCTGCCCGCCGGGCGCCAGGGCCTCGCGCACGTTGCGAAGCGCGGCGACGGGGTTGGCGAAGAACATCGTCCCCATACGCGAGAAGGCGTAGTCGAAGGTGCGCTCGAATTTCGTCAGCTCGACGTCGCAGGTCTCGAAGCTGACGTTCTCGATCCCGGCCTCGCCGGCATCCTCGATCGCCGTCTCGATCATCCGCTCGGCGACGTCGACGCCGTGGGCGTGACCGCCGGCGCCGACGAGCTCTGCGAGCCGGAAGGTCGTGTCGCCGAGCCCGCAGCCGATGTCGAGCACCTGGTCGCCTACCTGCGGCGTCGCGATCGCGAGCGCCGACTCGCTGTGGTCGCGAAGCGCGTCCGCCACCAACTCGCGGTACTTGATCCAGACGTCGAACAGCGGCCCGTTCCAGGCCTCAGTCGCCTCGACGTTGTCCTCGACCTCCCGGATCGCGTCTGACACGACTGCCTACCCCGCGTGGTGTCAGCCCGGCGGCATCTCCGCGAACTGCGGCGCGTCGTCGCCGATCTGGTGCCAGCTGGCCTTGTAGGCGACCTGCTGGTGAAAGCTCGGCTCCATGTCGAGGTCGGCCATCAGCCCCGCGGCGACGAAATAGACCGCGCCGAGGTCGTCGAAGATGCTCGATCCGCAGTTGCTGCAGAAGTTACGCGGCGCGAGCTCGCTCTCGTAGGTCTTGACCAGGTCCGCGCCCTTGGTGACGTTGAAGTTCTCCTTGGCCACGACCACGCCTGCGAGGCTCGATCCCGTCCAGCGCTGGCAGCGAGTGCAGTGGCAGTAACCCATCGCCTGGGGATCCGTCACCTCGTACTCCACGCCTTGGCAAAGGCAAGTTCCGGTGAGCGTTTCAGTCATCGTGACCCCTTCTCGAGTCGGCGTTCAACGGTCCTTGGCAACGCTATCACCGGCATGCCGGCGCGGCTGCCCGGCGTCAGCCGGCGACCGCGATCCGGGCGGCCGAGATCTCGCGCAGGTACTCCGGCCGATGGCCGACGACGTAGATCGTCAGCTTCGTCACCTGCTCGGGCCGCGCCCCGGCGGCCGTGAGGCAGAGGGCTACGTTGGCGAACGCCTGGCGAGCTTGGGCGGCAAGATCGCCCTCGCCGACCAGGTTGTCGTCCTCGTCCTCGGCCACCTGCCCGGCGATGAAGACCAGCCTCGTGCCCGTGGCGCCCACGACGTGGGTGTAGCTCTCCGGCACCGGCAGCCCGCTCGGGTTGATCAGCTCGTGCGCCATCGCCACGTTCATGGTGACACCGTCGGCCGCCCGTGGCGGGAGCGGGCAGAATCCAGGACATGGACCTCTCGCTGGAGCGAATCGCAGCGGCCGGCGAACGGATCCATCCGGCATTCCTGCGCACGCCGCAGTTCGTCGACGAGCGTCTCTCCGCGCAGCTGGGCCGCGAGGTCGTGGTCAAGGTCGAGACGCTCAACCCGATCGGCAGCTTCAAGGGACGCGGAACGTGGCTGCTCGCCGAGCAGCTCGATCGCGAGCGCAAGTGGGTCTGCGCGACCGCCGGGAACTTCGGCCAGGGGCTCGCATACGCCGCCCGGGCAAACGGCGCCGGCGTGCACGTGTTCGCTTCCGCCGCTGCGCCGCCGGGGAAAGTCGAGCGGATGCGGGCGCTCGGCGCTCGGGTCGAGGTCTCCGAGCGCTCCGAGGCGGCCGCCCGCGAGTACGCCGCCGCGGCGCCGGATCAGCGCATCCTGGTCAAGGACGGGCTGGATCCGGCGATCGCCGAAGGGGCCGGGACGATCGCTGTCGAGCTCGAAGCGGCCGGTCGGATCGACACCGCGCTCGTGCAGATCGGCGACGGCGCCTTGATCTCCGGCGTCGCTCGGTGGCTGAAGGCGCACCACCCACAGACGCGAGTCGTTGGCGTCTGTGCGAGCGGCGCCCCGGCAATGGCACGCAGCTTCGAGGCGGGCCACCCGCTGGCGGTCGAGGGCGCCGGGACGATCGCCGCCGCACTCGCGATCTCCGACCCCGTGCCGGAGTCGCTGGCGCGGATCAGCGCCCTCGTCGACGAGATCGTGCTCGTGGACGACGACGACCTGAGGTCGTCGATCGACCTGATCGCCGAGACCCTCGGTGTGCTCGTCGAGCCCGCCGGGGCGGCCGGCGTCGCGGCCCTGCGCCGGCACGGGCAGAGCATCGTCGGCGAACGCGTTGCCGTGTTGCTGACCGGCGCCGGGGCCGCAGCCTGAGAACCGGCGGGTAACGGGCCGTCCCAGCGGGCGGCGGTACCCTCGCTCGGCATGGGAACCCCGAGCAGTCCGCTCAGCCCCATCCTCTCTCCGGGGCAGCTTCAGGCCCTCGCCGCGGTGGGTGAGGAGCGCACAGCCGCGGTGGGAGAGTTCCTGTTCCGGATCGGCGACGCGCGTTACCCGTTGATCGTCGTCCTCGAAGGCGAGGCCGCGATCCTCGACCGAGCCGGGAACGAGATCGCCCGCCAAGGCGCGAGCGGCTTCCTCGCCGAGATGAACCTGCTCACGGGGCAGACGGTCTACGTCGACGCCGTCGTCACAGAGCCGATGCGCTACATCGCCGTCGACCGCGACGACCTGCGGCCGTTGCTGTTCGACGACGCTGCGCTCGCCGACGTTCTGCTGAACACGTTCATCCGCCGCCGCGAGATCCTCCAGCAGCGCGAGGATGTCGGCCTGGAGGTCATCGGGCCGCGCTCGTCGGCAGCCACTCGTCGCCTGCTCGAGTATGCGCGCCGCAGTCTCCTCCCGCATGTGTGGCGCGACAGCGAGCGAGACGAGGATGTGGCGGCGATCGCCGCCGAGTTCGAAGCGGACGAGCTGCCGCTGGTTCGCCTGCCCGGCGGGACCGAGCTCCGCAACCCCAGCAACGGCGAGCTCTGGCGAGCGCTGGGAATCGGACTCAAGCTCGAGTCCCGCGAGGAGGTCGACCTGGCCGTGATCGGAGGCGGTCCGGCCGGTCTCGGCGCGGCCGTGTACGGAGCCTCCGAGGGGCTCGAGACCCTGGTCGTGGAAAGCACGGTCCTCGGCGGCCAAGCGGGAGCCTCACGCCGGATCGAGAACTACCTCGGGTTCCCGGCGGGGATCAGCGGCAGCGAGCTGACCGGGCGGGCGGTCGCACAGGCACTCAAGTTCGGCGCCCGGGCGGCGACTCCGTACCGCGCGCTGGCGCTCGAGCCGGGCAACGGCTCACACCGAATCGAGCTCGAGGAGGGGCACGTGGTCGTCGCCCGCGCGATCGTGATCGCCACCGGAGCTCAGTACCGGCGCCTGCCCGTCGACGGCCTCGAGGACTACGAGGGCGTCAGCCTCTTCTACGCCGCCGGCCCGCCCGAGGCCCGCAGCTGCGCCGGCACCCGGGTAGCGGTCGTCGGCGGCGGCAACTCCGCGGGACAGGCCGCGGTCTGGCTTGCCCGCGGCGGCGCCCTGGTGACCCTCCTTCACCGGCGGGCCGAGCTGCGCGAGACGATGTCCGACTACCTGCTGCCCGAGCTCGACCGCTTCGGCGTCGCCGTGCGCGACCGCAGCGAGGTGGTCGAGCTTCATGGGTCGGGCGGCGAGCTTGAGGCGGTGACGCTGAAGGACGGCACGAGGCTCCCCTTTGCCTCGATGTTCTGCTTTCTGGGAGCCGATCCGTGCACCGACTGGATCGGCGACGTCGTCGCCAGGGACGAACACGGTTTCATTCTCACCGGCGAGGCCGCCGGCGCCGTCGGGCTGCTCGAGACCAGCGTCCCGGGCATCTATGCGGCCGGCGACGTTCGCGCGGGCTCAACCAAGCGCTGCGCGACGGCGGTCGGCGAGGGCGCGGCGGTGGTCGGGTTGATCCACGAGCAGCTCGAAAGCGTTCCCCTGAATGCCCGCGCTTAAGCGGTCCTCGATCGCGTCGCCTGCCCGGACATCCCTTCGCAGCAATTGGAGCAGTTCTCCTCGTGTGCGCGCTGCCCACGCCGGCCACCGGGACCGACCCGATCGCGCGCCCCGAGCCGAGAACCCTGAGCGCGTCGTGGGGTACCGACAATGCCGTCGGCTGTCCGAGCGGCGAACAGGGTCTCGACAACATCCCCGTCACCTTCAACTGGTTCATCCGTCGCGTCATCGATTCAGACCACGGACTTCCGGGTCGTGCGAAGCGATGGAAGCGTCGCGCACGCCGACCTGCGCCCTTCAGTTCCCGCCGGACGAGTCGGACGAGGGCCAGACGGTGAATCTGATCGGCGACTTCGGCGACTCGGTGAGCGGCCCGACGCCGGATGCGATTCGCATCGTCGGGGCGCTGCAGGGCAGGGCTCCCGGAGCGATTCGATGGCGGCAGATCCCGCGCTTGCCGAAGGCCGAGGTGGAGCCGCTGGCCGGAGGCCCGTACATCGTCGATGCGTGGACGCTGACGCCGGCGATCTATCACGGTGACGCCAACCGTTGCACGGTCGGCAAGACGTTCGTACGCGTGATGTGGTCCAACGGGCTCACGGCCTTCCCCAGCGGGTGATGAGGTTGGCGCCCCCGTCGTCGCGTCCTACCGCGCCGTCTACAAGCTGCCGAACGGCAAGCTCGTCCGAGTTGCCCCGCTCGATGTCGCCGACCTCGACGATCATCCGAGCTCGGCCAACGCCGACAACATGCATGATCTCTGCCTCCCGCGCGCCCCCCGTGGTGCGAAGCTCACGAGAGTGACGATCGGCGCCGGACTGATTCAAGACCCCAATGGCGATCCGAACGACGCTCAGAGGTTCAGAGCACCGCGGCCTGGGCCGGCTTCCAGCCGCTCGGCTGCGAACAGGCTGTGGACGAGCTGGATCGCAATCGACCCCTCTCCGGCCGCGGAGGCCACCCGCTTGATCGACCCATGGCGCACGTCGCCCGTTGCGAACACGCCCGGCATGCTCGTTTCAAGCAACGACGGCTGGCGCTCGAGCGGCCATCGGTGATCGTCTGCGAGATCGGTGCCGGTGAGCAGAAACCCCTGCTGGTCCCTGGCGATCTCTTCGGGCAGCCAATCGGTCCGCGGGCGGGCCCCGACGAGCACGAACAGCCCATCCGCGGGGACCGTCTCGTCTTCTCCCGCGGCCTCCCCGCGGAGTTCCAAGTACTCGAGGCGTCCGTCGCCTCCCCCACCGACCACTTCGGTGCCGAGGCGGACGTCGACGTTCGGCGTCGCCTCCAATTCGTGCACCAGATACTGCGACATCCGGGCATCAAGACTGTGTGTACGCACGACGAGCGTGACCCGGCTGGCGTAGTCGGCCAGGTGCAACGCCGCCTGCCCCGCTGAGTTGGCGCCACCGACGACGTAAGCGTCCTTGCCGACCATCGCTGGGGCCTCCGACACCGTGCCGCCATAGAAGACTCCGGCCCCGGTCAGCGATTCGAGCGCGGGGACCCCCAGCCTGCGATACGTGGCGCCCATGGCGAGAATCACCGCTCGGGCGCTTACGTGCCGATCGTCGGAGAGGGTCACCGCCAGCCGGTCACCGACGCGACTGAGGTCGGTCACCGCCTGCATGAAGGTGAACTTCGCCCCGAAGACCCAGGCCTGCTCGTAGGCCTGCTGACCGAGCCGGCGGCCGCTGATCCCACGCGGAAACCCGAGGTAGTTCCGGATCAGCGAACTCGAGGTCGCCTGTCCACCGATCCCGCCCTCGTCGACGACCAGGGTGTCCAGCCCTTCGGACGCGCCATGGACCGCCGCCGCCAGGCCGGCCGGTCCGGCACCGATGATGATCACGTCGAAAGCCTCCCCCTCATGGTCGATCGCGGTCCCGGTGGCGTCTGCGATCTCCCTGTTCGTGGGGTTGTTGAGCACCTTCCCGTCGGGAAAAATCAGGCATGGGAGCTGAGTGTCAGGACCCGCCTCGGCAAGCGCGCTGCGGCCCTCCCTCGACTGACTCAGATAGAAGGCGTGCGGGATCGCGCAGCGCTGCAGCGTCGACCTCAGCTCGTGCGCTCTCCCTTCCCAGGTCTCGCCCACGACGAGGGTCGTGTGCGGCGCGATCCGCCGAGCCTCCGTCCAGTCCAGCAGCAGGCCCGAAATCGTATGGTGAAACAACTCGTCCGGCGAGACCGCCGGCCTGAGTAGGTAGTAGTCGATCTGACCCAGGGCCATCGAGTCGAAGATCGCCTTGGCCGTTGGCAGATGGCCCCAGTCGCCCCAAGCAACCAGCAGGCCACGCCTGGCGTGGGCGTGGAGCTGGCGTGCGCGTTCGAGCAACTCGCCCCCGGTCGTTTCGGCGAACCATTGCCCCGCCAATACCAAGGCGACTTCTTCACCGGCATCCGACAGCTGGGTCAACGTCGCGAGCGCCTCGTCCGGCGACGCCGTACAGATGATCCGGTAGCTGCCTTCGTAGCGGCTTCGCAACTCCCGCTCGATGTCGCCCAGCGCGGGATCGGCGTCGACAGCTAAGAGCGCGGGAACGGACATTGGAGCCGAGCACAGACTAGAGCGCGGGGCGGGGAACCCCCGTGCCCGGGCGCCCCGGGCGATGAGTTTCGCGCGCTCCCCTAGTCGGTAGGGATGACCCCGATCCGCCGAGGAGCGTGCGCATGTCAGCGAAGAAGGACGTAGTCCGCAAGTACATCGACGGCTTCACCAAGTCCGACCACGAACAGATCCTCTCCTGCCTGACCGAGGACATCGAGTGGACGGTGTTCGGGGCCTTCCGCCTGCGGGGCAAGGCGGCCTACGACGCCGAGATCGAAAATCCCGCGTTCAGCGGCAGTCCGAAGATCGAGATCGACCGGCTGGTCGAGGAGGGCGACGTGGTGATGGCCGAGATGACGCTCGAGGCGCAGCGCGCCGGTGGCGAGACCATGCGGGCGGCGATGGGCGAGGTGTTCGTGTTCGACGGCGACCTGATCACCGAGCGCCGGGCATACGTGATCGAGCTCAAGCAGAACGATTACAGCTAGGCAATCGGCACGCCTGTGATCGTGCCGACGCTTCCGGGGAAGCTCACGTTCAGCTCCGCGACCGTCGGCGGCGGCGCATCGAAGGTCGCATAGATGTTCACCCGCTGGTTGCCGGCGAGCGTGAACGGCAGCTCGTCGCTGCAGAGGCAGCCTTCGCCCGGGTTGCGGATCACGCGATATTCGGTGCCGCTGGCCGGATCGATCAGAACCAATCCATCGGCGGCGGTGCCGCTGCCGGAGTCGTCGAGCTGCGTGTAGAAGACGTCGGAGTCGTTCGAAGAGGTGTTCGCGACGGTGAAATTGAGCGTCGCGAACTCGTCGTCGCGGGTCAACTCCGTGATCTCGACGTCACCGGCACTCCGGCGATCGTCGTCTGCGTCGAGCCGATCACCTCACCGGTCTGAGTGCCGGCATCGGGCTCGGTCGTCGCCGGCTCGGTCGTTGGCGTTGTCGTCGTCGGCGTCGTCGTCTCGGGGACCTCCTCGGCGAAGGCGGGTGGGGCGGTGACCGTGGTCTCGCCGCCGCCGCAACCGGCGATGGCGCTCGCTCCTAGCGCGGCAAGGGCGGCGATCGCCAGTCTTTGTCGGACGGTTGACATCGGATCCATCTCCTGGCTTCGGGAACGTCCCCAGCCTCCCGGGCCGCAGTCGCCCGGCCAAGACCGCGACTGAGGGGTCTTCGGCTCCGCCGCCCCCACGGGTTGGGGGTTTGGCATCGACGAATTTGGTAACCCCCCAAGTTGAGGGGTTGTCAATCGCAGGCGACTCGTCAGCCTGAAACCGTCGTGCCGACGCTGGAAGCCACAGCCGCGCATCACCGCGACGCGCTCATCGAGCGGGTCGGTGACGCCGGGAGCATCCAGGAGCTCTACGGCACCGCCTCCGAGCGCCTCCAGCGACTCGTGCCCTTCGATGCCGCGGTCTGGCTGACCACCGATCCGGCGACGAACCTGCCGACCGCGCCCACCCGCTCGGAGAACGTCGCCCACGTCTGCCGCGGGGACATCCACTCGTGCGTTCGCGTCTGGGAGGACGAGTTTCTGGTCGAGGACGTGAACCAATACCGACACCTCGCGCGCTCGGAGACTCCGGCGGCCGGCTTGCGCGAAACAACCGACGACCGGCCGGCGCGCAGCGCCCGCTACCGCGACCTGCTGCGGCCCAATGGCTTCGATGACGAGCTGCGCGCGGTGATGCGGGTGGACGGGAGCCCCTGGGCCGCGGTCTGCCTGCTGCGAGAGCGTGGACGGCCGGCGTTCCGCGAGCGGGAGACCGAGCTCGTCGCCAGCCTCTCGGCGCCGTTCGGCGGCGCGGTGCGCGAGCACGCCCGCTCAGCAGCGGATCAGCCGCTCCAAGGCGAGCAGGCCGGCCCCGGTCTGGTGCTGTTCGCCCCCGACGGAGAGCTGGCCTCCGTCAACGACGACGCGCTCGCATGGCTCGAGCAACTCCCGGCGGATCCCGAGCAGACGGACATCTTCGGGGTCCGGCTGCCGATGGTGGTCGCCGGCACGGTGGCGCGCGCACGAGCGGTCGCCGAGGAGCGCGACCACCGCCCCGCCCGGGCGCGGGTGCGGTCCAGGGCGTCCGGTCGCTGGCTCGTCTGCCACGCGTCGTGCATGCGCAATACGAACGGGGAGCTTGGAGATACGGCGCTGGTGATCGAGCCGGCGAAGGCGGCGGAGATCGCGCCGATCATCGTCGAGGCGTACGAGCTCACGGCGCGCGAACGGGAGATCACGCAGCTGATCTCCCAGGGCTTCGCCACCGCCGAGATCGCTGATCGCCTCTACCTCTCCGTGCACACCGTGCGCGACTACGTCAAGGCGATCTTCGAGAAGCTCGGGGTCTCCAGCAGGGGTGAGCTGGTGGCGAAGCTGTTCGCGGAGCATTACGCGCCGATCCACCTCGACCCGAACAGGCACGAGCTCGTAGGCGACTAGCTCGGCGGCTGTGCTCGCGCCGTTCGTCCCGGGAAGACGCGGCGGTCCCGATCCGGCGCTGATCACGGCCCCGAGGGCGAGCGCCCAGACGGCGCCGGCGCCGGCGAGGTGCCAGGGGAAGTCGACGAGGTTGGCGAGCAGGAAGCCGGCGACCGCCGGGCCGGCGAGCCAAAGTGCGTGCGTGCGGCGGGCGCGAACGAGTGCCAGACCAACCGCGGCGTACAGCGCGAGCGCCGCGGCCGCACCGGCAATTCCGAGCTCGGCCCAGAGCTCGATCGGCAGATCATGGGCATAGAGGACCCGGTCCTCGTCCTGGTAGGGCCCCGAGGCGACGCCGTAGGTGTCGGCGCCATTGCCGGCGAAGGGACGGTCGAGGGCGGCCTCGTAGGCGGCCTCCCAAAGGGCGACCCGCCCATGCAGAAGTCCGGCATAAGGCTCGACCGCCTCCGTCCGTGCGTAGCACGACCGCTGCGGGTCGATCGCCGCGCCGCCGATCGCAACCGCCGCGGCAACCGCGAGCGCGCACACCGGCCATCGTGATGAACCTCGCTCGCCGGCGAGCGGACGCCGCGCGAGCGCCCAGATCGCTGCCGCAACGACGGGGAGCATCGCAAGGGCCGCCACCCGTGAGCCCTCCCCGTCGAGCTCGCAAAGTGGCGCGTACCGCCCCGCGATCAGGTGAGCGGCAACCGCGGCCGCGATCACGACCAGCCCTGCGGCGGCGGCGAATCCGCGAGAACGTCCAATCGTCGCCTTCGGGAAGCCGACCGCGAGCGCGAGCACCGCCGCAGCGGCGAGCTCGTTATAGAGACTGTCCGAGAGTCCGACGACGGCCCCGGCGATCGCCGCCCCGGCCGCGGCGGCGAGCGCCACCGGGCGGTTGCGACCGGCCATCGCCGTCAGCAGAATCGGCAAGGCCGCGGCCTGAAGCAGCGCGTTCGCGGGCCCGTACTCGAACATCCCGGCCGCCTGCCAGCTACCGCCGATCCGCTGCCCGTATGGGAACTCCTGCACCCCGGCCCCGAACAGGCCGACCAGCCCGCTGAGCGCCGCCAGGCCCGCGATCGCGGCGTAGATCGCAGTCCTGCCCCGCCGCTCGCTCGCGGCCACCGCGGCGCATGTCGCGAGCGCCGCGTAGCCGGCGACCACGAGCCCATAACGAATCGCGTCCGAGGGCTCGCCGATCGTCCAGGCGGCGCTCGCGGTCGCGAGGATCGCGAGCCCCGCCAGCACCAGGACGGGGGTCGCGCGTGCCGCGCGCAAGACCTCGTCGGGACGCCTCAGGGCCGTCGCCAGCAGCGCCGAGCCGGCGAGCAGCGCGAACAGCGCCCTGGCGGCATCGGGAAAGCCGCCGCGGGCGAGCACCGCGACCGCGGCGGCGAGCACTGTGAGGGCGACCGGCAGCCCAAGGGCCGAGCCGGAAGGCGCGAGCGACGACCTACGTGTCGCCAATCGTGGCCAGCCTGTACTCCTTCGGCCGGCCGTTGGAGGGACGCAGGATCGTCGCGGTCTTGTCGCCCCATTTCCCGGCCATCTCGCCCTGCACGTTGGACTCCGAGGAGGCGTTCTTGAGCTCGGTTTCGCCGTCGCCGATGACGACCTTGGCGCGATTCTGCACTCCCTCGTCGCTGAGGTCGACGACCTTCGCGAGCTTGTCGAGGAAGTCAAGCTTCTTGCTCTTCAGCAACTTCTTCACCAGCTCGCCGTGGATCCGCTCGTGGTCCTCCGTGGCCGCGGCGATCCGCTTGATGTCGTTCCTGTGCTCGCCGTCGTTGAGCTCGTAGACCGAGCCGCCCTGGAGCAGCTTGCGGTTGAGGACGATCGTCCGAACCACCTTCAGGTTGTGGTCGGTGACGTAGAAGAAGCCGTCGTAGGGGCCGCCGGGGTCGGTGACCTGTTTCGTTTCGACGTCGTCGCCTTCCGGCCTGTGCAGCCAGTGATCGTTGCGATCGGGATCGCCCCCCTGGCCCCACTCGACCGTGCAGCGGTTGAACCCGAAGACGAAGGCGCCGGCGTCGGTGCTGAAGGGGAAGTTCCCCGTGTCGGGCCTTGCGCCCTGATTGAACTTGACGTCCTTGAGCTTGCCGGTCACCTTGATCGTGGCGCTGTCGGTATTCGACTCCTCGCCGTCGCTCACGGTCAACGTCGCCGTCGTCGTGCAAACCGCGACGATTTTCGTCGTCGCCCCGGGACGCGTGGAGGGCCGTCCCTCGACGCCCCCCGGGCAGCTCGAGCTGAACGTCCAGGAGTACGAGGTGATCCGCGATGCCGGAGTCGATGCCGAGCCGTCGACGGTGATCTGCCCGCCACGCGCGACCGTGTACGGGCCGCCGGGGACGGCGTCGAGCTCCTCGTAGGCGCTGCCGCGGACGCTCGCTTTGGGCTCGCTCCATGCATGCGTTCCGACCAGTGCCCGGTCGACTCCACCATGGCTTGCCTGATCGGCGAACGAGGCGGCGCTGGCGCCGATCACGACCAATGCGAATACCGCGATGCCTAGCGCCGCCCTGCGCCCCGACGCGGGCCGCAGACCCCACTTCGCGCCTTCTCGCTCAGCTTTCGGTGCCAGGGGCCGATCCTATCCCCGAACGGGCGCGATTGCCAGTGTTTTGTCCTCGCCGCCCGATCCGCTGATGAAGTTCCGGTTGACCGCCATGCCGGCGACGTTCGCCCGGCCGATCCTGTTGGCGCCGGAGTCGGCCCAGTAGATGTCGGACCCTTTGACGTCGATGCCCTGTGGATCGTCGAGGCCGGTGATGAAGCTCTGGTTGACGCCGCTGCCGTCGAGATTCGCGCGGCCGATGCTGTCGTTGGCCGTCGACCTCCACGTAGGAAGGGCTGTCGGTGATCCCGGGAACGAGGTTCTGGTTGGCGCCGCCGCGGCCGATGTCCGCGCGGCCGATCGTGTTCGTGCCCGTGTTGACCCAATAGACGTGCGTCGAGTCCACCGCTACCCCGCGCTGGGCGCTGGCGGAGGCGAAGCCCCCGGCAGGCCACGAGGGCGCCGGCCCAGTACGGAGAGAACAAAAGCCTTTGCGGTCCAAGGGGGCTTCAGCGGTTGGGCCTTCAGCGCCGGTTCTACTCCGGGCCCGATTCGATCACCTCGCTTACCTCGGCCGCTCGGGGCTGTGGCCCGAAGCCGGTGAGAAACCAGGTTGCACCGGCGGCCTCCCAAGGGCTCGGGTCTGTGCCCGGGGGGTGTTCCACGATCAGCTCGAACGTGCCGTCGGCGCCGGCGCGCAACTCGCGCACCTGATCGGCAAGCGTTGCGAGTGCCTCCGGACCGGGGAGGTCGATCGGGAACATGCCGTCCCAGCGAGCGGCGCGCCGGACCGGCCGTGGCTTGGGCCAGCGCCCCGCCACCCACACAGGGATTCGGGGACGCTGGATCGGAAGCGGCTCGAACTCGCCGCGCCAGAATTCGGTCAGTCTGTCGAGGCCTCCGTCCAGCAGCCGGGCCCGCTCACGCGGGGCGATCACCTCCCCGAAGGGCTCGAGCTCGCCGTTGCGTTCGCTGCCAAGCCCCACCCCCAGCCTCAGGCGTCCATGGCTCAAGTGGTCCAGGGTGACGGTCTCGCGCGCCAGCTTCTGGATCCGCCTGCGCGACAGTGGGGTGACCATCGGACCGAGCAGAAGCCCGTCGGTGGCGCAGGCGATGGCGCTCAACGCCACCCACGGATCGGCCACGGCCCGCGTCGGCGGCTTGTACGCGACGTGGTCCCAGAGAAACAATCCATCCCAGCCACGCGATTCAGCGCTCGTCGCGAGCTCCGCAAGCAGACCGGGGTCCGCCAGCTCGTCGAACGGGGCGAGGAAGATTCCGCGCTTGGCGGTCACGGGCACACGCTATCCCGCCCTAGAGGTTGACCGCCACGTACTTGGTCTCCAGGTACTCGTCGATGCCCTCGTTGCCGCCCTCGCGCCCGACGCCGGACTGCTTGACGCCGCCAAAGGGCGCACCGGCGTTGGAGACCATGCCCTGGTTGAGGCCGATCATCCCGGTCTCGAGGCCCTCGCAGACGCGGAAGGCGCGCTTGATGTCGCTGGTGTAGACGTACTGCGCTCCGGCGCTCCGGGAGTATGGTCGCGGTAGCAATGGCGCTCGAGTCCGCCCAACAACCGGGCCTGATCGTTCAGGGTCAACCGAGCGCACCTCCGGCGCGCCTCGGGGAGTGGCTCGAGGCCAGAGACATCCCGATCGAGCTGCACCGGGCGTGGAGCGACGAGTCGGGTCCGCCGTCGATCCCTGACGGCTATCGGTTCGTCGCCGTGCTCGGCTCCGCTCATTCCGTCACCCAGGAGCGACCCGAGTGGATCCCCCAGGTCCGGCGACTGATCGGCCGCGCAATCGAGCGCGACGTCCCGGTGCTCGGAATCTGCTTCGGCGCGCAGGCCCTCGCACTCGTCCTCGGCGGTGAGGTCGCCCCGATGCCGGTTCCGGAGATCAGCTGGCGCGAGGTGGAAAGCGACGGCAGGGTCGTCCCGCCAGGCCCGTGGATCGTCTGGCACTACGAGGCGTTCACGGTCCCGCCGGTCGCAGTCGAGCTGGCCCGCACGGAGCTGGGGCCGCTCGCGTTTCGGGCGGGCCGCCATCTCGGTGTCCAATTCCACGCCGAGGCGACACCGGCCGGCTCCGAGCGCTGGATCGAGGAGGAGCGCGAGGCCCTCGCCCGCTGGCAGGTGGACACCACCGCTCTGCGACTGCGCGGACGGGAGGTCGAGGAGCAGGCGGCGAATGCGGCGGAGAGGCTGTTTGAGAGCTGGTGGCACGGGTGTGTCGAGGCCGGTTGCTCGACTCACCTGAGCTGATCGATCTCGGAGGCGAGAACCTCGGCCAGCAGGGCGATGTCGGCTTCCTCGATCATCAGCGGCGGCGACACCTGCAGCGCCCCGTTGGCGATCACCCGCAGGATCACCCCGGCGTCGAGGCAGCGGTCGGCGGCCGCGGCGGCGTGCGCGCGGTCGTGGAACTCGACCGCGGCCAGCAGGCCGACCCCGGCACGCACCTCGCTGACGAGCGGATGGGCCTCGAGCGGCGCAAGCGCACCGGCGAGCCGGCCCTCCAGCGAGCGCGCCCGCTGTGGCAACTGCTCGCGCTCGACGATGTCCAGGTTCGCCATTGCCGCGGCGCACGCGCTCGAGTGCCCCGAGTAGGTGATCCCGTGGTGAAACATCTGGGGGTCGTCCTCGTCCCAGAACGGCGCCCATACCGGCTCGGCGACCGCTACCGCCCCGAGTGGCAGGTAGCCGGAGGTGACCCCCTTGGCCATCAGCAGGATGTCGGGCTCGAGGCCGTAGCGCCCGCAGGCGAACATCTCGCCCGTGCGGCCGAACCCCGTGATCACCTCGTCGACGACGAACAGGATCTCGTTCTCCCGACAGATCTGCTGGACCCGCTCGAGGTATCCGTCGGCCGGATGGATAACGCCACCGGCGCCGATGATCGGCTCGCAGAAGAAGGCCGCGATCGAGTCGGCGCCGCGCTCGGCGACCAGGGAAGCGAGGGCGTCGGCGTCGTTGGTGGCGACGCGCTCGGCGTCGGGGACCAGTTCCCCCTGGCCGGTTCGGTTGAAGTCGAGCCCGGCGAGGCCGGTGCCGAAACCGTGCAGGCCGTGGTAGCAAAGATCCCGGGTGATGATCACCCGTTTCCCGGGCCGGCCGACCACGTCCCAGTAGCGGCGACTCAGCTTCGCCGCCGCCTCGACGCTGTCGCCGCCGCCGCTGGTGAGGAAGATCCGGGGGTCATCGATCGGACCCATCGCGGCGAGCCGGTCGGCGAGCTCGACCGCCGGCTTGGTCGCGAACTGCTGGAAGCAGTGATACGTCTCGAGAACGCGCATCTGAGCGTCGACCGCGTCGGCGATCTCGGCGCGCCCGTGGCCGGCGTTGCAATACCAGAGGCTGGCGGTCGCGTCGAGCAGGCGATTGCCGTGCTCGTCCCAGACGTACGCGCCCTCGCCACGGACGATCACGCGCTCGTCGTGGCGAACCGCCGACATCATCGCCTGCGAGTGCCACAGACGGGTTGCGCGGACGCTCGTGGCGCCGGATCCGGTCTCGGCCTCCGGCGCCGCTGTTGCCTGGCCCGCGTCAACCACTCCTAAGATTGTAGAGCAACCCAACAGTTTTTCAACCGATAGCAGCGCGATCCGTTTGCAGTGGCGCCGCGCGCTATGTAACGTTCAAGTGCATGCCCTCGCACGCCGGCAAAGCAGTGCTCCCCGTCGCCGTGCTCGCCGACGCGGTCGATCGGCTCGGGCACAGATCTCAGGTGATGCACTCGAGCATGCGGCCGGTGGTATTCGCACCGCCGATCCTCGGCCCCGCCTTCACGATCCAGGCCGTCGCCGACTCGGTTCTCGCGAAGCGACCGTACGAGAAGGAGCTGGCGGCGGTGGACTCGATCCCTGCCGGGGCCGTGGTCGTGTTCAGCGCCGGAGGCATGATGGAGACCGGGATCTGGGGCGAGCTGCTGAGCACCCGCGCGCTCGCTCGCGGCTCCGTCGGCGCGGTCGTGGACGGAGGGGTGCGCGACCTCCTGGGGATGCGCGAGCTCGGCTTCCCCGTGTTCGCGAGCGCCGTGCACGCGGCTGACTCCTACGGGCGAGCAGAGGTCATCTCCTACAACGAGCCGATCGTCTGCGGCGGGGTGGCGGTCCGCCCGGGAGATCTGGTTGCCGCCGACCTCGACGGGGTGGTCGTTGTCCCGGCCGAGATCGCGGACCAGTGCTTGAGTGACGCGGCAGCCAAGCTCGAGAAGGAGGACAAGGCTCGGGCGATGTTGCGCGACGACGGCGCCTCGGTCCAGGAGACCTACGCCCGACACGGCGTCCTGTGACCGGAGCCGGCGAGCGGTTGCACGGCGTTCGCGCCCTCGTTACCGGCGGCGGCTCCGGGATCGGAATGGCGACCTGCCTGCGCCTGGCCGCAGAGGGGGCGGAGGTCCTGGTCACCGACCTCGATCCTGGATCGGCCGCGGCCACGGCTGAGCGGATCGTCGCCGCGGGCGGGTCGGCCGGCAGTTCGGCCCTCGACGTCCGCGACGATCTCGACGACTCGCTGTCTGAGTTGATCGCCTTGCACCTGGGCAAGGTCGACGCCCTGGTCAACAACGCCGGCGTCGGATCCGCCGGGACCGTCCTCGAGACCAGCGACGAGGACTGGCGGCGGCTGTTCGCGGTCAACGTGGACGGCGTCTTCAAATGTAGCCGCGTCGTGCTGCCCGGGATGCTCGATCGAGGGCGGGGAGCGGTCGTCAACGTCGCCTCGGTTGCTGGCATCGCCGGACTGACCAACCGGTTCGCATACTGCGCGACGAAGGGCGCCGTGGTCAGCATGACCCGCGCCATGGCCCTCGATTACGCGGGAACGGGCGTGCGGGTCAACTGCGTCTGCCCGGGAACGATCGACACGCCGTGGGTCGAATCGATGGCCGCCGGAGCACCGGATCGAGAGCTCTTCTGGACCGAGATGGCTGCCCGCCAGCCGGTCGGACGACTCGGCACCGCCGAGGAGGTGGCGGCGGCGATCGCGTTCCTCTGCAGCGCGGACTCGGAGTTCATCACCGGCAGCGCCCTCACCGTCGATGGTGGTCTGACCGCCGGCGTCCCGCGCCGCGACTGAGCGCCGGCGCTGCGCCGGCCGGCCCTCAGCTCGAGTCCCTGACCATCAGCTCGACCGAGAACTCGATCTGCTCGGCGGTCGGCGGGCCGCTGCCGGCGAGATGGTCGATTAGGATCCGGGCCGCCTCGCGCCCCATCTCATATGCCGGAATCCGGACCGTGGTCAGCGCGGGGCGCGCGAACTGCGAGAAAGGAAAGTCGTCGAAGCCACAGACGGCGACGTCGCCGGGAACGTCCAGGCCGAGCTCGCCGGCGGTGTGCATGGTCGCCAGCGCGAGCAGGTCGGTCGCACAGAGGATCGCTGTCGGCCGCGGCTGCAGACTGAGCAGGCTCTCGGCGATCGGTACCGCGGTCGACGGCTCCCACCCGGCCTCCAGCCGGATCAGATCCGGGTCGGGCTCGATCCCACGGGAGCGCAGGGCGTCGTCAAATCCGAGCCTGCGCTGCTCGACGACCGCCCACGGCGCGGCGGCTCCGATGAAGGCGATCCGCTCGTGGCCGCGGTCGATCAGGTGCAGGGCGAGCTCGCGACCGCCCTCTCGGTCGGCGGCCCGCACCGACATGATCGCCGGGTCGGACACCGGCTCGTCGAAGACGACGAACTCAGCGGTGGTTTCGGCAATCCGGCCGATGATCATCTCGCGCACCTCCCGTCGGCCGGAGAGCAGTAGGAAGACGCCGTCCACCCGGCTCTCGAGCACGGGAGCGAGCAATCGCTCAGGCTCGTCCGAGGGGCTCGCCGATTGGATCAGGATCCCGTACTCCTGCTCGCGTGAGACGTCGCCGACCCCGGCGATGATCAGGTCCGTCAGCGGATCGGCAAGGAAGCGGGCGTGCTGGTCGAGTACCAGGAATCCGAGCGCGCGGGTCTCGGACGAGCGCAGCCCGCGGGCGGTCACGTTCGGGTGATAGCCGACCTCGCGCATCGCGGCCGCCACCCGCCGGCGCGTGTCGTCGGCCATGTACTGGTGACGGCCGTTGACGTGGTTGGAGACGGTCTGGACCGAGACGCCCGCGAGCTCGGCGACCTGTCGCATCGTCGGGCGGCCCGGGGGAGTTTGCGCGGAAGTCATCGGCTCGACGGTACGACCTCGGTCGGCTCGAAGCTCAGTAGACCTTCGAGAGCAGCCCGCCGTCGACCTGCATGAAAGAGCCGTTGACGTAGGACGCCTCGTCCGAGGCGAGGAAGAGAATCACTCTCGCCACCTCCTCGGGCTGGCCGATCTTGCCGGCCGGATACATCGAGGCCATTTCCGCCTTGGCCTTCTCCGGATCGCCGGTCGCCTCCCAATATCGCTCGATCATCGGCGTCTGCATATCGCCGGGACAGACGCAGTTGCAGCGGATCCCGTCGGCGGCATACGCGACCCCGACCGAGCGCGTGAGCCCGAGCGTCGCATGCTTGCTCGCCGTGTACACCGGCAGGAACGGGTCCGAGACGAGCGAGAGGGCCGAGGCGGTGTTGACGATCGCGCCGCCGCCGGCGTCGCGCATGCGCGCGATCGCGTGCTTGCAGCCCCAGAAGACGCCGCGCACATTGACGTCGAAGAGCCAGTCGAATTCCTCGTTCGAGGTCTCCTCGAGCGGTTTCTCGACCTGAACGCCGGCGTTGTTGATCACGAAGTCGAGGCCGCCCCACTCGCTCACGCTGCGATCGAGCGCCGCGATCACCTGCTCCTCGACGGTGACGTCGCAGGCCTGGTGGACGGCCTCGCCGCCGATCTCCTGCGCGACCGCCTCGGCGCCGTCACCGTTGATGTCGGCAACCACCACGCGCGCCCCTTCCTCGGCGAGCAGCTTCGCGACCTCCCTTCCCAGGCCGGACGCCGCGCCGGTCACCACTCCGCGCTTTCCCTGCATTCGCATCGCTCTAGTACCTCCGGTCATCAGACCATGGTCGTGCCGCCGTCGATCGGCAGCGTGGCTCCGGTTGCAAAGGGTGCATCGAAGGCGAGGAAGCGAATCGCCTCGGCGACCTCCTCGGGCTGGGCGAAGCGCTTCAGCGGCACCCGCTCGATCGCGGCGGCCCTGGTCGCCACCGGGTCGGGAAACCAATCGATCTCGGCGTCCATCATCGGTGTGTCGATCGGGCCCGGGCAGACGACGTTGACGCGCACAGTCGGCGCCAGCTCGGCCGCCAGGGCCTTGGTCAGGCCGATGACCCCGAACTTCGAGGCGCAGTAGGGCGCATACATCCCCATGCCGATGCTCGAGAGCTCGGAGCCGACGTTGACGATCGATCCGCCGCCGGCGTCGAGCATTCGAAGGCCCGCCTCGCGAGCGACGTAGAAGGTTCCCGAGAGGTTGATGTCGATCACCTCACGCCAGCCATCGTGGTCTAGGTCTTCGAGCGGTGTCGGCATCCCAACCCCGGCGGCGTTGACGGCCTGGTCGAGGCCATCCCAGGCCTCCCAGGCTCGGGCGACGGCCGCCGCGACCGCCTCCGGGTCGACGATGTCGGTGGGCAAGGCAAGCGCTCGATCACCGAGCTCGCTCACCAGCTCGTCGAGAATCTCTTCGCGGCGAGCGATCAGAGCGACGCGGGCACCTTGGGCGGCGAACGTGCGCGCGGTCGCCATCCCGACGCCCGAGCTCGCGCCGGTGATCAGGACTCGGCTCTCGGCGATGCCGGGGGTGGCGCTCATACGGCGGTCGTCCCACCGTCGATCGGGACCACGGCGCCGGTGGCGAACGTAGCGTCGGCGAGCAGCCAGACGGCGGCGTCGGCGATCTCGCCGGGCTGCCCGAGGCGGCGCATCGGTGGGCGCGCGTTCTCGTCCTCGCGCGCCTGGCTGGGATCGTCGGCGAGCTCCAGCTCGCCCGCGAGCATCGGCGTGTCCACCGGGCCGGGGCAGAGGACGTTGACGCGGATCCGGGGCGCGAGCTCGTCGGCGAGCGCCTTGGTCAGCCCGACGACGCCGAACTTCGAGGCGCAGTAGGCGGAGTAGTTGGGAGCTCCGATCGCCGAGAGCTCGGAGCCGACGTTTACGATCGAGCCCTCGGCATCTTGCTCGCGCAGGCGCTGGGCGATCGCCCGGCAGGTGTAGAACGAGCCGCTCAGGTTGATCCCGATCGTGCGCCGCCAGGCCTCGGGGTCGATCCGGGCGAGCGGCAGCGGGTCAGCGATCCCGGCCGCGTTGACGAGGCCGTTGATGATGCCGAGCCGTGCCTCGGACTCGCGGGCGGCAGCGTCGACCGCGTCGACATCGCAGACGTCGCATTCGACCGCGACCGCCGCCTCGCCGAGCTCGTCCGCGAGGGCCGCCAGCTGCTCGCCGCGGCGTGCCCACAGCGCCACCGCGGCGCCTCTGGCGACCAGCCTTTCGGCGACCGCTCGCCCGATCCCCGACGACGCTCCGGTGACGACCACGCGTAGGTCTTGCTCCGAGCTCCCGTTCCTCGCCATGGGAGCTATGTATAACGATAAATATGGCTGCGCGTCAAGCGCTCGCGGAGGCGCTGGCTGCAGAACCCACGACCGGGTTCGTGAGCGAGCCGACGCCCTCGATCTCGACCGTGACCTCGTCGCCGGGCTGGAGGAAGATCGGCGGCGTGCGCGCGAACCCGACCCCGGCCGGCGTGCCGGTGGCGATCAGGTCGCCCGGCTCGAGCATGATCGCCTCGCTGATGAAAGCGATCTGCTCGGCCACCCCGAACACCATCTCGGCCGTGTTCGAATCCTGGAGCGCCTCGCCGTTGACCAGGCAGCGGATGCCGAGGGCCTGCGGGTCGGCGATCTCGGAGGCCGCGACCAGGCCCGGCCCGACCGGACAGAAGGTGTCAAACGACTTGCCCCGCGTCCACTGGCCGTCGCCCATCTGCACGTCACGAGCGGAGACGTCGTTGACGCAGATGTAGCCGGCGACGTGGTCGAGGGCGTCCTCGCACGTGACCCGCTGCGCGGCGCGTCCGATGACGACGCCGAGCTCAGCCTCGAAGTCGACCTCGTTCGAGACCGGGGGCAGGACGATCTCCTCCCCGGGGCCGATCAGCGAGGTCTGCCACTTCGCGAACAGCAGCGGACGGGTCGGCAGCTCGAGATTCGACTCGGTTGCATGGTCGCGATAGTTGAGCCCGACGCAGACGATCTTGCCGGGCCGATCGATCGGTAGGCCGGCCATCAAGACTCTTTTCCACGTCGACTTGCACGCTTGACGAAGGGTCTGAACGCCTTCTGGCGCGCGAGGCGGTACCCGGCCTTGCGACCGGGCTCGGTGTCCATGACCCGATCGACGATTCCCCGCGATCCGCCTGATTTGCGCGCGGTAGGGGCGGCGCCCTCCCCCCCGGCATCCGCCAGCACGACCTGGGCCGCGTTGTGCCCCGAGGCGCCCATGACCCCGCCGCCGGGGTGCATCCCGACCCCGCACAGGTAGTAGCCGCCGATCGGCGTCCGGTAGGACGAGATCGAGGCAAGAGGCCGCGTGTCGAACAGCTGATCCAGGTACATCTGCCCATGGAAGATGTTCCCGCCCGTGATCCGGTAGTCGCGCTCGAGGTCCTGCGGGGTGATGATCGCCCGATCGAGGATGTGGTTGGCGAGGTTGGGCGCGTAGGCGCAGAGCTCGGCCACGACCTTGTCGGCCCAGCTCTCCTTGATCCCGTCCCAGGTTTGTCCGTCCGCGAGCTCGAACGGGAGCTGCTGGACACCGAGGGTCAGGGTGTGCTGGCCCTCGGGGGCCAGGGTCGGGTCGGTGGTCGATTGGATCACCGCCTCGATCACGTAACGCTCGGGGATCTCGCCGCGACGCTCCGCCTCCCAGGCCAGCTCGAAGTTCTCGACCGAGGCGCCAAGCATCTGATGTCCGTGGTGCTGGGGACCCTCGGTGGCATCGAAGCCCAGATAGGCGGGTAGCTCGTCGATCAGCAGGTGGATCCGCGCCATCGAGCCGCGCTGGTCGATGCCCTCGACCTCGGCGATGAACTCGTCGTCGAGGTCGGCCGCGTCGACGAGCCCGAGCAGCGACCGCTTGGGATCGGCGTTTGAGATCACGGTCGTGGCGGCGATCTCGTCGCCGGATTCGAGCACGATCCCCGCGGCCGAGCCCCCGCGGACGAGGACCTTGGCAACCGGCGAGCTGAGCCGGATGTCGACGCCGTGATGGCGGGCGCCGTTGGCGAGCGCCTCGGTGATCCCTCCCATGCCGCCCCTGACGAATCCGTACTGGCCGAACTCGCCGTTGAACTCGCCCCACGAATGGTGTCCGTAGACATATGAGGTCCCGGGGGTCGACGGTCCGCCCCAGATCGAGACCATGCCGAAGAAGGTGAGCAGGCCCTTCAGGTGCTCGGACTCGAAGTAGCGGTCGAGCAGGTCGCGGGTGGAGATCAGGACGAACTCGTTGAAGAGATCCTTCTCGCCGGCCTCCTCGAACGTGCGCAGCAGCTCGGACCGCGTCGGCGGTGGCCGCAGGAGCCATGGCCGGACCAGGTCAGCGAAACGGCGCAGCCTGAGGCCGAAGTCGAGGAATCGCTTCGCATCCTGAGTGCTGTAGCGCTCGATCTCTCGCAGGGTGCGGTCGAGCTCCTTCCACAGGAACAGGTGACTGCCATCGCGAAAGAGACTGAAGCTGAGCACGTCGGACTGGTACATCTCCAGGCCGAAGCGCTTCAGCTCGAGGTCGGCGACGATCTCGGGTCGGAGCAGCCCGGCGATGAAGGCGCACGACGACCAGCGCGACTCCGGGATCAGCTCCTCGCTGACGCACGCGCCGCCGACCACGTCGCGAGCCTCGACCACGATCACCTTGCGCCCGGCTCGAGCCAGGTAGTTGGCAGCGACGAGGCCGTTGTGGCCAGCGCCGATTACTGCGACGTCGTAGGTAGCGCCCGCGCTCACCGGGGCTCGATCCGGTTGCCGAACAGGGTGCGAACCGTGCTCGGATCGACGCGCTGCTCGAATCCCATTCCCACCGGTTTGATCGCCTCGGCGCTGTCGCGAACCTCGACCCACTCCGACCAGGAGCGGACGTGCATGACCTCGACGATGTCGACGCTCGGTGCGCCGTCGTCGCGGCGGGTGACGGCGTAGGCGTCGAAGCCCAGGACAACATCCTGGGCGAGCAGGGTGGGCTGATCGACCTCGGCCGAGAACCGGGCGAAGTCGTCGAGCTCGACGCCCTGACGCAGTGGGATCAGGTTGATTGCGTACTCTCCCGGCTCGCTCAAGCGGATCATCCTTCTTTCGTTCGAGTTCAGTTCTGTTCCGAAAGCTCGGCGAACGCCGAGCGCGCGGCCTCCACGGTCAAGCCGATGTCCTCGTCGGTATGAGCGACTGACAGGAACCACCATCCGCGAGGCAGCACATTGACCCCGCGCTCGAGCATCGCCTCGGCGAAGCGGCCGAAGCGTTCGGAGTCAGCCCGCAGCGTGTCCCCGTACTGCTCGATCGTCGCCTGCGGATCGCAGATGAAGGTCTGCACGAGCGGTCCGACCCGGTGGACCTTGAGCGGCACCCCGGCCTCCAGCGCAGCCTCGGCCAAGCCCTCGGCGAGCGCTGCCGCGCTTGCGTCGAGGCGCCCGTACATCTCGGGCGACCGCTCCCGGTAGACGTCGAGCGCCGCCTTCGCGGCCGCGGCGGCCGGGGGTGCGCAGTTGAAGGTGCCCACATGAGGCACGAGCCCGTCGACGACGACCTTCATCACCTCGGCGCTTCCGGCGACGGCGCTGAGCGGCATCCCGGCTGCGATCGCCTTGCCATATGTCGCCAGATCGGGGGTGACGCCGAAGCGTTCCTGCGCCCCACCGAGGGCGAGTCGGAAACCGGTCACGACCTCGTCGAGGATCAACAGCGAGCCGCTGGCCGAGGTCAGCTCGCGTGCACGCTCGAGATAGCCGTCCTTGGGCGGGATCAGACCACCATTTGCGGCGACGGGCTCCATGATCACGGCCGCGACCTCGTCTCCATGTCGCTCGAGCAGGCCGGCGAGCTCCTCGGCGTCGTTCCATCGCGCAATCAGCAGCAGCTCTGCGGCGTCGGCCTGCCCGGCGGTGGAGGCCACCGGGGCCAGCGGGTAGGCGGCCTCCGGATCCGCGGGCGCCAGACCCGGCGTCGAGACCGCGACGGGATCGAGCCAGCCGTGGTAGTGACCCTCGAACTTGATCACCTTCGGTCGTCCGGTGGCCGCGCGGGCGATTCGCAGCGCGGCGTGCACGGCCTCGCTGCCGGTGGTCGAGAAGCAGACCAGCTCCGCGCAGGGCACGGCCTCGACCACCCGCTCGGCGACCTCGGCCTCGAGCACGTGCTGGGCGCCGAAGGTGAAGCCACGGGTGAGCTGCCTGGTGACCGCATCGATCACCTCGGCCGGGCTGTGACCGAGCAGCATCGGGCCGAACCCGAGCACGTAGTCGATGTACTCGTTGCCGTCGACGTCGACCATGCGGCTTCCCGACGCCCGGTCGATGACCAGGGGGACGGGCCGCTGCGCCGCGCGCATCGCCGTCGCGACGCCTCCGGGAATGCTCCGTCGGGCCCGCTCGATCTGCTCGCTCGAGCCTGCGTATCTCGCGGTCGCCACCGGGCCGGCGGTCATCAGTGGTCGACGTCTTCGGGGTCGTCGTGCCAGCGCACCCGGTCGCCGACTCGCGCCCGCATCTTCCAGCGACGCGATTTCGGCGCCCGCTCGATCTCGGCGAGCACGTGGCGGGTGCGCTCGGGGACGTGCGCGAGCCCGGCTCCATCCGCCTGCTGCGAGAGCTGCAGGGCGTACTTGTGGGTCTTCTCGGCGACCATTGTCACGGTGCGCCACCAACCCCAGTCGGCGGCGCAGAGCTCGTTCAGCCGGTTGATGTTGATCCCGGCGTCATCCGCGGTCACCTCGTGGTCGGCGAGCACGGCGGTCGCGTCCTTGAAGTCCTTCTCGTTGGTATCGATCACCTGCAGCTTCGAGAGCAACAGATCCGCCGGGGTCAGGGTCTTGTCCAGGATCCGGGCCCGCTCGCGCAGATCGAGGCGGTGACACATCTCGATCGCGTCGAGGAAGACGTCGGCCTCGCGCCTGTGCACGGGATCGAGGAAGAACAGCCGTCGCTGCCCGTGCAGGACGTTGAACTCCTCCTCCGGCGTGTAGCCCTGTTCGACCAGCAGCCGCCCGAGCGCCTGGGCGTCCTTGGCCCGGGCGACGAAATCGATGTCCTGGTAGGTGCGGGCGAGCGGCGGGCGCCGGGCGCTGGGACAGACCATCGCCACGCCCACCCCGCCGGTCGCCCGCAGCGGCACGCCCATCGCCTCGCCGGCCGCGATCAACCGCTCCGCCTCGGCGAGCGGATCGGCGAGACAGGGTCCCGGTTGATCCGTGGTCGCGGTCGCCTCATTCATCGCTGAGCCTGACCATCACGTGCTTGATCTCGGTGTACTCCTCGAGCGCATAGATCGACATGTCCTTGCCGTGTCCCGACTGCTTGAAGCCACCGTGCGGCATCTCGGCGACGATCGGCATGTGGTCGTTGATCCACACCGTCCCGAACTGGAGCACCCTGGCCGCGTTGAGGGCACGGCCAACATCCTTCGTGAACACCGACGCCGCCAGTCCGTACTCGACGTCGTTGGCCCATGCCAGGACATCCTGGTCGCTGGAGAACCGGGTGACCGAAACCACTGGCCCGAAGACCTCGTTCTTGACGATTTCGTCGTCCTGCTGGGCGCCGACGACGATGCTCGGCTTGTAGAAGAAGCCTTTGCCGTTGGTCTCCCCACCGGTAGCGAGCTCTGCATGACCGGTTTCTACCGCGCGGTCCACATATCCCTTCACGCGCTGTTGGTGGCGCTCGGAGATCACCGGGCCCATCTCGGTGTCCTCGCTCGTCGGATCGCCGACGATGATCGATTCGACCGCGGGTACCAGCGCCGCCATGAAGTCGTCGTGGACGCCCTCCGAGGCGTAGATGCGCGAGGACGCCATGCAGTCCTGGCCGGAGTTCGCATAGCCGCCCTCGCGGATCCGCTCCACGGCCAGCTCGATGTCGGCGTCGTCGAAGATGATCACCGGGGCCTTGCCGCCGAGCTCGAGATGGATCTTCTTCAAGTTGTCGGCAGCGGCGCGCATCACCGCCTTGCCGGTGGAGACGTCACCGGTCAGCGACGACATCCGCACGCGCGGGTGACTGACGATCCCGGCCCCGACGTCATCGCCGTGCCCGGTGACGATGTTGAGGACTCCGTCCGGAAGCAGGTCTGCCGCCATCTCGGCCAGGCGCAGAGTCGTCAGCGGCGTCTGCTCGGAGGGCTTCAGGACCAATGTGTTGCCGGTCAGCAGCGCCGGGCAGATCTTCCAGACGCCCATCAGGAGCGGGAAGTTCCAGGGCGCCACCGAGCCGACCACGCCGAGTGGGTCACGGCGGATGATGCTCGTGTAGCCGGGCTCGTACTCGCCCGCGGCCCGTCCCTCGAGGCTCCGTGAGGCGCCGGCGAAGAAGCGGATGTGGTCGACGGCGAAGGGAATCTCCTCGCGGGCGGCGCTGATCGGCTTGCCGACGTTCATCGACTCGAGCTGCGCCATCTCCTCGGCGTTCTCCTCGAGTCGCTCGGCCAGCCGCAGGAGGGCGAGCGCGCGCTGGCTCGGCGAGACCTCCGCCCACGACGGGAACGCGCGCTCGGCCGCCGCCACGGCGCGGTTGACGTCCTCCACCGATCCCTTCGCGACCTCGCCGATCGTCTCGCCGGTCGCCGGGTTGATCACCGGCTCGGTCTCGCCCTCGGCGGCGGCGACACGCTTGCCGTCGATGAACATTTCCTGCGTCGTCTCGGTCAGATTCATATCGGTGCTCCTCAGTCAGCCCGCTGTGGGCATCTGTCGGGTTATCTGCTTGTCGTCAAGGTCGACGATCACCCCTTGGAGCGACCAGTCGTTGTAAGTGCTGCCCGGGTTGATCGCCAGCGTGCGGCCGAGCTTCTGCGATCCCCGTGACTCGTGGATGTGGCCATGGAGGCTGAGCAGAGGCTGGAATTCGAGGATCGCGTCGCGCACGGCCGTGCTGCCGACCGCCTTCATCAGCCCGCCGCCCCGCTTCACCGTCACCGCGTCCTCGAGCTCGGGCGCGTCGTCGAGTCCGGTCCCATACGGGGGCACATGGATGTTGAAGATCGCGTTCTCCATGTCCTCGATCTGGTTCGCGAGCGCCGCGATCTTCTCCCCCAGCTCGTCCTCGGGGCATTCGCGCGGCGTCTCCCATGGGGTCTCGTTGGCCCAGCCGAGGCTGAGCATCTCGTGGCGATCGCCGATGCGGACGATCTTGCCCTCGGCTGCCTGGACGAAGCCGGAGGCCTCGATCACGGCGTCGACGGAGAGCTCGTCATCGTTGCCTGGGGTGACGATCACGCTCCGCCCCGAGTCGCCGAGTCGCTGCTCGGCAAGCGCCAGCCACTCGGTCAGCGTCTCGACCATGACCCGCTCGAACAGCTGCTTGAGGCGATCCGGGTCGGCGGCGAGAGCCGCGCGCTCCTCGGCCGTCATGCGCACCGGGTAGAGCCCGTTGTTCTTGATCTGCGTCTCGAGCTCGGCGAGCTCCTGCTCGTCGCCGATCGTGACCTCCCCACCGCTCCAGCTGCAGAAGAAGGTCCCGGCGCCCTGGTCGATGATCGGGATCACCATCTTGCCGGTGCAGTCCCCTCCCATCAACAGCACGTCGGCCTCGTAGACCTTGCCGGCGCTGAGGAACTTGCGAAAGCAGACCTCGGATCCGTGCAGGTCGGTGCAGTAGAACAATCTCGTCATTCGGTCCTCCCGGGGCCGCCGGCTGGTGATCGGTCTCCTACGCCGCCGTCGTCGAGCGAGGCCTCCCGGATGCGGACGAGGCGGCAGAGGCGCTCCTCGGCCTCGTGAAGGTGCTCGGTCAGCCGAGCGCTGCAGCGCTCGCGGTCACCGGTGGCGATCAGATCGAAGAGCTCGCGGTGCTCGCCGATCAGCTCGCGTGGATCGTCGCTCGCCCGGTCGACGATCGTCAGGCAGAGCCGCAGCTCACCCTGGATCGCGTCGTAGAAACGGTCCAGGCGCGGGCTTCCGAGGAAGCTCACGAGGCGGCAGTGAAAGAGGCAGTCGGCGTTGACGACCGTGACCCAGTCGCCGGCGTTGGCCGCGCGTTCGAGCTGCTGAACCGCATCCTCGAGCTCGGCGAGCTGATCCGCCGTGGCCGATTCGCTGGCCGCGATCGCCTGGATCTCGATTCGCTCGCGGACCCGGAAGACATCGATCACGTCGCTCTCAGCGAGGCGGGTGACCATCGCGCCCCGGTGCATCGTGTGGGTGACCAGACCCTCGCGCGCCAGCGCGCGGACAGCGTCACGGACCGTGTTGCGGGAGATCCCGATCGATTCCGCCATCTGGATCTCGCGCAGTGGCGTGCCCGGCGCGAGCTCCCCGCGCAGGATCATCTCGCGCAGGGCGTCGACGACCTGCTCGACGGCGCTGGTGCGCTTGATCTCGAGACCGTGGGTCGGATCGCCGGCGGTCGTGGGGGCCACGGCGGGCACCCTAGCCCTCACTGAAGGATGAGTCAAATGATTTGTTGTCGGACAACTCGTGGATCGTTATAGTGGCGCCAGTGGCTGGTGCGACGCCCAAAACCACCGAGCTGACTGATCGCGCTCGCGCCGTGATACCGGGTGGGGTGAACAGCGGTCAGCGCGGCATTCCGGGCCTGGAGCAGCTGGTTATCGCCTCCACCGAGGGCGCGCAGTTCACCGACGGGGAGGGCCGAAGCTACGTCGACTTCCACGCCGCCTTCGGGCCGCCGCTGCTCGGCCACGGCGATGCCGACGTCGACCGCGCCGCCGCCGAGGCGATCCGTCGGGTCGGCCTGATGGGCGTCGGGATCACCGAGCTCGAGGTCGAGCTGGCCGAGCGCTTGGTCGAGCACGTCCCCTCGGTCGACCAGGTCCTGGTGACGACGACCGGTAGCGAGGCGACGTTCCACGCGTTGCGATTGGCGCGCGCGGCGACCGGTCGCCACCGTGTAATCAAGTTCCAGGGCTGTTACCACGGCTGGCACGACGCGGTTGCGATGAACGTGATCTCACCCGCGGACCGGGTGGGCCGCCACGACCCGATGTCGACCGGGATGATGCCGGAGACCGTCGCGGCGACCGCGGTCGTCCCCTTCAACGATCTCGACGCGACCGAGCGGGTGCTCGCCGAAGGCGACGTCGCCGCAGTGATCGTCGAGCCGATCCCGCACAACATCGGCGCGGTCCTGCCGACCGACGAGTTCCTTCCCGGGTTACGGACCCTCTGCGACCGCTATGGGACGATCTTCGTGATGGACGAGGTGATCACCGGATTCCGCCACTCGCTCGGCGGCTTCCAGTCGATCTGCGGTGTGACACCGGACATCACGACCCTGGGCAAGGCGATGGGCAACGGCTACCCGATCGGAGCGATCGGCGGGCGCGCGGACCTGATGGATCAGTTCAGCACCACGCCCGGGCATCCGGTGTTCTTTGCCGGAACCTACAACGGGCATCCGGGGTGCGTCGCGGCCGCGATCGCGACGATCGACAAGCTTGCGACCGAGCCCGTGCACGAGCATGTCTTCGCTCTCGGCGAGCGGGCTCGGTCGGGCCTCACAGACCTCTTCGACTCCCTCGGCCAGCCGGCGCAGGTGAGCGGATACGGCTCCGTCTTCGTCACCTACTTCGTCGACCATCCGGTGCGCGATTACGGTGATCTGCTCGACAACGACGTCGACCTGTTCACCGGCCTGCGGCTGGCCCAGATGGAGCACGGGGTGTTCGAGCTGCCCCTGAACCTGAAGCGGAGCCACTTCTCCTACGCGCACACCGACGATGACGTCGACAAGCTGCTGGGCGCGACCGAGGCCGCCTGGCGTGATCTGGAGGGTTCGTGATCATGCGTTCACCGGGCGTGCACCACACAGGCATCACCGTTTCCGACCTCGACCGGTCGGTCGCCTTCTACGAGCGGCTCGGCTTCGAGGTGGCCGAGCGGATCGAGGAGGAGGGCGAGGAGGTCGAGCGCGGCGTCGGCGTCCCCGGCGCCAAGCTGCGCGTGGCGATGCTCGAAGGGCCGAACTCTCGCCTCGAGCTGATCCAGTACCTGCAGCCGTCCGATCGGCCTGCGCCCCACCCCAACAACGGCATCGGAGCCGCTCACGTGTGCGTCGAGGTCGAGGACGTGGACGCCGCGGTGGCCGAGCTGCGTGAACAGGGAATCGAGTTCCTCACCGACCCGATCTCCCACGAGGCCGGGATCCGCTGGGTCTACGCGAAGGACCCCGACGGGATCACCGCCGAGCTGCTCCAAGTCCTGTAGATGCGGCTTGACGACAAGGTCTGCCTGGTCACCGGATCGGGCCGCGGCATCGGGCGCGCCACGTCGGTCGAGATGGCGCGCCAGGGCGCCCGCGCGGTGATCGTCTCCGACGTCAACGACGAGGCCGGCGAGCAGACCGTGGAGTTGGTGCGCGCCGAGGGGGCAAAGGCCGAGTACCGCCACTGCGACGTCTCGGACTCAGGCGAGGTCCGCGGCATGATGGAGTGGGCGGGCGAGCATTTCGGCTCGCTCGACGTCCTGCACAACAACGCCGCCATCGTCGACACCCAGATCACCGGGCAAACGCGGATCGACGAGCTCGACGACGACGTCTGGGATCGGATCTTCGCCGTCAACGTTCGCGGCAGCTGGCTGTGCATCAAGCACGCGGTTCCGCTGCTTCGCGAGTCAGGTGCGGCGGCGATCGTCAACTGCGCCTCGATCTCGAGCTTCCTCGCCTTCGAGGGCGAATCCGCCTACTGCGCCAGCAAGGGGGCGATACCGATGCTGACCCGCTCGGCCGCACTCGACCTGGCGCCGCTGGGGATTCGCTGCAACTGCTACTGCCCCGCGACCATCGACACGCCGATGGTCGCCAATCAGTTCGAGGCCGGCGATCAAGAGGTGATGAGGCGGACACTGACCTCGACTCACCTGATGCCCGAGCCGCGCCTCGGCCGCCCGGAGGAGGTCGCCCGTCTGGTCTGCTTCCTCGCCTCCGACGCCGCCTCGTTCATCAACGGCGCCTCGTATCTGATCGACGGCGGGGCGCTCGCCTGGCGCGGCTCCTATGGCTGAGGGGCCGAAGGCTCAGGCCGCGGCCTGAGCGCGGCCCAGTTTCTCGCCGATCACGGCGGTGGGCATGTTCGTGTTGCCCGACATGACCATCGGCATGATCGAGGCATCGGCGACGAACAGGCCGTCGACGCCGTGGACCCGGCCCTCGGCGTCGACCACGGCGGCGGGATCGTCGGCCGGCCCCATCTTGCAGCTGCCGGCTGGATGCCAGTAATGGACCACGGAGCCGGCGACGGCCTCGGTCAGGGCATC
Source organism: uncultured Solirubrobacterales bacterium (assembly GCA_963767475.1). Classification (GTDB taxonomy): domain Bacteria; phylum Actinomycetota; class Thermoleophilia; order Solirubrobacterales; family 70-9; genus WHSW01. Next base: position 958,444 of record CAVYEI010000003.1, read on the forward strand.
GGCGCCGTCGACCTCGGGGCCGGGCCGAAGCTCCTCGCCCAGCAGGGCCTCCAGCCTCGGCTCGGAGGCGGCCTCGCGGATGCGGATCACCGCCTCCACCAGCCGTCGCAGGTCGCTGCCGTCAGGGTCGCTGAGAAAACCGTGATCGATCGAGACGCCGTCGGCTGCCGCTGGGCCGTTGACGACGACGTTGCCGCGCGAGAGCGGGGTGAGAACAGCGGCCGCGATCGTCCATCGCCACTCCCCGGGCCGCAGCGGATCGCGGCCGCCAAGCGGGTAGATGTGCAGATCCCAACCCTCGTCGCAGCCACTCGACCGGAACTTCGCGATCACCTGCTCGTCCGGTCGCCAGCGGTCCTCGGCGTACTCGCGCATCACCTCCAAGAGCTCGTCGCTGCCCGCGTAGTCGACCTCGAACGTCGGCTGATCGTGGAGGTTCGCCCCGACCCCGGGAAGCTCATGGGCGACCTCGATCCCGGCCTCGCCGAGCTGCCCCGAGTCGCCTATCCCGGAGCGCTGCAGGATCGCCGGGCTGCCGTAGGCACCGCCGCAGAGGATGACGCGCTCCGCGCGCACGGCGACCTCCTCGCCATCGGCGCGGAAGACCACGCCGGCGGCGCGCGAGCCGTCGAGCAGCACGCGCTCCGCCTCGGCGTCGCCGAGGATGGTCAGGTTGCCCTGCCCCCGAACCGGGTCCAGATAGGCGAAGGCGCTGTTGATCCGGCGCCCGTCCGGCTCGATGTTGATCGCGAACGGCGCCGTGCCGAGGGGTTGGTCGATGTCGTCGAAGTCGTCGACGATCGGGATCCCCGCGGCGGCGAGGCCGTCGGCGCAGGCTCGCTGGAACGGGGTCAGGTCCTCGATCCCGACTGGGCGCACCCGGAAGCGCTCGATGGCGGAGGCGAACAGCGGTAGCAGCTCCTCGGTGGTCCAGCCGGGGTTGCCCGCCGCCGCCCATCGATCGTAGTCCACACGACTGCCCCTGACCGCGGCGCCGCCATTGTGCGAGGAGCAGCCGCCGATCACCTTCGCTCGGTTGAAGTCCACCCGCCTGCCGTTGACCTCGCCGTGCAGGTCCCAGTCGTGCGAGGCCATCGCCAGGGTGGCCGCGTCCAGCAGGTCGGGCGGCCAGCGTCCACCGTCGGCCGGGCCGTAGTCCGGGCCCGCCTCGAGCAGCAGCACGCTCGCCTCGCTGCGCTCCGCGATCAGGCCGGCGACGATCGCGCCGGCGGTCCCGCCACCGAGCACGATCACGTCCGCCGCTTCGGGAATCCGGCTCGGATCAACCACGACGACGACCCTACTTTATCGTTAGAGTAAGCGTGGTCAGGCGTATTTCGAGAGGGACGAGGCTGGTGCATTGAGCAGGCTGGCGGCGAAGCGGGCGGTCGTGACCGGCGCTTCGAGCGGCATCGGTGAGGGCATCGCGACCGCGTTCGCCGCCGAGGGGGCGCAGGTGACCGCCTGGGGGCGTGATCCGGAGCGCACCCAGGGCGTCTGCGAGCGAATCGCCGCCGACGGGGGCACGGCGAGGCCGGCGATCGGTGACGTTTCGGACGCCGCGGACGTGGAGCGGATCATCGGCGAAGCGGCCACCGAGATGGGCGGCATCGACGTGGTCGTCAACTGCGCCGGGATCGGTGAGCTCGATGGATGGGTCCCCGTCCACGAGCAGTCGTTGGACGGATGGCAGCGCACCCTGGCGGTGAACACGATCGGCCCGTTCTTGATCTCCAAGGCCGCGATCCCCCACATGCTCGAGGCCGGCGCCGGCGCCTTCCTCCACATCAGCTCGGTCTGCAGCATCACGGTCTGGGCCGGCGACAGCGCCTACTCGGCATCCAAGGCGGCGCTGAACATGCTCTCCGATCACATCGCGGTCGAATACGGCGACAAGGGCATCCGCTCGAACACCCTCTGCCCGGGCGAGATCCTGACGCCGATGCACGAGTCGGCCGCCTCCGCGTCGCCGGACGCGGCCGAGTGGGAGCGCGCGGTGCTCTCCAAGCATCCGATCGGGCGCTTCGGCGAGGTGTCGGAGGTCGCCCAGGCCGCCGTCTTCCTCTGCTCCGACGAGTCCGGGTTCATGACCGGCGCCAACGTGCCGATCGACGGCGCCTACAGCCGTGTCTGAGTCCCTCCCGCGCGACGACCCGTTCGCGATCGCGGGCCGCGTCGCCGTGGTCACCGGCACCGCGACCGGGGTCGGCCGTGGGATCGCCATGCATTTCGCCCGCGCCGGCGCCAGGGTTCTTCTCTGCGACGTCTCGGCCGACGCCGGGCAGGCGGTCGCCGACGGCCTCGCCGCCGAAGGCCTGGAGGCGGGGTTCTTCGCCGCCGACATCAGCGATCCCGGAGCCGCGAAGTCGCTGATCGATACCGCGGTCGAGCGCTGGGGCTCGCTCGACATCCTGGTCAACAACGCCGCGATCCAGGTGGAGAAGACGCTCGAGGAGACCGAGCCCGAGGATTGGGAGCGGCTGATGAGCGTCAACCTCAAGGGCGTCTACGGCTGCTCGCGCCCGGCGATCCCGGCGATGCGAGAAAGTGGCGGCGGATCGATCATCAACATGGCGTCCGTGAACGGTTTCTGGGTGGAACCGGGGCTGGCCGCCTACTGCGCGGCGAAGGGTGGCGTGATCACGCTGACCCGGGCGATTGCCGCGGAGAACGGCAAGGACGGCGTCCGCTGCAACTGCATCTGCCCCGGCTACGTCGACACGGGCATGGCGGGTCGCTACCTCGACTCCCAGGAGGACCCCGCCGCCGCCCGCTCGGAGGTCGCCCTGCTGCACGCGGTGGGGCGGGTCGGTCAGCCGGCCGATATCGCCGCCTGCGCCCAGTTCCTGGCCTCGGACGCGGCCGGATTCGTCACCGGCGCGGCGTTCGTGGTCGACGGGGGCCTCTCGCTCGGAGTGGTCGCCCGCCCTTGATCAGAGATCCCAGTTCACACTCGATGGAGGAGAGATGAGCCCAACCCAGACCCGTGCCGCAGAGGCCGCCGAAAAGCTCGAGCGCGTTCGCGCCTACATCGCCGACAGCAACCGCAGCGGCGTGTTGCTCAGCCGTCAGTTCCTGGTCAGCTGGATCACCGCCGGGATCGAGGACACGGTCCTCCGCGGCGCGGATCCGGCGTTTCTCTCGGCGTTGGTGACCGAGGACGGGACCTACCTGGTGACGAGCAACATCGAGGCGCGGCGGCTGGAGGGCGAGGAGAACCCGGGCGAAGTCGGCTTCGAACTGGTCGAGGTGCCGTGGTACGAGGGCCATTTCCATGCGGCGCTCGACGATATGGTCGACGTCTCGAGGCTCGCCAATGACGGCTTCGGGCCCGGCGACGACCGTTCCGATGAGCTGCAGGAGTTGCGCATGCGGCTGACCTCAGGCGAAGCGGATCGCATGCGCGAGCTCGGGGCGGACGGCTGCCGGGCGCTCGAGGATGCGATCCGGACCCTGAGGCCGGGGATGACCGGCCGCGAGATGGCGGCGGAGCTCTGTTCTCGGCTGGAGGTCGACGGCATCTTCCCGTCCGCGATCTTCGCCGGCGGCGACCATCGGCGGCGAAGCTACCGGCACCCGAACGTGTCCGCGGCGCCGTTCGAGCGCGACGCGATGGTGGTGATCGTCGGTGTCCGGGGCGGTCTCAACATCGCCGCGACGCGGACGGCGAGCATCGGCGAGCCGGATCAGGAGCTCGCCGACCGCCACCTGATCGCGGCCGAAGCCGAGGCGGCGGCGATCGCGGCCACCCGCCCCGGCAACACATACGGGCAGGCGCTGCAGGCGCAGCTCGACGTCTACGAGGCGCGCGGCTACCACGAGGAATGGAAGAACCACACCCAGGGCGGCCCGATCGGCTACGGAGCGCGCGAGTTCGGACCGGGACCCCTGGCCGCGCCGGATCGGTTCACGGAGTGGCCGGTCGAGGTCGGGCACGCCGTCGCTTGGAATCCGACCGTCCAGGGGGCCAAGGCCGAGGACACGTTCCTGGTCGGTGAGAGCGACAACGAGATGGTCTCGAACTCGTCCAGCTGGCCCGTGGTCGAGGTCGAGGTCGATGGCCGGGCGTTCACGCGACCGGCGATCCTCCCGGTGGGCTGACGGTGGACGAGGGCCGCGTAGTCGTGGTGACCGGGGCGAGCCGGGGCGTCGGCGCGGTCACCGTCGCGCGCCTGCTCGAGGCGGGCTCCAGGGTGGTCGCCGTGTCGCGGACGCCGACGGACCGCGCTAGCGATCGGGTGCTCGAGCTCGCGGCCGATCTCGCCGATCCCACGAGCGCCCGGGAGGTCGTCGCCGCCGGCGTCGAAGCCTTCGGCCGACTCGACGCGCTGGTCAACAACGCCGGCCTCGACCTCGCCGCCCCGCTGCTCGAGACCTCGGTCGAGGATGCGCAGCGGGTGTTCGCCGTAAACGCGCTCGCGCCTCTGTGGATGATCCAGGCGGCGGCGCCGGCCCTGGCCGAAGGCGGCGGAGCGATCGTCAACGTCACCTCCCGCCTGGCGCACATCGGGGTCCCGGAGATGGCCGTCTACGGTGCCAGCAAGGGCGCGCTGCGCGCGCTCACCCACGGAGCCGCGGTCGAGCTCGCGCCGATGGGGATCCGCGTCAACGCGGTGGCCCCGGGGATGACCGAGACACCGCTGTTCTCCGAGTGGCTCGCGGAGCGACCGGATCCGGGCGCGGCGCGGGCCGACGTCGAGCGACGGATCCCGCTCGGGAAGCTGGCGACCCCAGGGGACGTGGCAGCCGCGATCCTCTTCCTGCTCAGCGATTCAGCGGCACACATCACCGGCGTCACCCTGCCGGTCGACGGCGGCTACACCGCGGCCTGAACCACCTCGTTTATTGGACAACTGGGCGAGCGCCCAAATATGCTGTCGCGGCGCTCGTGGCTTCGCAGGAAGAAAACCCGCTGGCCGGTCTCGACGTCCAGCTCGAGAGCACCGCCGAGCAGGTCGCCGGCGCCCTGCGCGAAGCGATCATCGACGGAAACCTCGCCCAGGGCACGTATCTGCGGGAGATCTCGCTGGCGAAGCGGTTCAACGTCTCTAGAAACACGATCCGCGAGGCAACCCAGATCCTCGTCGGTGAGCGACTGGTGACCCGGCGGATGCACCGGGGCGCGTTCGTGAGCCGGCTGATCACCAATGACGTGCACGACCTGTACCGCGTGCGGCGGATCGTCGAGCTGCCCGCGATCGCCGAGGCGGCGACCATGGACCGCAACAAGATGCACGAGACGGTCCGGGCCTTCGGGCAGGCGATCGAGGACGACAACCGCGCCGGAATCGTCGCGGCGGATCTGCAGTTTCACCGCGAGATCGTCGCCAGCATGAGCAGCGCCCGCCTCGGCGCCCTGTTCGACAGCCTCGAGGGCGAGCTTCGCCTCTGCATGGCGCTGGTCGGCGGCGCCTACCCGGATCCGGCCGGCTCTCTGCGCGAGCACGAGGCGATCCTCGCCGCGCTCGACGCCGGCGAGCCGGAGCAGGCACACGCGCTGATGGCGGCGCACCTGGACCAGGCCGAGATTGCGATCTCGGGCGTTCTCGGCGCCCGCGAGTCCGCCGACGAACCGGCTCACTAGCGCGACCACAGCGCCTGGCGACCGCATTCTGCGGGGTTTTTTCGTGCCTGACGACAAAATTGTCGATCAACCTTGCAATTTGACATTTCCCCGTATAGCGTCCGCGCGTGGTGGAGGACGGCTCGCGCCCCAACCGAACTCGCTCGCCGCGCAGCTCCCGGTGGTTCGGGCCCGACAACGTGGTCGGAATGCTCCACCGGGCATCGGTGAAGGCCGACGGCTTCTCCGACGCGGTCACCGACGGTCGTCCGGTGATCGGCATCTGCAACTCGTGGTCCGAGCTCGTGCACTGCAACGTCCACCTGCGCGGCCTGGCCCAGGCGGTGAAGCGTGGCGTGGCGGCGGCCGGCGGGCTGCCGCTCGAGTTTCCGACGATCTCGTTGAGCGAGAACCTGATGAAGCCGTCGACGATGCTCTATCGCAATCTGATGTCGATGGACGTGGAGGAGTCGATCCGCGCCCACCCGCTGGACGCGATCGTCCTGCTCGCGGGGTGCGACAAGACCGTCCCCGCGCAGCTGATGGGAGCGGCGAGCGCCGGCGTCCCGGCGATCATGCTCACCGGCGGCCCGGGGCAGCCGGGCTTCTTTCGCGGCCGCGAAATCGGCGTCGGCACCGACCTCTGGGAGTACACGGCGGAGTACCGGGCGGGACGGCTCTCGAAGGAGGAGTACGACGAGCTCGGATCGGCGATCATCCCCGGCTACGGCCACTGCAACGAGCTCGGTACGGCGTCGACGATGGCCGGCGTGGTCGAGGCGCTCGGCATGTCGCTGCCCGGCAGCGCCGCGATTCCGGCGGTCGATGCCCGCCGCGCCGCGGCCGCCGAGCAGGCCGGCGCCCGCGCGGTGGAGCTGGCCGGCGGGGATCTGGCTCCGGAGCGCATCCTGACGGCGGCCGCGTTCGACAACGCAATCACCGTGCTGATGGCGCTCGGCGGCTCGACCAATGCCGTCATCCACCTGCTCGCGCTCGCCGGGCGAGTCGGCGTCGACCTGCACCTCGAGCGCTTCGACGAGATCTCCCGTCGCACCCCGGTGCTGGCGAACCTGCGCCCCTCGGGTGACCATCTGTTCGCGGATCTGTTTCGGGTCGGAGGCATTCCCGCGCTCATGCGCGAGCTCAGCCCACTGCTCGATCTCGACGTGATCACGATCAGCGGCGAGACGCTCGGCGAGGCGTTGGAATCGGTTCCCGAGACCACCGACGGCGACGTGCTCGCACCGCTTTCGCAGCCGCGTCATCCGCACGGCGGCATCGTCGTGCTCGAGGGCAACCTCGCTCCTCGCGGGGCCCTGATCAAGCAATCCGCAGCCTCGCCGGAGCTGCTTCAACACCGTGGCCGCGCGGTCGTCTTCGAGCACATGGCGGACATGATCGAGCGGATCGACGACCCCGATTTGCCAGCCGAGGCCGACTCGGTGATGGTGCTCAAGAACGCGGGTCCGCGCGGCGCTCCGGGTTTTCCCGAGTGGGGCATGCTGCCAATGCCCCAGCGCCTACTGGAGCAGGGCGTGCGCGACATGGTCCGGATCTCCGACGCGCGGATGAGCGGGACCGCCTTCGGCACCGTCGTTCTGCATGTCGCCCCGGAAGCGGCCGCGATGGGCCCGCTGGCGGCGGTCGAGACCGGCGACGAGATCATCCTCGATACGGAACGCCGCCGGCTCGACCTGGCGCTCTCAGACGAGCAGATCGCCCGTCGCCTGGAGGCGCTCCCACCGCCCGAGCCGGCCTATCGCCGCGGCTACGGGGCGATCTACCTCGACCACGTACTGCAGGCCGACGAGGGGGCCGACTTCGACTTCCTGCGCAAGGTCAAAGACGAGGCGACGATGGTCCAGCCGCTGGGCCTGATCGACGGATGGATCGGGGGCTGGTGAGGCCGCCGGAACCGATCGTGGTCGAGATCGGCGAGGACACCTGGCGCCTGCAGGGACGGGTCGGCCCCCGCAACGTCTACCAGTACCTCGTCGCCTCGGCAGATCGCGACGAGCTGCTGCTGATCGACACGGGCATGGCCGAGACTCCGCGCGAGGTCGTGTTCCCGGCGCTTCGCCGCCTCGGCCTCGCCGCCTCGGACCTGCGGCTCGTCGTCGTCACCCATCCCGACGTCGACCACCAGGGCGGACTGGCCGGTCTGCGCGAGGCCTGCGAGAACGCGCTCGCCGCCTGCGGGTTCGCTGACCGGGCGATGGTCGGCGACCCCGAGAAGCTGCTCGCCGATCGCTACGGCTGCTACGTCGAGCATGCGCTGGGGATGACCGCCGACGAGATCCGCTGGGTGCGCGCCAACTACGGGGCCCGGGTCGAGATCGATGTGACCCTCTCCGGCGGCGAGAGCCTCCAGATCGGTGAGCGGCGGCTCGACGTCCTGCCCGCGCCGGGTCACTCCGCCGGCCACCTGGTGCTGTTCGAGCCCGAGACCGGGCTGCTGTTCAGCTCCGACGCGGTCCATTCGCACGCCTGCCCGGCGGCCGACGGCTCACCGGCGCTCTGTCCGACCTACGAGGAGGTCAACGACTATCTGGAGACGATCGACCTGGTCGAGTCGCTGGCGCCGTCGGAGATGCACTCCGGTCACTGGCCGATGCGCAGCGGGCGCGAGGTGATCGCCTTTCTCGACGACAGTCGCCGTTTCGTCGAGGCCGTGGACGCCGTGGTCCGAGCCCGCCTGGCCGAGGCGGCGACGCTGGCGGAGCTCTGCGAGGAGGTTCAGCTCGAGGCCGGGCCGTGGGACTCGGAGCCGGCAATGCTGAGGTTCGCGGTCGCGGGGCACGTGCGCGGGCTGCTGCGCGTCGGCGCCGTGAGCATCGTCGACGCCGGCGCCCGCCCTCCGCACTATCGGCTGTCGCCAAAAAACCAGGCCCCTGACCGGCGGGCGAGAGCCGAAGCAGAGAGCTGGCCAACTTGACCTTGATCGTTACACATGTTGAACGTTATAGTCGCACCGTCACGGACGAGCTTGTGACGAATGCTCGGCCGGATCCACAAATCACCTGAGGAGGGATTGTCGGATGGAAAGATCGTCAACTCCAGCACCCGGGGACGGCGGAGGCTCAGAACAGCAGGCCTCGGGCGCGTTCACGCGCAAGGCCTCGGGCTTGGTCCGCGAGTTCTCACAGCTCGACGCCTGGATCTACAACGTTCTGGCGCTCAACCTGGTCGTCCTGATCGCGCTCGCCTACGTGGCGGCGACGGCGACGTTCCCGCAGGCGAGCCTGTGGCTCGCTGTCGTGATCTGCGGTGTGTTCTGCACCTTCGAGGCGATCGCATACGCGTTCTTCCTCACGATCATGCCGCGGTCCGGCGGCGACTACGTGTTCCAAAGCCGGATACTCGGGGGAGGGATCGCCTCGGTATTCGTGTTCACGGCGATCGTCCTCGCGCAGACGGTGCTCGTCGCGCTGACCGCCTATCTCGGCGCAACCCTGGTGCTGTCGCCGTTCGCTCTCCTGCTCGGAGCGGAGTACGACTGGCAATGGCTGATCGATTTCGGCAACAACGTCGCCAAGCCGACCGGCATCTTCATCACCTCGGCGCTCTACATCATCTGGTGCGGAGCGATCAACATCCGCGGCCTGCGGCTCTACGTCTTGATCCAGCGCTACGTGTTCTGGGTCGGCATGGCGTGCGTCGGGATCGTCCTCGTGATGCTGCTCTTCACCAGCCACCAGGACTTCGTCACCAACCTGGACTCGTTCATGGCTGAGAACTACGACGTCCAGAACGCGTATCAGTCGGTGATCGACCTCGGCGGCACGGCGGACACGTCGTTCTCGCTCTGGGCGACGATCCTCGCGGCCGTCTTCTTCTCGCTCTTCCTGGCCTTCCCGCATTGGGGAGTGATGCAGGGTGGGGAGATCAAGCGCGCGGGCAACCTGCGCTCGAACATCATGGCGATCGCCGGCGCGGAGGTTTTCTCCTTCGTCGTCATCGCGATCTTCGCCGGGCTGCTGGTTAGCATCGTCGGCTCGGAGTTCCTGTTCGCGAGCGGAGGGTTGTTCTACGGCGCCTCGCCCGACAACCCGTTGCCGGTACCACCGTTCTTCGGGTTCTTCGTCGCGCTCGCATCCGGATCACCGATATTCATCTGGATCGCCTTCATCATGTTCTTCTGCTGGTTCATCATGCTGGCGCCGAACGCACCCCTCGGGGCGACTCGAGTGATGGTGGCGATGTCGTTCGACCGGGTGTTGCCGGAATGGTTCGGCCGAGTCAATCCGCGAACGCACACGCCGGTGAACTCGCTTGTCGTCTTCACGATCCTCTGTATCGGGGTCTCGGCGCTGTACTCATACTCGGATTGGTTCATCCCGCTCACGTTCGCGCTCGCGATCCCGAGCCTGACGGCATTCGGGTTGACGATGGTCGCCGCGATCCTGTTCCCGAGGTTGCGACCGGCGATGTTCCGGTCGACGGTGGCTGACCGCTACCGCATCCTCGGGATCCCGGTGATGGCGGTCTGCGCCTTCATATTCGGCGCCTTCGTGGTCTTCGTCGACTACGAGCTGCTGTTCAACTCCGACTACGCGGTCAACGGTTCCGACGGCCTGATCTTCGTCGGCGCCCTGTATGCGATCTCGCTGGCGACGTACTTCGGTATGAAGATCTACCGAACACGGCAGAAGATCGACCTCAGCGTCGCATACAAGGAGCTACCGATCGAGTAGCCGAGTGGCAATCGCTCGCTTCGGCCCCGCCGCGATCGCGGCGGGGCCGAGCTGCCGCTCGCACCCGATCGTGAGGCATTCGTGAACCGCACCGAGGCCGGCGCCCTTCGTGCCGATCGACTGCGCCACGCCGCCGATCGGCACGTGCTGCACTCGGTTGAGCGGGGGCGAGGCGCTCGTCGTCTGGTGCTCGATCGAGCCAGCGGATCGAGGGTCTGGGACGTCGACGGCCGTGAGTATCTCGACGCGGTCTCGGGCACCAACGGGCCGGCGCTCGTCGGCCACAGCCATCCCGAGGTGCGCGCGGCGATCGCCGCGCAGCTCGAGCTGATCGCCGATCACTTCTACGTCTACGACTCTCCGCCGGTGGTCGAGCTCGCCACCAGGCTGGCGGGGATCAGCCCGGGTGGGCTCGACAAGACGATCTTCTGCCCGGGCGGGGGCGACGGCATCGAGGCCGCGGTGAAGCTGGCGATGCGGGTGACCGGTAAGGCCGAGGTCGTCTCGCTTTATGGCGCCTACCACGGCCTCGGGCTCGCCACCAGCGGCCTCGGCGGCCTGCCCGCCCTGCGCGCATGGATGCCCGGCGCGCAGCGCTGGCCGACCTTCCGCCAGGGGCCCGCGGCCGATTGCTACCGGCGTCCCCGAGGGCTGAGCGAATCCGAGTGGGGAGTGGTCGCCGCCGAGGCGCTCGAGGCGACGATCGCCGAAGGCGGCATGAACCAGGTCGCCGCGCTGATCATCGAGCCCGTGCAGGGGCCCGGTGGCCACATCGTCTTCCCCCAGAGCTGGTTCGATGCGGTGCAGGGGATCTGCCGTCGCCACGATGTCTTGCTGATCGTCGACGAGGTCCAGACCGGGCTCGGCCGCTGTGGCGAGATGTTCGCCTCCGATCTGTACGGCCTCGAGCCGGACATCCTCGTGCTCGGCAAGGCGCTCGGAGGAGGTCTGCCGTTCGGGGCGACGATGGCCAGGTCGGAAATGATTCCGGCCGAGATTGAAAGCGAGCCGTGGGTCGCATTCACGTTCCAGAATCAGCCGATCGGCGCGGCGGCCGCCCTGGCGGTGCTCGAGATCGTCGAACGTGAGCGGCTGGCGGAGCGGGCACGTGTACTCGGCGCCCGGGCCACGGAGCGGCTCAACGGGCTGCGGGATCGCTACTCCTGCATCGGGGACGTTCGCGGGCCGGGACTGTTCATCGGCATCGACCTGGTTGTCGACCGCGACACCCGGGAGCCGGCGACCGAGGCTTGTGCCAAGGCCTTCGATCACGCGCTTGACATCGGCCTGCTGACATGGTTCGGCGGCGCTGGCGGGAACGTGCTCAAGTTGAAGCCTCCGCTGACGATCTCCGACGCGGACTTTGACGAGATCATGAACCGGATCGAAGCTGTGATCGACCGGGTCGAGACCTCCGTCCGCGGTGGCTAGCCGATCGCCCGCCTGACCTCGGCGATCGCCTCGCCAGCCGCGGAGAGACCGCGCGTCCACGGGGGTTCGACGATCACCTCCTCGAACCCGATTGATGCGGCTTCGGCTGCGAGCTCGATCACCTGGCCCGTGTCCGCCGGATCGCAGTTCAACTGCAGCAACGCCTCGAAGCCGTCGTCGGCACCGCGGCGCTTTCGGACCTCCGCCAGCTGGGCCGCGAGCAAATCGCGGTCCCAGCTGGCGGCGACGGCCAGCGCGAGCCAGCCGTCGCCCTTGCCGGTGGCGCGGCGACGTGCCCGCTCGCTCATGCCGCCAACGAGCAACGGGATGCCGGCGTCGCTGACGGGACGCGGATGCATGACGACGCGCTCGGGGACGCTGATCTGGTCACCAATCGACGGAGCAGGCCTGCCGCTCCAGCATGAGCGCAGGACGTCGAGCATCTCGTCGAACCGCCTCCCGCGCCGCGAGAAGTCGTACCCGAGTCCCTCCATCTCGCGGCTGTACCAGCCCGCCCCGACCCCGAGGGCGAGGCGACCGCCGCTCAGCCGATCGATCGTCGCCGACATCTTCGCGACCTCGAACACGTTGCGCTGCGGCAAAACAAGAATCGCGGTTCCAATCCGGCAACGATCGGTCACCGCCGCCATCGTCGCGCAGCAGGCCAGGGCCTCGTAGTAGTCCGCGGTCATGTCCCAGGTCGGTGCCCCGTCCTCGCTGAACGGATACTCGGTGGTCGGCTCGTCGAACAGCAACAGGTGGTCGCTTACCCAAAGGCTGTCGGCCCCCGCGGACTCCGCCACCTCGGCCATCTGCCCAAAGCCAAGGGAAAGGGCAAACTCGCCCTCGTTGCTCACGAAGACCCCCAGACGCATCGGGCTATGCGCGGGGTTCGGTCTCGTCGCGAGAGGGCATCGTTGGCGAGCCTACTCCGCCGCGCGAACGCCGATCCCCCGTACCCTGGGGGTGCGGCCCGGCGTGTTCGGTGCGCCGCGGCTCCAGACCCCGGCGGCCTAGTTGCCGCTCAGATCCGCCGCCCAGTGCTGATATGCCCAGGTCGGTATCGGCGTCAATCCGCCGATATCGTTTGAGAGCGCCGTGAGTTGGTTGATCCAATAGAGGACCGACCACGGCTGGTCCTCGACGATCTGGGTCTGGATCTCCGTGAGCACCTTTGCGCGGTCGTCGTTGTCCTCCATCACCCGCTGCTGCTCGAGCAGCTTGTCGACTCGGGCGTTCTTGTACTCGGTGAAGTCCGAGAAGTTCGTCGACAGGAACGGGATGATCAGGTCGGACGAGGGGTCGGGGGTGTCCGAGCCCCAGTCCCAGCACGCCATGCTCCACTCGTGCGGCGGCTTCTCGGGAAACAGCTGGGCGATCAGCTCGTCGCCGCTGACCCGGTCGATCGTCAGCTTCAGGCCGATCTCCTCGGCTGACTGCTGGATCGCAACCGCCTGGGCCTGCTGCTCTGTCGACGAGGCGATGATGTTGCCGGTCGCGCCCTCTGCGCCCGCCTCCTGTATCAGCTGCTTCGCCCGCTCCATGTCCTGGGTCATGAAGTCCGGCAGCGCGTCGTATGCGTCGGAGAACACGCTCTCGGAGAACTGCCACTGGTTGCGCATGACCGGCGAGTTCCAGAGCTCGCCCTCGCCGGCGTACGCCGACTGCAGGAGGCCGTTCTTGTCGGTTGCGAGGCTGACCGCCTGGCGAACCCGCGGATCGTCGAACGGCGGCTTGCCACAGTTGGCCGCAGCAATCCGGATGTTCACCGACTCGCTGCGAAGGATCTGAACCTCGTCGGCGAGCGGCGCGATCTGCTGGCCATTGAGCTGGAACGTGCCCTGGATCGAGCCGTCGAGCAGCCCGGTCGCGAGCGCCTCGGCGTCGGGGATCACCTGGAAGACCAGGTTCTTGACCTGAAGTGCCTTCTCCTTGTCCCAATAGCCGTCGTAGCGCTCCATCTTCACGGACTGCCCGCGGTCCCAGGACGCGTAGCTGTAGGCCCCGGTGCCGATCGGCAGCGCCGACGGCGACCCGATCGTGCCGCCGCCCGACTGCAGCTGCTCGATGTTCTTCTGCGAGACGACCATGCCGACCGGGAGCGCCGGGATGTACTTCCACATCGCGTTCGGCTCCTTGAGCCGGACGATCACCTGGTTGTTGCCGTTGGTCTCCACCGACTTGACCGAGGAGACGAAGTCGATCAGCGCCGAGCCGTTCTCCGGATCGACGTGGCGCTGGATGCTGTAGGCGACGTCCTCGACCGTCATCGGCGATCCGTCCTGGAAGGTGACGCCGGAGCGGATGTCGTAGACGTAGGTGGTCGGGTCCGCGGCCTCCCACGACTCGGCGATCATCGGGCTGAGCCCGTTCTGCTCGTTGAGCTGGAGAATCGTGTCGAAGCACTGGTACATCGGCTGCACCGACTGGTAGTCGTTGGGGCCGATCGGGTCGAGGCCGATCGGGTCCGCGACGATTCCCCAGTTGACGGTGTCGACCGCCTTGCCGCCGCCCTCGGCCGTGTTGCTGAGGTCGCCGAGCGAGCTGCCGCTGCCACCGCCGGAGTCGTCACCGCCGCAGCCGGCCAGGAGCAACGCCGCCGCGCCGCTCGCGATCAGCAACTCACGACGGTTGGTACGAAGCGTCTGGTAGGTGGCCAGCCGCTCGAGCTCCTCAAGCCTCATTCCGGTGTTCCTCTCCCTGGGGGGCAATTCCATCGAGGCCGGCACCGCAGAGGTGAGCCGACCCCGCCGTGCGTCACTATAACGATCAAGTATTTCCGGGTCAAGCGGATCGCTCTTATTCATGGGGTTTCCTGGGATTTTCTGTCGGACTTTGTTTATCGATAGAGTAGAAGCAATGGGTGGACCGAGTAGCGAGCGAGGGGGTGTTCGGTGATTGCGGACGCGAACAGCGCCCGCCCGACTGAGCTGATCCTCGGCTACACGACCCCACTCATCGCCCGCCCGGGAGGGCGGGTCGAGGTCCGGGTCAGCTCGTCCGCCGGGCGCTACAACTCGTCGCTGGTTCGTCTCCTCTCTGCGGGCCCACGCGACAACGTCCGGCACGAGCTGATTCGAGACCTCGGGCCCCGGGCGTGTCAACGCCACGAACGGGCGATCCGTACCGCCGGCTCATCCGTCGTCGTCGGACCCTCGGAAATCTTCCGAGAGCTGAGCTCGTTCACGGTCTCGCTCTGGATCCTCCCGACACTGCCGACGGAAACGCCGCAGACCGTGCTCGGGACCCTCTCCCCCGACGGCTCCGCGGGCTGGTCGGTGGTCCTCGATCGCGAGCGCGGTGTCGGCCTCCGCATCGCGACCGGTGCGGGGGTGGTAGAGGCGTACTCCGAGCTCGCGCCGCCGAGCTCGTCCTGGTCGCACCTCCTGGTCAGCCTCGACGCCGGCGCGGCGTGCGTCCGGTTCTCGCAGGCCGGAGCGTCGGGCCGGTCGCATACGGTCGAGAGGGGTCTGGCCCTGGGCGGGCATCAGGGCGGCGAAACGATCTCGATCGGCGCTCCGCACGAGCGAGATCGTCCCGTCCGAGCCGAGGGCAACGGCTGCTTCAACGGCAAGATCGGCTCCCCCACCGTCTACGCGGGGGCCCTCGGTCCCGAGCGCGCAGAGGAAGCGCGGGCCGGTGTGGCGCCCGATCCGGATGCGCCGATCGTCTGTCACCTCGACTTCGCCGACGCGATCGATGGCCCGCGCCTGCTCGACCGCTCGCCGTTCCGCCACGAGGCCTTTCTGCGCAACCAGCCGACCCCGGGCGTTACCGGACCGAACTGGCGCGGCCGCAGCTCCACCTACCTCGAGGCCCGGGACGAGTACTCGGCAATCCACTTCCACGACGACGACCTCGAGGACGCCGACTGGGAGGTCGGGATCGAGCTCGACCTTCCGCCGGACCTGCACCCGGGCATCTACGCCGCGCGGCTCGTCACCGCCGACTGCGAGGACCTGGTGCCGTTCTACGTCACATCCCCGGGCGTCGCCGGCGCCGACGCGGTGCTCCTCCTCCCCACCCTGACCTACCTCGCTTACGCCAACGAGCACGAGATTCTTTCGAACCCCCCCAGCTACACGGCCTTCACCGGCAAGCGCTCGGACGAGGCCCCGCTCGGCTGGCGCGACTGGCTCGCGGTCGACGAGGGTCTGCTGAGCCTCTACGACGTGCACCGCGACGGGTCATCGGTCAGCTACGCGTCGACGAAGCGGCCGCTGCTCAATATGCGCCCCGACTATGTCTGGCCGCTGCTGGAGGGCCCGCACGGCCTGGCGCTGGACCTGCGCCTGATCGCTTGGCTCGACCGCGAAGGGTTCGGCTTCGACGTGCTCACCGACCACGATCTCGACGAGTTCGGCCGCGAGGCGCTCGACCCCTATCGGGTGGTGATCACCGGGGCCCATCCCGAGTATTGGACCGGCGACATGCTCGACGCCCTGGATGGGTATCTCGGGTCCGCGGGCCGGTTGATGTACCTCGGCGGCAACGGGCTGCACGGCGTCACCGGGATCGATCCCGAACGCCGACACCTTGCCGAGGTCAGGCGCCCGCTGTTCGGCAGCCGCCCATCGAGCTCCGCCCCCGGCGAGCTCTGGATGACCACGCGCCATGAGGAGGGCGGCACCTGGCGGGCCCGGGGGCGCCCGTCGCACGCGTTCGTCGGAGTCGGAACCTCGGCGATGGGCGCCGGTCCGGGCCGCTACTACGAGCGCACCCCGGTGAGCCATGAGCCGCATAACTCGTGGGTGTTCGACGGGATCGACGGCGACCTCATCGGCGAGGGCGGCTTCCTCGGAGGCGCCGCCGCCTACGAGTTCGATCGCGCGGACCCGGCGCTCGGCACGCCCGAGCACGCGGAGGTGCTGGCCACCGCGAGCGGCTTTCGCGAGCTCTACTTCCCGATGCTCGAGGACTTCGTCGGCTCCTGCCCGGAGGTCGGCGACCCCGGGTCGCCGTTGGTCCGTGCCGACATGGTGATGATGATCGGAGACGACGGCGGCGGGGCATTCTCGGCGGGCTCGGCGGCGTGGTGCGGAGGGCTCGGCGAGGCCGGGGATCACACCTCCGTGGCCACGGTGACGGGGAACGTCCTGCGTCGGTTCCTCGAGACCCCGCGCGGCGAGGACCCGTTGCGGCGAGGGGCCGCGCGAGCATGACCCTGCGCCTCGGGGTCGACACCGGCGGGACCTTCTCGGACTTCGTCCTGCTCGACGAGGAAGTGGGCACGATCCGCTACGCGAAGGTCCCCTCGACCCCCGACGACCCCGCGATCGCGATTCGCGCGGGCCTCGAGCAGCTAGGGGTCACCGGGGATGCATCGCAGGTCACCGTCGGAACGACCATCGCGACCAACGCCGTGATCGAGCGCCGCGGACCGAAGGTGATCTACATCGGCAACCGTGGCTTCACCGACGTGCCGTTCATCGGCAGGCTCGACAAGGAGCGCCTCTACGACCTCCACTGGGTGAAGCCCTCGCCGCTGGTCCGGCGCCGCGACTGCGTCGGGGTCCGCGGGCGCGTCGACCACCACGGCGACGAGGCGGAGGAGCTGCCCGAGGCGGACCTCGAGCTGCTTGGCGAGGAGCTCGCCCGCCTCGGCGAGGACGAAGCCGAAACCGTCGTCGCGGTCTGCCTGCTGTTCTCCTATCTGCGGCCCGAGCATGAGCGACGGGTTCGCGAGGTGGTCGCGAGCTCGCTTCCGGACGCCGCGATCTCGCTCTCACACGAGGTCTCGCCGGTGTGGCGTGAGTACGAAAGGGCGAGCACGACAATCGCCGACGCGTTCGTGAAGCCGATCGTGGGCGAGTACGTCGATCGCGTCGGCGACGAGCTCGAACGCGGGCTCGGAGCCGGGCAGTGGAACCTGCTGGCCTCGAACGGGGGCTACGTCCGCGCCGACGCGGCGCACGCGAAGCCGGCTCAGCTCCTGCTCTCGGGGTTGGCCGGCGGGGTCACGGGAGCACGCCATTTCGCCAAGGCCGCGGGAGTGCGCTCCGCGTTCACGCTCGACATGGGCGGAACCAGCTGCGATATCGGGCTGATCGCCGACGGAGTCGAGCAGTACGCGCCGGAGTTCGACGTCGCCTGGGGGATCCCGGCGACCATTCCGTGCGTCTCGGTGAAGACGATCGGCGCGGGTGGCGGATCGATCGCCTGGATCGACCCCGGAGCCCTGCTCCGGGTCGGGCCGCAGAGCGCCGGCGCCGAGCCGGGTCCCGTCGCCTACGGGCGTGGTGGCGCCGAGCCAACGCTCACGGACGCCAATCTCGTCCTCGGACGCCTCAGCGGCGACTATTTCCTCGGCGGGCGCATGGACCTCGATCCGGAGGCGGCGCTCAACGCCTACGCGAGGCTCGGCGACCGGCTGGAGCTCGACGCGCGAGAGACGGCCCGGGCCGCGCTGATGATCGCCGACGAGGAGATGGCGAACGCGATCCGCCTGGTCGGGGTCGAGGCAGGCCTCGACCCGCGTGACTTCGCACTCGTCGCCTTCGGCGGCGCAGGCCCGCTCCACGCCCGCTCAGTTGCCTCGCGGCTCGGGATCGGGACGCTGCTGATCCCCCCGGCCCCCGGCCTCTGCTCTGCGTTCGGGGCCCTGATCGCTCCCCCGCGAGTCGATCGGGTCCAGACCTACTACGCGAGCTCGGAGTCGCTTGACGAGAGCGCCCTGTTCGAGGCGGTCGACCGCGTCTCGGCCGAGGCCGTCGAGGCGCTGCGGGCGAGCGTTGAGGCGCCGCAGCCGATCGTCGAGCGGTTCGCCTCGCTGCGTTACCTCGGTCAGAACTTCGAGCTCGAGGTGGCCATCGGCGACTCCGATCAATGGCCGCACCTGCGCCGCCAATTCGGCCTCGAGCACGAGCGCCAGTACGGCTTTGACCTGCCGGGCGAGCCGGTCGAGGTGATCAATCTGAGGGCGACGGCTCGCCGCGACGAGGTCGAGCTCGCGACCCGCCCCACGGTCGAGGAGGCGGACGAGCCGGCCGGAAGTCGCAGCGTCTGGATCGACACCGACTCACCTGCCGAATGCCCGGTGGTGCGGCGCTCGACCCTGTCGGCCGGGTCGGAGCTCGTCGGACCGGCGGTGATCGAGGAGTCGGACTCGACCACGATCGTCCATCCGGGTGACCGAGTCATCGTCGACGCGAGTGGCGCGTTGTTGATCAGCCTGGGAGTGGGCGGATGAGCGAGCGGCTCGAACTCGACAGCGTCGGGCTCCACGTGCTCCACAACGCGCTCACGAACATCGCCGCCGAGATGGCCCTGGTGATGATGAAGACCTCCTACTCGACGATCTTCAACGAGGGCCTGGACTTCTCGACCGTGCTGCTCGACGCCCGCGGCAACCTGATCGCCGAGAAGAACTTCACCCCCTCGATGATGGGAGCGATCCCGAACACGGTCGGCTGGACGCTGGAGGAGTTCGGGGAGGCGTTCTTCGAGCCCGGCGACGTGGTCGTGCACAACGACCCCTACCGCGGACAGTGCCACCTGCCGGAGCACATGATGATGAAGCCGATCTTCCTCGAGGGCGAATTGATCGCCTTCGCCGGCGCGATCGGGCACGTCGCCGAGGTCGGCGGCAAGGCGCCGGGGAGCTTCGCCGCCGACGCGACCGACGTCTACCAGGAGGGCCTGCGTCTGCCGCCGGTGAAGCTGCTCGAACGCGGTGAGTACAACCAGCAGCTGTGGCGAGTCGTACTTGCGAACCACCGGACGCCGACCAATACGTGGGGCGACTTCCACGCAATGATCGGAGCCCTCAACGTCGGCGAGCGAAGGCTCCTGGCCCTGGTCGATCGCTACGACGCCGAGACGGTGATCGCGGGCGCCGGGCGGCTGATCGAGTACTCGGAGCGGCGCCTGCGTGCCGAGGTCGCCGACCTCCCGGACGGGTCCTACGCCGCCGAGATGGAGGTGGAGGATGACGGCGTCAGTCGTGATCCGTTCTCGGTCCGCGTTCGGGTGGTGATCCGCGGCGACGAGGTGATCGCGGACTTCACCGGCTCGAGCCCGCAGGTTCGCGGGCCGATGAACTGCACCTTCGTGGTTGCGCTCTCGGCGATCTACAACGCCGTCTTCTGTGTCACCGACCCCGACGGCCTGATTCCGCGCAACTCCGGGTGCTACCGGCCGATCCGGATCATCGCCCCACCGGGGAGCGTGGTCAACGTCGTCCATCCGGGTCCGTCGGTGGGCGGCAACACCGATCTGCAACCGAAGCTGATCGACCTGCTGCTCGCCGCGCTGTCGCAGGCGGTGCCGGATCGGGTTGCGGCATCGAGCGGGGGGTCGAGCTCGAACCTCCTCTTCGGGGGCATCCACCCCGAAACCGGGCGCTACTACTCGAACTACCACTTCGACGGCATGGGCGCCGGCGGGACCACGCTCAAGGACGGAAACGACGCCGAGATAACCCGCCACTCCAACTGCCGCAACACCCCGGTCGAGGTGTTCGAGCACCGCTATCCATTGCTGACGATCGGCTACGCGATGGCGACCGACTCCGGCGGGGCCGGCCGCCACCGCGGCGGCCTGGCGACCGGGCGCACCCTGCGGGTCACAGCCCCCGAGATCACCTTCAGCGCGCTCTTCGATCGCTCGCGCATCGCTCCGACCGGTCTCTTCGGTGGGCTTCCGGGAAAGGGCTCCGAGTTGCTGGTCAAGCGCGTCGGCGACGACGCGTTCCGGCCCTTCGACGAGGTCTTCGGGGTTGCCTCGCCGACCAAGTTCACCAACGTCGTTCTCCACGAGGGCGACGAGCTGCGGTACAGGACCCCGGGAGGGGGCGGCTTCGGGCCCCCGGAGGAGCGCGACCGCGACTCGGTGCGCGCCGACGTGCTCGACGGCTACACGAGCGCCGAGGAGGCGGAGCGGATCTACGGGGTGGCACCCGACGAGGTGCACCGATGAGCGGGCGCTGGGTCGAGTTCGAGCGCACCTGGCACGACACGGCGATCGTCAACTGCGTCGTCTGCGGACGCCTGATCCCGCGCCGGGCCTGGGTCTTCGACGGCGGGCACGGCGAGATTCAGGCCTGCTCGGAATCGTGCGAGGAGCTGTACGTGTCCTACGTCAAACCAACCTATGAATCAGCTGAGGGAGAAACCAGATGATCGTCACGGAAGTCGAGGCTGTGCTCTTGCGCCAGCCCGGGGCGCTCGACACAACCATTGCCGACGGCAGCCAGGACGCGCTGATCGTGCGCGTGCACACCGACGAAGGCATCACGGGCGTCGGCGAGGTCGACTCGCTCCCCTACATCGCCAAGGCTGTGATCGACGCCCCTCCGTCGCACGCGATCGCCAGCGGACTCGGTGCGCTGCTCGTCGGCGAGGACCCGCTCGACATCGACGCGGCGTGGAAGCGCCTGTACAGCGGTTCGATCTATTACGGGCGCCGGGGAGTGGCCGTGCACGCGATCAGCGGAATCGAGATCGCGCTTTGGGACATCGCCGGGCAGGCGGCGGGGAAGCCGATCCACGAGCTGCTGGGCGGCGGGCGCCGCGATCGGGTCAAGGCGTACGCGAGCACGCTGATGCCGGAGACTCCTGAGGAGGCGGCGAGCGTGGTCGAGGAACAGCTGGGGGCCGGCTTCGGTGCGATCAAGCTGGGCTGGGGGCCGTTCGGCCGCAGCGCCGACCTCGACGTCGGACTGGTCGAGGCGGCGCGCAACGCCGGCGGCGACGACTTCGACCTGATGCTCGACATCGGCCTCGGCTGGACCGATGCCGACGAGGCGATCGCGCGCGTCAAACGGATGGAGGAGCACCGGCCGTACTGGATCGAGGAGCCGTTCGCACCCGACGAGTACGGGATGTACTCGCGCCTCGCGGAGGCGGTCGAGACTCCGATCGCCGCCGGTGAGGAGGAGGCAACCGTGCTCGACTTCGAGCGCCTGATCGACCTCGGCGGCGTCTCCGTCGTCCAGCCCGACGTGACCAGGGCCGGAGGCATGCGCGAATGCCTGCGGATCGCCGAGCTCGCCCGCTTGCGGGGCAAGCGGTGCGTGCTCCATTCGTGGAGCACCGGGGTGATCAAGGCAGCCAGCCTGCACGTGCTCGCCGCGATGGAGGAGGTCGAGTACTTCGAGGACTGCGTTCAGACCACCGAGCTCAACCAGCGTTTGGTGACCGAGCAGTTCCCACTCGAGGATGGCTTCGTACGCGTGCCCACCGGCCCGGGCCTGGGAATCGAACTCGACGAGGATGTGTTGGAGGAATGCCGCGTGAAGGAGGAATCATGAACGGGGCGGGACGACTGGACGGCAGGGCCGGTGTGGTGACCGGGGCGGCCGCCGGGCTCGGGCGGGCGGTGCTGCTCGAGGCCTGCGCCGAAGGGGCGAGCGTGGTCGCGTTCGACCGCGACTCCGAGGCCGGTGAGGCCACGGTGGAGGAGGCGCGCGCGGCGGGGGGAACCGCCATCTTCCAGGCCGGCGACGTGACGCGCGAGGCCGACGTGGCGGCGGCGATCCAGCGCAGCGTCGACGAGTTCGGCGCCTGCGACATCCTCGACAACAACGCCGGCATCGCGGTCGAGGTCCCCATGCACGAGACGACGGAAGAGCAGATGGACAAGGTGCTCGCCGTGAACCTCAAGGGCGCTTTCTTCGCCTGCAAGTACGCCGTTCAGGCGATGCAGGCGGGCGGCGGTGGGTCGATCGTCAACACCGGCTCGATCGTCAGTCTGGTGGGCGATCCGCTCCTGCCGGTCTATGGGACGACCAAGGCCGGTCTGCTCGGACTGACCAGGTCGATCGCGGTCGACTACGCCGAGGCGGGAATCCGTTGCAACGCGGTCTGTCCAGGCGACATGCTCACGCCGATGCTGCAGCGGACATTCGAGAGCGCCCCGGACCCGGCCGCGAAGCGCGCCGAGATGGAGAGCTTCTATCCGCTGAAGCGGATCGCCGATCCCCGCGAGGCGGCAACCGCCGTCATCTTCCTTCTCTCCGACCACGCCTCGTTCATCACCGGTGCGTCACTGGCTGTCGACGGGGGGCTGACCGCGAAGTGCTACTGAGATGTCTCCGCGAGTCGTGACACTGGGAGAGGCGATGCTGCGGCTCTCGCCCTCCGACCGCGGCAGGCTGCAGGAGTCGGCGCGCCTCGACGCCCATGTTGCGGGCGCCGAGGCGAACGTAGCGACGGCGCTCGCGTCACTCGGGGTCGAGACGGCCTGGGTGAGTGCCCTGCCGGAGAACCCGCTCGGACAGCGAGTCGCGCGCACCCTCCGGGCTGCGGGCGTCGACCTCGGGCACGTGGTCTGGAAGGCCGACGCCCGGCTCGGCCTCTTCTTCATCGAGTTCGGTGCCAGCCCGCGCCCGACGACCGTCTGGTACGACCGGGCCGGCTCGGCCTTCTCGGCGATGACGACCTGCGACCCGTCCGCGCTGGCCGGCGCCGGCTACGCGGTCACCTCCGGGATCACGCTCTGTCTCTCCGACCAGACCCGCGAGCTCGCGTCGTCCTTCCTCGCCGAGGCGAAGGCCGCCGGTGCGGCTACCTGCATCGACGTGAACTACCGCGAGCGGCTCTGCTCGGAGGATCAAGCCAGGACCTTCCTCGAGCCGGCGCTCGCCCAGGCGGAGGTCGCCGTCTGCTCGCGCCGGGACGCGGCGCGCGTGTTCGGGATCGCGGCGGACGAGCTGCGCTCGGTGGCGACGGCCTTCGGCGACACCTTCGCCCCCAACGCGGGCCACGTGGTGATCACCGACGGCGACCGCGGCTGCGCTGCGGCGGCCGGCGGGCAAACCTTCGTCCATGAGGCCGTCGCCGCCGAGATCGTCGACATGATCGGCGCCGGCGACGCGTTCCTCGCCGGCCTGCTCTGGGGCCTGCTCGAGAACGCGGGGGTCGAGCGCTCGCTCGGCTACGCCTGCGCCCTGGGGGCGCTGGCGCTCACGGTCCGCGGCGACCAGGCGCGCTTCACCCCCGAGGAGGTCCGCGCCGCGGTCGCAGGGAAGGCGGCGCTGATCCGATGAGCGCCGAGCAGATGGCGCAGTGGCTGGAGCGCGAACGCTTGCTCGCGATCCTGCGGCTCGAGCACCAGGAACCGGCGTTGGCGATCGTCGAGCGACTGGTAGAGGGCGGCGTGACCACGATCGAGTTCAGTCTCAGGATGCCCGGGGCCCTGGAGGCGCTGAGCGCCTGCGTCGAGGAGTTCGGTGCTCGGGCACGGTTCGGCGCCGGCACCGTGCTCAGCGAGCGTCAGGCATCGGAGTCGGTCGACGCCGGGGCCGCCTTCTTGGTCTCGCCCAACCTCGACCCCGAGGTGGTCCACAAAGCCTGCGAGCTCGGCGTCCTGCATCTGCCCGGGACGATGTCGCCGACCGAGATCGCCGCCGCGATCGCGCTCGGCGCCCGCCTGATCAAGCTGTTCCCGGCTCGGGCGCTGGGCCCGGCGTTCATCGGCGACCTGCTCGGGCCCTTCCCCGAAGCGCGTCTGGTCCCGACCGGCGGCGTCAGCGAGTCCAACGCCGCCGAGTTCCTCGACGCAGGCGCCGTCGCCGTCGCCCTCGGCGGCGGGCTGGTCAACCCGGCGGCGATCGACGCCCCCGACGACCTCGCCGAGCGGGCGCGCCGGCTGGTCGAGGCAACGAGGAGGAGCTAGATGGCACCGATCTGCGGCATCCTCCCGGTGATCCCGACGCCGATGCGCGACGGCGGGTTCGACCCCGAGAGCTTCCGGGCGCTGCTCGATCACATGTCGTCCGACGTCGACGGCTTCGCCCTCCTGGGCAGCACCGGCGAGGCGCCGTCGATGGCGACCGGTGAGCGCATGCGGATCGCCGAGCAGGCGCTCGAGATGACGGACGCGGAGAAGACCGTCGTCGTCGGGGTCACGACTACGAGCGTCCGCGACGCGGTCGAGCTCGCCCGTCATGCCGAGGCGCACGGCGCCAAGGGCGTGCTCTGCGCGGCCCCGTACTACTACGAGAACTCGACGGCCGGGGTGCTTGAGTTCCTGCGCGAGATCGACTCAGTGATCGGGATCGACCTGGTGCTCTACGACAACCCGGCCGCGACGAAGACGTCGCTCGCGGCCGGGGACGTCGTCCGCTGGGCGGCGGAGCTAGAGCACCTGAGCACCGTGAAGTTGACGGATCACGCGCTGGAGAAGGTGCCGATCTGGCAGGACGCCGGCATCGACGTCATCGGGGGCGACGACTCGATCTTCTTCCGGTATCTGGCGGCCGGTGTCGACGGAGTGATGATGATCGCCCCGGTGATCTTCCCGGTCGCGTTTGCCGAGGTCTGGCGTCACACACGCGACGGCCGGCTGGAGGAGGCCCTGAAGGTGTTCTCGCGCGAGATCCTCCCGGTGCTCCACGTGTTCGGGATCGGCGATGAGATCGTCACCACCAAGGCGCTGCTGAACGAGATCGGAATCTTTGCCTCGGCCGAGTCACGACTCCCACTGATGCCGGCCGGTCCGGGTCGCCGGGCGCTGCTGCGCACCGCCTTCGATGTGGCGAGCGAGGCGACCGAGGCGCGCCTGGCGGCGACGGGAGGCGGGTCGGATTGACGAAAGCGATCGGCAAGCCCCCGCGGAAGGCGACCATGCGCGATGTCGCCCAGCGCGCAGGGGTGTCCGTGCAGACCGTCTCGAATCTTGTCAACGGCCGCGATCACCTGATGAAGCCGGAGACCAGGGAACGCGTTGCCCAAGCGATGGTCGTGCTCGAGTACCGCCCGAACGCGAGCGCGCGCGGCCTGCGCTCGGCGAGGACACGGGAGCTGGGCTTTCTGCTCCTCGACGACGACGCCAAGTTCCTCGCCGATCCGATGACCGACATGGTGATGGCCGGCGCCGGTGACGTAACCCGCGAGAACGGCTACGGCCTGCTGATCCAGTCCGCGCGGCTCGGCGAGATCGACGACGGCCTCCTGCGGCCGCTGCTCGAGAGCCGCGTCGACGGCGCCATCCTGTACCTCTCCGGCGAGCCGAGCTCGCGCAACGCTTACGTGCGCCGGGTTGCCGACCTGGGCCACCCGTCGGTGCTCTTCGGAGAGGCCGGGGACGAAACCCTGCCCTCGGTTACGGCAGCCAACTTCGACGGTGCCTTCCGGCTCGCGAGCCACCTGCTCGAGAAGGGGCACGAGAGAATCGCGTTCGTCGCCGCGCGCACTTCATGGCCGATGATCGAAGAGCGCTACAGCGGCTACCGCGCTGCGCTCCACGCGGTCTCGATCGAGCCGGCTCGCGAACTGCAGCTTTTCCGCGGCCGCTGGGACGCTGCGAGCGGGGCCGAGATGGCCGAGACACTGCTCGAGGTTCGCGACCCACCCACCGCGATCATGGCCGCGAACGATCTGCTGGCGCTCGGCGTGATGCGCACCGCTCGTCGCCGCGGCCTCCGGGTGCCGGGCGACCTGGCGGTCAGCGGGTTCAACAACTTCGACTTCTCCGACTTCGTCGAGCCGACGCTGACTACGGCCTCGATCCCGGTGTACGAGATGGGCCGCGCCGCGGCGGCAGTGCTCGTCGACCGGCTCGAGGGCGGCACCGGCGGGGAATCCCAGTCGTTCCCGGTCGAGATCCTCCTGAGGGACTCGACGTGACCCCGCCGGCGAGCGATCCGGCCGGGCGCGTGATCATCGTCGGGGCCGGTCACAACGGACTGGTGGCCGCCGGCTACCTCGCACGCGCCGGGCTCGCGGTCACCGTGCTCGAGCGTCGCGACGTGGTAGGCGGCGCCTGCGTGACCGAGGAGCTGATTCCCGGGTTTCGCGGCTCCAGCTGCGCCTTCGTCGCCGGTCCCGGCGTCGAGCCCCGGATCATGCGCGATCTCGATCTCGCCAGCTTCGGGCTCGAGCTCTATCAGAGCGATCCGCTGGCGGTCAACATCGCGACGTCGGGCGAGTCCTTCGCCCTCCATCGAGAGCTCGACCGGACCCTGGCGGAGCTCGAGCGAGCCTTCGGCCGCGCCGAAGCCGAGGCGTTCGTCCGCTTCGGCGCGCGGCTCCAGCGGGTGGCGGGAATCGTCCGGCCCACGCTGCTGGCCGATCCGCCGGCATTCGAGCAGCTGCGCGCGGCGTTCGCCGAGGCGGGCGATGGCGCCCTGTTCGAGCCGTTCATGGTCGGGTCCGTCGGCGACCTGCTCGACTCCTATCTGAGCGCCGAGCCGCTCAAGGGATTCCTCGGC
Organism: uncultured Solirubrobacterales bacterium; assembly: GCA_963767475.1. GTDB lineage: Bacteria > Actinomycetota > Thermoleophilia > Solirubrobacterales > 70-9 > WHSW01. The sequence goes on from CAVYEI010000003.1 coordinate 985,283, forward strand.
TTCCTCGGTCTGACCTCGGTCTACGGCGGTCCGTGGAGTACCGGGACCGCATACGTCTACTCGCATCACTCATGGGGCGAGTTCGAAGGGCGGTTCGGGGAGTTCGGGTTCGCGCGCGGCGGGATGGGGGCTATCAGCGAGGCGCTGGCGGCGAGTGCCCGCGCGCTCGGCGTGACGATCCGCACCGACGCCGAGGTCGATCGGATCCTCGTCGGCGACGGCCGGGCGACCGGGGTCGCGCTGCGCGGCGGCGAGGAGCTGGCGGCCGAGACGGTGATCTCGAACGCGGACCCCAAGCGCACCTTCCTCGGGATGATCGAGGAGCGCGAGCTCGAGCCGGGGTTCGCCGAGGCGGTGCGGGGGCTCGACTTCCGCGGGACCATGGGCAGGGTCCACATCGCCGTCGACCGGCTGCCTCCCTTTGCCGGGTTCGGGGCCGGCGAGCAGCCCCCGCACCGATCGCTGACGGTGGTCGGCGCGAACCTCGAGGCGTTCGAGCGCGCCTGGGTGGCGCAGCAGGCCGCTGAGATCGTCGCGGAGCCGGCGGTCGAGATGACGATCCAGAGCGTCACCGACGATTCGCTGGCCCCACCCGGTGCGCACATCATCACCACCGGGATCCAGCAGCTCCCGTTCGAGCTCGCCGATGGCACCTGGGACGACGCCCGCGAGACCCTCGCCCGGCGGGTGATCGATCAGATCGAGCGCTACGCCCCGGGGTTCGAGTCGTCGATCGTCGGCACGCGGGTGATCACGCCGCTCGATCTCGAACGCGACTGGGGTTTGACCGCCGGCAACCTCTTCCACGGCGCGATGAACGCCGACCAGCTGTTCGCGGACCGGCCGCTGCTCGGCCAGGCCCGGTACCGCACCCCGATCGGCGGCCTATACATGTGCGGCGCCGGAACCCACCCCGGTGGCGGGGTGACCGGAGCGCCGGGTCACAACAGCGCCCGCGCCGTGCTCGCCGACCGAGGGCTTCCGTTCGCCGGGGTCTCGGGCTCCTGGCGTGGTCGCGGAAGGGGCAACGCGTACGACCGGCTCGGGCGGCTGATCGAGCGCCCACGGCTACAGCGAGCGACGACGACGCTCGCCCGCCAGCGCTGGCTCCGCCCCGTCTTCGACCGGGTCAGGTCAGGCCGATGAGCGCGGCGCGACGTGCTTGAGCTGGCGATCAAGCGGATCCTGGTGATGCCGCTGCTCCTGATCCTGGCCTCGTTCGTGATCTTCTCGATGGTCTACCTGGCCCCCGGGAGCCCGGAGGCAACCCTGCTCGGCGGGCGACAGGCGAGCGAGCAGGCGTACGACCAGATCCGCGAAGAGTACAACCTCGACGACCCCTTCTTGGTCCAGTACACGAGCTGGCTGGGGCGCTTCGTCAGCGGGGATCTCGGCGATTCGATCACCCTCCAGGACACCGCCGCGAACGCGATCAAGCCGCGCATCATCCCCACCCTCGAGCTGACCCTGCTCGCCAGCGTGTTGATCGTGATCACCGGGATCGCGCTCGGGATACTCGCCGCCTTACGAGCGGGCAAGGCGACCGACTTCGGGGTCTCGTTCGGAGTGTTGGTCCTGGCCGCGGTCTCGCCAGCGATCATGGGCCTGATCCTGATCTCGGTCTTCGCCGTGGATCTCGGTTGGTTTCCGGCGCTCGGGCTCGGCGACGGCGGCGCCTTCGATCGCCTCCAGCACCTGATCCTGCCGGCCGTCGCACTCGCCGCGTCGGCGGTCGCGCTCGTCGCCCGTACGACCCGGGTCTCGATGATCCGCACGCTCGGTCAGGAGTTCATCGAGACCGCCCGCAGCCGCGGCCTCTCGAGCCGGACCGTGATCGTCAAGCACGCCTTCCGCCACGCCCTGATCCCAGTCGTGACGATCTCGGGCCTGATCGCCGGCTACCTGCTCTCCGGGGCGGTAATCGTCGAATACGCGTTCGGTCTCAACGGGCTCGGGAGCCTGCTCGTGGACTCCGTCCAAGGCAAGGACTTCGCCGTCGTCCAGGCGATCGCCCTGATCCTCGTCTTCGCCTTCCTGGTCATCAACCTGATCGTCGACCTCCTCTACGCGCTGATCGACCCGCGGGTGCGGCTGAGCACGGAGCGGACGGGGTGAGCGCCTGGGCCGCCGGCAGCCTCCCGGTGCGCACCCGGCTGTTCCGCTCGCTCGGAGGCCAACGCGCGGCAATCGGCGCTGCAGTCGTCCTCGGGCTGCTCGTGCTGGCCGCGATCCTGGCGCCGCTGATCGCGCCGTACGACCCGAATTCCACGGACCTGATCAACAGCCTCTCGGGGCCCACCGGCGACCATCTGCTCGGCACCGACGGCTCCGGACGGGACGTCCTCTCCCGGCTGCTCTACGGCGCACGGACCAGCCTCGGGGGCCCCGCCGCGATCGTCCTGCTGTCGACGCTGATCGGACTCCCGCTAGGCCTGCTCGCGGGTTACGTGGGTGGGTTCCTCGACGGGGCGCTCGGGCGAGCGTGGGACCTGATGCTGGCCTTCCCCAGCCTCCTGCTCGCGATCGTGATCGTCGCCACCTTCGGTCGCGGACTGACCCCAGCCGTCGTCGCGATCTCAATCACATACATCCCCTTCCTCGCCCGGATCGTCAGGGCGCTGGTACTGGCGGAGCGGTCGAAGCAGTACGTCGCGGCCTGCCGGCTGCAGGGCTTCGGGACACCGCGGATCCTCTTCGGGCACATCCTCCCGAACATCTCCGGCCCGGTGATCGCGCAGCTGACCCTCAACTTCGGCTACGCGCTACTGGACCTCGTGGCGCTCTCGTTCATAGGCCTCGGCGTTCGCCCCCCGACTTCGGACTGGGGCACGATGCTCGCCGACGGCAAGTCGACGATCTTGACGACCGCCAACCCGGTGATCTGGCCGTCGATCGCGATCATCGTCTCGGTCATCTGCGTCAACCTGATCGGCCAGGCGATCTCCGACCGGATCCAGCGGAGCATCTGATGGCGGGGATGCTGAAGGTCGAAGGGCTCTCGGTCCGACTCCCCTACGAGGGTGAGATGCTGTCGGTGGTCGAGCGGATCAGCTTCGAGGTCGGCCGGGGTGAGTTCGTCGGGCTGGTCGGGGAGTCCGGATCCGGGAAGTCGATCACCGCGCGGTCGCTGATCCGGCTGCTGCCGCCCGGTGCGGAGGCAGACGGATCGATTCAACTGGACGACCTCGATGTGCTTTCGCTCTCGGATCGCGAGCTGCGCGAGCTGCGCGCGACGAAGGCGGCGATGATCTTCCAGGATCCGCGGGCCCACGTCGATCCCCTCTGGCGCGTTTCCGACCACATGGCCGAGCCGCTTCGCCTTCGCGACCTCGGCGACGGCGTGATCCGGGCTCGATCGCGCGAGATGCTCGACGCCGTCGGCATCGCCGACCCGGATCACTGTCTCGATGCGTATCCCGATCAGCTCTCCGGCGGCATGCTGCAGCGGGTGATGATCGCCGGCGCGCTGATCGCCGATCCCGAGCTCCTGATCGCCGATGAGCCGACCACCGCCCTCGACGTGACTACCCAGGCTGAGATCATGGGCATCCTCGCGGACCTCAAGCGCGAGCGAGATCTCGCGACCCTGTTCATCACCCACGACCTCGAGCTCGCTGCGGCGATCTGCGACCGCGTCCTCGTGATGTACGCGGGGACGATCGTCGAGACCGGACCCTGCGTCGAGGTCTTCGAACGCCAGCTCAACCCGTACACCTGGGGCCTGCTTCGGGCCCGGCCGTCGCTCACGGGCCCAGTCGGCAACCTCGAGGTGATTCCCGGGCAACCGGTCTCCGGCCTGGAGGCGCCGGCCGGTTGCCCGTTCGAACCGCGATGCGGGTGGTCGACGGATCGCTGTACTGAGGTCCGGCCGCCGCTTGAAGAGGTGCGGCCCGGCCGGCGCACAGCCTGTATCCGAATAGGGGAGATCGCCGATGAGCTCGGCTGACGCGGATGCGGTGGTCGTCGTCGACGGCCTCAGCAAGCGCTTCGACGAACACCGCGGGTGGTTTCGCCGCCGGCCGGCTGCGGGCGTCGAGGCCGTCACCGATCTCAGCTTCGAGATTCCGCGGGGCGGCTCGCTCGCGCTGGTCGGAGAGTCGGGGTCGGGAAAGACGACCACCGCGCGCATGATCGTGGGGCTCGAGCCGCCCACATCCGGCGAGGCCAGGGTGGCGGGTCAACCGGTCGCCAAGAGCTCCGGCGCCGCGCAGCGCAAGGAGCTAGCGCGGAAGGTCCAGATGGTCTTCCAGGACCCATACATGTCGCTCGATCCCCGGCAGACCGTGCGCAGGATGCTCGACGAGGTGCTCAGCTTCCACACCGAGAGACCGAGCGAGGAGCGGGCGAAGCGGATCGAGGAGCTGGTCGAATCGGTCGGCCTGCCGAAACGCTCGCTCGGCGCCCTGCCGCGCGAACTCTCGGGGGGACAGCGCCAGCGAGCCGCGATCGCCCGGGCGCTTGCGAGCGAGCCGGAGATCCTGGTGCTCGACGAGGCGGTCTCCGCCCTCGACACTTCGGTGCAGGCCCAGATCCTCAACCTGCTCGCGGAGCTCCGGACCTCGTTCTCGCTCACGTACCTCGTGATCTCACATGATCTCGCGGTCGCGCGCCAGATCGCCGACCGCGTCGTCGTCATGTATCGCGGTGCCGCGGTCGAGACCGGAACCGTCGACGAGGTGCTCCAGAACCCGAGGCACCCCTACACGCAGCAGCTACTGCGAAGCGTCCCCCACGCCGGCATGGAGTTGCCGAGGCGCACGGTCGTGGCTGAGAGCGAGCGGCTCCCGGGGTGCCGCTTCCGCGATCGCTGCCCGTCACGGTTCGGCCGTTGCGTTGAGGAGCCGGACCTGCTCGAGATCGCCGGCCCCCGGCGCGCGGCGCGCTGTTGGCTCGTAAGGGTCGACGCGAGCGAGGTAGCTGATCAGAAGGGCGAGAGCGCCTAGGCGACGACCACGGGATTGCGCAACTCGCCGATCTCCGCCGCCGGGAGCATCACATCCCGAGCAGTTCGCCACCGTCGACCACGATGTCTTCGAGCATCACGTGTTCGCTTCCGGGCGCGAGCAGGAATCCGACAGCTGCGGCGACGTCCTCCGGACGCGCGACGCGCCCGCGCGGAATCCGCGGAGCGAGCCGACCTCCATCCCTAGAACGCGCATGGCCTGGCGCATGCCGGCCTTCGAGCTGCCATCGCGCGGGCGTACGCCTGTGCGACGAAGAAGACGCCCTCGGTGTTGACTCGAAAGATCCGCGAGAACTCGTCGCGATCAACCTCGAGCGCCGGGGTTGGGGCGAAGAGCCCAGCGGCGATGGCGACCCGCCGCGCTTCCTTCGTGTTCGCAATGAGATCGCGGACTTGCTCGGCGTCGGTGATATCGACGGCGCGCCCTTCGACCTCCGCTCCGAGACCCTCGAGCCCTTCGGCAAGCTCGAGGGCGCCGTCGAGGTTGATGTCTGCGAGCACCAACCTTTCCGTCCAGCTCTCGCCGGCGAGACGGCGCGAGATCGCAGCTCCGATCCCTCGCGCAGCCCCGACGACGACCGTGGTCCCGATTTGGCTCGCCTCGCTGGGTTGCTCAGAGTTCATGCGCTGAACCGGGGCCATATTGGGACCACGAGGTCCGCATGCGCCACCGCCGGCGGCCAACCGCCGGCCTCGTTCATCACTCCGATCGCGGCTCGCAATACGTCGCTCTCGCCTTCGGCGCCAGCTGTAGGAAGCCGGGATCGATCTCTCGATGACCTCGGGCGGCTCGCCGCTTGACAACTCGGTCGCCGAGTCGTTCTTCGCCACCCTCAAGCGCGAGCTCGTCGACCGCTACTCGTGGCCGACCAGGGCCGACCTGCCGGTCGCGATCTTCGAGTGGATCGAGGTCTTCTACAACCGTCAGAGACTCACACGACACTCGGCAACTATGCGCCGCAGGAGTTTGAGAATCTCCCCCTCTCAGATCAAAAGGAAGCGCCTTGAATCCAAGCCGGAAACTGTCCACGAAAGCGGGTCAGGTCCAGAGAATCAGGTCCTGCACGCGTTCGCGGCTGCCCCGATCACGTGTGCTAACCGATGCGCGTCCCCCGCCCGGTCCACTCACGCTCGCGTAACTCGTACTTCTGAACCTTGCCCGTCGACGTCTTGGGCAACTCCTCGATGAACTCGACCGCCCGCGGTGCCTTGAAGCGCGCGATGAGGCTGCGGCAGTGGTCGATCAACTCGCTCTCACCGACGACCTCCCCCGGCTTGAGAACAACGAAGGCTTTCGGGCGCTCCCCCCACTGGTCGTCGGGAACTCCGACCACCGCCACCTCGAGCACCGCGGGATGCGAGACGATCGCCTGCTCGACCTCGATGGTTGAGATGTTCTCGCCCCCCGAGATCACCACATCCTTGGCCCGGTCACGCAACTCCACGTAACCATCCGGGTGCATTACGCCGAGGTCGCCAGAATGGAACCAGCCGCCTTCGAAAGCCGTTGCGGTTGCGTCTTCATCGGCGTAGTAACCCTTCATGACGTTGTTCCCGCGCATGACGATCTCCCCAACCGTCGTGCCGTCCCGCTCCACCTCACAAAGGTCCTCGTCGACCACGCGAAGCTGGTCGGCGGAGAGCATGGCGACGCCCTGACGGGCGAGAAGTCGGGCCCGCTCCTCGGACGCGAGTTCTTCCCAGCCGGGCTGCCACTCGCAGACCGAATACGGGCCGTAGGTCTCCGTCAGCCCGTACACGTGGATGATCCGGGCCCCCAGAGCCTCGAGCTCGGCGATCGTGGTGGGACTGGGCGGGGCGCCCGCGGTCGTGACCACCAGCTTGTGGTCGAGTTCCCTCGCCTCATCGGCGCCGGCGATCGTGGTCAGGACGGTCGGGGCCCCGTTCAGGTGTGTGATTCCTTCGCGCTGTATTAGGTCCCAGATCCGGTTGCCCCGCACCGCCCGCAGACACACGTGGCACCCGCCGATCGCCGTGACTCCCCAGGTCGTACACCAGCCGTTGCAATGAAACATCGGCAGCGTCCATAGATAGACGGACGCGGGGGTGTGCTCGGAATGGATCACCTCTGCCAGTGCGTTAAGGCACGCACCGCGGTGCGTGTACATCACGCCCTTGGGTCGCCCCGTTGTGCCCGACGTGTAGTTGATCGTGATGGTGGCCAGCTCGTCCGGTACCGCCCAGTCCACGGACTCACCCGAGCCCCGCGCCAAGAGAGCTTCGTAGTCCGCCCCCACCGCAGCCGCCGCATCACCCGCGGAAGCCGACGGATCCACCACCGTCACTATCTCCTCCACGCTTTCGAGCTCGGCGGCGATTGGATCCACTCGCGGCCGAAGCTCGGCATCCACGACGAGGAGCTTCGCGCCTGAGTGATTGCAGATGTAGCGGATCTCCTCGGAGGACAAACGGGTGTTGATGGGCACGAGGACGGCGCCCGCGAGCGGGACGCCAAAGTGGGCGATCAGCATCTCGGGCACGTTCGGGCAGAGATAGGCGACGCGATCGCCGGGCGAGATTCCAGCGCCCCGGAGGCCCCGCGCCAGCCTGAGGGCCTCCCGGGCAAACTCCGCGTAGCTGATTCGGCGCTCGCCGTAGACGATCGCCGTTTTGTCCGGGAAGACCGCAGCCGAGCGCTCGAGGAATCGAAGCGGGGTGAGGGAGGAATGCGACGCGGACATTCAAAGCTCCCCGTGCACCGCCTCGCCGGCAAGCAGCGTGGCACGAACTTCGGTGTCCGGCAGATCCTCGATCGGGCACTCCAGGGGGTTCCGGTCGACGACACAAAGGTCCGCGTGATTGCCGGGCTCGAGCGACCCGATGCCCTCCCAGCGAAGCACGTGCGCGGCCTCTCGTGTCCACATCGCGAGGGCCTCCGTCCGAGAAACGCCCGGCGTCGGAGCATGTGCCTCGCTGCCGCTGTAAGTCGGCTCGACGGCGAGAGCTAGGTGCTCGAACACATTCTTCGGCCCCCAGTCCGTGCCGCAGCCCACGTGTAACCCTGCATCCAACAGACGGCGCAGGGGAATCAGGTGCTCGAGCATGTGCTCGCCGAATCGCTCGCGAACCAGCTCCCCCTTCCCCCACGAGAAGGACATGCTCGTCGTCACGTCGAGACCGAGGTCCGCCGTGCGACGGGCATGCTCGGCTTCAAAGAAGTACAGATGCTGAAGCAGCCAGGCCCGTCCGTCGGTCTCCAGTTTTCTCCCATCCGCCAGGGCTTCAAGGAAGTCGAGATAGGTGTCGTGCTCGCCGGTGCCGGCGGTCACGATGTTCAGACGCAGGTTGCGCTCGTGGGCGAAGCGCATCGCCTCCTCAGTCCGCCTCTGGTCGACGAACGAAACGCCGGTGGTCTCCTCCCCGAACGGTCCCTTGTACGGGTCACGCATGAGGATGAAGCCGGGTCCGCACGGACCGCCACGACCGATGGTCAGTCCGTCGATCCTCAGCATGTCGTCTTCCCGCTGAACCATGCCGGCGGCCTGCTCAAGCCGGGCGAGGAACTCTTGGTCGTCAGGCTCTGTGTTCCACGGCATCCCGTAGGGCTGGGCCTCGGGGCAGCACAGCACGCGCATCGTGAGCCGGCCCTCGTCGCGCAGCCACTGGTAGGCCGCGATCAACGGGAAGTCCATCGCGTGGCCCTCGTACGCGCACGTGACGCCCAGCTCGTTGAAGGCTCGCATTGCCGCCTGCGTCCCGGGACCGATCGCGCCGGGATCCATGAGCGGCAGCCGCTGCATCAGCGACTCGATGAAGGGCTCGCTCGAGTAGTAGTTGTTGACCGGGCCGCTGAGGATGCCGTTCGGATGCCCCGTCGCGTCGCGATGGATCGTCGTACGCCCAACCGTCTCGGGTAGCTCAGCCGTGATCTCGAGCTCCCTGAGCGCAGCGGTGTTCATCGCCAGGACGTTCGGAGTCGTCGGCGCCCAGGCCTGGATGATCACCGGATGCTCAGCGCTGGCCCGGTCGAGGACCTCGCGCGTCGGCAGGCGGCCCTCGGTGAGGTCGCGCCAGGAGCGACGGATGAAGTAGTGAGGCTCCCCGACCGGCGTAGTCATCACCCATTCGCCGGGTGGCGTCTGCGCAGCCTTGGCGGCGATCCTGGCCACGATGTCGTCGTGGTCGATCGCGTCGGCGAGGTCGACCAACGGGTGGCCGAACACCCCGAAATGCATCACGTGGGGATGCGTGTCGATGAGCCCCGGCAGGACGGTTGCGCCATCCAGCTCGACCAAGCGCGCCCCCTTGCCGGCGGCTGAGCGCACCTCCTGGAACTCGCCGACGGCCGTCACGCGCCCTTGATCGATCGCGATCGCGTCGGCGACCGTATCGTCGCCGTCGCAGGTGACGACCGGGCCGCCGTGGAGCACCAGCGCGCTCATACGAGAACCTCCGCGGGCTTGGCCGCGCGCTCGAGTTCAGCGCCCAGCGCGAACAAGGCCGACTCGCCGGCATGTTTTCCGATCAGCTGCGCCGATAGCGGGAGACCTTCGGCGTCGAAGCCGACGGGCATGGCCAAGGCCGGCCGGCCGGTCACGTTCGCCACCGGCGTGAAGGCGGCGAAACGCAGCACCAGCCCCATCCCACCGGCGACGTCGTCACCCTCGGCGGCAATCGCGCCGATCGGGAGCGGCGCGCTGGCAACAGTCGGAGTCAACACCGCATCGAACGTCTCGAGCGCGGCGTCGACCGCAACCGACCACGTGTGCAGAACGTGCTGGGCGTTCGCAAGATCGAGCGCTGAGAGCTCCCGACCACGCCGCACCATGGCCCAGGTGAGTTGTTCGAGATTGTTCGGTCCTGCTGCCCGTTGGCTCAGCATCTCACCGAGCGCAGCGAACGCCGCGACCCCAAGGGCAAACACGTCGAGGAATGCCTCCTCGATCGCCTCGCCAGGCCACGGGTTGTCCGCAATCTCCTCGACGTCGTGGCCGGCGTCGGCCAGGATACGACCGACCGATTCCGCGGCTTGCAAGCGCTCCCGATCGAGGAGGCCGTCGAACTGCGGGTGCAAACAGAGGCCGATTCTCAATCGCGGCCCGTCGGCGAGAGCCTCGGCGAATGGGGTCGCGGGCGGTGCAGGGGCAACCGGATCGCCAGCCGAGCGTCCGGCAACAGCGTCGAGGAACGTCGCCGTATCGGCAAGGTTCCGGGTGACACATCCTTCGACCGCCAGGGGGTGATCGCCCATGTCCGGGCCGAGGGTGACTCGACCTCGCGAAGGCTTGAGTCCCACCAGCCCGCAGCACGCAGCAGGAATTCGAATCGAGCCGCCGGCGTCCGAAGCGGAGGCAATCGACAGGGCCCCTCCGCTGACCGCGGCGGCTGCACCTCCCGACGAACCGCCAGGCGTGCGGTCCCGATCGAACGGGTTACGCACGGGTCCATACCGCTCTGGTTCGGTAACGCACAGCATGCCCATCTCCGGAGTCACGGTCTGACCGACGACGATCAAGCCAGCCGCGCGGGCCCGTGCCATCGCCACCGAGTCGTAGCCCGGGCGATAGTCGCCGTAGAGAGCGGAGCCGTTCGTGAGCGGAAGCCCGTTGCAGGGCAGAGCTAGGTCCTTCGGGGCATATGGGACGCCTGCGAGCGGCCGCTCGTCGCCTTGCGAAATTTCAGCCGCGGCCGCAAGGGCGCGTGCGCCATCGATCACCGTAAAGGCGCCGAACTCCGCCTGGACACGCTCCGCCTCGCGCAGCGCGGCCTCCACAAGCTCGACTGCGCTGACCGCCCCGCTTCGCACGGCACCGGCCTGGTCTCGCGCCGACGCCCTCAGCAACTCCTTTATAGCTTCCTCCTCCGCGTTGACTAGCGATCGTATCAGGTAAGTTCTCCATATGGAGAAAAAGACTCGACGTAAGATCTCGCGAGTGGGAGCACCTCCGAGACGCGATCGAGAGGCGCCCCGCCTCGCCGGGCGCCGCCCGGCCCAGGCGCGAGGGGCCGCGCGCCGCCAGGCCCTCCTCGATGCCGCAGTCAAGCTGCTCGCCCGCGAAGGTGGGAGAGCGGTGACGCATCGCGCCGTGGCGCGCGAGGCAGGAACCACCCATGGCTCGCCGCGCTACTACTTCGCAACCCGCGACGAGCTGCTCGATGAGGCGCTGCGCCAGCTCGCCGACCGCCAGGTGCGCGAGGTCGAGGCGCTACTGCACGAGCCGGGCCCCACAGAGCCGGTCGCGCGGGCAGCCCGCCTTGCGGCGTTCATGGCAGGCACCGTGAGCGAGGACCGCGATGCCACGCTCGCACGCTACGAGCTCTTCCTAGAAGCAGCTCGCAGACCGAGGCTACGCCCTGCCCTCGAGGCCTGGGGCGAGGCCTACACGAGACTCTTCGCCGCCGAACTCACCGCCGGCGCCGGGGACCCAGAGGTGGAGGCCGAACTGCTCCTCAACCTGCTCAACGGCCTACTGCTACGGCAGCTCGCCGTGCCGCGGAAAGACTTCGAGCGAGCGGAACTTAGGCCTGCGATCGAGCGCTTCCTCGGCGGCTACAACGCACCGCCCGATTGAGCGAACTCAGTACCCGAGCGCGAACTTGGCGTCCTCGGACATCATCTCCGGGGACCACGGCGGCTCGAAGATCATCTTCGGGTGCACCTTGTCGACGCCCTCGAGGTCGCCGACGAATTCGCGCATCTGCTCTGAGACCTGGGGCCCGATCGGGCAGGCGGGCGTGGTCAGGGTGAAGGTGACGAATACCTCCGGACCCTCGATCTCGACGTCGTAGACGAGCCCGAGGGAGACGAAGTCGAGCCCGAGCTCGGGGTCGATCACCTCTTCGAGCGCCTCGTAGACGTCTTCTTCGGAAGCCATGGGTCAATCGTAGAGGACGCCTTCCCAAACTCGGAAAAGTGAACCGGCGCATCCGCGAGCGGGGCTTGGAACAATCGCCCGCTTGCTTCGGGGAGCCAGAACTCTGATCGCTGCGCTGGCGCTGGCGCTGATCGGCGCCGCGCCGGCGAGCGCGAAGCAGTTCACGCTCTCGGCCGCTGAGACGGCCGATCGCGACTGCACCACGAGCGCGCCCGCCGCCGGGCCCGCGGTCGCGACCCAGACCCTGCGGGCCCCCTATACGGCCGCGATCACGGCCGGCCTGGCCGGCGGCACGGGCGACTGGGACCTGGCCGTGGTCGACCCGCGCAGCGGCCGCGTGGTCGCCGGGTCGGCTTCGCGCGGCGCCGATGAGCTCGCGCAGGGCTACGTCACCGAGGGCGAACGCCTCGTGGTCAAGGCCTGCCGGCGCTCGGGCGCGAGCGCGGCGACGGAGCTCACGGTCGCCTTCACCCGGGTCGCCACCGGCGAGGCGCCCGCGGTCCAGCTCGTCAACGTCGCCACGCCCGACGCCGCCAGCGAGCGCCGACTGCTCTCGCTCGGCCTCGACCTCGCCGAGCATTCCGGACCCGGCTATATCACCGCGGTCCTGCACGGACCCCGGGACGCGGCGCGGCTGCGCGCGGCCGGGCTCGGCTTCGACGTCGTCGTCGCCGACCTCGTCGCCTCCGACGCGCGCGACCGAGCCACCGACAACCGCTTGTCGCGCGCGATCGAGACCTCCTCCCTGCCCAGCGGCCGGACCACCTACCGACGCCTCTTCGACTACAGCGAGGAGATGAAGACGCTGGCCGAGAACAACCCCGACCTGGTCCGCCCGCTGACCCTGCCGCTGAAGACCTACGAGGGCCGTACCGTCGAGGGGATCGAGATCACCGAGAACGCGGGCGAGCGCCGCGACGGCAAGCCCGTGTTCGTGATGCTCGGCGTCCACCACGCTCGCGAATGGCCGTCGGGCGAACACGCGATCGAATGGGCCTACGAGTTGATCAAGGGCTACAAGTCCGACGACGCGCGGATCAAGCGCTTGCTCCGCTCCACCCGGACGATCATCGTCCCGATCGTCAACCCCGACGGCTTCAACACCTCGCGCGAGGCGGGCGAGCTGCTCGGCGCCGGCGGCGGCCGCGGCGGCAACGACACCCTCAACATCGCCACCTCGCCGAACGAGTACCGGCGCAAGAACTGCCGTCTGCTCAGCGACGCGGCCTCCGGCAGCTGCCTGCAGGCCTCGGTCGGTCTGCGCGAGCCCGGCGTCGACCCGAACCGAAACTACGGCGGCTTCTGGGGCGGCCCCGGCGCCGGCACCGATCCCCTGGCCCAGGACTACCGCGGCCCGGCGCCGTTCTCCGAGCCCGAGTCGGAGAACATCCGGCAGTTGATCTCCGGGCGCCAGGTGGTGACCATGATCACCAATCACACCTTCTCCGACCTCGTCCTGCGCCCGCCGGGAATCGCGGCCCAGGGCGACCCCTTCGACGAGACCGTCTACAAGGCGCTCGGCGACGCGATGGCGGCCCAGAACGGCTACACGAGCCAGAAGGGCTTCGAGCTCTACGACACCACCGGAACGACCGAGGACTGGTCGTACTTCGCCACCGGCGGGCTCGGGTTCACGTTCGAGATCGGCTGCAACACCGAGCCAGCGCTGCCGATCGACAGCGGCTGCGTCGGCAACTTCCACCCGCCCTACGCCGATGTGATCGCCGAGTACGAGGGCACCTCCGCGCGGGCCCAGGCGGTCGGCGGCAAGGGCAATCGAGAGGCCTACCTGATCGCCCAGGAGAGCACGGCCAACGCAGACCGGCACTCGGTGCTGGTCGGCGACGCTCCGCCCGGCGCCGTGCTGAAGCTCGAGAAGCGCTTCCAGACCGCGACCTCCCCCCAGGCCGACGGTCAGCCGATCATGCTCGACGACCATCTGACCTCGGAGCTCAAGATCGGCGACGCGGGCGAGTACCGCTGGGACATCAATCCCTCGACCCGGCCGCTGGTCGCCAAGGCCGCGGGTCGCGAGGCGCAGGGACCCCCGAGCCCGGCGATCGCCTTCAGCGGCGACGCCAGCGGGGCGACGCCGTGCGCGGATTTCGAGACCGACGATCCCAGCTGCTGGAACGACCACCCGTTCACGATTCCCGGCGGCGCCGGCGTCGACAACGACTCGGCGACGGTCTCGATCAACTGGACCAGCCCGGTCAGCGACTGGGACATGAAGGTGTTCCGCGACGTCGACGGCGACGGCACCTCCGAGACCGAGACCGCCGCGGACGAGGTCGGCCAGTCGGGCACCTCGCCCCCGTCGACGACCGAGTCGACCACCTTCATCCAGCCGGAGGCCGCCGATGGGCGCCTCGCGCCCGGCAACTACGTCGTGCGGGTGGTCAACTACGCCTCCGCGGATCCCTACACCGGCGAGGTCGAGTTCGCCGGTCCGGGCGCCTTCTCGCCGGCGAAGACCGAGAGCTGGACCCTCACCTGCAGCGTCGACGGCAACGTCGGCAGCAGTGAGGAGGTGAAGATCGCGCGCGGCGAGCGCAAGCGCATCGATCTGCGCCAGGCCTGCGTGCGGGGGCTCGACCTGAGCTGCGCCGGTCAGCGGGCGACGGTCGCGGGGACCAAGGACGCCGACAGCCTTCGCGGCACCAAGGGCAACGACGTGATCGCCGCCGAGGGCGGGCGCGACAGAATCAACGGCCGCGGCGGCAACGACCTGATCTGTGGCGCCGCCGGCAAGGACAAGATCAAGGGCGCCGGCGGCAGGGACCGGCTCAAGGGCCAGGGCGGCGGCGACAGGCTGCGCGGCGGTGGCGGCAAGGACCGCCTCGGCGGCGGCAAGGCCCGCGACCGGCTCAACGGCGGCGGTGGCAAGGACCGCTGCAGCGGCGGACCCGGCAGGGACCGCAAGCGCCACTGCTAGAGGCCGCCGGCGGCCCACCGGGGCGGCTATCTATCTTCTAGGTCATGGCCCTGGTGCTTCTGTTCCTGTTCTTGCTGCTGCCGATCGCGGAGATCTACGTGATCATCCAGGTCGGCGACGCGATCGGCTGGGCGCCGACCCTGCTGCTGCTGATCCTCGACGGATTAGCGGGCGCGGCGCTGGCCCGCTCGCAGGGCCGCGTCGCCTGGGAGCGCTTCAACCTCGCGCTCACCGAGGGCCGGGTGCCGGCCAGTGAGACCTTCGACGGAGCGATGATCATCGTCGGCGGCGCACTGCTGCTCGCTCCCGGGTTCATCACCGACATCGTCGGCTTCGCCCTCCTGATCCCGCCCACGCGTGCCGTGTTCAAGGCCGTGGTCGCCCGGCTCGCGCGCCGGCGGATCACCTTCGGCATCGCCGTCCCGGGTGGGGGGCCGCACGCCGCCGGACCGCGACCGGGAGCCGCCGGGCGGCGGTCGGCGCCGGCGCGAGGCTACGACTACGAGGGCACGGCACGCGAGATCGACGAGTCACCGTCGGAGATCGAGCCCGGTGACCGGGGTGAGTGAGGCGCTGGCGCTCGAGTTCGAGGCACCCAGCGGCGAGTCGCTGCGGTTCGAGTGGACGGCGGAGACGCTCGCGAGCTTCGAACCGGATCCGCATGCCGAGCCCGTCTGGCGCCTCGGCGGCGAGCTCGACTGGGACGAGGTCGAGCTCGTGCGGGTGCTCTCCGCCCGGCTCGACGACGGTCGGCTGCTGGCGCTCGCCGCCCTGCGCCCCGCCGGGGCCGAGGGTCACGGCGACGAGCTCGTCGCCGCCGCGCTCGGCGATGCCGATTCGTTCGAGCAGCTCGACGAGGCCCTGCTCTCGACCGAATACGGGCCCGATCAGCTCCCCCGCCGCGTCGGGCTCGAGCTCTACGCCTCAGAGAACGGACTCGCGATCCGGATCGCCGGCGACGTAACCGCGGTCGCGAGCTCCGCCTCCGGCGCTGTGAAGCGTCTTTCGGCAGCGCTGGCACTGCGGGGCGCCGGCGTCGGAACCGGCGCACTCGACGTGCTCGAGCGACCGTGAGACCACCGGAGATCACCGCGGTCGTCTCCGACTTCGGCGGCGTCCTCACCACGCCGCTGCTGCGTTCGTTCGCCGCCTTTCAGGACCAGACGGGGATCTCGGGCGAGTCGCTCGGCCGCGCGATGCAGGCGATCGCCGAGCGCGACGGCGCCCACCCCCTGTACGAGCTCGAGACCGGGCGGATGACCGAGGTGGACTTCATCGAGGGGATCGCGGGAGCGCTCGAGCCGGAGCTCGGACACCGTCCCGAGATGCATCGCTTCCGCGAGATCTACTTCGAGGCCCTGCAGCCGAACGAGCCGATGATCCAGCTGATGCGCGAGGTCAAGGACAGCGGCCGCCGGATGGCGCTGCTGACCAACAACGTGCGCGAATGGGAGCCGCTTTGGCGTTCGATGCTGCCGGTCGACGAGATCTTCGAGTTCGTCGTCGACTCCGCCTTCGTCGGCATGCGAAAGCCCGACCCGCCGATCTACGAGCTGACGGTCGCCCGGCTCAGCGGCGCCAGCGCCGAGCAGTGCCTGTTCATCGACGATGTCGCGGTCAACGTCGAGACCGCGCGCGCGATCGGCATGGTCGCGGTCCACTTCCAATCCAACGAGCAGGCGATCCCCGAGATCCGCGGCGCGCTTCGGTTAGGACCCTGAGCGAAGCAGCGTTACGGTAGGCCGGTGAAGCGCGATGCCGCCGTCGAGGCGGTGTTCAAACCTGTACGGGCGCCGACCACATTCGAGGAGACGGTCGAGCGCCTGGGGACCGCGATCCGCACAGGCCTGCTCGTCCCCGGCAGCCAATTGCCCCCCGAGCGCCGGCTCGCCGGGCAGCTGGGGATCTCGCGCTCGACCCTGCGCCAGGCGATCACCACCCTGGTCCAGTCGGGCCATCTGACCTCGACCCGCGGGCGCTCGGGAGGCACATTCGTCGCCGATCGCCCGCCGCTCTCCGAGCGCGACGAGGACCCGCTCGGAGGCCATGCCGCGGCGGTGCTCGACCAGCGCGTCGCGATCGAGGTCGGCGCGGCGATCCTGGCCGCCGAGCGCGCCGAGGGCGGTGACCTCGACGCGCTCGACGTGCTCGTCAAGCGGATGGGCGAGGTCACCGACTTCGAGCACTACCGCCGCGCCGACATCCGCTTTCACATCGGCGTCGCCGAGGCCGCGCATTCGCCGCGGCTGGTCACCGAGATGACCGAGGTCCAAGGCCAGATGAGCGACCTGATCGCACGGATCGCCCACCCGGAGGAGGTGCTGACCCGCTCGAACGCCCAGCATCGCGACCTGATCGGCCACCTGCGGGCAAACGACGCCGACGCCGCGGCGATGCTCGTCCGCATGCACATCCGCGGCACCGAGCACATCCTCGCCGGGCTGCTCTGAGCCGTCCGCGAGGCGGTCGATCACCGCCGGGCTGATATAGGTAGGGCGTGCTGCCAGGCCCCTCCAGCGTCAGCCGCGCTCTGGGTGCACTCGGCGGCCTCGCGCTCGCTGCCGCCGTCGTCGCTCCCGCGGGCGCGAGCTTCCCCGGCGTCAATGGCGAGATCGTCACCCAATCGTTCAAGGACAACCGGGCGCTGGCTGCGGTGAGCGAGGCCGGCGTGCGCACCGAGCTTCCGATCGAGGGCGGCTACCCGGGTTTCTCACCGGACGGAGCGACGCTCGTCTACTCCTGCGGTGACGACCTCTGCTCCGCCGATGCCGACGGCACCGACGAGCGCCTGCTCGCCAAGGCGCCGGCCAGCACCCGCTACCGGTGGCCGGGATTCTCGAAGGACGCGAAGACGCTCGTCTTCGTCGAGGGCTCGGGCACGCTGTCGGTCATGCGCGCCGACGGGACGCAGCTCCGAGAGATCCCGAAGAGTGGTCAGGCGTGGCAGCCCGAGTTCTCCCCGACGAGCGGCCGGATCCTGTTCTCGCGCAAGGCCGGCAAGAGCCGCGACCTCTATTCGGTGAAGGCGAATGGCCGCGGGCTCAAGCGCCTGACCAACTCGCCCACCGGCTTTCAGGACATCAACCCATCGTTCTCGCCCGATGGCAAGCGGATCGCCTTCGAGAGGATCGAGCGGTCGGCCAACGGAATCACTCGCGACGCGATCTGGGTGATCGAAGCGGATGGCGACAACGCCGAACCCCTGGTTGCGGAGAGCGGCGACGCGCTCGCGGCCACGCCCGCCTTCTCACCGGACGGGAAGAAGATCGCCTTCTCCTTCAACGAGCTCGGTCAGGGCGCGCACTACGCCCTCTGGACGATGAACGCCGACGGGTCCGACCGCGCGCTGCTCAACGATCAGCCGGCGCTGCAGCCCGCGTGGCGCCCACTTCCGTAGACGCCTAGCCGCGGATCCGCTCGCCCTTGGGGTCGAAGAGCGGCTCGGCGGCCACTTCACCCGCGACCCACTCGCCGAAGATCTCGACTTCGACCCCGGTCCCCGGCTCCGCCTGCTCCGGCGGCAGGTAGGCGTAGGCGATCGAGCGCTCGACCGTATAGCCGTAGCCGCCGGTGGTCACCCGGCCGGCGATCTCGGCGCCGATCCGCACCGGCTCGTTGCCGAGCGCGACCGAACGCGGGTCGGCGAGCGTCAGACAGCAGAGCCTCGTCCGCGGGCCGGCCTCCTTGGCCTCGACCAGCGCCTCGCGGCCGATGAAGCCGCGCTCCTTGTCGAGCTTGACGCAGAAGCCGAGGCCGCCCTCATAGGGGGTCTCGTCGGGGGTGATGTCCGCTCCCCATACGCGGTAGCCCTTCTCCAGGCGCATCGAGTCGATCGCCCGATAGCCGCCGGCGACGATCCCGTGCTCCTCTCCCGCCTGCCACAGCCTTCGCCACAGGCCGAGCCCGTACTCGGTCGGGCAGTAGAGCTCCCAGCCGAGCTCGCCGACGTAGGTGACCCGCAGGGCGCGCACCGGCACCTCGCCGACCGGGATCTCGCGCACGGACATGTACGGAAACGCCTCGTTGGAGAGATCGTGGGGCGTCAGCGGCGCGAGCACGTCGCGCGCTCGCGGGCCCCAGATCCCGAAGCACGACCAGGCCGAGGTGACGTCGCGGACCTGGGCCGAGCCGTCCTCGGGCAGGTGCTTTCGGATCCATTCGCGGTCGTGATTGCCGAACGCGGTTCCGGTGACGATCGAGAACAGCTCCTCGCCGAGGCGGGCGACGGTGAAGTCGCACTCGATCCCTCCGCGGCGGTTGAGCATCTGCGTATAGGTGATCTGGCCGACGCCGCGCGCGACCCGGTTGTCGCACAGCGTCTCGAGCAGCGCCGCTGCGCCCGGGCCGGCGATCTCCAGCTTCGAGAACGAGCTCTCGTCGAAGATCGCAACGGCCTCGCGGGTGGCGCGGTGCTCGGCTCCGATCGCCGGCGACCAGTGGCGGCCGGCCCAGCCACGCGGGCGCAGCTGCTCGTCGCCCCCCGGAAGTTCGGCGTTCGACTCGTACCAGTTGACGCGTTCCCAGCCCGACTTCTCCCCGAAGGCGGCGGCGTGTTCGGCGTGCCACGCGTTCGCCGCCGAGATCCGCAACGGGCGCCCGGCGGTGCGTTCGTGGTTCGGATAGCGGATGTCGTAGTAGGTCTCGTAGGTCTCACGCGTGCGCGCGTGGGTGTAGGAGGGCGAGCGATATTGGGCGCCGAAACGGCGCACGTCCATCTCCCAGAGGTCGAGGCTGGGCTCGCCCTCGGCGATCCACTCGGCGATCACCCGGCCGATCCCGCCGGCGCCGGCGAGCCCGTGAGCGCAGAAGCCGGCGGCGACGAAGAATCCGCGCACCTCCGACTCACCGAGGCAGAACTCGTTGTCGGGGGTGAACGCCTCGGGGCCGTTGATCAGCTTCGTGATCTTCGCCTCGTCCATCACCGGCACCCGGATCTTCGAGTTCTCGGTGATCTCCGCGAACCGGTCCCAATCGTCCTCGAGCAGGCGGCCGTTGAAGTCGGCTGGGATCGCGTCGAGGCCGTCGGGCCCGTCGGGCAGGAAGGCCGGCTGCGAGTCGCGCTCGTAGCCCCCCATCACCAGGCCGCCGCCATCCTCGCGGAAGTAGACCAGCAGGTCGGGGTCGCGCAGCGTCGGCAGCCGCCGCTCGGCGTCGTGCTCGCGGAACGGCTGCGTGACCAGGTACTGGTGCCCGAACGGGATCAGCGGCACCCGGACCCCGGCCATGCGGCCGATCTCCGCGGCGAACATGCCGCCGGCGTTGACGACGACCTCGGCCTCCACCCTGCCCTTCTCGGTCTGCACCGCCCGCACCCGGCCGCCATCGACCTCGATTGCGGTCACCCGGGTGTTCTGGAATACCTGCAGATCGCCGTCGCGCCGGGCGACGTCGGCGAGCGCGTAGGTGAGCTGCGAGGGGTCGATGTAGCCGTCGGTCGGCAGCCACGCAGCCCCGACCACGCCCTCGGTCGACATCAGCGGGAACTTCTCCTTCGCCTCCTCGGCCGAGATCAGCTCCAGCGCCAGGCCGAAGGTCTTCGCCCAGCCCGCCTGGCGGCGAAGCTCCTCCATCCGCTCCTCGCTCGAGGCGAGCCGGATCCCTCCGCACTCGACCCAGCCGGGGTCGAGCTCGGATTCGCTCGCCAGGCCGCGGTAGACCTCGACCGAGTGCATCATCATCTTCGTCAGCGAGACCGAGCCGCGCAGCTGGCCGACGAGACCGGCGGAGTGGAAGGTCGAGCCGGAGGTGAGCTCCGCGCGATCGACGAGGACGACGTCGCGATAGCCGAGCTTCGCCAGGTGGTAGGCGATCGAGGCGCCGCCGACGCCGCCGCCGATGATCACGCAGCGGGCCGAGGCCGGCAGCTCAGCCCGCGGGCTCACGGGCCTGCTCGAGCCAGGTTGCGAATCGCGGGTCCGCCGCCGTCTCGCGGAGGCGATCGAAATGGCGCTCGTGGTACCCGGAAAAGTCGAAATCGAGCTCCGAGACCACGGCTTGGACGACGCCCCACATCGCTTCGCGGAAGTCGGACATGAACCGCATCAGCCTCAGCGCCGCGAGACGGCGGGGTGTCGCCAGCTCGCCGAAGTAGTCGCCCAGCAGGGCCTCCTCGGCCGCCTCGCCGAGCTCGTTGTTGACGGCGAAGTTGGCGAGGTCGAAGTAGCGATCGCCCATGCCGGCGTACTCCCAGTCGACGATCCAGAGCTGGCCTCGCGCGACACCCTCGCTCGGCTCCCCGGCGATGAAGTTGGCCGCCAGCAGATCGTTGTGACAGGGCACCGGCTCGTGCTCCGGTCCGGTCAGCGCCCGCTCGATCGCCGCCGCATGTCCGTGCGCCTCCTCGTAGGCGTCCGGCAACTCGGCCCCCCGCGCGCTCGCCGTCTCGGCGTATGTCTCCACAATCCGAAACGAATCGAAGCTGGTCGGCAGCGGCTCGCCGAGCTCGTGAATCGCGCGCAGCGAGCGCGCCACTTCGGTCAGCGCATCGGCCGTGCGGAGCTGCTCGGGCGTCATCCCGACGCCGGCGACGAACACGGTCACGATCGCCGCCGGGTCGTCGAGCGTCGCCACCACCGGGGGCGCGATCCCGATCCTCGCCGCGCGCTCGTTCGCGATCCGCTCCGCTCCGCGGTCGATCTCGAGCAGGTTCGTGTCCTTGCCGGGAACCCGGATCACGTACTCGGTGCCGCCGAACCGAGCGCGGTAGTTGCGGTTGGTGATCCCGCCGGCAAGCGGTTGTGGCGCTTGGTCAGGATGGCCAAGCCGGGGTTCGAGCAACTCGACTATCCGTAGGAGATCTCCGGCCGCCCCTTGACGTGCATCCGGTTGCGGGTTTAGGGTCGCGTCGTCCATAGGTCGGGCCGACACACCTTTTATCGCACGAAGCGAAAGGGGGCCGGTCCCAGACGAGGGGAGAGTTAATTCATCGCGTCGGTCGATCAGATCAGGGACGAGGATGAGCGACAGCTAGCCGAGATGGGCTACAAGCAGGAGCTGACCACGAGGCTGGAGCGCCTTCTCCAACTTCGCGATCTCGTTCACGATCATCTCGGTCCTCGCCGGCTGCTTCACGACCTACGGGCAGGCATGGAACAACGGTGGCCCGATCGCGATCTCCTGGGGCTGGCCGCTGATCTCGATCCCGATTCTGATCATCGGCTTCTGCATGTCGGAGATCGTCGCCAAATACCCGACGGCGGGCGGTATCTACTGGTGGGCCTCGCGAGCTCGGCGGCCCCGTCTGGGGATGGTTCACGGGCTGGTTCAACCTCGATCGGACTGGTCGCGGTGGTCGCCTCGGTCGGTCTACGCCTCGCGCGACCTTCATCAACGCGCTCTTCGGCCTTTACGGCTCGACTTCATCGGGGTCAACTTCGCCGACGACGAGCACATCCTGCGCGAGACCTTCTACCTGTTCGTCCTGATCCTCGGCGCTCCACGCCCTGGTCAACATCTTCCGCACGCACACCTCTCGCTGGTACAACAACGTCTCGGTGTTCTGGCACGTCGTCGGCGTGGCGGTGATCGTCGGGATCCTGGTCTTCGTTCCCGATAACGCACCAGAGCTTCGACTTCGTCTTCACCGAGAGGATCAACAACTCCGGCTTCGGCGACGGCATGTACTGGTTCTACGTCCTTCCACTCGGGTTCCTGCTGACCCAGTACACGATCACCGGGTTCGACGCCTCGGCCCACATATCCGAGGAGACTCACGACGCGTCGAGATCGGCGGCACGAGGGGTGTGGCAATCGATCTTCTACTCGGCACTGATCGGGTGGATCGTGTTGCTGGCGATCACCTTCGCGGCCACCGATGTGGCTGCGGTCAACGATGGCGCCGGCTCGGTCGCTGGGGATCTTCAGCTCCGCGCTGAGCCAGCGGCGGCCAAGGCGGTGATCTTGATCTCCACCATCGGACAGCTGTTCTGCGGCGGAGCGTGCCTGACCAGCGCCTCGCGGATGTGCTTTGCCTTCTCGCGCGACGGCGGGCTCCCAGGCTCGAAGTCGCTCTCGAAGGTCAACTCCAAGGGCGTGCCGCGTAACGCCGTGATCACGATGGCTCTCTTGGCGCTGCTGATCACGCTTCCGGCGCTGCAGGGCGACGAGAACGCCTTCCCGTACGCGTTCTTCGCCGTCGTCTCGATCTCGGTGATCGGGCTCTACATCGCCTACGTGATTCCGATCTACCTGCGGTGGCGCCAGGGCACGGCGTTCGAGCAGTCGCCAGTGTGGAACCTGGGCAGTAAGTGGCGCTGGATGAACCCGTTCGCGACCTTCTGGGTCGGGCTGATCACGGTCATTTTCTGTCTTCCGTTCACCCCGGCAGCGGTGCCCTGGCGCGACGAGTTCGACTGGAAGTACGTCAACTACGCGCCGATCACCGTTGGTCTGTTGATGATCATCGTCGGCATCTGGTGGAAGGTGAGAGCCCACAAGCACTTCACCGGCCAGACCCGCAACATCGACATCGACGAGGCCCTGGGCGACCCCGTCCAGCCAAGGCCGGCGGCGCCCTGATCGGCAGCGCTAACGTGGGCGTCAGGTGACGCTTGATCAGTTGAAGCAGGCGGTCGCGGACGGCACGGTCGACACCGTGCTGCTCGCGATCGCCGACATGGAGGGGCGGCTGCAGGGCAAGCGGCTGACCGCGACCCACTTCCTCGACGACGTGCTCGAGCACGGGGCCGAGGGCTGCAACTACCTGCTCGCCGTCGACGTCGACATGGAGACGGTCGGCGGCTACGCGATGGCCTCCTGGGAGCGTGGCTACGGCGACTTCGAGATGAAGCCCGACCTCGACACCCTGCGGCCGGTCCCCTGGCACGAGGGCACGGTGATGCTGCTCGCCGACCTGCAGTGGGCCGACGGTTCGGAGGTGGTCGCCTCGCCGCGCCAGATCCTGCGCCGCCAGCTCGCCCGCCTGAGCGAGCGGGGCCTCACCGCCGCCGCGGCGACCGAGCTCGAGTTCATCGTCTTCAACGACACCTACGAGGACGCCTGGCGCGGCGCATACCGCGATCTCGAGCCGGCAAACCTCTACAACATCGACTACTCGCTGCTCGGCTCGGCGCGGGTGGAGCCGTTGATCCGCCGCCTGCGCAACGAGATGGCCGCCGCCGGGATGGCGGTCGAGAACTCGAAGGGCGAGTGCAACCTCGGCCAGCACGAAGTCAACTTCCGCTACGGCGAGGCGCTCGAGGCCGCCGACGGCCACGTGATCTACAAGAACGGCGCCAAGGAGATCGCCGCCCAGGAGGAGATGTCGATCACCTTCATGGCCAAGTTCAACGAGCGCGAGGGGAGCTCGTGTCACATCCACTGCTCGCTCGCGAACGAGGGCGGCGGCAACGCATTCGCCGCCGACCGCCAGCTGTTCGAACGCTTCGTCGCCGGCCAACTCGCGGCGATGCGCGAGCTGACCCTGCTCTACGCACCGCATGTGAACTCCTACAAGCGCTTCGCCGCCGGCTCCTTCGCCCCCACGGCCGTCGCCTGGGGCAACGACAACCGCACCTGCTCCCTGCGAGCCGTCGGTCACGGCGAGGGTCTGCGGATCGAGAACCGCCTCCCCGGCGCCGACGTCAACCCGTATCTGGCGCTGGCGGCGATGATCGCCGCCGGACTGAACGGAATCGACTCCGAGCTGGCGCTGGAGGCGCCGCTGGACGGCAACGCCTACACCGCCGACAAGCCGCACGTACCGAGCAACATGTACGAGGCTCGCGACCTGTTCGCCGCCAGCGCGATCGCGCGCGACTCGTTCGGCCAGGAGGTCGTCGACCACTACCTCAACCGCGCCCAGGTCGAGCTCGACGCGTTCGAGTCCAGCGTCACCGACTGGGAGCGCTTCCGCGGCTTCGAGCGACTCTGATGGCGCGTCCGGTGATCGGCATCTGCGCGATGATCGAGAGCGCCGCCTGGACCGTGTGGGCCGATGTCGAGGTCAACGTCTCGCAGCGGACCTACTCGCGCGGGATCGACGAGGCGGGTGGGCTGCCGCTGCTGCTGCCCCCGAGCGATGCCGGTACCGCAGAGCCCGGCGAGCTGCTCGATCGGCTCGACGGCCTGCTGCTCTCCGGGGGAGCCGACATCGATCCGGCCGTCTACGGCGCCGACCCGGACTCGCAAACGAAGGGCGTTCGAGCCGAGCGCGACCGGTTCGAGATAGCCCTCGCCCGCGCGGCGCTCGAGCGCGATTTGCCGGTGCTGGGCGTCTGCCGGGGGATGCAGCTGCTCAACGTCGCCTGCGGTGGCACGCTCGATCAGCACGTCGCCGACACCGACGTTCATCTGCACACGCCGGGTCGGTTCTCCGACCACGAGGTCAGGCTCGTGCCGGGCTCGCTGGCGGCGCGGGCGATGGGGGCAGAACGGGCCGCTGTGCGCTCGCACCACCACCAGGGCATCGACCGACTCGCCAATGACCTGGCCGCAAGCGGCTGGTCCGAGCCCGGCGGGGGGATCGAGGCGATCGAGATGCCCGATCGGCGCTGGGTACTGGGGATCCTCTGGCACACCGAGGAGGACGCGGGCAGTCCGGTCCTCGCGGCCTTGACCGCCGCCGCGGCGGCGCGGGCGAAGGCGGTCGCAGCATGATTTCCGTGGTCGAGCCGGCGACCGAGCAGGTGATGGCAGAGATCCCGCGGGCTGGGGTCGAGGAAACTGACGCCGCCGTGGCGGCGGCGAAGGCGGCGTTCCCGGGCTGGCGCGCGATCGCCCCTGGCGATCGCGCGACCCTGCTTCTGGGCCTCTCGGAGGCTATCGCCGAGCGCGCCGAGGAGCTCTCGGTGCTCGAGGCGCGAAACGCGGGCAAGCCGATCGGCGATGCCCGCGGCGAGATCGCGATGGTCGCCGAATGCTTTCGGTACTACGCCGGTGCGCCCGAGCGCCTGCTCGGCCAGCAGATCCCGGTCGCCGGCGGGGTCGACATCACTTTCCGCGAGCCGCTCGGGGTCGTCGGCCTGATCACGCCGTGGAACTTCCCCATGGTGATCGCCTCCTGGAAGGTCGCCCCGGCGCTGGCGGCCGGCAACACGATCGTCCTCAAACCGGCCGAGCTGACCCCGTTGACGGCGATTGAGCTGGAGCGGATCGCGCTCGAGGCGGGGATTCCCGAGGGGGTACTGAACGTGATCCCGGGCAAGGGCTCGGTGGCGGGCCAGCGGCTGGTCGAGCATCCCGACGTCGCCAAGGTCGCCTTCACCGGCTCGACCGCGGTCGGGCGCGGGATCGCCGCCGCCGCCGCGCAGACGATCAAGCGGGTGACGCTCGAGCTCGGCGGCAAGTCCGCCAACGTGATCTTCGCCGACGCCGACCTCGACGCGGCGGCCGCCGCCGCGCCGTCGGCGGTGTTCGGCAACGCCGGCCAGGACTGCTGCGCGCGCTCGCGGATCCTGGTCGAGAAGGCCGCCATGGACGAGTTCATGGCCGCGCTGGAGCGCAACGTGACCTCGATCGTGGTCGGCGACCCGCTTTCCGAGCAGACCCAGATGGGGCCGCTGATCTCCGCCGATCAGCGCCAGACGGTGAGCTCGTACGTGAGCGACGACGCCCCGGTGGCGATTCGCGGCTCGGCGCCCGAGGGCCCCGGCTTTTGGTTTGCGCCCACGGTGCTGGCGCCGGTCGCCAACTCCGACCGCGCGGCGACCGAGGAGATCTTCGGGCCGGTCGCCTGCGTGATCCCGTTCGAGGGCGAGACCGAGGCGGTGACGATCGCCAACGACACCATCTACGGGCTCTCGGGCTCAGTCTGGACCGGCGACGGCGCCAAGGCACTGCGCGTCGCGCGGGCGCTCCAGACCGGGGTGATCTCGATCAACTCGAACAGCTCGGTACGGGTGGCGACGCCGTTCGGCGGCTTCAAGCAGTCGGGCGTCGGCCGCGAGCTGGGCCCGGACGCGCTCGAGCACTACACCGAGGTCAAGAACGTCTACTACGCGACGGAGGACGGTTGATGGCGGGGAGGCTGGAGGGCAAGGTCTGCGTGATCACCGGTGCGGCGAGCGGGATCGGCGCCGAGTCGGCCCGGCTGTTCGCCGAGCAGGGCGCCAGGGTCGCCGGCGTCGACATCGCCGCCGGCGCCGCGGGCGAGCTGGCGATCGAGGCCGACATCACCGACGAGGCCCAGGTGCGGGCGATGTACGAGCGCGTCCGCGACCAGCTCGGACGCGTCGACGTGCTCTTCAACAACGCCGGGATCAACCCCAACGACGATCAATCGGTCCTCGACACCGAGCTCGACGCGTGGCAGCGGGTCCAGGACGTGAACGTGCGCTCGGTCTTTCTCTGTTGCAAGCACGGAATCCCGCACCTGCTCGACGCCGGCGGCGGCTCGGTGATCAACACCGCCTCCTTCGTCGCGGTGATGGGCGCCGCGGTCTCGCAGATCTCCTACACGGCCTCGAAGGGCGCGGTGGTATCGATGTCGCGCGAGCTCGGCAACGAATTCGCCCGCCGCGGGGTGCGCGTGAACGCGCTCTGCCCCGGCCCGGTCAACACGCCGCTCTTGCAGGAGCTGTTCGCCAAGGATCCCGAGAAGGCCGCCCGCCGGCTGATCCACATTCCGATGGGTCGCTTCGGCGAGGCGCGCGAGATCGCCCAGGCGGCGCTCTTTCTCGCCTCCGACGAGTCCTCGTTCATCACCTCCTCGACCTTCCTCGTCGACGGCGGCATCTCCGCCGCCTACGTCACGCCGGAGGCCGAGTGATACGCGGCGTAGGAGCAATGGTCGCGGGCGTGGCGGCGCTTGCGCTGGCGTTTGCCGCACCGGCGGAGGCTGGATTCAGCTCACAGCTGGTGCCGATCTCGTCGCCGGCGGCTGGCGGCAACACCGTCGTCTCCGATGTCGCGGCTGCGCCCAGCGGCGACGCCCTCGTCGCCTGGTCGGAGGGCGACACCAGCGTGCTCGCCAAGGTCCGGCGAATCCGGCCCGACGGGTCGCTGGGACCGGAGCTGACCGTCTCGGACGGCAGCCAGCGGGCGTTGGACCCGCAGATCGCGATCGCCGCGGACGGACGGGCGCTGATCGCCTGGGCCGAGTCGATCAGCGTGGGCAGCCCGGCCTCGGTGCGAGCCCGTTGGCTGGCGCCCGATGACACCCTCGGCCCACAGCTCACACTTCGCAACGGGGGCGTGAACTCGAACTCGGGCGAGCTCGCCGCGACCGCGCTGAGCACCGGGTCGGCGGTGGTCGCATTCCACAACTTCAGCAGCATGTCGGGCCCGTTTCGCCGGGTCGAGGCGAAGCGGGTGAGCCCGGATGGCAGCGTCACCGGCGTCATCGACATGACCTCCGGCGCGGGATCCCTCAACGTGCAGGCGGTTGCGAACGCGAGCGGCGGCTCGCTGTTGAGCTGGCGCGAGTCGAGCACTCAGAAGGCTCAGCCGCTGGCGGCCAGCGACGTCCCCGGAACCCTCCAGACCCCGGCCCCGAGCGCCTCCGCTCAGGCGGTGATGGCCGGCGACGGAAACGACCATTTCCAGCTCGTTTACCGCAAGGCCAGCACCCCGTCGTCGATCCAGTACCAGGCGCTCGGCGCCGACGGCGTCGGCGCCACCGAGCAGGCAATCGACCCGGACACGACGAGCTCCAACTACCGGGTCGCCACGAACGCGGTGAACCGATCGCTGGTGCTGTGGAGCAACCCGCTTTCGCCCGAGCAGCAGGAGATCAAGGCGCGCTTCATCGCCACCGACGGGACGCCCGAGCAAACCACCGAGACGCTGACGGTGGACACCACCTCCGGACCCAACCTCGCGGTCGGCGTCGGCAACAGCGGCGCCGGCGCGATCGCCTGGACCGAGACCAACGCGGCAGGCATCACTTCGGCGCACGGACGTACGATCGGCCCGCAGCCGAGCTCCGCGCCCGTGACGCTGTCCTCGGCGACCGCCAGCGTGATCTCGCTGCGGCTCGCCGTCGGTCCGCCCGACGTCGGCGTTGCCGCCTGGCGCGAGACGATCAACCCGAGTGACCCGGCGAGCCAGGCGCAGATCTTCGTTCGTCAGGTCCTCCCTCCCCCGGTCTGCCCGAACGCCTCCGGGACGATCGTGCAGGGGCAGGCGACGCGGATCGATCTCGCCTGCATCGGCCTGCAGCTGGAAGCGCCGACGATCGTCGATCCACCGGCGCACGGCACGCTCGGCGCACCCGACGGTGCGACCCAGAGCGTCATCTACACCCCCACGCCGGGCTTCGATGGCACAGACAGCTTCACCTTTGCCGGCGCCAACCGCGGCGGCGCGGGCGCCACGCAGACGGCGAGGCTGACCGTCGGCAAGGACACGGTGAAGCCGCAGATCGAGAAGTTCAAGATCACCACCAAGCGGGTCCAGTTCGCCGGCCGGTCCGCGGCGAGCAAGCGCCGCAAGCCCGCGTTCAAGCTCCGCTACTCCGAGCCCGCGACGGCGAAGATCGTGATCGAGCGCCGCGACGGCAAGCGCAAGCTAATCGGCAAGCTGAAGGCGAAGACGGCGGCGCTCTCGGCCAAGGTCCTGCTCAAGGGGCGGATCGGCAAGCGCCGGCTGCAGCCGGGGACCTACCGCGCCAGCGCCGTCGCCAAGGACCTCGCCGGGAACAGCTCGAAGGCCAAGCGGCTGCGGTTCACCGTCGTGCGGCCCTGACCCGCCACAGCCACAGCAGCCCGAGCAGCGGCAGGATCAGCGGCAGATATCCATAGCCCTCGCCGAAGCGCCCCCACACGGTCTGATCGGCGAACGCTTCCGGATCCAGGGCACTCCAGGATCCGATCGCGAGCACGGCGGCGAGCTCGAACGCGCACGCTGCCAGCGCCACCCGCCGCGCCGCCGGATCCGGGCGCGAGATCGTCAACGCCAACACCAGGTAGACCGCGGCGGCGAGCGCCGAGAGCAGGTAGGCGAGCGGGGCATCGCCGAACCGGGTCGCGATCTGGACCGCGGACCGGGCGCCGGCGGCGAGCGCGAACAGCCCGTAGAGGAGCGCCAGGGTGCGACCGGCGCCGGCGGGCGGCTCCCGCTCGGTCGGCGCTCATCCGCCCACACCGAGAGCAGGCGCAGCGTGACCACCGCGGTCGCCAGGGCGCCGAGCGCGAGCATCGCCGCGGCCCAGCGCGAGGGCTCGGCGTCCGCGAGCGGAAGCGTCGTCCCGAGGATCGCCACCGAGGCGATCAGGTAGCCGATCGCGGTTGCCTGATCCGGCGGCCGGTGGCCGCTGAGCAGGTCGGCGAGCGCGAGCACGGCCTGCAGCGAGAGGGCGAGCATCAGCACCAGCGCCGCCGCGCTCAGCCCGGGTCCCGGCCGCCGAGCGAGGGCGAGGGTGATCGCCGCGAGCACCGCCAGCCCGAAGGCGTACGCGGCGACGGCGGCGCCGAGGCTGTCGCTCAAGCGACGGCGGCGTCGCCGCCCGGGTGCCCGGAGGCCGGTCGCTTCCGGCGTCGCGCCCGGCGGCGGATCAGCCAGGTGGTGATCCCCGTGATCGCCAGTAGCAACGGCGCCAGCCCGAAGACGATCCAGGCCGCGCGCCAGCCCGGGTTGAACGGCGTGCCGGCGTGGGTGGCGAAGTTCCACTCCTCCCAGATCGTCTGCGAGAGCGGCTGCTCGTCGGTGGGGTCGCCGAAGCCGAGCTTCGAGCGGCCCGAGTAGCGGTCGACGCGGACCTCGACGTCGCCCGGCCAAAGCGAGTACTCGTAGGGGTCGGAATCGACCGCGAGCCAGGCCGCGTAGTAGGAGGCCTTGTCCTTGGGATCGATCACCGAGAGTCCGGTGAGCCGATCGTCGGGGAAGTTGCGCTCGATGATCGCCCGCGCCTCGGCCATCGTCACCTCGCCATCGCGGCCCTCGGGCTCGACCGCGCGCTCGCGCTTGGGCTCGGACGCGAACGCCGGCGTCGGCCCGGGCTCATCGCCCGGCATCAATGCGTACCAGGCCTGCCCCACCTGCTTGAGCTCGAACCCGATCCCGGTCACCGCCCACATCAACAGGAACGGAATCGCCGCGATCCCGACCAGCTTGTGGAGGTCGTAGTGGGTCGCGTAGCGGCTCTTTCGCCGCAGCTGAAAGCCACGCCGCATGCGCCGCAGCCCCGGCCACCAGAGCACGATCCCGCTGACGCAGAGCCCGAGCAGCAAGAGCCCTGTGCCGGCGAGGATCAGCCCGCCCACCGTGAGGAAGCTGTTGTTGCCGAGCAGCTTCACCCGGTCGTTGAGGAAGGGGACGAAGCCCGGGTACTCCTTGCAGGCGAGTCCGCACATGTGCAGGTTCTTGAGCAAGCCCATCACGCCCGAGGTCTCGTTCGCGGTTCCGAGCACGTCGCCGGTGCCCGGGTCGACGTGCGCCGCGACCGCATAGTCGACGTCGTAGACCTTCCACACGCCCCCTTCCAGGGCGACATCGGCGGCCTCGAACTCGGGCAGCTCACGCTCGACCGAGGCCAGCGCGCGCTCGGGGCCGATCGGGGTCGCGCTCTCGGTCTCGCGATAGAGCTCCGGGTTGAGCCAGCGATGGATCTCGGGATCGAGGACGAGCGCCGCGCCGCTGAGGACGACGACGAGCAGGACGAGCCC
Source organism: uncultured Solirubrobacterales bacterium (assembly GCA_963767475.1). Lineage (GTDB taxonomy): Bacteria > Actinomycetota > Thermoleophilia > Solirubrobacterales > 70-9 > WHSW01. Next base: position 1,016,558 of record CAVYEI010000003.1, read on the forward strand.
CATCGCCAGCGACGCCCACCGATGCAGCCGCTGGACCAGGGGCCGCAGCCGGCGGCGACGGCGGCGCGGTTCGGCGGCGCGCTGTTGCGGATCGGTATCGGGCGGGGCCGAGCGTGGCGGCTGCCCGCCCTCGCCGTCACCGCGCCGGAACTCCAAGATGCCCACCGAAACCCTCCTTCGTAAGGCCCTGTTAGGGTTGCCTAACTCCGAATTCCGACGGAAAGTATCAGGATTTCTGGGCTGGTGTTAGGGTTCCCTAATTAGGGACCCCTAAGACCGAACGGAAGGGACGGCACTTTGGACGAACGGCCGCTCGAGCATCTGGCGCGGATCGCCCACGCTCAACTCGAGGATGTGGCCCTGGCGATCGCCGGGGAGTTCACCGGCGTCGACACCGCCGCGGTCGACGCCCGTCTCGAGCAGCTCTCGGCCGGGCTCGAGGGGATCGATCGGCTCGATCCCGCTGAGCGCGCGGGCGCCCTGCTCGACGAGCTCGCCGGTCGGTGGCGCTTCGACGCCGGGGGGCGAGGCGATCCCGAGTCGCTGTTCCTGCACCGGGTGATCGAGCGCCGGCGTGGGCATCCGCTGGCGTTGGCGATCCTCTACGCCGCGGTCGCGCGCCGCGTCGGGGTTGCGCTGCATCCGATCGGCTGCGGCCGCCTCGTCATCCTCGCCGACGCTTCGAGCCGTCCGACGATCGCGCTCGATCCCGCCGGCGGGCGCCGACGACCGCCGCGCTCGCTGGCATGGGTCTGCCCACACGTGGTCGGGGTGATGCTCCTGCGTGCGCTCTCGGTCAGCTACCTCGAGCGGGGACAGCTCGAGCGGGCGATCCGCGCCGCCAAGCTCGGCTTGGTGCTGCCACTGGGGCCGTCGATGCGCGACCGCGTCAGGGCGCGGGCGATCGAGCTGGAAGCGCGGCTGAACTGAGCTCGCGGGCTAGACCGCCGCGCTAGGCGGTGCCGGCGCGGACGCCGGCAACCGCCAGGAAGCGCTGGCAGAGCGCCCGGCCGAGCTCGTTCCAGGCCGTGACCCGGGTCGCCGTCTCCGCACCCAGCTGCGCCGGGTCGACCCCGATCCGTACCGCGTCCTCGTCGCTTTGGTAGTCCTCGATCCAGAGCGCGGCGTCGCCGGCCGAGACCTCGGCGTGAAACTGGATCCCCCAGGCAGCGTCGCCGACGCGGAAGGCCTGTACGCAGACCGGGCTGCGGGCGAGGATCACGGCCTCCGGCGGCGGCAGGCATTCGTAGCTGTGCCATTGGAAGGCCTCGAACGAGGGCGCCAACGGGGCCAGCAGCGGATCGGCGATGCCCTCCGCCGTGACCTCGACCGGGTGCCAGCCGATCTCGGGCTCCGAAGCACGCCGCGCCGCGCCGCCGGCGGCCTCGACCAGCAGCTGGCAGCCGAGACACACCGCCAGCACCGGCACTCGGCGCTCGAGCAGCTCCGCCAGCAGCCCCTTCTCATTCGAGATCCAGCTGTGGCGATCGGCCTGGTCGGCGTGCATCGCACCGCCGAACGTCATCACCGCGTCATAGCCGAGCGGATCCGCGGCCGGCTCGTCGGTCTCGGCGACGTGCCAGAGATCGAGCTCGTGGCCCGCGGCGGCGATCGGATCCGCGAACACGCCCGGCCCGGCATCGCGCTGGTGTGAGATCGCGAGCACCCGCATGTCCGGATTCTTCCAGGCGCGCCTCCCGGGCGCGCGCGCTCACGTCACGGGCCCAAGATGCCGATAGATGGGTAGGCCGGGTTTCTGCCGGCATCGACAGGACCCCCGCCCCGAGGAGGCACACATGGCCGTCAACCGCCCGACGATGCGTCAGCTCAACGAGGAAAAGAACAAGGTGCGACGCGAAGAGATGCAGGTCGCGATCGCCGAAGGCAGGCTGACCGTGCGCCAGATGACTCCGAGCGAGCGCCGGGAGTCCGACGCCCACCAGGCCGCCGGAGCCGCAGCCCGCAGCGCGCGGGCGAAGCGCCGCCGCTAGTTGTCGGACCCGGCGCGGTCCCAGATATAGAGCTCGACCGCTTCCACGGCGAGCTCCATCAGACGTGGCGGTGAGAGCCACTCGAGCACGGTCTCGAGCGCCCGCTCCTCGGTGACCCCGCGGTCCACCGCCTCCTCGCCGCGGAATCCGGCGGCGAGCTTCAGCGCCTCACGGCGGTTGCGGCCGAGCGATGGAAAGGCGCCCATCAGGTAGTCGCGGTTTGGGATCGGCGTGCCGACGTCCATCGATGCATGCCAGGCGGCGAGCATCGAGATGTCGTGCTCGTCGAGCTCCGAGATCGCCTTCGCGTAGTGGGCCTCGAGCTCGTCGTCGGGGATCTCGTCGACCCAGGCGCGAACGGCCTCTCCGAGCAGCTGCCGCCGCGCCTCGCGGCCGATCGAATCGGCGATCGCGCGGACCGCGTCGGCCGGGTCGATGAAGCAGAGTGTCATCGCCGCGGAAGATAGGACGGGCGCAGGACGTCAAAACCCGCGTTGGAATCACCCAAGTAGCGACTTGGCGGTCAGTTTCCGGCGCCGTGAGGCGACCTATGCTCAGGCGGTGTCGATCGAGCTCATAGTCGGACCCCCGAACTCGGGTCGCGCGCGAAGCCGTGATGGAGCACTTTCGCGCGGCGCTCGATCGCGATCCGGTGCTCGTCGTGCCGACCGGCGACGACGTCGCCACCTTCGAGCGCCAGCTCTGCGAGTCGGTGGGCGCGAGCAACCAGGCGCCTCAACAGCGGCGCGGCGCGGCTTCGCTTCGCTCCGCCTCGCTGGGCGGCTCGATCGCCACCTTCGGCGCGCTCACCGGACAGGTGGCGAGGACGCTGGCGCCGGCGTTCGCGCCGGAGCTGACCGGCTCCCAGCGCCAGGCGCTGATCAGGGCGGCGATCGCCCAGGTCGGGCCGCGCCGGCTGCGGCGCTCGGCGTCGCGGCCCGGGTTCGCCCCGGCGCTCGACGCGCTGATCGCCGAGCTGCAGGCGGCGCTGATCTCCCCGGAAGAGTTCGCGAGGATCGTCGCCGAGCTCGACGACCCGGGCTACGAGAGCGAGCTCGCCGCCCTCTACGCCGCCTACGTCGAGCTCCGCGAGGCCGGCGGGCGCGGCGACTCGGCGACGACGCTCGCGGCGGCCACCGCCGCACTGCGAGCGGACCCCGAGGGCTGGGGCGGGCGGCCCGTTGTCCTCTACGGATTCGACGACCTCACCCGGGCGCAGGTCGGGCTCGTCGATGCCCTCGGTCGCGCCGGGGAGGTCACGGTCGCGGTCGCATTCGCCGACCGGCGCGCGCTCGCCGTGCGGGCCGAGCTGATCACGCGGCTGGAGCAGGAGCTGGGCGCCACCCGCAGCCCGGAGCTCGCCCACGACGACGGCTACACCGCCAGCGCCACGCTGCGCCACCTCGATCGAAGCCTGTTCGAGCCCGGCGCCGGCAAGGTGGAGCCCGACGACGGTCTCGTGCTGCTGGAGAGCGCCGGAGCGCGGGGAGAGGCGGAGGCGATCGGAATCGAGATCGCCCGCCTGATCGAGGGCGGTCACGAGCCCGACGAGATTGCGGTCGTCGTTCGCCATCCGGCGAGCTCCGGCCCCCTGCTGGCCAGCGTCCTGCGCGATCTCGGCGTGCCGGTCGCGCTGGAGGCGTCGACGCCACTCTCGGCGACCGCCGTCGGCGGATCGCTGAGCGCGCTCTGCCGCGCGGCCGACGACGAGTCCGCGGTCGACGCCCTGCTCACCCACCTGCGGCTCGATCCGTCGCTGCCGCCGGGATTGATCGACACGGTCGAACGGCGGACGCGCCGCGGCGACGCGCAGACGGTCACGGCCGCCACCGACCACTGGAAGACCCCGCCGGTGCACCTGACGCGACTGCGCGAGGCCGGCGATGACGCCGCGCGGCTGCGGGCGCTCGCCCGCTCCGCCCGCGAGCTCGCCGAGGGCGCTCATCGAAAGCAGGCGCCGCTGGTCCAGCCGGGCCGCTCGGGGGTCCCGTTCTCGGCGGTCGAGCTACGCGCCGGGGTCGCGGCGTCGGAGCTGCTCGAGGAGCTGAGCGGGATCGGCAGGCTCGCGGGGTGCGAGCAGCCCGGTCTCGCGGCGGCGGTCGAAGCGCTCGAATCGGCGTCGGTGGCGCTCTGGCGCGGGCCGGCGGCGGGCCGGGTCCGGATCATGAGCCCCTATCGCGCCAGGGCGGCACGGGCGCGGGCGCTGTTCGTCGCCTCGCTTCAGGACGGGGAGTTCCCGAGCGCCGCGCCCCCCGACCCGCTGCTCTCCGAGGAGCGCCGCCGCGAGATCGGCAACCCCGACCTGCGGCGCGCCGACCAGGCCGACGAGGAGCGCTATCTCTTTCACTCCTGCGTCTCGCGGCCCACCGAGCGCCTCTTCCTCAGCTGGCAGAGCTGCGACGAGGACGGCACCGCGCTCGCCCGCTCCCCGTTCGTCGACGAGGTCCTCGACCTGCTCGCCCCCGATCCCGCCGCCGCCGAGCAGCGGCTCGCGCAAATCCGCGGACCCGAGCGCGCGGTGTTCGCGCCCGCCGAGGCGACCAACGAGCGCGAGCTCGCCCGGGCGCTCGCGCTCGGCGGCTGGTCGGCCGACCGCGGGGCGGTGCTCGAACGGCTCGACGTCGGCGCTCGCGGCGCCGCGGTCGAGGCGCTCTTCGACGGGCTCGAGGATCCGAACGCCCTGCCGGGCCCGCTCGCCGTGCCCGCGGTGCTCGCCGATCTCGGCGCCCGCGACGTTTTCAGCGCCAACTCGCTCGAGGGCTGGATCACCTGCCCGTACAAGTGGTTCGTCGAGCACGAGCTGCAGCCGCAGCGCCTGCAGCCCGAGGCCGACCCGCTGTGGCTGGGCTCGGTCGTCCACGACGCGCTCGAACGCCTCTATCGCGAGCCGCCGGGAGAGGACGCGATCCCCCGCCCCGGCGACCTCGGCCGCTGGCGCGAACGGTTCGCCGAGCTGCTCGACCAGGGCGCCACCGAGCGCGCCCGGGCACCGCTCAATCACTCCCGCCGCGCGGCGATCGAGCGCGCCCGGATCCAGGTCGAGGCCTTTCTCGAGGCCGAGGCCGAGACCGACTCGGAGTTCCGCCCCCGGCCCGAGCTGCTCGAGGTCACCTTCGGGCCCTTCGACCAGGACGAGCACGATGACGCCGAGGCGGCACCCGGCCACGGCGCGCTGCGACTCGGCGCCGTCACTCTGCGGGGGCGCATCGACCGGATCGACGTCGACGACGCCGGGCGGGCGATCGTCCGCGACTACAAGACCGGCAAGAACGTCTCTCGCGCGGACGCGTTCGTCGACGAGGGCACGCTGCAGATCCAGCTCTACATGCGAGTCGCCGAGCGAGTCCTCGGGCTCGAGCCGGTCGCCGGCCTCTATCACCCGCTGGGCGCGGTCGGCCCCGACAAGCGGCGACCCCGCGGCCTGGTCACGGAGGAGGACGAGCGGCTCAAGGCCCTCGGCATCGTCGGCCGGGACCGGCGCGAGGCCGAGGAGTTCGAGGCCGCGCTCGATCAGGCCGAGGCGTCGGCCGAGCGGGCGGCCGGGGAGATGGGCGCGGGCCGGATCGGCCGCCGCCCGCTGGGCGCCAAGTGCCCGAAGTACTGCACCTTCCAGGCGATCTGCCGGCTCGAGCGCGCGGTGGGCGCAGTCGGCGAGCAGAGCGGCGGTGAGGATCGATGACCGCCAACGAGGGGCAGCTCGCGTTCACGGGGCTCGAGCCCCCGGAGCCGGAACCCGAGCCGGCGCCCGTCGCCGAGGTCGCCGCGCCGGTCGCGCCGCCGCACAGCTTTGAGCCCACCGCCGAGCAGGCGACGGCGATCGCCTCCCGAGAGCGTCACGCATTCCTCGAGGCGGGCGCCGGCAGCGGCAAGACGACCGTGCTCGTCGATCGCTATTGCGCCGCGATCGTCGAGGACGCGGTCGAGGTCGACCGGATCCTCGCCTTCACCTTCACCGAGCGCGCCGCCGCCGAGATGCGCACGCGGATCCGGCGCGAGCTCGTCGCCCGCTCGCAGGCGGTCCGCGAGGCCGGCGACGGTTCGCGCGCGGACGAGCTGCTGCAGGCCGCGCGGGCGACCGAACGCGCCTGGGTGATGACGATCCATGCCTTCTGCCGGCGCCTGCTCGGATCGCACCCGCTCGCGGCCGGCCTCGATCCCCGCTTCCGCGTGCTCGACGCCTCCGAGGCCGGCCGGCTCGCCGACCGGGCGGCGAACGAGGCGCTCGACGAGCTGCTGGCGGCCGGCGACGCCGATGTCGCCCGCGCCGCCGCCGCCTATCAGCCATGGCGGATCACGCAGATGACGACCGGCGCCCACGCGCGCCTGCGCAGCCAGGGGATGAGCGAGCCGCGGCTGCCGCCGGTTGGCGACCCGGCGCACTCCCCCGGCAGGCGCGAGGAGCAGCGCGAGCTCACCCCGGCCGAGCTCGAGGCGGCGGCGAGCGCGCGGACGGCGCTCGAGCGCCTGCTCGAGGGCTTCGACCGCCGCTACGCGACGCTCAAGGAGCAGCGGTCGGCGCTCGACTTCCAGGATCTCGAGCTGGGCGCGCTCGAGTTGCTGCGGGCGAGCCCGGCGCTCGCCGCCGCCTGGCGCGAGCGCTTCACCCACGTGATGGTCGACGAGTTCCAGGACACCAACAGCGTCCAGCTGGAGCTGATCGAGCGCCTCTGCGGCCCCGAGACGCGGCTGCTGCTGGTCGGCGACGAGAACCAGTCGATCTACCGCTTTCGCAATGCCGAGCTCGAGGTCTTCCGCGGCGAGCGCGCCAAGGCCCGCGATGCGGCCGACCGCGACCTGCTGCCGCTGCTCGGCAACTTCCGCTCGCTGCCGGCGGTGCTCGCCGGTGTGAACGAGGTCGGCCGCACGCTGCTCGACGGCTTCGCCGAGCTCACCTCCGGTCGCCACGCGAACGGCCGCGCCGGGGAGGTCGAGCTCCTGCTGACGCTCGACGAGGGCCGCGGCAAGGAGGCGCGCAAGTGGGCCCAAGAGGAGATCGACCTCGAGCCGCCGCCGGGCGGGTCGGCGCCGCGAATCGTCGCCGAGGCGCGCTTCCTCGCCGAGCGCCTGCGCGAGCTGGTCGAGAAGGAGAACGTCGAGCGGGGCGAGATCGTCGTCCTCCTGCGCGCCTTCACCCACGTCGACGCCTACGAGGAGGCGCTGCGGCGGGCGGGCCTGCGGCCGTTCGTGGTCGGCGGTCGCGGCTACTGGACCCAGCAGCAGGTCGAGGACCTCGTCCGCCTGCTCGGGGTCGTCTCCAACCCGCTCGACGACGAGTACCTGTTCGGCGCCCTGGCCTGCTTCGCGAACGCGGTCAGCCCCGACGCGCTCTGGCTGCTGCGCCGCGCCGCCAGCGACGAGGCCGGGCGACCTCGCCCGGTGTGGGAGCTGATCGACTGGCGCTTCGGCGATCGCTCGGAGCCGCCGCCCGACCACCGCGACGAGTGGCTGGAGTCGATCCCGGAGGCCGACGCGGCGCGGCTTCGCAGGTTCTGCGAGCTGCTCGCCCAGCTGCGCGCCGAGGCGCCGCTGCTGACGCTCGAGCAGCTGATCGAACGCACGATGACCGCCTTCGGGTACGACCTCGGGCTGATCGCCCGCGACGGCGGCGCCGGGCGGATGGCGAACGTGCGCAAGCTGATGCGGCTGGCGCGCGACTACGAGGCAAACGAGGGCCGCGACCTCGCCGGTTTTCTCGCGCTGGCGGCCGAGAGCACGCGTCGCGACGAGCGCGAGGGGATGGCGGCCGTGCAGGCCGAGGGTCACGACGGCGTCCGGGTGATGACCGTGCATGCGGCCAAGGGCCTCGAGTTCCCGGTCGTCGCCGTTCCCGACCTGGGCCGCAAGCTCAACGCCGGCCACCAGCACTCCGACCTGGTGATCGGGCCGCCGTCGAACAACGGTGAGCGCGGGTTCGGGATGCGGCTCGTCTTCCCCTCCGCCGGCTCGCTCGGGCTCTGGGAGCTGGTCGACCTGAACACCGCGGAGAGCGAGGCCGAGGCCGAGGAGGGGTGCCGGCTCGTCTACGTAGCCGCTTCGCGGGCCGAGGACCGGCTCATCCTCAGCGGCCTCTACGCGCCCTCCGACCTCGAACCCGCCGAGGAGCAAAAGCCGAACGACACTCCGCTTCGGCGACTGCTGCCGGCGCTCGCCGAGCGCGGGTTCGCGGGCGAGGACGCGGAGATCGAGATCCCAGGGCCGCTGGCCGTCGACGGCTCGACCCGGCTACCGGATGCGCGGCTTCGGATCCGGGTCAGCGAACCGGGGACCAAGCGCGCGGCCGAGCTCGTGCGCTCGTTCCCCGCCCCGGCCGAGGACGATCCGCTGGCGGCGGCGAGCGGATCGCCGCCGCTGCTCGACCCGAGCCCGGGGCCGGTGCCGATCGGCCATCTCTCATATTCGGCTCTGTCGCAGTACGAGGGCTGCGGCTACCGCTTCTACGTCGAGCGGGTCCTCGGCGCGCGCGAGGCGCTCGCGGCGACCGACGACGAGGCGGCCGACGAGGCTCCGGAGCCGCCGACCGAGCTGGTCGAGCCGGGCGTCGACCGCGGGCTCGCGCTCGGGATCGGCAACGCGGTGCACGCGGCGCTGGAGTGGAGCGCCCGGCACGCCTGGGAGCCGCCATCGGGCGAGCGGCTCGCCGAGCTGCTCGCGCGCGAGGGCCTGACCGGGCAGGCCGAGGCGCTGGCGCGGGCGCAGCGCCTCGTCGCCGGCTGGCTCGAATCCGATCTGCGCCGGTCGCTGGCCGGATCGCCAGCGCGCGCCGAGGTCTCATTCGTGCTCGACCTTGGCCCGACCGTCGCCCGCGGGCAGATCGACCTGCTCGTCGCCGGCGGCGACGGTGTGCCGACCGTGGTCGACTACAAGACCGACGCCCTCGATGGCCGCAGCGCGGCGGAGCTCGGCGCGCGCTACGAAGTCCAGCGCCAGGTCTACGCGCTGGCGGCCGGCGGCGAATCGGGCGCCCGCACGGCACACGTCTTCCTCGAGGCGCCCGGCGAACCCGTGATCGAGGAGTTCGACGCCCAGCGCCTGGCCGAGGCACGCGAGCGGCTGGGGGCGATGGTCGAGCGCATGCGCTCCGGCGTCTTCGAAGTCACGGAGGACCCCTTCCCGGCCCTTTGCTTCGGCTGCCCGGCGGCGGCTCGGCTTTGCCCGAGGCCGAAGTGGAAGCCGCAGTGAGGCGGAGTCCGAAAGGACGAAGCCGAGCCGCGCCGCCGTTGAGGCGCCTTCCGTGAGGATCGCGGTCTTCGGCTACGCGTCGCTGGTCAGCCCGGCGAGCGCGGCGCAGACGCTCGGCCGCCCGGTGGCGGGCCCGATCCCGGCCCGGCTCGAAGGATGGGCGCGAGGCTGGACCCTCGGACGCGAGCAGAGCGCCTCGGAGAAGACCTTCGCCCGGCCCGACGGCAGCCTGCCCCGCTTCTGCCTCGGCCTCAACCTCGACCCGGCCCCGGACGCTCCGGCACCCAACGGGGTCCTGATCGAGCTCACCGAGGCCGAGCTCGACCGCCTCGACCTGCGCGAGATCCGCTACCGGCGCGTCGACGTCACCGACGCCGTCGCAGCCGCGGAGGGAGTCGAGCTCGATCGGGTGATCACCTACGTCGCCCGCCCCGAGCACCACCACCCCGCCCCGCCCGAGGACGCGGTCGTGATCTCGACCTACCCGGCGACGATCGAGGCCGCCTTCGAGCGCCTCGGCCCCGGCGAGCTCGACCTCTTCCGCGCCACCACCGCCCCGATCCCGGTCGAGGTCACCGACGGGACGCTGGTCCGCGACGCGATCCCGGAGGGCAATCCGCGGGCCTGGTGAGGAGCCGTTCCCTACGCCGCGCCCCGACGGATCGCCTGCGTCTCGTGCTTTTCGAGCTCGCCCTTTCGCGGACGCAGGATGCGCGCCGAGGGACCGTTGCCGTCGATCTGGTCGAGCTTCGCCAGCAGGTTCTCGGCCATCCGCAGCGAGGCTGCATCGATCAGCCTCCCGTCGAGCGAGACCGCGCCCTTGCCCTCGGCCGCGGCCTGCTTCATCGCGGCCAAAATCCGGCGCGTCCGCTCGATCACCTGCGCGTCCGGTGTGAACACTTCATTGGCAAGCGGCACCTGGCTCGGGTGAATCGCCCACTTGCCTTCGAATCCGAGCACGGCGGCGCGGCGAGCGGCCGCCACATAGCCCTCGGGATCGGTGAAGTCTCCGAACGGCCCGTCGATCGGGCGCAGACCGTTGGCTCGACAGGCGACGGCGATGCTCGACAAGGCGTGGTGCCACTGGTCACCCCAGTGAACCTCGCGGCCAGCGCTCTCGCTCTTGCCGGCGTCGGTTAGTACGGCATAGCCGGGGTCAACGCCGCCGATCGAGGTGGTCGAACTCTGTAGCGAGGCGGCGTAGTCGGCGACGCCGAAGACCATGGCCTCCATCCGGTCCGGGCACGCGGCGGCGATCTCGTTCACGTGCGCCATTCCGGCGGCCGTCTCGACCAGTACCGAGATGCCAATCCGGTGCGGCAGGTCGATCGCCTCCTCGATCTGCTCGAGCAGCGTCGCGACGAACTCGACCTCCGCCGCAGAGCCGACCTTCGGCACCGTGATCGTGTCGAGGGCCGCGCCCGCGGCCTCGACCACGTCGACGATGTCGCGGTAGCACCAGTGTGTATCGAGCCCATTGATTCGCAGCGACACGGAGGAGCCCGACCAGTCGAGGTCGCGCAGCGCGTCGATCACGTTGCCTCGCGCCTCGACCTTGTCGTCGGGGGCGACGGCGTCCTCGAGGTCGAGCATCACCACGTCGGCATCGAGCGCCGGCGCTTTCTCGAGCATGCGAACGTTGCTACCGGGGACGGCAAGCTCGCTGCGGTGCAGTCGGACTGATCCTCCCACGTCGTCTCCTTCGCGTTCGGTCGCGGCGTGCGCGACGCCAAACGAGGATCCTCGTCCAGCGGCGTGGCCGCAGTCAATCCCCTTTTACGAGGAACGTGGGCCGCACAATTGGACGAACCGGCAGCGCGTGTCTGGGTTCACCTTTGGTTTCGTAAACAAGTGCCAACAGGGCGTGGTGACCAAGCTCCCGCTAATATACGTACATGCATGTACGTATTCCAGTCCGATCGACGCAGCAGGAGCGAAGCGCCCGCTCGCGCAGCGCCTTGCTCGAGTCAGCCGCGAGGGGCCTGTCCCGATACGGGTACGGCAACCTGATCCTGGAGCGGGTGGCAAGCGAGGCCGGCTACACCCGCGGGGCGCTGTATCACCAGTTCAAGGACAAGGAGGATCTGGCGCTGGCGGTGATCGAGTGGGTGAACGAGAACTGGATCCACGAGGTGGGCGAGCCGGCCAGACAGGAGCCAGATCCGGTCGCCGAGCTGATCGCGCTGGCGCGCGGTCACGCCGTCTTTTGCCGGCGAGACATCGCCCGTGTCGTGATGGCGCTCAGGGTCGAGTTCAGCGGCCAGGAGCATCCGATCGGACGCGAGCTCGAGCGGATCTCGGCAAGGGGCGTCAAGCGGATCTCTCGGCTGATCGACGCCGGGCGCCGGACGGGGGCGATCCCGGCCGGCCCATCGGCGAAAACCGTCGCCCGCGCCTTCTTCGGCGCCCTGGAAGGCACCATGATCCAGATCGCCGGAGAGGCCCCCGACGATGAGGTGTTGGCGGCGAGTGCGGTCGCCGGCGTGCTGGGGCTGAACCCCGACGACGTCCCCACCGGATGAGACTCCCGAACGCCGAGCACACCTCCCGGCCGTGGCGGATCCACGAGCTCACCAGCGATTTCCGGCTCGAGGACGTGTGGGCACTGCCGACGCCGGGCGGTCCCAACGACTTCCCGCGGCTGATGGAGCGGTTCGCCTCGGGCGACCCCTCGCGTAGTCCCTCCGCCGCCGTCCGCGCGCTGTTCGCGATCCGGTGGAAACTCGGCGAGCTGCTCGGTTTGGACGACCCAGACACCGGCCTCGGCTCCCGGGTGCCGACGCTCCGCGACCGCCTACCGGCAGACCTGCGCGACGCCCCAGCCGGCCCGGAGTTCGACGCGCTCCCGTTCACCTCCCTGTACCTGCTCGACGACGAGTGGGCGGCCGAGATCGCCAACCAGACCATGCACGGCGTGATGCACATGGGCTGGGTCCCGGACGGAACCGGCGGCTATCGCGGGCAGATGGCCGTCCTGGTGAAGCCAAACGGACTACTCGGGAACGCCTACATGACCGCGATCAGGCCGTTTCGCCACCTGATCGTCTACCCGGCGATGATCCGGCAGATCGAGGATGAATGGTCGGCGGCTACGGTCGCACGTGTTCGCCAACGAACTCGATGAAAGCGCTCGCGGCGGCCGAGCGACGTCGGCCGCGGCGCCAGACCAGGAAAACCGGCAGGCGGACCGCCGGGCGCAGGGGGCGGGTATCGACCGGAGGGCCCTCGCGGCGGGTGATCGAGGCCGGCAGCACGGCGGCTCCGAACCCATCCGAGGCGAGGCAGCGGATCAGGTAGGGGTCGCCGCTCTCGAGCGAGACCAGCATCCGCTTGCCGGCGCGGTCGAAGAGCTCGTCGGCCGCGTGCTTGATCGCCGATCCCGAGCGCGGGGTCGCGAGCGGGACGCCGTCGAGGTCGGCGACGGTGACCCAGCGCTTCGCCGGCGCGGTTCCCGGCGGGAACGCGACCACCACCTCCTCCTCACTCACGCGCACGCCCTCAACACCGTCGGGGAGCTCGCCCGAGACGAGCGAGAACGCCGCGTCGAGCTCGTCGGCCTCGATCAGCTCGTACATGTCGGCGGCGGTGCCCTCGCGCAGTCCGACCTCGATCCCGGGGAAGGTGTGGGTGAACTTCGCCAGCAGCGTCGTCACCTCGATCCCGCCGGCCGGAAGCAGGGCGCCGATCGCGACCCGGCCGCGGACCAGCCCCTGCAACTCGTCGAGCTCGCCCCGCACCCCGTCGACCTCGGCCAGCACCCGGCGCGCGCGTGCGGCGACCGCCTCGCCGGCCTCCGTCGGCACCACCCGCCGGCTGGTGCGCTCGAACAGCTCGGTGCCGAGCTCGGCCTCCAGTCTGCGAATCTGATGCGAGAGGGCCGACTGCGCGACGTGCAGCTCCTCGGCCGCGCGGGTGAAATGGCGGTGGCGGGCGACCGCCTCGGTGTAGAGGAGTTGGCGTAGCTCCATCGCGAGATCAATCGTAAATCAAGCTTGATCCAGTGACAACTACATCTTGCGAAGATTGATCGTGGCGGCCAGAATGCTGTCATGACCCTCCGCCGTAGTCGACGCCACCCGCCGGTTCAGCGGATGGCCGCGTGGCAGCTGCCGGTGACGATCCGCCTCGCGGGCGCCGGGGACGAGCCGGCGATCGCCCGCGTCGCCGGTCGCGATTCGGGCACCGCTCCCCCGAGCCCGCGGCTGCTTGCCGAGCGCGACGGGATCGTCGTCGCTGCGATCTCGCTGCGAACCGGCGAGCTGGTCGCCGATCCCTTCGTGCGCACGGCGGAGTTGGTCGAGCTGCTGCGCTGCCACCTCGCCGGCGTTCGCCTGGCCGACGAGCCCGAGCGCGCCAACCCGAACCGCGGCCGGGTCGCCGGACGCTTGGACCTCGGTCTCTCCACGGGCGGTTGCGCGTGAGCTCCGCCATCATCCGCCGCGACCTGCGGCCCGGTGATCTCGACGCGATCGTCGCCCACCACGGCGCCGTCTACTGCCCCGAGTACGGGGTCGACTCGAACTTCGAGGCTCACGTCGGCGCCAGCGTCGCCGCGGCTGCCGCAAAGGGCTTCCCCCGCCACCGCGAGCGGATCTGGCTCGTCGAGGCGGATGGCGAGCACGCCGGCAGCCTGGCGCTCACCGATGAGGATGGCGGGCTCGGCGCCGTGCGCTGGTTCGTGTTGAGCCCCGAGGTGCGCGGCGAGGGGCTCGGGCGCACGCTGGTGGGCGAGTTGATGGCCGAGGCCGAGGCTGCCGGCTACGAGGGACTCTGGCTGGAGACGTTCAGCGACCTGCGGGCCGCCGCCCACCTCTACCGCTCACACGGGTTCGAACTGGTTTCCGCGCAGACCGGGCCGCGCTGGGGCCGCGACGAGGTCACCTACCAGCGCTACGAGCTCAGCTTCCATGCGCGCGCCCAGTCGCGCAACTCACCCAGCACGGGCTCCAGAGAGCGCCCCTTCTCGGTCAGCGCGTAAGAGACCCGCGGCGGCGTACCGCCGTGGACCGAGCGCTCCACCAGGCCCGCCGCCTCGAGCTCGCGCAGGCGCCGCGACAGCAGCCGGTCCGAGAGCCCGGGAACGCTTGCCGTCAATTCGGCGAAGTAGTGGGGGCGCTCGGCCAGCGCCCAGAGGATCGCCCCGGCCCAGCGCCGGCCGATCAGCTCGATCGCAGCGTGGAAATCGGGACAGACGGATGCCGGAGAGCCGTTTCCGTGGGTGCTTGCGCCAGCTTCGCCGCTCGCGCGTGAGTGTTCACTCGCGGCCTCCACCCTGCGTCAGACAGTACCGAACGGCCCCGCTCGCTCAGCATGGTTCCTGCGATCCGGATCTCGATCAGGCTGCACATGGTCCCGTGTCCGTGGGAGCCAGCTTACCCGCGAGCGCATCGGCGACGACCTTGTTCGGCACCCCGAGACCGTTGTCTGGCCCGTCTCCGGTGGAGGCGGCGAAGACGGTCGTCACCACGTCGCCGGCCATGTCGACCACCGGGCCGCCGGAGTTGCCGCTGCGGACATCGGCTCGAAACGGGGTCATCTCGCGCTGCACCGGTCCGCGACCGTAGGAGTCCTGGCTGGTCACCAACCCGGACCGCCCGAGGCGCGCGGCGGTGAACGTCAGCGGGCCGTTCTCCGGATAGCCGATCACCGCCGCGTCGACCCCCTTGCCGGGATGATCGGCGAGCTCCAGGGCGGGCGCCTCGAGCCCGGCGACCTCGAGCACGGCGAGGTCGTTGCGGGTGTCGTAATGGACGGCGGTGGCCTCGAGCTCGGATCCCCCCTCGATGCTGACCGTGGTGTCGTCCTCGCCCGCGACCACGTGCGCGTTGGTGACCACGAGGCCCGGGCCGGCGACCCAGCCGGAGCCCTCGACCCCGAGGCCGCAGGCGGTGCCGATCACGCGCACGGTCGAGCCGCCGGCGTCGCGGACGTCGGGATCGTCGACCGCGTTCGGGTCGGGCGGCGGCACATCAGCGTCGGGGCCGCGGATCACGGGTCGCGGGTCGACGCGGCGGAGGACGTTGAGGAACGGGCCGGACGGCGGCAGGGCGTCGTTGAGCACCCCGAGGATCGCCGAGCGCTGGGCGGCCTGGCGCAGCTCGCGCGCCTGGTCGCCGCTGGCGTGCAGGGCGACGGCGCCGAACCCCCACGCCACCAGCAGCGCAAGCGCCGCCAGCAGCAACGCTCCGCCGATCCCGTCG
Organism: uncultured Solirubrobacterales bacterium; assembly: GCA_963767475.1. GTDB lineage: Bacteria > Actinomycetota > Thermoleophilia > Solirubrobacterales > 70-9 > WHSW01. Next base: position 1,031,928 of record CAVYEI010000003.1, read on the forward strand.
AGCACCCCAACCTTGCCCCGGCCCATCCGCGCCCTGATCCCCTGGCTGAGGCCGTCGAGCGCGACCGCGAGGAAGGCGCCGAGGAGGATCCCGGTCAGCACCGCGACCAGCGGCGCGTACGACGACTCGGCGCCGTCGGGCAGCAGCGCCGGCCCGACCCGGGCGCCGAGCGCGACGCCGCCGACGAACCCGCCCAGGGGCAGCGCGCTGGCGATCAGCCCGCGCTCGTAGCCGATCGCGGCCAGCGCGATCACGAAGAGGACGATGCCGATGTCGATCAGGCTCAAGGGTTCGCTCGCACAATCACTGCATGCCGAGTGTCAGTTCACATCTGGGCGACGGAAAGGCACTACCTTTTCCCGCATGGACATCGGGTCGCAGCGGCGACGGGGCTGGGGCCGAAACGCTAGCGCAGGGATCGTGCCCAATTGAGCACCGAGGGCTCCGCAACGGAGCGTCGTCGTCGAAGGCTCACCCGGGCCGTCCCGATCGTGGTCATCGCCGCAGCGGCGTTCCTGGGCGGGATCGTCGTCGCCTCGACCCCGGCCGCGCCCGCCGCGCAGCGGTTCCTCGACGCCTGGGAAAGCGGCGACGCCGAGGCGATGTATGCCGAGCTCACCCCGGAGGCACAGGAGGAGTTCTCGCTCGAAGCCTTCACCCGCACCTACGACGACGCGGCCGCGAGCGCGACGATCGCCGAGCTCAGCGCCGGTGAGGTCACCGAGCAGGGCGATGGGGTCGTCGCCCCGGTGATCTTCGAAACCCACATCTTCGGCAACCTGGGCGGCGAGCTCGTGCTGCCGATCTCCGATGACAAGGTCGCCTGGACGCCGAACCTCGTCTACCCGGGGCTCGCAACCGACGAGCGGCTCAGCCGCCGCACCCGCGCCCCGAGCCGGGCCGCGATCCTGGCCGCCGACCGAACCCCGCTGTCCGAGGGGCCCGCCGCAGCGCGGACGGTGGGCACGGCAGCGCTCGCCGTCGTCGGCGAGGTCGGGACGCCGACTCGCGCCCAGGAGCGCGAGCTTGCCCTCCAAGGATTCCCGCCCGGCAGTCTGACCGGCATCTCGGGACTCGAACTGGCGTTCAACGAGCGCCTCGCGGGAAAGCCGGGCGGACAGCTGCTCGCGGTCAGCGCCGGCGAGGAGAGCGACGTCGGCGGTGGCCGGGTGATCGCCACCAGCGACCCCGTGCGCGGCAAGGCGGTGCGGACGAACATCGACCCCGACCTGCAGCAGACCGCGGTCACCGCGCTCGGCAGTCTCTACGGCGGGGCCGCGGTGCTCGACGCCAAGACCGGCGCCGTGCTGGCGCTCGCCGGGCTCGCCTACTCGGCGCCCCAGCCGCCGGGCTCGACGTTCAAGATCATCACCGCCACCGGCGCCCTCGACGCCGGGATCGTCAAGCTCTCCGACGAGTTCCCGGTCGAGTCCTCGAACTCTGAGATCGGCCGCGAGATCCCGAACGCACACGACGAGCTCTGCGGCGGAACCTTCGCCCAGACGTTCGCCGACTCGTGCAACACCGTTTTCGCGCCCCTGGGAGCCGAGCTCGGTGGCGAGGGCCTGGTCGAGACCTCCGAGCTCTTCGGCTTCAACTCGCCGCCGGCGCTGTTCGACAGCGCCACCACCGCGATCATCGACCCGCCCGAGAGCACGATCCCGGAGACGCTCTCGGAGAGCGTCGAGACCGGCGAGTCGGCGATCGGTCAGGGCCAGGTACTGGCGACGCCGCTGGAGATGGCCACCGTCGCGCAGACGATCGCCAACAAGGGCGTCCGCATGCCGACCCCGATCGCCCGCAGCGAGGGTCTCGAGCCCACCGAAGCGCCGGTCGAGGTCACCTCGCCGCAGACGGCGGCGACGATGACGGATCTGATGGTCGGCGTCGTCAACGAGGGCACCGGCGTCGCCGGCGCCCTCCCCGGGATCCAGGTCGCGGCCAAGACCGGCACCGCCGAGCTCGGCCCGTCGGCGCTCGAGCCCGGCCAGGAGCTCGGCCCCGGCGAGGAGCCGCCGCAGGACACCGACGCCTGGTTCACCGCCTTCGCCCCCGCCGGCGACCCGAAGATCGCGGTCGCGGTGATGGTCGTCAACTCCGACGGGGACGGCGGCACCGTCGCCGCGCCGATCGTCCGCCAGATCATGGCCGACTACTTCGGCGTCGCCTAGGCGCGCCTAAGCGGTCAGCACCCGGTCGCGGCCCGCCGCCTTCGCCTCGTAGAGCGCGGCGTCGGCACGACCGACGATCGCGGAGTCGTCCTCGCTGCCGTCCCAGAACACCAGCCCGCCGGAGACGCGTTGCCCCGTCGGCATCGTCGAGCGCAGGCGCTCGAGAATCGCCACGGCCTCGTCGGCTTCGGTTGCGGGCATCACCAGGGCGAACTCCTCCCCCCGTAGCGGGCGAGGATGTCGGTGGCGCGGATCGCCTGCTCCCAGCTGGCGGAAACCGCCTTCAGCAGGCGGTCGCCGGCCGGGTGACCATTGCGGTCGTTGAACTGCTTGAAGTGATCGAGGTCGAGGATCGCCACGGCGAGCGGCGTTCCGCTTCGCTTCGCCCACTCGATCTCGCGCTGTAGATGCTCATCCCAGGCGCGGCGGTTCGCGAGGCCGGTGAGGTCGTCGGTGCGAGCGACGCGCTCCAGACGCGCGAGGGTCTCGGCGCGCTGCAGAGCGAGGCTGCCCTCGAGGGCGAGCAGATCCATCACCTGCCGGAGCTCTTCCACCGGCAAGCTCGGGCTGTCGGCGGGCCAGTCGACGGCAAGCACTCCGACCGTCACCTGATCGAGGACCAGGGGCTCGAACAGGGCCCCCTCGGCGAGCCGCTGCTCGCCCGAGATGAAGGCCTCGGCTTCTTCCGAGTGGGCTCCGAGGAAGGAGATCACCTCGCCCGTCTCGCCCCCCGGCGTGCTCGCGGTCTTCGCCAATCCGCGCCCATCAGATGTCGGCTGCCACAGAGATGCGCTGCTGGCGCCGACGGCCTCGACGGCAGCACGGCAGATCACGCCGCCCGCTCCCTCGGACGTCGTATGGCGCGCCAACTCGTGGGCGGTGGCGGCGACGACCTCGAGCAGGTGCGCCCGCGAACGTGCCGCTTCTGCGCGAGCGCGCACGCGGCCCATGAGGATGTCGACGAGCACTCCGCCGATGGCGATCGTGCCGACCGTCATCAACCAGCGAACGACCGTGCTCTCCGATGGGATCTCCGTCAACACCCAGGCGTAGGCGAGCGCGGTCACCCCGAGCTGCACGAGCGCTCCGCGCCGGTCGAGGGCAAAGAAGGCGAACAGCCCGACCCACACGTACCACATGCTGTAGAAGCTGCCCGCGTCGTTGCTGAAGTAGATCGCCCTGGTGATCGCGAGGGTGCCGAACACGAGCACGAGTTGGAGCATCCACGGCCGGAATCGCTCCGCGCCGAGACCCAGGGTCAAAGCCGCTACGCCGGCGAGAGCGATGTTGCTCCAGAGCGCCGTCTCGTTGGCACCCGGCGGGTGGGGCAAGAGAAGGGTCAGCGCCCCCGTCAGCGCTCCGAGGAAGAAAAGAATGGCCAGAATCCTGGCCATGGTCGCCGGGTCGTCGCGCTGACTGGCCTCTTCTTCGCTGGCAGGGTCCATATCGATCGGACTACCGCTGCCTGACGCAGCCAGTCCGCTAAACCAGATATCGGCCGATCGGGGGAGATTGCTTAGGCAGCCAAGCGTCGTTGCGCGCCTAGTTCGTCGGGAAGCCGACCGTCGAGCCGACGATCACCAGCGCGGAGCCGGCGATCGCGACGATTCCGGCGGCGGTCTCGGCCGGCTCCGAGAGCTCGGCGACGGCGAAGCCGGCGACCGCGAGCACGGTCCCGGCGCCGACCAGCAACCACCATCCCCCGCCGCGGCGGCTGCGCTCGGGCTCGGTCAGCCAGGCGCCCGCAACGACGACGCCGAGGCAGACGATCCGGGCGCCGCTGGAGAGCAGCCCCGCCATCACGATCGCCGCCGCCACCGCCATCAATGCCAGCACGAGCTGGAGCCGGCGCAGGGACATGGGGCCTGAGCCCCTAGATGTCCAGGATGACCTCGCCGGTGCCGGCGAAGGTCACGATCTCGAGGACCAGCGGGCGGTTGTCGCTGACGTCGTCGGAGACCTCGAAGATCAGCAGCGAGCCGTGGTTGGGGCCCGTCGCCGGGGTCGTGTTCGGAATCGGGAGTGCCCCCTCGGCGGGAACCTCGGCGCCGAGCTCGAGCGCATAGGGGCTCTCGCTCTCGACGACGTCGAACTCGTTCTCCAGCGTGTCGACGACCTTGTAGTGGCCCGCCGACGGCCTCGGCTCCTCGGTGTCGTTCTCGATCACGAGGAAGACGCCGAGGTAGGAGGTGCCGGGCGGGGCCGGGGGCTGGCCGGCCAGGTACTCGGAGTCCTCGGTGTCGTCGGGATTGAGGAAGCGGGTGATCTGGATGTTGTAGGAGAGGCCGGCGACCTCGATCGGCTCGCCCTCGGCGGCCTCGGACTCCTCCTCGGCACCGCACGCAGCCAGGGCCGAGGCGGCGAGCACGGTGGCGAGCGCGAGGGCGGCGATGGAGGCGATCCGGCGGCGCATGGCGGGCGCAAGCATATTCACGCCTGGGTTCTAGCGCGCGAACGCGGGGATCGCGTCGCCGCCGCCGACGCTGACCCGTTCGACCGCTCCACCGCCCTCGGCGACATCCCTCAGGCGAGCCAGGGCGCGCTTGAAGTCCTGGCGAAAGCGGCGGCTGGTACCGAACAGGTCGTGCATGCGATCGATGCGCCTCGCGGGCTCGGTCCAGAATGTGACCGTGGCCTCGCACGACTGTGGCGAGGCGCCCTCGGAGAGCTCCCAGACGGTGAACGCCGGTACGCGGTTGGAACGGCCCCCGTAACCGTGCTCGCGAACCAGGTGCGGGCGCTCGGCGACCTCGATCGTGGTGTCCATCCAGCGCTCGGCCTCACGCACGCGAAACCGAGCCGCGGCGCCGACGCCGACGGGCTCGAGGCGCTGGAGCCGGTACTCGGTCATGAAATGATCGGTGAACGCCGGCCGCAGCGAGAGGTCGATCAGGAGGTCGAAGACGCGCTCGCGGGGAACGTCGATCAGGATCGTTGCCGAGACCGGGCGCATGCAGGGCGATTGTATTCGCCGCGACGATCAGCCGAACCCGCAATTTCCGTCCAACCCGTTGTTATTCGTCTGGACACTGCGGCCAGCCTCGTTAACATCCGCACTAGTCGGGTAGACCCATGGCCATGCTCGCACAAGACCCCTCCGCCCCGGAACTGCACCAATCCGGTGAGCAGATCACCGAGCCTCAAACAGGCTCGCTCTGCTGCGTCAGCTGCGGCTTCGCCGTCTCGCTGGGCTCGATCGGGGCGCTGCCGGAGTGCCCGAACTGCCAGGGGCGCAAGTTCCGCCGCGCCTCGATCTTCGACACCCGGCCGACCGTCGACGCCCGGGCCGTCGACGTCGCCGAGACGGCGCCGGAGTGGCTGACCGAGGCCCGCGCCGAGCTCGAGCAGGCGGGTCACTACCTCGCCTTCGACGAGGACGACGACGAGTACGCGGTGATTCGCCTCGAGCTCGGCTGGACCCGGATCGGCCGCTCGGGCGCCGCCGACGTCCGCCTCGATGACGCCACCGTCTCGCGCCGCCACGCGCTGATCGTGCTCACCGAGTCGGGCGAGCTGCGCGCCCTCGACGACCGCAGCCTCAACGGCCTCTTCGTCAACGGCGAGCAGGTCGACTGGGCGCCGCTCGCCGACGGCGACGAGCTCGAGATCGGCCGCTACCGCCTCTACGTGCTCGCTGCTTAGCCGCGACCCCGCGAGAGCGGACGCGAAGCGGACCATCCGCGGGAGCTACTCGGTGGAGATGTTCGGGTCCGCCTGGACCTTCTCCGGGATGATCATCAGGAAGTGCTCGGGCGCCTCGGAGATGAGCGTCAGCACCCGCTCGGCCTCCTCGTCCTGGCCGGTCGCGCGCAGCTCCTCCGCGTAGTGGCCGAGCAGGTCCTCGATGTCGAGGATGCCCTCGGCGTCGAGGTCGGCGAGGGCGACCTTGGCCCCCTCGCCGAGGCGGCCCTGGATCGTCTCGCGGTCGAGGCCCCAGTCCGGGTTCTGGCGCACGTAGACGCGCCCCCCGGTCATCCCGGCGCAGGCCCAGGGGCCGATGTCGCCGAGCACGACCGCCCGCCCGGAGGTCATGTACTCGAAGGCAAAGCCCTTGGCGTTGGCACGATCGGAGACGCAGCCGAGCGCGTCGTCGAGCGGCTCGGCGGGCTCGCCGCCGAGGACCACGTCGGCGCCGGAGAGGCGGATGCAAAAGCGCGAGTCCGCCGATCCCTGGACGAACAGCCGGCCGCGCTGGGCGCCGTAGGCGAACGACTTGCCGACCGAGCCGTTGACGCGTTGCCCGTTTGCGCCCTTGCCCTTGAGGATCGAGACGGTGCCGCCGAGCATCGCCTTGCCGACCCCGTCCTGGGCGCCGCCCTCGACCCGGACGACGAGCCCGTAGGCGTTGAAGGCGCCGAATCCCTGGCCCGCGACCGAGCCGCCGTTGAAGTCGAGCTCGGCGAGCACGTCGAGCGATCCCTCGGGCGCCCCGTCGTAGATCCGCGCCCGTGAGATCGCCCCGGCGAGCTCGGCGCCGAGGACGCGGTCGTTGGCGTCGGTCGGGCGCGGGAACTCGAGCCGCACCCCGGGGCTGTCGACGAGGTGCTCGGCGAGCTCGGCGAGCTGCGCCGAGGCCTGCTTCGGCTCCATCCGGATCGGCCGCGCGCGGACGAGGCCGGCCTCGGCGCGCGCCTCGACCGGCTCCGTATCGCCAACCGGCAGATCGACCGGAGCGAGGTCGAGATACTCGTCGAAGGGCGCGATCAGCTGGCCGAGGTCGAGCTCGTTGGCGCGGGCGATCTGCTCGAGCAGATCCGAGCGGCCGACCAGGTCCTGGGTGCGCTCGTAGCCGAGCTCGGCGGTGAGGGCGCGGACCTCCTCGCCCATCGCCGAGAAGAAACGAGCGCAGTTGTCGGCGGCGGTCGTGACCACCTGCGGGGTGAACTTCTTCAGCCCGTGCTCGGTCGCCTGCTGCGGGGTCTCGATCTGGGTCGCGATCCCGACGTGGCAGGTGTCGAGCTGGCAGCCGCGGCAGATCGTGCAGCCGAGCGAGACCATCGCCAGGGTCCCGAAGGCGACCCGGTTCGCCCCCATGCAGACGAGCTTGACGATGTCGTGGGCGTGGCGATAGCCGCCGTCGGCCCAGATCTCGACCCGGTTGCGGATCCCGGCCTCCATCAGCGCCCGGTGGACGAGCCGGGTGCCGATGTCGGAGGGCAGGCCGACGTGGCGCAGGGCGTGCTGGCGCGCCGCTCCGGTCCCGCCCTCGAACCCCGAGAGGGTGATGATGTCGGCGCCGGCCTTGGCGATCCCAAGGCCGATCGTGCCGATGTTCGGCACCACCGGGACCTTGACCGAGACGCGCAGGTCGGGGTTCACGGTCTTGAGCTCGTCGATCAGCTCCGCCAGGTCCTCGATCGAGTAGAGGTCGTGGTTGTTGGAGGGCGAGATCAGGTCGGTCCCGGGCGACGCGTTTCGGGCCGCGGCGACCTTCTCCGAAACCTTCTTGCCCGGCAGGTGGCCGCCCTCGCCCGGCTTTGCCCCCTGGCCGATCTTGATCTCGGCGAGGTAGGACGAGTTCAGCATCTCGGCCGAGACGCCGAAGCGACCTGAGGCGACCTGCTGGCCGCGCCACTTGCGGTAGCGGCCGTACATGTCGCGGATCTCGCCGCCCTCGCCGTTGATGCAGAGGATGTTGATCTGCTTCGCCGCCTCGGCGTAGGAGCGGAAGGCGGGCTCGGACTGGGAGCCGAAGCTCATCGACGAGATCACGATCGGGTAGTCGTGATGACCGACAGAGGTATCTACACCGGCCGGTTCGATCGTGCTCCGGTCGGATTTGATGCCAATGATGTGGCGCATCGAGATCGGGCTCTCGGCCTCGAGCTCGCGCACCTTCGCCGAGTAGTCCTCGTAGCTGGCGCCGCCGTTGGCCGCGGCGACCGCGGCCTTGTAGACCTTGGGGTAGAAGCGGAAGGTCTTCGCCGGCTTCGCCGCCGTCTCCTCGGCGGCGAGGATCGCGTGGCGCGCGTCGCTGTCGGCGTCGAGGTCGCCGAATCCGACCCCGGCGGTGGCCGAGGCGGCGAAGGCGTCGGTCTGGAAGATCTCGGCGAGCTCGGGCTTGATCCCGATCGAGGAGAACTGGCGCGCGTAGCCGCGGACCTCGTGGATCCCGATCGTCGAGATCACCTTCTCGATTCCCTTGCCGAGGCCGGCGCAGACGTTGGCGACGTCCTCGGAGTAGTCGTCGACGCATACGACCTCGAGCATCACGTACGGGTTGACGCCGTTGGCGCCGAGCCCGAGGGCGAGGACGACGTCGTGGACGTTGCGGATCGCCGCCGAGCGGAGCACGATCGAACAGCGCCGGCGCAGGTTCTCCGCCCCCGGCTCGACCCGGAAGTGCTTCAGCGCCTGGTCGATCGCCGAGGTCGCCAGGTGGGGATCGAGGTAGCGCCGCTCGCCGTCGTAGACGGTGCGGTCGGTGAGCACCAGCAGCTCGGCGCCGTCGCGGACGAACTTGGCGGCCTCCTGCTTCAGCCGCTCGATCGCGCCGACCGTGGTCTCGGACTCGAGCAGGGCGATGTCGAGCGCCGCGGCGCGCCCCCGGAACTCCTCCCACAGGTCCTCCATCAGGTAGGTCTGGTGCGGGCGGGCGATCTCGCGATAGGTCGTGTCGGAGAGCGGCGCCAGGCCGTGGTGGCCCCCGAGGATGACCGGGAACGAGGTCTCGACCGTGCCGGTGTCGGCGCCCGGGTCGTGCAGCGAGGGTCGGCGGCCGAACACCGCGCGGGTGGAGAAGTGCTCCATCTCGCGCTCGCGGTCGATCGCCGGGTTGGTGACCACGGCGACCGTCTCCTTGAAGTAGTCGGCGAGGTTCTGGCGCTCGGGGCTGAGCGCCGCCAGCGGCCCGTCATAACCGAGCGAGCCGATCGGCTCGGCGCCGTTCGACGCCATCTGCTGGCAGAGCTTGACGTCGTCGCGTTGCCAGCCGAAGCCGGCGAGGATGCTCTCCGGCACCTTGACCGGCTCCGCCGGCCCGGCGGCGCTGTAGCCGGGCACGTCGGTGCCCTCGAGCGGACCGCCGGTGAACAGCGCCCGGTCATAGGGCGCCGCCCGCTCGGTCGAGGTTCGCGCGAGCCAGCGGCGGGCGACCTCGTGCTGCATCTCAGAATGCGACCAAAGCCGCGAGCGGCGCCTGTCGGCTTCGATCGTCACCATCGCCTTCTCGCCCGGCCCCAGCGGCAGCGGCTCGGAGACCATCTCGTGGACGCTGACGACCCCGGGCTCGGAGCTGAAGATGTGATCGTCGGCGGTCTCCACGCGCCACAGCGGGCGCAGGCCGAGCGCGTCGGCGGAGAAAACGCACTCGTCGCCATGGCGGGCGATCAGCGCCACCGGGCCCTGCGCGAACGGCCCCATGACCTCGCGCATGTACATGAAGAACGGGTGCAGCTCCGAGGGCAGCGAGCGGATCTCGTTGACCACCGGCGGCACGATCAGCTCCATCGCCTCGGCCAGCGAGAGCCCCTCGGCGCGCATCAGGTGGTCGATCGTCCGGTTCAGGTCCTGGGAGTCCGAGCCCCCGGCGGGGATGCTCACGCCGAGCGCCCGCGCCTCCTGACGCAGCTGCTCGATCGTGTTGATCTCGCCGTTGTGGCCGAGGACGGAGAACGGCTGCACGCGGCGAAACGAGGGCCAGGTGTTGGTCGAGTAGCGGTTGTGTCCGAAGCAGGCGACGGTCTCGAAGCGCTCGTCGCGAAGGTCGGGGTAGTACTCGCCCAGCACCCGCGGGGCCCCCATCACCTTGTAGACGCAGGTCGTCGACGAGAACGAGGGCAGGTCGAGGCCGAGCTCGGACTCGAGCTCGCCGCTGAGCGCGAACAGGTCGCGCTCGGCGTGCTCGGCCGAGGCGAGCACCCCGGCGAGCTGCCAGAAGTGCGGCTCCTCCTCGCGCGCCGTCGCGCCCAGCGCCTGCGACTCGACCGCGCCGAGGCGCTCGGCGAGGACCCGGAACCCCGCCCGGCCGAGCAGCTCGCGCGCATCGTGCAGCGTCGGCTCGATCTCGGCGGAGCGCTCGATGAAGACGTGGGCGACGGCGAACGCCGGGTCGTGGACGAGCGCCGGGTTGTGACCGCCCGCACGCACCTCCTCGGCCCAGATCCGGCGCGGGATGTCGACCAGAATCCCGCAGCCGTCGCCCTCGCCATCGACGTTGCCCGCCCTGTGCAGCATCTTCTGGAGGTTCGCCAGCGCCAGCGCCACCGGCTCACCGCTCGCGGTCGCGTCCTTGCGGACCGAGGCGTAAAGCGCACAGGCGTCGTGATCGTCGACCGACGGCGGCGAGACCAGCGGGCGCCAGGGCAGGTGCGGTGAGTAACGCTTCAATTGAACCTCCCGGGTTCCGCGCCTTCTTCGAGCGGGCGCGCGACGGGGATGGGAGAGCCGGATTATATGACCGCTGTCAGGCGGCTCTCCACGGGGTCCTGCTCAAGCGTCCGTGTTCGACGGTGCGGCGGCCGCGCAGCTCGCGGCTGCCGCCTGGATCAGCCGGTGGTTGGGATCAGGCGGATTGCCGCCCTCGCCGAGCACGGCCTCGAGTCCATCCGGCGGGCCCGGGAAGCCGGCGCGAACGCGTTCGACGATGCATCCGCAGAGGCTGATCTCGCCACCGCTCTGGGCACAGCGGTAGACGAAGGTGAGCTCCTCCGCCGCCCAGCCGTCGAGGAGCCAGCGACGGCCGTCGTGCCAAGCCTCGATGAACACGTCCGGATCGGCGACGACGTAGACCTTGGCGGCCGAGAAGCCCGCGAGCCGGCCGCGGATCTCGACCCCGAGGTCCTCGCCCTCGAAGGCTTCGAGCTCCGGCTTGGTCAGGTTCGAGGCCGGGTCCACGTCGGTGACGATCTGCTTGCAGTCGCCGGCACGGACCGAGGCGAGAGTGGAGCCGGTTACCCGGGCGACGAGCTCGAGTTGCTGGCCCGGCGTCAGCAGCCGGCAGGCCGCGGCGCCGTCGCCTCCGAGCCGAGCGGAGATGTAGTCGCGCGCCACCTGGGCGATCTTCTCCCGCTGCTCATACCCCTTCCACGCCACAATCGACGCCTCGATCGAGGTGATTCTGTCGGATCGATCGTCGTAACCCGCGACGATCAGTCTGATCACCAAGCCGAAGAGGACAGCCAGCACAAGCCCTAGTCGAACAGGATGCTGATCGGCGGTCGGAGCCTCGCCGAGGCGCCGCACCGTCCCGATCAGGCCCACGGCAAGCAATATCACTCCGAAGGCGAGGCCGACCCGGCTTGCGGCGTCGTAGAGGCCGATCGATCCGGGCAAGTCATGCGGCTGCAGCGCCCAGTGCGCGATCATGCCAACGCCGGCGACGATTCCGAGCACGGGCAAGGCCAGCCGGCGCTGCGGTGGACCCCCCGAATAGTCCCGTGTCGATCCCACTGCATGCCTGATCGACGCCTCGTGCCGTCGGCTTGAACGTCGAGCCGGTGATCGGTCGATCCCGAGCCGCCCGGACGGCGGTCCGACTAGGATCGACCGATGGCGACCACGATCGCGGTCCTCTCGCAGAAGGGAGGCACCGGCAAAACCACTCTCACCCGCAGCCTCACCGACGTCTTCACCCGTCTCGGCCTCAGCGTGCTCGCGATCGACGCCGATCCGCAGGGCAACCTCTCCGACTACTTCGACACCGACCCCGACGCTCAGCCGACGCTCGCCGACGTGCTCCAGGGCCAGGTCCGGGCCGCGGAGGCGGTCCACGGCCAGGTGATCCCGGCGAACATGCGCCTTGCCGAGGCCGAGCTGATGCTGGCCGGCAAGATCGGCCGCGAGGTGACGCTGCGAAACGCGTTGCGTGATCTGAAGCGCGAGCGCGACCTGATCCTGATCGACTGCCCGCCGACGCTGGGTCTGCTCTCGGTCAACGCCCTGGTCGCCGCCGATTACGCGCTGCTGACCACCGAGGCGCAGTACTTCTCCTTCCACGGGGTCGAGCAGGCGCTCGAGGTCGTCGAGCTGGCCCGCGAGTCGCTCAACCCCGAGCTCGAGCTGCTGGCGGTGGTGCTCAACATCGCCAACATGCGCACAAAGCACGCTCGCCAGACCCTGGAGTCGCTTCGCGAGCGCTTCGGCGACAAGGTCTGCCGGACCGTGATCCGCCAGTCGATCGCCTACGCCGAGTCGGCCGAACGCGCGGTCCCGATCCTCGACTACCGCCCCGACCGCGGCGCCGACTACCTCTCGCTGGCCGGCGAGCTGCTGCGCCGGCTCTCGCGCCAGGACCTGCTCGAGCGCCTCGACGAGCTCTCGACCGAGCTCGTGCCGGCCGGCGCCGCGCGCTAGGCCGATGGCGGATCCGCTCGAGCTGCGCTCAGAGCTCGAGCAGGCCCTGGCGCTGGCCGCGGGCGAAGCCGCCGCTTACACCGACGGGCTCGCCGACGATCTGGTGCTCGACCCTGCATCCGAGCGCTTGCTGGAGGGGTTCGACGGCCCGTTGCCCGAGCAGGGAGACGGCGCGATCTCGGCGCTGACAGAGCTCGCCGAGCGCGGTCGCGCGACAGCGACCCGGTCGAGCGGGCCGCGTTACTTTCATTTCGTCACCGGCGGCGCCACGCCGGCGGCGCTGGGCGCCGACTGGCTCACCTCGACGCTCGATCAGAGCGCTTACACCTGGGCCTCGTCGTCGCTCGGCTCGCGGCTGGAGGCGGTCGCGGTCGACTGGCTGCGCGATCTGTTTCGGCTTCCGGACGAGTTCGCTGGCGTGCTCGTCAGCGGCGACACGATGGCGAACTTCACCTGCCTGATCGCGGCGCGCGACGCCTGCGCCGAGCGCCAGGGAATCGACGTCAACGAAGCCGGCGTCTTCGGGCTGGCGCCCCCGGCGATCCTCAGCTCGGGCTACGTGCATCCGAGCGCCGTGCAGGCGGTCGGCATGCTCGGGCTCGGTCGCTCGACCGTGCGCACGCTGAGCCGCGACGCAATCGGCCAGCATCGACCTCGGCGCGCTGGAGCGCGAGCTGGAGGCGGCCGGCGGAAACGCGATCGTGATCGCCAACGCCGGCGAGGTCAACGCCGGCGACTTCGACCCGATCGCCTCGATCGCCGACCTCGTCGCCGAGCATGGCGGCTGGCTGCACGTCGACGGCGCCTTCGGCCTGTTCGCGCGGCTGACCCCGGAGGCGCAGGCGCTCGCCGAGGGGGTCGAGCGCGCCGACTCGGTCGCCGCCGACGGGCACAAGTGGCTCAACGTCCCCTACGACTGCGGCTTTGCCTTCGTCCGCGAACCGCAGCGCCTCGCCCGCGCGCTCGCGATCGGCGCCCCGTATCTCCCCTCGCGCGACGATCCGCGACCGAACTTCGGCTGGCTCAGCCCCGAGAACTCGCGTCGGGCCCGGGCGCTCGCGATCTGGGCGACGCTGCGCGCCTACGGCCGCCAGGGACACCGGGCGATGGTCGAGCGCCACTTGCGCCTCGCCCGCCATCTCGCCGACCGCGTCGACGCCACGCCCGAGCTCGAGCGCTTGGCCGAGGTGCCGCTCAACATCGTCTGCTTTCGAGCCCGCCCGGAGGGCGCCGACGAAAGCGAGCTCGACGACATCAACCGCCGCCTCGGCGAAGCCCTGCTGCGCGACGGACGCGTGTTCGCCGGCACCACCGTCTACGACGGCAAGGTCGCCTTTCGCCCAGCGATCGTCAACTGGCAGACGACCGAGGCCGACGTCGAGCTGCTGGTCGACGTGCTGTTGGAGCTGATCGAAGCGCAGCGATAAGGGCCCGCACTCAATAGGTAGCCCACCGAGGCCGATAAACGCGTGTATGAACCGCGACCCGGGGGCCGACCCGAAACGCCGCCAGATGGCGTATACCGCCGCCGCGATGTACGGCGGTGCCGCGGTGGTCTCCTTGGTGGAAGGACTGATCCCGGGCGGGCCCACCTTCTCGCTGCTCCCCGGGTTCGTCGCCCTGGTGACGGTCTCGGGCCTGGTTGTCTTCGGGCCGAGGCTGCCGCTGTTCGCGCTGGCGGCGCTCGGTCCGCTGGGGGCCGCGATGATCGCGATCGCGATCGGATCCACCGACGGCCCCAACGACGGCGCCGTGCTGTTCATCTGGCCCGTCCTCTGGACGACCTACTTCTTCGGCCGTAAGGGGGCGATCGGGATCGTCCTCTGGACCGGGTTCGTCGACGCCCTCGCTCAGATCGCGATGCCGGCCGGCGTCGGCCACGCCGACCGCTGGTTCGACGTGATGGTCGGAATGACCGTCGTCGCGGCGGTCGTCCATTGGCTGACGAACAGAAACGAGGAGCTGGTCGGCCGGCTCGCCGCCGAGGCACGAACCGACAAACTGACCGGGCTCCTCAACCGCCGCGGGTTCGAGGAGCGCGTCGAGGTCGAGCTCGCCAGGGCCCGGCGCGTGAACGCCTCGATCGGCGTCGCCTCGTTCGACATCGACCACTTCAAGGGGATCAACGACGAATGGGGACACGAGGTCGGCGATCGCGTGCTCGCCGGCCTCGGCGACGTGTTTCGCGCCCAGACGCGGGACACCGACGTGGTGGCGCGGATGGGCGGCGAGGAGTTCCTGGTCCTGCTCGTGGCCTCCGATTCCGAGCACGCGGGTGCGCTCGCCGAGCGCGTCAGGGCAGCCTTCGCGACCGAGCTTGACCCGGATCTCCCCCACGTCACGATCAGCGCCGGGGTGACCACCGCGCCGGCTCCGGCGACGATCGAGCCGCTGATCCAGATCGCCGACTCCGCCCTCTACAAGGCGAAGGCCGCCGGCCGCAACCGCACGATCGTCGATCCGCGCACCGTTCCGGTCGCCGCCTGAGCCGCGCTACAGCTCCGGCACGTCCGCGCCCAGGGGGCTGAACGGGACCCGCCGGACCTCGGCCCAGCCGCGGGCCGCCTCGGTCGCCGCCTCGACCACGTTGCCGGTGTCCTGCCAGAAGCACCAGAGCATCACCGAGGGCCCGGCGCCGGAGATCGTGGCGCCGATCGCGCCCAGGTCGCGGGCGCGGCCGAGGAGCTCCATGGAGCGCTCGTAGAGCGATCGGCGCGCCGGCTGGTGCAGGCGGTCGGCGAGACCGCGGCTGATCAGATCCAGATCCGAGCGCTCGAGGCCGAGCACGAGCTGGGTCGCGGCGGCGACGTTGGCGACCGCGTCGGTGACCGAGATCGCCGCCGGCAGCGCGGTCCGCGCCTCGGCCGTCGGCACCGTGTCGTCGGGGATCACGAGCACCGCCTCCACGCCCTCGGGCGGGTCGAGGCGGACGGGCGGCGGCAACTCGGCGGTGCCCTCGGCGCTCGGGCAGAGGACGAAACCGCCGTAGACGGCCGCGGCGACGTTGTCGGGATGTCCCTCGAGCTCGACCGCATGGCGGTAGATCGCATCGCGCTCGAGCCCGAGCTCGTAGAGATGATCGGCGGCGACCAGGCCGGCGACGATCGCCGCCGCGCTCGAGCCGAGCCCGCGGGCGAGCGGGATCTGGCTTTCGATCTCGAACCGCAGGCCATCGGCCGAATGCAGGCGCTCGAACGCGCGCACACAGAGGTTCGAACGATCGGTCGGCAGATCGGGACCGGCGTCGACGGCGAACTCGCCGGTCTCGCTGACCTCGAGCTCGAGCTCGAGCGCCAGGGCGGCGGCGAGCACGTCGTAGCCAGGGCCGAGGTTGGCCGATGAAGCCGGGACGCGAACCAGCCGCCGTCGCGCGGTCACCGCTGCACTACTTCCACTTGATCGAGCAGCCGACCGGCTCGGTGCTCGCGGGCGGGTCGGCGCCGCTGAGGACAGCGTCGAGAGCGTCGCGCAGCCACTGAGCCCGCAGCCCCGGATCCTGGTGATCGGCGTCGGGCGCGCCCTCGTAGACGATTCGCTGCTCGGGGTCGAGGACGAACACGTGCGGGGTCGTCCGCGCGCCCCAGGCGCGGGCGGCCTCCTGGCTGGCGTCGAACAGGTACGGAAACGGCCACGGAGGATCCGCGCGCTCGACGCGATCGCGCATCGCCTCCGGCCCGTCGGCGGGGTAGCGCTCGGGATCGTTGGAGCTGACGGCGGCGAAGCGGACGCCGCGGTCTGCGAAATCGTTGGCCACATCGACCAGCCGGTCGTGCCAGGCGAGCGCGTAGGGGCAGTGGTTGCAGGTCCAGACGACCACGGTCGCCGACGCCTCCGCCGGCCCCGCGGGCAGGGACCAGAGGTCGCCCGCGGTATCAGGCAGCTGTAGCGCCGGTGCCTGCCGGGTGCTCGGGTGTTCGTCTTCGCTCATTCGGGCTCGGGACCTTCGCTGGCCGCCGCCAGGGCGGCGGCGACGTCGGCCGGGTCGGGAAGCGCCGAGATGCGTCCGTCGCGCAGCCTGTAGACGCGGCAGGTTAACCCGCCGGGCTCGTCGCCAGGCTCCTGGATGTCGGCACCGTCGACGCGAATCGTCGGCGACCCGGGGAAGCCCTCGCGCTCGGCTGCCTCGTCGTCGACGATCTCACGCACCGCGAGCGTCTCCGGGTCGAGGCCCGCGAGCGCCATCTGCTCGCGAACGATCGCTATCGCCCGCTGCCACGAGGGGCAGCCGCGCCACCACAGCAGCTCGACTCGCACCGCACTATTTGAGCAGCCGCTCGACCTCGGCCAGCAGCGCCTCGGCCTCGAACGGCTTCTGTATGAACGCGTCCGGCTCGACGCCGTGGCGGCGGATCTCGCGCTCCTCGTTGACGGTCGCGGTCAGGATCAGCACCCGCACCGCCGCGGTGCGCTCGTCCTCGCGCAGCGCCCGCAGGACCTCGAAACCCGCGAGCCCGGGCATGATGCCGTCGAGCACGCAGAGGTCGGGGAGTCGATCGCGCGCCAGCCGCAGGGCCTCGGCGCCGTCCGCGGCTCTGAGCACCTCATATCCCGCGCGGCCGAGCACGATCGCAACCAGCTCGACGATGTCGCGCTCGTCGTCGGCGATCACGACCAGGCCGCGGTCGGCGCTCGCCTCACCCATCTTCGACTCCATGGACCCGGCCTCCGTTGGTTCGCCGCGGCGCCGCGACGAGTGGCAGCTCGACCCGGAACGTCGTCCCGCGGCCGAGATCGCTCTCGACCCCGATCGAGCCGCCGTGGGCGTCGACGATCGCCTTCACGATCGTCAGCCCGAGGCCGGTGCCCTGGATGTGGCGGCGCTCGACCTCCCGGGTGCGAAACATGCGCTCGAACAGGTGGTCGCAGTCCTCGGGCGGAATCCCGATGCCGGTGTCGGTGACCGCGATCACCGCGTGCTCGCCCTCGCCTGCGGCGCGGATCGCGATCTGGCCACCCCGCGGTGTGAACTTGATCGCGTTCGAGACCAGGTTTGCGAGCACCTGTCCGAGTCGATGCGGATCGGCGTCGATCTCGGGAGCGTCGTCGATATCGAGGGTGATCGCAACCCCGGCCTTGGCCGCCTCCGGCGCGGCCTCCTCCGCGGTCGTGCTCACGAGGTCGGCGAGGTCGGCGCGCCCGACCTCGATCTCGAACGTCCCGGCGGTGATCCTCGTCAACAGCAGCAGGTCGCCGACGAGGCTGAGCTCGCGACGCGAGTTGCGCTCGATCACCTCGACGAACCGCCGCCCCTGCTCGCTCAGGTTCTCGGCCTCGATCTCGGTCAGCAGCTCGGTGTAGCCGATGATCGAGGTCAGCGGCGTGCGCAGCTCGTGTGAGACCAATCCGAAGAAGTCGTCCTTGAGCCGTTCGGCATCGCGCTCTGCGGTCACGTCGCGGCTGGTCCCCATGAATCGGCGTGAACCGTCGGGGTCGATCACGAGCTCGCCCTGCGCCTGGATCATGCGCACCTCACCGCCCGGGAGCATGATCCGGTACTCGATCCCGAGCTCCTGCTCTTCGGCGTCGAGCTTGACGATGAAATCCTCGAACAGCTGACGATCATCGGGATGCGTGCGCTCGCGGATCTCCTCTCGCTCGGGCACCGGGCCGTCAGGGGAGAAGCCGAGGTTCCTGAACTGCTGCGCCGACCATTTGCCCTCACCGGTGTCGAGGTCGAGCTCCCAGCTGCCAACGCTGGCGATCTTCTGCGCGGTCGCAAGCTGGCGCCGCTCGGCGGCCAGCGTCTGCTCGACCTCCATCCGCTCGGAGATCTCCCGGCCGACGCAGTGGAAGACGTCCGCCGGCAGGTCGGGCGATGCCGACCACTCGGTCCAGCGCCAGCCGCCGTCCTTGGTCCCGACCCGGATCTTGAACTCGGCCGTGGTCGCGCCTTGGGCCTGCTTCGCGACCTCGGCCTCGACCGCGGCACGGTCGTCGGCGTGGACGATCTCGATGAACGGGTTCGGCAGCAGCTCCTCGGGGGTCCATCCCAGGGTCTGCTCCCAGGCGCCGTTGAGCTGCTTGAAGTAACCGTCGAAGCCGCAGGTCGCGACTAGGTCGCCGATGAGCTCGAAATGGCGCGCGCTCTCGGCCAGCTTGCGCTCGGCGGCCTTCTGGTTGGAGATGTCGCGGGTGATCGTCGAGGCGGCGATCACCCGGCCGTCCTGGTCGAGGATCGGCGAGACCGTCAGCGAGACCTCTATCCGGCGCCGGTCCTTGCGCATGCGCGAGGTCTCGAAGTTCTCGATCCTCTCGCCGTCGCGGATCCGCTCGAGCAGGTCCCCGAGCTCGCTCGGCTCTCCCGGGGGCATGAGCACGTCGTGCGTGCGACCGACCATCTCCTCGGCGCCGTAGCCGTAAACCCGCTCGGCGCCCCGGTTCCAGCTTCGTACCCGGCCGTCGAGGCTCCAGCCGATCACGGCGTCGGCCGAGCTCTCGACGATCGCCGCCAGCTCGCGCGTCGCCTGCTCGGCCGCGAGGCGCTCGCCGATGTCCCGGATCGTCGCGGTGAAGTTCGTCTCGCTCTCGGCCTCCCAGGCGACGAGCGAGAGCGAGATCGGGAACTCCTCGCCGGTTCGCCGCAGCCCGACCAGCTCCACGGTGGTGCCGATCACCCGCGTCTCGCCGGTGTCGAGGAAGCGCCGCAGCCCGGCCTCATGGCGCTGGCGGAAACGCTCCGGCATCAGCAGGGTCAGGTCCCGGCCGCTCACCCGCTCGGAGGAGTGGCCGAACATGCGCTCGGCCGCGGGATTGAGGTAGGTGATCCGGCCTTCGTGGTCGGCGGTGATGATCGCCTCCACGGAGGCTTCTGTGACCGCCCGAAACGAGCTCTCGCTGGTCTCGCCACGGGAGGTCTGGACCCGCAGATAGTGGGCGCTGATCGCGATCACGCAGACCACGAACAGGATCCCCCCGAGCGCCACCAGCGCAACCCCGAGCTCGGCGCTGAACAGGCCCGCGCGCTCGCCCGCAAGCCTCGCGCCCCCGAGCAGCGGCGGGACCAGGATCGCGATCGGAGTCAGGCGACGGATCAGCCTCGTGGCCGGATCGTCGCCGCGGAAGAAGGCGACGATCCCCCGCTCCGGCCGGGTCAGGGCGATCGCCAGCACCACCAGCGCGAGCCCGATCGCGCCGTGCACGGCGACGCCGGCGCTGCCGGTCCGTCCGTGCAGGTAGTCGACGTCATAGGCCAAGCCGATCAACGCGGCCACCGCCACGGCCGCGGCCAGCAGTTCGAGCACGAGGCCGACGCGGTACCGCGGTTGGTCGAGGTCGAGCGTCGCCAGGGCGAGGCCGCAGAGGAGCAACCCGGCGGCGGTATGCGCCGACGGACGGCCGGGGTCGGGGCCGACGTCGTCGAAGAGCAGCTCGTCGATGCCGAAGCCGCCGAACAGGTGCTCGGCGATCACAGCGACGCCGATCAGGGCCGCGAACCCGGCGAACGCGACGCCCGCCTGGTGGGCGGTGCCGGGCCGCTCGCTGGGCGCGAGCAGCACCAGCGCCGCTCCGAGCGCGATCAGGCCGACGGCCACCAGAGGCTTCATCGAGGGCAGATCGGCGCCGATCTGCTTCAGCAGGGTGGAATCGGCGATCCAACCGACGAGCACCAGCGGCCCCGAGCGCGATCACGGCCCAGCCGCAGGCAGCCGCGAGCCGTCGGGCCGTTCGGCCGAACGTGCTCTGCGCGCCGGTCATCTCATCCTCCAACTGGAGTATCGGCTCTCGATGCCTAGTCGTGAACAGTCCGTGTTGCTGGATTCGCCAACGCGGTCGCATTGCCTGCGATCGCGCCGGCAAGCAGGCCGTCGGCGGGCACCTGGGCGCCCGCCAGGAGGACCGATTCGCGGATCCGTGCGCCGGCGCCGATCGAGGCCCCCGGGCCGACGACGACGGGGCCGTCGAGCTTTGCGCCGTCGCCAACCTCGGCGCCCTCGCCGAGCAGGACCGGGCCCTCGATGCTCACGTCGACCCCGAGGCCGGCCGCGGCCGCCGAGTCGACCAGCTCCCCGGCGGCCTCTACGTCGACAGCACCGGTGAGCACGTCGAGGTTGCCCTGCAGGTACTCGGGCAGCGAGCCGACGTCGTTCCAGTAGGCGTCGGTGACGTGGACCCCGAAGGGCACGTCGGCTTCGAGCAGCGCCGGGAACACGTCGAGCGCGAAATCGACCTCCTCGGCATCGGGAAAGTGGTCGAAGATCTCCGGCTCGAGCACGTAGATCATGCAATTGGCGAGATCGGAGAGGGCGTCGGCGGCGTCGGGCTTCTCCTGAAAGCCGACGACGCGGCCGTCGGACCCGGTGACGACGACGCCGTACTCGGTCGTGTTCGTGACTCGCTTCACGGCCAGGGTCGCGATCCGGCCGCTCTCGGCGTGGGCTCGCGCGAACCCCGCCAGGTCGATGTCGGTGAGGGCGTCGCCGGCCATGACCACGAAGGGCTCGGAGCCGAAGAACTCGCGCACGTTGCGGACCCCGCCCGCGGTCCCGAGCAAGCGCTTCTCTTCGCTGTAGGTGAGCTCGACCCCGAGCCCGGAGCCGTCGCCGAAGTGGTCGCGAATCGTCTCCGGGAACCAATGCAGGTTGGCGACCACCTCGCCGAACCCGTCGCGGCCGAGCCTCGCGAGGATGTGCTCCATGATCGGCCGGTTCGCGACCGGCACCAGCGGCTTCGGAATCTCGTGGGTGAGGGGGCGCAGGCGCTTGCCGAGGCCGGCCGCCATGACCATCGCTTTCATCGCCGATGAGGCTAGTGCACCTAGTGGCAGGGGACCCCACTACGATTCGCACCCGAATGAGCTATCCAGGAGCAGCATGACCACCACTCAGACCGCCCAGGACCACAAGGTTGCCGATATCGGCCTCGCCGAGTTCGGCCGCAAGGAGATCACCCTCGCCGAGCACGAGATGCCCGGCCTGATGAAGACCCGCGAGGAATACGCGGCCGCCCAGCCGCTCGCCGGCGCCCGGGTGACCGGCTCGCTGCACATGACCGTCCAGACCGCGGTGCTGATCGAGACCCTGATCGCGCTCGGCGCCGAGGTCCGCTGGGCGTCGTGCAACATCTTCTCGACCCAGGATCACGCCGCCGCGGCGATCGCCGCCGCCGGGATCCCGGTCTTCGCCTGGAAGGGTGAGACGCTGGACGAGTACTGGTGGTGCACCGAGCAGGCGCTCACCTGGCCCGGCGCCGATGGCCCCAACATGATCCTCGACGATGGCGGCGACGCCACCCTGCTGGTCCATAAGGGGGTCGAGTTCGAGGCCGCGGGCGCGGTCCCCGACCCGGCCTCCGCCGACTCGGATGAGTTCCGGATCATCCTCGAGACGCTGCAGCGCTCGCTGGAGGCCGATCCGCAGCGGTTCACGAAGATGGCCGCCGAGATCATCGGCGTCACCGAGGAGACGACGACCGGCGTCCACCGCCTCTACCAGTTCGCCGAGACGGGCGACCTGCTGTTCCCGGCGATCAACGTCAACGACTCCGTCACCAAGTCCAAGTTCGACAACCTCTACGGCTGCCGCCACTCGCTGATCGACGGCATCAACCGCGGCACCGACGTGATGATCGGCGGCAAGGTGGCGGTCGTCTGCGGTTACGGCGACGTCGGCAAGGGCTGCGCCAGCTCGCTGAAGGGCCAAGGCGCGCGCGTGATCGTCACCGAGATCGACCCGATCTGCGCGCTGCAGGCATCGATGGAGGGCTATGAGGTGCGGACGCTCGACGAGGTCGTCGAGTCAGCAGACATTTTCGTGACTGCCACCGGCAACAAGGACATCATCACCGCCGCCGACATGGCGCGGATGAAGCACCAGGCGATCGTCGGCAACATCGGCCACTTCGACAACGAGATCGACATCGCCGGGCTCGAGAGCTCCGGGGCCAAGCGCGACACGATCAAGCCCCAGGTCGACGAGTGGACATTCTCCGACGGCCATTCGATCATCGTGCTCTCGGAAGGACGGTTGCTCAACCTCGGCAACGCGACAGGACACCCGTCGTTCGTGATGTCGAACTCGTTCACGAACCAGACGATCGCCCAGGTCGAGCTGTTCACGAAGAAGGACGAGTACGAAAAGCAGGTCTACGTGCTACCGAAGCACCTCGACGAGAAGGTCGCCCGCCTGCACCTCGACGCGCTCGGCGTCAGCCTGACCGAGCTCAGCCCCTCGCAGGCCGCCTACATCGGCGTCCCGGTCGAGGGTCCATACAAGCCGGATCACTACCGCTACTGATTCCCGAGTCCGAGATCGAGCTGCGCGCCAGCCGCTCCTCGGGCCCCGGCGGTCAGCACGCCAACGTCACCGCCTCGCGAATCGAGGCGGTGTTCGAGATCGACGCCTCGCAGAGCCTCAGCGATCAGCAGAAGGACCGCCTGCGGGCGCGCTTCGGCCCCCGGGTGACGGCGATCGCCCAGGACGCCCGCAGCCAGGCGCGTAACCGCCAGCTCGCCGTCGAACGCCTGCAGGACCGGATCGCGACGGCGCTGAAGCCGCGCAAGCGGCGGCGGCCGACGCGGGCGACGCGAAGCTCGAAGGAGCGGCGCCTGGCCTCGAAGAAGCGCCGCTCGGAGGTCAAGCGGGCGCGGCGGGCGCCTCGGCCGGAGGACTAGGGGCGTCGGCGTCCGCGTCGGCGGCCCCCCGCCGCAGCGCCATGCCGACGAAGGGGAAGACCAGGGTCGAGAGCATCGCCGCGCCGACGAGCCCGGCGGCGGTGGAGGAATGCATCTCCCCCGCCTCGATCGCCAGAGTCGTGATCGCGACCACCAGCGGCAGCTCGGTGGCGCTGAAGAAGGCGAGCGCCGCACGGTCGCGAGCCTTGAGCACGCCCCGGTAGAGCAGCAGCGCCGGGACGCCGCGCACGACGAGGAAGAGGCCGAAGAAGAGAAACAGCTTCGCGATCGCCTCGGCCGAGCCGAGCGCCTCGAGATCGAAGTTGAGTCCGCTCTCGACGAAGAAGAACGGGATCAAAAAGCCGAAGCCCACCGCGGTCAACTTCGACTCGAATGCCTCCAACTCGCGTCCGCGCAGTGCGGCGCGGACGATCATCCCGGCGACGAAGCCACCGAGCAGGAGCTCGAGGCCGAGCTCGGCGGCGAGCAGGACGAGGCCGAAGACGAGCACGGTCGCGATCCGGATCGCGAGCTGGCTGCTCGTCTCGAGCGTGCGCTCGAGCGCGCCGAAGCCCTTCCAGGTGAGCCGCATCGAGGCCAGCGCGAGCAGGACCGCGAGCGCGATGAACCCGACGAGGACCGCCGCCTCGTGCAACGGCTGGGTGGTCGAGAGCACCAGGGTGATCAGCAGGATCGGCCCGAACTCGCCAACCGCGCCGGCGGCCAGCAGGTGGGTCCCGAACTTGGTCTTCAGCTCGCCGCCGTCGCGGAGGATCGGGATCAGGGTTCCGATCGCCGTCGTCGCCAGCGCCGAGCCGGTGTAGAGGAACGAGAGCACGACGCCGGCGGCGGCGAGTGCCCCGCCGATCCCGTAGGCCAGCACCAGCGAGAGCGCCCAACCCCAGGCGCCGAGGGTGAGCGGCTTGCCGCGGATGCGCTCGAAGTCGATCTCGTAGCCGGCGAAGAAGAACAGCATCCCGAGGCCGAGGTTGGAGAAGAAGTCGATGAACTCGTCCGGCTCGGCGAGCCCCAGCACCTGCGGGCCGACCACGATTCCAAGGATCAGCTCGACGACGACCACCGGCGGCGCGAAGCGGCGCGGGATCACCGCGACCGTCACCGCGGCGATCGCGGCGGTGAGGATGACGGCGAAGAATGAGCTCTCGTCGACGGTTATCAAGGTCGCGCCGGATTATTCCCCCGCCGCTAGGCTCGCGTCGTGCGCCGTGCGCTCGCGCTCCTGATCGTCTCGCTGGTCGTCCTCCCGCCCGCCGTTGCGGGGGCCGACGAATACCCGGTGCCCTGGACCGGGGACTTCTCGGCCCAGGTCGCGCGACCCAACTCGCCGCCGGCCGGTGCCAACGACTGGTCGTGCAGGCCGAGCGCCGCGCATCCCGATCCGGTGATCCTCGTCCACGGGCTGGCCGCCAACCGCACGGTCAACTTCCCCACCCTCTCGCCGTTCCTCGCCAACCACGGCTTCTGCGTCTTCGCGCTCACCTACGGCACCCGGCCCGAGGTCGATCCGCCCGGATACCAGCCGGGCGGCCTGCTGCGAATCCAGAAGAGCGCCCGGCGGCTGAAGCGCTTCGCCGCCCGCGTGCTGCGCCGCACCGATGCGTCGAAGGTGGACATCGTCGGCCACTCCGAGGGCAGCCTGATGCCGAACTGGTGGGTCAAGTACCTCGGCGGCCGGAACAAGGTGGATGACTACGTCGGGTTGACGCCGCTCTGGGACGGCACCAACCTCGCCGGGCTCGCGAACGTCGACGCGATCGGCCAGGCGCTCGGCTTCTCCTCCGTTGCCTATGGCGTGCTGGAGCCGTTCTGCGCCTCCTGCCGCCAGTTCCTCGCCAGCTCCCGGTTCATGGCGAAGATGAACGCCCAGGGAGGGCCACGCGTACGCGGTGTCGACTACACGATGCTGATGACCGCCAACGACGAGCTCGTCAGCCCGTACACGAGCGGGTTCATGGACGGCGCCGACAACGTCGTCGTCCAGGACGTCTGCTCGCTCGATCAGTCCGAGCACCTCTCGATCGCCTTCGACCCGGTCGCCGCCTACACGATCCTCAACGCCCTCGATCCGGCCCACCCACAGCCGGTCCCATGCGTGCCGGTGCTTCCTGGCATCGGCGCGGTCGGCTACTCGGAGTGAGCCGGCAGCCCTGGCGGCTGGAGACGTGATCTCCGAATGTGTCGCTTTGCATGGCAAGCGCAACTTTTCTCGACCAAGAAGGTCAGCCCTAGCGGCTTTGGAAATGGTGCCCATGCGGAATCCAGCGTTCCGCGAGATACTGCCCGCGATGTCCGAGGAGAACGTGGAACTCGTGCGGCGCCTGAGCGAAGAGTTCAGTCGTGGAAGCGTCGAGGCGGTCCGACCGTTCCTCCATCCCAACATCGCATGGCACGAGGATCCATCGTTTCCGGAAGCCGGCGTCTATCGCGGCATCGACGCTGTCGAACAGTATGCGAGCCAGTTCATCGCAGAGTTCTCGGAGATCCATTACGAGGTGCGAGAGGCTGCCGCCACGGGTGACGACGTGATTGCCAACATGCGGATTCAGGGACGGGGCAAGACGAGCGGAGCGGCTTTCGAGATCTCGGCCTGGTGGGCGATCACGATCCGAGACCATCGCTTACTCCGATGCTTTGCGTACCTCGACCGAGACCGGGCTATCGAGGCCCTCGAAGCCGCCGGGCCGCCGGAGTAGCACTTTGGACGAGAAGTAGCCGTTTTCGCCCCGAGCGCAACCCCATCCCGCGCATCGGGTTTGATCATCACATGCGTCGGTGTCTCACCCCGCTCACCGTGGCCATTCTGGCCCTGCTGCTCGCCCTGCCGGCCGACGGCTCAGCCGAGCCGGTCAGCGTGCAGGCGATCGGCATCCAGTTGCACGCCGCCAACAGCATCTACGTGACCGGTACCGAGGGAGTCGATCGCGTTACCGCGAGCAAGCTAGCTTCGAACGCCTGGCAGGTGACCGCGCCTGGTGGCGTGATCGCTAACTCAGATTGCGCCGGCGGCACCGTCTCGCCGTATCAAACGTGCGGCTGCACGAACGTCGATGCGGTTACGGCGAATTGCACATCACCAAACAGCGCCGCTGTCATCACCCAGCTCTTCGGCGGTTCCGACAGCGTACGAGCAGACGAGGGTGTTGCGTTATGGGCGGTGGCAGGCAAGGGCCACGACCGGCTGATCGGCGCCGAACTCACCGATCACCTCTGGGGTCACGAGGGAGGAGATCGCCTGGTCGGCGGGGCCGGGTTCGACCGCATCGACGGAGGACCCGGACACAACGCGATCTTCGGAGGTGGCGGGGACGACATCTTGGACGCGGAGAACGATGATCGAGATCGCGTCATCGACTGCGGGACCGGACGTGACCGCGTCTACATCGATCCCAAGCTGGATACGCCGGAGTCGAACTGCGAAGAGGTTCGTTCTAACTAAGCGTTGTGAACGGCGAACGACGGAAGGGCTACTCGTCGTCCAACGCGATATAGCAACTGTCGGCTCTCCAGGGTTGTCCCCAGCATCTAGCCTGGACCACATGACCAGCCAAACAGGGACGCAGGCCGCGTGTTGACACGGATCACGCTCGGAATCCTCGTGGGTGTGTTGGCAGCGGGAGCCATTGCACCAGCGTCGTCGGCCAGCTCAACTGCCGCACACGACTTCAAGGTGCTGAGGAGCCCTCGTAACGCGGACGACAGGATGCCGCCGATGGTCAGATACGACGTTCGCAGCATTGAGACCGACTTCGAGATCGACGTCGACTGGCATGGGATCCGAGCGGTCTATCGGCACCGTGGCAAGCGAGCCTGGCTGGTCCCCGGCAAGGGCTGGCTCTGCCTGGTGATTGTTGATGTCGGGGGCTCGACCGCATGCGCCACGCTTCCGCGGGCACGCCGGGGACTGCTCGGAACGACATACGGCGCCGCCTCTCATGGCGCCGGGTGGCTCGAGGAACACCGCGTGATGCCAGACGCCTACCGACGAGTCGTGATCTCGGCAGATACCGGCTGGACCAAGCGTCCGAGGGTGAGACGCAGCCTGTTGCACGCGTACTTTCCCACCCCCGCCGAGTTGAGATTCAGACTGGGCAAACGCCGCGTGTGTATCCCGTTCTCGGATCTCGGCTTTCCGGAGAAGTGCTCCGACAGCGCAGCTGCCTAGAGGCCGGTATGCAGCCGTTTCTCGTCCAAAGCGCTACTCGGCTGGCCCGACTTCGGTAGGCCGATAAGCCATCGCTGCGTCGACGACTTCCTCGGGTGAGGGCTCGCCGCCGAAGTGGCGGTCGGGATAGAAGATCAGCTCGTCGGCGTCGGGATGCGGCACGCTGCGCCGAAACTCCTCCACGAGCGCGTCGGCCTCCTCTTGCGACTCGCCCTCCGCGGCCATGATTCTGCGGACGAGTTCCACGAGTTCGTTTCGCGTGGGCATCTCGCACCGAAAGTATCTCTTCCCATGCGGAGTGTGCCTTCGCCGCAACGTGCCGCTTCTGCATTGCGCGACGAGGAGCAGGCCCAAGCTGCCCGTCCGACCCGGAGGGACATTGCAGCGAGCGGACGCCAGCGCGAGACGTTCGTCGAAACGCTTACTCCGCATGGAACGCGGTGCTTTTTGATCTCGGGCTTGAGCGACGCTAGGGAGGACTAATACGAGCCGAAGGATCGGGTGGTGGAGGCCTTGAGTCGCCTGTCTCCTCGGAATCCCGCGCCCGTTGTTCGTTGTACGCGCGCATCGCGTCGAGGCCGTCCCGCTTCCAGACCTCGATCGCTGCGAGCCCTCCTCCGCCGGCCTCGAAGTACCGCCGTCCCTGTCGCACACCGAAGACGCCCACGATCCCGCCTGCGATGGCCATGACACCAGCGACCTCCGCATTACGACCCTCGATCAGACCAACGAGCAGGCCAACCCCGGCCACCACGAGCGCGACCGAAAACAGGCCGAAGCCGATCAATTGAGCCCGCAACGCGCGATCGAACGCATCGCCCTCCGGTCTGTGAAGTTGATTCAGGCCGAGCAGGAGCAACCCGCCGACGAGCAGCACCCCTGTCGCGTAGGGAGCGTCGTCGAGCGCGAGGTAGACAAAAGCGCCCGCCGTGCCCGCCACCACCGCCCACCGCGCCCATTTCACCGAGCTCTGGATCACTGCCTACCTATCGACGGCAGCGGCCTTCTCATTTAGCCTGCTTCGGACGAAACCCAGCTATTCCACGCGCGCCCCAGCGAAGCTAGAGCGCACTTGCTCGAGCAGCTTCAGTGCCTTCCGGCGGTTGAATCGAACCTGGTCCGTGAGGGGAACTTTGCGCGCGCCAAGCACGAGCCGTTCGAGCTTCCCTGCAGACTGTTCGGCGCTGGTTCCGAGCGCGACGTCACGAAGCTCATGAACCAGCGGCTCAACCTCGTCGGGATCCAGGCGGACGTCGCCCGTCAACGGAATCGGGCGAGCACTGATGATTCGGCTCTCAATGGCGTCGACTAGGTCGAGGTCCACACGCGCCTCATCGACAGTTCGTAGCAGCACTTGAACTATTGCTTTGGACGCAAGCGGAACATTCGCTCGGCATCGAAAGGCGTACTTCTCGGCCACTGACGAGCGGTCCAGAACGCCTAGCGTTCACCGCGCTGCCATCGCTCAAACTCAGCTTCGGCAGCTTTCAGCTCTGCCTCGCCACCGACGGTCTTTGCCAGGGCGACGAGCGACCCCAGGTTCAAAGCGTTCACCCGCGATGGATCTCGCAGCGCATCTGCCAATAACGACTGAGGATCGGCGTGTGCATCAAGCCATGGCAGCGCCGCGTCGAGCGCGGCGAGCACGTTCCCAACGACGCCGCGAGTTGGGCTCTGTGGCCCGACCTTCCACCAGCGATCCTCGCCATCGACGAGCGCTCCGATGCGCTGGCGGAAGTAGTTCAGCGCTGCCGCTTAAGGACTCGACCCGCACGTGTAGATCGGATAACCGCCCTTGATCATGTGGTTATCGCCTCTGACGCGGTAACTGAGCCTCGAGAAGACCACCCGACCGCAGGATTGGATCGGAGCGAGCAACCGCACGCGTCCTCGCCCGAACTCGCGACCGGTTCCCGGCAGCTTCATCCTGCCCTCGGCGGTCGCGTGTCGCGCCGTCCAATCCCACTCGAGCCTCTTGCCTAGCAGCGCCCCTTCCGCGTAAGTCTCTGCATTGCGCTTGAACCAAAGGCAGTGCAGCGGTTGTGCGAGGAAGTCAGGACTCTCGGGCTCGTGCGGGAAGTAGGAGTTCCAGCAGCCGACCTTCGTCTTCGCGCCAGCGGGGGCGCCGAGAGTCCCAGCCGCGTCCCCCGTGCCCCGGGCGCCGAGCACGGTGGTCACGAGCGCGAGCATGAGTGCAACGAGTCCGTTAGTACGTGTCACTTGGCCCATTCTCCCGGGGATCCTGAGGAAAATGAAAGGTTCGAGGCCACGGGGCAGGGCTCGTCAGAGCCGACTAACGGGTGGTGCTCCGAGCCGCCGCCAGCGCGGCGTCGCGGTCCTCGAACTCCCGCAGTGAGCGCGGCCGGCCGCCGGCGAAGGTCCAGAGGTGAGTCTCGCGGCGCTCGACCTCGCCGGTGCCTACCCGGCCGACGTGGCGGACGACCGCGATTACATGATCGCCTTCCTCACTCAGCTCCTCGACCTCGGTGCGAAACCCGGCGAAGGCGCCGATGAAGTCGTCCACGGCCAGCTTGATGTCGTCGGCAGTGCGCCGCGTGGTCTGGCCCGGCGCGAACTCGTCGGGGTGCCACTCAAACCCGGGCTCAAAGCCTTTCACCATGGTTTCGACGTCGCCGGCGTTGACGAGTTCATACGTTCGGCGAACGTAGGTGGCGTTGGCGGATTCGGGCATCGCCGAAACAGACTAAGGGCGCGCCGCTACGGTCGCCCGAGCTGGTCCTTGAGCTTCTCGATCACCTCGACCGGCTCCGGGTCGACCCCGTTGCGGGCGGCGAGGTGAAGTGAGACCAGGTCGCCGAGCAGAACCGACCAGAGCAGCCGCTGGACCCGGGTCTCGCCCTCGGTCTCGACCGCGATCACGGCGGCGGCCGACGGCTCGATCAGCTTCGCGGTCAGCTCGGCGCGCTCGCGCTGGCGCGGATGCTGATCGGAGTCGCCGAGGAAGATCGCCGAGAAGCGGGCGCCGTCGCCGTTGCTGGCGTTGGCCCCCGCCCAGCCGACGATCTCGTTGTGGTCGAGCTCGGGAAGCTGGTGCTCGAAGGCGTGCTGCTTGGCGTTCTCGTTGATCTGGCACTTCCACCGGTAGGCGACCGGCACGGTCAGCTCGCAGCCGTAGATCAGCGGCACGGTCCCGGCGACCTGGTCGGCGATCTCGGCGGCGCGGGAGAGCAGCGCTTCGCGGGAACGTTCGAGGTGGGCGGCGCCGGCGTCGATCTCGGTCCGCATCCCGGGGGCGACCCCGACGAGTGAGGCGATCTCGCAGGCGACGGTGAACCCGTAGCCGACCGAGTGGCGCGGCTGCAGTCCTGCCGGCAGGCCGACCACGGGCACGTCCGCAGCGCGGGCCGCGTCGGCGAGCGCGCCGCCGGTCGTGGCCGCGTATCTGCGCGCCCCAATCGCCTCCGCCGCCGCAAAGCAGGCGAGCGTCTCCTCGGTGTTGCCCGAGTAGCTCGAGCAGAGCACCGCGCGGTCGTGGGCGGTCCATGAGGGCAGCTCGTAGTCGCGATAGACCAGCATCGGCAGGTTGAGCCGGTCGCCGATCGCCGCGCGCGCGAGCACGCCGCCGATCGCCGAGCCGCCCATGCCGCAGACGATCAGTCCGCTGGAATCCTCGGGTTCGAGGCCCGCGGACTCGACCCGCCAGAGCGCGTCGCGAAGATGGTCGGGCAGCCCGAGCACGGCGTCGAGCTGGCCGCTCGGGTCGACCGCGCGGATCGCCTCCGCCGTCATGCCGGCACCTCGGCCTCGACCAGCTCGTCCGGCTGCACGCGGGATTCGGGCTCGACCATCGCCCCGGCCTCGACCCGCGCATGCTCGCCGAGCACGCTGCCGGCGCCGATCGTCGCCCCGGCGCCGACATCGACACCGGCGGCGAGAATCGATGCTCGGACCTCGGCCTCAGCGCCGATCCGGCAACCATCGAGCAGCACCGATTCGGAGATCAGGGCGCCCGCTTCGACCCGCGTGCCGGCGCGAACCACGGCGCGGGCCTCGACCGTGGCCCCGTCGGCGATCTCGGCACCCTCGCCGATGAACGGCCCACCGGTGCCGGGGAGCTCGGTCTCGACCACGCCCTCGAGGATGTCCCAGCTCGCCTGCAGGTAGCGCTCGGGCGTGCCGATGTCGACCCAGTAGCCCTCCAGCCGGCGACCGTAGAGGCCCTGGCCGACGAGACGGGGGAAGACCTCACGCTCGATCGAGACCGCGCGGCCGGCGGGGATCAGGTCGAGCACCTGGCGCTCGATCACGTAGGCGCCGGCGCTGACCTCGTCGGTGTCGATCTCGGCCGGATCGGGCTTCTCGAGGAAGCCGAGCACGGTCCCGTCGTCGTCGCGGCGCACGAGCCCGTAGGAAGTTGGATCGTCGACGGGATGCAGGGCGAGCGTGATCACCGCACCAGTCTCCTGGTGTTGGCGCTGGAGCGCGGTCAGGTCGAGGTCGGTGAGCACGTCGCCGTTCAGAACCATGAACCGATCGCCGAGCAGACCCTGGTCGGCGGCAAGCCGGACCGGGCCCGCGGTGCCGAGCGGCTGCTCCTCCTGGATGTACTTGATCGCCGGGCCGCCGGGGACCTCGTCGCCGAGCGCCTCGCGCAGGCTCTCGGCCTTGAACCCGCAGGCCATGATCACCTCGTCGATCCCGTGGCGCCCGAGCCAGTCGACCATGTAGCGGATGAACGGGCGGTCGACCAGCGCCAGGGCCGGCTTCGGCTGGGTCAGCGTGAGCGGGCGAAGCCGGGTGCCCTCTCCACCGACCAGGACGACGGCTTGCATCAGGAGCGCCCGATGCCCTCGTACGTGTAACCGGCCGCGCGCATGCGCGCCGGATCGAGGAAGTTTCGTCCGTCCACGATCAGCGGGTTCGACATCCGACCCGCAAGCTCCTCCCAATCGAGCTCCGCGAATTCGGGCCACTCGGTGACCAGGATCGCCGCATCTGCGCCTTCGAGGGCCGCCTCTGCCGAGTCGCGCAGGTCGACGCTGGGCAGCATCGCCCCCGCCGGCCCCTCCGCCACCGGGTCGTAGGCGACGACGCTGGCGCCCTCTCCCTGCAGGCGCGCCGAGAGCACCAGGCTCGAGGCCTCGCGCATGTCGTCGGTGTTCGGCTTGAAGGCGAGCCCGAGCAGGGCGACGCGCTTGCCGACCAGGGAGCCGAGGTGCTTTGAGAGCTTCGAGATCACGCGCCGCTTCTGCAGCTCGTTGACCTCGATCACCGAGTTGAGGAGCTGGAAGTGGTAGCCGGTGTTGCCGGCGAGCATCTTCAGCGCCGAGACATCCTTGGGAAAGCAACTTCCCCCGTAGCCGATGCCCGCCTGCAGGAACTGCGGGCCGATGCGGGCGTCGAGGCCCATGCCGCGAGCGACCTCGTTGACGTCGGCGCCGACGCCCTCGCAGACGTTGGCGATCTCGTTGATGAACGAGATCTTGGTCGCCAGGAAGGCGTTGGAGGCGAGCTTGATCATCTCCGCCGAGGCGACGTCGGTGCGCACGATCTCGCCGCCGAGCGGCTCGTAGGCGGCGGCGACCGCGTCGGCGGCAGACTCCGAGCCGGGGTCGGCGCCGACGACGACCCGGTCGGGCTCGAGGAAGTCCTTGACCGCGGAGCCCTCCTTGAGGAACTCGGGGCAGGAGACGTAGACGAGGTCGGGCTTCGAGCGGCGGATCGCCGCACCGGTCCCGGCGGGCACGGTGCTCTTCATCACCAGCGCGTGCTCGGAGCCCGCGGGGAGCGCGGCGACCACGGCTTCGACCCGCGAGAGGTCGGCGTCGCCGGAGTAGGTCGGCGGCGTGTCGACGCAGCAGAAGAGCAGCTGCGCCGCTTCCAGAACGGCAGGCATCTCGGTGGTGAAGGTGAGCCGCTCGCGGTTTTTCTCCACCAGCTCCGGCAGGCCGGGCTCGTGGATCGGCAGCGGCGCTCCGGAGCGCAGCGACTCGACCTTGTCGGCGTCGATGTCGACCGCGACCACCGGGTGGCCGACCTCGGCGAAGCAGGCCGCGGTCACGAGGCCGACCCAGCCGACTCCGATTACGCCGATCGCCGGCTTCTCGCTCGCGTTCACGTTGCCCGGGAAGCTACTTCTCTTCGAGTTCGCGCATCGAGGTCGCGATCGAGAGCATCTGGCCCTCCTCGAGCGACTGCAGCAGGGTGTTGTTCACCCAGTAGGCGCCCTTGCTGGTCTTCCAGCCGACCAGGCGGAGACGGTCGCCGTCGTAGAACAGCAGGTAGTCCTTGCCGTCGATCGTCCGCGTCTCGCTCGGGTGCTCGAGGATCGGCGCGTCGACCCAGTCGGTGCCGGAGACGCCGTAGTACTCGTCGGTGAGGCCGTGGCCGAAGGTGTCGCCGGGGACGTCGACGACCATCTTGTAGCCGTAGTAGACGTCCTTGTCGGGACCGTCGATGACGAAGGCGCGCGAGTCGCGGGCGATGAACGAGCCCGGGGCGAGCCGGGTCGGGTAGTAGATCGGGAAGGTGACCATCGGGTCGCCGTTCTTCTTCTTCTTCGCCGAGGCCTGCTTGGCGTAGGTCTGGCCCTCGTTGGTCGAGTCCTGCATCTCCGGACCCTCGAAATGGTCGTCGTCGCCCGACGACTCGGGCTTCGGCTCGTCGGGTTTGTCATTGCCGCCGTCGTTGGGCTTGTTCTCGTCGGCCGGCTTCTCGGGCTCCTCCTCCTCCGCCGGCGGAGACTCGCCCGCAGGTCGCTCGCCAGGGGTGCCCTCGAGGTTGAGGAACTGGGCCACGGCCTCCTTGATCGCTCCGTCCTTGGCGGTCACGTACGTCTCGCCAAGCTCGGCCGGAAAGTGCACCTCGCTGACCGGAGCGGCCTGCACGGCGAGGAACGTCTTCAGCAGCTCCAGCAGCGGCACCGCCTCGCCGATGTCCGAGGTCGTGTACTCGGTGAAGATGTCGAGCAGCTCGTTGCGGTCGCGGATCAGCACACCCGGGGGCAGCTTCTGGCGCGCCTCGCGGAGGAAGTCCTGCTGGCGGGCGGCGCGCACCAGGTCGTTGTCGAAGTGGCGGAAACGCACGTAGGCGAGCGCGTTGTAGCCGCACATCCGCTGGTAGCCGGCCTCGACATCGATCTCCGAGGTGCCGGTCTCGGGTGGGATGTAATAGCGGCGGTCGACGTCGATGTAGACGCAGCCGATCGCATTCACGGCGTCGGCGAAGCCGGTGAAGTTGATGTTGACGACGTGGTTGACCTCGAGGCCGGTCAGCTGCTCGACCACCTGCAGCGTCTTCTCCGGCCCGCCGGCCGAGTAGGCGGCGTTGAACTTGTCGAGCCCGACGCCGGGGATGTTGACGCGCAGGTCGCGCGGGATCGAGAGCAAGGCAATCGCATGCTTGTCGGGATCGACGCGCAGGAGGATCGTGGTGTCCGAGCGGCCGGGGTCGCCCTTGGTGTCGAGTCGCTTGTCGGAGCCGATGATCAGGATCGTCTGCGGGTCGCCGCCATCGGCCTCGGTGAGCTGCTCGCGCAGGCCCGCGAGCGTGTCGTTGTCGCTGAGGCCCTTGGCGATGTCGGTGAGGTAGGCGAGCAGGCTGATCGAGGTCGCCGCCGCGACCGAGACCACGATCAGCATCGAAGCGGCGAGGAAGCGGGGCCAGAGCCGCCTTGCGCGCGGCGTCTTGCCGTTGTCGCTCGCCTCCTCCTCATCCTCCTCTTCGTCGGTGACCGCGGCTGACGCGAGCACGGCCGCGGGTGGCGGCGCGGCGGCCTCCACTGCGGCCGGCGTCGCCGGGACGCCGGGTTTTCCGCCCTTCTTCGCGGTCCGCGCGCGCAGGCCCGCGAGCGCGGCGTCCTCGGCCTCGGCCTTGTCGGCCATCGCCACGGTCTCGGCCTCGACGGTCTCGCCCGAGCGGTCCGCCTCCTCCTCCGCGTCCTCGTCGGCCTCGAGCTCGGGCTCGTCCAGATCGTCGTCGTCGGCGAGCTCGTCCGGGTCGAGCTCGTCGAGATCGTCGAGCTCCTCGGGCTCGTCGACCTTCTTCAGCTCGTCCTCGTCGGGCTCGGCCTGCTCGAACTCGTCATCGTCGGGCTCATCGGGCTCGTCGAGCTCCTCGTCCTCGGACGCGGCGGCGACGGGGCCGGCGTCCTCCTCCGGCTCATCATCCTCCTCGGCCGCCTCCCCGAGCCCGGCGAGCTCGGCGTCGAGGTCGCGCTCGATCTCGTCGAACTCCTCGGTGAACCCGGCGCGCAAATCCTCGCCGTCCTCGTCCGCGGGCTCGTCCGGCGCCGCCGGCTGCTCGGCGTCTTCGCCCGCCTCCGGGTCGCCCTCGGCGCGCTTGCGTCCGGCGTAGGTCGCGGGGGGCGGGGGCTCGGCGGGAGGCGGCGCCTCGTGCTCGCCGGCGTGCGCATCCTCGGAAGCGCCGGCTTCCTCGCCGGCGCCCGCGTCGTCACCCGTGGGCGGCTCGGTGGGCGGCTCCTCGGGCGGCTCGAAGTCTTGCGTCTCGTCGTCGGGCCTCATGCGGCCTCCCCGTCGCTGACCGCTCGCAGCCGGGTCTGCAGGCCGTCGACGAACTCGACCAGGGCGCCGCGGTAGCTGGCGAGCGAGCTCACCGAGACCCACTCGTCGGGACCATGGTGGCCGGCGCCGATCGGCCCGAACTCGACCGCGGGCACGCCGATGCGCAGGAAGGAGACCGCGTCGGAGGCGCCATCGCGCCCGACGCTGGTTACCTCACCGTCGTGGTGCTTGGCGGTGGCGGCGCAGAGCGCGCGCACGAACGGCGACTCCGGATCGACCATCGCCGGCGGCCGGCGGAAGGTGGAGACGATCGTCGCCCCCGGGATCCCCTCGACCTCGGCCAGGATCTCCTCGGGCTCCTGCTCGGGCAGGTAGCGGACGTCGACGTCGATGTAGCACGTGTCGGGCACCTTGTTCAACGCGTCACCGCCGAGGATCCGGCCGAGGTTGATCGACGGCCGATCGAATAGCTCCGAACTGCGAGAGGCAAACGGTAGCGATTGGATCGCGCGGAAAACGTCGATCGCCCTCAGGATCGCGTTCTCGCCCAGCCACGGCGTCGCCCCGTGGGCGGCGCGGCCATCGACCCGCACACGCATCGCGACCACGCCCTTGGCGGCCACGCCCACGTGCATGTCCGTGGGCTCGCCGGTGATCACGAAGTCGCCAAGAAATCCCTCGGAGACGATCAGGTCGCCGCCACGCTCGACCTCCTCCTCGGACTCCTCGTCGGGGACGATCCCGAGCCGCACGCGGACGCTGGTGGAATCGCGCAGGTCGGCGACCGCGAGCAGCATCGACGCCAGGGCGCCCTTCATGTCGTAGGCGCCGCGGCCGATCAGCCGGTCGCCGTCGATCCGCGGCTCGAACTGCTCGTCGCGGCCGGGGACGACGTCAATGTGACCGTGCAGCAGCAGCGTCGTCTTCGCGTCGGCCGGCCCGACCTCGGCCAGGGTCACCGGCAGGTCGCGGCAGTCGATCTGGCGCGTCTCGATGTCGCGGGCGTCGAGCCAGCCCTTGACGAAACCGGCGCATTGCTTGATCCCCTCGCGGTGCGAGGTGTCGTAGCCGATCAGCTTCTCTGTGAGCAATTGCTCATCCATGAGCGGATGAGCTTACGGATCAGCCGTTTTCGGCGATCTTGATGAAAGCCTCGCAGCGGGCGCGCTCGCGCTCGGCCTGCTCGGCCGCCGCCGATCCCTCCTCGGCCTCCTTGAGGCTCTGCTCGGCGTCGTCGAGGCGTTGCTTGAGCTCGGAGACGTCGAGCTCGTCGGGGGCCGCGGCCTCGGCGATCAGCACCCGGGCGCGGTTGGCGAACACCTCGAGCCAGCCCTCGCCCTGGGCGTAGCGCTCGACCTCGGAGTCGGACTTGTGCAGCCGAAGCTCCGCCGGCACCAGGCGGGCGATCATCGGCACGTGGGCGGCGAGGATCCCGACCTCGCCAACCGTGGTCCGGGTGGAGAGCATCTGCAGCTCGCCGGAGAAGACCTCGCCCTCCGGCGTCAGCACCTGCGCCTCGAGCTTGTTCTCGCGCGCCATCCGACCCTAGGCCTCGACGGCCTCTGCCTCGGCCTCTTCCTCGGACTCCTTGCGGTCCTCGGCCTCGTCGCGCTCGCGCTCGACCCCCTCGTCCTTCTCGCCCTTCTCCTCGGTCCCCGTGACCTGGTCGATCGAGCCCTTCATGTAGAAGGCCGACTCCGGCAGGTCGTCGTGCTGTCCGTCGAGGATCTCGCGGAAGCTGCGCACGGTCTCGGTCACGGGCACGTACTCGCCCTCGCGTCCGGTGAACTGCGAGGCGACGAAGAACGGCTGCGAGAGGAAGCGCTCGAGCTTGCGGGCGCGGTTGACCGCGACCTTGTCCTCGTCGGAGAGCTCGTCGATCCCGAGGATCGCGATGATGTCCTGGAGCTCCTTGTAGCGCTGCAGGTTCTCCTGGACCTCGGTCGCGGTGCGGTAGTGCTCCTCGCCGAGGATGTCCGGCTTGAGGATGGTCGAGGTCGAGTCGAGCGGATCGACCGCCGGGTAGATCCCCTTCTCCGAGATCGCCCGGGAGAGCGTCGTGGTCGCGTTCAGGTGCTGGAACACCGACGCCGGCGCCGGATCGGTGAGGTCGTCCGCCGGCACGTAGACCGCCTGGATCGAGGTGACCGATCCCTGCTTGGTCGAGCTGATCCGCTCCTGCAGGCCGCCCATCTCGGTCTCCAGCGTCGGCTGGTAGCCGACCGCCGAGGGCATCCGCCCGAGCAGCGCCGAAACCTCGGAGCCCGCCTGGACGAAGCGGAAGATGTTGTCGATGAACAGCAGCACGTCCTGGCCGCCCTGCTCGCGGAAGTACTCGGCCATCGTCAGACCCGAGAGCGCGACCCGCAGGCGTGCGCCGGGCGGCTCGTTCATCTGACCGAAGACGAGCATCGTCTTGTCGATCACGCCCGATTCCTTCATCTCGAGCCAGAGGTCGTTGCCCTCACGCGAGCGCTCGCCGACGCCGCAGAAGGCCGAAAGGCCCTCGTGCTCCTCGGCGATGCTTCGGATCAGCTCCTGGATCAAAACGGTCTTGCCGACGCCGGCGCCGCCGAAGAGGCCGACCTTGCCGCCCTTCGCGTACGGCGCCAGCAGGTCGACGACCTTGATCCCGGTCTCGAGCATCTCCTGCGAGGGGGTCAGGTCCTCGACCGACGGGGCCGGCCGGTGGATCGGCCAGCGCTCCTCGGTCTCGACCGGCGGGCCGTGGTCGATCGGGTCGCCGAGCAGGTTGAAGATCCGGCCGAGGGTGGCGTCGCCGACCGGGACCGTGATCGGACCTCCGGTGTCGAGCACCTCGTCGCCGCGCTGCAGTCCGTCGGTGGCGTCCATGGCGACCGCGCGAACCCGATCGTCACCGAGGTGCTGCTGCACCTCGCAGACCAGGTTCATCTCCGGACGGCTGCCCTCGCCGCTGACCTTGATCTCGAGCGCCGAGTAGATCTCCGGCAGCTGCTCGTCGAAGACCGCGTCGACGACCACCCCCGTGACGCTCTCGACCCTGCCGACGTTCTTACCGTTTCCGTTGTTCTCAGCCATGTTTCCCTTCTCAGCCGAGCGCTTCCGCTCCGCCGACGACTTCCAAGATTTCCTGCGTGATCTCCGCCTGCCGTGCCCGGTTCATCGCCAGGGTCAGGTCGCCGATCATGTCCTGCGCGTTCTCCGCCGCGGAGCGCATCGCGGTCATCCGCGCCCCGAGCTCGGACGCGGCCGACTCGAGCAGGGCCCGGTAGACGGACAGATCGACGTACTCCTCGAACAGCATCGGCAACAGCAGCTCGGGATCGGGCTCGTAGTCCCAATAAGCCTTCTCGTGCGCTTCGGCGAGCTCCGGGTCGGCCGGCTCCTCGGGCTCCGGGATGCCCTCGCCGAAGACCTCCGCGTGCTGCATCGGCAGCAGCGTCTGGCGGCGCACATACTGGGTCAGCGGCGAGACGTAACGGTTGTAGATCAGCTCGACCCGGTCGAGGTTCTCGTCCACGTACGCAGCGGTCACATCACGTGAGATCTCGCGGGCGTCGGTGAACGCCGGGCGGTCGGTGAAGCCGACGTAGGAGTTGTCGATCGACTCGCCACGGAAGTTCAGGGTCGAGTTGCCGCGGCGCCCGACGACCGAGAAGCTGACCTCGGCGCCCTCGCCGGAGAACTCGCGCTTCAGTCGCAGGCCCTCGCGGATGATGTTGGCGTTGAAGGCGCCTGCAAGGCCGCGGTCGCCGGTGACCAGGATCACGCCGACCCGCTTCACGTCCTCGCGATCCTCGAGCAGGGCGATCCGCGGGATCGCCCCCTCGGCCGCGTCGGCGACCTGCTTGGTCATCTTCCGGATCGCCTGCGCGTAGGGGCGCATCTGGTCGATCCGCTGCTCGGCCCGCCGCAGGCGCGCGGCCGCGACCATCTCCATCGCACGGGTGATCTTGTGGATGTTCTTGACCGAAGAGATTCGGTTGCGAACTTCCTTCTGCGAGGCCATCGGTTACGCCTTGACCTCCTCGGCGTCTTCGGCCTTCTCCTCGGCCTCTTCAACCGTCCTCTCGGCCTCCTCGGCCTCATGCTCGGCCTCGGCCTCGGCCTCCGCCTCATCGTCGGTGCGGCCGGGCTTCGCGTGCTCCTCCTCGGACTTGACCCGGTCCGACTCGCCCTCCTCCAGCGGCTGGCCCTCCTGCGTCGAAGTCGGGACCGAAGTCGTCGACCATCTCGGCGATCGCCTTGCCCAGCTCCTCCTCGTCCTCGTCGGAGAGCTGGCCGTCGTCGATCCGTCCCATCAGCTCGCCCTGCTCGGACTTCAGCCGCCCGATCAGGTCGGAGAGGAACGTCTGCACGCGCTCGACCTTGATCCGATCGAGGTAGCCGCCGGTGCCGGAGTAGATCGAGGCGACCTGCTCGGCGACCGAGAGCGGGCTGCGCTCGTTCTGGTTCAGCATCTCGACCAAGCGCTCGCCGCGAGCGAGCTGCCGCTGGGTCTCGGGGTCGAGCTCGGAGCCGAACTGGGCGAACGCCTCCAGGTCGCGGTACTGGGAGAGGTCGAGCTTCAGCTTGCCGGCAACCTTCTTCATCGCCTTCGTCTGCGCGTTGCCGCCGACTCGCGAGACCGAGATGCCGACGTTGATCGCCGGCCGGTTGCCGCTGTAGAACAGATCCGACTCGAGGAAGATCTGGCCGTCGGTGATCGAGATCACGTTGGTGGGGATGTAGGCGGAGACGTCGTTGGCCTGGGTCTCGATGATCGGCAGCGCCGTCAGCGAGCCGCCACCGAGCTCGTCGTTGAGGCGCACCGAGCGCTCCAGCAGCCGCGAGTGCAGGTAGAAGACGTCGCCCGGGTAGGCCTCACGGCCGGGCGGGCGGCGAAGCAGCAGCGACATCTGGCGATAGGCCGAGGCGTGCTTGGTCAGGTCGTCGTAGACGCAGAGCGCATCCTGGCCCTCGTAGAGGAAGTACTCGGCCATCGCGCAGCCGGCGTAGGGCGCCATGTACTTGATCGGCGCCGCCTCGTCGGCGGGCGCGGCGACGATGATCGTGTTGTCGAGGGCGCCGTTTTCCTCCAGCACCCCCGCCACCTGGACCACCGTCGACATCCGCTGACCGATCGCGACGTAGACGCAGATCAGGTCCTTGTCCTTGTTGTTGATGATCGTGTCGATCGCGATCGCGGTCTTGCCGGTCTGGCGGTCGCCGATGATCAGCTCGCGCTGGCCGCGGCCGATCGGGATCATCCCGTCGATCGCCTTGAGCCCGGTCTGCACCGGCGTGGTCACCGGCTGGCGCTCGACCACGCCCGGCGCCTTGAACTCGGCCGGCCGCGTCTCCGAGGCGTTGATCTCGCCCTTGTCGTCGAGCGGGCGACCGAGCGGGTCGACGATCCTGCCGAGCAGCTCCTTGCCGACCGGGATGTCGAGCAGGTGGCCGGTGCGCTTGACCGTGTCGCCCTCGACGATCTTGTCCCAGTCGCCGAACAGCACGACACCGACGTTGTCGGCCTCGAGGTTGAGCGCCAGGCCGGTGACGTCGTGCGGCAGGTCGAGCATCTCCAGCGACATGCAGTTGTCGAGCCCGTGGACGC
Organism: uncultured Solirubrobacterales bacterium; assembly: GCA_963767475.1. GTDB lineage: Bacteria > Actinomycetota > Thermoleophilia > Solirubrobacterales > 70-9 > WHSW01. The sequence continues at coordinate 1,073,245 of CAVYEI010000003.1, forward strand.
GGGCGATGCCGTCGGCGACCGAGAGCACGGTGCCCGACCTCCGAGAGGTCGGCGGCATCGGTCTCGAGTCCTTCGATCCGCGATCTGAGGATCTTTGAAATCTCGTCGGGCTTGATCTCCACGCTTCGTTAGCTCCTTTGGTGGTTGGTCGCAGCGCCTAGGCGGCAGCCGCGACTTCCTTTCTAAGTCTCTCCAACTTCGAACGTACGCTGGCATCGAGGACCTTGTTGCCGACCCGCAGCACGAGGCCACCGAGGATCTCGGGGTCCACCTCCGAGGTCATGTCGATCTCGCGGTCGGTCTGACGCTCGACCTCGCCGCGGACCTTCTCCACCACCTCCGAGTCGAGCTCGATCGCGCTCGTCAGCCTCACCTCGAGCCGCCCCTTGGCCTCGGCCCAGAGCTCGTCGAAGCGATCGCGGATCTGGAAGATCGCCGGCATCCGGTGCTTCTCCGCCAGCAGGGCGAGGAAGTTGATCAGCTCGGCGCTGGCGCCCGAGACCGCCTTCTCGATCCCCTCGCGCTTCTCCGCCGAGGAGAAGTAGGGGCTGAAGAAGAACACCTGCAGGTCGCGATCCTCGGAGATCGCATCGGCGAACTGGTCGAGCTGCTCGTGGATCTCGTCGAGCCGATCGGTGTCCTGCGCCGCCTCGAACAGCGCCTGCGCATATACGCGAGCGATCTCCTCCATCAGTTGTTCGAGGCCTCGCTTCCTGCCAGGGCGGAGAAGTCGACCTCCGCCAGCGCTTCCTCGACCAGCCGCTTGTGATCGGCGTCGTCGAGCGACTTGCGGGTCACCTTCTCGGTCGCGAGCACGGTCAGGTCGGCGACCTCCTTGCGGATCTGCTCGAGCGCGCGCTTGGTCTCCATCTCGATGTCCTTGCGGGCGGCGGCGACCAGCTCCTCGCGCTTCTCCTTGCCGACGGTGGTCGCCTCGGCGACCGCGGACTCCGAGGCCTTGCGCGAGCGGGCGAGGATGTCGTCGGCCTGCTCGCGCGCCTCCTTCAGGCGCTGGCGGTACTCGGCCAGCAGCTCGTCGGCCTCCTCACGCGTCTTCTCGGCCGCGTCGATGTTTTCGCGGATCGCGTTCGCGCGCTTCTCCAGCGCCTCGCCGATTCGCGGGAAGGCGAACTTCGAGAGCACCCAGACGGTGAACCCGAACGCCAGAACCGTCCAGAACATCAGCCCCAGTGAGGGCGAAACGAGAAAGCTTCCGCCCTCGTCCTCGGCCCCGTGCTCGGCTTGGGCGATCAGGAACGTCGCGATGTCTCCGGCAACTTCCACGGCCTAGAGGAAGAACGCGATCAGGCCGAAGATGAAGGTGTAGAAGGCGACCGCCTCGGTGAGCGCGAAGCCGAGCCAGCGGATCGACTGCAGCTCGTCCTTCATCTCGGGCTGGCGGGCGACCGACTCGATCTCCTTGCCGAAGATGATGCCGATGCCGATGCCGGCGCCGATCGAGCCGAGGCCGGCACCGACGCCGAGCGCGATCGCCTTGCCGGCGTCGGTGACATCGCCTGTCACCTCTGCGATCGGAAGGGCTAGAAGGTCCATTCGTTGTTGCTCCTTTTCTAGTGGGTTTCGGCGGTCGCTCCGCCGATGTAGATGGCTGTCAAGGTCGAGAAGATGAATGCCTGCAGCGTCGCCACCAGCCCGATCTCGAAGACGAAGAAGGCGAACGCGAGCGGGAAGGTGAGCACGCCGAGCGCCGCGAGCCCCAGCAGGACGGCGAGGCCGCCGGCCATGAACAGGATCAGCAGGTGGCCGGCGAGAATGTTGGCGAACAAACGCACGGAGAGCGAGATCAGCCGGACCATGTGCGAGATCGCCTCGATCACGAAGATCAGCCCCCGGCCAACGGGGTTCATGTCCTCGAGCCCCGGCGGCAACCACGACTTCAGGTAGCCGATGAAGCCCTTGGCCCGCACACCCTCGAGGTGATACGCGACGACCGAGATCAGCGCCAGCACCAGCGGAATCGAGATGTTCGCCGTCGCCGCATAGATCGCCAGCGAGGGCACCTCGAGGCCGAACACGTCCACCTTGTGCTCGGTGTTGGTCGGCAGCGGTATGTAGCCGAGCATGTTCGAGAACCAGATGAAGAAGAAGAGGCCGGCCAGATAGGGAAACCACTTCCTGGCCAGCTTCTGATCGGGGATGTTGCCGCCGGTGATGTTGTTGCGGGTCAAGTCGTAGGCGAGCTCGACCGCCATCTGGACCTTGTTCGGCTCGCGCTGCATGCGGCTGGCGATGAACAGCATCGTGCCGATCGTCAAACCGCTGGCGAGCACCAGATAGAGCACCGCCTTTGTGATCGAGACGTCGATGCCGCCGATCGTGATCTCGATCCACGGTTCGAGCTTGAACTCGTTCTGAGGCTGGAACTCGTCGTTCTCGCCGGCACTGCCGACGATCACCACGAGCAGGATCGTGATTCCCAGGTAGAGCCCGAGCGCGAGAAGGACCTTGGCCTTGGTGCTCCAGGAGCTCATCGCGGGCCCTCGGGGTAGAAGAGCTTCGAGATCGCCAGGGTGCCGAGGTGCGCGGTGACCAGCACCAGGGTCAGCAGCGCCGCGGCGAGGCCGTCCTCGCGCTCGCCGAGCAGGCCGACGAGCAGGATCGCGAGCGTGACCAGCCAGAGGCGACCGAGGGTCGAGAAGCCGACGATGCCGAGCGCCCGGTTGCGCTCACCGCGCTTCAGCGCCGCGACCGAGGCCCGGTCGGCGTAGGCGAGGATCGCGTGCTGGGCAAGCCAGGCAGCCGCGGCGGCGGCGTAGCCGAGCAGCGGCAGATCGGCGACCACGAACACCGGCAGCGCCAGCGCCAGCAGCGCGAGGTCGGCGTAGCGGAGAAGCAGGCCAGGACGCGCGCCGCTCGAGGCGGCGGGCACGTCAGAGCCTTCTAAAGCGAGCGTAGACAAGAGCAAGACCGGCGACGAGGCCCGCGAACAGCCCAAGCAGGCCGAGCGGCACCGCAAGGCCCACCAGCGAGCCGAGCCCGTACCCGACCGCCGACCCCCCCAGCATCGCTGCGATCAGGGAGAGGCCGGCCGTGGCGGCGTCCACCCTCGTCGGAGGGCCCTCGGTCATCGGAGTAGTTGAAGTAGCGGCCTGGCAATGGCGGTCGCGAAAAGTACGCGTAGAAAAGATCTCCCAGGAACGAACTAGAGCAACCGCCCACAGTGGTCCGTCAGTGGTCCATCAGCCGGGCGGACGACGACTATAACCGAGACGAGCGGGCCGCGGAGGCGCGCTTGTAACAAGTTTGTGACAGCCGCTACGGGGTCTCGCTGCGGTCCGGATCGATCGCCTCGAACTCGCCGGTCTCCGGGTCGACCGCGGGGAAGTTGCCGGTCTCCAACTCCATCGCCACACCCTCGTCGACGGCGGCCTCCTCGGGCGGGCTCCCGCCGGGCCCGAAGAGCTCGCGCAGGCGCGTCGTCCGCAGCTTCAGGATCTCGAGCGTGATCACCAGGTAGACGCTCGCCGCGAGGGCGGCGATCGCGCAGGCGACCATGACCGCGGTCCAGAGGGCGTCGAAGTTGCCGTGGTCGTCGGAGTAGGGGACGAAGCGCAGGGCGAGTGCGAGGCCGGCCATCACCAGCGCCCAGCCGTAGAGGTAGGCGAGCGTGCGCCGCTGCGAGAAGCCGATGTTGGCCATCCGATGATGGAAGTGCCAGCGGTCGGCGCGGTAGATCGGCTGCCGGTACTTGATCCGCTTCGCGATCACGAACCCGGTGTCGAGGATCGGCACCGCGAGGATCAGCAGGGGCAGGATCAGGGCGATCACCGCGTTCGTCTTCAGCGCCCCCTGGACGGCGACCGCACCGAGCAGGTAGCCGAGCAGGTTCGAGCCGGTGTCGCCCATGAAGCTGGTCGCGGGCGGGAAGCCGTGGCGCAGGAAGCCGAGCGCGCCGCCGGCCGTCAGCGCCGCCAGCACCCCGGCGCCGGGCTTGTCGAGCGAGAGCGCGATCACCGAGAGCGCCGCGGCCGAGATCACGCAGACGCCGGCGGCGAGGCCGTCGACGCCGTCGATCAGGTTGATCACGTTGATCACCGCGACGATGCCGATGATCGTCAGCACGTGGCCGAGATGGACGCTGCCGATCAGGCCGATGTCGAAGAGCTCGACCGAGCGCAGGTTGACCCCGCCGACGAACGGCAGCGTGAACGAGCTCGCGTTGACGCCGTTGAGCACCGGGATCGCCGCCGCCACCGTCTGGCCGGCGAGCTTCAGCAACGGCGCCAGCTCGAACACGTCGTCGAGGACTCCGACGGTGACGATCACCACGGCGCCGACGAGCAGCGCCTGGGTCTGCTCGGCCCAGGGCAGGAAGAGGATCGCGGCAACGCTGGTGCCGACGAAGATCGCCAGGCCGCCGAGCTTCGGCGTCGGGTCGGTGTGCAGGCTGCGCGCGTTCGGGTAGTCGATCGCCCCGATCCGCCAGGCGATCCGCTCGGCAACCGGGACCAGCAGCCAGGCGAGCACGGCGGCGACCAGGAAGGCGAACAGCGCCTGGATCGTCTCCGGGCGCCCGTCGACGAACACGGCTACCCCGCCGCTCCGAGGATGCCGTCGACGAGCAGCTGCGGGTCGCGGGGGTGGCGCGGCCCGGGCTCCGAGTCCCGCTTGACCAGCTCGAGCTCCTCCGCACTCGCCAGCGGCCGCAACAGCCCCGCCGCGATCAGGCCCACGTCGACCGCCCCCATGCGGCCGCTGAAGATCGTGTAGACGGGGGTGCCGAGCGCGACCGCCTCGCGGTTCATCGTCCCCCCCGCGCTGACCACGAGGTCGGCGTAGGCGATCAGGCTCTGGGCGTCGATCGCGCGCTCGGGGACGATCAGCGAGGGCTCCGAGCGGGCGCGGACGGCGTCGGCCTGGGCCTCGGTGCGCGGGATCACGACCGCGACCGCCCGTTCGTCGGCGGCGAGCCGGTCGAGCACCGCGTCGTAGACGGGGTTTCGCTCGTGATACGCGGAAGTCTCCGGCGGCGGGCGGACGACAGCCAGCACGGCCTCACGATCGATGCCGAGCTGGTCGAGAACCGCGGCGTCCGCTTGGAAGTCGGCGAGGTAGTAGTCCTCCTTCAGCCCCGGGTAGCGGACCAGCTTGCGCTCGGCCGCCCCCGCCCGGCGCATCGCCTCGACCCCGATCGCGTCGGGAGCGAGCACGCGGCGCGCGGCGCGGAAGGCGAGCTGGCGCTGCAGGCCGGCGAACTCGTAGTCCTGCATCTGCGCCGCGGGGATCCTGAGCAGCGTCGAGACGACCGCGAGGTCTACCGAGCCGTGCCCGATCGCGAGCTCGAAGCGCCGGGGGCGAGCCCACGAGGCCAGCGCCCGGCTCCGGCGTGCGACCGCGAGGCCCTTGCCGGCCGTGCCGCCGCCGGCGTGGGCGCCGATCACCTCGTGGTCGAGACCGAGCCGTTCGAGGATGCCGACCGTCTGCCCATACTCGCGCGCGGTGATCTCGACCTCGTCGCCGCGCTCGCGCAGGCGCTCGACGATCGGCCGCAATACGAGCGGATGAGCCGCGGCGGTGCAATCGACCCAGATCCTCATCGCGCGCCGAAACTTACGGGCAGCTTCGGGGGTTTGGTCGTTGGGGGGAGTCAACGACTCCAATAGGGAGGTTCAAAATGAAGCGGAAGAGACTGCCCTCGCCGGCGATGCTGGTCGCCGTTCTGGCGCTCGTCGCGGGCCTGACCGGCTCCGCCGTCGCCCTCAAGGGCAAGAACTCGGTCAAGTCCAACGACATCGCCCCGGGCGCCGTCAAGGGCAAGGACATCGCCACCGGGGCGGTGAAGCCGCCGAAGCTCGACCTGATCAAGGTCGACGGTGAGGCCGGCCCGCTGCCGACCGCGTCGGTGCCGGCAATCGACCTCGGCGGGCCCTCGGTGACGATCAACGTGCCCGAGACCGGGCTGGTCGCGATCTACGCCCGCGGAACCGGACAGATCGACGGCGGCGGCGGCAACGCCCTCGCCCAGATCCACCTGTTCGAGCCCACCCTGTTCGCCAACGCCCCGCGGATCCTCGAGTTCGACTCGGCCGATCCGCAGCTGCGGATCAGCACCCCGGGGACCGGGAACCTGGACGGCACCCCGTCGCTCACCCGCGGCGGCTGGATCGTCTTCCCGGCGAACAAGGGCACGTACACGTTCTCGCTCTTCTACAGCGTCGCCGGCGGTGGCACCGCGACGTTCGAGAACACCGGCCTGTGGGCGGGAGTGGTCGGCTAGAGCGGCCGAACTAGGCGGCGGCCGTCGCCGCCAGCTGGGGATAGAGCGGATAGCGCTCCATCAGGGAGCGCGTCCGCTCGCCCAGCGGCTCACGCTCGGCCTCGAAGCGGTCGGAGAGCGCAACCGCGATCACCTCGGCGATCTCGCGCATGTCGTCCTCGCCCAGGCCCCGCGTGGTCAGCGCCGGCGTCCCGATGCGCAGCCCGGACGGGTTCATCGGCGGGCGCTCGTCGAACGGGATCGCGTTGCGGTTGACCGTGATCCCGACCTGCTCCAGGCGCTGCTCTGCGGTCTTGCCGTCGAGTCCCGTGGGCCCGAGGTCGACGAGCACCAGGTGCACGTCGGTGCCGCCGGTCAGCACCTCGACGCCGTTTGCGATCAGGCCCTCGGCGAACGCCTGCGCGTTGGCGATCGTCTGCCGCTGGCGGGCGCGGAAAGGCTCCGATTGCGCGATCCCCAGCGCCACCGCCTTGGCGGCGATGATGTGCATCAGCGGGCCGCCCTGCTGGCCGGGGAAGATCGCCTTGTTGACCGCGATGGCGAGCTCCTCGTCGTTCGTGAGGATCATCCCGCTGCGCGGTCCGCAGAGCGTCTTGTGGACCGTGGTCGTGGTCACGTGCGCGTGCTCGACCGGGTTCGGGTGCTCGCCGGCGGCGACGAGGCCGGCGAAGTGGGCCATGTCGACCATCAGCTTGGCGTCGACCGAGTCGGCGATCTCGCGGAAGGCGGCGAAGTCAAGCTGGCGCGGGTAGGCGGACCAGCCGGCGACGATCACCTTCGGCCGGTGCTCGTGGGCGAGCCGCTCGACCTCCTCCATGTCGCAGCGGAAGTCCTCGCGGCGGACGTGGTAGGCGACGACCTCGTAGAGCTTGCCGGAGACGTTGAGCTTCATCCCGTGGGTCAGATGGCCGCCGTGATCGAGCGCCATGCCCATGATCGTGTCGCCGGGGTCCAGCATCGCCATGTAGGCGGCGTTGTTGGCCTGCGCGCCGGCGTGCGGCTGCACGTTCGCGAACCCGGCCCCGAACAGCTCCTTGGCGCGGTCGATCGCCAGCTGCTCGGCGACGTCGACTTCCTCGCAGCCGCCGTAGTAGCGCTTGCCGGGGTAACCCTCGGCGTACTTGTTGGTGAGCACGGAGCCGGCCGCGTCGAGCACCGCCTGGGGGACGAAGTTCTCCGAGGCGATCATCTCGAGCGTGTTCTGCTGGCGCTCGAGCTCGCGCTGCAGGACCTCGGCGATCGCCGGGTCGACCTCGGCGAGAGGGGCGGTCTGGAAATCCTCGGGAAGATCGATCATGGCTGCGACGATAGCGCGGCCAGCAGATCCGAAACCTGTGCCGCCGGCAACCCTCCCTGGCGGATGATCGTCCAAGGCCCACCTTCCTCGATCGCCGTCAGATCGACCACCGTCGAGGGCAACCCGGTGAGCTCGCCGCCGTCGATCGCCAGGTCGACCGCGGCGAGGATCGCCGGATCGACGTCCTTGTAGCGGGCCGGCGCCGGCTCGCCGGCGGGGTTGGCCGAGGTCTGGAAGATCGCGCACGCCGCGCCCGCGAGCGGTCCCTCGATCAGTCGCAGCCCGAGCCGCTCGGGGTCCTCGCGGCAGGCGAGCGGGTAGCGATGCTCGGGATTGGCGACCACCAGGGTCACCGGCCCCGGCAACAGCGCGCCGAGCGCGTCACGGGTGCGGGGGCCGAGCGCCGAGACCACCTCCCGCATCGCCAGCGGCGAGAAATACATCACCGCCGCCGGCTTGCCGTCGTCGCGGCCCTTGATCCGGTGGATGCGCTCGATCGCCTCGGCGCGGGTCGGATCGCAGGCGAGTCCGTAGAGGCCGTCGGCCGGGAACAGAGCCACGCCGCCATCGAAGATGCAGCGCTCGAGCGAGCCTCGCGCCTCGCTCACGTCCACCCGACGACCACCCGCTCGGTCCCGCCAAGGTCGCGGCGCACCTCGACACGCTCGAAGCCCGCGCGCCGCACGAGCTCGGCGACGATCGGCGCCTGATCGATGCCGAGCTCGAGCGCCACCGCGGCGGGGCTATCGTCCGCGAGCGAGAGGTCGCCGAGCAACAGCTCGATCGCCTCCAAGCCGGTCGGCCCGGAGACCAGCGCCTGGTAAGGCTCGTGCTCGCGGATCTCGGGCGCCAGTCGCGTCCACTCCTCCTCGCTGACGTAGGGCAGGTTCGCAACCAACAGGTCGAACCGGCCGGGCTCGAGCGAGCCGTAGGAGAGCCGGACGCGCTCGGTGAAACCGAGCCGCTCGCGGTTTGCCTGGGCGACCGCGAGCGCGTCGAGCGAGGTGTCAGTGGCGGCGATCGAGGCCTCGGGAAGCTCGTCGGCGATCGCCAGCGCGATCGCCCCGGACCCGGTGCCGAGATCGAGCACCGTCGCCGGGGCGAGCTCGAGCGCCAGCTCGACCAGCAGCTCGGTCTCGGGCCGCGGGATCAGCACCCGCCGATCGACGTCCAGCTCGAGATCCCGAAAGCCCTTGCGGCCGAGGATGTAGGCGACCGGCTCGCGGACGATCCGCCGGCGCACCATGGCGCCGAACGCGCGCGCGGCGGCCGCGTCGACACCGGCCTCTGGCTCCGCCGCGAGTCGCGCCCGATCGAGGCCCGTTGCCTCGCTCAGCAGCAGCTCGGCGTCCAGGCGCGGCGTCTCGACTCCGGCGGCCGCGATCGCCTCCGTTGCCGAGACCAGCGCCTCGCGGACGGTGCCGGCGACGGCTGCGGTCATTCTGCCGTCTGAGCCTCGAGGCGCGCGCGCTTTTCCTCGGCGCCCAGCGCCGAGGTGAACTCGCTCAGGTCGCCACCGAGGATCTCGTCGAGATTGTGCGCGGTGAGCTTGATCCGGTGGTCGGTGACCCGGCCCTGGGGGTAGTTGTAGGTGCGGATCTTCTCCGAGCGCTCGCCGGTGCCGACCTGAGAGCGGCGATCGGCCGCGATCTCGGCCGCCTGCTCCTCGAGCGCACGCTCGTAGAGGCGCGCCCGCAGCACCTTCATCGCCTTGTCGCGGTTTTGAAGCTGCGACTTCTCATCCTGCATCGAAACCACGATCCCGGTGGGGCCATGGGTGATCCGGACCGCGGAGTCGGTCGTGTTCACCGACTGCCCGCCCGGACCGGACGAGCGATAGACGTCGATGTTGAGGTCGTTCGGGTTGATCTCGACGTCGACCTCCTCCGCCTCGGGAAGCACGGCGACCGTCGCGGTCGAGGTGTGGATGCGGCCCTGCGACTCGGTCTTCGGCACCCGCTGCACACGGTGCGTGCCACCCTCGAACTTGAACACCGAGAAGGCGCCGTCGCCGCGGATCTCGAACGTCACCTCCTTGAAGCCGCCGACCTCTGCCGGCGACTGCGAGAGCACCTCGGTCTTGAAGCCGCGCTCCTCCGCGTAGCGGGTGAGCATGTTGAAGAGGTCGCCGGCGAACAGAGCCGCCTCGTCACCGCCGGCACCGGCCCGGATCTCGATGATCACGTTCTTGTCGTCGTTGGGGTCGCTCTCGACCATCGCCAGGCGAAGCTCCTCCTCGAGCTCACGCAGGCGCTCCGGAGCCTCGTTCACCACCGCCCGCATCTCCTCGTCCTCGTCGCCCTCGGCGAGCAGCTCGCGGGCGCCCTCGAGATCGCCGTGCAGCCGGCGCCACTGCGCCGCCAGCTCACTAGCCGGCTCCAGCGCGTGGTACTCACGTCCGATCGCGGCGTAGCGCTCGCGGTCGCCGATCACCTCCGGATCCGACATCTGGCGCTGGAGCTCGGCGAAACGCTCCTCGACCTGCTCGACGAGCTTCTCGGTGACTGCGTTGTCAGCCATTGGGTGAGGCTAGCCTGGCGCGGGCTAGGCGACGATTTCGATCGCGTCCGGGTCCTTCGCCGCCTCGGTGGGATTCTCGACCGCGAGCACGGCCTCGAGCGCCGCGATCGCGACCGCGAGCTGGTCGCGGCTGGGCTCGCGGGTGGTCAGGTTCTGGAGCATCAACCCGGGCCACATCAGCGTCCGCACCCAGCGCTTGCGGCGGTTCTTACCCGCCCACTTGATCACCTCGTAGGAGAGGCCCGCGATCAGCGGGATGCCGAGGATCCTCGAGAGCACCAGCCAGTACCACTCGGGCAGCCCGATCGGGGCGAAGACGAAGATCGCCAGCACCATCACGATCAGCAGGAAGCTCGTTCCGCAGCGCGGGTGCAGGCGCGAGTAGGTCTCGGCGCGGGCCGGGATCAGGCGGTCGCCGGCCTCGAAGCAGGAGATCGTCTTGTGCTCGGCGCCGTGGTACTCGAACACCCGGCGCAGGTCGGGCAGCCGGCTGATCGCGAGGATGTAGCCGATGAAGATCGCCGTTCGCAGCACGCCCTCGACGAGCCAGAACAGAAGCGGCGAGCCGAGCTGATCCTTGATCAGGCTGGTGGCGCTCACCGGAACGACGAAGAAGAGGCCGATCGCCAGCGCCATCGAGAGGAAGATCGTCAGCCCCCAGGTGAAGCCTCCGATCGGCTCGGCCTCCTCGCCGTCCTCGTCGACGAGCTGGGCGTTGGCCGAGATCGCCAGGGCGCGGAAGCCGATCTTCAGCGACTCGCCGAGCGCGACCACTCCGCGGATCACCGGCAGGCGCAGGATCCGGTGGCGCTTCGCCCACGAGACCAGCGGCTCGGAGGTGACCTCGATCGCGCCGAGCTCCGGCGCCGACCCGTTCGACGCTTCCACTCCGGGCGTGCGAACCGCGACCGCCCAGGTCGAGACGCCGCGCATCATCACGCCCTCGAGCACCGCCTGGCCGCCGACCGGGGCGTCGTTGGAGGCGACCGGCATGCCGTCGGGCATGCGGGTGACGTCGATATTGGGGCCCCCGTCGGCGCTCATCGACGGGCGCCGGTCAGTCGCGCTTGCTCTGGGCCGCGCGGCGGCGGAAGCGCTCGACGCGGCCGCCCGTGTCGACCAGCTTCTGCTTGCCGGTGTAGAACGGGTGGCAGGCCGAGCAGATCTCGACGTGCATCTCGGGATTCGTCGAGCGCGTGTAGAACTCGTTCCCGCACGAGCAGCGCACGTGCGAGAGCGTGTATTCGGGGTGGATCCCGGTCTTCATCGCCTTCGATTCTAGCGACGCACTGCGAGGCGGCGCGAAGCGAACCCGAGCCGCGCCGCCGTTGAGGCGCCCTATTGTCCACGCCGATGTACCGCTTGATCCTCGTCGGCTACGACGGACGCCCCAGCAGCACCGACGCGCTCGCCCTCGCCCACGGCCTCGCCGCGATCGAGGGCTCGGAGCTCGTGCTCTGCGTGGCGCTCGAGCTCGACCCGCTGGCGACGCCGGCCCACGCCTACGAGCGGGCGATGGCCGAGGCCGAGGAGCGCCTCAGCGCCCAGGCGCGCGAGCTGCTCGGCGAGACGCCGTTCAAGATCCGGATGACCGGCGGCGTCTCGGCGCCGCGAGCGCTGCACGAGGTGGCCGAGGACATCGGTGCCGACGTGATCGTGCTCGGCTCCACAGACCGCGGCGGCCTCGACCGGGTGCTGCCCGGCAGCGTCGGCGAGCGCCTCCTGCATGGCGCGCCGTGCGCCGTGTTGATCGCCCCGCGCGGCTTCGCCGGGCGCGAGAGCTTCGCCATCCGCACGATCGGGACCGGCTACGACGGCCGCGACCAGGCCGGTCACGCCCGCGAGGTGGCCGCGGGGCTGGCCGCCGAGCTGGACGCCACCGTGGAGACGATCACGGTGACCGGGTACGGCGGCGCCGATCCGGCCGACCCCGGCGATGCTGCACGCGAGCTGGTCGCGCGGTCCAGCGGGCTCGACCTGCTGGTGGTCGGATCGCGCGGTTATGGCCCGGTGCGCCACGCGCTGCTCGGCAGCGTCACCTCCGAGCTGATGCGCACGGCGGCCTGCCCGGTGCTGGTCGTGCCGCGCTCCTCCTAGCGCGGCTGAAGCGCGATCAGCAGCGTCTCCAGCGTCTCCCCCGCCTCGGAGCGGGCGAGCACCGGGTCGTCGGCGCGGGCGACCAGCATCGCGACCTCGTCGAGAGCTCCCAGAAGCGCATGGGAGAGGGGCTCGATCGGCTGGCGGCGGATCTCGCCCGACTCCATTCCAGCGGCCAGCAGGGCCTCGATCAGCCCGAGCGCGTAGCGGGCGCCGATCGCCCGCCACTCCTCCCAGCCGAGCACGGCGGGAGCGTCGAGGAGGACGATCCGCTGGACCTCGGGCTCGAGGCAGTGGTCGAGGAACATGCCCGCCCCGGCCCGCAGCGTCTCCACCGCTCCAGCCCCGGGGGTGAACTTGTCGGCGAGCTCCTGGGCGAGCTCTGCCTCGATCTCCTCGTAGACGGCCCGCAGCAGATCGCGCTTGCCGTCGAAGTGGTGGTAGAGGGCGCCGCGGGTGACCCCGGCGGCGCGCACGATCTCCTCGGTGCCGACGTCGGCGTAGCCGCGTTCGGCAAACAGCCGGCGCGCCGCCTCGGTGAGCGCGGTGCGGGTCGTCTCTGATCGCTCCGCTTGGGTTCTACTTGACATTCATACAACCTGTATGTTAGAAACGTACCGGCTGTATGTTACCCGCGAGATCGGAGACCTCCAAACGATGACCACCACCGCCCCCGAAGCCACCCTCGCCGCACTGATCGACGACTACGCCGCCGCCTGGGCAGCCCACGACGCCGACCTGATCGCCTCATATCACGCCGAGGACGGGATCTTCCACCTGCACTCCAACGCCGCGCCGGTCGAGGGCCGCGAGGCGATCCGGGAGACCTTCGCCGCGCTGCTGAGCGTGTTCCCCGACCTCACCTTCGTCGAGCAGGAGCTGATCTCGGGTGAGTGGGGCTGGGTCGTGCGCTGGACGATGAGCGGCACCCTCGCCCAGCCGTATCCCGCCGGGAGCAAGGTCGCCGAGCCCGGCTCGAGCTTCGAGATCGACGCGCTCGACATGATCACCGTCGCCGACGGCAAGCTGACCGCCAAGCACACCTACCTCGACTGGCAGGCGGCGCTCGACCAGCTCGGGCTCTCGTGAGGCGGAGCGAAGCGAAGCCGAGCCGCGCCGCTGTTGAGGCGCCTGATGTGATGGCTCTGGCGACCGAGAACGGGACCGCGATCCGGAGCGCCGCCGAGTGGGTCGAGGGGTTCGCCGAGGGCTGGCGTGCGCCGACCGACGCCGACAGCTTCAGCGACCACTTCGACCCGCTGCTCGGCGACGAGATGCGGCTCGTGCAGCCACAGATGCCCGAGCGGGTCGGCAAGCGAGCCTTTCGCGAGGAGTTCGCGCGGCCGCTGTTCTCGCTCCTGAACGACGTCCGCGGCACGGTCGGCTCGTGGGCGGCGACCGAGCAGGGCGACGACACGATCGTCTTCGTCGAGCTCGAGATCCGCGCCCGGCTCGCCGGCGGCCGGCGGGTGACCCTGAGAACCACCGACAGGATCACGCTGCGCCGTGGGGTCGCGGTCGAGCGAATCGCAAACCTCGACCCGCTCGAACTGCTCGGGCCGGTGGCGCTCAGCCCGCGCGCCTGGCCCGCCTTCCTGCGCGCGAGGTTCGGCCGATGAGAAGCGCGGTCACGCTGGATCAGGGGACGATCGCCTACGCCGAGAGCGGCGCCGGCGACGGCCCGCCCGTCGTCTTCATCCACGGCGCCTTCGTCGACGGGAGCCTGTGGCGCAAGGTCGTGCCGGGCCTCGAGGGCTCGATGCGCTGCATCGTTCCCGACCTGCCGCTGGGCGCGCACCGCACGCCGATGAACGAGGGCGCCGACCTCACCCCGCCCGGGCTGGCAAAGCTGATCGCCGACTTCATCGCCGCGCTCGAGCTCGAGGACGTGACCCTGGTCGGCAACGACACGGGCGGCGCAATCTGCCAGCTCGTCGTCACCCGCCATCCCGAGCGGATCAGCCGCCTCGTGCTCACCCCCTGTGACGCCTACGAGAACTTCCTCCCGCCGGCCTTTCGCTACCTGCAGCTGCTCGCCCGCCTCCCCGGTGGAGTGGGCGCGGTCGCACAATCGATGCGGGTCCCGGCGGTGCGCAGGACGCCACTTGCCTTCGGCTGGCTCTCGAAGAGCCGGATCCCCGCCGACGTGCTGGCGAGCTGGACCGAGCCGATCATCCGCGAGCCCGGCGTGCGCGCCGACGCGCGCGAGGTCCTGCGCGGGATCGACAAGCGCTACACGCTCGAGGCGGCCGAGAGGCTGCGCGAGTTCGAAGGGCCGACGATGCTGGCCTGGGCGACCGAGGATCGCTTCTTCAAGCCGAAGTTCGCCGAACGCCTCGCCGCCGACATCCCTGGCTCGCGCCTGGAGTGGGTCGAGGACTCACGCACGTTCGTCTCCGAGGACCAGCCCGAGCGCCTGACCTCTCTGATCGGGGAGTTCGCGCGGGCTTGACCTGGGCCTCCGACCGCGGTTAGGGTCGGCAGATGGCATCCGGTGTGACCTAGCGTGATGCCCGGGGGACGGCTGCTCACCTGCATCTTGGTAGCGGCGATCGGCCTGCTGGCCGCGCCCGCGATCGCCTCCGCCGTGCCGAACACGACGATCGACGGCGGGCCGAGCGGATCGGTGTCCAGCACCTCCGCGACCTTCACCTTCTCTTCCACCGAGTCGCCATCCACGTTCGCGTGCGCGCTCGACGGCGCCGGCTTCGGGGCGTGCCCGGCGGGGTACACCGGCCTCGCCCAGGGCTCGCACACGTTCCAGGTCCGGGCGACGAGCGCGTCGGGGACCGACCCCACGCCCGCGTCGCGCACCTGGACCGTCGACACGGTCGCCCCCAACACGACGATCGACACCGGGCCGAGCGGATCGGTGTCGAGCACGTCGGCGGCATTCACCTTCTCTTCCAACGAGGCCTCTGTGACCTTCCAATGCGCCCTCGACGGCGCCTCGTTCGCGAGCTGCCCGGCCGGGTACACCGGGCTCAGCCAGGGCTCGCACACGTTCCAGGTCCGCGCCACCGATGCCGCCGGCAACACCGACGGGACGCCGGCGTCCCAAAGCTGGACGGTGGACACGGTCGCCCCCAACACGACGATCGACACCGGGCCGAGCGGATCGGTGTCGAGCACGTCGGCGGCATTCACCTTCTCTTCCAACGAGGCTTCTGTGACCTTCCAATGCGCCCTCGATGGCGCCTCGTTCGCGAGCTGTCCGGCCGGGTACACCGGCCTCGCCCAAGGCTCGCACACGTTCCAGGTCCGGGCTCGGGATGCCGCCAACAACACCGACGCCAGCCCCGCCTCGCAGACCTGGATCGTCGACACGGCCGCGCCCAACACCTCGATCGACACCGGGCCGAGCGGATCGGTGTCGAGCACGTCGGCGGCATTCACCTTCTCTTCCAACGAGGCTTCTGTGACCTTCCAATGCGCCCTCGATGGCGCCTCGTTCGCGAGCTGCCCGGCCGGGTACACCGGCCTCGCCCAAGGCTCGCACACGTTCCAGGTCCGGGCTCGGGATGCCGCCAACAACACCGACGCCAGCCCCGCCTCGCAGACCTGGATCGTCGACACGGTCAATCCCGATACGACGATCGACACGGGCCCAATCGGGCCGACGAGCGACACCACCCCCACCTTCACCTTCAGCTCAGACGAGGCCTCGACCAGCTTCCAGTGCTCGCTCGACGCGGGATCGTTCGCGCCCTGCGGCTCGCCGCTGACGCTGACGACTCAAGGCGACGGCCCACACACGCTCGCCGTGCGGGCGATCGACGGCGCGGCCAACGTCGACCCGTCGCCGGTCAGCCGCAGCTACATCGTCGACACGGGGCCGCCGCAGACGTCGATCACCTCGGGACCCGGAGAGGGTGTGCCGACAAACGATCGGACCCCGGCGTTCGGGTTCACGGCCAGCGAGAGCGCCGGCTTCGAGTGCCAGATCGACGGCGGGGCGTTCGCGCCCTGCGCCAGCGGCGAGGAGCTCGAGCCGCTGGGCGACGGTCCCCACAGCTTCGCGGTGCGGGCGACGGACCTGGTCGGCAATCCCGACGGGTCGCCTGCCACCCGCGGCTTCGCCATCGACACCCGGCCGCCCGAAACGTCGATCGAGCTTCGCCCGAAGGACCGGCTGCGAACCTCGAAGCGAAACGTGGTCGCCCAATTCGCGCTCGATGCGGACGAGCCCGGATCGGTCCTCGAGTGCTCCCTGGACGGGGCCGCGTTCGCGCCCTGCACGGCGGGGGCGGCGTTCAAGGTAAAGGCGAAGCGAGGCCGAGGCGCCCAGCACTCACTGGCCGTGGTCGCGGTCGACCTCGCCGGCAACCGGGATCCGAGCCCGGCGCTTGACAGCTTCCGGGCCGTGCGTGTAGCGCGCGGCGCCTAGGCGCCCCAGAAGAACTTCAGCCGCTGGCCGCCGTTCTTCGGCCGCTTGCACTTGACCTTCAGGTCCTCCGGCCCGAGCTGCTTCTCGTTGCAGACCCAGTGCTTGTAGTCGTCCTCGTAGGCGGCGCTGGTGTACTCGTCGGCGAGGTTGCGACCCGCACGGCAGCTGGCGTTGGCGACCTTCAGGTTCGTCCACGGAGCGCCCATCGCGTTGACCTGGTCGCCGCAGGCGCGATCGAAGTTGCCGGCGGAGGCCGGCGCGGCAACGATCAGGAAGGCTGCGACGACGAGCGGCAGGGCAAGTTTCTTCATCGCGCCACCCTATCTCCTGGCCCGGTTGCGGTCGCGGCTCAGACCTCTTGGTAGAGGGGCCCGTCGCCGCCCTCGGGCATCGTCAGGCGACCGCCCTTGGCGTTGATCGCGCCGCACTGGACGCAGTTGGACGCGGTCACGTGCACGTCGACCTCGGCGGCGCCGCTCTCGAGCTGGTCGTCGGGGATCTCGTAGACCTGGGCTGGACAGAGGTTGACCCAGGTCTTCGCCAGCTCGCGCGGCACGTGGGTCTGGATCTTGACGTGGTTGGGGGCGTCGTCGCGGGTCGCGTTGCCGGAGAGGAAGACCGAGTCGAGCTTGTTGAAGGTGAGGTTGTTGTCGGGCTTCGGATAGTCCTTGTCGGCGCCGCCGTCGGCCATCGGCAGCTCGGTGTCGGGCTCGTACTTCCACTTGCCGCCCGGGAACAGACCCTTGGTGACCGTCATCGCGCTGGCGATCGCGCCGCCGACGAAGAACCCCTTCGAGAACGGCGCCCGCATGTTGCGCGACTCGAACAGGTCGTTGTCGATCTGCGACTTGCGCACCCGCTCGTCGTAGGCGTCGAGGTTGACCGAGTCCTTCTTCAGCGCCTCGAAGATCGCCTCGGCGGCGTAGATGCCGGCGTGCATCGAGTAGTGGATGCCCTTCAGCGTCGGCACGTTGACCATGCTCGCCGCGTCGCCGGCGATCGCCATCCCGGGCACAGCGAGGCTGCGCGGCATCGAGTAATAGCCGCCGGAGGGGATCGTCTTCGCGCCCCAGGCGACCCGCTTGCCGTTGTACAGCAGCTTGGCGACGAAGGGGTGCGTCTTCAGCTCCTGCAACAGGTCGTGGCAGGAGAGGGTCGAGTCGGTGTAGTCGAGCCCGATCACCAGCCCGATCGCGATCTTGTCCTCGCCCATCGGGTAGATGAAGCTGCCGCCGAACTCGTTCCACTTCGCCCGCTTGCGAAGCGGCCATCCCATCGTGTGGATCACCCGGTCGAGCGGCTTGCTGACCTCCCAGACCTCCTTCACGCCGAGCTCCCAGCGCACCGGGAGGGTGCCGTGGAGGTCGAAGTAGTCGAGCGACGCCTGAGTCAGGTGGCCGAGGGTGCCCTCGGCGAGCACGGTCGCCTTCGCGATCACGTCGGAGCCGGGCTCGAAGTTGCCCAGCGGCTCGCCGTCCTTGCCCCGCCCGCGGTCGCCGGAGCGGATCCCGCGCACGATCCGGTCCTCGACCAGGAGCCGGTCGGCGACCGTCTCGGTGAGGATGTAGGCGCCCTTCTCCTCCGCCTGCTCGGCCAGAAACCGCGACAGCTTGGCGACCGAGATCACGTAGTTGCCGTGGTTGCGGAAGTTCGGCGGCATCGGCTTCAACGGCACGGCCGAGCTCTTGGTCAGCAGATAGACCGCGTCCTTGGTCACCTCCTGGTAGGCGAAGGGCCAGTCCGACGGGTCGAGGTCCGGGAACAGCTCGAGCATCGCCGAGGGCACCATGTTGGCGCCGCTGAGCGTGTGCGCGCCGCAGGCCTTGCCCTTCTCGATCACCGCCACCGGCACCTCGCCGAGCTTCTCCATCAGCTCGGGCTCGTCGGCGAGCAGGTCGAGGAGCTTGTTCGCACAGGCGAGGCCGGCCGGCCCGCCGCCGACGATCGCGACGCCGACCTCGATCCGCTCGTCCTCGGGATCGGTCGGCGCGGCGATCAGCTCGTGCTCGTCGAACGACGGCGGGTACTCATCAGGCACCACCGCCGGGCCCTTGACGGACATCTCGGCCTCAGCCGCCCTTCTTGGCCTTCAGGGCCTCGGTCAGCTTGGGGATGATCTTGTGCAGGTCACCGACCACGCCGAGGTCGCAGAACTCGAATATCGGCGCGTTCGGGTCCTTGTTGATCGCGAGGATGTTCTCGGAGCTCTGCATCCCGACCTTGTGCTGGATCGCGCCCGAGATCCCGGCGGCCAGGTAGAGCTTCGGCGCCACCGTCTTGCCGGTCTGGCCGATCTGCGCCGCGTACGGATACCAGCCGGCGTCGACGACCGCGCGGGTGGCGGCGACGGCGCCGCCCATCGCGTCGGCGAGATCCTCGGCGAGCTTGAAGTTGTCCTTCTCGCCCAGCCCGCGACCGCCGCCGACGAGGATGTCGGCGTCCTCGATGTTGACGTCGGCACCGCGCTGCTCACCGCGCTGGCGCATGCGCGCCTTGGTCGACCACTCCGAGAGCTCGACCTCGACGTCGACCACCTCGGCCTGGCCGCCGCTGCCGTCGTTCATGTCGAAGGCGTTGAGCCGGCTGATGATGATCCCGGGCTCGCCGACGTAGCCGACGTCGACGATCGCCGAGTCCTGGAGCACGGGGCGCTCGGAGACGAGCTTGCCGTCGGCGACCTTGACCGCGGTCACCTCCATCGTCACGCCGGCGTTCAGGCGCGCGGTGAGGCCGGCGCCGATCTCGAACCCGAGCAGGCCGCCGCCGAAGAGCGCGTAGGAGAAGCCCTCGTCACCGATCACCTTCGCCATCACGTCGACGATCGGCTGGGCCAGGCCCTCGGGGGCCGACTTGGCGCGGAAGACGCGCTTGGCGCCGTATGCGCCCAGCCCGGCCGCCGCATCGTCGGCGACCTCACCGACGACGACCGCCGCCGCCTCGGTGCCGAGCTCGTCGGCGAGCTTGGCCGCCTCGGAGATCGCCCCGAGCGAGTTCTTGTTGAAGTTGCCCTCGTCGTCGTGGAGGGCGTAAACGAGAATCCCACCCATCTAGATCAGCTTCCTTTCGTCCAGCCAGGCGACGATCTTCTCGACCGTCTCGTTGGTGTCCTCGTCCTCGATGATCTCGCCGGCCTCCTTGGGAGGCGGCGGGTTGATCTCCAGGACCTGAGTCTTCGAGCCGCCCTCGCCGACCTCGCCGGCGTCGATGCCGACGTCGCCGGTGGCCTTGGTGTCGAGCGGCTTCTTCTTCGCACCCATGATCGCCTTCAGGCTCGGGTAGCGGGGCTCGTTGATCGCGTCACCGACCGAGATCACGGCCGGCAGGTCGATCTCGACCGTGTCGTAGCCGTACTCGGCCTGGCGCTCGCAGACGAGCTTTCCGTCCTCGATCTCGATCTTGATCACCTGAGTCAGCGACGGCATCTTCAGGTGGTCGGCGACCACGGCGCCGATCGTGTAGCACTCGCCGTCGTCGGACTGCTGACCGAGCAGGACGAGATCGGGCTGTTCGGACTCGAGCACCTTGGCGAGCGCGTAACCGGTGGCGCAGACGTCGGAGCCCTCGAGCGCCGCATCGGTCAGGTGGACCGAGCGGTCGGCGCCCAGCGCGACCGCCTTGTGCAGCGCGCGCGAGGCCGTCTCCGGCCCCATGGTCACGGCGACGATCTCTTCGACCTCGGCACCTTCGCCCTCGCGAATCTGCATCGCGGCTTCGATGCCGTGTGTATCGAACGGGTTGAGGTTCTTTTCGCCGGAACGGTCGAGCCGCTTCGTGCCCGGATCGATCCGCTTTTGCACAGCGGCGTCCGGGACCTCCTTGACGAGACAGCAAATCTTCAAGTCGGGGTCCTCCTTCAGGGATGAGCGGCGGGCATATTACCGAATTGACTGACGAGTCAATCAGGTACCCGCTCGGGGTCTTGGCAAGCGTCCTGGCGCCTCACGCCCGCTGGGCGACGGCGCCCTCGATGAACTCGACGATCTCGTCGGTCGAGGATCCGGGCGTGAACACCTCGGCGACACCCAGCGCCTTGAGCTCCTCGACGTCGTCAGCCGGGATCGTGCCGCCAACCGTGACGACGACGTCGTCGACACCCTGCTCGGAGAGCAGCTTCAGCACCTTCGGCACCAGGGTCATGTGGGCGCCGGAGAGGATCGAGAGGCCGATCGCGTCGGCGTCCTCCTGAACCACGGTGGCGGCGATCTGCTCCGGCGTCTGATGCAGGCCGGTGTAGATCACCTCCATGCCCGCGTCGCGCAGCGCACGAGCGATGATCTTCGCCCCCCTGTCATGGCCGTCGAGGCCCGGCTTGGCGACGACGACGCGGATCTTTCGGCTTTCGCTCATCGGCCGCGGAGCGTAGACGAGCTAGCGCTTTTCCAGGGCCACGATCCGCTCGAGCAGCTCGGCGGGCGAAAACGGCTTCTTGATGTAGTCGTCGGCGCCGACGGCAAAGCCACGCTCGACGGCGGCCTCCTGGACACTCGCGGTGAGCAAGACGATCGCGACCCCGGCGAGCTCCTCGGAGGCACGCATGCGCTCGGTGAGCTCGTAGCCGTCGAGCCCCGGCATCATCACGTCGATCACGCAGATGTCGGGGCGCCGATCGAGCGCCAGCTTCAACGCCTCCTCACCGTCGCCCGCGGTGATCACCTCGTAGCCGGCGCGTTCGAGCCGAAAGACGACGAGCTCGCGCACGTCCTCGTCATCGTCGGCCACGAGAATCAGCTTCTCACCCCCGTCGCTCATGCGAGCGGGAGCGTAACCGAGGCCGCGGAGCCGTTACTAGCTGCCGAAGCCGGTGAGCGAGCCCGTGAGGCCAAGAACGATGATCAGGATCGAGACAAAGACCAGGAGCCCGGCGAGCGCCATGAACGCCGGGCGCATCCCCTCTCGGGTGTCGTCGATCCGGTGAACCTCATCGGCGGCGACGACGACCGGCTCGCCACCGCTGCCGCCCAGGTGCTCCTCCTCGGCCCGCAGCCTGGCGGCCGCCTCGGCGCTGGCGCGGTCCGGGTGGTTGGTCAGCGCGACGCCCTCGTCCTCGCGGACGACGTCCCAGCCGTCAACCTCGTTTGGCATCACCTTCAGCGCCATGCTGAGTAAATACCCGGCACCGGGGCTCAAAAACGCCCCGGCTCAGAACTGCGGGTGCTCGGTGTAGGTGCCGAACACGCCCTGCAGCGTGGCGACGATCTCGCCCTCCGAGGCGCGCACCCGGGCGGCGTCGATCAGCCGCGGCATCAGGTTCTCACCCGCCTCGGCGCTGGCCGCGATCTGAGCCAGGGCCGCATCGACCTGGCCCTGGTCGCGCTCGGACTTGGTCTTCTCGAGGCGGACCTTCTGGCGGCGCTCGGCGTCGGGGTCGGGGCGGTGGATCTCCATCTGCTGCTCGTCTTCGAGGCGGTAGTCGTTGACGCCGACGACGACCCGCTGCTTTTGGTCGACCTCACGCTGGTAGCGGAAGGCGGCGTCGGCGATCTCGCGCTGGGGGAAGCCCGTCTTGATCGCCTCGACCATGCCGCCGAGCTCGTCGATGCGGTCGAAGTACTCGTAGGCGGCGGCCTCGAGCTCATCGGTGAGCCGTTCGACGAAGTAGGAGCCGCCGAGCGGGTCGGCGGTGTTGGTGACCCCGGACTCGTGGGCGATCACCTGCTGGGTGCGAAGCGCGACCGTGACCGCCTCTTCGGTCGGCAGCGCCAGCGCCTCGTCGTAGGAGTTGGTGTGCAGCGACTGGGTCCCGCCGAGCACTCCGGCGAGCGCTTCGATCGTGGTGCGGACGATGTTGACCAGCGGCTGCTGGGCGGTCAGCGAGACGCCTGCGGTCTGGGTGTGAAAGCGCATCATCTGCGAGCGCTCTGACTTGGCGCCGTAGGTGTCGCGCAGCTCGCGCGCCCAGATTCGCCGCGCGGCGCGGTACTTGGCGATCTCCTCGAAGAAATCGATGTGGGCGTTGAAGAAGAAGGAGAGGCGGGGGGCGAAGGCGTCGACGTCCAAGCCTCGGGCGATCGCCTGCTCGACGTAGGTGAAGCCGTCCTTGAGCGTGAAGGCGAGCTCCTGGGCCGCGGTCGAGCCGGCCTCACGGATGTGGTAGCCCGAGATCGAGATCGGATGCCAGCGCGGCATCTCGGCGGCGCAGAACTCGACCATGTCGGTGACCATGCCGATCGCCGGGTCGATCGGAAAGCACCACTCCTTCTGGGCGATGTACTCCTTCAGGATGTCGGTCTGGATCGTGCCGCCGAGCTTTTGTGCCGGAATCCCGTTCTCCTCCGCGGCGACGACGTAGAAGGCCAGCAGGATCGCCGCCGGGGCGTTGATCGTCATCGAGACCGTCACCTCGTCCAGGGGGATCTGGTCGAACAGGGTCTCGATGTCGTCGACGGTGTCGACCGCGACGCCCTCGACCCCGACCTCGCCCAGCGAGCGGTTGTGGTCGGAATCCAGCCCCATCAGGGTGGGCATGTCGAAGGCGGTCGAGAGCCCGTGCTGGCCGCGCGAGAGCAGGTAGCGAAAGCGCTCGTTGGTCTCCTCGACCGTGCCGAAGCCGGCGAACTGGCGCATCGTCCAGAGCCGGCCGCGATACATCGAGGGATAGATCCCGCGCGTGAACGGGTGCTCGCCGGGGTGCCCGAGCTTCTCCGCCGGGTCGAAGCCCTCGACGTCCTCCTCGGTGTAGAGCGGCTCGATCGGGTGGCCGGAGAGGGTCTCGAACAGCGCCTCGCGCTCGGGCGTTGCCTCGTAGAGCTCGTCTCGCCACTGGTGCGCGCGTCGCCGCGCGTCGGGCTCGATCGCCATCTTGGGAAGTCTAGGGCGGCCGCTGGCCGGTGCCCTCCTCGCGGCGGTTTAGATTCGGCGCATGTCCCGCTCGGCAAGTCGCGCATGGCTGGTCTTCTGCGTCGTCGGCATCGGCCTTTGGATCGGGGTCACCGTCCTGGTCGCTGTCGTCAACGACGACCCCTCCGATGGCGGCCCGGTGGTGCTCGCCTTCGCCGGTGGCGCAGCGGCCTTCTTCGGGATCGTCTTCGGCGTCGCCCTGTGGCAAACGCGCCCGCACCACGATCCCGAGCTCGATGCCCTGCTCTCCGAGCTCTCGCTCGAGCCCGCGATGGCCCCGCGCAGCGCCCGCGCGATCGGCGGCATGAGGCGCATCGCTCGCGCCTACATCGTCCTCGGCGCGCTGGTCACCGGGCTCGGGCTGGTGGCGATCGTCCAGCAGGGTGTCGAGATCGGCAGCCCGCGAACCACCATCTACGTGACGGTCGCGATCGTCGTCGTCTGGGCGCTCGCGGTGCCGTTCGTGCTCCGCCGCGCAAACGCCGCCTCGCGTGCCGTGCTGACCCCGCTCGGGCTCTCGCAGAACGGGGCCGCCCTCACGGGTGAGCGCGCCGGGCGGCGGGTCGCGGTCCGGATCGACGCCAAGGGGTCGGTGACGGAGATCGCATCCGAGCACCAGGCACCGCGGCTCGAGGGCGCCGGGATCCTCGCCTACGCCGGACGCGGCAACGAGCGAACCTGGGCAGCGGTGCGGGTCGACTGCGACGGCGAGCGCGTACGGGTGCGCCGCGAGGGCCACGAAGGCGCCTCCTGGTTATGGGACCTGTGGCTGGCCGAGCGGTTGGCGTCGGAGGCCGGCTAGGAGACCGGAGGCCGGCGATCCGCCCACGGGCGCTCGGCCTCGATCTGGGCCGCGAGCGAGATCAGCGTCGGCTCGCCGTTGGGCCGGCCGACGAGCGTGACCGAGCGCGGCATGCCCTTGGCCGTGAAGCCGGCCGGCACCGCCGCGGCCGGCTGCCCGGTGTGATTCCAGATCGGGGTGAAGCAGTAGGTGCGGCTCATCCCGAGCACCGTCCGCAGCGCGCCCTTGCCCTCCCAGCGGCCGATCTCGATCGCGGTCTCGCCGACGCTCGGAGTGACGAGGACGTCGAACTCGCTCCAGCTGCGGTTGATCTTCTCCGCGTTGGCGGCCGCGGCACGGGTCGCCCGGCGCACCACCGCATCCGGATAGGCCGCTCCGAGCTTGCCGAAGCCGCGCGTGCGCGGTTCCAGTCGCTCTGGGCTGGGCACCGTCTCGATCTCCTCGTGGATACCGCCGAGGTAGCGAGGGACGAAGTTGCTGCCGATCATTCCGAAGCTGGGCTCGTGGCGGCGGACGTCGTGACCGAGCGAGCGCAGCAGCTCCTCGGTCTCCGCCAGCCCCGCCTTGACCTCGTCGGAGACGATCGGCGGCAGGATCGCTCGCGCCGGACGCTGCGAGATCGCGATCCGCAGCTTCCCCGGCCGCGCCTGCGCGGCCTCGACGTACGGTTGCTCTGGCGGCTCCGGCCCGCCCGGGTCGCCGCCGCCCTCGCTGACCGCGTCCAGCCACAGCGCCGTGTCGGCGACCGTGCGGGTGACGCAGCCCGCTGCCGAGAGGTTGTTCCAGTGGTCGTGGGGCTCGATCGGCACCCGGCCGCGCTGGGGCTTGAGCCCGAACAGGCCGCAGAAGGCGGCCGGGATCCGGATCGACCCGCCGCCGTCACTGGCCGAGGCGCCGCCGACCAAGCCGGCGGCGACGGCCCCGGCGCTGCCGCCGCTGGAGCCGCCGACCGAGCGGCTCGTGTCCCAAGGGTTTCGCGTCTTGCCGAAGGCCTCGGTTTCGGTGAAGGCGAAGATCGCCAGCTCCGAAAGCGTGGTCTTGGCGAGGATCACGGCGCCCGCGTTTCGCAGCCGGGCGACGATCGAGCCGTCGGCCGCGGCCGGCGGCTGGCCGTCGAACGCCCGGCTGCCGAATCTGGTCGCCGTCCCCTCGACGTCGACGTTGTCCTTGATCGCCACCGGGACCCCGAGCAGCGGCGCCTCCTCACCCGCGCCCCGGCGGGCGTCGGCCGCCTCGGCTTCGGCGACCGCGGCCTCGGCCAGCACCTCGGTGAGCACGTTGATCTCCGGGTTGAGGCGCTCGATCCGCTCCAGGTAGACGTCGACCAGCTCGCGCGAGGAGATCTCGCCCGCGCGGATCAGCTCCGCCTGGCGCGCAATGCCGGCGAACGCGAGGTCTTCGGCGTCCACGGCCCGATCCTAT
This sequence comes from uncultured Solirubrobacterales bacterium, assembly GCA_963767475.1. Taxonomy (GTDB): domain Bacteria; phylum Actinomycetota; class Thermoleophilia; order Solirubrobacterales; family 70-9; genus WHSW01. Next base: position 1,098,845 of record CAVYEI010000003.1, read on the forward strand.
GCCGTCCGAGCAGACCGGCGCCGACCAGGAGCACGCTCAGGCCCGCCAGTGCCAGGCGGCGGCCGAGGCGCTCGAAGCGCATCACCCGCCAGCCCTGCTCGCGAGCGATCCGGGTCAGCTGCTCGTCGGGGTTGACGACCACGGGGTTGCCGACCGCGCGCAGCATCGGCAGGTCCGAGACCGAGTCCGAGTAGGCATACGACTGAGAGAGGTCGATCTCGTGGTCGGCGGCGAACCGGCGCATCGCCTCGACCTTGCCCTCGCCGTACATGAAGGTGCCGCCGAGCTCGCCCGTGAACAGGCCGTCGTCGCCGACCTCGTAGGTGGTGCCGATGCCGCCGTCCATGTAGAGGATCCGGGCCAGCAGCTGGACCAGCTCGTCGCCGGCGGCGGAGACGATGAAGGTCGGGCGCCCGGCGTCCTGGTGCGCGTAGACCTCGTCGAGCATCTCGTCGTAGATCCGCGGCAGCACGCCGACCAGGACCTCGGGCGCCATGCGCGCGATCTGGCGGGCGGAGACGCCGTTGAACACCTGCTTGATCTCGCCGAGCAGCTTCTCCGTCGCCTCGTCGGTCGAGCCGCGGAGGCGAAAGCGCATCGCGTCGACCCCCCAGCGCGCCATCTGGCGGCGGCTGATCAACCCCGCCTTGGTAGCCGCCCGGGCCCACGGGAGCCCGGATGACCCCGAGATCAGGGTCCGGTCCAAGTCGAAGAAGGCGGCGGCGGTCGGCATCGAGCCGCCCGTTGTACCGGCTCAGCCCTTCTTGCGCAGCTTGACCTTCGCCGACTCCGTGTTGGCGCTGCCGCCGGTAGGCGTGAAGGTGACCTCGACCTTCACCTTCGCGGTGCCCTTGTCGGCGAGCTTGGCCTTCGCCTTGCCCTTGGCCTTCAGCGCTAGCGTGACCTCGCCGGCGGCTCCGGCAGTCGCCTGCTGGCCCTTGACCAGCTTGCCGGCCAGCTCCAGCGTCCCCGACCCAGGGATCTCGACCGGCAGCTTCGCCGTGCCCTTGTCCTTGTTCAGCTTCGCCTTGCCGATCGTGAACTGGTTCGAGGGCAGGGTCGGGGTCGGAGTTGGTTCGGGCGTCGGCGTTGGCGTCGGGTCCGGCGGCGGGACGCAGGGCGGTGCCCCGGCCTCCCCATAGCGGTTTAGGCGGGCGTTCGATGCGCCGTCCGCAACCCAGATCGATCCGCACGAGTCAACGCCAACGTCGCTGGAACCGTTGAGCTGGCCGAATCCAGATCCGGCGACGGCGGACTTGCACCCGGTCGCGGTGGTGCAGATCTCGAACCCAGTGGTCCCGCCCGCGATCACGTCGAAGCCAAAGGCGCGAACGAATGCACCGGCCGCGGTGAACTCGCTGACGCGTTCGTTCTCCGCGACGTAGACATTCCCGTTCGAGGCGGCCTGGATGCCGAAGGAGAAGGCGCCGAGCTGGCCGGCCGCTCCGCCGACGACAGCCGCCTTGCACCCGGTCGCCGTGGTGCAGGTCTCGAAGCCGGTACCGCCCGCAGGGTCGACGTCGAATCCCCAGGCGCGGACGAAGGCGCCGGTCGAGGTGAACTCGTTGATGCGGGCGCCGCCACCGACGTAAACGTCCCCGCCGGCGCCGACGGCGATCCCGCGCGGGGTGCTGAGCTGCCCTGCCGCCTCCCCCGAGACGCCGGCCTTGCAGGTGGTGCCCGTGGTGCACGTCTCGAAGCCGGTACCGCCCGCAGGGTCGACGTCGAAACCCCAGGCGCGGACGAACGCTCCCGCGGTCGTGAATTGGCTCACCCGATTGTTGCTGAGCTCGGTGACGTAGAGGTTGGTGCCGGAGATCGCAAGACGGTTCGGAACGTTGAGCGTCCCGGCGGCGCCCCCGCTGCTGATCCCGGCCTTGCAACCCGTCGCGGTCGTACAGACCTCGAACCCGGTCCCGCCTGCCGGATCGACGTCGCGCCCCCAGGCGCGCACGAATGTTCCCGTCGAGCTGAACTGGCTGACGCGGCTGTTGAGGGTCTCGGTGACGAAGACATCGCCGGCCGCGTCGATATCGATGCCGTTGGGGGAGTTGAGCTGTCCGGCACCACCGCCAACCTGGCCCGCCTGGCAGGTCGTCGTCGTGGTGCAGATCTCGAAGCCCGTCGTGCCTCCAGGGATCACGTTGAAGCCCCAGGCGCGGATGAAGGTGCCGTCGGCCGCGAACTGATTGATCCGATTGAGGCCGTTGTCGTTGACGTAGAGGTCGCCGTTGGCAGCGATCGCAGCGCCGATCGGGACGCCGAACTGACCCGCCCCGTTGCCCGACGATCCGACCTGGGAGAGCGGCTCGAAGGCGGCTGAGGAGGCGGGCGAGAGGAGCGCGATCGCGATCACGGCCGCGAGAGCGCCGAGTCCTGCCTTGCGTGGGGTGTCGATCCCTTCCATCGGCAGCAACGGTCCCACGCCTGCGGCTGCAGCGGTATAGGTGGAAACACCTGATTTGTACGCTGCCGACGCCTGGGCGCCGACCGTGTCAACCGCCGTTGACCTCGATCACGATCGCGTCGCCCTGGCCGCCGCCGGAGCAGATCGCTGCGCAGCCGAGGCCGCCGCCGCGGCGGCGCAGCTCGTGCACGAGCGCGCCGACGATCCGGGCGCCGGACGCGCCGATCGGGTGCCCGAGGGCGATCGCGCCGCCGTTGACGTTGACCTTCTCCTCGTCGACACCGAGCATCCGCACCGAGTTCAGCGCCACCGAGGCAAAGGCCTCGTTGATCTCCCAGAGGTCGACCTCGTCGGCCGACTTGCCGAGCTTCTCGAGCGCCTGCTGCGCGGCCTTCGCCGGAGTGCGGGCGAGGTAGGCGAAGTCGTCGGCGACCGTTCCGTAGGCGAGCACCCGGGCGAGCGGCTGGCGGCCGTTGGCCTTGGCCCACTCCTCCGAGGCGACGATCACCGCCGCGGCGCCGTCGTTGACGCCCGGCGCGTTGCCGGCGGTGTGGGTGGCATCGTCGCCGCCGACCGCCTTCAGCTTCGCCAGCGCCTCGACGGTCGAATCCGGCCGGATCGCCTCGTCGGCCTCGACCACGGTCTCGGCCTTACGGCTCTTCACCGTCACCGAGACGATCTCCTCGGCGAGCTTGCCCTCGTCGGTCGCCTTCGCCGCCAGCTGGTGCGAACGCACGGCCCAGCGGTCCATGTCGGCGCGGGTGATCTCGAGCTCGTTCGAGACCTCGCTCGCCTCGTTGATCATCTGCTTGTCGGTGAACGGGTTGGTGAGCCCGTCGTGGGTCATCGCGTCGATCGCCTTCACGTCGCCCATGCGAAAGCCGAAGCGGGCGCCGGGCAGCAGGTAGGGAGCGTTCGACATCGACTCCATCCCGCCGGTGACGCCGATCTCGAGGTCGCCGGCGCGGATCGCCTGGTCGGCGAGCCCGATCGTGCGCATGCCGGAAGCGCAGACCTTGTTCACGGTCTCCGAGGGCACCTCCTTCGGGATTCCACCCTCGATCTGTGCCTGGCGCGAGGGAATCTGGCCCTGGCCCGCCTGCAGCACCTGACCGAAGATCACCTGCTGGACCTGGTCGGCGCCGACCCCGGCGCGCTCCAGCGCCGCCTCGATCACCTCTCCGCCGAGCTCGGGGGCGCCCTTGGAGGCGAGTGCGCCGCCCATCTTCCCGAACGGGGTGCGCGCGGTGCCGAGGATGACTGTCTGGGACATCGAAGCCTTTCTGCGATCTGACTAGGGGCGGCGCCGGCCGCGAAGGAACAAAGTCAATGCTAGTCAAGGGTCTTCCCTCGGGGCGCCAAACCGCCCGCTATAGACTCGCCCGCCGTGCAGCTCGAGGTCACATCCAAAGCCCTGGGCGAGGTGGACGCCGACGTCGTCGCGGTCGCCCTCGCCGAAGGTGGCGAGCTTCCCGCCGAGCTCGCCGACGCCCGCGGCGCCGGCGACGCGAAGGCCGCCTTCAAGAACCTCGCCCTCGTCCACCCCGAGCGTCCTCGGCGGGCGCTGGTGGTCGGGGTCGGCAAGCCGGACGAGCTCGACGCCGAGCGCCTGCGGGTCGCCGCCGCGCTCGCGGCCAAGCGTGCCGCCGGCCTCGACGCGACCTCGATCGCCTGGCTCGTTCCGGCGGGCGACCACGCCGCGGAGCGCGCCGCAGCACTCGTCGAGGGCACGGTCCTGGCCACGTACCGGTTCGATCGCTACCGCTCGCGCGACGCCGACGACCCGCCGCCGACCCAGCTCCAGCGCCTGGTGCTGATCGCCGCCGACGCCGATCGCGAGGCGGCCGAGGAGGCGGCAACCACAGCCCTGGTCACCGCCGAGGCGGCCAACCGGGCGCGCACGCTTCAGAACCTGCCCTCGAACGAGCTCACCCCCGCGGCGCTCGCGGCCCGGGCCGAGGAGATCGGCGCCGCCAACGAGGCGGTCGAGGTCGAGGTTCTCGACCGCGAGGCGATCGCGGCCGCCGGGATGGGCGGCCTGGTCGCCGTCTCCCAGGGAGGCGGGGCCGAGCCTCGCCTGATCTCCCTGCGCTACGCCGGCGGCGGCTCCGGCCCGCGCGTCGGCCTGGTCGGCAAGGCGGTCACCTTCGACAGCGGCGGGATCTCGATCAAGCCCTCGGCCGGCATGCACGAGATGAAGATGGACATGTCCGGCGGCGCCGCGGTGCTGGAGGCGTTCGCGGCGATCGCCGAGCTCGGCCTCGAGCTCGATCTGGTCGCCGTGATCCCGGCGACCGAGAACATGCCGAGCGGCACGGCGATCAAGCCCGGCGACATCATCACCCAGCTCAACGGCAAGACGGTCGAGGTCAACAACACCGACGCCGAGGGCCGCCTGATCCTCGCCGACGCGCTCACCTACGCCGTGCGCGAGCTCGGCGCCGAACGGCTCGTCGACCTCGCCACCCTCACCGGCGCCGTGCTCGTCGCCCTCGGGTCCACCTACGCGGCGCTGATCGCCAACGACGATCAATGGGCCGTAGCTGTCGAGAGGGCGGCGAGCGAGAGCGGCGAGCTGGCCTGGCGGCTGCCGCTGCATCCGGAGTACAAGCAGCTCACCAAGGGCACCGTCGCCGACCTCACCAACGCCGCCGCCAAGCGCAAGGCGGGGACGATCTACGCCGGCTCGTTCCTGGAGGAGTTCGTCGACGAGGTCCCCTGGGTCCACCTCGACATCGCCGGCACAGCCTGGGACACGGGGCGCGAATACGTCGGCAAGGGAGCGACCGGGTTCGGCGTTCGCCTGCTCGTCCGGCTCGGCCTCGACCTCGCCTCCTGAGTCGCTCGTCGCGCGGTCCTAAAGGTTCGGCCGCCCGCGGTCGATAGGCGGTGCATGGGAGCCGCGCGGACCCATGAAGGGGTCCTGGATGGCGCTCCCCAATCAACCGGGGTAGCGGCCGCTGAACCCACGACCAGATGGGTTTCCGTGGGGCATGCCCACGCCGGCGATCTCGACTCCGAAGCCGCCGGCCGTAGCGCCGCCGCCGACGCCCTCGCCGGGCGCGAGGCGAAGCTGGCGATCGTCTTCTGCTCCGACTCACACGACCTCGAGGCGCTCGTTCGCGGAGTCCGTTCCGAGGTCGGCACGGCCAACCTGATCGGCTGCACCACGGCCGGCGAGATCTCCGACCGCGGCGCCGGCGACGGCGGCGTGGTCGTGACCGCGCTCGGCGGCGATGGCTTCGAGGTCCGCACGGCCGCGGGCCACGGCGACCCCGAGCGCCTGCGCGAGTCCGGCGCGGCGGCCGCCGCCGCGGTCGCCGAGCTCGGCTCCGAGCGCCCGAACCGCGCCCTGCTGCTGCTCTCCGACGGTGTCGCCGGCAACCAGCAGGAGATGATCCGCGGCGTCCACGACATCGTCGGCTCCACCGTTCCCCTGGTCGGCGGCTGCGCCGGCGACGGGATGAAGATGAAGCGGACCTTCCAGATCCACGGCGATCAGGTGATCTCCGGCGGCGTGGTCGCGGCCGCGATCGCCTCCGACGGGCCACTCGGGATCGGCTGGAGCCACGGCTGGGAGCGCACCGGCGAGCCGATGCTGGTCACCGGCTCGGCCGGCAACCGCGTCAACGAGATCGACGACCGCCCCGCGCTCGACGAGTACCTGAGTCGGCTCGGCGCCCCCGACGACGTCGGCGCCGACGCGCAGGCGTTCACCCGCTGGGCGCGCACCCATCCGCTCGGGCTCGGCCGGCGTCCGAATGGCCATGAGCCCGTCCGCTGCGTCTCGGAGGCCGACTTCGAGCAGCGTTCGATCGTCTGCACCGCCGAGGTTCCCGCCGGCGGTCTCGCCTGGTTCATGCACGGCGACGGCGACTCGGTCCTGCGCTCGACCGCGTCGGCGTGCGAGCAGGCGATCGGGGCTCTCGGGGGCGTGCAGCCGCTGGCGATGATCGCCTTCGACTGCATCGGGCGCCGCGGCGTGCTCGGCGACGAGCGGATCGCCGAGGAGGTCGAGGGGATTCGCTACTGCGCGCAGGGAGCGCCGTTCTCGGGGCTCTACACCTACGGCGAGATCGCGCGTGTGAAGGGCGTCAACGCGCTCCACAGCCAGACCTTCGTCGCCCTGGCGATTGGCTAGCCGGGCCCGGCGAGGCGATTGACGTGACGGTTGTTTCAACGAGCTGGGCGGCTCAGCAGCTGACCGAGTTCCTCGCCGCCGTCTCCGCCGCCGACGACGTCGACGGCGCCGTTCGCGACGCGATCGAGCGCGCCACCGAGGCCTTCGAGGCCGAGGTGGGGGCGATCGTCGGCACCGACGGGTCTGTGGTCGCGTCGCGGGTTCGGGATCAGCGCGATTCCGCTCGAGGCGATCGATCGCGTGCGCCGGGGCGAGACCGACCGGCTCGACGTACCCGGGATCGGCGAATGTCAGGCCCTGGCGACGCCGATCGGCGATCAGCAGTTCGACGTGCTCGTCCTCGCCCGCCACGACGACCTCGTCTTCTCCTCCGAGGAGCGCAACCTGGCCCGCGGCATGGCCCGGATGCTGGCGCTGACCGTACGGCTGCTGCGGGTGCTCGGGGCCGAGCGCCGGCTGCGCGAGCTCTCCGACCGCCAGAGCGCCGAGAACGCGCGCTTGGTCGGCTCCCTGGCGGAGCGCCAGCGGCTGCTCGAGCGGCTTTCGAAGATCCAGGGCTCGATCGTCAGCCGGCGCGATCTGCAGGAGGTCCTCGACGCGATCGTCGCCGGCGCCCACGAGCTGCTCGGCGACGAGACCGTCGGCCTGAGGCTGATCGACCCGGATGATCCCGACCAGCTGATCCTGGTCGCCTCGGCCGGGGTCAGCCCCGAGCTCCTGCGGGAGATCCGCCGCAGCCCGCTCGGCCAGGGTGCCGGCGGCCGAGCGGCCGCCGAGGGCCGGCTGATCGTGATCGAGGACTACGCCGCGGACGACGCAAAGCCTCGCCGCGTTCGCCGCCGACGGCATCCGCGCCGCCCTCGCGGCGCCGGTGCGCGAGCACGGTGAGGTCGTCGGCAGCCTCGTCGTCGCCACGCACCGGGCCGGGCGCAGATACTCGAAGGCCGAGCGCGAGATGCTGGTCGCCTTCGCCGAACATGCCAGCCTCGCGCTCACCGATGCGAGGACGGTCGGCGACGCGATCCACCAGGCCTTCCACGACTCCCTCACCGGGCTTCCGAACAGGGTCCTGCTGATGGATCGCCTCGGTCAGGCGCTCGCCCGCTCGGCTCGCACCGGCGCCCGAGCCGCCGTCCTCTTCGTCGATCTCGACACGTTCAAGAACGTCAACGACAGCCTCGGTCACCGGGCCGGCGACGAGCTGCTGCGAGAGGCGGCCAAGCGGCTGCTCGCCTGCGTGCGCTCCGCCGACACCGCGGCACGCTTCGGCGGCGACGAGTTCGTCGTCCTGCTCGAGGACGTCGACGAGCATCGCGTCGCGCGGGTGGCCAACCGGATCCTGGACGCGATGAACGAGCCGTTCGCGATCCAGAACCGCGAGGTCTTCATCGGCGCCAGCATCGGGATCGCGGTCGGCAACGACGACGCCGACGACCTGCTTCGCGACGCCGATCTGGCGCTCTACCGGGCGAAGTCCAAGGGCAAGGGCCAAAAGCAGGTGTTCGAGCCCGAGATGCACGTGGCGATGGTCGAGCGCATGGAGATGGAGGAGTCGCTGGCGAAGGCGCTGCGAGCGGCCGAGCTCGTTCTCCACTACCAGCCGATTCTCGAGCTGCGCAGCCAGGAGCTCGCCGGCGTCGAGGCGCTGGTCCGCTGGCTGCACCCGGCCCGGGGCCTGCTGCTGCCCGGCGAGTTCATCCCGATCGCCGAGGACAGCCGCCTGATGCTGCCGCTGGGGCGCTGGGTGTTGCGCACCGCCTGCATGCAGGTCGCCGAGTGGCGGCGCACCCACGACTCCGCGCGCGAGCTGACCCTGAACGTCAACTTCTCCAGCGCCCAGTTCAGCGACCCGACCCTGGTCGAAGGGGTACGCGAGGCGCTCGCCGAGACCGAGCTGCCACCGGAGCAGCTGGTGCTCGAGCTGACCGAGACCGCGTTCCTGCGCGACCCGGACACGGTCGCCGAGCGCATGGTTGAGCTGAAGCGGCTCGGCGTCGGGCTCGCCGTCGACGACTTCGGCACCGGCAACGCCTCCCTGCGCCACCTGATCCGGTTCCCGGTCGACGTGCTCAAGGTCGACCGCGCGTTCGTCAACCGGATCGGTATCGACCGCCGGCAGACCGCGATCGCGGGCTCGATAATCCGGCTCGGCGAGGACCTGGAGATGGTCGTCGTCGCCGAGGGGATCGAGACTCCCGACCAGCTCGCCAAGCTGGTCGCGCTCGGCTGCGACTTCGGCCAGGGCTTCTACCTCGACCGGCCGATGGAGCCGCTCTCGCTCGAGCCGCAGCTTGCGCGCGCCCCGGCGACGCCCGCGAACGGGAACGGCAACGGCCACGCCCGCCAGCCGCTGCTCAGGAGCCGATGATCATGCAGGTCGCGGTCGCGTGGGCGAGCAGCTTGCCGCTCGCCGCGTCGATCAGCTTCGCCTGCGCGGTTGCCTGACGGCGCCCTCGGTAAAGCACCTCGGCTTCGGCTCGCACGAGCTGCGTTTCCGAGGTGATCGCGCGAACCATCTTCACCTCGAGGCTGAGCGTGGTGTAAGCCTCGCCGACCTCCAGCGTCGTGTGCACGGCGCAGCCGAGCGCCGAGTCGAGCAGCGTCGCGGCGTAGCCGCCGTGGACGACGCCGATCGGGTTGTAGTGCTCCTCACCCGGTTGACCTTCGAAGACGGCGCGCCCGGGCTCGAGCTCGACCGGCTGCATCCGCAGCAGGACCGCGATCGGTGGCGGCGGCAGCTCGCCCGCCGCCAGCGCACGCATGTAGTCGATCCCCTTCAGCTCGGCGCCCGCGGTGGCGACCGAGAGCGGATCCTGCCAGGTGATCGTGCGGCTGCGCGTATCGTCGGGCGAACGCTCCGCGTGCAGCGCAGCAGCGTCGGTCGAGATCACCTCCCCTGCTCCTTCGAGGGATAGAGCAGGTCGGCGAGGATCTCCTCATAGGTCAATTCGACCGTGATCGGCTGTAGCTCGATGGCAGTCATCCGCCGCTCCTTGCCTTAGGTTGCTTGACGAAACTGAAGGTAACACCTTGAGTTGCGTGATGCAACCCAGTGTGCGAGAATCACACACGATGCTGAACCGCGAGTACGACCAGGTCTGTTCGATCGCCCGCACGCTCGAGGTGCTGGGCGAGCGCTGGACCCTGCTCGTGATCCGCGACGTCTTCAACGGCCACCGGCGCTTCGACCAGATCCAGGAGAACCTCGGCGTCGCTCGCAACGTCCTCTCCACCAGGCTCGCGCGGCTGGTCGAGGAGGGAATCCTCGAGAAGCGCGCCTATCAGGAGCATCCGCCGCGCTACGAGTACTTCCTCACCGAGAGCGGTCTCGACCTGTGGCCGGTGATGATCAGCCTGCTGCACTGGGGCGACAGCCACCTGGCCGAGCCGGATGGTCCGCCGATGCTGATCCGCCACAAGCGCTGCGACGGGCTCGTCGACGATCGGGGCACCTGCAAGAAGTGCGGTCAGCGCCTCAACGCCCGCGACGCCTACACGGAGTACGGGCCGGGCGCCCCGGCGGAGTGGACCGAGGCCGCGTAGGCTTCGCCGCCGCTTGGACTTCCAGCTCTCAGACGAACAGCGGCTGCTGCGCGACACGGTCCGCGACTTCGCCCGTGCCGAGGTCGCGCCGGTCGCCGAGGAGCTCGACCGCACGAAGGCGTTCCCCTACGAGCTGGTGGCGAAGATGGGCGCGCTCGACCTGATGGGGATCCCGTTCCCCGAGGAATACGGGGGCGGGGGCGGCGACTCCCTCTCCTATGCGATCGCGTGTCGAGGAGCTGACCCGGATCGATTCGTCGGTGGCGATCACGATGTGCGCCCACACCTCGCTCGGAACGCAGCCGGTCTACCTGTTCGGCTCCGAGGAGCAGAAGCGGGAGCTGCTGCCGGACCTCTGCGCGGGGCGCAAGCTCGGTGCCTTCGGGCTCACCGAGCCCGAGGCCGGCTCCGACGCCGGCAACGTCAAGACCCGGGCTCAGCTCGACGGCGGCGAGTGGGTGATCGACGGCGCGAAGCAGTTCATCACCAACGCCGGCACCGAGATCTCGGGGCACGTGGCGATCACCGCGCGGACCGGCGACAACGAGATCTCCAACCTGATCGTCGAGCGCGGCACGCCGGGCTACGAGCAGGGCGAGCCCTATCGCAAGATGGGCTGGAACGCCTCCGACACGCGGCCGCTTACCTTCACCGAATGCCGGGTGCCGGAGGAGAACCTGCTCGGCCCGCGCGGTGCCGGCTTCAAGCAGTTCCTGCACATCCTCGACATCGGCCGGATCGGGGTGGCGGCGATGGGCGTCGGCCTCGCCCAGGGGGCCCTCGACGAGGCGATCGCATACGCCAAGGAGCGCCGTGCGTTTGGCCAGCCGATCTCGAAGTTCCAGGCGATCCAGGCGAAGATCGCCGACATCTCCGCCCAGATCGAGGCCGCCCGCCTGCTCACCTACCGCGCGGCGCTGGAAAAGGACGCCGGCGAGTCGTTCAGCCTCACCGCCGCGCAGGCGAAGCTGATCACCGGCCGGCTCGCCGTCCGCGCCACCGAGGAAGCCGTTCAGATCCACGGCGGCTACGGCTACATCGAGGAGTACCCGGTCTGCCGCTTCTACCGCGACGCCAAGATCCTCACGATCGGCGAGGGCACCGACGAGGTGCAGCAGATGGTGATCGCGCGCGCACTCGGCTGCTAGAGCGCCCGTTCGAGGGCCCTCGAACAGCAGCAGAATGCGTAATTTGCGGGTTCGTGGGCATCGGCACTAAAGAGCGTCCGGCGGCGGCGCTTACACTCGCGCCGACGAGCCCACCGTCGAGCATCGAGGAGAGTCGATGACCAGCATGGACAGCAACGCGAGGTGGCGAGAGATGGCGGCGCTGCGCGACGAGGTCGATCAGCCCGCAGTGGTCGTTCCGATCTGCGTCAGCAGGCTGGATGGCCGCCCGCACGAGCTGTCGCCGAAGGCGCGACGGTTCGCCGAGGCGCTCTCGTTCACCGATGGTTGGTCGCGGATCAGCGACGCCCGCAGCCGCCGCGCCGCATAACCGAAGCTCAGATCAGGCCGGGTGTGCGCTGACGGCGTCGTCGTCGAGCGCGCCAAGCTCGGTCACGCGGCCGACCCCGACGGCGAGCCCGTAGTGCTCGAGCAGCTGCCTCTCGGTGCCGACGGTGAGCGGCTCGTTCGGCTCCATGCGCGGGGCGCGGCGAATCTGATCGCGGCTGTAGGGAACCCAGACGTGACCGACCCCCTCGACCGCGTCGCGGGCCGGGACCAGCGTGTAGTGGCCGAAGCGGCCCATCCGCGCCAGCAGCCATTCGGGCTCGTTGCTGGACTCGTCGACGAACAGGCCCTCGACCCGGCCGACGTTGCCGCCCGAGATCTCGTCGAGCCGGTGCCCGACCCAGGCCCGGACGCTGTCTGCGTCGGGACGCGCGATCGACTCGGCCGTCTCAGTCATCGATCCCCTTTTCTAGCAACTCCCGCGCTGCCGTCGCCGGGTCGATCTCGCGGCTGACGACGCGGTCGAGCAGCGCGGCCCAGTCAGGGTCGGCGGCCGCCTTCGTCTCGAGCTCGCGCCGCATCCGTGCCGCGGCGATCCCGAGCACCTCGGCGCGCAGGTTGCGGGCCCGGCGCTCGGCAAGCGTGCCCGCTTGTGCGATCAGCTTCCCGTGGGCGTCGATTGCCTCCAACAGCTCGACGATCCCCTCCGCCTTGGCCGCCTCGGTGCGGACCACCGGCACCTTCCACTCGCGCTGGGGCCCGAGCGCGAGCACCGACTTGACCTCGCGGATCATCGTGTTGGCGAGCGGGTGCTCGGCCTTGTTGACGCAGATCACGTCGGGGATCTCCATCACCCCCGCCTTCAGCGCCTGGATCGAATCGCCCGAGCCCGGCATCAGCGCCAGGACCACGGTGTCGGCGTGGTCGACGACGTCGATCTCGCCCTGCCCCACCCCGACCGTCTCCAGGAGGACGTCGTCCTTGCCCGAAGCGTCCATCAGCAGCGCCGCCTGCAGGGCCGCCTCGGCAAGGCCGCCCAGCGAGCCCCTGGTCGCCATCGAGCGGATGAACACCCCGGGGTCGAGGAAATGCTCGGAGAGGCGGATGCGGTCGCCCAGCACCGCTCCCTGGGTGAACGGGCTCGAGGGGTCGATCGAGAGCACGCCGACCTCGCGTTCGGCCTTGCGCAACTCGACGCAGATCGCCCCGATCAGCGTGCTCTTGCCGACCCCGGGAGGGCCGGTGAAACCGATGACCCGCGCCGAGCCGGTGCGGGGAAAGAGCTCGGCGACCAGCCGGTCGCCCTCGGGATCGCGGTTCTCGACCAGGCTGATCGCCCGCGCAAGCGCGCGCTTGTCGCCGGCGACCAAACGCTCGCCGAGCGAGTCGGTTGCTGCAGGCTCAGCCACGGCGGCGCAGTCTAGACGCACGATATGGCTCGTCCGCGCACGCGGATGACGCACGGCCACCGTCGCTGGATCGCGCCGCTCGGGACTCGCCCATGTCCCATGACATGGGCTTCGCCCGATCGCCACGCCCAGCTCGGTCCCGTGTGTCCCCGCGCACGCGGCCAACCCACATCGGGCGTCTAGAGTCCGCGCACCCGTGATCCGGACGCTGCGCTTCCTCGCCGCCAACCGCATGCTCAACCTGCGCTACGGGCGCCTGCTTTGGCGCTATCTGTGGCGGCGCCTGTTCACGCGCGCGGGCTGGCGCTGGGAGACCGAAGGGCCCGTGTTCTTCGGCAAGGGCCTCGAGCTGCAGATCGCCAAGCGCGGCAAGATCCGCTTCGGGAAATTCGTCTGGATCGGCGACGGGACCAAGATCCGCTGCCACGAAGGCGAGGTGGTGATCGAGCAGAAGACGGTGATCGGCCAGGAGTGCACGATCTCTGCCTACCGCCGGGTTCGGATCGGCGAGCAGTGCGTGATCGCCGACCGGGCGATGTTCATCGACTTCGACCACGGCGTGGTCGAGGTCGAGCGGCCGATACGCGTCCAGGGCATCTACATGCGCGATGTCGAGGTCGGCTCCAACGTCTGGATCGGCTACGGCGCCTGCGTTCTGCGCGGCGTCCGCGTCGGCGACAACTCGATCGTCGGCACGAACGCGGTGGTGACCAAGGACGTGCCCGCGAACGCGGTCGTCGGCGGCGTCCCGGCGACCCTGATCCGGATGCGAGAGGCGCCCGAGACGCTGCGCTGGCCGAACCCGGTCGAGCCCTAGGCAGACGCTCCGATGAATTCGCCGAGGTCGGACGGTCTTCATCCGCATAACGTGCCGCGAGGAGCCGACGACAGAGAGGGAGTCCGATGAGTGAACCGGCCAATCCGCCCGCGCCCGCCGACGCCAACCTGACCGAGCTGCGGCGATCGGTGCGCGGAGCCGTGATCGCGCCCGCCGATCCCGGCTACGACGTCGTCCGCCGCTGCTTCAACGCCCTGATCGATCGCCGGCCGGCGGCGATCGTCCGCTGCCTCGACGCCCGCGACGTCGCCACGGCGCTCGACTTCGGCCGCTCGCAGGCGCTCGAGGTCGCCGTCCGCGGAGGCGGACACAACCCGTCGGGACATTGCGTCTGCGACGACGGCCTGGTGATCGACCTCTCGCTGATGAACGCCGTCGAGGTGGATCGCGAGGCGAAGATCGCCAGATCCCAGGGCGGCGCCACGTGGCTCGACTTCGACTCCGCCACCCAGGCTGATGGACTGGTGACGCCGGGCGGGGTGGTCGGCACGACCGGCGTCGCCGGGCTCACCTTCGGCGGCGGGATCGGGCATCTGACGGCCCAGTACGGGCTCACCTGCGACCACCTTGTCAGCGCCGAGCTCGTGACCGCCGACGGCACCGAGGTGCGGGCGAGCGCGGACGAGAACCCCGAACTGCTCTGGGGAGTTCGTGGCGGCGGCGGCAACTTCGGCGTCGCGACCCGGCTCGAGTTTCGCCTCCATCCGCTGGAGCAGGTGCTCGGCGGCCGGCTCACCTACCGCGGCGAGGGCGTGGCGGAGGTCTTTCGCCGCTACCGCGACCTGGTCGCCGCGGCACCGGGCGATCTCAGCTGCGGGGCGCTGATCGCGGTCGACGATTCGGTCGAGCCGATCCTGATCATCTCGCCCTGCTACACCGGGACCGAGGCCGAGCCCGAGCAGCTGCGCGAGCTGCGTTCGCTGCCCGGCCTCGTCGACGACGGCGTGCGCCTGCACTCGTTCATCGCCCAGCAGCACCTGTTCAACCCGCCCTACGGCGAGGATCGCAACTACTGGAAGGGGCACTTCGTGCGCGAGCTCCCGGACGAGCTCATCGACGAGCTCATCCGGCGCATGCTCGCCCTCGGCCGCTCGCCCGGGCAGTTGCTGATCGAGTCGCTTCACGGCGCGCCCAAGGACGGCGACGCCGAGGCCGCCGCGGTCGGCTTTCGCGACGCGGCCTTCAACCTCAGCGTGATGGCGGGCTGGCTGGACCCGGCCCTCGATCAGGAGCAGATCGAGTGGGCGCGCGAGACGGCGGCGGCGATCGAGCCCTGGTCGATGAGCGGCGGCTACGTCAACTACATGCAGGCCGACGAGCCGATCGAGCGCGTGCGGGCCGCCTTCGGCGAGCAGACCTTCGATCGGCTGCGGGCGCTGAAGACGCAATACGACCCGGACAACCTGCTGCACCGAAACCAGAACATTCCGCCGCTTCCGAGCAGCGGCTAGGCTGAGCGAATGAGCGAGCCCGAACCGATCCACGGCTTCAAGGAAGGCGATCCGGTCTGGGTCGAGGACGGCGACGGCAAGCACCATCCCGGTGTGTTCGTCGGCGACAACGAGAACGCGGGCTGGTTCGGCGGCGGGCCCAGCGCCTACGTCGTCCACCCCGAGGCTCATCAGGCCGAGGTGGTCTCGGTCTTCCGGATCACTCCCAGAGACGAGTAGCCGGCCGGGCCCGATGACGGTCCTCTACGAGGTCGACGGCCCGCTCGCGATCGTCACCATCGACCGGCCCGAGGTCGCCAACGCGATCGACCGCCCGACCGCGGAGGCGCTTGCCGACGCCTTCCGCCGCTTCGACGAGGACGAGACGGCCGCGGTCGCGGTACTCACCGGCGCGGGCGAGAAGTTCTGCGCGGGCGCGGATCTGAAGGCGATGCAGGAGCCCGGCGCCCCGCGCGCCAGTCGCGTGGAGCTCGACGGCGACGGCCCCGTCGGCCCGACCCGGATGCTGCTGGGCAAGCCGGTGATCGCCGCGGTCGAGGGAAACGCCGTGGCCGGAGGGCTAGAGCTCGCCCTCTGGTGCGACCTGCGGGTCGCGGCAGAGGACGCCGTCTTCGGCGTCTACTGCCGCCGCTGGGGCATACCGCTGATGGACGGTGGCACGATCCGGCTCGCGCGCTTGATCGGCCACAGCCAGGCCCTCGACCTAATCCTCACCGGGCGTGGGGTCAGCGGCGAGGAGGCGTTGCGGATCGGGCTCGCCAACCGGCTCGTCGCGCCGGGTCAGGCGCTCGCGGAAGCGGTGAAGCTGGCGCACGAGATCGCCGCCCGCCCGCAGGCGGCGCTGCGCAGCGACCGGCTGTCGTCGTACGAGCAGTGGTCGCTGACGCTCGACGAGGCGCTCGCGAACGAGTACCGCCACGGAATGGCGACGCTCGAGACCGGCGAGATGTTCGACGGGCTGAGCCGCTATGCCTCCGGCGCCTGGCGAGACGACGCGGCCTGAGCCGCGAGCGCCTCGTCCAGGAATCCGATCACCGTGCGTTCGTAGCGAGCGGGACGCTCGGTGATCCCGCCGATGTGGTTGTCGCCCGGGACGGCCCAGTGGGTGGCGCCGGCGCCGGCGAGGTCCGCGTACCGCGGTGCCAAGGTCTCGTTCGGCGCGTCTGCCGACGAGATCAAGAGCAGCGGCGTCGGCGCGATCCGGGGGATCAGGTCGAACAAGGACGGTGGCGGGGCCGTGTCCGAAAACACGGCCAAGCTCGCGGTCTTGACCAGTGTGAACGGAGTGCCCGTGAGGCTCGCGAAGCCCTCGACCTCGTGGCTCTCTTCGGCGTAGGAGCGAGCGCCGGCGCCCTCCGAGACAACCGCGTTCAGCCCGTGGTCATCCTCGGCCGCCACCTGCAACATCAACTCGCCGCCGACGGATAGTCCGAGGCCGCCGATGCGGCCGGGGTCGACATCTTCGCGGGTGCCCAGGTAGGCAATCGCCGCCTCGATGTCGAGCTCGCCGCCCCAACCGAAACCGTTGGGTGCTCCATCGCTCGCGCCTTCGCCGCGACGATCGAACAGCAGGACGCCGTACCCGTTCTCGACCAGCATCCGAGTCTGCTTCTGCGGGCCGTCGCGGCCGGGGAAGACGATCACGGCCGCGCCGTTTCGGGACGGCACGTACCAGCCCTCGAGCTCGAGGCCATCCTCGGTCGTGAAGGCCACGTCCTCGTAGGCGGCGCCAAGGTCGGCCTCGGGCACCGCTGCGCTGGAGATGTGCGTGACCAGATATCCGAACCCCGTCGGGAACAGAATCAGGTCCGCCGCGAGTAGCGCGACGGCGGTCAACAGGACGCGCAGCCCATACCGGACGGGGCGGGACCGGTCGAAGCTGCGGCCACGCCACAAGGTCACGGCGCCGAGACCCAGCAGCCCAAGACCCGCCGGGATCGCCAGCAGACCCGTGAAGTCATCGCCGGAAGGGCCGACCTCGAGCGAGTAGTAGACGGCCTCGATTCCGGCCACAACCCCGAGCGCTCCGATCGCCACGGTCAGAAGACCGCTGGCAGCGGGGCGCAGACGCGGATAGGCGATCGCCGCGATCAGCAGCAGGCCGATCGGGATCAGGCCGCTGGCCACGTGATCCGTCGCCGTGGTCCCGGCCGGGGGCTGGAAGAAGGTGTCGTCGGCAACGTGCAGGGCGAGCAGGCCCGCTCCGACGCGAAAGAGAGTTGTCATTCGATTCGTGTTCATGGGGGCATCCTGTCCGGCGCCGGTGCCCCCGACCTCGGGGACACCCCCTGTACCGGGACCCTGATCACCCCTACCCACGACCGACGGGCGCCCCGGAGGGCGCCCGTCGTGCTGTGCGGCGGATGTCCGAAGCGCGGGTTCAGGCGATCGCGCTCGGGTCCGCGTACTGGGTCTGAGGCGCGGGGACGCGAACGCCATTCGATGCCCTGACCGAGCGCTTCGACCCGACCATCCAGAGGCCCAGTGAGGCGACCGCAATGCCGATCGGAATCCCGAGCGGCGGCACCAAGGCGCTGAACCCGAGGATCCCACCGACGACGATCGCAGCGGAGATCACCTTCGGGAAGGCTCGAGCCCGAAACGAGGCGATGCCGAACAGTGCCCAGCCGATTGCGAAGGACAGGTAGCTGGCAACCGCGCCGATCGCAATCACAGTGGTCGGATCCGTATCGAGTGACGCGGGCGCCGCATCGGCGAGCCACGGCACGGCGAACGTCTCGAACCAGAGGTCACCGCCGAGCATCATCGTGCCGGCCAGTGCGGTGACGAACGCGATCGTGCCGAACCTGCCCGCCTTGTGAACGCCCCAGCCGTAGGCGCCAACCAGGGCGACCATCAGCGAGACGAAGCCGGCCATGTAGATCCCGCCGGCGATTTGATACTGCGGGTCGGTCGAGGTGCCGACGTGATCCTTGAGATCGAACGGGAGCATCAGCAGCTGCGCGACGATGATCAGGACGCCGGCGATCAGAGCCGCCGGTCCGGCGAGGCGAGTGAGTGGTGAGGACAACATGTGAGTTCCTTTCTCTGCGGGTGGTGCGCCGGATTCGCGGCGCTTCATCCCCACCACACTCGCCGTTGCTGCCCAGCCCGACCTCGGGAGGGCCCCCTGAACCGAGACCCTGAGTTGCGGCTCAGGGATCCGGTCGCGACTCAGGGTGCGGCGATCCGCTCCTCGCGCTCGACCACGCGGGCCACCTCGACCCGCGAGCTGACCTCGAGCTTGAAGAAGATGTTTCGCAGGTGAGTCTCGATCGTCTTCTCGCTCAGGAAGAGGTCTGCCGCGATCAGCTTGTTCGTCTTGCGGTCGCGGACGAGCTCGGCAACCTCACGTTCGCGCGTCGACAGCGACTCGATCCCGGAGATCCCCTCCGCAACCGGGCCTCGGGTCTCGGCTCGCGCCCCGAGCCGGCGCAGTTCTCGGCGCACGTCGGCGCGCGCCCGCGTCGCCCCCAGCTGGCCGAGCTCGAGCTCTGCGGCACGCAGCGTGGCGACCCCCTGCTCGCGCTCGCCCGCCGCGACCTGAGCCCGCCCGGCCAGCGCCCGCGACCTCGCGGCCTCAGCCCTCGCTCCGACGCGCTGGGCCTCTGCGGCCGCCGCGAGCGCGTGGTCCGCCGCCGCGCCAGGGTCGCCGCCGGCAAGCTCGACCGCCGCCTGCGCACGCGTGCCGAATGCACGGTCGAGGGCCAGGCCGCCGTTGCCGGCGGCCTCGGCCGCGGTGACGTAGCGCTCAGCCTCGCCTTGGTCACCGTCAGCGAGGGCGGCGCGCGTGAGCGCCTCCAGATACCCAGCCCGCCAGAGCGGGATCAGCGGCAGATCCCAGCCGCCCGCGAGCTCAGCAAGGTTGGTCAGGTCGCAGGGCTCCCCCATCTCGCGCCGCAGCACGGCCAGCCGTACCGCCGCCATCGTCGGGATCCGCCGTCCGGGCAGCACCTCAACCCGCTCGACGCTCTCCTCTCCATACTGGCGCGCCCGCTCGAGTTCCCCGGCGGCCAAGGCGACGTGGCCGGCTGCGGTCAGAACGCTGCAGGTGACGTAGTCGTTGGCGGCGATGCGAGCGATCTCGAGCGCCTCGGTCGCGAGCTCGCTCGCGACCGCCAATGAGCCCAGGAACATCTGGCCGAGCGCCTGGGCGGAGAGCAGCAGGGGCACGAACCGATCCTGTCCCGTGCGGCGGGCGACGCGCACCCCGAGCGCCGCGTGCGAGACCGAGTCCTCGAAGCGTTGCAGGCCCAGAGCCGCCCAGGCAAGCCGGTTGACCCCGTCGAGTCGCTCCGCCAAGGCGTCCTCGCTCAGCTCCCGGGCCAGGTGCTCGGCCTCCGTGGCACTGTTCTCCGCCTCCGCGAACCGGTCCGAGAGCGATTCGGCATGGGCGAGAAGCGCCAGGCCGGCAAACAGGAGGCCGTCGTCGTCCAGGCTCCGCGCGCCCTCCGACGCCCGCCGTGCGAAGTCGCACATCGGCTCGGTTTCCATGGTGAAGAAGGCGCCGGTGGCAAGGGCCATCAAGGCCTCGACGCCGGCGTCGGAGTCCGGCGACGGCAGGGCATCGAAGGCAGCATGCAGCCGTCGCTGCGCGTCGTCGTGGCGGCCGAGGAAGTGTTCGGACGCCGCGCAAGCCGCCGTCAGGCGCAAGCTCGCTGACGGATCGTCCTCGGCGATCACCTCGAGCGCCGCCAGCAGGCTCGTGCGCGCCCCTTCGAGGTCGCCCGTCGACCGCTGAGCGCCCGCGAGACTCGTCACTAGAGCGAGCCTGCGCTCCTCGTCGTCCGCGGGCACCAGGCGCAGCGCAGCGCCGTACCACCGCACGGAGCCCTGAGGCGAGCGTGCTTGCGACGCCTCCGCGGCATCGGTGAGCGTGACGATCGCCTGCTGATCGCCCTGAACCGCGGAATACTCGACGTGGTGAGCGCGCTCGAGCGGCGCTGCGCCGCGCTCCTGCATAGCGGCAGCCGCTCGTCCGTGTGCGCTCAGGCGCCAGCCGGCCTTCGCCGACTCGTACACGGCTCGCCTGACCAATGGATGGCGAAACGCGAACCGCCGCGGCACTGCGGTCGGGTGCAGGAGCTTGGCGTCCAATAGTTCGTCGAGCGCGTCGATCCCGGCAGCCGGATCGAGCTCGGCCACCTCGTATGCGAGCTCGGGTTCGAACGGATCGCCGGCGATCGCCGCCGCCTCCAGCAACAGCCGAGCGTCCGCACCGAGCGCGCCCAGCTCCTCGAGCAGGGTCGCGGCCACCAGCGCCGGCACGCCCGCGTCGCTGGCAATCTGGTCGCCGCTCGCGCTCCGCACCGGGGCCGGAGACTGCCCCAGCTGCAGCGAATAGAACGGATTTCCTCCGCCCTCGGCGTAGATCAGCTCGGCTCGCTTGGAGTCGGGCGGCTCGCCGATCAGCTCGGCGCAGCCGCCTAGATCCAGGGGCGCCAGGTCAATCAAGGTGAGCGAGGGCGCGGCGAGCGCCGAGGCCAGAGCCTCCGGGGCCATCCCCGCTCGGAACGAAAGCGTGAGCAGGACGGGGGCGGCCGCGGGGCGGCGAACCAGGGCGGCGATCAGATCGATCGAGGCACGATCGGCCCAGTGCAGATCGTCGAGCAGAAGGACGACCGGCTTGTCGGCGGCGATCAGCTCGAGCAGGGAGCGGACGGCCTGGTGCACGCGGTAACGGTCGTCCGCGGCGTCGGGCTCGACCGTCGACGACCCCTCGGAGAGCGCCGGGAAGACGCCCCCGAGCGTGTCGAGCAGCTCGACGTCCCACTCCTCCAGGCGCCTCGGGTCCCGCGCGGCGAGGTAGGAGTCGAGGGCGTCCGTCCACACGGCGAGGGGGAGGTCGCGCTCGTACTCGGCGGCGGCTCCGCTGAGCACCAGATCGTCGCGGCTGTCGGCGAGCGCCCGCAGCTCGCCGAGCAGTCTCGTCTTCCCGATCCCGGGCTCGCCCTCGATCGCTACCGCGATCCCGCCCCCGTCACCGAGCTCGGCCAGAAGCCCGCTCAGCCGATCGAGCTCGGTGGTGCGACCTACGGTCTGTGCGGGCCCGAGTGCCACCGCGGACGAGCATAGACCCGCCAACCTTCCAGCCCGCATGGCTTTCGTTCAGGGGCACGATTCAGGGATCACCCCTGAGGTCGGGCGCGGGCGAACTCGCGAGGCTACGGTCGTGCCCACCTATTTGATCCACCACCGCCACCGTCCCGAGGAGTGCGAGGCCGCATTTGCAGCCTGGCAGGGCTTTGCCAGTGCGCTGCGCGGCTCATCAGCGCTCTCGACATGCCTCGAGGGAGAGCACGAGCTGTGGTGGACGATCACGGCACGCGACCGAGCCGCGGCCTTCGAGCTGCTGCCGCCGTTCGTCGCCGAACGGTCGCGGGTGATCCGGGTCCGCGAGGTTGCGGTCCTCTGAGCGCGCCTCCCCGCTCCCCTGCGGTGCGTGCTACACAGCGGGCATGGCGACGTTCTGCCTCATCCACGGCGCCTGGCATGACGCCTCCTGCTGGGATCCGGTCGTGGCTCGCCTGCGGGCGCGCGGCCACGATGCGGTGGCCCCCGAGCTGCCGCTCCACGACCCGAGCGCGGGGTTCGAGCAGCGCGCCCGCCCGGGGATCGAGGCGCTCCAGGGTGTCGGCGATTCCGTCGTCGTCGTCGGCCACTCGATGGGGTCGGCCTACGCGACCCTGGTCGCGGCGGCGCGCCCCTGCTCGCTGCTCGTGCACCTGTGCCCGCGCCTCGGCGGGCTGACGCCGCCGCCCGGCGCACCGGACACGTTCCGGCAGGGCTTCCCCTTCCCCGCCGATCGGCCGGACGGCACCAGCGCCTGGGAACCCGAGGCGGCGATCGACGCGATGTACCCGCGCCTGCCCGCGGGAACCGCCCAGGCGCTGGTCGAGCACCTGCGCCCGATGGCTCCGCCTCCCGGCGAGTACCCGCTCGCCGGCCATCCGGCGATTCCGACGGCGCTCGTGTACGCGGCCGAGGATGAGTTCTTCGAGCCCGAATGGGAGCGGTTCATGGCCCGCGAGCTGCTCGGGATCGAGCCGATCGAGATCCCCGGCGGCCACTTCCCGATGGCGGAAGACCCAGACTCGCTCGCCGAGCTCCTCGACCGCCTGGCCCGCGAGCGCGCCGTCAAGCCAGGCTGAGCTCGAGCCCGGCCTCGAGCTCGAGGAAGGCGCCGAAGCGCTCGACCGCCTGCTCGAGCGCCGTGCGCTGATCGCGATCGAGCGGCGCGAAGGCGGTCACCTCGACGGTAACCGAGTCCTTCGCCAGCGTGCGCTTCCAGCCACCGACGGTGCGGCCGTCGATCGCGATCGTCGGGGTCAGCTGCCACCCGCGCCGCGGCGCGGGCACGTGATCGACGCGCAGGTCCTTGTAGGCGACGATCAGCTCGTCGTAGGTCGGCAGCAGCAGCGCCCGGTTGCGAACCGGGGCCTCGGCCGAGCCGAACGAATACCAGGCCGTCCCGTCGGGCCCCGGCTCCTCGTCGACCCCGGCCAGCGCGATCGCCTGGCGCGACTGAGCCATCGTCAGACCCGACCACCAGGAGAGGTCGCGCACGGTCGCGGGGCCGTGGCTGCGGAAGTAGCGCCGCGCGAGCTCGGCGAGCGCCGCGTCGCCGCTCGGGCCCTCGTTCGCGGGCACGCGCTCGTCGAACAGCATGTAGGTGTGCTGCTTGCCGCGGCGCGGGCCGCTGCAGATCAGCGACTCGAGCTCGGCGTGCAGGAGCATGAACCCGAAGCGGACCGAGTCGCCCTCGAACCCGTCGCGCCGCAGCTCCTCGACCAGCTCCTTGCGCGTCTGGGGCTCGCCCCCGGCGAGCTTGCCGGCGATCGTCCGGTGGGCGCGGGCGAGCGCCGCGCCATCGAGCTCGAGCTCGAGCGTGGCGAATGAGCCACGGGTGGTGGCGAGCACGCGGGGTGCCGTCAGCCGCAGCAGCCAGCGCAGGTCCTCGGCGGCGACGAAGTGCCAGGTCGGGCGCATCACGTGCGTGCGCAGGATCTCCCCGTCCGTGAACGGGGGCTCGACCTCGGCGTCGGTCGGCGCTCCGGCGAGGCGCTCGGCCAGCGACCACTTGACCTCGGCGAACTCCTGCGCCTGCACGGCGCCCGACCAGCGCACCGCTTCGGTCACCGAGGCGAACGGCTTGCCGCTGAGCCGCTGGCTGGCGTGGCGGCGCCGGATCGTCGCCAGCGGATCCATCAGCGCCGCTAGGCGCGGGTCGGGTCTCCGACCAGCTCCGCGTAGACCTCGGCGGTGCTCTCGGCGACGTCGGCCCAGTCGAAGCGCAGCACGTGCTCGGAGCCCTCGGCGACGAGGCGGTCGCGAAGCTCGGCGTTCGGTGAGCAGGCGCTCGACCATCTCCCCGAGCGCCTCGGAGTCGCGGGCGCGGAAGCGCAGGCCGGCGGCGTTGTGGGGGACCACCTCACGCAGGCCGCCGGTGTCGGCGACGATGCACGGGCAGTCGGAGGCCATCGCTTCGAGCGCGACGAGGCCGAACGGCTCGTAGATCGAGGGAACCACGCAGACATCGGCGATCCGGTAGAGCGAGTGCAGGACGTCGTCGCCGATCCAGCCGAGGAAGGTGCCGTGATCCATGAGGCCAAGCGCCGCGGCCTGGTCGTGGAGCTCCTGCTCATGGGTGCCGGAGCCGGCGACGAGAAAGCGCGTACCCGGAACCGCCTCGATCAGCCTCGGCATCGCCTCGAGCGCGAGCTGGAAGCCCTTCTCGTAGACCAGCCGGCCGATCAGCAGGACGAGGTTCTCGTCGGGGGCTGCGAACTCCGCTCGCAGGCGATCTAGCTCGGGCCCGTCCTGGGGCTGCAGGTCGCCGGGGTCGATCCCGTTCGGGATCACGACCACGCGGGCCTCGTCGACGCCGAAGATGTCGACGATCTGCTCGCGCATGTAATACGAGCAGGCGATCACGCGATCGGAGCGGTTGGTGATCCAGCGCTCGACCCCGTGGATGTGGCTCTGGGGGTGCTTGTCGACCCAGCCCTGGTGGCGGCCGTACTCGGTCGCGTGGATCGTGGTCACGAGCGGGGCGTCGAAACGACGCGCGAGGTGGTCGCCTGCCATCGCCACCAGCCAGTCGTGGCCATGGACCAGGTCGAAGTCGTGGCCGTCGCCGAGCTCGACCCCGGCGGCCAGCATGTCGGAATTCATCCGCTCGACCCAGGCGACGAACTCGCCCAGGTCGGTCGGCCGGGTCGGCTCGCGCACGCGATGGATGTGGACCTCGTTGACGACCTCGTCCGGCGGCGATTCCTCATTGCCGCGGGTGAGCACGTGTACCTCGGTCCCCGAGCGCGCCAGGCCCTCGGCGAGCTTGCGCACGTGGCGGGCGAGCCCGCCCTCGATCAGCGGCGGGTACTCCCAGGAAAGGATCAGTGACTCGGGTCAAAGGGGTCTTTCGGAGGCTAGGGCTCGAGCAGGGGGCTGAGGCTCAGGTCTGGCGCCAGGTTCCGCAGCCGCGGTTCGGGTGGCTGGGCGGCGGAGTTTATGGCCTCGAGCAGCAGGCGGGCATGTCCGGTGCTGCGCTGCCAGGCATAGTCGCCCGCCTGGCCGCGCTGGTCGAGGAAGGCCCAATCGCTCGCCTGCACGCCGAGCAGCTCGCGCGCCGCGCGCTCCGCGGCGGGCCCCGGGACACCGCTGGAGAGCCCCCGCAGCACCCGCAGCTCGAGCCTGCGCGCCGCCCAGGCCATGTCGGCGACCGCCGGCGAGTCCCATGTGCGCAGGTCCTTTCCCTCGCCCCAGCTCGAGCGTCGCAACGGCCGCCGCTCGCCCGGGTGGCGCTCGCGGGCCTCGCCCAGCGTGAGCAGCTCGATCCCGCTCGAGGCGGCCGTCGCCAGCACCTCCTGCAGCCACGCCGGGCCCTCCCACCACCAGTGGCCGAGCAACTCCGTGTCGATCGCGAACACGATCACCCCGGGGTTGCCGCGCTCGCTCGCGTAGCCGGCCAGGCGGGCGGCGCAGGCGGCGACGAACTCGCGGCCCTGCTCGCGTGCGCGGGACTCGGCCGCCGCCGGATCGTAGGCCTCGCCACCGATCGACCACGGCCGCGAGCCGCGCAGCGACTTGCGATGAAAATCGGCGAACAGAGGGTCCGCGGGATAGCCCTGCAGCGACCACAGCCACTGCACCGCCTCCCAGTCGATCGTGAACGCCAGCGTGCCCGATTCGGCGTCGATCGGGGCAAGGGCCGCGAGCGGCTGCTCGTGGGCGCTCTGGTCGATGCAGAAGTAGCCGAGGCCGCGCTCGGCCAGCAGGCGCTCGAGCCCGGGCTCGTACCCGCACTCGGGCAGCCAGAAGCCGGTCGGCTCGCCGAAACGGCGGCGGTGCGAGCGCAGGCCGGCGTCGAGCTGCAGGTTGCGGCCCTGGCGGGTGGCGAGCATCGGCAGCACGGCGTGGGTCGCGGCGGACGCCAGCAGCTCGACCCTTCCTTCCGCGGCCGGCTCGGAGAACAGCGCGCAGGAGGTCACCGTCGAGCGCTTGCAGGCGCTCCAGCGCCACCCGGTAGCGAGCCGCCTCGGCCCCGCACGCGTCGCGCAGCTCGGGCTCGACGTCGGCGATATCGGCCTCGCAGGAACCGATCCGGAAGGTGCGGCAGAACTCGAGCAGCCGCTCGTTGACGCCGTCGGCCTCGAGCTGGTCGGCGAGCACGGGGGTGACCGTCATCGTCAGCTGATCGGCAAAACGCGAGATCGGCGCGTAGGAGCGGATCACCGCGTCGAACAGCCATTCCTCGCCGAACGGGTAGGTGCCGAAGCCTTCGACGTAGGGCATGTGGCTGTGGAGGACGATCGCCAGGGCGCCGACGCGCGTGCGGTCACGAGCGGCAGACGGCGACGAAGTCGAGCGCCCGGTCGAGGTCGCAGTCGGCCTCCCGCTTGCAGCTCGAAGTCGGTGGCCGCGATCGCGGGCACGAACCAGCCGTAGAAGCGGTCCGTGATCCGCAGCGCCGGGTGCACGCGGTCCCAGCCCGCCCGCAGGGCGAGCTCGTGCGCGCGCAGCTTGCCGGCGTGAAAGACCCCGAACAGCTCGACCGACTCGAAATGCGGCGCGACCAGCTCTCGGTACTCCTCGGCGGTGTACTCGCGCAGGTGCCAGGGGTTCTCGGACTTCTCGGCGCCCTCGGGGGCAAGCGTGAGCCGGTTCGGGGTGGAGACGTAGGAGACCGGCGCCAGCTCCGAGAAGTGGGCAAGCAGCTCGCCGGGCTCGGTCTATGTGCTCGATCGTCTGCAGGAAGACGATCGCGTCGCAGCGCTCGTCGAAGCTCTCCACCAGGGTGCGCTCGAAGCGCAGGTTGGAACGCACGTAGCGCAGCCGAGCGTGCTCGTGGGCGTCGGGGTTGGCATCGACGCCGACCACCTCCGCGGCGCGGCCGGCGAGCACGTTGGAGCCGTAGCCCTCGCCGCAGGCGAGATCGGCGACCGCCGCGCCGCGGACCCGCTCCGCGATCCACTCGTAGACGGCGAGGTGGCGGCGAAACCAGTAGTTCTCCTCCGGCACATCGGGCAGCGTGCGCTCACCGGTGAGCGCCAGCGGCGGCACGCCGTCGGGCTGATCTTGTTGCAGGTGGACCTCTTCCACGGCGCCGGACCGTAGTGCCTGAACGCGCGCAGCGCCTACCATCTCCGCCCATGCCCGCCTCGCCGACGGCCACGGCCGACGAGATCAAGGACGTCAACACCCGCTACCACGACGCGGCCGCCGAGGAGTACGACGCCAAGTGGGGGATCGACTACGGCGAGGTCGGCCAGGCGCAGGTGCGCGCGAAGTTGATCAAGGCGCTCGGGCACGAGCCCGCCGGCCAGTTCGCCGACGCGCTCGAGATCGGCTCCGGCACCGGCTACTTCTCGCTCAACCTGCTTCAGCTCGGCCTGATCGAGCGCGCCACCGCGACCGACATCTCACCGGGGATGCTGGAGACGCTGACCGAGAGCGCCACCGCGCTCGGGCTCGAGGTCGAGACGGTGTGCACCGAGGCCGAGCGGCTGCCGTTTGCCGATCAGAGCTTCGACCTGGTCTTCGGCCACGCGATCCTCCATCACATCCCCGACCTCGGTCGCGCCTTCTCCGAGTTTCACCGTGTGCTGCGCCCCGGGGGCACCGTCGCCTTCTGCGGCGAGCCCTCGCGCTACGGCGACCGGATCGCGGCGCTGCCGAAGCGTGCCGGGCTGCTGGCGGCGCCCGCCTGGCGGCGAGTGGTCGGTGCCTCGGCGGCGAGCTGGGTGACCGGGGCGGCGATCGACGACGGCCACGAGCTCGAATCCGAGGTCGACGTGCACGCCTTCGCCCCGGCCGACCTGCGCGCCGTCGCCGGCGATGCGGGCTTCGGCGAGGTCCGGCTGCGCGGCGAGGAGCTGGTCGCCAACGCCTACGGCTGGCTGCTGCGCACGCTCGAGGCGACGGCGGAGCCGGCCGAGGTGCCGTTTCGCTGGCGCCACTTCGCCTACCGCAGCTACATCGCCCTGCAGCGCCTCGACACGGCGCTGCTCGAGCCCCGGCTGCCGCCGGAGCTGTTCTACAACCTCGTGCTCAGCGCCCGCAAGCCGCAGGCCGCCTGAGTCTCACCTCAGGCGGTCGCGAAGCGCTCGGCGGAGCGGGCGCGCCGCTTGGCCGCCTCGACCTCGCGGTCCTTCGGCGGCGCCGAGGTGACCAGCGAGTCGAGCAGGTCCGTTGTCGCCGCGGCGACCGCCTCGACCGCGCGCTCGAACGCCTCCTCGTTGGCCTGCGAGGGCTTGCTCGAGCCGCTGATCTTGCGCACGTACTGAAGCGCGGCGTCGTGGACCTCCTCCTTGGTCGCGGGAGGCTCGAAGTTATGAAGGGTGCGGATGTTTCTACACATGCGTTCAGCCTAGCCAGCGGCACCCACGAGCGCTGAGAGGCGGCTAGTCGGCTTCCGCAAGTGCCACGAGTTCCGAGATCAGCCATTCACCGTCGATCTCGACTGCCCGGAGGTGACCAAGTCGCGGTATCCGGTCAATGTCGGCCTGTCCGTTCTCGACTGTGATCGCACCGATGCCGCCGCCCCGTTGGAGTTGGCGTATCTGCGCGCGGCGCTGTCGACGGTCTCGCCTGATGTCTTCCTGCGTTGCGTTCGGGCCAACGGGCCCTGTGAAGGCCGACAGTGTGCCTACAGCGCGCGGGCAATGTCGCGGAGGGTTGGGCGCGTCGAGTTCGTCGAGGTAGCTCTCGAGGGCGGCGATCAGTTGGTGGCGTGCACCGACCGTCATCAGGGGGCAAGCGCGATCACCGTCCAGGCGAAGGAACGCGATCCCGAAGTCGGCTGCGAGTGCCTCGACCTCGCTCTCAGCCGGCGCCTCGGCGCCCGCCAGGGGCAGGTGTCCCGTCGCGCCCCCGAGGCCGAGCGTCAGCGCTGTCGCGAGCATCGTGGCGGCCAACCGCACGGCCCGATGCTCCCAGCTCGCGGCGGTGCGCCGGAGGGCGGGAGCCGGTCCAATCAGCGCTGAGAGGCGGATCGTTACCGGCTGTCGCGAGCAATCCGCCGCTCGTGGAGCTGCGGGTCTACGGATCGCGCTCCAACCCGCCGACTAGGATCGCGAGATGCAGCAGCGCAGGAGAGGTGTGCCGGGCGCCGGCGCCGTTGGCTTCGGCGCAGCCCTGCTGGGGCTATCGCTGATCCTTGCCTGGTTCCCGGACCGGACGGGATGGGAAGCGTTCTCAGGCGTTGATGCATTGGTGTTCCTACTGGCACTCGTCTGCCTGGGACTGCTGGTGTTTGCGAGCTCGCGCCACACGCTTGTGCCGTTTCTTTACACGCGGATCTTGGGCATGTGCGCGCTGGTCTCGGTCGTCTACGGAGTTGTTCGCGTCGAGACGGGAATCACAGGCGGGCGGTTGGGTGTCGGAGTGCTGATCGCGGGCCTCGGCGTGGCAATGATCATCGGTGGTTCCGCAGCGGCACTGGACCGGGGAGAGCAGACGCAAGCGCGACCGGGACCTCGTTGATCGCCCGGCGCGGCGGTGGCGGAGAATGCGAGCCATGGCATGGCTGTCGCGAGGGATCGGAGCCGCGATCGCGTCGTTCGGGGTGCTCGTCCTCGTCTGGGCAGTTGCGGTCACGGCGGAGGACGGCTGGACCTCCGACGTGGAGCCGTTGCACCTCGTGCTTGTGGCTCTCGTCGGCGCCGCGACCGTCTACACGGGTGCCTGGGGGGCGAAGACGATGGCGCTCGGTCCGTTGCTGCTCGGCCTCGGACTCGCCGGATTGAGCTTCTTCGGCGTGATCGCGATCATCGGCGCGACCTGATGATCGCGACGTTTGCCGAGCAACGCCGCTACCCAATCGTGGACCGTAGGCCTCGCTCCCGTCTTCGAAGCGCAGCTCTTCCTGCTGCCGCCGAATGCAGTTAGGTTCCTGAGCATGGAGACCGGATCCCGTCCCATGGAGCCACGCGGGCCGTGCAGACGGGTGCGACGTAGAGGGCGCATGCGCAGATTCGCGGCACTCTCGCTCGCGGTCGCCGGGTTGGCGTCGCTCGGCGTAGACGCCGCCGCCGCTCCTGCTTTCACCCCCGCCGACGGTCGCTACAGAGGCGAGTACACAGGCGGGAATCACGGACCGGGCAAGCTGCGCCTCCGGGTGGAGGTCCTACGACCGGGTCTGCACGGCGTTCGGCTGCTCGATTGGAGTGGAAAGCTTCAATGCCAGGGAGACGGCACGCAAAGCGTCGATGTGCCGATGACCGCCGCTCGTTCCGGTCGCACGTTCAGTGGATTCGTGACCTACACCTCACCACCCGGCAAGGACAGCTTCACCGGCCGGTTCACCGCGAGAGACGCCCTCGAGGCGACGGTGCGGGTGAGGCGCGGCAGCGGAGCGGAGCGCTGCGACACCGGGCCGATCACGTTCGTGGCGCACCGCGTGGGGCCGTAAGAGTCAGCGCCGCCGGTATCCGCGATTGTCCACCGCTTGCACGGCCGCGGCAGGGACTGCATCCGCGTAGGAGATGCTGCCGCCGCGGAGGGAATTGGCGGTCACCTCCGCGCTATCGAACCCCGGTGTTGCCTGCGCCCACTCGGCGAGCGTCCCGTCCGCGGGTGCACGCTCGTTGGGCGGGCGGGCGTCGACCCACGGGTCGCCCGCGTGCCACGCCATCTGCACCAGATCCTCATCCGATCCGATGCGATCGGGATCGAGCTGAGCAAGGTCGACGCGAGCGATGCCCCACGGGAGCTGCCCGGCTCGCTGACGGCCGTGGCACACCGCGAGGGTCGATAGATAGACCCGGCCGGGCCGAGGCCGCCAGAACGGATCACGTTCGGGCGAGCGACCGACGTCGCTGCCCGGCTCGATGCCCGAGTCCTCGATCTCCGTGAGCGATTCCTGAGCTGTCGCGTAGTACAGCCAGCGCCCGTTCACCTTCATATACGAGTCGAGCTCGGTTCTATCGATGATGGTTCAGTTTCACTACCCGAACGTGAACGCGTAGCCCTCGATCCCGTCGTCGAAGCGCAGCTCGAGCGTGTGGCGGCCTGCCTCGGGGAGGTCGACGAGGCGGTAGAGGCGCTGGTTGGTGACCGTCGCGTGGGCCCCGGCGACGTCCTCACCGGCGTTCGCGTCGGAGATCGGCTGCCCGTCGAGGAGCACCTCGAGCTCGCGCGGCTCGCCTCCCTCCGAGCCGAGCACGAGGAACACCCGCCGGGCCTGGAAGGAGAGCGCCAGGGTGGCGTCGCTCAGCGACGTCGCCGACTCCTCGTCGACGTCCCAGCTGCCGCCGTAGGCGAACTCGTTCAGTCCCAGTGAGGCCGCGTCGACGGCGCCGTAGTCCTTCGGCCCGGCCTGCGGGCCGTTGACGAACCCCTGCGCGCGAGCGCCGCCCAGATACGTCTCCGGCGTGCGCAGGGCGGCGTCGGCGGTCTCGACCTCGCCCTCCGGCCTCGCCTCGGCCCCGATCTGCTTGTCGCCGGCCTCGGCCAGCAGCGAACGGATCGCCTGCTCGGTCTGCTCGTACTCACCCTCGCCGAAATGCACGTAGCGGACGTCTCCCTCGGCGTCGATCAGGTATTTGGCCGGCCAGTACTGGTTCGCGAACGCGGTCCAGGTGCCGAGCTCGTTGTCCTGGACGACCGGGTACTCGATCCCGTTGCTGTCGATCGCGTCGGCGACGTTGCCGGCGTCCTTTTCGAAAGCGAACTCGGGCGCGTGCACGCCGACGATCGTCAGCCCGTCGTCGCGGTACTCCGTGTCCCACGACTTCAGGTACGGCAGCGTGCGGATGCAGTTGATGCAGGTGTAGGTCCAGAAGTCGATCAGCACCACACGGCCCTGGCCGCCGGTTAGATCGGCGATCGAGAGCGGCTCGCCGCCCGTGTTGAACCACTCTCCGGTGGCGACGAAGTCGGGTGCGGCCCCGTAGTCGGGCAGGGTCACCCCGGCCGCCGCCTCCTCCCCACCGCCCTCCTCGGCGCCGTGACCGCCGCGCACGGTCTCGATCTCGTCGGCGACGGCGCTCGACTCCTCGAGCCCCCCGCTCGGGTTGACGAGGATCGCGGGCAGGTCATCGGCGATCGCGTTCTGGAACTTGAGGTCGAGGTCGGCGGTCATCGCCACCGCGACCAGGACCATGACCACGCCGGTGGCCGCCTGGACCCAGGCGCGGGCGGGCTTGATCCGATCGACGAGCTTGCGGCCGCCGAGCATCAACCCGTAGAGCACGAGCCCGGAGCCGACCGCGTAGGAAAACGCGACCGCGAGCTTGCCGGCGGTGAAGTCCTGGGCCGCCGAGACCGTGATCACCCCAGCGAGGATCGGCCCGGCGCAGGGCGTATAGACGAGCCCAAGGCTGGCGCCGAGCAGCAGCCCGGAGCCGAAGCCGTCGCCGCCGACGCGGGCGGGGCCGGGCGCGATCCGGCTGCCGAAGGCCTCGATCCGGTCGCCGAGGCCCGGGATCAGCAGCGTGATCCCGAAGGCGAACAGGGTGACGATCGCCAGCGTTCGCACGAGATCGTCCGGAAGCCCGAGCGCGTCGATCACGTAGACGAGGGCGATCGTGGCGAAGGTGAAGGCGAGCACCAGGCCGGTGACCACGCCGAGCGGCCGGCGGCGGCCGCCGGTGACGCCGGCTCCGAGCACCGCCGGCAACACGGGCAGCACGCAGGGCGAGAGCGCCGTCGCGGCGCCCGCCACGAGCGCGAACAGCATTAGAAGGACCATCTAGGGATACACAGTCTCGGTTGGGCGTAAAGAGTTACTGAGGACGTCGACGTACCTACGAGTGAGTACGGCCGCGGCCGCGCAGCCGATCAGTCGCCTTCGCCGTCGTCGCGCCGGCAGCGATAGAGCTTCACCCGGTCGTCGATGCCTTTCAACCGCCGCTCGCCCGCGTAGGACCAGGCGTAGGAGTCCGAGAGCGCGTCGCGCACCTCCTTGGTCGTCAGCACGCTGCCGGGGCGGGCGATCCCGGTGACCCGGCTGGCGAGGTTGACCGGCCGCCCGTACCAGTCTCCGGCCCGCGGCAGCGCCGGGCCGGAGGCGACACCGGCGCGCAGCAAAGGGAAGTTCTCGCCCTCCTCACGCGCCGCCTCGACCAGCTCCATTCCCGCCTCCAGCACCGGACCCGGCTGCGGGCCGACCAGCATCGCCGCGTCGCCGATCATCTTCACCAGCCGCACCGGTGGCGTGACCGCGGCAGCGGCGAGCTCGCCGAGGCGTCCGGTGACCGTGCCCAGGGCCTCCGGCTCCAGCGTCTCGCCGAGCTGGGTGAAGTCGACCATGTCGGCGAAGCAGATCGTCGCCTCGTCGGGGGCCGCCGCGCGCCCCGTGGAGAGCTCGGCGACGCCGAAGGCGTCGTGGCGGATCTGCTCGCGCAGGTGCAGCGCGAGCACATAGGGGAGCGTCTCGCCGATCAGCGGCATGAACGCCTTCGTCGCCGCGGCAAAGCGCTGGGCGACGTCGTACTCGGTGTCGCCCTCGCGCATGAAGGCGTCGGCGATCAGGCGCCGGTTGGCCGCTGCGAGCTGCGACATCGTCATCCCCAGCAGCCGCGCGATCTCGAGCACCCCCTCCTCGGGGAGGCCGGCGTCGACCAGCATCCGCACCCGCTTCGCCGCCTCGACGTCCTGCTCGGTGAAGGCGGCCGCGTCATCGTCGGCGAGCGCCATGCCGAGCGCGCGCCAATCGCGCTCGAGGAATTCCGGTTCGATTCCGGCGCGCTCGGCGACCTCGGCCGCGGTCAGCTTCTTGCCGCCGCCGCTGAGGATGCGCTCGACGGGCAGCAGCGCGAGCCGGTCCTCGTTCACCGCGGTGCGCAGCTCGTCGAGCTCGACCCCGTCGTCGGCGAGCTCTGCGAGCAGTTTCGCCCGCGCCTCGCGCGGCTCGCCCTCGAGGCCCTCGAGCAGGCCCTCGGCCTCGAAATCGATCGCGCCCATGCGAGCCCATTCTGCCCGCGTCCTAGAATCCGCGTATGGCGGGCGACGGCCTCGAGCTGCCGATCTTCGAACTGCCGCTGGTGCTGCTGCCGGGCGAGCTGCTGCCGCTGCACATCTTCGAGGAGCGCTACAAGCGGATGATCGCGCGCTGTCTCGACGACGGCGAGCCGTTCGGAATCGTCTTCCGCGACGAGGAGGGCGGCGCGCGGCGGATCGGCTGCGAGGCGCGGGTGACCGAGGTCACCGAGCGCTTCGACGACGGCCGGCTGAACATCATCGTCACCGGCGAGCGCCCGTTCCGCGTCCTCGATCGCTTCGAGGCCCCGGAGTACCCCGCCGGCGAGGTCGAGCCGGTCGACCCGCTGCCGGAGGAGGACGAGCGCGCCGACTTCGCCGCCGACGCCCGCACCGCATTCGCCGACCTCGTCCGCAGAGTCGGCGGCGAGCCCCCGGAGCCCGAGGAGCTCGACGCCTACGACTCCTACGGGATCGCCGGTCGCGTCGAGCTTCCGGCCGACACCAAGCAGCGGCTGCTCGAGCAGCGCTCGGAGCCGGAGCGGATGCGCATCCTCGCCGCCGCCCTCGCCGCCCTCGTCGACGCCGTCGCCCGTTCGCGCGAGATCGCCGAGCGCGCCAAGGTCAACGGCAAGGTGATCATCGGCGACCTTTAGGACCTAGGCGACCGCGACGGCGCCGCCGCGGCGGGGGTCGCCGGCCCCGTGGAGCTCGCCGGTGGCCGGATCGCGGGCGACGGCGTGGACGCCGCCGAAGAAGACGTTGCGGTCGCTCCAGCGGACGACCTCGTAGCCGCGCTGCTCGAGTCGCTCGAGCCCGCTCTCGTCGACGCCCGGCTCGGCCTGGACCGCACCTGACTCGAAGTGCACCCGGGGGGCGTTGACCGCCTCGGTGACGTCGAGGCCGTCGCAGACAAGGCCGACGATCGTCTGCAGGATCGCCGAGCGGATCCGGTTCGAGCCGCCGCTGCCGAGCCCGGCCTCGAGCTCGCCATCGCGAAGGACGACGGTCGGGGACATCATCGAGGGAATCCGGCGCCCGGGCTCGTGCGCGTGGAAGCCGAGCGGATTCAGGTCCTCTTCGCCGAGCATGTTGTTGATGTGCACGCCGGTCCCGGGGACGACGAGGCCGGAACCGGTGCCGTTCGAGCAGGTGACGCTGGCGCAGAGTCCTTCCGCGTCGATCACGGTGATGTGAGTGGTCGAGCCGAGCCGGTCGGCGGAGAGGAAGCGGGCCGCGAACCCATCCTCGTAGAGGCCGGTGAGGAACTCGCGTGTGCGCTCTGCCTGCGCGGCCTCCATCGCCTCGACGATCTGCTCGGTTCCCACCGGATCCCCACGGCGGCTGAGCAGCTCGAGCGCAAACGCGATCAGGATCCCGCCCGACGATGGCGGCGGATTGGTGAGCACCTCACGGTCGCGGAACTTCGCCAGCACGGGCGCACGTGCGATCGGCTCGTAGGCGGCGAGGTCGGCCCTCCCGAGCGTGCCGCCGCGCTCGATCACCCACTCCGAGAGCCGGCGAGCCGTGTCGCCGCGATAGAAGGGCTCGCTGCCGTCCGCGCCCAGCCGCTCGAGCGCGTCACCGAGGTCGGCGAACCGAAACAGATCGCCGGCGCCGAGCAGGCTGCCGCCGGGCGCGTAGATCGAGCGCGCCTCCTCGTAATGGGTCAGGATCGGCGCCAGGATCGCGATGAAATACGCCTGCTCAGGGGTGACGACGACGCCGTCGCGAGCCAGGGTCGCAATCGGGGCGGCGAGCTCGGCGAGCGGCACGGTGCCGAACAGCCCCAGCGCGCGCTCGAGCCCGGCCGGCGTCCCCGGCACCCCGCAGGAGGCGGCGCCGACGTGGAACACCTGCGACGACTCGGGCGTGAAGTGCACCGGGATCGGGACCAGCTCGGAGCCGCGCTCGAGTCGCTCCGCACCCGGAGCGGCGACGAAGAAGTCGAGCACGGTCGTCTCGCCGCCGGCGTGCACGAGCATGTGGCCGCCGGCGCCGAGCCCGGTCAGCGGGCTCTCGGTCAGGAAGGAGGCCATCACCGCGGCGACGGCGGCGTCGACCGCGTTACCGCCCTCGCGCAGGACCCGCGCTCCCGCATCCGCGGTCACCGGGTGGCCGGCAGCGACTACGCCGCGCGAGCTGCTCATGTGCGCAGACTAGGGCGGGCGGAGGGCGCTATCGACCGGGGACGTACTCGGGCACGTCGAGATCGACGTCTCGCGGACGCGATCGCGCCTGGCCGCGTTCGGCCTGGCGCCCGCTGGAGCTCTCGCCAGACTCGATCGCCCGGCGCTCGCTGGTCGAGGACCGATCGGCACGGCGGCCGGTCTCGTCGAAACGGGTCGCGATCACGGTGATCCAGACCTCGTCGTCGATCGTCTCGTCGACGTTGGCGCCGAAGATGATGTTGGCGTCGGGGTGGGCGGCCTCCTGGACGATCTTCGCCGCCTCGGAGACCTCGAGCAGGGTGAGATCGGGGCCGCCGGTGATCGAGAGCAGGATCGACCGTGCGCCGTCGACCGACGTCTCGAGCAGCGGTGAGGAGACGGCGCTCTCGGCGGCGTTCACGGCGCGGCTGTCGCCGGCACCCATGCCGATCCCGAGCAGCGCGTGGCCGGCGTCGCGCATCGTCGTGCGCACGTCGGCGAAGTCGAGGTTGATCATTCCCGGGAGCGTGATCAGCTCCGAGATCCCCTGCACGCCCTGGCGCAGGACGTCGTCGGCGACCTGGAAGGCCTCGACCATCGTCGTTGTCTTCGCCAGCACCGTCAGCAGGCGCTCGTTCGGGACCACGATCAGCGTGTCGACCTCGGCCCCGAGGGCCTTCACGCCCTCGTCGGCCTGGCCGGCGCGGCGCGAGCCCTCGAAGCGAAACGGCTTGGTCACGATTCCGACCGTGAGCGCACCGACGTCGCGGGCGAGGCGCGCGATCACCGGTGCCGCGCCGGTGCCGGTGCCGCCGCCGGCGCCGCAGGTGACGAAGACCATGTCCGAGCCCTTGAGCAGGCGCTTGATCTTGTCCTGCTCCTCGAATGCCGCCCGGTAGCCGAGCTCGGGGTTCGAACCGGCTCCGAGCCCGCGCTGCATGCCGCTGCCGAGATGAACGGTGACGTCGGCGTTCGACTGCTGCAGCGACTGCAGGTCGGTGTTGACGGCCATGAACTCGACCCCGGGGATGCCGGCATCGACCATCCGGTTGATCGCGTTGACCCCGGCGCCGCCGACTCCGACGACCCGGATCACCGGGGCGTGCGGGGTGGCGTCGCGGAACTCACCGCTGTAGCTGGGTTCGTCGCGGCCGTAGGCGGGACCGTCGGCGTCGAGGACGTCGTCGGCGAAGATCCGCGAGAGGCGCTCCTTGGCGGCCGGCGGGTCCTCGGTCCGGTAGGCGCGAACGCCCTCGGACTCGGACCCGGACTCCGACTCACTCTCGGATTCGGCCTCGGTGCGATCGAAGGGTGCCTGCTCGGGCTCGCTCGCGGGCGGCGGCTCCGCGGCGCGACCCTCGGACGGCGGCGGCTGCTGCTCGCGCATCACGCCCGTCTCGTCGTCGGCCGGCGGCCGCTCGCCGCGCGTGGGCGCCTCGGGCGGATCCTCGGGATCGACGGTCGCGCGGAAGAGGTCGGCGAGCGGGCCCTCGCGCATACTTGCCCGCTTACGACGCGCCATTCGTCAAAACCTCCTGGGCAAGCGCCCTGTAGCAATCGGCGGCGTTGCCATTGGGATCGTACTTGAGCACGCTGGCTCCGCGCACCGGTGCCTCGGCGAACTTGATCGCCTTGCGGATCCGCGACTTGAACACAAGCTCGCCGAAGTTCTCCTCGAGAATCTCGATTGCCTCCTTGGCGTGCACCGTGCGCGAGTCGAGCATCGTCGGCAGGATGCCCTCGATCTGGACGTCCGGATTGAGGTTCTCGCGGATCATCTCGAGCGTGTTCTGAAGCTGCAGCAGCCCCCGCATCGAGAGGTACTCGCACTGGACCGGCACGATCACCTTGTCGGAGGCGGTGAGCGCGTTCACGGTCAGCAGACCGAGGCTCGGCGGCGTGTCGATGCAGATGAAGTCGTACTCGTGCGCAACCGCGCTGATCGCCTTCTCCAAAGAGCGCTCGCGACCGATCTGGGTCGACATCGCGATCTCGGCGCCGGCGAGGTCGATCGAGCCGACCGCGATGTCGATCTCGCGGTGCTGGATCACTTCCTTGAGCGGGATGTGGTGGACGAGGACGTCGAACATCGACTTCTCGACCTTGTCGGGGTCGATCCCCTGGCTCATCGTCAGGTTGCCCTGCGGGTCGAGGTCGATGCAGAGCACGTTGTGGCCGGATTCGGCGAAGGCGACGGCGAGGTTGAGGGTCGAGGTCGTCTTCGCGACGCCGCCCTTCTGGTTGGCGAAGCTGATCACCTTGGCGCGGCGGGTCGCGGGCTCGCCGCCCTCATCGGGTCCAGCGGGCTCGCGCCGGGGCGCGATCGCCTCGGTGGCGGTGATCCGCAGCTCATCCGGATCAGGCTCGGGCACGGCCTCCGCCACCGGCCGCGCGAACGGCCGCTCGATCGCTGCCGGCTCGGGCTCGGGTGACGTCGATGCGGGCTCGGCTGCGGGCTCGACGTCGGGGTCGGCGATCACGGGCTCGGGCTCGGCTGCAACCGGTTCCTCCACCTGCGGGGCGGCCTCCTCGGCCGTCGGCTCGGGCTCGGGCATGGCTTCCTCCACTGCGATTGTCGGGTCGGGCTCGACGACGCTCTCGGGCGTGGCGTCGGTGCCGTTTGTCGGCGAGCCGGCATGGCTCGACCGTCGGTCATCATCGGAGCGCGATCCGCGGCTAAAAAGTCCCATCGTTCGCGCTTATTCGCACAGGCTGGCGCCTTTCCTCCCCCTGAACGCCACTGCCCCGTGAAACCACGGCACGCGGCTACGATCCGGGCATCGGCAACCTGCTCGACAAGCGGCTGGTGTTCGTCACCGGCAAGGGGGGCGTCGGCAAGTCCACCGTCTCGGTGGCGCTCGCCCTCGCGGCCGCGAAGGCGGGCAAGCGGACGATCCTCTGCGAGGTCGCCGCGCAGGAGCATCTCTCCCAGGTCTTTCACCGCGGGCAGGTCGGCTTCCACGAGGTGAAGATGGAGGAGAACCTGTGGGCGATCTCGATCGACCCGGACGAGTCGATGCGCGAGTACGTGCTCCTGCAGCTGAAGGTGAAGGCGATGCGCGACCTGCTCTTTCGCTCACGGATCTTCACCTACCTGGCGGCCGCGACGCCGGGGCTGAAGGAGCTGGTCACGATCGGCAAGATCTGGGAGCTGGCCCTGGACAACCGCAAGGCGCGCGGCGGGAATCGCTACGACCTCGTGGTCGTCGATGCACCCGCCACGGGCCATGGGGTCGGCTTTCTGCAGACGCCACGCACGTTCGCCAACGTCGCCCGGGTCGGGCCCGATCCGCCAGCAGGCGGAGACCCTGGACGGGTTCATCCGCGATCGCAAGCGCACGGGGATCGCCGTCGTCGCCCTGCCCGAGGAGATGCCCGTCAACGAAACCGCGTCGCTGGAGCGAGACCTGGCCTCCGAGGTCGGGGTCGAGGTCGATCGGATCTTCTGCAACGGCCTCTACCCGGAGCGCTTCGCCGAGCAGGAGATCGAGCGGATCGCGGCCGTCGCCGGCGACGCCGGCTCCGGGGCGCGCGCGGCCTGCAGGGCAGCGATCACCGAGAGCCGCCGAGCCCGCGCTCAGCGCGAGCAGCTCGCCCGGCTGGAGGAGAACTGCAAGGCACCCGTGAGCACGCTGCCGTTCCTGTTCTCGCCCGATCTCGGCGCCGACGAGATCGGCGCGCTGACCGAATCGGTGGCCGTCTGATGGCCGGGGTCGCCGACCTGCTCGAAGGCAAGCGGATCTGCGTCTGCGCGGGCTCGGGCGGGGTCGGCAAGACGACCACTTCGGCCGCAATCGCGGCCGGGATGGCGGCCCGCGGCAAGAAGGTCGCGGTGCTGACGATCGACCCGGCGAAGCGGCTCGCCGACTCGCTCGGGCTGCCCGAGCTCGGCAACACCGAGCGCCAGGTCGATCCGGCGCTGTTCGCCTCGGCGGACGTCGATACCAACGGCGGCGAGCTCTGGGCGATGATGCTCGACGCGAAGCAGACCTTCGACGAGGTCGTCCGCGAGCACGCCCCCGACGACGAGACGCGCGAGCGGATCCTCTCCAACCGCATCTACCAGCAGCTCTCCTCGGCGCTCGCAGGCTCGCAGGAGTACATGGCGATGGAGAAGCTCTACGAGATCCACGCCGAGGGCCGCTACGACCTGCTCGTCCTCGATACGCCGCCATCGCGAAACGCGCTCGACTTCCTCGAAGCCCCGAACCGGCTGCTGCAGTTCATCGACGGGCGGGCGCTGCAGATGTTCATGAAGCCGACCGGGATCGGGATGCGGGTGTTCGGCCGCGGCGCCTGGATGATGTTCTCGGTCCTGCGCAAGATCACCGGCGTCGATCTGCTCGAGGACCTGGCCGAGTTCTTCCAGGCCTTCAGCGGCATGGTCGGCGGCTTCCGCGAGCGGGCCACGCGCGTCAACGAGCTGCTCTCCGACACCCAAACCTCGTTTCTCGTCGTCTGCGGTCCCCAGGGCGAGCCGATCACCGAGGCCGTCTACTTCCACAACCAGCTCGAGCAGGCAGAGATGCCGTTCGGGGGCGTGATCGTGAACAAGGTCCACTACGAAGGCGAGCTCGACGACGCCGGCACCAATATGCGCGGTGAGCTCGGTGAGTTGCTCTCCGATCCCGAGCTCGCCGACCGGGTCGCCGCCAACTTCGACGACTTCCGCGCGCTCTCGGCCCGCGATCGCCGCAACATCGACCGCCTGGCGAGCGAGCTCGGGACCAGCGCCGTGATCGAGGTCCCCTACCTCGACCACGATGTGCACGACCTCGCCGGCCTGCTCGAGATCAACCGCTACCTGTTCGCCTCCGGCAGCGAGGAGCGGGTGGCGATCGCGGCCGCGGTCTGACCCACCGGCCCGGGTTCTCGCGCGGCTGAACCCGGAAAGGCCTGAGTCACCGGGCGTCTTGCCCGGTGACTCGACCTGCTCTTCCTGGGGTGATCGGAGGAAGTCTTGGTTACTGCGGCGACGCCGGGGCGCGACGGCTGCGGTCGTAGGTGATGTCGCGCACGTTCCACTCGGTCGTCTCCGGGGCCGGGAACAACCCGGCGACGCGATCCGAGCGAGCCTCACGCTCGGCGCGTGTCTGCTCGATCAGGCGCAGTACGGGACTCGCCGGCCGCGGCCGCCCGGCATCGTCGATCAGGCGCTCCTGCTCGGCCTCGTAGTCGTCGTAGGGCACGGCCGCCGCCTGGGGCGACTCGGGCACCAGCTCGAGTGAGGTCGTCGGGTCCGCTTCCCGGTCCGGGGTGGCCTGCCTGCCAAAAATCTCTCGCGCTCTGTTGCTCACCAATTCCTCCTCCGGCTCGGGGCTCGGTTCGGGGGAGATTCGCTCGTCGAGCTCTGAAACCTGCTCCGGCTCGGACGCCTGATCCGGGACCAGCTGCTCGAGCTCGTCGCTGAGCTCGATCTCGTCCTCCTCGAGCGGCGCCAGGTCCCACTCGGTGGTCCCACCGCGCTGCTCGGCGACACCGTCGCCAACCGCGAGCCCGTCGGCGAGCAGGATCTCGTCCGCGGTCACCCGCAGGTCCGAGCCCAGGTGTCCGGCCGCCGCGTCCTTGAGGATCGCGCGGGCGAGGTCCTCGAGCGCCGCCCCGGTCTCCGCCGGGGTCACCGAGCCCCGGCTCGCCGGCTCGCCGCTCCAAAGCTCGCGTTCGAGGCCGATCGCCCGGTCGACGACGGCCTTTACCTCGGGTCGGCGCTCGGGCTCGGCGCAGAGCGCGGAGACGCGCATCGGCAGGCCGAGGTCGGCGGGTCCGCCGCCCTCGAGCACGAAGCGGAGCGCCAGCAGGTGATCGTTGAGGGCCTCGACGACGACGTTGCGCTCGAGTCCCGCCTCGAAGCGGTTGAGGGCGCGTCCGAGGACGGTCGGGAAGCCCGGCCGTCCCTGCGCCAGGCGCTCGAACGGGGTGCCCGGCGTCGCCAGCGAGCGCGAGAAGGCGAGCAGGTCGCCGAGCTCAGCCTCGGCGAGGCGGTAGCCGCCCGGGCGCTGGCGACCGGAGCCGGTCGCGATCCGCCGCCAGCGGTCGCCGGCGATCCGTGTCCAGGCATGCGGGCCGAGCCCGACGCCGCCGGACTTGAAAAGTCTCAGGGTGGTGATCAACCGCCGGAATGCCTCAACCGCGACCAGCCCGGCGTCCTCGACCTCGCCGGCGTCGTCGTGACCCGGTGGGTAGACGCGGACGACCGCGAGGAAGGCGGGTTCCCAGGGCGAGACGCCGAGGCCGTCGCTGGAGCGCGCCTCCGGGGGCACCTCGACGGTGTCGGAGCGCAGGATCGAGGCCGACTCGAGATCGAGCCGCGCGACCGGCATCTGCAGGCCGCGCAGGGGAACGATCACCTCGAGCTGACCGTCGTCGACGCCGAGGCCGGCGTCGAGCTCGTCGATCGCGGCCTCGAGGCGATCGGCCTCGAGCGAGAAGTCGGAGCTGCCCATCCACAGGCGGCAGAGGAAGGCGACGCTGGCGATCTCAGAGCGCTTGCGCGGGTCCTCGGGAACACCGATCCCCATCCGCTCGAGGTAGGCGCTCGCGAGGCCCGCGATCTCGATCGCGGCGCAGGCGGTGCCGAAGGAGTCGAGCTCGCGCAACTCGCGGGCGTGGTCGTGAACGAAGATCTCGGTCTGCGGCTGGTAGCGGCAAAGCGGTGAGCCGTCGCCGGGCTCGCGGACCTCGTACGGAATCTCCTCGCCGGCGGCGATCAGCTCGCGCAGGCGATCGGCCGCATCGAAGGCCATCGCCTCGAGCCCTTCTCGAACCACAAGGTCACGCATGGCTGCAGGCTTCGCCCGGCCATGGAACGCTCCTTCAATGCAAGCGGGCTTGCAGGTCGCGGAGCCGTCGGCTCAGACGGCGACCAGCCACTGCTGGCCGTAGGTGCGCATCTCCTCGATCACCGGGACCAGGGCCCGGCCCTTCTCGGTCAGCGCGTACTCGACCCGCGGCGGAACCTCGGGGTAGGTATGGCGCTCGATGATCTCGCACTCCTCGAGCGCGCGCAGGCGCAGCGACAGGGTCCGCGGGCTGATCCCGGCGAGCGAGCGCTCGAGCTCACAGAAGCGACAGTTGGAATCGGCGAGGTCGCGGATCACGAGGAGCGTCCACTTGCCTGAGATGATCTCGGCGCAACTACCGACGGGACAGGGGGACTCGTTCATGGCTCACATTCGGCCGGGGCGAAAGCGGTTGGGTGGTGCCGCGGCTCAGGTGCGAGTATAGCCAACGCTTCAGGAAATGAAGCGCCTTTTCGGGGGCTGGGAGCGGTGCTTCAGGCGCCGAGCATCGAGGCTGGTGCGGACCCGGGCGCCGGCGCGGCGGACTCCTCGGGGTCGTCCTCGAGCACCTGCTCAATGCCGCTCGAGCGCTGACCCTTGGCGTCGAGCATGAGCTTGAAGTCGGTCGGGCTGGAGGCGACCTCCAACGCCAGCTCTGCGTCGACGTCGCCGGCCATCACGTGGCCGAGCAACGCCTGGTCGTAAGTCTGCATGCCGTAGAACTCGCCCTCGGCGATCACCTCGGTGAGACGGCCGGTCTCCTTCGGGTTCAGGATCAGATCCTGAACCCGGCCCGTGGCGACCAGCACCTCGCAGACGGCGACCCGGCCCTCGCCGCCCTTCTTCTTCACCAGTCGCTGGCCGACCACGCCACGCAGGGTGGCGGCCAGCATCACGCGTGCCTGCTGCTGCAGGTGGGGCGGGAAGAAGTCGATGATCCGGTTGACGGTCTCGGTCGCGTCGAGGGTGTGCAGGGTGGAGAGCACGAGGTGGCCCGTCTCGGCGGCCGAGAGCGCGGTGCGCACCGTCTCCTCGTCGCGCATCTCCCCGATCAGGATCACGTCGGGGTCCTGGCGCAGGATCCGCCGCATCGCCTTGGCGAAGCTCTCCGTGTCCATGCCGACCTCACGCTGGCTGATGATCGAGCGCTTGTCTCGATGCAGGTACTCGATCGGATCCTCGAGCGTGATGATGTTGCGCGCCCGAGTCGCGTTGATGTGGTCGAGCATCGCTGCCAGCGTCGTCGACTTGCCCGAGCCGGTGGTTCCGGTCAGGAGGACGATCCCGCGCGATTCCTCGGCCAGCGTGTTGATCACCGCGGGCAGGCCGAGATCCTCCGCCGTGCGGATCTGGAACGGGATCGCGCGGCAGGCGATCGCGACGCTGCCGCGCTGGCGAAAGGCGTTGACGCGAAAGCGCGAGAGGCCCGGCACGGAGTAAGAGAAGTCGGCCTCACCGGAGCGATCGAACTCGGCCAGGATGTCCTCGTCCTTGGCGATCTGGCGAAAGGCCCGCTCGGTGTCCTCGGGGGTCAGGGGGTCGGCGCCCTCGATCGGCTGCAGCGCACCGTGGACGCGCAGCATCGGCGGCGAGGGGACCTTGACGTGGAGATCCGAGCCCTCGCCCTCGACGACCTTGCGCAGCGCTGCATCGATGTCGAACATCAGACCCCTTATCGGGCGCCAAGCGCCCCGGCTTGAGCGCTGGCAGCGACTTTCAGCCAGGCGGCGGCACG
The DNA here is from genome assembly GCA_963767475.1 of uncultured Solirubrobacterales bacterium. Taxonomy (GTDB): domain Bacteria; phylum Actinomycetota; class Thermoleophilia; order Solirubrobacterales; family 70-9; genus WHSW01. The sequence continues at coordinate 1,143,172 of CAVYEI010000003.1, forward strand.
GACACGTCCAGGCGGCATTCCTCGCCCGCGCACGCGCGCAGCTGCGCGAGCGCTCCCGCGAGCGCCGCGCGGGTGACTGCGTAGGCGGGATCGACGTGGCGACTGCGCAGCTCGGCCGGGTCGAGCTCGAGGTCGTAGAGCTCGAGATCGGTGACCGTCCCGGAGCCGATCGGCAGGCCGAATCCCTGCTCGAGGCTCGGCACCTCGGCCCGGTAGTGCTCGACGTAGGTGTAGCGGCGGGTGCGCACCCCGATCCAGGAAGGGGCGACGAAGCTGCCCGTCGCCGTGCGACGTGGCGGCCGCTTCGACTCGATCAGGATCGCGCGGTCGGGATCGCCGCGGCCGTAGGTGTAGGGGGCGAGCGAGCGGCCGTCGGCGGGGCGGTCGATCGCCGGCGGGATCGGCGTCACCTCGGCGAGCTCGACGATCGTCGGCGCCAGGTCGACGTTGGTGACCGGATCGGCAACATGTGCGCCCGCCGGGATCGCCGGCCCGCGGATCACCAGCGGCACCTTGATCGCCTCCTCGTAGGGCTGCACCTTCTCCGCCCGGATCCGGTGCTCGCCGTGCATGTAGCCGTTGTCCGAGGTGAAGATCACATAGGTGCGATCGGTGAGCCGGGCGGCGTCGAGGGCGGCGTCGATCTCGGCGACCGCGCGATCGACCGCCAGCAGGCTCGCGAGCTCGCAGCGGTAGCGCTCGGTGAGGTCCCCGATCGCCCGCTTGTCGAGTCGATGGCGACCGCGGACGGCGCCCGGCTTGTCGGACATGTCGGCCTCGTTGAACGAGGCTCCCATCGGCAGCGCCCTGTCGGCGAAGGCGCCCGCGTCACGCGGCGCGGGCTTTGCCTTCGCGGTCTCGAACTTGAACGGCTTGCCGTTCGCGCAGCGCCTGCCGGCGGCGTCGTTGCGCCCGCGCCCCCAGTGCGGCGCGGTGTAGGAGACGTGGAGGAAGAACGGGTCCGGATTGCCGGCATGCGCGCGGATGTAGGGCAGCGCGTAGTCGCGGGTGAGCACGTCGGTGAGGTACTCGTCGCCGTCGTCGCCGTAGTCGACCTTGCCCCCGCGCGAGTCGGTGATCTCGTAGCCGAAGTAGTTGACCATCGTCGGCGAGGTCAGGGCCCAGAAGCGGTCCCATCCGGGCGCGGGCTCGAGCGTGCGGTAGGCGTGCAGCCACTTGCCGACCAGGGCGGTGTCGTAGCCGGCCGCGTCGAGCCAGGCCGGCAACACCCTGGCCGGATCGCGAAGCGCCCCGTAGCCACCCCCGTTTCGCTCCTGGTTGTCGATCACGCCGTGGTTGTGGGCGTACTGGCCGGTGATCCAGCTCGCGCGCGATGGACAGCAGAGCGGAAACGAGGAGATGTTGTTGTCGAAGCTGACGCCGCGGTCGATCAACAGCTCGCGAACCCGGGGCATCGCCGCCATCGAGGCCCGCGTCTGATCGTCGGTGGTGATCAGGATGATGTTCGGCTTGCGCACAGCGCCGTCGGCCTGCGGCCCCTGATCGGCGAGCCGGGCGGCGAGCGCGCAGACGAGCAGCACGCCGACGGCCACTCGCCAGCGGATCATCGCTTCGGCCCGCTCACCGGGGCGCTGAGAACGCACTCGGGCCCCGAGCAGTCCTCGAGCTCCGCGACCAGGTCTGCGAGCTCCGCGCGGGCCGCGCCGTAGGCCGGGTCGCGGTCGAGGTTGCGGAGCTGGTTCGGGTCGCGGACGAGGTCGTAGAGCTCGCGCTCGGTCGTTCGTCCGGCCCCGATCGGAGCCGCGATCCCCTCGGTCTGGGTGTCGAAGTTCGCGCGGCGATGCTCGAAGTAGGCGTAGCGCTGGGTGCGCACGCCGACGTAGGAGCGGACCTTGTAGCCGTGGCGCGATTCAGCGACGTTGTCGCGCCCCTCGATCAGGACCGCGCGGCCGGGGTTCGACGGCCCACCGGCAAGCGCGACGACCTGGGAGCTGCCGTCGATCGGCCGGTAGAGCTCGGGCGGCATCTCGGCGCCCGCGAAGTTGAGGATCGTCGGCGCCAGATCGACGTTCGCCACCGGTGCCTCGATCACCGCCCCGGGGACGACCGCCGGCCCGCGGATCAGCAGCGGGATCCGGATCGCCTCCTCGTAGGGGACGTTCTTGCCGCGCTTGATCCGATGTTCGCCGGCCATCACCCCCTGGTCCGTGAGGAAGATCAGCACCGTGTTCTCGAGCTGCCCGGTGAGTCGCAGCTGCTCGACGATCTGGCCGACGCCGTCGTCGAGCGCCCGCAGGGCCGCCAGCCCGCAGCGATAGTCGCGATCGATCGTCTCCAGCTCCTTGTCGGACAGCGGCGGCCGGCGGCGGACGAACTTCGGCTTGTCGGAGACGTCGCGCTCGTCGAAGGACGGCGAGTGGGGCACCTGCGTGTGCAGGTAGTGGCGGGCGTAGCGCGGCGGCGGGATCGCGCTCTGCTTGCTCGAGCGCTCGCCGGGCGGACCGTCTGAACAGCGGTGACCGGCAGCGTCGTTGCGGCCGATCCCGGAGTGCGGCGGGTGGTAGGCGAGCCAGAGGAAGAAGGGGCCGGGCTCGACCGCCTGCGCGCCGATGTAGGGCAGCGCGTAGTCGCGCGTGAGGACGTCGGTCTGGTAGTCGGCCGGCTGGTCGCCGTAGTGGCGCGGCTTGCCGTCGGCCTCGAAGACGTCGTAGTCATAGAAGGAGGAGAGCCCGTCGCCTCCCTCGCCGACCAGCCCCGACCACAGGTCCCAGCCCGGCGGCGCGGCCCGCGGGGTGCGGAAGCCGTTCAGCCACTTGCCGGCGAAGGCGGTGTCGTAGCCGTCGGCCTGCAGCCAGGCCGCGATGTTGCGCTCGGGGTCGAGCAGGGCGCGGTAGCCGCCGCCGCTGAGCGGGTTGTTGCCGCGCGTGCCGTGGTTGTGCGCGTACTCGCCGGTGAGCAGGGTCGCGCGAGCCGGACAGCAGAGCGGGAAGGTGGCGAAGGCGTTGGTGAACGTGGTCCCGCGGGCGCCGAGCTCGCGCTTGACCGTCGGCAGGGCCTGCATCATCCCCGACCCCTGGTCGTCGCTCATGACGACGATGATGTTCGGGCCGGCGGCCTCTCCCGCCCGTGCCGGAGAGCCGCCGAGCGCGAGCACGGCGGCGACCGGCGCGACCGCCAGCGCGACCGCGACCGCGGTCAATCCTCGTCTCCAGGTCCCCGCCTCGATCGGGAAACGGTAGCGACGCGGAAGCGTCGGGCGGAGCGGCGCCGGGCTACTAGGGGCTCTTGATCGTGGTCTGAAGCGGCGCGTTCAGGCCCACCGCGAGCTGGTTCGCGACGGCGGCAGTCATCCCCGGACCGGAGAGGATGTCTGTCGTGGTCGTCTTCAGGGTGTCGGTCGGGGTGCTGCGCGGGTCTGTGTTCGGCATCGAGTAGGTCGAGCGCAGGCCGCCCTGACCGTAGGCCTCAGCGTCGCCCCAACACTGGAGATTCGGGGCCGGCGTGGAGTCGTCGAGGTACCAGTCGTGGCCGTCGGCGAGCAGCTCGGCGGCGAAGCTTCCCTCGGCCCGGTCGGCCGAGAACAGCGATCCCTGGGCGCCCGTCCACAGGCGCCAGGAGGCGACGCCGTCGGCGAGGGCCTCGGGGCTTCCGTCGACGGCCACGCCCGCGGGGTTGAGCGAGTCGAGGTAGGTCATCCCGAGCCCCGCGGCGCTCAGGTCGTGGTAGATCATCGGCCCCGGGACGGGGTGCACGCGCAGGTCGGTGACGACCAGGTGACGGTCCGGATAGAAGATGTGGGTGCGCTCGGTCAGCGGGCCGCTGTTGGCGCCGACGTAGGAGCGGATCGCCCGCACCGGCCCGTCGAGGTTGGCGACGAACGCTCCCTCGGCATCGTTGAAGGTCGCCTCGCTTCGCTGGCAGGTCAGCGGGCCGAACTGGAACTTGAAGCCGTCGAGGATGTCGACGGCGGAGGCGCCGCCGGCCTTGATCGCGAGGGCGTCGTAGAACCAGCGGTCCGAGAAGCCGATCGAGTAGGCGTCGGTGTCGATCGTCGACGACTCCGGGTTCGGGCCGTCGGCGCGCTTGTAGGTCGACTTGTAGTCGCCGCTGGCGAGGTCGAACGTGTAGCGCACGTAGTCCTTGCCGGCGCTGGGGTCGAGCCCGCCCTTGGAGGCGAACAGATAGAGGAAGCCGTTCGGGCCGCCGAGCGGGTCGCTGAGCTTGACCCGGGTCTCGGTCTTGCGGCGTACGCCCTTCGGCCGTTCGGCATTCTTGCCGGCCTTCTCGCCGGAATCGCTGGCGATCACCGCGACCTCGTCGTCGGAGTCGAGCCCGGCGACCGGGTCGGCGCCGACGAAGGTGCTCGGATCGGCGTACTGGAGCGCCTGCTGGCCGATCGGGGCCGTGCCGTATACGGTCCCGTCGACTCCGGGCGCCGCGTTGCCGCCCGGGGCGCCGCCGAAGTCGACCAGCTTGCGCTCGTCGAGCTGCACCGGGACCTGCTTCCAGCGCGCCTTGCCGTGCTTGGGATCGCGGTGGCGAAAGGCGGCGAGCTCGGAGGCGGGAACGCCGTCGAGCGTGGCGAGTGCGGCGCCGCTGAGCACGACCGGATCGCCGCGACCCTGGTAGCCGGCGGACGCGCTTGGCGCCGCGACGAGCATCCCGACCGTCGCGGCGCCCAGCAGGGCCAGTCTCAAAGCGGGCGTCCTTGCCATCGATGGGCCCATCGGCAGCTTCAACCCTGGGCGCGAGGCAAAGTCGCGCCTGGATGGTCACAATGCAGCGCGAGATGGGGAGACTGGCGTGGAGGCGAGCATGGACGCTCGCGGCGGCGGGAATCGCGGCGGTGGCCGCGGCTCTGGTGGTGTGGGTGGTCCCGGCCTTCTCCGGCGGCACCGCCGGGAAGTGGACCTGGGTCTCGGGCGCCGTTTTTCAGGACAACGCGCCGGACTTCGGCACCGCCGTGATGGTCGCCTACAACGGCGGCTCGGAGCCACAGGAGGTCACCGTGCGTGGGATCGAGCCCGGCGGCGCGACCGTCGCCCCCACCACCTCGGCGACGGCGACGATCCAGCCCGGAAAGGCTAGCCAGTGGTCCTGGGATTGCGCGTCCGGGTTCGGATGCCAACATGTTTACGAGCTGACGACGGCGAGCGACGACGTGGTCCCGTCGCTGATCATCGACGAGGTGGCCACCACCGGCCTGACCTACGCCGGTCTGGTTCCGCCGGGCGCGTTCACCGTCTTCGGGCCCGACGGGAACACCGTCGACTCGACGGCGCAGAGCGTCAGCGGCGCGACCGCGGCGCTGCAGGCCGAAGCCGACAGCCTCCAGGGTGACGCCGCGCAGGTCAAGGCCGACACGGCGCAGCTCAAGGCCGACACGGCGAAGCTGCGCAAGGACAACAAGAAGCTGCGCAAGCAGCTGAAGCGCGTCCTGAAAGCGGTGCGCTAGCCGGCGCTAGGCGACTTCGCGCAGCTTCTGGGCCTCGGCGAGGCTCTGCAGCTTCTTCAGGCTCTGGTTCTCGATCTGGCGGATGCGCTCGCGGGTGACGTTGAACGTGCGCCCGACCTCGTCGAGGGTGCGCGGATGCTCGCCGCCGAGCCCGTAGCGGAGCTCGAGCACGCGACGCTCGCGGTAGGAAAGGTTCTCCAGTGCCTCGCGCAGCGCCTCCTTGGTCAGCAGGTCGGCGGCGCGCTCGAACGGCGACTCGGCCTTCTCGTCGGCGATGAACTGGCCGAACTCCGACTCCTCCTCGTCGCCGACCGGCTTCTCGAGCGAGACCGGAGCCTGCGCCGAACGCTTGATCTGGTCGACCTCCTCGGGGTCGATGCCTGTGACCTCGGCGATCTCGTCCGGGGTCGGCTCGCGGCCGAGCTCGGTGACCAGCTTGCGCTCCGCGCGGCCGATCTTGTTCAGCTTCTCGACCACGTGCACGGGGATGCGGATCGTCCGCGCCTTGTCGGCGAGCGCGCGGGCGATCGCCTGGCGGATCCACCAGGTCGCATAGGTGGAGAACTTGAACCCCTTGCGGTAGTCGAACTTCTCCGCCGCGCGCACCAGGCCGAGCGTGCCCTCCTGGATCAGGTCGAGGAAAGGCAGACCCTGGTTGCGGTAGTTCTTGGCGATCGAGACGACCAGGCGGAGGTTGGACTCGACCATCTTCTGCTTCGCGTCTAGGTCACCGCGCTCGATCCGCTTCGCCAGGTCGACCTCCTCCTGAGCGGTCAGCAGGCGGACCTTGCCGATGTCCTTGAGAAACAGCTGCAGCGAGTCCGTGGTCATGTCCGGCTTCAGGTCGAGCGCCGCCGACTTGCGGCGCTTGCCGCGCTTGGGCTCGGCCCGCTCGGCATCGGGCGAGGAAGCCTGGGCGGGGTCGACGTCGTCGACCATCTCCACGCCCTGGGCCTCGAGGTAGCCATAGAGCTCCTCGATGTCGCCGTCGTCGACATCGACCTCGGCCAGCGCTGTCGCGACCTCGCCATAGGCAACGACGCCGACGGCCTGACCCTTGGTGACGAGGTTCTTGACCTCCTCGAGCTCCTGAAGTTCGGTGATCAGCATCGGTTGGCTACGTCTTCCTTTCCTGGTCTCTGGGCCCGTAAGTCTTGTTTGTCTTTATCGGCGGCGAGGCCGGGCGCGATAGTCGCGCAGCCTCGTGCCCCCAATTCGTCGTCTTGCCGCCCGCCGGCCCCTGCCAGAGCCTCTCTCGTCTTGTGCGTAGCGAGGGTCAAACTTGTGCGCCAAGTGTAGTCGGGGCTCTTGCGAAGTCAACGGGCCTTTCGCTGTATGCGGGGCATTTCCGGCGAGCGCATGCGGGCGTGCACGGGTAGGAGGGTTCTCAACACCATTACCCGGGCTCGGTTACGGGGAACCACAACGCGCCCGTCCGCCGATCGCGCTGGAATACGGATCGTGACCGACGAACGTCCAGCCGAGCCCGAGGCCGACGCCGCCCAGGGGAGCGTGTTCGGGAACCTGCCCGGCTCGCGGCCGGGGACGCGCAGCCCGCGTCGCAATTCGACAGCCAAGGCCCGGGTCAGCGCGGCAGCGAAGCCGAAGCCCGCGAAGCCGAAGCCGAGGCCAAAGCCCCGGTCCCGGCCGCGTGCTGCGGCGCCGCCGCCACCACGCACCGAGACGGAGGCCTCGCCCCCGCCGACCGCCGAGCCCGCGGGCGGCGCCGGGCTCGAGGACATCGCCTGGGCGGGGGTAGCGGCCGCCGCCGAAGCGGCAACCCTGGGGGTTCGCCTCGCCAGCCGCGCGATCGAGGCCCTGCGGGGGAACTCGGAGCGCGGTTGACCGGGGCCGGCCCGTCGGCCTCTCGCGAGGCATCGACGAGGTTCCTGCGCAACTTCTGGGAGCGCGCCTACCGAGAGAACATCACCGGGCTCTCGGCGATGGTCGCCTACAACCTGGCCCTGGCGCTGTTTCCGTTCGCGCTCCTGATCCTGTTCATCTTCGGCCAGGTGATCAAGAACCCGGACGTCGAGGCGAGCGTGCTGCGCGACCTGCAGAGCCTCTTCCCCGCGGCTGAGCAGAGCTCGATCACCAGCATCGTCGACCGGATTCGCGACAGCTCGGCGACGATCGGCGTGGTCGCGGCGGTCGGCGCGATCTGGATCGGGGCCTCGTTCTGGGGTGCGATGGACACCGCCTTCTGCCGCATCTACCACGTCGAGTGCCGGGGTTGGATCGAGCAGAAGCGCTTCGCCCTGCTGATGTTGGTCGTGGTCACGATCTTCCTCGCCGCCAGCGTCGTGATCCCGGTCGCCGAAGGTCTGCTCGCCTCGGGCGCCGAGAACCTGCCGTTCGGGCTCGAGGAGATCGGCGGGCTGCGCAGCGCCGCGGTTCTCGGGGCCGCGCTGTTGGCCACGTTCGCGGTCTGCTCGCTGATCTACTACGTCGTCCCCAAGGGACACATCCCCTGGCGCGGGGTCTGGCCCGGGGCCCTGTTCGTCACCATCACCACGGCACTCGCAAACGCGATCTTCCCCTTCTACCTCGGCCAATCGAACGTCGACCAGCTCGGCGGAGCGCTCGGCTTCATCCTCGTGGCGCTGGTCTGGTTCTACCTCGTCAGCCTCGGGCTGATGGCGGGCGCGGTGATCAACGCCCTGCGCTTCGAGTTCCACGAGACGGGCTCGATCGAGGAGGACCGGGCACGGGCGTTCGCCGAGTCGGCGCCGGAAACCTCGGGCGAGGGCGCTCAGCCGTAGCGCCCGCCGGTGACCTCGCGCAGCTTCGCCTGGTCGTGGCGAGCGGAGACGGTGCGCGTGGTGCCGGAGCGCGAGCGCATCACCAGAGACTCCGTGGTCAGCTTGCCGCGGCTCTGGCGCACGCCCTGAAGCAGCTCACCGTCGGTGACCCCGGTGGCGGCGAAGAAAACGTCCTCGCCGGATACGAGGCGGTTGACGTCGAGCGTCTCGTCGAGGTCGTAGCCGCCGTCGATCGCGGCTTGGCGCTCGGCGTCGTCGCGCGGCCAGAGCTTGCCCAGCAGCTGCCCGCCGATGCACTTGATCGCGGCGGCGGAGATCACGCCCTCCGGGGTGCCGCCGATTCCCCAGAGCAGGTCGACGCCCGCGTCGGCGGAGACCGCGAACAGGGCGGCGGAGACATCGCCATCGGAGATGAAGCGGATCCGTGCACCGAGCTCGCGAATCTCGGCGACCTTCTGCTCGTGGCGGGGGCGGTCGAGCATGATCACGGTCACGTCGCCAACGTCCTTGCCCTTGCGCTCGGCGACCTTGCCGATCACCTCCGTCAGCGGCTCGTCGAGGCTGAGCACGTCGGCGATCTCGGAGTTGCCGGCGATCTTCTCCATGTACACGCAGGGGCCCGGGTCGAACATCGTCCCGCGCTCGGCAAGGGCGATCACGGCGAGCGCCGAGGGCATCCCGCGAGCGGTCAGCGTCGTGCCCTCGAGCGGGTCGACGGCGATGTCGACCTCGGGCGGGCTGCCGTCGCCGATCCGCTCGCCGTTGTAGAGCATCGGCGCCTCGTCCTTCTCCCCCTCGCCGATCACCACCACGCCATCCATCGGCACCGTGTCGAGCAGCAGTCGCATGGCGTCGACGGCGGCGCCGTCGGCCGACTCCTTCTCGCCGCGGCCGACCCAGCGCGAGGCGGCCAGCGCCGCCGCCTCGGTCACCCGGACCAGCTCCAGCGCCAGGTTGCGATCGGGCTTGGTGCCCGAGCGCTGGTCGTGAGAGATCACACCCATCGCGCGCGAAGGCTATGGGTCAGACGGTTCCGGGGGCTTTTCGTGTTTTTCGCGGCCCGCTCTCGACCGAGCGGGTGAAGCCGACGATCGCGATCGCGATCGCCGCCAGCAGGGCCACCCAATAGCCGTACTCGAGGCTGATCCCGATCTCCCCCGGCCCCTTGCCGGGCTTGTCGATGATCCCGTTGTAGCCGATCAGCACGGTGGCGGTGAAGCCCGCGATCATCGTCATCTCACCCGGCGGCCAGGAGAGCTTGTGGCCGCGGACGATGATGTAGGCGAGGATCGTCGGCGCCAGCGCCGCCAGCAACAACAGCCAGCGCATGATCGGGAAGGTTTGCCACCCGGTGCAGCTCGAGTCCTGGCCGCAGAGCAGCGTGTCGGGGTCGTAGTGCGGGTTGCTCTCGACCCGCGGCTCGATCGAGAGATCAACCTCATACCAGGGCAAGAACAGGAGCGCGATGATCAGCAGCCAGGAGGCGATCGCGCCGGCCAGCACCCGCCCCGTGTTCAGCCGCGAGAAGTCCATGCAGCCGCGAGCCTATCCCACAGATAGGCTGCTGCGCGTCAGATGGAAGCCGCCGCGAGCAACCGACGTTGGGGCCTGACGCTGCCGCTGCCGATGACGGCGCTTCGCGATCACGCCGAGCACGTCAGGCGCGCCGAGGCCGCCGGGTACACCGACCTCTGGAGCGGCGAGACCAACGGGCCTGACGGCTTCACCCCGCTGGCGCTGGCGGCGGCGTGGACGAAGTCGGTGCGACTCGGCACCGGGGTCGTCGGCGTGTTCCAGCGCGGCCCGGCCCTGCTCGCCCAGCAGGCGGCGGCGCTGGCCGACGGGAGCGAGGGCCGCTTCGCGCTCGGGATCGGAGCCTCATCGGACCGGATCGTCGAGGGCTGGAACGGGATCCCCTTCGAGCGCCCGCTGTCGAAGGTCGAGCAGACGCTCGACTTCCTGCGCCCGGCGCTGGCCGGCGAACGGACGCCGAACGGGTTCAAGCTCGAGACAGCCCCGCCGCCGGTGCCGATCATCCTCGCGGCCCTGCGCGGCAAGATGCTGCGCCTCGCCGTGGCCAAGGCCGACGGCGCGTTCACCAACTTCCTGCCGATCTCCGGCCTGCCGAAGGTCGTCGAGCAGCTCGAGGGTGCCCCCGCCGGCTTCGAGCTGCTCTGCCGCTTCTTCTGCCTCCCGGGCGAACGCGAGCAGATCGAGCCGATCGCCCGCTTCATGTTCGCCTCCTACGTCACGGTCCCGGTCTACGCGGCCTTCTACCGCTGGCTCGGCCACGGCGAGGCGATCGCCGAGATGTGCGAGGCGTGGGCCGCCAAGGACCGCGAGCGGGCGATCAAGGCCGCGCCCTGGGATCTGATCGAGGAGATGTTCATCCTCGGCACCCCGGAGCAGATGCACGCCCGTCTCGGCGAGTTCGTCGACGGCGGGATCACGTGTCCGGTGCTGACCCCGATCACCACGCCCGACAACCTCGGCGAGCTGATCGAGGCCCTGGCACCGAACTGAGCGCGTCGCTAGCCCGAGGGACGGGCGAGGCTGAGCGCGTAGAGCTCGTCCGGATCGGTCCACCATTCGACCAGCTCGAGCCCGGCGTCGGCGTAGCTTGCCTCGAGCCGCTCGCGGGTGAACTTGGTCGAGATCTCGGTCCGCATCTCCTCGTTGCGAGCGAAGTGGGTGCGCATGTCGAGCTCGGTCAGGTCGATGAACTGCTCGGCCAGCGAGCGCAGGCGGATGTCGATCCACTCGTTCTCCTGATCGAAGAAGGCGACGTGCTCGAACAGCTCGGGGTCGAAGTTGGCGCCGAGCTCACGGTTGAGCACGTGGAGGACGTTCTTGTTGAACTCGGCGGTGACGCCGGCGGAGTCGTTGTAGGCGGCCTCGAGCACCGCGCTCTCCTTGACCAGGTCGGTGCCGAGCAGGAAGCGGTCGCCCGGATACATCAGGGTCGCGATCCGGGCGAGGAAGGAGCGCCGCGGGCCAGGGCGGAAGTTGCCGATCGTGCCGCCGAGAAAGGCGATCAGCGCGCCCTCCTCACGCGGGATCCGCTCGAGGTGGGTCTCGTAGTCGCAGACGATCCCGTGCACGCGCAGGCCCTCGTACTCGCTGACCAGCTCGTCGGCGATCCGGCGGGTGATCTCCTCGGAGATGTCGACCGGTACGTAGGTCTCGAGCGAGCCAACGTCGCGCATCGCGTCGAGCAGGCAGCGGGTCTTGGCGGCGGCGCCGGAGCCGAGCTCGATCAGCGTCGTCGGCTGGGCGGCGGCGACGATCGCGGCGGCCTCGTCGGCGAGGATCGAGCGCTCGACCCTGGTCGGGTAGTACTCGGGCAGCTCGGTGATCGCCTCGAACAGCTCCGAGCCGCGCTCGTCGTAGAAGTACTTCGGCGGGATCTCCTTGAACGGACAGGAGAGGCCCTCGCGCACGTCCTCGGCGAGGCCGGCCAGGGTCCCGCCCTCCGGAAGGTGGACCTCGATCTCGATCTGCTCCGCCGTCTTCATCTATAGATCCCTTACGCAACGAACGCCGGAGAAGATCTGTGAGCGCTCGGGATGGTCCCAGTTGCGAAAGCTGGTCCGGATCACGTCGCGGCGCGTCGCCCAGGCGCCGCCGCGAAGCACCTTGTAGCCGTCGCCGAAGAAGACCTCGGAGTACTCGGGATAGGGGAAGGCGCTGAACCCGGGGTAGCCGCCGAACTCCGACGAGGTCCACTCCCAGACATCGCCGAGCATCTGCACCGCGCCGCAGTCCGAGGCCGCATCGGCGTAGGCGCCGGCAGGGGCACAGCCGAACGCCAGGTGGTCGAGGTTGGCGCGCTCGCGGTCGGCGCCGGCCGCCGCCGCCTCCCATTCGAACTCGGTCGGCAGCCGCTTGCCGGCCCAGCCGGCAAAGGCATCTGCCTGGTGCCAGCTCACGTGGACCACGGGCCGGTCGCCGACCAGCGCCCGCCGGTGTCCGAACGTGGTCGTCACCCAGCCGTCGCCTTCGCGCTCCCAGTACATCGGCGGCTCGCCGCCGGTATCGGCGACGAACTCGGCGAAGGCGGCGTTGGTGACCGGCGTGCGGTCGATCTCGAATCCCGACAGCTCGACCGCGTGGCGGGGTCGCTCGTTGTCGTAGGCAAAGCCCTCGTCCTCGGCGCCGATCCGATGCGTCCCGGCCTCGACCCTGACCATCTCCGGGCCGTCGGCGACCGGCTCACCGGCGACGGTCCCGTCGATCCTCGCGGGCGCGTAGCCCTCGACCATCTGCAGCAGCTGGAGCATCGTCTCGTTGTGCTGATGCTCGTGGGCGAGCAGCATCTCGTAGATGTAGCCGTCGTCGATCAACGGATCGCCGGTGCCGGCGAGCTCGACCGAGCCAAGCACGTCGAGGGTGCGGGCCCGGACCTCGTCCATGTAGGTGCGCAGCTCCTCCCCGCGCAGGATCGGCAGCTCGTTGCGGACCTTGCGCGGGTTCTCGATCGCGTCGTAGAAGCTGCCGAGCTCGCCGCGCATCGGCTCGCGGCCGCCGACGCGCTGGACCAGCCACAGCTCCTCGAAGTTGGCGATGTGGCCGAGGTCCCAGGCCAGCGGGCTGAGGATCGGCGAGTAGACGGTGTTGAGCTGGGAGTCGGCCAGTGGCTCGATCAACAGCAGGGTGCGCTCCCGCGCCTCCGTGAGGCGGTCGGCGATCCGCTGGCTCAGGTTGACCTCGGTCGTCGGCGCGATAGAGACCAGGCTACCCAGGTGCCGAATTGGTGAACGTGGATGAGCGGATATCGTCCGCGTTCGATGCAGGCACAGCCCATCAACGCACTCGTCGTCGGCGGGGCCTCGGGCCTCGGCGAGGCGACCGCGCGCCGCCTGCACGCCGACGGCGCCTCGGTAGTGATCGCCGACCTCAATGCCGACAAGGGTTCGGCGCTGGCGAGCGAGCTCGGCGACGGCGTCAGCTTCGTCGAGGCGAACGTGCTCGAGGCAGAGCAGCTGGAGGCGGCAGTCGCGGCCGCGACCGCGGGGGGCGAGCTGCGGATCTCGGTCTGCTGCGCGGGAATCGGCTGGGCGCAGCGCACCGTCTCCAAACAGGGGCCGCACGACCTCGAGATCTTCTCCAACGTGATCAAGGTGAACCTGATCGGCACCTTCAACACCCTGCGCCTCGCAGCCGCGGCGATGGTCGACAACGAGCCCGACGCCGACGGGGGTCGCGGGGTCTGCGTCAACACGGCCTCGATCGCCGCCTACGACGGCCAGATCGGCCAGGTCGCCTACGCGGCCTCGAAGGGCGGCATCGTCGGGCTGACCCTGCCGGCGGCACGCGACCTCGCCGGTCGCGGCGTGCGCGTGGTCACGATCGCTCCCGGCCTCTTCGACACCCCGCTGCTGGCGGCGCTGCCGGAGGAGTCGCGCGCGGCGCTCGGCGCCGGGATCCCCTTCCCATCGCGTCTCGGCAAGCCCTCCGAGTACGCCGACATGGTCGCCGCGGTGGTCGCCAACCCGATGCTCAACGGCGAGACGATTCGCCTCGACGGGGCGCTGCGGATGCCGCCGAAGTGAAAGTGAGCTGATCGCCATGGAGATCGGATTCCTGCTGCTCACCGATCACAGCGAGTCGCTGAACGGAAAGCTCTACGCGATGGGCGGTGGCTGGAACATGCTGCGCTTCGCCGAGATGCCGGTCGAGCACGTGTTCGGGATCGCCTTCGGCGTCGACGTCGCCTGGGACGAGGCCAACCAGCGCCACACGATCGAGCTCGAGACCCAGGACCCCGACGGCGAGCGACTCGGCGACGAGCTCTCCTTCGAGATCGAGGTCGGCCGGCCGCCCGGCTCGGTCACCGGCCAGGATCAGCGCGTGGTGATCTCGATCCAGGCCACGGCGACGTTCTCGATGCCAGGCCCGCACGCGGTCGTGATCCGCGCCGGCGAGCGCGAGATCGGCCGCAGCCGCTTCTACGTCGCCGAGGTGCCGCCGGAGATGCGCCAGCAGGGCTGAACCCGGCGTCCCGATCGGATCGTCGCGCCTCACGGATACGGCGCGCGTGCCGTTGCCCGTAGGTACGCAAAGCTGCGTCGCCGATGACCGAGATCCGAAACCTGCTTACGGTCCTCCGGCACCGCGAGTTCCGGCTCCTGTGGCTGGCGCAGACGCTGAGCGTGCTCGGCGACCGGATCGTCACCGTCGCCCTGGCGCTGTTCGTCGTCGACCTCACCGGGAGCGCCACCGACCTCGGCCTGGTGCTGGCCGCGCACACGGTGCCGCTCGTCGGCTTGATCCTGATCGGCGGCGTCTGGGCCGACCGTCTGCCCCGCCACCGGGTCGTCGTCGCAACCGACCTGGCGCGGTTTGCACTCCACGGGCTGCTCGCGATCCTGATCTTCACCGGGGACGTGCAGATCTGGCAGGTGATCGCGATCGAGGCGGTGTTCGGGGTCGCGGAGGCGTTCTTCCGCCCGGCCTCCACGGCGCTGATCCCGCAGACGGTCCCCGAGGCCGAGATCCAGGAAGCGAACGCGCTGACGACGATGTCGAACAACGTCGGCGAGTTCGTCGGCCCGGCGCTGGCCACCGTTCTCGTCCTCGGCCTCGGAGCCGGGACGGCGTTCGCCGTCGACGCGGCCACCTTCCTCGTCAGCGCCGCGCTGATCATCCGCCTGCGCCCGCGGCGTCGCGAGCTCGAAGCCGAGGCGGTCGAGAGTCGCGGCTGGCGAGACGAGCTCCGCGACGGCTACCGCGAGGTCCGCGAGCGGACCTGGGTCTGGGCGACGCTGCTCTCCTTCTGCGTCGCGGTCTTCGTCGGCTTCGCGCCCTGGTACGTGCTCGGGCCGGTGGTCGCCGACACGCAGTACGGCGACATCGCCGTCTACGGCATCGTTGCCGCGGTGCTCGGGGCGGGGACGATCATCGGCTCGCTGATCGCGATCCGCTGGCGCCCTGCTCATCCGATGCGCCTGGCGATGGTCTGCGTCTGCGCCCTGCCGCTCGCCCAGATCGTCTACGCCGCGGGCGTCACCCCGGTGGTCATGTACCCGGCCAACCTGATCGCCGGAATCGGCCTGGCGCTGTTCGACGTCTGGTGGCTGACCGCGCTCGCCGAGCGAATACCTCCGGACAAGCTCTCGCGCGTGACCTCCTACGACTGGATGATCTCGCTCGGCCTGGTGCCGATCGGCTATCTGCTCGCCGGGCCCCTGGGGGAGGCGTTCGGAGCCGAGACGATGTTGATCCTGGGCTCGGCGATCGCCCTCGCCGCCGTCGCCGCCGGCCTGCTGCCCCGGGAGACGCGCATGCTGCGCCGGCTGGAGCCGGCCGACCAGCCGCTGGAGCTCGCCGAGCCCCGCCCGGCTCGCCCGGGCTGATCAGTCCGTCCCCCCGTATTCGGGCTCCAGCCAGACGCGCTTCAGCCACGGCGGGGTGACGGCAAACTCGATCCCGGCGCTGTCGGCGGCGATCGGCTCCAGCGGGATCAGGCCGAGGCGGCGCGGGGTCGTGATGCGGTCGAACTCGGCGGGCTCAACGGTGCCGGCATGGCTGCCGCCGGCGACCGTGTAAGCGGCCTCGTCGGCGGGCTGCCAGCCCGAGCCGTAGCCGTAATGGGAGCTGGCGCGGACCTCGGCGGTGCCGTCGGCGTGGATGCGGAACTGGACGCTCTCCCAGTCATCGCGGTGGTAGGTGGGATGGCCGACCCGCTCGGAGACCTCCCGGATCGCGCCGCGGAGGAAGGTCGAGCCCTCGCCGGTGGCGCTTCCCGGGTAGTAGAGCCAGTACTGGACGTAGCGGTTGCCGGCCGCCGCGCCGGAGCAGTCGGCACCGGGGGTCTCCGAGCCGGGGCGGCAGTCGATCAGGTGGGTGAACACGGCGGCCGGCTCGCCGGTGAGCGAGCGCGCGACCCGGATCCCGTTGCGACCCTCGGCGCAGGCGTCCTCGCGGCAGTCTCGAAAGTCGACCGGCAGGGCGCTCATCCCGGGCTCGTAGCGGATCTGCGGCGCGGTCTCGGCGACCAACCCCGCGAGTTCGTCGCCGTAGGCGAGCACGAGGTCGCCGCCGCCGAGCGGCTCGCAATCGCCGGCGAGCTCGAGCGCGCAGACGATCCGGCCGCCGATCGCGCGCGCGAGCGCTGTACCCGGGAGGGCAATCCCGGCGAGCGCGCCGAGCGCGCCGACCACCAGCGCCAGCACCGCCAGCAGGCCGATCCACTCGACCGTGCTCTGCCCGCGCTCGCCATCGGCTGCCATGCGCCGACGCTAGGTCGCACGGGCGCGCGGGTGGTCCGCTGATCACGCCGAATATGCGGCGGGATCGAAGCGGTACAGTCGCGCCGTGGCCGAGACGAACTGGGAGGGATTGCCGAAGAAGGAAGGGCGCGGTTGGCGCTTCTACCTGCTCGCGGTCGCCGGCCTCCTGCTGGCGATCCTGATCGTCCAGAACGCGCAGAAGGTGACCGTCGACTTCCTCTTCGTCGAGACGGAGACCCCGTTGATCATCGCCCTGGTGATCGCCGGCGGCCTCGGGGCGCTGATCGGCTGGGCGCTGCCACACGTACGCCGCAGCCGCCGCGCCGAGCGCGAGCTCGAGAAGCGCGACCAGCCCTAGCTCAGCTGAGCTTGGAGAGCGTCGCCACGAGGGCGGCGCGAATCCCGCGCCGGCGTCCGGCCGAGCGCGAGGGCCGGTGGTGAACCGGCGGCTGGTGCGACCTGGATGTCATGAGAATCGCCATTGATTTGTGCATGCGAGCGACCCTAGGCATGCGGATGGCGAAAAGCACCGGGTGATCACCTAGTTGTTGCGCGAGGCGGAGCCCATTGTGGTCGAGGCGCCGGTCTCCTAGGGTGTGGGTGTCTCGTGCTTGTGGGAAGGGAAGCCGAGTTGGACCGGATCGACGCGCTGCTGCATGGTGCGCGGTCGGGCAGCGGAGGCGCGCTTGTGCTGCGCGGCGAGCCCGGGATCGGCAAGACGGCCCTGCTGGCGGCGGCCGCCGCGAGAGCGGACGAGATGATCGTCGCCAAGGCCTCGGGGGTCGAGTCGGAGGCCCAGTTGCCGTTCGCCGCCCTCACGGAGCTGGCCGCACCGATGCTCTCGGCACTCGACGAACTGCCCGAGCCGCAGGCGACGGCCGTTTCCTCGGCGCTCGCCCTGGCGCCGGGCGAAGGAGCGATCAACGAGCGCCTGGCGATGTTCGCCGGCTTCCTCGGGATGATTCGCGTGACCGCTCGCGATCAGCCGCTGCTGATCGTCGTCGACGATGCCCACTGGCTTGACGGCCCGTCGGCGGAGTGCCTCGGCTACGCCGCCAGGCGCCTGGACGGCCTCGCTGCGGCGCTGCTGGTCGCCGCGCGGCTCGGCGAGGCGGACCCGTTCGCCGGGAGCGCAGCCGAGGAATTGCGGCTGACCGGCCTCGAACGGACGGACGCCCTGGAGCTGCTCTCCCCCGCCGATCTTGCGGCGCCGGTCGCCGAAACGGTGCTCGACCTCTCGCTCGGAAACCCGCTGGCACTGCTCGAGCTGCCGTCGATGCTCTCGGAC
Source organism: uncultured Solirubrobacterales bacterium (assembly GCA_963767475.1). Classification (GTDB taxonomy): domain Bacteria; phylum Actinomycetota; class Thermoleophilia; order Solirubrobacterales; family 70-9; genus WHSW01. Next base: position 1,160,869 of record CAVYEI010000003.1, read on the forward strand.
GAGCAGCGCCAGGGCCTCGCCCCGATCGACCCGCCTCCCGCTCCGGGGGGAGCGCTCGGAGAGGCGCTCGAGCGCCGTGTGGCCGGCGCCGGGCGCGACGCCGGGGCGCTGCTGCTGGTCGCCGCAGCATCGTCGGACCGCCGATTGGTTCCGATGATCGCCGCCTGCCGCGACCTCGGGATTCCCGACCAGGCGCTCGAGCAGTGCGAGACCGCCGGCCTCCTGGACACATCAGATGACGGCTTCCGGCTCGCCCATCCCCTGCTTCGCGGCGTCGTCTACGGAGGCGCGGCGCCCGCCGAGCGCCGGCGGGCGCACAGGGCGCTTGCCGAGCACGCTCCGCCCGATTCGCGAGCGTGGCATCTGGCAGCGGCGGCGATCGGACCCGACGAGGAGGTCGCGGTCGAGCTCGAGCGGGCGGCAGAGCACGCCGCCGGCCGCGGCGCCCACACGTCGGCGGCCGATGCGCTCGAGCGCGCCGCGCAGCTGAGCACCGAGGCTGCGGCGGAGTCCGGACGGCTGTTCGGAGCCGGCCTCGCGGCGGCGATGGGTGGCGCCTATGAGCGCGCCGCGGCGCTGCTCGAGCGGGCGGCCGCAACCGAGGACGAGCCGATGCGGATCCGAGCCCGGCACCTGCTCGGGATGGTCACCCTGAACGGAGGAATCCGCAACGGGCTCGACAACCACCGGATGCTGACCGAGGAGGCGGAGCGGATCGCCGCGGTCGACCCGACGATGGCGACGGTGCTCCACGCCGACGCCGGGGTCACCGCCACGGTCGTCGGACTCTGCGATCTCGTGCTCGCGTCGGCCGAGAGTGCGATCGCGGTCCTGCCCGAGGACGCGCCGGCCACAACCAGGTGCCGGGCGCATTCCATTCACGGCATGGGCCTGGCACTCAAGGGCCGCACGTCCGAGGCGGCCGAGGAGCTCGACCGGGCCGGGGCGTTACTGATCGAGGTCGAGCCGGTCTCGGCCGCGGCGCAATCGATCTCGTTCGCACTCATGGGGCGCCTGTGCACTGGAGGCGAGACGCAGCTTCGCGAGGAGACGCGAGCGTTCGCGGAGTCGGCCCGTGCCAGCCGCTCGCTCGGCATCCTGCCCTGGTTTCAGCTTCAGTCCGCCGACGCCAGCTACCGGCTCGGCGATTGGGACGATGCCGAGGCCGAGGCCCGGGACTCGGTTGAGAACGCCGAGGTCTCCGGCCAGCTCGGCCCGCTGTCGATCGCGCTGATCATCCGAGCGCGGATCCACGCCGCCCGCGGGCGCGAACCGGCGGCTCGCGAGGACGCCCATCGAGGCGTCGAGATCGGCGATCCGGTCGCATTCGGCAGCCCGCGGCTGTGGTCGGCGGCCTGCCTTGGCTTCCTCGAGCTCGGCCTCGGCCGCGCCGCCGAGGCGGTCGAACATCTCGAGCAGGCCCGGGTCCTCGCGGAGATTTCCGGGCTCGAAGACCCGGTGATCGTGCCCTGGGCGCCCGATCTGATCGAGGCGTACGTTCGCTGCAGTCGCCGGGCCGAGGCGGAGGAGCTCACCGCCTCGCTCGATGCCCAGGCCGAGCGCACCGCCAATCCTCTCTCACTGGCGCTGGCCGCCCGCTGCCGCGGCCTGGTCGCCGGCGACGACTTCGGGCGGGAGTTCGAGCGCGCGCTCGAGCTCCATCACGGCGCCGGCCTGCCGTTCGAGCACGGCCGCACGCTGCTCGCATTCGGCTCGCGCCTTCACCGGGCGCGTCGCCGCGTCGTCGCTCGCGCGCAGCTGCGCGAAGCGCTGCAGATCTTCGACCGGCTCGGCGCCCCGCCGTGGAGTCAGCAGGCGCGCGACCAGCTGCGCGCCGCCGGGGCGCTGGAGCGACGGCGCTTCGGCCAACCCGACGAGCTCACCGCGCAGGAGGTCCGCGTCGCCCAGGCGGTCGCTCGTGGCGGCACCAATCGCGAGGTCGCCACCGAGTTGTTCCTGAGCCCGAAGACGATCTCGTTTCACCTCGGCCGCGTCTATCGCAAGCTCGACATCCACTCCCGCGCCGAGCTCGCGACGCTGGTCGCCGAGGGTCGCCTCGAGGGCGAGTCGGCGGGCACGGGCGAGCGCCCGCGTTAGAGGTTCTCGATCTCGGCGGCGATGTCAGCCGCCGCCTTCTTCGCGTCGTCGAAGAGCATCGAGGTGTTCTCCTCGTAGAAGAGATCGTTGTCGATCCCGGCGAAGCCCGGCGACAGCGAGCGCTTGATCACGATCACCTGTTGGGCCTCGGAGACCTCGATGATCGGCATCCCGGCGATCGGCGAGTCCGGGTCGTTCTTGGCCGCCGGGTTGGTGACGTCGTTGGCGCCGATCACGACCGCGACGCTGGTGCGCGGCATCTCCGGGTTGATGTCGTCCATCTCGCGCAGCTTCTCGTAGGGGACGTCGGCCTCGGCGAGCAGCACGTTCATGTGCCCGGGCATGCGGCCGGCAACGGGGTGGATCGCGTAGTTGACCTCGACCCCGCGCTTTTCGAGCCCGTCGGCCATCTCCTTGACCGCGTGCTGAGCCTGGGCGACGGCGAGTCCGTAGCCGGGGACGATCACGACCGAGTCCGCGTAGGCGAGCTTGATCGCCGCGTCCTGGGCGCCGATCGAGACGTGCGGGCGCTCCTCGCCCGAGCCGGCCCCCGCCGCCGGGGCGCCGCCGAAGCCGGAGAAGAGGATGTTGGCGACCGAGCGGTTCATCGCCGTAGCCATCTCCATCGTCAGGATCGTTCCCGAGGAGCCGACCAGGGTGCCGGCGACGATCAGGGCGACGTTGTCGAGCGAGAACCCGGCGGCCGCCGCCGAGAGACCGGTGGCCGCGTTCAGCAGCGAGATCACCACCGGCATGTCGGCTCCCCCGATCGGCAGTACGACCAGGTTGCCGAGCACCGCCGCGGCGATCAGCACGCCGATGAACAGGCCCTCGTAGCCGCTCAGATCGCCGTTGTTGGAGACCAGGACGATGCAGGCGACCAGGATCCCGATCAGCAGCACCGCGTTGATCACCTGCTGGCCCGGGATCGCCAGCGGCCGGGTCGAGATCAGGTCCTGGAGCTTGGCGAAGGCGACGTTCGAGCCCCAGAACGAGATCGAGCCGATCACCGCGGCGAACAGCACCGGGATCAGCTCGTCGAGCGGCACGTCGAGCGGTGCATGGCGGAACTCCGACCAGGCGATCAGCGCCACCGCGCCGCCGCCGACGCCGTTGTAGAGGGCGACCATCTGCGGCATCTCGGTCATCTGCACCCGCAGCGAGGCGACCACGCCGACCGCCGAGCCGACCGCCAGCCCGCCGATGATCACTCCCCAATTGCCGAGACCGTCGAGCAGCAGGGTGGTGATCACCGCGATCGCCATCCCGCCGGCGGCGATCAGGTTGCCGTTCTTGGCCGTCCTCGGGTGCGTGCCCTGCATCAGGCCGTAGATGAAGAGCGAGAAGGAGAGCGTGTAGAGCAGGACCGACGCGTCCCCGCCCGGCTCGAGCACGGCTAGGACGTTCACGGCTTCGGCGCCTCTCCGTCAGCCGGGGGCTTCGGTTTCCGCACGAACATCCCGAGCATCCGGTCGGTGACCATGAATCCGCCGACGATGTTGATCGCGCCGAAGGCGATCGCGATGAATCCGATCAGCAGCTCGAGGAAGCCGTCGGCGACGCCGGCGACGATCAGGCCGCCGAGCATGACGATCCCGTGGATCGCGTTCGTCTGGCTCATCAGCGGTGTGTGCAGGGTCGTCGGCACCTTCGAGATCACGGCGAAGCCGACGAAGGCGGCGAGCACGAAGATCACCAGCTCGATCGCAAGGTCCATCAGGCGTCCCTCCCGGCAGCACGCTCGTTCTTGATCGCGCCCTCGTGCGTGAGGCAGGCGCCGGCAACGACCTCGTCGTCGAAGTCGAGGCTCAGGTTGCCCTCCTCGTCGAGCAGCAGGCCGAGCAGGTTCTCGATGTTCTTCGCGTACAGCTGCGAAGCGTGGGCGGCCATGTCGGAGGGCAGGTTGACCGGCGAGATCACCTTGACGCCGTTCTCGGAGACGACCGTCTTGCCGCCCTCGGTGAGCTCGCAGTTGCCGCCGGAGTCGCCGGCCAGGTCGACGATCACCGAGCCGGGAGCCATGTTGGCGACCGCCTGCTTGGTCAACAGGATCGGCGCTGCGCGGCCGGGGATCTGGGCGGTGGTGATGATCACGTCCTGGCGCGTCGCGTTCTCGGCCAGCGCCTCGCGCACCTGCTCGTTCTCCTCCTCGGTCAGCGGGCGGGCGTAGCCGCCCTCGTCCTCGGCGTCGGGGATGAAGTCGAGCTCGAGCGGGCGCCCGCCGAGCGAACCGATCTGCTCCCAGGCGGCGCGGCGAATGTCGAAGCCGGTGACCACGGCGCCGAGGCGCTTCGCGGTCGCGATCGCCTGCAGGCCGGCGACGCCGGCGCCGAGCACAAGCACCTTCGCCGGGGCCACCGTGCCCGCCGCGGTGGTCATCATCGGGAAGAAGCGGCCCGCCTCGCGGGCGGCGAGCAGGGTTGCGGCGTAGCCGGCGACGTTGGCCTGCGACGAGAGCGCGTCCATCGCCTGGGCGCGGGTGATCCGCGGGATCGCCTCCATCGCGAAGCTGGTCACGCCGGCGGCGGCGAGCGCCTTGTTGGTCTCGGCGGAGGTCAGCGGCGCCAGATGGCCGACCACGACCTGGCCCTGGTGGAGCTTGGCGATCTCCTCCGCCGTCGGAACCGCGACGTGGACGACGACGTCGGCGCCCCAGGGCTCGCCGATCTCGGCGCCCGCCTCGGTGTACTCGGAGTCGGGGTGGCCCGATCCTTCGCCGGCCCCGGCTTCGACGACGACGTCGATGCCCTTCTCGGCGAGCGCGGCGACGACCGCCGGGATCAGCGCGACCCGGCGCTCGGACTGCGCGGTTTCTTTGGGGACCCCGACCTTCATCCAGAGAGGCTCAAAAGCCGGGGGAGCCTAACGGAATATGCCGGCTCAACGGCGCCGGTAGTCGGCTTCGGCCTTCGGCCTCCGCCTCCCATGCGTTTCGGACTATGTTCAGGCCATGAACGCTCCCGAGTCCGGCCCACGCGCCCGTTCGGCGCCCGAGCTCAAGGCGCAGATCGAGGTCGAGCGCCTCGGCCGGCCGTTCCTCGTTTACCGCGACGCCGACGACGAGCAGCAGCTGCTGGTGATCGGCGAGCAGGTCGATTCGCTCTGGGTCGGGCGCAGCGACTCCGCCGATCTCAACCTCTCCTGGGACGAGGAGATCTCCAGCCTTCACGCCCAGCTCGAGATGGTCGGGCTCGAATGCACACTGGTCGACGACGGGCTCTCGCGAAACGGCTCCTTCGTCAACGGCGAGCGGGTCAGCGGCAGGCGCCGTCTGCGCGACGGCGACACGCTGCGCTTCGGCAAGACCGGGGTGATCTACCGGGCGCCGGGCTCCAGCGGCTCGGAGACCGTGCTCTCCGGCGACGCGCTCACCGCGGCCGGTGTCTCCCCGGCCCAGAAGCGGGTCCTGGTCGCGCTCTGCCGCCCGTTCAAGCAGGGCTCCTCCTTCGCCACCCCGGCGACCAACGGCCAGATCGGCGAGGAGCTCCACCTCAGCGTCGACGCGGTCAAGACCCACCTCCGCGCCCTGTTCGAGAAGTTCGGAGTCGAAGAGCTGCCCCAGAACCAGAAGCGGGTGGCGCTGGTCGAGCGGGCGCTGCAGAGCGGCTTGGTCACAGAGCGCGAGCTCTGACCGGCAATCGCGTTCGCTGGAGGATTGTGGGTCCCATGGGTACCCAAATCCTCCACCGAGAGAGTGAAGGTGGGGTTAGGGGGCGATCCGGGTGAGGTCGTCCGAGATCCCGTTCGCCACCCAAACGCTCTTCGGTCCCGCGGTGACCCCCTCCGGGCCCTGCCCGACCTCGAGCTTCTGGACCACCTCGGCGGTCCCCGGATCGATCCGCTTCACCAGGTCGGCACCGCCGACCGTGACCCAGATCGAACCGAAGGCGGCGACCACGCCGCGAGGCTCGGACCCGACCGGAATCTGCTCGCGCTCCCTTCCGGAGTCCACCCGCGAGACGGTGCCCGAGTCGGTGTTCGCGACCCAAACCTGACCGTCCTCGCCGACCGCGATCCCCTTCGGATTATCCCCCACGGAGATTGGGTCGTCGGCGCGGCTGGAGTCGGTGTTGATCCGCGTGATCGAGTCGCCCGCCCGGTTGGTGACCCACACCGCGTCGTCGCCCGAGAGCGCAAGGCCATATGGCGCCGCGCCCACGGTGATCTCGCGCGCCTCGCCGCTGTCGGGGTCGACGCGCGAGACGGTGCTCCCGCCGTAGTTGGCGACCCAGACCGAATCGGCCCCGAAGGCGACGCCGGCGGGAAGCTCGCCGACGGCGACCGTGTCCACGGTCTCCCCCGTCTCCGGGTCGATCCGAAGGAGCTCGCCCGCGGGTGGGCTCGTCACCCACAGCGAGCCGCCGCCCGAGGCGATCCCCTCCGGCGCGGTCCCCGCCGGGAACGTGTCGCGCTCGTCGGCCGGGTCGCCGTCGACGAACGAGACCGTGTTGCTCTTGCGGTTGGTGAGGTAGAGGCCGGCGTCGCCGTGGACGAGGTTGACCGGGAGATCGCCGACCGGCACCGGGTCCCCGTCGATCTCGGCGTCGGGCGTCGTCGGCTGGTCGTCGCTGGATCCGCCGCCGGTGGTCTGGGCCGCGCCATCCCCCGTGCTGGTGGTTGCGTCGTCATCGCCATCCCCACCCGAGAGCAGGATCGCGCCGGCGACGACCGCCGCGACGACGGCGGCGCCGAGGGCGATCAGTGGACCGCGTCGGCGGGCGCCGGGCTGGGTCGTCGCGGGCGGGCCGTCCGGAACCGTGGGTGCGCGACTGGCTCCGCCGGGCTCGGACGGGGGCGGGACCTCGGTCGCCGGGGCCGCCATCCCGACCGCGGTGGTGTCGGCTCGCGCCCGCTCGGCGCTCGTCGTCGCCTCCGGCGGCCCGGGGGCGGCGGCGCCGATCGCGACGCTGCGCTCGGCCTCGACCGTGGCCTGGCCCTGGACCGCGGCGCTGACCGCGCGGGCGAAGTCGCCGGCCGACGGGTAGCGCTCCTCGGGGTCCTTGGCGAGCGCGCGGCCGACGACCAGGTCGAGCTCGCCCGGCAGCTCGGGGCGGAAGAGGCGGACGCGCGGCGGCTCTTCCTGGAGGTGGGCGTACATCTTCGCCACCTTGTCGTCGCGGGCCGCGAACGGCGGGTTGCCGGTGAGCAGCTCGAAGAGGACGCAGCCGAGGGCGTAGACGTCGGCGCGGGCGTCGACCCGCTCGCCGCGGATCTGCTCGGGGGCGACGTAGTCGAGCGTGCCGACGAAGGCGCCGGTCGCGGTCACTCCGGTCGACGCCTCGACCAGCCGCGCGAGGCCGAAGTCGGTGAGGTAGACGCGCTCGGTCACGCCCTCGCCCTCGATCAGGATGTTGCCCGGCTTGATGTCGCGGTGGACGAGGCCGCGGGCGTGGGCGGCGTCGAGGGCCGACGCGACCTCCGCGATCACCGCCGCCGCGTGCACCGGGTCCATCGCCCCCTTGACGGTCAGCAGGCCGCGCAGATCGGTGCCGTCGATCAGGTCCATGGTCACGAACAGCAGCCCGTCCTCCTCGCCGGCGTGGTGGATCGCGACCACGTTCGGGTGGCGGATAGAGACCGCGATCCGCGACTCCTCGCCGAAGCGCCGGCGGAAGCGCTCGTCCTGCGCCAGCGCCGGCGAGATCACCTTCAGGGCGACGACGTGATCGAGCGCGATGTGGGTCGCCTTGTAGACGACTCCCATCCCGCCCCTTCCGGCGAGCCCCTCGATCCGGTGTCCGGCGAACACCGCTCCGGGCTGAAGCGGATCAGCCATGGCGCGATCCTACGCGGCCCGGAGGCCGTCGACTACTTGAGCTTGACCTTGACCTTGTCCGAGGACTGAAGACCGGCGCGGTCGGTCGCGGTCACTGTGATCTTCGCGGTCGCCTTGCCGCCGGCCCCAAGCGCCCGCTTGATCGCGCGCTTCGTCTTTCCCTTGGCCTTCAGCTTCAGCCGGGTGAGTTGATTTGCGACCAGGTCGGCGGCAGCGGGGACGAGCTTGCCGCCCTTGGCCCGGGCGGCCGTCTTCCCTCTGCCGGCCCGCTTGACCTTGACCGAACCCGCGGCCTCCGCCCCGCAGGGCTCGGCGCAGAGGACGAACGTCTTCACCGCCTTGTAGCTCTGCTTCTTCTTCGCCGTCACCTTGACCACCGGCGGCAACTCGTCGAGGGCGATCTTGGCGGCGTAGCCGTCGACGAGCCCGTCGTGCCCGGTGTCGAAGGCTCCCGCGGTCGCCGGGAAGTCCTTCGAGCCCGTCGACCCGACGACGTATGCGTTCCCGGCCGGATCGAGGTCGAGGTTGCCGCCGAAATCGAAGCTCGAGCCGCCGAGCAGCGAGGCCGTGATCAGATTCTGGAGTCCCGCCGAGAACACGGCAGCGTAGGTGTCGGAGGGGCCGCCGAGGCTGGCGTCGAAGGCATCGGCGGTGAGCGGGAACTCGGCCGACCCGGCGATCCCTCCGATCACCGGACGGCCGTCGGCGTTGATCGCGACGTCGCGGGCGTAGTCCTCGCCGGCGCCGCCGATCATCGTCGCGGAGTCGATGCTGCCCCCGCTCGGCGAGATCTTGGCGGCAAATCCGTCCGTCTGGCCGTTGAAGGTGGTGTCGAACGCTCCCGGCGTCGCCGGGAAGTCGTTGGCGGGGCTGGAGCCGACGACGTAGGCCGCGTTCGAGGCGTCGAGCGCGATCCCCGTCGCCTGCTCGTCGTAGACGATGCCCGCGGTGTCGTTGACCCCACCGAGGAAGCCCGAGTAGGTGATCGCGGTGGGCCCGGCCCCGGACGGGGCGATCTTGGTGACGAAGGCGTCCTGGCTGCCATTCAGGGTGCTGTCGAACGAGCTCCCCACGGGAACCGACTCGGGGAAGTTGGACGAGGAGGTCTCGCCGGCGAAGTAGGCCGACCCGGACGCGTCCAGCGCGACCGCGTAGGCAACATCGCGGCTATCACCGCCGAGGTAGCTCGAGTAGACGAAGTTCGATCCGCTCGGGTTGAGCTTGATCACGAACCCGTCCATGTTGCCGTTCGGCGAGGGGTCGAAGGTGGTCGGCGTCGTCGTCGGCAGCGAGGTCGAGGGCGTCTGACCCGCGAGCACGGCCGCGCCGCTCGAGTCGACCGCGATGTCGTTGACACGCTCGGGCCCACCACTGCCGAGGCCGCCGACGTAGGTGGCATAGGTGAGGTCGTTTCCGGCCGGCGTCAGCTTGGCGACAAATCCGTCCGTGTCACCCTGGGGCGTGCTTCGGAACGCCCCTGGGGTCGCCGGGAAGTCGTTCGAGAAGGTCTCGCCGGAGACGAAGGCGCTGCCGTCCGCGCCGAGGTCGATCCCTGTCGAACTTTCGAAGCTCGAGCCGCCGATGAAGGTCGCGTAGACGAGGCCATCGCCGTTCGGCGTCAGCTTGGCGACGTAGGCGTCCGCATCCCCAGCGAGCGTCGTGTCATCGGCCCCCGGGGTGACGGGGAAGTCGGCGGCGCTGGTGAGGCCGGAGACGTAGGCGCTGCCGGACGAGTCCACGGCGACGCCGCCGGTGTAGTCGTCACCCGTGGGGTCGTTGCCGCCGAGGAAGGTCGCGTAGGCGAGCACCAGCGGATCGATCGTCAGCGGCCGCGCCCGGTCGTAGTCGCCGAGCGCGAAGCGGACGCGATCGCCGTCGAGCACGTACCGAGCCTCGACGGCGACGCGCTCGCCACCGGCGCGCTGGTAGGCGACCGGGGCGTGCTCGCGCAGGGTTCCGCCGTCGAGGCGAAGCAGCAGATCGCCGCCCGGGGTCAGCTCGATCGACCGGGCGCCTTCGAAGTCGAGTGCGATCTGGTTCGGGTTCGCATGCGGGGCGAGCTCGAAGTCGTACTCGAACTGCCCCTGGCGGCCGTAGTAGCGCACGTCGACGCCGTCGTAGACCCCGGCGTAGGCGACGGAGCCGAAGGTCGGCACGTTCGTCTGCCAGCGGCTCGGGTCGTCGCCGCGCAGGTAGTTGACGGTGCCGGCGAGCCGCTGCTCGCCCGCCCCCGGCGCCTGCGCCGAGGCACCGACCAGATCCATCGTCAGCGCCTCGGCCTCCGACCCCCGAAGCGAGAGCGCGACCTGCGTCGGGGCGAGCCCCAGCGAGTAGCCCGATCCGCGGCTGAGGAAGTCGAAGCCGCGGTCGGCGACACCGCGATTGGGCTCGAAGGAGAGCGGCAGGCGGGCCATGTCGCCGGCGACGGCTGTGGTGCCGGCCGTCTCAGTCGTGGGCCCGACCGAGCCCAGGCTGATTGGCTGATCCGCGAGCCGCATCCCGGCTAGAGCGACGACGCAGGCGAGCGCCAACGCGGCCGTCAGCTGGACGCCGGCCTTGGCGCCGCGGACCCCACCGTGGTCGAAGCCAATCCCTGTCTGCATGCGGCCCTCCCCTCGTCGACGAACTCGCCGTGGGGCCGACGCTATCAGGCCGGCGAGGGAGTGCCAACCAGCGCCGCGAGGCGCTCGATCGTGTGCAGGCGCTGGCCCTGATCGCCGTGGATCGGGGAGCAGATCAGGCGGTCGACGCCTGCCTCGGCCAGCTTCTCGATCCGCGCCGAAACCTCGTCCTCGTCGCCCACGAGCGAGGTCGCGTCGACGAGCTCATCGGGGATCGCCGCGAAGGCCTGCTCGCGCTTGCCGTCCAGGAACAGCGACTGGACCTCGTCGGCAACCTCGCCGAAGCCGAAGCGATGGGTCAGGTCGACGTAGAAGTTTGTCTCGCGCGATCCCATGCCGCCGAGATAGAGCAGCAACCCCATCTTGACCACGGCCCTCGCCGCATCGAGGTCGCCGTCGATCGCCACCTGCAGCGCGGGCGAGACCTCGAGGTCCTCGCGGCTGCGCCCGCCCTTGGCGAACCCCGCCTCGAGGTGCTCGCCCCAGGTCTCCTCGAAGGCGTCGGCGCTGAAGAAGATCGGGATCCAGCCGTCGCAGATCTCCGCCGCCATCTCCACCGACTTGCGCCCGATCGCGCCCACGAACACCGGGATCTCGTTGCGAAGCGGGTGGAAGTTGAGCTTCAGCGCCTTGCCCTGGCCGGTCGTGTCCGGGCCCTCCAGCGGCAGCTGGTAGTGCTTGCCCTTGTGCTCGAGCGGGCCTTCGCGGGCGATGATCTCGCGCACGACCTCGATGTACTCGCGGGTCCGCCCCCAGGGCTTCGCGTAGGGGACGCCGTACCAGCCCTCGGAGACCTGCGGGCCCGAGGGCCCGAAGCCGAAGATGAAGCGACCGCCGGAGAGCGCGTCGATCGTCGCCCCGGCCATCGCCGCTGCCGCCGGCGGCCGCGCCGGGACCTGCATGATCGCCGCCCCGAGCTTGATCGTCTCGGTCTGCGGCGCGAGCCAGGAGAGGATCGAGACCACGTCGGAGCCATAGGACTCCGCCACCCAGGCCGAGTCGAAGCCCGCCGACTCCGCCGCCTGGACCAACTCCACCGCCTCCTCGCCCTTGGGGCCGATACCCCAATAGCCGAGGTTGATTCCGAGCTCGAGCGCCATCGCCGGGACGCTACCGGTTCAGCCGCCGGCCGCGGCGCGCAGCTCGGCCAGCGAGGCCTCGAGCGCCTCGGCGAGCCCCTCGACCCCCGGGAGCGCCTCAGGATCGGTGCAGAGGCCGATCCCGACGGTGCCGGCGCAGGAGATCGCCGAGATTCGCAGCGCATGGCGATCGGCCGGCTCGGCGACCGAGCCCAGATGCTCGACCCGGCGACCGGCGACGCTGACCTCGCCGCGCGGCCCGGGGACGTTGGAGATCGAGAGGCTGAACTCGCGCGGGGCGGTCGCCAGGTGCTCGATCGTGTGGCCGAGGTGCTTGAAGCGCGCGAGGGCGTGGAAGAAGTCATAGAGCTCCTGCGCGTCGCCGAGGTCCTTGCGCTCCTCGGTCTCGGCGTGGATCCGGTCGAGCCGCGCAAGCGCGTCGGGCTCGTCGAGCGGCAGGTCGACGTTCAGATACGAGTCGCGGTTGCCGAGCTCGCCCGCACCCTCCTCGCGGTGATGGAGGCTGACCGGGATCTGGGCGCGCAGCGCCGGCCGCTGACCGGCGGCGCCGAGCCATTCGCGCAGGCCGCCGGCGACCACCGCCAGCAGCACGTCGTTGACGGTCACATGACCGGGTCGAGAGGCGCCGATCGCCTTCAGCTCGTCGAGACCGACGGTGACGAAGGCGAGCTCGCGCTCGGAGCCAATCGGACGGTCGAGCCGCGAGTCCGCGGCGTGCCCGCCGAGCTCGCGGTGCAGGGCACCGGGCAGCCGCCGCAGCTCGGCCAGCCGCGAGTGCTTGACCGCGGCCGCCGGCGCCTTGGCCGCCGCGGTGGTGGTCGCCTCCGCGGCCGCCTCCCATAGCACGGCGCCGAGGAAGCGAACCGAGCTGATCCCGTCGGCCATCGCGTGGTGGATCCGAGCCACGATCGCCTCGCGGCCGTCGCTGAGCGGGCCGACGACGTCGAACGACCACAGCGGGCGATCGTGGTCGAGGCGCTTCGACATCAACTCGCCCGCCACCCGCCAGAGGGCGCGCTGATCGTCGCAATCGGCGGCCTCGTGGCGGCGAACATGGGCGCTGATGTCGAAGTCCTCGTCGGTCACCCAGCGCGCCGAGCCGTCCGCGTCGCGCTCGACCCGCTGCAGCGCCCGGGGCTCACCGGCGAGCCGGGCGTCGACGCTCGCCCGCAGCGCCTCGAGGTCGAGTCGCTCGCCGGGCTCGAGCACCAACAGCTTCAGCGTGTGGCCGGCGATCGCCTCGGACTCGAGCGCCAGGATGCGCGCGTCGTCGACGCTGAGGCGATCCGGGTTCTCTCCCACCCGCCTACCGTAGCGGCGTCGAGTCGAGCCGCTCGCGCAAATCGACCAGCGACTCGAACACGTCCACCGCGCCGGCCTCGAACAGCTCCGCCTCCGAGAAGCCGCCGGTCAGCACGGCGATCGTCTTCACCCCGGCGCGGCCGGCAGCCTCGACGTCCCAGGTCGAATCGCCGACCATCACCGCGGAGAGCTCGCCCGCCCTCTTCATCGCCTCGACGACGAGATCGGGCGCCGGCTTGGTCGCCTCGACGTCGGCCGAGGTCGTGGCCGAATCGATCAGCTCGCCGGCGTCGAGCAGCTCGATGTAGTGCTCGGTGTCCTCGGCCTTGGCCGAGCTCGCCAATACCGGGGTGTGCCCGCGCTCTCGCAGCTCGACGATCAGCTCGTGAGCGCCCTCGAACGGGCGCACCTCGCCGAGCAGCTCGCCGTAGAAGCGGGCCTCGGAGTCACGGATCGCGTCGCCGAGGCGCTGCTCGACCTCCTCGCCGCCGACCCTGGCGACGAGCTGGTCGCCGCCGACGCCGATGTGGCGATGGATGCGCCAGACGGGTGGCGTCAGCTCATGCTCGCGAAACGCCCGATACCAGGCGATCGTGTGGTGGTAGTTGGAATCGACGAGCGTGCCGTCGATGTCGAGTAGTGCCGCCGCGCCCACGGGGTCGTCATTACCCCGTGAGCGCGGGCGGACACAAATCCGCTACGCGACCTACTCGATGTAGCCGAACTCCTGCAGGTACTGCTGCGCGGCCTCCTCGGGCTTCTCCTTGTCGATGTCGACGCGGGCGTTGAGCTCCTGCATGACCTCGAGCGAGAGGTTGCTCTGAACCTTCTCGATCGTCGCCCCGAAGTCCGCGCCGGCCTCGTCGGCAGCTCCCTTGCTGGCGATGAAGATCACGTTGCCGGCGGGCAGCACGCCGAGGTCGTCCTCGAGCGTGACGTAGTCGCTGGAGATGGACAGCTGCGCGTCGGTCGTGAACAGGATCGAGAGGTCGGCCTGACCCTTGTCGAGCACCTCGTAACGGAGGCCGATGTCGACCGGCGTGAAGTTCTCACGCAGGCCGTTGAGGTCGTAGTACTGCTCGAGCCCGGCCAGGCAGTCGATCCGCTGGCGGCACTCGGGCGACCCGGCGAGGGTCAGGTCCTGGTGATCGGCGAGATCGGAGATCTTCGTGATCCCGAGCTTCTCGGCCTCGGAGGCCAGCATCCCGACCGCGTTCGCGCTCGAGAACGGCGTCGGCGGATAGGCGACCAGGCCCTTGTCGGCGAAGTCCTGCTGGGTCTCGTCGAACGCCTGCTGGGCGTCGCCCGGGACGTCCTCGGGGGCGAAGTCGAAGAACGCGGTCAGAGCGGTCGAGGTGTACTCCGGATAGCCGCTGATCTCGTCGTTCTCGAGCGCCTTCAGCGCCACCACCTCGGAGCCGAGGTTGAGGTCGGTGGAGATGTCGTAGCCGGCGGCCTCGAGGCCCTGGGCGTAGATCTCGCCGAGGATGTACTGCTCGGTGAAGTTCTTCGAGCCGACCGTGAGGCTGATCGAGCCGTTGTCCGGGTTGGAGACGATCAGGTCGCCGGACTCGGCGCTCGTCTCCTCGGCCGCGGTCGTTGTCTCGTCGTCCGAGTCGCCGCAGGCGGCAAGGGCGAAGGTCAGTGCGAATACGGCGAGTATCGCGAACAGCGCTCGCAGCCGGGGGTGGGTACTCATCGCGGGGGGCCTCCCTCTCGTGTGACTTCCGCTGGTTCGCGCGGACGCCGAAATCCTATGCGGTTGGGCTCGCGGGCTCACCCACTGGTGCGGGCAAGCTCCTTTTCGAGCTTCACGCCGCGCGGCGTCAGCAGCCGCTGCAGACCGGCGAGCAGGAGCTCGACCGCGAGCGCCAGGAGCGCGACCAGGATCGCCCCGGCGATCTGACCCTCCTCGCCGTAGACGTTGCCGTTGATGATGTAGTCGCCGAGCGTGAGCACGCCGATCAGCGGCGCGATCGTCGCCGTGGCGACGATGTTGATCGCCGCGGTGCGCACGCCGCTCATGATCGTCGGCACCGCCAGCGGCAGCTCGACCCGGCGCAAAATTTCGAGCTCCCCCATCCCCATCCCCCGGGCGGCGTCGACCGGGCCGCGGTCGACCTGGCGGATGCCGACGAAGGTGTTGGTGAGGATCGGCGGGATCCCGAGCACCATCAGCGCGATCGTCAGGTTGAGCAGCCCGACGCCGACGAAGGCGATCATGACCGCGATCAGCAGCAGCTCCGGGATCGCCCGGCCGGCGTTGCCGATCGCGATCGCCAGCGCCTCGCCCTTGCCGCGGTGACCAAGCCAGGCGGCGACCGGGAACGCCAGCGCCAGCGAAACCGCGAGCGCCAGGGCGCTGACCTCGATCTGCTTCGCCATGAAATCCCACACCTCCGCCAGGCCGCCGACCTGGACCCCGCCGCCGACCGCCTCGCGCGAGTTGAAGATGAAGTCGATCGCGCCCCCGAAGGAGCCGAGGAAGGCGACGGTCATCAGTTCGTCCCCATATCCGCGCCGAGGCGGAGGCGGCGAAAGTGGGTCGAGACCCCCGACGGACCTCCGGTCCCGCCCTGGCCGACGCGCCAGCGGCTCAGCCGTTTTTGTATGAGCAGAAGCGTGAGATCGAAGACGATCGCCATCGTGAACAGGATCAGCGCGCAGATCGCGATCCCGGTCTTGAACAGGAGGTCGCTGTAGATCTCGGCGCCGAGCCCGCCGGCGCCGGCGAACACGGCCAGGGTGGCGATCGCGATCGTGGAGACGGTCGCGATCCGCAGCCCGGCGATGATCTCGGGCAGCGCCAGCGGCAGCTCGACCCGCCAGAGCAGCTGGCGCTCGGTCATCCCCATGCCGCGGCCGGCGTCCTTGGAGGCGTTGGGGACGTTGGCGAAGCCGACGACGATGTTGCGGTAGATGATCTGCAGGTTGTAGGCGGTGAGCGCAATCACGGCCGTGGTGTAGCCGCGGCCGGTGATCGGCAACAGAAGCAGGAAGAGGGCGATGCTCGGCAGGGTGTAGATCACCCCCGTGACGCCGGTGAACGTGGGCACCAGCCAGCGGCGCCGGTGGGAGAGCAGCGCCAGCCCGAAGGCGATCACGAACCCGAGCGCGACCGAGGGCAGCACCAGGGCGATGTGCTCGAGGGTCGGGGTGACGTAGCGGTCGAAGTTGTCGATCGCCCAGCTGAGGCAGATGGTGTTGTTGTCGGCGACGCAGCTGGCGTCGCCGGTGCGATCGGTGAAGAAGTCATCGCTCTGGGCGATCGGCAGCGCGGTGACCAGCGCCGCGAGCATCAGTCGGTGGCGGCCAGGGGCCGCTCGGCGGCCGGATGTTCGTCGCTGAGCGCCTCGTCGGAGGTCAGGTACTCGGAGATGATCTCGACCGAGAGCACGCCGGTGATCGCCCCGCGCCCGTCGACGACCGGCGCGTAGCGGGTCTCGGCCTGGAGCAGGTCGGAGAGCGCGTCGCGCATCACGTCGTGCTCGTCGAGGACCGGGTCGGGGGAGGTGTCGGGCCGAGCCGGGACCGTGTCACGGGCGAGATCGGCGTCGGAGAGCCAGCCGAGCGGGCGGCGCTCGGAGTCGACGACGAGGGCGTAGGGGACCTCGGCGCCGACCAGCTTCGCCCGCACCTCGGCGGTCGCCTGGCCGACGTGCGCCAGCGGCGCCTCCCAGAGATCGATGTCGGCTACCCGCAGCAGCGAGAGCCGCTTCAAGGCCCGGTCGGCGCCGACGAAATCCTCGACGAAGCCGTCGGCGGGCGCCATCAGCAGCTCCGCCGGGGTCGCGTACTGGGCCAGGTGACCGCCCTCGCGCATGATCGCGATCCGGTCGCCCATCTTGATCGCCTCGTCGATGTCGTGGGTGACGAAGAGGATCGTCTTGCCGAGCTCGGCCTGCAGGCGAAGGAACTCGTTCTGAAGCCGCTCGCGGTTGATCGGGTCGACGGCTCCGAAGGGCTCGTCCATCAGCATCACGCCCGGGTTCGCCGCCAGCGCCCTGGCGACGCCGACCCGCTGCTGCTGACCGCCGGAGAGCTGGGCGGGGAAGCGGTCGGCGAGCTCGGGGTCGAGCCCGATCAGCTCGACCAGCTCGGTGACGCGGACGGCCGTCCTTTCCCCATCCCAGCCGAGCAATCCCGGGACGGTGGCGATGTTCTGGGCGATCGTCCGGTGCGGGAAGAGGCCGATCTGCTGGATCACGTAGCCGATCTCGCGACGCAGCTCCGAAGGCGAACGCTCGCGCACCGAGCGGTCGCCGATCACGATCTCGCCCTCGGTGATCTCGACCATCCGGTTTGCCATCCGCATCGCGGTCGTCTTGCCGCAACCCGAGGGACCGACGAGCACGCAGATCTCGCCCGCCGGCACGTCGAGGCTGAGCTTGTCGACGGCCGCGCGATCGGCGCCGGGGTAGCGCTTCGTCGCCTCCCGGAAACTGACCGAGAGCGCTTCCCCTCCCGCGACTGTCGGGCTCGTGCCCTCGACCACCTTGGGGCGATCCTACCCGGGCGCGGCACGCATTAGGCTCGCGGCGCGTGAGCGAGCGGCACAACCCCTGGTGGGTCCTGATCGGATCGTGCACCGGCCTCTTCGTGCTGATGCTCGACTCGACCGTGGTCACGCTGGCGCTGCCCGCGATCCACCGCGACCTGCACGCCTCGACCGACGGGCTGCAGTGGGTGCAGAACGCCTACCTGCTGACGCTCGCGGCGACGGTGGTGGCCGCCGGGCGGCTGGGCGACATCCGCGGTCGCCAGCGGATCTTCCTGATCGGGATGGTGGCGTTCATGGCCGGGTCGGTGCTCGGCGGAGCGGCGGGGTCGGAGGAGGTCCTGGTGGCGGCGCGAGTGGTCCAGGGAGTCGGCGGCGCGGCGCTGCTCTCGCTCTCGCTGGCGCTCACCTCGCACGCGTTCCCGGGCGACCAGCAGGCGCGGGCCCTCGGGATCTGGGCCGCGGTCTCGGCGATCGCGCTGGCGGTCGGCCCGCTCGTCGGCGGGGTCCTGATCGAGGCGGCGAGCTGGCGCTGGATCTTCTTCATCAACGTGCCGGTGGCCGCCGCCGGGATCATCGTGCTGCTCCTGCGAGGGGCTGAGTCGCGCGATCCCGACGCCCCGCCGCGCGTCGATCTCGCCGGCGCGGCGGTGCTCGCGGCCGGCCTGACGGCGTTCGTTTTCGCCCTGATCGAGGCCGACGACTGGGGCTGGGGATCGCCGCGAACGCTGGGGCTGCTCGCGGTCGGCGCCGCGGTTCTGTTCTGGTTCTACAGGCTCGAGCACCGGCGCCCCGATCCCTTGGTCGACTTCTCCCTGTTTCGCAATCGGCCCTATCTCGGCGCCAGCGCCGCGGCCTTCGCGCTCGTCGGCGCCTACTGGACGGTGATGTACTTTCAGCCCCAGTTCCTGCAGCTGGCGCTCGGCTACTCCGCGATCGCCGCCGGCGCGATGGTGTTGCCGATCACCGTGCCGATGGCCGTCTTCTCGTCTTTCTCCGGGCGCCTGATCGCGGCCCTGGGGGTGCGGGCGACGATGACCGCCGGAATGGTGATCGGGCTTGCCGGGCTGGCGCTGATGGCATTGACCCAGGACTCCGGCAGCTTCGGCGCCCTGCTCCCCGGCTACCTCTTGTTCGGGGTCTCGCTGGCGCTCGTCTACGCGCCGATGTCGACCGCGGCGATGGCGGCGATGCCCGCGGCCAAGGCCGGGATCGCGTCGGGCGTGCTCGCCATGGACCGCGTGCTGGCGGGGACCGTCCTGCTCGCGGTCTCCGGGGCGGTGTTCCAGTCGAAGCCCGCCGCCGACTACGACTCCGCGGTTGCCGACGCGATGATCCCCGGGGTGATCGTGCTCGCGATCGGCGCCGTGCTCACCTGGCTGCTGGTCCGGGCCCCCGCGACCCCGGTGACCCCGGTGACCCCGCCCGAGGGCGAGCTCCAGCACCACCAGCACCATCGGCGCTTCCACCTCTGAGCGGCCCGCGCCCCGTCTGTTTATATGGGGCGGTGGCGGCGACACCGGTGACCCAGGGACTCTCGAGCGCAGAGGCGCAGCGCAGGCTGGCGCGCCTGGGCGAGCCCGAGCCTCCGAACAGCCGCTCGGTGGCGAGCATCGTCACCGCCAACGTGCTGACCCTGTTCAACGCGATCATCGGCGTCTTCTTCATCCTCATCCTCTCGCTCGGATTGTGGGCGGACGCGCTCTTCGGCCTGATCGCGATCGTCAACTCGGGCATCGGGATCCGCCAGGAGCTGAAGGCGAAGGAGACGCTCGACCGGCTGGCGCTGCTGGTCGCGCCGCGGGCGAAGGTGATCCGCGACGGCCGCCTGGCGGAGGTGACCGCCAACGAGGTCGTCCCCGGCGACATCGTCCGGGTCGAGCCCGGCGACCAGCTGGTCGCCGACGGGCCGCTCGTCGACACGCGCGGGCTGAGCGTCGACGAGTCGCTGCTCACCGGCGAGTCGGACGGGATCCGCAAGCGAATCGGCGACCGCATGCTCTCGGGCTCGTTCGGGCTCTCGGGCTCCGGCCACTACGAGGTCGACGCCGTGCGCGAGCAGAGCTACGCCGAGAAGGTCGCCGGGGAGGCGCGCGAGTTTCGCCACGCGCCGTCGCCGCTGCAGCTCGAGGTCAACACGGTGCTCAAGGCGACGACGATCGCCCTGGTGCCGATCGCCCTGATCGTGCTCGCCGGGTTCACGATCCACGACAAGGACTTCCGCGACGCGGCCCAGGAGGCGACCGCCGGGCTGGTGACCCTGATCCCGGAGGGCCTGGTGTTGCTGATGAGCGTCACCCTGGCGCTCGCCGCGGTCCGCCTGGCGAGGCAGAACACCCTCGTCCAGCAGATGGCGGCGACCGAGGCGCTGGCCGCGGTCGACACGATCTGCGTCGACAAGACCGGCACGCTCACCGACGGCACGCTGAAGCTGGTCGCGGTCGAGGTGCCCGACGCCGACCGCGGGCCCGACGCCGAGCGCGCGCTCGGCACCTTCGCCGCCTCGGCCGGGGAGCGCAACCGGACCCTGGAGACGATCGCCGAGCACTACCCGGCCCGCCCCGAGGAGCCGACCGCCGAGGTGCCTTTCTCCTCGCAGTGGAAGTGGAGCGGGTTGACCCTGAACGGCCGCAGCTACGTGATCGGCGCCCCCGACGTGCTCACCAGGGCCGGGGCTCTCAACCTCTCCGAGGGCATGCGCACCCGGCTCGAGGAACACACGCGGGCCGGGCGCCGCGTGATCGTCTTCGGCGAGGTGCGCGGCGCGCTGCCCTCCGATCCGGCGACCCAGCCGCCACCGCCGCTCGAGGCGCGGGCGCTGGTCGTGCTCGAGGAGACCCTGCGTCCCGACGCGGCGGAGACGATCGCCTACATGCGCGAGCAGCAGGTCGATCTGAAGCTGATCTCCGGCGACGCGCGCGAGACCGTGACCGCGGTCGCCCACGCCGTCGGCGTACCGGCCGACGCGCAGGTGATCGAGGGGCCGGACCTGCCCACCGACAAGGGCGGGCTCGCCCAGGCCGCGCTTGGCAACACGATCTTCTGCCGGATCACCCCGGAGCAGAAGAAGGCCCTGGTCGGGGCGCTGGCCGAGAAGGGACGGTTCACGGCGATGATCGGCGACGGGGTCAACGACGTGCCGGCGCTGAAGCAGGCGCGGCTTGCGGTCGCGATGGGCTCCGGCAGCCAGATCACCAAGGGCGTCGCCGACATCGTCCTCCTGCGCGACCAGTTCTCGATGCTGCCGCGGGCGGTCGGCGAGGGCCGCCGGATCGCCCGCAACATCCACCGGCTCGGGCGCCTCTACCTGACCAAGTCGGTCTATGCCGGCTTCCTGATCCTGCTCGCCGCGATCTTCAACTTCACCTTCCCGTTCCTGCCGCGCCAGCTGACCGTGGCCGCCTTCCTGACGATCGGCATTCCCTCGTTCGTGCTCGCGATCCTGCCCAGCGAGGGCCCGCTATACCGCGGGCGGCTGCTGAAGGCGCTGGCCGCGTTCGCGTTCCCGGCCGGGATCGCGATGGGGATCGCCTCGCTGCTCTCGATCTTCTTCGTCGACACCGTCTTCGGCGGCACGCTCGAGGAGGGCCGCACCGCGGCGACGACGACGCTGATCGTGCTCGGGCTCTGCTTCATCGTCCTGCTCGAGCGCGGACCGGGTCGCGAGCACATCACCGTGCAGAGCTACATGCTGGCCCTGGTCGCGATCCTCGGCGCGATCTTCGCCGGGATCATCGCGATCGAGCCGGTGCGCGAGTTCTTCGACCTCGTCGTCCTCTCCGGTGGCCAGTGGTTCGCCGCCCTGCTCTGCGTCGCGATCGGGCTCGGGATCGCCGGCGCGGCCTGGCAGCTGCCCTACGTGCAGCGGCTCGAGCTGCCCGAGGGCAGCGTGCTCGAGCCCGACGACGGGCCCGAACCCACCCACACGCCGCGCACCGGCGAGTTCGACGCGGTCAAGGTCCCGCCCGTGCCCGAGCCGCAACCCGAGCCGCCGCCGAGCGCGCCGCCCGGCACCGCGCCGCCCGACACCGCGAGCGAGGCACCGACTACGGTCGCACCGACAGAGCGGATGGAACGGTCATGAACTCTCACCGCCGGACCAAGATCGTGACC
Organism: uncultured Solirubrobacterales bacterium; assembly: GCA_963767475.1. Classification (GTDB taxonomy): domain Bacteria; phylum Actinomycetota; class Thermoleophilia; order Solirubrobacterales; family 70-9; genus WHSW01. The sequence goes on from CAVYEI010000003.1 coordinate 1,182,376, forward strand.
ACGATCGGACCGGCCACGCGCAGCGTCGAGGGCATGCTGGAGCTGATCGAGGCCGGCGCCGACGTCTTCCGCTTCAACTTCTCCCACGGCACCCGCGCCGACCACGCCGAGAACGTGACCATGGCGCGCGAGGCGGCCGAGCGCAGCGGCAAGGAGGTCGGGATCCTCGGCGACCTGCCGGGCCCGAAGCTGCGGATCGGCGATGTCACCGACGGGATCGTCGGCCTGCGCCCGGGCTCGGAGATCGTGCTCACGACCGAGGACTGCGTGGGCACCGACGATCGCCTCTCGGTCTCCTTCGACGGGCTTCCCGAGGCGGTGACCACCGACGGCCTCGTCTATCTCGCCGACGGGCGAATCCGGCTGCGGGTGCTCGAGGCCGGCGACGACGAGGTCCGCTGCTCGGTCGAGGTCGGCGGCCGCGTCTCCTCACACCAGGGCCTCAACCTGCCCGGCGCCGACGTCGGTCTGCCGGCGGCCGGTCGCGAGGACCTCGCCTGGGTCGATTTCGCGATCGAGCAGGGGATCGACCTGCTCGCGGTCTCCTTCGTTCGCCGCGCCGAGGACCTGGCCCCGGTCGAGCGCCGGGTGCGCACCGGCGGCTCCGACATCCCCGTGATCGCGAAGATCGAAAAGCCGCAGGCGGCCGAGCGCGCCGAGGAGATCGTCAAGGCGGTGACCGCCGGGATCATGGTCGCCCGCGGCGACCTCGGGATCGAGCTGCCGATCGAGAAGGTCCCCGGGGTGCAGCGGCGGCTGCTGGCGCTCTCGGGCAAGTACTCGCGACCGTCGATCACCGCGACCCAGATGCTCGCCTCGATGGTCGCCTCGCCGCGCCCGACCCGGGCCGAGGTCTCCGACGTCGCCAACGCGATCTACCAGGGCACCGACGCGGTGATGCTCTCCGAGGAGACCGCGGTCGGCGAGTACCCGGCCGAGGCGGTGCGGGTGATGGACCGGATCGCCCGCGAGACCGAGCCCGAGCTGCCCTACGGCGACTGGGTCTTCAACCGCGTGCTCTCCGACGACTCCGACGTCGCCAGCTCGGTCGCCCGCGCCGCCGTCGGCGCCACCTACACCCTCGGGCTGTCGGCGATCATCGTCCCCACCCGCAGCGGGCGCACCGCGCGCCTGGTCTCCGCGCATCGCCCTCGGACCCCGGTGCTGGCGATCTCGCCACGGCTGGAGACGGTCCGGCGGCTCAACCTGCTGTTCGGCGTCCAGTGCAAGATCGCCGAGGAGTGGACCGGGCTCACGGCGCTGCTCGACGATTGCGCCCGGCTGGCGAAGGAGTCCGGGGTCGCCAAGTCGGGCGACCTGATCGCGATCACAGCCGGGCTTCCCCAGCAGGACCTGGGCACGAACCTGTTCGAGGTCCACCGGGTCCCGTAGCCGCCGGCCGGGCCGGTTGGTTGACGGAGCGCCGGTGGTGTTAGGGTCGGCCACTATGGCGGGGCGCGTGGCGGCAGGCATCTGCATCGCAGTACTCGGATCGGCGAGCGCGGCCTCGGCCGCGCCGGGCGATCTCGACACCAGTTTCGGCAACGGCGGCAAGGCCGTGCTCGACCTGGGAGGGAACGAGAGCGGTCCGGACACCGCCGTGCTCGGCGACGGCAGCGTCGTGATCGGTGCTCGAACGACGCTCGGTATCAACCCCTTCAACGTCGCGGTCGCCCGGGTCGGTCCCACCGGGGTACCCGACGCCTCCTGGGGGGTCGGCGGCGTGCGCGTACTCGACCTCGGCGGCAATGACGCCACCTTCGGCACCGGGGTCGAGGCGCAGGCGGACGGCAGGGTCGTGGTCGCGGCCGGCACCAGCGCCGGCCCCAACCCGCAGAACTTCGCGGTCACGCGGCTGAGCACCGCAGGCTCGGTCGAACCCGGCTTCGGAACCGGCGGAACGAGGGTGATCGATTTCACCTTCGGCGGCCCGGCGAGCGACGACGGGCTCTTTGACCTCGACCTCGCCGCCGACGAGCGGATCGTCACCGCCGGCTACACGAACCTGTTCGGACCAGGGCGCAACTTCGGCGTCGCCAAGCTCGACGCCTCTGGCGCGCCGGATGCCTCGTTCGGGGGTGGCTTCGGGCTCTCCTCTGGGAGCATCGGCGGCAATGACGTGGCCCGGGCCGTGGCGGTGCAGCCCGACGACATGATCGTCAGCGTCGGCTACACCGTGGCCGGACCCAACCCCGACAACGTCGCCGTCACCCGGGTCCAGGCGAACGGATCGTTCGATCCGAGCTTCATCGGAGGCGGCGCGACCGCCTTCGACCTCGGCTCGGCCTTCGACTTCGGCAGCGACGTGGCCCTGCAACCCGACGGCAAGATCCTGGTCTCCGGATCGACGAGCGCCGGTCCGAATCCTCCCAGCGCGGGGCCGAATGCCCGCAACCTTTTCGTCATGCGCCTGAACCCGAACGGATCGCCGGACCCCTCGTTCGGGGCCGGCGGCGTGGCGATCTTCGACTTCGGGGCATCCGAGGGGTTCGGATCGATCGCGCTGCAGCCGGACGGCAAGATCGTCGCCGCGACCACCTCCGCGGGGCAGCTGGGGCTGGCCCGGCTGAAGACCGACGGCAGCCTCGATCCCGGTTTCGCCGGCGGCGGTAAGACGGTCGTCGACCTCGACCTCGGCGAAACCGACGTGCCGGTGGAGCTGCTGCCCGACGGCAAGATCCTCGTGGGCTTCCAGACGGCCAGCGGCCCCAATCCCGACAACCTCGGTCTCGCCCGATTCGACGGCGGCGAGCCCACGAACCCGCCGACCTGTGCCGGCAGGGTCGCCACGATCGCGGGCGGCGACGGAGCCGAGAAGCTCGCCGGCACCGACGGCGACGACGTGGTCGCGAGCCTGGGCGGCAACGACAAGGTCGACGGCGGCAGGGGCAACGACGTGGTCTGCCTCGGTGCCGGCAACGACAAGGCATCGGGCGGGCCCGGCAAGGACGTGCTCTACGGCGATGACGGCAAGGACAAGCTCAAGGGGCAAGGGGGCAGGGACAGGCTCGTCGGCGGCAAGGGCAAGGACAAGTGCGCCGGAGGGCCGGCCAAGGACAAGGCCAAGTGCGAGCGGGAGAGCTGACGCCGCGCGGATAGGGTTCCTCGCCGTGAAGGTCGACGCGGGCACATATCACCCGAGCATCGATGCCGCCGGCAACGCCGCTGTCGCGGCCGAGCGCGACGGCTACGACGGCTGGGCGGCGTTCGAGACCCAGATCGACCCCTTCCTCGCCTGCGCGATCGCCGCCGAGCGCACCGAGACGATCGGGATCGGCACCTCGATCGTGGTCGCCTTCGCGCGCAACCCGATGACCGTCGCCCTGCAGGCAAACGACGTCCAGGCGCTCTCCGAGGGAAGGTTCGTGCTCGGGCTGGGCTCACAGATCAAGCCCCACATCACCCGCCGCTACTCGATGCCGTGGTCGAAGCCGGCCGCGCGGATGCGCGAGTTCATCCTCGCGATCCGGGCGATCTGGGACACCTGGGAGAGCGGCGCCGAGCTCGCCTTCGAGGGCGAGTTCTACACCCACACGCTGATGGCGCCGTTCTTCAACCCGGGCCCGAACCCGCACGGAAACCCGAAGATCATGCTCGCCGCCGTCGGGCCGCTGATGACCGAGACCGCCGGCGAGGTCGCCGACGGCATCCTCGTGCACGGGTTCTCGACCGAGCGCTATTTGCGCGAGGCGACGCTGCCGGCGCTCGAGCGCGGCTTCGCCAAGGCCGGGCGCACGATCGAGGGCTTCGAGATCACCGCCCCGTCGTTCGTGGTCGCCGCCGACACCGAGGACGAGATCGCCGCCGGCGTCGCTCAGGTCAAGGAGCAGATCGCCTTCTACGGCTCCACGCCCGCCTACCGGCCGGTCCTCGAGCTGCATGGCTGGGGCGAGCTTCAGGACGAGCTCAAGGCGATGACCAAGCGCGGCGAGTGGGACCGGATGTCGGAGCTGATCGACGACGAGCTGGTGGAGACGTTCGCCGTCGTCGGCAGGCCCGAGGAGGCGGTGGCCGAGATCAAGCGCCGCTACGGCGACATCGCCACCCGGATCACGCTGCCGCTGCCGGCCGAGCGCGACGAGGAGCGCTGGCGCGGCCTGTTCGACTCGCTGCGCGACTGAGCGTGGGCTCGACGCCACTTCGCGCGCTGGCGCCGCTGGCGCTGATGGCGACGATCTTCTACCTCTCGGCGCAGCAGAGCGTCGGCCCCGAGCTGCCGGCGTTCACCCGCGTGATCGCCCACTTCACGGAGTACGCGCTCCTGGCATCGCTCTGGGTCTGGGCGCTGGCGCCCTCGCTGGGCCGGCGCGCGTTTGCCGCCGCGGCGGCGATCTGCATCCTCTACGCGATCAGCGACGAATACCACCAGCGCTTCGTCGAGGGGCGCGACTCCGACATCGTCGACGTCCTCGTCGACGCCTGCGGGATCGCCTTCGCGGTGCTGCTGATCAGTCGCGTGTCAGCTCGGCGAGCAGCTTCGCGTCGGCATCCGACATCCCCGTGATCGGCTGACCGTCCCAGGTCATGTCGGCGTCCATCGCGTCCTGGAGCTTGGCGTGCTCCTTGTGGCTGACCCCCTCGAAGTGGGCAACCGAGAACGCCGAATAGAGCGTCGGCAGCGGGTCGTGCCAGCCGTCCCCGGCGTCCTTGAACCTGGCCAGATCCTTGATCGTCTGCGGGAACCGCTTCATGTGGTCCGAGAAGGCGTCGCCGACCAGTGCCAGGTCGAGCTGGGTGGTCTTGCCGGGCGGCAGCACGAAGGTGTCGGCACCGGGCTCGAGTAGGCCGCGAGCGATCTGGTCGGGCTCGAGCAGCAACGCGCCGTCGGTGGCGCGCGGGTTGCACTCGACGAAGCTGAGCCCGTCGTCGGTGACCAGGAAGTCGAACGACATCTGCCCCGTGTAGTTGAGCTCCGCGGCGATCGGCTCGATCAGCCGCAGCGACTCCATCGCGTCGGTGGACTCGAACTGGATCCCGGTCGAGTGATGCCACTGGCGCGGGATCCGGTACATCAGATGGCAGCTGACGGTGCCCGCCTGCACGGTCGAGTAGGTGCACACGGTCTCCCCCTCGACGAACGGCTGGATCACCCAGGGCTCCTCGGGAGTGGGGTGCACCGCGTCGGGGGACAGCGCCCCGGCGAGCGGACCGGTGTTGGTCAGCAGGTCGACGCCCCCGCGCGAGAACACGGCGCGGCCGAAGTAGCGATCGAAGCGCCCGATCGCCTCCGCGAGCTCGGCGTCGGAGGTGGCGACGACCGTCTCGGGGATCGGCAGGCCGAGCTTTCGCACGAGCCGCTCGAACGCGGCCTTGTCGTGAAGCTGCGCCAGCGCCGGAAACGAGCCGGCGAAGATCGTCGCCGACTTCGACAGCCGCTCGAGCCGGGTGGAGATGAAGAACGCCTCCTCGAACGCGGGCACGACCACGTCGATCCCGGCGTCGCCGACGATTCGCTCGAGCTCATCGATGAACGCCTCGGTCTCGTTCGTCGACGACGGATAGACGAAATGCCCGGCGAGATACTTCGAGTGGCTGCCCGGCGACTGCTTGTAGGTGTCGGCGGAGTAGACCTCGTGGCCGGCGGCGGAGAGCTGGCGGACCATGCCGAGCGCGAACGGCATCCGCGAGCTGGTGATCAGGATCTTCAAGTGGAGGACTCCTTGCGGTCGAGGCCGAAGTCGCCGAAGGGCTCGTCGCGCTCGCGCACGGCCTGTTTGAAGCCGCCCTCGGCGGCGCTGCGAACGAACTCGTGGCCCTCGGCGGTGTGGCGGGCGATCCCGTCGAAGAAGGTGCCGAGCACCTGGGTCGCGTACAGCCCCTGCCCGGCGACCGCCTGGTTGACGAGCAGCTTGTGCATCACCAGCTGGTTGATCGGGATCCGGGCGACGCGCTCTAGCAGCGACTCGAAGGTGGCGTCGAGCTCGGCCGCCGGCGCCCAGTCGGTCGCCAGTCCCCAGGAGACCGCCTCGCGGCCGGAGATCGAATCGCCGGTGAGCAGCATCCGCTTGGCCCGGGTGGGGCCGAGCTTGTGAGCCCAGAGCGCGGTCGTCGGCACCCCCCACACGCGGGCGGGCGGATAGCCGATCTTCGCTCGGTCCTCGACCACGAGCAGGTCCGAGCACAGAGCCATGTCGGTGCCGCCGGCGACGCAGTACCCGTGCACCTTGCAGACCACGGGCTTCTCGGAATGAAAGAGGCTCATGAACCCGCGCACGTTGCGCGACATCATCTGGTAGTCCGTCACCGGATCCCAGGTGCCGTCGGGGTCGTGATTGGCGGCCACGACCATCGGGTCGACAGGCGAGCCGGAGGGAGGCCGTCCCTCGGCTGACCCGGCCGTCCCCGGAGGCGAAGCCGAGGAGACGGGCGGAACGTTGGTGGTTTCGGCCGAGCCGAAGCCTTCGGCTGAGGCGAGGTCGTAGCCGCCGCAGAAGCCCGTGCCGTTGCCGGCGAGCGCGATCACGTGGACCTCCGGGTCGAGGTTGGCGCGCTCGACGCAGGCGGCGAGCTCGCGCGGCATCTCGAGCGTGATCCCGTTGCCGCGCTCGGGGCGATCGAGGGTGATTCGGGCGACGCGGCCGTCGCCCTCGTAGGTCATCGTCTCGAGCTCCACGCCCGGGGACGCTATCGCGGGGTGGTCGCGGAGGTCAGAGCAGGGTGCTCGGGAGTGCGACGGGAGCAACGTCGATCGGCGGTAGGTCCGGACTCGGTCCCTCCGGCGGCTCCTCGTGGGAGAGCTCGCAGAGCAACTCGACCACAGCGGGATCGAATTGCGATCCGGCGTTTCGCCGCAGTTCGGCGCGTGCGTCGGCGAACGACATCGCCTCCCGGTACGGGCGGTCGGTGGTCATCGCGTCGAAGGCGTCGCAGGCAAGGATGATCCGCGAGGCGAGCGGGATCCGTTCACCGGCAAGGGCGTCGGGATAGCCACCGCCGTCCCAGCGCTCGTGCGAGGAGCGGACCACCTTCGCCACCGGCGCCAGGGCGGGGGCCGACCCCAGCAGACGCTCGCCGATCAGCGTGTGACGGCGCATCAGCCCCCACTCGGCGTCGTTGAGGGGACCGGGCTTGTGCAGGATGTCGTCGGGAATCGCGATCTTGCCGATGTCGTGTAGCTCCGCCGCCCGGCTGAGCACGTCGAGCGCCTCGGCGTCGAAGGACATTCGCCGTCCCAGCTCGACCGCCAGCGTGGTCACACCTTCGACATGGTCGCCAAGCGCGGGCTCGCGGTCGTGCAGGATTCGCAACAGCAGCGTTCTCGTCTGATCCTCCGAGCGAGTCGAGCGCTCGGCCTTCTCGGCGTAAAGGCGCTGGTCGGCGATCCGCAGCACCTCGCTCGATGCCTGCGCCTCGCGCGGCAGGATCACGATGCCTCCCGAGGCGCCGATGTTGAAGCCGTCGCCGCGCTCGCTCAATGCCGCGCGGGCGAGCTCGACCAAGGGCCCGCTCCTTCGGTCCTCGAGTGGGATCAGCACGCAGAACTCGTCGCCGCCGAGCCGATACGGCGTTCCCAGCGGGCCGATCGTCGCCTTCAGGTTGCCGCCGAGACGGCGCAGCAGAGCGTCGCCGGCGGGGTGCCCGAAACTGTCGTTGTAGGACTTGAAGCCATCGAGGTCGAAGAGGCCGAAGAGGTGAGCGGGCGTCTCGGCCGGTGACGCCAGCAGCTGCTCGAGGTCGTTGGTGAGGCCGCGGCGATTGCGCAGCTCGGTGAGCTCGTCGGTGATCGACTCGCCATGGAGGATGTCGACGAGCCGCTCGTTGTCGCGATAGCTGACGATCAATCGCATCGCCACGACCAGCAGCGTGGCTGCGGCGAGCCAGACCGACGCCACGTGGGTGCGCTCGAAGTGGTCCCAGACGAGGACGCCCGTGACGACCGCAATCGAGAGCAGCGGCACGGCGAGCCCGGATCGATAGCGGCGCCGGCGCGCCGTGGGCGCGCTGACCGAGACCGCCGCGCTGAGCGCGATCAGCAGGGCGCCCAGCGGCCAGAGGAGGTCGAGCCAGCCGCCCGTGTACGCCCCCGTCGCCTCGCCCCAGAGATAGAGCGCGTCGCCGGCGCTCCACACCGCCAGGCCCGCGCCGATCAGCAGCAGGGGCCTACCGTTGCGCAGCCCGCTGACGGCGAGCACGGCGGCGATGAAGGCGATCAGCAGCAGGTCGCCGAGCGGGTAGGCGAGGTTGGTGGCCACGGTCGACGGGTCGCCCTTGGTCAGGCCGACGAGAGCCGGAGCGAGCAGGGCCGAGGCGCCGGCGGCGGCGGCGAGCGCGGCGATCGCGCCATCGAACCAGGTCGCGGCGCTCGTCTGGCCGAGGCGGTCGTGTGCGAGCACGCCGATACCGACGAAAAAGCAGGGGACCGCGAGCAGGTAGCCGATATCGGCCGGAGACGGGTACGGGATCTTCTTCAGATCGGCGAGCGCGTCCACCCAGTAGATGTCGCCGGCGGCCCAGAACGCGAGGCCGAGGCCGAAGGCGGTCCAGGCAACGCGCAGGCGTGGCGTGGTCGCGGCGCGGATCAGACAGGCCAGCGCCGCGAGGAAGATCCCGCCGTTGTAGAAGAGGTGGTTCGCCACCCAGGCGATGCCTGGCGGCTCGCCGGCGGCGAGCCAGGCGGCGTAGGCAAGCAGGCAAACGCCGGAAAGGCCGAGCGCAAGCCAGGTCCAGCGCATACCAGCCGATGGTGCGGAGATCCCCCTCATCCCCCTTGTAATCGGCACAAGGGGGGATTAACGAGAGCCCTACTCGGTCACGATCACGCTGAGCACGTTGCCGGCCGGGTCCTTGAACCAGGCGATCAGCGGACCCTCGCCGCGGAAAATGCCCTTCTCGTCGGTCTCGATCTCGGTTCCCTCGTAGCGCTCGAACTCGACCCCGCGCTCGGTCAGGCCGTCGACCGCGCGCTCGATGTCCTCGACCTCGAAGTTGAGGACGGTGAACGAGGCCGGCTCGTGGGCGTCGCCCTTGGGATAGACGAGCACATTGCCGCCGCCGGCAAGGTGCAGGACGAACGCGTCGCCCTCGTCGGTGACGTCGAGTCCCAGCGTCTCCGCATAGAAGCTCTTCGCCCGCGGAATGTCGTCGACCGAAAATCCGCTGAATGCCTGCGTCTGCTTGAACATCTTGCGCTCCTTCTGACCCCCTGGGTTCACGAATTAAGACCGGCAAGGCGGCCGAAAGTCATCGCTCAGAGACGGAATCGAAGCCCGAAGAAGTCGAGCATGTGCGGCAGCGGCTTCGCCGGATCGAGCTCGGCGGAAACGAGCTCCACCTCCCGGCCGCGCAGGATCGTCTCCAGCACCGACGTGCCCAGCAGCAATGCGAGCGCCACGCCGGGACAGCCCTGGGGGCCCCGGCTGAAGTGGTTGAACGACCAATCGCCCGCCGCCGAACCATCGACCCAGCGCTCGGGCGAGAAGCGATCGGCGTACTCGTGGCGTTCGCGGTCGCGATGCAGGAACGTGTTCGGGATCAGCACCTGGGTCCCGGCCGGCACCTCCACCCCTCCCCACTCGGTCACGGCCAGCGTCTCGCGGGAGAGCATCGTCGTCGTCGGCCAGAGCCGTAGCGCCTCCTCGAGAGAACCCTCGAGGTAGGCCGCGTCGTCGAGCGCCCGGGCCCGCTGGGCCGGGTGCGAGGCAAGCAGGGCGAGGGCACGGAAGGCGTTGATCGCCAGGGTGTCGCCGGTGGCGAAGAGCCAGTGCGGGATCTGGGCCACCGGCTTGGTCTCGGCATCGCTCGGTGCCTCGGCGAAGCGGCCGACGAGGCTGCCTTCCTCCGCCGCGGCGACGTACTCGCCGAGCCGGGCGATGAAGCCCGGGTAGCGGGCCGAGGTCTTGCCCGGCATCCCGTTCGCCTCCGACATCATCTCGGCGAGCGTCTCGGAGAGGTCGGTGTCGTCGGCGGCGCCGTCGCCGAGCACGACCCGGCGGGCGATCCGGCGGAAGGCCTCGTTCCAGGGATCCCAGGCCAGCTCGGCCTCCGCCTCGTTCCGGGCGCCGGCGACGATCGCCTCGGCCTCCTCGGCGGCGATCGCCCGAAAGCGCTCGCCGAGCTCGCCCAGCGAACCGCCGGTGCCGAGCACGGCCTCGTTGAAGGCGCGGCGCTTTCGCCATGTCTGCGCGCGCGAGATCGTCAGCGCGTCGGGCTGGAAGGCGACCATCCCGTCGCGCTTGGGCTTCGGATCGGCGGCGAACGGGTCGGGTGAGCCCTCGAGCGCCCGGTGGACGTCGGCGGGGGTGAGCAGCAGCAGCGCCCGGTCGCGGATCACGCGAACCCAGACCGGGCCGCCGCTGTGGCCGCGGCGCATCCCGGCGAGCAGCCCGACCGCGTGCCCGTCGACGTTCGCGGCGGTTGCCGCCGCGACCGCGGCCCGGCGGCGCCGGAATACGCCCTGGACCCCGTTGGGGACGATCACGAGCGCGTTGAAGCGCGCGTTTTCGAACAGCGAGGCGTTGTGCGGGGCGCTCACGCGGCTCAGGCGAGCCGGCGCCAGGGCGCGAACGCGTTCTCGCAGCCGTCGAGCGCCGGCGCCAGCTCGGGATGGTGGCGCAGCAGTACATCGACCATCGAGGTGCTCTCCACCCAGGCCATGCCCTCGGGGGTGTAGACGTCCTCCGAGTAGTCGTTGGTGAAGAAGCGATCCGACCTCAGCCGCCGCGAGGCCATCAGGATGAAGATCCGGAAGGCGGTGTCGGAGAACCCGAAGCCGGGCGGCAGCGGCTCGGCAAGCATCCCGACCTGGAGGTCGACGCGGTCGATGTCGCCGTCGTAGACGTCACGGATCTCCTCGGCGAGCTGCGGATCGTCGGTCAGGTCCTCGAACTTGGTCACCCGCTTCTTTCGCAGCCGCTCGCGGAAGTCGTTGTAGCGGGGCACGCCGCGCTCGCGATCGCGGGCGATGTCGATCGTGCCGAGGTCGACCCGGTCGCCGTTCAGGCGCACGTGGTTGGAGAGCGCCTTCGGGTGGTTGCGCAGCGTGATCGCGCCCGGGTGGGCGACCCCGAACGAATAGAGCAGGTTCGACCAGCCGTGCTCGAGGATCGTCGGCCGGGTGCCGTGGCCTTGGATCGGCTCGAAGTCCGTCTCGGCGACGAGCTCGCCGGTGCGGTGGTCGCGGATCTCGTAGTCGTCGGGCAGCAGCGGATGGAGGCGGTAGACGGAGACGAACTCCTCCGTGATCGCGTAGGGCGCCTTGTGATGCTCCTGGGCGGAACCGACCACGCCGCCGATCATCTCGGTGCCGACGTGGCCGAACTTCTGCCGCACCCAGCGCGGCAGGATCCCGTACCAGTTCGCGTTCATCGCCCGCTCGAGCACCGGGTTGGCGAGGATCCCGGGCGTCCACTCGACCGTGTGGATCTTCGCGCTCAGCGCCGAGTTGACCAGCCGCGCGGTGAGGAAGAGGCGCTCGTCGTCCCAGGTCGGATAGCTGCCCTTGAGGTGATCGCAGATCGAGTTGTGCTCCTTGACGAACAGGGTGTGCAGGAGCGAGAGCCCGATCCAGTAGTTGTCGGCGAAGCCGGTCAGGTCGACGCCGTCGAGCTTCGGATCGTCCTCGTTCGGAAGCATCCCGTCGTCGGTGAGCTTGAGCTTGCCGTCGACGCCCGAGCGCAGGGCCCGGTTTCGCTCCTCGGTCGAGCCATAGACCTGCGACAGGTCCCACCAGTGGGTGACGGTGTTGACGTAGGTCGGCGGCAGCCCCGAGGTTCCGGTGCGGGTGCGATCGGGGCTCGTGGCGCGCACGCGCATCGGCGTCCCCTCCGGCCACTCGTCGTTTTCGTCGAGCTCGATGTCGATGTAGGTGTCGGGCGCGTTCTCGCCGTGGCCGAACCAGTCGTGGTTCTGGAACTGGATCCAGCAGGCGGCGAGCACGTTGAGGCTGGTCGCCGGCTTGAACTCGTCGCGCAGCAGGAGCCGGTTGGCGACCTCGCGCGGGTTCGGCTGCATGCGCTCGGGGAGCGGCTCGGGGGCGGTCGCGTCGGTGGGCGCGTTGCGGCCGAAGCGACTGCCGACCATCCCCATCCGGGGATCGATCGGGTCCTGGCGCGCGCCGTCGTAGGTGCGGTAGGGAGGCAGGTCCTCCGCGCTCGCGGCGCCACCGTTCTCGCGCGGCGCCTCGGTGTCGTAGAGGTTGTGCTCGCGCAGGTCGTCGCGGTGCGCGCGCAGGTTGAGCAGCGCCACCGGGGTTGGCAGGTTCCACCAGTCCGTCGCCCGGTTGACCTGCCTGAAGACCGTCGCGTTGACCTTCGAGAAGGTGCTCTCGATCGTGCCCATCAGGTTCATATGAGACTCCCCTCTACTCGACGAGCTGCAGGTGGCTGCGCCACTCCGGGTCCTCAGCGTCCAGCTGCTCGAAGATCACGGTCTGCAGCTCCTGATCATCGATCCCGTCGGCGTCGAAGGTCGCCGACTCGAACTCCGAGTCCCAGCCGACCGCGATCTCGCGCGCCTCTCCGGCCGCGATCGCCAGCGCCTCGCCTTTGGGACCGATCGCCTCCAGGATCAGCATCGCCACGCGCTCACCCTATCGCCAGCGGGCTTGCGAAGATCCAGCGATGGCGAAGGAGGCGATCACGATCGAAGCGGGGGGCCGCGAGGTGCGGCTCTCGAGCCCGAGCAAGGTCTACTTCCCCGAGCCGGGCCACACCAAGCGCGACCTGGCCGAGTACTACGTAGCGGTCGCCGACGCCGCCTGCCTGCACCTGCGCGAACGCCCGACGACGATGAAGCGCTTCGTCGAGGGGGTGACCGGTGAGTTCTTCTTCCAGAAGCGGGTGCCCAAGAACGCGCCCGACTGGCTCGAGACGGCGACCGTCAAGTTCCCCTCCGGCCGCAGCGCCACCGAGCTGGTCGGCAACGACGCGGCCCACCTCGTCTGGGCGGTCAACCTCGGGGTGATCGACTTCAACCCCTGGCCGGCCCGCCGCGCCGACCTCGACCACCCCGACGAGCTGCGGGTCGACCTCGACCCGACGCCGGAGTCGAACTTCGATCAGGTGCGAGCCGTGGCCATGGTCGTTCACGAGACGCTCAGCGACCACGGCCTGCTCGGCTTCCCCAAGACCTCGGGCTCACGCGGAATCCACGTCAACGTGCGGATCGAGCCGAAGTGGACGTTCACCGAGGTCCGGCGGGCGGCGCTGGCGCTGGCGCGCGAGGTTGAGCGGCGAACCGAGCTGGCGACCTCGAAATGGTGGAAGGAGGAGCGCCACGGCGTCTTCGTCGACTACAACCAGAACGCCCGCGACCGCACCGTCGCCTCGGCCTGGTCGGTGCGGCCGGTCCCCGACGCCCGCGTCTCGACCCCGATCGAGTGGGACGAGGTCCCCGACGTCGATCCGGCGGAGCTTCGCCTCGACACCGTGCCCGCCCGGCTGGCCGAGCGCGGCGATCCGTCGGCGACGATCGACGAGGTCGCCCACTCGCTCGATTCGCTGCTCGAGCTCGCCGACCGCGACGAGGCCGAGGGCCTCGGAGACGCCCCCTGGCCGCCGCACTTTCGCAAGCAAAAGGACGAGCCCAAGCGCGTACAGCCGAGCCGGGCGAAGAAGTCCGGCACATAAGCCGCCTCAACAGCGGCGGGGCTCGGCTTCGTCCTTCGGACTCCGCCTCACACGGGTTGGCTACGACTCGAGCTGCTCGAGCACGCACTCGCGCGGCGGCTTGTCGTCGCGCCAGCGCAGGATCTTGGCGCCGTGGCGAATGCGCCCGGCGGAGACGTGGTCGAAGCTGACCTCGAGCACCAGCTCCGGCCGCAGCGCGACCCACTCGAGATCACGGTCGGCCGACCAGCGGCTGGGGTCGGCGGAGCCGCGCTCGCCGGTCGCATAGGGGCCCAGCGTGTCGACCAGCTCGCGCTTTTCCTTCGCCTTCAGGCCCGAGGTGTGGCCGACGACGTGCAGCTCGCCCTTGGAGTCGTAGAGGCCGAGCATCAGCGAGCCGACCGTGTTCTCCTCCTTGCCCGGGCGCCAGCCGGCGACCACGGCGTCGATCGTCCGCAGGCGCTTGATCTTGACCATCGCCTTGCGCTCGCCCATCAGGTACGGGGAGTCGAGGCGCTTGGCGATCACTCCCTCGCCGCTCTCCAGCCAGGGCTCGGCCTCGGCGGCTTCCCCGACCAGCGGCGTCAGCTCGACCGTGCCCGGGTTGGCGAAGCCGCCGATCAGCTTCTCGAGCGCCTCGCGGCGCTGCTCGAACGGGTTCTCAACCGCGCTCTGGTCGCCGACGGCGAGCAGGTCGAAGCTGCGAAACAGCGCCGGCGTGGTCTCCGAAAGCATCTTCACCCGCGACTCCGCCGGGTGCAACCGGTTCTGAAGCGCGTCGAAGACCTCGTGCCCGTCGTCGTCGAGGATCAGCAACTCACCGTCGATCACGTAACGGCCCTCGGGGAACACGAGCTCGGGGAAGTAGCGGGCCAGCGGCCTGCCGGTCCGAGACTGCAGGAAGAGCTCGGAGCCGTCGACGAACGCAAGCGCGCGAAAGCCGTCGTATTTGGGCTCATAGGCCCAGCCCTCGTCGGTGGGAAGCTGCTTGCGCGAGAGCGCGAGCTGCGGCTTGATCGGGGGCTTGAGCGGCAGCGCCATCCCTCTAGTCTCGCAAGCGTGCAGGTCGCGCAGCCACCCGACGAGTGCGATGTCGCCGTCGTCGGCGCCGGGATCGTCGGCCTCGCCACGGCGCGCGAGCTCGCCCTGCGCCACGACGGCCTGCGGGTGGTCGCGCTCGAGCGCGAGCCGGCGATCGCCGCCCACCAGACCAGCCACTCGAGCGGCGTCATCCACAGCGGGATCTACTACGAGCCCGGCTCGCTGAAGGCACGGCTGTGCGTCGACGGCATGCGCGAGCTGTACGCGTACTGCGACGAGCGCGGGATCGAGGCGAAGCGCAGCGGGAAGCTGATCGTCGCCACCGATGGCGCCGAGCTGCCGCGCCTCGACCAGCTCGAGGCGCGCGGCCTCGCGAACCAGGTGCCCGGCCTGCGGCGCGTCGACGAGCGTGAGATCCGCGAGATCGAGCCGCACGCCGCGGGCCTCGCGGGGCTGCACTCGCCCGAGACCGGCGTCGTCGACTTCGCTCGCGTCGCCGGCGCCTACGCCGACGACCTGCGCCGCGCGGGAGGTTCGGTGGTCACCGGCTGCGGGGTGCGGGCAATCGACGGCGGCGCCGTCTCCCACGACGCCGGGACCACCGCCGCGGGCGCGGTCGTGGTCTGCGCCGGCGCCTGGGGGGACCGGCTGGCGCGGGCGGCAGGGGCGCCCGCCGACCCCCGGATCGTCCCCTTTCGTGGCGCCTACCTGCGCCTGCGGCCCGAGCGAGCCGATCTCGTGCGCTCCAACATCTACCCGGTCCCCGATCCCGAGCTGCCCTTCCTCGGGGCCCATTTGACCCGCGGCTTCGACGGTTCCGTGCTCCTCGGGCCTACCGCCCTGATCGCCGGCGCTCGCGACGCTTACCGGCTGCGCCGCGTCCGCGGACGCGACCTGCTGCAGACGCTCGCCTGGCCGGGGACATGGCGGCTGGTGGGGCGCCACTGGCGCGCCGGCCTGAACGAGCTCCGCCACGCGGCCTCGACGCGTGCGTACGTCACCGCAGCCCGGCGGCTGGTGCCGGAGCTGCGGGCGATGGATTTCGTCCCTGGTCCGGCCGGGGTCCGTGCCCAGGCGCTCGGTCGCGACGGCTCGCTGGTCGACGACTTCCTGATCGCGCGCGCCGACCGCGCGCTGTATGTGCGCAACGCCCCCTCCCCCGCCGCGACATCTTCGCTGCCGCTCGCGCGGCTGATCGCCGACGAGGTGGAGCCTCTTCTGAGCTGACTCAGCCGGCGAGCTCCGAGATCGCGCCGACGACGACCTCGGGCGCCTCCACCTGCGGCGTGTGGCCGACGCCGGGCAGCATCGCGATCCGTGCGTGCGGCAGGGCCTCGGCCAGCTCCTTGGCGCCGGCCGGCACGCAGAGGCGGTCGGCCTCGCCCCAGATCACGCTCACCGGGACCTTGATCGCCTCGGCGTCGAACGGGTCGTCGAGCTCGGCCCGCAACCGCTTCGCGTACTCGAGCCGCCTCGAGATCTCCGGCCGGTCGACGTGAAACCGGGTGAAGCGGTCGACCACCGCCTGGTCGACCCCGGCTGGATCGGCGAAGGCCAGGTTCCGGTAAAGCCGTCCGGCCACCGAGCGGACCACCGCGGGCGGAACCGGAGCCGGCATGCCGATGATCCGCGAGACCGCCGGCACCCGGTCGAGGGTGAAGAACGCCGCTGCCATCCGCACTCCGGCGGGGCCGATCGGGACGATCCCGGCGAGCGGCAGATCCGGATCGGTCGCGAGCCGCAGGGCGACCCAGCCTCCGAGCGAGTTGCCGGCGACCACGACCTTTCGCCCCGACGCCTCGGCCGCCGCCTCGACCGCGTCGGCGGCGAACCCGACCAGCTGGTCGAGCACCGAGCCCGAGTCGAGCGGCGGCGCGGTGCCGAAGCCCGGCAGGTCGTAGGCGATCGCCGGCCGGCCGGCGACGGAGAGCCGGTCGAGCACCGCGAGCCAGGTGTCGGCGTTGTCGAGCCAGCCGTGCAGGAGCACGGCCGGCACGCCCTCACCGCGGGTCGAGATCGCGCGGGTCTGCACGCCCCCGACCTCGACCTCGCGGCTGCGCAGGCGCGCGGTCCTGCCCCTGCCGGGGCCGTCGGGAACGGGTTGCGCCTCTCCACCGAGGCGGATCGCCGGCATCCGTGCCTGCTCGATCCGCGCCTAGAGCCCGTAGGTCTTCGAGATGATCTCGCGCTGGATCTCGTTGGTGCCGCCGTAGATCGACATCACCAGCGTCGTGCGCACATGGCGCTCCATGTCGTACTCGGTGGCGTAGCCGTAGCCGCCCATCATCTGCATGCCCTCGAGCGCGGTCTTCTTCGCCACCTCGGTCGCCTTCAGCTTCGCCATCGAGGCCTCGCGCGGGAGCAGCTGGCTGGGGTCGGCGTCGACCTTGCGAGCGACGTCGTAGACCAGCAGCCGCGTGCACTCGATCTCGGTGGCGAGGTCGGCGATCCGGTGCTTGAGCGCCTGGAAGGAGCCGATCGGGCGCCCGAACTGCTTGCGCTCCTTGACGTATGCGAGCAGGTCGTCGAAGGCCCGCTGGGCGATCCCGAGGGCGCTCGCGGCGAGGATCAGCCGCTCCACGTTGAGCCCGGCCATCAGCTGCATCCAGGCCCCGTCGACCTGGCCCAGGACCCGCTCCTCGGGGACGTAGCAATCGGTGAGGAAGACGTCGTTGACCTCCTTGCCACCCATCGTCTGGATCCCGCGGATCTCGATCCCCTCGGCGTCGGTGGGCACCGAGAGCATCGTCAGCCCCTCGTGCTTGGAGCCGGAGGTGTCGGAGCGGGCGATGACGAGGATGTGCTCGGCGATGTGGGCGGCCGAGATCCAGGTCTTCTGGCCGTTGAGGACGAAGCCGCCGTTCTGGCGCTCGGCGCGGCAGGAGAGGTTGCCCACGTCCGAGCCCGCCTCGGGCTCCGACATCGCGATCGCCTCGACCTTGCCCGAGGTGATCCCGCCGAGGATCTCCTGCTTTTGCTCCTCGGTGCCGAAGCGCTCGTAGGCGCCGGCGACGATCAGGCTGACGCCGTAGCCGGCGATCGGGACCAGGCCGCGCATCGTGCCCTCGAGGAAGATGCAGGCGTCGACGAGCCCGCCGCCGGAGCCGCCGTAGGCCTCGTCGATCGAGACCCCGAGCCAGCCGAGCTCGGCGAGCTTGTCGTACATCTCCTGGCTGTGCAGCTCGGTGTAATTCTCGGTCAGCCGCTCGCGCTGCTCCTTGGTCCCCAGCTCGCGCTCGCAGAAATCGGCGATCGCCGCCTGGAAGTCACGTTGTTCGTCGGTCAGGCCCTCGATCCGGGCGACTGTCGTGCTGCTCATCTGGATTCTCCTTCTCTAGGCCTTGGCCGGCTTGTAGACCGAGACGACCGCGGCGCCGCCGAGGCCGATGTTGTGCTGAAGCGCGACCTTGGCGCCGTCCACCTGGCGCGCGTCGGCGGTGCCCCGCAGCTGCCAGGTGAGCTCGCTGCACTGGGCGAGGCCGGTGGCGCCAAGCGGGTGGCCCTTCGAGATCAGGCCTCCGGACGGATTGACCACTGGGCCCGAGCCGCCGTAGGTCGTCGCCTCGGCCTCGACGAGCTTGTGGCCCTCGCCCTCGGCGGCGAACCCGAGCGCCTCGTAGGTGATCAGCTCGTTGGCCGAGAAGCAGTCGTGGAGCTCGCAGACGTCGACCTCGCCGGCCGCGATCCCCGCCTCCTCGTAGGCCTGGTCGGCCGCCTGCTTCGACATGTCATAGCCGACGATCCTGATGCAGTCGGTGTCGTCGGCGAAGGTCGAGCTGAGGTCGGTGACCATCGCCTGGCCGGCGATCTCGACCGCCTGGTCTGCGAGCCCGTGCTCGTCGACGTAGCGCTCGGAGGCGACGATCGCGCAGGCCGAGCCGTCGGACGTCGGTGAGCACTGGAGCTTGGTCAGCGGCTCGTGGATCATCCGCGACTCCTTGATCTGATCGAGCGTGTACTCGTCCTGGAACTGGGCGTAGGGGTTGTTGACCGAATGCTTGTGGTTCTTCCACCCGATCCAGGCGTAATGGTCGGGCTCGGAGCCGTAGCGGTCCATGTGGTCGCGGCCGGCGTTGCCGAACATCTGCGGCGCCGCCGGCGACTCCTCCGGATCGCGAAGCGCGAACATCGCGATCGCGTGCTTGTCGATCGCGTTCGTGCGGTCGGTGTACTTGACCCCGAGCGAGCCCTTCTCCATCTTCTCGAAGCCGACCGCGAGCGCGCAGTCGACGCTCCCGCCGCGGACCGCCTGGCGGGCCAGAAAGAGCGCCGAGGAGCCGGTCGAGCAGTTGTTGTTCACGTTGACGATCGGAATCCCGGTGAGGCCGAGCTGGTAGAGCGCCCGCTGGCCATAGGTCGAGTCGCCGTAGCAGTAGCCGGCGTAGGCCTGCTCGACGTCGTCGTAGGGGATGCCCGCGTCGGCGAGCGCCTTCTCCCCCGCCTCCTTGGCCCAGTCGGGATAGTCGCCCTCCTTGGTCCCGGGCTTGTCGAACTTCGTCATCCCGACGCCGATCACGTAGGTGCGGTTGCTGCCGTTTGCGCTCATGGGGTCAGCGGTGCCTTTCTCTCAAGTTGTGGCGCCAAAGATACAGAACGGGCGCCCGGTTTGTTAGGTTGCCGTCATGACTACCGACACCGCCCCCAGCTTCAAGGCCGACGCGATCGGCACCACCGGCGACCCGGTCGAGTTCGCGGTCGAGCGTGAGCGGATCGCCGCCTACGCCGCCGCCACCAACGACTCGATCGCAGCCCACGCGGCCGGCGACATCGCCCCTCCCGTGTTCGCGATCGTGCCCGCCTTCCAGGCCGCCGGGATGGCGAGCATGCAGGTGATACCTGCCGAGATGCTGGGCGCGATCCTCCACGGCGAGCAGGACTTCCACTTCCGTCGTCCGATCGAGCCCGGGATGACCCTGAGCACGAGCGCCACCCCGATCGGCATGCGCCAGCGCTCCTCGGGGGTCACCGTGATCACCAAGGCCGAGACTCGCGAGGCCGGCGGCGACCTGGTGGTCGAGCAGTACATGACCACCTTCGTCCGCGGCGCCCAGGGGGCCGAGGACATCGGCGACGAAGCGCCACCCCACCGCTTCGACGACGCGCTTCGCGAGCGCGATCCGGACGCCGAGGTCGCGCAGACCTTCGACGCCGACCAGACCTACCGCTACGCCGAGGCCTCCGGCGACCCGATGCAGATCCACCTCGACGAGGAGTTCGCCAAGTCGGTGGGGCTGCCCGGGATCATCATCCACGGGCTCTGCACGATGGCCTTCACCTCGGTGGCGGCGATCGAGCACGGCTGCCCCGACGACCCGACACGTTTGAAGCGGCTCGCCGTGCGCTTCGCCAGCATCGCGCTGCCGAAGCAGACGATCACGACCAGGATCTGGGACGCCGGCGGGAGCTCCGCCTACGAGACCACGTCCGACGCCGGGGCCGTGGTGATCAAGGACGGGCTGGCGGAAATAACTTGACCGCGGAACCGCAAACCGCCGCCCCGCGGCGAACCCAATCGGAGCGCAGCGAAGAGACCCGCGGCAGGCTCTTGGACGCGACGATCGAGAGCCTGACGACCGTCGGTTACGCGGGGACCACGATCCGCCAGGTGACCGAGCTCGCCGGGGTCTCGCAGGGGGCGCAGAGTCACCATTTCCCGCATCGCGTCGACCTCGTCGTCAGCGCCTTCGAGCGCCTCGCGGAGCAGCGAATCGATCGTTACCGAGAGCGCGCGAGCGAGCTGCCGCCGGACGCCCCGACGCGGCGACGGGCGCTCCTCGACCTGCTCTGGGAGGACTTCTCGAGCGCGGTGTTCACGGTCGCGGTGCGGCTCTGGGTGGCGGCGGCCGAGGATGACGAGCTGCGCGAGCGCCTCGTCCCCGTGGAGAAGCGCATCTACGCCAGCATCACCGAGCTCTCGGCCGAGGTCGCGGGCGAGCTCGGCCAGCGGCCGGACTTCGATCGGCGGCTGGCGGTGGCGATGAACACGGTCGCCGGCCTCGCCCTGGTGCGCGAGTTCGATCCCTCGGGCCGGGCCAGCAAGGGCAACCAATGGCCCTACCACCGCGCCGCGCTCGAGCGCGTGTTCGACGACCGGTGAGCCCCTCGCTGCCGCTCCCCGGCGACGACGAGCTGCCGGACGACATCCGGCGGGCGCTCGCCAATCTGCCGCCGCTGAACGTGTTCCGCGCCGTCGCCGCGGTGCCGGCGAGCTTTCGCCCCTTCCTCGAGCTCGGCGGCTCGTTGCTCGCCGGCGCCGAGATCGACGCCAAGAACCGCGAGATCGCGATCCTCGCGGTCGCCACGGAGACCGGTGCGGGCTACGAGTGGGCCCAGCACGAACAGCTCGCTCGCAACGTCGGCGTCAGCGAGGCCGAGATCGAGGCGATCCGCGCTCAGGATCCCGCCGGGCTCGACCCCGACGGCGCGCTCGTGCTCCGGGCGGCGACCGAGATCAGCCGCGATGTGCGGATCTCCGACGAGGCGCTCGGGCTGGTGGTCGAGCGCTGGGGCGAGGCCGGCGCCGCCGAGCTGATCCTCTGCGTCGGCTACTACAACATGGTCAGCCGCTTTCTCGAGTCGACCGGGGTCGAGATCGAGCCCGAGCAGCTGCTCGGCGAGCAGACGCCGGACGCGATTCGCAGGCGCGCCGAGTAGCTGCGCCCTCCACCCGGGTCTGAATTCGACCACCCCCCGGGGGGCGGCGGTCCAGCCCCGGGGTCTCTGTCCGCGCCGGCGATCCGGCCCGACACTCGGTCCATGGGAAGAAAACGATCCGAAAGGGAGGATCCCATGACCAAGGAGCACACTCAGAGCAAGCGCTGGCGCCAGGCGCCGGCCATCGTCATCAGCCTCGTCGCCCTGTTCGCGGCGATCTCCGGTGCCGCGGTGGCGCTGCCGGGGACGCAGACCGTCAACTCGGGCGACATCAAGAACGAGGCGGTCAAGAGCATCGACCTCAAGGACGGCGCGGCGGTCACCGGCGACGACGTCGTCGACGAGTCGCTGACCGGCACCGACGTAACCGACGAGACGATCGCCGGCAACGACGTTCAGAACGCGTCGCTGCAGTCGGCCGACATCGCCGACCAGACGATCACCGGCAACGACGTGGCCGGCGACACCCTGCAGGCGAACGACCTGGCGGCGAACTCCGTTGATCAGTCCGAGCTGGCGCCGAACTCGGTTCGCGCACAGGAGCTCGGCGACGGCATCCACACCCACGCGAACACGATCGTGGTTGCCGGTGGCACGGGCCAGAACGCGAACTACAACTTCCAGTCCGTGACCGCCGGCTGCGGCGCGGGTGAGGAGTTGATCAGCGGTTCCGGGCACTGGAACGGCGACGCGAACGGCGAGGAGCTGATGCTCTCCGAGGTCATCCTCGACCACAACGCCGAGACGGTCACGGTCAAGGGCGGCAACGACTTCGGTGTCGACCGCACCCTGGTCGCGACCGCGAGCTGCCTCTAGCGCGCAAAGCGCAACAGGCGGACGGGAGGGAAGCGGGGCCGGGAGCAATCTCGGCCCCGCTTCGCCTTTCGCGTCACGGGGGTAGTGTGGGCGCGTGGAAGCGGCCACCGAGGCAAAGGTCGAGGACGAGCCCGAGCGCGAGGTTTCCTCGTTCACGAAGTCGCTGTTTCTGGGCGAGATCCACGAGGAGCTGGTGTTTCCGTGGCCGCAGCCCAGAGCCGAGGAGCAGGAGCGGATCCGGGGGCTGAACGCCGCCGCCCGCGAGATCGGCTCGCGCATGGACCACCGCAAGATCGAGGAGAAGCGCTGGATCGGCGATGACGTCGTCCGCGAGCTCGGCGAGGCCGGGCTCTGCGGCCTCTACGTGGACGAGAAGTACGGCGGCCAGGGCCTCTCGCAGACCGGCTACGCGCGCGTGTTCGAGACCTTCGCCCAGATCGACGCGACGCTCTCGATCGTGCTCGGCGTGCACCAATCGATCGGCTTCAAGGGCATCCACATGTTCGGCACCGAGGAGCAGAAGGAGCGCTTCCTCCCGGACCTTGCCAGCGGTCGCAAGCTCGCCGGCTTCGCGCTCACCGAGCCCGACGCCGGCTCCGACGCCTACGCGCTGAAGTCGCGCGCGGTGCAGCAACCCGACGGATCCTGGGTTCTCAACGGTGAGAAGCGCTACATCGGCAACGGCTCCAAGGGCGACGTGTTCACCGCCTTCGCCCGCTGCGAGGTCGACGGCAAGGACCGCCACATCGCGCTGATCCTGGAGAAGGGGATGAAGGGGTTCGAGGTCGGCGAGCGCTTCGACACCATGGGCCTGCGCGGCAACGACCTTCGCCGCCTCCACTTCAACGACGTCAAGGTGCCGGCCGAGAACGTGCTCGGCGAGCCCGGCGAGGGCTTTCACATCGCGATGCAGATCCTCAACAACGGTCGCATCGGGCTCGGCACGGGCTCCGTCGGGGCGACCAAGAAGCTGCTCGACCTGGCGATCGACCACGTCAAGGAGCGGCGCCAGTTCGACCGCCCGCTGGCCGAGTTCGAGCTCGTCCAGGACAAGATCGCCTGGATGGTCACCTACCTGTTCGGGCTCGAGTCGATGTGTTATCTGACCTGCGGGCTGGTCGACGCCGGGGTCGAGGACTACTCGCTCGAGTCGGCGATCTGCAAGGTCTCGGGAACCGAGTTCCTCTGGTACGCCGCTAACCGGACGATGCAGCTCAAGGGGGGCGCCGGCTATATGAAGGACGAGCCCTACGAGAAGATCCTCCGCGACATCCGCATCTTCCCGATCTTCGAGGGCGCCAACGACGTCATGCGAGCGTTCATCGCGCTCTCGGGGATGAAGCCGGTGGGCGAGAAGCTCTCCGGGTTCAACGCGATCGGCCTCGGCGACCCGATCGGCTCGATCGGCGTGCTCGCCGACTACGTCGGTGGGCGGATCAAGAACCAGGTGCGCCCCGACCGGATCAGCATGGCCCACCCCGAGCTCAAAGAGCACGCCGACGCGGTCGGCGAGCAGGTCCAGGAGCTGCGCTCGGTCTCCGAGTCGCTGCTGCGAGAGCACAAGAAGGGGATCGTCGAGGCGCAGTTCCAGCAGAAGCGGGTCTCGGCCGCGATCTCCGACATCTACGCCCAGATCGCGGTGCTCTCCCGGGTGAGCTCGATCTTCGAGGACCAGGGCGTCGAGCCCTCGGGCCAGGAGCGCTACATCGCCGACACCTTCTGCAGCCGCGCCGCCGGGCGCGTGCGCTCGAGCTTCCGCCAGCTGGAGAAGAACGACGACGAGCGCGTCGGCGCGATCGCCAAGCTCGCCTTCAAGCGCGGCGAGTACGGGTACGCGCTGTTCGAGGACTGAGCGCCGCCCTCCGGGCATCGGCGCGCCCAAACCGCCGCCCGCGCTTGAGCAAATGCTCACGACAAATCGTCCCTGACTGCCGATCGGGCGGTTAGGCTCTCGCCGAACTTGCGGCGACCCGCCGTGGGGGGCACCCATCGAAGGAGCACAGATGAAGAGCAGTAAGTGGCTGTTTGCGCTGATGGCGCTGCTGGCCTGCGGCTTGATCGCCGCCGGTTGCGGCGACGACGACGAGACCACCAGCGCCGCGACGACGGAGGAGACCAGCGCCGAGACGACCGCTGAGGAGACGACGAGCGAAGACACGGACACCTCTGACTCGGACTTCGCCACGTCGGACGACGTCTACAACGCGTGCATCGACGTGATCGAGGGCACGGCGGCCGAGTCCGCCGGGCAGACGGCTTGCGAGCAGGCGCGCGACGCCTTCGAGCAGTGCGCGACGCAGGCGGAATCGACTCCCGAGGGAGAAGGCCGCGACCTCGCGATCCAGGCCTGCGAGACCGCCGCGGAGCAGGCGACCGAGGCCCTGCAGGCAGCGGGTTAGTCAGCTCTGAGGCCGACGACCGGACGCCCCACAGTGGGGCGTCCGGTCGGCCTCACGGTGGCGCTGCGCGGTGGCGTCCGTAGCGTTCTCGTACGAGAGCGACGGCTCGCCGGATCCGCTTCCAGACGAAGATCACCAGCACCGTCCCCGTGATCAGCAGCAGCAGCGCGATCGTCGCGGCGATCTCCGGTTGCTGGAGCGCGAGCGCGGTGATCGCCCCCACCGTGAGGTCCTCGCCGACGCTGGCGACGATGTTGGTGAATGGCTCCGGCGACGCGTTGATCCCAAGTCGCAGGCTCGCCTTGACCAGGTGGCTGGCGAGGGCAAGCGTGCCGGTTCCGCCGCCGGCCAGCGCCTGATCGACGCTCGAGGCGCCATCGGCGCCGGCGAACTGAACCCCGATCCACGCCCCGATCGCCGGCCGGATCACGGTCTGGCCGACGTCCCAGGCGCTGTCGAACAGCGGCACCTTGTCGGCGACGAACTCGACCACGTACATGACCGCCGCAAATGCCAACACGGGGGTCTGCTCGAGCTGCTCGGGCACCGCCTCGGAGCCGATCCCGGCCCGCCCCATGAGCCCGAGCACGAGCACCGTCGCCCAGGCGTTGACGCCCGAGGCCCAGCCGCTCGAGATCAGGGTCGGGACGAGGTCCATGGTTTTGCGCTCGTAAGAGGACGGAGCCGGCTACGGCCCCAGCCAGGCCATGGCGAGGTAGGTACGCGGCTGGCTTCTGACGGCAAGGTCCGGGTTCCCCGTCTGCACGGCGGTCAGCTGGACGAAATCCCCTTGCGCCAGGCGCGCAATCGTCGCCGCGTTCTGCAAGGTCGCGCCGCTCGCGGCAGCGTCGTACTCCTCCTGGGTCAGATACGTGGTCTCGTTGAGCCGAATCGCGATCGTCCGCTTGCCGACCGCGGAGTCCTCCCAGAGCAACCCGCCTGTGATTGCGTAGAGGCCCGCTCTCGGCGCCGTCAGCCGGGTCGGCTCATGCGTCGGCGGCGCAGGGAACGTCGAGCAATCGACGTTCCCGAGGTTGCCCTGGTCGAACTCCTCGTCCGTGAACTGAATCGCCTTCTCCACGCCGTCGAGGTGGCCCGTTCGGAACCCGCAGGCGCCCGCGTTGCCGCTGACCCTTGCCGCCGGCACCTGGCTGAGCTCATCCGGCCCCACCGCACCCGCGGCAATCGCGGGGCTTGCATAGGTACCTGTCAGGTCGGAGCCCCCGACGTCCTGAGCGCCCTGAACGAATGCGGCCGCGGAGCTGCCGTTGAGCTGAACCGCGTTGATGCCCTGAAGTGTCGGCTCCTGGATGTCCACTCCCGTCAGCGAGTCGTCGCCGACGTCGACGCCGACCACCGCCCCGTCCTTGATCTGCTTCGACTTGACCGAGTTCTTCTTCAGCCCGGCGGCGTAGGCCCCCGCCGACAGCGCGATGAACACCGCCACATAGCCGACGATGTTGTTCCGCAGGTGGCTGGTCAGCCGCGCGGACACGGTCCGCCGAGCCTATCCCAGGTCGAGGCGCCTGGCTAGTTCAGCCGCTCGACGACCATCGCCTCGCCCTGGCCGCCGGCGACGCACATCGTCTCCAGGCCGACCGCGTGATCGTCGGTCTCCATCACGTTCAGCAGCGTGGTCATGATCCGCGCGCCGGTCATCCCGAACGGATGCCCGAGGGCGATCGCGCCCCCGTGCGTGTTCATCTTCTCCAGCGGGATGTCGCACTCGGCCATGATCGGGATCACCTGGGCGGCGAAGGCCTCGTTGAGCTCGACCACGTCGATGTCGCCGATCGTCATCCCGGTGCGCTCGAGGACCTTCTTGATCGCGCCGATCGGGGCGACGCCCATGTACTCGGGCTCGTTGCCCCAGGTCGCGGCGCTGACCAGACGCGCCTTCGGCGTCAGCCCGAGCTCCTTGGCCTTCGTGTCCGACATCACCAGCACCGCGGCGGCGCCGTCGTTGAGCGGGCATGAGTTGCCGGCGGTGACGCCGCCGTCGCCGAACGCCTCGGGAAGCTCGGAGAGCTTCTCCAGGGTCGAGGAGGCGCGCGGGCCGTCGTCCTTGGCGACCTCGTTGCCGTCCTGGTCGGCGACCGGGACGATCTCGCGGTCGAAGAATCCGTCCTCCTGCGAAGCGACGGCGAGCTCCTGCGAGCGCTGCGCGTACTTGTCCATGTCGGCGCGGCTGACCTCGTACTTCTTCGCCACGTTGACCGCGGTCAGGCCCATGTCGATGTAGGCGTTGGGCTGGCCGTTCTCGCCGATCAGGTTCGGGTTGCGGTCGGCGACGCGGGCGGGCTCGGTGGCCTCGTTGAAGCGCGAGACGAACTCGACCCCAGCGGCGACGTAGGCGTCGCCCTCGCCGGCCTTGATCGCGTTCGCGGCGTGGCGGATCGCGTCTAGCGAGGAGGCGCAGTAGCGCGAGATCGTGGTCCCGGTCACCGTCTGCGGCAGCTGCTCGGAGAGCAGGGCGATGATCCGGGCGACGTTGAAGCCCTGCAGCCCCTGCGGCATGCCACAGCCGCAATAGACATCCTCGATCAGCTCAGGCGAGACGTCGGGATTGCGCTCCATCAGCTTGTCGACGATGAAGGCGGCCGTCTCCTCGGGGCGAAGCTGGGCCAGGGATCCCTTGAACGCGCGCCCGATCGGGCTGCGGGCGGCGTCGACGATCACGGCTTCGGGCATCTGTTCACAAACTCCTTGGGGTCGGTTGGGAGGGGCGCAGATGGTAATGATGTTCGGGTGAGCGACGAGGCAGAGACCGCGGAGATCGGCGAGCACGCGCTGGCGCCGAGCGACGCCGTCGAGCTGATCGAAGCCGGCGTGACCCTGATCGACGTGCGGCGGCCGTACGAATTCGAGGCCGGGCACCTGGCCGGCGCGCGCAACATCGAGATCAACGAGCTCACCGCACATGCCGAGGAGATCCCACGCGACCGCGCGGTGCTCTTCTACTGCCGCACCGGCAACCGCTCCTCGATGGCCGTCGAGGCCTTCCGCGAGGCGGGCTGGGAAGCCCACAACCTCGCCGGCGGGATCGAGGCCTGGCACGCAGACGGACGGCCGCTGGAGCCCGAGGAGGGCGAAGTCGTCGCACCGCTGCCGCCTTCCTGAGCCGCCGCTCTAGGATTGCGCCCGATGGAAGCCGGCAAGCCGAACCCGCCCACGGGCTCAGACCCAGCCGCGGAGCCGCCGGCCGGCTCGAAGCCGGCGACCGGATCGCAACCGGCGACGGGCGCGGAGCCGCCGGCCGCCCCGCAGACGATCGACGAGCAGATCGAGGGCCTTCGCGCCTGGATCGCGCAGATCGACCGCCGGCTCGGTATCCGCAGCTGGTCCGGCGGGCTTGCGATCGTGCTCGCGCTCGCGGCCGGGATCGTCGGCGTCGTCCTGGCAATGAGCGCCAAGGACGAGAGCGCGACCAAGACCGAGGTGAAGTCGCTTCGCGATCAGGTCTCGGCCTCCACCCAGGAGGTCTCACAGGCCGCCGAGGACGACCTCTCCGAGCTCAGCGACCGCGTCGATGCGCTCGAGACCCGGGTGAGCACGATCGCCTCCGGCCAGCGCACCTCGGATTCCGAGCTCGACGTCGCCCGCGACGACATCGACGAGCTCCGCGGCCAGATCACCGACCTCGAGTCGCAGATCAGCGCCGTCGAATCGGCCGCCCAGGCCGACTCCAACAGCAACGACAACCCGTAGGCCCGCCGCGCAGCCGCGGTCAGGCCCGCATTCGCCCGCCCTTGCTCGGGCGGTGAGTGGCGGTGCGGGCGCCCTCGGCGACGCTGTCGTCGCCCCCTTCCTCGAGCTGGGTCTCGAGCTTGTCGAGGATGTGGCGGATCTCCCGCAGGCGGTCGGCGACCGAGTGCTCGCTGGCGGCGATCTCCTCGTCGATCTCGGCCCGGTCGGCAGCGCGCTCGGCGGAGTGGACCTCCTCCATCGAGTTGATGATGATCGCGATCAGGATGTTGATCACCAGGAACGAGGCGATCAGCACGTAGGAGACGAAGAAGATCCACGAGGCCGGGTGAATCGCCTGACCGGCGTCGAGGTACTGGGGCCAGTTCTCCAGGGTGAGGATCTGGAACAGGCTCAGCATCGCCTCGCCGATGTTTCCCCACTGCTCGGGATCCTCGGTGTGGAAGAGGATGTAGCCGACCATCCCGTAGACGTACATCAGCAGCAGGGTGAGCAGGGCGAGGCTGGCGATCGGCGGGATCGAGCTCACCATCGCCCGCAGCAGCACCCGCAGGTCGGGCATCACGCTGACCACGCGCACGACGCGCAGCAGGCGGACGAGGCGCAGCAGGGTGACGTTGTCGCGGATGCCGGGGAGGAAGGCAGCCGTGATCACGATGAAGTCGAACAGGTTCCAGCCGTCGCGGAAGAAGTCCTGCGGCCGGCGGCCGAATGCTGTGATCCGGATCACGAGCTCGACCACGAAGACGCCGAGGAAGACATCGTCGAGCGTCGTCAGCGCCGAGTCGACCCCGGGGCTGAAGTCGTAGGTGCCGAGCCCGAGCGTGACCGCGTTGGCCACGATCACGCCCATGATGAACGCCTGGAAGCGCTTCGAGTCGGCGATCAGGCGACATCCTCGGACCATCGTGCGGCGCCATCCTGCCAGCTAACGAGGGTGCCCGTGCCCGCACACGCTTGTAGCGAATCGCACTATCATTCCGCTCGTGCGTCCGACGACTGGGCTACGGTCGCGCCAACTGCCCTGAAAGGAGAGGCTCTATGCCTGAGGGTTACTGTGTGAAGGAACGTAAGAAGGTCGAGATCGTGGATCCGGTCCAGGTGACGATGAAGAACGGTCGGCCGGCAATCCAGGGTACGTGCCCTGATTGCGGCACGAAGATCTTCAAGATCGGCAAGCTCGAGGGCTGAGCCCTTGGTCGCGGTCGGGCCGCGACCAGCTCAAACGGCCGCCAGGCCCGACTGACGGCGGCCGTACAGGAAGCCCACCAGGGCTTCGATTACCTGGGGGTCGAACTGGCTTCCCGCGTTGGACGTCAGCTCGGCCATCGCTTCGCCGTGCGACATCGCTTCGCGGTAAGGCCGGTCCGAGGTCATCGCGTGATAGGCGTCGCAGGCGAGGATGATCCGCGCCTCGAGCGGGATCTGCTGGCCGGCGAGGCCATCCGGGTAGCCCGCTCCGTCCCAGCGCTCGTGCTCGTGGCGGACGATGCGGGCGATCGATCCCATGCCGGGGATCGCGCGGATGATCCGCTCGCCGATCACCGGGTGCTGGCGCATCGTCTCCCACTCGCGCGCATCCAAGGGGCCCGGCTTGTGCAGGATCTCGTCGGGAACCCCGACCTTGCCGATGTCGTGGAGCAAGGCGGCGGTCCGCAGGCCGCCGATCTGCTCCCCGTCGAGGGCGAGGCTCTCCCCCACCCTCGCGGCCAGGTCGACGACCGACTCGGAGTGGTCGCCGGTGTAGCGGTCGCGCTCGCCCAGGGTGGAGGCCAGGGCAGCGATCACGTCGCTGTGGGCACTGGTGAGGGCATCGGCTTCCAGCGCCTCCTCGGCCGCGGTCGAGAACACCACGGCCTGCCCGCCTCCGGCGGCGCGCGCCTGCTGGAGCGCCTTACCGGCCGCGGCCAACAGCGCCTCCGGGGTCTGCGTGGGTTCGAGCATCGCGATCCCGGCAGAGGCCGAGTGGCCGCGCTTGCCGCCCGCATCCAGGTCCTCGAGCGAAACGAGGATGCGGCCGACCGCGTCCTCGGCGCCGGTGTGGTCGGTCTCGGGGAAGAGCACCGCGAACTCATCGCCGCCGATCCGGCAGGCGAGGTCGTTGGTCCGGGTCACCTGCGCGATCGCGCTGCCGACCCCGGCGAGGACCAGGTCGCCGGCGCCGTAGCCCTGCTTGAGGTTGAACTCGCGGAAGCGATCGATATCGATCAGCGCCACGGCCAGCGGGCGCGCGTAGCGCTCGGCGCGCCGCACATCGAGCTCGAGCTGGGTGCGAAAGCCGCGCAGGGTGAGCAGGTCGTGCGAGATCGCGTCATGCGAAGACGTGCGCGAGAGCTCGGCCTCGAGCTCGGAGATTCGAGCGCGTGCGGAGGCCAACTCCGCGCCCAGCTTGCCGTTGTCGCGCGACGCGAACACTGCCTTGGTATCGGTTGTGGCCAGGCGCGCCTTGAACCGTGAGCCGTTCGCATCACCGGCTTCACAAGGCCCTAACCGTGTGTGATTCGGCGCGATCGGTGGAAGAATGGGCGCTGAAGAGCATGTCGAGCCCGCGACCGCAGAAGCCGCTCGAGCTGATTTTGGCTCGAAACCTCCTCACGAGCATCTCCACGCCGGCCTTTCTGCTCGACGGGGAGGCGGCGATCGTGTTCTATAACGAGGCGGCCGCGGCGCTGCTCGGGCGCTCGTTCGAAGAGGCCGGGCGGATGGAGGCCGAGCAATGGACGCAGGCCTTCGGGCCCTTCGACGGCAGCGGAGCGCCGGTCGAGGTCGACGCGCTGGCGACCACCGAGGCGATCCGCGAAGGCCGCCCCGCCCACGCCAACTTCACGATCAGGACGGCGGACGGCAACTCGCAGCTGATCGAGGCCAGCGCCTTCCCGATCGTCGCCTCCGAGGCGGGCTCCTCGGGCGCGATGATCCTGTTCTGGCCGCTGAGCGAGAACGGGGACAGCGGATGAAGCTCAAGGTCTGGGGGGCACGCGGCTCGGTCCCGGCGCCCGGCCCGCACATGAACCGCTACGGCGGCAACACCTCCTGCGTCCAGCTCAGCCTCGCCAGCGGCGAGGAGCTGATCCTCGACGCGGGCACCGGGATCCGCACGCTCGGCCTCGATCTGAGCCCGGAGAAGCGGATCCACATCCT
This sequence comes from uncultured Solirubrobacterales bacterium, assembly GCA_963767475.1. Classification (GTDB taxonomy): domain Bacteria; phylum Actinomycetota; class Thermoleophilia; order Solirubrobacterales; family 70-9; genus WHSW01. Next base: position 1,213,676 of record CAVYEI010000003.1, read on the forward strand.
GCTCACCCACCTGCACCTCGACCACATCCAGGGCCTGATGTTCTTCCCGCCCTGCTTCAAGGCCGAGTCCGAGATCACGATCTGGGGACCGTCGTCGCCGGAGGCCTCGCTCGAGGACCGGATCGCCCGCTACATCTCCGCCCCGCTGTCGCCGGTCGAGGTTCGCGAGCTCCCCTGCTCGGTCTCCTTCCGCGATGCCCCGGTGAGCGAGTGGGAGCTCGGCGGGGCGACGATCCGCGCCGAGGCGATCACCCATAGGGGGCCGACCCTCGGCTACCGGATCACCGACGGCGATACGACGATCGCCTACATCCCCGATCACGAGCCGGCGCTGGGGGCGCCGCTCGCCGGCCTGGAGCCGGAGTGGATCTCGGGCTTCGACCTCGCCCGCGACACCGATCTGCTGATCCACGACTGCCAGTACGCCGACGACGAGTACCCCGACCACGTCGGCTGGGGCCACTCGGGGCTCTCGGACACGCTCACCTTCGCCCGCCGCGTGCAGGCGCGCCGGCTGATGCTCTTTCACCACGACCCGCTGCACTCCGACGAGTACCTCGACGGGCTCGGAGTCACGGCCCGCACCGCCTGGGGCAAGCTCGGCGGCGACGCCGCCCAGCTCGAGCTCGGCATGGAGGGCACGGAGCTCGAAGTCGGCCCGGGCGCGACTGTCCCACCTGTCCACGCCTGACAGCAGGCTGATTCGACCGCTGGTACAAGCGCCCGGACCCGAAGTTTCGACAGCGGGATAAGCAACTTCCCCTCGCCGCTTCCTAGTTTGGTCAGCGATTCCTGGAAGAACCGCGACCGTCGAGCGGAGTCTCGGCGCGGAGGTAGCAACAGATGAAACCAAGGTATTGGGTGCCGCTCGCCGTGTTGGCAGGGCTGCTCGTCGTTCCGGGAGCCGCGTTCGGCGCCTCCGACGACCTGCAGTCGGCCCTCGACGGGAACTTGACCAACACGGTTGGGATCAACTCCCTGTGGGTGATCGTGGCCGCTTGCTTCGTGTTCTTCATGCAAGCCGGATTTGCATTCCTCGAGATCGGCTTCTCGCGGGCGAAGAACGCGGGAACCGTGATCGCGAAGATCCTCACGAACTTCTCGATCGCGGCCTTGTGCTGGTGGGCCGTCGGCTTTGCGTTCGCGTTCAGCGGACCGCTTGGCGGCTTCATCGGTCACGAGGGCGGGTTCTTCCTCACCGACCTCGGGCCGGTCGCCAACGACGCCGGTTTCCGACCGGACTTCCCGGTGATGTCGCTCTCGGACGCGACCATCGACGCGAAGTTCTTCTTCCAGTTCGCCTTCTGCGCCGTCTCCCTGGCGATCGTCTGGGGCACGACGCTGGAGCGGATCAAGTTCGGCGCCTACATCATCTACTCGATCATCTTCGCGAGCATCATCTACCCGCTCGGCGCGCACTGGGTGTTCGGTGGTGGGTTCCTGCAGACCGGTGACCTGTGGCGAGTCCTCGGAGTCGACGACTGGACGACCTGGGGGATGCAGGACTTCGCCGGTTCGACCGCTGTGCACCTGATCGGAGCCACGGGCGCTCTTGCGGCCCTGTTGCTACTCGGAGCGCGCAAGGGCAAATACGGGGCCGATGGAAAGCCTCGCGCGATCCCGGGGCACAACATGCCGCTGTTCGGACTCGGCGTGCTGATCCTGTGGCTCGGCTGGTTCGGGTTCAACCCCGGCTCGACGCTGGGGGCGCTCGATGGCCGCTTCCCGGAGATCCTCGTGATCACGAACATCGCCGCCGCGGCAGGCGTGCTGTTCGCGGTGATCACGGCGAAGTTGAAGACGGGCGCGATCGACATCGGCATGGCCGGCAACGGCGCGATCGCCGGTCTGGTTGCGATCACCGCACCGTCGGGCTACGTCGAGGTCTGGGCTGCTCCGATCATCGGCGCGGTCGCGGGGGTACTCGTGGTGCTCTCGGTATACGCAATCGACAAATACATCGACGACCCCGTCGGCGCGCTGTCCGCGCACGGCATGGCCGGTATCTGGGGGACCCTGGCGTGCGGTCTGTTCACCGCCCCGCGCTTGGCCCAGTACAACGCGTTCGGCGACCCCGACGGTGGTCTCTTCTACTCCGGGAGCTTCCAGCAGCTGCTCGTGCAGACGGTCGGCTTCCTGGTCGCGTTCACGATGGTGTTCATCGTCAGCTACGCGACCTTCTTCCTGATCAAGAAGACGATCGGGTTGCGGGTCACCGAAGCCGAGGAGGACGCCGGGCTGGACATCTCCGAGCACGGGATGTATGGCTATCCGGAACAGTTCATCCCGCAGGAGGAGTACCCGGTCGGCGTCAGCATCGGCACCCCGCCTGCTGCCCCACCGGTGACGGGTAAACCATCGACGGCGTCGGCAATGACCGCCGCGCCGCCGCCATCCGATAAACCACGGCTGTAGGAAGGAGGTGACGCTGTGAAGAAGATCGAAGCATTCATCCGCCACGAGGCGTTCGAGCCGATCCGCTCCGAGCTGCTCGACAAGGGATTCCCATCCCTGTCGATCAGCGAGGTGAAGGGGTCCGGGCGCCAGAAGGGCATCGTCGAGACGTACCGCGGCTCGAGCCTGACCGTCAACGTGCGGCCCAAGCTCAAGATCGAGGTGGTGATCGAGGACAAGGACAAGTCCCTGGTCGTCGAGACGATCCTCAAGCACGCGCGTACCGGTGACGTCGGCGACGGGAAGATCTTCGTTCTTCCCGTCGAGGAGGCGATCCGGATCCGCACCGGCGAGGAGGGCGAGAGCGTCCTCCAGGCCCACACGGACGCCGAAATCGCGGCGTAGCGGATAGACCGCAGCGGCGCCGGACCGGCCCCATGGACGGGGGCCGGTCCCGCTCCGCGACGGTCGGGGGGCCGCGACGGACGACGGGCAAAGAAGTCTCTGAGGGAGCGAGGGATCCCGATGCGTGACCTGCACTCGCGAATGCTGACCGCGTTGCTCGAGGGCGAGGGGCTCAGGGGGATCGCCGAGCTGGCGGCCGAGGAGGCCGGAGCCCCGGTTGCGATCGTGCTCCCGGCGCGGGGGCTGGCCGCCGCCTCGGCCGACGAGCTGCCGCTCGAGCAACTGAGCGCCGCGGCGGCGGCGCGGCTGCGCGGCGAGTCCGATCGGCTCGAGGCGGAAGCCGAGGTCGCGGTCGAGGCCGGAGGCGAGCTGATCGGCTTCGCGGTCGTGCTCGCGGCGGCCGAGAACGGCATGCCGCGGGTGCGCGTCGACCACGAGGAGGTGCTGCGCACCGCGGCGCTGGCGGCAATCGCGGAGGTGGCCGTCGCCGGCGCCCGCGACGAGCTCGCCGCCGACGTGCGCGGCAGCCTGCTCGAGGACCTGCGCGCGCGGCGCGTCAACCCCGCCGAGACCGTCAGCCGGGCTGCTCGACTCGGCTGCGACCTCTCCGGCGGAGCGATCGCGCTGGTCGCCGAGGTCAACTCCTCGCGGCCGCGCCACGTCGCCGCGCTGATCACGGGAGAGCACCTCGGCTCGATCGCCGAGCCGCTGCCGATCGAAAGCAAAGCCGGTCGGGGCGAGGCCGAAGCGGCGCCCGCGGTGCGGGTCTACGCGATCCTGCCCGCGCTCGCGGGCGACGACCCCGCGCAGCGAGCCGAGGCCTCGGCGAAGGCGATCACGGCGATGCTGCGCTCCCACGGCCCCGCCGCCTTCTCCTCCTACTGTGCCGACCCCGCCGAGCTCGGCCGCGCGATCTCCGAGGCCGAGCTGATGCTCGACGTGATCGCTCGCGACGATCGGATCGGGGACCAGCTCACCGCCGAGATCGGCAACGGCGTCTATCGGCTGCTGTTCCGGGCGATGGCCTCGGACCCCGAGGAGGTGCGCCGCTTCTATTCCGAGACGGTCGAGCCCCTGGTTGCCCACGACGACCGCTACCGCACGGACCTGCGCGGCACGCTCGAGACCTACCTCGCCAACGACTGCAACATGAACGCGACCGCGCGGGCCGTGTTCGCCCACCGCCACACCGTCGCCCACCGCCTCGGCCGCATCCGCGAGCTCACCGGCCTCGACCCGGCGCTCGGCGACGACCGCGAGCGCCTCGGCCTCGGGCTCAAGGCCTACCGAATCGTCGCTCCGACGCTGCCGAAATAGCTACGCGTCGCCGCCGCCATCGGCCGCGCGGCCGGCCCGTTCACGCCCGGACGAGCGCGCTCGGGTCGAGCTCGCGGTGGCTCGCGACCCCGGCGATGGCGAGGGTGATGTCGAGCTCGGCAAGAAGCGTGCGGAGCATGTGCCGGACGCCCGCCTCCCCTCCGAGCGCCAGGCCATGCACGTACGGGCGGCCGATGAGGACTGCCTCGGCCCCCAGGGCCAGCGCCCGGTAGACGTCGGTCCCTGTGCGGACGCCGGAGCCGAACAGGACGGCGACCTTGCCGCCGACCGCGTCCGCGATCCGCGGCAGGGCGTGGATCGTCCCGGACGGGCGGGGACCACGGCGCCCGCGCTCGTTCGACACGACGATGCCGTCGAAGCCATGGCGGACCGCCTTGCGCGCGTCCGGCACGGTCTGGATGCCGCCGAGGAGGATCGGCCCGTCCCAGGCCTCGCGGATCGCCGCAAGCGCCTCCCAGCCCTTCCCGGGCTGCGGGGGTGAGAGCACCAGGTGGGTGCACCCCGCGAGCCGCGCGCGCCCGAGCAGCGCGAGATCGGGAGCGTCCCCGTCCGGCCAGTCCAGGCCGAACCACCGCGAGCCATTGGGCGCGGCCACGGCGACGCCCTCGACCGACGTGCTCGAAAGCGACGAGTGGACGTACGTGAGCCCCAGGGCCGCGGCCGCCCGGGCCGTCGCGGCCTCGGCGTCGGCGTGCGCCTGGATCTGGCCCCCGACCGGGCCGAGGATGACCGGGGCCGGCATCGTGACGCCGAGCACAGGCGCGTTGAGGTCGCGCTCGGCGCGGTCGATGAACATCCGCGGAACGATCCGCCACGCTCGCAGCGCCCGCGCGTTCGCGCGAACGGCGGCGGCGCCGCCTGCCCAGGCGAGCAGATGCCGGCGCGCGGCCTCGGACAGCACCGTCGCCGCGGCGGCCTCGAGGGCGGACAGGTTGGTGGTGAAGATCGGCTTGACGTCCGCGGCCATCCCGCCGAGGTAGATCTCGGACTGATAGCTGGAGTACGGGGCGCCCGGGCCGACCGGGAGAGGCGACCCCTTGGGGAGCTCGGAGGCCGCGGGGGCGGGCGCCGAACCGCCCGCGGCCAGCGCGGTCGGCGCGAGGACGGTCGCGGCAGCGGCCGTGCCGGCCACCTGGAGGAACTGACGGCGAGTGCTCTCGGACATGTCTGGGCTCCGATTCACCGCGAGCGGGTCAGGGAGGAACGGGCAAGGGTCCGGTGACTGCGGCGGCCGGCCTCCCGGACCTCCTCTTCGAGCTCCTCGACGAGCCTCCGCATGACGATCCGGGTGCCCCTCTGCCCATCCAGCGCGAGGCCGTACAGGTAAGGCCGGCCGATGAGCACCGCCTCGGCGCCGAGTGCCAGCGCCTTGAAGGCGTCGCGGCCCGTGCGGATCCCGGAGTCGAAGAGCACGGGCATCTTGTCGCCGACCGCCTTGACGATCGGTCCGAGCGCGTCGAGCGACGCGATCGCCCCGTCGACCTGACGGCCGCCGTGGTTCGAAACGACGATGCCGTCGATCTTGTGCTCGGCGGCAAGCCTGGCGTCGCGCGGGCTCTGGATCCCCTTGAGCAGGATCGGACCGTCCCAGTTCGCGCGGATGAGCGGCAGCTGCTCCCAGCTCAGGCCCGGGTTCTGGAAGACGCCGGCGAAGGCGATGCCGGCGGGGATCGGGGCGAGCTCTGCCGGCACGACCAGTCGGCGCCGGAAGACCGGGTCGCTCGTGTAGTTCGCGATGCCCTTGTTCTCGAGGAAGGGCGAGTACCCGCGGTCCAGGTCGCGCGGCCGCCAGCCGAGCAGCGTCGTGTCGAGCGTGATGACCAGGTGGGTGTAGCCGGCCGCCTTGGCACGGCGCAGGAACGACACGACCAGCTCGTCATCCGTGGGCCAGTAGAGCTGATACCAGCGCGACCCGCCGCCGTTGGCCGCCGCCACCTCCTCCATCGGGAAGGCGGCCTGCGTCGAGTGCACGTAGGTCAGCCCGAGCTCGGCCGCCGCGCGGGCACTGGCGAGGTCGCCCTCCGGATGCGCGAGCGTCTGCACCCCGACCGGCGCGAAGAGGACCGGCGCGGGCATGCGCGTCCCCAGGACGGTGGTGGAGAGGTCGACCTTCGCCGGCTTGCGGCCCCTGGGCCGCTTGATCCTCCAGCGCCGAAACGCCGCGGCGTTGGCGCGCGTGGTGTCGGTGTCCCCGGCCCCGGCGAGGATGTAGGCGAGGGCCTCGGGAGTCAGGACCTTGGCCGCCTGTGCCTCGAGCTGCGAGAGGTCGCCGGGGATGGTGGCTGCGGCCGTGGTCCGCGTCACGGGCTGGAGTGTGCCAGGGGCCTCCCGGCGGTGCGGCACTTGCGCCGGCGGCCCGCAGCTGATCGCCTCGAAGCTGCCGACGTCGATCGGAGCGGGTTCTGAGCCTGACGCGCGTCTAGCCTGAGCTGAGCGCTTCGCGGCGGGCCTGCTCGGCGGCCTCGGCGGCCGCCTCCTCGGTCTCGCGCTTGAAGCGCACCGTGAGCTCGGCGCGGCGCCGGCGGGCGGCCTCGCGGGCGGCCTGCTCGCGGGCGCGGGTCTGCTGGGCGACCTCGCGCTCGAGCTTCGCCTCGACCGCCTTGAGCCGCTTCTCAGCGTCCTCGCGGGCGCGATCCTCGGCCTCGGCGTGGAGCTTCTCCTGCTCCGCGCGCAGCTTGGTCTCGAGCCGGGCCTTGGCCTGCTTGTCGGCGCGCTCTCGTGCCCGCGCGGCGGCCTCCTCGGCCTCGCGCTCGAGCTTCTCGGCCTGCTCGCGCAGGCGTTCCTCGGTCTCGGCGCGGGCGCGCTGCTCGGCCTCGCGGGCAAGCCGCTCGACCAGCCCGTCGAGCTTGCGTTCGGTGCGCTGGAGGGCCTGCTCGGCACGGGCGCGCAGGTCGGCCTCGGCGTGCAAGGTGCGCTCAGCCTGCTCGGTCTCCGCGCGCAGCTTGCGCTCACCCTGCTCGGCCGCGAGCTCGACGTCCTGCTGCGCTTTTGCGAGCTTTCGCTCCAGCGCCTCGATTTCGCCGGCGAGCTCGGCGCGCACCTGGGCGCGGGCCTCGATCAGGGCCTCGCGCTTGGCGGCCGCCACCCGCGCCTCAAGCCGCGCCGCCGCCTGCGCCTGGATCCTGTCGGCGGCTTCGTGAAGCTTCGCCTGTGCCTGTTCCTTAAGCTGCTCGCGGGCCGCGCCGGCCCTGTCATCGACCGTTGCCGCGGCGTCCGCCGCCTTCGCCCGCGCCAGCCGGCGGGCCTGCTCGACCTTCACCCGCGCGGCCGCCTTTGCCGCCTCGACCTCGCGTTCGGCCTGGACCGTCGCGGCGACGATCGCGGCCTCCTTTGCCGCCTCCGCGTGCGCGACTCGAAGCTCGGCGAGCTGGCGGCGCTCCTCGATCTCGCGCGCCTGCAGCTCGGCGTCGACGCGCGACGCGTCGGCCTCGCGGGCGCGCCGCTGGGCCTCGCCGCCGACCCGCTTGGCGGCCGCCAGCTCGGCGCGCAGGCTGCGTACCTCGGACGCGAGCTCGGCGGTCGTTTCGTCGCGTGCGGCGCCGGCCGCCTCGCTGACCCCGACCACGGCAGCCTTGGCGGCCGCGGCGACATCGTCAGACGCCTGCTCGGCGGCCACCGACTCGACCGCGCGCAGACGGGGCTTCGGTGCCACGCTCCGAGCCTATCTAACGTCGCCGATGCCGAGCGGGCGCCGGAGGACCTAGCGCCCCTCGGACTCGAACGGGGGCGGCGGCTCCATCCCCCACTCGCGCATGCCCTCCTCGATCCGCGCGATCACCGTCTCGATCACGGCGACCCGCGCCCAGCGCTTCGAGTCGCCCTCGATCAGGCTCCAGGGCGCGGTCGGCTGGTCGTTGCGGGCGAGCATGTCCTCGATCGCCTCGGCGTACTCGCCGCGCTTCTCGCGGTTGCGCCAGTCCTCGTCGGTCAGCTTCCAGCTCTTCAGCGGGTCCTGCTCACGGGCTCGGAAGCGCTTCAGCTGCTCCTCGGAGGAGATGTGGATCCAGATCTTGACCAGGATCATGCCCTCGTCGGTGAGCGAGCGCTCGTAATTGTTGATCTCGTCGTAGGCGCGCAACCACTGCTCACGGGTGGCGAAGCCCTCGACCCGCTCGACCAGCACCCGCCCGTACCACGAGCGATCGAAGACCGCCATCCCGCCCCAGCCCGGGAGCCGGCTCCAGAAGCGCCAGAGGAAGTGATGCCGTTTCTCGTCGGGAGTCGGCGCGGCAAACGAGGCGACGCGGACATGGCGCGGGTCCAGCGGCGCCACCAGTCGCTTGATCGCCCCGCCCTTGCCGGAGGCGTCCCAGCCCTCGAACAGCGCCAGCACCGGCGGGCCGATCCGCTTCTCGCCGTTGAGCGCGAGCTGACCCCCGAGCGTCACCCGCAGCTGGGCGAGGCGGGTCTGGGCGCGCTTGAGCTGCTTCTCCTCTTCCTTCTTCGTCAGCGATTTGGTCACGTCGAGCTCGTCGAGGCGTCCCACGCGGACCATCCTCTCACCGAAGCAGCAAGGCGATCGGCACCCTCGGCCCCGGGGGCGGTGGCTCGTCGGCGAAGAACTGCAGCGCCAGCGGGAACAGCAGCGTCGCCAGCAGGATCATGATCACGCCGACGGCGACCAGCCAGCGCGAGCCCGCCAGGTGGCCGAAGATCGCGACCAGGAAGCCGCCGACCATCAGCGCCAGATAGGGCTCGATCGAGTCCGGAAGCAGCGCGCCGGCGCTCAGCAACGACATCGCGTCATTATTCATGGCCGAGATGCCTGAGCACCCAGACAGCGTGATTGAGGTCAAGGACGCGCTCGAGCGAGCCGGCTACCTGGCCGACGAGCCCGCGGCCCTCGTCGCCTACCTGGCCCAGAAGCTCGGCAAGCCGGTGCTGGTCGAGGGCCCGGCGGGGGTCGGCAAGACCGAGCTGGCGAAGGCGCTCTCGAGGGCGACCGAGCGCAAGCTGATCCGCCTGCAGTGCTATGAGGGCCTCGACGAGGCGAAGGCGCTCTACGAGTGGAACTACCGCAAGCAGCTGCTGCGGATCCAGGCGTCATCGGGTGCGGAGGCCGAGCCGAAGGGCGATTCCTGGGACGACATCTTCGCCGAGGACTTCCTGCTCACCAGGCCGCTGCTGGAGGCGATCGCCTCCGCCGAGCCGGTGGTGCTGCTGATCGACGAGATCGACAAGACCGACCAGGAGTTCGAGGCGATGTTGCTCGAGGTGCTCTCGGACTTCCAGATCTCGATCCCCGAGCTCGGCGTGATCGAGGCGCGCACGCACCCGATCGTCGTCCTCACCTCGAACAACTCGCGCGAGCTGACCGAGGCGCTGAAGCGCCGCTGCCTCTACCTCTGGCTCGACTACCCCGACGTCGAGCGCGAGATGGAGATCGTCCGCCTGCACGCCCCGGAGCTCGACGAGCAGCTCACCCGCCGGCTGATCGAGGTCATCCACATGGTCCGCCAGCTCGACCTGAAGAAGCCGCCCTCGATCGCCGAGTCGATCGACTGGGCCCGGGCCCTGCTGCTGCTCGGCGCCGACGACATCGACCGGGCGCTGTTCGAGCGCACGATGAGCATCATCGTCAAGCACCGGACCGACATCGACCTGGTCGCCGAGCGCGTCGGGGTACGGCTCGGCGAGGAGGGCAAGCTCGACCTTGCCAGCGGTTCCTGACGCGGACGCGCTTCCTCCCGGCCTGGCCACCCGCCTAGTCGACTTCTGCGAGGAGCTTCGCGACCACGACGTCGCCGTCGGCACGGCGGAGATCCTCGACGCGTTCGAGGCGCTCGAGCGCCGTGCCGTGGACCGAGCCCGCTGATTTCCGCGAGGCGCTGGCGGCGACGATCGCCAAGTCCCAGGAGGACCGGCGGGTGTTCGAGCTGCTCTTCGACCGCTACTTCTTCCGCGCCGCCGAGGCCGAGGCGCTCGAGCAGGGCATCCGCGAGGAGCGCCGCTACGAGGGCGGCGAGCGGCTCGACCTCGACGAGCTTCGCGAGGCGATCCGCCAGGCGATCGCCGAGGGCTCCGACGGCGAGATGCGCGACGCCGCGCGGCTTGCGATCGCCGCCTTCGGGCGCCAGGGCGAGGGCTCGGGTGTGGTCGGCGTCGACGTGCAGCGGATCCGGCGCACCCTCGGCCTGCAGGCGGGAAACCGCGATCCCGACACCGACGGGGTGACGCTCGAGCGCGAGCAGATCCAGGAGTTCGAGCGGCATCTGCGCCGCGAGCTCGAGCGGGCGCTGATCGAGCGCACCGAGAAGATGCCGCCCTCGCGGCCGCTGGCGGAGCTCGACCGGGCGCTGCCGACGAGCCCGACCCAGGACCTGGCCGCGGTCCATCGCGCCGTCGCGCAGCTGAAGCGCCGGCTGGCGACGCTCGGCCACGAGCAGCGCGGCCGCAAGCGCGCCTCGGCGGTCGACATGCGGCGGACGATGCGCGCCTCGCTGGAGACCGGCGGCGTGCCGCTGCGGCTCAAGTACCGGCCCAAGCGCCCGCGCCGCCCCGAGATCTACGTGCTCTGCGACGTCTCGACCTCCGTCACCTCGGCGAGCGTCTTCTTCCTCTCCGTCCTCCATGCCCTCCACGATTCCTTTCGCAAGCTGCGCAGCTTCGTCTTCATCGAGCGGATCTCCGAGGTCACCGAGGTGTTCGAGCGCGAGCGCGACTTCCGCGCGATCTCGCAGAAGATCAGCCAGGAAGGGGGCGTCGCCGACGTCTCCGGCTACACCGACTACGGCCGCGTCTGGCTCGAGTTCCTCGAGGAGATCTCCGAGGACCTCGACCCGCGCTCGACCGTGATCGTGCTCGGCGACGCGCGCACCAACGGCCGCGAGCCCCACGCCGAGGTCTTCGCCCGGATCTCCGAGCGCGCCGGGCGGATGTTCTGGCTCAACCCAGAGCCGCGGCTGTACTGGAACTACGGCGACTCGGTGATGTCGGCCTACGAGCGCCACTGCGACGCGGCCTTCGAGTGCTGGACCACCAAGCACCTGGAGAACTTCGTCAACGTGATCGCCGGCGGCGCCGTGGTCGAGGACGTGCCGGGCTAGACTGGCCCGCAGCAGCAAATCCAGGGGTGCTCGCGGGCATGCGGGCTGAGATAGCGCCTGATCTACAAACCCCGGCGCTGACCCTTAGAACCTGTGCGGTAATGCGCGCGGAGGGAGCATGGCGACAGCAACTGAGGCTCCCATAGCGGAGCCTCGAACAGTTTCAGCGGCGGGCACGGCGGTCGAGATCGCCGGGCTCGGCCACCGCTTTGGCGAGCTCGAGGTGCTCGAGCGGGTCGAGCTCGAAGTCGCCGAGCGCGAGGTGGTCGGGCTCGTCGGCCCATCCGGCTGCGGCAAGTCAACCCTGCTGGAGCTGATCGCCGGACTGCTCGAGCCGAGCGCCGGCGCGGTCCGCGTCGGCGGGCTCGAGCCAGCCGCAGAGCGCCTCGCCCGCTGCGTCTACATGCCCCAGCGCGACCTGCTGTTGCCGTGGCTGTCGGCGCTCGACAACGCCGCCTTGGCGCCGCGAAACCGCGGCGCCTCGCGCGCCGAGGCCCGCGAGCAGGCCGCGCCCCTGTTCGCCCGCTTCGGCCTCGGCGGATTCGAGGGCGCGCGGCCGGCGGAGCTCTCGGGCGGGATGCGCCAGCGCGTCGCCTTCCTGCGCACGCTGCTCGCAGCGAAGCCGGTGCTGCTGCTCGACGAGCCGTTCGCCTCCCTCGACGCGATCTCGCGGGCCGAGATGCAGGAGTGGCTGGCGGGCGCGCTGGCGGCGCAGCCGGCGACCGTCGTCCTCGTCACCCACGACGTCGAGGAGGCGCTCTACCTCTGCGACCGGGTCGCCGTGCTCAGCGCGCGCCCGGGCCGCACCCTGGTCACGCTCGACTCTCCGCGCCCGCGGGCGACGCCGCGACTCGAGGCGGTCACCTCGCCCGAGTTCACGGCTGCCCGCGAGCGGGCGCTGGAGGCGCTGGCGGGAGGCAAGCCCGCGAGGCGGAGCGAAGCGAAGCCGAGCCGCGCCGCCGTTGAGGCGCCTGAATGAAGCGCTGGCTGCCGCCGCTCGCCGTGGTCGTCGCCCTGCTCGGGCTCTGGGAGCTGGCCGCGCAGTGGGACTGGATCGCCGACGCGCTCAACATCAAGCCGTTCCTGATCCCTGCTCCGAGCGAGATCGCGCAGTCGCTGTGGGACGACCGCGAGCTGCTCGCCGAAGACGCCTGGGTGACCGTGCAGGAAGTCGTGCTCGGGTTCGCGCTCGCGCTCGTGCTGGGCTTCGGCTTCGCGGTGGCGCTGCACCTCTCCGACACCCTGCGCCGGGCCTTCTATCCGCTGCTGGTCGCCTCGCAGACCGTGCCGGTGATCGCGATCGCCCCGATCCTCGTCGTCTGGCTCGGCTTCGGCATCGGCCCGAAGCTGGCGATCATCGCCCTCGTCTGCTTCTTCCCGATCACCGTCAACACGCTCGACGGGCTGCGCTCGGTCGATCCGGACCTGCCGCGGATGATGCGCACGCTCGACGCCGGCAGGTCGCAGATCCTGCGCCGGGTCGAGATCCCCTCGGCGCTCCCGTTCCTGCTCAGCGGAGCGAAGATCGCGGCCGTGATCTCGGTGATCGGGGCTGTGTTCGGCGAGTGGTCGGGCTCCGACGAGGGGCTCGGGCACCTGATCCTGATCGCCCAGGGGCAGCTGCAGACGGCGCGCGTGTTCGCCGCGGTGGTGGTGCTCTCCGCGATCGCGCTGATCCTCTTCGGCGCTCTGGCGCTGGTCGAGCGCCGGCTCGCCTGGTGGAACCCGAAGAGCACGAGCAGGGTGGCGATGTGAGGCGTAGCCGAACCGCGCCGCCGTTGAGGCGCCTGCTTGTGAGGCGGGCTCTGATCGCCGTCGCGATCGCCGTCGCCGTGGTGGCGGCGGGCTGCGGCGAAAAGCAGGAGAGCCGCACCGGCGACTCCGAGCAGCTGACGTTGGCGCTGGACTTCTACGTCAACCCCGACCACGCCGGGATCTACACGGCCCTCGCTCGCGGCTACTTCGACGAGGCCGGGCTCGAGGTCGAGCCGCAGGTGCCCTCGGATCCCTCGGCGCCGATTCGCCAGGTCGCCGCCGGGCGCGCGGACCTGGCGATCTCCTATGAGCCCGAAGTGCTGCTGGCCCAGGACCAGGGACTGCCGGTGATCGCGGTCGCGGCGCTGGTCCCCCATCCGCTGACCTCGCTGATCTCGCTGCCCGAGGCCGGGATCGCGAACGCGGCCGACCTCGAGGGCAAGACGATCGCCACCGCCGGGATCCCCTACCAGGCCGACTACCTGGAGACGATCCTCGACGGCGAGGGCCTTTCGCTCGACGACGTCGATCAGAAGGATGTCGGCTTCAACCTGCTGCCGGCGGTGCTCTCGGGCAGCGCCGACGCGATGCTGGGCGGCTTTCTCAACGTCGAGGGCGTCGACCTCGAAGAGCGCGGGCTCAACCCGCGGGTGGTCCCGGTCGACGAGCTCGGGATCCCGACCTATGACGAGCTCGTCTTGGTGGCGAGCTCCGAGCGCGTCGGCGACGACCCGGAGGCGATCCGGCTGTTCATCGCCGCGCTCGAGCGCGGTACGCGAACCGCGGTTCGCGATCCCGCCGGCGCAACAGAGGCGGTGCTCGCCGCCGCCGACGGCCTCGAGCCGAAGCTCACCCGCGCCGAGATCGACCGCACCCTGCCGCTGCTGTTGCCGGAGAAGGCCTCGCAGCCGTTCGGCTACATGAACGCCAAGGAGTGGGAGGCGTTCGCGGGCTTCTTCGCCGACCGTGGCCTGATCTCCACCCGCCCGACGGCGTCGGAGATGTTCACCGACGAGCTGCTGCCCGGGCAGATCCCGGACTAGCGCCGCGGGCCTGCCGGCTCACGCGGTCTCGGTCACCGCCTCGCCCTCGGCGGGCGATTTCACCGGGATCAGCAGCCACGCTGTCGCGATCGCGCCCGCGGCCGCGATCACGGCGCTCGCGATCAGCGCGTTATGCAGCCCGTCGACGTAGGACTGGAGATTTCCGCCCAGCGCCGCATCGGCCGGCACCAGCGTCCCCAGCGCCGCGATTCCGACCGCGACGCCGGTCTGGCGGAAGGTGTCGTTGGCCCCGGAGGCCAGGCCGCTCTGCTCGTCGGGCAGCGCGTTGAGCGCCAGCGCGCTCCCGGTCGGGTTGAACAGCCCGGTGCCGACGCTGGTGACCAGCAGGCCGGGGAGGAGGATCGTCCACGAGGACTCGACCCCGGCCATCAGCATCAGAGCCAGCCCGGCGGCGACGAGGGCCAGCCCGACGCTGGCGATCTTCGCCGACGAGTATCTCGCTCCGATCTGGGCGGTCATCCCCGAGACGACGAAGACCAGGAAGGTGCCGGGCAGGTAGACGAGCCCGGTCTCGATCGGCGACATGCCGAGGACCGTCTGCAGGTAGAGGGTGAGGTAGAGGAAGACCGCGAAGAACGACGCCGCGATCGCGAACACCGCGATCTGCGCCCCGGCGAACCGGCGCTCGCGCATCAGCCGAAGCGGCAGCATCGGCTCGCGCGAGCGCTCCTCGACCACGACGAAGGCGATCAGCAGCGCGAGCGCCCCGGCCAGCGCCGCGACGATACCGGCGCTGCCCCAGCCTTCCTCGTTGCCGCGCAGCAGCGCCAGCACGAGCAGAAAGAGGCCGCCGATCAGCGTCAGCTGGCCGGGGACGTCGATCCGCCGCGGCGTCGGGTCGCGTCCCTCGGCCACCGCTCGATAGGTGATCCAGATCACGGCCGCGCCGATCGGCAGGTTGATCAGGAAGATCGCCCGCCAGCCGAACAATTCGGTGAGCGATCCGCCGATGAACGGCCCGAGCGCGAACGAGGCCCCGATCGCGGCACCGAAGGCGGCCAGCGCCTTCATCCGGTCCTCGCGTTCGGGAGTCGCCTGGGAGATCAGCGCCAGCGCCGTCGCGAACATCAGCGACGCCCCCAGGCCCTGGATCGCCCGCGCGCCGACCAGCACCTCGATCCCGCCTGCCGCTCCGCAGAGCACCGAGCTCGCGGTGAAGACCATCAGCCCGATGAGGAAAAGTCGCCGGCGGCCGAGCCGGTCGGCGATCGCGCCGGCCGTCAGAACCGTCGCCGCCAGCGGAATCGTGTACGCGTCAATCACCCATTGGAGGCCGCTGAGGCCGGTGTCCAAGCCCTCGGCGATGTCCGACAAGGCGGTGTTGATGACGCTGATGTCGAGCATCAACATCGCTGTCGCCAGGCAGGCGACGACGATCGTCGCGACGGGGCTGGCTTGGCCGGGCCGATTCATCGGCAGCAGACTAGTGGTCCGCTAAAGCTCGAGATCGGACGGGATCGGCGTTTCCTGCGGCGGGCGGGCGTCGTCCTCGGAGCTCTCCCAGTCGGGGTAGGCGAGGCCGTCGCGGCCCTCGTGCTCGCCGGAGCCGCCGAGCGCCAACACCATCAGGCGGTCCGGACCCTTGTTGACGAGCTGGCGTCGCAGCTCGGGGCCGACGCGGATCAGCTCGCCGCGCTCGAGGACCTGCTCCTCGCCCTCGATCAGCAGGGTCAGCGTCCCCTCGAGCACGAGGTAGACCTCCTCCTGGTCGCGGTGGCGGTGGATCCGCCCGCGCTGGCCGGGCTCGAAGACGATCTCGTTGAGCCCGAAGCTGCTCACCCCCAGCTGGCGGCGCAGGGTCACCATGCGTTCGCCCGGGTCCGGGTCGATCTTGGTGCGCGAGAAGCCCGACTCCACGCGGCTAACGATAATCCGCCGCGTGCGAATTCTGTTCTGCACCCAGATGTGGCCCGGACCGGCCGATCCCGACCTCGGCAGCTTCCTCGTCCCCGTGGTTCGCGAGCTCGAGGCCGCCGGCCACGAGGTCGACGTGGTCGCGATCGATCACCGGCGCGCGTCGCGGACGAAGTACGCGCGACTGACGCGCGAAACGGTCGCGCAGGCGCGACGGGCCCGCCCCGACGTGATCTTCGCCCACGTCCTCTTCCCGGCCGGGGCCGCGGGTGCAATCGCCGCCAGGATCACGCGCACGCCGCTGGTGGTCATGGCCCACGGCCAGGACGTCGCCAACCTCGGCCGGATCCGCGGGGTGCAGGGCGCGACACGGTGGGTTGTAGGGCGGGCCTCGGGCGTGATCGCGAACTCGCACTGGCTCGCCGGCCGCCTGATCGAGCGCATCCCCGAAGCGAAGCCGAAGATCGAGATCGCCGACTGCGGGATCGACCTCGACGCGTTCGCACCGCGTTCCGCCGACGAGGCGCGCCGTGAGCTGGGCTGGGAGGGCGACGGACCTGCCTTCCTCTGCGTCGGCTCGCTGATCGAACGCAAGAACGTCGTCGCCCTAGCCGATGCGTTCGAGCGGCTGGGGAGCGGCCGGCTCGCCTTCGTCGGCGACGGCGAGCTGCGCCCGGCGCTCGAGGGACGGCCGAACGTGCGCGTGGTCGGCCGTATCGGCCGCGCGGAGGTCCCGCGCTGGATCGCCGCCTGCGACGTGCTCTGCCAGCCATCGCTGATCGAGCCCTTCGGCCAGGCGACGCTCGAGGGGATGGCGATGGAGCGAAACGTCGTCGCCACCACCGTCGGCGGGCCGCCCGAGTTCGTCGTCGCGGAGGCGGGGGTGCTGGTCGATCCCGGCGATCTCGAGGCGCTCACCCGGGCGCTCGAGCGCGCCTCCGAGCTACCGACGCCAAATCCAGCCGCGCGTGCCGCGGCGGCCGAGCATGATGTGCGCATCCAGGTGGCGAAGATGGCCGAGGTGCTCGAGCGGGCGACGCTGGTGTGAATTGACTCAGGCCGCCCGCCGCAGCGGCGGCCCCGCGGCGACCGACCCGTGCCAGCGCGCAAGCGCGAACGAACCAGCGAGGCCGCGGAACGGTGCGTAGGGGGCGAAGTACTCCTCGACCTCCTCCACCGTCGCCCGGCGGCCGAGGCCGGCGAGCGAGCCGATCAGCTTGACGTAGGCGAGATCGCCGGCCGGCAATGAGTCGGGCTCGCCGCGGCCGTTGAAACCGAGCACCTGCAGCGTCCAGGGGCCGATTCCGGAGATCCGGGCGAGGCGACGGTCGCCCGCGGCGTCCGCGGGGTCGACGCGCCCACGTGCGACCTCACGGGCGCAGCGGATCAGCGAGATCGCGCGCGAGGGCGCGAGATCCATCGCGGCGAGCTCCGCCGGCGCGATTCCCGCCACGACCTCTGCCGAGGGCACGTCGCGCAGCGGTCCCGGGCCGATCCAGGCCCCATCGTCGAGCGGCTCCAACCGCCCGCCCCAGCGGCGCACGACCCAGCGTTGGATCTCGGCGGCTCGCCTGGCCTCGATCAGCTGCTCGGTCACCCCCCAGGCAAGCGCTTCCCAGGCCCACGGCCGCCGCCGCGGCCGGTGCCATGGGCGGTGGTGGATGATCTCGCCGATCAGCGGATCGCCACGGAAGGTGCGCGCGAACTCCGACAAGTCCTCGTCGACTCCGACCGCGAAGCGCATCCGTTCGATTGCCAACTCGAGCGCCTCGCGCTCCGCGGGAGCGCCGGGATCAGCCGGCCCGGCCCGGAACACCACCCGCTCTGACTGCGGCTGCCAGACGTGGACGACGACGCGGCCGCCGGGGGTCGTCAGCAGCCTCGAGACCACAGACCCGCGCCGGCGGGCCGCGCCGTCGCCTCCGAGCCGGGTGCGCAGCCGATACGGCCACGGCGGGCGCACCTCGACCTCGAGCGGCCCGGCGCCGGCTCGCGGCATCCCGACTACCGGTCGAGCAGGTGGACGTCGACCATGAACGAGCGGCTGGCGAGCACCTTCACCGGCCGCTCCTTGGCGCGGCCGCGCTTCGCCGGGCGCTTCGAGGAGCCACCGCGGGTGGCGCGGGCGAGCGCCACGGTGGCGGCCCCGGCGACCAGGCCGCCGGCGGCGGCGATCGCCGCGGTCCGGGCTTCGCCCTTCCAGGCCGAGAGCTCGGCCTGGGTCTCGACCCGGGCCGGCAGCGGACGGGCGGTCGGGATCTCTGTCTCGTCCCCCTCGCCCTCGATCGCCGGCATCTCGATCGCTTCGGTCTCCAGCAACTGCTCTCTCATCCCGTCCTACTCTAAGCCCTTGTCAAGCGGAGCTTCCGCGAGCGCCCGCTCGTAGATCCGGTAGCGCTGCACAACCTCGCCGCCCATGCCCTCCATCGCCCGGTTCATCGGGTCATTGGTCTCCAGGATCCAGCCCATGTGGCCGCCCCGGGGCCCGACGTCGCCCGCCGTCTGCACATGGCGCTCATAGAGGGCCGCGGCGACACCCAGGTGCTGGTAATCGTCCTTGACCCCGAGCGCGAACACCCGCAGCCGGTCGATGTAGCTCTTGCGGCGCAGGAAGTGGATCCAGGCGAACGGCAGCAGCCTGCCGTTCATCTTCGCCAGCGCCTGTTCGACGTCGGGCAGCGTCAGCGCCGCGCCCACGATCTCGCCGTCCTTCTCCGCGATCATCGCCCAGTTCTCGTCCAGGACCGGCTTCAGCACCTTGGCCTGGAAGGCGACCTCGGCCTCGGTGATCGGGACGAAGCCCCAGTTGTGGCCCCAGGCCTCGTTGTAGACCTCCATGAAGCGCCCGACCTCGGCCTCCATGTCGCGCTTTCGCATCTTCCGCAGAACGACGCCCTCCTCGCGTGACTTCGCCGCCGCAGCGTGGATCAGCGGGTGCATCTCGGTCCCCGCCTTGAGCTTGCCGAACCACAGCTCCCACATCAGCAGGTCGATCGCCTTACTCAGGCCGAGGTCCTCCAGCAGCCGCTGGTAGTAGGGCGGGTGCCAGGGCTCGAGGATCATCGAGGGCTGATCGAAGCCCTCGATCAGGATCCCGCACTCGTCGTTCATGGTGAAGTCCATCGGCCCGAGCATGCGCTCGCGGCCGCGCTCTTGCAGCCAAGCCGACGCCGCCTCGATCAGGGCGCCGGCGACCGCCGGGTCGTCGACCGTGTCGAAGAATCCGAACATGCCGTCGTTGCCGCCCTGGAACTCGTCCCAGCGGTGGTCGATGTGGGCGGTGATCCGGCCGACGACCTCCCCCGCACGCTCGCAGAGGAAGAACTCGGCTTCGGCGTGCTGGAACCAGGGGTTCTTGTAGCGATTGAGGAACTGGCGGCGCTCGAAGCGCAGCGGCGGCACCCACTCGGGATCGTCGCGCCGGAGCCCGTAGGGAACCTCGATGAATGCCTTCAGGTCGCGCTTGCCCGCCACCGGGCGTATGGACACGTCCGCCACGGCCCGCAACCTACACTTGTGCCGATGAGCGAGACGACCCGCGCGCCGGTCGACGTATTCGAGAAGGCGCGCACCCACGATCGCATCGAGATCCTCGAGCTCGCCAAGCAGAGCGACCTGATGCCGTACTTTCGGGTGCTCACCTCCGAGGCGGGGCCCGTGGTCGAGATGGAGGGGCGCGAGACGATCATGCTCGGCTCCAACAACTACCTCGGGCTGACCGGCGATCCACGGGTCAAGCAGGCGGCGCGCGACGCGCTCGAGACCTACGGCACCGGGCTCACCGGCTCACGCCTGCTCAACGGCACCACCCCGCTCCACCTCGAGCTCGAGCGCGAGCTCGCCGAGTGGATGGAGACCGAAGAGGCGATCGTCTTCACCACCGGACACCAGGCCAACGTCGGTTGCATCGGCACGATCCTCGGCCCCGGCGACACGGTGATCTGCGACTCCGCCGACCACGCCTCGATCCTCGACGGCTGCATGCTCTCCGGAGCCAAGCTGCGCCCCTTCCGCCACAACCAGATGCCGAAACTGGAGCGGATGCTGGAGCGCGCGGCGGGCGACGGCGGCGGCGTGATGGTGATCGTCGACGGCGTCTTCTCGATGGAGGGCGACCTCTGCGATCTGCCGGCAATCGTTGAGCTCTGCGGTCGCTACGGCGCCCGGCTGATGGTCGATGAGGCCCACGCCGTCGGCGTCCTCGGCGCGCGCGGCGCCGGCGCCAGCGAGCTGTTCGGGCTCGAGCAGGAGGTCGACCTTCGCATGGGGACCTTCTCCAAGAGCCTCGCCTCCTGCGGCGGCTTCATCGCCGGTCCCGCCGAGGTGATCGAGTACCTGCGCTTTGCCTCGCGGCCGTTCATCTTCACCGCCTCGGCGGTGCCCGCCGCGGTCGGCGCGGCGCTCGGGGCGTTGCGGGTGATCCGCGACGAGGGGCCCGAGCTGATGGGCAAGCTGCTCGACAACGCCCGCTACCTGCGCCAGGGCTTTCGCGACCTCGGACTGGTGGTGATCGAGCCCGGGACCCTGCCCGACGGCAGCGAGGCGACGACCCCGGTGGTCCCGGTCGTCGTCGGCGAGGACATCCAGGCGGCGCTCTTGTGGAAGGCCCTGTTCGAGGCCGGCGTCTACACCAACGTCGCCATTCATCCGGCAGTGCCGCCCGGGGCTGCACTGCTTCGCACGTCGTTGATGGCGACCCACGAGCGCGAGCACCTCGATCGGGCGCTGGCGATCATCGAGAAGACGATCGCCGACTTCCCGGACCTGCCCCGATCCGAGTAGCCGCTGCCGAAACGGAGCGCCCGGCGGAGGGTTTTCGTTCCCCCTGCCGGGGGAGATTCGGCTTGTCCATTTCTGAACAAGGCGAAGTTGTGAACGAAAAGTGTGCTCTGTGCGTAAGAACTGTTACCCGTTCGTGGGTCGTTCGGTTGACGCGGGCACTCGAACTTCTCTAGGTTCCCAATCGCGCCGTACGCACCCCGGGGCAGGGAGCGGACGGGACATCACCGGAGAGAGAGTGTCCCGATCGCCCCCCTGAAACGGGCCCCCCGGCCCGTCGGGAGCGTCGTCGCCCAGATACCCCGCCAACTCAGAAACCACTTCGGAGGAGGAGTGAGAATGGAAGCTGCCTCGACCCTGGCCCCTGCCGCAATGCCGCAGCACATGCAGGCCCTCGCACACGCCAACCGCGTCCGGTTGGCCCGAGCCTCGCTGAAGCGCGACATCGCGGTCGGCGCCGTCGACGCGGCGGAGATCGTCAGGCAATGTCCCTGGGAAGTCGAGTCGATGCCGGTTGGAGAGCTGTTGCGCAGCCAGCGCCGTTGGGGCCGGACGCGCGCCCGTAAGTTCCTCTTCTCGATCGCAGTGAACGAGAACCGCGAGCTCGCAAGGCTCACCAGCCGCCAGCGTGACCTGCTCGCTGCCGAGCTCGAGGCCAAGCGCCCGGCCGCGGTCGCGACCGCTTAGACCGAGCCGCCCAGGCTCAGCACCGATTGTCAACGGGGCGGGCGCCCAGCGCCCGCCCCGCCGTCGTTCTACGGGGCGTGTCGGCGCGGCTCAGAAGCCGATGTTGAGCGGCAGCGGGCTGGTACCGGCGAAGCCGAAGAACCAGATCCCGAAGCCGACCATCGCGAGTCCGGCGGAGGAGACCAGGATCACCTCGAGCGCCGAAGACTGCACCGGCTTGTTGCGACGCTCGAGCAGCTCGGCGTGCCAGCGGTTGAGCCGGCCGAGCAGGAACACGATCACGACGATCGAGACCAGGATCCCGAGCATCGTCACCATCAGCGCCGTCCCCAGCGACGCCGAGCCCTGCACCTGAGAGCCGATCCAAAGCCAGCCCAAGGGCACGCCGACCCAGAGAAACAGGCAGCCGACGAGCATCAGCAGGACGAGCGCTGCGCTGGCGGGACCGCCCATGATCTCCCTGATCCGGGCCGGCATCGTGGGCTGAGATTACCCTGACCGCCGCCCCGCGGGGTGCACTCAGCGCAGCTTGACCAGCCGTCCGGCGCGAGCCTGAAACGCGCGGGCGAAGACGTACGCCGCGGCGGCGGTGACGACTGCCGCGACCGCGATCCGGGCGGCCGGGGGAAGCAGGTCGGGGACGACGTAGAAGCAAAACGCGAGCGCGGCGACGCCGAGGGCCCCGGCGAGCAGGACGGTGTGAGAGCGGTAGCCGCCGAAGTGCTCTCGAATCGAGAGCTCGAGCCCGGCGAGCGAGCCGAGCGCAAGCCCGGTGGCCAGCAACGCGGTGCTGCGGGGGCCGTCGAAGAACAGCGCCGCGACCAGCATGATCAGCCCGACCAGGACGACCAGCTCGACCAGCGGAAACGAGCCCCACGGAGCGGGCGGGCGCTCGTCCTCGATCTGCTTGCGCGGCCGCGGCGACGCGGCCTTGGCCGCGCGGGGTGCCTTCGCCGGCGCCTCGGGGGCGGCGGCAGCTGGCGGCGGCGACGGGTCTCGTCGCGGCCGGGGCTTGCGGCGCTTCTTTGCCACTACTCAGATCTCGATCGCGACTTGGCGACGGTCGCCGGGGGCCGAAGCCCCATGGCTAACGGACAACCGGAGGAGAGCCGGACTCGCCACCAGCCCATGAACATGCCGAGGATTCCCCAGCGCGGCCGCGAGTGCCAGTGCCGGCAACCGGGCTCGCCGATGTCCTCGTTGGAGACGATCACCCAGTGGTGGCGCTCGGGGTCGGCGATCACCGACTCGAGCAGACCGCGATTGGCCTCCTCCACGTCGGCCCGGCGACCGAGCTCGGTCTGGGCGTCTCGCAACCGCAGGGCGAGCGCGTCGCGAACGCGTTCGAGCTCGCCCGTGGAAAGCATTCGCGGCCCGCCGACCGCACCCACCCCCCACTCGATCCCGCGGCGCGGAAAGGCGGAGGCAAACAGCTCGCCGAGCCGCTGCTCGAGCCGGGCGATCTGGCGGCGCAGATCCGCGCGCGCGAGGCGCTCGGAGGTCTCCGGGACCGCCGTCGGCTCAAACGCCGGCAAGGGCGTCGAGGTGGTCGCGTCGGTGTGCTCGAGCAGTTCGGGCAAAGCAATCCTTACGGCCCGTGGCCTACGGCGGTCAGTCTAGATCACTGATGCCCGATCGGCGAGTACCCGGGGGCGGACGGGACCGAGCGGGGCGTGGCCGGCGGGCGACGCCCATGCCGGTGGGCATGGGCGACTCCCGACGGTCGCGATCCGGCGACGGGTCCGTGCGTCATCCGGGTGCGCGCGGATTGGGGATCATTGATCTCTACCCGCGAAGCACGCTGGCAGCCAGCCAAAGAGCTTCCTCGACCGCAATCGCGGGCACGCCGCCCACCTGGACCGCGGCCAGCAGCGTGCGCTTGGTCTTCGGACTCACGCCCCGTCCCGACGCCAGGGCGCCGAACAGCAGCGAAAGCGGGCGCTCGGCGTCGGCGACCACCAGCGTGCCCGCCGGGAGCTCGCCCGGCCGGCCCTCGAGCACCTCGTCGGCCTGCGTCGCGCGGATCCCCAGCGGCCCGGAGACTCGGTCGGCGTCGAAGGCTCGGACCGCGACCCCGGATTCGACGATCGCGATCGTGAGCGCGTCGTCGAGAAGATTCTGGCTGCGAAACCCGCCGTGCTTCATCCGCTCCAGCGCCAGTTCCTCGACCGGGGTCCGCTGCTCGTCGGGATCGAGGCCGATGTGGCGGTAGAAGACGCGGTAGGCCCACGGGATCGGCTGGTGGCGCATGTTGATCGCCTGACCGCCGGTGAACCGGTCGGAGAGCACCCGCAGGCGCTCCTTGACCTCACGGGTCGAGCGCCCGGAGCCTCGATCGACGGTCAGCTGCACCAGCGCCAGGCCGGGGAACTCCTCGCGCAGCTCCTCCGCTACCCAGCCCGGCTCGGTCGAGGCTTCCTCACTCATCGATCCTCCTCGGCGCGCCGCTCGGACTCGCCGATCAAGCGCTCGACATCCTCGGTCAGCTGCTGCTCGGAGAGCGCATCGCTGCCGATGATCGCCTCGCTCAGCAGGCCACCGGGGTAGGCGAAGGCCACCGTGGGACAGCCGCCCACCCTGTAGAGGTTGGAGACCGCGCCGTCGGCATCCCAGCCGACCGGAACCCGCCAGCCGCGCTCGCTGGCGATCCGGCGCGCTTCGTCGCGGTCGTCGCGGACGTTGATCGAGAGGAAGTTGACCCGACCGGAGAAGCGCTGGGCGACCTCGTCGATCAGATCCTGGGTCGGCAGGCAGTCGGCGCCGCCGGTGAACCAGAACGAGATCACCAGCGGTCGGGCGAAGAGGTCGCAGACGCGAATCACCTCGGGGAGGTCGACCTGGCACGCCGGGGTGCGAGTCTCGTCACACGGGTTCGAACCGGTGGCACAGTCGTCTTGGAACACGTTCGCGTCCCCCTCCTGCGAGCCGAGCAACTCCGGGACGGCGAACTGGGGCAGCGGCTCGCCCCTCTCGGTCGCGCTGGTGCCGAGGATGCCGTCGTCGCGAGTGCTGAGGGTGTTAACGGTCGCGATCACGATCAGGATGACAAAGGCGATCCCGACGTAGATCGAGTACCGACTCCCCGGCTTGCGTCGCTGGTCGGGCGCGCCGCCATCCTCCGCGCTCATCCCGGGTCGGGCGCCGGCCTGACGCGGGTGCCGCGCTTGAACAGCGACCCGAAGGGTGCGAACCCGGTCTCCGCCCACAGCAGCGCCGCGGGCAGGACGAGCAGCACTCCGAGCAGGGCGACGCCGAGGTCGAGCACGGTGACGAGGCCGAAGTCGCGCAGCATCCGGATGTCGGTCGCGATCAGCGCGGCGAAGCCGGCGATCGCCGTGATCCCGGAGGCGAGCACCGCCATCCCGGTGCGTGAGTAGGCCCGCCGAAGCGCCTCCCCGAAGGGCACGCCCGGGGTCCGCTCCTCCTCATAGCGCGCCGAGAGCAGGACGCTGAACTCGGTTGCGATCGCGATCACGAGCGCGCCCAGGGTCGCCGACATCGGGTTCAGCGACACGCCCGCGATCGCCAGGCCGAGCGACGCCCAGCCGGTGGCGAGCACGATCGGGATCAGCGGCACCAGCGCCCGGCGGGCCGAGCGATAGACGGCGAGCAGCGCCAGGGCCACCGCCGCGAGGCCGGCGAGCGTGAGCAGGTAGCGGTTGCTCGACAGGGCGGAGTTGGCGTCCGCGGCCAGCACCGGCAAGCCGACCACCTCCGCGCTGACGCCGTCGGGCGGGTCGTTCTCGGTCCCCGGCGGGTTGATCTCGGCCCGGATCGAGTCGATCAGCTCCTTTTGCTCGTCGAACGGCATCACCTTGATCCCGAACGGGATCACCGTGGTGCCGGCGGTCGAGTCCTCGGCATCGCGGCTGACGAAGGCTGCGAGGAAGTACGGCGGCAGGAGGTCGAAGACGCCCTCGACGCGATCGCGAGTCCCGGGCAGCTGGCCGCCGAAGAGGTCGGGCAGGGCGATGTACGGACAGAGCTGCGTGTCCTGTTCGGCGCAGGCGGTGCCCTCGCCGCCGAATCCGGCGTCATCGAGCACCCGCTGCTTGAAGTCGCTCATCCAGGTGACGACGGTGGGGTCGGTGAGGTCGTCGGCGCGGACCGCCACCTCGACCTCTCCCGAGACCCCGGTGGCCTCCTGGAGCCGGTCGACGTTCTGAAGCTCGGGCAGGTCGCTGGGGACGAGCTCGCGCAGGTCGGAGATCACCTCGGCGCGGGTGCTCAGCGCCCAGCCGGCGACGGCGACGACGAGCCCGACCACCAGCACCCGACCCGGCGCGGCCACCGACATCGCCAGCGCGCGCCTGCCGAGCGCGCTGATCCGAGCGGAGGCTCGCTCGCGGGCGCCGCGGACGGCGGCGAAGCGCGCCGCCCCGGGCCGCCTCGGGCCGGCCTCCTTGGCTCGCTGCCTCGGGCCTCCGGTCAGCGACAGCAGCGCCAACCCGGCCGTGAGCGCGACCGCGAACGCGATCACGATCCCGACCACGAGCAGGATGGCGAAGCCGCGCACCATCGGGATCGGGGAGAGCAGCAGGACGAGGAACCCGGCGGTGGTCGCGAACGCCGCGGTCGCGATCACCGGGCCGCCGCGGGCCGCCGCCTCGACCGCGGCGCGGGCCGGCGATGAGCCGCCCGCACGCGCCTCGTTGAACCGCGCCTGGAACTGGATCGCGTAATCGACCGCGAGCCCGATCAGGATCGGCAGCACGGCGATCGAAGCCATCGTCAGCGAGCCGCCGAAAAGCGCCAGCAGGCCGAAGGTGATCGCCGCGGCGACCAGGGCCACGGCCAGCGGCAACAGTCGCGCGGGCGGGCCGAAGACGAGCGCCAGGGTCACGGTCATCACCACCAGGGCGGCGATCAGGAGCACGACGATCGCGCTCGAGAGCTTGTCGGCGAGCCCGTCGACGACGACCGGGGCGCCGCTGACGACGTACTCGGCATTGCGGATCGCGAAGGCGTCGTCGCCGACCGCGTCGCGGATCAGGTCGATCGCCTCGCTGCGCTCGGACTCGCTCAGGTCCGGCTTCAGCCTGATCAGGATCTGCGCCGCATCGGCGCTCGGCCAGAAGATCGACCAGCGCGGCTTCGGCTGGCCCGGGCGAGCCTGGTCGAAGACCACGGCGCTGACGAAGGTCGGGTCGTCGAGCCGCGGCACCCCGCTCTGGCCGTACTCGATCCCGAGCTGGATGATCTGCTGCTGGAAGCTCTGCAGCACCTCGTTGGCCGCCGCTTCGGCCGCCGCCCGCTGGTCCTCCTCGCCGAGGCCCTGCCGGCGGGCGTCCTCGGCCGCCGCGGTCGCCGCCGCACGCGCCTCGCGCACGGCCGCCCGCGACTGCTCGCGCAGGACCTGGCTCGCCTGGATCGCCGACTGGTTGAGAAAGGTGGCGCCACCGAGCACCGCCTGGGCCGACGGCGCCTCGGCGATCCTCGCGCAGGGCTCGGGCGCCGGCTCATCGGTGAACACCGCCCCGCCCTCGACGTTGCCCGACAGGCAGCCCTCGAGCGAAAGCAGCTTGCCGAGGTCGGAGGTGAGCACGAGCTGCTCGAGGTCGCCCTCGACCAGAACGACTACGGCGTCGTCGCCGAACTTCTGCTTGAAGTCCTGGGTCGCCTTGTAGGCAGCCGAATCGCTGTCGACGAGCTGATCGGTGCCGGCGTCGGGCTCCAGCCGCAATGCCGCGACCGCACCGATCAGCGCCACCAGCACGACCCCGACGACCACCGGAATCGGCTGCTCGACGCACCAGCCCGCGATCCGTGCGAAGCGATCCCTCACCGCGGGAAGCTTAGGGCCGCCCGCCGCTATGGGCGGCAGCTAATGATTGGCGGTGGAGACGGGCGTTCTGGGCAAGGAAGCAGGGAGCGACGCGTACCTCGTACGCGAGCGACCGATGACGCCGCCCAGGGCGTCCTAATCCATCGCCAATGGACCTTGGGTCTCCGCGTTCAAGAACTGGGAGACGAACTGGTTGTCGGAGTTGAACAGCTCCTCGGAGGGGCCGGATTCGACGATCTTGCCCTTCCAGAGCACGGCGATGAAGTCGGCGATCCGCCGCGCGGTGCCGAGGTCGTGGCTGATCACCATGTAGCAGCCGCCGTTCTCCTCGTGGATCTCGCGGATCAGCTCGCAGAGCAGCGCCGTGCGCACCGGGTCGAGGCCGGAGTCGGGCTCGTCGAACATCACGATCGCCGGGTCGAGGACCAGCGCGCGGGCGAAGCCGGCGCGCTTGCGCATGCCGCCCGAGAGCTCGTTCGGCATCTTCTCGAACGCCTCCGAGAGGCCGACCTCGTTGAGGCGGCGGTTGACGATCTCGCCGATCTCCTCCTCGCCCTTGTCGGTGTGCTGGCGCAGCGGGAAGGCGACGTTGTCGAAGATGTTCATCGAGCCGAACAGCGCCCCGTCCTGGAACAGCAGGCCGAACTTCTTACGCATTTCGAAGAGCTCGTCGTCGGCCATGTTGGGGACCGACTCGCCGTGCACGAGCACGTCGCCCGAGTCCGGATAGAGGAGGCCGACGATGTGCTTGATCAGCACGCTCTTGCCGGTACCCGACGGCCCGAGGACCATCGAGATCTGGTCGTCCGGAAGCCCGAGGTTGAGGCCGTTGAGGATCCGCGTGCGGCCGAACTGCTTGACCACGTCGATGATCTCGATCGCGTCCTCACCACCGTGGTCGCGCTTCTCGCCGGTGTGCCAGCGATACGGGTTCGACTCCTTCGGGTCGACTCCCGGGATCGTGTAGTCCTTGTGCAGGTTGCCGAGCTCCGGGGCGGGCTCCTCGTAGTCGCCGTCGCCCCCGCCGTCGTCGCCGCCGGCCTCGTCGGCGAAGCGGTCGTACTCCTGCTTCTGAGCGGTCAGCTGCTCGTCCTCGGGCTGCTCCTCGGCGATCGCCTCGTCGCTGCCCGGATCCTCGGTGTTTCGCGGTTCGTCGACCATCGGCCCTCCGTATTTCCTCAGCCGCCTATTGGCGCCCGCGGATTGGCTCCCCAGAACACGAGCGTCCCCATCATCCCGATGATGTGGACCAAGACGATGTTAAGCACCATCGACTTCGCTGTCGCCGTACCCACCCCGACGGGGCCTCCCGAGGCGGTGTAGCCGTAATAGCAGCCGACGAGAACGATCGCCGTCGCCATGAACATGGCTTTGATCAGGCTGAAGACAAGATCTGGTGGGTTCTGGAACATCCAGAAGATCAGGAAGTACCCGCCGGATGAGACCTCGCCTATCTGTTCGACCACCGCCAGATACGAGGCCAGGTAACCGACGCCGATCGCCGCCAGGTACATGAACGGCAGGGTCAGCCAGGCTCCCAGGAGGCGGGTCCCGCAGAGGAAGATCATCGGGTTGACGCCCATCACCTCGAGCGCGTCGACCTCGTCGGAGATCCGCATCGCGCCGAGCTCGGCGACGATTCCGGTGCCGACCTTGGCGGCCATCATGTAGCCGAAGGCGTAGGGGATCACCTCGCGCAGGTCACACCAGGCGGCGAACACGCCGGCGTAGGCGGGCGAGCCGACCGAGCGGTTGAAGTAGGCGCCCTCGATCCCGCACTGGAGGCCGAGGATGAAGACCAGGCCCCAGATCACGATCGTCGAGCCCAGGATCAGGATCCCGGCTTGGCGCAGCGCCTCGCCGAAGAAGCGGAAGACCCGCCCGGAGTAGACGATCCCCATCACCCGCGCGGAGAAGCGGGCGATGTCGCCGAGGCTGCCGAGCCAATCGCGCGGTACCGCGAGCCAGCCCGGCATCACTTGATCACCGAGATCTCGGGATGGGTGGCGAGCAGGGTTTGGGTGAACACGTAGTTGAACGCGAACACCCCCAGGAAGGCGATCACGACCGCCTCGTTGACGGCCCGACCAACCCCTTCAGCGCCTCCGGACGCATTCATCCCTTTGTAACAACAGACGACGGCGATGATCGCGCCGAAGATCGTGCACTTGAGGATCGATCCCCAGAGGTCGGTTACGGAGGCGTTGTTGAAGAGAGTGGCGAAGAATCCTCCGAGCGGCTGGCCGTAGGCGATCTCGGCGAAGATGCCGCCGGCGATTCCGAACAGCAGCGCGTAGATGTCCATCAGCCCGGTGATCAGCATCAGGGCCAGGAACCGCGGCACGACCAGGTTCTTGATCGGATCGACGCCGAGCACCTGCAGCGCGTCGAGCTCCTCGCGGATCTTGCGGGCGCCGAGGTCGGCGGTGATCGCGGTCCCGGCGACGCCGGCGACGACGACGGCGGTGACGAAGGGGGCGAACTCGCGCACACTGGCGAGGATGAAGAAGCCGCCGAGGCGGTCGAGGGCGCCGAAGAGGCTGAGGAAGTTGGCGGCCTGGAGACCCGGGGCGCCGAAGCCGAAGGCGATCGTCGAGATCATCATCGGGAACCAGCAGAGCTGGAGCGCGAACAGGAATTGGCCGATGAACTCGCCGCCGTAGGGGTACGGGGGCCTGACCGTAGCCGTGATTGTTTTGCCGGTCAGGATCATCATGTTCCCGACCTGCTCGAACAGGCTCTTAGCGGGCAGGAATGCCCTGTCAGCGACTGATCTGACCATGTTCTCCTCCGGCTGCCGGACCTCTCCGCAGCCAGGCACACAACATTATTCGATGCACTGGCCGTCCGCCACCCCCAACCGATCGCAGGCGGCGAAAGCGGATTTGGCCGGCCGGCCGAACCGACACCCGGCCGGCGAAACGGCGAGCGGTGGTATGTTCCCGGCGCTTTGGGGGAGGAGACCGCCATAAGCGACCGTTCCCCGCCGGCATCCCGAGGTTCGATGGCGCGCGTCGTGTCGCTGAGCGCGTTTGCGGCCCTCGCGCTGACGATTTCGGCCTGCGGTGGCGACAAGGAACGCCAGGACGCGAACGAGCCGTCGGGCGAGTTCCCGGTCGCCGTCAACTCGGCGAACTTCCCCACCGATCAGCGTCTCGCCGAGACCAGCGACCTGCGGCTCGAGATCGAGAACACCGGCTCGGACCAGATCCCGAACCTCGCGGTGACCATCTACACCGGCGACGTCAAGGCGGGCGGCTCGTTCTCCGTCCGCTCCGATCAACCGGGGCTCGCCGATCCGAACCGCCCGGTCTGGATTCTGGAAAACGGCTATCCGAAGCTGGTCACCGACGAGACCGACATCAAGGAGCTCGACGCCGCGCCCTCCGCCGGAGCCGCCGCGGCGCAGACCGACACCTTCGCCTTCGGCCCGCTCGACGCGGGCGACACCAAGGACATCGCCTGGCGCCTGACCCCGGTGGTCGCCGGCACCTACACGGTCCACTACGAGCTCGCGGCCGGCCTCAACGGCAAGGCGCAAGCGGTGAGCGACGACGGCAGCCCGGTCGGGGGCGAGTTCGTGGTCACGATCACCGACAAGCCCCCGCGAGCGAGCGTCGATGCCAACGGCGACGTGGTGATCG
>CAVYEI010000004.1:0-48053 GCA_963767475.1 uncultured Solirubrobacterales bacterium
ATCGCCGCGAACGGGTTAGAGCTTCCGCTCAGCTCAGGGCACCCGCTGGGTGAGGCGAATCGCGTTCCCGGACGGATCGCGAAAGCCGCAGTCGATCCCGTAGGGGCGCTCCTCGGGCGGGTCGGTGAACTCGACGCCGCGCGGCCTTGAGCTCGCTCGTAGTCGGCGCGGCACGTCCTCGGTGGTGAGGAAGATCGTCCCGGCTGCGCCCTTTGCCATCAGGCTCCGCAGCTGCTCGGCGGTCTCCGGCTTCGAAGACAGCGGTGCTCTGGGATCGCCATCAGCACGATCGCGGTCTCCGATTGGCCCGGTGGCGCGACCACAAGCCAACGGAAGTTCCCCATCTCGGCGACAGTGACGTCGGATCGCACCTCCATCCCGAGCTTCTCCGTGTAGAAGGCGAGCGCCTCGTCTTGGTCGTGCACCCAGAGCTGGGCGTTTGCGAACTTGAGCATCACGTTCCTCCTTGGGTTCGAGTTGACAATCGCCACGCTAGGTGCGAGCGCGGCGCCCTTGTCTTCTCGAAACGTGCTGTGTTGCGGGCGCGAGTAGGCGCGTACGACGCAGGTCGGGATCAGGGCCAGGTTCGAAGCGGGCGGGAACCGTGGCGGTAGACGGTCGGGGAGACGCCGAACGTGCGAGTGAAGCTCGTCGTGAACGAGCCAACGCTCTTGAGGCCGACGGAGAAGCAGATCTCGGCGACCGAGTGATGGCAGTTGCTCCGCAGCAGTGCCGCAGCGCGCTCGAGCCGGCGGGTGAGCAGGTAGGCATGCGGAGGCTCGCCGAAGGCACGGCGAAACTCGCGGCTGAAGTGGGCGCGCGAGAGCCCGCCGCGCCGAGGGCGAGGTCATCGACGCCGAGCGGCTCGAAGTAGCGCGCATGGCCAGGTCCTTGGCTCGCAGCAGATGGCGGGCGGGAGGCGGGAATGCCATGTCCGCTCGGTCTCGGGGTTCGGTGGGTACAGGCCGAGCTAGCCGCTGCCCTAGCACAAGTTCCAGACCCTGCACCGGCCTTTCAGCGGCGCGCCCATTCGCAGCACGGCTCGGTCGTAGATCCAGGGCCGCGAGCCAGAGCAAGAGGACAGCGAAGGCGACCATCGCGATCAGCGAGACGGCCAGCTCCCAGCCCGGTAGCGCGTCCTGGGCTGCGCGACCGGGGACGACCATCGGCGCGACCGGTGGCAGGAACGTGCAGACGACCGCAAGCGTCCCGCTGGGGTCGCCGATCGCGGAGATCGAGGCGAGATAACCGGCAATCAGGATGATCACGAGCGGAGCCGAGGCGCTCTGCACGTCCTCCTGGCGCGAGACCATCGCCCCGGTGACGGCGAATGCCGCCGCGTACATCAGGTAGCCGAGCAGAAAATAGACGACGACAAGGACTGCCGTTTCCGCGGTCGAGTCGGGCATCTCGATCGAACCCGTGGCCAGGGCAACGGCGATCCCGACCCCGGAGATCAGCATCACCTGGCCAATCCCGAGCAGGCCGATCCCGAACACCTTGCCGGTGAGCAGCTTGATAGGCCAAATCGCCGAGAGGATCACCTCGACCACCCGGGTCGCCTTCTCCTCGACCACCGCGGTGGCGACGACCGTGCCGAAGGAGAGGATCGCGACGTAGAGCAGCAGGCTGCCGACCCAGGCGATGCCCTCGCCCTCAGATCCCTCGCCGACCTCGGTGAGCACGAGCGGGGGCGGGTGCAGAGCGGCCTCGGCGCTCGACTCCGAAAGCCCCTCGGAGCGCAGGATCTCGGCGCCGCGGACGTCGCGCTCGGCGGCCTGCAGCAGCGCCACCAGGGTGTCGGACGGGCTCGATTGCGTGACCAGCACACGCTGACGCCCGCCGAGACCACCGCGGCGTCGACGTCGTCGCCCTCGATGGCGGCGCGGGCCACCTGCTCATCGCCGAAGGATTTCGCCGTGATCTCGGCGTCGACGCTTCCCTCGGCGGCCTCGGCGGCCTCGACCACGGTCCGGCCTTCGGCGCCAACGTAGCCGACGTCGAACTTCTCGCTGCTGTCACCGGCCGTGATCGCTGAGATCACGACGATCGCGATCACGATCAGCACCTGGATTGCGGTCGAGATGACGAAGGCGCGCGTGCGCAGACGTTCGCGGATCTCGCGGCGCGCGGTAAGGAAGATCGCTCGCCGGTTGCTCACCTCTCGCCTCCGGACGCGCTTTCGCCGACGACCACGTCGCGAAACAGGTCGGCGAGCGTCGGCGCGGGGGCGAAGCGGACCACCCGACCGTTCGCACGCGCCGCGTCGAGCAGGGCCTGCGGATCGGCTCCCTCGGCGAGCTCGAAGATTCCGTGGCCGAGCGCCTGGCTCCGGCGCCGAGGTGGCCCAGTCGCGGTCGCTCCCTCGACGTCGAGCCGCCAGCGATTGCCGGCGCGCTCGTCGCGAAGCTCCTCGACGCCGCCGAAGGCAACCAGCCTGCCGGCCGCGATGATCGCGACCGCGTGGCACAGCCGCTCGACCAGCTCGAGCTGGGTGAGGAAAAGACGACCGGCACCTGCCGCTCGCGTGCGACGCCGAGGAGGACCTCGCTGAGCGCGTCGACACCTACCGGATCGAGCCCGCTGAACGGCTCATCGAGGACGAGCAGGTCGGGCTCGTGGACGAGGGCGGCGGCGAGCTGGACGCGCTGCTGATTTCCAAGCGAGAGCTCCTCGACCTTGTAGGCCGCCCGCTAGCCCACGCCGAGACGGTCCATCCAGCGCTCGGCGGCGTCCTTGGCGTCGGCGTCGGAGAGGCCGTGCAGGCCCCCCATGTAGCTGAGCTGGTCGCCGACCCGCATCTTCGGGTAGAGCCCGCGTTCCTCCGGCATGTAGCCAAAGCGGCGGCGGGTCTTCGCGTCGATGGGGCTGCCACGCCAGCCCACCTCCCCCGAGTCGGAAGCGAGCACGCCGATGACGATCCGCATCGTCGTCGTCTTCCCGGCGCCGTTGGGCCGACGAAGCCGATGCCTGCCCCGGCTCCACCGAGAATCCGAGCCCGTCGAGCGCGACCGTGTTGCCGTAGTGCTTGCTCAGGTCTCGGAGCTCGAGCATGCGGAGGTACCTACCCACGGGTACGCGGACTGAACATCCGCACCTCCTACGAGCAGGGGCGGTACGGCTCGGGCGCAGGCCGAAGTTGGCGCCCTTCTTGATCGAATTGAAGCCGAGGTCCTCGGTCGTCGCAACTCGCGGCGGGTGTTGGTGTACTCGACGTGGAACACCGGTTTGCCCGCATCGACGACGGGCTCAGCAGCTCGCACTCGTGGTAGGTGAAGCACTCCTCGTTGATCGCGAAGTCGAAGCGGCCGATCAGGTCCTCGACCTGACTGAGA
The DNA here is from genome assembly GCA_963767475.1 of uncultured Solirubrobacterales bacterium. Lineage (GTDB taxonomy): Bacteria > Actinomycetota > Thermoleophilia > Solirubrobacterales > 70-9 > WHSW01. Next base: position 3,336 of record CAVYEI010000004.1, read on the forward strand.
TCGTTCTTCAGCCCCACCGCTAGACCGTGCCGGTGGGCCAGCCGCGCCAGGCCGCGGTTGTAAGCGAGCTGATCCGCGTAGCTGACGTCCCAGCCGGTTACCTTCCTGCCGCTCTCGTGGGCGGCGACGACGTCGTACTCGATTGCGTCGAAGCCGGCCTCGGCGCATTTGCGCGTGCGTCGTTCCATCATCTTCAACAGGAAGGCGCGCTGGCGCTTGCCGCCGACGTTGGCCCAGCGCTCCTCCGGAAAGCGTTTCGAGAACGGCCTGCCGAGCGAGACCTGCCGTGCTCGCGATGCCAGCGCTTGAACCGCGCCCCGATCGGGCGGGTAGTCTCGATCCCGCCGGCGTCGACGTAACAGACCGCGTAGCCGCCGGCGCGGTGGACGGCACGCACGCCGCGGCGGTTCGGGTGCGAGTCGACGGCTCCCCCGCGGCCGTCGCGGTAGAGGTCGAACTCGATCACTTCCGGGCGCAGGCACCCGCGGTTCGCTCCGGGGGCACGGCCGCAGATGCCGACGTCGACGCGACCGCTCTCGAAGCCGCCCTTGGCGATCGCCTGGAGCTGGTACTGCCAGCGGGCGTCGGGCGGCGGTTCGATCGCGGCGTGGGCGTCGGCGCGGAATTCGCCGACAAGCGCCGCGATCCCAAGGGCGAACGCTGCGAGCGCGCGCACCCGCCTGGCCGGTCCCAGCGGCCAAGCAACTCGCGGCCCTTGGAGCACGCCTCGGCGAGCGCCTGGCGCGCATTCGCCGCCGCCGCCCGCGAGTAGCGTGGCGTCGGCATCGAGACCGAGAGCGCCGCGATCACCTTGTCGTCGAGGTCGCGCAGCGGCCGGGCGACGCAGCGCAGGCCGATCGCAAACTCCTCGTTGTCGACCCGTAGCCCTGCCGGCGGACTCGCTCGAGCTCCTCCAGCATCGTCGGCACCGAGGTGATCGTATGCGCGTGAGCTGCTCGAGCGTAGCGCCGTCGAGCCGGCGCGCCGCCTCCTCGGGCTCGATGCTGGCGAGCAGCGCCTTGCCGATCGCGCTCGTGTAGGCGGCGGCGAGCCCCCGCACGCGAGGTCAGCTTCATCGGGTGCGGCGACTCGGAGAGTCCGAGGTAGACGGCGCTGACGCCCTCGAGCATCGCCAGTTGCACCGTCTCGCCCGTCTTGGCGACGACCTCGTTCATCAGCGGCTTCATCAGCGTCCGCAGGTCCTCGATCCCGTGGAACACCTGGGCCAGCTCCCAGATCCTGGTGCCGAGCCGGTACTCGCGCCGCTCGGGCTCGAGCGCCAGATAGCCGCGCGACTCCATCGTCCGCAGCAGCGCGTGCGCGGAGGACTTGGGCAGCTCGAGCGCCGCCGCGATCCCGGAGAAGCCGAGCGAGCCGCGTTCGGCGACCAGGTCGAGCACGGCCATCACCCGGTCGGCGGACTTGACCTTTCCGTTCGCCGCCGCGGCCGTCAACTCGGCCGTCGCCGGGGCGGCGGGCGAGGACGCGCCATCAGCCGTCCTCCTCGTTCACCCGCATCGCCCCGATCACGTCGAGGTTCGCCTTGAACGCCATGTAGCCGCTGTCGATCGGCAGCACAGCCCCGGTCATCGCCGCCGACTCGTCGCCGGCGAGGTAGACGACGAGCGGCGCGATCTGCTCCGGGCTGGGGACGGGGAGCAGGTGAAGGGCGTCGATCGCCTTCGCCGACTCCTCGTTGGCGAGCCACTCCCGCTGCGGCTCGCTGGAGACGAAGCTCGGGCAGATCGCGTTCACGCGGACGCCGTCGCGGGCGATCCCGGCGGCGAACGAGCGCGTCAGCGCGACGACGCCGCCTTTGGCCGCGGTATAGGCGTCGAGCCCGGCGCAGCCGATCAGCGCGTCGGTGGTCGCGGTGAGGATGATCGATCCCGAGCCCTGCTCGATCATCCGCAGGCCGACGTGCTTGGCGCAGTGGAAGGTGCCGGTGAGGACGAGATCGAGCATCCGCTGCCAGACCTCGTCGGGGAGTTCGGTCAGGCGGGCGTCGTGGTTGTTGACGAAGCCGACGTCGACTGCGCAATGAAAGAGCGTGTCGACCGAGCCCCAGCGCTCGACCGTGCGCGCGACCAGCGCCGCGACTGCCTCGCCGTCGGTGACGTCGACGACCTCGGCGACCGCCTCGCCGCCCGCGGCCGAAATTGCCTCGGCGACCCGCCGGCCGCGCTCGGGGTCGATCTCGGCGATCACGACGCGGGCGCCCTCGGCAGCCATCGCGGTGGCGCCGGCGCGACCGATTCCCGAACCCGCTCCAGTCACGATCGCGACCTTGCCGCTAAGCCTGTTCGACACCTTTCCTCCTCTCCGCCGGCCGAAGCAGCCGGCGGGCGTTTTCTGAGTACACACGCTGCAGGATGTCGTCGGGCAGGCCGAGAGCCGAGATCGTCCAGCGGCCCGCCGGGGGCGGGACCTCGTCGACGTAGGGGTAGCACTCGTCCTCGCTTTCGAGAAAACGGAAGATCGCTCGCACCTCCGCGGTGCCCGGAGGGATCGCGTCGCTGCCGAAGACGATCCGCTCGCAATGCTCGAAAAAGAAGCGGCGGGCGGCCCGTGGCTGGCGGCCGAGATCGGAAACGCGGGCGGAGAAGTCGACGTGAAGATTCGGATAGTGCCCGAGCAACCCGGCAAGCCAGCCGAGATCCTCGGCGTTGCCGGCCATGTGGGCGCCGATGAATGTCGTCCCCGGATGGGCCGCGACGAGTGCCTCGAACGACTCCATCAGCTGCTCGTGGCTCGGCAACATTGGGTCGGCGAACGACCACTCGGGGTGGCGAAGCAGCTCCTCCAGGCGCTCGTTTCGCCGATCGGGCGGATCGAAGAAGGCGGGCGGGTCGGCGGTGTGAATCAAGACCGGCAGGCCGAGCTCGCCGGCGGCGGCGAAGACCGGGACGATGCGCTCGTCATCGGGGAGCAAGAGCTTGCCGGCGCTGTCGCGGAAGCCGAGCCCGAGCGTCTTCCAGATCTTTACCCCGCGGGCTCCGGCCGCGGCGGAGCGTCGCAGCGACTCCGCCAGCCGGTCGCCGAAGGAATCGCCGGCGGCGGCAAGCCTCCAGTCGAGCTGGCAGAAGGTGAGGAAGCGGCCGGGGTGGGCGCGGTCGTAGCGCTCGAGGTTCGCCTCGAGCTCGGCGTCCCAGCCGCCGTCGAGGTTGATCGACGCCTCGATCCGGCGGTCGTCGCAGAGCTCGAGGTAGGAGTCCACCTCGACCGCCCACCGCCCCGCGCGGCGCCCGGCGAGGTCCGCCTCGACCCAGTCGGCGTCGGGCTCGGCCCAGCGTCCGAGGTGGGTGTGGCAGTCGATCACCCCGAAGCGCGGACGCTCGATTCGGGTCTGAGGCAGCCTCAGCTTGCTGACCGGCGCGTACTCGGCGAGGGGGAGGTTGGCGAGCTCGGGGGAGGTCGGAGGGGTGTCGGAGGTCGGAGCTTGCACGAGGCCGCGGGGAATGTTATCGTCGTTCGCAAGAGAGGACGTTAGTTCAGATACATGAACTCTGCACCCAAGATCGCCTTCATCGGGGCGGGCAGCGCGACCTTCACGCGGATGTTGATCGGCGACATCCTCAGCTATCCGGAGCTTCGCGGCGCCACGCTCGCTCTTCACGACATCGACGCTGAGCGGCTCGAGACCGCCGAGGGCGTCGCCAGGGTGACGGCGACGGAGGCGGGTGCCTCGCCACGGATCGAGGCCCACGCCGACCGGCGCCAGGCGCTCGAGGACGCCGACTTCGCGATCAACATGGTCCAGGTCGGCGGCCACCGGGCGACCGTGATCGACCACGAGATCCCGGCCAGGTACGGGCTCCGCCAGACGATCGGCGACACGCTCGGGATCGGCGGCATCTTCCGCGCCCTGCGGACGATCCCGGTGATGCAGGGGATCGGTCGCGACATGGACGAGGTGTGTCCGGGCGCCTGGCTTCTCAACTACACCAACCCGATGGCGATGCTCTGCTGGGCGACCTACTCGGGGTCGCCGCTGAACAACGTCGTCGGCCTCTGTCACTCGGTTCAGAACACCACCCGCCAGCTCGCAGAGATCGTCGAGGTGCCGTTCGAGGATGTCAACTTCCTCGGCGCCGGCGTCAACCACCAAGCCTTCATCCTGCGCTTCGAGCGCGACGGCGAGAACCTCTATCCGCTGCTCGACGAGGCGATCGAGCGGGACCCCGAGCTTCGCCGGCGCGTGCGGGTGCAGATCTATCTCACCTTCGGCTTCTTTCCCACCGAGTCGAGCCGGCACTCGGCCGAGTACGTACCCTGGTTCATGCACCACGACTCGGAGATCGAGCGGATGTCGATCCCGGTCTCCGACTACGTTCGCGAGAGCGAAGAGAACCTCGCCGAGTACGAGCTCAACCGCAAACGGCTGGCCGCCGGCGAGGCGTTGCCGATCGAGCCCTCGGTCGAGTACGCGCCGCAGATCATCCACTCGATCGTCACCGGCCTGCCGCGGACCGTGTACGGCAACGTCGAGAACACCGGCCTGATCGAAAACCTCCCGGCCGGCGCCTGCGTCGAGGTCCCCTGCGCGGTCGATTCGAGCGGCCTCCAGCCGACCCCCGTCGGCGCACTGCCGCCGCAGCTGGCGGCGCTCAACCGGACCTTCCTCAACGTCGGCGAACTGACCGTGAGGGCGGCGCTCGACGGTCGGCGCGACCACGTCGTGCAGGCGGCGATGCTCGACCCGAACACCGCCGCCACGCTGCCGATCGAGCAGATCGAGGGGCTGGTCGACGACCTGATCGAGGCCCATGGCGCGGCGCTGCCCGAGGGGATCGGCGCCGGCGTGGCCACCGGGGTGCGCTCGTGAGCGCCACCGAGGCCGGTAGCCCAACGGCCGCTCCGAGCGCCAACGGCGGCGGCGAGAGCCCGGCCGGCACCACGGTCGTGGTCGGCGCTGCGCAGGGGATCGGCGCCGGGATCGCGCGGCGGCTGGCGGCCGAGAGCTGGACGACGAAGCTGGTGCTCGCCGATATCAAGCTCGACGGAGCAGAGGAGCTGGCGACCGAGCTCGGCGGCACCGACGCCAAGGTTGAGGCGCTGGCGGTTGACGTCACCGATGGTGCCGCGGTCGACGAGCTGGTGGCCGCGACCGCCGAGGCCGAGCGGGTGGTGATCGCCGCCGGGCTGTTCGCGCCGGCGCCAGCGCTCGAGGTTGCCCGGGGGGAGTTCGCGCGGATCTTCAAGGTCAACACCGAGGGCGTCTTCTTCGTCGCCCAGGCCTACGCGCGGGTGATGGCCGAGCGCGGCCGCGGCGCGATCGTCGGCGTCGCCTCTATCGCCGCCCGGATGCCGCGCATGCGCCAGACCTCCTACTGCAGCTCGAAGGCCGGCCTGCGCCAGGCGCTGCGGGTGCTGGGGATGGAGGTGGGACCGCTCGGGGTGCGTGTGAACACCGTCTCGCCCGGTGCCACCGACACGCCGATGATGCGCGCGCTCGCCGCCGACCACAGCTCGGTTGACGACCTCGCGCGCGGCTCGATCGAGGCGATGCGCCCGCGGATCCCCAACGGGCGGGTGGCCCGGCCTGAGGACGTCGCCGCGGTGGTCAGCTTTCTGCTCGCGCCGGGGAGCGAGCACGTGATGCTCGAGGACATCGTCGTCGACGGCGGCGAGCTGCTTGGGATGTGAATCGGATGCGTGAATCACGAGGAGAGGAGTTACGGTGAGGTCGAAGTTCGGGAAGCGGCTCGGGACGAGCCTGGCGGCGCTGGTGCTGGTCGGGGGCGCGATCGCCGGTTGCGGCGGCGACGACGAATCCAGCGACAGCGACAGCGGCGGCAGCTCCGGCGAGCCGGTCGAGATCACCTTCTGGCACGGCCAGACCCAGGGCGTGGCCGAGCTGCTGCAGGAGATGATCGACGACTTCAACCGCACCCACGAGGACGTGGTCGTCTCCAAGGATTCGGGCGGGGTCAACTCCGACCGGATGCTGCAGAAAGTGACCGCCGGCCTGCAGGCGGGCAACTATCCCGATATCGCCTACATCTACGGCTCCGACCTGGCCAACCTCGCCCGCAGCGAGGAGCTGCTCGACCTGACCGAGCGCACCGACGCCGGCGAGCTCAACTGGGACGCGTTCTTCCCCGCTGCCCAGGAGGCGGCGACGGTCGACGAGCAGGTGCGCGCGGTGCCCGCCTTCCTCGACAACCTCGCGGTCGTCTACAACAAGAAGATCTTCGACGACGCGGGGGTTGAGTACCCCACCGACGACTGGACCTGGGACGAGTTCCTCGCCACCGCGGCCGAGCTCAACGACCCCGCCAAGGGGATCGCCGGGTTCGCCTGGCCGGGGACCGGCGATGAGGACACGACCTGGCGGATCTGGCCGATGATCTGGCAGCAGGGCGGCGAAATCCTCTCCGAGGACGGCACCACTGTCGCCTTCGATGGCCCCGAGGGCCAGGCGGCGCTCGAGGTGGTCGCCCAGGCGGCCGCCGACGAGTCGGTCTACATCGATTCCTCGGCCGGTTCGGAGCGCATGCAGCAGCTGTTCACCAGCGGCAAGATGGCGCTCAACATCGCCGGCCCCTACGCGCTGCCGGAGTACGTCGACGGCGGCGTCGACTACGGGGTTGTGGCGCTGCCCTCGTTCGGCGGCGAGCACACGACGATCGGCGGGCCCGACACCTGGGCGATCTTCGACAACGGCGAGGCGCAGGTCGAGGGGGCGGTGGAGTTCCTCGACTGGTTCAGCCAGCCCGAGCAGCAGCTGCGCTGGATCGCCGAGGCCGGCAGCCTGCCGTTGACCACCGACGTCCAGGAGCTCCCCGAATACGCCGACTTCGAGGGCAGCATTCCGGAGCTCGACAAGTACGTCGCCAACACGGAGCTGGCCCGGGTGCGCCCGACGGTCGCCGAGTACCCGCAGATCTCACAGGCGATGGGCCAGGCGATCGCGCAGGTCCTCTACGGCGAGGCGGACCCGGCGGCCGCCCTGGCGGAGGCGGCGGACGCCGCCAACAGCGAGCTCGGGGTCCCGTAGCCACGGTGAGCACGTGAGCTAGTGGCCGCGCACGAGCCGACCGCGCCGCGACGGACTCTCGCCCAGCGCCTGCTGGGCGAGAATCCGACCGCCTGGGGCTTCGTCATGCCCGCGGTCCTGATCATCATCGGGCTCGCGATCGTGCCGATCGTCTGGTCGCTGATCCTCTCCTTCAACTCGGCTGACCTGATCGCCCCAGCGGAGTGGGTCGGGCTCTCCAACTACGACGCGCTGCTCGACGACCCGGCGCTTCGCGACGCGATCGAGAACACGATCGTCTACTCGGCGCTGTTCGTGCCGATCTCGATCGCGCTCGGGCTCTTCTTCGCGATCGCGCTCAACCGCCGGATCCGGTTCATCGGCTGGTACCGGACTGCCTTTCTGGCCCCGTTCATCGCCTCCGTTGCCGCCCAGGGGGTGCTGTTCTCGTTCATCTTCGACGAGCGCTTCGGGGTCGCTAACTCGGTCCTCGACGCCCTCGGGCTGCCGCGCCAGGGCTTCCTCGGCGATCCCGACCAGGCACTCTTCATCATCGCCCTGATCGGGATCTGGGCGGGGATCGGGTTCCCGCTGGTGATCTATCTGGCGGCGCTCCAGGACGTTCCCGGCGAGCTCGTCGACGCCGCCTCGGTCGACGGGGCGCGGCGCTTCGGGATCCTCCGCCACGTGATCTGGCCGCAGCTGCTGCCGGTGACGATCTTCCTCGCCGTGTGGCAGACGCTGCTCTCGCTGCAGCTGTTCGACCTCGTCTACGCGACCACCCGCGGCGGGCCGCTGGAATCGACCGTGGTGATCGTCTACTACATCTACAACCAGGCGTTCGAGCTCTTCCACGCCGGCTACGCGGCAGCGGTCGCCTATGTGGTTGCCCTCTTCCTGTTGCTTCTGGTCGGGGCGCAGCTGGTCTACACGCGGATCCGGGCGCGGCACGTATGAGGGCGGCGACCGACCCGGCGATCGACGGCGCCCTGGAGGCGCTCGAGGACCCGGCCCCGCCGGCGCCGAAGCGCGGCCGGCTGCCGTTCAACCCCTGGCACCTCGTGCTCGCCCCGGCGGCGATCCTGTTCGCGCTGCCGCTGATCTGGATGGTGCTGAGCTCGTTCATGTCGAACGCACAGATCAACCAGTTCCCGCCGACGATCATCCCCGACTCGCTGCACGTGGAGGGCTGGGACCACGTGCTCACCAGCGCCACCTTCCCGCGCTGGTTCTTGAACTCGACCATCGTCGCCGGGGTGACCGTGGTCTCGAACCTGATCTTCTGCTCGCTCGCCGGTTACGCCTTCGCGCGGCTGCGCTTCCGCGGCTCGACCGCGCTCTTCTTGCTCATCCTCGCGACCCTGGTGATCCCGTTCCAGCTGACGATGATCCCGACCTTCATCGTGATGGAGAAGCTCAACCTCACCGACACGCTCGGCGCCCTGATCGTCCCCGGGCTGGTGCTGCCGCTGGGCGTGTTCCTGATGCGCCAGTTCTTCGTCAACCTGCCCGCGGAGGTCGAGGAGGCGGCGCGGATCGACGGCTGCTCGCGCCTCGGCGTCCTGATCCACATCGCGATGCCGCTTGCGCGCCCGGCGCTGGCGACGCTCGCCGCGCTCACCTTCCTGCTGATGTGGAACGACCTGCTCTGGCCGCTGATCGCGATCAACTCCGACGACAACTTCACCCTGCCGCTCGGCCTGACCACGTTCCAGGGCCAGCACACGACCGACTGGGCGGCGGTGATGGCGGGCAACGTGATCACCGTGACCCCGGTACTGATTGCGTTCCTGTTCGCGCAGAAGACGTTCATCCAGTCGCTCACCTCGAGCGCCGTGAAGGGATAGGAGTGAGATGAAGCAGGGAGTCCAGGGAACGACGCCGGCGGGTGCATACTCGCCGGGGGTGATCGCCGAGGGGCGGTTCGTCTACGTCTCCGGTCAGGGCCCGGTCCGCGACGGCGAGTTGCAGACCGGGACGATCGAGGAGGAGACGAGGGTGGTGATGGAAAACCTGGGTGCGGTGCTGGCCGCGGCCGGGGCGAGCTACGACGACGTGGTCCGCTGTGGCGTGTTCCTCGCCGACCTCGACGACTTCGAGGCGATGAACGTCGTCTACGGGAGCTTCTTCGGCGACCCGCTGCCGGCCCGGACCACGGTCGGGGCCCACCTCCCCCAGATCAAGGTCGAGATCGACTGCGTCGCGGTGCTGAGGGCGGAGTAGGCCGATGCCAGGGGTGAAGGTCGAGCGGGTGACGAAGGTCTACGACGGCGACGTGCTCGCGGTCGACGACGTCTCGCTCGAGATCGCCCCGGGCGAGTTCATGGTCCTGGTCGGGCCCTCGGGCTGCGGTAAGTCGACCCTGCTGCGGCTGATCGCCGGGCTCGAGCAGGTGACCAAGGGGCGGGTGTGGATCGGCGACGAGGACGTGACCACGCTCGAGCCTCCCGACCGCGACGTTGCGATGGTGTTCCAGAGCTACGCGCTCTACCCGCACAAGACGGTGCGCGACAACCTCGCCTTCGGCCTCACCCGGCGCAAGGTGGCGAAGCCCGAGATCGAGCAGCGGATCGCGGCGATGGCGGCCATGCTCGGGCTCGAGGACCTGCTCGAGCGAAAGCCCGCGGCGCTCTCGGGCGGCCAGCGCCAACGGGTGGCGATGGGGCGGGCGCTGGTCCGGGAGCCGCGCGCGTTCCTGATGGACGAGCCGCTCTCGAACCTGGACGCGAAGCTGCGCACGAGCATGCGCGGCGAGCTCGCCCGCTTGCACGAGCGGCTGCGGACGACGACCGTCTACGTCACCCACGATCAGATCGAGGCGATGACCCTGGGCGAGCGGGTGGCGGTGCTGCGCGACGGGGTGATCCAGCAGTGCGATGTCCCGCAGCGGCTGTTCGAGAACCCGGCGAACCTGTTCGTGGGCGCCTTCATCGGCTCCCCGGCGATGAACCTGGTCGAGGCGATCGTCTCCCGCGGCACGGTCAGCTTCGGCGACACGACCCTGAACCTGCCCGGTGTGGAGGCGCTCGGCGAACGCCGGGTGGCGCTCGGGATCCGGCCGACGAGCTTCGTCGTCGCCGACGCCGACTGCGATCCCAGCTGGCAGCGGATGACTGCGAAGGTCGACGTGATCGAGGCGCTCGGGGCCGAGTTCAACCTGCTGTTCACGGTCGAGGCGCCGAAGGTGGCCACCGACGACGTCAAGGCGGCGATCGGGGGCCAGAGCGGCGCCGACGAGGGCCGGCTGCTGGCCGACGACCGCCGGGCGCGGTTCACGGCCCGGATCTACGAGCGGATCGCGCTCGAGCCGGGAGGGTCGATCGAGCTCGCGATCGACCCCTCGCAGCTCTACATGTTCGACCTCTTGAACGGCGCCCGGCTGAGCTTCGGCCGCGACCTGGAGCGGGTCGCGTGAGCGCCGCTGCCGCCGCCCGGGCGTCCGCCGTCGGGCGCCCGGTGGCCGAGCTCGAGACCCCGGCGCTGGTCGTCGACCTCGATCGGCTCGGGCGCAACCTCGACGCCGCGGCCGAGTACGCGGGTTCGCAGGGGCTGGCGCTCTACCCGCACGCGAAGACCCACAAGACGCGGGAGATCGCGGCCCTGCAGCTCGCCCGCGGGGCGAGCGGACTGACGGTCGCCAAGTCGCGCGAGGCGGAGATCTTCTCCTCCGAGCTCGAGGCGCCGCTGCTGCTCCACTACCCGGCGATCGGCGCCGAGAAAGCCGAGCGTCTGACGGAGGTCGCGGCGCGGGTGCCGCTGAGCGTCGCGCTCGACTCACTCGAGGCCGCCGAGCCGCTCGCGCAGGCGCTGCGGGCGCGCGGGGTCGAAGCCGAGGCGCTGATCGAGCTCGACGTCGGCCTCGCCCGCACCGGGGTCGCGCCGGCAGCCGCGCTCGCGCTTGCCGAGGCGATCGAGGGCCTCGGGGGAGGCCTGAGGGTTGGCGGACTGTCCTCGTATCCAGGCCACCTGCGACATGACGAGACGGCGATCACCGCCGGCCTCGGCGAGGTCGCGGCGCGGCTCGACGAGGCGAAGCAGCTCTTCGATCGGGCCGGAATCGAGTGCGGGCGGATATCCGGCGGCTCGACCGCGACCCTGTTTCAGTCGCACCTGACCCCGGTCACCGAGATCCGGCCGGGCAACTACGCGCTGCTCGATCGCAGCGAGGGCCGCGGGCGCTTCGGCCTCGACGACTGCGCGCTGCGGGTGCAGACGACCGTCGTCTCGACCGCGGTCGCCGGGCGCCTGATCGTCGACGCCGGGGCGAAGACGCTGAGCGAGGCGGGGCCGCCACCGGGCGCGAGCGGCCACGCCGTCGCGATCGGCCACCCGGAGCTCGAGTTCGTCGCCCTCAGCGAAGAGCACGGCCACGCGGCCCTGGCCGCGGATGCACCGCCGCTCGCCGTCGGCGACCGGCTGGAGCTGATCCCGAACCACGCCTGCACCTGCGTCAACCTCCACGACATGCTCTACGCGGCGCGCGCTGGGATCGTCGAGCTAGAGCTTCGCGTGATCGCCCGGGGCGCCGTTCGATGAGGTTCGGGACCGCGCGGACGGCGAGCGCTGAGGTCGTCCCGGTGCTGGTCGAGGGGGAAGCCCTGATGCCGCTCGGTGTCGATCCGCAAGCACGCCTCGAGGGGCTGATCGCGGCCGGCCCGGAGGCGCTCGCGGCGGCGGTCGAGGGTCGCGGCGAGCCGCTTGCCGATGCCGAGCTGGTGGCGCCACTGAAGCCCGGGAAGATCGTCTGCATCGGGCTCAACTACCTCGACCACATTCGCGAGTCGAACGCCGAGCGGCCGCGGGTGCCGCTGATCTTCGCCAAGTTCCCGAGCGCGGTGATCGGCCCGGGCGAGCCGATCCCGATCGACCCCGAGTTGACCGCGCGCGTCGACTGGGAGGTCGAGCTCGGCGCGGTGATCGGCGAAAGGCTTCGGCACGTGGCCGCGGCAGGGGCGCTCGACGGCGTCTTCGGCTACACGGTCGCCAACGACGTCTCTGCGCGAGATCTGCAGTTCTCCGACGGCCAATGGGTGCGGGCGAAGAGCCTGGACGGCTTCTGTCCGCTCGGCCCGGTCGTGGTCAGCGCCGACGAGGTCGCCGACCCGCAATCGCTGGCGCTGAGGACGACCGTGAACGGCGAGACGATGCAGGACTCTTCGACGGCCGAAATGCTCTTCGGCGTCGCCGAGTTGATCGAGTTCTGCTCCCGTAGCTTCACCCTCGAGCCGGGTGACCTGCTGCTCACCGGGACGCCATGGGGATGCGGCGAGTTCATGGCCCCGCCCCGCTCGCTGGCCCCAGGCGACGAGGTGGTCGTCTCGGTCGAGGGGATCGGCGAGCTTCGCAATCCGGTGATCGCCGCCGCATAACGCGCCGGTCGAGGAGCGCCCGCGAGCGGCGATCCACGACCGGCCCGTTACCCCGGGTCCGATGTCTGATCCGGCGAGGTCGGTCGGGACGCCGATCTCGAGCCAGTGAAAACGGCGGCGGACGTCGTCCGGCGCGCCGGCGAGCTCGCGTTCGATCGCCGCTCGGCCCTGGCGGAAGTGCTTCCAGCCCTCGTAGTGGATCGGGATCGCCATCTGCGGGCGAACGGCCGCGCACAGCTCGACCGCCTCGGCGGCGGTCATCGTGTAGTGGATCGGTCCCGAGACCGGGAAGCGCACGCCGCCGAGGTGCAGGATCGCGGTGTCGACCTGAAGCCGCTCGGCGACCTCGAGCACGCCGTCGTAGAGCACCGTGTCGCCCGAGATCCAGAGCACGCCCTGCTCCTGGCCCTCCCAGGCAAGAGCGAAACCGACCACGTCGCCGACGATCGGGCGGCTGAGCGGCGGGCCGTGGCGACACGGGGTCGCCGTGATCTCGATCGACGGCCGGCCGGCGGCCTCGAGCCGCGTCGTCGCCCACGGCTCGAGCCCGATCGCGTCGCCGCCGAGGCGCTTCGCACCGGAGGCCGTGGTCACCACGACATCCGCGGTCGAGAGCATCGCCCGTCCGGCCTGGTCGAGATTATCGTCGTGGTGATCGTGGCTGAGCAGCACTGCGTCGATCGGGCCCAGCTCGTCGGCGTCGATCGCCGGCCCGGCCAGCTTCTCGGAACCCGTGCCCCAGCCGAAGCGATACTTGCCGCCGGCGGCGTCGAAGGTGGGATCGGTCAGCAGGCGCCAACCGGCGACCTCGATCAGGGCGGTGGGACCGCCGATGTGGGTGATCCGGACGCCCTTCATCGGCGCCTAACCCGCTTCGAGCAATTCCGAGAGCACCGCCAGCAGGGCCGCGTCGCCGCGCATCAGCTCGTCGCGCTGCGTGGCGCCCATGGCGAAGCGGGAGTGGACGGTGGCGAGCTTCTCCAGCGCCTGGGTCCAGTAGTCGTCGAGCGTGATCGAGTCGCTGCGGGTGACGCCGAAGTAGTCGTCGTAGTCGCTCTGCGCCTGGTCTGAGCGGACGACGTTGTCGACGTAGGCGCGATAGTCGAACGACTCCACCTCCTGCTCCAGCCGGTCGACCTTCTCGCGCAGCAGCGACTTGCCCGGATGAAGCCCGTGGACGACCTCGCCGTGGTGGGCATACCAGACCCGCTCGGCACGATGAAAGCGGTCGCCGAACTCGACTTCGCCGGCGGCCTTCAGCGCTTCCACCATCTTGGCCTTGGCGTCCATCATCGCCAGGAACTCGCCCGACATGTCGCCGCTGAAGTCGTCGCGCTCGGCCTCCATCGATGAGCGCAGGCAGCGGTCGTAGGTCTCGGCATCGAGCGCGCCGCAGAAGTAGAGCAAGGCGCCGCTGCCGCGGGTGAGCGCGCCGGCGCGATCGAGCCAGCGCTCGGCCTCCGTGTGGTCGTCGGCGGCGAGCGCCGCGGTCACCCGGTCACACGCAAGAGCGGTCACCTGCCAGTAGAGGAACTCGACGTGATGTCCGTGGCAGAAGTGAAACCAGGCGGCGCGATCACCGTCGGTCTGGAGCGCGATCAGGCGACTCACGTACGGCTCCTGCCACGGCTGGCTTTCCTCGCCCGTGCTCGGGCCTTCGCGGCGCTCGACCGGAACGCGGCTTTCGACCGGGAGCAGGATCGCGGTGGGGTGGGGGGCGTCGTCGAGGCTGCGCAGGGCCTCGAGGTCGGGGCTCATCGACGGTCCAATCCGGCCTCGGTCTCGTCACACCACGCCACCGTCTCGGCCAGGAGCCGTTCGCCGAGCTCCTTGATCCGGCGGCCGCGTTCGCGCGGCGGGACCATCGCCTCCACCGTCGCCAGCCGGTCGGAGCTCATCTGGCGCAGCTCGCCGAGGTTCTTGCGCACCAGCTCGGTGTCGTCCCAATCGATCAGCATCAGCCTCAGCAGCCCCTCGTTTCGAAGCCAGATCGAGGGCTCGGCGGGATCGGCCAGCCAGCGCCGAAGCTCCCGCTTTCCGGTCGCCGTCAGCGAGTACTCGCGACGTCGCCGGCCGCTCGAGGTGACGTCGCGGCCACTGATCATGTCCGCGGCCTCGAGCCGCCTCAGCTCGGGATAGATCTGGCCGTAGCTGACCGACCAGAAGAAGGAGGCGGCGCGTTCGATGAACTGCTTGATCCGATACCCGGTGTCGAACCCGTCGCGGATCATCGCCATCACCATGTAGGCGGAGGGCGCCAGATCCTCGGTGGCGGCTTGGGTTTCAGTCGTATTCATGATTGCTATATGCACCGCAATCATATCGGCGGCTGATGGCGCTCCGGCGACCTAACCGCGACCGCCGGTTCTCGTCTTGCGCTTGACCTTCCAGCTGTAGGTCGCCGGCGTCGCGTCGCGGTTTCCGGCGGCATCGATCGCGACCACGGAGAAGTTGTGCGCTCTGCGTCCGGCCTTGACCTTGTGCTTGAACGGCGAAGTGCAGGCCGCGGGGGCGGCCTTGTCGAGCTTGCACTCGAAGCTGCCGCCGGGCTCATTGGAAGAGAACTCGAACACCGCCTTGCGCTTCTTCGTCCGCGCCTTCGGCTGCCTGGTGATCTCGGTCTCGGGCGCCTTCGTGTCGGGGAGCTCGTTGACCGTCACGATCACCGGACTCACCGTGGTCACCCCGGCCGAGTCGGTCGCCGTCGCGGTCGCCGTGTGCATCCCGGCCGCGGCGAACGCGTGGGTGACCTGGTCGCCGGTAGCGGTCGCGCCGTCGTCGAAGCTCCAGCCGACCGTGACCACATCGCCGAGGTCGAGGTCGGAGGTCGTGGCGGAGAATGTGAACGGCTCGCCGGTGAGGGCCGCGGCCGGGCTCGACCCGGCGCTCAGCGCCGGCGCCCGACGGCCGTACTCGAACGCACCAACGTCGCGGCGCCCGTTGACCGCCCGCGGCAGGCCGGCGATGTCGGTGGGCTGCTCGGCGCCGGGTGCGACGGGATCGCCGGCATCGATCAGCGGCGAGTCGAAGCGCGGCACCGGATTCAGCGTTGCCGGCGTCGCGAGCTTCGGATCGGCGAGGAAGTTGCCGGCCGCGTTGACCGGTTGGCTGCAGGTCCCGGTCACCTCACCGGCGCTGAGGTCAGCGTCGGAGTAGGAGACCACGACGGCAGCGGTGGCGCCGGGCAGCGCACCCGCCACGCAGTCGACGGTCGTGCCGACGCCCTGCACGAGCGAGCTCGAGACGGCCACGTGGCCGCCGCAGTTCTGGCTGCCGGTGCTGCGGAAGGCGATTCCGCTGCCGCCGCCGGTCACGGTCAGGTTCGTAGCTTCGATCGCGATCGTGCCGGTGGCGAGGTCGCAGACGCCCTGGACGCCGACCGCGGTCGCGTCGTTGAGGACGATCAGCGAGTCGGAGATCGCGGTCGCGGCAAAGGGGCTCTCAAGGCCGACGCCCTGGGTGACGATCGTCGCCCGCCGGACCGCCACCTGGCCGTCGTTCGTGAGGACACCGTCGGTCGTTGACATGCTGGTGTCCTTGACCGTCGTCGTATCGGCGTGAACAGCCGTGTTCCCCGTCGCGGCGGGGCCGGCCGGGGTGATCGACGAGTGGTCGATGACCGCGGCCTCGGCGTTGATGCCGAGGCCGTTGGCAGCGACCAGCACCTGAGAGTTCGAGAGCGTGCCGGCCACCAGCTGGAGGGCGACCGGGTTCGCTCCCGCGGTCGGCGTCCCCACGATCACGTTGTCGGCATTCCCGTTGACGAGTGTCAGCGTTGGGGGCCCGGCGGCGGAGGAGTTGAGCTGGGACTGCAGGAACCCGGCTCCGCGGATCGTCACCGGATTGGTTGCGCTGTTGTCGACATAGCTCCACGGCCCGTCGACGTAGGTTGCGGCACCGAGGCGCACGTCATCGGCTCCGGCGCTGTTGGAGGCCGCCGTGAGCGCGCCTGCGAGCGTCGGATGATCACCGCCGCCGCAGCCGGTCGCCGGTGCCACGCAATAGGTAGTCGCGCCGGCCGGGGCCGTCCCCACGAAGATCAGCGAGCCGACGAGAGCGGCCACGCGCCAGAGCATCGAGCCGAGCCTACTCCGGAATCCTCAGGCTCGGTTGTCGACCGTATGCATGCCTGGTATATTCTCGGCAATCATATGGGTGTCGATGATCCTCCCAGATCGTCGCGCCACGAGAACGCTAGAGTCCTTCGCCTGGGGACCTCAGGTTCTTGAACGCAATCCGCAGGGAGGTGGAGAAGTTGCCGGACCGGTCTTATCCGCTGACGCGTCGTCCGCGTCACGTCGTTGTCGGCCTGCTCGCCGCCTCCGCGCTGCTCACCTTCGCCGCGCCCGCAAGCGCGCAGGAGGAGATCCTCCCCGCCGCGAGCTATGCCGACATGACCACCTACTCGTGTCGGACCGACGCGATCCCGATCTCCCCGGGCCAGAACCTCAACCTCTACAACGTCACCAAGACCTGCCCGAATGCGGTCGCGCTCGCCGGCCCCGGCGACGCCAGCGCCTTCGCCCCCGGCGCCCCCCAGGGCTTCGTCACCAGGTTCAAGCCGAGCATGGTCGAGGTGCTGGCTGACGGGTCGACCGTGACCCCGAGCGTCTGGGACCTGCACCTGCACCACGTCGTCTGGGTCGGCCCCAACGGACCGACTTTTGCCTCCGGCGAGGAGAAGACGATTCCGAAGCTGCCCCAGGGCTATGGCTTCAAGACCGGCGGCGACGCCACCTGGGTCCTCAACTACATGATCCACAGCCTCAACGCCGAGGGCGGCAGGTCCGTCTACATCACCTGGGAGATCGACTGGGTGCCGGTGGCCAGCGCTTCGGGCGCCGGGATCAGCCCGGCGACGATCCAGTGGCTCGACGTCGCCGGCGCGCCGCAGACCTACCCGGTGTTCGACGCCGAGCGCGGCTTCGACGCCGACGGCGACGGCGAGTGGGTCTTCCCCGACGACGTGCCGACCGACCCGGCGATGCCGGGTTACGAGGAGGCTCGCAAGATCAGCGAGGCCGGACACTGGACGGTTCCGCCGGCCGGGCGCACGCTCGTCTTCGGCGCCGGCCACCTGCATCCGGGGGGGCTGCATGTCGACATCGAGGTCGCGCGCGACGGTCCCGACGCCGGCGACGCCGACGGCGACGACCCGTCCGAGGTCCGCCAGCTGTTCCGCTCCGATGCCAAGTACTACGAGCCCGCCGGCGCGGTCAGCTGGGACGTCTCGATGACCGCGACCAGGCCCGAGTGGAGGATCCACCTCAAAGGCGGCGACACGGTCTCGGTCAACTCCACCTACGACGTCAAGAAGGCGTCCTGGTACGAGTCGATGGGCATCCTGCCGCTCGCGGTGAGCACGGCGAACGATCCCGCGGCGAAGGACCCGTTCGACGACGACGCTGCGGTGAAGGCGATGTACGACGCCGGCGGCATCCTCACCCACGGCCGCCTGAACGAGAACGTCGACTTCAAGGCGAACAAGAACCTGAAGCTGCCCGACCCGCGAAAGCTCCGCAGCAAGGGCCGGGTCCCCAGCGGCGGACTCGGCATCGACGGCTTCGGCTACTCGATGGGCGGCTACTCCGCCTTCCGCGGCTTCCCGCAGTTCCTGATGCGCCCGCCGGTGATCAACCCCGGCCAGACCGTCACCTTCACCAACTTCGATGCGCTCTCGACGATGCCCGACGAGGAGCAGGCGTGGCACAGCATCACCTCCTGTCCGGCTCCCTGCAACAAGGGTTCGGGGATCGGCTATCCGCTGGCCCGCGGGCAGATCAAGTTCGACTCCGGGCAGCTCGGCTACGGCACCAACCTCAGCACCGAGGTGACCACGGGATCGAACGTCTACACGACCCCGCCGCTGACCAAGCCGGGCAAGACCTATACGTACTTCTGCCGGATCCACCCGTTCATGCGCGGCTCGATCCGGGTCCGCGAGCGCCGCAAGCACTCGTAGCAGTGGTGCTAACGCTTCGCTAACACTCTGCTAATATCCCGGCTTCCTGCTGAGTCCCTGCCCATGTATAGGCGGGGGACGGGGGACCCAACGGTTGGGGCGAATCGCGGTCACTGTGGCCGTGTAGCGCAAGCTCTTCACGCGCGAGCCCGTCAGCTAACCCCGGAAGCGACGAGAGCGGAGCGTGAAAATGAGCATCCTCGGAGTCCCGACGACCAAGTACCGGCTGTTCGCGATCGCGATCGCGGCCATGGTGCTGTTCGCGATCGGTGCGCTGACCGGCGCCCAGGCGAGCGCCTCGAGCTCGGGCGGCATCGGCACGACGAGCGCCTCCGGCGGCGCGACATCGTCGACCGCCGAGCGGGTCGGAACCCGATACGACCGGATCTGGGACCAGACCTCGGTCCGCGACAAGCGCTGGGCCCACTCGACCAGCGAGTGCGAGTCCGGCGGCAACCCGGATGCGATCGGCGGCGGCGGTCTCTACCGCGGCGCGTTCCAGTTCATGCGCTCGACCTGGAAGGCCTCGCCGAAGAGTCCGGGCGGCGACCCGATCTCCTATCCGTACCGGACCCAGGCGGTTGTCGCGGTGCTGCTCAAGAACCGTGACGGCGCCGACCACTGGCCGGTCTGCGGCTAGCCCGAGCCCAACCCTTCCTCGATTCCGGCGAGCGCCTCGCCGACCAACTCGCCGATCGCCTCGAGGTCATAGCCGCCCTCCTGGACGACCACCGTCGGCAGGCCGAGCTCGCCGAGGGCCCGTCCGGCGGCGCGAAAGCCCTCCGCGGTGACGTCGAGCGGGCTCTCGGGGTCGCCTCCGGCGGCGTCGACTCCGAGCGCGACGACGAGCGCCTTGGCGCCGCCCTGGCGAGCCCATCCGGCAAGCGCGCTGACCGCCTCCAGCCAGGGATCGTCGCCCGAGCCCGGCGCCAGGCAGAGGTTGCGGTTCGCCCCCTCGCCGGCCCCGCCGCCGCGCTCGCTCTCGAAGCCGAGGAAGTGCGGAAACCAGCCGGCGCCGGGATCGACGTGGACGGAGCCGGTGAGCACGGCGGCGTCGTCGTAGAAGATCTGCTGGGTGCCGTTGCCGTGGTGGGCATCGATGTCGATCACCGCGACCGGTGCGCCGAGCGCCTCGCGAAGACGGGAGGCGGCGACGGCGCAGTTGTTGAGATAGCAGGAGCCGCCGAAACAGCCGCGGGTGACGTGGTGGCCGGGCGGGCGGCAGAGCGCGTAGGCGGCGGGCTCGCCGGCGAGCACCAGGTCGGCGGCGGTCAGCGCGGCGTCGGTCGCCCCGCGGGCGGCCTCCCAGGTGCCGGGCCCGATCAGGGTCATCGTGTCGTAGGCGAAGCGCCCGGCGCGGGCGCTGACCGCCGCCGGCACCGCGGGCTCGAAGCCGGAGAAGAGACCGGGGTGGCGGACGATGTAGGGAACGACGCGATCCTGGCCGGGGTCCTCGACCAGGCCGGAGGCCTCCCATTGCTCCCAGGCCGAGGCCAGGTACTCGAGCAGCGCCGGCTCGTGGACGGCGAGCAGCGCCGCGTCTTCGTGTGGCTCGGCGTCGACGAAATTGGCGCCGGCCGCCGCCAGCGCCGCGCGGATCCGCTCGGCGCGCTCGGGCAGCTCGGTGCCCGGCGTGCGCACGCCGACCCAGATCTCGCCGTCCGGGCTCGTGCAGCCGGTGGCGGTCGCTCCAGACGACGGGCATCGCAAGGCTCACGTGCGCCAGCGTATCCGCCCGGCAGCCCTTGCCTGAGCCAAACGTACGTTCAGTCACATCGCTGCCGGATCGTTGGCCGAAGCGCGCATTGACACGCTCAAGCGCGCGGGCATAGGTTCGTCAACGATCGTTCATGAAGACTGAGACAAGCCCGGAGGGCCGTGCGGCGGCGGTCGGCGAGATCGCCCAGCAGCTGGGCGCCGACCGGGTGCTGGAGCCGCTCGGCGTGCTGCCCCAGCCCGCCGCGCGCCTCGATTCCTCGGCGCCGGTGCGCGCGCACGAGTTCGAGCTCGCGGTCGAGCGCCTCTGCCTCGACTCGACCTCGCTTCGCAACATCCGCGAGCGCGGGCGGCGGCGAGCCGGAGCGGATGGCGGCGCGGATGATCGAGATCGTCGAGTCGCGGGGCAAGATGCACAACCCCGAGACCGACTCCGGCGGGGTCCTGCTCGGGACGGTGACCGCGGTCGGCGAGCGAGCACGGCTCGCCGCCGCAGATCGGCGAGCGGCTGGTGACGCTCGGCTCGCTGACGCTGACGCCGCTGCGGCTCGAGGCGATCACCCGCCTCGACCCCGACTCGCCCCAGGTCGAGGTCGAGGGCACGGCCTACGTGTTCGAGCGCGCCTCCTGGGCGCCGGTCCCCGACGACCTGCCGCTCGGCGACGGCGCTCGAGCTCTTCGACGTCTGCGCCGCCGCCGGTCAGACGAAGCGCGCTGACCCCGGAGATGGGCACCGTCTGCGTGCTCGGGGCCGGCCACGCCGGCAAGCTGGCGCTGGCCGCCGCGCGCGATGCGGCCGCGACCCTGGTCGCGGTCGACGTCGACGCCGAGGCGCTCGAGCTGGTCTCGTCGGCCGGCCTCTGCGACGTCGCCGTCGCCGCCGACCTGCGCGATCCGCTCGCCGCCCTCGACGCGGTGCGGGCGGCCGGGGCGCCGCCGGCCGACCTCACCGTGGTCGTCGTCAACGCCAGCGGCTGCGAGCCGACCGCGATCCTGCTGACCACGGACGAGGGCACGGTGCTGTTCTTCTCGATGGCGACCAGCTTCTCGGCCGCCGCGCTGGCCGCCGACGGGATCGGGACCGGCGTGCGGATGGTCGTCGGCAGCGGCTGCTCGCCCGACCGCGGCGCCTACGCGCTCGAGCTCGTGCGGCGTTCGCGCCGCCTGCGCGAGGCCCTCGGACTCGATCTCGATCGGGGTGCGGCGATGAGCGAGCGGGCACCCGGTGCAGATGCGCTGGCGCGACCTCGACGGGCTCGGCCACGTCAACCACACCGTCGTGCTCACCTATCTCGAGGAGGGCCGCGACGCCTTCCTCGAGGCTGCACGGGATCGGCCGCGACGAGTACGTCGTCGGGCGCTGCTCGGTCAGCTTCAACGGCGAGATCGACCCGGCGTTCGGGTCGGTGACGGTGCAGTGCGCGGTCGACGAGCTGGGGACGAAGAGCGTGAGCACGCGCGAGCGGATCCTCGACCACAGCGGGCGAGCGCGGTGGTCGAGGCCGAGTTCGGGCTCGTCCTCTGGGATCCGGCGCAGCGGGTCACCGGCCGATCACCGAGGCGGAGCGCGCCTCACTGCGCCGCGATCGAAGGAGGCCGTGGGATGAGCCTGGAACAGCGACCCGGTCGTGCTCACCTGCGCGATCACCGGCGCCGACGTCTTTCGCGAGAACAACCCGAACATCCCCTACACGACCGAGGAGATCGCCAACTCGACGATCGAGGCGGCCGCGGCCGGGGCGACGGTCGCCCACCTGCACGTGCGCGAGGACGACGGCACCCCGAGCGGGCGACCGGAGCTGTTCGTCGACGCGATCGACCGCATCCGCGCCGGCTGCGACGTGCTGACGATGGTCTCCACCGGCGGCGCCAACGACATGACGATCGAGGAGCGGACCACCGGGCTGGAGGCGAAGCCCGACATCTCCGGGGTCGAGTCGGGCTCGATGAACTTCGGCGACGAGACCTTCATCACCCCGCCGCCGGCCGGCCGCGGGATCGTCGAGCGGGCGACCTCGATGGGGATCGCGCTCGAGGTCGAGTGCTTCGACGTCGGCCACGTGGTCAGCGCGGTCAGCTGGCTCGAGGACGGGATCCTCGAGGCGCCGATGCGGATCAACCTCGTCTTCGGCGTCCCGGGCGGGATCGACGCCTCGCCCGAGGCGCTGGAGGCGATGCTGCGCCCGCTGCCCGCCGGCGACCTTCTGGACCGTGACCTGCATCGGCCGCCACCACCAGCGCATGCTCGGGCTGGCGCTGTTGCTCGGCGCCCCGGGGATTCGCACCGGGCTCGAGGACGTCGCCTACCTGAGCAGGGGCGTGCTCGCGCCCTCGAACGCGGCCCTGGTCGAGATGGCGGTCGGGCTCACCGCGCACCCTCGGCCGCGAGGTCGCCACCCAGGAGCAGACGCGGGAGCTGCTTAAGGCTTGGCTGAGGCGTGCCGTGATCGCAACGCCCGGCGCGGTGCCGCGCGACCCGGGAGGCGATCCACGGGGCGGCGATCGAGCTCTTCGCCCAGCGCGGCTACCACGCGACCTCGATGCGGGCGCTCGCCTCGGCGGCGCGGGTGCAGCCGGCCGCGATCTACCACTGGTACCCGAACAAGGAGGCGATCCTGGTCGAGCTCCAGGACGACTTCATGGATCGCCTCACCGGGCGCGTGGTCGCCGCGATCGGAGCTGCAGCGAGCGCCCGGCATTGCGGCTCGCGGCGGCGGTTCGCGAGCACGTCGTCTTCCACGGCGTCCACCGGCTGGCGGCGTTCGTCACCGACTGCGAGATCCGGGCGCTCACCGACGAGCCGCGCGAGGCCCTGATCGCCAAGCGCGACGCCTATCAGGCGATCTTCAGCGAGATGATCCGCGACGGGATCCGCGACGGCTCGCTGCGCTCCTCCGACGCCCAGGTCGCGACCTACGCGATCCTGCTGCAGTGCACCGGGGTCGCGCTCTGGTTCGACCCCGGCGGGCCGCTGCAGCTGGAGCAGGTGGCCGAGCTTCACGTCGAGCTCGTGCTCGGCTCGCTGCAGGCATCGCCCGAGTTGATCGGCGAGGCGATCACCGTCTCGAGGCGGCTGGCGTGACCGCGCAGCGAATCAAGCCGCCGGCGCTGCCCGAGAAGGCGACGATCGCCGTCGTCGCGCCGGCGAGCCCGCCGCAGACGCGCTCGGAGACCGAGCAGGCGACCGAGTACTTCGAGGCCCGCGGCCACCGGGTCGTGTTCGGCCCCAACCACCGCAAGGTCCACGGCTACCTCGCCGGCACCGACGAGGAGCGGGCGGCCGACCTGCAATGGGCGCTGAGCGAGCCCGGGATCGACATGGTCCACACGCTCTGCGGCGGCTACGGGACGCGCCCGCCTGTACGACCTGATCGACTGGGACGCGGTCGGCGAGCCGCGAATCGTCTGCGGCTTCTCCGACATCACCGCGCTGCACCTGGCGCTGGCCGCAAACGCCGGCTGGGTGACCTTCTACGGGCCCAACTTCCTCCGCTTCACGCGGCGCAAGGACGAGCTCACCAAGGAGACCCGGGAGTGGTTTCACCGCGCCTTCGAGCCCGAGCCGCTGGGGCGGGTGTTCGAGGACCCCGAGAATCCCTACGTGCTCACCGTCGGCGGCGGGCGCGCCGAGGCGCCGCTGGTCGGCGGCTGCCTGACCCTGCTCGCCGCCAGCATCGGGACGCCGTTCGAGGTCCAGACCGACGGCTGCGTGCTGATGGTCGAGGACCTGAACACCGAGCCCTACCTGGTCGACACGGCGCTCAACCACCTGATCCGCGCCGGCAAGCTCGACAACGTCGCCGGCTTCGTCTTCGGCACCGACGTCGACCTGAAGCCGCAGACGCTTGCCCGAGGGCCCCGCGTCGGACGCTCTCGATCGAGGAGATGCTCGACGAGCTGATCGCGCCGCTCGGGATCCCGGCGATCGCCAACGTCCCGGTCGGTCACGGCAAGCACATGGCGACGATGCCGCTCGGGGCCCGGGTGCGGCTCGACGCCGACGCGAAGACGCTCGAGGTGATCGAGGCCGGCGGTGTGCCGAGCCGAACCTACGGAAGGAGAGCCCGGATGAGGTCGAGGGTCGGTGCGGTGGTCGGTGCGATGGCGGCGCTGCTCGCCGCCGCGGTCGTGATCTCGGTGCCGGCGTCGGCTCAGGACGAGTCGGCGGCGGGGGACGGGAGCGTGCTGCGGATCGGCTGGGCCGCAGGACCCGACCTCGCTCAACCCGTTCGTCGGCCTCGACGAGGAGGCCTACACGATCTGGGCGATCAACTGGGACCTGCTGGTCAACTTCAACCCCGAGGACCTCTCGCCGGCACCCGGGCATCGCCGAGAGCTGGAAGGTCTCCGACGACCGCAAGACGGTCACCTTCAAGCTCGACCCGGACATGAAGTGGTCCGATGGCGAGCCGATCACCTCCGAGGACGTCAAGTTCTCGCTCGAGGTGCTCGGCAGCGAGGGGACGCTGTTCACGAACTACACCTCGAACGTGACCAGGATCGATACCCCCGACGACGACCACGGTGGTGATCCACACCCGCCGTCCCGACGCGCGGATCGTCGGCGGCCTGTTCATCTACATCCTCCCCGAGCACATCTGGGGCAAGGTGCCGATCGACGACCTCACCGGCTCCTACAAGCCCGAGCTGCCGCTGGTCGGCTGCGGCCCCTACGTGGTCACCGAGTACGAGCGCGGCAAGATCATCCGGATGGAGCGAAACCCCGAGTTCCGGGGCGAGGCGCCGGAGTTCGACGAGATCCAGTTCATCAGGTACGGCTACGAGGACGCCGCCGAGCGGGCGCTCGAGCTGGGCGAGGTCGACATGATGCCCGAGGTCGAGGCGGGCTCGTTCGCGCGCATGGGCGAGGAGCCGGACATCGAAACGGTGCAGAGCCCGACGCCGTCCTACACGGAGCTCGCCTTCAACCTCTGCCCCGAGAGCTACTGCCCGGACGCGAAGTTCAACCCGGCGGTCCAGGACCTCGACGGTCCGCCAGGCGATCGCCTACGCGATCGACCGCGAGCGCCTCAACGCGATCGCGCGCCCGCGGCACCTCGTTCCCCGCCTACGGGATCCTGCCGTCGTTCTACAAGTCGTTCTTCGAAGTCCCGGAGCAGAACTATCCCGTTCGACCCGGAGCTCGCCAACCAGATCCTCGACGACGCCGGCTGGGTCGATCCCGGCGACGGGCCGCGGACCAAGGACGGGATGGAGCTCTCGTTCGACCTCTACGTGCGCTCCGAGGCGCCGTCCGACATCCAGTACGCGAAGTTGATCGCCGAGATGGCGACCGAGATCGGGGTCGAGTTCAACGTCCAGGTCGTCAGCACCGACAAGCTCACCGAGCTGACGATCCAGAAGATCGACGGCAAGCCGGCGCCGGAGTTCGACACCTTCATCTGGGGCTGGGGCGGCGACCCCTACGACCCGAGCTTCCTGCTCAGCCTCTTCCTCAGCTCCGAGATCGGCAGGCCTCTCGGATTCCTTCTACGCCAACCCCGAGTACGACCGGCTGTTCGACGAGCAGGCCGGGAGCTTCGACGTCGAGGAGCGCAAGGCGATCATCCAGGAGATGGTCGCGATCACCCAGGAGGACGTGCCCTACGTCGTGCTCACCTACGACCCGAACCTGCAGGCCTACCGCACCGACACGCTCGCGAACGTCGAACTCGCCTGCCCGTCGGAGGACGGCGATGCGTTCTGCGAGCAGGTCTCATACGAGCCGCTGCTCGCCTTGGGGCCGGGGGAGAGCGGCGGGTCGAGCGACGGCGGCGGCCAGTCGGCGGGCCTCGCGGTCGTGTTCGCGTTCGTCTTCGGCATCGGCGGCTACCTGATCGGCTCGCGGGCGAACCGCAGGCGCGAGTCCGAGCCGCTGGAGATCGACGCGTGACCCCTAGGCGATGAGCGGGCGGTGGCTGACCGGCAAGGTCGCGGCGTCGCTGCTGACGCTCGTCTTCGTCCTGATCTTCAACTTCTTCCTCTTCCGGGTGATGGGCGACCCCACCACCCAGCTCGCCCGGCTGCCGTCGGCGACCCCGCAGGAGACTCGAGGAGCTGAAGGCCGACTACGGTCTCGACAAGCCGGTCAGCGGCCAGTTCGTCGACTACATCGGCGACACGCTGACGCTCGACCTCGGGATCAGCCAGCGCAGCCGCGAGGACGTCTGGGACGAGATCCTCGACGCGCTCCCGTGGACGCTGCTGCTGGTCGGAGTCGGGCACGATCATGGCGACCCTGCTCGGCAGCTGGATGGGGGTGGTCGCCGCCACCCGGCGCGGCAAGAAGACCGACGACGGGTTGCTCGGCTTCAGCCTGTTCACCTACGCCGCGCCCGAGTACTGGATCGGGATCATCCTGATCCTGCTGTTCGCGGTCGCGATCCCGATCTTCCCGGCCGGCCTGCAGCAGACGCCGGGGGTCGAGTTCTCGAGCTTCTGGGCGGAGGCGACCGACGTCCTCGACCACCTGATCCTGCCGGCGACGGCGATGACGCTGATGCTGCTGGGCCAGTACTTCCTGATCATGCGCTCGTCGATGGTCGACGTGCTGACCGAGGACTTCGTCACCGTCAAGCGGGCCACCGGCCTGCCCTGGAGCCGGGTCGTACGCAGCCACGCGGTTCCGAACGCCCTGCTGCCGCTGGTCACGTTGGCGGCGATCCAGTTCGGGGCGGTAGCGGGCGGTGCGATCACGATCGAGACGATCTTCTCCTGGCCGGGGCTCGGCGAGCTCTCCTTCCAAGCGATCGAGTCGAAGGACTTCCCTGTCCTCCAGGGGACCTTCCTCGTCTTCTCGGTCGGGGTGATCATCGCCAACCTGCTCGCCGACTGCCTCTACTTCTACCTCGACCCGCGGGTGAGGGCGACATGACGCACGACCTGGGGTGTGCTCATGGCCGGTGAGCAGGCGGGCGCCGCGGTCGAGCTACTGGCGCAGCCGGAGTTCGACGACGATCTTCGCGACAAGACCGTCCGCGACCTGCTGTTCGGAACCTGGCGCGGCCGGATCGGGCTCGGGATCCTCGGCCTGTTCGTCTTCCTGGCGGTGTTCGGCAAGCTGATCGCCCCGTACGACCCCACCGCCTCCAGCCTCGACGTGCTCGCTTCGCCGAGCTGGAGCCACATCCTGGGCACCACCGAGAGCGGCGCCGACGTGTTCTCGCAGCTGCTCGCCGGGACCCGGGTCTCGATGGTGGTCGGCTTCGCCGCGGCCCTGATCTCGGCCGTGCTCGGCTCCGCGGTCGGGCTCGCCAGCGGCTACTTCGGCGGCTGGACCGACCGGATCCTGGACGCGCTCGAGAACTGGTTCCTGGTGATCCCGACGCTGCCGCTGATGATCGTGCTCGCGCGGCTGCTCGACCCGTCGCTCTCGGTCCTGATCCTGGTCATCGGGCTCACCTCCTGGGCCGGGACCGGGAGGATCGTCCGCGCCCAGGTGCTGACCCTGCGCGAACGCGCCTTCGTCGAGCGCGCCAGGGCGCTGGGGGCAAGCGACTTCTACATCATCAAGACGCACGTGCTGCCGAACACGTTGCCGTTGATCTTCGCCAACACGGTGCTGATCGTCGCGGTGGCGATCCTCTCCGAGGCGGCGCTCTCGTTTCTCGGGCTCGGCGATCCGACGAGCATCTCCTGGGGGACGATGCTCGAGAACGCGTTCGAGTCCGGAGCGCCGAGCGCCGGCGCCTGGTGGTACGTGATCCCGCCCGGGCTCTGCATCACCACGCTGGTGCTCTCGATCGCGATCCTCGGCTACCTGTTCGAGGAGTACGTCAACCCGCGCCTGAGGGAACAGCACTGATGGCCGCATTGCTCGACGTCCGCGATCTGCACGTACGCGCTCGCGGCAAGCCGATCGTCGACGGCGTCGATCTCACGGTGGCGCCGGGCGAGGCGCTCGGGCTCGCGGGCGAGTCGGGCTGCGGCAAGACGACGACCGCGCTCGCGGTGATGAAGCTGCTGCCGGCGGGCCTCGAGCAGACGGGGAAGATCACCCTGAGCCCGCCGGGTGTGGAGCCGATCAACATCGAGCGGCGCACCGAGCGCGGCATGGGGCTGGTCCGCTGGCGCCACGTCTCGCTCGTCTTCCAGGGGGCGATGAACTCGCTCGACCCGGTGCAGCGCGTCGACGACCAGATCGCCGAGGCGATCCAGCTGCACGAGCGGGTGGGCGGTTCCGGCGAGCTGCGCGAGCGGATCGCCGAGCTGCTGACCACGGTCGGGATCACGCCCGGGCTCGGGCGCCGTTACGCACACGAGCTCTCCGGGGGACAGCGCCAGCGGGTGATGATCGCGCTGGCGCTCGCCTGCCGTCCGTCGCTGGTGATCGCCGACGAGCCGACGACGGCGCTCGACGTGGTCATGCAGGCCCAGGTGCTGCAGCTGCTCGAGCGCCTGCGCGAGCAGCTCGGGCTGGCGTTGATCCTGATCTCGCACGATCTCGGCGCGCTGGCCGAGACCTGCGACCGGATCGCGGTCATGTACGCCGGGCGGGTGGTCGAGACTGGCCCGGTGAGCAAGGTCTTCGACGATCCCCAGCACCCGTACACGAAGCGACTGCTGGAGACGCTGCCGGTGATCGGCCGCGATCGCGGGCTGGCGGCGCCGATCCCCGGTGGGCCGCCCGATCCGAGCGAGATGCCGGAGGGGTGTCGCTTCCGCCCCCGCTGTCCCTACGCGGCCGACCGCTGCCTCTCCGACCCGCCACTGCGCGAGGTCGTCGCCGGCCACGGCGCCGCCTGTCACTTCGCACCCTGGAGCGAGTGGCCGGCGGTCGAGACGCCGCTGAGCGAGGCGATCGTCGAATGACGGCCGCGCTGCTCGAGGCCCGGGACCTGGAGGTCCAGTTCGGCTCCGGCGGGGGCGTCGCCCGGGCGCTCGACGGGGTCTCGCTCGAGTGGCGGCGCGGCGAGATCCTCGGCGTCGTCGGCGAGTCGGGTTGTGGCAAATCGACCCTGGCGCGGACGCTGCTCGGGCTCCAGCCCGCGGTCGGCGGGTCGGTGAGCTTCGACGGCACCGAGGTCGAGGGCAAGCGCGGCCGCAGCGAGCTGCGCCGCCGGGTGCAGATGATCTTCCAGGACCCCTACCAGACGCTCAACCCGCGCCAGAAGGTCTCGGCGATCGTCAACGAGCCCTTGCTCGTCCAGGGGGTGGAGGCGGAGCTGCGCGCGGATCGGGTCGAGCGCGCGCTCACCGATACCGGCCTCGACCCCGAGCGCTTCCTCGACCGTTACCCGCATCAGCTCTCGGGCGGCCAGCGCCAGCGCGTGGCGATCGCCGCGGCGCTCGTGCTCGAGCCCGAGGGGTTGATCTGCGACGAGCCGGTGTCGATGCTCGATGCCTCGGTGCGGGCGCAGATCATCGCCGTGCTGGTCGAGCTGCAGCGCCGGCGCGAGCTGGCGCTGCTGTTCATCACCCACGATCTCAGCCTGGCCTGGTCGCTGTGCGACCGGATCGCGGTCATGTACCTCGGGCGGGTGGTCGAGAGCGGGCTCGCGGCCGACGTGATCGAGCGCCCGCAGCATCCCTACACGCAGGCGCTGGTCGACGCTGTGCCGGTGCCGGCCGCGGGCGGCGGCGGCCGGCGAGAGCTGCTCGGCGGCGAGCTTCCCGACGCCACCGACGTGCCCACCGGTTGTCGTTTCCACCCCCGCTGTCCGAAGCGCTTTGAACCCTGCGACCGCGTCGATCCGCCGCTGGTCCCGGCCGGCGGGCAGGAGCAGCTTGCGGCCTGCCTCCTGCACGCACCGGAGCTCGCGGCCAAGGCGGCCACAGGCTCAAGTGGCTGAGCGCTGGCGCGATCTCGCCGGCCCGGTCGGCCGGCTCGAGCCCGGGGCGCGTAACGCGATCACCGACGTCGGCGGCGTCCGCGTCGGTCATTCCCAGGCGCAGAGCGGCGAGCGCACCGGGGTCACGGTGGTCGCGCCGCCGTCGCTGCCGGCGCTCGCCGGCACGGCGGTCGTCAACGGCATGGGCGAGCTCACCGGCAAGATCGAGATCGACGAGCGCGGAACCATGGAGACGCCGCTCTACCTCTGTGGCTCGCACGCGGTCGGCGTCGTCCACCGGGCGGCCGTTCTCGCCTCCGGGCGCGGCCCCGACAACATCGTCCTGCCGGTGGTCGGCGAGTGCGACGACGGCGACATGGCCGATTCGCGCACGGTCACCGGGGCCGATGTCGAGCGGGCGCTCGAGGAGCTGGGGGAGGAGGTCGCCGAGGGCAGCGTCGGGGCGGGCACCGGGATGGTCTGCTTCGGCTTTCCCGGCGGCATCGGAACTGCCTCGCGATCCGTCGGCGAGCACTCCGTCGGGGTGCTCTTGCTGTGCAACTTCGGCGATCGCGAGTACCTCGACCTGCTCGGCTCGCGGCTCGGCCCGCTCGAGGGCCAGGGCCCCGATCGCGGTTCCTGCATCACCGTCTGCGCGACCGACGCACCGTTCTCGGCGCAGCAGCTGCGGCGGCTGGCGCTGCGGCCGCTGCTCGGACTCGCCCGCGCCGGGTCCTACGGCGGCGAGGGTTCCGGGGAGATCGGGGTCGCCTTCAGCACCGCGAGCGAGCAGGGGCTCTCGAACGACGCCCTCGACCCGTACTTTGCCGCCGCCTACGAGGCGGCTCACGAGGCCGTCTACAACTGTCTCGTCGCCGCCCGGCCGGCGCAGCGCCTCGACGGCACGATGCAGGACGAGTTTCCGCTCGAGGCCGTGCGGCGGCTCGCCGGCGATCGATGACCGATTCCCGATTGCGCGGCGAGGTCGTCGACCTCGCCCGGGCGCTGATTCGCCTCGACACCTCGAATCCTCCCGGCAACGAGACCCCGGCCGCCGAGCTGCTCGCCGAGTACCTCGCCAGCGCCGGGGTCGAGGCGGAGCTGGTCGGGCCCGATCCCGCTCGGCTCAACCTGGTCGCGAGGATCGCCGGCGCGGGGGAGGGGCCGTCGCTGATGCTGATCGCCCACACCGACGTCGTCCCGGCGCCCAGCGCCGGCTGGACGGTCGATCCATTCGAGGGCGTGGTGCGCGACGGACGGCTGATCGGCCGCGGGGCGACCGACATGAAGAACGAGCTCGCGGCGCGGGCTGTCGCCTTCGCCGCGCTGGCGCGAAGCGTCGAGCGCCCGGCCGGCGACGTGGTCCTGGTCGCCGAGGCGGACGAGGAGCGCAACACCGCCGACGTCGGCATGTCGTGGCTGGTTCGCGAGCGCCCCGACCTGCGCTGCGACTACGCCCTCAACGAGGGCGGGGGGACGCTGCTCGAGCTCGCCGACGGGCGGCGGGTGGTGACCGTCTCGATCGGTGAGAAGCGGGTGACCTCGCTGCGCCTGCGGATGTTCGGGACCGCCGGCCACGCGTCGGTTCCCGGCGGCGCCGACAACCCGCTGCGTCACGCGGCGACCGCGATCGAGCGGCTGCTCGATCACCCCACGCCGGCGCGCCTGGCGCCCTCGGTGACGCGGGCGCTGCGCGCGCTCGGTGCGCCGGAGGGCGAGGACGAAGAGGTCATCGGCTGGGCGGGGGCTCAGCACCCGGTGCTCGCCGACGAGCTGGCGGCGATGGCCCGGCTGACCGTGACTCCGACGGGCGCGCAGACGTTCGAGCCGGCCAACGTGATCCCGCCGTTCGCCGACCTGATCTGCGATTGCCGCGCGCTTCCCGGCCAGGGGGAAACGGAGATCCGCGACCACGTCGCGGCGGCGATCGGCGACGAGCTCGCCTACGAGCTCGAGCTGCTCGAACCGCTCGAGGGCGGCACCGAATCGACCGTGGATACGCCGCTCTACCGGGTGCTCGAGGACTACGTCGCCGAGCGCGTGCCCGGAGCGCAGCTATTGCCGCTGGTCTCGCCCGGGTTCACCGACTCGCATTGGGTGCGGACCGCGTTCGACACGGTCGCCTACGGCTTCGCGCCGCAGCTCCACGGCGATCCGATCGCCTACCTCAACGCCGCACACGCCGCCGACGAGAGCCTCGAACTCGAGGACCTCGTCGAGATGGCCGAGTTCCACCTGCGGGCGCTCACCGCGTTGCCGGCATCTCCGCCTCGTCGGTCCGGCGCCCAGCTCTAGCCGGCCAGCGCGCACCCCGGGTGATCGCGACGCCGACCAGGCAGAGCGCGCCGCCGGCAAAGGCAAGCGCGGGCGGAACCTCGTCGAGCATGATCCAGCCGAGCAGGATCGCCAGCGGCGGCACCAGATAGGTGCTGGCGCCCATCTTGCCCGCCGTCGTTCGCTTCAGCGCATAGGCCCAGGTCGTGAAGCCGATCGCGGTCGGGAAGACGCCCAGGTAGACGGCCCAGACGAGGGCCTCGCTGTCGGCGTCGCCGGCCTGGTCGACGAGCGCTGGTGCGTACGGCAGGCAGACGACGGCGCCGACCATGCAGGCGAAGAAGGTCACCTGGAGTGCCGAGGTGTGCTCGAGCAGCGGCTTCTGGAGGATGACGCCGACCGCGTAGGACGCGGCCGCGGCAACGCATAGGGCCACGCCCCAGCCGGCGTCGACGCTCTCGCCGCCGGTGGCGAGCCCGATCACCAACGTGCCGGCGAAGCCGATCAGCGAGCCGGTGACCAGCGATCGCGGGAATCCCTCCTTGAGGAATAGCCCCGCCATCAGGGCGATCAGGAGCGGCCCGATGTTGACCAGCATCGCGGCGGTCCCGGCATCGACCCGCCGCTCGGCTTCGTTGAGCAGCACGTTATAGGCGGCGAGCCAGAGCACCCCGACCATGACCAGCCGCAGGACGTCGCCCCGAGGCGGCAGGCGATCGCGGCGCCAGGTGACGATCGCTCCGAGCACGATCGCGGCGACCAGGAGCCGCGCCAGCGCCAGCGGCCCGGCCGTAATATCGACCCGCGCGGCGCGGATACCCACGAACGCCGACGACCAGAGCAGGACGGTGACGCCGACAGCGAGCAGCGCGAGCCGCCGGTTGCGGGCATCGGAGGGGCGCGGTTCGCTGCTCGGCACGTGAGCAGGCTAGGGGGCTGTCGTTGTGGGCCGGTCGCCGACCCAGTAGCGCGGCCCCGGACCCAAGCGGGAGGCCCGGTCGCCGGGATTCGCCAGCTGGCAGCGTTCGAGCGAGAGACAGCCGCAACCGATGCACTCGGTGAGCCCGACCTTGAGTCGCTCGAGCTCGGCGATCCGGTCGTCGATGCGCGCGCTCCAGCTCCCGGAGAGCCGCGCCCAGTCGCGGCGCGTCGGGGCGCGATCGCCGGGCAGCTTGGTGAGCTCGGCGGCGATCTCGTCGAGAGAGAGCCCGATCCGCTGGGCGAAGACGATGAAGGCGATCCGTCGCAGGACGGCGCGCGGGAACCGGCGGTGGCCCGAGCCGGCGCGCTCGGAGGTGATCAGCCCCCGGTCCTCGTAGAAGCGCAGGGCGGAGGCCGCGACGCCGCTTCGCCGCGAGACCTCGCCGATCGTCAGCGGTGCTTCCATTGCGCAAGCAAAGCAGAGTTTCGGCTTGACTTCAAGCTCACTTGAGCTTGTAGTCTCGTTGATGCGAGTCGAACGAAGGAGATTCAGATGACGGAGTCAGCGACGGCGAGTGAGCTGATCGTCGAGGAGGCAACCTCGTGGCCGGGTGTGACCGCGGTCGACGGCAGTCGTGGCGAGCTCTCGCTGCGCCTCGGCCGGCGCGAGATCGGCCACCTGCACGGCGATCGCACCTTCCACAGCGGCTTTCCGAAGGCCGTCTGGCAGGAGCTTTACGAGGCCGGCCGGATCGACTACCACCCGGTGTTCCCGGGCAAGCCCGGCTACGCCGCGCGAGCGATCGACAGCGAGGACGACATCGCCGACGTGATCGCGATGCTGCGTCTCAACTACGACCGCGGCGTCGCCCGCCACGGTCTGCCCGAGGAGGAGGCTACGATACCCCAGTAGGGTATGTAGAGACCGATTCTCGAGCGCGAAAGGACGCGATCACGCCATGGAAACGCCCGGCTACATCGAAGACAAGGACGCCCTGCTGAAGCGGCTGCGGCGGATCGCGGGCCAGGTCGGCGGGATCGAGCGGATGGTCGACGAGGAGCGCTACTGCATCGACATCCTGACCCAGGTCTCGGCCGTGCAGGCGGCGCTCGACAAGGTCGCGCTCGAGGTGCTCGATGACCATGCCCGCCATTGCGTGGTCGGCGCGGTGGAGGGCGATCGCGAGCAGCGCACCGAGGAGATGATGGGCGCCGTCGGGCGCCTGCTGCGCAGTCGCTGATCCGCTCCTCCGAAGCAGCGTTCGGGCGCGATACCGTAGGCAGCCGCATGGGGAGGATGCCGACGTCGTTGAAGATCGCCTTGGCGCTCGCGGTGGCGCCGGCGTTCGCCTGCCCGGCGGCCGAAGCCGCCCCGGCGCCCCCCGGACCGGCGGAGGTCCGCGACGGTCCTGCCCGCTTTCAGGTGATCTCCCCGACCCTGATCCGGCTCGAGTACGCGGAGGACGGCAGCTTCGAGGACCGCCCGACGATGACCGTCCCGGTCCGTGGCGCGCCGCCGCCGTACAGCACCCGGATCATCGACGGGCTGCGCGAGATCCGGACCTCGAAGGTCGTCTTGCGATACCGGCTCGGGGCCGGGCCGTTCAGCGCCACCAACCTGACCTTGAGGATCAGGGGCAGGGGCAAGGTGCGGCCCGGGTTCCCCGCACCCGCTCCGGCGCCCACCACCGCTCCGGCCCCGACCGTGCCCCCGCCGGCGCCCGACCCCGATCCGGCGCCGGTCACGGCCGGGAACCTCGGCGGCTGGTATCGCGGGCTCGACAACCAGAGCGGCCCGGTGGCACTGCACGACGGCGTGCTCTCCCGCGACGGCTGGTACGTGCTCGACGACACCACCTCGCCGCTGCTCGTCGACGGCGGGCGCTGGTATGCGGAGCGTCCCGCGCACACCGGCGCCTACCAGGACGGCTACCTGTTCGCCTATGGCGCCGACTACGTGCAGGCGCTCGCCGACCTGCGCCGTCTCAGCGGCCCGACGCCGCTCTTGCCGCGCAAGGCGTTCGGCAACTGGTACTCGCGCTATCAGGGCTACAGCGAGGGCGACTATCACAAGCTGCTGCGCCAGTTTCGCGCCCACCGGGTCCCGCTCGACGTGCTCGTCGTCGACACCGACTACAAGTC
The DNA here is from genome assembly GCA_963767475.1 of uncultured Solirubrobacterales bacterium. Lineage (GTDB taxonomy): Bacteria > Actinomycetota > Thermoleophilia > Solirubrobacterales > 70-9 > WHSW01. The sequence continues at coordinate 38,469 of CAVYEI010000004.1, forward strand.
GCCGCGCGACTGGGACGGGTGGCAGTGGGCGCCGGTCTACTTCCCCAACCCGAGCCGCTTCCTCGAGTGGGCGCACTCGAAGGGGCTCGACGTGACGCTCAACGTGCACCCGTCGATCTCCACCGATGATCCGAGTTATGCCGCGACCAACGCGGCGGCGGGCGGGCTCAGCGACGGCGGCGACCGCTGCCGAGTGTTCATCCGCGACCCGGCGGCCAGCTGCGCGGTCTGGGACTGGGCCCAGCAAGACGACGTCGGCTCCTACTTCGCCCTTCACACGCCGTTCGAGGCCGCCGGGGTCGACTCCTGGTGGCTCGACTACTGCTGCGACGAGAGCCGCGCCAGCGCCGCCGGGTTGACGCCCGACACCTGGATCAACTCGCTCTATGCACAGCGCCAGCGCGATCGCGGCCTGCGCTGGCTGCCGCTCTCGCGGATCGGCTCGTCGATGTTCGACTACCCGGGGGCGACGCCCGGGGCCTGGGCCGAGCATCGCAACTCGATCCACTTCACCGGCGACACCTTCGCAACCTGGGCGATGCTCGACTTCCAGACCCGGTTCACCGCCGCCGAGGGCGCCGGCATCGGCATGCCCTACGTCTCCCACGACATCGGCAGCTTCAACGGCGCCGAGCTGCCCACCGACATCTACGTCCGCTGGATCCAGTCCGGGCTCGTGCAGCCGATCCTGAGGCTGCATTCCAACCACGCGCCGCGGCTGCCCTGGGAGTACGGCGGTCGCGCCGGGGAGATCGCCAGCCTCTTCCTGCGCCTGCGCGAGTCGCTGGTCCCCTACCTCTACACGCTCGCCCGCCAGGCATACGACACCGGGCTGCCGCTGGCTCGGGCGATGTACCTCGGCTGGCCCCGCCTCGGCGCCGCCTATCGATTCGACCGCCAGTACATGCTCGGCGACGAGCTGCTCGTGGCGCCGGTCGCCAGCCCCGGCGATCCCGCCCACAAGCGCGTCTGGTTTCCGCCCGGCAAGTGGGTCGACCTGTTCACAGGCGAGGTTCACTCCGGCCCGCGGGCCCAGAGGCTGACCGTGCCGCTCGAGCGGATGCCGCTGTTCGCCCGCGCGGGCGCGATCGTGCCGCGCCAGGACTACGTCGACCACGTCGCCAAGCGCGTTCCCGACCCGCTGATCCTCAACGTCTACGCCGGCGACGACGGTCAGTTCAACCTCTACGAGGACGAGGGCGTCGGCTTCGGCTATCAGCAGCGCCAGTTCACCCGCACGCAGCTGCGCTGGAACGAGGCCGCCGGCTCGGCGACCCTGGCGATCGGGCGCGCCCGCGGCAGCTATCGGGGCGACCCGGCTCGCCGCCGCTACAGCGTGCGGATCTCCGGCGTCGCGCGGCCGAGCCAGGTCTCGATCGGGTCCGGCGGCGGGCGCCGCCAGCTCGACGTCGCCGACTACGACGCCGACGTGCGCCTGCTGACGATCGAGACCGGCCCGGTGGCGACGAGACGGGCGGCGACGCTGGAGCTCGAATTCGGCCGCCCGGCGGGGAAATAGTCTTGCCGCGTGCTTAGTCGGCTTAAGCCGTTGCTGGCGATCGCCGTCGGATGCGCTCTGGCGGCGGCGACCCCGGCGTCGGCGTCGCGGTCGAGCTGCGAGGCCGCCCCGGGTGGCGGGCTGACGCTTGCCAACGTCGCCACCGACGGTGTCCGGGTCCGTGCCGTGGGTTCCAACGGACTCGTGGCCGCCGCCCACCGCTTGGACCGCTGGCGGCTGCTCGAGACCCCGGTCGAGCACGACCTGCGCGGGATCATGTTCAGCGGCGGCCGCTGGATCGCGGTCGGCGACCTGGGCACGATCCTGACCCGCAACCAGGGCGACTGGTTGCTCGCCGGCGGGATCCCGGTCTCCGGGTTGCGCGGGGTCGCCGTGCGCCCGGGATTGGCCGTGGCCTCGGGTAACAACGGAGTCGTCGTCACGTCGACCGACGACGGGCTCACCTGGCAGGTCGCCGACAGCGGCACGAACCAAATCCTCTGGGGAGGGACGGCAGCCGGCTCCGAGCTCCTGCTCGGCGGCCAGGAATCGACCGTGATCCACAGCCCCGACGGCGTCACCTGGACCGAGCTGCCGACCTTCCCGGCGCCGACCGATTCCACCGTGGCGCCGCGGCCGCTGCTCTGGCAGCTCGCGGCGGACGACGCGGGTGAGATCGTCGCCGTCGGCGATTTCGGCGCGATCCTGCACGGGACGCTGGCCTCGGGCCTGAGCGCGGTGGCGAGCCCGACCGACGAGATCCTGCGCGGGGTCGCGACCGCGAACGGGCGCTGGGTCGCGGTCGGCTCCGGCGGCAAGGTGCTGTTCTCCGACGACGGCGTCGATTGGCGCCTCGGCAGCGCGCCGACGACAGTCGACCTGCGCGGCGTCGCCTGGACCGGCAGCCGCTGGGTCGCCGTCGGCGACCAGAGCACCGTGATCTCGTCCGCGAACGGGCGCCGCTGGCGCACCGAGGCGACGGCGATGCCGTGCGCGCTGCTCGGGCTGGCGCGTGGTGAGCATCGCTTCGTCGCCGTCGGCGGCGCCGGCCGGGTGCTGCTGTCCTCGAACAGCGGCCGCCGCTGGCACCGGGCGGCCCGGCCGACCGACAGCGACCTCTACGGCGCCACCCACGGAGCCGGGCGGGTGATCACCGTCGGCGCCGGCGGCACGATCCTCAGCTCCCGCAACGAAGGCAAGACCTGGGTCAAGCGCCGCTCCCACACCCAGCTCAACCTGCGCACGGTGTTCTGGACCGGGGAGCGCTATCTCGCCGGAGGCGACGTCGGCCGGGTGCTGAGCTCGACCAACGGCAAGGACTGGCAGCGGGTCGATTTCCCCGGCTTTCATTCCGTGCGCGGCTTCGCCACCGATGGCAGCAGCGTGATCGCCGCCGGCGCCGGGACCGTCGCCAGGCTGGCGCCGGGCGCGAGCGAATGGGACCTGGAGCCGGTCGGCTTCGCCCGCTTTCAGACCGGGATCGCCTACGGCGGCGGGCGGTTCGTGATCGTCGGCCACAACGGCGAGGTCCTGGTCTCAGCCGACGCCGGCCAGTCCTGGACCCAGGAGCCCGCCGGGGTGGAGGTCAACCTGGATGCGGTCACCTGGACCGGGAGCCGCTTCATCGCCACCGGGGAGGGGATCGCGATCGCCTCCGACGACGGCGTCGGCTGGTCGCCGGTGTCGCTGCCGACCGGGCGCAGCGTCCGCGCCCTGGTCCCCTACGGCGACGTCGTCGTCGGCGTCGGCGACGCCGGCACCAAGGTCCGCCTGCCCGCCGGCTAGATCCAGCCCGCGGGGTAGGCGCCGGCGGGGATCTCGCCCCGATACTCGGGGAACCAGCGGCGGGCAACTTGCTCGGCCGGCCTGCCCTCGATCAGCGCTCGCAGATCGCCGACCGTGAGCAGCACCCGCAGGGTGGCGCCGATCTGCAGGTCGGCCGCGGTGGGTTGCTCGCCGTCGAGGATTCCGGCGGCCGCAAGCGCGTCGACGTGATCGAGCTTCGCCGGCAGCCCGGCGAGATCGTCGGCGAGGACCTCGGCCGTGATCCGGTGGTACTCCCACCAGGTCGGGATCGTGCGGATGACGTAGTCGGTCCCCGCGGGGTCGAGCGGTTCGCCGCTGACGTAGGTCCCCATCGCCTCGGGGCGGAAGTAGAGCGCCCCCCAGGGAAGGCGACGGCCGAGATCCTGGAGCTCGTCGTCGCCCCAGCGCTCGGCCTCACGCACCTGCTCGGCGATCGGCTCGGGAAACAGCGGCGGATCGTGCGCCAGGTTCTCGAGCTCGGCGAGGATCGGGCGCGAGCCGTGCACCGGCCGGTCGTCGATCAAGAGCCCGGGAACGGTGGTCCTGCGCTCGCCATAGATCCGGGCCATCTCCTCCTTGTGGGTGGGCCCCGGGGTGAGATCGATACGTTCGTACTCGAGCCCCTTGAGCTCCAGCGCCGCGGCGACGGTCATGCACGGGTGCGACGGGGCGAGTGCGTGCAGGGTGAGCGTCGGCGTCGCCACCGCCGCAGCCTATTTAGGATCGAGTGCGATGGCGGAGCTGATTGCGATCGAGGCGGTCGACGAGATCGTCGTCGTGCGGATCCAGCGCCCGCCCGCGAACGCGCTCGAGCCCAGCCTGCTCGCCGCCGGCGCCGCGGTGGTCGAGCGCCTGCGCGAGCGCCGGCCGGCGGCGATCGTGCTCACCGGCGCCGGCGACTTCTTCTCCGGCGGCGTCGACCTGAAGCTGGCGCCGACGCTCTCCGAAGACGAGCAACGGGCGATGGTCGGCGGCATCAACCGGCTCTTCTATGACTGGTACGGCCTGCCCCATCCGGTGGTCGCGGCGGTCAACGGTCACGCGGTCGCCGGCGGCCTGATCCTGGCCCTGTGCGCCGACCACCGGGTCGGCTCGCTGCAGGCGACCTACGGGCTCACCGAGGTGCGCGTCGGCGCGCCCTATCCGGGGGCCGCCCTCGCCGCGGTGCGCGCCGAGCTCGAGCCCGGCGCCGCGCGGCGGCTGATGCTCGGCGCCGAGCTCGTCGGCGCCGAGCTGGCCCTGGGGCTCGGGCTGATCGACGAGCTGGCCGAGCCCGAGGACGTGCTCGAGAGCGCCCTCGACGCCGCCCGGCGTCTCGCGGCCCTGCCCGCCGGTACCTACGAGACGGTGAAGATGCAGCTGCGGGCTCCGGCGCTGGCGCTGATGCGCGAGGCGCTCGAGCGCGACCCGCTCGCCGACGGCTGGCTCTCCGACGAGACCGCGGACGCGGCCGCCGGCGTGCTCGACAAGAGGAACTAGACCGCGACCCGGTAGTGCGCCGGGTTGATCCGCCGGGTGCGGCGACGATATTCGAGCCAGGGGCCGGGCCAGTTGTTGGTGTTCTCGCCCTTCGCGTTCAGGTACCAGTTCGCGCACCCGCCGCTGGTCCAGACCGTGTCGGCGCTGCGCTCGGCGATCTCGGCGCTCCATTGCTCCTGGACCTCGGGCCGCAGGTCGATCCAGCGAAAGCCGCCCTCGCGCAGGCGCCGGATCGCGTCGATCACGTAGCTGAACTGCGACTCGAGCGTGTACGGGACCGAGCCCGAGCCGTGGTTGGTGTTCGGGCCGTAGAGCACGAACATGTTCGGAAAGCCGGAGACCGTGGTGCCGAGGTAGGCCTCGGCGCGCTCTCCCCAGACGGCGTTCAGGTCGCGGCCGTCGAGGCCACGGACGTCCATCGGGGCGACGAAGTTGTGGCTGTGGAAGCCGGTGCCGTAGATGATCACGTCGGTCTCGCGCTCGACCCCGTCGGCGCCGACGACGCCGCCTCCCGTGACCCGCTCGACCGCGCCGGCGACCAGCTCGACGTCGTCGCGCAGCAGGGTCGGATACCAGTCGCTCGTGAACAGGACCCGCTTGCAGCCGATCGTGTAGTCCGGGGTCGTCTTCGCCATCAGCTCCGGGTCGTGGCCGACCTGGCGGCGGCGCTCGTGGTCGGCGATCTTGCGAAACGGGGCGAGGACCGCGTTGTGGCCGGTGAACCCGTAGGTGCCCATCTCGAAGAAGGCGAAGAACCCGAGCCTGCTGGCGGCGACGCGGAGCGGAAAGCGACGGAACACGCGCCGCTCCCATTCGGGGTAGGCGCGGTCGGTCTTCGGCAGGATCCAGGGCGCCGAGCGCTGGTAGACCGTCGTCGAGGCGGCGACCTTGGCGACCTCGGGAACGAACTGGATCGCGCTCGCGCCGGTGCCCACGATCGCCACCCTGCGACCCTCGAGGTCGACGTCGTGGTCCCACTCGGCCGAGTGAAACACCGGCCCCTCGAACTCGTCGATCCCCTCGAGCGCCGGGACCGCCGGCCGGGTGAGCTGCCCGCAGGCGGTCACCAGGAGGTCGAACTCGTGGCGTTCCCCGTCCTCGGTGAGCAGCGTCCAGCGGCCCGTCTCGGCATCGAAGGTGGCCGCGGTGACCTCGGTGCCGAGCCGCAGGTGAGGGGTGATGCCGAAGTCGTGGGCGGTCTGCTCGAGGTAGCTGAGGATCTCCGGCTGGGGCGCGTAGCGACGCGACCAGTGATGTCCGGGCGCGAACGAGAACGAGTACAGATGCGAGGGCACGTCGCAGGCGGCGCCGGGGTAGGTGTTGGCGCGCCAGACGCCGCCGACCGACTCGCCGCGCTCGAAGATCGTGAACTGCTCGATCCCGGCCTCGCGCAGCTTGATCCCGATCCCGACGCCGCCGAAACCGGCGCCGACGACGCCGACGGAAAGCGCGCGGCTGGCTCCGTTGGTGGTGGCCATAGCGTCGTCAGAGGCTAGTCGGTGCGAGGATCGAGGCCGATCGTGATTGGAGTCCCGACTCAGCTCGGCGAGGCAGCGGGAATCGTCCGCGCCCTCGTCGCGACCGGAGTGATCCGGCCCCGTCGCCCCGACCACCTGCTGCGGCTCGGGCTCGCCCTGCGGCGCTGGGACCGCTCGCCGGCCGCCGGGATCGTGGCGATGGCCGAGCTCTACGGCGACGACTCCTACCTGATCGACGAGCTCGGCACGCTCAGCTTCGGCGAGGTCGAGCGGCGAACGAACGCGCTCGCGAGCTCGCTCGCCGGCGCCGGGGTCGAGCCCGGCGAGGTGGTCGCGCTGATGTGCCGCAACCACCGTGGCTTCGTCGAGGCACTGCTCGCCTGCTCGAAGCTGGGCGCGGTCTGCGTGCTGCTGAACACCGAGTTCGCCGCCCCGCAGCTCGCCGGGGTGCTCGAGCGCGAGCGACCCGCGGCGGTGATTTGCGACCAGGAGTTCGAGCCGCTGCTCGCGGGCGCCAGCGAGGCGCCGCGTTACCTCGCCTGGATCGAGCAACCGGGGCCGTCGACGTCGCTCGAGCAGCTGATCGCCGCCGGCGACCAGGCCTCGCCGAGCCCGCCGCCGGAGCCGGGCCGGGTGACGATCCTCAGCTCCGGCACGACCGGGACGCCGAAGGGGGTGCAGCGGGAGGGCGACGCCTCGCTGGCGCCGCTGCTCGGTTACATGGAGCGGGTCGGGCTGCGTTCGCGCGAGACCCAGATGATCGCCGCGCCGATCTTCCACGGCTGGGGCCTGATGCACCTCGGGGTCAGCTTCCTGCTCGGCACCCCGATCGTCCTGCGACGCCGCTTCGACCCCGAGGCAACCCTGGGGCTGATCGCCCGCCACCGCGCCCGCGCGGCGCCGATGGTGCCGGTGATGCTGCAGCGGATCATGGAGCTCGATCCCGAGATCCGGCGCGCGCACGACACCAGCTCGCTGCGGGCGATCACCCTCGGCGGCTCGGCGATCCCCGGCGACCTGGCCGGCCGGGCGATGGACGCGCTCGGCGAGGTCGTCTTCAACACCTACGGCTCGACCGAGGTCGCGCTCGCGACGACCGCGACCCCGGCAGACCTGCGCGCCGCCCCGGCGACCGCCGGGCGGCCGCTCGCGGCGACCGAGGTCCGGGTGCTCGACGCGAGCGGCGCCGAGCTGGCCACCGGCGAGCCGGGTCGGATCTTCGTCGGCTCGGAGCTCGCCGCGAGCGGCTACTCGGGCGGCGGTGGCAAGGAGATGGTCGACGGCATGATGTCGAGCGGCGACCTCGGCCATCTCGATGCCGAGGGACGCCTGTTCATCGACGGTCGTGAGGACGACATGATCGTCTCCGGCGGAGAGAACGTGTTCCCGAGCGAGGTCGAGGATCTGCTCGCCAGCCACCCGGCGATCGCCGAGGCCGCGGTGATCGGGGTCGCCGACGAGGACTTCGGCCAGCGCCTCTGTGCCTATGTCGTCGTGCGCGAGGGCGAGCTCCTCGACGCCGACGGCGTTCGCGACCACATGAAGGCGAACCTCGCCCGCTACAAGGTCCCGCGCGAGGTCGAGTTCCTCGACGCGCTGCCGCGCAACCCGACCGGCAAGGTGCTGAAGCGCGAGCTCGGCTGACGGGGTCGATAAACGGCGCCGGGCGGGCGGCGATCGTCTACGCTCGCGCCGAGCATGGTCGAGGGTTATCGGAACGCGCCGGGCAGGTCGAGGCTCGCCGGAATCGGCGGGCTGATTGGCTTGCTCGCGCTGGCGCTCGTGCCCTCGGCGAGCGCCGCCGCGGAGCCGCTCACCCGTTATTCCATCGTCCACGGCTGCTACTCGCTCGCAACCGGCTCCGGCGACACGGTGGCGAAAGCAAAGCGGCGGCTACGCGATCGGCTCCGGCAACACCGAGGGCTTCCGGATGCAGGCGACCGACCTCGGCCGCTACCTCTTCTACGGCCGCGACGCCGACTTCCTCGCCCTCGACGGCGAGGCAATCGCCCCGGCCGCGCAACCGAGCGATGACTCCGACTGGACGGTAAACGAGAGCGGCGCCGGGTTCACGATCGTCAACGAGTACGCCGGCAAGGCGCTGGCCAGCGACAGGGCGAAGCTGGTCGCGGTCGCGGCGGGCGCGGCCGAGCGCTTCGGGTTCGTCGAGGCGTCGGGCTGCCGGCGCTACCCCGAGGTCGACGTCGGTGCGAGCGGCGGGCCGGCGACCGGCTCGCCCGCCTACGGCGAGGTCGTCGGCACCGTCGACGGCCACATGCACGGGATGGCGTACGAGTTCCTGGGCGGCAAGGCGCACTGCGGCCGGCCGTTCCACCGCTTCGGCGCGCCCTACGCGCTGCGCGACTGCCCCGACCACGAGGCCGGCAACGGCTGCGCGGCGGTGCTCGAGAACGTCCTCTACGGCGATCCGGCGCGCTGTCACGACCCGGTCGGCTGGCCGACGTTCGACGACTGGCCCGACTACAAGTCGCTGACCCACGAGCAGACCTACTGGCGCTGGCTCGAGCGCGCCTGGCGCGGCGGGATGCGCGTGTTCGTCAACCTGCTGGTCGAGAACCGCGTCCTCTGCGAGCTCTATCCGATCAAGCAGAACAGCTGCAACGAGATGGACAGCGTCGAGCTGCAGGCCAAGCGCGCCTACCAGCTGCAGGACTACATCGACGCCCAGAGCGGCGGGCCCGGGGAGGGCTGGTACCGGATCGTCCGCAACCCGTTCGAGGCACGCAAGGTCGCCAACGAGGGCAAGCTCGCCGTCGTCCTCGGGATGGAGGCCTCCGAGCCGTTCGACTGCCGCTTAAGCTCCGGGCGCCGAGGACATCCCGGCGTGTAGTGAGGACGAATCGACACGTGGCTCGACAAGCTCCACGGCCTCGGGATCCGCCAGATGGAGCTGACGACAAGTTCGACAACGCCCTCACCGGTGTCGCCGGCGACAACGGCACCACGGGGACCCTGGTCAACGGAGCCGACTTCCTCTCCACGGGCAGCTTCTGGGACCTCAAGCACTGCGACGACCCCGTCAACCACGATCACGCGCCGACCGGGCTGCCGAATCCGGTCCCCCACAACGACGACATGATCATCGCCAACGGCTTCGAGGAGTTCGCTCCGGCGATCCCGGCCTACGAGGACCCGCCGCTGTGCAACACGCGCGGGCTGACCGTGCTCGGCGAGCCGCGAGCCACAGGATCGTGGACCACCGGATCATCTTCGACCCCGACCACATCAGCGTCTTCGGGCGCCAGCAGGCGATCAGCCTGGTCGAGTCGCTCGACTACTCGGGGATCGTCTCCTCGCACTCGT
>CAVYEI010000005.1:0-587930 GCA_963767475.1 uncultured Solirubrobacterales bacterium
GATCGTCGGCGAGGACCTCGGCCGTGATCGTGTGGTACTCCCACCAGGTCGGGATCGTGCGGATGACGTAGTCGGTCCCCGCGGGGTCGAGCGGTTCGCCGCTGAACGTAGGTTCCCCTTCTTCATCGCCTCGGGGCGGAAGTAGAGCGCCCCCCACGGGAAGCCGACGGCCGAGATCCTGGGGCTCGGCGTCGCCCCAGCGCTCGGCCTCACGGACCTGTCGGCGATCGGCTCGGGAAACAGCGGCGGCTCGGGCTCGAGGCTCTCGAGCGCTCGAGGATCGGGCGCGAGCCGTGCACCGGCCGGCCGTCGATCAAGAGCCCCGGAACGGTCGGTTGCCCGCGCCATAGATCTCCTCCATCTCGCGTTGTGGGTGGGCCCCGGGCGAGAGATCGATACGTTCGTAGTCGAGGCCCTTGAGCTCAGCGCCGCCGCCACCGTCATGCACGGGTGCGACGGGGCGAGTGCGTGCAGGGTGAGCGTCGGCGTCGCCACCGCCGCAGCCTATTTAGGATCCAGTGCGATGGCGGAGCTGATTGCGATCGAGGCGGTCGACGAGATCGTCGTCGTGCGGATCCAGCGCCCGCCCGCGAACGCGCTCGAGCCCAGCCTGCTCGCCGCCGGCGCCGCGGTGGTCGAGCGCCTGCGCGAGCGCCGGCCGGCGGCGATCGTGCTCACCGGCGCCGGCGACTTCTTCTCCGGCGGCGTCGACCTGAAGCTGGCGCCGACGCTCTCCGAAGACGAGCAACGGGCGATGGTCGGCGGCATCAACCGGCTCTTCTATGACTGGTACGGCCTGCCCCATCCGGTGGTCGCGGCGGTCAACGGTCACGCGGTCGCCGGCGGCCTGATCCTGGCCCTGTGCGCCGACCACCGGGTCGGCTCGCTGCAGGCGACCTACGGGCTCACCGAGGTGCGCGTCGGCGCGCCCTATCCGGGGGCCGCCCTCGCCGCGGTGCGCGCCGAGCTCGAGCCCGGCGCCGCGCGGCGGCTGATGCTCGGCGCCGAGCTCGTCGGCGCCGAGCTGGCCCTGGGGCTCGGGCTGATCGACGAGCTGGCCGAGCCCGAGGACGTGCTCGAGAGCGCCCTCGACGCCGCCCGGCGTCTCGCGGCCCTGCCCGCCGGTACCTACGAGACGGTGAAGATGCAGCTGCGGGCTCCGGCGCTGGCGCTGATGCGCGAGGCGCTCGAGCGCGACCCGCTCGCCGACGGCTGGCTCTCCGACGAGACCGCGGACGCGGCCGCCGGCGTGCTCGACAAGAGGAACTAGACCGCGACCCGGTAGTGCGCCGGGTCGATCCGCCGCGTGCGGCGGCGGAACTCGAGCCAGGGGCCGGGCCAGTTGTTCGTGTTGACGCCCTTCGCGTTGATGTACCAGTTCTCGCAGCCGCCGCTGATCCAGACGGTGTGGGCGCTGCGCTCGGCCATCTCCGCGCGCCACCGCGCCTGCGCCTCGGGCCTCAGGTCGAGGTAGCGAAGGCCGTCGTCGCGCAGGCGCCTGAAGGCGTCGATCACGTGGTTGAACTGCGATTCGAGCGTGTAGGGGACCGAGCCCGAGCCGTGGTTGGTGTTCGGGCCGTAGAGGACGAAGAAGTTCGGGAAGCCGGGGATCGCCGTGCCGAGGTAGGCCTCGGGCGCTCGCCCCAGACGCTCGTTCAGGTCCGGCCGTCGAGGCCGCGCACGTCCATCGGGGCGACGAAGTCGTGGGAGCGGAAGCCCGTGCCCCAGATGATCGCGTCGGCCGGGCGCTCGACCCCGTCGGGGCCGACGACGCCGCCTGCGGTGATCCGCTCGACCCCGCCCGTGTGGAGATCGACGTCGGGGCGCTTCAGCGTCGGGTACCAGTCGCTGGTGATCAGGACCCGCTTGCAGCCCATCTCGTAGTCGGGGGTCGCCTTCGCGAGCAGCTCCGGGTCATCGCCGAGCTGCGGCGGCGCTAGCGGTCGGCGAGCTTGCGAAGCGGGGCGAGGACCGGTCGTTGCCGGTGAAGCCGTAGGTGAAGATCTCGAAGAAGGCGAAGAGGCCGGCCGGGCCGCGGCGACGCGGGGGGGGAAGCGCCGGAACAGCCGCCGCTCCCACTCGGGGTAGCCGCGGTCGGTCTTCGGCAGGATCCAGGGCGCCGAGCGCTGGTAGAGTCGTCGAGGCGGCGACCTCGGCGATCGCCGGAACGAACTGGATCGCGCTCGCGCCGGTGCCGATCACGGCGACCCGCTGCCCGTCAGGTCGTGCTCGTGGTCCCACGCGGCCGAGTGGAAGATCGGGCCCTCGAAGTCGCCGGCCCCCTCGATCGCCGGGATCTCGGGGTTGGTGAGCTGACCGCAGGCGGTGACGAGGGCGTCGAACTCGCGGCTCCCCGTCCTCGGTGAGCAGGTCCAGCGGCCCGTCTCGTCGAAGGCCGTCGTCGTGACCGCGGTGCCGAGCCGCAGGTGCGGGCGCAGGCCGTACTCGTCGGCGACCTGCTCGAGGTAGTCGAGGATCTCCGGCTGCGGCGCGTAGCGGCGCGACCAGCGATGCCCCGGGGCGAACGAGAGCGAGTAGAGGTGGGAGGGCACGTCGCAGGCGGCGCCGGGGTAGGTGTTGGCGCGCCAGACGCCGCCCACCGAGTCGCCGCGCTCGAAGATCGTGAAGTCGTCGAAGCCGGCCTCGCGCAGCCGGATCCCCATCCCGAGGCCGCCGAAGCCGGCGCCGACGACGCCGACGGAAAGCGCGCGGCTGGCTCCGTTGGTGGTGGCCATAGCGTCGTCAGAGGCTAGTCGGTGCGAGGATCGAGGCCGATCGTGATTGGAGTCCCGACTCAGCTCGGCGAGGCAGCGGGAATCGTCCGCGCCCTCGTCGCGACCGGAGTGATCCGGCCCCGTCGCCCCGACCACCTGCTGCGGCTCGGGCTCGCCCTGCGGCGCTGGGACCGCTCGCCGGCCGCCGGGATCGTGGCGATGGCCGAGCTCTACGGCGACGACTCCTACCTGATCGACGAGCTCGGCACGCTCAGCTTCGGCGAGGTCGAGCGGCGAACGAACGCGCTCGCGAGCTCGCTCGCCGGCGCCGGGGTCGAGCCCGGCGAGGTGGTCGCGCTGATGTGCCGCAACCACCGTGGCTTCGTCGAGGCACTGCTCGCCTGCTCGAAGCTGGGCGCGGTCTGCGTGCTGCTGAACACCGAGTTCGCCGCCCCGCAGCTCGCCGGGGTGCTCGAGCGCGAGCGACCCGCGGCGGTGATTTGCGACCAGGAGTTCGAGCCGCTGCTCGCGGGCGCCGGCGAGGCGCCGCGTTACCTCGCCTGGATCGAGCAACCGGGGCCGTCGACGTCGCTCGAGCAGCTGATCGCCGCCGGCGACCAGGCCTCGCCGAGCCCGCCGCCGGAGCCGGGCCGGGTGACGATCCTCAGCTCCGGCACGACCGGGACGCCGAAGGGGGTGCAGCGGGAGGGCGACGCCTCGCTGGCGCCGCTGCTCGGTTACATGGAGCGGGTCGGGCTGCGTTCGCGCGAGACCCAGATGATCGCCGCGCCGATCTTCCACGGCTGGGGCCTGATGCACCTCGGGGTCAGCTTCCTGCTCGGCACCCCGATCGTCCTGCGACGCCGCTTCGACCCCGAGGCAACCCTGGGGCTGATCGCCCGCCACCGCGCCCGCGCGGCGCCGATGGTGCCGGTGATGCTGCAGCGGATCATGGAGCTCGATCCCGAGATCCGGCGCGCGCACGACACCAGCTCGCTGCGGGCGATCACCCTCGGCGGCTCGGCGATCCCCGGCGACCTGGCCGGCCGGGCGATGGACGCGCTCGGCGAGGTCGTCTTCAACACCTACGGCTCGACCGAGGTCGCGCTCGCGACGACCGCGACCCCGGCAGACCTGCGCGCCGCCCCGGCGACCGCCGGGCGGCCGCTCGCGGCGACCGAGGTCCGGGTGCTCGACGCGAGCGGCGCCGAGCTGGCCACCGGCGAGCCGGGTCGGATCTTCGTCGGCTCGGAGCTCGCCGCGAGCGGCTACTCGGGCGGCGGTGGCAAGGAGATGGTCGACGGCATGATGTCGAGCGGCGACCTCGGCCATCTCGATGCCGAGGGACGCCTGTTCATCGACGGTCGTGAGGACGACATGATCGTCTCCGGCGGAGAGAACGTGTTCCCGAGCGAGGTCGAGGATCTGCTCGCCAGCCACCCGGCGATCGCCGAGGCCGCGGTGATCGGGGTCGCCGACGAGGACTTCGGCCAGCGCCTCTGTGCCTATGTCGTCGTGCGCGAGGGCGAGCTCCTCGACGCCGACGGCGTTCGCGACCACGTGAAGGCGAACCTCGCCCGCTACAAGGTCCCGCGCGAGGTCGAGTTCCTCGACGCGCTGCCGCGCAACCCGACCGGCAAGGTGCTGAAGCGCGAGCTCGGCTGACGGGGTCGATAAACGGCGCCGGGCGGGCGGCGATCGTCTACGCTCGCGCCGAGCATGGTCGGGGGTTATCGGAACGCGCCGGGCAGGTCGAGGCTCGCCGGAATCGGCGGGCTGATTGGCTTGCTCGCGCTGGCGCTCGTGCCCTCGGCGAGCGCCGCCGCGGAGCCGCTCACCCGTTATTCCATCGTCCACGGCTGCTACTCGCTCGCAACCGGCTCCGGCGACACGGTGGCGAAGCAAAGCGGCGGCTACGCGATCGGCTCCGGCAACGCCGAGGGCTTCCGGATGCAGGCGACCGACCTCGGCCGCTACCTCTTCTACGGCCGCGACGCCGACTTCCTCGCCCTCGACGGCGAGGCGATCGCCCCGGCCGCGCAACCGAGCGATGACTCCGACTGGACGGTGAACGAGAGCGGCGCCGGGTTCACGATCGTCAACGAGTACGCCGGCAAGGCGCTGGCCAGCGACAGGGCGAAGCTGGTCGCGGTCGCGGCGGGCGCGGCCGAGCGCTTCGAGTTCGTCGAGGCGTCGGGCTGCCGGCGCTACCCCGAGGTCGACGTCGGTGCGAGCGGCGGGCCGGCGACCGGCTCGCCCGCCTACGGCGAGGTCGTCGGCACCGTCGACGGCCACATGCACGGGATGGCGTACGAGTTCCTCGGCGGCAAGGCCCACTGCGGCCGCCCGTTCCACCGCTTCGGCGCCCCCTACGCGCTGCGCGACTGCCCCGACCACGAGGCCGGCAACGGCTGCGCGGCGGTGCTCGAGAACGTCCTCTACGGCAATCCGGCGCGCTGTCACGACCCGGTGGGCTGGCCGACGTTCGCCGACTGGCCCGACTACAAGTCGCTCACCCACGAGCAGTCCTACTGGCGCTGGCTCGAGCGCGCCTGGCGCGGCGGCATGCGCGTGTACGTGAACCTGTTCGTCGAGAACGGCGTCCTCTGCGAGCTCTACCCGATGAAGCAGAACAGCTGCAACGAGATGGACAGCGTCCTGCTGCAGGCGAAGCGCATCCGCGAGATGCAGGACTACGTCGACGCCCAGGCCGGCGGGCCCGGCAAGGGCTTCTTCCGCATCGTCAGCAACCCGTTCCAGGCGCGCAAGGTGATCAACCGGGGACAAGCTCGCGGTGATCCAGGGGATGGAGGTCTCCGAGCCCTTCGACTGCGGGCTCGAGAAGGGCTTCCCGACCTGCAGCAACTCCCAGATCGACGACTGGCTCGACCGCCTACAGGGGCTCGGCGTGACTCAGCTCGAGATCACGAACAAGTTCGACAACGCGCTCACCGGGGTCGCCGGCGACGGCGGTCAGACCGGGACGATCACCAACCTCGGCAACTTCGTCTCCTCGGGCAAGTTCTTCGACCTGCGCGAATGCAACGACCCCCGGTTCCACGACCACGCGCCGACCGCGGTCAACTACCCGCACAACGAGGACATGATCATCGGCAACGGGCTCGCGGCGCTGCTGCCGGGCGGGACGCTGCCGGTATATCCCGACGGGCCGGTCTGCAACACGCGCGGGCTCTCGCCGCTCGGCGAGCACGCGATTCGCGAGATCGTCGACCGGGGGATGATCTTCGATCCCGACCACATGAGCGTCTTCGGGCGCCAGCAGGCGATCAGCCTGGTCGAGTCGCTCGACTACTCGGGGATCGTCTCCTCGCATTCGTGGAGCACCGACGACGCGCTGCCGCGGATCTACGCGCTCGGCGGGCTGATCACGCCCTACGCCGGCGGATCCACCGGCTTCGTCGACCAGTGGCGCCACCTGCGCGACTTCTACCGCCAGGCCGGGACCCAGTACTTCGGCGTCGGCTACGGCGCCGACATGAACGGGTTCGGCGCCCAGGGCCCGCCGCGGGGCGCCGACGTGCCCAATCCGGTCTCCTATCCGTTCAAGTCAATCGACGGCTCGACCACCTTCGTGCAACAGCGCTCGGGCGAGCGGGTGTTCGACATCAACACCGACGGCGTCGCCCACTACGGGCTCTATCCCGACTGGATCGAGGACCTGCGAATGCAGGCCGGCGACCGGATCGTCCGCGACCTCAGCCGCGGAGCCGAGGCCTACCTGCAGATGTGGGAGCGCGCCGGCGGGATCGAGGGCGTTCGCTGCGACAGATGGCGCCAGCGGTTCCTCACCCCCCGCGGGATCCCGCGCCGGTTGCAGCTTGGCGATCGGCCGAAGCGGGTGCTGAAGCGCGCCGGCCAACCGGTGAGCCGGACGCGCACCTGGCGCTTCTGCGCCAATGGCCGCAAGCGGGCGAAGGCGCTGGAGATGAAGGCGGGCAAGAAGCAGGTGGCCGCGGTCTTCAACAAGCGCGGGCGAGTCGCCCTGATCGCCTCGACCCTGCGAAAGCAGCGCGCCGAGGGCCTGCGGGTCGGGATGCCGGCGAGCGACCTGCGCAAGCGCGCCGAGCGCTCCGGCGGGCTCTGGGTCCGCGACGCCGGCAACGGCCGCAGGTTCGCCTACGGCGTCCGCAAGGGCCGGATCTCATACGTCGCCGTCGCCTCCAGCGGCGCGGCAACCAGCCCGGCGACGCTGAAGCGCTACCTGCGCCGGGCGCACGTGCGCTGAGCGCCGCCCCCGCAAGCGCGCCGCTCAGTCCGCCTCGCTCTGAAACAGGTACTCGCTGATCCCGCGGCCCTCGTGGCCGTCCCAGCGCAGTCGGGTGAGCCCCTCGTTGACCACGGTCAGGCGGCCGTCGCGGCGCTGGCGCAGAGGCGCGACGCTGACCGCCTCGCCCTCGAGCACCGCCTCGCGGCCGAGCGCGTCGGTGGCCCGGGCGACGAATCGCCGCTGGCAGCCGAGCTCGGGATCGAGCTCCGACTCGGTCTCGCATCCGGCCACCTCGGAGGCGACCCCGTCGCGCATCACCAGCCCGCCCGCGGTCTCGCCGCCGCCGGCGACGCCGACGTTGTTGAGCATGAGGAAGTTGTCGGGGTCGACGGCGATCCCGAACCAGCGCCAGTAGGGAACCCGCTGCCAGTCGCGCACGCCCCAGGAGTGATCGCGGATCCCGCGCCCGGCGATCGGCACCCGCGCGCCGTCGATCTCGAGCACGCCGGCCAGCGAGCCGGGCTGTTCGTAGTGGTGGCCGGCGACCGCACCGGTGAGCCCGCTGGCGAAGGTCACGGGCCCGGTCCAGGCGCTGAACCGCAGCTCGCCGCCGAGCTCGACCTCCTCGTAGCTGTCCGGCGCGAGGGCGAGGTCCTCGGCCCGGGCGAAGGCGCGCCCGCGGCCGGCCACCCGGATTCGCCAGAGCTCGAACGGCAGCGCGCACTCGTAGGCGACGGGACCTGCCGTGATTGCCTCCGAGTCCGGCCCGCGGCCGAAGCCGAGCACGAAGCGGCCGTCGGGCGCCCAGATCCCGAGCGCGCCCTCGATCCGGCCCTCGTTCGGCCGCCGCCCGATGCGGGTGTAGAGCGTGGTCTCGCCGTCGCCGCCGCCGAAGTAGAGCGAGTCCGACCACTGCTCCTCGGCCCCGGGTTGATGGAAGCGCTCGTCGGCTTCTGAGAATCCCGCTTCGGCCGCCGCCCACACGCCCGCCACCCTAGTCGCTAATGTTGGCAACGGCATGGGTTGTGCAAGGCGGCTTCCGGGAGCTCTGATCGTTGCGGTGTGCGCGTTCGTCGCGCTGCCCGCGGGCGCTTCCGCGCAGGAGGCTCCGGTATGTCTCAAGGGCGGCGACAAGCTCACCGACAACCGCGACACCTGGAACGGCACCAACGGCCACGACAGCGTCACCGGCCTGCGCGGCAAGGACAAGCTCGACGGTCGCGGCGGCCCCGACCTCGTCAACGGTGGTCGCGACAACGACGTCGTCCATGGCGGCGCCGGCAACGACACCGTCTGCGGTGGGCGCGGCAACGACCGGCTCTACGGCGATGACGGCAACGACGTCATCTACGGCGAAGAGGAAAGCGACAAGATCTACCCCGGACCCGGCAACGACCGCGTCCTCGGCTCGGCCGGCGACGACAAGATCTTCGGCTACGGCAAGTCCGGCAGCGAGATCGTCGACGACGGGATCGACATCCTCGACGGCGGCTTCAACAACGACATCATCGTCGCCGGCGGCGCCGACGTGCTGCTCGGGTTCACCCACAACGACACCCTGAGCACCAAGACCCCGCAGATCGCGCCCGAGCTGATGGACGGTGGCGGCAACGACGACACCCTGTTCGGGTCCGAGGTCGCCGACAACATGCACGGCGGCGAGAACGGCGCCGACAAGCTGTTCGGCGCCGGTGGCAACGACAAGCTCTTCGGCGAGGGCAACGACGACGAGCTCTTCGGCCAGATCGGCGACGACGACCTCAACGGCGGCGATGGCTTCGACCTCCTCGACGGCGGCCCCGGCGACGACAACTGCGACGGTGGCCCGCTCGACGACCGCGCCGTCGACTGCGAGCACGAAGTCTCGATCGAGCAGCGCCCGTTCGCGCCCCTGTTCCGCGGCCTCTAGACGCCCCACACGCCCGCCTGGACGCGCGCCCCAGGCCGCTCAAGTAATCGGCACCAGGCCCGATAGATAGTCCGATGGGCCTCCCGGGTCATAGTCCTCATTTCCGCAGCGCGTTCGTCCTCGCCTGCTCGCTCGGCGCGCTCGCCGTTCCCTCGGCTGCCACCGCCCAGGAAGCGCCGATCTGCCTCAAGGGCCAGGAGAAGCTCGACGACGGCGTCAACCACTGGACCGGGACCAACGGCCGCGACAGCGTCACCGGCCTGCGCGGCAAGGACGTCATGGACGCCCGCGGCGGCAGCGACCTCGTCAACGGCGGCCGCGACAACGACGTCGTCAAGGGCGGCGCCGGCGACGACGTCCTCTGTGGTGGGCGCAGCGCCGACAAGCTCTTCGGCGGACCGGGCGACGACATCATCTACGGGGAAGAGGAGAACGACACGATCTTCCCCGGCCCCGGCGACGACAAGGTCCTCGGCTCGGCCGGCGACGACAAGATTTATGGGTACGGCGAGGTCGGCGGCGAGATCGTCGACGACGGCATCGACATCCTCGACGGCGGCTTCAACGACGACATCATCGTCGCCGGCGGCGCCGACGTGCTGCTCGGCTTCACCCACGACGACACCCTGAGCACGGCGACCCCGCTGGTGGCGCCGGAGCTGATGGACGGCGGCGGCAACGACGACGTCCTCTACGGCTCCGAGGCCGCCGACAACATGCGCGGCGGCGAGCGGCTCTCGGGCGACGACAGGCTCTATGGCGCCGGCGGCGACGACCACATGTTCGGCGACGGCAACGACGACCAGCTCTTCGGCCAGCTCGGTAACGACACCCTTGACGGCGGCGACGGCTTCGACAGCCTCGACGGCGGCGGTGGCGACGACGTCTGCGAGGGCGGCGACCTCAAGGACAGCGCCGCCGAGTGCGAGCACGAGACCGGGATCGAGCGCCCGCTGGCGCCCCTGTTCCGCAGCCTCTAGCTCAGCCGCCGACGAGCTCGTTCAGCAGCCGATAGAGCGCGTGGTCGGCCGGTCGCGTGGGCACCGCGCGGTGCCCGGAGGCGAGCTGGTGGCGACGCACCGCCGCCGCGAGCGCGATGAAATCGGTGTCGAGCGCGGGCGGCGCCGGCTCGGCCGCCGGGACCAGCGCTCGCAGCTCATCCGTCGGCGGTTCGGCGACGGCCGGGCTCATGTGCCGGCCCCGCTGCGGCGGTGCCGGGCGATCTCGCGCAGGCGGCCGTAGAGCACCTCGTCGTGGGGGCGAGGGCCGGTGGTCGAGCGCACGGCGCGGACCTCGTGCTCGCCGACCGCGTCGGCGAGGATCTCGAACCGGCCGGTCGCGAGCTCGTCGCGCACGCGGCCGAAGAGTCGATGGGTGGATGTGTCCAAGGCTCCGTTTCCGTTCAGCATCGCTTCCGCTCCTTTGTCTAGCGATTTAATAGACAATAGCGGAACGTTCGCGGACCCGCATCTCGAGCCCGCCGTCGGGCGACAGGGTCGGCATCTGGCGGATCGTCATCGAGCGCCCCGGGAGGCGCTCGAAGCGCAGCCGCTGGAGCGCCATCGTCGCTACCAGCTTGACCTCGGTCTGGCCGAAACGCTTGCCGATGCAGATCCGCGATCCGCCGCCGAAGGGGACGTAGGCGCCGCGCGGCAGCTCCGCCTTGCGCTCGCGGGTGAAGCGCTCGGGGATGAACGCCTCCGGGTCCGGGAAGACCTCGGGCAGCCGGTGACTTGCCCAGGAGCAGTAGTTGACGTGGGCGCCGGCGGGCACGGTCGCGCCGGCGAACTCGAAGTCGTGAACCGCGCGCCGCGGGCCGATCCAGGCGGGCGGGTAGAGGCGCAGGACCTCGTCGACGACCATCTCCAGGTAGGGCAACTCGCCGGCCAGCTGCTCGGCCGTCGGCGGCAGGTCGCCGAGCACCTCGTCCTGCTCGGCCTGCAGCCGGGCGAGCGCCTCGGGGTCGCGGGCGAGCTCGTAGAACAGGAACGAGATCGTCGAGGTAGAGGTGTCGTGGCCGGCGAACATCAGCGTCATCAGCTGGTCGCGCACCTCCTCGTCGGAGAGGCCGCTGCCGTCCTCGTCGCGAGCGACCAGGAGCAGGCTGAGGACGTCGCGCGGTTGAGGATCGGGATCGGCGCGGCGACGGCCGATCTCCTCGGCGACGATCCGGTCCAGGACCTTGCGCGAGCTCATCATCCGGCTCCAGGGCGAGCGCGGTCCCCGCAGGAGCCGCAGGTGGTAGTCGGTGCCGTAGAAGGCGAGCGCGCGCTCGAAATGCTCCGCGGCGGCCTTGCCGTGCTGGCCGTCGTCGGGATCGAGGCCGAGCAGCGCGCGCATCGCGATTCGCATCGCCAGGTTGCGCATCCAGGCGTAGACGTCGACGATGCCGCCGGGTCGCATCGCCTCCAGGGCGGCCGCGGTCTCCGCGGTCATCGCCTCCACCGCCGCCTCGATCTGCTCGCGGTGGAAGGCGGGCATCATGATCCGGCGGGCGCGGTCGTGGTAGCCGCCGTCGATCGTCAGCAGGCCGTCGCCGAGCAGCGGGATCAGGTCGCCGAAGCTGCCCTCGCGCCAGTGGAAGTTGTGCGGGTGGGTGACGGTGACATAGGCGTTTGCCTCCGGCCCGAGCATGAAGACGACCTTGGAGTGCAGGAGCCGGAGGCTGAAGATCGGCCCGTAGCGCTCGTAGTGGGAGAGCAGCAGCGGTAGCGGGTCGTGCGCCATCTGCCTCGTGCGGGCGAAGTCGAAGTTGTTGGGCCCGGGCGGATACGGGACCCGCGCACGCCGCTCGCTGAGCACGTCCTCGAGCACCCGCGCCCACGGGTTCAAGGACGCCGGCTCCGGGCGGGCGTCGGTCTCGGGCAGGCCGTAGGTGGGCGTCTCGGGGGCTGTCGGTTCGGCGACGGGCACGGGCTTCAACCCGGAAACCTACGTGTAGTGTGCGGGCACCGCAAACAGCGGCAAGCGACGAGGAGGAGATCGGCAGATGGCACGCGAGGCGCGTTCGCTCAGGGGCAAGGTCGTGGCGATCACGGGCGGTGCCCGGGGGATCGGCAAGGCGACCGCGAGGGCGCTGGTGCTGAAGGGCGCACAGGTGGCGATCGGCGATCTCGACCGCGAGCTCGCGGAGCAGGCCGCGTCGGAGCTCGGTGGCGAGACGATCGCGCTCGAGCTCGACGTCACCCGCCGCGACTCCTTCGAGGGTTTCCTCGACCAGGTCGAGGAGCGCCTCGGCTCGCTCGACGTGCTGATCAACAACGCCGGGATCATGCCGCTGGGCAAGTTCGTCGAGGAAGACGACGCGACCGCACAGCGGATGGTCGACATCAACGTGCATGGGGTGATGTACGGGATGAAGCTGGCGCTGCCGAGGATGGAACGCCGTGGCAGCGGCCACGTCGTCAACATCGCCTCGCAGGCGGGCAAGGGCGGGTTCCCGGGCGGCGCGACCTACTGCGGCACCAAGCACTTCGTGGTCGGCGTCTCGGAGGCCGTACGGGCCGAGTTGCGCGACACCAAGATCGAGATCTCCTGCGTGATGCCGGCCGTGGTCAACACCGAGCTCGGTTCGGGCCTGCCGGAGACTCGAGCGGTGAAGAAGCTCGAGCCCGAGGACGTCGCCGACGCGATCGTCGGAGCGCTCGAGCGACCGAAGTTCGACGTCTGGGTGCCGCGGGAGACGGTCGGCATCTACAAGGTGATGCAGCTCCTGCCCCGCGGCGGCCGCGAGGCGATCAGCCGTCTGCTGAAGGCCGACAAGGTGCTCGCCGAGGCCGACCACGGCGCCCGCGCCTCCTACGAGGATCGCGCTGCCCACTCCGAGCCGTCACGTGACCCCGACGACGCCGACACCGACACCGACGCGGAGGCCGAGAGCGAGACCGCCGCCACCGGCTAGTCACCGGGGGCGGGAGTGATCGGATGACCGCCCTCTCCCCCCAACAGCGCCGCGAATACGAACGGGACGGGTACCTGTTCCCGTTCGCGGTCCTGAACGCCGAGGAGGTCGCCTTCTATCGCGGTCAGTACGAGCGCCTGGCGCCCCGCGTCGATCGCCACCGCGGCCGTGAGCATGGACAGACCCACCTGCACTTCCCCTGGGCATTCGAGCTGGCCACGCACCCCGCGGTGCTCGACCTGGTCGAGGACGTGATCGGACCGGACATCCTCGTCCACACCACGACCATGTTCTGGAAGGACCCCCACGACCCGGGGTTCGTCTCCTGGCACCAGGACGCCCACTACCTCGGCCTCGAGGCGCCGCGCATGGTCACCGCCTGGGTGGCGCTGAGCGAGAGCTCGGTCGAGAACGGCTGCATGCGCGTGATCCCCGGCACCCACCGCGAACACCTGGAGCACGCCACCCGGCCGTCGGGGGAGAACCTGGTCACCAGCGGCCTGCAGTACCAGGGGGAGATCGACGAGTCGAAGGCGGTCGATTTCGTGCTCGACCCGGGTCAGGCCTCGCTCCACCACGCCGATCTGCTTCACGGCTCGCGCCCCAACCGCTCCGACGCTCCGCGGATTGGATTCGTGATCCGCTACCTGAGCGCGGCCGTGCGCCAGCAACGAGCCCACCACGAGGTCGTGCTCGCCCGGGGGCGCGACGTCGCCGGGCACTATGAGCTGCTCGAGCGGCCTCCCGAGGCGGACTTCGACGACGCGCTGGCCGCGCACCTCGCCTTCTGGGAGGGCTTGCGCCAGCGGGCCGAGCGCGGCGAGGCCGCCTTTGGCCCCGCCCGCTAGCGTCAGTCTCAGGCCGTTGACAGCAGCGCCGCAAGCGCGAAGCCGAGCACGGTGACCAGACCCACCCGGTCGCCGCTCTTCTTCAGCGCCTGGGGCACCATCGTGTCGGCGAGCATGCAGAGGATGGCGCCGCCGGCGAATGCCTTGACGAAGGCGACCGCGTCGCCGGAGGCACCGCCGAGCAACTCGTAGCCGAGTCCGGCGGCGGCCGCCGAGGCCAACGCGATCCCGAACCAGAGGCCGAGGATCCAGCGCGGCGAGTGCGTCGACTTGAGCCCGGCGGTGGCGGCGATCGACTCCGGCAGGTTGGAGATGAAGACGGCGACGATGAACGAGACGCTGACCCCGCCGCCGGAGATCAGGGTGAGGCCGATCGCGGCCGACTCGGGGATCCCGTCGAGCAGCGCGCCGAGCACGATCCCGCGCGGGTCGTCTGCGTCCTCGGGCTTGCCGCGACGGATCAGGCGGTCGCCGCCGAAGTAGGCGAGGGCGCCGGCGCCGAGGCCAAGCGCCGCGGCGAGGCCGCCGCCGATCTCGATCGCCTCCTCGGTGAGGTCGAAGGCGACGGCACTGATCAGCACCCCGGCGCCGAAGGCCATCACGAAGCCGATCGTGCGATCGGGGATCGAGCGCCCGGGGATCAGCGCCAGCAGCGCCCCGGCAACCAGGGCGAGGCCGCCGAACAGCCCCCAGAGCGCCGCCTCGAGCATTGGCGGAGTCTCGCGCACCGCCCCGGTTGGACCGACCCACAGCGGGTAGGCGAAAGGGTGAAACGAAAAAACGAAGGAGAACACGATCACCGAGACGATCAAACAAGCGAAGCTGGTTCAGTACCTGAGCGAGGCCTACGGCAAGGAGAAGGAACTGGAGACCGCGCTCGAGGCGCATATCGCGATGACGACGCGCAAGCCGTATAAGAAGCGGCTGCAGGATCACCTCAAGGAGACCAAGTCTCACGCGCGCGAGCTCGAGCGGCGGATCAAGAAGCTCGGCGGCGGAGGGCCGCAGCTACTCGACAAGATCGCCGGGCAGGCGACGGCGAAGGCGGTGTCGCTGGCGAAGGGGCCGCTGCACATGGTGCGCGGCACGAGCGAGGCCGAGAAGATGCTCAAGAACGCGAAGACCGAGTACTTCAACGAGCACGAGGAGATCGCCACCTACACGGCGATCGAGACCCTGGCCGAGGCCGTCGGCGACACTGAGACGGCGAAGCTGGCGCGGGCGATCCGGCGCGACGAGGAGCGGATGGCGAGCTTCCTGGCGAAGCAGATCCCGGTGCTGACCAAGGCTGTGGTCAGCGAGGAGATCCCGGCGGCGGAACGGCGCGCGAACGGCGGTCGCTCTCGGCGGAAGCCGACCAAGTCGCGCTCGCGCTCCTCGAGCTCCTCACGTTCGCGTACGGCGACGCGAGCCAAGAAGGGCGGCTCGCGCTCGCGCTCCGCGGCCAGGCGCTAGCGACCGCCGACCGCCGAGCGGCCGTGGGAGGCCCGCTCGGCGGCGGCGCGCAGCTCGTCGCGGAACTGCGGATGGGCGACCTCCGCCAGCGCCAGACCGCGCTGGCGGACGGTCAGCCCCTGGAGCTCGGCTGCGCCGTGCTCGGTGACGATCACGTCTACCTGGTGGCGGGGTGTGGTGATCACCGCGCCGGCCTCGAAGAAGGGGACGATTCGCGAGTGCACCTCGCCGTTGATCGTCACCGTCGACGGCAGGCAGAGCAACGAACGGTCCTCGAGCGAGAGCGCCGGGCCGGCGATGAAGTCCTCGTGGCCGCCGATTCCGGAGTACTGGCTGCCGTGAATGGTGTCGGCGACGACCTGGCCGTGGATATCGACGGCGATCGCGGCGTTGATCGTCACCATCAGCCGGTTGCGGCCGATCAGGTCGGGGGAGTTGACGACCTCGACCGGGAGGAAGGCGACCTGATCGTTGTCGGTGAGCCAGCGGTAGAGCTCCGGTGAGCCGCCGGCGAAGGTGGCCACCGAGACGCCGTCGAACTGTCCCTTGCGGTTGGTCACCTTGCCGGCCTGGTGGAGGCGCATGAGGCCGTTGGTGAACATCTCCGAGTGGACCCCGTAGTCGCCGCCGTCGCCATCGGCGAGCCGGCCGACGATCGCCGAGGGAATCGTGCCGATCCCGGTCTGCAGGGTGGCGCCGTCTGGGATGAAGCGGCGGGCCTGCCCGGCGATCGCCGCGTCGATCTCGGTTGGCTCGGGCTCGGGGAGGGCGAACGGCTCCGCCTCCGAGGCGACCAGGACGTCGATCTGATCGACGTGGATCGCGTGGCGGTGCTCGGGCGGCAGCCCCAGGGTGCGGGGGAAGTTGGGCGAGGTCTCGACCACCAGCAACCTGCCGGGATCGGAGCCCGCGCGGGCGAGCTCCTTGACCGTGCCGCCGGCGTGCAGCGAGAGGCTGCACCAGCCCGACTCGTCGGGAGGGCTGGCGACCGTCGCCATCACCCGCGGCGCCTGCTGCTCGAGCAGTGGCTCGAAGCGGCGGAAATCCGCCGGGGCGAAGCTGATGTTGGCGCCGGCGTCGCGCAGCGAGCGCTCGACCGGGCCGAAGAAGCCGGAGAGGTAGTGGACGTTCGGGTGCTTGAAGGCCTCCGACCAGGCGAGCAGCAGGGCGCCGTAGATGCGCAGTTCCGCCCAATCGTCGCGCTCGCCGAGCGCCGCCATGAACGCCGGCGGCTGGCCGGTGCCGAGAGGGATCCCGAGCGTGTCCGCCGGCTCGAGCCGGGCGGCTGCCTGCTGTGGGGTGATCGGGTCCGGCATCGTCGGGCGCGCTCCGCGCGCAACCTATCCCACCGGAGCTGCCGGACCCGCGTATGCCTTCCGGCTACGCCCTCTCGGCCGCCGGCTGCAGCGCCGACGGTTTGACTCGCAACAGCCGCGCCGGCCAGCTCGGCAGCCACCAGTTCCAGCGGCCCATGAGCATGATCACGGCGGGCACGATCAGGGCACGGATGATCGTCGCGTCGATCAGGATCCCGGCGCCGAGTCCGGTCGCGAACATCTTCAGGTCCGTCCCCGGGCTGGAGGCCATGGCGACGAAGGTGAGGAAGAGGATCAGCGCGGCGCTGGTGACCAGGCGCCCGGTGCGCCCGATGCCCTGGACCACCGCCGCCTCGGTCGACCCGGTGCGGTCGTATTCCTCGCGCATCCGGCTGAGGATGAACACCTCGTAGTCCATCGAGAGCCCGAACAGGAAGGCGAAGATCATCAGCGGCATCCAGGAGGGGATCGAGCCGGTCGCCTCGACTCCCCAGATCAGCTCGGAGCCGTAGCCGTGCTGCCAGACCAGGACCAGTACGCCCCAGGCGGCCGCCACGCTGAGGACGTTGAGGATGATCGCCTTCGCCGGCAACAGCAGCGAGCGAAAGGCCCGGGCGAGGAGGATGAACGTGGTCACGCAGATCAGCGCGATCATCAGCGGGAAGGCGCCGTAGACGGCGTTGATGAAGTCGTCGTTGGCGGCGGGCTGGCCGCCGACGAGCACGTCCGGGCCGGCGGCGTGCGCCGTGTCGCGGACGCCCTCCAGCGTCGCCTCGCCTTCCGGCGAGCCCGAGTCGGGGATCGGGATCGCCTCGACGATCGCGGTCCCGCCGCGCTGCCAGGCCGGGTCGTCGGGGGCGACGGCGCCGTGGATGCCCTCGACGCCGCGAAGATCCGCCGCCACCTGCTCCGGTGACGTGTCGCCCTCGATCAAAATCTCGTGCGGGAGCAGCGAGCCCTCGCCGATGCCGGACTCCTCGAGCGCCACCAGCCCTTCCCTGGCGTCGCCGGAGGTGGCGATCGTGTTCGCGTCCGAGGTGCCGAGCTGGAGATCGGTGGCGGCGACGACCAGCGCCAGGATCACCGCCATGCCGGCGCCGGCGGCGAGCCAGCGCCGCCGCGCGACCGCCTGGGCCCAGCGCGTCCAGGCGCGGCTTGCCTTGTCATCGGTGCGGCGGTGCGGCCAGTCGAGCCGCGCCCCGAGCTTCGCCAGCACGACCGGCAGCAGCGTCAGCGCGGCCAGGGTCGAGACCAGCGGGATCAGCATGCCGCCGTAGCCCATCGAGCGCAGGAACGGCAGCGGCAGCGCGATCAGCGCCAGCAGGCCGATCGCCACCGTGATCCCGCTGAAGAGCACGGCGCGTCCGGCGGTCTCCATCGCCCGCTGCACGGCCTCGTCGCCCTCGCGCCCGTGGGTGCGCTCCTCGCGCCAGCGGGAGACGACGATCAGCGAGTAGTCGATCGCGATCCCGAGCCCGAGCAGGGCGATCAGGAACTGGACGATCGGCGAGACCGTGGTCAGCTCGGTGAGCCCGAGCAGGAGCAGGAAGGTGGTCATGATCGAGGCGATCGCCATCACCAGCGGGACGACGGCGAGGAAGGAGGCGAAGACGAAGGTGAGTACCAGCAGGGCGCCGAAGCCGCCGAGCAGGGCCTCGACCAGGACACCGGGGCCCTCGGAGTCGGCCCCCGAGTCCTCGGCGAGGGCGTCGAAACCGGTCAGGTGAACGGGCTGCCCACCGACCGTCGCGCCCTCGAGCGCCGCGCTGGCTGCCTTCTCGGCCCGGGGGTTCTCGCCAAAGGCCGAGTCGGGATCGGGTTGCGGGTAGATGACAGCGAACGTCGTCAGCCCGTCGTCGGAGACGAAGGTCTGGTCGCCGGTGGAGGCATAGGAGGCGATCCGGGCGTTTGGAAGGGCCTCGGCGAGGCGCTCGTCGATCTGAGCGAGGTCGGCCTCGACCGCGGGCGAGTCGACCGATTCGCCGTCGGGCAGGGTGGCGACCGGGACCAGCGGTGCGGTGTCGCCACCGGTGCCGCCGTAGCGCTCGGCGATCACCTGGTTGGTCTCCCAGCCCTCCTTGTCGGGGACCGAGAACTCGGGCTCGAGCGCCTCCGTGGCGGGACCCGCGGCGGCGACGCCGGCGATCGTCAGCAAGATCCAGGAGATCACGACGAGGCGCTTGTGGGCGAGGACGAAGCGGGTGAGAGCTGACATTGATGCCTCCAGGGCGGTCGGGTGGGCGGAAGGGTTGCGTGTCGGCGCCGGCGCGTCCATCCGGGATTCCCCCTATCGATCCCCGAGGCGCTGCCTTGCCGGCCGCCGCAGCCAAAGTAGTTTGTAGCACAAATGATTGGACGTACGTAAGATTCTGGTGAGAATGCCCGTCGACCCGGCGGGTGTTCTACGAGCGCTCGTCGACGCGGACGCCGGCGAGGATGATCTCGAGGTAGCGCTCCCAGCTCATCACCGGCATCCCCTCACGGGCTCGCACCGCGCGCCCGATCCCGCAGACGAGGCTGGGGACGTCCCAGGCGACCAGATCGCCGCGAAGCCGGCCCGCCCGTTGCGCGCGTTCGACCAGCTCGCCGACGAGCTCCAGCAGCCCGACCCGCTGCGAGGCTGCCTGGCAGACGTCGGAGTGCTGGTCCATCGCCTCCGAGAGCGCGCGATCCTCGGCCATCACCCGCGCCGAGTAGGTCATGAAGCCGGCGAACGCATCCCACGGGTCGGCGACCTCGAGCGCCGCGCGGGCGGCATCGGCAAGGCCGGTGAAGCGCTCGTCGGCGAGCGCCTCGAGCAGGTCGATCTTGGTCGGAAAGTGGCGATAGACGGTGCCGACGCCGACCCCGGCATCGGCGGCGATCTCGTCGATCTGGGCATCGAGCCCGTGCTCGGCGAAGCGTGCGCGCGCCGCTGTCAGCACCTTCTCGCGATTGCGACGGGCGTCGGAACGCTGGGAGCGGGGGTGTCCAATTTCGGTCTTGCTGATCGTCATATCTGTGACGGACCTCACGACAAACGGAATCGAGGTTCCGTATAGTTAAGCGAAACCGGAACTCGACTTCCGATTATCGCACAACCAGGGGACACAGGAGGGCATCGAGATGACCACAGCACAGGAATTCGAACGCAGAAGGTGGATCGCGCTGGCATTGTTGGCGATGGCGCAGTTCGTCGTCGTTCTCGACGCCTCGATCGTCAACGTCGCCCTGCCGACGATCGGCGACTCGCTCTCCTTCTCCCAAGACAACCTCTCCTGGGTCGTCAACGCTTACGTGCTCACCTTCGGCGGCTTCTTGCTGCTCGGCGGCCGGCTCGCCGACCTGCTCGGCCGGCGGCGGGTGTTCATGGCCGGCCTGGTGCTGTTCGCGCTCGCCTCGCTCGCCGGAGGCTTCGCCAACAGCGAGGCGACGCTGATCGCCGCCCGCGCCGTGCAGGGCCTCGGCGCCGCGCTGCTCTCGCCGGCCGCGCTCTCGATCGTCACCACCACCTTCCGCGACGGGTCCGAGCGCAACAAAGCGCTCGGCGTCTGGGGCGCGGTCGCCGGCGCCGGCGGCGCCGCGGGCGTGCTGCTCGGCGGCGTGTTGACCGAGTACCTGGGCTGGGAGTGGGTGCTCTGGGTCAACGTGCCGATCGGGATCATCGCCGCGGCCGTGGCGCCGTCGCTGATCGCCGAGAGTCACGCCGACTCCGAGAGTCGTGCCTTCGACTTCGCCGGCGCGGTCACCGTCACCGCCGCCCTCGCCCTGCTCGTCTACGGACTGGTCGAGGCACCGGGCGCGGGCTGGGGCTCGACCCAGACCATCGGCCTGCTCGGCGCCGCCGCGGCGCTGTTCGGCGCCTTCGTCGCGATCGAGCGCCGCTCGGCCTCGCCGCTGGTCCCGTTCTCGATCTTCCGCCTGCGGACGCTGACCGGGGCCAACGTCGCCGGCCTGCTGATCGGCGCCTCGCTGTTCTCGATGTTCTTCTTCATCTCGCTCTACATGCAGAACGTGCTCGGCTACAGCGCGATCAAGGCGGGGCTCTCATACCTGCCGCTGGCGCTTTCGATCATCGTCGCCGCGGGGATCGCCTCGCAGCTGGTGACCAAGATCGGCTTCAAGCCGGTGCTCGCCACCGGGATGGTGCTGATCGCCGCCGGGCTGGCCTGGTTCGCCCAGATCTCGGCCGACGGCGGTTTTGTCACCGACGTGCTCGGGCCTTCGCTGCTGGCGGCCTTCGGGCTCGGCTTCGCCTTCGTGCCGGTGACGATCGCCGCCGTCTCCGGCGTCAGGCAGCACGAGGCCGGCCTGGCCAGCGGCCTGATCAACACCTCGCAACAGGTCGGTGGGGCGCTCGGATTGGCGGTGCTCTCGACGGTCGCCTTTCCGCAGATCGACGATGCCGCACAGGCTGCCGGTGGGGCTCCGAGCCTGGCCGTTCTCACCGACGGTTACGCCGACGCGTTCATGGTCGGATCGGGGATCGCGGTGCTCGGTCTGATCGCCACCTTGGTGCTGATTCGTGGCTCTGACAGCCAAGCCCACGTCGAATTGGGGAGCGGCGCCGCTGAGGCCGCGAGCCCCGGATAGCAGCTACGCTTCCGCGACGTTAAACGTGCGTAGCAGTTCGCAGGCGTCCTTATCCAGGGTTCCTTCGTACCGCGAGCACCCGAGTTCCCTGGAGGGACAATGGCAGTAGGAACAGTCAAGTGGTTCAACCACGAGAAGGGCTTCGGCTTCATCACCCCCGATGACACCGGACGCGACCTCTTCGTTCACCAGAGCCAGGTCGAGGGCGGCGGCGCCCTCGCCGACGGCGCCAAGGTCGAGTTCGAGTCGGAGGAGAGCGACAAGGGCCCGCGGGCGGTCAACGTCCGCACGATCTAGGTCGAGCAACTGAGACGGCGGCGTCCCATGGGCGCCGCTGCTCGATCAGGGGCGGCGCCGAGAGGCGCCGCCCCTATTTTTTGCGCTCAGCCCTCGGTCCAGCCCGAGAGCTGGGCGCACTGATCCCAGAGCTGCCGGCGCTCGGCCGCCGTCTCCTTCGTCCGCGGGAGGCGGTGGAGCGGGCGCGGCTCGCGGTCGTGCCAGAACAGCCCCGGACGGGCCGCAGGCTCGGCTGCGGTGGCGAGCCAGACGACCGTGTCGGCCCCCTGGTCGGCGTCTCGCAGCAGCGGCCTCATCAGCTTGCGAAATCGCGGCAGCGAGGTCCGCACACCCGGGGTGTCGGCCCAGCCCGGGTGCATCGAGTGGGCGCTGACGCCGGTTCCTTGCAGGCGCTCGGCCCAGAGCTGGGTCAGGATCACCTCGCAGCGCTTGGTGTGGGCATAGAACGCGGGCGGGTCGTAGTCGCGACGCTCCAGCTGCAGGTCGTCGGCATCCAGGCGTTGTGAGTACATCCCGCCCGAGGAGACGTTGACGATCGCCGCAGGCGCGCCGCCGCGCAGCGCGGGGATCAGCAGGTTGGTGAGCAGGAAGGGGCCGAGCACGTTGGTGGCGAAGCTGAGCTCGAAGCCCTCCGCGGTCTGGGTGCGCTCGGGCGGCATCATGCCGGCGTTGTTGATCAGCGCCTGCAGCCGCGGATGCTCGCTCGAAAAGCGGGCCGCGAACTCGCGCACCGAAGCGAGGCTGGAGACGTCGCAGAGCTCGAGCAGGAGGCGATCGGAGCCGGTGCGCTCGGAGATCCGCGCCCGCGCGTCCTCGCCGCGCTCGCGATTGCGGACCAGCATGTGCACGGTTGCGCCGCCCCGCGCGAGGCGCTCGCAGGCGGCGGCGCCGATGCCCGACCCGCCCCCGGTGACCAACACCGAGCGGCCGGCGTAGGCGTCCTCCGGCGGCTCCTCCGGCCAGGAGCGGCTGCGCAGCGCGTATCCGAACCGGCTGTATCCGCCGACGACGGTCCAGTCGAGCAAGCGATCGATCGGCGAGGTCGGCATCGGAGCTCACGCTAACGCACGCACGGATCCTCGCGGGGCGAGGAAAGCCGCGTCCGCTGCCGAACGGTGTAGTCGTGATGGCGGTGATGACACCGCGGGACCCGCTTGGGCGCGCGGCCTTGCGAACGGTGCTGATCGTGGTCACGGTCGCGCTCGTCCTCTACCTGATCTACCTCCTGCGCACGCCGCTCACCTGGCTCGTGATCGCGGGCTTCATCGCGGTCGCGATGTCGGGGCCGGTGAACGTGCTTCAGCGCCACATGAAGCGCGGGCTCGCAATCGCGATCACCTATCTGGCGCTGATCATGATCCCGATCGGGCTCGGCGCGCTGCTGATCCCCTCCCTGGTCGGCCAGATCGAGGAGCTCGCCGGCAATGTCCCGGAGTACGCCCAGGACATCGAGGAGTTCGTGCAGGACAACGAGACCCTCAACGACCTCAACGACAAGTACGACTTCACCAGCGAGATCCAGAGCGCCGCCGACGACCTGCCGAGCCGGATCGGCGACGCCGCGGGCCTGCTCCAGGACATCGGCGTCGGCGTCGTCAACTCGATCTTCGCCGCGGTGACGATCCTGATCCTGAGCATCTTCATGGTCGGTGGCGGGCCGCGCTGGGCGGAGGCGTTCGTGCGCGCTCAGCCGCCGGGGCGGGCGGAGCGAATCGAGCGCGCGCTTCGCGACGTCGCCAATGCGATCGGCAACTACGTCGGCGGCGCCCTGGTGCAGGCGACGATCGCCGGCGTCTCGTCGTTCATCATGCTGAAAATCCTCGGAGCGCCGTTCGCGGCGCCCCTCGCCCTGATCGTCGCCTTCTTCGACCTGATCCCCGTGGTCGGCGCGACGATCGCCGCGGTCCTGATCGCGATCGTGATGGTGTTCGTCAACTTCCCAGTCGGCCTGATCGTCTGGGTGATCTTTGCGATCGCCTACCAGCAGATCGAGAACTACGTGATCCAGCCGCAGATCCAGAAGCGCGCGGTCTCGGTCGAGGGCTTCGTAGTCATCGTCGCCGTGCTCTTCGGCGCCTCACTGTTCGGGATCCTCGGCGCGGTGCTGGCGATCCCGACCGCCGCCTCG
The DNA here is from genome assembly GCA_963767475.1 of uncultured Solirubrobacterales bacterium. GTDB lineage: Bacteria > Actinomycetota > Thermoleophilia > Solirubrobacterales > 70-9 > WHSW01. The sequence goes on from CAVYEI010000005.1 coordinate 23,369, forward strand.
CTGCAGATCATCTGGCGCGAGTGGCGCGACTACCGCCGCGAGACGCTGGCGCTCCCGGCCGACACGCAGCCGCCGGCGTCGCCGCCGCTCGGCGCCACCGGCCTGCCGACGACCTAGCCCGGTCGCCCCTCGATCAGGGCGAGCCGAGCAGGTAGTCGACGGACCGGCCGATGACCTCGTTGCGGTCGGCGGCCTCCGTGATCCCCTCGAAGCCGAAGCCGAAGATCAGCGAGTCGTCGGTGGAGACCACGGAGCCCTCCTCGAGACCGACGGAGCCGGTGCGAGTCCAGTCGTTGGCGTTGGTGTTCGAGCCTTCGGGCGAGCCGGGAACGGTCCAGCCGTCGGTCGGATCGCCGTCATCCTCGAACGACGTCGTGCCCTCGCCGGTCGAGACCTGAACGTCGTCGACGAAGGCGTTGAGGCCCTGGACGCCCTGATCGGAGGCGAGCGCGATCGAGACCTCGACCTGCTGACCGGCGTAGGCGCCGAGATCGATCTCCCATGTCTGCCAGCCCGGCGAGCGCCCGGTGGCGGCGTTCCACTCACCGGGCGGCGTGCCGATGTTGCCGGTCGGCGAGCAGGTGCCGTCGCCGTTCAGGGTCTGGTAGTGGTTGAGGAACGGGTGCACGTCCTCGGCCCAGCCGTCGGTGCAGCTGATCCCGGTGTCCTGCGATGTCGCCCCGTTGGCGTCCGGCAGCGTCGTCCAGTCGTCCTGGCCGACCGTGTGCGCCTCGACGAACATGTAGTCGAAGTCGATCTCGAGGTCGTAGGAGGTCTGGAAGGTGAGCGTCGCCCCACCGGCCGGGACGTCGATCGTCCGGCTGAGACGCTTGTAGGAGCCGTTGGCTCGCTGCGAGTACATGTACTGGCTGCCGTCCACCGGCTCGAACGAGCCGGCGACCCCGTCGTCCCACTCGGCGGGGGCATCGCTGGCGAACTGTGGGTACTCGTCGTCGGGCAGCAGGCTGCTGGTGGTCACGAACGAGTTCGCCCAATCCTGGTTGTCGGCGCCATCGCCGCCGTTGAGGGTGAAGTCGAGCCCCGCGAACGGGTCGCTGAGGCCGTGCAGCGGGAACGGCTCGCCCGTTGTCTGGTCGAGGCCGCCGCCGTCGTTGAACACATACGCGCCCAGGTAGTACTGGAGGAAGTCGCTCGACAGCGTCTGGCAGCGGGCGGTGATCTCCGGGGTCGAGCCACAGGGGGCGTTGTCGACCGGGTCGTAGAGGTAGAGGTCCTGGTACTGGACACCGGCCCGCTTGCCGGTGTAGAGGACGTTGCCGCCCTCGTTGATGTAGGAGCGCATCTCGAGCAGCTCGTCGTTGGCAAGCCGCGACGCGGTGCCGCCGACCATCCCCGGCTCCCGGGTGATGATGTCGTCGCCCGTGTACCAGATCACCGCGTCGTAGTGGTCGAGCACGCCGAGGGCGTCGGGCGCCAGGCGCCCGCGCTCATCGACGTCGTAGACGTCGTGGCTGATCCCATTCGCGCTCAGCGCGTCGGTGTAGAAGCCGAGGTAGTTGGGTCCGCCCGCCTGCGCAGGGCTGATCCCGGTGTAGTCCTCGGCCGCGACCACCAGCGTGCTGGCGCCGGACTCCGAAACGGCCTCGTAGGTGAACGACTCGCTGCGGACCCGCTTCTGGCCCTTGCCGCCGCGCTTGCCGCGCTTGGCGGACTTGTGGCCCTTGCGCTCCACGCCGGTGAACCAGACCTCGACCGACTCACCGGGGTCGGTGCCGGTGACCTCGCCACGACGGACGCCGTAGTAGTCGTCGTAGCCCTCGCCGAAGGTCTCGCCGCCGCGCCAGGTCTCGGTATCGGCCGTGCGCGTATGACCGCCGTCGATCTTGTAGCGGAGCTCGACATCGCGCAATGAGTTGCGCGCCAGGATGTCGACCGGCTGCGGATCGCCGTAGGAGTAGGGGAAGCGGAAGTCCGCGAGTGGGTTGTTGGCGAAGGTCGGGTCCTCGTCGACCAGATCGAGGTAGAACGGCTCGGTGGTGTTGCCGAGATGCGAGCTCGGCCGCGCCGGGTCGCCCGCCGAGCGCGCCATGTCGATCGCGAACGGCAGGTTGATCTCGAACTCGTGCTGGATCAGCGCCTCGTCGTCGGGGAAGACGAAGCCGCAGCCGTCGCAGCCCGGGTTGAGCTCGGAGGTCCAGGCGAGCACGCCGGCCTCATGATGGGCCCAGTCGGTGAACTCGCCGTTGGTGGTGTAGAGCTCGGCCGAGACGTCGGGATCGGTGCCCTCCACGGCGGGGTTGGCGTCGTTGCCCGAGAGCGCGATGTAGACGGGAAGATCGCGCGCCGGGGTCTGCACCTGCCAGCCCTCGGGATAGAGCAGCAGCGGGCCGTAGGAGTGGTAGCTGTCGGCGAGAACCGGATCGATCTTCTCGACGAAGTCGATGCTTGCCTGGGTCTCCGGCTCCGAGGCCGGCCCGCTCCCGCGGTAGGTGTCCGACGAGATCTCCGTGTTCGAGCCCTCATCGTCGTACTTCCAGTGCTCGGGGTAGTTGCGGTTGATGTCGACCCCGTCGAGGTTGGTGATCTGGCCGTCGTTGTTGTTCTCGCGCAGGTTCCGGCGCCAGAGCCGCTCGTGGTCGAACGTGTACTGATAGCCGTCCGGGTTGACGACCGGGATGAACCACAGCTGCCGTGTCTTGCGCAGCTGCCTGGCCTCGGGCGAGTCGTCGGCGAAGTACTCCATCTGCCGGCGCACGACCTCGGTCGAGATCCACTCGCGGGCATGCGTCGTGCCCTGGTAGAGAACGGCCGGGCGCCGCTTCAGCTGGCTGCGCGCCTTGCGCTTGCCCGTGCCCTTGCCGTGGACCTCCTTGGTCAGCCGCACGGCGACGATGTCGCGTCCCTGGAGCGTCTCTCCGATCACCACGAGCTTGGCGATCGACTGGTGGGTGTGAGCGAAGTCGGTGAGGTACTCGCGCAGGCCGTCGGGGCCGTCGTAATCGCGCCAGACGTTGTAGCCGCCGGCGGCCTGGCGGGCGGCGAGCTGGCGGGCGGTACGACCGTTGGCGTCGCGGAACAGCTCGACCTCGATCCCCTGCCGGGCAAGCGCCGAACGCTCGCTCTGGGAGAGCACGAGGTCGACGGCGACACCGTCCAGGGTCGGCTCGGGGGCTACGACGTCGATTCCCTGGCGCTGCATCTCGGCGAACTGCTCCGAGGTGACCGTCGCCTGGTACATCTGCAGGGCGTCGGTCTGCTCACCGGCGGCCGCCGCGGTCCCGGTCTGCGCGAATGTGCCCAGCACCGCGATCGCAATCGAAATCAACATCCCCCGGCCCCGGAACCGCTTGCCCATCGACTCTCCCTTGTTGGTGCGGGGTTCCCAAGACTCCCGCATGCGCTCCCCCGCTAACCGCTCGGCGGCTTCGCTAAACGCGCGGCTCGAAACCACGCAACGATCCGCAAGTTGCGGCGGCCGATCGAGGTCGTCCAGTGCGTCGGTGGCGGCGATTCGTTGACGGGTCGCAGGCTGCGCGGGCCGGTCGAGATAGCCTGAACGGATGGCGACCGAGGCGACCTCAGAGGCTGTCGGCATCGCCGCGATCGAAGCCGCGGCACGGACGATCTCCGGCCAGGTGCGGGCGACCCCGGTGCTGGCCGCACGCGAGATCTCTAACCGGATCGGGGCCCCGGTGGGGCTGAAGGCGGAGAACCTGCAGCGCACGGGCTCGTTCAAGACCCGGGGTGCGATCAACAAGGTCGCCGGCCTCCCGGCGGCCGCGCTCGAGCGCGGGCTGATCGCCGCCAGCGCCGGCAATCACGCCCAGGCGGTCGCGGTCGCCGCCCGCGGTCGCGACGCCGCGGCCCTGGTGGTGATGCCGGCCGACGCGCCCCTGGCCAAGGTCGAGGCGGTGCGTGGCTATGGCGCCGAGGTGCGGTTGGTCGATGGCGGCTACGACGACGCTGCGGCGGAGGCGCTCGAGCTCAGCCGCAGCGAGGGCATGACCCTGATCCCCCCGTTCGACGACCCGGCGGTGATCGCCGGGCAGGGGACGATCGGGCTCGAAATCGCCGAGCAGTCGCCGGCGGCGACCACCGTCGTCGTGCCGGTGGGCGGCGGCGGCCTCGCCGCCGGGGTGGCGATCGCGGTCAAGGCCCGGCTGCCGGCGGCGAGGGTGATCGGGGTCCTCGCCGAGCGCCGGGCGGCCGGCACGATCTGCGACGGGATCGCGATCAAGCGCCCCGGCGCGATCACCGGGCCGCTGCTCGACGCCCACCTCGACGACCTGGTCTCGGTCACCGACGACGAGGTCGCCGAGGCGATGGTGCTGATGCTCGAGCGCTCGAAGCTGGTCGTCGAGGGCGCCGGGGCCGCGCCGATCGCCGCGCTGCTGGCCGGGCGGATCGCGCCGGTCGGCGGCGGCGAGGTCTGCGCCGTGCTCTCCGGCGGCAACGTCGATGCGACCCGGCTGACCGAATGCATTCGCATGGGCGAGACGGCCGCGGGCCGCAGGCTCGTGTTCTCGACCGTGGTCTCCGATCAGCCGGGCGAGCTGGCTCGGCTGCTGGAGGACGTCGCCAAGGCCGGTGCCAACGTCCTCGACGTCGTCCACATCCGCGAGGGCGTCGACCTGCACGTACGCGAGACAGGGATCCGACTCGTGCTGCAGACCGACGGCCCCGAGCACGGCGAGCGGGTGCTGGCGGCGGTTCGCGCGCAGGGGTTCGCCGCCCAGGTCGAGGGCGGGTGAGCTCGCCGCAGGTGTCGGCCGCGGGCGGCGTCGTGATCCGCGACGGCGGTGCCGGCAGCCCTGAGGTGGCGGTGGTCCACCGGCCGCGCTACGACGACTGGTCGTTGCCGAAGGGCAAGCTCGAGCCGGGGGAGGAGTGGAGCGACGCCGCCCTGCGCGAGGTCGAGGAGGAGACCGGGATCCGCTGCGAGCTCGGCGAGGAGCTCGAGCCGGCGCGCTATCGCGACCGCAAGGGTCGCGAGAAGCTCGTGCGCTGGTGGCTGATGCGTCCGCTCGGCGGCGAGTTCGTCGCCGGCGATGAGGTCGATGACTTGCGCTGGCTTGATCTGGGCGAAGCGCTCGAGGCGCTCGACTACGAGCATGACCGCGAGCTCATCCGGTCGTTGCCCCGCCCGGGGCTGATCGGACGGTAGAACAAACGTCCAGTCGGCTGGCGTGGGTTTGTGGCAAGTCGGGTACGTACCGATGGCAGCAACGGAGACGCACGCCCCTACACGGGCGGAACCCTCCAACTGCACCCCATAACCCCATATGTACCCCACTGGGTGGCCGCAAGGCCTTCCGCGGGGGCACCTCCGATGCCAGAGCCGGAGCGCCAAGAACGGCGCTCCGGCTCTTTTTTTGTGGCCGCTCGCGTCCGCGGCTCAAGCTCCGCGTCGCGGCCGCCGATTCAGGGACTACGCATCCTCCGTCCCCTCGGGGACGGGACCAAACACACACCCACACAAACACACACCCATGTGACTGAAACGGGGCGCCGGGCGGGCGTCCCGTTTCGCTTTCCGGGACCTGGTCAGCGCCGGCGCTCGACCCGCATCCGCATCCCGCCGAGGGCGATCGCGACGCAGCCGCCGAGGGCGACGAAGGACCCGATCTGAAGGCCGACGCTGGTCGTCCCGGCGAGCTCGTCGGGCCGGTCGATCATCAGGAAGGCGGTCAACAGCGCCGCCCAGACGCCGGCGACGAGGACGAGTTCGGCCGAACGAAACGGCCGCGGCGGCATCCGTCCCGAACGCTCGCGCCAGACCACGACCACGGCGGCGCCGACGGTGATCAGCAGCGCCGCATGGCCGAAGCCGAAGCTGTCGAGACCGGTGACGGAGAGGCCGCCTCCGAGCCGGATCCCGTACCAAGGCAAGAGCAGGCTGGCGGCGACCGCGATCGCGCCCGCGGCGACGATGCGCTCGGCGGGCGAGAGCGCCCGGCGCCGCTCTGAGCGGCTAGGGATCGAGCGGCCGGCGCCCACCGTAGCCCGACTCGAGGTCGTGCCAGAAGCCGATCTGCTCCTCGTCGAGCTCCCAGCAGAGGTAGACCTCGCGCTGATCGCGGATCGCCGGGAAGTCGATCAGGCCTCGATCGATGTCGCGGACGACGATCCCCAGCGCCTGGATCCCGCCGAGCAGCTCGCGGACCTCGAGAAAGGCCTCGCCGACCGCGCGCCCGGGTCCGCCACCGCCGTTGGCGGGCGCCGCGGTCGCGAGCAGCTCGTGGGCCTCGGAATCGGTGAGCCGGTCGCGGGCCTCGCGCAGCCTGCGAAGCATCGGCTCGATCCGCGGCAGCAGCGCGCTCGCCTGCTCGAGGGTGAAGTGGCGCTCGTGGATCACCCGGTCGCGGCCACGGGCGCCTTCGAGGCGGCGGCGATCCGCTCGTGAAGGAGCTTCGCGTCGGCCTCGGAGACCGTCCGCAGCTGACCCTGGAAGGCCAGGTGCCAGTGCTCGGCGGGCCACTTTCGCACGTGCTCGAGCTCGTCGAGCAGCGACTCGGCCGGGACGAAGGCCGCTTCGTCGAGCACCGCAACCGGCTCCGCCTCGACCCGCCACGGGTAGTCCTCGGGATGCTTCTTCTTGCCCTGCGGCCAGATCGGCTCACGGTCCTCGAACATCTGCGAGCGCACGCGGGCGATCCCGCCGAAGGATTGGATCCCGGTGACGTAGAAGGCGATCTCGTCGCCGGGCTCGAACTGCGAAGCCTGGATCCGCCGCCGCTCCTTGAACCCGATCACGTCGAACCCGCGCTCGACGTTGATCCGGAAGTTCTCCACCGACCCCGTGAGGATCCACATCGCCATGGCGCGATTGTATGCCTGGGCGAGGGGTTGAGCGGAGCGCCCGCTGAGCGCCGAAAAACAGCCGAGTGTCGTCTTACCTCCGTATATGAAGGCTAAGGCGCCACTCGACCTCCAGACCGCCTCGCGCGCCCCGGCATCGGCGTCGTCCCGACCCCTTACCCAGCCAAAAGACGCTCGGCACCGGGGGACGGCTCCGGCCGCGACGCCAGCCGCTGCGCCTGCCGCTCGGGCGAGATCCGGATCACGTTCCAGGCCAGGCCCGTGCGTTGCATCAGCCGGATGATCGCGCCGGAGGGGTCGAGCTCCCAGCGACGCAGGCCGTGCACGGCGGAGCGGGGGAAGGCGTGGTGGTTGTGGTGCCAGGCCTCGCCCAGCGACGCCAGCGAGAGCCACCAGACGTTGGTCGAGTAGTCGTCGGTGTCGAACCGGCGGCGGCCGTGGAAGTGGCAGATCGAGTTGATGCTCCAGGTGATGTGGTGGACGAAGAAGATCCGCACCAGGCCGCCCCAGAGCAGCCCGGTGAGGGCGCCGGCGAGGGTTCCGGTGAGCAGCCAGCCGAGCGCGAACGGGATCCCGAGCGAGAGGCCGACCAGGGACACGAAGCGGCGGTTGAGCAGCCGCATGCCGCGGTCGTCCATCAGGTCGGGCGCGTACTTGCGGCGATCGGCCTGGCCGTTGGAGTCGAAGAGCCAGCCGACGTGCGCATGCCAGAGCCCGGCAAGGCCGCTGCCGTGGCCGACGTGGGGGGAGTGCGGGTCGCCCTCCTCGTCGGTGTGCGCGTGGTGCTTGCGGTGGTCGGCGACCCAATCGATCACCGGCCCCTGGACGGCCATCGAGCCGGCCGCCGCGAACGCGTACTCGAGCGGCTTGTAGGTCTGAAAGGCGCGGTGGGTGAGCATGCGGTGGTAGCCGATCGTGATCCCGAGCGCGGTAACCAGATACATCGCCGCGGCGATCGCGAGGTCGGTCCAGCCAACCGCCTGGTTCCAGAGCAGCACGATCGCCGCCAGGGTGGCGACGAAGGGGAGGGCGACGGCGGTCATGTTGGAGTAGCGCTGAAGTCGGCTCATGGGGCCAACTTAGACCTCCAAATACACAATTTCTTGACGTTATGTCACGTCAATCGTCTAGGATTTTGTCATCTCCGTACAGGCAAGCGCAAGCATCGACGAGCCCTGGCGGGCGATTCCTCCGCAGATCGGGGAGCTGATCCGCCCGCACGTGCCGGCGCTCAGCGACGAGATCATCGAGGCGATCCGCGAGCGCGTGCCGGCCTATCGGCGGCCGCTGCGCGGTCGCTTCGGAACCGGCATCCGCGGCGGGGTGGCCGAGGCCCTGGCCCAGTTCGTCGACCTGGTCGCCGACCCGGAGCTCGACCGCACCGGGGGTGACGCGGTCTACCGCGCGCTCGGGCGCGGCGAGTACCACGAGCGACGCTCGCTGGACGCGCTGCTCGCCGCCTACAGACTCGGCGCTCGGGTCGCCTGGCGGCGGGTCTCGGCGATCGCGATCGAGGCCGGGGTGGATCAGCGCACCCTGGCGCTGCTCGCCGAGGCCGTCTTCGCCTACATCGACGAGCTCTCGGCGCTCTCGGCCGACGGCCACGTCGAGGCTCAGTCCGCGGCGGCGGGGGAGAGCGAGCGGATGCGTCGCCGTGTCGCCGCGCTGCTGCTGGCCGCGAACGCGGACGAGGTCGCGGTCCGCGCCGCGGCGACGCAGGCAGGCTGGGATCCGCCGGAGCGGATCGCGGCGCTGGCCTGGGGAGGCGACGGCCGCCACCTGCTGCCGCGGTTGCCGGCAGGCAGCCTGGTCGCCGAGCCGGGCGACGACGGCGACGGCGGGATCGCCCTGCTCGCCGACCCGGACGCACCCGGACTCGGCGCCCTGCTCGAGCGCGCCGCCGCTCGGGCGCCCGTGGTGCTCGGCCCGACCGTGGTCCTGATCGAAGCGGCGCGAAGCGCCGAGCGCGCAACCGAGGCCCTGCGCCTGATCGAGGCGGGGGTGATCTCGGCCGACGGGTTCACGGTCGCCGACGACCACCTCGGGGCGCTCGTGGCCCACGGGGACGAACGCATGCTCGGCGAGCTCGCGGCGCGCCGCCTGGGCCCGCTCGACCAGGAGACACCCGCCTCGCGGGCGCGTCTGGCCGAGACGCTGCGCGCTTGGCTCGACCATCAGGGTGCGGTGGCGCAGGTCGCCGAGCAGCTGCAGGTGCATCCGCAGACGGTGCGCTACCGGCTCGCCCGCTTGCGCGAGCGCTTCGGCGACCTACTCGAAGACCCGGAGGCCCGGTTCGAGCTGGGGCTGGCCCTGAGGAGCCCGGTTTCGCCAGACTTGGACCGGGAACCTTCTTAGTAACCGAGCGAAGGAGCGAGCAAGTGAGCGAAGCGTCCACCTCGACGCGTGGCGACATCATGGCCCCCGACCACGCCGATCAGCGCGAGCAGGTGATCGGGCTGCTGACGAAGGCCTACTGGATGGAGATCGAGACCGTGATGAGCTACATCGCCAACTCGATCAACCCCGACGGCGTGCGGGCGATGGAGATCCGCGAGTCGCTGGAGACCGACATCCAGGAGGAGCTCGGTCACGCGCAGCAGTTCGCGGCCCGGATCAAGGAGCTCTACGGCGTCGTCCCGGGTTCAATCGAGTTCGCGGCCGAGCAGACCTACCTCCAACCCCCTGAGGATCAGGTCGACGTCGTGCACGTGATCAAGGGCGTGATCGAGGCCGAGTCGGGAGCGATCGAGCACTACAGCCGGATCATCGACGAGACCGACGGAATCGATCCGGTGACCCAGGACATGGTGATCGCGATCCTCCACGACGAGCAGGGCCACAAGCGCCTGTTCGAGGGTTTCTTGCGCGAATACGAAGCCGAGGGCCTGGCCTAGCCGCTGGTCGCGCCCTGCTCGGCGAGCGCCGCGCAGCGCTCGGCGTCGCCGGGGCGGTTGAGGCTCGCCCAGGCGTCGCGGGCCTGGCCGAGCAGCTCGGCGCGTTCGGCGCGATCCGCGGCGGTGGCGCCGCGGGCCTCGAGCGCGGCGGCGCTGCCGACCGGGTAGCGCAGCCGCTCCGCCAGCCCGGAGGCCTCCTCGGCGACCTCGCGGGCGCCGTCGTGCTTGCCCCAGAGCGCCAGGTTGACCGCGCGGGCGGCGGTCGCCTCGACCGATTGGGCGATCAGGCCGGCGCGCTCGCAGAGGTCGAGCGCGCGGGCCAGCGTCTGGTCGGCGTCGGCGTGGTCGCCGCGGTCGCGCAGCGCCGTCGCCAGCCCGTGCAGGGATTCGAACGCGACCTCCGAGCGGCCGACCTGCTCGGCGCTCTCGACCGCGCGCCCGAGCAGCTCGACCGCGCCGTCGAGGTCGCCGTCGTGCCAGAGGATCACTCCGCGCATCGAGTAGGGAAAGCAGAGCTTGCCGGTGAGGCCCTCGCGCTCGGCCAGCTCCTGGGAGGTCGAGGTCGACTCCTCGGCCGCCTTCCATTCGCCGCGATAGGCCGCGACCTGGGCGAGGGCGGCGTGCAACTCCACCTGTGAGGGCAGGTCGCCGGTGCGCAGGGCGATCGCCAGCGCCTCGCCGTAGGAGGCGGTCGCGGCGTCGTATTCGGCCTCCGAGATCTCGAGGTGATAGCCGAGCGCCAGCAGTGCGCGCACGGCCTCCGCCGGATCGCTGTCGCGGGCCAGCTCGACCGAGCGCTCGAGGTTCTCTCGAGCGCGTTCGGAGTCGCCGATGCGTCCGAAGACGCGGCCGAAGATGCCGTGGGCGCGACTCGCGGCGGCGGCCTCGCCGAGCCGTTCGGCGAGCCGCAGCGCCTTCTCCGAGGCGTAGATCGCGAGCATGTTGTCGCCGGTGTGCATGTACAGCGAGGCGGCCTCCTCATAGAGGCGGACGAGCTCGAGGCACGGGGGGCCGTCCTTGAGCAGGTCGATTCCTCGCTGGTAGTGCTCGATCGAGCTTTCGCGATCGCCCTTGTGCCACAGCCCGGCGCCGATCTTGCGGTGCAGGTCGCCGATCCGGGCCAGGTCCTCTTCGCCCCGGTGATAGTCCATGCACCGCTCCCAGGCGTGCACGGCGCGGTCGACGCGCCCGAGTCGCAGGGCGACGTCGCCGAGCTTCTCGCCGATTCGCGCGGCCGCCGCGGGCTCGAGCCGGCGCTCGAGCGAGAGCGCGGTCTCGTAGTGGCCCTGGGCCTCGCTGTTCGAATAGAGCGCCGCGGAGGCATCGCCGGCGGCCTCCAGTGCCGCCAGCGCCCGCGCCTCGAAGCGCTCGAGCTCGCCGGGCTCGAGGTCGGCTGCGCCGCCGAGCGTCGCGGCGCGCGCGTAGTGCTCGGCGACCATGCCGACGACGCCCTCGGAGCGATCGGCCGCACGGGTGGAGATGAACTCGCCGACCTCGGCGTGCTTGCGGGCCCGCACCGCCTTCGGCAGGGTCGAGTAGGCGACGTCGCGAATCAGCACGTGCTTGAACGCGTACTCGCGCTCGCCGGCCAGGCGGCTGCCGGCCGTCGGCACGACGAGGTCCTTGCCGCGCAGCGACTCGAGCGTCGCCCGCAGGTCGAGGCCCGGCTCTCCCGCGTCGCCGACGGAGCCCTCCCAGAACGTCTGGCCGACCACGGAAGCCGCCTGCAGGACCCGGCGTTCGGAGCGCGGCAGCGAGTCGAGCCGCGCCGCGAGCACCGAGTGCACGGTCTCCGGCAGCTCGGCGTCGCCGGCGCCCTCCTCGACGATCCGGTTGACCATCTCCTCGGCGAACAGCGGGTTACCGCCCGACCGCGCCGCGACCTGCTCGGCGAGCTCGGCTCCCTCGCCGGCCTCTTCGCCGAGCAGCGCGGCGACCAGCGCGCGGGTCTGGGCGCTGGCGAGCGGGTCGAGGGTGATCGTGGTCGCGTTGATCCGCCCGCCGCCCCAGCCCGGGCGGCGGTCGAGCAGCTCGTCGCGTGCCAGGCAGATGATCAGCACCGGCCCGCGGGCCCAGCGCGCCAGGTGTTCGATCAGATCGAGCATTCCCTCGTCGGCCCAGTGGATGTCCTCGACCGCGAACACGAGCGGCTGCCGGCGGCTGCCGGCCTCGACCACGGTCCGCACCGCGGAGAACAGGCGCTCGCGCATCTGTTGCGGGTCGTCGTGCTCGAAGCTCTCCGTCGGCGGTCCCTCCGGGGGCTCGATTCCGAGCGGTCGCCCGAGCGCGGCGGCGAGCCGCTCGGCGGGCTCGTCGGCGTCGGCGTCGGCGATCAGTTCCTCGATCCCGCCGCGGAGCTTGCGCCAGGCCGAGCCGGTGTCGTCGGTGTCGACGATCTCAAACGTCCCGCGGACGATCTCGCCGAGCGCCCAGTAGGCGAGCCCGGAGCCGTAGGCCGGGCAGCTGCCGAGCCTGACCGCGGGCTGGTCCGGCCGATCTCCGATCCTCAGCGTGAGCTCGCGAAGCAGGCGCGACTTGCCGACGCCCGCCTGGCCGATCACGGTCACCAGGTGCGGGCGCTGCTCGTGGGTCACGCGCTCGAACAGCGACAGCAGCAGCTCGGACTCGTCATCGCGGCCGATCAGCGGCGTCGAGGCGCCACCCGGCCGCGCCGTCCGGCCCCGGACGACGGCGCGCACCGCCTCCCAGGCGGGAACCGGCTCCGCCTTGCCCTTGAGCTCGAGCGGCTCGAGCTCCACGTACTCGATCGCGGCGCGGGTGAGGCGATGGGTGATCTCGCCGACGGTCACCGTCCCCGGCTTGGCGGCGGCCTGCAGCCGGGCGGCGACGTTGACCGGATCGCCGATCACCGTATAGCCGTCGCCGACCCGGCCGGCGAGCACCTCGCCCGAGTTGATCCCCACCCGAAGCGCGAAGCTGGCGCCGAGGTCGGCCGCGATCCGGTCGTTGATCTCCTCCATCGCCGCCTGCATCGCAAGGCCCGCCCGAACCGCGCGCTCGGGATCGTCCTCGTGCGTGACCGGGGCGCCGAAGACCCCCATCACGTTGTCGCCGATGTACTTGTCGATCGTGCCGCCGTAGCGCTCGATCTCGTCGCCGAGCCGGCGCAGCGCCCGGTCGACCATCGACTTCATCCGCTCCGGATCGAGGCGCTCGGAGACCGCCGTGTAGCCGGAGAGGTCGGCGAAGATGATCGTCGCCGTGCGGCGCTCCTCCGGCGGCTGCTCGTCGGCGGCCGGCGCGCTGGGCGCGGTCGCCGGATCGAGCGCCGTGCCGCATTCGATGCAGAACTTCGCCTCCGGCGGGTTCTCGGTGCCGCAGCTGGGACATGCAGCCGGCAGCGCGGTCCCGCACGACATGCAAAACCGCGCGCGGTCGGGATTCGCGGTTCCACACGACGCGCAGGTCATGGGCGGCAGGATACGCCCGGCTCGCTTGTTCGATCTAGTCGATCGGGATGTCTTCGACTCGCGGACCGGTGGTCGACTCGTACTCCTCGAGGCGCTCGAGGTAGTGGTCGATCATCGTTCGCATCGTCACCAGCGCCTCGCGCTGGACCGACTGCCACTGACCGCGCAGCTCGGGGCTCGATGTTGCCCGCAGGACCTCGGCGCCGCGGCAGATCGGGCACAGGTCCACGCACTGGTGGGGCTGTTCAGGAGTGGCCATCGGTGGCTGTGGTGTCGAAGCTCACCTCGAGCGAGCCGTCGGCGAGCTTGGCGCCGGTGGGGCTGCGGCGGGCGAGCGCGGCCGGGAGGATGATAGTTCGCTTGCGCGGGCCGACCGAGACGATCAGCTCGGCGCCGACCTTCTTCAGCCCGATCTCGCCCCGCTCGCCGAAGGGCACGGCGATCCGCAGGGTCGCGGTTCCGTTCGCCGACTCGAGCTTGTGCGCGAGCTCCGTGTACATGACCGCCGCCGGGTCGAGCTCGTCGCCGAACAGCTCGCCGGCGAGGCGGTCGAGCATTCGCGTGCCGATCACCTCCTCCTCGAAGTAACGCGCGGTCAGCACCGGGACCGGGGCAAAACCGGCGCGGACATCCTCGAGGCACTCGCGCTGGCGCTCGCGCCATTCGCCGAAGTAGCCGCCGGCGAGCTCGTCGGGGAACACGCGGTTGACGATCACGGCATCGGTGAGATAGCCGTAGAGGTTGAGGTAGGTGAAGGTCCGCTGGGCCTCCTTGATCACCATCCGGTCGGGGTTCATCACCAGGCGGATCGAGGCGTGGTCGCGGTCGCGGAGGATCTCGTTCATCGCGATCATCTGGCGCACCAGCCCCTGGACCTCGGCGAGCACGTCCTCGCCCGGGATTTCGACGTCGATCATCCTCGCGATCGGCTTCGCCGCGCTGATCAGCCTTCGCTCCCAGGGAAACACCTTCTCCAGCCACCAATGGGCGATGTCGGGAAAGCCGAGCAGGCGCAGGGTCTCGCCGGTCGGAGCGCAGTCGACGATCACGGCGTCGTAGTCGCCCGAGTCGTGGTGGCGCTTGATCTGAAGCAGGCTGAAGAGCTCGTCCATGCCCGGTGGCACGGTCAGCTCCTCGGCGGCGATGTCCATCACCCCGCGGTCGGTGAGCAGGGCGCCGAGCCAGCGCTGTACGGCCCCCCAATTGGCCTCCATCTCGCGCTCGGCCTGTACCTCCTGGCCCCAGAGCAGGTCGCAAACCGGCGTCGGGTCGGGTCCCAGCACCGTCTCCAGCGAATCGGAGAGGCTGTGCGCGGGATCGGTGGAGACGACGACCGTGCGCAGCCCGGCAGCCGCGCATCGGCGCGCGGTGGCGGCGGCGACGCTGGTCTTGCCGACGCCGCCCTTGCCGGTGTAGAGGATCGTCCGCGGAGGGCTGGTGGGCATCGGCGAGCGGTTCAGGGTACTTCGCTACGCTGGCGCGCGCCTTTCAATCAACCGAGGGAGACAAGCACCTTGACTCGCATCCGAACCTTCTTTGTCGTTTCAGTGCTCGCGCTCGCGATTCCGGCGGCGGTCGCCGGCTGTGGCGGCGACGACGTCTCCAGCGAGGATCCGCAGACGGTCCTCGACGACACCTTCAACAACGAGACCAAGGTCACCAGCGGCGACCTCTCCCTGACCGCGTCGGTGAGCGCCGAGGGCGAGCAGGGCGGCAGCTTCGAAGCCAGCCTCAGCGGCCCGTTTCAGGGCGACGCCGAGAACGAGGCCGCGATCCCGCAGCTCGACTGGACGGTCTCCGCTTCGGGTGAGGGCGCCGGCACGAGCGTCGACTTCAGCGGCGGCCTCGTGGTGACCACCGACAACGCCTACGTCGAGTACAACGACCAGGCATACGAGGTCGGCAGCGACTCGTTTGCCCAGCTTCGCGAGCAGTTCGAGGCCCAGGCCGAGGCGGCCACCGGCACCGACGCGCAGGGCACGTTCCAGGAGCAGTGCGCGAGCGCGATCGAGCAGGCGGGCGGCGACCCGGCGGGCTGCGACATCGACCTCGCCAGCTGGCTCACCAACCTGACCAACGAGGGCACCGAGGACGTCGGCGGCACGGAGACGGTCCACATCCACGGCGACGCCGACGTCAACACGATCCTCTCCGACATCGGTGAGCTCGCATCCTCGATTCCGGGCGCCGACGCGCAGGGCTTCGACCCCTCGCAGCTGAGCCTGGTCTCGGGGGCGGTCACGGACGCGTCGATCGACGTCTATTCCGGCGCCGACGACAACGTGCTGCGCAAGCTCGAGGTCAGCCTGGCGATCGACCCCTCGGCGATCGCGCCGGCGGGCGCGGTGCCGATCTCGAACATCGCGGTCTCGTTCGCGGTCGAGATCGACGGCCTCAACGAGGAGCAGACGATCGAGGCTCCCACCGACGCGAAGCCGATCAGCGAGCTGTTCAGCGACGTCGGCCTGGATCCGGGCGCCCTCGGCGACCTCGGCGCCCTGCCGGGCACCGGCAGCGGTTCCGGCGATGCGTTCCAGCAGTGCATGCAGCAGGCGACCACGCCGGAGGAGATCAACGCCTGCGCCTCCGAGCTCCAGGGCTAGGGCGAGCCAGACGAAATCTGGGACGGGCCCCGGCGGATTGCCGCCGGGGCCTGGATCCCGTCTCGTTAATAGGCTCTGATCGATGATGGCTGAGGCCAACCGCGCCGGGTTCCGGCGTTTCCTCTTCGGACCGCAGGGATGGCCGTACCTGCTCACTCCGTTCATCCCCTTGGCCGTGGTGCTCGAGATCGCGCACGCGTCCGCGGGCTTGATCTTCACCGTCGCTGCCCTCGGAATCGTGCCCACGGCAGCGTTGATGGGCCTGGCGACGGAGGAGCTCGCAGCTCGTTCCGGGCCCGGCATCGGCGGCCTGCTGAACGTCACCTTCGGCAACGCGCCAGAACTGATCATCGCCCTGTTCGCGCTCAACGAAGGGCTTCAGGAGGTGGTCAAGGCTTCGATCGTCGGCTCGATCATCGGCAACGTCCTGCTCGTCCTCGGCGCCTCGATGCTGGTCGGCGGCCTGCGCCGGCCGAAGCAGACCTTCAGCGCCACCGCCGCCAGCATCCAGGCGACGATGCTGTTCCTGGCAGCGGCTGCGCTGGTGATGCCGGCGATCTTCGAGCTGGTCGAGGGCCAGGGCCTGCCGTCGCCCTCGGCGGAGATCGTCGACTATGGCTCGAAGGTCGAGGATCTCTCGCTTGCGGTGGCGCTCGTGCTCATGGGCACCTACGTCGCCGGGCTCTGGTTCTCGTTACGGACGCACAAGGACATCTTCAACCCCCCGTACCTCGAGGAGGAAGAGGAGGGCTTCGGCTGGAGCGTGCGCCGCTCGGTGGGGATGCTGTTCGCCGCCGGACTCGCGGTCGGGCTGATGTCGGAGATTCTCGTCGGCTCGATCTCGGAGGCCTCGGAGGCGGTCGGGCTGTCGGAGTTCTTCATCGGCGTGATCGTGGTCGCGATCGTCGGTAACGCCGCCGAGCACTGGGTCGCGGTGCTGGTCGCGTGGAAGAACAAGATGGACCTGGCGGTCAACATCGCGATCGGCTCGGCGGCCCAGATCGCGCTCTTCGTCGCTCCGGTGCTGGTGATCGCCTCGTTCTTCATCGGGCCCGGCCCGATGCCGCTGGTCTTCAACGGGTTCGAGCTCGGCGGGGTCCTGATCGCGATCCTGATCGCCCAGGTGGTCACTCACGACGGCGAGTCGAACTGGTTCGAAGGCGTGCAGCTGCTGGCCCTCTACGCGATCCTCGGGATCGCCTTCTTCTTCGCCTAGGGGTCGGCACCGTGGGCTCGGGGTACGGCTAGCCAATGGACGTCATCCTGCTGCTCGCCAGCTTCGCGGTGATCCTCGCCGGCGCGCTGCTGTTCACGAACGCGATCGAGTGGGCGGGTCATCGGCTCGGCCTCGGCGAGGGGGCGACCGGAAGCGTGCTCGCCGCCGTCGGCACGGCGATGCCGGAGACGCTGATCCCGATCGTCGCCATTCTCGAAGGCGCCGACGGCTCCGAGGACGTGGCGGTCGGGGCGATCATCGGGGCGCCGTTTCTGCTGGCGACGATCGCCATGGCCCTGGTCGGCGTCTCGGCGCTGATCTTCCACAATCGACGGCGCCAGGGGACCCGGCTCGTCGCCGACGTCGAGACCCTGGACCGCGATCTGATCTTCTTCCTCGTCTTCTTCGCGATCGCGATCCTCGCGGGGGTCGCCCTGCCGGAGGAGCTGCATGTACCCCTGGCGATCGTCTTCGTGTTCGCCTACGTCGTCTACGTGCGTCAGACCCTGCGTGGCGGAGGCGAGGTCGAGCCGGCCGACGCGATCGGCCCACTGTTTCTGGATCGCACTCCCAGGGACGAGCCCGCGACGGTGGCGATCGTGATCCAGCTCATGGTCGGGCTCGGCGCGATCGTCGGCGGCGCCCACCTGTTCGTCGAAGAGCTGATCACGGTCGCCGCCGACCTCGGGATCGAGCCGCTGGTGCTCTCGCTCGTGCTCGCGCCGCTGGCGACCGAGCTGCCCGAGAAGGCGAACAGCTTCTTCTGGGTCAAGGACGGCAAGGACAGTCTCGCGCTCGGCAACATCACCGGGGCGATGGTCTTTCAGTCGACGATTCCGATCGCCGTCGGGCTGGCGTTCACGGACTGGGATCTCGACCGGTACGCGGTCGTCTCCGGCGTGCTCGGGCTCGCCGGCGGGGCGCTCGCCTACTGGGCCCTGCGGCTTCGCGCTCGCTTCGAAGTGCTGCCGATCGCGATCTGGAGCGGCCTCTTCGTCGCCTTCCTCGCCTACGTGGCGCTCGGCTGAGCGCCGCCACCGGTCAGGCCGCGAGCAGCTTCAGCACCTGATCGTCGTGCGTTTTCGGCGACGCCTTCGGGATCACGTGCGCGATCCCGCCGTCGGGCGAGATGATGAAGGTGGCGCGCTGGACGCCCATGTACTTCTTCCCGTACATGCTCTTCTCGACCCAGGTGCCATACCGCTCGGCGACCGCGTGGTCGGGATCGGCGAGCAGGGTGAAGTCGAGCTCGTGCTTGCCGGCGAACTTCGCCACCGCGGAGACCGGGTCCGGGGAGACGCCGATCACCCGGGCGCCGGCGGCCTCGTAGTCGGCGCGGCGGTCGCGGATCCCGCAGGCCTGGGTCGTGCAGCCCGGGGTGTCGGCGCGCGGGTAGAAGTAGAGGACGACGGTCTCGCCGCGCAGGCCCGAGAGCGTGACCTCGTCGCCGTTCTGGTCGGCGAGGGTGAAGTCGGGGGCCATGTCGCCTTGCTCGAGCACCGCGCCGGAAATCTAGCGGTGCGCGTCGTAGAGGACGTGGGGGAGGCCGGCGCGCTCGAAATCGCGCACGTATCGCAGGCCGAGCTTCTCCATCACCCGTCGCGAGCGCAGGTTGTCGAGCAGGGCGAAGGAGACGATCCGCTCGAGGCTCGCCTGCTCGAAGCCCCAGGCGAGCGCGGCGCGGCCGGCCTCCGTGGCCAGGCCCTCGCCCCAACGGCTGGGGCTGATCGACCAGCCCACCTCGACCACCGGCCGGGCCTCGACCTGATCGCGGTTGAGCCCCGTGTAGCCGACCAGCTCGCCGGTCTCGCGCTCGCGCCACCACCAGAGGCAGAAGCCGGCGCTGCGGGCCTGGTCGGCCTGGGCGAGCAGCATCCCGGCCACCCGCCCCCGGCTCCGCGGCCCGCCGTGCCAGCGGGCGACCCGCGCATGGTTGAGCTGGCCGCAGGCGAACTCGAGGTGGAGCTCGGGATCGGGGATCTCGGCGTCGAGCCGCGCGGTGCGAGGCAGGTGAGGCGTAGCCGAGCCGCGTCGTTGCGCCGGGGTCAGTCCGAGCCCTCGGGCCAGAAGTTCTGCTGCTGCTCGGTTTGCGGCTCGTCGAGCCGGGTCGAGAAGATCACCAGCTCGGCATCGGAGTCGGTGTCGTTGTGAACCGAGTAGAAGGCCTCACCGGTCATCCGCACCGCGGTCTGCGGCCCGGCCTCGAAGACCTCGTCGCCGACCTTGAACGTGAGCCTGCCCGAGACCACGAAGTAGACCTCCTCCTGGCCGGGGTGGCGGTGGCCATAGCTGCCGCGGCCGCCGGTGCCGGGGGGCATCGTCCGCCAACTGAACGAGACCTGCTCGGTGCCGAGCGCCTCCGAGTAGTGGCGCATCTCGCCGAATCCCGGGTAGTCGGCCATCCAATCGAGCGCCTGCTGACGGGTGGCGACCGAGTAGCCCACGGGCCTACCTCTCAGAGGTCCTCTGGATCGGGATCCGGCTCGAGCTCCGCCTCTTCCTCGACCACGTCATCGGTGTCGGGCTCGAGCTCGGTTGCCTGGACCGAAACCCCGACGGGGGCGTGGCGGAGCGTCTGGAAGCGCTCCATCGCCGTGTCGAGAGCGTCCGAGTCGACCGGCACCTCGTCGGAGACGCGAACCCAGTCGGCGCCCTCGAAGGCCTCCATGTTGAAGACCGCCTGGTCGATCGAGGTCGAGTCGTCGACGACCACGACGACCTCGGTCTGCGGGTTGAAGTAGGTGCCCGGGCGGACGAGCAGATCGTCCAGCTCGACCACGGGGTTGTCGCGCTCCGGGCTCACGCAGGGAAGCCTATTAGCTACTGCCCGAGATTCTCGAGCTCGCGCAGCTGCCTGTCGACCTCGGCCTCGACCTCGAGCGGCTCCTTGCCCTGGCGCACGCGGCGCTGGTTGCGCGCGACGACCAGCTGGCGGACCTCCTCGCGCAGGGCCGGATCGTTCGATGACGGTGCTGCCGGCTTCTCGGCCAGCAGCCTGGCGAGCTCCGAGTCGACGTCCAGCGGATCCTCGCCGCGGGCGCTCTGGCGGTAGGCCTTGGCCTCGAGCATCTGGCGCAACTCGTCCTCTCGCGCACCGCTCGGCTCGGCCTCGGCGCCGGAATCGCGCAGCCCCTGGGGCAGGTCGGATTCGTATTCGACCGAGAGCCCGCCCTTGCCGATCGAGCGGAAGGCGTTGCCGGCGTTGGCGATGAAGGCGATCGCGGCGATCGGAATCGTGACCAGGACGATGATCAGGATCACCTCGCCGTTGGAGACTGCGAGCGGGAGGGCGGACGAGAGAACTGTCACGACCACAGAGTAAATGAGCCAAAGCCGAGCTCCCCCGGCCGCGCACGATCCGGGCCACGCCTGGCTCTCGCAGCTCGGCGTCCTCGGTCGCTCACGTGGCTCCGCCACGCGTCGCTCCCTGCGTCCTTGACCTGCTCGGCCAAGCGCGCCCCGAACCCGCGCGCGCCCGGCGGAGATCAGCTACGATTTCGAGGTGATTGACTGATCAGTCAGTCAGACTCTTCCCCGCACAGAAGGAGCACCTGAAACAGTGGATTTCACGCTGACCGATGAGCAGAAGGACCTCCGCGAGCTCGCGCACAACTTCGCCGAGAACGAGATCCGCAAGGTCGCCTGGGAGTACGACAAGGAGGGCACCTGGCCGCAGGAGATCATCGACCAGGCCTGGGAGATCGGCCTCATGAACACCCACGTGCCCGAGGAGTACGGCGGGCCGGGGCTCGACTTCCTCTCCGGCTGTCTGATCGAGGAGGAGTTCGGCTGGGGTTGCTCGGGTATCGGCACCTCGCTGGCCGCCAACGGCCTGGCGATGACGCCGGTCGCGATCGGCGGCTCGGACGAGATCAAGAAGGAATACCTCGGGATGCTGACCGAGGAGCCGAAGCTGGCGTCCTTCTGCCTCACCGAGCCCGACGCGGGCTCCGACGTCTCGGGAATGAAGACGTCGGCGAAGAAGGTCGGCGACAAGTGGGTGCTCAACGGCTCCAAGTGCTTCATCACCAACGGCACCTACGCCGATTGGTACACCGTCTACGCGAAGACCGACAAGGACGCCGGCCACCGCGGCATCTCCGCCTTCGTCGTCCCCCGTGACGACACGGTGACGATCGACAAGAAAGAGGACAAGCTCGGCCAGCGCGCCTCGAACACGGCGACGGTCGTCTTCAACGAGACCGAGATTCCCGCGGGGAACCTGCTCGGCGAGGAGAACAAGGGCTTCAAGCTGGCGATGATGACCCTCGACCGAACTCGCCCCGGCGTCGCCGCGATGGCGGTCGGGATCGGCCGCGCCGCGTTCGAGTTCGCCTGCGAGTACTCGAAGGAACGGGTCCAGTTCGGGGTCCCGATCGCGATGCACCAGGCGGTCTCGTTCATGATCGCCGACATGGCGACCAAGGTCGAGGCCGGCCGCCTGCTCACCTGGCAATCCGCGGCCCTGCTCGACGCGGGAATCCGCAACACGCTCGCCTGCTCACACGCGAAGCGCTTCGCCGCCGACTCGGCGATGGAGATCACCGTCGACGCCGTCCAGGTCTACGGCGGCTACGGCTTCATCAAGGACTATCCGGTCGAGAAGCTGATGCGCGACGCGAAGATCATGCAGCTGTACGAGGGCACGTCCCAGATCCAGCGCCTGGTGATCGCCAAGGAGGTGCTCATGGGCCGCAACGTCAACGAGCCGCTCCCGGAGTCGGTCGCGACCCAGAGCGACGCGGCGGCGAAGGAGTCCGAGACCGCAGCCGCCGCGGTCTGACCGCAGCCGGTACGTGCCCTACGGGTGCGTTCCCCAGTCGGCCTTGTTCGGGAAGCGCTGGCCGCCGAGGATCTTGTGCTTCCCGGCCCCGTTGACCTTCATCACCACGAGGTCGGTGCCTCCCTCGCGGAACTGCGTGTAGAGGATCTTCCTCCCGTTCGGCGAGAAGGACGGGTTCTGCGCCACGGTCAGGGGTCCGTCCTCCTCCACGGTCGCCGTGTCGGTGAGGGCCCGCTTTTTGCCCCCGGCGAGCGGCATCACGTAGATGTCGCCCTTGCTCCCGGGCAGCCCGCTGTCGCCTGAGTCGAACGTGATCCATTGCCCGTCGGGCGAAACGTCCGGGTGGGACGTGTTGAGGCCGTAGTTGGTCAGCCGCTTGAGGCCGGTGCCGTCGGCGTTGACGCGGAAGATCGCGGATTTCGAATCTCGGAACCCCTTGAAGCGGGTGAACACGATCGTCGTCCCGTCAGGCGAGAACTGGGGCTCGCTGTCGAACTTGCCCCCGCCGGCCCTCGAGTCGGTGACGCGCTGAGCCTCGTCGACGGTGACGCCGTCGGGGTCCGAGGCGGGGATGATCCAGATCCCGCGCAGCGAGCGCTTGCCCCAGTCGGCGTCGATCGCGATCGTCGTGCCGCTCGGCGACCAGCCCGGGGACCCGTGGAATCCGGGGCCGCGAGTGAGCTGTGTGACGCCGGTGCCGTTCCACGCCATGACGTAGATCTGCACAGGTTGCTTGCGGTCGTCGATGTCGGTCCGGTCGCTGTCGAATGCGATCAGCTGCCCGTCGGGCGACCAGTCGGACTCGAAGGACACAGCGCCTCGCGGCGTGCTGGCCGTCAGCTGCTTGATGTGGGTCCCGTTGCGACTGGCGGAGAAGACTTCGGTGTGGTTCCCGGCGCTGCGGGCGAACGTGATCCGTCCGTTCTTGCCGGCGAAGGTCGCGGTCGACGATCCCGTCGTAACCACGATCGCGACGGTGGCCACTCCGACGAGAACGCTTGTGATTCGAGCCACGTGCCGACCCTAATCCATCGGGTCGGGCTGTGGCAAGCGATTTATGCGCGGCGGTTCGGGCTCACGGCGATCATCGCGCCGACCACGGTCAGGATGATGAAACCGAAGACGATCGCCTGGGCCCAGCCGTCGATCGCAACCACGGTCGCGTAGCCGAGCGCGGCGACGATCGCGGCGGCGACGATCGTGTAGGCGATCACGGGGCGGTTGTCGCGGACCCGGACGCCGGTGGTCGGGGTGCTGAGCTCGACGCGGTCGTACTGGGCGCGCTGGTTGACGGTCATGTTGGCCATCTGATCTCTCCTCGTTAGGCCGGAAAACTTCGACCAGCCGAAGCTATGGCCGCGGCCGGGCCGTGTCAGTGAGTCTCGTCACGGTTGTCACAAAGAGGCCCGCGTCGTCGCCCGGCGCTATCGTCGCCGCCATGGCTGAGCGAGCGCGGCGCCCGAAGCCAGTCGCGGACGCGGTCGCGGAGGCGGCCCGGTCGGCGCGCGAGCGCGGTGGCGCCGAGCCCGCACGCGGACGGCGAGGCGGCCGCTCGATGGACGTCTTCGGCGGCGAGATCCGCCGCCGCGACCTGTTCCCGCTCCTGGTGTTGCACCTGATCGAGCGAGAGCCTCAGTACGGAAACCGGCTGATCGAGGAGATCGAGCGGATTACCGAGGGCGTGATCTCGGTCAATCCGAACACGATCTACCCGCTGCTGCGCCAGCTCGAGGCCGACAAGATGATCAAGGGCGATTGGGAGCACCCGGACCGGCGCACCCGCCGCTACTACTCGATCACCGCGGCCGGGCGCCGTGAGCACGAGCGGCTGCGAGCCGAGCTAGAGCCCTTCCTCGACTCGGTGATCCGCTCCGTGACCCTGATCAAGCGCGAGCTCTACGGGTAGCGGCGCACCTCGAGCGCGCCGCCGCGGATTCGCAGGCGGGCGCCGTGCTCGCGCTCGACCCGTTTCTGCTTCGTGCGCACGACCAGGTTGACGAACAATGGCGCCGGGCCTCCGGAATTGCCCTCGACGTCGCGACGGACCTTGACCACGCCGACCTTGCGCGTCGGGCACGGCGATTGGATCGGGGTGCAGTTGGTGCCGTTGGTGGGGCTGATCTTCGCCTCCTGCCAGACCGAGCGGCGCGCCAGCCGGCTGGGCTTGGTCGCGCGCGGGCCCCGGGCGACGATCAGCTCGGCGCCGACGAGCGCGTTGTAGCCCAGGTGACGCACGTCGGAGCGCATCGCCGCCGAGACCGCGAGCACTTCGCCGCGCTCGAGCGCGTCGACCTTCTGCGAGAGCACCACCTTGCGGGCCGGGCGCAGCCGCAGCGAGCGGCCGCGGAGCTTGGTCGAGCGCAGGCGCTCGGCCGTGGTTCCGGGCGACAGCCGGATCGCGTTCAGGCGGCTCTTGTTCTGGACGATGCGGCCGCTGGGCTTGTTGGCGCCGATGATCATCCGCTGATTGCCTCGTGCATGAGGGCTCGAGGCCGAGACGACGACGTTCGCGTAGCAGTGGTCGAGGTGGCAGGGGAAGTCTTCGCCGACCCGGGTCGTCTGGTCGAAGACGACCGGGCAGTGGTGCTGGCGGTTCGGCAGTCGCTGGCGGCAGCTCAGCCGGCGCCGCGCGATCACCCGCGACCGTGCCCGCGTCGACTTGCGCCCGGCGAGCTCGAGCGTCACGACCACGTTCGGGTCGAAGTCATACGGGCGACCGGCACAGCGTGGGGAGGGCTTGTCGCAATCGACGGTCAGCTGGACCTCGGAGCTGAGCTCGAGCCGGTCTCGGCGGCGCAGGCCGGAGAGCTTGCCGGGCCCCATCGAGAGCACGATCCGCGGCGCCGCCCCGGGCCGGCGGGTGATCGGCACGGTCTTGCGCAGCTCGGAGTGGGGGCCGGTGCTGGCGGCGTCGACGGCCGGCGGCGCGGCCGCGCCGGCGTCCGGTGCGAGGAGCACCACGAGCACGGCGGCGAGCGCGCTGGCGGCGCGCAGGCGAGCTGGGGTTGTAGGCAGGGCGGGCAAGGCAGGAGTTGTAGCCGGGTCAGGGGGCGATCCGGGTCACGGTCGATTCGCCCTCGCTCGCGGTCCAGACGGAATCGGCTCCCAGGGCCAGGTCGGAGGGATCCTCGCCGACCGTGAGCGGATCGCCGACCAGCTCGGCGCCGTCGGGGTCGATCCTGACCACCGAGTCCTCGCCGCCGAGCGCGACCCAGACGTAGCCGAGTCCGGCCTTGATCCCGCGCGGGAGGTCGCCGACGGTGATCGGTTGGCCAACGTCGCCGGTCTGCGGA
The DNA here is from genome assembly GCA_963767475.1 of uncultured Solirubrobacterales bacterium. Lineage (GTDB taxonomy): Bacteria > Actinomycetota > Thermoleophilia > Solirubrobacterales > 70-9 > WHSW01. Next base: position 48,369 of record CAVYEI010000005.1, read on the forward strand.
TCGATCTCATAGACGGTGCCGTTGAGGTTGCTGGTGACCCAGACCGAGCCCTCGCCGACGGCGACGTCGTTGGGCAGCTCGCCGACCGCGATCGCGCTGTCGATCCGCTTGGGCCCCTGCGGGTCGATGCGAGATACGGACTGGGCGCGGATGTTGGTGACCCAGACGGAGCCGTCCCCGGTGGCGATCGATCGCGGCTCACCGCCGAGGTTGACGCTGCCCGCGGGCGCGTTGTCCACCGGGTTGATCCGCACCACGTCCTGGGCGCCGGCGTTCGCGACCCAGACCCAGTTCTCGTCGAGCGCGACGTCGGAGGGGTCGGCGCCCTCGCCGAGCGGGATCTCGATCGGCTCCGCGCCTTCGATCGGATCGAGCCGATAGAGCGCGTCGGTGGCCTTGCTGATCGCCCACACGGAGCCGAAGCCGACCGCGACCGACGACGGGCTCGCAAGCGGGAGCTCGAGCGTGACCTTCCTCGTCGCCCTGTCGATCGCGTCGACCTGATTGCCACCGCGCGCGGCGACCCAGACGCGGTCGTCTCCGACGGCGATCCCGGTCGGGCCCTGCGCGACCGCGATCGGCGCGCCTACGGTGGGCTGCGCGGGCTCGACGCCGCCGTCGCCATCGCCGCCTCCGATGGCGATCACCGCGATCGCGACGCCGGCGATCACCGCCGCCGCTGCGAGCCACTGCCAGGTGCGGCGTCGCCGAGCCGGTGATCGGGGCGGCGGCGGCGAGAGCGGCACCGTCTCCTCGCCCTCGAGCACCGCGTCGAAGGCCCGGGCGAGCGCGGCGGCGGAGTCGAAGCGCTCGTCCGGGCTGATCGCCATCGCCTTGGCGATCACCGGATCGAGCCGCGGCGTGAGCTCGGGGCGCACCGCCGACGGCTGTGGCCGCGGCGCGTTTGCGTGGGCGAAGAGGATCGCGAGCTCGGTCTCCCGCGGAAACGGCGCCTGGCCGGTGAGGGTGAAGTAGAGCACCGCTCCGAGCGCGTAGACATCGGCCCGGTGGTCGACCGCCTCGCCGGCGATCTGCTCGGGAGCGACGAAGTCGGCGGTACCGACGAGCTCGCCGGTGCCGGTCACCGTCTCGCCGCCTCGGGTCGTGCGGCTGATGCCGAAGTCGGTCAGGTAAACGTGCCCGGCATCTGCCCCGTCGCCGACCAGCACGTTGGCGGGCTTGATGTCGCGGTGGATCAGCCCGGCCGCGTGCGCGGCGTCGAGCCCGCCGGCCACGGCGCCGATCACGGCCGCCGCCGCGCCCGGCGCCAGCGGGCCTTCGAGGGCGACGAGCTGGCGCAGGTCACGGCCCTCGACCAGGCGCATCGAGAGGTAGAGGTGCCCGTCCTCCTCACCCGCCTGGTGGACCGGAATCACGTTCGGGTGCTCGATCGACGCGGCCAGCCGAGACTCGCGGCGAAAGCGTTCGCGGAAGCGGCCGTCGGCCGAGAGTGAGGGGGTGAGCACCTTCAGTGCCCGGACCCGGTCGAGGGCGAGGTTGCGGGCGCGATAGACGATCCCCATGCCTCCTTCGCCGATCACCGCCTCGATCCGGTGGCCGGCGAACTCGGCACCGACGACCGGACCGCGACCGCGCGGCCCCGTCTCAGCCATTCAGATCGCGGATCGAGATCGCGCCGTTTCGCAGCGCCAGCTCGACCAGCCGCACGCGCTTTTGATTCTGCGGCAGGTCGCCGATCCCGAACTTCTCGAACAGCACTCGCAGGTGGCCCTTGACCGCGTCGAGGGAGAGGAAGACCTGGTCGGCGACCTCCTGGTTGGTCGCCGGGGTTGCGTACTGGCTGCCGTCGCGAAACGGCCGGCAGAGGGCGACGAGGATCTTGCGCTGGGTCTCGGTCAAGGTGATCGCCTCGGCGCTCTCGGGCGCCGCGGCCGTCGCCGAGCTCGGCGAGGGGGTCGGGGCCCTGAAGGCGACGATCGTCTCCCCGAAGCGCAGCTCGTCGCCGTCGGCGAGACGCCGGCGGGCGCCGATGCGTTCACCGTTGAGAAACGAGCCGTTGCGGGAGAGGCCATCGTCGGCGATCGTCCACTCGCCGCCGATGTGCTCGATCTCGGCGTGCAGGCGCGAGACCTGGTCGTCGTCGTCGAGCGCGATCTCGACCTTGGGCCCGCGCCCGACCGCAATCCGCACCAGCTCCTGGTCGAGGGTGAGGATCTGCTGTCCGTCCTCGGCGCGCCAGAACAGGAACGGATGTCCCAAGCGCTCGGCCTCGAGCCTCTGCTGAAGCTCGGCCGGGGATGCCGAATGGGCTCCTGCCGGGCTCTCCATCGCCACCCAACTTAGTGCCTGCCCCGGCCGGGCTCACACCCAGGGTGGGCAAGTCCACACCTCGGTGCGCGGAGCTCACACCCAGTACCCCTGGGCGTGCCCGGCGCGAGGGCCGAACCTGCCCTTGCAACGCAGATTCGACCCCGTCGCAGAGCGGCGGGCAGAAGGAGCTCAGAGATGACACGCACGAAGACCAACCCGTTCGGCCCGATCGCGATCGCGCTCAGCTGCGCCTTCGCCGTGATCCTGGCGATCATCGGAGCCGGGCCCGCGGCGGCGGCGACGCCGACTTCGGCGAAGACGCCGACTTCGGCCAAGGCGCCGACTTCGGCCAAGGCGCCGACTTCGGCCAAGGCGCCGAAGTGCTTCGGCAAGGCGGCGACGATCGTCGGCGGCGAGAAGCAGTCGATCAAGGGCACGTCTAAGAACGACGTGATCTACGCCGGCAAGGGCTACCACGAAGTCCGCGCCGGCAAGGGCGACGACCTGATCTGCGCCGGCCCGGGTACGACCTGGATCAGCGCCGACGAGGGCGATGACCGGGTCAAGGGCGGTCCCGACGTGGACGAGGTCCACGGTGGCGCCGGCGCCGATCAGATCAGCGGCGGCGGCGGGCGCAACTACCTCAGCGGCGGAGACGACGACGATCGGCTCGTCGGCGGCAGCGAGCGCGACTCGCTCGACGGCGAGGAGGGCGAGGATGAGCTCGTCGGCGGCGCCGGCAACGACCGCCTCGAGGGTGGCGACGACAACGACTCCCTCGACGGAGGCGACGATGAGGACTACGTCGAGGGCGCCGAGGGCAACGACTCCGTCGACGGGGGCGACGATGGCGATTACCTCGAGGGCAACGACGGCAACGACGGCCTAAGCGGAGGATCGGGCGCCGACAAGGTCGACGGCGGCAAGGGCACCGACGACCTCGACGGCGGCGATGACCGCGACAAGCTCGACGGCGGCGAGGGCCCCGACCAGCTGCTCGGCGGTGAGGGCAACGACGACCTCCGCGACGGGGGAGGCACGGACAACGTCGATGGCGGCGTCGGCAACGACTCGCTGTTCGCCTCCTACGACTCGACCGCGGGCGACAGCTTCGTCGGCGGCGAGGGCGGCGACCTGATCAGCTACACCGAGTACGCCTCCGCGGCGCGGGTGACGCTCGACGACGTCGCCAACGACGGACGCGGCTGCCCGCAGCAGTGCGAGTCCGACAACGTCAGCTCGACGATCGAGGGCATCGTCGGCAGCCCGTTCGAGGACACGCTGATCGGCAACGCGATCAGCAACACGATCGACGGCGGCCAGGGCAGCGACCTGATCGACGGTGGCGACGGTGGCGACATCCTCCGCGGCGACGTCGGCACGGACGCGATCTCCGGCGGAGCCGGCGACGACTCGCTCAGCGGCGGTGGCGGCGACGACTCGCTCGACGGCGGCACCGAGACCGACGAGTGCCGCGGCGACCAGGGCATCGATGCCGGCGTCAACTGCGAGACGGTGGTCGCCATCCCGTGAACAAAATTCCGCGCCACCTCCTCGGCTTCGCCTGCGGGGGTGCGCGGGGGTAGATGAGGGACGCGGTTTGTGAGGGATCGGGCCGGGTCACGGTGTGGCCCGGCCCCTCGCGTACATTGGGGGCGTGGCCGAGCTCAGCGAGTCGATTCTGGTCCAGGCCTCGCTGGCGGAGGTCTGGGACTACTACTTCGAGCCGAGCGGCTGGCCCGCGTGGGTCGACGGCTTCCAGGCGGTCGAGTCAGGAGACGGTTACCCGGACGAGGGCGGGACGCTGGTTTGGCGCTCGACCCCGGCCGGGCGCGGCACGGTGACCGAGACGGTGCTCGCCCACGAGCCACGCAAGCTGCACCGGATCGCCTTCGTCGATCCGGAGTCGAGCGGCGAGTTGACGACCCGGTTCGAGGTCGAGGGAGAGGGCACCCGCGTCTCGCTCCAGCTCTCCTACGCGCTGCTTCAGTCGGGCCCGTTCGCCTGGCTGACCGAGCGCCTCTTCGTCCGCAGCCAGGTGGTGAAGTCACTCCAGCGCACCCTGCTGCGCTTCCGGCTCGAGGCGGAGGAGGTCGCCGAGCTCGGCGACCCGTTGCGCCCCGGCGCGTAAGCACGCGCGGATGATCTAGCCTCCCGCCGGCTCTTACCTACCTCGAAACCCCCCGGAGGATCCAAACCGAATGTTCGTCTCCAAGGCCGCGGTCGTCGGTGCCGGCACGATGGGCGGCGAGATCGCGCAGGCGATCGCCTCGTCCGACATCCCCGTCGTGCTCAAGGACATCGACCAGAAGTTCGTCGATCACGGCCTCGAGAAGGCCCGCGAGGTGACCAAGGGTCAGCTCGACAGGCTGGTGGGCAAGGAAAAGCTGACCCAGGAGCAGGCCGACGCGCGTCTGGAGGAGGTCATGGGCCTGATCGAGGGCACGACGTCCTACGACGCCTTCGGCGAGGTCGACTTCGTGATCGAGGCGGCGCCGGAGAAGATGGAGATCAAGGAGAAGGTCTACGCCGAGCTCGACCAGGTCACGCCCGGGCACGCGATCCTCGCCTCCAACACCTCCTCGCTCTCGATCACCGAGATGGGCGACGCGACCCTGCGCCCGGAGAAGGTGGTCGGCTTTCACTTCTTCTATCCGGCATCGGTGATGCCGCTGGTCGAGATCATCGAGGGCGAGGAGACGGACCCCGAGGTCGTCCAGGCCGCCTACAACTTCGCCCAGACGATCCGCAAGCAGCCGATCACCTGCCGTGAGGTTCCGGGATTCGTCGTCAACCGGATCCTCAACTCCGCGGTCGGCGAGATCTGGCGCGCTCAGGAGGAGCAGGGCCTCTCGATCAAGAAGATCGACGAGGCGATCACCGCCGCGAACGTGGCCCCGATGGGCCCGTTCTTTCTCGGCGACCTGCTCGGGCTGGACACGATCTTCCACGTCGCCGAGCACCTGCGCGAGTCCTACGGCGACTCGTTCTACGTCCACGAGGGCATGCGCAAGCTGGTCGACGAGGGCAAGCTCGGGATGAAGACGGGCGGCAGCGGCTTCTACGAGAACGGCGAGCCGCAGATCCCCGGCGATGCCGACCCCGACGGCGAGGCGCTCGCCGAGCTGCTGAAGCTGAAGGCGGTGGTCGAGTCGTGCCTCGTCCTCCAGGAGGGCGTCTGCACGGTCCGCGACATCGACCTCGGGATGATGGCCGGCGCCGGGATGGACCCGCGACGCGGCATCTTCCCGCCGTTCATGGGCGCCGACATGCTCGGCCTCGACGTCGTGCTCGAGAAGCTCGAGCAGGCGACCGAGGAGCATGGCGAGCGCTTCGCCGCGCCGACGGTGCTCAAGCGTCTCGTCGCCCAGGGGCGGCTGGGAATGAAGTCGGGACAGGGTTTCTACGCCTACCCGCAGGCCGACGAGGGCGAGCAGACAGACACGGTCAAGCTCGAGACCCGCGGCGACGTCGCGATCGCCTGGCTTGCGAACCCGCCGATGAACGCGATCTCGCCCCAGGTGATCAAGGACCTGGGCACGGTCTGGGAGCGGGTCACTTCCTCGGGCGAGATCGGCGCGTTGGTGATCGCCTCCTCGATCCCGGTCGTGTTCTCGGCCGGCGCCGACATCAAGGCGTTCACGCAGATGGACGAGTCCGGCGGCGAGGAGCTGATCAACTCCGGCCACGCGCTGCTGCGCGACATGGGACTGAGCCGGGTGACGACGATCGCCGCGGTCAACTCGCTCGCCTTCGGCGGCGGCTGCGAGCTGGCGATGGCGTGCAACTTCCGCATCGCCGCCGAGTCGGCCGTATTCGGCCAGCCGGAGATCAAGCTCGGGATCATCCCCGGGTTCGGCGGCACCCAGCGGCTACCGCGGCTGGTCGGCAACGAGAAGGCGCTGGAGATGAACCTGATCGGCGACGCGATCTCCTCCGGCGAGGCGGAGGCATACGGGCTCGCGAACAGGGTCGTTCCCGATCACGAGCTCTTCGACACCGCGCTCTCCTGGGCGCGACGCCTTGCCGGGCAGGCTCCGGTCGCGGTCGAACAGGTGAAACTCGCCTCCGACGATCCCGACCTCGAGCAGGGGATCGAGCAGGAGAAGCAGGGCTTCGCGACCGCGTTCCAGAGCGAGGACGCGAAGGAGGGCATCGGCGCCTTCCTCGGCAAGCGGACGCCGAAGTGGCAGGGGAAGTAGTCGCGGGCCCGGCCGGGCTCGCCTCGCTGATTCGGGAGGCCGAATCGGTCGTCGCCCTGACCGGGGCGGGGATCTCGGTGCCCTCGGGAATCCCCGACTTTCGCACTCCCGGAACCGGCCTCTGGGAGAAGGTCGACCCGATGGAGGTCGCCCACATCGACGCCTTCCATCGCGACACGAGGCGCTTCTGGAGCTTCTACCGGCCCCGCTTCGCCGACCTCGACGAGAAGCTGCCCAACGCCGCCCACGACGTGCTCGCCGAGCTCGAGGCGCGCGGGAAGCTGGAGGCGATCGTGACCCAGAACGTCGACCGCCTGCACGCGAAGGCGGGCTCGGACCGCGTGATCGAGGTCCACGGCTCGATCGCGACCTCGAGCTGCACGACCTGCCGCACCAGCTACCCGCTGGAGAGCGTCGGCGAGCTCTTCGACGAGGACGGCGTCGCCACCTGCGCCTGCTGCATGGGCAAGGTGAAGCCCGACGTCGTGCTCTTCGGCGAGCTGCTGCCGGAGCCGGCGATGGCCGAGGCACAGGCGCTCTGTGCCGCCGCCGACCTCCTCCTCTGTGTCGGTTCCTCGCTCGAGGTCTACCCGGTCGCGGGACTCCCGGAGCTGACGCTGGCCGCCGGCGGCCGGGTCGCGATCGTCACCCAGGGGCCGACGCCGTACGACGCCCAGGCGACGGTGAAGCTCGACGGCGACGTGGTCGACGAGCTCGGCGCCGTGCTCGCGGCGCTTTAGTCGGCGGAGGCCGTCAGCCGAGCGCGCGCTTGCGCCGCAGAACCCGCTCGCACAGGCGCAGCGTCTCGGTGACCTCGACGGCGCGGGCGGCGGCGAGCTCGCCTGCGAGGGCCTCGTTAGCGGCCTCGCCGGTGATCGTCCGGCGCTCGTCGAGGGCGGCGAAGTCCTTGTCCTGGTCGGGCGCTTCGAGCGCCTCGCGCTCGGCGAGCAGCGCCTCGAGCCCGACCCGGACCTGAAGCGTCGCCTCGCGCATGCGCCCGGCGTCGAGGTCGGCGCGGGCGCGGATCAGCAGCAGCTCGCAGGCGGCGACGGCGCCGCGGCCGCCGAGCACCTCCGCGACCCGCTCCTGGGGGCGCAGCATGTCGGCACGGCGACGACGCTCGGAGTGGGGGACCTCGATCGCCTCCGCGAAACGACCCTCGGCGAGCTCGTCGCCGCTGCCGAAGCCGACCCGGACGGCGAGCGCGCCGCCGGCGCCGACATCGGCGATCTGCGCGTCCAGCGCCGCCGCCCGATGTGCGTGGACGGCGCGGTTGATCAGCACCAGCGCCTGCTGGATCTCAGCCGCCAGCGCCTCGGGATCCTCGCGCAGCGAGGAGAGCCACGACTGGGCCTCGGCCGGCTCGCCGAGCGCCTCTGGCCTGATCGCCGTCAGCGTGGTCACCGGCACTGCGGTCGGTGCCGCGTCCGGATCCGAGTCCTTCGGCTTCGCCCGGCCAAGGCGCCGTCGGGGTGGAGGGGGCGCGTCGGCCACCTGGACGACCAGCACCCGCTCGGGATCGCGACCGAGGTAGCGCCCATCCTCGAGTCCCACCGTTCCGGCGAGCTCGAGCTGGACGAAGGGAAAGCGCAGGGCCGCTACTCGGACAGGTGCGCGGCGGAGGCGCGCTTGCCGTTCGACTTCTTGCCCTTGTCGGCTGGCAGGGCGGCGTCCGAGGGCTTCGTCGGCACCGTCGGGTTGTCGATCTCGCCGAGGCGGTCGATCAGCCGCTCCCACTGGTCGGGCTTCAGCATCGCCGAGAACTGCTTCGAGATGCTGCCCGAGCCCGGTCCGGCGATCGGCGTGTAGCCGACGTGGACGTGGTCATCGTGGTCGCCCATGGCGAAGGTGTTGTCGACGCCGAAGTAGTCCATCAGGCTGATGATCTGGGCGGGCTTCATCGTCCCCTGAAGCTGGATCAGATCCCGCACCAGCGCCTCGGTGATCGAGCCCGGGCCCTGGTGGCCGATCACGGGGATGCCGTTGATCTGGGCGATGTCGACAGCGTTGCCGGTCGAGTGATGGGAGACGCTGCCGGACGAGGTCAGGATCGAGTGGCCGCACTTGAGCGAGGTGATCGTGAGGTCGAAGCCGCGGGCGACCAGGTACTCGAGCATCGCCAGCACGCGGCGGTCGATCTGGCCGCTCTGGATGTCCTCACGCCCACAGGCGTAGATCTCGATGCTCGGATCGTCGAGCACGCGCTCGATCAGCTGCGTCTTCGACATCAGCAGCACCTGGCTGGCGGTCGCGGTGCCGGTGAACGGGTCCTTGCCGGCGGCGCGGTAGATCGCCGTCGCCTCGAGCAGCTTCCAGCCGTCGAGGATCGGCTTCGGGTCGATCTTCGGGGCGCCGCGGCCCGCCGGGCGGATCGCGAAGTGGACGTGGGGGGCGAGCTCGGTGGTCTCGCCGATCCGGCCGAGCACGGTGCCGGCGGTCACCTGCGAGCCCTTGCGCAGCGGCTTCAGCTCCATCTTCTTCGGGTCGAAGCGCATCACGTTGGAGAGGTAGCCCTTGAAGGACTCGTAGCCCGGCATCCTCGAGGCGAGCAGCGAGTCGAGCTGGCCGCTGAGCCCGGCGCGCTCGGCGTTGTTCTCGCGCTCCGGGTAGGCGTAGAGGCGATCGCGAGCATCCTCGGTGTTCACGGGGCCCGAATCCGCCGGCGCCTCGGCCTCGGCGCTGTCGGCCTTCGAAGTCTTGTCCTTGTCGACCTGGGTGCCGGCGCTCGCGGGCTCATCCGGGCTGGGATCGTCCGGGGTGACGAGCTCGAAGTCCGAGGCCGAGAGCTTGTTCTCCTTCGGCACCGGGTAGGCCTCGGAGACGCTGCCGAGCTCGGCGTAGGTGTAGCGGTTGCCGTAGGCGTCCTGGAGGACGATGTAGCGGCCGAGCTTCTTCGACTTGCCGGTGTCGGTGACGACGCCGTCGTTGACCGCGACCACCGGGGCGCCGTCGCGAGCGTAGATGTTGATGCCTCGACGTGTGGTCGAGCCTGAGATCACCTCGGCGGCGTTGCCGGCGGCGCGCTTGCCGGGCTTCGAGCGCTCCAGCGCCCGGCGCTCGGAGATGTCGTCGGCGTAGCGGGCGTTGGCGGCGACCGGGAAGTGGGCGCCCTCGGTGAGACCGGTGAGCGAGCTGATCAGGGTCTCGGGCAGCTTGCCGTACTGGTTGGCGTAGAGCAGCACCTCGTCGACGTACCAGTCGGCGTGGTTGTAGGCGAAGATCGCGGTGCGCAGATCGTCGGCGCCACCGGCGGCGTTCAGGTAACGGGCCGCGGCGCAGATCGCGTCGACCGGGTTGTAGGGGTCCTTGCGGCCGTCGTCGTTGGCGTCGACGCCATACATCTCCCAGGTCGCGGGCATGAACTGCATCCAGCCCAGCGCGCCGGCGGTGGAGACGTTGAGGTTGGTGCCGAACGCGGTCTCGATCCTGTTGATCGAGGCGAGCACCTGCCAGGGGATCCCGTACTGGGTGCCGCAGGCCTGGTAGATCGGCAGCAGGAACGGCGGGATCGTGAACTGGTCGATGACGAAGTTGGGAACGCCGATCGGCGCCGGGCCGAAGTCGGCGACGGTGAGGCCGGGGTTGGTGTCGGTCGGGGTGCCGTCCGGGTTGCGATCGGCCTCCGGGTCCATCGGGGCGCGCGTGCCGCCGCTGCGCTCGTCGTCGTCTTGATCCCGGTCGCGACCCGGCTTGTCGACGCCGCTGTCGGTGAGCTCACCGACACCGCGCCCGCCGTCGCCGGTGGGGCCGACCGCGCCGCCCTCGGGCTTCACCTCTCCGGTCTCCGTTTCCGCCGGGTCGTCAGCTTCGCTGCCGCCGCCGTTGTTGCCGCCGGTCGGGGGCTCGGGGCTCGTGGTCGGCGGAGCGGGGACGCCGCTGGATCCGGACTCGCTCGCATCGAGCGGCCCGGTGCAGTCAGGATCGGCGAGGTCGGTGACCCCGTCGCCGTCGTCGTCGCCGAGGTTCGAACACTGCGGCAGGACCTCGACCTGGTCGAGGTCGTCGCCGTCGGGAATGTTGATCTGCACGCCACCCTCGCCGACTCCGACCACGCTGCCGTTGCCCGCGCCGGCGGTCCCCGCGACCAGGCAGGCACCGAGTACGGCGAGGCCGATAACGAGTAGAAGCTTGGTTCTCATTCCCAAATACCCTTGGATCCGTCCGCCGCCAGGGTGCTTTCCCTGCCTGCACCACGGCGAAACTCCTCCTCCAGAGCCCGGCGAAAGCTATCTGTTGGCGGGGGCGTTTGCAACGTAGAACCGGCGGGGCAACCGTACCCCAGGTCTGCGGACACATGCGTATGTTGACGAGCGATGTTGCTCGGTACTTGATCGGCAGCTAACAGGCGGGCCTTGAAGCCTAGGTAGCCGGTAGGCTGCGCGCCCCGATGGCGGAACCTGACGAGCGCAGCGGAATCCGGGCTCGCGGCGAGGAAGCGGTGGGTGAACTCGCCCAGGCGCTGGTCGAGAATCCGCTCTTCAATTCGGCCCTTGCCCGCGCCCTCGGCGCCGGCGAGGCGGCGGCATCCGCCCAGCGTTCGGCGATCGGCGCCCTCAACCTCGCCTCGGCTTCCGACGTCGAGCGCCTCGAGCAGCGTCTGCGCTCGCTCTCCGGGCGCCTGGAGGCGCTCGAGGACCGCCTCGACGACCTCGCCGACGAGCTGCGGGCGATCAGCCGCGGCCAGGCGGGAAGCTGAGCCGCTAGCGAGCCGCCGGTGGCTCGGCGCCGTCGCGTGCGAACAACGCGGTCAGGCAGGCGGGGCCGAGCGCCAGCATGCTCGCCTCGAGCAGGTCCTCGTCGGCGCGACGGCGGGCGCTCTCGGCGACGACGACAACCGCCGCCAGGGAGAGCTCGAGCCGCTCCCCGAGCGCGAACAGCGCCGCGCTCTCGAGATCGACCGCGACTACCCGCTCGCGCTCCCAGGAGGCGAGCAGCTCGGGCCCGGCTGCGGACGCCGGCAGATCGGTGCTCGCGACCAGGATCCCGGGCCCGTCGACCGCGCCGGCAAGCGCCCGGGTGAGCACGGCGTCCGGCTTGGTATGCGTGGCACCGAGCGCCCGCGAGACCCCGTCGTCGCCGAGCGCCCCGGTAACCACCGCGGGATCGCCCTGCTCGAGCTCGTTGCCGAGCGTCGCGCAGCGCCCGATCCGGATCAGCCGCCGGGCGCCATGGCTCGCAAGCTCGCCGAGCACCGCTGCGGCGCTGGGCCCGCCGATCCCGGTGGCCTGGATCGTCAGCTCGCCACCTTCGGCCGTGGTTCCCGAATATCCCCACAGCCCGTGGTGGTGGTTGGCCATCAGCGGCTTCACGATCAGCCGCTGCGCGAGCGCCATCGCCAGTCCGGGGTCGGCGGGCAGCAGCACGTCGGCGGCGATCGGGGCGGTCGGGCGCAGGTAGGCGGTCAAGGGCCGCGGATTATGCTGAGAAGCTCGATGAGCGAGCTGCCACCGACCGATCCCCACTCCGACCAGGAGCCTGGCGTCGCCGAGGCCGTGCGCGCCGCGGTCGAGCGGACGATGCAGGCCACGGCGGGATCCGCGGCGACCACGCGCGAGCGCGCCGGCGAGCTGGTCGACGACGTCGTTCGCCGCGGGCGCGACGCTCGCGACGAGCTGGCGAGACGCGGGCAGGAGGCCGGCGCCGGTCTGGTTCGCCGTGGCCAGGAGGCGACCGGCGAGGTCGGTCGCAGGCTCGAGCTGCTCGAGCGCCGGCTGGCCGAGCTCGAGGACCGGCTCGGTGGGCCCGGCGGCGATCAGCGGGGCGCCGAGGAGCCGGAGCCGAACCAGGAGCACGGACGCGAACCCGAAGCTAACCCTAAAGCTCAGGGTTAGATGACGGTCGGATGAGCCCGGGCCGCCGGGTCGCGATCACCGGGATCTCCAGTCATTGGGGGGCCGAGCTCGCGCGCCGGCTCGAGCGCGACCCGGATGTCGCCTACATCGCCGGGATCGACAGCCGCCCGCCGCCGGCGGAGCTCCAGCGCACGGATTTCATCGAGGCCGACATCCGCAGCGCAGTGCTCTCGCGGTTGCTGCCGGCGACCGGGGTCGACACGGTCGTCCACTGCGGGATCCTCCTCTACCCCGAGCCGGGCCGACCGGCCCGAGCCCTGCACGAGATCAACGTGATCGGGACGCTGCAGCTGCTCGCCGCCTGCGAGCGCACCGAGTCGCTGCGGAACGTGATCGTCCGCGGCTCGGCGGCGATCTACGGTTGCGAGGGCGCGGTGCCGTTCTTCTACACCGAGGACCTTGCCCGCGCCCAGCCCTTGCGGACCCGCTTCCAGCGCGACATCTCCGAGCTCGAGGAGTACTTCGAGAACTTCGCCCGCCGCCACCCCGAGTTGCGCTGCTGCATGCTGCGCTACCAGCCCGAGATCGCCCCCGGGCTCGACAGTCCCCTGGTCCGTTACCTGACCCTGCCGGTGGTCCCGGTGCAGCTCGGCTATGACCCGAGGTTGCAGCTGCTGCACGCCGACGACGCGACCGCGGCGATCGAGGCGGCGGTCGCGAACCCGGTCCGCGGCGCCGTCAACGTCGCCCCCAGCGGCTCGATCTCACTCAGCCGGGCGCTGCGGCTGCTCGGCCGCCCGGCGCTGCCGCTGCCGCCGCCGCTGTTCGGGCCGCTGCTCGAACGGTTCGACCGCCAGCTCGGTGCCGGGGGCCTGGTCGGCGACGGGATCAGGCTGCTGCGGTTCGGGCGCGGAGTCGACAACAGCCGATTGCTGGACGAGATCGGCTACCAGCCCCGCCACGATGCCGCCGGCGCCGTTCGCGACCTGGCGGCGAAGACCGCGAGCACGCGGATCGTTCCCAGCCTTCATCCGGGGGCGATCGCCGGCCGGCTGGCACGGATTGCGCAGTGACGCGGAGTCCGACAGGACGGAGCGGAACCGCGCCGCCGTTGAGGCGCCTGCGATGAGCGAGGCCGGCCCGCAGACGATCGCGCCCGAGGCCGTCGCCGACTTCCTGCGCAGCGTGCGCGGCGGGGTCGAGTCCGGCCTCGACCCGTTGGCCGCCGCCCAGCAGGCGGCCGGATCGCTGCCGACCAGGCTGCGATCGGCGGTCGACGCGATCATCCGCCGGCTCCAGGGCGAATACCACGAGGACGAGTGGGGCTTCGACGAGGGCTTCGCCGAAGCGGTGTTCCCGTTGTTCGAGTTTCTCTACGACTCGTGGTGGCGGGTCGAAGCCGAGGGGGTGTCGAACGTCCCCGCCCACGGTCGCGGCCTGATCGTCGCCAACCATGCCGGGTCGCTGTTTCCCTTCGACGCGACGATGCTGACGATGGCGATCATGAAGCGCCACCCGCTGCCCCGCTGGCCGCGGTTCATGGTCCTCGACTGGGCCTTCGTCCTGCCGTTCGTCTCCGCCTTCATGCGCCGGGTCGGCGGCGTCCCGGCGAGTCCGCACAACGCCGCCCGCCTGCTCGGCCAGGACGAGCTCGTGATGGCCTTCCCCGAGGGCGTCAAGGGAACCGGCAAGCCATTCAGCGAGCGCTACCGCGTGCAGCGCTTCGGTCGCGGCGGATTCGTCGAGCTGGCCCTGCGCAGCGGCGCCCCGATCATCCCGGCGGCCGTCGTCGGGGCGGAGGAGATCTACCCGAAGATCGGCGACAGCCCGGTGCTGGCGCGAGCCGTGGGAGCGCCGTACGTTCCGATCACTCCCACGTTCCCCTGGCTCGGCCCCCTGGGGTTGGTGCCGCTGCCGTCGCGCTGGCGGATCGAGTTCTGCGAGCCGGTCGAGGTTTCGGGGTACGGCCCCGAGGCGGCCGAGGATCGCCGGGTCGTCTTCGACCTCTCCGAGCAGGTTCGCGAGACGATCCAGCAGACCGTCTACGACAACCTGGTCAAGCGCGGTTCGACTTTCCTTTGAGCGGTTCGACTTTCCCCTGAGCGGGCACTAGGGTGGGCGATCATGGCCACCGCCACCCGAGCAACGAAAGCTGAGGCGGTTGCCGGCGCGCGGCGGGCCGAGCTACGCGAGGCGCTCGATCGAGCGCTGACCGAGGCCGACGCCGACGAACGCCTCGGGCCGCTGGTCGCCGCGACGGGCTTGCGCATGCGGTTCGAGTTCACCGACCTCGACCTGGCGCTGAATGTCGCCAGCGCCGACGACGACCACAACATCAGCTGGTCGTTTGCCGAGCAGCCGGATTGGCAGCCGAAGCTGGTGCTGCGGATGACCTCCGAGGTCGCCAACCGCTATCTCCAGGGGCGCGAGAGCCTGGCGATCGCGATCGCCCGAGGCCAGGTTCACTGCGAGGGCGAGTCGCGGGCCGCGCTGCTTTACCTGCCGGCGGCTCGACTGCTCTGCGGGCCCTACCGGCAGGTCGTCGAGACGGAGTTCCCGGCCCTCGTCGCAGCCTAGGAATCGGACCTCTGAATTTCGTTTGACTCTGCCCCGCGGTCGGCGTAGTGTCACTGCGGTCAAGACGGCAACAGGCCACTAGTGGGCCGCGCCGCTCGGGTCCCCCGGCGACTGGGGCGCGAGCGATGAGTCCCGCGAGGCGCCCCCGGCGTCGACGGCCGGCGAAGCGGGCCGCCAAGCCCGCAAGGCGACGGGGCCATTGACCCCGTCGCCGTCTTCTTGGGGATCTTTTCGGCAGTCACACATCCGCCCCCCGGGCTGGTCGTAGGATCGACCGGTGGCTGACGAGACGATCTCGCTCAACGAGGCCTCCCGGATCTCCGGCGTCTCGCCATCGACGCTGAAGCGCTGGGCCCGGGCCAAGGTGATCCCGGTCAGGGGTGGCGATTGGACCACGGCCGCCGCGGCCCAGGCCCGGGTCGTCGCGCGGATGCGCGAGCGCGGCCACTCGCTCGAGGAGCTGCGCCGTGCCGTGCGCGACGGCAGGCTCGCCTTCGGCTACGTCGAGGACCTGCTGCCCGGTCACCGCGAGATGCCCGTCGACAAGGCCGAGGCCGCGGCCAGGACCGGCCTCGAGGAGGAGCTGATCGAGCGGGTGATGACGCTGCTGGGGACCCCGACCGCGCTCGAGGGCACGCTCAACGAGCAGGACGTCGAGGCGATCAAGGACATGGCAGCGGTGCTCGGCGCGGGCTTCCCCCTGGTCGCCCTGCTGCAGCTGGTGCGCGTCTATGCCCAGTCGATCCGCAAGATCGCCGAGGCCGAGGTGCGCCTGTTTCACCTCTACGTCCACGAGCCGCTGATCCGCCAGGGCGTCGATGCGCTCGAGATGGCCGACGAGATGGAGGGCCTGGCGCGCGAGCTGCTGCCCTTGACCTCACCGCTGATGGAGTACATCCACCAGCGCTACCTGCGCTTCTACATCGAGCAGGACGTGGTCGGCCACATGGAGGTGGACTTCGCCGGGATGCGCCAGATGGGGCGGGTGACGATGGCCTTCTGCTTCGTCGATCTCACCGGCTTCACCCGCTATACGGAGGAGGAGGGCGACGAGGAGGCCCTCGACCTGGTCGAGCGCTTCGTCGAGACGGTCGAGGCGACGCTGCCGTCGGAGGCACTGATCGTGAAGACGATCGGCGACGAGGTGATGATCGTCTCGCCCGACCCGGTGACCCTGACCGAGTGGGCGGTCGGCTTCCTGACCCTGTTCCAGGAGCGCCCGCAACCGCGGGTGGGACTGCATTACGGCCGCGCCGTCTACCGCGACGGCGACTATTTCGGCACCGAGGTCAACCTCACCCACCGCGTCGTCGCCCGCGCGCTCGGCGGCGAGGTGATGGTGACGACGGCGGTTGCCGACGCGATCGGCGATTCCGCCTACCTGCAGTTCGATCCGATCGGGCGGGTCGAGCTCAAGGGCTTTCCCGAGCCGGTCGAGCTGTTCGTCGTCCGTGCCCGCGATCCGGATGACAGCTAGGCAGGATTCCGCTCCCTACCGGCGTACTCTGCCTACGTGATCAAGGAGGAGGCGCTCGGCGAGCTCGCCGAGGCTGTCAGCGCAAGCGGTTTGATCGAGCCTGGGGTCGAGGCCGTGGTGATGGTCTCGGGCGGCGCCGACTCAGCCTGCGTGGCGGCCGGCCTCGCCACCGTGCTCGGCGCCGAGGCGGTGCACGCCTCACACGTCAACTACGGGCTCCGCGAGGGCGCCGGCGAGGGTGAGGCCGCGGCGCGCCGGTTGTGCGCGGCGCTGCGCATCGACCTTCACGTCGAGCGGCCGAAACGCCTGCCGCCCGGAAACGTCCAGGCCGCGGCGCGCACCGTCCGCTACGACGCCGCCCAGCGGCTTCGCGAGCGCACCGCGGCTGCCGTGATCGTCACCGGCCACACCCGCACAGACGTCGCCGAGACCGCGATCTACCGGCTGGCCGCGTCGCCGGGTTCCCGGGCTCTGCTCGGACTGGCGCCACGCAGCGGCCGGGTGATCCGGCCGCTGCTCGGCCTCGGGCGCGAGCGCGTGCGCGAGCTGGCGATCGCCGCGGGGCTGCCGTTCGCCGACGACGAGACCAACGCCGACCCGAAGTACGCGCGCAACCGGATCCGCGCCGAGGTGCTGCCGGTGCTGCGCGACGTCAATCCGGGCGCCGAGCCGAACATCGCCGAGACCCGCGCCGAGCTCGCCGAGGAGGCGACGCTGCTGGAGCGCGTCGTGCTCGAGGCGCTCGCCGACGCCGGTGCCGACGCCGGCGCGGTCGCGATCTCCGCCAAGGCGATGGAGGACTGGGAGCCGGGCCTGCGCCGGCTCGCCCTGACGGGCGCTGGCCGAACGCGCCGCCGGGCGCCAGGTGCCGCTCGGGCGCGAGCGCGCCACCGAGATCGAACGCCTTGCCCACCGCCCCGAGGGCGGCACGGTCGAGCTCGGGGGCGGCCTGGTCGCTCTGTGCGAGTCGGGGTTCGTGCGCTTCCGCGCTGCCGCCGTCGATGCCGCTCCGGTGCCCGAGCCGGTCGAGCTCGGCCTCCCGGGCCGGGCCCGGATCGGCGACTGGGAGGTGCGTGCCGAGCTTCATCCGGGACCGGTGGAGCCCGCCGGCCCCGAGTTGGCGACGCTCGATGCCGCCTCGCTCGCGGGGACGATCGAGGTTCGCACCTGGCGCGAGGGCGACCGCATCCGGCCGCTGGGGATGGAGGGCACGAAGACGCTTCAGGACCTGTTCACCGACGCCGGGGTGCCGCGTTCGCTGCGCCCCACGGTGCCCGTTGTGACCGTCGACGACACGGTCGCCTGGGTCGCCGGCGTCGCCGTCTCCGAGGACTTTCGCCTCGATCCCGGCGCCGAGCAGGTCGCGGTGCTCACCGCTCGCGCGCTGGACTAACTAGCCTGCCCGGGGTGAACGACCCCGCGATCGGCGAGATCCTGGTCGAGGCCGATGATCTGCAGCGCCGGGTCGCCGAGCTCGGCGCCGAGATCAACCGCGACTACGCCGGTCGCGACCTGGTGATGATCGGCGTGCTCAAGGGCGCGGTGCTCTTCCTCGCCGACCTGATGCGCGAGCTCGAGATCCCCTGCGAGATCGACTTCATGGCGGTCTCGAGCTACGGCTCGGCGACCGACTCCTCGGGCGTGGTTCGGATCCTCAAGGACCTCGACGCCTCGATCGCCGATCGCGACGTGCTCCTGGTCGAGGACATCGTCGACTCGGGGCTGACGCTCCACTACCTACTCAAGAACCTGAGGGCGCGAGATCCACGCACGCTCGAGGTTTGCGCCCTGCTGACGAAGCCCGAACGCCGCCGCGTCGACCTGCCGATCCGCTATGTCGGTTTCGAGATCGCGAACCGGTTTGCGATCGGCTACGGGCTCGATCACGCCCAGCGGTACCGCAACCTCCGGTACGTAGCTGCGTTGCAGCAGTAGAAAGGTCAGAAAACCGCCTATTTGCCCCTGGTACGCTGATCTGAGCCCGCGCCGGGGCCGAACACATTCCTAGACACCATGAGACGGTTCTTCAGAAGCGCAGCGTTCCCGATCTTGATCGTGATCGTGCTCGCCTTCTTCGCCCAGCGGCTGATCAGCCCGCCGGAGACGGAGAAGACGCCCACCTTTGCCGAGTTCCGGGAGCAGATCGAGACGCGCCCGACCTCGATCGACACGGTCACCTTCGAGCAGAAGACCGAGACCGTCAAGGTGGTCGAGGCAGACGGCGACGAGTACTCGACCGGCTACCCGCCCGATCTGCAGGCATCGGTCGTCAACCAGCTTTCCCGCAACGACGTCGAGACGATCGTCAAGGGCACCGGCGGCTCCAGCTTCCTCTCGCTGCTCACCTACATCCTCCCGTTCGTGCTCTTCTTCGGCTTCTGGCTCTTCCTCATGAACCAGATGCAGGGTGGCGGCTCACGGGTGATGAGCTTCGGCAAGTCCCGCGCCAAGCGGATGTCGGTCGACGCGCCGAAGATCACCTTCCGCGACGTCGCCGGCGCCGACGAGGCCGTGCAGGAGCTGCACGAGATCAAGGAGTTCCTCGAGAACCCGAAGAAGTTCCAGTCGCTTGGTGCTCGGATCCCCAAGGGCGTGCTGCTCTACGGGCCTCCCGGTACCGGTAAGACCCTGCTCGCCCGCGCGGTCGCCGGCGAGGCGGGCGTGCCGTTCTTCTCGATCTCGGGCTCGGACTTCGTCGAGATGTTCGTCGGCGTCGGCGCCAGCCGCGTCCGCGACCTGTTCGAGCAGGCGAAGCAGAACTCGCCCTGCATCATCTTCATGGACGAGATCGACGCCGTCGGCCGCCACCGCGGCGCCGGCATGGGCGGCGGCCACGACGAGCGCGAGCAGACCCTGAACCAGCTCCTGGTGGAGATGGACGGGTTCACGATGACCGACAACATCATCTTGATCGCCGCCACCAACCGGCCCGACATCCTCGACCCGGCGCTGCTGCGCCCCGGCCGCTTCGACCGCCAGATCGTCGTCGACCGTCCCGACCGCCGCGGCCGCAAGAAGATCCTCGAGGTCCACACCCGCGGCAAGCCGCTCGCCAAGCAGATCGACCTCGACGCGCTCGCCGGCCAGACCCCCGGGTTCACCGGCGCCGATCTCGCCAACCTGATCAATGAGGCGGCGTTGCTGACGGCGCGCTCGGGCAAGCGCGAGATCACCCAGGACGAGCTCGAGGAAGGGATCATGCGCGTGATCGCCGGGCCCGAGAAGAAGACCCGGGTGATGTCGGAGAAGGAGCGGCTGGTGACCGCCTTCCACGAGATGGGCCACGCGATCGTCGGCCACATGCTGCCCAACTGCGATCCCGTCCACAAGGTTTCGATCATCGGCCGCGGCCAGGCGCTCGGCTACACGATCTCGCTGCCGGGTGAGGACAAGTTCCTCACCACCCGAGCCGAGCTCGGCGACACGATGGCGATGACCCTCGGCGGCCGTGCCGCCGAGGAGATCGTCTTCGGCGAGATCACGACCGGTGCCTCCAACGACCTCGAGAAGGTGACCGAGACCGCGAAGCAGATGGTGATGCGCTACGGCATGTCCGAGCGCCTCGGGCCGCGCGTGTTCGGCCACGATCGCTCGATGCCGTTCCTTGGTCGCGAGTTCTCCTCCGAGCCCGACTACTCGGACGAGATCGCTCGCGAGATCGACGACGAGATCCGGCGGATGGTCGAGGAGGCTCACCAGACCGCCAAGGACATCCTGGTCGAGCACCGCGACGACCTCGACCGGATCTCCAACCTTCTGCTCGAGCGCGAGACGATCGACGCCGAGCAGTTCGTCAAGCTGCTCGACGGCGTCCCCGCCGAGGAGGTCTTCGACGCCGAGGACTCCGAGCCCGAGCCTCCCGAGGCCGAGCCGACCGAGCCCGAGCGCGAGAAGGCGGGCCGCGAGGGCCCGCGCCCGATCTCTCAACCGCGCCCCGGCTTCGCCGGCGGTTCGGCCGAGATGCGCGCCGACGACCGGGACTAGCGCCCAGCAGCTCGGGAAATCCTGCGGCAAATCACGGTGTCTATTCGCCGTTGAACGCGATAGATTGGCGGCCATTGGATCCACACTCAGGACCGAAAGGACTCAGATGATCAAGCGAGCAGGGGGGACTCGCGGCGGGCGTGTTGGGTTGATCGCCGCGATCGCCGCAATTCTCTGTCTCGGCGTCGCCGGGATGGCGATCGCCAACAACCTCGACCGTCGCACGGCGACCAACGTCGCCAAGCAGATCGCGAAGCAGGAGTGCCAGCGGACCACGGGCTGCACTGACTTCTTCGTGCGCCGTCTACACCGCGTCAGCCAGCACAAGGCGATCGGCAAGATCGTCGCCGCCGGTGCCCGCCAGGGCGTCGGCTTCGCCTGCGTTCGCCAGATCGTGATCCACCTCGATCACTTCACCGGCGACGTCACCTACGGCACCTCCGCGCGGCGCTGCACGACCGCATAAGCGCCGACCGGTCAACGCGTTTGCGAGGGGCGGGCCAGCTGGCCCGCCCCTCGCGCATTTCCGCGGCGATACTGCGCCCGTGAACGTTTCCGCTGCCGCTCGTCCCCAGGTGATGGGGATCGTCAACGTGACGCCCGACTCGTTCTCGGACGGCGGCCTCTACCTCGATCCCGAGCGGGCGGTCGCTCACGGTCGCGAGCTTGCCGCCCAGGGCGCCGACCTGCTCGACGTCGGCGGCGAGTCGACCCGCCCCGGCGCCGAAGCGGTGAGCGCGGCGGTGGAGCTCGATCGCGTCGGTCCGGTGGTCGAGGGGCTCGCAAAGCCGGCGGGCGCCCCGGCGATCTCGATCGACACCTCGAAGGCGAGCGTGGCCGCGGCGGCCCTCGACCTCGGCGCCGAGATCGTCAACGACGTCACCGCCCTGCGAGCCGACCCCGAGCTGGCCGGCCTATGCGCCGACCGGCGCTGCACCCTGGTGCTGATGCACATGCAGGGCAGCCCGCGAACGATGCAGGAGGGTCCGACCTACGACGACGTCGTCGACGACGTGCGCCGTTTCCTCGCCGAGCGGATCGAGACCGCGGTCGCCGCTGGAGTCGACGAGCAGCGAATCTGGATCGATCCAGGCATCGGGTTCGGCAAGACGGTCGAGCACAACCTGGAGCTGCTGCGCCGGCTCGGCGAACTCGGCGAGCTCGGGCGCCCGATCGTCATCGGCACCTCCCGAAAGCGCTTTCTCGGCGCGCTCACCGGGCGCGAGGTGGATGCGAGACTCGGCGGCACCGTGGCCTCGAACGTGCTCGCGCTCGCCGCCGGCGCCGAGGTGTTCCGGGTTCACGAGGTCGCCGAGGCGCGCCAGGCGCTCGACGCCGCGACCGTCATCCTCGGTCGTGCCGAGTGGCGGCGGGCGCCGCTCGCAAGCTAGGTTTAGCCGGCATGGACGCCCACCGAGATGGAGCCGAGTCGTCCGTCCAGGTCGAGCTGCGCGGGCTCTCGATCTACACCCACCACGGCGTCTCCGACGCCGAGCAGGAGGTCGGCCAGCGACTGGTGATCGACGTCTCCTTCGACGTCCCCGACTGCGATGCCGTGCTCACGGACCGGCTCGAGGACACGATCGACTACGCCGAGGTCGCCGACATCGTCGCTCTGGCGGCGACCGAGCGCAGCTACCGGACCCTGGAGCGGCTCGCGGGCGTGATCGGCGAGCGGCTGATGGAGCGATTCGGCTCCGACGCGGTTCGCGTGCGAGCCGCCAAGCCCGAGCCACCGATCCCGCTGGCGATCGAGGAGGTCGGAGTCGAGGTGGTGCGCGAACGGGCGCTCTCGGAGCTCGATGAGGAGGAGGAAGAGCCCGGGGATACGGCGTGAGCACCGGCTACCTGGGGCTGGGCTCGAACGTCGGCGACCGGCTCGGGCATCTGCGAGCCGCGGTCGCGGCACTCGGCGAGCACGGGATCGACGTCGAAGCGCTCTCCTCGGTCTACGAGACCGAGCCGGTCGGCGAGATCCTCGACCAGCCGGACTTCCTCAACGCGGCGGTGCGAATCGCGACCGAGCTCGAACCGGAGGCGCTGCTCGACGTCTGTAAGGCGATCGAGGTCGAGCAGGGCCGGATGTTCGGCGGACCCAGGCACGGCCCGCGGCCGCTCGATGTCGACCTCCTGTTGCTCGGCGATCGCGTGCTCGAGAGCGAGCGGCTGACGCTGCCGCACCGGGAGGTGACCAGTCGGCGGTTCGTGCTGCT
Organism: uncultured Solirubrobacterales bacterium; assembly: GCA_963767475.1. Taxonomy (GTDB): domain Bacteria; phylum Actinomycetota; class Thermoleophilia; order Solirubrobacterales; family 70-9; genus WHSW01. The sequence continues at coordinate 70,885 of CAVYEI010000005.1, forward strand.
GCCGCTGCTGGAGCTGGATGCCGATCTTGCGCTGCCGGATGGGAGGCAGTTGAGCGAGGCGCTTACGAGGCTGGGTGAGGGGGAGCGGGTGGAGCGGGTCGGGCCGTTAGGGGCGGTTTGAAGTGCCGAGTGTCGTCCTTGCCTTCATATACGAAGGCAAGATGACACTCGGCGGTCAGACCGAGGCGGCGGGGCCCTTCGGGGGCGCCAGCCAGGCAGGGGGCAGGATCGGCGGGGTGTCGCCGGGGTATTCCGGCACCGCTCGCATCGCCAGCTCGCCGGCCGGGCGCGCGGCGATCGCCTCGCGCAGGTCCTGAAGCGTCATCAGCAGGCGCAGGCTGGTGCCGATCTGCAGGTCGGCGGCGTTCAGCTCCGCGCCGCCGAGGACGCCGTCGGCGATCCAGTCGTCGATTCGCTGCAGCATCCCGGGCAGGGCGGCGAGATCCTCGCGGACCCGGTCGTCCGTGGCTTCGTTGATCCGCACCTCGACCGCGACGATCGGGGCTGCGGTCTTGACGGCAAGGCCGATCGGCACGCCCAGCCGCGCTCCTTCGGAGTAGCTCGCCAGCGGCGTCCGGTCGCGCTTCAGCGCATTCCAGAGCGCCCGGCGGGCGGCGCCCTGCAGCACGTCGTCCCCCCAGGCCTCGGCCTGCTCGACCGCCGCCCGTGCGGCGGGGTCGGCGGGGAAGAGAGGCGGGTCGGGCTGCACGCGGTCGAGTTCTTTCGCGATCTCGCGCGAGCCCGTGATCTTGCGGTCCCCGATCCTCAAAGCCGGGATCGTGACCCCGGGAAAGCGCATGGCGCGCAGGACGCCCCGTGAGACCACCGGCATCAGGTCCACGCGCTTGTACGGGATGCCCTTGATCTCGAGCATCCGCATCACCGTCCGCGACGGGTGCGAGCCGGGGATCACGTAGAGCTTGGCTTCCACGGCCGGAACTCTATCCCGGACATAATCAGGGCAATGTTGCTCGCGATCGACGTCGGCAATACGCAGACCCACCTCGGCGCGTTCCGCGGCACCGAGCTGGCCGAGCACTGGCGCTTTCGAACCGTCTCCGGCGCCACCGGCGACGAGATCGCCGAGCGCGTCGCCGGCCTGCTTGCGCTCAGCGGCATCGAGACGGCCGAGGTCGACGCGATCTGCGTCTCCTCCGTCGTCCCGCCGCTGGGCAGCCAGTACGAGGCGATGGCGGCGCGCTACTTCGATGCTCCGTGCCTGAGCATCGGACCGGGCGTGAAGACGGGCATGCCGATCCTGATCGAGAACCCCTACGAGGTCGGCGCGGACCGGCTGGTCAACGCGGTCGCCGCCTACGAGCGCTTCGCCGACGCCTGCGTCGTCGTCGACTTCGGCACCGGGATCAACTTCGACGCCGTCTCCTCAGAGGGCGAGTACCTCGGTGGAGCGATCGCGCCCGGGGTCGAGATCTCACTCACCGCGCTGACCGAGCGCGGGGCGCGGATTGGGCGGATCGAGCTCGGCCAACCCGAGACCGCGATCGGCAGGTCGACCCGCGGCGCGATCCAGTCTGGCGTGATCTTCGGCTTTGCCGGGCTGATCGACGGGATCGCCCGCCGGATCGAGGCCGAGCTCGGCGGCGAGCCCAGCCTGATCGCAACCGGTGGCCTGGCGCATGCGATCGTCCCCTTCTGCGAGACGATCAACGACGTCGACGACCTGCTCACGCTGACCGGGTTGCGGCTGATCTGGGAGCGGAACCTGTGATGCCGCCGACGCCGCAGACGCCTCAGCCGCCGCTCACGGCCCCGTTTCAGATCGGGCCGGTGGAGGTGCCCAACCGCGTGCTGCTGGCGCCGCTGGCCGGGATCGGCAACTGGTTCGTGCGCCTGCAGGCCCATCGCCACGGAGCCGGGCTCGCGGTCTCGGAGATGGTCTCGAGCTTCGCGATCGCGCACCGCAACCGGCGCACGGTGGAGGAGATGCTGCGCCTGCATCCCGACGAGGGCCCGGTCTCGATCCAGCTCTTCGGCTCCGATCCCGATGTGATGCGGGAGGCGGCAGCGGTCGCCGCCGCCGCCGGTCCCGCGCTGCTCGACCTGAACATGGGTTGCCCGGTGCCCAAGGTGCTGAAGACCGGTGCCGGCGCGGCGCTGATCCGCGATCCGCAGCTGGCGGTCGCGATCGCCCGGGCGGCAATCGAGGGCTCGGGCCTGCCAGTGACGGTGAAGGTGCGCTCCGGGGTCGAGCCCGGGGATCACTCGGGGGTCGAGCTCGCCGAGCGACTGGTCGCCGAGGCCGGGGTCGCGGCGATCGCCCTGCACCCGCGGCCGGCGAAGCAGTTTCACCGTGGGCGGCCCGAGTACGAGCTCGTGCGCACGCTCTCGGCGGCGCTGGAGCGCGGTGGCAACCGCGTCCCGGTGATCGTCTCCGGAGGCCTGCGGACCGCCGAGCAGGCGCGCCTCGCCTACGAGGAGTCCGGGGCCGACGCGGTGATGATCGCCCGCGGCTCCCTCGGCAACCCATGGATCTTCGACCAGCTCGCCCGCGGTCGAGAGGCCGAGCCGAGCGCGGCCGAGGTGGAGACCGAGCTGCGCTGGATCCTCGACCGCGCCGCCGAGCACTGGGGTGCCGAGCGGGCGGCGCGCAATCTGCGCAAGTTCTACCCCTGGTACGTCGAGCGGCTGGGCTACGAAGGCGCCGAAGCGGATCGGTTCCAGCGCACCGATAGCCTCGACGACGTGCGTGAGCTGCTCAGCCGAGCGCCGGTTGCAAGACCCGTGACAGCGATTTCTAGCCGCCCAGGCGCATCGCTATAATCTCGCGCCGCCGCCCGGTCCGCGTGCGGGATTCCGCCGTGTTTCGGGCCTTTCTACGCCGGGCACTCGCTTAGACAGGCGAGTGGATTAGAGGAAGAGGAACACGCACGTGGCTCGTGAAGCACTGATCACCAAGCAGGGGCTCGACAAGCTGAAGTCGGAGATCGACCACCTCTCGACCGTCAAACGTCGTGAGGTCGCTGTACGGATCAAGGAGGCGCGCGAGTTCGGCGACATCTCCGAGAACTCCGAGTACGACGACGCCAAGAACGAGCAGGCACTGCTCGAGCAGCGGATCGCCCAGCTGGAGGAACGGCTGCGGCGCGCCAATGTCGTCGACGAGCGCAAGATCGACCTGGAGAAGGTCGGCGTCGGAGTCGTCGTCCACGTCAAGGACCAGAAGTCCGGCGATTCACGCAAGTTCCAACTCGTCGGCCCGACCGAGGCCAACCCGGCCGAGCACAAGCTTTCGCACGAGTCGCCGATCGGCAAGGCGCTCGTCGGCCACAAGCGCGGCGACATCGTCACCGTCGACGTCCCCCGCGGACCGAAGAAGAAGCTCAAGATCACCAAGATCGAAGCCGCCTAGCCGGGCTTCGAACGTGGTCACCGTCTAGGCTCGCCGCGATGGCGGAGCCGGATAACGCCGAGGCCGAGGAGGCCCCCGAGTCGAACGTCCTCGCCGAGCGGCGGGAGAAGCTCGAGCGCCTGCGCGAGGCGGGGGTCGAGCCGTTCCCGCACGAGTTCGACGGGCGCACCGAGATCGCGGCGGTACACGCGGCTCACGACGCGCTCGAGGACGGCGAGGAAACCGACGACGCCTACCGGGTGGCGGGACGGATAGTCGCTCGGCGCGGCCACGGCAAGGCGGCGTTCATCGACCTCGTCGACGCCAGCGGCCAGATTCAGCTGCACTCGCGCGCCGACGTGCTCGGCGCAGATTCCCACGAGATGCTCACGGGACTCGACCTCGGCGACATCGTCGGCGTCGACGGGACCGCGTTCAAGACCCGCCGCGGAGAGCTCTCGCTGAAGCTCAGCGGCTGGACCCTGCTGGCGAAGAGCCTGCGCCCGCTCCCGGACAAGTTCCACGGCCTCGAGGACACCGAGATTCGCTACCGCCACCGCGAGCTCGACCTGATCGCCAACCCCGAGTCGCGCGAGCTGTTTCGAAAGCGCGGCAAGACGATCACGGCGATCCGCGAGTGGCTCGACTCGGAGGGGTTCGTCGAGGTCGAGACGCCGGTCCTGCAACCGCTCTACGGCGGTGCACTGGCGCGGCCGTTCACGACCCACCACAACACGCTCGACCGCGACCTCTACCTGCGGATCGCGACCGAGCTCTACCTGAAGCGGCTGGTCGTCGGCGGGATCGACCGCGTCTACGAGCTCGGCAAGGACTTTCGCAACGAGGGGATCTCGTTCAAGCACAACCCCGAGTTCACGATGCTCGAGTGGTACGAGGCCTACGCCGACTACGAGGACGCCGCCGTGCGGCTGGAGACGCTCGTCGCCCACGTCGCCGAGCGGGTCCTGGGGACGACGAAGGTCGAGCGAGACGGGGTCGAGATCGACCTCGCCCCTCCCTGGCGGCGGGTGACGCTGCGCGACGCGATCCGCGAGCGCACCGGGATCGACGTGCTCGAGCATCCGACGCGCGAGGCGCTGGCCGCGGCGATGGACTCCGAGGCGAGTGCCGACGATGGCTGGGGGAAGCTCGTCGACGGCTTGCTCTCGAAGGAGGTCGAGCCGAACCTGATCCAGCCGACGTTCGTCTTCGACTACCCGGTCGAGATGTCGCCGTTCGCCAAGCGCCATCGCGACGATGAGCGGTTGGTGGAACGCTGGGAGCCGTTCGTCGGCGGGTTCGAGATCGGCAACGCGTTCACCGAGCTCAACGATCCCGACGATCAGCGCCGGCGCTTCGAGCAGCAGGCCGAGGAGATGCGACGCGGCGACCAGGAGGCACAGCCGTTCGACGAGTCCTACCTCCAGGCGCTCGAGTACGGGATGCCGCCGACCGCCGGCGTCGGCCTCGGCATCGACCGCCTGGTGATGCTGCTCACCGGCGCCAAGAGCCTGCGCGAGGTGCTGCTCTTCCCGGCGATGCGGTGAGCCTGGCCGCGATCGTCGCCGCGGCGATCGCGATCAGCGCGAATGCGCCGGCCTGCGACCCCGGCGCAGCGAACTGCGCCAGCGCCTCCGGGACGATCATCTACGTCGAGCGGGTCGATCCCGACGGCGACGGCGATGCCCATTTCGTGCTCTCCAGCCGGGAGGGGATCACCTTCCCCGGGATCTCGGTGATCGACGTGCGCGCGGACCTGCGGCCGCACCCGCTGCCGGGGCCCGGCGACCTCGTCGCCGCGGCGGGGCCCGTGTACCGGGGCTCCTACGGCCAGCGCCAGATCCAGGCGGTCGAGGTGCGCTCCGTGCGCGTCGCTGCCGGCGGTTGACGCGGTCCAGCGGCGGATATAGGTTGCGCTGGTAGTGCGGCGCTTCAGCTACGCCAACGTGATGTCCACCCTGGCGGTGTTTCTCGCGCTCGCCGGCGGCAGCTTCGCGATCGGCGTGGCGGTGAAGAAGAACAGCGTCAAGTCGAAGCAGGTCAAGGACAACGCGCTCAAGTCGAAGGATCTGCGGAACGGCAAGGCCGTGACCGGCGCCGACGTTGCCGACGGCAGCCTCGCGGGCGCCGATGTCGCCGACCGCAGCATCGCCGCGGCCGATCTCGCGGCCGACGAGGCCCCGCACGTGGTCGGCTCGTCCGGTGAGCCGGTGTTCCTCAACGGCGGGGACGGCGACTGCACCTGGGACGACTACGGCCTAGTTGTCGGCGGGCTCTCGCCCGTGAGCTTCTACAAGGGCAGCGACGGCAGGGTCCAGCTGGGTGGCACGATTCGTGGACGAGACACGGCAGGCGGCGACGGGGTCTGCGACAACTCGCCCGCCGGTGAGGCGATCCAGGACATGCACATGTTCACCCTGCCCCCCGGGTACCGCCCGGCGGCCTCCGAGCTTCATATGACCACCGCCGGGGGCGGCTTGGTGTTCCTGTTGATCGGCGCCGAGGAGAACGCGCGGATCTCGAGCACGGACATTCCCGAGGGTGCCGTGATCGTCTTCGGCTTCACCTCCGCGATCCCCTCCGGACTGGCTCTCGACGGGATCAGCTTCCGCTCGGCGGCCGGGCCGCCCACGTCCAGCGCGCCGGCGCAGGGCGGCGGCGCCCGGCGCCTGCTCGGCGAGACCCTGCCCTAGTCGTAGGACACCTACGGCTGCGTCTTCAGGTCCAGCACGAGCTCCTCGACGTAGGCGTCGAGCGCCTTCGCCGACGCGCCCGGCGCCGAGAGGTCGAGTTCGGCGGTCGCGATCGGGCCTGTGGGGCCGCCGACGAGGGCGATCGAGTCGCCGCGCTTGGAGCCGTCGCCGGTGATCATCAGCGAGGCCGGGACGCCGCCGAACGCTCCGGTGAGCACCCGCTTCGGCGTTCCCGGGAGCCCGGCTTTTGCGTTCGCGGCCGCGAACGCGTGCGGATCCTCGAAGCGCAGGCCGCGCGTGCGCGCGTACTCGCGCCAGAAGCCCTCCCGCGAGAGCGTCTCGGTGAGCCCGTTGATCTGGCTGCGCAGCACGAAGTAACCGACGACCACGAACAGCAAGAGCTCGAAGATCAGCACCGCGCGGCCCGGGTTGGGCAGGTTGAGCAGGAGGCCGAAGATGCCGCCGCCGATCACGTTGATGCCCAGCATCCAGGCCAGGGTCATGAACAGGGCGATGAAGTAGGTGGAGGGGTGGCGAACGACGAGCCGGTGGAACTGGGGCCGGGCGGAGGCGACGTCGGCCGGCGGATGGTCGAACGTGGTCCGGTCCAGGATCGCGGCGGCGAGCCGGGCGTGGCCGGCGAGCTTGCGCGGCTTCGCAGCGGTCTGCGATGCCTGCCCGGAATCGACCTCCTCCAGGCACTCCTCGCGCACAGTGGTCGCGATCCGGGCGGCGTCGGAGCAGAGCGCGGCGAGCTTCTCCTCGCCCGTGATGTGGCCCTCGCGCGAGACGCAGAGCACCCCGTCGGCGAGCTCCCAGGCGAAGTCGTCGGGATTGCGGCTGAGCCAGTGCGTGAACGCGGGGGAGAGCAGCTCGGTGAGCCAGGGGTCGTTGATGCCGTCCGCGGCGAGCAGCGAGCCGCCGTCCTCCAGCTTCACCTTCTTCACCGGGCCGGCGGCGAGGTTGACGCCGGAGCTGGCGAGGTAGGGCGCGAACCCGATCGATTCCGGCAGCCGGATCACGACCGCGGTTCGCTTCGCAGTTTGCGTAGTGTCATTCGAGCGGTAGGTGTAGGTGAGGTGGCAGAGCGTCCCCGGCTCGCCATCCGCGACGACACCGGTCGCTGCGCCCTCGACTTCGAGGTCGTCCTCGCCCAGCAGCGCGCCCGTCGCCGGAAGCTCTGCCGTGTCGGAGACGGTCAGTCCGTGGGCCTGGGCGAACTCGGCCAGCGGCGCGCTCTTCGAGTCCCCCGCGGTCACGGGGGAAATCTAGATGCCGGGTCGGAAGCCGCAACTTGCGGTACGGGCGCCGGGTTTCGTGCCTGAGGCCGTCGGGTCGGGCGGATCGCCCCGATATACTGGCCTCTCGCCGTCGTCGACAAACCGGAGGTTCTAATCCCGCGGCAGAGATAGGCCGAGTAAGAGGATTGAGCTCCCGGCGCTGTCGCGTCCCCCGGCGCAGCTAGAACTTAGGCACAGAGGAAAAAAGGGAACTAGGGAAGCAAGGCGGAAAAGTGTTCGAGCGATTCACAGAGCGGGCCCGGCAGGTCGTCGTCCTGGCGCAGGAAGAAGCCCGGACGCTGAAGCACAACTACATCGGCACCGAGCACATCCTGCTCGGGTTGCTGCGCGAGGAAGAGGGCCTGGCCGCACGGGTGCTCGAGTCGCTCGACATCACGGTCGAGCGCGTCCGCGCCCAGGTCGTCCGCATCGTCGGCTCCGGCGAGGAGGTCACCTCGGGCCAGATCCCGTTCACGCCGCGGGCGAAGAAGGTGCTCGAGCTCGCGCTGCGCGAGGCGCTCTCGCTCGGCCACAACTACATCGGCACCGAGCACATCCTGCTCGGGCTGGTGCGGGAAAACGAGGGCGTCGCCGCCCGCATCCTGCTCGACTTCGACGCCGACTCGGAGAAGATCCGCAACGAGGTCATCCGCATGCTCTCGGGTCCCGGCGGGCGCCGCCAGGGCTCCGGCGGGGGCTCGGGCGAGGGCAAGAAGTCCTCGAAGCTGCTCGACCAGTTCGGACGCAACCTGACCAAGCTCGCCTCCGAGGGCAAGCTCGACCCGGTGATCGGCCGCGAGACCGAGGTCGAGCGGATCATGCAGATCCTCTCGCGCCGGCAGAAGAACAACCCGGTCCTGCTCGGCGAGCCCGGGGTCGGCAAGACCGCGATCGTCGAGGGCCTGGCGTCGCGGATCACCCGCGGCGAGGTCCCGGAGCTGCTCAAGAACAAGCAGATCTACACGCTCGACCTGGCGGCGCTGGTTGCCGGCTCGAAGTACCGCGGCGAGTTCGAGGAGCGACTGAAGAAGGTGATGAAGGAGATCACCCAGCGCGGCGACATCGTGCTGTTCATCGACGAGCTCCACAACCTGGTCGGCGCCGGCGCCGCCGAGGGTGCGATCGACGCCGCCTCGATCTTGAAGCCGGCTCTGGCTCGCGGCGAGCTGCAGACGATCGGCGCGACGACGCTCGACGAATACCGCAAGTACCTCGAGCGCGACTCCGCGCTCGAGCGCCGCTTCCAGCAGATCAAGGTCGACGAGCCCTCGATCCCGGACACGGTGAAGATCCTCGAGGGTCTGCGCGAGCGCTACGAGGACCACCACAAGGTCCAGATCACCGACGACGCGCTCGAGGCCGCCGCCGAGCTCGCCAGCCGCTACATCTCCGACCGCTTCCTGCCCGACAAGGCGATCGACCTGATCGACGAGGCCGCCTCGCGGATGCGCATCCGCTCGATGAGCCAGCCGCCCGTCTACCGCGACCTCGAGGAGGAGATCGAGGAGACGCGGCGCGCGAAGGAGGCCGCGATCGAGGCCCAGGAGTTCGAGAAGGCCGCCAACCTGCGCGACACCGAGCGTCAGATGACGAACAAGAAGCGCGAGCTCGAGGACCAGTGGGACTCGGGCGACGCCGGCGAGCGGCCCGCGGTCGGCGAGGAGGAGATCGCCGACATCGTCTCGATGTGGACCGGGATCCCCGTGTTCAAGCTGACCGAGGCCGAGACCCGGAAGCTGATCCGGATGGAGGAGGAGCTGCACAAGCGGGTGATCGGCCAGCAGGTCGCGATCGAGGCGGTCTCGAAGGCGATCCGCCGCTCGCGTGCCGGGATCAAGGACCCCAAGCGCCCCGCCGGGTCGTTCATCTTCCTCGGCCCCTCGGGCGTCGGCAAGACGGAGCTCGCCCGAACCCTGGCCGAGTTCCTGTTCGGCGACGAGGAATCGATGATCCGCATCGACATGTCCGAGTACATGGAGAAGCACGCGGTCTCGCGTCTGGTCGGCTCACCGCCCGGCTACGTCGGCTACGACGAGGGCGGCCAGCTGACCGAGGCCGTGCGCCGCAAGCCCTACTCGGTGCTGCTCCTGGACGAGATCGAGAAGGCCCACCCGGACGTCTTCAACATCCTCCTGCAGATCCTCGAGGACGGAAGGCTCACCGATGCCCAGGGCCGCACGGTCGACTTCCGCAACACGATCGTGATCATGACCTCGAACATCGGCGCCAAGGACATCGCCCGCAACGTCTCCTTCGGCTTCTCGATCTCCGACGACGAAACCGGTGCCTCCTACAAGGACATGAAAGAGCGGATCACCGGCGAGCTGAAGAAGGTCTTCCGCCCGGAGTTCCTCAACCGGATCGACGAGGTGATCGTCTTCCACAAGCTCTCGCGCGAGGAGGTCCGCCTGATCATCGACCTGCTGATCGCCCGCGTACAGGTACAGGTGGCAGAACACGATCTCCAGCTCGAGCTGACGGAATCGGCCAAGGACGTGATCGCCGAGAAGGGCTGGGACCCGGCGATGGGCGCGCGGCCGTTGCGGCGCGCGATTCAGCGCTTCATCGAGGATCCGCTCGCCGACGAGGTCCTGCGCCAGGGCCCGGACTCGATCATCCCCGGGACCACGGTGCTCGTCGACCACGACGAGTCCGCGGACCAGGACGAGCATCCGCTGTCGCTGAAGATGGTCAAGCCACGCAAGGCGAAGAAGAAGAAGGACGAGGACTCCGAGAAGGAGCCGGTCGGCGTCGGCGCGAAGAAGGCCGAGGCCGACGACGTCGCCGGCGACGATCCGCCGGCGGCCGCCGAGGCAACCGATCAGGACTGACCGGGAGCGGGGCGGGCGAACAGGGATGCGGGTTCGGCTTGCCTGTATCGCCCTGGTCTGCGGGTCGGTGCTCAGCGTCAGCGCCGCCGACGGGTCTTCCAGCGGCCGGGTCAAGTTCGTCAAGCGCGCCGACAACATCTGCCAGCCGCATCGAAACGAGGCCAAGCGGCGCGTTGCGCACGGGGTCAGATTGCTGGAACGAAAGCACCCGAGCGTGCGCCGAGCCGGGCGCCATTTCATCCACGCGTACCGCCTCTTGCGTGAGGCCTATCACGAGGTCGGCCGGCTGCACCGGCCGTTCGAATATCACAGGCAGATCGCGAGGTGGCTGCACCGTGAGGGCCGCGCCACGTCGGTCGGGGTTCGATCGGCGATCGCGCTCAAGCGCAAGCACTTCGCCAAGGCCGAGCGGCTCGCGCACCGGGCCGCCGTGCTCGAGCAGACCGCCCAGCGACCGGTGCGCAACTTCGACTTCCAGCACTGCCGCCCGCTCTAGCCGCCGGCGAGACTCCAGGAGTATTCGGTTCTGTCGAGCGCGAGCGGGTCGTTGTAGGTGCCCTGCAGCGAGCTCGAGCCGTAGGGGAGGTCCATCATCTGGCCGAGGATGAGCCCGGTCTGGAAGACGAAGCCGGTCGTCGGGCCCTGGCCCGGATTCCCCGGCTCGCAGCTGCTCTGGGTCGGGTAGTTGCCGAACGGGGTTGCCGTGCCTCCGTAGTTCTCGTTTTTCCAGTCGACCCTGATGAAGCTGTTCGGGAAGGCCGCGAGATTGAGGATCCCGCTGCCCGTGATCACGCAGTTGGTGGAGGTCGTCCCCCCGACCGCGTAGTGCACCGTGCCCACGGCGTCCGGCGTGTAGGTGAACACGCCCTTGTTCTGGTCGCGCATCAGGAACCCAAGGTTCTGGCCGGTCCAGTTCTCGCGTATGTTCGGGTCGAAGACGTGCCCCGGCCCGGAGCCGGTGGTGTTGCCCACGTACTCGGAATACACGGCGTAGAAGCGGCCAAAGTCCTTCTTGACCCGTTGGCAGTTGTTGTGCTCGTTCTCCTCGTTGCGCTCGGCGTTCGTCGCGTCCACGCAGACCACCACCTGATACTCCCCGGCAGGCCAGCGGTTGCGATTCGTGAGGTTCTCGGCAGGCGGGGAATGCTGGAAGCCCGCGTCGAGGGCGGGAACCCGACGATCGCTCAGCACGATGCGCCGCGCGCCGTGCTTCAGATAGACCTTGGTCACCGTCGGCCCGGCGGCCTTCTTGCCCTGGTTCCTGGTCGCGTATTCGAGCTTGTGCCCAAGATCCTCCCCGATAAAGGAATACGGCAGGCCCCGGATCCGCCCGTCCTGCGGCACGAGGTCGGGCTTGTTCGCGGCGGACGCCACGGAGGCGAAGGCGAGGGCCGCGGCCAGAATGACCAGGCCGACCCCACAGGTTCGCGCTGCCCCGCCTGTCGCGCGAGCGGACATGGCGCGAGCCTACGTCCACGACGTGCGCGAATCAACCCGTCCGATCGGTCGCTCGTGCATCCGCCGAACGGCCGAGGTCGGCTAGCGCCGACAGCCGCGGCCGAGCTTGTCGCGCTCGTCGGCGATCACGCGGTCGCGGCCGGGGCCGCACTTGACCCGGTCGAGCTCGCCGTCGCGCGCGTTGAGGCGATCGGCCCCGCCGCCGCCACCGAGCACGTCCTTGCCCTCGCCGCCGACCAGCCGGTCGTCGTCGGCCCCGCCCTTGAGCCGGTCGGCGCCGGCGTCCCCGGCAAGCCGGTCGTCGCCGAGATCGCCGTAGAGGCAGTCGTCGCCGTCGAGGCCGCGCAGGCGATCGTCGCCGCCGCGACCGCGGATCGCGTCGCCGGAGCCGCTCGGGACCAGGGTCGCGGGCGTGTCCTTGGCGTCGGTGCCGAGCTGCGGCAGCGCGCACGCCGGTCCGCTTGAGCCGCCGGCTCCACCACCCGAGCCGCCGCCGGACCGATCGGGAGCGGTATAGGCGTCAGAGACGTGGTCATAGCCGGCGGGGAGCCCGTCGGGCCCCATCGATGCGCATCCTGCGCGCATGTCGTCGCAGGTCACCTCGCCGTTCGCCGCGGTGTGCAGGTCGTAGCGCGATCGGCGGTAGAAGGAGTAGAGGTTGGGATCGCCGTTGACGTCCACCTGGCCGCCGCGGGCGTCGGCACGCCAGCGGTCGGTGAGCACGCGTCGGTCGGCCTCGGCCTCGCAGGCCGAGCCGTCGGCGCACTTGACGTACTTGTCGAACCAGGCGGTCGTGTACCAGGCGACCATGTCGGTGCCGCGGAGGCTGGAGAGGCCGAGCGCGACGGTGGTCATCCCCGGGATGAAGGCCGATTCCTCGTGGGTGCCGCCGCGGATGTGGAACTGCATCGAGTCGACGCCGGCGTCCTTGTAGGCGGCGAAGCCGGCGTTGCCGGTCTGCGGATCGGGATCGGCCGTGTTCGGCGTCGGCGCGATCCCGTAATCATTCGAGATCCCGATCGCGGGCTTGGTGATCGCCGGGTCCGCCGGCCGCGGCGAGGATCCAGACACGCACACGGGCGGCCCGCCGGGACCCGAGCCGGGAGCCTGGCTGGCGCCCGGGGCGCGCAAGTTGTCCCAGGCCGCGATCGCGTCGACGCGGTCGTCGAGCTGGCCGACGTAGGAAACCGCGGCGGCGCCGAGCGAGTGGCCGGCAATCCCGATTCGCGACGAGTCGACGAGATTCGAGAGCGGGTTGTAGGCGGCGTTGCGCCCCTCGCTCACCCGCCTGTCCTGCTTTGCCGAGTGGTCGGTGCCGGTGGTGCAGCTCGGGCGCGGGTCGTAGGGGTGCGCCGGGGTCGAGAGCAGGAAGTCGAGCGCGTCCTCGGTGCCGTCATAGAACGGACGTCCCTCCTGCGAGGGAAAGCCGTCGAGCTGGTCCACGCCTTCGCCGAAGGTGTCGGAGCGACCCTGGCCCTGGGTGTCGTAGGTGAGCACCACATACCCGTGCTTGGCCAGCGTCGCCGCCGTGCCCCAGTAGAGCCGCTCCGGCGCCTGCACGGAGCCGGTCGTGATCACCACCGCCGGGCGCTGCTGCGGCCCCTGCACGGTCGCCCACACGCGCCCGGAGAGCGTCGAGCCGTTGCGGGCGGTGAACAGGACCGGCTTGACGACTCCGAAGCCGGCGTCCTTCCAGTCGTAGAAGCGGACGTCGCCGGCGCACTCGTTGCCACCGTTGGCGCAGACGTTGCCGGCGAAGTTTCGCTCCGGGTCGTTGACCGGAATCTGGACGGCATCGGCCAGGTTGGCGACGTTCGCCTGTTGCAGGCGCAGCTGAAACTCCGGCGTCAGGGTCACGTACTGCATCCGCTCGCCGGTCTTGGCGAAGTTCTTCGCCTCCAGGGCCGGGTCGAACGCCTGCGTCGCCGCGGGAGCGGCGAGCGTCGCGAACAGCGCAACTGCGACTACGAGCCTCCTGTGTCTCGAACCCATCGCCGCCAATCTTGCATGACGATTTCGTCGCATGCGCCGGTTGAGACGTCGGCGGCCGTGCGTAGGCTGGCTGCCAATGGCTCGTTCGGCGACCTCATTCTTCTGCCAGGCCTGCGGCCATGAGTCGCTGACCTGGTCCGGGCGCTGCAGCGGCTGTGGTGAGTGGAACACGTTCGTCGAGGCGCCGAAGCCGGCCGCGAAGCCGGCCGCCGGCAGCGGGCGTCGAGGCGGCGGCGGCGCCGCCGGGAGCCCGGTGGCGCTGCGCGATGTCTCGGCGCCTGCGGTCGACCGCCTGCGGACCGGGATCGCCGAGCTCGATCGGGTCCTCGGCGGCGGCCTCGTGCCCGGCTCGCTGGTGCTGCTCGGGGGTTCGCCCGGGATCGGTAAGTCCACCCTGACCGGAATGGCGCTCGGCAACCTCTGCGCCGCCGGCCACAAGGTCCTCTACATCTCCGGCGAGGAGTCGACCGCCCAGGTCCGCCTGCGGGCCGAGCGGCTCGGCGAGGCGGCGCTGGCGGTTCCGGCGCTGGCCGAGACCTCGCTCGAAGCGGTGACGGCGACGCTCGAGGCCGAGCGACCCGATGCCTGCGTGATCGACTCGATCCAGACCCTGCACGCCGAGGGGATGACCGGCGCCCCGGGCTCCGTGGGCCAGGTCCGCGAGGCGGCCGGACGGGTGATGGAGGTGGCCAAGCGACTTGGTTGCGCGGTGGTCCTGGTCGGCCACGTGACCAAGGAGGGCGCGGTCGCCGGGCCGCGCGTGCTCGAGCACCTGGTCGACTGCGTGCTCTTCTTCGAGGGTGAGCGCGAGCGCAGCTTCCGCACCCTGCGGGCGCTGAAGAACCGCTTCGGCGCCACCAGCGAGGTGGGCGTGTTCGAGATGCGTTCGGGAGGGCTGGTCGAGGTCGTCGATCCGTCGGCGCGCTTCGTCGCCGAGGCGAGCGCCGCGCCGGGCTCGGTGGTGCTGAGCTCGATGGAGGGCACCCGGCCGCTTCTGGTCGAGGTCCAGGCACTGGTCGCGCCGACGGAGATCGTGCCGCCGCGGCGGGTCGCCAACGGGATCGACCGCAACCGCCTGGCGATGGTGCTCGCCGTGCTCGCGCGCCACGGCGGCCCCTCGCTGGCCGGCGCCGACGTCTTCGTCAACGTCGCCGGCGGCGTCCGCGTCGACGAGCCGGGAGCGGACCTCGCGGTCGCCCTGGCGCTGGTCTCGGCCCACCGCGGCGAGCCACTGGCCGACTCCTCCGGGCGCCCGCTCGCCTGCTTCGGCGAGGTCGGTCTGACCGGCGAGCTACGCCCGGTCGGCCATGCCGATCGCCGCGCGGCCGAGGCGGTCAAGTTCGGCCTCTCACCGGTGCTCGCGCCGGCGGCACCGGAGACCCCCGCGGGGGTCGAGCCGCAGGCCAGCCTGCGGGCGGCGATCGGCTCCGCTTTGGGGCGCCGCCGGGCCGCGATCGAGCGCGCTGCTTGACAAGCGCCATTCCTACCTGTCCACACGGAATTGGCCGCGACGCGTGGCCAGCAGGGCTTTTGCCATCATGGACAAGTGCAGCACCCTGGGGACGAGTTGAACGAGCTGGAGGCACGCCAGGACCCCCGGCTGTTGCGGGCTCTCGACATGGTCGCGCCCGGCAACCCGCTGCGCGAGGGGATCGACAACATCATCCACGCGCGCACCGGTGGCCTGATCCTGGTCGCCGACGCCGACGAGGTCTCCTATCTGTTCTCGGGTGGCCTGCGGCTCGACGTCGACTACACCCCGGGCCTGCTCTACCAGGTGGCGAAGATGGACGGGGCGATCGTGATGCCGCCCTCCGCCGACAAGATCCTGTGGGCGAACGTGCAGCTGATGCCGGACCCGACGATCCTCTCGATGGAGACCGGCACCCGCCACCGCACGGCCGAACGCGTCTCGAAGCAGACCAAGGCGCTGGTGATCGCGATCTCGCAGCGTCGCGACGTCGTCTCGCTTTACGTCGAGGGGATCAAGTACATCCTCGAAGACATCCCGACCGTGCTCTCGAAGGCGAACCAGGGGCTGGCGACGCTGGAGAAGTACCGGGCGCGCCTCGACCAGGTCTCCGGACGGCTGACGGCGCTCGAGTTTGCCGGTGGGGTCGTGCTCTATGACGTGCTCACGGTGCTCCAGCGGGCCGAGCTGGTAACGCGGATGGCGACCGAGGTCGAGCGCTACATCATCGAGCTCGGCGCCGAGGGACGGCTGATCGAGATGCAGCTCGAGGATTCAGTCGTCGGGGTGATGGCGGAGCGGGCCGCCGTCGTGCGCGACTACAGCGTCACCGACTCCGAGCAGAACATCGAGCAGGCCCTCAGCGAGCTGGCCGCGCTCGAGCACACCGAGCTGCTGGACTTCGGACGCCTCGCCGAGCTGCTCGGCTACGACCGCAAGACCAACACCCTCGACTTCACGGTCACCACGCGCGGCTATCGCGCGCTCTCGGGAGTGCCGCGGCTGCCGCGGTTGGTGGCGCAGAAGGTCGTCAACCACTTTGGCGACCTCGAATCCCTGTTGGCGGCCTCCGATGAGGACCTGGAGGCGGTCGAGGGGGTTGGAGAGGCCCGAGCGAAGGAGATTCGCGAGGGCATTCGCAGGCTTCAGGAGGTCGACATCGTCGACCGGTATCGGTGAACCAGACGGCCGCGCCAGCGGCCGTCTCTATTTGAGGAGGCGGACATCTCAGAAGCAGCAGTAGAGGAGGAGGCGGGCCTCGAGGATCTCGAGGATCTCGTCCCTCACGTATGCGATTTCAAGGTCGGCGACAACGTGGTCTACCCGCATCACGGTGCGGGCGTTGTGCTGAAGCGGGAATCGCGCGACATGATGGGCGAGTCCAAGGACTACCTGACAATCAAGATCCTGCACAACGACATGACGGTGATGGTCCCGTGCGAGAACGCCCAGATCGCAGGGCTGCGCCGCGTGATCGACGAGGACGCGGTCCGCAGGGTGATCGAGGTGCTCACGGGCGAGGTATCGGAGATGCCGAAGAACTGGAACCGGCGGTTCAAGTACAACCGCGAGAAGATCAAGACCGGCGACGTCTACGAGCTCGCCGAGGTCGTCCGCAACCTCGCGATTCGCGAGCACGAGAAGGGTCTCTCGACGGGCGAGAAGCAGATGTACACCCGGGCGAAGAAGATCCTCGCCTCGGAGTTCATGTACGTCCTCGACAAGGACGAGGAAGGCGCCGAGGAGTACATGGACGGGCTCCTGGAGGAGCGCTTCGGCGCCACCGCGACGGCCTGACGGCCCGCATGCAGCCGCGTTGATCGCGGCCGCCGGCTCCGGAGAGAGGCTCGGAGCCGGCGGCCCGAAGGCGCTGATCGAGGTCGGCGGCCGGCCACTGATCGCCTGGTCGCTGGCGGCGATGCGCGCGGCCGACAGCGTCACCGTGGTCGTGATCGCGGCCCCGCCCGGCCACGAGCTCGAGCTCGAGCAAATCGCCGGCGCCGTCGCCGGGCGGCCCGACGAGGCCGGCACCTTTCATCCGATCGTCGTCACCGGCGGCGAGACCCGCGCGGCCTCCGTCGGGCACGCGCTCGCCGAGGTTCCGGTCGAGGCCGAGATCGTCGCGGTCCACGATGCGGCTCGGCCGCTGGTCACGGGCGAGCTCGTCGACCTGCTGGTCGCCGGGCTCGCTGCTGATTCCGGCCTCGCGGGCGTGATCGCGGCCGCGCCGGTGGCCGACACGATCAAGCGGGTGGGGGAGGGCGGCGCGATCGAGGCGACCGAGAGCCGCGAGCGCCTCTGGGGCGCGCAGACGCCGCAGGTCTTTCGCGCCGAGGCGCTCCGCGCCGCCCACGAGGGCGATTCGGCGGAGGTCGCCGCGGCAACCGACGACGCGATGCTGATCGAGGCACGCGGGGGGAGGGTCCTCGTGCACGAGGTCGAGGGTGCCAATCTCAAGGTCACGACGCCGGACGACCTGCGGATCGCCGAGCTGCTGCTCGCCGAGCGCGGGTAGGGCTGTCCGCGCGCCGACACGGTTTCGGCGGTTACTCCCGCAACAGCACCCACATCAGCGTGCCGGCAAAGGCGAGCTCGCCGAAGGTCAGCGCGGTGCCGAAGTTGGCCGCGCCGAGCAACGCCGCGAGCGCCGTGGCGCCGGCGAAGGCCGCCGCGAGCAGCGCCAGGTCTGTGATCGTCGTCTTCATTCGGCGGCCGGCGGCGGTTTGGTGGCGCCGGCGACGTGGCGGCTGCGGCCGAGCGGCAGGCCGGCCTTCTCCCGCGCGTCGTCCCGGAGGTGGTCGACGCGGCGGCGCATGTAGAGCTTGCGCTGCACGAACAGCGTGCCGACGCCGGCGAGCAGGATCGCCGCCAGGTTGACCGTCAGCTGGAGCATCGCCCCTCGCCACTCCGCCCACTCGCCATAGGCGGCGGCGACGCCGATGTTGGCGGCCGCGGGAATCGTCGTCACCGAGACCAGCACCCCGATCAGCGCACCGGACTTCGCCGAGGTCAGGGAGAGGACGCCGGCGACCCCGGCGACGTACGCGACGATGAACGAGAACACGTCCGGCTGGGAGATGAAGTCGGTCAGCGGATGCTCGGAGACGACGAAGCCGGAGGGGGTGAGGTCGGTGCCCCGAATCGCGAGCGCGAACAGAAAGGCGGCCGTGATCCCGACCGGGAACGCGATCGCAAGTGCCTTCAGCGACCGGCGAACCACGTCGCGGCGGCGTTGCACCAGAGCCACGCACAGTCCCGCGATCGGACCGAACTCGGGGCCGACGATCATCGCCCCGACGATCAGGATCGGCGAATCGAGGAAGATCCCGACCGAGGCGATCAGGCAGGCGAGGGCCATGAAGGCGAGGAAGACCCCGTTCAGCTCGGTGTTCTCGGAGGTGCGCGACTCGACCTCCTCCCAGACGACGGCGTCGCCCGGATGGCCCTCGGCCGCCCTCTCGGCCGCCGCGGCGACCGCCGAAATCGCCGAGTCGATGTGCTCGATCGCAATCGAGCCCTCGGTGTCGACGTCGAGCTCGCGCAGGTCGGAGACGACCAGGCTGGCGTCCTCGCGCGCGACGTCGCAGAGGATCACGTCGCCGGCAGGCTTGCGCGCCGCCCGCTCGAGGAAGATCACGTTGCAGGCCGACGGCATGTGCTCGAGCAGGTCGAGGACGTGCTCGGACTGATACGCCGGGACCACGATCCGCATGTGGACCATCGCTGGGTAGCGTAGGCGAGCTTGCTGACCGACTACCACCTGCACCTGCGCCCGGACGACGTCGATGCGACGGTCGAGGAGTACTTCACGACCGAGAACGTCGGCCGCTACCTCGACGCCGCGGCAGAGGCGGGGATCGAGGAGCTGGGCGTTTCCGAGCACATCCACCGCTTCACCGAGGCGCTGGAGATCTGGGACCACCCGTTCTGGCGCCAGAACGCCCTCGACGACCTCGGCGCCTACTGCGAGTTCGTGCGTTCGACCCCGCTGCGGCTCGGGATCGAGATGGACTACGTCCCCGGGCGCGAGGACAGGATCGCCAACGTCCTCGATGCCCACGAGTTCGACTACGTCGTCGGTTCGGTGCACTTCGTCGGCGGCGATGCCGTCGACTGGGGCGATTACGACGTCTGGCGCACCGAGACCGACCCCGACCGGATCTGGCAGCGCTACTTCGAGGTGCTCGCGCAGACGGTGCGCTCGGGTCTCTACGACATTCTCGCCCATCCCGACCTGGTCAAGTACTGGGGCCACGGCCGGCCGCAACCCGAGCGTGACGTGCGTTTTCACTACGAGCCGGCGATCGAGGCGATCGCCGAGACTCAGATCGCGGTCGAGGTCTCGACCGCGGGCTGGCGCAAGCCGGTCGACGAGCTCTATCCCTCCGACGCCTTCGCCGAGATGTGCATCGACGCGGGGGCGGTGTTCGCGCTCTCCTCCGACGCCCACGTGCCCGAGGACGTCGGCCATGCATACGACCGCGCGGTGGAGACGATGCGCGGCTGGGGCGTGAAGCAGATCGCCGTGTTCGAGAACCGCGCGCGGCGCCTGGAGCCGCTGGGATGAGAGGCTTTGCCTCGTGAGCATCGGGATCGGCTACGACAGTCACCGGTTCGCCGACGGGCGGCGGCTCGTCCTCGGCGGGGTCGAGATTCCTCACCCGCAGGGCCTCACCGGCCATTCGGACGCCGATGTGCTCACCCACGCCGTGATCGATGCACTGCTCGGCGCCGCCGGGCTCGGGGACCTCGGTACCCACTTCCCACCCGACGAGGAGCAGTGGCGCGACGCCGACTCGATCGACCTCCTGCGCACCGTGGTCGGCATGCTCGACGCGCCGGTCGCCAACGTCGATGCGACCGTGATCTGCGAGGCGCCGCGGCTCGGATCCCACCGAGCGGAGATGGAGCGCAACCTGAGCGGCGCGCTCGGCGCCCGGGTGGGCGTCAAGGCGACCACCAACGAGGGCATGGGTTTCACCGGCCGCGGAGAGGGCATTGCCTGCATCGCTGTGGCGCTGATCGATGCCGATCGCGAATAGATTTCCGGCAATGGAGTTCGAACGCCCACTCTCGCTCGCGCGCAAGGTCAAGCTCGGGTCGCTGGGATCTCTTCCCGACATCCCGTTCAACCTGAAGACGCTCGCCGAGGCGGGTGTGATCCGGCCGCTGCGCCCGGACAAGCTGGCGCGGGTTGTCCGCGTGCTGGCTCGCTGGGGAGCTTCGCCGGCCGGGGGGATAGCCGGCGCGGCGATCACCCATCCCGACGACGAGATGTTGATCGACGAGGGCGGCTCGCTGAGCTTCGGCGAGATGCACCGGCGCTCGAACGCGCTCGCGCGGGCGCTTGCCGAGCGCGGCGTCCGGCCCGGCGACGGGATCGCGATCATGGCTCGCAACCACCGTGGCTTCATCGACGCGACCCTGGCGGCCTCGAAGCTGGGCGCCAACGGGCTCTACATGAACACGGCGTTCTCGGGACCGCAGCTAGTCGACGTGATGGAGCGCGAGGAGCCCGCGGCGCTGATCTACGACGAGGAGTTCTCCGAGCTGTTGGGCGAGGCGAAGGAGGACACCCAGCGGTTCGTCTCCTGGCGCGAGGACGGCTCGAGCGGCGATCCGACCACCGACCAGCTGATCGAATCGAGCGACGACGGCGACCTCAGCCCTCCCGAGGAGCCGAGCCGGTTCATCATCCTCACCTCGGGCACGACCGGCACGCCGAAGGGCGCGCAGCGGGCCCAGCCGGATTCGCTCAGCCCGCTGGCGTCGATGTTCTCGCGGATCCCGATGCATGCCGGCGAGACGACCGTGATCGCCGCGCCGCTGTTTCACTCCTGGGGTTTTGCCCACTTCATGCTCGGGCTCTCGCTCAACTCGACCTATGTCCTGCAGCGCAAGTTCGACCCCGAGCAGACGCTGAAGGCGCTGGCCGAGACCGAGGCCACCGCCCTGGTCGTGGTCCCGGTGATGATGCAGCGGATCCTCCAGCTCCCCGAAAAGACGCTCGCCGAGTACGAGCTGGCGCAGCTGCGGGTCACCGCGGCCAGCGGTTCGGCCCTCCCCGGCCAGCTGGCGGAGAAGTGGATGGACCACTTCGGCGACAACCTCTACAACCTCTACGGCTCGACCGAGGTCGCCTGGGCGACGATCGCGACGCCTGAAGACCTGCGCGCCGCACCGGGCACCGCGGGCCTGCCGCCGCGGGGGACCGTGGTCAAGATCGTCGACCCGGAGGGCAAGGGGGAGGTGTCCAAGGGCGAGACCGGGCGCGTGTTCGTGGGCAACGAGATGGCCTTCGAGGGCTATACCGGCGGCGGCGGCAAGGACACCTACGAGGGCCTGCTCTCCTCCGGCGACGTCGGGCACTTCGATGAGCAGGGCCGGCTGTTCATCGACGGCCGCGACGACGAGATGATCGTCTCCGGGGGCGAGAACGTCTTCCCGCGCGAGGTCGAGGACCTGCTCGCGGGCCATGCCGAGGTCAAGGAGGTGGCGGTGATCGGGGTCGACGACGAGGAGTTCGGCCAGCGTTTGAAGGCCTTCGTCGTCCCCGCCGACCGCGAGGCGCTCGACGCCGACGACGTCAAGGCATATGTGAAGAAGAACCTCGCCCGCTACAAGGTCCCGCGCGAGGTCGAGTTCCTCGACTCGCTGCCGCGCAACGCCACCGGCAAGGTGCTCAAGCGCGAGCTCGCCTGAGCCCGTTCGCGGCGGTCGAAACCGGGTATCGCCCAGGTGAGGTGAGCGACCCAAGGAGGACCAGATGCCGCCGCGCGGAGTGAAGAAGGGCACCAAGCGAGCTCGCCAGTACGAGCACGTGAAGAAGAGCCAGAAGCAGCAGGGCAAGTCCGAAAGCCGCGCCGAGGAGATCGCGGCGCGGACGGTGAACAAGGAGAAGGCGCGAGCCGGCGAATCGAGGACGCGGTCACGGACCTCGACCGACGACATCTCCTCCGGCCGCCGCGGCGGCAAGCGCTCGGGCTCGTCGAAGACGCCGCGAGGGCGCACCCGCGAGCAGCTCTACAACGAGGCCGCGAAGCTGAACATCTTTGGCCGCTCGAAGATGAACAAGAAGCAGCTCGTGGCTGCGGTGAACCGCAAGAAGGGCAGCTAGCTAGGCCGTCGCGGCTTCGCGCTCGGCCTGGCGGCGGGCGCCGTCCTGGCGCAGCTGCTCGTGCTCGACCTGGCGCTTCAGCTGCTGCAGCGAGCGGCGCAGGTGGGTGCGGACCGAGGGCGCGGATACGCGCTCGGAGATGTAGCCCATGATCCCGGCTCCGGCGACGCCGTAGGCGAAGCGGAACTCGACCCTGGTGCGGCCGCCACCGGCCTTGCGCAGGCGCCAGCGGCCGCGCTGGTCGACCCCGGTCACCGACGACCACGCCATGTCGAGCGGCTCGGTGAACTCGACGATCTCGACCAGGCCGCCCATCTCCGCGGCGCCGACGCGCATCAGCATCCGGTAGCGGGCGCCGAGGCCGATGCGCTGTTCGCCCTCGACCTCCCAGCGGGTGATCCCGGAGAGAAAGTGCAGGGCGTTGTCGGGGTCGGCGATGTAGTCCCAGACCAGCTTCGGCGGCGCGGCGACGACGATCGCCTCGTTCAGGCGCATCAGCCGATCACCGGGAAGCGCCGTTCGGCGGCGAGTCCGTCGAGCGTCTCCTGCATCACCCGCGTGATGTGGTCGTAGACCTCGTCGAGGTCGGGCTCGGGCCCGAATTGCTCCCGCAGGTCGATCGGGTGGCCGACCTCGATCGTGATCTTCGCCGGCAGCGGGATGTGGCCCATCAGGTCACCGATGTTGAGGATCCAGGGCAGCGAGAGCGAGATCGGCAATACCTTCAGTCGCAGGAAGCGATCGGCGCCGGTCAGCTTCGCCAGCCAGGCCCCGCGGCTGAGGAAGAGCGCGGTCTCCTGGCCGCCGATCGTGACCACCGGGACGATCGGCACATCGGCGTTCAGCGCCAGCTTGATGAACCCCTTGCGCTTGGCGAGGTCGATCTTGTTGCCCTCCCACGAAGGCCGGTGGACCTCCCAGTCGCCGCCGGGGAAGACGAGCACGGCGGCGCCGGCGTCGAGCGCCGCCTCGGCGTGCTTGTGCGACGCCGCCATCGCCCCGTACTTGCGCAGGAAGGGCCCGAAGGGCGAGGCGAGCACGAGGTTGTGAGCGAGCTGGTAGAAGGGACGCTCGACGCCGAAGTAGGTGGTGAAGGCGAGCGGCAGCACGATCACCTCCGGCGACATGTTGCCGCCGGTGTGGTTGCCGACCAGGAGCACGGGGCCGTTTTCGGGGACATTGCCCATGTTGCGGACCTCGGCGCGATACCAGAGGGTCGCCATCAGCCAGCTGAGCGGCAGGTTCTCGCGGATGTAGTCGGGATCGCGGTCGTCGAGGTCGGCGGTCAGCGCCGCCTGGGCGCGCTTTGCGGCCGCGCCGAGGACCCGGCCGGTGATCCTGCGACCGACACCTGCCAGCTCGCCGCCGGCGCGGGCGAGCCCGCCGCCGGCGGATCCAAGCTGCGCCATGCGCCCGTTGACGCCCGAGCCGTTGTCGTTCGCGTCGTGCGAGCCGCCGTTCTGCTTCGCCTGCTCGCCGAGCGTGGTCGGGTCAGCCATCGCGGTCCATCTTAGGGGTCAACTCCGGGTCATCCGGCCTAGCGCTCGGCGTCGTAGGCGAACTCGGCGCCCAGGATTCGGATCGCGTCGTCCGTGCTCGCCGTCGTCTGACAGCTGATCGCGGCAACCTCGCCGGCGGTCCGCCCGCCGCCCAGGGAGTAGTCAAGGGTCTGCACGGCAGTTCCGGTCACTGTCGTGTTCGTCCCGACTTGGCTTACGCCATCCGCGAGCATCTGGCAGGTGAGCCCGTCACTCCCGGCGCCGGTGTTGGTCGGTTTCACGACGCGTAGCTGGAACACGGGACTGGAGTCGAAATCCGGAGGGATCGTGGCGGTGCTCGTGACCCGCGGACCATTCGAGTCCGAGGACCCGGACGTGACGTCGAATTCGAGCGCCGCACCGAACCCGACCGTGACGAAATCGGGATTCGCGTCGGCGCCCGAGCTGAAGTCGGGAGCGCCGACGCCAAGAATCGTGAAGCTCGCCAGGGGCACGTTCACGCTCCGGAACTGAGGGGAGTTGAGCTGCTGCAGCGTCGCCGCGCTGATCGTGGACCCGTTGGCCTCGATGTTGTTGGTGCCGATGTCGAGGGCGGTGCCGATGTCGGTGTCGGAGGCCTCGACGGCCGTTCCGATGCCTCCGGAGGACGACGGGAACTCGACGCCGGTCGTGACGGCCTGGTCGTCTGCGTTGTTCAGCTGGAGCAGCGACGTGGTCGGTTGAGTGCTGGTCGCCCCGTTCGTGATCTGGGCCGCGTGCATGGTGGGCGCAGTCGAATTGTTGACCAGGGTCAGGGCGAACGGGATCGTCGAATCGGTGCCCGGCCGGATCGCGAAGACCCCGAGGCGCTCGGTGGCGTCGAAGAGGTTGAGGGTCAGGGTGTCGGTCAGCGTGTTCTCGCCCGTGAAGGTTTGCGAGGCGGCCGTCTCGGCGACGCTCCCGTCGACGTCCTGGGCGTCGATCGACCCGTCGATGATCTGATCGTCGGTCGCCGGCGGCTCGGCGGCGCCGAGGGAGTTGTTCGCGGGCGCGGCTCCGGTGTTGTCGACTCCATCGGCGAAGTCCGCCGGCACGTTCTTCAGCTTCGAGAAGTCGACCGGGTTGGCCGCCTGGTTGATCGTGCCCGGCGCGGCGAGCTCGCCGAGCTCCGCCTGGGTCGCCGGGTCGAAGGCGAGCTTCGGGATCGTCACCGCCTGATCGGCGAGCTTGATCGTGGTCACCGAGCCGTCGGCGAGCTGGACCGGCACGTTCTGGAGGCTGGCCTCGTCGATGTCGGCTCCGGTGAGCCCGTTGTCGGCGACGTCGCCCGACTTCACCTCCCCGTCCTTGATCAGCGAGCTGACGATCGCGTTCGGCTTGATGTTCTTGGTGCCGATCTTTTTCGCCGCGTACGCCGACCCCGAGAGGGCGACGAACAGCGCCAGATAGCCGATCACGTTGGCGCGCAGGTGGTGGCCGATGCGCTCCGACAGCGTCACGAGGGACCTCCCTGGTCGATCGCGGGAGCCGGCGCCCCCGCTTGCGAGCTGACCGTCTCACGGCCGCTCGCGGCTGTCAAGCGAGCCGGCTAGCTCGCGCGGCGCAGGACCCGGCGCACGGCCCCGCGAGCCGGCACGGGCGTGGCGACGGGCGTCGCCGAGGCGATCCGCTGCGCGATCAGCCGGTTCGTCTGCTCCGGAAGCTCGACCTGTGGCACGTGGCCGCAGTCGGTGAGGATCACCTGGTCGGCGCTCGGCAGGGCCGCGGCGACGTGACGCGAGAAGCCGGCGGGGATGATCCGGTCGCTGTCGCCCCAGACGAACAGGGCCGGCGGCTCGAGCTTGGCCAGCCGGGCATAGAAGCCCTGCTCGCCGTGCGGTTCGTCCAGGTAGATGTTGCGGGCGGCGGCGAAGAAGGCGACGCGGGCGGCGCGCGAGCGGTAGATGCGGCAGAACTCGTCGACGGCGACGTCGGCCGCGGCCGGGTCGAGGCGCTCCGGCTGTGCGAACAGGCTCCAGAACTGACCCCGGACGAGGGCCTCGCGCAGCGAGTGGGGGATCACGGCCAGCTCCGGGCGCAGCAGCTTCACCAGCGGGGCAAGCTGCCGGCGCCGGAAGGCGAGGGCCGGGGTCAGCAGGCTCAGCGAGGAGACCCGCTCGGGGAAGTCGAAGGCGACCTCGATCGCCACCCGGCCACCCATCGAATTGCCGATCAGGTGCGCGTGCTCGATTTCGAGCGTGTCCATGTAGCTGCGGACCGCGCTCGCGAACCAGGGCGCGTCATAGCCTCCGCGAGCGGGCTTGTCGGAGGCGCCGAATCCGGGCAGGTCGAGCGCGTGCACGGTGTAGTCGCCGTCGAGCGCGGCGACGGTCTGGAAGAACGACGCCTTGTTCGAACCGAGGCCGTGCAGGCAGATCACCTGCTGCGGCCCGTCGCCGGCGATCAACGTCGTGATTCGCCCGTGGGTGGTCTCGACGTCGGTGACCCGCAGCAGCGGGTCGCGGCCGCCCGGCAACCGGAACAGCCCCTCGAAGCCGAGCGCCAGATCAAGGTCGCCGCGAGCGTAGAGGCGGCGCTGCGAAAACGCGTCGAGGCCGGAGAGACGGCCCTCGCGCAGCGCCAGCCAGGTGGCGGCATCGGTGCCGATAATCACCTCGGGTTCGCGGGTCGGCGAGGGCCGTACCTCGCACTGATCGCCGCGGGTGCGGACCTCCCAGGTGCGGCCGACGTCGCCGAGCCGGATCTGGAAGGTGGCGTCGAAATCCGAGGGAGCGCCCAGGTAGCGACCGGGAAGCTCAGAGAAAGCCTCTCGAACCCGACGCGAGCGCTGATCATGCAACGAGGCCGTCCCTTGCCCCGCACGTGTCCGTGCCATCGGCGTCGCACGTTAGCGAGCCGGTCGGGCGCGGTCGGGTGCTGGGACGAAGACAGCCCGCAAATAGCGGGGTTTGTGCGCCCGCCGGGTGTCGGGGCGGCCGCGGCGCATAGCATCGCAAGCGTGCGCGAGGTGAAGATCAAGGACACGCTCAGCGGCGAGCCGAAGGCGCTCGAGCCGCGCCAGCCGCCGCGCGTCGGCATCTACGCCTGCGGGCCGACGATCTACTCACGCATCCACGTCGGCAACGCGCGCCCGTACGTGATCCCGACGCTGCTGCGCCGCTTCCTCGCCCACGAGGGCTACGAGCCCACCCTGGTGATCAACATCACCGACGTCAACGACAAGATCTACGACGCCGCCCGCGGCGAGGGCGAGCCGTCGGGCGAGCTCGCCGCGCGGATGATCGCGGCCTAC
Organism: uncultured Solirubrobacterales bacterium; assembly: GCA_963767475.1. Classification (GTDB taxonomy): domain Bacteria; phylum Actinomycetota; class Thermoleophilia; order Solirubrobacterales; family 70-9; genus WHSW01. The sequence goes on from CAVYEI010000005.1 coordinate 97,846, forward strand.
GTCGAGGACACCGACAGGCTCGGGCTCGGCCGCCCGGACGCCGAGCCGCTGGCGACGGAGACGATCGCCGAGATCGTCGAGCTGATCGAGGCCTTGATCGAGGGAGGGCACGCCTACGAGTCCGGGGGGGACGTCTACTTCCGCGTACGCAGCTTCGACGGCTACGGCAAGCTCTCCAACCGCGATCCGGACGAGATGGACCAGGGCGAGGAGGCGGGCTCGGCCGAGCTCAAGGAGAGCCCGCTCGATTTCGCCCTGTGGAAGGCGCGAAAGCCCGACGAGGACACCTTCTGGCCCTCGCCCTGGGGCGACGGGCGCCCGGGATGGCACATCGAGTGCTCGGCGATGGCGGAGAAGCTGCTCGGCGCCGACTTCGAGATCCACAGCGGCGGCTCGGATCTCGTCTTCCCCCACCACGAGAACGAGATCGCGCAGACCGAGGCGGCGCGAGGCCTGCCGCTCGCACGGATCTGGATGCACAACGGCATGGTCCGCACCGACGCCGAGAAGATGTCGAAGTCGCTCGGCAACATCTTCCAGCTCTCCGAGGCGCTCGACCGCTTCGGCGCCGCGGCCGTCGTCGCCTACCTCAGCTCCGGCCACTACCGCCAGCCGCTCGAGTTCTCCGAGGACGCGCTCGAACAGGCCGGCGCGCGGGTCGAGCGGATCCGCAACTTCCTCGCCGAGCCGGAGCCGGAGCCGGCCGAGGGCGGGGAGGAGGACCCGTTCGTGGCCGAGCGCCGCGAGGCGTTCCTGGCCGCGCTCGCCGACGACTTCAACACCCCGCGTGCCTGGGCCGCGGTGTTCGAGCTGATCGCCGAGGCCAACCGCCGGCCGCTGACGGGCGCCCGCGAGGCGCTCGCCGAGCTGCTGCCGCTGCTCGGCCTCGAGTCGCTGCTCGAGGCCACCGAGGGCGCCGACGCCGAGGCGGAGGCCCTGCTTGCCGAGCGCGAGGCTGCGCGCGCCGGCGCGCGACTTCGCCCGCGCCGACGAGATCCGCGACCGGCTCGCCGCGCTCGGCTGGGAGGTCCGCGATACGGCCGAGGGCGCTCGGCTGCGAAAGGCGTGAGCCGATCGCCCGCGATCTGGAGATCGTCTACGGCCGGCGCCCGGTAGCGGAGGCGAAGCGCGGCCGGCGGCAGGTGCGGCGGATCTGGACCGCCGACGACACCGAGGCGGCCGAGCTCACCCGGCTCGCGGGCTCAGCGGAGCATCAGGGGATCGTCGCCGAGGTCGACCCCTATCCGTACGCCGACCCGGTGGCGATGCTCGAGCGCCCAGAGGCGCTGATCGTCGCCCTCGATCAGGTCCAGGACCCGCACAACCTCGGCGCCGTCGCCCGGTCGGCCGAGGCGGCCGGGGTCGATGGCCTGGTGATCCCCGGGCGCCGCTCGGCCTCGGTGACCGCGGCGGCCGCGAAGGCCTCCGCCGGCGCGGTCGAGCATCTGCCGATCGCCCGCGTCACCAACCTTGCCGAGTTCCTCTCGCGGGCCAAGGATGCCGGCGCCTGGATCTACGGGGCCGAGGCGAACGCGGAGGCGCCCTATACCCAGACCGATCTCACGGGCAAGATCGTGCTCGTGCTCGGCAGCGAGGGCAAGGGCCTGCGCCGCCTGGTGGCCGAGCGCTGCGACGGCCTGGTCTCGATCCCGGTCCGGGGCAGGGTGGCCTCGCTCAACGTCTCGGCCGCGGCCGCGGCCCTGCTGTTCGAGGCCGTCCGTCAGCGCGGCCGGGTCTGAGGCCGCCGGCGCAGCTGGTCATAACAAGGGCCCAGGACGGAGCGCTGGAACTGCAACGGATCTTGCGCAAACCTGGCGCAGGTTGACAGAACTATGTTCGCGGGCATACACTGCGGGCTACATAAGGGTGAACTAAAGGTCGAGGAAGACCGGACGCTCACCCGGAGGAGAGGGCGCCCACCAGGGGAGGTACGGGCGCCACAGGTTCCAACCATAGATGGAGGACCAGTGGCACCACCTACCCAAGCAACCACAGCGATCGCGCCTGCGCAGCAGCCGGCACGCCGGTCTGACTCTCAACCAGAGCTTGAGGATACGTACCTCGTAGCGCTGGCGAAGAAGGGCAGCGCCGACGCCTACGACCGGATCGTCAAGCGTTATCGCGGCTTCGTCCGGCTGAAGGCATCGTCGTACTTCCTGCTCGGAGGCGACTCCGATGACCTGATTCAGGAGGGCCTCGTCGGTCTCTACAAGGCGATCAGGGATTTCCGCACCGACCGCGAGTCGAGCTTTCGCAACTTCGCCGAGCTCTGCATCACGCGTCAGATCATCACCGCGGTCAAGACCGCGAGCCGCAACAAGCACGCACCGCTGAACCAGTACGTCTCCTTCGCCCAGACGCCGGCCGCGTCCGGCGAGGCCGAGACGACGCTCGAGGACATCCTCCCCGGGCCGATGTCGGAGGAGCCCGCGCAGCGAGCGATCGCCAGCGAGGAGCTTCAGGCGCTGGTCTCGTGCCTGTCGAGCGTGCTCTCGGAGCTCGAGAGCCGCGTGCTCTCGCTCTATCTCGACGGCTACTCCTACGAGCAGATCGGCGAGCGGCTCGAGTGCGACACGAAGACGGTCGACAACGCGCTCCAGCGCGTCAAGCGCAAGGTCGCGACCCACATCTCGGGACGCGAGGTCCTGGTTTAGAGCCGCCAGGCTCCACGCGTCCTCTCCATTCGCCGCGGCGTGAAAGCGCCGCGGCGAATCTGTTTCCGGATTGATTCGCAACCGCTCGCGATTCGGCGCGTTTTGCGCGCCAAAGGCGCGACCTCGGGAAGTAGCTTCGAGGCGTGCCCGACTCGAAGCCACTCTTGCGAGCACCGATGCTCAGAGATCACCCGGTCGACGTCGGTCAGCGGACGGAGGCGGCGATCTTGTCCCACCTGGTCCGAGCCGGCTATGGCGTCCTCCTTCCCTTCGGCGTGAACCAGAGGTACGACCTTGTCCTCGACCTCGACGGAGCGTTCGTGCGAGCGCAATGCAAAACGGGTCGTTACCGCCGGGGAGTCATCGCCTTCAGTGCCCAGAGCGTCGTGACGAGCAAGACGCGAAACGTCACGCGCGGCTATAGAGGACAGGCCGACGTCTTCCTCGTGCATTGCCCGGACTCGAGGCGGTTTACTGCGTGCCGGTCGATGAAGCCCCAGGAACAGCGATGAGTTTGCGGGTGGAGCCAACTCGTAACGGTCAATCTGACCGCGTACATTGGGCACGGGACTACGAGCTGCCCGCCTAGCTCAATTGGTAGAGCACCAACCTTGTAAGTTGGATTGTCTCGGTTCGAGTCCGAGGGCGGGCTTGTGAGTGAGAAGGACTTCACGTGGCGTGACGGGGAGCGGATGATCCACTTCCGCGCCGGTGTGGTCGCCGACTCGCCCGACATCCTCGCCGCCGGGCACGGCTTCGGCGAGTACGAGCTGCTGACCACCGAGCGGGCGATGGGCGCGGCTCCGGTCGAGCTCGCCGAGGATTCGGCCTGCTTTCACCATGTGCCTCCGGGGCCGGTGAACGAGGTCGCCGCGCGGCTGTTCTCAGACGTTGGCGATCGCGACCTGGTCGCGCTCGGCGGCGGCCGCGTGATCGACGTGGCGAAGGCGATCGCGGCGGTCAAGGGCAGCCGGGTGGCGGCCTTGCCGACGACCCTCTCCGGCGCCGAGATGACCAGGATCCACCGGCTGCCCGAGGGCCAGGAGGCGGCCGACGGGCTGGTCCGCCCGCAGGTCGTACTCGCCGATCCGCCGCTGATGGTCGGCCTGGCAGAGGAGCGTCTGCGCGCCAGCGCGATGAACGCGCTCGCCCATGGCGCCGACTCGCTCTACACGCCGCTTGCCAACCCGGTCTCAGAGATGACCGCGCTGCGGGGCGCGAAGTTGATCGCCCAGGCGCTCGACAAGGCGCCGGCCAAGCGTGACCCGGTGAAGCTGGCGCTGGGCTCGCTGCTCAGCGCCTACGCCCTCGACTCGGCCCTCTTCGGGCTCCATCACGTGGTCTGCCAGACGCTCGTGCGCGAGCTGCGGGTCCCGCACGCCGAGACCAACGCGACGATGCTGCCGCACACGCTGGAGATGCTGCGCTCGCGGGCCGGCCCCCAGATGACGGCGCTTGCGCGGGCCCTGGGCGCCAAGCAGGCCGAGCTGGCGCAGCGGGTCACCGAGCTCGGCGGCGGGTCGCGACGGCTGTCGCAGCTGGGCGCCGACCGTGACGGGATCGAGGCGGCGGTGAAGGCGATCCTCGCCCGTCCGGAGCTGCAGCTGACCCCCGACGTGCCCGGCGCCCGCGAGATCCGCGAGCTGATCGAAAGTGCCTGGTGACGATCGCGGCGTCCGAAGGACGGCGCGGAGTTGCGCCGCTGTTGAGGCGCCTTTTTGTCGCCACCAGTAACGCCCGCCGCACGCGGGGGTAGGCATGCACATGGATCAGGCCCCGCGACGCTCCGCGCCGCCACGACACGACGACGTGATCACACAGGAGCGCTTCGAGCGCTACCACCGCTTCGCGCGCGAGAAGGGCACCAGCCGGGTCCTCTACTACCTCGTCCGCGCGATCCTCGTCCCGGCCCTGGTCATCTACCTGCGCCTGCAGCGGTCCGGTCGCGAGCACGCGCGGTTCAAGGGCGGGCTGATCGTCTCCTCCAACCACCGCAGCTTCCTCGACCCGTTCGTGATCGGCGCCTTCCTCCCCTGGCGGCGGCGGCTCCAGTTCGTCGCCAAGGTCGAGCTGTTCGAGAAGCGGTGGCAGGGCTGGCTGCTCTCGCGCCTCGGCGCCTTCCCGATCCGCCGCGGCCAGTCCGACGAGACCGCGATCGATACGGCACGCCTGATCGTCGAGCGCGGCGGCACCGTGGTCATCTTCCCCGAGGGCACCAGGATTCGCACCGGGTCGCTCGGGCGCCCGAAGCGGGGCGTCGGCAGGCTCGCGCTGGAGACCGGAGCCCCCGTGCTCCCGATCGCCGTCCAGGGCAGCGAGTACGTGCGCCGTGGCTGGCGGATCCGCCCGCGCAAGGTGAAGCTGCGGGCCGGCAAGCCGCTCACCTTCCCGCGCACCGAACGGCCATCCCCGGCGCTCGCCGCCACCGTCACCGACCGGATCTGGCCCAACATCGAGCTGCAGTGGGAGTGGCTCGGCGGCCTGCCGCCGCTGCGCAAGGCCGCCGTGATCGGCGCCGGCAGCTGGGGCACCGCGGTCGCCGTCTTGCTCGCCCGAGGCGGGCTCGAGGTCGAGCTCGGCACGCGGACCGAGGACAAGGCGCTGCAGATCGCGAAGAAGCGCGAGAACGAGGAATACCTGCCCGGAGTGAAGCTGCCCGAAGGGATCACGGTCAAGCGCTCGACCGAGATCGAGCTCGCCGGCTGCGACCTGATCTGCCTCGCGGTGCCCGCCTCGGCGCTGCCGAACGTCGTCGGCGCGCTCGGCGACCGGATCGGCGCGCGGGCGTCGGTGCTTCTGCTCTCGAAGGGTTTCGTGCAGCCGATGGGCGCGCTGCCGAACGAATACGTGTCCGAGCGCGTCCGCGCCCGCGCGATCGCCTGCCTCGGCGGCCCGGCGCACGCGCGCGAGGCCGCCGCCGGGATGGCGGCGCTCGTGCTCGGTAGCGCCGATCCCGACCTGCGGGCGATGCTGGGCGAGGTCTTCGACCGCGCCGGGCTCGTCTGCGAGCGCACCGACGACGTCACCGGGGTCGAGGTCGCAGGGGCGTCCAAGAACGCCGCCGCGCTCGCCGCCGCCGCCGCCGAGCGCTTCGGCCTCAACGCCGCCGGAATCGCGGCAGCCGGCGTCTGGCGCGAGTGCGTCGACTTCGCGATCGCCCGCGGCGGTCGGCTCGAGACCTTCACCGGCCTCGCCGGGGTCGGCGACCTGACCGCCACCGTGCTGGCGCCGAAGAGTCGCAACCGCCAGGCCGGCGAGCTGCTCGGAGCCGGCGTCCCGGCGGAGAAGATCCCCGGTCGCATCGGCCAGGCGTCCGAGGGCCTCGAGTCGGTGCCGCTGATCGCCGAGACCGTTGCCGCCGCCGGGATCGACGCTCCGAGCCTCGAGGGCCTGGCGGCGCTGATCGAGGGCGAGATCGACGCCGGCGAGTGGGTCGCGGGCCTGCGCCGCGCCGAACGAGCGCGAAAGGCGGCCTGAGACGATGGCACTAGGCTTGGCTCGTGAGCGAGGACGAGGAGCAGAGCGGCGCCGAGATGATCGTCGAGCCCTCGCCGGCCGCGAAGGCCGAGCTCGACCACGCTTTCTCCGAGCTCTACCGGACGCACCTGCGCGACGTCTATTCCTACGCGTACTACAAGGTGGGCAACCACCACGACGCCGAGGACCTGACCGAGCAGGCGTTTCTGCAGGCCTATCGCCACTTCGAGCGCGCCCGCCGCGAGTCGAACGGACGACCGTTGCGTCCGTGGCTGATCCGGATCGCCCACAACCTGGCCTCGAACTACTACCGCGATCGCGCCCGGCGACCGGTGGCGAACATCGACGCGATCGAACCGCCGGCCCACCCTCACGAGACCGAGCGGGTGGTCGAGGGCCGGGAGGAGCTGCGCGAGGTGATCGCCCGCCTCGACGATCTTCCCGACGACCGCCGCGAGGCATTGATCATGCGCTTCGCGCTGGGCATGGACAACCGCGAGATCGCGCGAGCGCTGGGGCGCACCGACGGCGCCACCAAGGTCCTGATCCATCGCGCGATCAAGCAGCTCGAGGAGCTGATGGCGGATGAGTGAGACGGCCGGAGAGCTCAACCTCGAGCGCCTGCTGAGCGACGCCCTGCGCCCGATCGACCCGCCCGACAGCCTCGCGACTCGGGTGGAGACGACGCTCTCCTCGATCGCCGAGCAGGCGGCGGCCGAGCTTTCGAGCTGGGCCGACGACCTCTCCGAGGGCGAGCTCGAGGCGCTTCGCGACCCCCGCAATTGGGTCCGCCCGGTGGCCGCGGTCGCCGTCGGCGGCGTTGCCGCTGCGGCATTGGTGGTGGTCGAGGCTCGACGCCGGCGGCGGCGTCCACACGGGGTTCGCGATACGGCCGAGCGGTTTCTGCGCGAGCTAGGCTAGTCCGCGATGGCGAGAGCGAGAGCCTGGACGGCCTGGCCGGCGGCGGTCGTTGTCGCCGTCGCCGTCGCGATGCTCGCCCCGTCGGCCACCGCCAGCGTCGAGATCCGCGACTCGGAGACCACCGCGCTGCTGCAGGAGTTCGAGAAGGCTCAGTGTCGGGCCAAGAAGGGAAAGAACCCGTTCCTCGCCTTCTCGCTGCCCGCCAACGACCTCTACACGCTGAGTCTGTACGTGCAAAAGGCGGTCTGGACCGGCTTCGGCCACACCTACGACATCTTCTACGGCAGCGGTCCCGTCGACCTGGACGTCTTCGGACCCGGCCCTGGCGAGCGCTACAGCAACGAGTTCGGCATCCCCGGCACACCGCCCGGCGTCGTCGGGGCCGGCGGGATCAAGGTCTGCCCAGAACGGCAAGCGGTTCTCGATCGGCGTCTACGCTCTCAACGATGCGTCCTTCACCAAGGGCGTCTCGATCAGCGGCTCGGCCAAGTGCCAGTACCCGCGCCGGCGCTGAGCGCTCAGCCCTTGGCCGGCACCGGCTTCGCCGCGACTGGCGTCGCCGCCCCCGCGGCGAGGCCGACCAGGCCGAGGATCAGATGGAGAACGTTGTCCTCGTCGTTGACGGGGACCAGCCCGATCAGGACGCCGTCGGAATCGATGAACCCCCAGATCGCCAGCACCAGGTAGACGAGGCCGATGCCGAGGCAGTAGGCGCGGGCGCCGGAGGCCGAGCCGGCGACGGCGAGCGCCAGCAGGCCGAGCGCGATGTGGACGAGGTTGTGCCAGCCGTTGACGTCGAGGATGCCGAAGACGTCGTCGCTGTTGGCGGCGACCGCCGAGGCGCCGGTATCGAAGCTGGCGCTGTAGAAGAAGCCGATGATCCCGGCGATCACCAGCACCGCACCGACGAGGGTGCAGTAGAGGCTTGCCGGCGTTGAGCTGGTCATCGGTGGGTCCTCTCCCTCGGTGAATGATCCATCCTGTGATCGAGAGCGTATGTACTCCGGTGGCTGACAAGCTCACACCTGAGGCCCTGCACAGGCTCGCCGACGAGGACCTGATGACCCTGGTCGAGCGCCGCGACGCGGACGCCTTCGCCGTCCTCTACGACCGCCACGGTGGCGCCGCCTACTCGCTCGCCCACCGGATCGTCGGCGACCGGGCGATCGCCGAGGACGTCACCCAGGAGGCGTTCATCTCCGTCTGGCGCAGCGGCGCGCGCTTCGACGCCGCCCGCGGCAGCGTGCGCTCGTGGACGCTCGGCATCGTCCGCAACCGGGCGATCGACGCGCTGCGGCGCTCCTCCGGTTCGGCGCCGAAGCTCGATCTCGACGACGACGCTGTGCTCGAGAGTCAGACCGCGGGCGAGCTCACCGACTCGGAGGCGATCCGCCGCGAGACCTCGCGCAAGGTGCGGGGCGCGCTGCAGGACCTTCCCCAGGAGCAGTCCGAAGTGATCGGGCTCGCATACTTCGGAGGGTTCACGCATTCGGAGATCGCGCAGATGCTCGGGATGCCCCTCGGCACGGTGAAGGGAAGGATGAGGCTCGGGCTGGAGAAGATCCGGATCACGCTCGCGGAGCGGATGGGGATCGAGGGGCCGTCGGAGGTGCTGCCATGACCGACGATCGAGGCTGCGAGGACCGGCGCGACGACCTCGCCGCCTACGCGCTCGACGCGCTTGCCGGCGAGGACGCGGTTGCGCTCGAGAACCATCTCGAGGCTTGCGAATCGTGCCGGGCGCGGCTGCGCTGGCTCGAACCGGCGGTCGACGTGCTGCCGGCAACTGTCGAGCAGCTGACGCCACCGCCCAGCCTGCGCGAGAACCTGATCGCGACGGTCCGTGCCGAGGCGGCGCCGAGCGCTGCCGAGCCCGAGCCGGCGCGCCGGGCAAAGCCCGTGCGCGAGTCCTGGTGGGCAGGGTTCCGCGGCCTGATGCTGCGCCCGGCGACCGGGATGGCGGTGCTGATCCTGCTCGTCGCCGGGGTCGGCGTCGGCTACCTGTTGCGAGGCACCGAGACGGTCGACACGGGCTCTCAGCTGGTCAGGGTCGAGGCGCTCAATGGCGCGGTCCCCGTGTCGGCGACACTCGAGCGGACCGGCGACACGGCCACCCTGCACGTCCACGAGCTGCCGGCGATCGACAACGACGAGGTTTACGAGGTCTGGGTCCAGCGCGCGGGTGTGATGGAGCCCCGGAACACCTTCGTGCTCGGCATGGACGGCACCGCCGAGGCCGCCATCCCCGGGCCGCTCGAGGGCGGCGAGGCGGTGCTCGTCACCCGCGAGCCCCGCGGCGGCAGCCGCCAGCCGACCACCGAGCCGCTGCTCTCGGCGCCGCTTTAGCGAGCCGGCCGCCCTCGGCGGTTATCGTCTCGCGCTCGGTGGCGACCTGTTATCGACATCCATCGCGGGAGACCAACGTCTCTTGCTCGAACTGCGACCGGCCGATCTGCCCGGACTGCATGACCTCGACCCCGGTCGGGATGCGCTGTCCCGAGTGCGCGGGCGAGAAGACGCGGGTCGTCAACCCGATCGGCGCCCCGGGCCGCTCCGACGCCCCCGCCACCTTCGCCATCATCGGCGCCTGCGTGCTCGCCTTCATCGCCGAGGTCGCCGGCGGCGGCTCGATCAGCGGCGGCGGCGGGACGGCGACCACCGAGGGCGGCCTGTTCGCCTACGCGGTCGATGCGCAGGGTCAGACCTTTGGCGTCGCCGGCGGCCAGCCGTACCGCCTGGTCACCTCGGCCTTCCTGCACGCCGGGATCATCCATCTCGGGTTCAACATGTTCGCGCTCTACATCCTCGGCACCCTGCTCGAGCCGGTGATCGGCACGGTGCGCTTCGTCGGCCTCTACGCGGTCGCCGTGCTCGGCGGCTCGTTCCTGGTCATGGTCATGGACCCGAATCAGCTCACCGTCGGCGCTTCGGGCGGGATCTTCGGCCTGATGAGCGCCGCCTTCCTGATCGCCCGCCACCGCGGGCTCGACGAGCTCGCCTCGCAGATCGGCTTCTTCGTGATCATCAACCTGGTCTTCACCTTCAGCATCAGCTCGATCAGCGTCGGCGCCCACATCGGCGGCCTCGTCGGCGGGGCGATCGCGGCGTTTCTGCTCAACCAGCTCGAGCGCAGCCGGGTGCCGAATGCGAAGACGCTCGAGATCGTCGGCCTGGTCGCCCTTTGCGTCGTCGCTGTGGTCGGGGCGCTGGTGGCGGCCGAATCGCAGGTCCCAGCCGGGCTCTGATCCTCAGCCCGCGCCAGATGCGCCAGTCCTGCCCGCCGGTCGAGGACGGGCGCTCGTAGTGGTAGCGCAGGGTGTAGGAGATCCGCTTCAGCTTCGCGTCGATCTCGAAGCGGACGATCTCGCCGAGGCCGTCGGCTTGGCGCTCAGCACCTCGAGAGTCGACCGCGTTTTGCCACACGGGGAAGCTCTCGTAGTCGGTGATCGCCTCGAAGCAGGCTTCGGGCGGCGCCTCTATCTCGGCTGATTGCTCGGCGCGGTGGACTCCCAAAGCGCCTCGAACGCTATCCCGGGCGGGGGAGCGACGAGCTCGGGATGAAGCAGGTGGGCGAGCAGCTCGACCCCGTCGACGAGGCGCGGGCCCGGGCGCGAGAACGACGAGGCCGCGTCGACGGCGTAGACGCGCTCGGCGCCGAGCGAGCGCAGCTGCTCGCCGTGATCGCGGGCCTGAGCCGCGGCCTCGGGCGCGTACAGGCCGCACGGCATCACCACCGCGACCTCGGGGGTCGCCGCGGCCAGCCGTTCCCACTCGACCACCCGCGACTTGTGGCCGGCCTCGCCGATCACGTCCTCGCCGCCGGCCGCCGCGATCATCTCCGGGACCCAGTGGCCGCCGATGTAGACCGGGTCGAGCCACTCGAGCGCCGCCACGCGCGGGCGCTCGGCGCCGGCGACAGCCTCGGAGACCGCGGCGAGGCGGGCGCGAAGCTCCCTCAGCAGCCGCTCGCCGAACCGCGGATTGCCGGTCGCCCAGGCGAGGCGGATGAGATCGGTGAGCACCTCTTCGAGGTTCTCCGGGTCGAGCGAGAGCACCTCTGGCCGGCCCGGCAGCCGCGCGGCGACCGCGCGCACGTCGTCGTAGGAGACCGCGCAGACCGCGCACAGCGCCTGGGTCAAGATCAGCTCGGGCTCGAGCTCCGCCAGGGCCTCCTCGTCGAGCCGGTAGAGCGATTCGCCGCGGCCGGTGACCTCGCGGACGCGGGCGTCGATCTCGGCGGGCGGCAATCCATCGGGGATCACGCTCGAGGTCAGCTTCGGCAAGCTCGCGGCTGCGGCGGGGTGATCGCACTCGTGGGTGACGGCGACGACCGAGTCGCCGAGGCCGAGCGCGAACAGCGCTTCGGTGGCCGAGGGGACCAGGCTCGCAATCCGCATCCGGTCGAGGATACGATTCAAGCCATGGCAGAGCTGCTCAACGACGAGGAGATCGAGGCACGCCTTGCGGAGCTCGAGGGCTGGAAGCGCGAGGGCGAGGTGATCACCAAGACCTTCGACCACGGCGACTTCGTCGGCTCGGTCGAGTTCGTGCGCCGGCTGACCGAGCCGGCGGAGGCGATGAACCACCACCCCGACCTCGAGATCTCCTGGAGCGAGGTCAAGGTCTCGATCACCAATCACTCCGCCGGTGGGCTCACGTCGGCCGACTTCGAGCTCGCCTCGCGCATCGACGCGCTCAACTGATTGAGGCGCCCCAGGTGAGGGAGGACATCCGCTTCCGCTCCGCCGATGCGGAGTGCGCCGGCTGGCTCTATCGGCCGGAATCGACCGCGGGCGAGGTCGCCTGCGTCGTCCTTGCCCACGGCTTCGCCGGAGTCAAGGAAGCGCGACTGGATGCCTACGCGGAGCGTTTCGCCGCGGCCGGGTACGCGGCGGTGGTGTTCGACTACCGCCACCACGGCGACTCCGGCGGCGAGCCCCGCCAGCTGATCGACATCCGCCGCCAGCATCAGGACTGGCGCGCCGCGATCGCCTATGCCCGGGATCTCGACGGCGTCGACGCCAACCGGATCGCCGCCTGGGGAACCTCGTTCGGAGGCGGCCACGTGCTCGAGATCGCCGCCGACGAGCAGCGTCTCGGCGCGGCGATCGCCCAAGCGCCGTTCATGGATGGGATCGCAACTCTGAAGGCGGCGGGACTCGCCGACAATCTGCGCATGAGCGGCGCCGCGTTGCGCGACTTCTTCGGCGGCCTGTTCGGGCGCCCGCCGCGGTTGATGGCCGTCGTTGGCCCGCCGGGGACGCTTGCGGCGATGAACAGCCCGGACGCCGAACCGGGCTACCTGGCGCTGTTCCCGCCCGGTCACCCGTGGCCGAACCGATTCGTCCCGCGGGCGATCCTCAACATGCCCGGCTACCGCCCGGTGCGCAAGGCCGCCCGGGTACGCGCTCCGCTGCTCGTCCAGGTGATGAGCGACGACGTGGTCACGCCGCCCGAAGCGGCCCGCAAGGCCGCCCAGCGGGCCCCTCGCGGCGAGCTGATCGAGTACCCCGGCGGTCACTTCGACATCTACGTCGGCGAGCCGTTCGAGCGCGCCGTCGGCGACCAGATCGCGTTCCTCGACCGGGTTTTGCAGGTCTGAGCGATGCGGATCGTCCACATCCTCGGTACGCGGCCGAACTTCGTCAAGATGGCGCCGGTGATCGCCGCCGCGCGCGAGCGGTTCGGTGCCGAGTCGCAGGTGGTCGTGCACACCGGCCAGCACTACGACCGGGCGATGTCGGAGATCTTCTTCGAGGAGCTCGGCGTACCCGAGCCCGACCACATGCTCGGCGTCGGCTCCGCCGCCCACGGCGAGCAGGCGGCGCGCGTGCTCGAGCGCCTCGAGCCCGTGCTGCGGGCGGAGAAGCCGGAGCTGGTGCTGGTCCCGGGCGACGTCAACTCGACCCTCGCGGCGGCGCTCTGTGCCTCCCGGCTGGGGATCCCGATCGGCCACATCGAGTCCGGCCTGCGCAGCTTCGACCGCACGATGCCGGAGGAGATCAACCGGATCGTCACCGATCACCTCTCCGAACTGCTCTTCCTGCACTCGCCCGAGGCCGAGGACAACCTGCGCGCCGAGGGCGTCGACGAGCGCCGCTTCGAGTTCGTCGGCAACACGATGATCGACACGCTGGTGGCGCTCGAGGGCCGGATCCGCGAGCGCGACGCCGCCCGTGCCGCCGGATTCGAGCCGGGCTCGTACCTGCTCGTCACCCTGCACCGCCCGGCCCTGGTCGACGGGCCGCTGCTGGGCGACGCGATCGCGGCGCTCGACCGGGTCGCGGCCGAGATGCCGGTGTTGTTCCCGGTCCATCCGCGGACACGCAAGATGCTGGGCGAGCGGGGGACCGGTGCGGTCACCCTGATCGACCCGGTCGGCTACCTCGACTTCCTCTCGCTCGAGGCCGACGCCGGCGCGGTGCTCACCGACTCCGGCGGGATCCAGGAGGAGACGACCTACCTCGGGGTCCCCTGCTTCACCCTGCGCGACAACACCGAGCGCCCGGTGACCGTGCGCGCCGGCACGAACACGCTGCTCGGCCTCGCTCCCGAGCGGATCGCAGAGATCCCGGGGCTGCTCGCCGAGGCGCCTGCAAGGCGGCCGCAAGCTCCGGATAAATGGGACGGTAGGGCGGCTCAGCGGGTCGCCACCATCCTCGCGGATCGGTAGATTCGCGCCCGTGCAGTTCCCCTCCCTCGTCCCGCGCGACCGCGTCTTCTTCGACCTCTTCAACCGCGCCGGGCAGAACACCGTCCACGCCGCCCGGTTGCTGAAGCAGATGCTCGAGGGCTGGCCCGAGAAGAGCGGCCTGATGCGCGAGATCCTGCTCGCCGAGCAGGAGGGCGACAAGATCACCCACGAGATCGTGCAGCGGGTGAACACGACCTTCGTCACCCCGATCGACGGCGGCGACATCTACGGGCTCGCCACGCAGATGGACGACATCGTCGACTACATCGAGGAGACCGCCGACTTCATGGGCCTCTACCGGATCGAGGCGCCGATGGAGCAGTCGCTGGCGATGGCCGACGTGCTGGTGCTGTCGTGCGAGCAACTGGCGACGGCGCTCGAGCATCTGCGCGGCTTCAAGGATCTCGACGCCTACTGGATCGAGATTCACCGGCTCGAGAACGAGGGCGACCGCCTCTACCGCGACGCCGTCGCCTCGCTGTTCGCGAACGGCATCGACCCGATGTTCGTGATCCGCTGGCGCGACATCTTCCTCAGGCTCGAGCGGGCCGTGGACGCGACCGAGACCGCGGCCCACATCCTCGAGGGCATCGTGATCAAGAACGCCTAGCGGGGCGCCCGGTTGAGCGAATCCGATCTGATTCTCGTCATCGTCGTCGCGACAGCGCTCGCCTTCGATTTCACCAACGGCTTTCACGACACCGCCAACGTCGTCGCCACTTCGATCTCGACCCGGGCGATGTCGCCGCGGGTCGCCGTCACCTACGCGGCGATCCTCAACTTCGTCGGCGCCCTGATCTCGCTCGAGGTCGCGGCGACCGTCGCCAAGGACGTCGTCGATGCCGCTTCGATCACGACCACGGTGATCTTCGCCGGGCTGATCGCGGCGATCGCCTGGAACCTGGTCACCTGGTACTTCGGCCTACCGTCATCGAGTTCGCATGCGCTGATCGGGGGCGTCGTCGGCGCCACCTTCGCCGCCGCCGGGGCGAGCGCGATCTTCGGCGAGGGGATCCTGGGCAAGGTCCTGATCCCGGCGGTGATCGCCCCGGTGCTCGCCTTCGTCGTCGGCGGGATCGGGATCGTCGCCTGCTATCGGATCCTCGGCCGGCAGAAACCGGGACCGGTGACCCGCGGTTTTCGCTTTGGCCAGGTGCTCTCCGGCGGCCTGCTGGCGCTCGGTCATGGCACCAACGACGCGCAGAAGACGATGGGCGTGATCACGCTGGCCCTGGTCGCCAACGGCAACCTCTCCTCCGAGGGCTTCGAGGTGCCGACCTGGGTCGTGCTCTCGGCGGCATCGGCGATCGCGCTCGGCACCTACACGGGCGGCTGGCGGATCATCAAGACGATGGGGACGAAGATCATCAAGATGGACAGCGCCCAGGGGTTCTCGGCCCAGGGCGCCGGCGCGGCCGTGATCCTCTCCTCCTCTCACTTCGGCTTTCCGCTCTCGACCACGCAGGTGATCGCCGGCGGCGTGATGGGCGCCGGCGCCGGCAAGCGGCTCTCGGCGGTGCGCTGGGGCGTCGCCGGCAACATCGTCACCGCCTGGCTATTGACGCTGCCGGCCGCGGCGGCGATGGGAGCGCTCACCTACGGCTTCGTCAACCTCTTCCCGGGCGCGGTCGGGCCGCTGCTGGTCTCGGCGATCGGGCTCGGCCTGGTGGTGTTCGCCTTCGCCAAGCGGATCCGCCACGGTGAACCGGTGGCGGCGACGTGATCGCGACGATCGTCGACACGAAGGCGCTCTGGGAGACCGTGGCCGCCGCGTTCGTCGCCGGGGTCGGGACGACGATCGTGTTCTCGCTCGCGATCCTCGGCGCGACCCGGTTCAGCGAGGCGAACCGCGAGGGCGAGAGGTTCCAGGCGACGATCTTCGGTGCCCTCGGAGTCATCGGCCTGCTGGCGACGGTCGCAGCGGTGGTCGCCGCGGTGATCGTGATGACCTCGAAGTGAGGCTGGCCTAGAAGTGAGCCTGGCGTAGGCTTGTTTTATGCGCACCGCCCGCAACATCGCGATCATCGCCGTCCTCGCGCTGATCGTCGCCGTCGCCCCCGGTGGCGGCAACGCGGCCGACGGCATCCTGACGCTGATCTCGCTCGCCTTCTACACCCTGATCGCCTTCGGCGGCTATCAGCTCTACCGCCAATACCGGCTCACCTATCTCGGGCTCACCGACGGCCAGCGGGCGCTGTTCGTGGGCTCGCTGGGGGCGATCGTGCTGATGATCGCGGGCGCTCGCGAGCTGACCGAGACCGGCGCGGGGCTGCTCGTCTGGCTCGCCGTGATCGCCTTCGCCGTGATCACGATGATCAAGATCTGGGGCGACGCGCGGGCCAGCTACTAGGGGTCGTCGGTGGCGGTCCGAGCCCCAATCCTGCTCACCGGCGTCTTGCTACTGCTTGCCCTCGTGCTCTGGCAGCCATCGAATGCCGCGGCGAAGGCGTGCGGCTCGATCCGTGCGTCGGGAGACACCTGGATCGTCGGCGGCGATGGGGCCAAATGCAAGTTCCAGCGGCGCTGGTCGAAACGGTATCTGGAGAAGGGCGACGCTCCGCGAGGCTGGGACTGCCGTGGCAACGATGTGCACGGCGGCGGCTGCGACGAGACTCGCGGGGCGGGCTTCTTCATCTTCTATCCGCCTGATTGAGCGGGCGAGGCGGCCCTCGAAGGGGTCCCTGATCTAGCTCGGCCCGGGCACGGTTTCGACACCAACGCGCGGCGACCCGTCGGCCGCCGGCGCCTAGCGTCGGGGCATGCCCCAAACCGCGGACGAAGGCGGACAGGCGGCGGTCGAGCTGGTCGTGATCGTGCCGCTGCTGATCGCGGTGATCGCCGTCGTCGCGCAGCTCGCGGTCGCCGGCTACGCGCTCTGGAGCGCCGGTGACGCGGCGCGGGCCGGGGCCCGGGCGATGCACGTGGGCGGCGACGCGGAAGCGGCGGCGCTCAGCGCCCTGCCGGGTTGGCTCGAACGCGGCGCCGAGATCGACGCCGCCGGGCCGATCGCGGTTCAGGTGAAGGCTCCGGCGCTGCTGCCGGGGGTGCCGGCGATCCCGCTCAGCGCCGCGACCGCGCTCGACCCGGCCGGTGGGTGATGGCGCAGCGCGGCCAGGCCTCGGTCGAGCTGCTGGCGGCGGTGCCGTTCGTGCTCGTCGCCTCGATCCTCTGCCTGCAGCTGCTCGCCGCGGGCTACACCCTGACCCTGGCCGATGGCGCCGCGGAGGCCGGGGCGCTGGCGCTGGCGTCCGACCTGCCGCCGGAACCGGCCGTCGAGGCGGCATTGCCCGGCTGGGCGCGTGAGCGGATCGAGATCGAGCAAAGCGGCGGCCGCCTGCTGGTCAAGCTGCGCCCCCCATCACCCCTGGCGGCGGTCGGCCGGGCGCTCGAGGTCAGCTCGTCGGCCTGGGTGCGCCGGCCCGCGGGCGGCGGGTCAGGGTGATGGCCCGCCAGATTCTGGCGAGCGAGCTCCCCGGCGCCGCCGGCGCGCTCGCCTGCGCGGCGAGCGTCGCGGTCGGCGATCGCGGCCGAGGATTCGGCGCCGGCCGGAGGGCGGGCCGTGCTCCTGGTCGAGGTTGGCGCGGGCAGGGGCCGCGGCCCGACGATGCTCGCCGACGAGGCCGCACGCGAGCTCGAGCGCGAGCTGCGCGAGGCGGGCTTCGAGTGCGCGGCAAGGGGGCGGCTGGCCTGGCTTCGGATCGCCGACCAGGAGGGCTGGCCGGGCGCGGTGGGGGAGGCGCTCGAGCTCGCGCGCGGCGTCGGCGCCGTCGTCCTCGCGCTGCCGGCCCGGCTGCTGGGTGAGGCGCTCGCCAGCGAGCAGCTGCAGCCGAGCGCCGTGCTGCTGCGCGGCGAGCTTCCCCGTCAGCGCTCGCTCGCCGCGCTGGCGGTGACCGAACTGCGCTCGCGAGGGCTGCGGGCGCGGATCGCATTGCGGCCGCCCGGCCCGGTCGGCACTCGCCGGGCGCTCGCGGGGATCGATCCCGGCGGCGAGGCCTCGCGACGAGCGGCGAGGCTGGCTCGCGGATTGCTGGGCGCTGGCGCGCCGGATCCGGCGCCATCCGCGGGCGCGGTGCGCCGGCTGAGTGCGGAGGCGGGCCAGGCGGTGCCGCTGGTGCTCGGGGCGGTGCTGGCGCTGTTGTTCGCGACCCTGCTGCTGGCTGCCTTCGGCGGCGCGGTGACCGGGAAGTCGCGGACGCAGCGAGCGGCGGATCTGGCGGCGCTGTCGGCGGCCCGTTCGATGCGCGACGACTTCGATCGGCTGTTCGTCGCCGCGACCAGCCCCGACGGCTGGCCGAACTCCGCCCATCTCGACAAGCGCGAGTACCTCGAGCGCGCCGAGGCCGCGGGTGAGGAGGCCGCCGAGCGAAACGGAGTCGGCGACGGCCGCCTGCGAATCGAGTTCCCCGACGCTGCCTCGTTCGCGCCGCTGCGAGTCCGGGCGCAGGTGAGCGCCGAGCTCGACACGCCGGGTGGCCTGCCTCACCTCCCCGTCGCCGCCCACGCCGAGGCCGAGGCGGTGCCGGCGACGAGCGCGGCGGCGGGTGGCGGCCAGCCGGCGGTGGCGAGCGGCGGCGGCTACTCCGGACCGCTCGAGTACCGCCAGGGGGAGGGCATGCGTCCCGACGTCGCCGCCGCCTTCGATCAACTGGCCGCGGCGGCGAGCGAGGACGGGATCGCGCTGCTGATCACCGATGGCTTTCGCTCCGACGCCGAGCAGGCGGTGCTCTGGGCGCAGAACCCGGATCCGCGCTGGGTCGCGCCGCCGGGCACTTCGCTGCATCGCTGCGCGACCGAGCTCGACCTCGGCCCGGCGTCTGCCTACGGCTGGCTGGCCGCGAACGCCGGCCGCTTCGGCTTCCTGCAGCGCTACTCGTGGGAGGCCTGGCATTACGGGTTCACGGATGGGCCCGAGCCGTGCTCGCCCGCGGGCGATGAGGTCGCCGCTCCCGGCGGAGCCCCCGACGGGGACTCGGCGCAGGTCAGCCTGCCGTCGTTCGTGCCGGCCCGGTTTCGCGACCCGATCGCGGCCGCCGCGCGGCGTTGGAACGTCTCCGGTGCGCTGCTCGCAGCCCAGCTGATGGCCGAGTCGAACTTCAACCCGTTCGCCGTCAGCCCCGCCGGCGCCGCCGGGATCGCGCAGTTCATGCCGGGCACGGCGGCGATGTACGGGCTCGGCGATCCGTTCGACGCCGAGGCCGCGATCGACGCTCAGGCTCACCTGATGTCGGATCTGCTGGAGCAGTTCGGCGATACCGCGCTCGCCCTCGCCGCCTACAACGCCGGCCCCGGCGCGGTCGCACCGTGCATGTGCGTGCCCTCCTATCCCGAGACGCAGGCCTACGTCGCCCGCATCCTCGGGCTGATGGACGGTGCCGGAGCGACCCTCGTCGGTACGGCGCCGGCGCTCGAGGTGCGGCTGGTGGATTGACTTTCGTACGCTCTCACCGTGCCACCGCTGACGATCTCCGGGATCGACGAGCTTCGGGAGCTGATCGGCAAGCCGATCGGCCCCTCGGACTGGGTCGAGGTCACCCAGGAGGACATCAACAAGTTCGCCGAGGTCTCCCGCGACGACCAGTGGATCCACGTCGACGTCGAGCGGGCGAAGACCGAGAGCCCGTTCGGGACCACGATCGCCCACGGCAATCTGACGCTGTCGCTGATCGACGGCTTTCGCGGCCAGCTGATCAGCCAGCAGGGAGTGAAGCTGGGGATCAACTACGGCTGGAACAAGGTCCGCTTCCCGGCCCCGGTGCCGGCGGGCTCCAAGGTCAGGGCGACCGCCGAGGTGCAGACGGTCGACGAACTCGGCGAGGGCTGGTACCACGTCGTGACCAAGTTCATCCTCGAGCGCGAGGGCGGCGAGAAGCCGGTCTGCGTCGCCGAGTCGGTCGGCCGCGCCCTGCGCGAGTAGCGGTACTCCCTACTCGACGGTGAGCGTGCCTTCCATGCCGGCCTCGCGGTGGGAGTCGACGGAGCAGTAGAAGGTGTAGGCGCCGGGCTCGAGCTCAGCCGTCGCGGTTGCGCTCGACCCGCTGATCGTGTCGGTTCGTGCCAGCTCGTTGCCGTCCGCGTCCTCGACTACGACGTCGTGGTCGGTCGGCGCGGGATTCTCGAAGTCGATCGTCACACTCCCCGCGGGAACGCTGACTTCGGTCTCGGTGTAGGCGAGGGCGCCGTCGGGATCGGCGCTGATCGCAACCGACTCGTCCGGCGTCGTCGTCGAGCCGGCGGCGGAGCTGGTGGTCGAGGGGCTGTCGTCGTCGCCGCAGGCGACCAAGCCAAACGCGCCGACCGCGCAGATCGAGAGCACAAGTGCGAGCTGTTTCAACGGCGGTCCCTTCGTTCGAATTGGTGCAACGACAATTCCATCAACGCCCCGTGAACTTGGCCTCGCGGCCTTCGAAGAACGCGGTCACGCCCTCGCGCAGGTCCTCGGTCCCCATCGAGTCGGCGATCCCGTGGCGCTCGACCTGGAGGTGCTCGGTGAGGGAGTTGTCGAGGCTCTGGCCGATCAGCAGCTTCGCCATCCGCACGTAGTGGGGCGACTTCGCCGCCAGCTTCTCGGCCTTCGACCTGGCCTCGGCGAGAAGTTCCTGGGGGGCGACGACCTTCGACACGATCCCCATCTCCAGCGCCTGCTCCGCCGAAAGCAGGGGATCGTTGAGCATCAGCTCGAGCGCCTTCGACGGGCCCACGACCCTGGGCAGGAAGTAGGTCATGCCGCCATCGGGCGAGGCGCCGATGCGCCCGTAGGCGCAGACGAAGGCGGCGTCGGTGGAGGCGATCCGGATGTCGCACATCAGCGCCAGCGAGAAGCCGGCCCCGGCGGCGACTCCGTTGACCGCGCCGATCACCGGATAGGGGATGCGGCGGAAGTCGAGGATCGCCTGGTGCAGCACCTCGGCCCCTCGGCGCACGTTCGCGGGCAGGTCGATCTCGGGGTCGTCGACGCCTCCCTTGAACCAGTTCACGTCGCCGCCCGAGGAGAACGCCCGCTCGCCGGCGCCGGTAACGATCAGGCCGCGCAACGGAGCCTGGTCGGCGAGCCATCCGGAGGCGACCGTGAGCTCGAAGATCATCTCCGGGCTCATCGCGTTGAGCGAGTCGGGACGGTCGAGGGTCAGGGTGCCGATCTCGCCGTCGATCTCGATCGAGAGCGTGTCGAGCTCGGGCGGGGCGGGGATGGTGGCGGTGGTCATCGCTGATGGCTCCTCAAGTGCGATTGGCGGCGGACGTGAACCCTAACCTTTGCCCGATGGCCGCCGGAGAGGAACCCACACCCCGCACCCCCGCAGGCGAAGCCGAGGAGGTGGCGGGCGGTAATTCAGTTGACGAGCAGCGGCGACGCCTGCCCGACCAGCCCGGCGTCTACGTGTTCAAGGACGAGACCGCCAAGGTGATGTACGTCGGCAAGGCGCGCTCGATCCGCAAACGCGTCGGTACCCACTTCTCGCGCACGTCCTCGCGCGGCGGCATGGAGATGATCGAGCGGATCGCGACGATCGATTTCCTCGTCACCGAGACCGAGGCAGAGGCCCTGCTCGCCGAGCAGGGGTTCATCAAGCGCCATCGCCCGCAGTTCAACATCCGCCTGCGCGACGACAAGTCCTATCCCTACATCGGGATCAGCCTCGACGAGGAGTTCCCGCGCGTCTACTTCACCCGCGAGCGCCACCGCTCCTCGCGGATCTACTTCGGCCCCTACTCGTCGGCGAAGCGGGTGCGCGAGACGCTCGACCTGCTCGGGCGGCTGTTTCAGTACCGCACCTGCGAGGGCCCGGAGCCCGGGCGGCGCTCCGGCGTGCCCTGCCTCGACTACTACATCAAGCGCTGTGCGGCGCCCTGCGTCGGCTACGTCGACCGCGAGGAGTACCGCCGCGGGATCGACGCGATCGTCGACTTCCTCTCCGGCCGCTATCGCGACGTCGAGCGCGACCTCGAGCGCAAGATGGCAGAGGCGGCCGGGGTGGAGGAATTCGAGCGCGCGGCCGTTTTCCGCGACCGGCTCGAGGCGGTTCGCTCGCTGATGGAGCGCCGCTCGGTGGCCGGCGAGTCGCTCGAATCGGCCGACGTGATCGCGGTCGCGCTCGAGGGCACCGAGGCCAACGCCCAGGTGTTCCAGGTCCGCGACCGGGTGCTCGCCGAGCGCCACGGCTTCTACCTCGCCAACGAGGCCGAACGCGACGAGGCCGAGGTGACCGAGGAGTTCCTCGCCCAGTACTACTCGGCGGCGCCGGCGATCCCGCGCCTGATCGTCGTCGGGCCGGCGCTCAGCGAGCGCGCGGAGCTGCTCGGCGAGGCGCTCTCGGCTCGCCGCGGCGGCCCGGTCGAGATCCGGGTCGCCGAGCGCGGCTCGAAGCGCCGGCTGCGCGAGCTGGCACAGCGAAATGCGCTCCTCGCCCTGGCGCAGGACAGGCTGCGCACGGAGCGCCGCCGGGCCCAGCGCGTCGACGCGCTCTCGGCGCTCCAGGACACGCTCGCGCTCGAGACCCTGCCGGTGCGGATCGAGGGATTCGACATCTCCAACATCGGCGGCGAGCACACGGTCGCCTCGATGGTCGTCTTCCAGGGCGGCGCCCCGCGCAAGGCCGACTACCGGCGTTTCCGGGTCCGCGGCGACCGCAGCGCCGGCCCCGACGACTTCGCCTCGATGGAGGAGGTACTCACCCGCCGGGTCTCGCAGCTGCTCGAGCAATCCGACCGCTCGCCCCACGACGGCGAGCGCGACGAGAGCTTTGCCGCGGTGCCCGACCTGGTGGTGATCGACGGTGGAAAGGGCCAGCTCTCGGCCGGGATCAAGGTGCTGGCGCCGTTGGTCGAGCGCGGCACGGCGGTCATCGGCCTCGCCAAGCGGCTGGAGGAGGTCTACGTCCCCGGCCGTTCCGAGCCGCTCGAGATCCCCTCCGACTCCGAGGGCCTGCGACTGTTGCAGCGGGTCCGCGACGAGGCCCACCGCTTCGCGCTCGACCATCACCGCAGCCGCCGCGGCAAGGCGATGACGACGTCGCTTCTCGACGAGCTGCGCGGGGTCGGGCCGAAGCGCAAGCGAGCGCTGCTCGAGCACTTCGGCTCGCCCGAGCGGCTGGTCGCCGCCTCGCGCGAGGAGCTCGAGGCGGTGCCCGGGATCCCCGGCAAGCTGGCGCGCGACATCCATTCGCAGCTGAACAAGGCGGGTTAGCGTGTCCGGCACGCCAGCGGTCAGCGTCGTCGTCGCCACCCGCGATCGCTCCCGGCGCCTGGCCGCCCTGCTCGGGTCGCTGCGCGAGCAGACGATCGATCCGGCGGCGTTCGAGGTGATCGTCGTCGACGACGGCTCGGCCGACGGCTCGGCGGAGTTGCTGCGGAGCGAGGCGGAGGCGTCGCCGTTCGAGCTCACCGTGATCGCGCGCAACGACTCGGCCGGCCCGGCCCGGGCACGCAACGAGGGCTGGCGTCGCGCCCGCGCGCCGCTGATCGCGTTCACCGACGACGACTGCGAGGCGGCGCCGGACTGGCTCGAGCGCTGCCTCGAGGCGGCTGCGCGAAAGCCGGGCGCGATCGTCCAGGGCCGCACGCGACCCAACCCGCGCGAGCTCAACGAGGCGGGCCCGTTCAGCGTCACGCGGGACGTCGACGGCTCGGGGCCGTGGTGGTTCGAGACCTGCAACATCGCCTACCCGCGGGCGCTGCTCGAGCAGCTGGACGGTTTCGACGAGACCTTCCCGGAGCCGCTGGGCGAGGACACCGACCTCGGCTGGCGGGCGCTCGCGCTCGGCGTCGAGCGGGAGTTCACCTCCGCGGCGGTCGTCGATCACGCGGTTGAGGACCTCGGACCCGCGCGCCACCTTCGCGGCGCCCTGCTCGGCGCCGACGGGGTGCTGATCTTCCGCCGCCACGCCGCCCTGCGCGCCGATGCGCTCGACGCTGGCGTGATTCGCAACCACGCCCATCTGCGCCTGCTGATCGCCGCCGCCGGGCTGCTGCTCGCGCGGCGGCGCCGGTGGGCGGGGGCGTTGCTGGCGCTGCCGTACCTGCGACTGCTGCTCTGGCGCTGCCGGCGCTCGCAGGCGAGCCCGGCGATCGCGCCCTACTTCCTGCTCTACGACCTGCTCACCCTGTACACGACCGCGCGCGGCGACCTTCGCCACCGCGTGCTCGTGATCTGAGCCGCCGCAGGCGGATGGAGCCGAGCAGGGCTCAGTCGGCGCGCCGGGCACGGGCGCCGCGGCTGTACCAGCCCCAGGCCTCGGCGCCGGCCCAGAACCCGTCGACGAGCTTGAATCGCGCCCGCTCGCCCTCGCCGCGGACGGCCCAGGCGAGGGTTCCGGCCAGCGAGCGCAGCGCCGGCACGGCGAATTTCGGTCGCGGCACCGAGGCGCCGTAGATGTCGCGCAGGTGATGCTGGTGGCCGCCGTAGGCGACCGCCTGCTGCCACAGCTCGCGCACCGTCTCGCGGTCGCGATGGCGGATGACGACATCGGGGCGGTAGGCGAGCTCCCAGCCCGCCTCCTGGGCACGCCAGCAGAGGTCGAGGTCGCCGCCGCCGCCGAGGCGAAAGCCCTCGACCTGCTCGAACGCGGATCGGCGCACCATCAGGTTCGCGGTCACTCCGGCGGGATACGGCCCCCAGCTCAGATGGTGCTCGACCCAGCGACCGCGGCGTGACCGTGCCCAGCGAGCGAGGAAGGCCGGCTGATCGGGTACGCCCTCGATCTCGCCGGCAAGGATCCCGCAGCGCTCGCCCGGCGGGTCGCGAAAGTAGGCGCCGATCAGGTCGGCGGGCGGCGCGCAGTCGGCGTCAATGAACAGCAGCCAATCGGCGTTCGCGGCGGCGGCGCCGGCGTTGCGGGCGTGCGAGGCCGAGCGTAGGTCGCCCGCCGCGACGACGATCGCGCGTTCGCCGGCGAGGCCGGCGACGAGCCCGTCAGGGGTGTTGTCGGCGACGATCAGCTCGTCGCCGGGGCCGGTGCTGAGGCCGGCGAGCGTCGCCAGCATCTCCTGCGCCTCGCGCTCGTCGCCGAGGAACGGTACGACGACGCTCACGCTGGGCCTGCCCACCGAGCAGTTAGTAGCACAGCCGCTCGATCGCCCGCGCCGCTCGCGGGTAAGCTCGAAGCGACATCGGTCCTCCTCCTCGACAAGTGGCGGCAGTCGAGCTATTCGTGATCACCGGCTATTCCGGCGCCGGCAAGTCGGAGGCGATCGCGGCGTTCGAGGACTCCGGCTTCTTCTGCGTCGACAACCTGCCGCCGCGCCTGATCGCGTCGCTCGGCGAGCTGTTCGTGCACGAGGGCAGCCGGGTGCGCCGCGCGGCCGTGGTCACCGACGTCCGCGGTGGCGAGTACTTCTCCGATCTGCTCGCGGTGCTCGAGGAGCTCACCGAGGAGGGCCTGGCGCCGACCGTGCTCTTCCTCGACGCCAGCGAGGAGACGCTGGTCAACCGGTTCAAGGAGACGCGTCGCCGGCACCCGATGGCGCCGGACGGGCGGATCGTCGACGGGATCCGGGCCGAGCGCGAGATCCTCGCCCCGCTGCGCGAGCGCGCCGACCGGGTGATCGACACCACCGGGCTCACCGGCTCGATCCTGCGACGCCGGATCACGACCGACGTGCTCGGCGACGAGCCCGACGGGCGCCTGGCGCTGACGATCCTCACCTTCGGCTTCAAGTACGGGCCGCCGCGGGACGCCGACATGATCCTCGACGTGCGCTTCCTCCCCAATCCCCACTACCGCGACGACCTGCGCCCGCTCACCGGGCGCGACGCCGCGGTGGTCGAGTACGTGGAGGCCGGCGACGTGGCCGGCGAGTACTACAACCGGCTGCTGCCGCTGCTCGACTTCCTCTTGCCCGCCTACGTCGCCGAGGGCAAGTCGCACCTGACGATCGCGATCGGCTGCACCGGCGGTCGCCACCGCTCGGTCACGGTCGCCGATCGACTCGCCGGGCACATCGCCGAGCGCGACGACGTCACGCCGCGGGTCGTGCACCGCGACGTCGAGCTCGGCTGAACGGTGCGCCGGGGTCAACTTGCGGCCGCAGGCGCGCCCCTAGAATCGCCCGCGTGAGCGAGCCCGTCATCTCGGTCTCGGGCCTGCGCAAGTCATACGGCGACTTCGAGGCGGTCCGCGGCCTCGAGCTGGAAGTCGAAGCCGGTGAGGTGTTCGCCTTCCTCGGTCCGAACGGGGCCGGCAAGACGACCACCACCGAGGTGCTCGAGGGCTATCGCGAGCGCAGCGCCGGCGAGGTCACCGTCCTCGGCCAGGATCCGGCGTCCCCCGACCGCGAGTGGCGCGAGCGGATCGGGATCGTGCTCCAGCAGTGCCGGATGCGCCCCGAGCTAACCGTGCGCGAGACGCTCGAGCTCTACGCCGGCTACTACCGGGCGCCGCTCGGAGTGGCGGAGACGATCGAGCGCGTCGGGCTCGCCGAGAAGGCAGACGACCGTGCCGGGCGCCTCTCCGGCGGCCAGCTTCGCCGCCTCGACGTCGGCGTCGCCCTGGTCGGCGACCCCGACCTGCTCTTCCTCGACGAGCCGACCACCGGCTTCGACCCCTCGGCGCGCCGGCAGGCGTGGGACGTGATCGCCGGGCTGCGAGACCTCGGCAAGACGATCTTCCTGACCACGCACTACATGGACGAGGCCCAGCGGCTCGCCGACCGGGTCGCGATCATCGCCCGCGGGCAGATCGTCGCCGAGGGCCGCCCGGATGAGCTCGGCGACCGCGAGCACCGACCGGCGACGATCAGCTTCCGGTTGCCGGCCGGGGTTGCGCCGAGCGAGCTGCCGGTGGATCTGGCGCAGCAGGGCCGCGGCAACGGGCAGTACGCGCTGACCACGCAGGAACCGGTGGCGACGCTCAACCGCCTCACCGGGTGGGCATTGGAGCGCTCGGTCGAGCTCGAGGGGCTCGAGGTCAAGCGCCCGACCCTCGAGGACATCTACCTCGAGCTCACCGCCGCCAGCGAGTCGGAGCGGGATCCGTCGTGAGCGCGGTGCGCCTCGCGGTCCATCAGCTTCGCTACGACCAGAAGACGTTCCGGCGCAACCCGGCGGCCGTCTTCTTCACCGTCGCCCTGCCGCTCCTCTTCCTCTTCATCTTCGCGACGATCTTCGGCAACGACGAGCTCGAGGAGCTCGGCAACCTGAAGACGACGACGTACTACGTGCCGGCGATCCTGACGATGGCGATCGTCTCGGCGACGATGCAGAGCGTCGCGATCCAGCTCACCGTCGATCGCGAGGGCGGGATCCTCAAGCGCGGTCGCGGGACGCCGTTGCCGAGCTGGGTCTTCTTCGCCGGGCGGGTCGGAAACGCGATCGTGATCTCGCTCCTGATGCTGGTGATCGTGCCCGCGATCGGCAACCTCGTCTACGGCGTCGAGATCCCCTGGGAACATCTGCCCGCGATCCTGGTCACGCTTACGATCGGCGCCGCCAGCTTCTGCTGTCTCGGGATCGCGCTCACCGCGGTGATCCCGAGCGAGGACTCCGCTCCGGCGATCACGCTGTTCGTCGCGCTGCCCCTCTACTTCATCTCCGGCGTCTTCATCCCCGAGACGGAGATCCCGGTGGGCGTGCTCCATTTCGCCGACCTGTTCCCGGTCCGCCACTTCTTCGAGGCCTTCTTCGCCGCCTGGGACCCGCTCACCACCGGTGCCGGCTTCGAGTGGGGGCATCTGGCGATCGTCGCCGGGTGGGGCCTGGTCGGGCTCGTGCTCGCGATCCGCTTCTTTCGCTGGACCCCTCGCGGCGGGTAGCTCAGGGCCGGTTCCGGGTAAGTTCAGAGGGTGATCCACCACGTCTCAGTCGACGCCGGCGACCTCGAGCAGAGCGCGCGCTTCTACGACGCCGTGCTCGGCTCGCTCGGCTGGCGCCGCCACATCGACAACGAGCAGGCGGTCGCCTGGGGGATCGTCCGCCCGGTGTTCTTCGCCGTCGCCGGCGGGGGCCAGGGCGCGCCCTCAGGGCACGTCTGCTTCACCGCCAGCGGAATCCCGGCGGTCAAGGCCGCTTGGGAGGGCGGCGTCGGCGCCGGCGGCACCGACGACGGTGCGCCCGGGCCGCGGCCCGAGTACGGTGGGAGCTACTACTCGGCGTACCTTCTGGACCCCGACGGACACCGGGTCGAGATCGCCGTACAGAGCAACTGACAAACGACTCCGAGGGAGAAACACGCAGATGGCGAAGGTGAAGGTGGGTATCAACGGATTCGGGCGGATCGGGCGAAACCTGTTCCGCGCCGCCTACGAGGCCGGCGCCGAACTCGAGTTCGTCGCCGTCAACGACATCACCGACCCGGCGACGCTCGCCCATCTGCTCAAGTACGACTCGATCCTCGGGCGCTTCCCCGGTGAGGTCGAGGCCGGTGACGCGTCGCTGAGCGTCGACGGCACCGAGATCAGGGTGCTCGCCGAGCGCGACCCTGCGGCGCTGCCGTGGGGCGAGCTCGGGGTCGACGTCGTGATCGAGTCGACCGGCCTGTTCACCAAGCGCGCCGACGCGAGCAAGCACCTCGATGCCGGGGCGAAGAAGGTGATCATCTCGGCGCCGGCGACCGAGCCGGACGTCACCGTCGCGCTCGGGGTCAACTTCGACTCCGACTACGACCCCGAAGCGCACCACATCATCTCCAACGCCTCCTGCACGACCAACTGCCTGGCGCCGGTGGCGAAGGTGCTCAACGACGCGGTCGGGATCGAGCGCGGCCTGATGACCACGATCCACGCTTACACGGCCGACCAGCGCCTCCAGGACATGCCGCACAAGGACCTGCGCCGCGCTCGCGCCGCTGCCCTCAACCTGATCCCCGCCTCGACCGGGGCGGCGAAGGCCGTCGGCCTCGTGCTCCCGGAGCTGAACGGAAAGCTGAGCGGCATGGCGGTGCGGGCGCCGGTCGCCACCGGCTCGGTCGTCGACCTCACCTTCCAAGCGGCGCGCGAGACCTCTGTCGAGGAGATCAACGGCGCGATCGAGGCGGCGGCCAACGGGCCGCTCGCCGGCATCCTCGCCTACACCGAGGACGAGATCGTCTCCACCGACATCGTCAAGGACCCGCACTCGTCGATCTTCGACGCCGGGCAGACGATCGTGCTCGAGGGGAGCTTGGTCAAGGTCTTCTCCTGGTACGACAACGAGTGGGGATACTCGAACCGCTGCGTGGAGCTCGCCGCACGGGTGCTCGAACGCGAGCCCGCCGTAGCTTGAGCGAAGGCGCGACGTTCTCGAAGGCGAGCGTGCGCGACGCCCCGGTCGAGGGGGCCCGCGTGCTCGCCCGGGTCGACTTCAACGTTCCGCTGAGCGGCGGCGCGGTCGCCGACGACACCAGGATCCGGGCCGCTCTGCCGACGATCGAGCTGCTGCGCGAGCGCGGTGCCGCGCTGGTCTTGGTCTCGCATCTGGGTCGCCCCAAGGACCGCGAGCCGGAGCTCTCGATGGCTCCGGTGGCCCGGCGCCTCGGCGAGCTGCTCGAGGCCGAGGTCGAGCTGGCGCCCGCGGTCGCCGGCGCCGAGGTCGAGGCCGCGGCCGGGCGACTCGGCGCCGGCGAGGTCCTGGTGCTCGAAAACAGCCGCTACGAGCCGGGTGAGACCAAGAACGATCCGGAGCTGGCCGCGGCGCTGGCCCGGCTCGCCGACGTCTACGTCGACGACGCCTTCGGTGCCGCGCACCGGGCGCACGCGACCACCGTCGGCGTCGCCGAGCTGCTGCCGGGTTATGCCGGGCTGCTGCTCGAGCGCGAGGTGCGCGAGCTGACCGCGCTGCGCGACCAGCCCCGGCGCCCGTTCTCGGTCGTCCTCGGCGGAGCCAAGGTGACCGACAAGATCGGGGTGATCGAGCGCTTCCTCGAGACCGCCGACAGCGTCCTGATCGGCGGCGCGATGTGCTTCAGCTTCTTTCGCGCCCGCGGGCTCGAGACCGGCGACTCGCTGGTCGAGGAGCAGGGGATCGGCCTCGCCGAGCGGGTGCTGGAGCGCGCCGAGATCTCCAACTGCGAGCTGCACCTGCCGACCGACCTCGTGCTCGGGCGCGAGTTCGACGCCGCGACCGAGGTCCGCGAGCTCGACGGGATCGTCGTCCCCGACGGCTGGATGGGCCTCGACATCGGCCCGAAGACGGTCGCCGAGTACGCGCGCGTGATCGCCGATGCGCAGACGGTGTTCTGGAACGGCCCGATGGGGGCCTTCGAGCTCGAGCCGTTCGCGGCCGGCACCCGCGGAGTCGCCGAGGCGGTCGCCGCGGCGCCCGGGTTCACGGTCGTCGGCGGTGGCGATTCGGCCGCCGCCCTGGTGGCCTTCGGGCTCGCCGGGGAGGTCGACTGGCTCTCGACCGGCGGCGGCGCCTCGCTGGAGCTGATCGAGGGAAAGCACCTACCCGGAGTGGAGGTCCTGCGCGATGCCTGAGAGAACACCGTTGGTCGCCGCCAACTGGAAGATGAACAAGACGGTGGGGGAGACGGAGGCCTACCTCGCCACGCTGACCGGCTATGCGTCCCAGCTTGGCGCCGTAGACGTCGTCGTCTGCCCTCCGGACACCGCGCTCGCGGCGGCGACCGCGATCGCCGCCGGGAGTGGAATCGAGATCTGCGCCCAGAATGTCCACGAGCATGAGTCCGGGGCGTTCACCGGCGAGATCTCGATCCCGATGCTGGCGGAGATCGGCGTCGCCGGGGCGATCGTCGGCCACTCGGAGCGCCGCCAGCTCTTCTGCGAGAGCGACGAGGCGCTGGCCCGCAAGGTCCCGGCGCTGCTCGAAGCCGGGATGCTGGCGATCCTCTGCTGCGGCGAGACCGAGGCCGAGCGCGACGCGGAAGAGACCGAGGCGGTTCTGCGCCGCCAGCTCGAGGCCGACCTCGAGCAGGTGGCCCCAGGTGACCTCGGTCGCGTGGTGGTGGCCTACGAGCCGATCTGGGCGATCGGGACCGGCCGCACCGCGACGCCGGAGCAGGCCCAGGAGGCGAGCGCCTTCATCCGCGAGCTGATCGTCGGCATCGACGCCGGCGCGGCGGAGGCGGTCCGCGTTCTCTACGGCGGCTCGGTGAAGCCGGCCAACGCCGCCGAGCTGTTCGCCCTCCCCGACGTCGACGGCGGCCTGGTCGGCGGCGCCAGCCTCGATCCCGGCGACTTCCTCGCCATCTGCGAGGCGGCGGCGTGAGGCGGAGCGAAGCGAAGCCGAGCCGCGCCGCCGTTGAGGCGCCTGATGTGACCTTGCCCGAGGGGGCGAGCTCGGTGCCGGCGCCCTCGCTGGCGCTGGTGATCCTCGACGGCTGGGGCCTGGCGCCCGACGGTCCCGGCAACGCCGTCTCCCAGGCCGAGACCCCGGTCTTCGACCAGCTCTGGGACCGCTATCCGAAGACCACGCTCTCGGCCAGCGGCCGCGACGTCGGCCTCCCCGACGGTCAGATGGGCAACTCCGAGGTCGGTCACCTGAACCTCGGCGCGGGAGCGGTGGTGAAGCAGGACCTGGCGCGGATCGACGACGCGGTCGCCGACGGCAGCCTGTTCGAGAACGAGGCCCTGCTGGCCGCCTGTGCGGCGGCCCGGCAAAGCCCGCGCGGCAGGCTGCACCTGCTGGGCCTGGTCTCGGACGGGGGCGTGCATTCGGGCTGGACCCACATCGAGGCGCTGATCGAGCTCGCCGCCCGCGAGGGCGTTCCGGACGTCGTCGTGCACGCGTTCACCGACGGGCGCGACACGCTGCCGCAGTCGGCGCCCGGATATCTCGAGGAGCTCGAGCTCTGGCTGCGCCATGCGGGACGCGCCGGCACCGTCGGCGGCCGCTACTACGCGATGGACCGCGACCGGCGCTGGGAGCGAGTCAAGCTCGCCTACGACGCGATCGTCCACGCCGAGGGGGCCCGTGCCGCGAGCGCCGCCGAGGCGGTGGCCGCGGCCTACGAGCGCGGCGAGACCGACGAGTTCATCCGCCCGACCGTGATCGGCGACTACGACGGGGTCGCCGACGGCGACGTCGCGATCCACTTCAACTTCCGCCCCGACCGCGCCCGCGAGCTGGTGATGGCGCTCGGCGAGCGCGACTTCGACGAGTTCGATCGCGGCGACGCGCCGGAGATCGCGCTGACCACGCTGACCGCCTACCGAGGCGACTGGGACTACCCGGTCGCCTTCCCCCCGCGGGAGCCGGAGACGACGCTGGCGGAGGTGCTCGCCGAGCGTGGCGAGCGCCAGCTGCACGTCGCCGAGACCGAGAAGTACGCGCACGTGACCTACTTCTTCAACGGCGGCCGCGAGCTCGAGTGGGAGGGGGAGGAACGGGCGCTGGTCGACTCGCCGCGCGACGTGCCCACCTACGACCACAAGCCGGAGATGAGCGCCGAGGACGCCGCCGAAGCGTTCACCTCACGGTGGTCCGCGGGTGACTACCGCTTCGGGATCATCAACTTCGCCAACCCGGACATGGTCGGTCACACCGGCAGCATCCCGGCGGCGATCTCCGCGATCGAGGCGGTCGACAGCTGCCTCGGCGAGGTGGTCGCCGCGGTGCACGCGACGGGCGGGGCGTGCATCGTCACCGCCGACCACGGCAACGCCGAGCAGATGCTGGAGCCAGATGGCTCGCCGAACACCGCCCACTCGCTGAACCCGGTCCCGTTCGTGGTCACGCTCGCGGGAATCGAGCTCGCCGAGGGCGGCGTGCTCGCCGACGTCGCCCCCACGGTGCTGGCCCTGCTCGGAATCGAGCAGCCGGCGGCGATGACCGGGCGTTCGCTGCTAGACCGCCCAGCTCTCGAACCGCTCGCCGGTCAGGGCCCGTAGCCTCTCCGCCTCGGGAGCAAGCGTCTCGGCGAGCTCTGACCGCATCACCTCGGTGACCTCGGGGATCACCGGGTCGGCCGCGAAGCGGCGCAGGCCCATCCGGATCGCGCGCCGAGGCCACTCGGGCATCAGCGGGCGCAACCGCTGATAGGCGCGGTTTCGGGCGATCGCGATCTCGGCCTTCGGCCGGCGAACGTTCTCGGCAAAGCGCGAGTTGTCCTCCCGCTCGAACGCCTGCGGGTGCCAATACGCCGGGTCGGCGCCCACATGGGCGAAGATCCTGCCCAGCGTCTGGCGGCGTCGATGGCGAAGATCGGTGCTGTCGACGACGAGCAGCTGCTGCTGGTCGAACACCCGCAGGTATGCCTCCACCTGGGCTGCGTACTTGCTCGCGCCGACGTAGACGCAGTTCGGGTCGTTGGGAAGCAGCGCCTCGTCGACCCCCCGCGTCTCGACCCGGACGGTCACTTCCTGCGAATAGTGGGCGATCGCGCGCTCGACCGGGTCGCGGACGAGGTAGACGAGGCGTGCGCCGGGCACGATCTCGTGGATGCGCCGTGGTACGTCAGGATCGCGTGGCAGGGCGGCATATCCGGGAGACACTTCGCCGCGGGCGGGCGCGTCTCGATCGAAGAGGCGGTCGTAGAGGAACAGCCGCTGGCGCCAATCGGGCGGCCCGCAGAGAACGTGCGGCTCCTTGGTCGAGGTCATCTCGATCTCGGGATGCGCCCGCAGGTAGTGGTGCAGGCTGGTCGTCCCCGACTTCGAGGCACCGATGACAAAGAACGTGGGCAGCAGATGAGAGGGCATGCGATCCGTGCCTCGCTCAGGCCGGGTGGCGCTCGACCCCGCGCCCGAGCCGGCGGCCCAGCACCCGGCGCCCGGTGACCAGGCGCGAGAGCACAGCGATCGGCACTCTCCGACCACCGATCCTCGCCGGCGTCAGCTTGGCGGTCCGCAGGTCGGTGATCTGGCGGAAGAAGACCTTGCCCCGGGCGAGATCGCTGCGCAGCGGCGTGTAGTAGCTGCAGCCGTCGAAGTAGCAGTCGGTCACCTGGCTCACCCGGGTGCGGCTCGGGTCGGCCACCGGGTCGCCGCCGTGGAGCAGGTTGGCGGCCCAGATCAGCGCCTGGCCGCGGCGCAGCGCCGGCCGCTCCTTCCGCAGCCCGCGGGCGCCGATCATCTCGCCGACGTAGGCGGAGTAGTGGGAGTAGAAGCCCTTGCCCGGGGCGAGCCCGAGGTCGGCGTACTGGCCTCGGCGACGCGGTTGAACTCCCCGCCTGCGTGCAGCGGCCCGACCTCGGCGATCAGCCGCTCGGCGAGCAGTTCCGGATCTCCGAGGCCGATGTCGTCGACGACCAGGAAGCCGTGCTCGGCGAAGGAGCGGACCTGCCGCTCGGACTCGGGGTCGAGTCCGCGTTGTTCGAGCATCCGCTCGAAGAACGGCGACATGAACCAGGGCCCGGCGATGCTCGGCGCTGCCGTCGGCGCCGCTGCCGTTCGAGCGCCCGACAGGAGCCTCGGCCGTGACCGTCTCCTCCATCGGCCGACCATAGATCAGCCGCGCGCGGCGTGCGCCGGTCAAAGCAGTCAGGCTGCGGGGCGGTGAGAAACGACCCCGCCCGGCTCAGATTCGAGATCGGCGCCCGCGATGGAGCGGCGCGCAGCGGGCGGCTGATCACGTCGCACGGCGAGGTCGCGACGCCGGCGTTCATCCCCCTGGCGACGCGCGGCGCGGTGCGCACCCTCGACGTCGGCGATGTCTCCGAGATCGGCTTCGAGCTGATCCTCGGCAACACCTTTCACCTCTTCCTCTCGCCGGGGGCCGAGCGGATCGGCGAGCTCGGCGGCCTGCACCGGTTCATCGGCTGGGAGCGGGCGCTGATCACCGACTCGGGTGGCTTTCAGGTCTTCTCGCTCGCCCACGGAAACGTCGCCGACGAGATCAAGGGCCGCCGTGGCGGCTCCGGCGCCAGCGGCGGCGTGATCGATATCGGCGAGCGCGGCGTCTCCTTCCGTTCCTACATCGACGGCTCGGAGCGGTTCATGGGGCCCGAGGAGTCGATGTCGGTGCAGGCCGCACTCGGCTCCGACATCGCGCTCGCGTTCGACGAGTGCACGCCCTTTCACGCCGACCGCGACTACACGGCGCGCTCGACCGAGCGCACCCACCGCTGGCTCGGCCGCTGCCTCGATTGGCATCTCGAGCACGGCCCGCCGAGCCAGGCCGTGTTCGGGATCGTCCAGGGCGGAGTGCACGAGGATCTGCGCCGGGCCTCTGCCGAAGCGGTCGGCGAGGCGGCCGTCGACGGGCTCGCGATCGGCGGCACCCTGGGCCGCGACAAGCCAGAGATGCACGGCGTGCTGGCGATGACCGCTCCGATGCTGCCCGCGGAGCCGCCCAAGCACCTGCTCGGGATCGGCGAGCCGGACGACCTGCTCGCCGGGATCGCGCTCGGTATCGACGTCTTCGACTGCGCCGTTCCCACCCGCCTCGCCCGCCACGGGATGGCGCTGGCGCCGCTGCCCGAGTCTCGCTTTCGCTTCGACGTCGCCAAGCCGGCGTACGCGATCGACCAGGGCGCGCTGGTCGAGGACTGCCCGTGCCCGACATGTGCGGTGCACACGCGCGCCTACCTGCATTACCTCACCCGCGCCGAGGCCCCGACCGCCGCCCGCCTGCTGACGCTGCACAACCTCACCTTCCTCGAGCGCCTGGTCGGCGGCGCGCGGGCGGCGATCGAGGCCGGCGCCTTTGCCGGATACCGGAGCGCGGTCCTGAGCGGCGCCGCGCCCTGGGCCGCCGCGCCTCCAACATAGGTCCAGGCGGCTGGTCTTCCGCCGTTTGCCCTGCAATCGTCGCTATTCATGCGGCGTGGATTGCGGACGCTCGCGAAGCTGGCGGCGCTTGCGGCCGTCGTCTTTGCGCTGACCACCCTCGGGGGCTGGGACGCGTTCCTTGACGCCAGTGGGATCAGCGAGGTGGCGGCGAAGGCGGACGAGCCCGAGATCTACCGCGCCCTCGACTCGCAGTGCAGCCAGGTCGCTCGGAGCTATCCCAACGACGTGGTCGGCTGCCGGGCGCCGGCCGCGTACATGGAGGACCTGCGGATGGCCTGTCTCAACGCCGGGGTCCTGCCCGCGGACCATTTCCTCGTCGTCACCTCCGGAACCAGCCAGATCGCGCCGATGGGCTGCCGTTAGGCGCCCGCTCCTACTGGGTGTTCTCCTTGATGAAGTCCTCGATCGCCTGAATCTGCTCGTTGAGGTTGTCCTTGATCGTCTGGCCGAGGTCGGTGCTCTGACCGGCGTCGGTGAGCGTGAGCACGGCGATCGCGATCGCGGCGGCAAGGATCGCAATCAGCAGCAGGACCCCGACTGCGCGCAGGAACCGGTTGCCGGCCGATCGCTTCGATGGCCCCGGCGCCGGCGCCACCGCCGGCCGCGGCGCGGCTTGGGCAGGACGGCGTCGCGGGGCGATCGGCTCGGGCGCGATCGGCGTCCGCGGCTCGGGGCTGTCCATGCGCCGCGTCGCCGCGGTGGCCGGCCCGGCCGCGAGCATGTCGGTCGGCAGCTGGTCGGAGGGCGGCGGCGGATCCTCGCCCCGAAGCCCGGCCTCGAGCGCACGGGAGAGGTCGCGGGCCGAGGAGTAGCGCGCCGAGGCCTCGCCCTCGAGCGAGCGCAGGACGGCCTGCGACAGGGTCTCCGGTACGTCGGGGTCATAGGAGGTAGGCGGCAGCGGGCGCTCGTTCTCGCGCCGGATCGCGAGCTCGGCCAGGGTCGAGCCCTCCCACGGAAGCCTGCCGGTGAGCAGCTGGTAGAGGACGACGCCGAGCGCGTAGACGTCGGCCGCCGGGGTGGCCTCCTCGCCGCGCGCCTGCTCGGGCGCCAGGTAGGCGGCGGTGCCGACAACCGAGCCCACCTGGGTCAGGCGTGACTGGGCGGTGGCGCGGGCGATCCCGAAGTCGGTGAGCTTGATCGTGATCTCGCCGGTCGGCGGCTCGTGCGCGGAGCTGTCGCGGCGGCGGCGCCCCGCCGGGCCGCCGATGACCATCAGGTTGCCGGGCTTGACGTCGCGGTGGATGATGCCCTGGCGGTGGGCGTACTCGAGCCCGGCGCAGGCCTGGATCCCGATCTCGGTGGTCGAGTCGGCGCCGAGGCGGCCCTTGGTCTGCAGCAGCTGGGCGACCGACTTGCCCTCGACGTACTCCATGACGATGTAGTGGCGGTCGGCGTCGACGCCCGTGTCGTAGACCTGGACGATGTTCGGGTGGATCAGCTTCGCCACCGCCAGCGCCTCGCGGCGGAAGCGGGCGACGAACTTGTCGTCGTCGGAGAGGTGCTCGGCGAGGATCTTGACCGCGACCGTGCGCTCGAGCACCCGGTCGGTCGCCCGGTAGACGGTCGACATGCCCCCCGACCCGAGGCGGTCGCCGAGCTCGTAGCGGTCGGAGATCGTCGTGCCCGGCATCAGCCCGCGCCCCCGCCGGCGCCGACGCCGCCGCTCGGTGAACCGGTCCCGCCGCCACCGGTGCCGCCGCCGGTCTCGCCGCTCGGGCCGCCGCCCGCGGGGGGCTCCGGGTTCGGATCCTCGCTCGGCTGCTCCTCGGTGGGCTCCTCGGTCGTCGTCGGCTCGTCGTCCGTTGTCGTCTCCTCGGTCGTCGTCGGCTCGGTGGTCACGGTCGACGTGGTCGAGGTCGTCGACTGGTCGCCGAACTCACCGGTGGCGCCCGTTTCGGGGCACTCGCCCGGTTGCTCGGTCAATCCCTCGAGGTTGGTCGCCGCCTTGGTCAGCTCGCCGGCGACCTTCGGGTCGACATCATTCGGCAGGTCGTTGACCGAGGTGACGAACTCCTGCGCCAGGCCCTGCGCGATCTCGCAGCTCCCGGAGTTGGCCTCCTGCTCGACCGCAGCCAGCAGGCTGAGTAGCTCGCTTGCGTCATCGGGCGGGATCGTGCCGTCGTCGCTCGAGCCGCAACCGGCGAGCGCGAGTGCGAAAACGCACGAGAGCAGGGATATCCGGGGCCGGCGAGCCATCGCGGCGAGTCTAGTTATCGCCCTCATCGGCCCTGCCGCCTCATTGCCCGACATACAACCGGCGGGCCAGGTGCTCTGGAAGCTCGGCGGCGACGATCGCGTCGGCGGCGCTGTCGATGTCGTAGGCGACCCGGTGGAAAATCGCCTGCCAGGACTCGGTGTCGAGCTCGAGCCAGGCGGCGCGGGGGTCGCCGTCGCGGGGCTGGCCGACGCTTCCCGGATTGATCAGCCAGCGACCGCGGCGGATCTCGAGGCTGGTGCCGGCGCCCGCCTGCGCGCCACGCGCGTCCTGGGCCTCGTTCGCCTGGGCGCCGGACTCGGCGAGGGCGAAGAACAGGGCAACGTGCGAATGGCCGACGAAGCTCACCCGCCTGGCCTGGGCGCGGATGCACTCCGCGGCCTGATCGGGCCAGAGCACGTACTCCCAGACCGGATCCCGGGGCGAGGCGTGGTAGAGGCCGACCTCGCGGCTCTCGTCGGCGGGCTGGAGGCCGGAGAGGAACTCCCGCGTCTCGGCGCTCATCCGCTCGCGGGTCCAGCGGACCGCCGAGGCGGCGGCGGGCGAGAAGGTCGAGATGTCGAGCTGGTCGAGCGCGGCGAGGTCGTGGTTTCCGACCAGGCAGGCCGTGCAGTGCTCGCGGACCAGGACCGTGCACTCGTCCGGCTGGGCGCCGTAGCCGACGACGTCGCCCAGGCACCAGGACTCGTCGGTGCCTGCCGACTTGACGTCGGCGAGCACCGCCTCGAGGGCGGGCAGGTTGGAATGGATGTCTGAGAGCAGCGCGAGACGCATCGGGGCCGGACCAACGGCGGACTATCGTAGGCGGCGATGAGCTTTCGGCGCTCGACCGCGGCCCGCGTCGGTGGCGCGGCCGTGGTGATGATCATCGTCGCCGAGGCGGCGGTCTGGCTGCTGGCGCCGCGCGACCCCCCGCCTGACCCGGTCCCGGTCGCCGAATCGGACTACTTCAGCCCCGCCGAGCTCGAGCGCGCCCACGACTACCGTGATCCCGGACGGGTGCTGCTGTTCGCCGGCCTGGCGGTCGAGGGCGCGCTCCTGGTCGCGCTTGCGTTCGGCCGCCCGGCACCGCTGCGGCGCGGGCTCGAGCGGCTGGCGACGCGCCCGTTGCTGGGTGCCGCCGCCGCCGGCGCCGGGGTCGCCCTGCTGACCGCGGTCGTGACCCTGCCGCTGAGCCTGATCTCGCACGAGCGCGCGGTCGACGCCGGGCTCTCGACCCAGTCGCTGGGCCCGTGGCTTTGGGACCGAGCCCGCTCCGCCGGGATCACCGCCGTGATCACCGCGGGCGGAGCGCTGTTGCTGATCGCGCTCGTGCGCCGCTTCCCGCGCCGCTGGTGGATCCCCGGCGCGGTGCTGACCACCGGGCTGGCGGCGGTCTTCACCTGGATCGCGCCGGTGGTCCTCTCGCCGATCTTCAACAAGTTCGAGCCCCTGCCGGCCGGCAGCCAGGCCCGTGCCGACGTGCTCGAGCTCGGGCGCGAGGCCGGGGTCGACATCGGCGAGGTCTACCGGATCGACGCCAGCCGCCGGGTCACGTCGCTGAACGCCTTCGTCGACGGAATCGGCTCCACCAAGCGCGTCGTCCTCTACGACAACCTGCTCGACCAGGCCGAGCGTCCCGAGCTGCGCTCGGTGGTCGCCCACGAGCTCGGCCACGTCGCCCACGCCGACATCCGCCGCGGCCTCATCTTCGTCGCCATCGTGGCCCCGTTCGGGCTCCTGTTCGCGCGTGAGCTGTCGCTCGCGATCGCCCGCCGGCGCGGGATCGACCCGGCCAGTCCGGCGGCGGTCCCGATCTATCTGCTGGCGCTGTTCGTGGCGGGATTCGTGCTCAACATCCCCGGCAACCAGCTTTCGCGCAAGATCGAGGCGAGCGCCGATCAGTTCGCGCTCGAGCTCACCGACGATCCCGAGGCGCTGATCGACCTCCAGCTGCAGCTGGCGAAGACCAACCTCTCGGATCCGGATCCGCCGGCCTGGTTCAGCGACGTCTTCGGCACCCACCCGACCACGGTCGAGCGGCTCGGCGCCGCACTCAGCTACCGCGGCGAATGAGCCGCGCGATCGCGCTGCGCACGGCGGCGGCGGCGAACTTGACCCCGATCCCGCAGTAGACGGCGGCGTTCAGCAGCGGGTTGCGCTCGCTCGCGTAGTGGTCGCGGTAGAACCGCAACATCCCGTAGTGGAAGGCGTAGTTGAGCCGCAACGACCGGTGCTCGCCGCTGGTGCCCGCCTTGATGTGGACGACGGTGACCGTCGGTTCGAACCAGGTCGTCCAGCCGCGCTGCGCGAACCGGTAGCAGAGGTCGAGATCCTCCATGTACATCCAGTAGCGCTCGTCGAATGCCCCCACCTGCTCGAGCGCCGCGCGGCGGATCAGCATGAAGGCGCCGTTGATCGCGTCAACCGGGCCCGATTCCACCGCCGGGGCGCGGTAGTCGGCGAGGGCGCCGCTCGCGCCCTCGCGCCTGCCGAGCCCGGTGAAGTGGCCGAGCGCCGAGAGCGGCGTCGGGAACGACCGGCGCGAGGCGTGGTCGAAGCTGCCGTCCTCGAGCTCCAGGCGAGGCCCCGCCATGCCGACCTCGGGGTGGGCCTCGATCACCGCCAGCAGCGCGTCGAGCGAGCCCGGCGTCACCCGCGTATCCGGGTTGAGGACGAGGGCATAGGGAGCCTCGCCGCGCGCCAGCGCCGGGTTGTTCGCGCTGCTGAAGCCGGCGTTCTCCGCGTTCTCGGTCAGCACCACGGCCGGGAACTCGCGGCGCACCATCTCCGCGGTTCCGTCGCCGGAGGCGTTGTCGACGACCTCGACTCGCAGCTCACCGCTGGGCGGGTTGGCCAGCAGCGCGCCGAGGCAGTCGCGAAGCAGCGACTCGCAGCGGTAGGAGACGATTACGACGTCGAGCGCGGGGGAGGCGGGCATCGCTCAGCGCCAGGTTCCGTGCGGGGGGCTGAGGCGGCGGTTGCGGATCTGCCATGCAAGTCGCCGCGCGCGGCTCGGCGGCGGCGGGATCCGGGCTCGCAGCCGCTCCCGGTTGGCCGCGATCGGCGCCTCGAGGTACTCGTCGAACGAGCCCTCGCCGATCAAGATCCGCTCACGCGCCGGCAGCCGGCCGCTCCAAAACAGGGCGTTGACCCGCTCCTCGGCGGTCAGCATCTCGCCCTCGCGCGTGGTCAGCTGGAGCTGCGCCGCGCTGTGTAGGTGGTGTGGCTTGTGGGCGAACTCCAACCCTCCGTCGACGACGTCGACGAGCCAGCGGTGGTGCGGCCAGCCGACCCAGGTGCCGGCGACGCTGTAGCTCTGCTCGAGCAGCCGCGACGGCGTCTCGACGTAGCCGGCGCGAGCGACCCGGCTCAGCTCCGCGCAGACCCAGACCGGATCGCGCAGGTCCTCGAGCGTCTGCGCGCAGATCGCGAAGTCGAACTGGTCGTCGGCGAACGGCCATCGATCGTGGTCGCAGATGTCCCGGGTGACCCAGGTCGCCTCCGAGAAGCGCTCCTCGGCCGTGCCGCGCGCGCGGGAGGCATGGGGCATCAGATCGATCACCCAGTCCGCACGCGCCAGTGGCGCGGCCCAGCCGCCGACATCGAGGACGACGGCATCGGGCGCGAGCGAGGCCTCGATTCGTTTCCAGCTCGAAGCCAGCAAGCCAGCGGGCCTAACGCAGCGACTCGAGCGTCTTTGCGAGTCCCTGGCTCAGGTCGTGGGAGGCCGTCCAGCCGAGCTCGCGATCGGCCAGCGCGGGATCGACGGCGGTCCGTTTGACCTCGCCCAACCGCGCCGGCGCGAACTCCGGCTCGAAGGCCGTTCCGCTGGCTTCTGCGACCTCGGCGCCGAGCGCGAGGACGGAGGTCTCGACCCCGGTGCCGACGTTGTAAGGCCCGCCGCGATCGCCGTCGGCGGCGGCGAGGAAGGCGCCGGCGACGTCGCCCACGTAGACGTAGTCGCGCGTCTGCTCGCCGTCGCCGAAGACCGTCGGCTGGCGTCCCTCGAGCAGGGCGCTGCAGAAGATCGCGATCACGCCGGCCTCGCCGAGCGGGT
This sequence comes from uncultured Solirubrobacterales bacterium, assembly GCA_963767475.1. Lineage (GTDB taxonomy): Bacteria > Actinomycetota > Thermoleophilia > Solirubrobacterales > 70-9 > WHSW01. The sequence goes on from CAVYEI010000005.1 coordinate 139,443, forward strand.
CCTGCCGCGGGCCGAAGACGTTGCCGAGCCGCAGAACCACGGTCTCGAGACCGTAGAGGCGGCGGTAGAGCCCCAGGTAGCCCTCGGCCGCGTACTTGGACTGGCCGTAGGGGGCGTCGGGACGGCACTCCGCCGATTCGGTGAACGGCAGCTCCCGCCCGTCGCCCTCGCCGTAGATCGCGCCGCCGGTGGAGGCGAAGACGAAGCGACCGAGCCCCTCCTGGCGCCCGCGCTCGAGCAGCTTGATCGTGCCGCCGACATTGACCCCGAGATCGAAGCTGGGGTCGACGACCGAGCGGCGAACGTCGATCTGCGCGGCGAGGTGAAAGACGACCTCCGGGCGGGCGCGCGCGAAGGCCTCGGCGACGACGTCCTCGTCGGTGATGCTGCCCTCGAGCAGGGTCGCCCCCGCCGCCAGCGCTCCCTCCAGGTTCTGGCGCCGGCCGGTCGAGATGTCGTCGAGCACCAGGACCTCGTCGCCGCGCTCGACCAGCGCGTCGACGACGTTCGAGCCGATGAACCCTGCGCCTCCGGTGACGATTGCCCTCATCGGGCGGCAGGTTAGTGCTCTGCGCGGTTACAGCCACCTAGTATCGATGCGTGGCCACACAGCCGGCGACCGACCCATTCGCAGATCTGCGCGCCGCCGTGGTCGGCGCGACCGCGATTCTGGATCGGGAGGCGGGCGAGAAGCTGACCCTCGAACGGCCGCCCAAGCCCGAGCTCGGCGACTACTCGACCAACGCGGCGATGCTGCTCGCACCGACCGCGGGCGCGCCGCCGCGCGAGGTCGCCGAACGCCTGCGCACCGAGCTCGACCGGATTCTCGGCGACAACGTCGAGCGGATCGAGGTCGCCGGCCCGGGGTTCCTCAACGTCTTTCTCTCCGACGGCTGGCACCGCCGGGCGACTGCGAACCTGCTCGCAGCCGGCGAGCGGCTGGCGCTGACCGAGGCCGCCGAGCCGGAGCGGGTCCTGGTCGAGTTCGTGAGCGCCAACCCGACCGGCCCGGTGACCGCCGCCAGCGGTCGCGGCGCTGCCTACGGCGACACCCTGGCGAGCCTGCTCGAGCACGCCGGGCACGGGGTTGAGCGCGAGTACTACCTCAACGATGCCGGTACCCAGGTGGGCCTGTTCGCGCAGTCGATCGCCGCCCGGATGCGGGGTGAGCAGCCTCCGGAGGAGGGCTATGCCGGGGACTACGTCGGCGAGCTGGCAACCGAGCTGGCCGAGGCCGGCGCCGGTCCGGAAGACCTGGAGGCGCTCGCCCGGCTCGGCACCGCGGCGATGCGGGCGCGGATCGAGGCGACATTGGAGCGGTTCGGTGTCGACTACGACACCTGGTCGTCCGAGCGTGAGCTGCGCGACTCGGGCGCGGTCGAACACGCGCTCGACGAGCTTCGCGGCCGCGGACACGTCTACGAGCACGAGGGCGCGGTCTGGCTGCGGACGACCGAGTTCGGCGACGACAAGGACCGGGTTCTGATCCGGGCCGATGGCGAGCCCACCTACTTCGCCCCCGACATCGCCTACCACCTGAACAAGATCGAGCGCGGGGCGGAGCGACTGATCAACGTGCTCGGTGCCGACCACCACGGATACGTGCCGCGGATGCGGGCGGCGCTGGCGGCGCTCGAGATCGAGCCCGATCGCTTCGAGGCGGCGATCATGCAAATGGTCAGCGTGGTCGAGGGCGGCGAGCGCAGGAGCATGGGAAAGCGCAGCGGCGACTTCGTCACCCTCGACGAGCTCGTCGACGACATCGGCGTCGATGCGACACGCTTCTTCATGGTCCAGCGCAGCCACGACTCGCCGATCGACATCGATCTCGAGCTGGCGCGGTCGACCTCGCAGGACAACCCCGTCTACTACGTCCAGTACGCGCACGCGCGCGTAGCCAGCATCCTGCGCAAGGCGGCCGACGAGGGCGGCGCAGCTTCGGAGCAGGCGATTGAGGCGGTGGCGAGCTCGGATCAGGCGCTGCTGGCGGCGGCCGAGCCGAGCGAGCGGGCGCTGGTCCGCCGGCTGCTCGAGCTTCGGGGCGAGATCGCGTCAGCGGCGCAGAAGCGCGCCCCGCATCGTCTCTGCGCCTATGCGATGGCGACCGCCGCCGACTTTCACGCCTTCTACCGCGACTGCCGCGTGGTCGGCGCCGAGCAACCCGGAGCGGAGGCCGCTCGCCTGGGGCTCTGCGTCGCGACCAAGCGCACGATCGCGGCCACCCTGGGGCTGCTCGGGGTCAGCGCCCCGGAGCGGATGTAGCCGCGTCGCTGTCAGACGCCGCGCCGGCTGGCGAGGAAGCCGAGCGTGCGGATCAGCAGCTGGACGTCGCTCCACAGCGACCAGTTGGCGACGTACAGATAATCGAGCTTGACCATCTCCTCGATCGAGACCTGGGTCGAGGAGCCGAGCACCTGCCAGTGACCGGTGATCCCGGGCGGGACGTCGAGACGACGGCGATACCAGCCGACGATCCGGCGGTCCTCCTCCGCGACCAGGGGTCGCGGACCGACCAGCGACATCTCACCCTTGAGCACGTTGACCAGCTGGGGGAGCTCGTCGATCTGAAACCGGCGCAGGACCCGGCCGACCCGAGTTACCCGCGGGTCGGCACTGATCTTGAACAGCCCGTTAGCGCCCTCGTTCAGGTGGGCGAGGTCGTCGCGGCGGTTCTCGGAGCCGACGAACATGCTGCGGAATTTGAAGATCTCGAAGCTCTTGTCGTGGCGGCCGACTCGCCGCTGGCGGAAGATCAGCGGGCCGGGACTGTCGATGCGGATCGCGATCGCGGCAACGGCGAGCACCGGGGAGAGCAGCAGCAGGCCGATCGAGGCACCGAGGATGTCGAAGCTGCGCTTGATCAGGCGCGACGAACGCGGGAAGTCGAAGCGCCGCATGCCGAGCAGGGTGACCCCGTGCAGGTGGTCGAGCTCGACCGACGAGCCGGCCACCCGGGATGCCTCGGGCAGCACGCTGACCTTGACGCCGTGAGCCTTGAGCGCGCGGATGATGTAGAGCAGCTCGTCGCGGCCGCGGGCGCCGCTGGCGACGATCACCCGGTCGATCTCATGCTCGGAGAGGATCGGGCCAAGCCCCTCGTGCAGCCCCGGCTCGTCGAGGTCGCCGGTGGTCGCCGAGAGCGGCATCGAGCCGACCAGCTCCGCCTTCGTCGTCGGGGTCAGCGAGAGCTTCTCGGCCAGGTAGTGGGCCTCCGACGATTCGCCGAGCAGCAGGCAGCGCTCGACCGGCGAGTAGCCGCGCGCGACCATGCGCGCCAGCGTTCGCAGGCAGACCAAGAGCACGAAGAGGACGATCCAGGTGCCGAGGATCTGCCGGCGCCCGAGCCCGCCTTCGACGATCGCGCCGTCGGAGAGCCAGAGCAGCAGCGCCGCCAGGGTCGCAAGGCTGAACAGCGCCGGGACCTCGTCGAGCGTGCTGCGGTGCAGCAGGTGCTCGTCGCGGTCGTAGAGCCCGAGCGCCTTGACCAGGAGGATGAATCCAGGCGGCATCAGCAGCGCCCACGGCGTCAGCTGATCGTCGCCGACGAGAAGGGCGGAGCTGACCAGGGCGATGCCGAGCGCGAGCATGTCGGCGGCGGCGAGCGAGCGCCGGTAGATCGCATCGCGGCGGCCGATCGTCTCCCTGCGCGTGACGCGGCGGCTGGAACGGGGGAGAACGACGGGAGCCGGCATCGGAACCGGGACCGACGGCACGGTTAGGGACCGATTGGCCATCGCGCTTAGCTTTGTCTCACCCACTTAAACCCCAAAACGGTCCGCTCTACCTTCCGCTCGGAGCCCCTCGAGCGGCGGCCCCGGCGATGTATGGATCGCCGAGTGGCGCGGAAACCTAAACCACCCGCGCGCGGTTCGCAACCGACAACCGTCAACCCCGCGCGGCCGCCCGAATTCGAGGCCTGGTGCGGCCTAGGAGTGGGTTGCCCGGGCCTGGGCCCGGTCGCGGATCGCGACGTAGGCGCGGACCGTGAGTCCTGCGACGAGCAGCGCCAGCAGCAGCAGGATCACCGGTGTCAACGGATAGCCGGTGAATGGCAGGGCGCCGCGGGCGCCGGCGCCACCGGCGGCGGCGCTCGGTCCGCCGGCACCGGGGATTGCGGACGGGGTGCCGCCGCCCGTGGTCGGGTCGGCGCCGGTCCCGGTCGGGCTTACATCGTCCCCGGTCTCGGCGTCGCCGCCGACCGGCTGGTCGCATTGCGTGAGCCCGGGATACTCGGCGCAGATCGCCGCCTCGGCGGACGCTCGATCGGCGGTCGCCGCGGCGAGCGCCAGCGTCGCCAGCGCGACCAGCGCCGCGATCGCGGCCATCCGCCGAAGGCCAAATGCCTGGATCTGCTGCTGTTCCATCCCCAACTCTTCCCCGGCGTACCGGGTCTCCGATCCGCCGAAACCGACTATAACCGCGGCAACGGCGATCCGCGCCAGTTCCACGGGCGCGCCAACCGGCCCATCGATTGAGTCGTCAGACCCGCAGCAGGCGTGCCGATCGCCCGCCGAGCCCGGTGGGTGCGCCCGAGCGCCTGCTCGTGGGCGTGATCGCCTTCGCCCTGCCGGCATGGCTGGCCCTCGACGGCGGCGGCTACGGCGTGTTCGAGCGCCAGCAGGCCGGGCTCGCGATCTGGTGGCTGTGTGCGCTGGCGCTCGCCTTCGGCGTCCTCCCGCGGGCCCGCCCCGGGCGCGAGGCGCGGTTTGCGGCGATCGCGCTCGCGGCGCTGATCGCGGTGGCAGCGATCGGCCTCCTCGCCACCGAGAGCAGCGGCCGCACGAGCGTCGAGATCGCCCGGGCGGTCGCCTATGCGGGCGTCTTGACGGTGATCTGGCTCGGCGTCGGGCCCGGGACCTGGCGCAGCGCCGCGACCGGCCTCGGCGTCGCCGCGCTGGCGATCCCCGTGCTGGCGATCGCCTCCAGGCTCGATCCCTCTCTGGTCGGCGACCCGGCGCTGATCGGGCGCCGGCTCTCCTATCCGCTCGGATACTGGAACGGGCTCGCGGTCTGGGCGGCGGCGGCGTTCGCGATCGGGCTCGCCGCCGGCTCTCATCAGCGCCGGCCCGAGTTGCGAGCGCTGGCGCTGGCGGCGCTGCCGGTCGCCGGCCTGGCGGTCTATCTGACCTATTCGCGCGGCGGCCTGGCGGCGCTCGCGCTCGGGATCGCCGTCGTCGTCGCGGCGTCGCCGCACCGGGCGACCGCCTTTGCCCACGCCGTCGCCGGCCTCGGCGCAACCGCGCTCGTGGTGCTCGTCGTCCGCAGCCGGCCCGAGATCGCCGACGGCAGCGGAACCGACGGCGCCTGGATCGTCGCCATCGCCCTCTGCGCAGCCTGTCTTGGCTGCGCCGCGATCGCGCGGCTGACGCGGCGCTTCGGACTCGACCGGCGCCGCTTCGAGCTGCCCCGGGGCCGGGCGGCCGTGCTCGCCGGTGCCTGCGCGGCGCTCGCGCTCGCGGCCGGCGTCGTCGCCGCGACCGCGTCCCGCGATTCCGCTGAGCTCGCCGCCGTCGGGCGCCCGGAGATCGCCGGCGATCCGGCGGCTCGGCTGCTGACCCTCGACGGAGACCGCGCCGACCTCTGGGGTTCGGCGCTCTCGGCGTTCGCCGACGCTCCCCTCTCCGGGACCGGCGCCGGCAGCTTCCAGTTCTGGTGGGATCGCGATGGCGGCCAGGTCGACGAGATCCGCGACGCCCACTCGCTCTATCTCGAGAGCCTGGCGGAGCTCGGGCTGCCGGGCCTGATCGCGATCGTGGCGCTGTTCGCCGGGCTCATGCTCGGCGCCGTGCGCGCCCGCCGCCGGCTCGAGCGGACCTCCGATCTGGGAGCGTCGGCGGGGCTGCTCGCGGTGGCGACGGTGTTCTGCTTCGCCGCAGCCTTCGACTGGCATTGGGAATCCGCCGCCCTGGTCGTCCTCGGCCTCGGCGCCGCCGCGATCGCCGCCGCAGCCGCGTCGGCGCGGGTGCGAACGGGCTCGCGCACGGCGCCGCGCCGGCTGGCGCTGATCGCGCTGGCCGTGGTCGCCGGCGCAAGCCAGATTCCCGGGATCGTCGCGGCCAACCGCTCGCAGGCGGCCGAGGCCGCTTTCGCGACCGGCGCAAGCGATCGCGCGGTCGAGCTCGCCGGCGACGCGATCGAGGCCGAGCCGTGGGCGGCGGACGCCTACGCGCTGCGCGGATCGATGTTGCTGGCGCAGCGGCGGATCCCGGCCGCACGCGAGGACGCGCTCGATGCGGTCCGGCTCGAGCCGACCAATTGGCGCCACCGTCTCCTGCTCGCTCAGGTCGAGGTCGCCGCGGGCGACTACGTTGCCGCTCGCGCTGCTCTCGAGCAGCTCACGGGGCTTCGCCCGGCGGCGAATCAGGACGTCGACTCCCTGCTTCGGGCGATGCGTCTCGGCCTCCGGTGAACTGCCGCGAGGCGGGCCTGCGACTCCTACACTGGGGCCCGACGCGCCCGGCTTAGCGCCGGCGCGGCCGTCATGAGCGATCAGCCAGGATCACAGCCAAGGATGAGCGAGGACCTCGGCGTCGCCCCCGAGTCCGGCCCGCCGCGCTACGCGAGCTTCAGCGACTACGTCCGCGTCGTCCGCCGCCACCGCTTCCTCGTCGTCCTGATCACCCTCCTCTGCGCCGGCGCCACCTACGCGATCTCGAGCAGCAAGCCCGAGAGCTTCAGCGCCCAATCACAGCTCTCGTTTCGCGATGTGCTCGCCGATCTCAACCTGCTTGGGGTCGGCGACAGCGTCCCCGAGCTGGCGCCATCGCAGCTCGCTCAGATCAACGCCGAGCTGATCACCCGCCCCGAGGTCACCCGCCGCGTCAGCAAGCGCATCGACGAGGAGATCTCGCCCGCCGCCCTGCGCAGCATGGTCAGCGCCACGGTTGGGGTGCAGACCAACCTCGTGATCGTCACCGCGCGGGCAGGGAACGCCGAGCTGGCGGCCGAGCTCGCCAACGAGTACGCACGCGCCGCGGTCGAGGTCGGCACCGCCGACCAGCAGCGCCGCCTGCGCAGCGCACAGGAGGCGATCCTGAAGGAGATCAAGGAGGCGCGCCAGGACGACAACCCGGGCGTCTCCACGGTCCGCCTCTCGGTGCTCGAGCAGACGCTGTCGAGGGTGCAGACGCTGCTGCAGATCTCCGAGCCGGTGCGGATCGTCAGCCGGGCGGAGCCACCGGGCGCCCCGATCTCGCCGACCCCCGTCCGCGATGCGGTGCTCGCCGGACTGGTCGGGGTCGTGCTCGGGCTTCTGGCGGCGTTCGGGCGCGACTCGCTCGACCGGCGCCTGCACACGGCGAAGGAGGTCCACGACGAGCTCGGGGTCCCGGTGCTCTCCCGGGTGCCGAAGTCGGCGCTCGGCTCCGCCGGACTCGCGACCGGTCGTGAGCGGCCGTTGTCGGAGGCAGACTTCGAGGCCTTCCGCGTGCTGCGGATGAACCTCGCGGCCCTGCCAGACGACCCGCCCGTCTCGGTATTGGTCACCAGTGGCCTGCCCGAGGAAGGTAAATCGACGATCTCGATGGCGCTCGCCAGCGCCGCGACGGTCGCCGGACAGCGCACCCTGCTGGTCGAGTGCGACCTGCGCCGGCCGTCGTTCTCGGGCCGGCTCGGGATCCCGCGCGAGCCGGGGCTGACCGACTACCTGGTCGGCGGCGCGTCACCGCAGTCGATCCTGCAAACGGTCGACCTGACGATGCCGAGCGCCGACGGCAATCAGCCGGCCGCGGCCGGCTCCCTGGTCTGCATCTCGGCCGGATCGCCCGTTCCCAATCCGGCCGAGCTGCTGATCGGCTCGCGGTTCAAGGACTTCCTCGCCAAGGTTTGCGCGACCTACGACCTCGTCGTCCTCGACGGGGGGCCGATGCTCTCGATCGTCGACCCGCTGGAGCTCGTCCCCCAGGTCGATGCGGTGGTCTTCTGCGTGCGGGCCCAGAAGACGACCCGCGACCAGGTCCGGGCCTCGCGCACCGCCCTCGCCAACCTGCCGGAGCGGCCGACCGGCGCCGTGCTCACCGGGCTCAAGCGCCGCGGGCCCGATTCCTACGATTACTACTACGGCTACTGAGTGCCCCCGTGGGCACGGAGTCGCTCGCGATCGCCCTCGTCACGCACCAGTCGCGTGACGACCTGGAGCGCTTCTTCGACGGCCAGCTGAGCGTCGCCGAGGCCCTGGGCGCGCGCTTGGTCGTGGTCGACAACGCCTCCACCGACGGCGGCGCCGAGCTCGTCGCCGAGCGAGCGGCGGCGAGCCCGGCGGTCGAGCTTGTGCGAATGGCCGACAACGCCGGTTACGCGACCGCCGTCAACGCCGCCTTCGCCGCCGTCGCCGGCCGCGACGTGCTGCTGCTCAACCCCGACATCGAGCTCTCGGGCCCGGAGCCGGTGCGCGAGCTCCGCGCTGTCCTCGCCGGCCATCCGCGGGTCGGGGTGGCGGCTCCGCGGCTTGTCGGGGAGGACGGCGTGACCCAGACCTCGGCCAGGCGCTTTCCCAGTCTCGGCGCCCTGCTGGGGACGCTGCCCCGGCTGGGGCAGCTGGGCCCGCTGAAGGACAGCCGCACTCGCTACGAGGAGCCCTCGCTGGTGGGGCATGCGGCGATCGTCGACTGGGTCGTCGGCGCCGCGATGCTGATCCGCCGCCAGGCCTTCGACGCCGTCGGCGGATGGGACCAGCGCTACTTCCTCTACTGCGAGGACGTCGATTTCTGCCGCCGCTGCGCCCGCGCGGGGTGGGAGACCGCGTACGTGCCCGAGGTCCGCCTGCTGCACCGCTTTCATCGCCAGAGCCGCCCGGGCGCGGCGGCGCTCGCCCGCCGCCGCCATTACGCCAGCCATGCGCGGCTGTTCGCCGGCGAGCCCCGGCTGCTGTTCGGCCGCGGCCGCGGCGCCGACCGCCGACTGGAGTCGGTCGGATGAGTGACGACGCCGAGGTGCTGATCCCGCACTGGAACCGCGCCGCCAGCCTCGCCCGAGCGCTCGACGCGCTTCGCCAACAGACTCGCCCGGTGGCCGTGACCGTGATCGACAACGGCTCCGACGACGGCAGCGTCGAGATGCTCGCCGACGCCTATCCGGAGGTTCGCTGCCTGAGCCTGGGGCGGAACATGGGCTTCGGGGCGGCGATCAACCGCGGGGTCGAGATCAGCGAGGCGCGGGTGATCATCCTGCTCAACAACGACACCGTCGCCGACCCGGAATTCGTCGAGCGTCTGCTCGAGGTGCAGGGCGCCGACGACGCGGAGATGGTGGCGGCGTGCCTGCGTTCGCCCTCCGGGCCGATCGAGTCGCTCGGGGTCGAGATCGACAGTTCGCTCGTCGCCTACGACGTCTGGCACGGCGAGCCCTACGAGCGCCTCGCCGCGGAGATCCCCCCGGAGCCGCTCGCCCCGAGCGCCGGAGCCGCCGCCTACGTGCGGCGTGCGTTCGATCGCGTCGGCGGCTTCGACGAGCAGCTGTTCGCCTATCTCGAGGACGTCGAGATCGGGATCCGGATGCGGCTCGCGGGGATGCGCTGCGCGACCGCGCCCGGGGCCTTTGCCTGGCATGAGCACTCCGCCACCCTGGGCTCGGGGGCACGGGCAAAGAACCGGTTGATGGGACGCAGCCGCGCCTACCTGCTGTGGCGACACGGCGGTGCCCTGCGCGCGCGCGACCGCGCCCGCGGCGCGATCATCGACTCGCTCGTCTACGCCGGCCAGGCGCTGATCGATCGCAACCTCGGTGCTGCCGCGGGCCGGCTGGAGATGAGGCGCGAGCTCGCCGGCCGCGAACGGCCACCGATCGAGCCTCGGATGGCGGCGTTGCCGCGGGTCGACCGGCGGCTCAGCGAGGCCCTGCGGATGCGCCTCGCGCGCCGGCTGCCGCGACCGTAGCCCGGTAGGCCTGGTCGAGCGCCGCGGCCTGGTGCTCGAGCGTGAAGTTCCCGGCGACCCTTTCGCGCGCGGCGGTACCGAGGCGCTGGCGAACATCGGCGCCCTGGGCCGCCATCCAGCCGATCGCGTCGGCCAGCGCCCGTGGATCCTCGGGCTCGACCAGCAGTCCGGCGCCGGGCGCGACCTGCTCGGCGATGCCGTCGCGGCGGGCGCCGATCACCGGCAGCCCGCTGCCCATCGCCTCGAGCATCGCGATCGGGAACGGGTCGGCGCGCGACGGCAACACGAACACGTCCCAAGAGGCAAAGCGCTCGAAGACGTCGGCGTGGGGGACGTAGTCGATCCCGATCCCCTCGGCCTTGCCGATCACACGGCGTGCCCAGTCGCGCTCGATCGCGTCGCTGGCCGGCCCGACCATCTCGAAGCTGAAGTCCCCGTTGGTCGTCCGCTCGCCGAGCAGCCGGGCGGCCTCGACGAACAGGTCGCTGCCCTTGCGGGTCGAGACCACGGCGACGGTGCCGACCCGAAACGGATGCGGCTGCGGGCGAAGCTCGACCCTCGACGGCCGCACCGGAGCGGCCTCGTAGACGATCCGCGGCGTCCGGCCCCGATAGGCGAGCGCCTTGGCGCTGGCGCTCGAGACCGCGACCACCTGATCGAGATACCTCCACACCGTCCGCCGCAGCAGCCGGGAGCGCAGGTTCGCCGGCATCATCTCGTGCGCGTGCAGCATCACCGGGTGGCCGCGGCGATGGCTGATCAGCGCCTCGGCCAGGGTGAGCACCGAGTTCGCGTGCACGAGCGCCGGCTGGCGGCGGTCGACGAACTCACGAAACCGGCGCACGTAGGCGGGCACGGCGGCGAGCCGCGCCCGCGCCCCCGGCTCCAGCCGCCAGGCGCGGACGCTGTACTCGATGCAGCGCGGGGCGCCGTCGACATCCCAGCCGCGCTCGACGAAGTCGTCGTAGAGCGCGCTCGGACGCGGGACCCAGAACGAGAACTCCCAGCCGAGCTCGGTGAGCAGCGGAACGATCCTCTCCACCGAGCGGGTCGCTCCGCCCAGATTCGGCTCGTGAAAGCAGACCACGACCCGCCCGCCGCCCGCGCCTTTGGTCGCTCCCCCTTTCACGGTCACCAGTCCGCCGGCGCGACCCTGACCGGGCCCTGGTCGTGGATCGTCACCTGGCTGACCCCGAGCCCGACGATCAGCCAGGTCGCCAGGATCGGCGGGCCCTCGCTGTAGAGCCCGGTGTAGAAGAGCACCAGCGCCGCGGCCAGCGAGCCGCAGGCGCCGATCATCAGCGCCGCGCTCTGGCGGTTGGTCGACCGGGTGGCGCGCAGTGCGAGCGCCGCCAGCAGGATCACCATCGCGCCGGCGTAGACGACCATGATCAGGAACCCCTGCTCGAGCCCGACCTTGATGTAAGAGCTGTCGAGGATGTCCGAGGTCACCGACTGGCGCTCATGGGTCACGGCCACCCCGCCGGCGCTGCCGAGGCCGTGCCCCCACGGCGTCTCCCGCATATCGTCGAACGCCGCGGCCCAGGTCTGCTCGCGGTCCGAGAACGCCTTGTCCTGGCTGGGCGCGAGGATCCCCGAGAAGCGCTGCGCACGTTCGTCGGAGCCGCCGACCGTGAGCCCGTATCCGGCGGCGCCGATCGCGACCGCGATCAGCAGCCCCGCGATGCCGCCGGCGAGCCGACCGGGGAAGGCGGGCGTGACCAGGTAGAGCGCGAACACCACCAGCGCCCCGAGGCCGACGGCGACGATCCCCGTGCGGACGTCGGAGTCGAAGAGGACGATCGCCAGCGGCACGATCGCCGCCAGCGCCAGCAGCCGCCAGCGTCCCCGCCAGGCGAGCCCGAGCGCGATCAGCAAGGGCACCACCGTCGCCACCCAGCCCGCGAGCTGGTTCGCGGTCAGCCAGGAGCCGAAGAAGCGCGCCTGCACCGACGGCGCCAGGCCGGGCTGGGCGATCCGCGCTGCCTGGGACTCCTCCGGCGTCGGGGCGCCGAGGAAGCGGTAGAGGCAGTAGAGGCCGACCAGGCCCGAGACGATCACGATCCCACGGGCGATCCGGCGATGGACCTCGGGCGACCACGGGGCGGCGGCGACCAGGAGGATCGCGCTCATGTACCAGGCGGCCGCCTTGAACGCCGTCAGCCCGAAGGAGACCGGGCTCACCATCAACGCCTCGACCGCGGTCACGGCGAGATAGAGGATCGTCGCGATCAGCGCCGGCCAGAGCCAGAACGAGCGCTCCGCCCGTCCGCTGGCGTAGGTGCCGACGACGCCGAGCCAGAGACCGGCGAGCAGGAAGTCGATCAGCGGCCCGTTGGGGATCGGGGTCAGCGACGGGAGCGTGTTGGTGGTCGCCGTGAGGACGAAGATCGCCAGCACCGCGGGCGCCGGCCGCCAGGCGCAGGCGACGGCTCCGATCGCCGCCGCCGGCACCGCGATCGCGAACCGCGGCTGCGAGGTGAGGATCGCCGCGGCCAGCAGGGCGAAGAGCACCAGCAACACCAGCGGGGCGGCCGTGCGCACGGAGTCCGCAACCGGTATCGGCCGCGAGACGATCGGGATCGGCAGGCGCGCTTCAGGGCTCGGCATGCGAGTGGGCCAGAGTACCGGCGGTCGAGCCCGGATCCGCCGGTTCGAAAACTCGGGTCAGAGCATGGGTGTCCGATTGCGAAATCCGCCGCGGGCGACGGCGAATACCTCGATCAGGTCGTGGAGGGCGAAGTAGGGGGCGAGCGCCGGCCCGCCGCCCTCCAATCGCCCCCGCGCCCAGAGGTCCTGGAGGTACGGGTACATGAGCCACGCCCGCAGGACGTGCAGGCGGGTCGGCAGCAGGGTGCCGACGACGGCCTTGAACAGCATCCAATGGATCTCCTTCCAGAAGATCCCGAACTTGAACTGCGAGCGACGCAGCTCGCGGTGGCGAGCGTAGGCGACCATCGGCGTCGTCCAGCGCGCCGCGACGCGCAGCTTGCCCAGCGGCCCGACGTCGTCGACGGCGTGGTGGACGAGCGCCTCGGGCTCGAACACCGGCTGCACCCCGGCTTCGATCGCGCGCCAGCCGAGGTCGCAATCCTCGCCGCCGGGCTCGCGGCCGAAGGTGGCGACGTCGAAGCCGTCGATCAGCTCGAGCACCGAGCGCGGGTAGGCGATGTTGCAGGTCTGAAACGAGGGGTCGAGCTCGCGCACCCAGATCGAGCGCGAGAAGGGGCCGAAGTCGTCGATCTCATCCGGGTTCGGCAGCGTCCGGCCCTGGACGAAGCAGCCGGGATTGTCGGCGGCCGCACGCTCGGTTGCCGCGAGCCATTCGGGGTGCGGGGCGCAGTCGTCGTCGGTGAACGCGACCAGCGATGCCTCGGTCGCGCGCCAGCCCTGGTCGCGCGCCGTCGCCGGGCCTCCCGCCAGCTCGCGCGTGATCACCTGCAGCGGCAGGTCGCCGCGTTCGAGCTCCGCCGCCAGCAGCGCCCGGGTCTGCGCCCCGGAGCCGTCGTCGACGACGACGATCTCGTCGGCGGGCCGGCTCTGGGCCCGCATCGCGGCCAGCATCTCCGCCAGGCGCCGAGGGCGATCGTGGGTGGCAACGACTACGGCAACTGTCATCGGCGGCAATCCCTACCAGTAAATTGCCTGCGCCGTGGCCACTCCCACCGGGGCTCCCGAGATCGCGGTCGTGATTGCGACCCGTGGCCGCGAGGCGCGGCTGGCGTTCGCGCTCGACTCGCTGGTCGGCCAGTTGGACCCCGATCGATTCGAGGTCGTGGTCGTCCGCGACGCCGATGCTCCGCAGCCGTTCGCGCAGCCGCCCGACGGGCTTCGCGTTCGCTATCTGACCCTGGACGGGTCGGCCGGGCCGGCGCCGAAGCGAAACCTCGGCTGGCGGGCAACGCAGGCGCCGCTGGTCGCGTTCACCGACGATGACTGCCGCGCCGCCCCGGGCTGGCTGGCGACCCTGCTCGCCTCCGCCGACGGCGACTCGACCTTTCTCCAGGGCCGTACCGCTCCGGACCCCGAGGAGCTCCACCTGCTCCACGGCCTCGCCCGGAGCGTCGAGGTCGCCGAGGCGACGGGCTGGTTCGAGACCTGCAACATCGCCTACCCGCGGGCGCTGCTCGAACGCGTCGGCGGCTTCGACGAGAGCTTCGACTTCGGCGGCGAGGACACCGACATCGCCTGGCGCGCGATCGAGAACGGGGCCGAGCCGGCCTTCGTCGCCGAGGCGCTCGTCTGGCACGCGGTGATGTCGCGTTCGATCGGGCGCGCATTCGCGGAAGCGAGGCGGTGGCCGGCGACGCCGGGGCTGATCAAGCGCCACCCGGAGCTGCACGATTCGCTCTACGGGCGCCACTTCTGGAGCCCCGAGCACATGGGGATCGTGGTCGCGCTCGCCGGGCTCGCGGTCGCCGGCCGGTCGCGCTCGCTGGCGCTCGCCGCCCTCGTCCCGTACCTGAGCATGAGGGTGAACTGGCGCCAGCCGCGACCGCGGCGAATCCTGCGCTCGCTGGCGACCCTGCCGCTGTTCGCGGCGATCGATGCGACCGAGGTCGCGGCTCGCCTGCCGGCGGCGATCCGCCATCGGGTGGCGGTTATCTGATGAGGATCGCGCTGCTGCATCCGACCTACTGGCCCGAGGTGCGGCGTGGGTCCGAGCGCCTCGCCCACGATCTCGGCGCCACCTTGGCCGACCGCGGTCACGAGGTCACGCTGGTGACCACGCATGCCGGGCGGCGAGCGGAGGCGATCGAGGACGGCATCCGCGTGGTCCGCGCCCGGCGCGTGCCCCAGCTCCCGGGGATGAACTGGTACGACGAGTACGTCGGCGCGATCCCGGCGGTGCTCACGGAGCTGGTTCGCGGCGACTACGAGGTCGCCCACGCGCTCTATCCGACCGACGCCTGGACGGCGCGGCTGGCACGGCGATTCGGCGGCCCTCCGTATGTGATGGCGGTGCACGGGATCCTCAACCGCGAGTACCTGGTCCGCCGGCGCTACCGGCTGGAGATGTTCAAGGTGGCCGCCGCCGACGCCGCCGCGGTCAGCGCGCTGAGCGAGGCCGGGGCCGAGCCGTTGCGTCGCTACGCGCTCGCCAAGCCGCTGATCCTGCCCGGTGGCGTGATCGGCGCCGACTATGCCGGCGCCGTCGAGCGGCCCTCGGTTCCGACCCTGCTCTGCCCGGCCGCGCTCGGCGACCCGCGAAAGCGCGGCGAGCTCTTGCTGGAGGCATTTGCGATCGTCGCCGATCGAATCCCGGAAGCCCGCCTGATGCTTGCCGGCGGCGTCGATCCGTTCTCGGGTGGCGGGCCCGAGACGCTGCCCGCCGGCGTCAGCGCGACCGAGCTCGCCGGCACCGCGGAGCTGGCCGCCGCGTACCGATCGGCGTCCGTGACCGTGTTGCCGTCCGACCACGAGGCCTTCGGCCTCGTCCTGGTGGAGTCGCTGGCCTCCGGGACACCGGTGGTCGCGGCTCGCTCGGGGGGCTGCGTCGAGATCGTCACCGACGAAGGCGTCGGACGCCTATTCGAGCGAGGTGACGCCGACGATCTCGCCCGGGCGATCGGCGAGGCGCTCGAGCTGGCGGCGAACCCGGCGACCGCCGACCGCTGTCGCGAGCACGCCACAGCGTGGGACTGGGCGCGGGTGGTCGAGCGCTACGAGGCCGTCTACGAGGAGGCGCTCGGGCGCTGAGCGTCGGCGCGCAGGAGCAAAAAGCAGAACTGCGTTCCCTCGCCGACCACGCGCTCGACCGTCAGCCCCGCCGCCGTGGCGACCGTCGACAGCCGCTCGAGGTCGACGGCTGAACCGCGCCAAGCCGGATGCGCCTGCCCGCGCGGCTCCCGGCCGAGGCGCGACCGCAGCCACGACTTGATCCGCCGCGCAAGCGGCGGGCGCTGGTGGAGCTCCGGCAGGTTCGAGATCTGGAACGCGCTCCAGCCCCCGCCGCGAAGCACCCGGCCCATCTCGCCGACGTAGCCGAGCGTGACCTCGGGATCGGGGATGTGCTGGAAGACGACGTGCGAGAAGCAGACGTCGGCGCTGGCGTCGGCGATCGACGCCAGCGTGGCGCCGTCGCCGAGGATCCACTCGACCTCGGTGAGCCCGGGGTTGTGCTCGCGCGCCAGCTCGAGCATCTTCTCGGAGACGTCGAGAGCGCGAACGCTCTTTCCCTCCGCTGCCAGGGCGCGCGTCATCCGCCCGACCCCGCAGCCGATCTCGACGATCTCGTCGCCGGGCTCGATCCGGGCGCCGAGCTCGCCGAGGATCTGGGCCAGGAGCTCGGGACCGCCGGCCCAGAACTCCTCCAGGTCCGGGTCGCGGTACTCGAGCCGGTTGTCGACGAAGTAGAACGCGTCCTCGTCGGCGCGCGCATCCCAGTAGTCCTTCATCCGGCTCACGACCCGGCGAACCGTACCCGGAGACCCACTACGTTGTGCCGGCTTGGCCGTCGTCAGCGTGATCATCCCCGCCCACAACGCCGCCACGACGCTCGGGGCGACGTTGCGCGCGCTCGCGGACCAGGACTGCGAGCAGGAGTTCGAGGTGATCGTCGTCGACGACGCTTCCGCCGATCAGACCGCCGCCGTTGCGGAAGGGTCGTCGTTGCCCGTCCGCCTGCTGCGTGAGCGAGGCCTCGGCCCGGGTCCGGCCCGAAACGCCGGCGCCGCGGTCGCCACCGGCGAGGTGCTGGCGTTCACCGATGCCGACTGCGTGCCGACGACCGGCTGGCTGCGCGAAGGGCTGGCGGCGCTGGAGCCCGTGGATCTGGTCCAGGGCGCGGTCCACGCCGACCCCGGCGCGCCGCTGGGCCCGTTCGACCGCACGGTCTGGGTCACCCGCGAGAGCGGTCTCTATGAGTGCGCGAACCTGTTCGTTCGCCGGCCGAGCTTCGATCAGGTCGGGGGCTTCGAGGACTGGCTCTCGGCGACGCTGGGCAAGCCGCTGGCCGAGGATGCCTGGCTCGGCTGGAAGGTCAGGCGTGCCGGTGCCCGCACGATCTTCAGCGAGCGGGCGCTGGTCCACCACGCGGTCTTCGGACGCGGTGCGCGCGGCTACGTCGCCGAGCGGGCGCGGCTCGTCTACTTCCCCGCGATCGCCCGCAAGATGCCCGAGCTGCGCCGGACGATGTTCTTCGCCCGCGTCTTTCTCTCCTCGCGCTCGGCGGCCTTCGACGCCGCCCTCGCCGGGCTGGTCGCGGCGCCGGTGCTCTCATCGCCGCTGCCGCTGGCGGCGGCCGTTCCGTGGCTTTGGATTACGGCCCGTGACGCCGCCCGCTGGCGCCGGCACGCGCCCGTGGCCGCCGCCGCGGGCGCCGCCGCCGATCTGGTCGGCTTCGTCGCTCTGGCGATCGGCAGCGTCCGCGCTCGCTCGCTGCTGATCTGAGTCGCTCGAATCGGCGGATCCAAGCGGAGGCGCCCATATCCTGCTCCGCGTGCGCGTGCTGACGATCGGCAACATGTACCCGCCGCACCACCAGGGCGGCTACGAGCTGATGTGGCGCTCGGCGGTCGAGCGGATGCGAGCCGACGGGCATCGAGGTCCGGGTGCTGACCACCGATCATCGCGAGCCCGATCCCGACCCGGCGATCGCCGAGGATGCCGACGTCCACCGCGAGCTGCGCTGGTACTGGCACGAGCACGAGTTCCCGCGGCTGTCGCTTCGCCGCCGGCTCGGGCTCGAGCGCCACAACCGCGCCGTCCTCGATCGCCAGATCGCCGACTTTCGCCCCGACGCGCTCAGCTGGTGGGCGATGGGGGGGATGTCGATCTCGTTGCTCGAGCGCGGACGCGACGCCGGCGTGCCCGCGGTAGGGGTCGTCGATCGACGAGTGGATGACCTACGGCCCGCTCGTCGACGGCTGGCAGCGCGCCTTCGACCGCCCGTCGATCGGCCGCCTCGCCGGGGCGATCACCGGAGTCCCGACCGGCGTCGATCTGGCGGCGGTCGCCGAGTGGATCTTCGTCAGCGCCTACGTCCGCGACCGCGCGATCGCCGACGGGGTCGCGGTCGGCGACTCGGCGGTCGTCCACGGCGGTATCGACCTGAGCGAGTTCGAGCCGGCGCCGGCCCGCGAGTGGGCGGGCGCTGCTCCTGACCCTCGGCCGGATCGATCCGCGCAAGGGGATCGCGACCGCGGTTCGCGCCCTGGCCGAGCTGCCCGATTGCAGCCTGCGCTGCGTCGGCGGCGGCGATCCGCGGCACCTGGCCGAGCTGCGTGAGCTGGCGGCGGGGCTCGGGGTGGCCGATCGGGTCGGCTTCGATCAGCTCCCGCGCGATCGGGTCGCGAGCGCCTACGCCGCGGCGGACGCGCTCGCCTTCTGTGTCTCCTGGCCGGAGCCGTTCGGGCTTGTGCCGCTGGAGTCGATGGCGGTCGGGCACGCCGGTGATCGCGACCGGAACCGGGGGTTCGGCCGAGTACCTGCGCGAGGGCGAGAACTGCCTCCTGATCCCGCCCGACGATCCGGCGGCGCTGGCGGCGGCGGTGCGGCGTCTGGCCGCCGACCCGGAGCTGCGACAACGGCTGCGCGCCGGCGGACGACGAACCGCCGAGCAGCACACCGAGTCGGCCTTCAACGAGGCGGTCATCGCCGCCCACGAGAAAGCTGCGGCGGCGTGAGCTCGAACGGCCCGCCGGTGACGATCGCCGTCGTCTCCTGGAACACCCGGGAGCTGCTCGCCCGTTGCCTGGAGTCGATGCAGCGCCGAGGTCGAGGCCGGGCTGGCCGAGGTCTGGGTCGTCGACAACGCCTCCGACGACGGCTCGCCAGGACCTCGTTCGCGAGCGCTTCGCCTGGGTCGAGCTCGTCGCCAGCGAGCAAAACCTCGGCTTCGGGCCCGCCGTCAACCTGGTCGCCGAGCGCACCGAGAGCGCCTGGATCGCCGCCTCGAACGCCGACATCGAGCTCAGCCCCGGGGCGCTGGCCTCGCTGCTCGCCGCCGCCGACGCCGATCCCTCGGCGGGCTCGCTGGCCCCGCGGCTGGTGATGCCCGACGGCGAGACCCAGCACTCGGTGCACTCGTTTCCGTCGCTGTCGCTGGCGCTCGCAGGTCAACCTCGGGCTGGCGGCGCTCGTCCCCGGGCTCGGCGACCGGCTCTGCCTCGAGGGGCGCTGGGACCCGGAGCGCGGCCGGCGCGTCGACTGGGCGCACGGCGCCTTCCTCCTCGTCCGCAGGCCGGCGTTCGAGGCGGCGGGGCGATTCGACCCCGGCCAGTGGATGTACGCAGAGGATCTCGACCTCGCCTGGAGGCTGGACGAGTCGGGCTGGGCGACCCGCTACGTGCCCGAGGCGCACGTCCGCCACGAGGTCAGCGCCGCCGCCCGCAAGGCGTTCGCCGGCGAGCGCACGGCGCGGCACATGGCGGCGGCGCACGACTGGATGGTGAGGCGACGGGGTGCGGTGGTCGCGAAAGGCTACGCGGCGATCAACGCGCTCGGCTCGGCGGTGCGGCTGCTCGCGCTGGCGCCGCTGGCGCGCCTGGCGCCGGAGCGGTTCGGCCCCAGGCGCGATCTCGAGGCGGGCTACCTGCGCTTGCATGGCGGCGGGTTGCGCACCCGGCCAAAGGACCAACTGGACCTGCCCTGACTCCCGGGCCGGTAGCTTGCGCGCTATGAGCGCCGATCCTTCCGCCGCACCCGAGCTCGATCGCGAGCAGGCGGTCGCCGAACTGCGCGAGCGCTTCGACGAGATCGGCTGGTACCACACCCAGGAGCTGGCTCCGGACCTGACCACGCCGGGGATGTTCGATCTGCGGCCCTACATCGATCGCTACGGGCTCCCGGACGACCTCTCGGGCAAGCGGGTGCTCGACGTCGGCACCTTCGAGGGCTTCTGGGCGTTCGAGCTCGAGCGCCGCGGCGCCGATGTCGTCGCCCTCGACGTCGACCGGATCCAGGAGCTCGACTGGCCGCCCCGCCTGCGCCCCGCCGAGGACGGCCGCCGCGGCGAGGGATTCGAGCTCGCCAAGCGAGCCCTCGGGAGCTCGGTCGAGCGCGTCGGCTGCTCGATCTACGACGCCACCCCGGAACGTCTCGGCGGCACCTTCGACCTCGTCTTCTGCGGCTCGGTGCTGATCCACCTCCGCGATCCGATGCTGGCGCTCGAGCGGATGGCGGGCCTCTGCGCCGGCGACCTCGTGTTCGCCGACGAGTACAGCCGCCGGCTTGCCTGGTTGCCCTCCGGCGGGGCCGAGTTCGTCGCCGAGACGCCGTGGTCGACCTGGTGGCGTCCGGCGCCGAAGACCTGGCTGGCGATGGTCCGCTGCGCGGGCTTCGAGGACGTGCGCCAGCACGGCCGCTTCAAGATGCGGTTTCGCGAAGGCAAGGATGCGGTCGCCCACGTCGTCGTCCATGCACGAGGAGAGGCTGGTTGAGCGCTCGACCGGCTCTCCGCACGCGGGTTGCCTGGCTGGTTCGAGACATCGGCTATTTCAAGGCGCCGCTGTTGGCATCGGCGCTGCGCAAACGCTGGACGCTGATCCGCAATCCGCACGCCACGGTCGAGTTCGGCCGCGACACCTACGTCGGGCCGGGGTTCAGCCTCCACATTCCCGAGGGCGGCAGCTTCATCGCCGGGCCGGGGTGTGAGTTTCGGCGCGGGTTTCGCTGCGAGCTCGGGGCCGGGGGAGAGCTGCGGATCGGGGGCGGGTCGATCTTCACCAGCTACACGCTGATCCAGTGCAGCACCACGATCCGGATCGGGGAGCGCTGCATCTTCGGCCAGTCCTCGCAGATCGTCGACGGCAACCACAGATTCCGCGACCTGACCAAGCCGATGCTCGAGCAGGGCTATGACTTTCGCGAGGTGACGATCGCCGACGACGTCAGCACGATGACCAAGTGCACGATCATCGCCGACATCGGTACGCGAACGTTCGTCGGCGCCAACTCCGTCGTCACCCGTGACCTGCCCCCCTACGTCGTCGCGGTGGGCTCGCCGGCGAAGCCGATCGACTACTTCGGCCCGCCGGGCGGCGAGCCGCCGGGGTTGAGCCCGTCGAGCTCGGCGACCAGCGGCGACGCCTCGCCGGACTCGGCGTCGGAGTCCGCCTCCGACCAGGCGGCGAGGAAGTCCGGCGCCAGCTCCTGACGGTAGTAGAGGTCGGCACTCACCCAGACCCGCTCGCCGATCACCGGCATGCCCGGCGGCACCCAGCGCGTGAGCGCCCGACCGCGCCCGTTCGCCGGCCCGCCCTCGAACGCCGTGCTGAACAGACTGTGGAAGAACGGCGGCACCTCCGGGTGGACGCGGACGAACTCGCGCTCGGAGACCGCGAGCCGGCGCACCCGCCGCTTGAAGAACTCGAGGTCGTACTCGCGCAGGTGCTCGACCACGGCGTCGCGGTTGTAGAACACCCGCAGCCCGAGCGGCCGGGCGCGGGCGGCGAGGTCGAGATCCTCGTAGCCGTAGGGAAATCGCTGCTCGTCGAAGCCGCCGAGCCGCTCCAGCATCGCCCGCTTGACCGAGATGTTGGCGCTGTAGAAGCGCCCCCAGCCGGCGTCGATGCCGCGGATCGAGGGGTAGTCGAACTGGATCCCCTGATCGAGCCAGCGCATGAACGGCGTCACCGTCACCGCCCGCGCCCAGCGCACGTGGCCGAGCACGGCGAGCATCTCGTCGGGGCTTCGGCGGTGCCACTCGAGGTGCTCGCGGATCAGGCTCGGCTGGGGCAGGGTGTCGTTGTCGATGAACAGGACCAGTGGGGAGCCGGCGGCATGCCAGCCCGCGTTGCGGTTCGCCGACGCTCCCGGCACCCCGCCGGTGAGCAGGCGAAGCGGGTAGGCGCGCTCGCCGGCCGCCGCCTCGGCGGCCGCCGGGTCGGGATCGCCGCAGTCGATCACGACGACGACCTCGAACGGTTCCTCGGTGTCCTGCTCGCCAAGGTGATCGAGCACCGCCGCGAGGCCGTCGGGATTGCCGTAGCTGGGGATGACGACGCTGAGCCGGGGCTCTATGGAGCGGGTTGGGCCGGACACGCGCCGCAACCTACAGGTGCGAACCGGCGCATCCGCCAGGGCGCTCGGTTTACCCTGCCGGCGTGGGCGCGGTAAGGAGGAAGCTCGGCTCGCAGCTGGGGCGGGTGATCGATGAGCCGATGCGTCGGGTCGCGCTCGAGGCACGGCTGAAGCGACCGTGGCGGACGCTCAGGTTCCGCTCCTTCGGCGAACGCTCGGTTCTCCACCGGCCCGACTGGGTCTACGGGCCGCACGTGATCGAGATCGGCTCGGACGTGATCATCCTTCCCCACATCTGGCTCTCGGCCGAGCGGCAGACGTGGAACACCGACCGGCCGGCAATCGAGATCGGCGACGGGGTCGGGATCCGCCCCTACTGCACGCTGAGCGCGGCGCAGTCGATCGTGATCGAGGACAACGTCGTCCTCAGCGCCTTCACGACCGTGGTCGACTCCAACCACACCTTCGACGGCCCGAGCGAGAACGTGCTCTGGAACCCGCTCAGCTCGGCCCCGGTGCGGATCGGTCGCGGGACTTGGGTCGGCGAGCGGGTCGCGGTGCTCGCCGGGGCGCAGATCGGCCGCTTCTGCATGATCGGCGCCAACAGCGTCGTCAACGGGGAGATCCCCGACCACTCGGTCGCCGTCGGCAGCCCCGCACGCGTGGTCGGCTCGACCGCCGACTCCGAGGCCGTGCGCGCCGCGACCGAGCGCGCGACGTCCGCTTCGGCGCCGTTCATCGGCCGAACGACCGCCGGCGCCGCAGCGCCGCGCTGAGCAGACCTGACTCCGAGATCCCGGTTACAACCTTGCGGGTGCGATTAGGCTCCGCGCCGTGACGGGTGGCGAGCAGCGGGTGGCGATCTCGCGGGTCCTGCCCCTGTACCTGGTCGTGTTCATCGGTTTCCTCGGCTACAGCCTGATGATCACCGTGTTCACGCCGCTGATCCTCAGCGACGACGGGGAGCTACTCGCTGCGGGCGCCTCGACCTCGCAGCGGACGCTGGTACTCGGCATCCTGCTCGCCCTATACCCGCTCGCCCAATTCCTCGGCTCGCCGATCATGGGGGCACTCTCGGACCGCTTCGGCCGCCGGCGGGTGCTTCTGATCTCGCTCGTCGCCAGCACCTTCTGCTACGCGCTGATCGCTTTCGCCCTGCACGAGAACAGCCTCGGTCTGCTGATGGTCGCCTGCTCTCTCGCCGGCCTCTCGGAGGCCAACATCGCGATCGCCCAGAGCGCTATAGCCGACGTTGCGACGCCGGTCCAGCGCGGTCGGCTGTTCGGCTATGTCTATCTCAGCTCCAGCCTCGCCTACGTCGTTGGGCCGCTCGCCGGCGGCAAGCTCGCGGATCCGAGCCTGGTCTCGTGGTTCGGCTACCCGACTCCATTCTGGGCGGTCGCGGTACTCCTAGGGGCGACGATCGCAGTCACCTGGGTCAGCTTCCGCGAGACCCACCGACCCTCGGCCGAGGCGGTGGTCAGCGCCTGGGGGGCGTTCGCCAACATCGGCAGGGCGTTCGCCCCCGGGCCGATCAGGACCCTGTTCGCCGCCAACTTCGTCCTCTACCTGGCGATCTTCGGGTTCTTTCGCGTCTACCCGATGTACCTGGTCGACCACTTCGGCATGGATGTCTCCGAGGAGTCGGAGTTCATCGCCTGGGTCGCCGTGCCGATCGTGATCGCCAACCTCGGCCTCGTGGCGATGCTCTCGCGTCGCTTGGCGCCTCGGCAGATGGCGGTCCGCTTCGGCACCCTGCTCGGGGTCTTCTTAGCCGTGGTCGTGATTCCGCGACCGCAGGGATTCCTGTGGCTGACACTCGCAGCCTGCGCGCTGGCCCTCGCCGTCTGCCTGCCGGCGATGGCGGCGATGATCTCCGCCGCGGTCGACGACCGCGAGCAGGGCAGCGCCCTTGGCGCCAACCAATCGCTCCAGGTCGGCGCCGAGGGTCTCTCGGGCCTCGCGGGCGGCGGCCTCGCCGCGGTCTCGACCAGCCTGCCCCTCCCAGCGATGGCCGTGCTCGCCTTCGTCGGCTCCGCAATGCTCACCAGGCCGGCGGCGCGAGCGGCGGCGGCCGACCCCTGATCTGCGCACCACTCACAGCCGCCGCGTGAACCTCGACAGCCCCGCGCCGGTGGTATTCGCGCAAAGCAGCACTGGGCGCGCCGCGCCCTACCACGGAGCACGGTTGTCGCTCGATTTGCCGAATCGGTGCGGGCCCCTCGGCCTGAGCTGCGAACATGCGCGACGTTCGGGTTTCGACTCAGGAGGAACGATGCGTCGATACGTGTGGTCCGTCGTGGCAGTCCTCGCGCTCGCGGCAGCAAGCCCTGCCGGCGCGACGTTCCCCGGCGCCAACGGACCGCTCGTCTTCTCCGGGGTGGACGGCGCGAGTCACACCGTGCAGGTCTACAGAATGGCGCCTGCCGGCCAGGCTCCCACGCAGCTGACCGCGCCGATTGGGAGTGTCTTCAACGAATGCCCGTCGTGGTCGGCGGACGGGCGCCTGATCTACTTCAACAGCCTTGATCGCTCGACGATCAACCCGGCGCACATCTTCCGCATCGACGCAACCGGCGGTTCACGCACGCTCGCCGATGATCCGAGTGCGCCGACCCATCTCTGCCCTTCGGTCAGTCGAACCGGGGCACGGATCACGGCGATGGAGTACGCGGACAACGGCAGCGAGGGGATCATCAGCATGCGGCCGGACGGCAGCGACCGGCAGATCGTCGCCACCGCAGCCGCGAATCAGGACGACTACGCCCCGCACTTCGCACCCGCCGACTCCCGCATCCTGTTCAACCAGGTGACGTGGGACGGGCAGAACATCCAGCGCTCAGACCTGCTGATCGTCAACCCGCCAGGCCAGCCACAGAACATCACGGGAAACGGCAGCGACCTCTATTTCTCCCCTACGTGGGCGCCCGACGGAAGCACGGTCCTTGCGGTACGCGGTGCGGCCGAGGACGAGATCGTCCGGATGAGCGCCGCCGGTAACAACGTCCGCATGCTCGTCAAGGTGCCAGGCGCAACGCTGTCGAGCCCGACGTTCTCGCCCGACGGCTCGAAGATCGCCTATACCCAATGCGTGGGCGACTGCGGCGATCCGAGCCTGCAGGGCACGGGCTCTCTTTGGGTCATGAACGCCGACGGGTCGGACGTGCAGCAGATCCTGGCCCAGGCAACCGCTGGCGTGCAGCCCGATGGAAGCCTCGACTGGGGAGTGGGCGCGCCGCTGCGCTGCCTTGGCCAGCCGGCGACGATGGTCGTTCCGACAGGGGCCCGACCCACGCGCGGCACGCGCGGCGATGACGTGATCGTCGGCTCCAAGGGGGCCGACCGCATCTCCTCCGGTCGCGGCCGTGACCTCGTCTGCAGTCGCGGGGGCGACGACCGGGTGAGCACGGGCGCGGGCGCGGACAGAGTGTCCGCCGGGTCTGGTGATGACCGCGTCAACTGCGGAGCGGGCCGCGACCGCGCCCGCGGCGATGGGACCGACCGGCTGAGCCGCTGCGAAAGTGGCCGCAGCTAGGCACCGCCTAGAGCGCCGGCCCTACTCCCGCCGCCCCACGTGAACCTTGCCGGGTGCTGTGACCTCGATCTTGATGTGCCGGGGCTGCTTTGCCTGACTCCAACCGGCGACCAAGAACGCGACCGGCGCCGTTGCCGTAAGCGCGGCGACCGGAACGAAACGCGTCACGCGACCCAGATGCCCTGGGGTCGCAGCGCCGTCGGCGCAAGGAGCGGTTTCCGAACGCCCTCTAAGCGGAGAAGGGGAACGCGCAGCTAGCCTCGGCCCGCAGATGGCCGCCGCCGATCCGATCCGTCCCGACCCGGCCCGCGAACGGGCGGAGCTCGAGGCCTACCTCGGCTCGAGCTTCGAGATCGATCGCCTGCAGCGATATGAGGAGCAGCTCGACCGAGAGTTCGAGGGTGTCGCCGACGAGGCCGCGTTCTACCGCGGCTCCGAGGGCTACCTCTACAACCTGACCGCGTTCGCGATCACCGAGACCAAGCTGCCGTATATACACGAGCTTCAGCGTCTCGCCGAGCCCGGCGCCCGGATCCTCGACTACGGCTGCGGGATCGGCTCCGACGGCCTGCTGCTGCTCGAGGCCGGGTACGCGGTCGAGTTCGCCGACTTCGACAACCCCAGCGTCGAGTACCTGCGCTGGCGGCTGCGGCGGCGCGGTCTGGAGGCGCCGATCCACGACCTCGACCGCGGCGTACCGGGCGGCTTCGACCTCGCCTACGCCTTCGACGTGATCGAGCACGTCGACGACCCGTACGAGTTCCTCGCCGAGCTCGAGTCGCGGGCCCGGATCGTGCTCGTCAACCTGCTCGAGCCCGAGCCCGGCGAGGATCCGGAGTTTCACCGCGAGCTGCCGATCGGCGCGATCGGCCGCCGGGCGTGCGCCGCCGGCCTGCGTGGCTACCGGATCCACCACGGCCGCTCGCACCTGGTCGCCTACGCCCCCGGCAAGGCGGGCGCCCTCGGCGTGCTTCGCGGACGGCTCGAGGTCGGCGCCGAGCGCCTGCGCCGCCGCCTGCGCCGCTAGCCCGGCTCGGTCGCGGTCGCGAACAGGTCGAAGATCGCCAGCCGCCGCAACAGCGGCAGCCTTGCCATCACCCGGTAGAGGCGCTTCGCCCGCTCGTCGGGGACGAAGTCGGTGTAGACCCAGCGCCCGAGCTCGACCCGTACGCCGTCGAATCCGGCATCGCGCAGCGCCTCGGCGAGCGATCGGCGGGTCAGCTCGTTGACGTGCATCTCGATCTCGTCGGGCTTGCGCGGGTTCTGCTGCCAGCGGCGAGCCCTGCCGGGGCGCGCCCGGCGCTGGATCCGGTAGGTGAGCTCGTAGACGGTCGCGTTCGGGGCGGTGTGGATGAACATGCGCCCGCCCGGCCGCAGCGCCCTGCGAGCCTGGGCGAGCGAGTCGGCGAGCTCGGCCGCGGTCAGATGCTCGACCACGTCGAGCATCGTCACCAGGTCGAAGACGCCGTCGTCTACCGGCAGCCGCCGCGCGTCCGCCAGCGCCGCCCGCGCGCCGGGCGGGTTGCCGGCCTGCTCCAGCGTCGTCTGCGCGAGCTCGATCGCCGCCGGCGAGTAGTCGATCCCGACCGCCTCGGCGGCTCCCATGCGGATCGCCGCCGGCAGCAGGTCGCCGCGCCCGGTGCCGAGGTCGAGCACCCGCTCGCCGTTTTTCAGCCCGGCGCGAGTGAGCATGCCCGCATACAGGCCGGAGACCTGAGCGCCGCCCGAGGCCCGCCATTCCTCCGCCCCCATGCAGCCGTGCAGGTAGTACTCGCGGTCGTATGCGTCCGCCGCGACCGCCGGTTCGGCAAGCTCCGGTTGCCCAGTCCCGGTCCCCACGGGCGGCAGCCTAGCTGGCCGACCAACCAGACGGCCCCGGTAGCCCTCAGGGGCGCCGTTGGCAGGTACTCGCGAACCGGCGTCGGCGCAATCCGGCGCTGGTACCGTGGCCCGATGCCGCGCGGATCAGAGGAGGCGGGCGGCGCGACCGAGGTCGAGCCGCCGTGGGCCGGCGAGCATCCACCAACCCCGGCCAGCATCGTCGAGGACGACTCGATCGAGGCCGCGGTCGAGCCGCTCGAGGACCGGATCGCGCTCGAGGGCCGAACGCTGCGCGAGCATACCGCCCGCGGAGCGGTGATCAACTCGCTGTTTCAGATCGGCCTCGGCGTCGTCGGCCTGGTCCAGCGCGTGGCGGTGGCGGGCTTCCTGACGATCACCGAGTACGGGCTCTGGGGCCTCTTGGTGACGACCCTGATCACGCTCGCCTGGCTGAAGCAGATCGGGATCTCCGACAAGTTCGTGCAACAGGACGAGGCCGACCAGGAGGCGGCGTTTCAGAAGGCGTTCACGCTCGAGCTTGCCTACAGCTCGATCTTCTTCGTCATCGCCTGCCTGGCGTTCCCGATCTACGGCGCGGTCTACGGCCATCCGGAGATCGTCGTCCCCGGGATCGTGCTGGCGCTGTCGCTGATCCTGACCGCGCTCGAGTCGCCGATCTGGATCGCCTACAGGCAGATGCGGTTCGTGCGTCAGCGCACGCTCGAGGCGATCGACCCGCTGGTCGCCGCGACGCTGACGATCGGCCTCGCGATCGCCGGGCTCGGGTACTGGGCGCTGGTGATCGGGCCCGTGGTCGGCAGCCTCTGCGGTGGCGTGGCAGCACTGCTCACCTGTCCGTACCGGCTTCGCCTGCGCTATGACCGCGGCACGCTGAAGGAGTACTTCTCCTTCTCCTGGCCGCTGCTGGCCTCGAGCGCGAGCGGTCTCGTCGTCGTTCAGGGATCGGTTCTGATCGGCAACTTCACCGTCGGCCTCGCCGGCCTCGGCGCGATCGGCCTCGCCTCCACCTTTTCGATGTTCGCCGATCGGCTCGATGCCCTGATCCGGCGCACGATCTACCCCGCGGTCTGCGCGATCAAGGACCGCACACCGGCGTTGTTCGAGACCTTCACCAAGTCGAACCGGCTGGCGCTGATGTGGGCGTTCCCCTTTGGCGTCGGCCTGGCGCTGTTCGCGCCCGACCTGATCACCTTCGTCCTCGGCGAGCAATGGCGCGAGGCGGAGCTGTTGCTGCAGGTGTTCGGGATCACGATCGCCGTGCGCCAGGTCGCCTTCAATTGGGTGATCTTCTTCACCGCCCGGGCCGAGACCAAGCCGCTGGCGATCTCGAGCGCGATTCAGATGGTCATCTTCCTCGTCGTCACGGCACCGCTGATGATCGCCTTCGGCCTCGACGGCTACGCGGCGGGGATGACGATCGGGGTCCTCGTCGACCTGGTCGTGCGCAGCTACTTCCTCTCGCGGCTGTTCGAGGGATTCGACCTCGGTCGCCATATGCTCCGCTCGGTGCTCCCGAGCGTGCCTCCGGCGCTGGCGATCCTGGCGATCCACGCGGCGAGCAGCGCTGAGCGGACGCTCGGACTCGCGATCGGGGAGCTGATTCTCTACATCGTCCTGACCGTGATCTCGACGCTTGCCTTCGAGCGCAGGCTGCTCGGCGAAATGCTCGGCTACGTGCGCCGCGGCGTGCGGGCAGCGCCCGCCCCCGGCTGACCTACATGTAGCCGAGCAGCCGCATGCGGTCCTCGAGCCGCTCGCGTTCCTCGTCCGAGATCTCGGGCTGGGGCGCGTCCACCGGCGGCGCGGCCGGCTGTTGGCTGGCGGCCTGGTCAATCACCTGGCGCAGCGCGGAGAGCGCCGCCTGATCGGCCGACGAAGGATCGGCAGGCTCGAGCTCGAGCGGGTCGGCCTTCAGGTCGTAGAGCTCCTCGCGCTCGCCCCGGAGCTGGAGCTTCAGCCGCCCGTCGGTGGCCACGGTCAAGCGCTGGCCGACCCGCTCGATTGCCGCATCGCGGTCGACGTCCCACTTGTCGAAGGCCTCGTTCCAGCGCGGGTCGTCGGCGGGGGCCGGGGGCTCGAACTGTGCAGCGGCGAACCCGGCGCCCGGCAACCCGTTCGCCCAGGGATGGTGGTCGAGCCCGATCGTCTCCGCGATCAGCCTCGGCAGTCCCGCGAGGCTGGTCACGCCCGGGTCGGCGGGGGCCCCGGGACCGGCGATCACGAACGGAACCCCGATCAGACGCTGGTCGAGCGAGAAGCAGTGGCCCATGAAGCCGCCCTCGCCGAAGTTCTCACCGTGGTCGGCGGTGACGATCACCAGCGTCTCCTCGAGGGCCCCGGCACGGTCGAGCGCCTCGAGCAGGTCGGCGAGCCAGTCGTCCATCAGCCGCACCGAGGCCGCGTAGAGATGGCGCATGCGCTCGAGCGCCCCGTCGGGCACGTCGAAGCCGCCGGCGCACGCCTTCCACATCCCCTCCAGGGTGAGGTAGCGGCGCGCCTCCTCCGCCGCCCGCAGGCGGTCGATCGCGCCGAGGTCGTTGTACGGCTTCGGCGGCAGGTACGGCGAGTGGCACTCGACCAGGTTCACGAACCAGAAGAACGGGCGCTCGTCCGTGTCCTCGAGCCAGGCCCGCAGCGTCTTGCCGGCGCTGGCGGCGCCATCGTCGGCCCGCGCGCGCACGCCCTCGCGGTCCCAGGAGAGCCGGCCGCGCAGATCCTCGCGATGCATCTGACCCTGGCGCCCGGTATCGACGAACTCGAACTCGTCGAAGCCGGGGCCGAAGCCGGAGTCGGCGGTGATCCAGAGGTTCGTGCTCACCGCCCCGGTGTGGTAGCCGGCCCGCCGCAGTACCTCGGGCAGGGCGCGGTCGGCGTGCGCCTCGAGGATCGGCCGCGCCCCGAGCGGCGAGCCCTCGGGAAGATCGAGGATCCCGCTGGCCCGCGGCAGCATGCCGGTGAACATCGCTGCGTGCGAGGGCAGCGTCCACGAGGCCGCGGCGTGCATCGACTCGAACGCGGTGCCCCGGCGGGCGAGGTCGGCGACCGCGGGGCTCGAGCCCGGCGCCGCCCCGTAGGGCTCGAGCGCGTCGGCACGCGCGGTGTCGAGGACGATCATGATTACGTTCGGCTGCATCGAGGCGAGAGCTTAGGTGTCTAATCTGCGCCCCGATGCAGGACGCCGCCAATCCCGCCGCGCAGCCCGACCCGCCGGCGGGGGCGCGCAATCTCGTCATCGTCGTCCTCGACAGCCTCCGCTACGACTCCTGGGTCGAGGCGGCGCCGGCGACTCTGGCGCAGCTGGGGCCGGTCGAACGGCGCTGGAGCTACGCGACCTGGACCGCCCCTTCGCACTACAAC
The DNA here is from genome assembly GCA_963767475.1 of uncultured Solirubrobacterales bacterium. Classification (GTDB taxonomy): domain Bacteria; phylum Actinomycetota; class Thermoleophilia; order Solirubrobacterales; family 70-9; genus WHSW01. Next base: position 170,013 of record CAVYEI010000005.1, read on the forward strand.
CTGCTGATGGGGTTGCTGCCCCACACGAGCCCGCCCGAGGTCTATGCCTCCGAGTACTACAAGGAGGACTTCCGCCGCTACAGCGAGCGGCTCGGGGTCGAGGGGATGGAGTTCAAGCGGGTGCTGCCCTCGATCTTCATGCCGACCTACCTGCGCAACACGCTCGGTTACCGCACCGGGGCGATGGTCTCGATGCCGGTGCTCAACCCGTACACGGTGATCAACCGCGACTTCGACAGCTTCGAGCTGATGCCGACCCACAACGACATGGCGGCGATGCTCCCCAAGCTGGGCTTCGACGGGCCCGGCGGCGAGCGCCCGGCCTTCTGGCTGCTCAACGTCGGCGAGACCCACTACCCCTACGCGCTACCCGACGAGGACCCGTCGCAGTGGCCGAAGATCTCCGGCGTCCACGGCGTGTTCAAGAACCTCGACCAGGAGGATGCCCCGCCGACCGAGCCCCGCGAGTTCTTCGACCAGGCCAAGATGCGCGAGCTCCACGACCGCCAGATCAACAGCGTCGCCTACATCGACGGGGTGATCGCGCGCCTGTTCGACCTCCTGCCCTCGAACACGTGGGTGATCGTCACCTCAGACCACGGCGAGCTCTTCGGCGAGGACCACTACTTCGGCCACGGCCCGGTCATGCACGAGAAGGTGCTCGAGGTCCCCTACGTCGAGGGCCTGGTCCCGTAGGCCGCCGGGTCGCTGCGGCGGCGCTCGAACCACGGCGCCACGCAGGAGACCGCGAGCACGACCAGCAGCGGCTCGAGCGGGGCGCGGTAGCGGGTTCCGGAGTCGGGAGTGAAGACGATCGACGCGGCCAGGGCCATCGCCAGGATCGGGAGCACGATCTCGGTCCTTCGCCTGATCCTCCACAGGCCGCCGATAGCCAGCACCAGAATCACGTAGTAGGAGGCGATCCCGATCTTGCCCAGCGTCCGCGAGCGGCCCTCGAACGGGGCCTCGTCGACCGAGTAGCTCGGGTGGCGGATGTCCCAGAAGCGGCTGAGGCCGTTCCAGTAGAAGGCCTCGACGACCGAGAACGGGTGCTCCTTGATGTAGTCGAACGCCTCGTCCTGGAGCTCGGAGCGCAGCTCGGCGTCGCCGACCGGCGGGCCCTCGAGCACGTCGGGCTGGTCCTGGAGCTGGAAGCGCCAGGCGTAGGGGTATTTCGGGTCGTTGGCGGCTTCGTCGTTGAAGGTGCCGTAGGCGGCGGCGTCCTGGATCGAGATCGGGATCAGGCCGTCGGCGACGACGTAGTTGCGCACCGTCCACGGGAGGATCACCAGGGCCGCGACCGCAACCGAGAGCGCGCTGAGCACGAGGCCGCGCCGCCAGCCCGAAGCGAGCACCCAGGCCACGGCGATGCCGGCGAACAGGTAGATCGAGGTCGGCCGGACCAGCATCCCGACGCCGACCAGGACCCCGAGCGTGATCGCGAGGCGGGGGCTCGGTCGCCAGCCGAACAGGCCGACGAGCACGGCAAGCGTCAGCGGGATCGCCAGCGCCTCGCCGTAGAGCAGGCCGTAGTACTCCCAGGCGAGCGGGAAGACCGCGACCACCGCCGCGGCGGCGATGCCGACCGCGGGGGTGAACATCCTGCGGCCGAGCAGCCAGGTCAAGAACACCGCGCTCGGCGCCAGCACCAGCCCCTGGACGATCGCCACCCGGTCGGGGGAGGTGCCGAGGAGCTCGTACCAGGCCCCGACCCAGAGCGGGTAGAGCGGCGCCTTCCACATCCCCTCGTGGGCAACGCCGAACGGCAGCGTCGTCCACCAGAACTTGCCCTGGGTGAAGAAGACGCCCTCGCTGTGGTACTCGCCCATGTCGCCGGCCAGCTCGATCGGCCGGATCGCGAGCACGTAGGCGATCACGATCGCCGAGCCGAGCGCCATCAGCCCCGCCAGCGCCCAGCGCTCCCACGTCGGCACCTCCGAGGCCCAGCCCCGGATCCGCCCCCCTGACGCGCTCATACGGGCTCGTGTTCCTCCGGCGCCGCCGCCACCGCGACCGCGTCGGCGACGCCGACGTCGCCGGGCGGTGGGTCTGCGTTGAGGCGCTGCTCGACCACGTACAGCGGCCGGCCCTTGACCTCGTCATAGACACGGCCGAGGTACTCGCCGATGATCCCGACGGTGATCAGCTGGATCCCGCCGAGCAGCAGGACTGCGAGCAGGACGGTGGTGACGCCGGGGACGAACTGGCCGGCGATCTTGAAGCCGATCGCGACCGGGATCGCGAGGAAGGCGATCGCCGAGACGATGAAGCCGAGCACGGTCGCGGCCTGCAGCGGCATGTGGGAGAAGGACGAGATCGCGTCGAGCGAGAAGCGCAGCATCTTCGCCGGCGTGTACTTGGTCTCGCCGGCGTAGCGGCTGTCGCGCTCGTAGCCGACCGCACTCTGGGTGAAGCCGACCCAGACCGTCATCCCGCGCAGGAACCGGTTGCGCTCGCGCATCGAGTTGAGCACGTCGAGGGCCCGGCGGTCGAGCAGGCGGAAGTCGCCGGCATTGCGTTGCAGGTCGATCTGCGCCAGCTTCGAGAACAGGCGGTAGAAGAGGCCAGCGGTGACCAGCTTCAGCCGCGTCTCCCCGGGACGCCTGGTGCGGACCGCGTAGACGACGTCCGATCCGTTGCCCCAATGGGCGAGCATCTCGGGGATCACCTCCGGCGGATCCTGAAGATCGGCGTCGATCATCACCACCACCTCGCCCCGGGCGTGATCGAGGCCGGCGGTGAGCGCCGCCTGGTGGCCGAAGTTGCGTGACAGCCCGACCACCCGGGTCCGCTCGTCGTGTTGCGCGAGCTCGGCCAGGACCGCGGCCGTGGCGTCGCTGGAGCCGTCGTCGACGAGCACGATCTCGTAGTCGAGCCGATCGAGCACCGAGCTCAGCCGGCGGTGAAACTCGGGCAGCACCTCCTCCTCGTTGAACACCGGCGCTACGACCGAGACCAGGCCCGGCTCGCGAACGCGCATGGCGACGGGCGCGGCGGGCTGCGGTGTGCCGGGCAGCGTCATCGCCCGGGATCTTCCCAGGACACTCGCGTTTCCGAGCCACTACCCGGCGGCTGTTTGCACCGGCCCGGGTAGGCTGGCGCGCCCGTGACCGCCGAGCACGCCCCGATCGAGCCTGGACGCTGCGCCGTCTGCGGACAGGCCGCGCTTCAGCCGCACCTACGGGTCGCGGGCGAGATCGGCGAGCTCGGCCTGATCCCGAGCACCGACAGCTATGGCACCGCGCTTTCCGACATCGCTCGCTGCACGCGCTGTGGGCACATGCAGCTCGAGACCTTTCCCTCGGCGGCGGAGCTCGACGACGCCTATGCGGACGCGGCCTCGGCGGACTACGTCGAGGAGGAGGCCGGACAGCGGGCGACGGCGGCCGCGGTGCTGGAGCGGATCGAGCGCTATGTCGAGCCCGGCCGGCTGCTCGATCTCGGCTGCTGGGTCGGCTTCCTGCTCGCCGAGGCACGCGACCGAGGCTGGGAGGGGATTGGGATCGAGCCGAGCGAGTACGCGGCCGCCTACGCCCACGATCACCTCGGCCTCGAGGTGCGCAACGTCGGCCTGTTCGAGGCCGAGCTTCCCGCGCAAGGCTTCGACGCCGTCTTCCTCGGCGACGTGATCGAGCACATTCCCGACGCCGGCGCCGCGCTTGACCTGATCCACGCGGCGCTCGCCCCCGGGGGCGTGGTCGCGCTGGCGCTGCCGGACGCCGGCAGCCGCCTCGCCAGGGCGATGGGAGCGCGCTGGTGGTCGGTGCTGCCCACCCACGTCCACTACTTCACCCGCGCCAGCGTCACGCTGCTGCTGCGTGAGCGCGGATTCGATCCGCTGCTGGTCGCGACCGCGCCGAAGGCGTTCACGGTCAGCTACTACCTCAACCGACTGGGTGGCTACAGCGAGAGCCTGGCCGCGGCGCTCGCTGGGGGCGCTGAAAGCCTCGGGATCGCGGATCGCATCTGGGCGCCGGACTTTCGCGACCGGATGCTGGTCATCGCCCGGGTCAGCTGATCAACGGCCTCGCCAGGACCGCGGCGTGCGCCAATCCCGGCCCGCGGGCGAGGACGCGCGTCAACAGCTCGCCTCGGCCAGGACGGGCGCCGGCGTCGCGGTGGCCCTCGCCGAGCGGGATCGCGTAGAGCCCCGAGCTGCGCTCGACCGCGAAGCCCGCGGTCTCGACCATCGCTCTGTGCCCGGCGACGTTCGGGATCCACCACTGACAGTTCTCGCCGCTGAGGAAGCGGGCGGTCGGCTTGTGCCGGTGCAGGATGCTGAGCTGAGCCTGCACCTGCTCAGCGGAGAGGAAGACGCCGTCGCAGACGCCGCGGATCGCCTCCAGGGCGCGGATCGGGTCGCGCAGATGCAGCGTCAGGCTGCCGCAGACGACGACGTCGAAACCGCCGAGCTCAGCCCGATCGAGGTCGTAGACGTTGAGCTCCCGGCGCTCGACCCGGGAGCCGAGGGCGAGCTTCGCGAGCTCGAAGCCGACGCCGTTCTTCTCGCCCGCCTGGGCGGCGATCGCGGCCGGCCCGGTGGTCCGCGAGCGCACCGGCCAATCCCAGCCGTTGGGGTCTGAGATGTCGGTTGCGATCACCTCGGCGGCGCCGCGCCGCTCGAGCTCGAAGGCGAGGCATCCGTCCCAGGTGCCGACGTCGAGGCAGCGCTTGCCCCGTACGTCCGGCCACGGCATCCGCTTGAGGATCGGGCGCAGGTCGAACCAGCCCGGTGTAACCAGCCCGGGACCGAGTTCGAGCGTGTGGTACCAGAGCGGATGGGCCCGAACCCGCTCGGCGACCGTGGCGGCCGAGCTCATCGCCGGCGCAGCAAAAGGAAGCAGAACTGCGTGCCACGCCCGTGGATCCGTTCGGTCTCCAGCCCCGCTGCGGTCGCAACCTGCTGCAGGCGGTCGACGTCGATCGACGAGCCGCGCCAGGCCGGGTGCGACCAGCCGTGGGGAAAGCGCCCGCGGGCGGCGCTCAGCCCTTCGCGGATCCGCCGGCGCAGCGGGCGCCGCGCGTGAACCTCGGGCGCGTCGGAGACCTGGAACCCGGCCCAGCCGCCGGGCTTCAGCACCCGGCCCATGTCGCTGATGTAGCTGAGCGTGATCTCGGGGTCGGGGATGTGCTGAAAGACGACGAAGGAAAGGCAGACGTCGGCACTCGCGTCCTCGACCCCGGTCAGCGAGTCGCCCTCGCCGACGATCCAGTCGACGTTCTCGAGCTGCGGGTTGGACTCACGGGCACGCGCGATCATCTCCGCCGAGACGTCGAGCGCCTTGACCGCGTGCGTGCGTTCCGCCACCGCCCGCGACATCCGACCGACTCCGCAGCCGATCTCGACCACGGTGTCGCCGGCGCTCAGCTCGACCCCGAGGAGGTCGAGGATCTTGTCGACGTCCTTGGGGCCGCTGGCCCAGAAACTGTCGAGGTCCGGATCGCCGTAATCGAGCGTGTTGTCGATGAAGTAGTAGGCGTCCTCGTGCGCTCGTGCGTCCCAGAAGCGCCGCATCCGAGTGCCTCCGGGCCCCCTCATGCGGCCGTAGGGTACCGATCGTGGCCGTTCCAGAGATCAGTGTCGTGATCCCCAGCGGACGTCAGGTCCGCCTGGCGTTCACGCTCGAGGCGCTCGCCCGCCAGAGCATCGATCTAGACCGCTTCGAGGTGATCGTCGTCCGCGACGGCGCGGCTCCGGTGAGCCCCGTCGATGGGCTCGATCTGCGAGTGATCCACGGACCCGGCGACCGCAACATCGCCGCCCTTCGCAACCTCGGCTGGCGCACGGCGAGGGGGACACTGGTCGCCTTCACCGACGACGATTGCCGGCCGACCCCGGACTGGGTGCGGGGATTGCTTGCCGCCGCCGACGGCCCGATGTCGGCGCTGCAAGGCCGCACCGAGCCCGACCCCGACGAGGCCCATCTGCTCCACGGCCTCGCGCGCAGCCAGCGGATCACCGAGCTCAGTCCCTGGCTGGAGACCTGCAACATGGCCTATCCGCGCTCGCTCCTGGAGCGGCTGGACGGCTTCGACGAGGACTTCGGTCAGCTCGGCGAGGACACCGACCTCGGCCTGCGCGCGATCGGGGCGGGGGCGAGCTTTCGCTATCTCGACGATGCCGTGGTCTGGCACGCGGTCCTGCCGCAGACGCTCCGGGGTGCGGTCAGCCAGGCCCGTCGGCGCGACGCGATCCCGCGGCTCGTCAGGCGCCACCCGCAGCAGCGCAGCGCTCTCTACCGCCAGGTCTTCTGGAAGCGCTCGCACGCCTTCCTCCTGCTCGCGGCCGCCGGGCTGGCGACGCGCAGGCCCGCTGTGGCGGCGATCAGCGCCCTGCCGTGGCTGCGTGAGAACACCGACATTCGCAGCCTTGCCGGGCCGCGGCGCGCGGCGCGCCAGGCGCTCTACCTCGCCGCGCGGGCGACCGTCGACACGGTCGAGGTGGCGGCGACGAGCGCGGCGGCGGTCCGCGAACGCACCCTGGTGCTCTAGGCGCCGTCGGGGACGCAGGGGTCGGCGGCGAGCTCGTCGACCGGATCCCCAGCGGCGATCGCCTCGATCTGGTCGCGGTAGGCATCTGCAGTCGGATAGCGGTCGCCGCTGACCGGATCGGCGATTCCGTACCAGCTCTCAGGATCGACCGGGTTGGTCTCCGGCGTGATCCAGGTGTGCAGCGCGAGCGCGATCACGTCGCAGCTCGAGCCCGCGATTGCCGGTACCAACTCGGCGACGTATCCCGCACGGGTCTCCTCGTCGGCGAGCGGTGCCGGGCCGCTGCCCATCGTGCGCCAGCCGAACTCGTTCACGCTCAGGGGCACGCGCTCGAGCCCGGTCGCGTCGGCGATCGAGCGAAACCAGCCGAGCTTCTCGAGCACCTCGTCGGGTGTTTGGCCATAGGGATGAACGGCGAGTACGTCGATCGTCGACGCCAGCTCCGGGACCGCCGCCAGCGCTCGCCGCAGGAACTCCTCCGGTGGCATCTGCGTCCGCGGATCGCCCTCGCCGGGCTCGAAACCGGCGAGGCCGCCGAACAGGACCTGGGCCTGTGGATCGACGGCGTGGATCGCCTCCCGGCTGGCGGCATAGAGGGCGGCGTATGCCTCGGGATCGGGAGCCGGGCACCAGAAGACCGAGTAGTTGGGCTCGTTCCAGATCTCGTACTGGTGGATCGGTTCGCGGGGCAGGCCGGGGTTCTGGGTCCAGAAGCTGCCTGTCTGTCCGTAGCGCTTCGCGATCGCAGCCATCAGGGCGCCGAAGTCCTCCGGCCTTGCCGGCGGGGATCGATAGTCGCAATGTTCGGCGTCGGCGCCCGGGTCGCGGGCCCAGTCCGGCGTCGGCACGCCCTGGCCGGTCACCTGCCAGCGAACCCGGTGGCGGGCGAGCGCCTCGACCCAGGCGTCGGTGGTGGTGAAGTCGTAGGAGCGGCCGGCCGCGGTCGGTGGCAGCGGTTCGATGATCCGCCAATCGAGGTTGGCGCGGGCGAAGTCGACCCTGAGCTGAGCGAGCGAGTCGAGGTGCGCCTGGAGTTGGGCCACCGCGCCGCGGGAAGGCAACGGCTGCAGCAGCTGCGCGTTGACACCGAAGAAGCCGCCGGGCACGGCCGGAGCGGGCTCGGTCGCCGTCGACCCGCAACCCGCGAGCACCCCCCAGGCGGCGAGGATCGCGCACCCGATTCTGATCGCCATCGTCCGCGCAGGCTAACTGCGTCGCGATTCGCCCGGGATGGTTAGCCTGCGCGGCTATGGAATCGACCTACGCCGGCGAAGCCGCCCAGCCCACCGCCGACCAGCCCACGGAGAGGCAGCGGGCCGCCGACCGCGCGCTGGCCGAGAACCCCGAGCTCTGGTACCACACGATCGAGCTCGCGCCCGGCCTCGTCACCCCCGGCTACATCGATCTGCGCAAGGCGGCGCCGCGGGTGTTGCCGGACGAGATGGCGGGTCGCAGGGTGCTCGACATCGGCACCTTCGACGGCTTCTGGGCCTTCGAGATGGAGCGTCGCGGAGCCGAGGTGGTGGCGATCGACCTCGACCACATCGACGGCGCCGAGTTCCCGCCGCTCAGCCGGCCGGCGCTCGAGCAGCGCACCCGCGATACGGGGACGCAGCTCGGCCATGGCTTCCGGCTCGCGTCCGAGGCGCTTGGCTCGACGGTCGAGCGGGTCGTCTGCAATGTCTACGACGTTGAGCCCGACCGCATCGGCGGCCCGGTCGACCTCGCCTTCAACGGCGCCACCCTGACCCACCTGCGCGACCCGATCCGGGCGCTCGAGCGGGTCCGCGAGACCCTGGTCCCGGGCGGCGAGCTGATCTCCTACGAGCCGATTTCCCTCTGGCTGACGCTGCGGGCACCGCGCCGGCCGGCCGGGGCATTTCGCGCCCACAACACCGAGTACACCTGGTGGGAGCCCAACATGGCGACCATCCATGCGTGGATGCGGGCCGCCGGGTTCGGGGAGATTCGCCGCCTGGCGATCACCCGGCCGCGATCGGCCGAGAAGCACGACGCCTTCTACATCGCCTACTCCGGACGCCGTCGGTAGCCGCCACGCACGGGCTCGCCTCGGCGATCCGCCTCGCGGACTGCGCAAACCCGCTCGGACAAGCCGTCGAGGGCCGCTGTTACCCTGCGCGACGATCACTGACCCACGCACAAGCCAGGAGGCAGAAATTGACCAAGTCCGAGTTCGTCGAAAGCATCGCCGGCAACTTCGACAGCAAGAAGGCCGCGGCTGACGCCGTCGAGACGATTCTCGACGGGATCACCAGCACGCTCGCGGGGGGCGGGGAAATCAGCTTCACCGGCTTCGGCAAGTTCAGCGTCGCCGAGCGCGGGCCGCGCCAGGGCGTCAACCCGCGGACGGGCGAGCGGATCACGATCGCCGGCGGCAAGGTGCCGAAGTTCTCGGCGGGCGCCGGTCTCAAGTCCAGGGTCAAGGGCGGCTAGGTAGCCCCTGACCACACCGTTCGCCGACCGGCTGTCGGCGCTCGTCTCAGAGCGCCGCAGCCAGGTATGCCTCGGCCTCGACCCGGATCCGTCCGGGCTCGAGCCGCGGCCTCGGCCGGGCTCGACGCCCGCCGAGGCCGCGGCCGAGGCGGTCGTTGAGCACTGCAGCGCGCTGATCGCGGCGACGGCGCCGGTCTGCGTCGCGGTGAAGCCGCAGCTGGCGTGCTTCGAGCGCCTCGGCTGGCCGGGCTGGAGGGCGCTCGAGCAGGTGATCGCTGATGCGCGCAGCGCCGGCCTGCTCGTCGTCGCCGACGGCAAGCGCGGCGACGTGCCGGTCAGCGCCACCGCCTATGGCGAGGCGATGTTCGGTCGATTGAAGACGGCTTCGGGAGAGCTCCCGGGGCTGGCCGCGGACGCGGCGACCGTCAACCCGCTGCTCGGCGGCGACGCGCTCGAGCCGATGATCGTGGCCGCGGCGCGCGCCGGAGCCGGGCTGTTCGCTCTCGTTCGCACCTCCAACCCAGGCGCGGCCGACGTGCTCGACCTGCCCGCCGACGGCGGCCCCCTGCACGAGCATCTGGCGCGGATGGTCGCCGAGCGGGGGCCGCGGCTGCAAGGCGAATCCGGGTTGAGCGGGATGGGCGCCGTCGTCGGCGCCACCGAGCCCCGCCACTTCGGCCGCCTGCGCGAGCTGATGCCCGACGCGATCTTCCTCGTCCCGGGGATCGGCGCCCAGGGTGGTCGTGCCGCTGACCTCGGGCCGGCGTTCTCGCGCCATCCCGCCTCGGTGCTGGTGCCCGCCTCACGATCGATCGGCGGCTGCCGACGACCCGGCCGCCGCGGCCGCGGAGCTGCGCGATCAGGTCTGGGCCGCTTCGCAAAGCGCCGCCCGCTGAGCACTGTGCGGCAGTCCGCCGGGCGGGCAACCGCCTACGATTCCGCCCCCCATGCCAGGTCCGAACGACGATCGCACACCGACGAGCTGGACCGCGCGGGTGCTCGCACCCGTGGTCTTGGTCGTCGTCGCGGCGGCGCTCGTACTGGTGATCAGCGGCTCGCTCTCGACCGGCGACGACGACGACTCGAAGGAGCCGAAGGGGGAGACGACGACCGAAGCCTGCACCCCGGCCGCCGATCAGGCGGTCAAGGACGGCTACTACGTGGTCCAGGCCGAGGACGTCCAGGGGCTGAGCGGGATCGCGGTCAAGACCTGCATCTCGGTCGAGACGCTGGTCGAGCTCAACCCCAACCTCGACCCGCAGGCGCTCCAGGTCAACAACTGCGTCGACCTGGTCGTCGACGGGTGCAAGAAGCTGTCCTCCGGCTGACGCTGGCGCTGCTGGCGTCGCTGGCGCTCGCGGGGAGCGCGCAGGCCGCCGCCCAGCCGCCGCGCGAGCTGCCGGCCCGAGCCTGGATCCTGGTCGACGCCGACGACGGCGAGGTGCTCGCCGCCCATCGGGCCGCGAGCTCGCAGGCGATCGCCTCGACGACGAAGCTGATGACCGCCTACGTCGCCCGCGAGCGGCTGCGGCTCGGAGAGACCGTGACCGCTCCACCGTACGCCGCGTTGCCCGCCGAGTCGCTGCTCGGGCTCGAGGCGGGCGAGAAGATCGAGGTCCGCGACCTGCTCTACGGCCTGCTGCTCGTCTCCGGCAACGACGCCGCCGAGGCGCTCGCCCAGGCAGCGGCCGGATCCGAGGACGCGTTCGTCGCCGAGATGAATGACGCCGCCGCCCGGCTCGGCCTCGACGACACCTCCTACGCAAACCCGATCGGTCTCGACGAGGTCGGCAACTACTCGAGCGCCGAGGATCTCGCCGAGCTGACGCTCGAGCTGCGCAAGGACGCGCTCTTTCGCCGTATCTTCGACACCGCTTCGACCACGACCACCACCGGCGCCCACCCGCGCGAGCTCGTCAACCGCAACACGCTGGTGCAGACGGTGCCCTACGTCAACGGGGTCAAGACCGGCTACACGATCGACGCCGGCAACGTGCTCGTCGGCTCGGGCAAACAGGGTGGGGTGGAGCTGGTCTCGGCCGTGCTCGGGGCACCGACCGAGTCCGACCGCGACTCGGCGACGATGGCGCTGCTCGAGTACGGCTTCTCGCTCTATCACCGGCGCACCCCGGTGCGCGAGGGCGAGATCGAGGCCTCGGTCGCGATCCACGACCGCGACGTGGCGGTCGAGCTCACCCCGAGCGAGCAGATTGCGGTGACCGTGCGCAAGGGCCAGGAGATCGCCACCCGGGTCGACGCCCCGGCGGAGGTCGACGGGCCGGTCAGCAGCGGTGACCGTCTCGGCGAGGTGGTGGTCACGGTCGACGGCGATGCGGTCGGCCGCACGGCGCTGGTGGCGACGAGCTCGGCCGCGGCCGCCAGCCTGCTCGAGCGCTATGACGCCGCCGTGCCAGGGCCGCGCCTGGTCGCCTGGGCCGCGGCGATCGGCGTGCTGGCGCTGCTGTTCATCGCCGCGATCGCGGTCTGGGACCGGCGATGAGCGCGGCGCCGACCGCCGCCCCCGCGGCGCCGATCGGTGCCCCCGACTTCTACGCCGAGCGGCTCGGCGCCGGGTTTGTCTCGCATCGCGAGCTGCTCGGCGCCGAGCTGCCGCGACCGCTGCACCGCCTCGTCTCCCGCCCCGGGTTGCTCCAGGGTCTCGCTCTCGGCTGGCTCGCCCGGCGAGCCGGCCCGGTGGCCGTGATCCGCCGCGAGCGAGGCACGTTGCCGGCGCTGATCGTCTGCGCGCTGCCGCCCGCGCGGCGCCGGGTGTTCGTACTCGAGCTGATTCGCCGGCCGCTGCCGTTGACCGCCTGGCGCCGGCTGCTCTACCGGATCTGGTGGCGGGCGATCGAGAACCCGGCGCTGCGACGGGGGATGGCGGGCGGCCAGACGATGACGGAGTGGGAGGCCGACGAATACGCGCGCCATTACGGAGTCGACCGCGAGCGGCTGCACCACATTCCCTGGGCACTGTGCGAAGACGGCGAAGGCGCGCAGGTGCCGATCGCCGAGCACGCCGACCGGGTCTTTGCCTCCGGACGCACGGCGTGTGACTGGGAGACGCTGTTCGGGGCCGCGACCGCCGCCGAGTGGGAGCTCACCGTCGTCTGCGCCGCCAAGGATCGAGAGCGGGTCGAGCGGCTTGCGCGAGGACGCGGCGAGATCCACGTCGAGATCCCCTGGGCCGAGCACGAGCGCCTGCTTCGCGATCGGGACTTGTGCGTGATCGCGATCGAGGACCGGGGCCTGAGCGCCGGGCACGTGAGGTTGATGGCGGCGGTGGAGGCCGGGGTGCCGGTGGTCGCCACCGACGTGCCGTCGCTGGACGGGTACGCGGTCGGGCAGCAAACGGCGGTTCTGGTTCCCGCGGGCGATACCGTCGCGATGCGGACGGCGATCGACGCCCTGCTTGGCGACCCAGGTCGCCGCCTGGCGCTGCGTGATGCGGCCCTCGAGCGAGCCCGAAGCTGGACCTACGGCGACTACTTCGAGCGGATCGCAACGGTGGTCGTCGCCGCTTGCGACCTTCACCCGGGGGGCCAATGAACCGGCTAGCCTTGGTCGCGTCGCGTGATCCTCACCGTCACCCTTAACGCCGCCATCGACCGCACAGTCGCGGTCCCCAACCTCCGCCTTGGTCAACGCCATCATGCGGTTGAGGCGCGGACGATGGCCGGGGGCAAGGGGGTCAACGTCGCTCGCGCCCTGCACCTGCTCGGCCGGCCGGTGATCGCGGCGGGCATGGCCGGCGGCGCAACCGGGACCAGGCTCGTCGACGAGCTCCGCAGCGAGTCGGTGCTGACCGCGTTCACGCGGATCGCCGGCGAGTCGCGCACCAACCTGGCGGTGGTCGATCCGACCACCGGCCATCAGACCGAGATCAACGAGCGCGGCCCGGAGGTTTCCGAGGAGGAGATCGAGCGCTTCGTCGAGCAGCTGCTCTACCTCGGACAGGGCGCCTCGATCTGCGTTCTCGCGGGGTCCGTGCCACCCGGCGCGCCGGAGGACGTCTACACCCGCCTGGTGACCGAGCTGCGATCCCTGGGAGTGGTCACCGTGCTCGACAGCGACGGTGAGCAGATGCGCGCCGGCCTCCGTGGCGAGCCGGCGGTGGTGGCGCCCAACGTCGACGAGGCCGAGGAGGCGGTCGGCTATGAGTTCAGCGACGCCAACGACTTCGCGCTCGGGCTCTCATCGCTGCTCGACATGGGGGCCGGTGAGGCGATCGTTACCTCGGAGACGGGCTGCGTCGCGGTTGTCGGCGAAGGTTCCGACCGCCGCCGCTACGAGGCGCGGATCGACCAGCTCGAGCCGGTGACCACGGTCGGCTCGGGCGACTGCTTCCTCGCCGGCTACGTCGCCGCTCGATACGAAGGTGCCAGCGCGATCGATTGTCTTGCCTTCGGGGTTGCCTGCGGCGCCGAGTCGACCCAGCACTTCGGCGCCGGCACCCTCGATCGCAAGCAGGTCGAGCGGTTGCTTCCCAGGGTCGAGATGCGCGAGCTCGATGTGACCGCCGAGGTCGTCTGACCGATCCCCGCGATGGACGCGTCCGAGATCCAGCGCATGCGCTGGTACCACACGATCGACCTTCCCGACGGCAGCTCGACACCCGGTGAATACGACCTGCGGCCGATCGTCGGTCGGCTGCCGTGGCCCGAATCGATGGCGGGCATGCGCTGTCTCGACATCGGCAGCCGCGACGGCTTCTACGCCTTCGAGATGGAGCGGCGCGGGGCCGCCGAGGTCATCTCGCTCGACATCGACGAGCCTGCGCTCGTCCATTTCCCCGGCCCGCGACCGGCGCGCCATTTGGTGCAGAAGGAGCTCGACGCCGGAACGCGCGCCTTCGAGGCGGCTCGGGAGGCGCTCGGATCGCAGGTCACCCGGTCGAACCTCGGCATCTACGACCTGACCGAGAGTGACCACGGCCGCTTCGACTTCGCCGTGGTCGGGACACTGCTGCATCATCTGCGCGATCCCGCCCGCGCCCTCGCCAGCGCCCGCTCGGTCGTCGGCGGCCATCTGCTGCTCAACGAGGCCGTGATTCCGGGGCTCGACAGCCTCCGCCGCCGGCCGATGGCCGAGGTACTGATCTCCGATGCCCCGTTCTGGGAGATCGCCAATCCGGCGGCGCACCGGCGGATGCTGGAGGCGGCGGGGTTCGAGATCGTCGATTGCGGTCGCCCCTACCTGATCCCCTACGGGGCCGGCGGGGCCAAGCTTTCGCTGCGCGCGTGCTTCGCGAGGCCGCTTCGCGACACACCCCGCCGGGTGCTCTTCAGCCGGCGCGGGGCCGTCCACGCCTGGACCCTCGGACGGGCACGGCTGTGAACGAAGTCGCGCGCCGCGCCGCCGAGGCGAATCCCGCCTGGTACCACACGATCGAGCTCGCGCCCGGGGTGGTGACCAGCGGCCAGGTGGACCTGAGGAAGGTCGCGAGCCGGGTTCTCCCCGACGATCTCTCGCGCAAGCGGGCTCTCGATGTGGGCACCTTCGACGGCTTTTGGGCGTTCGAGCTCGAGCGACGGGGGGCGAGCGTGGTCGCGATCGACGTCGAACGGATCGAGGCGGCGGAGTGGCCGCCTCTGTCGCGGGCGATGCTTGAGACCGAGGCTCGCGCCCGCGAGGTCGATCTCGGCCGCGGCTTCGAGCTCGCCTCGCGGGCGCTCGGCTCGTCGGTGGAACGCCGCCTGCTCGGCGTCTATGAGCTCTCGGCGGAGGCGATCGGCGGCCCGGTCGACTTTGCCTTCAGCGGTGCGATCCTGCTTCATCTGCGCGACCCGGTCCAAGCCCTCGAGCGGATTGCCTCGGCGCTGCGCCCCGGCGGCGAATTGCGGCTGATGGAACCGTTCTCTCCGCGACTGACGCTGCTCAGCCCGCGCCGGCCGGCGGCCTCGTTCAGGGCGGCATACGAGGGCTTCAACTGGTGGCTGCCGAACCTGGCGACGCTCGGCGGCTGGCTGCGGGCCGCCGGATTTCGCGACGAACAGAGGCTCGCGATTGTCCGACCGCCGGCGATCGAGGGGATGCGAAGGCTCCAGGTTGCCTATCGCGCGCGGACGCCGGGGAGGGGTGGTTGACCGCTGTTATCATCGCCAAGGCCTCGCGCAAAGAAAAGATTCGGGGCCGCGCAGCCGCAATTAGCGGCTTTCGGGGCCCCTTTCGAGGGGCTTTTTTCGTCCGCGAACACCCCTAGGTTTGGAGCTAGATCAATGACCCCGATTGGCGCACACCCAGATGACGCGCGGACAGCGGCGCCGGATCGCGCCCGTACTCCTTGCGCGTGCCCACCGGCACGCGCTTCGTCGCCCGACCGCGCCCGGCTTGCTGCCGCACGCCCCTGGGCGCACACCAACCGGAGGTCAGTGATCTAGATGGAAGTAGAGATCGGACGCGGCAAGAAGGGCAGGCGGGCCTACGGGTTCGACGACATCGCGATCGTGCCGTCACGGCGCACCCGTGACCCCGACGATGTCGACATCTCCTGGAACCTGGGGCCGTACCGATTCGAGCTGCCGCTGCTCGCCTCGGCGATGGATGGAGTGGTCAGCCCGCAGACCGCGATCGAGATCGGCGCGCTCGGCGGCCTCGGCGTGCTCAACCTCGAGGGCATCTGGAGCCGCTACGAGGACGCCGACGAGAAGCTGAAGCAGATCGCCGCGACGCCGCCCGAGCAGGCGACCCAGCTGATGCAGCGGATCTACGAGGAGCCGCTGAAGCCGGAGCTGATCGCGCAGCGGATCGAGCAGATCAAGGAGGCGGGCGCGGTCGCCGCCGGCTCGCTCACCCCGCAGCGGGTGACCGAGTTCTACGAGGTCGCGCTCGAGGCCGGGCTCGACATCCTCGTGATCCAGGGCACGGTGATCTCGGCCGAGCACGTCTCGACCAAGACCGAGCCGCTGAACCTGAAGGAGTTCACCGCCGAGATCCCGGTTCCCTGTGTGATGGGCGGCTGTGCCTCCTATTCCACCGGCCTGCACCTGATGCGCACCGGCGCGGTCGGGGTACTCGTCGGGGTCGGTCCGGGCGCCGCCTGCACCACGCGCGGCGTGCTCGGGCTCGGCGTTCCCCAGGCGACGGCGATCGCCGACGTCGCCGCCGCCCGCGCCCAGCACATGCTGGAGACGGGCGAGTACTGCAACGTGATCGCCGACGGCGGCATGCGCACCGGTGGCGACCTCTCGAAGGCGATCGCGGTCGGCGCCGACGCGGTGATGATCGGCTCGCCGCTGGCGCGCGCGACGCAGGCCCCGGGGCGCGGTTATCACTGGGGGATGGCCACCTTCCATCCCTCGCTGCCACGCGGCACGCGGGTGAAGACGCAACAGGACGGGACCCTGGAGGAGATCCTGATGGGCCCGGCGCACGAGAACGACGGCACCTTCAACCTGATCGGGGCGCTGAAGACCTCGATGGCCACCTGCGGCTATGAGGACATTCGTGATTTCCAGCGCGCCGAGGTGATGGTGGCGCCGTCGCTGCAGACCGAGGGCAAGCAGCTGCAGCGCTCGCAGGAGGTCGGTATGGGCTCCAACGGCCGGGCCAGAGTCGCAAACGGGGTAGCCGCCGCGGATGCCTGATCCCGCGGTCGCCCCCGAGCACGCGGCCGGGGGCGCCGTGCGGCCTGCGGATGGCTCGCGTGGGCCGATCGTCACCGGCGATCCCGCGCTGCCGGTCGAGCCCGGCGTCCACGAGGCGATCGAGGTCGCGCCGCCGGCGACCGCGCAGGAGGAGGTGCTGGTGCTCGATTTCGGCGGCCAGTACTCGCAGCTGATCGCCCGGCGGATCCGCGAGTGCGGCGTCTATGCCGAGTTGCTCCCGCACGATCTCGAGATCGAGCGAATCCGCGAGCGCGCCCCGGTCGCCCTGGTGCTCTCCGGTGGCCCGGCGTCGGTGTATTCGGAGGGCGCGCCGAAGCTGCGCCCCGAGCTGCTCGAGCTCGGGATCCCGGTGCTCGGGATCTGTTACGGAATGCAGGCGATGGTGCTCGAGCTGGGCGGCAAGGTCGAGGGCGCCGAGGCGGGTGAGTTCGGCCGCACGGCGCTCAACCTGAGCGGCGACGGCGGCCGCCTGCTCGCCGGCCTGCCGCCCGAGCAGCAGTGCTGGATGAGCCACCGCGACTCGGTCTTCGAGCCGCCCGCCGGCTTCACCGCGCTCGGCGCCAGCCCCGGCTCGCCGGTCGCCGCGCTCGAGGACACCGAGCGCGGCCTCTACGGAATCCAGTTTCACCCCGAGGTCGTGCACACGCCCTACGGCCAGCAGATCCTCGACCGCTTCCTGCGCGAGATCGCCGGCGCCGAGGGGGCCTGGTCGCCGGCATCGGTGATCGACGAGCAGATCGGCCGGATCCGCGCCCAGGTCGGTGATGCGGGCGTGATCTGCGGCCTCTCCGGCGGCGTCGACTCGGCGACCGCCGCGGCGCTCGTGCACCGCGCGATCGGGGACCAGCTCACCTGCGTGCTCGTCGATCACGGCCTGATGCGAAAGAACGAGGCCGACCAGGTGGTCGCGGCGATGGAAGAGCTCGGTGTGAATCTGATCCTCGTCGACGCCGAGCAGCGCTTTCTCGAGCGGCTCGCCGGCGTCGAGGAGCCCGAGCGAAAGCGGATGATCATCGGCGAGGAGTTCATCCGCGTGTTCGAGGACGAGGCGACGAAGCTCGACGGGGTCGGCTTCCTGGTCCAGGGGACGCTGTACTCGGATGTGATCGAGTCGGGCGGCGACGGGCGCACGGCCGACACGATCAAGTCGCATCACAACGTCGGCGGCCTGCCCGAGGATCTCGGCTTCGACCTGGTCGAGCCGCTGCGGATGCTGTTCAAAGACGAGGTCCGCGCGGTCGCCGCCGAGCTCGGGCTCTCGGAGAAGGTGGTCTGGCGCCAGCCGTTCCCCGGTCCCGGCCTGGCGATCCGGATCGTCGGTGGCGAGGTCAACCGCGAGCGCCTCGACATCCTCCGCGACGCCGACGCGATCCTCCAGGAGGAGATCAAGGCCGCCAGCCTCTACCGCGAGCTGTGGCAATCCTTCTGCGTGCTCCCCGTCGTGCGCTCGGTCGGCGTCCAGGGCGACGGGCGAACCTACGCCTACCCGATCGTGATTCGCGCCGTCACCTCTCAGGACGCGATGACCGCCGACTGGGCCCGGCTTCCCTACGACCTGCTCGAGCGGGTCTCGAACCGGATCATCAACGAGGTCACCGGGGTCAACCGGGTAGCGCTCGACATCAGCTCGAAGCCGCCGGCGACGATCGAGTGGGAGTGAGCCGGCCCGTCTCGGTGTAGCCTCGCCGCGGATGTGCGAGCGGGGGATGGGCAAGGCGTGAGGATCGCCGTCATCGGAGCAGGGATGACCGGGCTTGCCGCAGCGCATCGGCTCTCCGGCGTGGGGCATACCTGCGACGTCTACGAGCGCTGGCCCGGGCTCGGCGGCCAGGTGGCGACGATCGACGTCGGCGACGGCCTGCTGCTGGAGCGCTACTACCACCACCTGTTCACCAGCGATCGCCACATCGCCGCCCTCTACGAGGAGATCGGCCTCCCCGACGGGATCGAGTGGTTCGAGTCGAGCGTGGCGATGTTCTGCGAGGGCCGCAGCTATCCGTTCACCAGCCCGCTCGACCTGCTGCGGTTCACGCCTCTGTCGCTGCGCTCGCGCCTGCGGATGGGCTACGCCGCCCTGATGCTGCAGCGCCGCCACCCCGAGGTCGGCCCGTTCGAGTCGATCACCGCGCATCGCTGGATCGTCGACTCGATGGGCACGGAGGCCTGGGAGAAGGTCTGGGGGCCGCTGCTGCGGGGCAAGTTCGGCGACCACGCCGAGGAGATCTCGATGGCCTGGCTGTGGGCGAGGCTGACCGTGCGGCGGCGGATGAAGGGCAAGGAGGCCCGCACCGAGATGCTCGGCTATCCCCGCGGCAGCTGGGAGCCGCTGCTCGAGCGCCTGCGAGATCTGATCGTCGAGCGCGGCGGCAGGGTGCTGATCGACCGCCCGGCGATCTCGATCGGCGCTCGTGACGGGAGGTTCGAGATCGCCTGGGGCGCACCGGACTCCTTTCGCGCCGGACACGACCCGGCCCGCTTCGACCGCGGCGGTGAGCCGGAGCTCTACGACGCCGTGATCGCGACCGTCCCCAACCACATCTTCAAGTCGCTGCTCGAGCCCGAGCTCGAGCGCCGCGTCGGCGCCTCCTACATCGGTCGCCTCGACTCGATCGTCTACGACACCGCGCTCTGTGCCCTGCTCGAGATCGACCGTCCGCTGACCCCGTATTACTGGACCAACATCGCCGACAACGAGCTCCCCTTCGTCGGCCTGATCGAGCAGACCAACCTGATCTCGGCGGAGCGCTACGGCGGCCGCCACTTCCTCTACATCGCCAACTACCTCGACCCGAGCCACCGCCTGCTCGAGCTCTCGCCCGACGAGCTGCTCGCCGAGTACGAGCCCGGCCTGCGCAAGGTCAGCCCAGGGTTCGACCTCGGCCGTGTTCGTGAGCGCTGGGTGTTCAAGGAGCCCGACGCCCAGCCGATCGTCACCGTCGGCTACCCGGAGCGGATGCCGCCGCTCGACACCGGCGTACCTGGCCTGGTGCTGGCGAACACGACCCAGGTCTACCCCGAGGACCGGGGCACCAACTACAGCGTCGAGCTCGGCGACCGCGCCGTGCGGGCGCTGGCGAAGAGCCTCAGCTAGCCGAGCTCGTCGGCGGCGGCCAGCTGCGCCTCGAGCTCGCGCCCCGAGCCGGGCTCGATCTGATCGGCGGCGACCGGATGCGGGCTGCGGTAGAGCAACAACAGCAGGCCGGAGAGCGCCATCGCGGAGACGGTGAAGCCGACCTCGACCGTGCGGAAGAGCTCCAGCGGCTGGATCAGGTTGAAGACGATGAAGCCAACGGCGCAGGCGACCCAGCAGACCGCCGCCCGCCGAGCCTGGCCCTGGGCGAGCGCGGCCTGGTTCAGGGTCACGGCGGAGAGGTAGAAGCCCATGCCGACGGCGACGATCGCGAGCCCGGCGCGGTCGTAGGTGTGGTCGTCGCCAAAGGCGATCTGCATCGCCTGCGGGCCGACCAAGAGGACCCCGACAGTGACCGCGGCGGCGAAGCCGGCGATGATCAGCAGGGTGTCGTTGATCGACATCCGGAAGGCGTCCTGGCCGGTCGCGTCGCCACGGGTGCGCAGCCGGGTCAGGTGGGGAAGGAGGCTGGCGGCGACCGCCTGGAACAGCAGCAGCGGCGCCCGGGCGACCATCAGGATGTTGAAGATCTTGCCCGCGGCGTCGGCGTCCTCGGCGCCGCGGACGAACAGGGCCCCGGAGCTGACCAGGACCTGTTCGCAGAGCATCATCACCAGCACCGCTGCGGCGAAGGCGCCCCCGCGGGCGAGGGTGAACTCGAGCCCCGAATCCGAGGCGTCGGCAGCGGGGGCCGAGCGCCGGTGGCGCCGGATCGCGAACGGGAGCACAGTCAGGCAGGCGAGCGGGGCGACCGCGATTCCGAGCGCGACCGCATCGATGCCCTCCGCGATCCCGAGCGCGACCGCGACCGGGAACATCAGCCGCGAGCTGCCCTCGAGCACGAGCACGGTCGCGTAGAGGCCGAACTGCCGGCGCCCGGCGAGGAAGCCACGGGCGTAGTAGGCGGCGCCGAAGCCGGCGACCCCGACCACCAGGACCCAGTACAGGGTCTCGCTGCCGTCGAGCAGCTCGTCGGTGATCGAGCCGCGGAGCGCCAGCATCACGACCACCGCCAGCAGGGTGACGCTGCCCTGGATCAGGGCAGCGATCTTGAGCACGTGGCCGGAGCCCTCGCCCATCTCCTCGTGCTCGGCGAGGTTGCGCGAGAGCAACTGCTCGATCGGCCGGAAGAGGGTCGCCGCGACGATGAAGTTGACCGACCAGAGGACGACGATCGTCCCGTACTCGATGCGTGTTCAGGGTGTGCGAGGAGACGGCGAAGAACGCGTATGCGAGCAGCCCGGCGGTCCCCAGCGCGACCGTCAGCAGGCCCGCTGCGCGCCCGTATTGCCGCGTCTCCGCGGCTGCAACGTCGTCGCTCATCGCGGCCAAGCTACTGGCTCGTCACGAGAAGGAGTCCCACAGGCGCAGCGCCGGGGCCGGGTCCTCCGGGCCGCCGTCGTGGTAGCCGTGCGGCCAGAGCTCGAAATGAAGCTGGCAGAACTCGTTGCGCGCGTTGCCCGTCTTGCCGACCTCACCGACCAGCTCGCCGGTATGAACTCGATCTCCCTCGGCGAGCGGCGTCGGCGCCTGCAGGTGGGCGTAGAAGTAGTCGCGATCGGTGGCCAGGCCATCGATCACCACGTAGTAGCCGTAGAGCGCGTCGCTGTAACCGGTGGCCGCGACCTTGCCGCCGCGCGCGGCGATCAGGGGCGTGCCGCATGCGGCCGGCAGGTCCTGGCCCTCGTGCACGCGGCCGCCGCTTCGCGGGGCGCCGAACGGGTCGCCGTAGGTGTGAGCGCCCTGGACGGGGAAGACGTGATCGTGAAACTCGAAGCGGCCGATCGCCGCACCGCGATGTCCGGGCGGGCCGATCCGGAACTCGTAGGCACCGTCGGCGGGCACCCCGCGGTTGCCCCGCCGGCCGTCCCAGCGCAGCTGGTGGAACTTGCCCGGCGCCAGGCCGCGCTTTTCGTAGCGGCGCATCGCCTTGCCGTCGCCGGCGCGGACGACGCGGACGACGAGGTCGAGCCGGCGCTCGGCGGCGAAGCTGAACCGGGCGGTGGCGGCGCTTGGCGCCGTCGAAGTAGACCGTGCCCGGCTTCACCGTGCCGCTGCGAAGCTCGAACCCGGCGCCCGTGGGCGCCGCGCCGGCGCCGCCGACGATCACACAGGCGACGACCAGGGTCGCGCAGGCCGCGAACGCGCGCATCTGCTCGCGCTCAGCTCCAGCTGTCCCAGCTGTGCATCAGCGGCCCGACCGAGGGCATCGCGTGGCCGCCCTCGTACCAGCCGGGCGCCGTCCAGATCTCGAAATGCAGGTGGCATCCGGAGGCGTTGCCGGTCTGGCCGACGTCGCCGATCACCTGGCCGGTCCGCACGCGCGCGCCGCGGCGCAGCGGCGAGCGCCGGATCATGTGGGCGTAGAAGGTGTCGACGCCGGTGCCCTTGCCGTCGATGACGATGTAGTTGCCCGCCGCCGACTGCACGTCGATCGTCTGCACGCGACCGCCGCGGGCGGCATGGATCGGCGTGCCGCACTTGGCGAACACGTCCTGGCCCTCGTGTCCGCGCCCGGCGCCGTAGCCGTCGCCGTAGTTGTGCTTGGAGTCGAGCGGGAAGCGGTAGAGGTGATAGCCGAAGACCGAATCCTCGGTGGCGACGGTGCCGCCGCCGGCCGCGTTGCCGATCTGGAACCTGTAGTCGCCGCCCGGCGCCTGAGCCCCGTCGCTGGTCAGGCCGTCCCACTTGGCGACGTTTCGTGTGCTCGGGCTCGGCGTCCGGCTGGATGAAGGTGTCGACCACCTCCCGGGTCTTGCGGTTGACGACCTCGACCCGGACGTCGGTCGCCGACTCGCCCTGGAAGATGTAGGAGACCTGCGGCGCGCGCAGGCCGTCGTAGAAGGTCTGGTGCGGTATCGCCTCGGCCGCGGTGAGCTTGAACTCGCCGGCATCGGGGATCTGGCCCGCTCCGACGATCTTCAGCGGCTTGTCCTTCGGCGTCTCCGCCTCGATCCCGTAGGCGCGAGCGCGGACCGTCCCGGTGGCGGCCGCGTCCGGCACCTTGACCTCGATCACGGTCGAGCCGATCGAGCTCGGTGTCGCCGCGACCCGGCCGCCCGAGGCGGCGGCGAAGCGGACCTCCTCGACCCCGTCGAGGCTGCGGCCGCTGAGCTGGACCTTGGAGCCGGCGGTGGCTACGCGGACGTCGGCGCAGCGCTCGAGGCAGATCACGCCGGTGAGCTGGGGAGGGTCCGGGGTGCCGACACCGCCACCGCCGGAAGCCGAGGCGATCCCGGCGCCGGCGCAAAGGGTTGCCACCGCGACTGCGGTGAAGATCGGTTTTTGCCAATCGCGCCGAATCGACGGCGCCCCCGGCTCCATGCGCTCGTGAGCCTCTCTTTCTCCAGCCTGCGGGGTTAGCTGACGGGCTCGCGCCGAAAGAGCGGCGCTACGGGCCTGTCCGCGTCGCGGTGACCCGACTCGCCCCTGGAGCGGTGTTCGACACCGCGCCAACGGTTCCCCCGCTCCCGGACGCCGCGGCGCGCGGGATTAGGCGGTTTCTGGGGGCGACACTATACCCCCGGTGCAGGCGGCCAGAAGGCGGTCGCCGAGCCGCCAAGTGGCCCGGGCTCGGCTAACATCGTCCGGCCGCGCCCGAGGCGAGCGTGCATCGGGGCGGTTTTTCGTGCGATGAAGACCTACGTAGCCAAGCCAACCGACCGCCAGCGAGACTGGTACGTGGTCGACGCCGAGGGTAAGACCCTGGGCCGGATGGCGACGCAGATCGCCGACGCCTTGCGGGGCAAGCGCAAGCCCGAGTACACGCCGCATTGCGACACCGGCGACTTCGTGGTCGTCGTCAACGCCGAAAAGATCGTGGTCACCGGCAAGAAGCGCACCGACAAGCTCTACTGGCGACACAGCGGCTATCCGGGCGGGATCCGCTCGCGGACGCTGAACGAGATGCTCGAGCGCCGCCCCGAGGAAGTGATCCGCAAGGCGGTTCAGGGGATGTTGCCGCGCAACCGCCTTGCCCGCCAGCAGCTGCGCAAGCTCAAGGTCTACGCCGGGCCCGATCATCCGCACGCCGCCCAGCAGCCGAAGCCGATGGAGATCCAGACTTGATCATCGAAGAGCCCGACCAGACCCCCGACGAGCCCGAGGCGACGGAGCCCGAGGCAACCGAGCCGGAGGCTCCCGCGGAGGAGCCACAGGCCGAAGAGCCACAGGCCGAGCGAACCCGCGCCAGCCGAGGAGCCCGCGGCCGAGGAGGCCGCCCCAGCGGAGGAGGAGGCCCCGGCCGAGGAGCCGGTCGCCGAGCCCGCAGCAGCGGAGCCGGTCGCCGACGAGCCCGCGGCCGAGCAGGCCGCGGAGCCGGAGCCCGCCGCCCCGCCCGCGGAGAAGGGTCCGCCCGCCGCCGCGGCCGAGAAGCCGAAGGCAAAGGACCAGGCTCCGGGCGCCGACCTCGAGCCGATCAACCTCGAGCCCGAGCGTGAGCTTTCGGCGGAGGAGCGTGCCCGGCTGGAGGCCGAAGAGGAGGAGCGGGCCAGGCTCGAGCGCGAGGCCGAGGCCGGCGACGAGCCGCTCGCCCGCAGCCCTCAGGTCGAGATCGCCCCCGATGCGCGCGTGCAGGCCACCGGCAAGCGCAAGAGCTCGATCGCTCGCGTGATCCTTCGCGCCGGAAGCGGCGACTGCCAGATCAACGGCAAGCCGCTCGACGAGTACTTCCCCCGCCAGGCCCTGCGCACGATGGCTCGCTCGCCGCTGCTGACGGCCGGCTACGAGTCCAGCGTCGACGTCCAGGTCCGCGTCCACGGAGGCGGGATCGCCGGACAGGCCGGCGCCGTGCGCCATGGCATCGCCCGGGCGCTGACCGACATCGATCCCGAGCTGCGCTCGGAGCTCAAGCGACGCGGCCTGCTGACCCGCGACGCGCGCAAGAAGGAGCGGCGCAAGGCGGGGTTGAAGAAGGCTCGCAAGAAGCCGCAGTTCAGCAAACGCTGAGGCCGCTGCCTTGGCCCGCAAGCTGTTCGGAACCGACGGCGTTCGCGGGGTCGCCGGCGAGCTGCTGACGGCGGAGCTGGCGCTCGCCCTCGGCCGCGCTGCGACCTTCGAATCGTCGTCGGAGCGGCCGCAGGTGCTGATCGTCCGCGACACCCGCGAGTCGGGGCCGATGCTCGAGGCCGCTGTCGCGGCCGGCGTCGCCGGCGAGGGTGGCGACGCGTTGACGGCCGGCGTGCTGCCGACGCCCGCCGCCTCGGTGCTCGTCCGCCGCCTCGGCCTCGACCTCGCCGTCGTGATCTCGGCCTCCCACAACCCGTGGGCGGACAACGGGATCAAGTTCTTCGGCGGCGAC
Organism: uncultured Solirubrobacterales bacterium; assembly: GCA_963767475.1. Classification (GTDB taxonomy): domain Bacteria; phylum Actinomycetota; class Thermoleophilia; order Solirubrobacterales; family 70-9; genus WHSW01. Next base: position 194,995 of record CAVYEI010000005.1, read on the forward strand.
GGTCGCAAGCTCGGCGACGAGGCCGAGGCGCGAATCGAGGGCTCGGTCAGCGGCTCGCCCCCGGTCGACGCGCCGACGAGCTCGTCGATCGGCGCCGTCCGCGAGCTCGAGGGCGGGCTCGACGACTATCTGCGTGAGCTCGAGCGCGCCTTCCCGCTCGACCTCTCCGGGCAGAAGGTGGTGCTCGACTGCGCCAACGGATCCACCCACCGCGCGGCACCGAAGATCTTCCGTCGCCTCGGAGCCGAGGTCGAGACGCTGGCCACCGAGCCCGACGGTCGCAACATCAACGAGGCCTGCGGATCGACCCACCCGGAGGCACTCGCCGAGCGCGTGGTCGAGACTGGCGCTTCGATCGGCTTCGCCTTCGACGGCGACGGCGACCGCGTTGCCGCGGTCGATTCGAGCGGCGCCGTTCGCGACGGCGACGAGCTGATCGCGATCGCGGCGCTGCACTTCGCCGGCGCCGGCAGCCTCGGCGGCGGGGTCGCGGTGACGGTGATGACCAACTACGGCTTCCACAGGGCGATGGCCGACGCCGGGATCGAGGTGGCGACGACCAAGGTCGGCGATCGCAGCGTCTCCACCGAGCTCGCCCGCCGCGACTGGATCCTCGGCGGCGAGCAGTCGGGCCACCTGATCTGGACCGGGTTCGCACCCAGCGGCGACGGGATCGCCGCGGCGCTGCTCACGCTCGGCGCGCTCGGCGGCACCGAGCTGGCCGCGGTGCAGCCGTTCACGCGGCTGCCGCAGGTGCTCGAGAACGTCGAGGTCGCTGAGCGCGAGGCGGTCGACGACGCGGCGGCAGTCTGGGAGGCGGTCGAGCGCGAGAGCGCCGCGCTCGAGGGCCGGGGCCGGGTGCTGGTCCGTCCATCGGGCACCGAGCCGCTCGTGCGGGTGATGGTCGAGGCGCCCGATCAGGCCGAGGCCGAGCAGGTCTGCGGCCGTTTGGTCGAGATCGTTCAGGCCGAGCTCGCCTAGCTTCGCCCCCTGGTAGGGGGGCCGAACTAGGCGCCTCAACGGCGGCGCGGCTCGGCTTCGTCCTTTGGACTCCGCCTCGCAGCGGCGCTACCCTGAACGTCCTCCAAATGTGCGGAATCGTCGGATACGTCGGCCAGCGTCCGTGCCGTGACCTGTTGATCGCGGGGCTTGAGAAGCTCGAGTACCGCGGCTACGACTCGGCAGGCATCTCGCTGCTCGAACACGGCGAGATCGACACCGTGCGCGCGGTCGGCAACCTCTCGAATCTTCGCGCCGCCGTCGGCCTCGACGCCGAGCACCCGCTCAGCGGCCCCGACTCGGGCGCCGTCGCCGTCGCCGCGCCGCCGGCGACGATCGGGCTCGGCCACACCCGCTGGGCGACGCACGGCCGGGTGACGGAGGAGAACGCCCACCCGCACGGCGATTGCTCCGACAGCGTCCACATCGTCCTCAACGGGATCGTCGAGAACCACGCCGAGCTGCGCCGCGAGCTGGTCGGCGAGGGCCACGTGTTCAGCTCCGATACCGACGCCGAGATCGTCGCCCACCTGATCGAGAAGCATTACGACGGCGAGCTCACCGACGCCGTCCGCCAGGCGTTCTCCGACCTTCGCGGCCACTACGCCTTCGTCGCCATGCACGCCGAGCATCCCGAGACGCTCGTTGCCGCGCGCCAGGAATGCCCGTTGATCGTCGGCCTCGGCGAGGACGAGAGCTTCGTCGCCTCCGCGATCCCCGCCTTCCTTGCCGAGACCCGTCACGTGCTCGGGCTCAAGAACGGTGAGATCGTCACCGTGACCCCCGAGGGCGCCTCGATCACCGAGGCCGACGGCACCGTGGTCGAGCGCGAGGTCGAGGAGGTCACCTGGGACGAGGAGGCGGCCGAGAAGGACGGCTACTCGACCTTCATGATGAAGGAGATCCACCAGCAGCCCGACGCGGTCGCGGAGACGATCGCCGACCGGCTCCCGGACCTCGACCGCGTCGACCTCTCGGAGCTCGAGTTCTCGGAGGGGCTGCCGCAGCGACTGCGCAGGATCGTGATCGTCGCCTGCGGGACCTCGTACCACGCCGGCCTGGTCGGTCGCTACGCGATCGAGCAGTGGGCCCGGGTGCCGGTCGAGATGGACGTCGCCTCCGAGTACCGCTACCGCGATCCGGTCGTCGGGCCCGACGACCTGGTGATCGGGATCACGCAATCGGGCGAGACCGCCGACACGCTGGCGGCGATGCGGCTCGCCCGCGAGCGTGGCGCCTGCGTGCTCGCGGTCACCAACGTGATGGGCAGCCAGGCGACCCGCGACGCCGACACCGTCCTGTACACGAGGGCCGGGATCGAGATCGGGGTCGCGGCGACGAAGACGTTCGTAAGCCAGGTGGCGGCGATGTACCTGCTCGGGCTCTGGCTGGCCCAGGAGCGCGGGACGATGGAGCCCGCGCGGACGGCCGAGTTGATCGCCGAGATGAAGGCCCTGCCGCACCTGATCCAGGAGACGATCGTCAACGTCGACGAGCGCGTGCGGGCGATCGCCCGCAGCCATTACGAGCAGCGCTTCTTCCTCTATCTCGGCCGCAACATCGGCCTGCCGATCTGCCTCGAGGGGGCGCTGAAGCTGAAGGAGATCTCCTACATCCCCACCGATGCCTATGCCGCCGGTGAGATGAAGCACGGCCCGATCGCCCTGCTCGGCGAGGACACGCCGGTGGTCACGGTGGCCACCGACAGCCCGGTGCTGGAGAAGGTGCTCTCCAACGTCGCCGAGGTCCGTGCCCGCGGCGCCGACGTGATCGCCGTCGCGACCGAAGGCTCCGAGCACGTCGCCGAGGCCTCCGACCAGACGATCTTCGTCCCGCGCACCGACTGGATCCTGCAGCCGATCCTCGCCGTGATCCCGCTGCAGCTGCTCGCGTACTACATCGCCCGGCTCAACGGCCTCAACGTCGATCAGCCGCGCAACCTGGCGAAGACCGTCACCGTCGAGTGATCCGGATCCGCGAAGACGTTCTCAGGAGGCCGACAGCACTGCTCGCCGCTCTGGCGGCGGCTGTGGTGCTCGCGTCATGCGGCGAGGGCGAGCAAGCCGGATCCGCTCGCGATGTCGCCCCCGCCGACACGCTCGTCTACGTCGAGGCGACCGTGCGGCCGGAGGGCGACCAGCGCGAGCAGCTCGATGCGCTGCTCGAGCGCTTCGGCGACCAGGACCTGGTGGGGCTGGCGATCGACGGGCTCGATTCCGCCGCAGCCGCCGACGGACTCGACTTCACATACGCCGGGGACATCGAGCCGTGGCTCGGCGAGCGTGCAAGTGCCTTCTTCACCGGGTTCGAGACTCAGGTCGGCGATGAGACCCAGGGCGCTGTGGTCTTCGAGAGCACGGACGACGAGGCGGCCGAGGCCGCGGTCAGGAAAGCGCTCGAGGCCGAGGGCGAAGCGACCGAGGTGACCGATGGTGATCACGACTACTACGCGATCGCAGACGATGGAGCGGTCGCGGTCACCGACGGCCTGGTGATCACCGGCACCGAGGCGGCGGTGCAGGCGGCGTTCGAGACGCTCGACGGCGGTCCGGCGCTGGTCGACGAGGACGGCTTTTCCGAGCGGCTCGACGCGGACGGGCTGGACGAGTCGTTTGCCTCGTTTTACGTCGACGTCGAGGACACGATCGCGGACGGAGGCGGGCTCGAGGACCGAGATCGCGAGGTCTTCGAGACCTTCGCGCCGAACCTGATCGAGACCCCGGTCACGGGGACCCTGGATCTGGGCGAGGACGGCGTCGCGATCGATTTCAGCTACGGGTCGTTGGGCGACTTCGCCACCCTCTTCTACACGGCGGGGACCTCGCCCCTGCTGACCGAACTCCCCGCGGACGCCTGGCTCGCGACCGTGTACCCGAAGCTCGGCGAGAGCTACAGGGCGCTGTTCGATGCCTTCGGCGCCGCCGGTTCCGGGCTGCCTCCCGGCGCGAGTGGCGGGCTCGGGCTGTTCGAGGGTCAGGTCGAGCGCGCGACCGGCGTTTCGCTCGACGCAATCCTCGGAGCGATCGGCGACGTCGGCATCTTCGTCCGCGGCGATTCCCCCGCGGCGCTCGAGGGCGCGGCGGTGATCGAGGTCTCCGACCAGGCCGTGGCGGCGAAGCTGCTCGACGCCGCCGGCCGCGCGCTCTCGCGCGTGCCCGGGACGGAGATCCGCCCCCTGCGAGTCGGCGAGGCAAAGGGCTTCGCGGTTCGCTCGCCGGGTGTACCGATGGAGATCCAGGTCGTCCTCGACGGAGACCGCGCGGTGATCGGCTATGGGGCAGCGGCGACCGAGGAGGCGCTGACGCCGACGCAGACGCTCGCTGATTCGGACGCATTCGTGGCCGCCGAGGAGTCGCTGGGCGATGGGACGCCGATCGGCACCTACGTCGGGCTTGGCCCGGCGATTGAGCTGCTGGCGGCGTCCGGGGGCGTCGACGCCGCGCAGATGGCCCTCGTCGCTCCCTATCTCGAGCAGCTCTCGTTCCTCGCCCTCGGTTCGGCCGACGACGGCGAGGTCGGTCACACGCGGATCGTCGCCGGGCTCGATTGAGTCGGCCGATCACTACTATGCCGCGCTTGCGCGGACGCCTGGCAAAGATGGGGGGCGCGCTCGTCGTCGCGGCGAGCGTTGGGATCGGCGGCTGCGGTGGCGGCGACGGCGACGGATCCGAGGGGCTCGCGTCGCTGGCGCCCCCTGACGCGCCGCTGTTCGTCGAGACCGTGATCCGACCCGAGGGCGACCAGGCGGAGGCGATCGAGTCGTTCACCGAGCGGGTCGGCGGAATCTCCGACCCCGGCGCCGCGGTGATCGCCGAGGTCGACCGATGGCTGAGCGAGAACCAATTGGACGCCACGTACGCCGACGACCTCGAGCCCTGGCTGGGGACGCACGGCGCCGTCTTCGTGAGCTCGTTCAAGACCTCCGGCGCGACCGAGAGCTCGCCCGACTTTGCCGCGATGGTCGAGGTCGAAGACGCCGACGCCGCCAGCGAGTTCCTCGACGGGATCGTCGGCGAGGACGCCGCCGCCGAGGAGCAGCGAAGCTACGAGGGCAACGACTACTACACGTCGGAGATCGGGTTCACCGCGGGGATAGTCGACGAGAGCACGTTCGTGTTCGGCACCGAGACCGCGTTCAAGGTCGCCGTCGACGCCTCGCAGGGCGAGTCGCTGGCCGAAAGCGAGGAATACACCGACCGCATCGACGAGCTCCCCGACGACGCGCTCGGGTCGTTCTTCTTCGAGCCCGCGGCGGCGATCGAGGCCGCGATCGTGTCCGAGAACCTCGGTCCCGCTGAGGCGCAGATGATCGGCCCCCTGCTCGGCGGCCCGCTCTCCCAGCCGATCGCGGCGACGCTGACCGCGACCCCCGACTCCGCCAGCGTCGACATCGCCGCGATGGTCGAGTCGGTTACTGCCTTGAATGTCGGCTCCTCGCTGCTCACCGACCTGCCCGGCGGGTCGTGGTTCGCGATCGCCGTCGCCGACCTCGGGCCAATGCTCGAGCGCAACCTCGACCAGCTCTCAAGCAGCGGCCTCCCCGGCGCGGGCGAGATCGAGCGCCAGGTGCGCGAGCGCACCGGCCTCGACCTCGGCGACGATGTCTTCGGCTGGCTCGACGATGCCGCCGCCTTCGTCCAGGGCACCAGCTCACCCGGTTTCAGCGCCGGGCTGATCGCGGAGACGAGCGATCCGCAGGCGCCGCGGGCGCTGCTCGACGCGTTGCAGAAGCTCGCCGAGCAATCCTCCGGCTTCACCTCCAGCGGTCCACCGGAGGGCGCCGAGTCGGGGTTCTCGATCGGGCTCCCCGGAGTCGGCGGCGGTGCCGAGGCCGGCGTGATCGGCGATCAGTTCGTCGCCGTGATCGGCGCCACCGCGAAACAGGCGCTCGAGCCCAGTGAGACGCTCGGCGACAACCCCGACTTCCAGGCTGCGGCGACCGCGCTCGGCGACGACCTGTCGCCGGGTCTCTACCTCGATCTACCTTCCTTCTTCGCGGTTGCCGAGCAGGGCTCCGACGGCGACATCGACTACGACGAGGCGCGTCGCTACATCGAGGCCTTCGCCTCGCTGGTCGCCGGCTACCGGGTCGACGGCGACCTGGCGCTCAGCCGGATCACCGTCTCGCTCGCCGGGGAGTAGACGAGTACCGTGGGCGGCGTGAGCGCGCCGCCCGGGATCGGCATCGACCTGATCGAGATCGAGCGGCTGGAGCGCGCGATCGAGCGCCGTCCGGCGCTCGCCGAACGCATCTTCAGTCCGGGCGAGCTCGAGCACGCGAACCGCCATCCACGCCCCGGGCGCCACCTGGCCGCTCGCTTCGCCGCCAAGGAGGCGGCGCTGAAGGCGCTCGGCCTCGGCGGGCTGCGTCTGCACGAGGTCGAGGTGGAGGGTGGGGGAGACGCCGCACCGCGCCTCGTCCTGCACGGTGACGCCGCCGAGCTCGCCGCCCGCGAACGGCTCGAGCTCTCGGTCTCGCTGACCCACTCGCGCGAGCTGGCGGCGGCCGTCGTGCGCTGCGACCCAGCGACCTAGTCGCGACGCCGGCCGGGCCCTGAGCCCGGGTACCCTGCGCCGAATGGAGAGCTGGCTCGAGCCGTTGCACGATGCCGAGACGATGCGGGCGGTCGATGCCTGGGCGATCTCCGATCAGGGCGTGCCCTCCCTGGAGCTGATGGAGTCCGCCGGCCGCGCGCTCGCCGAGACGGCCGAGGAGGTCGCGCATCAGGGCCCGGCGAGGATCGTCTGCGGCAAGGGCAACAACGGTGGCGACGGTCTCGTCGCCGCTCGTCACCTGGCCGCGGCGGGACAGACGGTCGAGGTGCTGTTGCTGTGGCCCGCTGCAGAGCTCTCCGGCGACGCCGCCGCGAACCTCGAGCGCTACGAGGGGGCGGTGCGCGAGCTGACCGAGGGCGAGGCGAGCGGCGCGCTCGCCGGCTCTGGCGTCGTCATCGATGCGATCTTCGGCACCGGGTTCTCGGGCGCGCCGCGCGAGCCGGCGGCCGCGGCGATCGCGGCGATCAACGCCTGCGGCGCGCCGGTGGTGGCCGCCGACATCGCCTCGGGCGTCGACGCTTCCACCGGTGAGGTCGCGAGTGCCGCCGTCGACGCGGATCTGACGGTCAGCTTCCACGCCGCCAAGCTCGGGCATTGGGCTGCGCCGGGCAAGCGCCATCGCGGGGAGCTGCGGCTGGCGGCGATCGGGATTCCGGACGGCGCGCCGGCACAGGCGCCGGCGGGCCTGGTCCACTCATCGGTGCTCGAGTTGCTCGCCGCCCGGGGCGCCGACTCGACCAAGTTCAGCTCCGGCCAGGTGCTGGTGATCGGCGGCTCGCGCGGGCTCACCGGCGCGCCCTGCATGTCCGCGATCGCGGCCGCGCGGGCGGGGGCCGGGTACGCGACCGTCGCCGTTCCGGCCGAGCTCGAGCAGATCTTCGAGATCAAGCTGACCGAGGTGATGTCGGTCGGCTGTCCGAGCGACGACGGGCATCTGACGCCGGATGCGTCGGCACCCGTGCAGGAGGCCGCCGAGCGTGCAGCCGCCGTCGTCCTCGGTCCCGGGCTCGGCCGGCACGAGGACGCACTCGAGCTCGCCCGCATGCTCCCCGGCTTCATCGACGTGCCGATGGTGATCGACGCGGACGCCCTCAATGCTCACGCCGGGTTCCTCGAGGCGTTCCGAGGCCGCGAGGGACCGACGGTGCTCACGCCCCACGCCGGCGAGCTCGGCCGGCTGTTGGAGGTCGACTCGGCGCAGATCGGCGAGCACCGGCTGGCCTCGGCGACCGAGGCGGCCGAGCGCGCACAGGCGATCGTCGTGCTCAAGGGCGACGACACGATCATCGCCGCGCCGGGAGCCGCGCCGATCGTCAACGGCCTCTCGAGCCCGGCCTTGGCGACGGCGGGCACGGGCGATGTGCTCAGCGGCATGATCGCCGCCCTGATCGCCCGCGGGCTCGAGCCGCGGACCGCGGCAGCGGCGGCCGTTCACGCCCATACGCGTGCCGGCCGCGTCGCTGCCGAACGGGTGGGGGCGACCGAATCGGTGATCGCGACCGACGTGATCGGGGCGATCCCCGAAGGCCTGCGGCCGGGTGACCGGGAGCGCCGGTGAGAGCGACCGCCGTGATCGACACGGGCGCGATCGAGAGCAACTGCCGCCGCCTTGCCTCGGGCCTATCGGGAGAGGCGGCCCTGTGCGCCGTGGTCAAGGCCGACGGCTACGGCCATGGCGCCGTCCCCTGTGCGGCGGCGGCGCTCGCCGGCGGCGCCACCTGGCTCGCGGTCGCGACCGCGGCCGAGGCCGCCGAGCTGCGCTCTGAGCTCGCTGAGCGGTCCCGGATCCTGGTGCTCGGCGCGATGACGCCGGCGGAGCTCGACATCGCCCTCAGCGCCGGGGCGGACCTCGGCGTCTGGCGCCAGGGATTCCTCGAGCTGGTCGCGGCGCGCGCCGGCGAGCTCGGGGTCAGGCCCCAGGTCCACGTCAAGTACGACAGCGGCATGGGGCGCCTGGGAGAGCGCGACGCCGGCCCCGCCGCCGAACTGGCCAATGCCGCGGCGGCCGCCCCGGAGCTCGACCTCGTCGCCCTGTGGACGCACTTCGCCACCGCGGACGACCCGGAGTCGATCTTCTTCGACCAGCAGCTCGAGCGCTTCCTCTCCTTCGCGCTGCCGCTTCGCGATCAGCTCGGCGACCTGCTCCTGCACGCCGCCAACAGCGCCGCGACCCTGCGCCGGCCCGAATCGCATCTCGACATGGTCCGCTGCGGGGTCGCGATCTACGGCCTCGACCCGTTCGGATCCGACCCGTTCGCTCACGGCCTCCGGCCGGCGCTCGAGCTGCGCTCCTACGTCGCCGACGTGAAGCGGTTCGAGCCCGGCGACAGCGCGGGCTATGGCCAGCGGTGGACGGCGGCCGAGGCCACCCACGTCGGCGTGCTGCCGATCGGCTACGGCGACGGCGTGCGTCGCGGGCTCACCAACAACGCCGACGTGCTCGTCGGCGGCCATCGCTATCCGCTCGTCGGAGCCGTGTCGATGGACAACATCACGATCGATCTCGGCCCCGAGCCGCGGGTCGAGCCGGGCGCCGAGGCGGTTCTGATCGGCGCTCAGGGCGACGAGCGGATCCTCTGCGAGGAGCTCGCCGAGCGCCTCAAGACGATCAACTACGAGATCACCTGCGGGATCTCGGCGCGGGTCCCGCGCGAGCGTCTCGGGGCACGATGACGTCGCCCGCGGCGGCGCTGCACGACTCGCCGGCGGTCGCGATCGCCCGCGAGGCGCTCGACGGGTCGCAGCAGGCCTGGGTCGTCGGCGGCGCGGTGCGCGACGCGCTCGCGGCGCGCCAGGTCGTCGATCTCGACCTCGCGGTCGGCGGCGACCCGGCCGAGGCGGCGCGCCGGATCGCCAAACGGGCCGGCGGCCCCGCGTTCGAGCTCTCGGCCGAGTTCGGGACCTGGCGCGCGCTTGCCGGGGACCGCGGCTGGCATGCGGACGTGAGCGGGCTGCGCGGCGACTCGATCGAGTCCGACCTCGGTCAGCGCGACTTCACCGTCAACGCGATCGGGGTCCCGCTCAACGAGCCCGCCGGCGCCCCGATCGACCCGTTCGCCGGGATCCCCGACCTCGAGGCGCGCGTCCTGCGAGCGGTCTCCGAACGCAGCTTCAGCGACGACCCGCTGCGGATCCTGCGCGCGGCGCGGCTCGGCGCCGAGCTCGAGTTCGAGCTCGATCCGCAGACCGTGCGCATGGCCCGCGACTCAGCCGTGCGGGCGGGGGAGCCCGCCGGGGAGCGCCAGCTCGCCGAGCTGCGCCTGCTGGTGGCCGGGCCCGATCCGCTGCGCGGGCTGGCGCTGCTCGACGAGCTAGGGGCGACGGCGGGTGTGTTGCCCGAGCTCGACCGGCTGCGCGGCGTCGGCCAGAACCCAAACCACCACCTCGACGTGCACGGTCACACGCTCGAGGTGCTTGCCAACCTGCTCGAGGTCGAGCGCGACCTCGATCGCTACGCCGGCGCGGCGGCCGCCGACGTGCGCGCGCTACTCGCCGAGCCGCTCGCCGACGAGCTCAGCCGCGGCGACGCGCTGCGCTTCGGCGCCATCCTCCACGACTCGGGCAAGCCGGCGACGCGCCAGGAGCGCGGCGGCGGCTTCGTCTCCTTCGTCGGCCACGACCGCGAGGGAGCGGTGGTGGTCCGCGAGGCTTGCGCGCGGCTGAAGGCGAGCCGGACGCTCTCGCGCCACCTCGAGGCGCTCACCCTTCACCACCTGCACCTTGGCTTCATGGTTGCCGAGCGCCCGCTCTCGCGTAAGCGTCTCTACGAATATCTGAAGCTGACGGAGCCGGTGGCCGCGGACGTCACCCTGCTCACCGTTGCCGACCGGCTCGCCGCCCGCGGTACCGGCCCGACCGCGACGCCGGAGATGATCGAGGGACACCTCGAGCTCGCCCGCGAGGTCCTGCCGGAGGCGATCGCATGGCACCGCGACGGCCCGCCCCGGTCGCCGGTCGCCGGCGACGAGCTCGCCGCGGCGGTCGGGATCGAGCCCGGCCCGGAGCTCGGGCGCCTACTCGCCGAGATCGAGGCGGCCGTTTTCACGGGCGAGGTCGAGACGGCCGAGGACGCGGTGGCGTACGTACGCGGCCTCTAGCAGTTGCCGAGGTTGCCGCCGGCGGTGACCGCCACATTCCCGAACATGCGCAGCGTGTAGTCGTTGACCGCGTTACCGAACCCTTCGACCTCGACCAGGAACGTGGTCGTGTTGTTGCTGCCCCCGAGCATCGGGTCGTCGATGCAGATCTCGATCCGTTCGCTGGCGCTCCCCGAGTTGGTCGAGCAGACGTCCGTTGTGGTGGCGCTGATTCGTCCGCAGACGTCGAGGTCGCCGCCGGAGGGTGAGCCGTTGGGGACCAGGTCGAGCGTGATCACGGCGGTCAGATCCTTGGTCGAGTCAGAGATCTCATTGAGCGTGAGCTGGTACCAGTCGGTGTCGCCGCAGGGGCTGATCTGATCGACTTCCTCGATCGACGGTGTCCCGGAGTCCCCGGCGATACTGCCGAGGTTCACGCCCGGTGGTGAGTCCGCCGAGACGCACGCCGGGTCGTCATCGGTGATCGTCAGCGACTGCGTCGAGCCGGGGGTCGAGACGTTCACCGGGTTGGAGAAGCCGACCGTGAGCGACTCGTCCGGGTTCTCGTCGGTGTAGTCGCCGACGGTGGTCAGGTTGAATGCTTGCGCCGTCTGTCCGGGGGCGAAGGCGAGGTCGCCCGACGTCGCTGTGAAGTCGCCGGGCGCCGTGGCGGTGCCGTTGGCGGTCGCGTAGTCGACCTCGATCGGCTTCGCGCTCGCCGCGCTCAGCTGGACGCCGACCGGGCGCACGAACGTCCCCTCGGTCCCCTCGGCGACAGAGGTCGTGGCCAGCGAGACCGCCGGCGCCGGATCGTCGTCGGCGATCGTCACCGAGTGCGACGCCTCCGCAGGCGTCGCGTCCTGCACGTCGGAGAGCGTGATTTCAATCGTCTCGTCGAATTCGTCGGTCGCGTCGTCGAGGACGAAGACGGTGAACGTGTGCGTGCGCTCGCCCGGAGCGACCGCGCTGGTGCTCCCCGCCGCTTGGAAGTCCTCGTCGGCTGTCGCCGACCCGGCGCCGGCCGACCAGGTGAACTCGACCGGCTTCGAGCTGACCGCGCTCAACGTCACCTCGAGCTCACGCGCCCCGAACGACCCGAGCGGACCCTCGGGGATCGAGTCGGTGGTCACCGCGATCGAGGGTGGGGAGTCGTCGTCGACGATCGTCAGGGTGGCCGGCCCGCCGCCGATCTTGGCTCGCCTGGCGCTGGTCAGCCGGAGGTCGAGAACCTCCTCGAACTCGTCCCGTGTGTCGCCGTTCAGGGGCACGCTGATCGTCGCCGAGCGCTTTCTCGGCGGGATCTTCAGCGACCCCGAGGTGGCGGTGTAGTCGAATCCCGCCAAGGCTTCGCGATCCTCGGTTTGGAACGAGAATTTGACCTTCTTCTTGGTCTTCTTGGAAAGGGCCACCGGGACCTCCGCCGTGCCCGCGCCCTCGCTCACGGTGACGTTGCCGACCGAGACCCTCGGCTTCGCCGCCAGCGCGGGCCCGGCCGTGGCGACAGAATAGCCACCAGCGAAACCACCGCCCCGAGGATTGGCTTCATCCATGTCCTCCGTGACACCGGGCCGATCCTAACCCGCCGGCCCGCGAATGCATAGGGTTCGCGGCCTATGAACGACTGCATCTTCTGCGCGATCGTCGCCGGCGAGGCGCCGGCCGAGATCGTCGACTCCGACGAGCACACGATCGCGTTCATGGACATCAACCCGGCGACCGCCGGCCACGCGCTGGTGATCCCGCGCCGCCACTCGGCCGACCTGCTCGAGATCCCGGCGGAAGACCTCGAGCACACCAACGTCGCGGCCCAGCGGCTGGCGGCGCGGATGCGCGAGACGCTCGAGCCCGACGGCTTCAACGTGATCAACGCCTGCGGCCCGGCCGCCTGGCAGACCGTGTTCCATTTTCACCTGCACGTGGTCCCGCGCTTCGAGGACGACCCGCTCGAGCTGCCCTGGGTGCCGAGCCCCGGCGACCCGGAGGAGATCGCGGCGACGGCGAAGCGGATCCGGGGGGAGGGCTGATGGGGGAGCCGACGATCAAGCTCGAGCGCGAGGGGGCGGTGGCCCAGGTGGTGCTCTCGAACCCGCCGCTCAACCTGTTCACCGACAACGCTTTCAACGAGCTGATGGCCTGCCTCGACGAGGTCGAGAGCTCGGACGCGCGGGCGCTCGTCTGGCGCGCCGATGGCGAGATCTTCTCCGGCGGCGTCGACGTCAACGGCTTCCAGCGGATCGTCGACGCGGGCACGAAGGAATCGGCGAGCGCGCTCGCCGGGCCGCTGATCGAGGGCGTGCAGCGGCTCGAGGCGCTGGAGATTCCGAGCGTGGCGCTGATTCACGGACTCTGCCTCACCGCCGGGCTCGAGATCGCGCTCGGCTGCGACATCATCTGGGCCGAGCAGTCGTCGAAGTTCGGCCTCGTCGAGGCCGTGGTCGGGCTGACGCCGGGCGCCGGAGGCACGCAGCGGATGGCCGAGAGGGCGGGTCCGGGCCGGGCCCGGGAGTTCGTGATGACCGGCGGCCTCTATGACGCCGAGACGCTCGAGCGCTGGGGCGTGGTCAACCGGGTGGTGGACGACGGCACCGTGCACGAGAAGGGGATGCGCTTTGCCCAGCGGCTGGCGAGCGGGCCGACCAAGGCGCACGCGGCGACGAAGCGGATCGTGCGCGGCTTCTCCGACGGCGGGATCGAGCGCGCCGACGAGGTCACCCCGGGCCAGTTCGCGGAGCTGTTCGCGACCGAGGACCTGCAGAACGCGGTGCGTTCCTTCCTTGCAGACGGGCCCGGGAAAGCCACTTTCGAGGGGCGCTAGGTTGCGGGAAATCACGGTCCGCGCCCGGTAGCGACCCGCACCCAAGTCGGGTATTCGGGCCCGCGAAGACCGATGAGTAGTACCGATGACATGTCTCCCCTGCGAACGGAGAATCGCGGTGGATGCACGGGTTGGGCCTCATGGCCGCCGGCCGGCTGCGGCTCACGCTCGCAGGGGCGGTGGCGGTATCACTATTCACCGCTGCGACAGCGGCGAGGGCTGACGCCGCCGATCTGATTGTCAGCGCAAGCTCGGGTACGACCACTCAGCAGGTGCGGACTGCACTCCGCGGCCTCGGAGCCGAGGTCGAGGAGCGCCTCCCCCTCGTGGATGGCTTCGTCGTCGATTCGCATCCGGACGACGCCGGCGGCGGACCCCCGCTCGCTGAGAGCCTGTCAGCGGTGTCTGGGCTGACCGTCGAGCCCGATCTCCGGCTGCGCCTCGCGAGCGAGCCGCGATTTGGCGAGCAATGGAATCTGCTCAACACCGGCCAGGTGGTGGATGGCGCCGGCGGCACGCCCGGCGCCGACATCGGGGTAACCGATGCATGGGCATCGTCGACCGGACAAGGCGTGGTCGTGGCCGTGCTCGACAACGGCATCGACGAGTCGCATCCCGAGCTCGCCTCCGCCCTGTGGACCAATCCAGGTGAGGTCGTCAACGGCGTCGACGACGACCATGACGGTTACGTCGACGACCTGCACGGCGCCGATCTGATCTCAGGTGACGGGACGCCCCACGACCCGACCGCGTCGCACGGGACTCTGGTCGCCGGAGTGATCGCGGCCCGTCACGACGGCCGCGGGATCGCAGGGGTCGCGCCAGGCGTTTCGATCATGGACCTACGCGCCTTCAATATCTGGAGCGGGCGTGTGAGCGATGTGGTTGCGGCTCTCGACTACGCAAGCTCCCACGGGGCCGACATCGTCAACGCGAGCTTCGGCAACCAGTACCTGGATGCGGGCGTCCTGCGTGCGGCAGTCCTCGCGGCCGGCGAGCGAGGGACGCTGATCGTGGCTGCGGCCGGCAACAACTCGAGCGACGACGACGAGTTGCCCTTCTACCCGGCGGCGCTCGAGGCTTCGAACCTGATCTCGGTCGCGGCCACGGACAACCGAGACCAGCTCGCGGGCTTCTCCAACTACGGTCGCGAGTCGGTGGACATCGCGGCTCCGGGGGCCAGCGTCCTCTCAGCGCTTCCAGGCGCCTCCTACGGAACCGCCAGCGGGACGTCGCTCGCTACACCCGCGGTGGCCGGTACCGCGGCCCTCACCCTCTCAGCTCACCCCGACCTCGATCCCGCGGCCTTGCGTGCGCGAATTCTTGCCGCGGGCGAGCGCTTGGACTCACTTCGCGGCCTGACACAGACCGGCTCTCGGCTCGACGCCGCCGCTGCGGTGCAGGGTGCCGAGGCGAGCACACCTGCGATTGCACCCAGCCTGGCCCAGGTTGCGGGCGACGTGCTCACGGTGACCGGCGGAGACGCGCCCAACGACATCGATCTTCAGCCGGCGGCGGAGGGCGGAATCACGGTCACCGATGACGGCGGGCTGGTGGCCGGTGATGGATGCGTTGCCCACGACGCCGGCGTGACCTGCGCAGAGGCGGCAACGGTGGTCGTCGAGGCCGGCACTGGGGCTGACCACGTTGTGTCCGGCCTCCCGGCCGGGGTCAGCCTCTACGGCGGCGCCGGCAGCGACCGTCTCGTC
This sequence comes from uncultured Solirubrobacterales bacterium, assembly GCA_963767475.1. Lineage (GTDB taxonomy): Bacteria > Actinomycetota > Thermoleophilia > Solirubrobacterales > 70-9 > WHSW01. Next base: position 210,150 of record CAVYEI010000005.1, read on the forward strand.
GGTGGGCCGGGTACCGACAGGATCGACGGCGGCGACGGACACGACTCGCTCTCCGGAGGTTCCGGCGCCGACCGGATCGACGGCGGCGCCGGGAGTGACCTGGTCTCGTACCGCTCGCAGACTTCGGCGCTGAACGTATCCGCGGACGGGAATGCCGACGATGGTGTCGCCGGGGAGGGCGACGACGTGCGCGGCGATGTCGAGAGCATCACCGGAGGCGATGGCCCCGACGTCCTGGCCGGGGCTGCCGGCGACGGCTTCATCAGGGGAGGCGGCGGCGATGATCTGATCTCCGGCGGTGGCGGCGCCGACTGGCTCAGCGGCGGATCCGGCAACGACAGGGTCGACTACTCGGGGCGGTCCCGCCCCGTCTCAGCGACTGTCGACGAGGCGTCAAACGACGGTGAGGCGGGCGAGCGCGACAACATCGCACCGGACGTCGAAAACTTCAGCGGCGGCGAGGGCGCCGACGTGCTCGTCGGCGGCGGCGGCCCCAACGCCATCGATGGACGTGGCGGACAGGACACGATCGATGGCGCCGGCGGTGCTGACGTGATCAACGGCGGCCTGGGCTTCGACATCGCCGACTACCGCACCCGAACCCGGCCCCTGAGCCTGAGCCTCGACGGGCGAGCCAACGACGGCGAAAGCGGCGAGGGTGACTTCCTCGCCGCTGACCTCGAGTACGTGGTCGGCGGCGGCGCCGACGACTCGATCATCGGCTCCGCCGCGGTCGAGGGCTTCTGGGGCATGGCGGGACAGGACACGATCGATGGCGGCGGTGGCGCCGACTGGACCAACGGCGGCCCGGGCTTCGACATCGCCGACTACCGCACCCGAACCCGGCCCCTGAGCCTGAGTCTCGACGGGCGGGCCAACGACGGCGAAAGCGGCGAGGGCGACTTTTTGTCCGGCGACGTTGAGTTCGTGGTCGGCGGTGGCGGCGACGACTTGATGACCGGCTCGGTTGCGGTCGAGGGCTTCTGGGGCATGGCGGGACAGGACACGATTGACGGCGGCGGTGGCGCCGACTGGATCAATGGCGGCCCGGGCGCCGACATCGCCGACTACCGCACCCGAACCCGGCCCCTGAGCCTGAGCCTCGACGGGCGAGCCAACGACGGCGAAAGCGGCGAGGGGGACCTTCTCACGGCTGACCTCGAGTACGTGGTCGGGGGTGGCGGAGATGACTCGATCAGCGGCTCGGCCGCGGTTGAGGCCTTCTGGGGCATGGCGGGTGCGGACACGATCGACGGCGGTGGCGGCACGGACTGGATCAATGGCGGCCCGGGTCGGGACCTGGCCGACTACTCGACCCGCACCGTCCCCGTGACGGTGAGCTTCGACGGACTCGCGAATGACGGGGCAAGCGGTGAGAACGACGCGATCTCGCCCGACATCGAGGGCGCGATCGGCGGCGGCGGGGCAGACAACCTTGCGGGCGGCGCCGGCGCAGACACCCTGCGAGGGGGTGGCGGCGCCGATTTGATCGACGGCCGGGGAGGAATCGATTCAGTGGTCGGCGGCGACGGCGGCGACCAGATGCGCTCGCGCGACCTGCTCCCCGATGACGTCGCGTGCGACGGCGGCGAGGACACGGTGACCGGCGATCTGCTCGATCACCTGCTGTCCGACTGCGAGATCCTGGACCTCCTCTGAGCGCGCCCGAGGCGCTACCCTGCCCGGTCGCATGGGTAAAGAAGAGAAGATCGAGATGGAGGGCGAGGTCACCGAGGCCCTGCCCAACACGATGTTCAAGGTCAAGCTCGACAACGACCACGAGGTCCTCGGGCACATCTCGGGCAAGATGCGCCGCCACTACATCCGCATCCTTCCCGGCGACCGGGTGAAGATCGAGCTCTCGCCCTACGACCTCGACCGCGGCCGGATCACCTACCGCTACAAGTAACTCCCGCCACGTCCTCGGCTTCGCCTCCGGGCGTGCGGGGTCTCAGCGAGGCTCGGCCATTTCGAGGATCAGGCTCGTCCAGGCGAATTCCCGCGCGCCGAGGCCCTCGCCCGTATTCGGGTCGTAGTACTCGCGCAGTCCCTGGCGAAGGACGAGCGCCGACAGGGTGTCCGCCATCTGCGCGGCCTCGGCGTCGTAGCCGAGCCGGCGCATCCCCAGCCACAGCATCCAGGCGGCGTTGACCCAGGTCGGGCCGCGCCAGTAGCGCAGCTTCCAGCCCGGGCCGCGGTTGGGCTCGAAGCTCGGCTCCGCCGCGGAGACCGACGGCGGCGGGTAGTCGAGCCAGTAGCGCTTCGGGTCGAGCAGGTGCTCCTCGACCAGGCGCCTTCCGATCTCCTCCGGCAGGTCGGGGAGGGCGAGCGGGGAGAGTGCCGCCCAGGTGGAGACGTTCGGCCGCGCACCTCCCGGCTGCACCTCGTCGAGAAAGAGGCCGCTGCGCTCGTCCCAGAGCCGGTCGACCAGCGCCGGTGTGATCGAGGGCTGGCCGGCCGCGATCCGGGCCAGGCCCCAGAGCACGTTGGTCATCACCTCGCAGAGCACCGGCCAGCCGCGGTCGCGGATCCTGCGCGCGTCCCAGCCCAGATGGCGGTTTCGCGCCACCAGGAGCGGAAAGCCGTAGCCGCCGTGCTTGAGCCGGCCCCAGACCGGGTCGAACTTGGGCGAGGAGTCGAGCCCGGATTCGTCCGGTTGCACCAGCCACAACAGCCCGTCGCCCTCGAGGTCGCGGTTCGCCCGCAGCCACTCGTGGTGGGTTGCGATCCGCGGCTCGGCGGCGGGGTCGCCGACCGCGATCCGCCAGGCCCAGGCGAGCAGTGGCGGCTGCATCGTCCCGGTCATCTCGGCGTGGCGCGAGGTGACGTTGTAGTAGACGAGGCGCTTGAAGCTCAGCGGCTGGTCCCAGAAGACGACGTGGCCGATGAAGCCGTCGTCGCGCATCGCGTTGAGCAGGCTCTCGAGCTCCTCGCGCGAGCGCCGGGGCTCGAACCGCCGCCAGACGATCGCCGCGAAGCACGAATCCCAGTACCACTGCCACGGGTAGCGGCTCGGGCTCGGCCGCGTGTAGGAGAAGCGGACCCCCCGCCGCTCGCCCTCGGCGTGGCTGGCGTCGAGCACCGAGCGGCAGAGGTCGGCGAGCTCGGTCAAGCTAGTACGACGTCCGCGCCATTCCGCGCAGGGCGAAGTAGCTGAGCACGGCGAGCAGCCCGGCGAGAGCTACGAACGCCGGCCAGGTTCCCGCCCAGGTGATCGTCTCGCCGAGGAAGCCCTGGCGGGCCGCGTCGACGACCTGGGTCAGGGGGTTGATCCGGGCGATGTCGGCGAGCCAGCCCTGGAGCAGCTCCAGCGGCGCGTAGGCCGTTGTCGTGAGCACGAGGATGAACATCCCCGCCTGCATCAGCGGCGCCGCGCTCTGGGTCTTGTAGCGAAGCGCCAGCGCCACCCCCCAGCAGGCGGCGATCGCGCCGGTGGCCATGACGCAGAACACCGCCAGCACGAGGCCGCCGACGCCCGGCCACTCGACTCCGATCGCGAAGCCCACGGTGAGCAGGACGACCGCGGGGATCAGCGACCGCAGGCTGGCCGAGAGCACCATCCCGGCGAGCAGCGCCGGGCGCGGAGCGGGGGAGGCGAGCAGGCGGTCGAACCAGCCCTGCTCGATGTCGCGGGCGAGGTTGACGCCGGTCGCGGCGCCGGTGAACCCCGCTCCCTGGAGCAGGCTGACCGGGATGATGAAGCTCTGGTAGCTCTCGGTGTCGAAGCCGGGCAGCAGGGTCAGGTTGCCGAACACCGCGGTCAGGCCGAGGAAGAAGATCGTCGGCGCGAGCACGCCCGGGATCGCCGCGCCCGGAACGCGGAGGAGCTCGTTCGAGGCGCGGCGGATCAGCACGCGGACGGTGGCGAGATCGGCGGCGAGCGCCCATCAGCCGACCCTCAGTCGCCGGCGCAGGGCGATCGCGCTGAGCGCGGCGGAGATCGCGCCGACCAGCGCGAGCGCGCCGAACGCCTTCAGCACCGTCTCGGCGGTGAGCGAGCCGATCACCGGCTCGCGGATGCCCTCGACGATGAGCGAGAGCGGGTTGTATTCGGCGATCGAGGCGGCGGGCTCGAGCAGCAGGTTGGCGGGAAAGAAGGCGCTGGAGAGGAAGAGGATCACGAAGATCAGCGGGAACAGCCCCTGGACCACCGAGGCCTGGCCCGTGTAGAGCGCGATCGAGGCGCTGATGCCGCCGAAGGCGACCGCGGCGAGCGAGGTGAAGACGATCATCACCAGCATCCCGGGCACGCCCTGGTCGAACGAGGCGCCGAAGATCAGCCCGATGGCGATGAACCAGAGCGCCGTCACCGCGCCCAGCGCCGCGGTCCCGGCGAGCCGGCCGAGGACGATCGAGTAGCGCGAGATCGGCGCCGCGAACAGGCGGTCGGTGAAACCCATCTCGAGGTCGACGGCGAGCGCGATGCCGCCGGTGTTGCCGGCGAGCAGGCAGGACTGGAGCATCGCCCCGGCGAGCATGAAGCTGAGGAAGTTGTCGACCTCGGGAAAGCCCGGCAGGTCGACGGCGCGGCCCGCGCCGCCGGTCTGGATCGCCAGCAGCAGCGTGGGGAAGATCAGGATCGGCGCCGCCAGCTGCGGGCGGCGGAAGGTCTGCTTCACCGAGCGCGCCCCGAGCGCCGCGATCACCCGCAGGTTGCCGATCAGGCGGCTCGATCTCAGCGGCGGCCGGCTCGGCCTCGGGCAGGTCGTCGCCCTCCAGATGCTCGCCGGTCTTGGCGACGAAGACGTCGTCGAGGGTCGGCTCGACCAGCTCCAGCGAGTCGAACATGACCCCGCCTCGTCGAGGGCGCGGACGACCTTGGCGACGTCGTTGGCGCCGCCGTCGAGCTCGACCAGGAGCTTGCCGTCGCGGTCGGGGAGCAGCTTGCCGAACGCGGGGCAGATCTCGCTTGGCGCGCTCGAGGCCGTCGTCGAGGATGCCGAGCTCGAGGTGGGGCTTGCCGACCTCGGCCTTGAGCGACGCCGGGGTGCCCTCGGCGACGATCCGCCCGCCGGCGATGATCCCGACCCGGTCGGCGAGCTGGTCGGCCTCCTCCAGGTACTGGGTGGTGAGGAAGACCGTCGTCCCCTCGTCGTTGAGCGCCGAGACCTCCTCCCAGATCGCCTTGCGGCTGACCGGGTCGAGGCCGGTGGTCGGCTCGTCGAGGAACAGCACCTTGGGCTCGTGAACGAGGGCGGAGGCGAGGTCGAGGCGCCGGCGCATGCCGCCGGAGTAGGTGCCGACCCGGCGGTCGGCGGCCTGCGTCAGGCCGACCCGCTCGATCAGCGCCTCGCCGCGGCGTTCGGCCTCGCGCCCGATCAGCCCGTGCAGGGTCGCCTGCAGGCGGATCAGCTCGCGGCCGGTCATCAGCGGGTCGAGCGCCGCCTCCTGGAGGGCGACGCCGATCGAGCGGCGTACCTCGGCGGCCTCGTCGACGACGTCGTGGCCGGCGACCCGGGCGCTGCCACCGGTGGGGCGCAGGAGGGTGGTCAGCATGCGCACCGTGGTCGTCTTGCCGGCCCCGTTTGGGCCCAGGAAGGCGTAGATCTCGCCCGTCGGCGACCTCGAGGTCGACCCCGTCAACGGCCTTGATACCCCCGGAGAACTCGCGCTCGAGCCCTGTTACCTCGATTGCAGGCACGGCGGGGAATCTACCGCCGGAGCGCCCGGCGGCCTAAGCTACGGATCGCTGGAGGACCGAAACCCGGGCCCCCAGCAGGTGTTTGACCGACAACATGCCCGGTACAACGACACGCACGCGCCGGATCGCGCCACTCGCGCTCGCAGCCATGCTGGCGATCGCTGTGCGCGCTGATAGCCGCTGTCGGTGTCGCCAACGCGACGCCGGCGAAGACGCTCGGCAAGACATCGCGCACGCCGGAGCCCTCGTGCCCGAAGACGCCGTGCGAGGCCGTCGGCAGCGTCACCGGCTTCCAGATGATCGCCGACGGCACCCGGGCGCCGTTCAAGGCCCGCGAGGACGGCTACATCGTCGGCTGGGCGGTCGACCTCTCGAACCCGAACAAGTCGCAGACGGACTTCTTCGCCGACTTCTACGAGTCGAATCAGTTCGGCACCACGCCGACCGCCCGGATCGCGGTGCTGAAGCGAAAGGACGGAGCGCAACTACAAGCTCAAGTCCCAGAGCCCGGTTGTCACGCTCGGCTCCGTGCTGGGCACCAAGCAGACCTTCACGCTCACCGACCCGCTGAAGATCCGCAAGGGCGAGTTCCTCGCCCTGACGATCCCGACCTGGGCGCCCTCCTTCGCGGTCAACCAGGCCGGGCCGACCAACGTCTGGCGCTCGAGCCGGGCCGACGGCAAGTGCTCGGGTACCGACAACATCAAGGACGGCAAGCCGCAGCAGAAGGTCGGCTCGGAGCGCTCTACGGCTGCGACTACAAGACCGCGCGCCTCCTCTACTGGGCCTACTACACCCCTCGCTGACGTTCACTGCGCAGCGCGGCTCCGGGTTCTCGGTACAGAACTGATCGAAGCCTTCGGAGCCGCCCGAGCGGCGCCGTCGCCGGCCTCGGTGCCGCCGGAGCTCGATGTCGACGCTGGTCGCTGCTGGTCGTCGTCGTGGTGGTCGACGAGGTCGTGGTCGTCGACGTGGTGCTGGTGGGCTCGTGGTCGTGGTCGAGCCGGTCGTGGTCGAGTCGTCGTGCTCGGGGTTGTCGTCACCGTGATCGTCTGCGCCGCCGTGGTCTCGTCGGAGCCGCCGCACGAGGCGAGCGCGAGACAGGCAAGGCGCAGGCGAGGCCACGCAGGAGGCGAGAGCGTCGCTCGCTCACGCCAGACGGTGGCTGGCGCAGGCCGCAGTACGGGCAGTCGCTGACGTCGACGCCGATCAGCTGGTCGCAGCGGCGGCAGGCGCGCAGGTTCTCGGGCGTGCGCAGCAGCGCCGAGTCCGAGGGCGCGAGCGGCAGCGTCCGGGTGACCGGCTCCATCTCCTCGCCGGTCTCGCGGTCGATGTAGACGCCGCCGCGGCTCGGCGGGCGCGAGAGCCTCGCGGCCGGAGGCGCGGGCGCGCAGGCGGTAGATCTGGCGCGGGTTCTGCATCGCGGCGAGAGCGTATCCTGCTCGGCCGCCGCCGTATGACGGCATAGCCTGCGACGCGATGAAGGTCCTGATCTTCCACGGCTACCTGCTCCGCGGCACCGGCTCGAACGTCTACAACGCCAGCCTCGCGCGGGCGCTGGCCGAGCTCGGCCACGAGGTCCACCTGGTCTGCCAGGACCGCGAGGCGCCGGACCTCGGCGCCGGCACGCCGGGCTCGGTGACGATCCACAACCCGGACATCGGCGGCCTGCTGCCGACGTTCGTCCACGACGCCTACGAGGGCTTCGAGGTGAAGACCTTCGCCGAGCTCAGCGACGCCGAGCTCGACCGCTACCTCGAGCCAACGTCGCCGCCGTGCGCGAGCTGGTCGGCTCGCTCGGCGGGGTCGACGCGGCGCTCGCCAACCACCTGGTGATGGGCCCGGTGATCCTGCGCGCGGGCGGGCCTGCGCTACGCGCTCAAGGTCCACGGCTCCGACCTCTCCTACACGGTCCTGCCCGAGCTCGAGCGCTTCCGTCCCTACGCCCGAGGAGGCGGTCGCGGGCGCCGACGGGATCCTGGTCGGCTCCGGCCACATCGCCGCCCGCCTGCGGCTCGGCGGTCGACGACCCGCAGACCAACGCCAAGGTCCGCCTCGGGCCACCCGGGGTCGACACCGAGCTGTTCGCGCCGATCCCGGCCGCCGAGCGGCCGCCGGCGCTCTGCGCGCGATGGCCGCCGATCTGCGGGCGCTCGAGCGCGAGCGGACCGGGAGCTCCTGGGACCGCGATCCGGCGCTCGGCGCCGAAGCGCTCGAGTGGTTCGCCGACGGCGACGGCCCGCGGGTGATCTTCGTCGGCAAGCTGATCGTCTCCAAGGGGGTCGACCTGCTGTTGGCGGCGATGGCCGCTGGTCCACCGCGAGCACCCGAGCGCCCGCCTGCTGCTGGTCGGGTTCGGGGCGCTGGAGCCGGTCCTGCGCGGGGTCGTCGACGGCTTCGCGGCCGGCGACCTCGAACCGCTGCGCGAGCTCGCCGAGCACGGGCGCGGGCTCGAGGACGGAGTCGCGAAGCGCCTGCGCATGCTCTCGGCCTTTCTCGACCGGCTGCCGGCCGGTTACGCCGGCGCCGCCCGGGCGGCGGCGCCGAGCGTTCGCTTCGCCGGCCGGCTCGAGCACGACGAGGTCGCCGTCCCGGTCCCCGCCTCGGACGCGCTCGTCTTCCCGAGCACCTTCCCCGAGGCCTTCGGCATGGTCGCCGCCGAGGCGGCGCGGCCGGAGTTCTGCCCGTGTCCGCCGCGCATTCGGGCGCCGCCGAGGTCAGCCTTGCGCTTGCTCGCGAGCTGCCGCCGGCGGCGAGGCCGCTGCTCTCGTTCGAGCTCGACGACCGCGTGGTCGAGGCGATCGCCTCGCGGCTCGACGGCTGGCTCACGCTCGGCGACGGCGATCGGCAGGCGGCCCGCGAGGCCGCTGCGGACCACGGTCGAGCGCCTGTGGAGCTGGGAGGGGGTCGCCCGCGGCGTGCTCGCGGCAGCCGCCGGCGAGCTCGACGGGCTGCCGCTGCCGGTCGTCGATTGAGCCGCTTGAAACTAAGTCGCTCGCCATCCGTCGGCGCCGTCGCCGCGATCAATAGAATCGCCGCCGGTGACCCGGATGACCTATGTTCGGCTGGTCGCGGTGATGCTCGTCGTCACGGCGATCTCGTCGGTCGTGCTGCTCCAGTTCGACTGGTTCGGCGAGGCCGGGTCCGAGCAGGCTGGGCCGATCGACACCCTCTTCGACGTGATGATCGTGCTCTCGTGCTTCGTCTTCGCGATCGTCATGGTGATGTTCGCCTACGCGATCTGGAAGTTCCGGGTCAAGCCCGGCGACGAGGGCGACGGCAAGCCGATCCACGGCAACACCAAGCTCGAGATCGCCTGGACCGTGATCCCGACGATCATCGTCCTCTTCGGCGCCGCCTACAGCTGGGTCATCCTCGACGACATCGAGAGCCGAGGCCGCGGACTCGATGCCGCTCGTGGTCACCGGGCAGCAGTTCAAATGGACCTTCGAGTATCCGCAGAAGGTGGTCGGCACCGGCGACAGCGCGACCCCGGTGTCCACCAACGAGCTTCACGTGCCGGTCGATCGCCAGCTCGACGTCTCGCTGGTCGCCCTCGACGTCCTGCACTCGTTCTGGGTGCCGGAGTGGCGGATCAAGCGCGACGCCGTGCCGGCGCAGGACCCGGCGGAGGAAGGGGTCGACAACACATTCGTCGTCACCCCCGACACCGAGGGCAGCTTCAGCCTCATCTGCACCGAGCTCTGCGGGACCGGCCATGCGACGATGCGGGCGCCGGTGGTGGTCGAGTCCCAGGAGGAGTTCGACCAGTGGCTCGACGAGCAGGCGCGAGCGCAGGAAGCCAGCAGCGGCGGGCGGCGAGCTCCGCGGGCGGGTCATAGGGTTAGCGAGGTAAGGACGTGGCAGCGGCATTGAAGAGACCAGGACTGATCCGGGCAGGGCTCGGGTTCATTCTCGGCGCGGGTTTCGGCTTCGGGCTGGTCGTCGCCCTGCGCGCGATCTCGGGGCTCGAGATCTTCCAGACCGAGCCCACCGGCTACCCGCACCTGATCGTCCCCGCGATCACCGGCCCGCTCGGCTTCCTGGTCGGGCTCGGGGCCTTCGACTACTGGTTCCGCTGGGCCGTCGGCGCGCCGACCCGGCCCGAGGACCACTCACAGCACGGCGCGACCTCGTGGCGCGACTACTTCAAGTTCAACACCGATCACAAGGTGATCGGGATCCAGTACATCGTCACCACCTTCTTCTTCTTCCTCCTCGGTGGCCTGATCGCGATGCTGATCCGCGCCGAGCTCGCCCAGCCGGGCACTCAGATCGTCGACCCGGGTCTCTACAACGGGCTCTTCTCGACCCACGCGGCGCTGATGATCTTCGTCTTCGTGATCCCGGTCTTCGCCGGGATCGCCAACTACGTGCTGCCGCTGATGATCGGCGCGCCGGACATGGCCTTCCCGCGTCTGAACGCGCTCTCCTTCTGGATGCTGCCGATGGCGGGGCTGCTGTTCCTCGCCAGCTTCCTCGTCCCCGGCGGGGCCTTCGACGCCGGCTGGACCGGCTACGCGCCGCTCTCCACCGGGGCGCCGCTGGGGCAGTCGTTCTTCAACCTCGGAGTCCAGTTCGCCGGCGCCTCGTCGATCGCGACCGCGCTCAACTTCCTGGTCACGATCATCACCATGCGGGCGCCGGGGATGACCTTCTGGCGGATGCCGCTGCTGGTCTGGGCCAACCTCTCGACCTCGCTGCTGGTGGTCGCGGCGACGCCGTTCATCGCCGGCGTCCAGTTCATGGTCCTCTTCGACCGCGCCCTGCACACGAACTTCTTCCAGGCGACGTTCGGCGGCGACGTGCTCAGCTACCAGCACATCTTCTGGTTCTACTCCCACCCGGCCGTCTACATCATGATGCTGCCCGGCTTCGGGATCGTCTCCGAGGTGATCTCCACCCACGCCCGTAAACCGATCTTCGGCTACCGGCTGATGGCGCTGGCGCTGCTCGGGATCGTCGTCCTCTCCTACACCGTCTGGGCGCACCACATGTTCGTCAGCGGCATGTTCAGCTGGCTGCGGGTGCCGATGATGATCACCACGCTGCTGATCGCGGTTCCGACCGGGATCAAGATCTTCAGCTGGCTGGCGACGCTGTTCGACTCGAAGTTACATCTGAAATCAACCGCGATGCTGTTCAGCCTCGGGTTCATCGTCACCTTCGTCGTCGGCGGGATCTCGGGCGTGATGCTGGGCATGGTGCCGATCGACATCCACGTCTCCGACACCTACTTCATCGTCGCCCACATCCACTTCGTGCTCTTCGGCGGCTCGGTGTTCACGATCTTCGCCGGGATCTATCACTGGTTCCCGAAGATGACCGGGCGCATGTACGACGAGAAGCTCGGCCGCGTGCACTTCTACCTCACCCTGGTCGGGATGCTGGGCACGTTCATCCCCATGCACTGGATCGGGATGGAGGGGATGCCGCGACGCGTGGCCGACTACGCGGCCCAGTTCGGCGACTGGAACCTGGTGATCACGATCTCCTCGTTCATCCTCGGGATCGCGCAGCTGATCTTCATGTACAACATGATCGTCAGCTGGCGCTGGGGCCCGAAGGCGACCGCCAACCCGTGGCGGGCGAAGACGATCGAGTGGCAGGTCTCCTCGCCGCCGCCGATCTTCAACTTCGACGAGATCCCGCGCGTCGTCGGCGGCCCGTACGAGTTCGGTGTCCCCGGGGCCCGGCACGCGATCATGGGCCCGAGCGAGGCCGACGTGCGCCGAGCACGAGCCGGCGACAGTCGGCGCTGCCGCGGGCAGCACAGAGGAATCCGGGAGCAGCCCGTGACCGACGCCGAACACGCCGCATACCCGATCGACGACCCGAGCAGCAGCGTCGACTGGAGCGAGGGCGGCACCGCGCTCGCCTTCGTCAACGAGGTCGCCGGCGGCCGCCGGTTGCTGGAGGCGATGCGCGAGCGGGTCGCGGCGGGCGCCGACACGGTCGCCGTCGTCGCGCCGCAGAACCAGCCGATCGTCGGTCAGATCGTCGATCGCGACGAGGTCCGCGACGCGGCGCTGAGCCGGGTCGAGGTCACCCAGCGGGTCCTGGACGGGTTCGGGATCGAGTCGGTGGGCGCGGTGATGGATCCCGATCCGTCGCTGGCGCTCGACGACGCCGTGCGCGCTTTCCAGCCCCGCGAGGTCCTGCTCTCAGCGCTCTATGAGACCCGCTTCGGGCTCACCCGCAAGGACCTGGTCGAATGGGCGAAGGAGAAGATCGAGGTCCCGGTCACCCACATCCCCGTCCGCGTCGACGACGACGCGGTCCGCTGGGACGTCGTCCACACGCTGGTGGTCGGCACGCAGACGATCAACAGCCCCGGGCTGATCGACCGGCTCAAGGCGCGGGCCGAGGTCAAGCCTCACCGCTACACGATCATCTGCCCGCGCTCGGGAGACCTCAGCCGTGAGCAGGTCTGCGAGCGCCTCGCGTCGACGCTCGCCGAGCTCTACCGCGCCGACATCGACGCCACCGGTCAGCCGATGAGCCCGGAGCCCTTCGCCGCGATCACGAACGCGATCGACCACTACCGGATCGACGAGATCCTGATCTCCACCCTCGCGGGCCAGCAGTCGCAGCTGGATCGAGGAGGGGCTGGTCGAACGGGTCGAGGAGATCACGCGCCCTGCCCGTGGAGCACTATGAGACTCGCTCCGGCGATTCGAAGACCTGGGAGTCCAAGGAGGTGCCCGCCTGATGGAGTCCGCCTCGATTCCCGTCCCCGGCGGCTCGCCCGCGCACGAGGAGCACCACGGCCCTCCCGAGGCCAATCAGAGCTCGCGGATCGACCGCCAGACGCTCGGCATCTACCTGTTCATCATCTCGGAGATCATGCTCTTCGGGGCGTTCTTCGCCTCGTACTTCTTCCTTCGCGTCGTCGCCAACGAGGGCCCCTGGCCGCCCGAGGGAATCGAGCTGCCGGTCTCGGTCGGCGGGCGTCAACACGGCGATCCTGGTCTCGCTCCAGCTTCACCATGCACTGGGCGCTCGAGAGCGTGCAGCAAGGGCAACCGCTTCGGCATGCAGATGGGCCTGATGATGACCTGGCTGCTGGGCGCGACCTTCCTCTTCATCCAGATCAACGAGTACATCCACATCGGCTTCTCAGCCCGAGACGGCGCCTTCGGCTCGATCTTCTACGGCCTCACCGGGCCTCCACGGCGCCCACGTCTTCGTCGGCCTGGTGCTGCTCAGCTTCGCCAACATCCGCGCTTGGCGCGGGCACTTCGGCCCGAAGGCAAAGGACCACCTGGGCGTCGAGGTGCCGGGCATCTACTGGCACTTCGTCGACGTGATGTGGATCATCGTCTTCACCGCCGTCTACATCATCTAGACAGGCGGCCGAGCCCGCGGGGGCCCGGCCGCTTGAATCCGCCAACCCGCCTCGTCTACTCGTTGCAGAACAGCTTGAAGCTGCGGTAGCTGTTCGCGTGCGGCGGAGAATCGCCGCGGAAGCGGAAGTGCGCCCGCCGGTACATCGGCAGCGACTGGCCGTTGCAGGTGTAGGTCTGGATGTTGAGCAGGGTCACCTTGACCTTGTACTTGTCGAAGTGGCCGGAGGCGCAGTTGGGGTCGCAATCGTTGATGTGCAGCTTGACCCTGGCCCTTGACCTTGTCGGCGTTCCAGTTGTCCCAGCCGATGTGCTTGGCGAGCAGGTCTGCGTCGGCACAGGCGAGCGTGATCCGCTTCGGCTCCACCTTCGGCGTCGTGCAGTCCTTGGGCGCGTAGACGATCCCGCTGCCGGCGCCCGCCGGCACCGAGACCCCGACCGTCAGCAGACCCGCGGCGGCGAGCCCGATCAATACTTTCTTCAACAGCTTCCTCCCGTGTCTGGCGGGCGCTCGCCCGCGTCGCTTACGCCCGCCAACCTACTCCGCGGAGGGAGGCGGAAGCACGCTAAGTTGGCGTCCGTGGACCGATGACCGAGGACCCGCCAAAGAGCCCGCTGGTGACGGAGGCGGCGATGTTCCGCGTCGTCGTCGGCGTCGGCCTCGCGATCGTGCCGGTGTTCATCGTCAGCCTGGTCGCGGGGCCGCAGTGGGCCGCGATCCTGCTCGGGTTCGAGATCGGGATCGCGATCGGCGTCTTCTGGCGCCGCCGGCGCCTGCGCGAGAGCGGCTGAGCGCAGCGCCGGCCCGCCGGCGCGCGCGGATTACTTCTTCGCCCCCTGGACGTTGTCGAGCAGGTACTGGACCAGGCCCTGAAGATCCTTCTCGGTCAGCGTCGTGCCGAAGTCCTGGGGCATGATCCCCTCGGAGAAGCCCGAGGCGATCTGCGAGTTCGGGTCGACGATCTGCTGCTGGATGAACGCGGCATCCTTGCCCGCCAGCGCCTGGTCGAGGTCGGGGCCGGTGGACGAGTTCGTGCCCGCGGCCTCCAGCGTGTGGCAGATCCCGCACTTCTCGGCGAACAGCTCGGGCGGATCGAGCTGCGGCGGCTTTGCCCCCGGCACGCCGGCGACGCTGGCGACGTAGGTGGCGACGTCCTCGGCGTCCTGGCCGGTGACCAGCTCGGCGGGCATGTACACGCGCCCGTAGTTGGCGACGCCCTCATCGGTCACCCGCGGCGACTCGATCTGGGTCTGGACGACGCCCTCGATCGTGTCGTTGTCCATGCCGTCGGCGCGAGCCTGGGCGAAGGCGGCGTCGAGATCGGGACCGATGTCGGTGCTCGTGCCCGCCTGGGCGAGCGCGTGGCAGGTGCCGCATTTGGATTGGAAGAGCGCTCGGCCGCGTTCGACGTCGGCGTCCTCGCTGACATCGCAGCCGCCGAGAACGAGGCCGCCGGCAAGCGCCGCGACGACGATGCCGAGGCGGGCCGGGGCGGTCCGCCGGCGACTGCGGGAGAAGGCTGAACGCACGGCTGGAATCCTATCTGTCCGGCAGGCGAGGGCCCGTGGCTAGCGGGTGGCATCCCGGGGCGGATCCGTTAGGGTTCGAGCCGATCTGCACTAGCTGGACAAGAGAAGGACGTCGGGTAGATGGAAGTTCGTGAGGGGATGTCGCGCGTAGTGCTGACCGTGGGGCCGGATCACACCCTGCGCGACGCCGCCAAGCGGATGACCGAGAAGTCCGTCGGCGCGGCCGTGGTCATCGACGAGCAGCTTCCCGGCCCGGGCGTCGTCTCCGAGCGCGACATCCTCAACTCGCTCGGCAGGGGCGAGGACCCCGACACCGAGCGCGTCGCCGACCACATGACCGACACGGTGATCTCCGCCGCTCCGGAGTGGAGCCTCGAGCGCGCCGCGGTCGAGATGTCTCGCCGTCACATCCGCCACCTGGTCGTGGTCGAGAACGGCGAACTGGTCGGAGTGCTCTCGATGCGAGACATCGTCCGCGTCTGGACCTCCGACGGCGCCACGGCGAGCACGGTCTCGCCCGACGCCGAGCAGAGCGCCGCGTAGCGCTACGAGTCGCTCTTCGAGGTCTGCTCGAGGGGCACGGCGGGGATCACCGCGGTGGCGATCCGCTGCTTGCGGGGCAGGCGATTGAACTGCTCGCGGGCGTCGTGGATCCAGGCGCGGAGCGCGAACAGGGCGATCACCGCGCCGGCGACGCCGTACGGCCACCAGGTGAAGATTGAGGCGATCACGGCGGCGAGGCCGAAGGCGATCAGCACCGGCTGCCACGACGACTCCGGGACGTAGACGAGCTCGAGGGCGGCTCTCCGTTGCGGCGATCGTCGGCCATCGTCAGCCGATGTAGACGATCGCGACGAAGAAGGTGAAGCCGAAGACGCCGATTGCGATCGCCGCGGTGACCAGGCCGGATCCGAGGGTTGATGAGGCGCGGGTGCGGTCCATCGAGGCAGCGCGTTTGTATCAGACGACCGCGTCCACGGCCATCGCGCAGAAGAGCAGCGCCAGGTAGGCGAGCGAGGACAGGTAGAGGCGCAGCGCCGCGGCGCGGGTCGGAGCGGCGCAGCAGGCGGATGGCGAGGATCGTGAACCCGGCCCCGAGCATCGAGCGCGGAGGCGGCGTAGATCGCGCCGAGGAAGCCGGTGGCGACCGGGAGCAGCGTGAAGGCGACCAGGATCAGCGTGTAGACGACGATCTGGCGCCGGGTGGCCGCCTCGCCCTTGACCACCGGCAGCATCGGCACGCCGGTGCGGGCGTAGTCGTCCTTGATCAGCAGCGAGAGGGCCCAGAAGTGCGGCGGGGTCCACAGGAAGACGATCCCGAACGGATACAGAGCCTCCGGGGCCAGCCCACCGGTGGCGGCGGCCCAGCCGACCAGCGGCGGCACCGCGCCGGCGGCGCCGCCGATGACGATGTTCTGCGGCGTCAGCGGCTTGAGCCAGACGCGTGTAGACGAACACGTAGCCCAGCAGCCCGGTGAGCGCCAGCACGGCGGAGAGCACGTTGACGGTGAGCGCGAGCTGGATCGTCGCCAGCGCGCCGAGCACGATCCCGAAGATGAGCCCGTGCAGGGGCGCGATTCGCCCCGCGACCAGCGGCCGGCCGCGGGTGCGCGCCATGCGCGCGTCGCGGTCGCGGTCGATGTAGTGGTTGATCGCTCCGGCGCCGCCGGCCGCCAGGTATCCGCCGAGCATCGTCCAGAGCACGGTCGAGATCGGCGGGAAGGCGCCCTCGGCGACGATCATCGTCGCCACCGTGGTCAGCAGCAGCAGCGAGATGATCCGCGGCTTGGTCAGCGCGATGTAGTCGCGGACCGTCGCCGCGACGCTGTGCTCGCCGGCGCGCGGCAGGCGGACCGGCGCCGCGATCCCCGGCGACTCGAGCTGGCCGGCGTCGCCCGGGCGGCTGGTTGTGGTCGCGCTCTCCATCAGGCCGTCGCGGCTCCCGTCGCCTGCGGGCGCGTAAGGCGCTCGGGGGCCGGCGCCGACGCCGGCAGCAGGGTCGCGGTCGCGTAGACCACCGTCGCCCACAGGGTCGTGCCGAGCGCCAGGTGTCCGACGATCAAGCCCGCGTGCTTGCCGGCCCAGACGTTGACCGCGCCGAGCGCGACCTGGCCCGAGCAGGATCAGCGGCGCGATCCAGAATGCCCGGCTCGGGGCGCGGCGGCGCAGTGCCAGGGCCGCCATCGCGAGCACCGAGATCGCGGCCAGGTACATGAACATCCGGTGGGTGAGCTGGATGTCGGCGAGCCGCGACTGGCCGAACGAGAGCGCCCCCTGGCCGTTGCAGCCCGGGAACTGAGCGCTGCTCCAGCCGGTGCCGCAGGCCGAGTGCGCGCCGACCAGCGGCTGAGCCTCGGTGCCGTGGTACTCGGTGCCGGCGACGTAGCCGCCGGCGACGATCGTCGCCAATACCAGCACGGAGGTGACTATTCCCAGCGGGCGCAGGCCACGCACGGCAGCCTGGGCCGGGGCCGACGTCGTCTCGGCGCCCCTTCGGAGCACGAACAGGAGCCCGAGCAGAATCATCGCCAGCCCCAGATGCGCGGCGACGAGCTCGTCCTCGAGCCCCTGCTCAACCGTGAGCCCGCCGAGCGCCGCCTGGGCGAGGACGAGCAGGCCGGCGGCGATTGAGCCGCGAACCAGGAGCCGGTGCTCTCGCAGGCGCCGGAAAGCCTTCAGCGCCAGCAGCGCGATCAGCACCGTGACCACGGTCGCCGCGATCCGGTGGGAGAACTCGATCACCGACTCGGCCGAGTCCGCCGGCAGGACGCCGCCCTCGCACAGGGGCCAGCCGTGGGTGCCGCTGCCCGCCGCGCCGCAGCCGAGGCCGGAGTCGCTGACGCGGACGACGCCGCCAATCAGGATCAGGGCGAAGGTGGCGACGATGGTGACGGTGACGAGGCGGCGGAAGCGGGATAGCTCGTCCGCATCGCCACGAACGGCGACTGCAGTCATCGGACTCAGGCTACCGGGGCACTATCGCCGTCGTCGGAGTCCGGGGATCGCTCCTCGGCTGCCTCCGACCCCTGCTCGGCCGGCTCCGCTTCCGCGACGGCCACCGCGGCCGGCTCGGGCTCCGGACTGGCGATTCGCTCGGGTCCCGCCGGCGGCTTGAAGGCCCGCTCGCGGCGGGCGATCCACTCGCGGATGTCGTGCAGCGGCTCGCCGCTGCGCACGTCCGGGACCGCGTCGAAGTTGTGCGGCGGCGGTGGCGAGAGCGCGAACCATTCGAGCGTGGTGCCGCGCCACGGATCATGGCCGCGGGCGGGGATCCCGTTGTTCCAGCTGTAGGCCGCGTTGCCGAGCTCGAGCAGGATTCCGAGCACGAGGATGAAGGCACCGATCGAGGCAATCAGGTTGTAGCCATCGACGCCGGCGTCCTCGTAGTACTTGTAGACGTCGACCGGCTGGCCCTCGAGCCCGGCGAGGAACATCGGCACGACGTAGAGGTTGAGCCCGATCAAGATCATCAGCAGGGCGGTCTTGCCGACGCCCTCGCCCAGCAGCCTGCCCGAGATCTTCGGGAACCAGTAGTGCAGGGCTGCGAAGCCGCCGATCACGCCGCCACCGACGAGCACGTAGAGCGTGTCGCCCTGGCTCGCGGTCGTGTAGTCGAGCCCCCAGCCGACCGGGATCACCGAATAGCTGAGCTCGCCGGCGAGCCCGAAGGAGATCATCGCGATCGCCGCCAGCGCGTACCAGGTGGCCGCCCGAAGCTCGAGCGTCCCACCCCAGATCGTCGCGATCCAGTTGTAGAACAGGGCCCCGAGCGGAACCAGGAGCGCGAGCGCGAACGCCATCGCCATGATCGTCCAACCCTCGTTCAGCGGGGCGATGTACATGTTCTGCATCCAGGCGAGCAGGCCGAGCACGGCCACGGCCACGAACGAGGTGGCGATCGCACGGCGGCTGAAGATCGGCTTGCGGGCAAAGGTCGGCAGGATCTCGGAGATCGCGCCGGCGGCGGCGAGGAAAGTGATCAGGTAGGTGCCGGTGAAGAAGATGTAGGAGAGGTGCTGGTAGAGCAGCGGCGCTCCGCCCTCCTGGGAGTCGAAGAAGACACCGTCGAAGCGGCGATCGATCTCGAGCATCGTCAGGGCCGCGATCATCGCCGGCCCGATCACCAGCAGCACGTAGCCGATCACGGTCGCCGCCCAGGTGAACGCCGGCACCCGGCGCCAGGCGAGCCCGGGGGCTCGCAACTTGCGCACGGTGACCACGAGGTTGATCGCGAAGCAGGTGAAGCCGAGGGCCGCCAGCGCCATGCCGGCGATCCAGGCGTCGGCACCGTTGGAGGGCGAGAAGGCGAGGTCGGAGAGCGGTGGCAGTGCGGCGCTGCCGGTCTCCGGGGCGGTGTAGAGGAAGCTGGCGAGGATCGTCACCCCGCCGGCGAGATAGAGGTAGTAGGAGAGCTGGTTGAGCCGCGGCAGCGCCACCCCTCGAGCGCCGATCTGAAGCGGGACGATGTAGCCGATCAGCCCCAGCGCCAGAGGCACGCAGGCGAGGACGACGAAGGTGACCACCGAGGCGCTCATCAGCCGGTCGAAGATCTCCGGCTTCAGCAGCGTGTTCTCGGGCACGATCAGCTGTGCCCGCATGAGGAAGAACTGGGTTGCGGCGATCGCGAGGAAGGTCAGCGCCGTGCCGATGTAGAGCAGGGCGACGCTCTTGTGGTCGGCGCTGGTCGCGCGCTCGATCCACGCCTGGCGCGGCTGGCGGATGTCGCGGGTGACGATCTCGGGACGCACGGTGTCGGTCGCGCTGGTGGCCGGCGGGGTCATCCGGCGTCCTCCCTTTGCTGCACGTCGTTGACGATGCCCTGGGCCTCGGTGAGCTCGGCGCCCAGCCGCTCGATGTGGGCCTGGTACTCGGGCACGGTGACCACCCGCACCCAGGAGCGCATCGCCGGGTAGCTGGTGCCGGAGAAGACCGTCGAGGCGCCGGCGTAGCGGCCGACCTCGTCGGCCGTGAACCAGGTCTGCACGACCTCGCCGGGCGAGGCCTGGACCTGACCGCCGAGCGCCGGCACGTGCCAGCTGTGGAGAACGTCGGTCGAGGTGACGTTGAGGACGACCGCGGTGTCGACCGGCACCACCAGCTCGCCGTAGGAGAAGGTGCGCTGGCCCGGGCGTCCGCCGGGGTACTCGAACCGCCACAGCCACTGCTGGGCGATCGCGTCGATCTGCAGCGGGCTCGTCTCGGTCGGCTCGCTGCCGGTGATCGGCTCCTCGCCGGTGGCCGACTCCTCGTCGGCGGCGACCGAAATCGGCGGCAGCCCCTTGACGCCGACCTGGGCCGTCTGCGCGCCGCCGAGGCCGTTCGCCCCGGAGGGCACGAGGTCGCGGGCGTCGTTGGTCTTGATCACCCCGAAGACGAAGATCGCGATCGCCAGCACGCTGAGTCCGCCGACCACCGGGCGGAAGGCGCCCCGGCCGGCGGCGAAGCGAACCGGCTCGCGGCCGCGGCGCTCGCGAAAGCGGACCACGGCGACGATCAGCGCCGCGTTGATGATCACGGCCACGGCGATGGTGATCACGATCATCACCACGTAGCTGGAGTGGATCGCGTCGGCGTTCGGCGAGTGCGGCGCCGGAGGTGCGAGCTCGACCGCGTACGCGGGCGCCGCCGCCCACGCGAAGGCGAGCAGGGCGGTGAGGGCGGCGAGCAGGATCGTCCGACGGCTCAAGGCGGCGCCATTCTAATCGTGAACCGCGGCGCGATCCCCGCCCGATCACGCGCACCCTCCTCGATCTCTGCGGAAAACCCACACCGCAGGGGCGTTTTTTTGCGAAAGCTCGGGGCCACAGCTGCCGATAAGGGCGCAGGGGGCAATACCGCGACGCGTCTTTGAGGAGGGCCTAGGTGGCCTCGGGCTTGTGCGTGCAACGACTCGCTGCGATTTTCGCTGTGGTCGCAATATTCGGTCTGGGGGCGTCTCGCGCCCCCGCCTCCCCGCGGCCCGATTTCTTCGGGCTCAGCGCCCCCGAGCTCTATTCGATGAGCCTCGACGGGCGGTTTTCGCTGCGCGATTCGGCGCTCGACCACATCGAGGCGGCCGGAATCGACACCGTGCGCACCGAGATCGGCTGGCGTGACGTGGAGCCCAATCCACCGGTTAACGGCGTCCACACCTACAACTGGCAGCCGCTCTACGGGCACATCGCCGCCCTGGCCGAGCACGGGCAGAGCCTGGCGCCGATGATCATGGCCCCGCCGGCGTGGGCCCAGCCGGCGGCGTCCGCCGGCTTCTGCCAGCGTCGCGGCGGGCTCGACCCCGCCCGCGTCGCCGACTACGCGACCTTCGTCTCCGCCGTCGCCAAGACCTTGGGCCGCGACGGCTCCTATTGGCGGTGGGCCGCGACCTACCGACCCGATCTGCCGCAGCGCCCGATCACCTCCTATGAGATCTTCAACGAGCCCAACTGGGACCCCTTCTGGTGTCCCGAGATCGATCCCGAGACCTACGCCACGGCGCTCGCCGCCGCCGCCGACGCGATTCACGCCGTCGATCCGCAGGCTCGCGTCAGCCTCGGCGGTCTGGTGGTCTTGGAGCAGGACCAGTACGCCGGCAGCCACCTCTTGGGGATGGCGACCAAGCGCTTCCTCGAGCGGATGACCGCCGCGGTCCCGGGTCTCGGCTCGCGCATCGACGCGGTCGCCGTCCACACATACTGGGCCACCCCGGCCGCCAACCTGCGGGCGCTGGGGCTGGTCGAGGGCTGGCTCGACGACGCCGGGCTCGGCGACGAGAGCCTCGTGGTCTCCGAGTACGGCTGGCGCTCGGGCGGCCCGGCTGGGGGGTTGGCGGAGGGCGAGCGCGCGCAGATGATCGCCGACTACACCGACAGCCTCACGCGCCTGGCGCGCACCGACTGCAGGATCGTCGGCATCTTCCCCCATGACTGGATCACCCCGCGCGTCAACACCGCCGACCCGGAGCACTGGTACGGCCTCGCCGACCCGCTCACCGGCGCCCCGCTGGCCTCGGGCGTGGCCTACGCGGACACGATCGACGCCTACGAGAACCGCACCGCCGCCCAGCAGCCGACCCCGGACACCTGCCACCCCGCAACCGCCGAGGAACCGCCGCCGCCGGTCGATGTGACCGGGCCCGAGGTGAGCATCCGCCGGCGCTCGAAAGCCGGCGTGAAGCCGGTCACCTTCGCGCTCACCGCCAGCGACCCGGCCGGGGTGAGCGCGCTCGAGTACCGGCTTGACGGCCGTGCCTGGCGCTCGACGACCGGCAAGGTGAAGATCAAGCGCCCGGGTTCGAGAAGGCATGTGATCGCGGCCCGCGCGGTCGACGGCTCCGGCAATACCGGGAACGCGACCAGCCTCGCCTGGCGCCTGCGCCCCGCCCGCGCGCGCTAGAGCCGCGGCCGGACCTATACTCGCGCGCCTTGCGCCCGCTTCGCTCCTCGCGCCGCCCCTCGCCCGCGCAGCGCGCGGTGGTCCGGCTCGCCGCCGGTGCGGCGCTCGCCGCCTCGGTCGCGGTGCCGCTGATCCGCCGCCGCCGGCGGATCCCCGCGGCGGCCACCGTCGCCGCGCTGGCGGCCGGGCCGATGGCGGTCGCGGTTCTGCTTCCGCGCACCCGCGGCCGCGACATCGTCTTGTTCTCGCTGCAGATGTGGGGCTTCGTCATGGCCCACGAGCTTCCCTACGACGACCCCGAGGCGCTGCGGCGCCGGCTGAAGATCCGCTACCCGATCGTCGCCGACCGGGTGATCGGGCTCGGCACGTTGCCGAACATGCGCCTCCAGCGGGCGATCAGCCGGCCCGGCGAGGTGACGACGCTCGATCGCTTCCTCTCCGTCATCCATTGGGCCTGGTTCATGGAGCCGCACGCGGCGCTGCTGTTCGTCCAGACACGCCACCTGGACCGTTTCCCGCGCGCGGCGCGCCAGCTCGCCGCCACCTACGACATCGGCTGCGCGCTCTACTTCGCCGTGCCGACGGCGCCACCGTGGTGGGCGGCCGAGCAGGGGTATGCCTCCGAGGACGTGCGCCGGATCATGGTCGACGCCGGCGAGCAGGTCTGGCGGCGGGCGTGGGAGCCGCTGTATGACTCCTTCAACAGCAACCCGTGGGCGGCGATGCCGTCGCTTCACTTCGCCACCTCGCTGATGGCCGCGATCCATCTCCGCGAGGCCGGCCGGGTCCCCGGCGCCCTCGGCTGGGGTTATGCGGCAACCCTCGCCTTCGCCCTCGTCTACCTCGGCGAGCACTACGTCACCGATCTCGTCGCCGGCGCGGCGCTGGTGTTCGCCGTTCGCCGCGGCGAACCGCTGGCCGAGCCCGTGGTCGAGGCGGTCAACCGGGTTCTTCGGCGACTCGAGCGGGTCGCGGCGGCGGCCTGACGCACGGGCGGGCGAGCCGACCAGCGAGCCTGCGAGGATTGGTCACCGGATGGGGAGCGCTGATCCAACCGATCGCGATAGGGGGGATGAGTTCGAGCCGATGCTCGCGACCGGCGGAGCCGAACCCGAACCCGACGTCCCCACCGACGAGGACGACGACTACGAGCCCTCGTTCCTCGAGAACCCGAAGCGGCTGGCGCAATCGGGGCTGCTCGTGTTGCTGCTCGTGGTCGGGATCTACGTGCTGTTGCCGAAGGTGCTCGAGGACCAGGACGCCAGCGCCAGGCTCGGCGACGCGGATCCGCTGTGGATCGCCGTCGCCCTTTTCTTCGCCGTGGTCATGTTCGGCGCCTACGTCGCCCTCTTTCGCGGGGTCGTCGGCGAGCAGTTGAAGCTGCGCTGGCTGGACTCCTACGACATCACGATGGCCGGACTCGCGGCCACGCGGCTGTTCTCGGCCGGCGGCGCCGGCGGCATCGTGCTCACCTACTGGGCGCTGCGCAAGGCGGGCATGCCGCGCAAGGAGACGGCGTCGCGAATGGTCGCCTTCCTCGTCTTGCTCTACGCGGTCTACATGGCGACCCTGGTGATCAACGGGATCCTGATGCGCAGCGGCGTCTTCGACGCTCCGGCGCCCCCGGGCCTGACGATCGTCCCCGCGGCGATCGCCGGTGCGGTGATCCTGATCTTCCTGCTGATGGCGCTCGTCCCCGGCGACCTCGAGCGGCGCTTTTCCTCGGCCTCGCAGGAGAAGTTCTGGGGGCGGACCATGCGCCGCCTGGCGACCGTGCCCTCGACCGCGGCCGTCGGCACCCGCGAGGCGCTTGCCTTCGTTCGCGAACCCTCGCGCGGGGGGCTCGCCGTGCTCGGAGCGATCGGCTTCTGGGCGGCGCAGATAGCGATCCTCTGGGCCTCGTTCAAGGCCTTCGATGTCTCGGTGTCGCTCGCCGTCGTCGTGCAGGCGTTCTTCATCGGCATGGTCGCCAACCTGATCCCGCTGCCCGGGGGTGTCGGCGGCGTCGACGCCGGACTGCTGGGCGCGTTCGCGATCTTCGGCGTCGGCCACGGCGTGTTCGCGGCCGTGCTGCTCTACCGCGTGCTCGCCTTCTGGCTACCGATCCCGCCCGGCATCGTCGCCTTCCTCCATCTGCGCAAGACGGTGCGGCGCTGGGAGCAGGAGCGAGCGCCGCCGGCGCAGTCTCGAATCGGCGAGCCGTTGTCCGGATCTGCCCTTACTTCATAAAGTAAAGTGCTATACACTTGCCTGTGGAAGGACGAACGAAGATGAGCGACGAAAGCAAGCGAATCGAGAGCCTGATCATCCTCGGCGGCGGGCCCGCCGGCTATACCGCCGCGCTCTACGCGGCGCGGGCGAACCTCGAGCCGCTTGTGATCGAGGGCTTCCAGTGGGGCGGCCAGCTCCAGAACACGACCGACGTCGAGAACTACCCCGGCTATCCCGACGGGATCATGGGGCCGGAGATGATGAACGAGTTCCGCGCCCAGGCGGAGAGGTTCGGCACCCGCTTCATCACCGACGACGCCGAGCGGGTCGAGCTTTCCGACGGTGGCCACCAGCGGGTCTTCGTCGGCGACGACGAGTACGTCTCCAAGAGCATCATCCTGGCGATGGGCGCCGAGCCGCGACGGCTCGGCCTGCCCGGCGAGCTCGAGCTCGCCGGTCGCGGCGTATCCACCTGCGGCGTCTGCGACGGCGCCTTCTTCAAGGGTCAGGACGTGGTCGTGATCGGCGGCGGCGACTCGGCGATGGAGGACTCGATCTTCATCTCCAAGTACGCCGACAAGCTCACCAGCGTCCACCGCCGCGACGACTACCGGGCCTCGAAGATCATGCGCGACCGCGCCGGCGAGCAGGACAACATCACCTTCAAGACGCCGTTCGTGCCGGAGGAGTTCATCGCCGGCGAGGACGGCAAGCTGCGAGCCGTGCGCCTGCGCCACGCCGACAACGGCGAGACCGAGGAGATCGAGGTCGGCGGGGCGTTCATCGCCATCGGCCACATTCCGCGATCGGAGCTGGTCGCCGGCCAGGTCGAGACCGACGACGAGGGCTACGTGCTCACCGAGGGCAAGTCCACGCGGACCAAGCTCGGCGGCGTGTTCGCCGTCGGCGATCTCGTCGACCGCACCTACCGCCAGGCCGTGACCGCGGCCGGGACGGGCTGCATGGGCGCGCTCGACGCCGAGTGGTACCTGCGCGACACGCCGCCGTCGCCGGAAGCGCATTGGCGCCGCGGCGGCGAGCCGGTCGAGGTCGCGCCGCAGCTGGCCGAGAACTAGCCCGCCTGCACACCGGCGAGCGCTTCGCGCTCAGATCCGGCAGGGGCCGGGCAGCTTGCGGACGCTGAACTTGCCCGCCCGTAGTAGGAGGCGGACGCGACGAACGTTGTTGTCCTCGTCCAGCTCGTCGAGGACCCCGGTCGGATCGGCTCTCGTGGTCAGGCAATAGTGCCCGCGCGGGATCCCGGTGACGTCGAGGGCCTGGCCCGGCAGCGCGAGCAGGTAGGCATCGGCCCAGCCGGGTGAGATCCCCTGGGTCGAGACCGATTGGCAACCGGCGACTCCGGGCGGGTTGATCGGGTAGGTCGACGTCGGCGGGGTGACCGCGCTCGGGAACGCCAGTCGCGCGTCGGTGAGGCAGAAGCCGACCTTGCGGGTGCGCGCGAACAGGTTGCCGCTGGGCTCGCGCCGGAGCTCGTAGCTGGCGATGTCGAGCACGTGCCAGTGGTCGTGGGCGGGGTGGTAGCGCATGCAGCCAAAGCGCCGCTCGCCCGCGATCGCGTCGGTGCCACGCTCGAAGGCTCCGGTGCCGTTGGAGTCGGTGAACACGCGCTGGGATGCGTCGCGGTCGTTGAACGGGTCGCCGTCGCCGTCGCAGTTGAGCGATTCCTCGCTCGGGTAGATCTCGAGCGGGCCGTTGCCGCGGTTGCCGATCTCGTTGGTGAACCGCAGCAGGGTCCGGTCGCCGTCGACCTGGATCAGCAACTCCTCCTGCTGGATCGCCAGCGTGACCAGATCGGGCGGTAGGTCGCCCGGGTCGGCCTCGACCCGTGCCGACGAGATCGCCAGCAGGACGCCGATCGCGGCCATGGCGAGGACTGCGACCGCGGCCGCGAGTCCGACCCTGCGCAGAGCAAACGCCTCCATGCGCCGCCGAGCCTACAGACGCCGATCAGCGGGTCCGATCGTGGCGATCGCTTTCGCGAATGGCGATCGGCCCGCGCGTGTCTACCCTCGAAGGGGTGAACCGACGCGCCTGGACCATGCTGCTCGTCCTCGGCGCGATCTGGGGCGCGAGCTACCTGTTGATCAAGATCGGCGTCCGCGATCTCTCCCCGGCGATGGTCTCCTGGGCGCGGGTGGCGCTCGCCGCGCTGGTGCTCGTGCCGCTGGCGGCGCGCAGCGGCGCCCTCGGGCGCGTGCGTGACATCGGAATCGGCTGGCTGGCGTTGCTCGCCGCGACTCAGATCGCCGGTCCCTTCGTCCTCATCGCGGCGGCCGAGCAGGAGATCTCCTCCGGGCTCGCCGGCATCCTCGTCGCCTCGGCGCCCCTGTTCACCGCGCTGCTCGCCCTGCGCGTCGACGCCGAGGAGCAGTCGCGCGGCCTGCGGCTGGTCGGCGTCGTGCTCGGGATCGCCGGTGTCGGGGTCCTGCTCGGGGTCGATCTCGGCGACAGCCGCTCGCAGTTGCTGGGCGGCCTCGCGGTGCTGCTCGCCGGGTTCGGCTATGCGGTCGGTGGCCTGATCGCCAAGCGGCGCCTGGGCTCGGTCCCGCCGCTGGGAATGGCCGCCTGGGTGACGGTCGCCGCAACCGTGCTCCTGGTTCCGTTCGCGGGAGCGACGCTGCCCTCGCAGGCGCCGGGGCTCGGGCCGCTGGCCGCCGTGCTCGCCCTCGGCGTGGTCGGCACCGGGGTCGCGTTCGCGATCTTCTACGAGCTGATCGGCAGCGTCGGCCCGGCGCGGACCTGGATCGTCACCTACCTGGCTCCGGGATTCGCGGTCGCCTACGGGGCGATCTTCCTCGACGAGGTGATCACGGCCTCGACCCTCGCCGGCCTCGGCCTGATCCTCGCCGGCTCCTACCTGGCCGCGGAAGGGGGCAACCCGCTAGGCAGGCGGGAGGTCGCCGCCGAGCAGGGCCCAGCGGCGCAGGAGGGGCGCGGGGCGATAGCGGTCGGCGCCGAGCTCGTCCCCGAGCGCGTCGAGGGTCGCTAGGACCCGTTCGGGCCCGATCTCGCGGCCCCACTCGAACGGACCGCGCGGATGGTTGAAGCCGAGCCGCAGCGCGGTGTCGAGGTCTGCCGGCGAGCCAACTCCCTCGCCGACCGTGAAGCAGGCCTCGTTGACGAGTTGGGAGACGATCCGGCCGAGCACCAGCCCCGGCGCCTCGCCCGGGGTGCACTCGACGTGCTTGCCGAGGCCGGCGAAGTAGCGCCCGGCGGCGCTCAGGGTCTCGGCCGAGCCGCGCGGCAGCGAGGCGATCTCGACCAGGCGCGCGCGCTCGAGGTCGGGCAGGGCGACCCAGTTGACGGATGCCTCGATCGACGCGTCGCGGTCGAATGGCTCGGGCGTCGGCTCCGCGGGCGGCGGGTCGTCGGGGCGGTGGGGGCCGTCTCCGTAGGCGTACCAACCGCGGCCGGACTTGCGGCCGACCCGGCCGGCGGCGACGAGCCGCTCCTGCAGCGGGTGCGGGCGCCAGCGCGGCTCGCCGAAGCTCTGCTCGAAGAACGACTTCGCGACCTTGAGGTTGACGTCGACTCCGATCAGGTCCTGGAGCTCGAACGGCCCCATCCGGTAGCCGCCGCCGATCCTGACGATGCGGTCGATCTGGTCGGGTTCGGCGATCCGCTCGCCGTAGAGGCGCAGGGCCTCGAGGCTGAAGGGCCGGATCGCGCGGTTGGCGAGGAAGCCGATCCCGTCGGTGACCCGTACCGGCGTTCGGCCCATCCGCTCAGCGACCTCGGTCGTCCGCGCCAGCGCCGGCTCGGCGGTGGCGTCGCCCGCGACCACCTCGACCAGCTTCATCAAGGCGGGGGGATTGAAGAAGTGCATCCCGCAGATCCGCTCGGGCCGCGCGGCGGTCGCCGCGATCGCGGTCACCGAGAGCGAGGATGTGTTGGTGGCGAGCACGGCATCGGCCGCGCACGCCGCCTCCAGGCGCCCGAACAGCCGGCGCTTGAGCTCGAGCTCCTCGGGCGCCGCCTCGACCACCAGATCGCAGCCGCCGAGGTCCTCGAGCTCGGCGGCCGGCAGCACGCGCGCCGCCGCGGCCTCGGCCTCGGCGGCGCTCCAGCGACCGCGCTCGGCGCCGCGGGTAAGGTCGGCCTGCAGCCGCTCGAGCCCTCGTTCGAGCGCCTCCGGCTGGGGGTCGTGAAGCATCGTTTCGTAGCCGGCGAGGCAGGCCAGCTGGGCGATCCCGGCGCCCATCGTGCCGGCGCCGGCGACTCCGATCCGCTCGCTCACCGGTCCGGATCCGGCGGCGGCTGCTCGTCGTCCCAGAACCCGACCGTGTCGCGGCGGAAGTAGACGTCGTGGAAGCCTTCGCCCGGGGTCCCGGGCGGCTGGCCGAAGGCGCTGATCTTCCCCGACTCCGGCCGCACGACGACGTCGGGGGCGTTCATCTCGCTGACGATCAGGATTCGCGCCGGCCCCTCGCCGCGGTTGATCACCTGGTGGGCGCCGCGCTCGCCGACCGGGAGTGCGACCAGCTCGCCCTCGGCCAGCTGGCGCTCGCCGTCCAGCGTCCGCAGCACCGTCTCGCCGCTGAGCACGATCAGCATCTCCTCGTTTCCGAGGTGGAAGTGAACGGGAAACGCGGCGCTGTCGGGCTCGAGCTCGAACAGGCTGGCGCCGAGGCGCTCGCCGCCGGCCTGGCGGCCGAGCCGCGCGCGGCGACCGCGAAAGCCCTCGCGATCGGACTCGTCGTCGAAGTCGGGCTCGAACACGTTCGCTCGGCGCTCGTCCTCGCCCATGGTCAGCGCCCCTCGAACTCGGGCTTCCGCTTCTCGAGGAAGGCCCGGGTGCCCTCGACCCGGTCCTCGGTCGCCATCGTCAGTTCGTACAGACGGCGCTCGTACTCGAGCCCGGCGGCCAGCGCCGTCTCCTCGGCCGCCAGGACCGCCTGCTTCGCCAGCCGCGCCGCCAGCGGTGGGCGCCTGGCGACCCGCCGGGCCAGGTCCATCGCCGCCTCCATCCACTCCCGCTTGCCGGCCACCTCGTTGACGATCCCAAGCCGGTGGGCTTCGTGGGCGTCGAAGCGGCGGCCGGTGAGCACGAGCTCCATCGCCCGCTGCTTGCCCACCACACGCGCGAGGCGCTGGGTACCGCCGCCACCGGGAATGATCCCGAGGGTGATCTCGGGTTGGCCGAACTCGGCCGTCTCGGAGGCGACGATCATGTCGCAGATCAGCGCCAGCTCGCAGCCGCCGCCGAGCGCGAAGCCGGAGACGGCGGCGATCATCGGCGTCCGGGCCTCCGCGATCCGCCGCCAGAAGGCCGCCGCGGGATGAAAGAGGGCCTCGTGGAACTGCCGCTCGGCGATCGTCCCGATGTCGGCGCCGGCGGCGAAGACCTCGTCGGAGCCGGCGATCACGATGCAGCGCACCTCCGGGTCGCGGTCGAAGCGCTCGACCTGGGCGGCGAGGTCCTCCATCAGCTCGGGTGAGAGCGCGTTGCGCGCCTCGGGCCGGTTGAGACGGCAGACGGCAACGTGGTCTTCGATCCGGGTTTCGACCAGTGGCGTCATTCGCCGATCTACGAGGACGGGGGGACCATCGCGTTGATCCCGGTGGCGTCGCGGCCGATGATCAGCTTCTGGATCTGCGAGGTGCCCT
Source organism: uncultured Solirubrobacterales bacterium (assembly GCA_963767475.1). Taxonomy (GTDB): domain Bacteria; phylum Actinomycetota; class Thermoleophilia; order Solirubrobacterales; family 70-9; genus WHSW01. The sequence continues at coordinate 239,877 of CAVYEI010000005.1, forward strand.
CGTAGAGGGTGGTCACCCGCGCGTCGCGCAGGTAGCGCTCCACCGGGTAGTCGTCGACGTAGCCGGAGCCGCCGTGCACCTGGATCGCCAGGTTCGCCGCCTCGACCGCCGACTCGGTCGCATAGAGCTTCGCCACCGAGGTCTCGACGGTCGAGGGCTTGCCGGCGTCCTTGAGCATGCCGGCGCGGCGGACGAGCATCCGCGCGGCGTCGCGGCGGACGATCATCTCGGCGATCATCTCCTGGACGAGCTGGAAGCTGGCGATCGGGACGTCGAACTGCTTGCGCTCCTTGGCGTAGGCGACCGAGGCCTGCACGCAGCCCTCGATGATCCCGACGCAGCCGGCGGCGACCGAGAAGCGCCCCGAGTCGAGCGCCGACATCGCGACCTTGAAGCCGTCGCCGACCTCGCCCATCAGCGCCTCGTCGGCGACCTCGACCGCGTCGAGCGAGATCTCCGCCGTGTCCGAGGCGCGCAGGCCGAGCTTGCCGTGGATCTCCTGGGTGGTGAAGCCGTCGGAATCGGTGGGGACGAGGAAGCAGGCGAGGCCCTTGTGCTTTTTCGCCGGGTCGGTCTGGGCGAAGATCAGCGCCACCTCGGCGACATTGCCGAGCGAGATCCACATCTTGCCGCCGGTGATCTTCCAGCCACCGTCGATCTTCTCCGCTCGGGTGCGCAGGTTTGCGGCGTCCGAGCCGGTGTCGGGCTCGGTCAGCCCGAAGCAGCCGAAGGCCTCGCCGCTGGTCAGCCTCGGCAGCCAGTGCTGCTTTTGCTCCTCGCTTCCCCAGCGCTCGATCGAGCCGCAGACGAGCGAAGTCTGGACCGAGACCACGGTGCGCATCGCCGAGTCGCCGCGGCCGACCTCCTCGACGATCAGGCCGTAGCCGGTGAAGTCGAGCCCGCGGCCGCCATATTCCTCGGCCACCGGCGCTCCCAGATAGCCCATGTCGCCGAGCCGGCGGGCGAGCTCGATGTCGAACTTCTGCGCCCGGTCGGAGTCGCGGGCGCGGGGGATGACCTCGTTGTCGACGAACTCGCGCGCCGTCTCGGCGATCAGTCGCTGCTCGTCGTTGAGTTCGATCATCAGGTCGCCGGCGTGCCGAGCTCGGTGGCGATCGCCTGATCGAACGCCTGCCGCGCCTCGGCGGTTCGGGGGCCGCTCTCGTAGACGCGGTCGTCGATCGCCGAGATCGGCTGGATCTCGCGCACGGTCGAGGCAAGGAACGCCTCCGTGGCACCGAGCGCGTCGGCGAGCGGGTACTCGGCCTCGGCCACCGACAGCGACTCGACCAGGATGCGGCGGGTGATCGAGTCGAGGATCCCGCTGCGCAGCGCGGGCGTCCGCAGCTCGCCGTCGGCGACCCAGAAGATGGTCGAGGTCGGCGCCTCGAGCACGACTCCGTCCGGTCGCACCAGCAGCGCTTCGTCGGCGCCGCCGCCCTTGGCGATCCGGGTCGCCTGCATGTTGGCGCCGTAGGAGAGCGACTTGACGCCGGTGAGAATCACCGTCGGCGCGTAGGTGACCGTGGCGAGGCTGACCGCGTCCGCGTGCGCGACCAGCTCCTCGATCAGGGCGATTCGCCGGCCACCGCGGGTGACGATCAGCCGCAGCTGGGCGTCGCCGTCGCCGTGCGCGGCGAGCAAGGCCTCGATCTCGCCCGCGAGCTCCGCGCGCTGGGCGGGCAGCTCGATCGCGGCGGCGGAACGCTCGAGCCGGTCGAGGTGGTCAGCGAGCGCGAACGGCCGGCCGCGATAGAGCCTGATCACCTCGAATACGCCGTCGCCCCGATAGAGGCCGTCGTCCTTGAGCGGGATCACCGTTTCGGCGGTCGGCGCGATCTTGCCGTCGACGGAGGCGAGCTCGTTCACGGGCATGGCGCGAGGCTATCCAACGGCGGGGTTCTCGATCACCGTCGCCAGCCCCTGACCCACCCCCACGCATAGCGCTGCGATCCCGTATCGGGCGTTGCGCCTGCGCAGTTCCCAGGCCAGCGTCGTCACCAGCCGCGCACCCGAGCAGCCGAGCGGGTGGCCGAGCGCGATCGCGCCGCCGTTGACGTTCAGACGCTCCTCGTCGATGCCGAGCTCCCGGGCGCAGGCGAGCACCTGAGCGGCGAACGCCTCGTTGATCTCGATCAGGTCGATCTGATCGAGCTCGAGGCCGGCGGCGCCGAGGGCGCGGCGGATCGCCGGGATCGGCCCGATTCCCATGTGGGCGGGGTCGACGCCGGCGACCCCGCTGGCGATCACCCGGGCCAGCGGCTCGGCGCCGAGCTCGTCGGCCTTGGCGCGTGAGGCGAGCACCAGGCAGGCGGCGCCGTCGTTGAGGGTCGAGGCGTTGCCCGCGGTCACCGTGCCGCCTTCGCGAAACGCGGGTCGCAGCGCCGCCAGCTTCTCGAGCGTGGTGTCGGCCCGCGGCCCCTCGTCGGCTTCCACGCTGACGGTCTGCCCGCGCTTCGCCCCCGGAGCGTCGACCGCGACCATCTGCTCGGCGAAACGTCCCTCGCTCTGGGCGGCGACGGCGCGCTGGTGGCTGCGCAGCGCGAAGGCGTCCTGGTCTTCGCGCGGGACGTCGTAGCGCTCGGCGACGTTCTCCGCCGTCTCACCCATCGCCTCGGTCGAGTAGAGCTCGGCCATCCGCGGGTTGATCAGCCGCCAGCCCAGCGCCGTGTCGTGCAGGGTCTGCTCGCCCCGCGCGAGCGCGGTCTCCGGCTTTGCCATCACCCACGGCGCCCGGCTCATCGACTCCGAGCCGCCTGCCAGGTAGAGGTCGGCCTCGCCCAGGCGAAGCGCCCGCGATGCCTGGTTGACGGCCTCGAGGCCCGAGGCACAGAGCCGGTTGACCGTCACCCCGGGGACTTCCACCGGCAGGCCCGCCAGCAAGGCCGCCATCCGGGCGACGTCGCGGTTGTCCTCGCCCGCCTGGTTGGCGGCGCCCCAGTAGACGTCGGCGATCTCCGCCGGGGCGATCCCCGTGCGCTCGACCGCGCTCGCGACCACGTGCGCGGCGAGGTCGTCGGGGCGCACGCCCGAGAGCGCCCCCCGGAAGCGGCCCATGGGGGTACGCACGGCATCGATGACCAGCGCCTCGGACAAGGCTCGCGATCATTCCAGTTTCGTCCGCCGTGGCTAGCCGGCGACGGCCCGGAACGTGAGCACGAGCTGCGAGCGGGGCCCGGTCGACTGGGCCGCGTCGAGCCGGAACACGTATTGCGAACCACCCCGGCGAACCCGGGACCCCGAGAGCCCGTAGGTGCCGTGCAGGGACCTGCGGTTGGGACGCGCCGATACCAGGCGCAGGTTGGTGTCCGGCAGCCTGACCACCACCTTCCTCTCGCTGGCCCCGCCGGCAAGACTGACCTTGGCCCGACACGAGCTTGCGCCTCCGCGGCAGTCGACCGACGCCGGCCGAACCATCTTCACCTCTCGGTTCACGGCGTCGATCACCAGCTCCGGCTGCGCGGTTTGGATGTAGTGACCGCTTCGCTCGGCGATCACATGCAGCGCGTAGGGCAGGATGCGAGCCAGCGCGTTCTGGGACGCCGTCGACATCCGCTCGAGCGTCGCGCCGTCGGGGAACCCGTCGGGCGGAGGATCGGGGACTTCGGCGGGGATGCCGTGTGAGAGAACGACCAGCGGCAGGAAGGGGCGCAGCGGCTGGGCGGCAGTGGCGCTGATCACCTGGTCGACGACGACGTCCAGGTCATAGGACTCGAACCCTGGCGGCACATCGCTCGTCTCGCGCGCGAGAGCAGGCCAGAACTCGGGGCCGGTGAGATCGCGCAGCAGCTCGTAGGTCGCGTCGATCTCCACGATCCCCGCCGTCTGACGGGGGTAGGTGCTGGCGTACAGCCGCGCCAGCATGCCCCCGAGGGAGTGCCCGACCAGGATGTACGGACCCGGCAGCTCGGCGGCGCGCACCAGCGCGTGCAGCTCGGCCACGACGTCTGCGCCGGTGCGTGGCTGGGGAACCGAATCGCTGCGGCTCGGCTCGCCGGACTGGAGCGGCGTGTTCGGGCGGTCGTAGGCGCAGACGCGCGTGAAGCCCGAGACGCCGGCCAGCACCGGCGGCCCGCTCACGCCGGGGTCGAGGAGGCTCCAGACGTCGGCCGCGTTGGGGAAACCGGAGATCAGGATCACGGTGGGCCCGCCATGGCCCTGGCACTCCAGGTAGATCCTCCGGCCGTCCGGGAGCGCGACCAATCGGCCGCCGTTTACATCACCACCCTCGGGCGTCCCCCGGGCCGGCGCCTTCGCGGGGAAGCCGGCTCCCAGGAGCAGGCAAGCCGCGATCAGCAGCGCCCCCATCCCCGAGGTCATCCTGACCCGCCTCACGCTCGGAGCATAATCGCTTCCCGCCTCGGGTTTTCGCTCCGTGGCTGTTCCGGTCTATGGTGAGCGCGTGGATTTCATGCTGATCACGATGGCGATGATCGGATTCATCATCATCTGCCTGGTCCTGCTGGCGCGCGCGTACCCCGGCAGCGGTGCGGACCTGGTCGACTGGAAGCCGACGCGCTCGCACGAGCTCGAGGCCCAGCTCGAGGTCGACGACGTGCAGCAGATGATCGAGGCCCAGAATCAGTACCGGCGCCGGCGCGGCGCCCCGGAACTGACCGAGGACGACGCCAACGAGATGGCGCGCGAGGACGAAGCGGTGCGCGAGCGGGCGCGGCGCAGCCATGAGAGTCGCCTCGACGAGCTCGAGGACGAGTTCGGGATCTAGGCCAGTGGGCCGGTGACGTGGCGCGGGCCCTGATCGTCGGCTGTGGTTGCCGCGGCCGCGAGCTCGGCGTCGCACTGCGGGACAACGGCTGGGTGGTCCGCGGCACGAGCCGGACCGAGGCCGGCGCCGAACTGATCGCGGCCGCCGGGATCGAGGCGACCGTCGCCGACCCGGACCGGGTCGCGAGCGTGCTCGATGCGATCGAGGGCGTGACCCTGATCTTCTGGTTGCTCGGCTCCGCCGCCGGCGAGCCGGACTCGATTGCGGCCCTGCACGGCCCGCGCCTCGAGCGGCTGCTCGAGGAGATCGTCGATACCCCGGTGCGCGCGATCGTCTACGAGGTCACCACGGCGCTCGACCCCGAGCACGCGACGACCGCGTTCGAGGCCCTCCGCAACGCGGGGGAGAGGTGGCGGATTCCGTTCGAGGTCGTCGACGCGGACGTCGGCCGGCCCGAGCTCTGGCTGGAGGGGATGCTGGCCGCGGCCAAAGAGCTGACCGGCGCCTGAGCCGCGCCGCTCGTCTCTACTGGATCGGGGTCGGCTTCTGGTCGCTGCCGGTCCAGGGAGCCTGGTCGGCGACCTTGGCCGGAGGCTGGTCGAGGTCGTCGGCGAGCACCTTGAGGCCGAACACCGCGACGACGACGACCACGACCACGATCGCGTAGGTGACGATCTGGCGGGTGAGGCTGGCGCTGTAGTTGCCGCCGACGACTTCGCGGCGCTTCTCCAGCCCCATCGCGTCGAGGTTGGACTGCTCCTTGCCGGCGAGCCGCTCCTGTGGCGGCTTCTTCTCGATCACCGTGTTGGGGCCGATCGACGGGGCGGTCGTCTCGCTGATGTCGACCGTCTCCGTGTCGTCGCCGGCCGCCTCCGAGTGCTCGGAGTTGGGTACGAACCGACCCTTCGAGTCGCGCTCTGCCATCCGGTGGGACACTAGCCATTGACCCCTCGCCGCGCGCCGGTTCGACATACCTAAATCCATGAAAAGAGCGCCCAGGGCGATCTGCGGACTGGCTCTCGCCGCCCTCGGGGCGGCGGCGTTGGCCGTCCCGGCTCCGGCCGGGGCACCGCCCGCCCACTACGCGTGGGCGAAGCGGGTCGCCGCGGCGAAGCGGTTTGCCGACGAGCGGGCGGGACGGATCTCGTTCGCGGTCGTCGACGAGGCCGGCCGGCTGCACGGCTCGCACCCCGACCGGATCCACAACTCCGCCAGCGTGGTCAAGGTGCTGTTCATGGTCGCCCTGCTGCGCGAGCCGGGCGTCCGCCACGACGAGCTCAGCGGCTCGGAGAAGGCGCTGCTCGAGCCGATGATCAAGCGCTCCGACAACCAGGCCGCGACCGCCGTCTTCAACCGCGTCGGCCAGCAGACGCTGGTCGAGCTCGCGGACCGGATCGGCCTTCGCCATTTCTCCACGCAGCCGACCTGGGGCCTGACCACGATCACCGCCGGCTCCCAGGCACGCTTCTTCAGCGAGCTGAAGTCGTTCATCCCCAAGCGCCATCGCCGCTACGCGCTGCACCTGCTGACCAGGATCGTGCCCTCGCAGCGCTGGGGAATCCCGCCGGTCGCGCCGCGCGGGTGGACGCTGCACTTCAAGGGTGGCTGGTCGGGGGCGCCGAGCTGGCGCGTGAACCAGGTGATGCTGCTGCGGCGGGCACCGCGCCGTTTCGCGCTCGCGGTGCTCACCCGCGAGCAGCCGTCGATGGCCTACGGCGAGCAGTCGATCGAGGGCGTCGCCAAGCGCCTGCTCGACGGTTACAACGCTGTCCGGCGCTGAGCTGCAGGACCTTCGAGCCTCGCCAGCAGCTCGCCCAGGATGCGCGCGGTCGCGCCCCAGATCAGGTGCTCGCCAACGAGGTAGGTCGGGGTGCGGATCGGCACCCCGCGGCGGACCAGGCGGCGCATGGCGAAGCTCTCGCGAAGCTCGGCGAGCGTGAACGCGAGCACTGTCTCGACCTCCGCCGGGCTGGGCTCGAACTGCAGCTCGTCGCCGATCAGGCCGACGAACGGGTGCACCTTGTAGCTGGTGACGAAGGTCCCGATCGGCGGCAGGGCGCCGATCACCTCGACCTCCTCCGGCCCGAGGCCGATCTCCTCGTTCGCTTCCCGCAGGGCGGTGGCGAGCAGCGACTCGTCGGCGTGGTCGCGGCGCCCGCCCGGAAACGAGATCTCACCGGCGTGGCGGCGGAGGTCGTGGCGGCGCTCGGTGAACACCAGCCCGGGCCGCTCGGGGTAGCCGAACATCGGCACGAGCACGGCGGCCTCGGTTCGGCCGTGGGCGTCCATCACCTCGGCGGCGGCCGGGGTGAGCAGGGCGCGGCGTAGGTCCTCGGCAGCGCTCAGATAATCACCTGCACGGTGCCACCGTCGACCGACCAGGCGGCGCCGGCGACATAGGAGGCGCGCTCGGAGGCGAGGAAGACGATCGCCGCCGCGATCTCCTCGCTGTAGGCGAGCCGGCCGATCGGGCGCTTGCGCCCCGCCGCCCGCAGCGCCTCCTCGCGGGTCGCGATCCCGCTGTCCTCCTTCGACTGATCGAGCAGGCCGCCCTCGTCCATCCACATCGCCGACTTGGTCGGGCCGGGGCAGACCGCGTTGACGAGCACCCCGTCGGCGGCGTAGCGGTCGGCGAACAGGCGCGAGAGCGAGAGCAGCCCCGCCTTCGCCACCGAGTATTCGGGCATCTTCGCCGAGGGCCGCTTGGCCGAGGTCGAGGAGACGTTGACGACCCGGCCCCACTCGCGCTCGGCCATTCCCGGGACGGCCGCTCGCATCGCCCGCAGCGGCGCCATCACGTTCAGCTCCCAGGCGTCGTACCAGTCGGCCTCCGGGACGTCCTCGAGGTTTCGCCGGCGGGCCGTGCCGGCGTTGTTGACGAGCACATCGAGCTTGCCGAAGTGCTCGGCGCAGGCGAGCACGATCCGTTCCCCCGCCTCAGGATCGGTGATGTCGAGGGCGAGCTCGGCGACCTCGGCGCCGCCGACGGCCGCCTGGCGGCACTCGGCGGCCGCTTCGGCGAGCCCTGCGGTTCCGCGCGCGATCAGCAGCACCGAGGCACCCTCGCCACAAAGCATCGCGGCGGTGGCGCGGCCGATGCCGCGGCTGGCGCCGGTGATCGCACATGCGCGTCCGGCCAGCCCGAGGTCCACGACCTAGCTCCCGACTTCGATCCGGTCGTGGATCGCGACCTCGGACTCACCGGAGAGGGCGCGGTGCACGGGGCACTTGCCGGCGATCACCAGCAGCCGGTCGCGCTGCTCGTCGTCGAGTGGCTCGGGAACTCGCAGGACCACGGTGATCTCCTCGAAGGTCGACCCCTGGCCCTGCTCGACTTCGACCTCGACCTCGACCGCGCCCAGCTCCCAGCCTTTGTGGGCCGCGTACATCTCGCAGGTGATCGCCGTGCAGGCCGCGAGCCCGGCCGCCGCCGCGCGGGTGGGGGAGGGGCCGAGATCGGCGCCGCCGCGGTCGACCGGCTCGTCGATCACGAGCGTGTGGCCGCTGTCGGTCTCGACCTCGTGCGTGTAGCCGTCGCGCCGGCGTGCGACGACCCGCATCAGACCTTCGGTTCGGCGCGCTCGCGGCCCGCGAACAGCTCCGGATCGTCGACGTCGGCGAACCGCGCCATCGCGTAGGCGGCGTCCGAGGCGCGGTTGAGGAAGGCGAGCAGCTCGGCCGCCAGCACTCCGTCGCCGCCGTCGAGCGCCGCGGTCCGGCGCTCGGCCCGGCGCAGGATCGCGCGGGCAAGATCGAGATGGGCCGAGAGCGGCGTGCCGCCGGGGATGACGAACTTCGCCGGCAGTTCGACCCGGTCCATGTAGCGGTCGATCAGCTGCTCGAGCTCGGCCGCCATCTCGGGAGTGACGCGGCTGACCCCGTCGACGAGCCGTTCGGCGGCCTCGGGCGCCGTCGCCAGCTCGGCGCCGGCGATGAAGAGGTCGTCTTGGAGGCGGAGGATGTCGGCGGCGAGCTCGGCCTCCTCGGCGCCGCAGAGCGCGCGGGCGATGCCGAGAGCCGAGGCCGCCTCGTCGAGGGCACCGTAGGCCTCCGTACGCGGGTCGGACTTCGCCACCCGGCCGCCGTACCACAGCGATGTGGTTCCGTCGTCGCCTTTCTTCGTGTAGATCCGGGTCAAGGCGCCGACCCTAGCGCCTCCGGGGGAGCCGGGATGATTCGAAATCCGCTCGAGCGGGGACACCTGGGGGCGATGCGATCCGCGATCAAGTCGAGTGCCGCCGCGGTCCTCCTCTGCGTGGCCCTCGCGCCGGCGGCGCCGGCCGAGGCCCGGATCTCGCTTGCCAAGGTCAAGCGAGAGAACCGGGCGCACGTCCGCGACCTTCAATGCTTCGACACCTGCCTGAGCTGGGACGTCAAGTACTGCAAGCGAGTCGGCAAACGCCGCGCCAGGTGCGCCGCCACGGTCGTCTTCCGCGATCAGGCGGGCACCACTCATTGCGGGATCATCAACCGCTGGAAGCAGGACGCCGACGGGACCGGCATCTACGCGATCAGCAAGCGCTGCCGGCCGGCCTGATCGCGGGCCGTCGAGCGGGGTCAGTCTTCCGCCGGGGCGACGACGCTCTCGGCGACTTCGAAACTGAGCAGCGCTGCCCCGTGGGCGACGGTGCCCCGGTCGCGGGCGGCCTGGGCGTGGCCGCGCGTGAACGCGTCGCTTTGAACCCAGGCCTGGAAATCCTCCTCGCTACGCCAGCGGGTGTAGACGAAGTAGCGCGTTTCGCCGCTCACCGGGCGCAGGAGCTCGAAGCCGAGGAACCCGGGCATCGACTCGACCTCGCGAACCCGCTCGGCAAAGCGGCGCTCGAGCTCGGGCCCCTTGCCCTCGGCGACCTCGATCGCGTTGATCTTGACCACAGCCGTCATCGCTAGGAGAGCGGGTTGAAGACGATGCCGGTGAGCAGCTTGGGGAAGAAGTAGGTCGACTTCGGCGGCATCGTTTCGCCGGCGGCGGCGACAGCGCGCACCTGCTCCACCGGCGTCGGGCGCATCAGGAAGGCGGCGTGGGTCCCCTCGTCGAGCGCCGCCTGCGCGCGTTCGGCGGAGGCGGTATAGGCGATCCCGCGCTTGGCCTCGATGTCCTCGGCGCTCATCCCCAGAGCCCCGCGCAGCAGCAGCGACTCGAGGATCGCCGCGTCGAGCTCGCGGAAGGCGGGCGAGACGTCGGGCATCGCGGCCTCGAGCACCGACGGATCCTTGAGCCGCAGCCGATAGCCCTGGCGAAGGTGGGCGTCGATGTAGCCGAAGACGCCGATGCCGGTCTCGCCGGCTGGATCGAGCTCCTCGATCGCGACCTCCTCGAACTCGAAGTGCTCGCGGATCGCCGCCCCGAGCGCCTCCTGAGCCGCGCTTTCGCCGAGGTTCGAGAGCAACCGGTGGTAACCGAATACGGTCAGCCCCGGATCCTCGAGCGAGACCAGGGCCATCAGCGTGTAGCGGTGGGGGCCGTCGCCGCCGATCGCGTCGGCGTAGGTGCGGGCGGTCTCGTAGCGATGATGGCCGTCGGCGATCAGCAGCTCCGACTCGGCGAGCTCGGCGCCAACCGCGCGATGGGCTTCGGCGTCGTCGATGCGCCAGATCCGATGTGTGGTGCCCTCGTCGTCGGTTACCTCGGCCCACGGGTCGGCGCGGGTGTGGCCCTCGATGTGGCGCCAGGCATCGCCCTCGTGCAGGGAGAAGATCGGCGACATGTTGTGGCGGGTGGCCTCGGTCAGGCGCAGGCGATCCTGCTTCGGCCCCGGCTGGGTGCGCTCGTGGGGGCGGACGAGGCCGGGCCCGTATGGGGTGACGCGTACCCGGCAGAGGAGACCGCGGCGCACCTGGCGCGAGCCGTCCGGAGCGTCGTACTCCTGGGTCAGGGCCCAGAGGGCCGGCTCGCGATCGGCGGCGAGGATCCCCTGCAGGACCCATTCCTCGAGCGTTTCAGAGGCGTGCTCGTACTGGTCGCCGCCATCGGGCGCCTCGGGCAGGTCGATCTCGACGACGTTGAACGACGAGCGGGCGAGCAGTTGGGCGCGCCGCTGGGCGTCGATCACGTCGTAGGGCGGCGCGACGACGTCGGCGAGCGAGGGGATGGCGGCGAGGTTGTAGTGGAGAGCGTTGAGTGGTCGGACCTCGGCCATCGGCCGCGGAACCCTACTTGTACGGATGGGCAAAGGCCGCGCCGCCGTTGCGGGTTTCCCCGGATCGAGAACCGCTGTGATTGCGGTTGCGCCGCCCGCGTGGGTGAGTAGGTTCGTCCGATGATCGAGATCTCCGAGATCGCCGACGAGTTGCGCGACGAAGTCCTGCAGACAATTCTCGCCGTGCGCCTGAACCTCGCCCACGCGGCGGCCGGCGACGACTGCTCCGGCGTGCTGACGCAGGCCGCCGAGGCCCGCGAGCACCTCGCGGTCGAGGCCGGCCGCATTCGCAGCCTGGTCGAGCGCCTCGAGGCGCTCGCCGAGGTGCGCGAGCCCGACACCGTCTAGAACCGGCGCGCCCCGCGCGGGGGCCGGCTCAGCAGTTGTCGGCGACGATCTCCGAGATCGGCGTGTCCGAGGGCGCGCCGGCGGCGTCGATCGCAACCGAGACCTGGAAGTCGCCGCCGGCAGCCGTATCGATATCGCCGCAATCCGGGTTGTCCTCGGCCGCCTGTGTGACCACCTCGAGCTGATCGGGGATCGAGGCGTCGATGAACTCGCTCGCGGTCAGGTCGGTGTCGACCGGGCCCTGAACGCCCGAGGTGCCGGAGGCGCCCGTGGTCGAGGTGGTCTCGTCATCTCCGCCGCATGCGGCGAAGGTGAGCGCGATCAGGACGGCGGTCGTGGCGAGCGGAGGGCGCATGGTGCGCGAGTGTATGAGATAGGTTCCGGGTGGTGAGCAGGCCTGGGGAAACGCGACGGTGGCGGGTCTACGCCGCCGGTGTGCTCGCCTGCGCGGCGGCAGTGGTGCCGGCGTCCGGAGGGCTTGCCGGGACGCCCAAGTGCGAGATCGGGCCAAACGCCTACTGCCCCGGCGCCGACCTGCAGGGTCGGGATCTGTCGAACGCCAATCTCCCGGGCGCGAACTTCTTCCAGGCCAACCTGAGCGACGCCAAGCTGACCGATGCCAACCTGTTCGAGGCCATTTTCAGCCGCGCCAGCCTCTCGGACGCCAACCTCCGCCGCGCCACGCTGGCCCGCGCCAACCTCCGCCGCGCCAACCTCAAGCGCGCCCACTTCGAGAACGCAAACCTGCGTCGCGCCGACCTCCTCAACGCCGAGTTGCAGAGCACCGACTTCGACGGGGCGTCGTTCTGCCACACGACGATGCCCGATGGATCCGAGAGATCCGACCCGAAGGGCTGCAACTAGCGGAGGCAAAATCGGGGCGACCGGATTTGAACCAGGGACCTTCGGCCCCCAAAGGCCGAACGCGCTACCAGGCTGCGCCACGCCCCGAGAGCTCCGAGTCTAGTCCGCGGTTCGGGGTAACCCGGGGATAACCTCAACGGAACGACATCGGGAGGACGAGATGGACCTGAAGAAGCTCACCGACAAGGCCAAGGACCTGGTCGAGAAGCGGGGCGGAGCCGAGAGCCTGAAGGAGGACGCCGGGGAGCTGAAGGGGATCGCCAAGGGCGAGGGCAGCTTTGCCGACAAGGCCAAGGCGGCGGTCGCGGCGATCAAGGATCCGGGCGACGAGGACACGGCGCGGCCGGCACCCGCGGCCGAGTCGACAACGGCCCCCGAGGCGACGGACGCAGAGCCAGAGCCCGCGCAGGGGAAGGACAAGGGGGAGCATCGCCGCAAGCGCGGCCAGGGTGGCCATGGGCGTGGCGGTCAGGGCCGCGGTCGCGACGGCGGAAGAGACGGCGGCCGTGCGGTCTAATCTGACCCCCGAGCCCCTGTAGCTCAGCTGGATAGAGCAGCTGCCTTCTAAGCAGCAGGCCGCAGGTTCGAGTCCTGCCGGGGGCGCTCGACTCGGCCGTCGGTTCCGGATCACGCGCTAGATTGGACCGACTTGGTGGACGTAGCTCAGTTGGTAGAGCTCCTGGTTGTGGTCCAGGCGGTCGGGGGTTCGAGTCCCCTCGTCCACCCTCACGGTTGCTTGCTTGGCGGCTTCCTACTTCTTCGCGACGGTGAGCGCGACCTTCGTCCCGGCGGGGAGGTTCTCGCCCTCCGCGGGTGAGGTGGATAGCACGGTCCCCGGCTTCTTCGACGACTTGCGCTTCTTGGTCTTGCCGAGGGCGCAGTTGGCGCCCTCGAGCGTCTTGCGCGCCTTGGTGAGCTTCTTGCCGACCAGCTTCGGGACGATGCAGCGCGCGGTGTTCACCGGCGGCGACACGGCCGGTGGCGGAATCACGGTGGCTGACGTTGCCACGGCCTGGCCCGCCACGTTGGTCGCCGTGACCCGGCACTGCACCGCGGTGTCGAGTTGCGCGTTGGTGAGCGTGAAGGTCGAAGCGGTCGCGCCGGCGATTGCCGCCCCGTCGCTCAGCCACTGGAATGCAAGGGTGGGGTCCTGGGTGAAGGCGCCCGGGTTGCAGGTAAGCGTCTGCCCGGAGGCTCGCGGTGCCGCTGATCGACGGGAGCGTGGTGTTAACGGGCGGCGTCGCGCTCTCGACCGCGCCGCTGTCGCACGCGCCGCCCTGCGGTCTCGCAACCGCGCGCTGGTCGGTGGCCGAACAGAAGGCCGGTCGCGCCAGCCCGAACGCCGGGCTCGACGAACAGCGGCACGCGGCTCAGTCCGAGCCCGCCGTTGTTGCGCAGCGCGCCGAGTTGCGGGTCGGTGTTGACCAGGTCACCCGGGCCCGTGAAGTTGCAGCCGTTCCCATCCTCGATGTTTCCGCCTCCGGACGAGAACGCACCCGACATGAAGCAGTTCGCCGTGCCGCCGCCGGCGACGATCGAGTTGCGAATCGTCTTCGACGCCCCGGCGAACATCGAGATCGCGTGGGCGGTGAAACCGCTGCCGGTCCCGGCGACGTTGTCGGTCACGGTCACGTTCGTCATGGTCACGTTCGGCACGCTGCTCGTGTCGATGCCGCCGGTGCGGAAGCCGGTCGCCCCGGAGGCGCTGACGGTGTTCGCACTCACCGTGGAGTCCGTGATCGACACGGACGGGCCGAGGTTCACCTCCAGGCCGCCAACGGCGCTGCCGTTGGTCCCGGTCACCGGGTCGACGCGGTTGCGTGAGATCGAGCTGCGCGAGACCTCGACCGCACCCGACGCGTTGGCCCACGAGACTCCGCCGGCGGCAGCGGGCGAGGCGGTGCCGGCGAACACGTTGCCCTCGACCGCGGAGTCGATGAGCCTCAACGACGCGCCGTCTCCGGCGATCCCCCCTGCGCCCTCGCTGGTCGAGGCGGCCTCCGATCGGTTGTCCCGGACGACGACGTCCTCGAGGACGAGCGCGGCGCCTCCGCCGGCCGCGAGCGCGCCCCCTCCGACCGGGACGGTGCCGGTGAGCCGGTTGCCGCTGATCGTCACGCCGCGCAGCGTGAGCTTCGCGCTCGCCCCGCCGACGGCGAAGGCGCCGCCCTTCAGGTTCCCCGCCGCGTTCGTGTCGGCGCCGGTGATCGTCGTCACGCTCGCCCCGCCGGTGCCCTCGATGGTGACGTCGCCCGGGATCTCCGGCAGCGCGTCGTTCGGCAGGGTGTAGGTGCCGGGCGGGAGCTGGATGGTGTCGGCGCCCGGGGTCTCGGTGTTGTCGTTCGCGTCGGTCACGGCCTCGCGCAAGGTGCAGAGGCCGATGGAGCAGCTCCCGAACAGGATTCGCCGGCGGGCGAGTCTGCCGTAGTGGCGACGACGAGCGTTTCGGCTTGCGCCGAACCGGCGAACGCGAGCAGCCGAGATTCCAGCCGAGCAGAGGAGAGCGATCCGTCGCATCTGCATGCCACCCTACATCGGAGGAAGGGCGGAGCCAACTCGCCTGATGGACGCGACCGCCTCGGGGTTCGAAAGCCATCCCATCAGGGACCCCTCGCGAACTCTGGTCGCGTCTCGGGGGTGCGGTAGCCTGGCTTCCAGGTGGGGGGACGGTTCAAGCAAGGGGCAAGGAGGCTGGGAATGCGGCGTGAGCGAGATCTGGGTATCGGCTGGGGAAGGCTCGTCTGCGTCGGCGTGCTGGCGGCGAGCGCCACGGCGGCGCTGCCGGCGCTGGCCTCGGCGTCGGATCTCTCGGTCACCGGGACGACGATCGACTACGACGCCGATCCTGGCGAGACCAACGCGCTCGTCGTCACCACCCAGGTCGGCGAGATCTACGTGTTCACCGATGCCGCCGGCGTGACGATCACTCCGTCGGGGGCCGAATGCAGCGGCGGCGGGGGACCCGGCGTGCCGGCTTCGTGCACGCTCGCTGGAGCGACGGCCGTCGACGTCGGCCTCGGCGATATGGACGACACGGTCGATACCACGGCCCTCCCGAGCACCGTCGGCGCAATCCTCCGCGGCGAGGCCGGCGGCGACACATTGGAGTCCGGCCTCGGGTTCGATGACCTCGACGGTGGAGCCGGCGACGACGACCTCGACGGTGGGGGCGGCGACTCGGACCTCGCCAGGTTCGACTCGGACGGCTTGGACCTGGACATGATCGTCGACCTCGACGCGGGCACGGCGAGCGGGGAAGGCACCGACACGCTCGCCGGGATCGAGAACGTGTTCACGAGTACCGGCGACGACGTGCTCACCGGCGACGCGAACGCGAACGGGCTCGAGAGCGCCAGCGGCGAGGACCAGCTCTTCGGCGGCGAGGGCGGCGACTTCCTACAAGGCGGCGACGGCAACGACGAGATCTACGGCGGAACCGATGACGACATCCTCAGGGGCGGTGACGACGACGACACGCTCGAGGGCGGCGACGCGGTCGGCACGGCCGAACCCGGTAGCGACCTGGCCGACTACTCCTCGAGCGGCGTCGGCGTGACCGTGAATCTGAGCCTGACGACGCCCCAGGCGACCGGCGAGGGCACGGACACGCTGTCCAGGGTCGACAACCTCGTCGGAACCGGCAACGACGACTCGCTGACCGGGGACGACAACGTCAACTTCCTCAACGGGCTGCAGGGTGCTGACTCGATCAGCGGACTCGGCGGCGCCGACGACCTGATCGGCGGCGGCGACGCGGGGGACATCGCCAAGTACCTCGCGGAGACGGGGCCGATAACGGCCAACCTGACGGCGGGTACGGCGACGACGCCCGCCGGCACCGACACGCTCACCGGCTTCACCGACATCTGGGGCACGGGCGCCGCCGACACGCTGATCGGCGACGGCGGCAACAACGTGCTCGAGGGGCTCGGCGGCAACGACACGCTCGAGGGCCGCGCGGGCGACGACTTCTTCGCCGGCGGCGCCAGCGTCGTCCCGTTCGCCGGCGGGATCGACACGGCGAGCTTCGCCAACAGCGCAGGCGGGGTCACGGTCAACCTCGCGACCGCCGGCGCGCAGGCCACGGGCGAGGGCAGCGACACCTTCACCGACATCGAGAACCTGACCGGCTCGCCGCAGGACGACACCCTCACCGGCGACGTCAACGCCAACCGGCTCGAGGGCGCCGGCGGGGACGACGGGCTCAACGGGGGAGACGAGGACGACAACCTGCTCGGTGGCGCCGGCGACGACGAACTCGACGGCGGCGTCGGCGGCGACCGAGCCTCGTTCACCGGGGCCACGAACGCGGTCCAGATCGACCTCGAGCAGGGCTTCGCAACCGGCGAGGCGACCATAGACGACGACCTGACCAGCATCGAAAACGCGACCGGCTCGCCGCAGGGAGACACGATCATCCCTAGCGACGCGGTGAACTCGATCGACGGCGCCGGCGGCGACGACCTGATCTACGGCGTCACCTCGACCGGGGACGGCGTCGGCAGCGACACCTTCATCGGCGGCGCAGGGACCAGCGACCGGCTCACATACGACCCCTCATCGGTCGGCTACGACTTCAGCGTTCCCGATTCGAACGTGACCGGCGACGGCACCACCGACACCTTCGCGACCTTCGAGCTGTTCATGGGCTCGCAGAGCGGCGACTCGTTCACCGGCGGCGGCGGCGTGGACAACTTCGACGGCCTCGCCGGGACCGATATCGCCGAGGGCGGCGGCGGCGCCGACAGCCTCAACGGCAACGCGGGCAACGACATCCTCTCCGGCAACGGCGGCGTCGATCTGCTCACCGGCGGCCTGAACACCGACACGGCCGACTACTCGACGGCGGCCGGTTCCGTCACCGCCACGCTCACGGCGGCCCAAGCGGCCTCCAACGACGGCGACGGTGCGAACGACAACCTGAGCGGGATCGAGGACCTGACCGGCAGCGCCAACGCCGACGACCTCACCGGCGGCACCGGCCCGAACCTGATCGCCTCGCTCGCCGGCGCCGACACGGTCCGTGTCCGCGACGGCGGCCCGGACATCGTCGACTGCGGATCGGAGATCGACCTGGCGATCGTCGACGCGGCGGAGACCAGCATCACGGCCTGCGAGACCGCCGACGACCCGAGCGTGATCGCGACCCCGTCGATTACCGGTTCCACCCCGGCATCGGGGGCAGACGAGAACCTGCCCGAGATCTCCGGCACGGCTCCCGCGGGCTCGACCGTGAGCCTGTTCACGACCGCGGACTGCAGCGGCGCGGCGGCGGCAACGGGCTCAGCGGCGACCTTCGCCTCCGCCGGTCTAGCCGTCGCGGTGCCCGACAACTCGACGACGACGCTCTACGCGAGCGCGACCTCGGCGCTCGACTCCGACGGCGCTTCGGGGTGCTCGCCCGGGTTCACCTACGTCGAGGCCACGCCGCCGCCGGCGGGCCCCGGGGATGCCGCGCCCGAGACCGCGATCACCAAGCTGCTGAAGAAGACCACCGACCGCACGCCGACCTACAGGTTCACGTCCTCCGAGCAGGGCTCGTTCCAGTGCAAGGTCGACAAGGGCGCCTTCGCCGCCTGCAGCTCGCCGTTCACGCTGAAGAAGCTGAAGCCGGGCAAGCACACGTTCAGCGTGCGCGCGATCGACGGCGCGGGCAACGTCGACCAGAGCCCGGCCAGCGACGGCTTCAAGGTGAAGAAGAAGCCGAAGAAGTAGTCGTCAAACCGCGGATCACGTGCAGGTCGATCGAGCCGGGCGCGAAGACGCCGATCGAGTACTGAACCGTCTGACCGCCGGCGAGATGCATGAGCTCGGTCAGCTCGAGCGCCGCGGTCACCCGCGTCGCCCCCAGCGCCTCGCCCAGGCGCCCGCCGGGCTCGACCAGCCGCGGTCGTACCTGCGTCCTGGCGAAGGCGATCGGGACGCCCTGTTCGATCAGCACGTCGAGCACCATCTGGCCCGAGGAGACCGCCGCACGAACGTCCTCGGGCGGCGGCAGCTCGATCTCGGGATGGACGATGTCGCGCATGTGGGCGGCCACCGCCCCGTCGGCGAGCACCGTGCGCTGGATCAGCAGCGCCCTCGTGCCGCGGCGCACCCCGAGGGCCTCGGCCACGTATCCGGGCGTCCGCGCCTGCTCGACCTGGAGATTGCGGACGCTCAGCCGCTTGCCCTGCCGGCGCGCCAGCGAGGTGTAGGACTCGAGCACCTCGAGGCCCTCGCTGAAGGCCGGGCCGAGGGCGACCCGGCCGACGAAGGTGCCGCTGCCCTGGCGACGGACGATCTCGCCGTTGCTCTCCAGCCGTTCGAGCGCCAGCCGCAAGGTCCCCCTGGAGACGCCGAGCGCCTCGGCCAGCTCCTTCTCGGGCGGCAGCCGGTCGCCGAGGCGAGCGCGACCGGGCGCCAGTCGCTCGCGAAGCGCGGTCTCGGTCGCGTCGACGAGGGAGGGCCCGGCCACGGTCAAGCCTCCGCCGCGCCCTCGGCGGCGGGTTCGGGCGGGCCGTCGAGCAGCCCCAGCCGGCCCGCCAGCCACTCCGCCGGGAGCGCCTGCAGGATCAGGGTGCCGACGACGGCGAGCGCGACCACGGCGGCGTACTCATCGATGTTCGGAACGCCGAGCCCGGCGAGCACCCCGACCAGCGCCGCGGGCACGACCCCGGTCTCACGCGTCCAGCAGAGGAAGGCGACCTCGCGCCGGGTCCAGGCCCCGCGGCGATCCGGCAGCGTGCAGGCGAGCACGGTCAACGGTCGCGCGAGCAAGAGCAGCGCCGCAAGTACGGCGATCGCGGGGAGCAGCTGCTCCCCGAGGGTGTCGAAGGGGATGTTGGCGCCGAGGACGAGGAACACGAACAGCGTCACCAGGTCGGCCATGTTGAAAGCGAACAGCCGCAGGTCGCGCTCGTGCTCCGAGTGCATCGCCAGCCCGAGCCGCTCCATGTTGCCGACGATCAGCCCGGCGAGGAACGCGCCCAGGTAGCCACTGCCTCCCGCCGAGTCGAGCGAGAAGTAGCCGATCGTGACCACGGCGAGCATCGCGGCGGCCGACGACTCGCGCCAGATGCCGGCGCGACGACTCGAGATCGTCGCCGCGAGCAGGACCCCGGCGACGAGGCCGATCACGGTGCTGATCGCGAGGTCGCCGGCGAACTCGCGGGCCGGTGTAGCAACCGACGCATCGCCGCTCAGCAGGACGCCCGCCAGCGCCAGCGCCAGCACGGCACCGGTGGGATCGTTGAACGCCGATTCGGCGACCACCGTCTGCGCCACCTTCGGCCGCAGCCGCGAGCGCACGAACAGCGGGATCAAGATCGCCGGATCGGTGGGTGCGAGCACCGCGCCCATCAACAGCGCCGCGGTCCAGGAAAGGTCGAAGGCGAGATGGGCGACGACGCCGACGATCGCCGTGGTCAGCACCACCCCCGGGATCACCAGCATCCCGAGCCCGACCCACACCTTCCGCAGTACGTCCACCGAGAGGTTGAGCCCGCCGTAGAAGAGGATCATCGAGACGCCGAGCGTGAACAGCAGCTGGGCGCCGATCGAGTCGAGCGGGACGTCGATCACGTCGAGGGCGGAAGAACCGAGCAGGGCCCCGAAGAGGACCAGGACGAGGATCTCCGGTATCCGCAGGAGGCTGGCCAGGAAGCGTGCTGCGAGCGCCGCGCCGAGCAGCAGGCTCAGCGTCAGGAGCACGTCCTGGGTCACGAGGAGCCGTCGTCCGGCGTCTCACGCGGCTTTCGGCCGCGCACGTTGCGCTCTCCCTCCAGCGCCATGCGGGCGATGTCGTTCGCGGTGACCAACAGCAGGATGATCACCACCGCCGCCCCCAGCGCGACGGCGATCAAGCGGCGGCGGGACGTCGTCGCGGGCGTCGTCGAAGGCGGCGGCGGTGGTCGCGGCCTCGGCCGCCTCGGCGTTCGCGAGCTCTTCCGCCGTCGCCGCCATCGCCTCGAATTGCCGTAGCTCCGGCCCCAGCAGGATCCGCTTGGTCTGCTCGGGGTTGCCGGCCTGGAGCGCGCCCCAGGCGACCTCGTCGAGTTCCATGAAACGGTCGAACTGCTCGCCGAGTTGGCTCAGCAGCGGCTCCTCGCTCTCGTCGGTGAGCTCCTCGGCGGCGAGCTCGAGCTCGCGCCGCAGCTCGGCCGCCGAGGCGACGAAACGCGCCCGGAAGCCGCCTTCGGCGTAGCCGTAGGCCGTCTGCCAGCCGTTGACATCGGTGACCAGGAACTTGAGCTCGCGTGCGATCGCCTCGTGCGCGGCGCGCGCGCCCACTTCGTCGAAGCGATCGCCGAGCTGGCTCATCCCCTGCAGCGCCACGGCGGTCGTCGCCAGCGGCCCCAGCACGGTGAGCACGATCGCCGTGTAGAGCTTCGCCCTGATCGTCACCGGGCCGCTCCCCGTATAGGATCGCCGCGCCGATGATCCTCTTCGTAATCACCGGCCAGGCGCCGCCGATCCTGGTCGCGACCCTGCTGATCATGGCCTACCTGACGGGCTATGAGCTGTGGAAGGAGGGGGAGGCCATCCCCTTCCTGATCAAGGCGTGGTGGGTCCTCCTGGTCCTGTTGCTGAACGTCGTCGGCTTCGGCATCTTCTGGATCTGGCTGGCGCGCAGACGGGTCCGGCGCGCCGCCTAGTCCCGTCTCGCTGTTCACTCCGTCTCCGCCCGGACGTGGTGCAACCTGGCGAGCTTCAGCGCCAGCTCCAGCGACAGCAGGTCTTCGTTGGCCAGCTCGAGCTCGGCGACCCGCTGGATCCGGTCGAGTCGCTGGCGGACCGTATTCGGGTGCACGTAGAGCGCCCGCGCGCTGGCGCTGACGCTGCCGCGGTCGGCGAGGAACTGCTCCAGCGTCTCCACCAGCCGGGCGCCGTGGCGGCGGTCGTACTCGCCCAGATCCTCGACCGACTGGCGATAGCGGTCGCGGGGCGCCTGATCGAGCTCCAGGTGGACGAGATAGCGGTATGCCCCCAGCTGTTCGTAGGAGACGGCGCCGCCGCCGGCGACCAGCGAACGCCCGACGCGGGCCGCGTCGGCGGCTTCGCGCATCCGCCGGCGGGCGCTGCTCGCGCCGCGATCGACGTCCGAGAGGCCGACGACCAGCCCCTCCTCGCGGCCCAGCGACTCGCATGCTTCCCGCATCCCCTCGACCGCGCCGCCATTCGTGCTCGGCAGCGGCGCCAGCGCCCGCACCCGGTCGTGGCGGGAGTCGAAGAACGCGCGCGGGTACAGGCGCCGCAGCCGCGTCTCCAGCCTCGAAGCCAGCTCCGGCCAGCCCGCCGACGGGTCGTCGGCTCGCGGCGCCCGCTCGACCTGCAGGAACAGGTGCGGGCCGGCGAGGTCGCAGCGCGCCTGGCTCGCCTTCGCCTGCGCGGCCTCGATCGAGCCCGCGGCGAGCGCGTCGAACATGTCCTTGACGATGTTCTCGGCGGTCAGGCGCTCGATCAGCTCGGCCTTCTTCAGCCCGACCGCGGTCTGGTTGGCGACCGCGCCGAGCAGCTCCGCGTCCTCGTCGGTGAACCGGCGGTCGCGCGCCAGACAGCAGATCATCCCGAGCTGCTCGTTGCGCGCCACCAGCGGCGCCGCGAGCAGGGCGCTGTCGTCGATGTCGGGCCAGAGCTCGCGGGCGACCTTCTGGCCGGAGCCGCGGCCGCGGTCGCCGGCCCGGCGCATCAGGTCGAGCACGAGGCCGGTGCCGCCGGGCCGCGGGCTCGGCGCCTGGGCGTCCGCGGGGTCGGAGCTGACCAGCACGAGCTCGTCGGCGTCGACGTCGAGGCGGTAGATCTGACAGGCATCGGCTCGCAGCAGCTCGCGGGCGCCGCGGGCGACCGCCTCGTAGAGGTCCTCGCGCAGGGTGACCGCGGCCAGCGCCTGGCTCAGCTGGGTCAGCGTGGTCAGCGCCTGCACTCGCCTCCGGGTCTCCTCGTAGAGCTGCGCGTTCTCGATCGCCCCGGCGACCAGCGACGCGGTGTGGACGAGGAAGTTGAGCACGTCATCGTCGAACTCCCGCGGCGCCTCGGTGTGCAGGACGACGACCCCGATCACGTCGCCGGCCTTGGCCAGGATCGGCACCGCGACCATCGACTGGAAGCGCTCCTCCTCGAGCTCGGGGACGAACTTCATCCGCGGATCGGCCATCGCGTTCTCGCGGATGAACTCCGGGGTCTTGGTCCGGGCGACCCAGCCGGCGAGCCCCTCGTCGAGCCCGAGCCCGAGCTCGCCGACGAAGCGCGAGTAGCGCGGCGAGGCCGCCCTCAGCACCAGCCGGTCGGCCTCGACGAAGTAGATGAAGCAGGCGTGCGAGGCGGTCGCGTCGGTGGCGATGTCGACGATCCCGCGCAGCACCCGATCGAGGTCGAGCGACGAGGAGACCGTCTTGATCACCGCATAGAGAGTCTCGTTCTCGAGCCGGGCGCGCCGGAGGGCGTCGCCCTCCTCGCCCTCCTCCTCGACAACCTGAAGACTCAAGCGAGATCTCCGTTCTCTGGGGAACCTCCCGCGCCCATGCGGCGTCCATCCTAATCACGAACGCCTCTGAGGCCGTATGTGGCGATCCTACACTCGGAGTTGTCCAAGTATGGGCTCGTTGCCTATTGTCACGGTCGGCCCGCCCGGGATACGTTGCCGCCGCTAGTGGACTTCCTGTTCGCCCAGGTCACGGACCTCAAGGACGCCGCTCCCGTCGAGAGCCTCAGTCTCGACAGCATCATCCTCGGCGAGCAGTTCTACTTCTTCACCGTCGTGCTCATGTGGCTCATCCACGTGGGCTTCATGACGTACGAGACCGGCGTCGCGCGACGCAAGAACGCGCTCGCGACGTCGATGAAGAACATCCTCACGATCGCCGTTGTCACGCCGAGCTTCTACTACTTCGGCTGGTGGATCTACAACTGCAACCAGCCCGGTCTGCCGATCGGCCCAAACAGCACCGACTTCACCGCAGTCGCGTGCCAGGGCGGGATCCCGTGGTCGGACACCTTCGGGCCGAACCTGACCAACAACATCAACCTGATCTTCTTCCTCGCCTTCCTGCTGTTCTCCTGGACGACCGCGTCGATCATGTCCGGAGCTCTGCTTGAGCGCGTCAGACTGTCCGCCTACCTGATTCTCGCCGTCCTCCTCGGATCGGCCGTTTGGATCCTCGATGCGGCATGGGGTTGGAGTGCGGGCGGCTGGCTGACCCTGCGGTTTGGCTTCCACGACTCGATTGCGTCTCTGGTGGTGCACGGGATCGCCGGTGCGTTCACGCTCGGTGTCCTCTTCAACCTCGGGCCACGGATAGGCAAGTACACGAAGGAGGGCTTGAGCCGCACCTTCAGACCGCACAACATCCATATGACCCTGATGGGGCTGATGTTGATCTTCACCGGGTTCTACGCCTTCTACGCGGCGTGTTTGGTGATCGTTTCGACGACCTTCCCCGGTTGGGCCAACATCTACCTCAGCCCGACGACCCTGGGATCGATCGCGATGATCATCACCTTCGGCTTCGCCGGTGGCTTCACCGGTGGCTACTTCGCCAGTCGCGGCGACCCCTTCTGGACCGTCTCTGGCGGGCTCGCGGGCGTGATCGGCGTCTCGGCTGGTGCCGACGTCTATGCGCCTACGCTGGGCTACCTGATCGCTGCGTTGACGGCGGTGCTCGTGGTCTGGGCAGGCAACTGGATCGAGAAGAGGATGCGCGTCGACGACGTCGTCGGCGCCGTCTCGGTACACGGCGTTGCCGGCTTTCTCGGCGTCCTCTGGGTCGGCGTGTTTGCCGCCGGTTATCCGACCGGTCTCAACAATGTCGATAGCTCGATCGGCGGTCAGCTAATCGGTATGGCTACGTTCCTGCCGCTCGGATTCCTCTCCGGTTGGTTCGCATCCTGGCTGCTGAAGAAGATGAACCTGCTGCGGATACCGCCGGAGGTCGAACTCGACGGCCTTGACGTTGCCGAGTACGAGCCAGACATCCACGTGCCCGAATTCGCCCACGCCGATGACCTTCTGATCGAGCCGGACGGGACGCGGGCGCCGGTCGAACAAGTTCAGCGCGAGGCGCTTCGGGACCTGGTGGTCAAATGAACATCGAAATCGCGACGACCGGGGAAGTAGGGTGACCTGAGCTGATGCCAGCGATCATCGACAGCGCTCCCGACTGCATCGTCAGCGGCAACGGCACGGAGGCCGCGCGGGTAGAGGATTCAGCCGACTTCGTGATCGGGAACAATTTCGCCGACTGCGCGGGGTTCATGACCTTTGGCCCGGGCTCGACCTACGGGCCCGAGGGCCAGGCGGCGGAGACTTCCTACATGGTCTTGACCTGGCTCGGGATCGCGTTCATGGTCTTCGTCATCGTCGCCTGGACGCTTTATGAGAACCGCCGATTGATCACCTACTCGCTCGCGCGCCGGGGCGGCGGCTCCAGCGACAGCGCGGCCGCTGCGGCAGAGGAGTCGAAGCTCGCATGAACGGAAAACAGATCGAGTTCCCGCCGAAGCAGACGCACGTCAAAGGCTTCGAGTACGCGATGCTCGCGATCTCGATCATCTGCGTGATCGTGGTCCTGATCATCGTGCTCGGGACTGACATCGGGGTCGAGTTCCGCCCGACCGTCTGAGCGCCGGGGCTGACAGCGAGGCGCGGCCCGATCCGCGGGCGCCGACGTGGCCGCGGGTCGCCGTGGTCGTCGTCCTGATCGGGCTGGCCTTCGCGGTCTCCCGCGGCTGTCAGAACGAGGAGATCGAGCTCTCGCAGGAGGAAGCGGTGGCCCTGGCGCAGGATCAGGTCGACTTCACCCCCGCCGACACGCAGGTTCGGCTGCTGCGCCAGGGGATCGACCGCCACCCGTTCTGGATCGTCTCGCTCTCGATCCCGAGTGCCGACGGCGAGACCTATGACGAGCTCGCCGTGCTGCGGATCGACGCGACCAGCGGCGAGATCGTCGAGTTCAAAGAGCAGAAGGACGTGAAGCGGGGGGCCGACGAGGCACCCTGAGCATGCGCGTCCTCGTCCTCCAGCACATCGGCTGCGAGCACCCCGGCGTGTTCTCGGAGGTGATGCGCGAGCGGGACGTCGAGCAGGTCGCTGTGGAGCTCGACGAGGGGGAGACGCTCCCGGACTGGCGCGAGTTCGACGCCGTGCTGGCGATGGGCGGCCCGATGGGCGCCGGCGACGATGCCGATCACCCCTGGCTCGCCGCCGAGCGGGAGCTGGTTCGCGAGGCGGTGGCGGCCGGGCGCCCGTTCCTCGGCGTCTGCCTCGGCGTCCAGCTGCTGGCGGCGGCGCTCGGCGCCCGCGTCTACCCGGCCGAGCGGCCGGAGGTGGGCCTGCTCGCGGTCGAGCTCACCGACGAGGGCCGCGACGACCCGCTGTTCGCCGGCCTCGACGAGCTGCCGGTGACCCTTCAATGGCACGGGGACACGTTCGAGCTCCCGGACGAAGCGGTGCGCCTGGCGCGCTCACCGATGGCGGAAAACCAGGCGTTTCGGGTCGGCGAGCGCGCCTACGGGATCCAGTTTCACCTCGAGGTCACCGGCGAGATGGCCGGCGAGTGGGGGCAGGTGCCGGCATACCAGCGCTCGCTTGCCGTCGCCCTCGGCGACGAGCGTGGTGTCGCCTTCATCGGCGAGGCCCAGCGCCGTGCGGACGAGATGCACCCGGCCGCGAGACGGCTGTTCGCCAACTGGCTCGAGCTCGCCGGAGCGCCGGCGTGAGGGCCTTCCACCCGACTGTACAATTTTGTCCATAATCGAAAGGAGCCCCGATAGTGGCCGCTGACAAGCTCGGTGGGACGGTCGAAACGGTCCTCGAGAGCCCCCGGTCCGAGATGCCGCCGGCGACCCTCGACGAAGCCCGCAACCAGCCGGGTCGCGCGGAGAGGATCGAGGAGCTGACTAAGCGGATCGCCGACGAGGGCATCGAGTACGTCTACTTCCAGCAGGTCTCGATCACCGGCAGGGTGATGGGTAAGGGCGTCGTCGCCTCGTTCTTCCCCCAGGTCGCCCAACGGGGCTACCAGCTCGTCTACGGCGCCACGGCGAACCTATTCACGGATAGGTCGGGCAACTACATCGGCTTCGGCCCTGAGGAGTCCGAGCTGGCGGCGATCGCCGACCTCGACACGTTCAGGGTCCTGCCCTGGGACGAGCGCGTCGCCCGGGTGTTCTGCGACTGCTACGACACCGAGACGGGCGAGCTGCTCGATGCCGACCCGCGCCAGAACCTGAAGCGAGTCGTGAGGGAGTTCGAGGACGAGCTCGGGCTCAACTTCCTGATCGGGATCGAGCCCGAGATGATGTGGATGCGCCGGACCGAGGACGGCGGCGCCGAGGGCGTCACCAAGCCCTACTGCTACCACATCCACATGTTCGAGGAACTGCGTCCGGTGCTGCTCGACGTGGTCGAGTACGGGCAGCGGATGGGCCTCGACATGAGTTACGGCGACCACGAGGACGCGCCCGGGCAGCTCGAGCTCAACTTCCGCTTCGACCGCCCCGTGCGGACCGCGGACAACATCACCACGTACCGGCAGATCATTGCCGCCGTGGGGCGCAAGCACGGTCTGCTGGGCTCGTTCATGCCGAAGCCGTTCACCGGCGTCTCCGCCAACGGGCACCATCACCACTTCACGCTCGTCGACGACGACGGCAACAACGTCTTCCACGATCCCGACGGGCCGGCGCAGCTCTCCGAGATGGGGCGCCACTTCCTCGGCGGCATGCTCGATCACTTCGGCGCCCTTATGTGCGTCGGCAATTCGACCGTGAACTCCTACTGTCGGATGTGGGACACGGGCTTCTGGGCCCCGATCTACAAGAACTGGGGTTGGCAGAACCGGACCTGCACCGTGCGGGTCGCGTCCGGCGGCCGCTTCGAGTATCGCGGCGTCGACTCGTCCTGCAACCCGTACCTGACCGTCGCGACGCTGCTGCGGGCCGGGCTCGACGGGCTCAAGCAAAAGAGCGACCCCGGGCCTCCCCAGGAGGGAAACACCTACGACCTGCTCACCGAGGGAGTCGAGCTCGAGCGGGTCCCCGACAGCCTCGGCGCTGCCCTCGACGCGCTGGCGGCCGACGAGGTGATCAAGGGCGCGATGCCCGGCCGCCTATACCGGGTCTTCGAGCACTACAAGCGCGACGAGTGGGAGCGCTACCTGGCCGCGGTCACCGACTGGGAGCGCGAGGAGTACCTGGAGGTGCTGCCCTAGGCGGCCGACTATGTGCGGGATCGCGGGAATCATCTACCGAAACGGCGGCGGTGAGCGCGAGGTAGGGCGGGACATGACCCGGATGCTTCAGGCGATGAAGCACCGGGGGCCCGACTCGACCGGGTTCGCCCTCTACCGCGGCGACGCCGACAGCTACGTCATGCACGTGAAGCTGAGCGAGGCGGCCGACGACAGCGCCGAGCTCGCTCAGCGCGTCAAGCGCCAGCGCGACCAGGTCGAGGCCCGGATGCGCGCCGCCGGGGCCGAGATCGAGTCGGTGAAGGGGACCTTCCGCACGATGACCGTGATCTTCGGCTTCGACGGCGATCTGAAACTGCTCGCCGACGCCGTCGAAGGGGTGCGCCACACCGAGGTGCTCTCGCTCGGGCGCTCGCTGGAGATCGTCAAGGACCTCGGCGACGCCGAGACCGTCTCCGCCCAGTACGAGCTCGGCGCCTACGCCGGCACCCATGCGATCGGGCACGCGCGGATGGCGACCGAGTCCGACGTCGACATCGCCAACGCCCACCCGTACTGGGCCTACCCGTTCCCCGACGTCGCCGTCGTCCACAACGGCCAGCTGACCAACTTCCACGAATGGCGCCGGCGCCTGCAGCGCTCCGGCCATCGCTTCCAGTCCGAGTGCGACTCGGAGATCATCGCCGTCTACCTCGCCGAGCAGATGAGCGAGGGCCGCTCGCTCGAGCAGGCGATGCGCCAGAGCCTCGAGGACCTCGACGGCGTGTTCACCTACATCTGCGTCACCGAGGACGCGCTCGGGGTCGCCAAGGACGAGCTCGGCGCCAAGCCGCTGGTGCTCTACGAGGACGACGAGCTGGTCGCGCTCGCCTCCGAGGAGATCGCGATCCGCCAGGTGCTCGACCGCGAGATCGAGACCCGCGACCCCTACGAGGGCGAGGTGCTCGTATGGACGAGGTGAGCCGCGCGGCACCGACGGGCATGGACGAGCGCGGGCTGGTCGAGCTCGACGACTCGGTGCCGAAGACCTCGAAGATCGACGGCGAGCGCGCCGAGCTCGACGCCGCCGAGCTGACCACGCGCAAGATCAACGCCGAACTGCGCTGGCTGATCTACGAGCAGGGCATCAAGGAGGTGACCGTGCTCAATCCGAGCGCGCGGCACTCACTCGGCGTCGCCATCCTCGCCCGCTGCCGGATCCGCTTCGAGGGCAGCCTCGGCTACTTCGGCTGCGGCCTGATCGACGGCCCGGAGATCGAGATCACGGGACGCGTCGGCTGGTCGGTCGCCGAGAACATGATGTCCGGGGTGGTCGTCGTCGACAACAACGCCGGCTCGCTGGCCGGCGCGGCGCTGCGCGGCGGCGACCTGGTGGTCAAGGGCGACGTCGGCGCCCGCACCGGGATCGACCAGAAGGGCGGCACGATCATCGTCTGTGGCAACGCCGCCTCGATGACCGCCTTCATGATGCAGCGCGGTCGCCAGATCATCTGCGGCGACGTCGGCCCCGGGCTCGGCGACTCGATGTATGACGGCACGATCTACGTCGGCGGTGAGATCGCGGCGCTCGGCATCGACTGCGTCGAGGGCGAGTGGGACGATTCCGACACGGAGCTGGTCGAGCGCAAGTTCGCGATCCACGAGCTCGGCAAGCCGCCGCAGCTGCGCAAGTTCGTCTGCGGGAAGAAGCTCTACAACTACGACAGCCTCGAGCCCAGCGAACGCAAGCTGGTGCTCTAGCACTGGGGAGGGAGCGAGATGGCAAGCGAAACCCCCGACGAGCGCGAGGTGCTGGGCAGCAGCCCGATCTTCACCCCGCGGGTGATCAACGACATCCACATGAAGGCCGAGCTCGGCCGCTACCGGATGCGCGGCTTCTCGATGTTCAAGAAGATCCCGCACTGGGACGAGCTGATCTTCCTCCCGGGGACGCTGACGCGGTTCGTGATCGAGGGCTACCGCGAGAAGTGCGAGACGAAGACGGTGCTCGGCAGTCGCTTTGCCAAGAACCCGCTCGAGCTCGACATCCCGGTCTACATCACCGGGATGAGCTTCGGCGCGCTCTCGCTGGAGGCGAAGATGGCGCTCGCCAAGGGCGCCTCGATGGCGGGCACCGCCACCTGCTCGGGAGAGGGCGGCATGATCCCGCCCGAGCGCGACCTCTCGACCAAGTGGTACTACCAGGTGATCCAGAGCCGCTACGGCTTCAACCCCCACCACCTGATGCTGGCCGACGGGATCGAGTTCTTCATCGGCCAGGGCTGCAAGGTCGGCCTCGGCGGCCACCTGATGGGCCAGAAGGTGACCGAGCAGGTGGCCGAGATGCGCTCGCTGCCGGCCGGCATCGACCAGCGCTCCCCGGCCCGCCACCCCGACTGGCTCGGCCCCGACGACCTCTCGCTGAAGGTGCAGGAGACCCGCGAGGCGACCAACTACGAGGTCCCGATCCAGCTCAAGCTGGGCGCCGCGCGCGTCTACGACGACGTCCGCATGGCGGCCAAGTGCGGCCCAGACATCATCTACCTCGACGGCGCCGAGGGCGGCACCGGAGCCGGCCCGCACGTGGCCGCCGAGGAGACCGGGATCCCGCTGCTGGCGGCGATCCCCGAGGCTCGCCGCGCGCTCGAGGACGTCGGCCTAGCCGACGAGGTCGACCTGGTCGTCGCCGGCGGGATCCGCAACGGCGGCGACGTCGCCAAATGCCTGGCGCTCGGCGCCGACGCGATCGCGATCGGCCATTCGGCGCTGATGGCGCTCAACTGCAACAAGGAGATCCCGGGTGTCACCGATTACGAGGGCACCGTCGGTGTCCCCGCCGGCCAGTGCTACCACTGCCACACCGGCCGCTGCCCGGTCGGGATCACGACCCAGGACGCCGAGCTGCGAAAGCGCCTCAACGTCGAGGAGGCCGCGCAGCGCGTGTTCAACTTCCTCCACACGCTGACGCTCGAGGTGCAGATGCTCGCTCGCGCCTGCGGCAAGACCAGCGTCCACAACCTCGAGCCCGAGGACCTCGCCGCGCTCACGGTCGAGGCCTCAGCGATGGCCCGGGTGCCGCTGGCGGGCACCAACTACATCCCCGGCGCCACCGAGGAGCGGGCGCTGGACGAGATCAAGACGCTGCTCGACCAGTACCTCGAGAACCCGGTCGACTACCTGCCGGAGCCGGCGCGGAGCGCGGCGGAGGATCCCGAGTGAGGCGGAGCGAAGCGAAGCCGAGCCGCGCCGCCGTTGAGGCGCCTAAATGATGAGCGGGCCGGGCGACGTCCACGAGCCCGAGAAGGTGACCTCGATCGACGCCGAGTACCTCTCGGGCGAGCGCTTCCCCTACCAGGAGGACATCTCGCTGATCGAGGACATCGACCTCGAGGCGGCGACCCCGGGCAAGGACCTGAACTGGCTCGAGGACGTCGAGCTGCTGGTCGAGGAGGGCACGCCCGCCGTCTTCGACCGTTACTCGAACTCGTTCCTGCGCATCTACTTCCCGATTCCCGAGGGCCGCGAGAACGAGATCGCCCGCAAGGTGCTGATCGCCCACCTGACCACGGGCAACTCCTACGGGATCCGGCTCAAGCGCGCCCACGCCAAGTTCCTCCAGCCCGAGCTCGGCCCCTGGGTCGAGGACTCCGCCGTGGTCGGCGAGAACTGGAAGCCGCCCGTGCTCGAGGGCTGGGAGCCGCCGGAGCACTGAGGCAGACACCGATGGCAACTCTGCCCGATTCCGTTCGCCACCTCGTGATCGGCGCCGGCGTCCACGGACTGTCGACCGCCTGGCATCTGGCCGAGGCCGGTGAGCAGGCCCTGGTCGTCGACAAGACCGCGGTCGGGGCCGGCGCCTCGGGGATCGCCTGCGGCGTGATCCGCAACAACTACTTCCAGCCCGCGATGCAGGAGCTGATGGCGGCCTGCGTCGAGATCTGGGAGTCCGACCCGCAGACGCTCCACTACCACGGCAGCGGCTACGTCGCGCTCGGCCCCGCCTCGCAGGAGCCCGACCTGACCGAGGTCTTCGAGCGCCAGCAGCGGATCGGGTATCCGTCGCAGCTGCACACCGGCGAGGAGGCGGTGCGGGCGCACATGCGCGGCCTCTACGGCGATTGGCGGGCCGAGGGCCTGAGCGTCTGCCTGCACGAGGATCGGGGCGGGTTCGCCTTCAACAAGGAGTCGATGCTCGGCCTCGCCGGCAAGGCCCGGGCCGCGGGCGCGGAGATCGCCGAGGGGGTCGAGGTGACCGGGTTCGGGTACGACGGCTCGGGCGCGGTGACGCGGGTGGAGACGAGCGCCGGGACGATCGAGGTCGAGCAGGTGGTGGTCGCCGTCGGCCCCTGGATCCCGAACCTGTGGCGGATGCTCGGGCTCTCCGACCGGATCGACGTCCAAAAGCCAGACGGCAGCGTCGAGCGCGACCAGGAGATGTGGACCTACTGGTACCTGCAGGAGGGCGAGGTGATGATGCCGCCCGCGACCTTCGACACCGCCGAGGGCCGCGAGGGGCCGGTGCTGCACGTCGACTCCGACCGTCCGCTCTCTGACGACGAGGGCCGGCTGGTCACCGACGAGCCCTGGGGCATCTACGTGAAGCCCGACCGCGAGTCGGTCCAGGGCGGTGCGCAGCCGCTGCCGATCGGCCCCGAGCTGGTCGTCGATCCCTATCCGACCGGCACCGTGGAGGAGGGCTTCCCCGACCTCTGGTGCGCTGCGCTCTCGGCCTGCATGGAGCGCTTCGAGGGCTGCCGGCCGCTCTACAACCAGGTGCGCTCGGGCGGCGCCGGCGCCTTCACCGCCGACAACTTCCCGATCTTCGACCGCATGCTCCCCAACGTCTTCGTCGCCGCCGACTCCAACCACGGCTACAAGATGATCGCCGTCGGCCGCGAGATCGCCCGGGTCCTCCAGGGCGAGCACTCGTCGCTGCTGCACCCGTTCCGCTTCGAGCGCTTCGCCACCGGCGACCTGCACCCGGTCTCGCACAGCCCGTATCCGTGGAGCTAGGCGAGCTTCCTCCGTGGTCGGGGGATACTGCGCGAGCGATGTCGGAGGAGAACGTCAAGCTCGTGCGAGCGCTCTATGAGGCGTGGAACGGGCCGAACGGCCGGGAGCAGGTGATCGGATTCTTGTCGGACGACTTTGAGTTCGTCAACCCAGGCCACGCCGTCGAGCCGGGTACGCGACGCGGGCACGCGGGGTGGTCGGAGGCGATGGACAGCCTCGATGCCGCCTTCCACGAGTACGGGCACGAGGTGGGCGAGGCGCGAGACCTTGGCGACCGTGTCCTCTGCTTCACCATCTTCGTGGCGAGGACGACGGCCGACTCCGTTGCCTTCCGCCAAAACGAACCGCAGCTCTGGACGCTGCGCGACGGCAAGGTGATTCGCCTGCAGTGGTTCCACGACCGCGCGGAAGCCCTGAAGGCCGCCGGGCTGTCGGAGTAGCCAGAAACAGCGTGCGTGTTCAGGACCTGTCGTCCGTGCGCCACTCGTACGGGAGAAACTTCCCGTTGAGGACGATCTCGACCCGATCGCCCTTGGGATCGGGGACGCGGCGGACGGTGAAGCCGAAGTTGATCGCGCTCATGATCCCGTCGCCGAACTCCTCGTGGATCAGCTCCTTGAACGCCGGCCCGTAGACCTGGACGATCTCGTAGAGGCGGTAGATGGTCGGATCGGTGGGGACGGCGTCGTCGAGCGCCCCGCGCATCGGCGGCGCGATCAGTTCCGCGATCGCGTCCTCGTTCAAGCCCAGCGCGTCCACGGCGGCCCTCGCCTGTGTCGCGTCGAGCGGAAACTGGCCCAGCAGGGCAGCGGTCGACCATTCGACCGGGGCGCCGACGACCTCGGCAAGCGCCGCCCACGTCAGGCCCTTCGACCGCTTCGCGGTCAGGATCTGCTCGGTCAGTCGCTCGCGCTGGGACACGCGGCCAGACTATCTACGCGGCGGTGGCGCGGGACGCCCGCTCGGCTGCGGCTCGCGCCAGAGCCAGGCGGGGATCGTCGCTGCTCTCTCCGAGGTTGGCGGCGACCAGGTCCCTGCCGGCCTCGGCCGCGGCCGAGGCCAGTTTCGCGGCCACGACCGCGTCGGCGGTGAAGGCCCAGCTGCCCGCCGCCGCGATTTCGACCGCGGCGTCCGCGAGCTCGGCCGCTGCTTCGGCGATCGCCAGCGGCGGATCGCTCGCCAGCTCCAGAGCCAGGGCCCGGTCGGCGGGGTCCTGTGCGGCGCGGACGGCGCCGTAGGCGACCAGATCGTCGTCGGCCACCGCGGTCAGCACCTCGCGCAGCCCGCGGGCGCGGTCGGCGTGTGCCCGCATCCGGGCTTCGGCTTCGTCACCCGGACCGTCGTCGGCGGCGAGCCGGTCGGCGGCCAGCCCGGCGCTCAGCTCCACCAGCGCCGCCGCCGCCGCGCAGGTCAGGGCCGAGGCGACGCCCGCGGCCGGCGGTTCGGCCCGGTCGGCGATCGCCGCCAGCGCCGTTCGAACGGGTTGGTCGGCGAACTCGCTCACCTGACCAAGCTACCCGGCCGCTTCTAGAACAGCCCCACCGTTCGTCCCTCGCCGTCGATGTCGACGTCGAAGGCGGCGGCGGTCTTGCCGAGCCCGGGCATCTGCTGGATGTCGCCGCACAGCGGCACCAGCCAGCCGGCGCCGGTGTAGGCGCGCAGGTCGCGGACCGGGAGCTGGAACCCGGTCGGCGCGCCGAGCAACAGCGGATCGGCCGAGAGCGAGAGCGGCGTCTTCGCCATGCAGACCGGCAGCTCGGCGAGGCCCTGGTCGGTGAACTGCCTGATCTTCTGCTCCGCCTCGAGGTAGTAGACGACCTCCGAGGCGCCGTAGACCCGCTCGGCGATCGTTTCGATCTTGTTCTTGATCGTGGTCTCGTTCTCGTACAGGAAGCGGAACTCCCGCGGCTGGTCGCACGCGGCGACGACCGCCTCGGCCAGATCGGCGACCCCCTTGCCGCCCTGGGCGAAGCCGTCGCTGACCGCGGCCGCGAAGGCGCCACCCTCGCCGGCGAGCCGGCTGACCAGCTCGACCTCGTCGTCTGAGTCCTCGGGCCGGCGGTTGACCGCGACCACGGCGGGGAGGCCGAACTCACCGACGATCTCGAGGTGGCGGACGAGGTTCGCGATTCCGGCCTCGAGCTTGCCCTCGCCGTGGTGCTTGAGCGCGCGCACCGTCGCCACGAGCACGACCGCGTCGGGGGCGATGCCGCCGTTTCGACAGACGATGTCGATGAACTTCTCCATCCCCATGTCGGAGCCGAAGCCCGACTCGGTGATCACGTACTCGCCCAGCTTCAGCCCCAGCAGGTCGGCGATCAGCGAGGAGTTGCCGTGGGCGATGTTCGCGAACGGCCCGGCGTGCATCAGGCAGGGCTGGCCCTCGAGCGTCTGGATCAGGTTCGGCTTGATCGCGTCCTTGAGCAGCACCGTCATCGCCCCGGCCGCGCCCAGGTCCTCGGCCGTCACCGGGTCGCCGGCGCGCGTGTACGCGGCGGTAATCCGGCCCATTCGCCGGCGCAGGTCCTGGAGGTCGCGAGCAACGGCGAGGATCGCCATCACCTCGGAGGCGGCGGTGATGTCGAAGCCGCTCTCGCGCGGGTATCCATTGGCCTTCCCGCCGAGGCCGACTACGACCTGTCGCAGCGCCCGGTCGTTCATGTCGACGGCCCGCTTCCAGGTCACCCGCAGGGCGTCGATGTGGTGCGGGTTCTCGTGCAGGATCGAGGCGTCGAGGATCGCCGCCAGCAGGTTGTTGGCGGCGCCGATCGCGTGGATGTCGCCGGTGAAGTGGAGGTTGAGGTCCTCCATCGGCACCACCTGGGCGAAGCCGCCGCCGGCGGCGCCGCCCTTCATCCCGAACACGGGGCCCACGGAGGGCTCCCTGAGGCAGAGCACCGGGCTGCGGCCGATGTAGCCCATGCCTTCGGTCAGCGCCACCGAGGTCGTCGTCTTGCCCTCGCCGGCCTTCGTCGGCGTCATTCCGGCGACGCAGACCAGCTTGCCGTCGGGCCGGTCGGCGAGCCGATCGAGCGCCGCGAGCGAGATCTTGCCCTTGTAGCGGCCGTAGGGCTCGAGCTCCTCGGGCTCGAGGCCGAGCTCGGAGCCGATCTCTTCGATCGGCCGCAGATCCGCGTCCTGGGCGATCTCGAGGCTGTTCTTCATCCCTTGTCTTTCCCTCCCAGCTCGGTCAGTGTGAGACCGCGGCGGCGCCGAGCTCGGAGACGAGGCGGTCGCGGTAGAAGCGCTCGAGCGCGAACGGCTCGATCAGCTCCGGCGTCTTGCCGGTGGCGATCAGCTCGGCCAGCGTCGTGCCGACGATCGGTGCCGCCTTGAAGCCGTAGGTGCCCCAGCCGGCGCTGAGCAGGAAGCCGTCGACCTCGGTCACGCCGAGGATCGGGCTGAAGTCCGGGCTGATGTCGCAAAGGCCGGCCCAGCTGCGCAGGATCCGCGAGCGCTCGAGCTGGGGGAAGAGCTCGAGCGTATGGCGCGAGGACTCCTGGAGGAAGTTGAGCGTGCCCTGCTGGCGGTAGGTCGTCCAGGGCTCGATCTCGGCTCCGATCAGGAACTCGCCGCGGTCGGTCTGCGAGATGTAGACGTGCATCTGCGAGGAGACGATGACGACGTCGAGCAGCGGCTTCAGCGGCTCGGTCACGAACGCCTGCAGGATGTGAGTGGTGATCGGCAGGTCGAACCCGGCCATCGCGGCGGTCGTCGAGCTCCACCCGGCGGTGGCGCTGACCACATGCCCGGCGCCGATCTTGCGGCCATCGCTGAGCACGACCCCGATCGCCCGCCCGTTCGAGCGCTCGACCTCGGTCACCTCCGAGTAGGGGTGGATCTCGGCGCCGGCCGCGTCGGCCGCGCGGGCCAGCCCCCAGACGACCGCGTCGTGGCGGATGATCCCACCGGGCGGGTGGTAGAGCGCTCCCATCACCGGGTAGATCGCGTCGCGCGGCATCGACATCGCCGGCGCCAGCTTGCCGATCTCGTCCGGGCCGATCACCCGCGAGTCGATCCCCGCCAGCCGGTTGACCTCGGCCCGCTCGTTCATCACGAACATCGCCCGGTCGGTGTGGGCGAGCGTCAGGTGGCCTTGTTGGGAGAACAGGAGGTTGAAGCCGAGCTGTGCCGAGAGCCCCTCGTAGAGCTTCAGCGAGGCGTCGTAGAAACGCGCCCCCTCGGGGGTCTTGTAGTTGGAGCGCAGGATCGTCGTGTTGCGCCCCGCCGCGCCGGAGCCGATGTAGTTCTGCTCGAGCACGCAGACGTCCTTGATCCCGTGGTTGCGGGCGAGGTAGTAGGCGGTCGCCAGGCCGTGCGAGCCGCCGCCGATGATGACCACCTCGTAGTGGTCCTTGAGCTCGCCCGCCGGGCGCCACATCCGCCGCTTGCGAAACAGGTCACGCATCGTCCGTCGCCCCACCCCAGGGCCCCAGGGCCTCACTGCCGACCGCGCGCCCGCCGACCTCCGCCGCCGCATCGGTGAACACGGTCCAGACGTAGTTGGCGTATCCGGCGCCGAACAGGTGCAGGAAGTGATCGCCGCGCTCGCGCAGGATCATCCCCGGCACCCGCGCCACCGAGACCGGCGCGAAGGCCGCCTCCGGGAACCGCTGTGGCCGCAGGTCGAGCGCGGTCGTGCGGGCGAAGGTCTCGCGCGCCAGCGGGCCGACGACCGCGTTCGAGCACAGGGCGGAGGTCAGCTCGGTCACCGAGGCGAAGCCCTGCTGCGCAGCGGCCGCCGCCTCGATCGCGTCGCGAACGCTCGCGGTCGTCTCGGGCGGGGTCACGGCGAGCACTCGCCCGGCGGTGATCGGACACCACCAGGTTCCGTCCGCCAAGCCGGCTCGCCCGGGCGCCAGCTGGGCGCCCCCGGCGAGCTCGGCGACGATCGTGGCGACGGTCGCCGGGGCGCCCTGGAGCTCGAGCTTGCCCAGGAATGAGAGGTCGGCGACTCCGACGGAGCGGGCGCAGGCGGAGGCTTCCGCACTGGTCGCGCAGTAGCCGCTCACCACCCGCCATCCGGCCCTGGTGGCGATCTGCGCCTTGGCGGCGCGGTGGGCCCATTCGATCGGGCTTCGCGGCTGCGGCCGCTCGCCTGCGACCAGGGTTGTGGCGTCGGCGGCGAGGAACTCGAAGCTCATCCTCGGAGCTTCTCCTGGTCGGGGTCGTAGAAGGGCGCGGTCTGCACCGTCGCGCTCAGCCGCCGGCCACTGTCGGCCAGCGTGATCGAGCCGCCGTCCTCGGCCAGCGCCGCGGGCACCCACGCCATCCCGATCGTGCGCTGCAGCAGCGGGGAAAAACGCGAGGAGGTGACCCGTCCGACGGGCTCGCCGTCGGCGACCACGGCGGCGCCCTCGGCCGGGACGACGCCGTCGGCGATCGTGAACCCGACCAGCATGTTCTCGTTGCCGCGCTCGCTCACCGCCTCCAGCGCCCAGCGGCCGATGAAATCCTCCTCCTTGTCGAACTTGACGATCCATGGCATCGCCGCCTCGAGCGGGTTCGACTCGGCGTCGGTGTCCTGGCCGACGAGGATGTGGAGCTTCTGCAGCCGCAGAACCCTCTGCGGCTCGAGCCCGAAGGGCCTGATCCCGTGCGGCTCACCGGCGCCCAGGATCGCGTCCCAGAGGTGCTCGGCGAGCACCCCGGGACAGTGCAGCTCGTAGCCGAGTTCGCCGACGAAGCCGATCCGCAAGAGCAGGCAGGGAACGCCGGCGACATGGGCGCGCTTGCCGTCGAGGTAGGAGAAGGAGTCGTTGGAGCAGTCGAGATCGGTGAGCTCGGTGAGGATCTCGCGCGACCGCGGGCCGGCGAGGTTGAAGGCCGCGAGCCCCTGGCTGACGTCGGTGAGCTCGACGTCGAGGTCCCACTCCGCCAGCCACCAGGCGAACCAGCTCTCAACCGCGTCGGCGCCGCTCGAGGTGGTGGTGACATAGAAGGAGTCGTCGTCGAGGCGGCAGATCGTGCCGTCGTCGGTGATCCGCCCGGCGTCGTCGCCGAGCACGCCGTAGCGAATCCGGCCCGGCTTCAGGTTGTCGAAGCGGTTCGGGTAGAGGCGGTTGAGGAAGGCGCCGGCGTCGGGACCGGCGACGATCAGCTTGCCGAGCGTCGAGACGTCGATCAGCCCGGCGCCCTCGTGCACGGCCATCGTCTCGCCCTTCGGATCGCCGTAGTCGTATGGCCGCCGCCAGTCGCCGGCCCAGAGCACGTTGCCGCCGAGCTCGCGATGGCGACCGTGCACGGCCGAGCGCTTCGCGGGCTCGAACGGGCGCCCGGCGAGCGCCCCCATCGGCACCGTCGACCACGGCGGCCTCGCGGTCGTGATGCCGACGTCGGCGACGTCGGTGCCGGTGTCGGCGGCCGTCTGCCGGATCGCCGCCAGCTGACACATGCGGCCCTGACAGGGGCCCATGGTCACGGTCGTGTAGCGCTTCAACAGCTCGAGCGAGTCGAATCCCTCCTCGATCGAGTAGCTGATGTCGTCGGTGGTCACGTCCTCGCAGAGACAGGCAAAGCACTTCTCGTGTCGCCCGCGGGCGCTGCCGGCGGGTCGCGGCACGAGTTCGGCGGCGAGCTCACCGCCGCTGCTCAGCGCCTCGCGATCGGCCTCGAGGCGCGAGCGGTCGGCCGCCTCGCCGAACTCGAGCGAGAGCGCCGCCTCGGCTCCGGCGATCGCGCCCGAGAGCTCGGCCTGGTGGCGCGATCGGTGGCCGGCGACCGCCCCCGCCGCCTGGATCTGAGCCGGCGTCGCCTCGGGGACGTAGGCCCCGGCGGCCTCATCCCAGCGAGCCTTGGCGCCGGCCTGGAGCAGCAGGGAGGTCGCCGGGATCGTGCCGCCAGAGACGGCGATCAGGTCGCAGTTGAGATCGTGCTCGGTGTCGGCGAGCGCCCGGCCACCCGAATCGAGCTCGGCGACCACCGCGCCCGTGACCGCGCCCCGGCCGGTGGCACGAACGACGGTGCTGCCGGGCCACAGCCGGATCCGCGCCCGCTCGATCCGTGCGATCAGCTGGGCGTCGGCTCCGCTCGGCCGGGCGTCGGCGACGCCGACGATCTCGACCCCGGCATCGCGCAGGGCCAGGGCCGACTCGAGCCCGCGGTCGGCGGTCGTCGCGATCACGGCCGCCTTGCCGGGGCGGACGCCATACAGGGCGGCCAGCCGCTCGGCGCCGGAACAGAGCATCACCCCGGGCAGGTCGTTGCCCTCGAACATCAGCGGCTGCTCGATCGAGCCGGTGGCGGCGATGTGGCGGTCGGCGCGAACCTGATGCAGGGTGTCCTGCGACCACACCGGCACGATCCCGTCGAAGTAGCCCAGCGCCGCCGCCGGCGCCAGCACCTCGACCCCGGCCTCGACGACGCGGCGACCGAGCTCGCGGGTCACCTCGGCGTGATCGCCGACCAGCTCGGAGCCACCGAGCTCGGGGCCGTCGTCGGCGAGCACCACGTCGGCTCCCAGCTCGGCGGCGCGCAGCGCGGCGCTCAGCCCGGCGACGCCCCCGCCGACCACGAGCACGTCGGCGTGTCGGCGGCGGTACTCGGTGCGCCACTCGCGCTCGGCCTGGCGGCGGACGAGCCTGCCGAGGCCGGCGGCGTTGCGCAGCACCTTCTCGTAAAGGGGCCAGAGCCGCCGCGGCCGGATGAAGGTCTTGTAGTAGAAGCCGGGCGGCGTCAGGCGGCTGCCGAAGATGTCGGTCGCCCGCATGACGTCGAAGCGCAGCGACGGCGCCGCGTTCATGTGCCGGACCTTGATCCCCTCGCGGACGGGCTCGGTGCAGGCGCGCACGCCCGGGGAGCCGTCGACGTCTACGAGGCAGTTCGGGCACTGGCCGGCGCAGCAGAAGAGGCCGCGCGGGCGGTGGTACTTGAAGCTGCGCGAGAGCACCCGCTGGTCGGCGGCGTGCAGCGCGGAGCCGATCGTGTCGCCCTCGAACGCTTCGATCCGCTTGCCGTCGAAGCTGAAGGAGACGGGGCGCCCACGGTCGATGCGCTCGCGGCGGCTGGGGGGGAGGCGGCTCATTTCTCCGGCAGGCCGACCCAGCGGACCTCGTTGGTGGTGGTGTCACGCTCGGCCAGAAACCAGGCTCGGCAGCCCGAGCGGTGGTACCACCATTCCCGCTGGACGCCGGCGACGTTGCGGCGAAAGTAGTTGTAGGCGTTGAGCTCTCGCTCGGAGGGCTTGGTCGATGGTCGCGGGACGACCTCGCCGCCATAGGCGAAGTCGGTGACTTCGCGCTCGCCACAATTGGGACAGCTGAGCAGAAACGACATTGATTCGAGGCCGGTTCAGGGACCTCTCGGGCACACACTAGACAAATTGGTACAAAGACGCAAGACTGTCGGTGAAGTCCCGCCGACGGCCCGATCGACGGTGCGACCGAGGTATGTGCCAGCTCTACATACCGTGCCGCGGAATCCTGGCGCGGCGACCATTGCTCGGGCCACGGATATGTGAGATACAACAAGGCCATGCCCAATCCCCCAACCTCAGACGATGTGCGCCGCGCGGTCGCCGACGAGGGGATCGAGTTCCTGTTCGCGCAGTTCGTCGACATGCACGCGAAGCCGAGCGCCAAGCTGGTGCCGGCACAGAAACTTGACGGCCTGCTCGCCGACGGCGCCGGATTCGCCGGCTACGCCGCCGGCGACATCGGCCAGACGCCCGACAACCCGGACCTGATCGCGATGCCCGACGTCGCCAGCTTCACCCGGCTGCCGTGGAAGCCGGAGATCGCCTGGTTCGCCTGCGACGCCACCGTCGAGGGCGAGGCGTGGCCCTACTGCCCGCGGACGATCCTGCGGCGCCAGATCGAGCGCGCCGCCGACGCCGGCTTCGAGCTCAAGATCGGCTGCGAGCTCGAGTACTTCCTCGTCCGCAAGACCGAGGACGGCGGGATCGAGATCGCGGACCCGCTCGACACCCTCGAGCAGCCGTGTTACGACATCCGCGCCCTCACCCGGTCGTTCGACTTCGTCGCCGACGTCGTCCGCAACGTGAACTCGCTGGGCTGGGAGATGTACGCGACCGACCACGAGGACGCGAACGGGCAGTTCGAGCAGAACTGGGACTTCGCCGACGCGCTCACGAGCTGCGACCGCGCGGTCTTCTACCGCTACATGGTCGAGGCGATGGCCCAGGAGCGCGGCCTGATCGCGACCTTCATGCCGAAGCCCTTCGCTCACCTGACGGGCAACGGCTGCCACTTTCACATGAGCCTCTGGGACGGGGAGACGAACCTGTTCGAGCGCGAGGTCGCTGACGACCCGCGCGGCCTCGGCCTGAGCGAGGTTGCGTACCAGTTCATCGCCGGGCTGAAGGCACACGCGAAGGCCTACATCGCGCTCACCGCTCCCACCGTCTCCTCCTACAAGCGCCTGGTGATCGGCGCCCCGACCAGCGGCTCCACATGGGCGCCCGCCTACGTCACCTACGGCTGGAACAACCGGACGATGATGCTGCGCATCCCCGAGGCGGGCCGGATCGAGGACCGCACCGTGGACGGCTCCTGCAATCCCTACCTGGCGGCAACGGCGATCCTCGCCGCCGGCATGGACGGGATCGAGCGCGGCCTCGACCCGGGCGACCCGACGACGGCCAACATGTACGAGACGAGCGAGGCGGACCGCCGCGAGATGGGGATCGAGACGCTGCCCGAGAACCTGCTCGACGCGACCCGCGAGCTCGAGGGCGACGAGGTCCTGCGCAAGGCGCTGGGCTCGGTCGGAGACGAGGACTACCTCGACTACTTCGTGCGCTGCAAACGGCGCGAATGGCAGGCCGCGCACGAGCAGATCACGCAGTGGGAGATCGACCGCTACCTGCAGCACTTCTGAGATCGAGGGGATGAGCTCATGTGCGGAATCGCAGGTCTGTTCAGCAAGACCCGCACGATCGAGGAGCAGCTCGGCTTCCATCTGAGCGCGATGCTTTCGGAGCTCGCCGACCGCGGCCCCGACAGCGCCGGGGTGGCGCTCTATCGCGACCGCGCCCCGGAGGGTTCGTGCAAGGTCTCGCTGTTCTCGCCCGAGCCGGATCCGGCCTGGTTCGAGCTCGCGATCGAGCTCGAGAAGGCGTTTGGGCCGGGGGAGGGGCCGGAGGTCCGCGCTTCCCACGCCCTGTTCGTCGTCGCGGCTCCGGCGGCCGAGGTCGAGGCCTGGTTTCGCGAGCACCACCCCGAGCTGCGGCTGATGAGCATCGGCGAGCGGATCGAGATCTACAAGGAGGCCGGCGACCCGCGCGACTTCGTCGAGCGCTTCGGCCTCGCCGGGGTCTCCGCGACCCACGCGCTCGGCCACAC
Source organism: uncultured Solirubrobacterales bacterium (assembly GCA_963767475.1). GTDB lineage: Bacteria > Actinomycetota > Thermoleophilia > Solirubrobacterales > 70-9 > WHSW01. The sequence goes on from CAVYEI010000005.1 coordinate 282,415, forward strand.
GCGGATGGCGACCGAGAGCCGGGTGACGACCCAGCACTCGCACCCGTTCTCGACCGGCCTCGACCTCTGCCTGGTCCACAACGGATCGCTCTCCAACCACAACCGGCTGCGGGCCGAGCTCCGCCGCGAGGGGATCGAGTTCCAGACCGACAACGACACCGAGGTCGCCGCCGGCTACCTCACCTGGCGGCTCTCCCAGGGCGCCGATCTCGAGCAGGCCCTGCGCGGCTGCCTCGACGACCTCGACGGCTTCTACACCTTCGCCGTCGGCACCGCCGACGGCTTCGCCGTGCTCCGCGACCCGATCGCCTGCAAGCCGGCGGTGATGGCCGAGAGCGACGACTGGGTCGCGATGGCGTCGGAGTACAGGGCGATCGCGGTCCTGCCGGGCGCCGACGAGGCGGAGCTGTGGGAGCCCGAGCCGGGGCGCGTGTACTCGTGGCAGCACGCGCTGGTCGCGTGACCGGCGCCGAGTCGATCGGCGAGTCGGTCGATCTGGCGACGATCACGGTGCGGGAGCTGAATCAGCGCCTGCACGAGCTCGAGCCGGGGAGCTCGAGCTGGAGGGTGACCAACCCCAACGGCGCCCACGCGATCGCGGTCGGGCTCGACTCCGAGGCCGAGGTCGAGATCGACGGCCACGTCGGCTACTACTGCGCCGGGATGAACAAGCACGCCAGCGTGCGGGTGCGGGGCAACGCCGGCACGGGCGTGGCGGAGAATCTGATGTCGGGGAAGGTCGTCATCGACGGCGACGCGAGCCAGTCGGCGGGCGCCACCGGGCGCGGCGGTCTGCTGGTGATCCGGGGCAGCGCCTCGGCGCGCTGCGGGATCTCGCTCAAGGGGCTGGAGATCGTCGTCCACGGATCGATCGGCCACGCCGGCGCCTTCATGGCCCAGCGGGGCACGCTGGTGGTCTGCGGCGACGCGGGCGACGACCTCGGCGACTCGATCTACGAGGCTCGTGTGTACGTCCGCGGCGAGGTCGCCGGGCTGGGCGCCGACTGCATCGAGAAGGAGCTCGGCGACGAGCATCGAGCCGAGCTCGAGCGGCTGCTGAGCGCCGCCGAGGCGGACTTCGATCCGGGCGAGTTTCGCCGCTACGGCTCGGCGCGCAAGCTCTACACCTTCGACATCGACAACGCGGGTGCCTACTGATGAGCTGGCGCCCCGGGCTTCGCGAGTCGGCGCTCTTCGACCGCAACACGATCCACGAGATCCACCGGATGGCGCGCGAGGGGATCTACGACATCCGCGGCTTCGGCGCCAAGCGGCGGGTGCCCCATTTCGACGATCTGCTCTTCCTCGGCGCCAGCGTCTCGCGCTATCCGCTCGAGGGCTATCGCGAGCGCTGCGCCACCGACGTCACCCTCGGCACCCGGTTCGCGAGCGAGCCGGTGAAGCTCGAGATCCCGATCACGATCGCCGGGATGAGCTTCGGCGCGCTCTCGGCGCCGGCGAAGGAGGCGCTCGGGCGTGGTGCGAGTGCCGTCGGCACCTCGACCACCACCGGGGACGGGGGCATGCTGCCCGAGGAGCGCGAGCACTCCGACAAGCTCGTCTACCAGATCCTGCCCTCGCGCTATGGGATGAACCCCGACGACCTGCGCCGCGCCGATGCGGTCGAGGTCGTGATCGGACAGGGCGCCAAGCCCGGGGGTGGGGGAATGCTGCTGGGCCAGAAGATCTCCGACCGGGTGGCCGAGATGCGCGACCTGCCGAAGGGGGTCGACCAGCGCAGCGCCTGCCGCCATCCCGATTGGACCGGGCCCGACGACCTCGAGATCAAGATCGGCGAGCTGCGCGAGATCACCGATTGGCGCAAGCCGGTCTACATCAAGATCGGCGCCACCCGCACCTACTTCGATGTCGCGCTCGCGGTCAAGGCGGGCGCCGACGTGATCGTCCTCGACGGGATGGAGGGCGGTACGGCGGCGAGCCAGGAGGTATTCATCGAGCACGTCGGGATTCCGATCCTGGCCGCGCTCCCGGAGGCGGTCCGCTCGCTCCAGGAGCTGGGCATGCACCGCAAGGTGCAGCTGATCGTCTCCGGCGGGATCCGCTCCGGCGCCGACGTCGCCAAGGCGCTGGCGCTGGGCGCCGACGCGGTCTCGATCGGCGTCGCCGCGGTGGTCGCGCTGGGCGACAACTCACCCGCCTTCGAGGCCGAGTACGAGGCGATCGACAGCTCCGCCGGTTTCTATGACGACTGGCACGAGGGCCGCGACCCGGTCGGGATCTCGACCCAGGATCCCGAGCTGGCGAGCCGCTTCGATCCCGAGCTCGGCGGCCGCCGGCTGGCGAACTACCTGCGCGCGATGGTGCTCGAGGCGCAGACGCTCGCCCGCGCCTGCGGCAAGTCGCACCTGCACAACCTCGAGCCCGAGGACATGGTCGCGCTCACGGTCGAGGCCGCGGCGATGTCGAAGGTGCCGCTGGCGGGTACCGACTGGGTGCCGGGGCGACCCGCTTAGACCTACGATGCCCTCAACCCCCCAAGGAGACTGACAAACATGGCGACGATCCTCTGTGTGCTCTACGACGACCCGGTCGACGGCTACCCGCCGGAGTACCCGCGCGACGAGATCCCGAAGATCGAGAGCTACCCCGACGGGCAGACGACGCCGACCCCGGAGGCGATCGACTTCGTCCCTGGCGAGTTGCTCGGAAGCGTCTCCGGCGAGCTCGGGCTGCGCAAGTTCCTCGAGGACGCCGGCCACGAGCTGGTCGTCACCTCCGACAAGGACGGCCCCGACTCCGAGCTCGAGCGCAACCTTCCGGACGCCGAGGTGGTGATCTCACAGCCGTTCTGGCCGGCGTACATGACCGCCGAGCGGATGGACAAGGCGCCGAACCTGAAGCTGATCATCACCGCCGGGATCGGTTCCGATCACACCGACCTCGAGGCCGCGATCGAGCGCGGGGTCACCGTCGCCGAGGTCACCTACTGCAACTCGATCAGCGTCTCCGAGCACGTGGTGATGATGATCCTCGGCCTGGTCCGCAACTACATCCCGTCGCACGGGATCGTCGTCGACGGCGGCTGGAACATCGCCGACGCCGCCTCACGCGAGTACGACCTCGAGGGCATGCAGGTCGGCACCGTCGCCGCCGGGCGGATCGGCTCCGCGGTGCTGCGCCGGCTGAAGCCGTTCGAGGTCGGCCTCCATTACACCGATCGCCACCGCCTCCCGGCCGAGGTCGAGTCCGAGCTTGGCGCGACCTTCCATGAGTCGGCGGCCGCGATGGTCCCTCACTGCGACGTGGTGACGATCAACGCCCCGCTTCACCCCGAGACTGAGCACCTGTTCAACGACGAGCTGATCGCGACGATGAGGCGCGGCGCCTACATCGTCAACACCGCTCGCGGCAAGATCTGCGATCGCGACGCGATCGTGCGCGCGCTCGAGTCGGGCCAGCTCGCGGGCTACGCCGGCGACGTCTGGTTTCCCGCAGCCCGCGCCCAAGGATCACCCCTGGCGAACGATGCCTCACGAGGGCATGACCCCGCACACCTCGGGCACCAGCCTCTCGGCCCAGGCCCGTTACGCCGCCGGCACCAGGGAGATCCTCGAGTGTCACTTCGCCGGCAAGCCGATCCGCGACGAGTACCTGATCGTCCAGGGCGGGGCGCTCGCCGGCGCCGGCGCCCACGCCTACAGCGAGGGCGACGCCACCGGCGGCTCCGAGGAGGCCGCGCGCTTCAAGAGCTGAGAAGCTCAGCCGATGCGCCTCGGGACCTTCGCCACCGCCGACGGGTCCCGCCTCGTCGGCTCGGTCGAAGGCGATTCGGCGGGCGTTCTCGAGGCAGTCGATATGCGTGCCTACCTCGCCGGCGAGGGCCGCGAGCGCACCGGCGAGGCCCACCCGCTTTCCGAGCTGCGCACGCTCGCTCCGGTGCCCGAGCCGCCGAGCGTGCGCGACTTCTACGCCTTCGAGGGCCACGTCGCCGCCGGCGCCCGGCTGCGCGGTAAGGAGATCGCACCGCACTGGTACGAGGCGCCGGCCTTCTACTTCTCCAACCCGGCGGCGATCCTCGGCCCCGGCGAGCCGCTGAAGCGCCCGGAGGCGACCAAGATGCTCGACTTCGAGCTCGAGCTCGCCGCCGTGATCGGCCTCGGCCCCGGCGACGAGCCGCAGATCGCCGGCTTCACGCTGCTCAACGACTGGTCGGCCCGCGACCTGCAGGCCGGCGAGGTCACGGTCGGGCTCGGCCCGGCGAAGGCAAAGGACTTCGGCACCAGCCTCGGCCCGTGGATCGTCACTCCCGACGAGCTGCCATACGCGGACGGGATCCTGAAGCTCAGCGCCCGCGTGTACGTCAACGGAGTCGAGGTCGCCTCCAGCGATGCCTCCGAGCAGCACTTCAGCTGGGACGAGATCGCCCACCAGGCGGGCCTCGCGACGCAGCTGCGCCCGGGCGACGTGCTCGGCTCGGGGACGCTGACCGGCGGCTGTCTGCTGGAGCGACTCGCCGACGGCGAAACCCCGCGCTGGATCGAGCCCGGCGACCTGGTCGCGCTCGAGGCGGACGGCCTTGGCCGCCTCGAGACGCCGGTCGTCTAGCGCTCTAGGCGGCGCGTCCGTAGACCAGGATCGCGACGCCGTCGCCGACCGTCTGCGAGTCCTTCAGCTTCAGGGGCTTCTTGTCGTCGGTCTCGCCGAAGACGCGCTTGCCGCTCCCGAGCACGACGGGAAAGACCATCAGGCGGACTTCATCGACGAGGTCGTTTTCGAGCAGGCCCTGGACGAGCTGCGCGCTGCCGTGGACGACGATCTCGCCGTCGTGCTTTTCCTTCAGCTTCGGGACCTCCGCGGCCAGGTCGGCGCTGATCACCGTCGAGTTGGTCCACTCCGGGTCGGTGAGCGTCGAGGAGACGACGTACTTCGGCATCGAGTTGAACTTGTCGGCGAACCCCGCCTCGTCCTCGCGCGACGGCCACGCCTCGGCAAAGCCCTCGTAGGTGACGCGGCCGAGCAGCAGGGCGTCGGACTCCATCGTCTCGTCGAGCTTGAACTTGTCGCCCTCTCCTCGGTCGTACTCGAAGCTCCAGGCGCCGTGCTTGAAGTCCTCGCTTCCCCCCGGGTCCTCCATCACGCCGTCGATCGATACGAACTCGGTGACCACGATCTTTCCCATCCCGTTCTCTCCTTCTCGTTGATCTTTCCCCTGGCATGGATATCATATTCAACCGAGTGGTTGAAGACCGATGACCGTCGAGCAGCTCAACGACACCTTCTCGGCGCTCGCCGACCCCACGCGGCGGGCGATCCTCGGGCGGCTGGCCGAGGGCGAGGCGACCGTGAACGAGCTTGCAGAGCCGTTCCCGATCACCGTGCAGGCGGTCTCCAAGCACCTCAAGGTGCTCGAGCACGCCGGCCTGATCACGCGGGGTCGCACGGCGCAGCTACGGCCCTCGCGGCTGCACGGGGCGCCGCTCGAGGACGCCGCCCGCTGGCTCGCGGGCTACAGTCGGTTCTGGAAGGGGAGCATCGACAGCCTCGAGGCCCGCCTTCACGACGATGACTGACCCGCAGACGCCCGACGACGGCGGACTCACGATCACTCGGATCTTCGACGCGCCGCGCGAGCGGGTGTGGCGGGAGTGGACCGAGCCCGAGCGATTCGCCGACTGGTACGGCGGTGCCGAGGCCGAGTGTCCGCTCGACACCGTCTCGATGGATGTCCGGCCCGGGGGGCTGTGGAAGCTGACGATGTACTTCGGCCCCGCCCGCAGCGAGATCCGCTGGAAGGGCGAGTACCGCGAGGTGGTCGAGCCCGAGCGCCTGGAGTTCACGGTCACCGACGGGCCCGAGGACACCGGCGAGCTGGTCACCGTCGTGCTCACCGATCTCGGCGACGGCCGCACCGAGATGCTGATGACGCAGCGCGGCGGCGGCCTCACACCGCCCGGCTACGAGGCCGCGGCCCGGGGATGGGGCGGGTTCTTCGACCGCATGGCCGAGCGGCTCGCCGGCGGCTGAACCGCGCGGCCTAGGCGCGCTCGGCCGGCCGGAAGCCCGAGCAGGTGACGCGCATCCAGTCGATCCGCCCGTGGCGGACGGAGAGGTATGCCTGCTGTTCGACCAGGAACTCGCCGTCGGGGTTGCGACCGCGGAGGCGGTAGCCGACCCGTTCGCGATCGGCGAAGGCGTCGGTCTCGAGCGCGACCAGCTCCTCGATCTCGTCGGAGTCCTCGAACCACTGCGGCAGGACGTCGTCGACGATCTCGCGCCTGCTTTGAGCCTCCCAGGCGCGACCGGGGGTGACGGCGCGAAAGTCGATCGCCGGGTCGAGCAGCTCACCCGCGGCGTCGAAGTCCTTCGCCGCCAGCGCCTCGGCGAACGCGGCCCCGAGCGGTGAGGCTTGGGATTCCACGCCGCGACCCTACTCCGTAGCCCGCCCGCGCTCCCGGTCGCGATCCAACATTGGGCGCTCGAACAGGGTCGAGAGCACGACCTGGGTCTGGGTCCGGATCACGCCCGGCGTGTCGCGGACACGCTCCAGCGCCTGCTCCAGATGGCGGGTGTCGGCGGCGCGCAGGTGCAGGATCGCGGCCGGCGCGCCGGCGATCGTGTAGGCCGCCTCGACCTCGGGGTTCCCGGCCACCGCCTCGCTGACCTCCTCGCCCGACATCCGCCCCTCGCAGAAGAGCTCGACGAAGGCGTGGGTGTTCCAGCCGATCGCCGACGGGTCGACGTTGGCCGAGTAGCCGCGGATCACGCCGTCGCGCTCGAGCCGGTCGACGCGTCGCTTGACCGCCGGGGCCGAAAGCGAGACGCGGCCGCCGATGTCCTGAAACGAGCGGCGGGCGTTCTCCCGGAGGAGCGCAATGATCTGATGGTCGATTTCGTCCATTCAACCGACCGAGGTGAGATGAGACGCAACGGATAGAGCTTGAGCTGCCCCGGTCAACGGTTGATCATAAAGGGACAGCGAAAACAGGGCCTACGAGAGGAACGAGATGGCGATCGAGACTGCGCCGAAGCCGCCCGCCGCGCAGACCGACGAGATGCCGCTGCTCGGCATCGACCACGTCGAGCTCTACGTCGGCAACGCGACCCAGGCCGCCTACTGGTTCAAGCACGCGCTCGGCTTCCGCGAGACCGCCTACGCGGGGCTCGAGACCGGCGTTCGCGATCGCAGCTCCCACGTCCTCGAGCAGGGCCGGGTCCGCTTCGTGCTCACGGCGCCGCTGCTCGGCACCAGCGAGATCGCCCGCCACGTCGCCGCCCATGGCGACGGTGTCAGGGTGATCGCGCTCAGCGTCCCCGATGCCGAGCATGCCTACCGCTACGCCGTCCAGCACGGCGCCCGCGGCGTGCGCGAGCCCTGGGAGGAGTCCGGCGACGGCGTCACCGTGCGGATGGCGACGATCGCCACCTACGGCGAGACCCTGCACACTTTCGTCGAGCGCCACGGCTCCAGCAACGGCTTCCTGCCCGGTTTCGAGGTCCGCGACGGCGGCTCCGAGGAGGGCCTGTTCGCCGGCGTCGACCACGTGGTCGGCAATGTCGAGCTCGGTCGCCTCGACGAGTGGGTCGGCTACTACGAGCGCGTCTTCGGGATGACCGAGATGATCCACTTCTCAGACGAGGACATCGGCACCGAGTACTCGGCGCTGATGTCGAAGGTGATGGCCGACGGCAAGGGCCGGGTCAAGTTCCCGATCAACGAGCCCGCCGAGGGCCAGCGCAAGTCGCAGATCGAGGAGTACCTCGAGTACTACGGCGGCCCCGGCGCCCAGCACATCGCCCTGGCGACCACCGACATCGTCGCCACGGTCCGCGAGCTGCGCGAGCGCGGGGTGCGTTTCCTGGCCACGCCCGACAGCTACTACGAGCAGCTCCCCGGCCGGATCGGCGAGATCGACGAGGACCTCGCCGACCTGGCGGAGCTCGGCATCCTCGCCGACCGCGACGACGAGGGCTACCTGCTGCAGATCTTCACCGAGACGATCGGCGACCGGCCGACGGTCTTCCTCGAGGTGATCGAGCGCCACGGCGCGCGCGGCTTCGGGGAGGGGAACTTCAAGGCACTGTTCGAAGCGATCGAGCGCGAACAGGAGAGGAGGGGAAACCTGTGAGGTATCACCAGCTCGGCGAGATCCCCGCCAAGCGCCACACCCAGTTTCGCGACGGCAACGGCAGCGCCGGCAACGGCGACGGCCGCCTGCTGGTCGAGGAGGTGATGGGCTACGAGGGCTTCTCCGGCAACGAGTCGATCCTCTACCACGTCGAGTCGCCGTGCCGGATCGCCGACGCGGGCGAGTTCATCCCGATCGAGCACACCGAGTGGGTTCCCGACGCCCACGTCCACCGCCACCTGTCGACCGGCTCGGTCGAGCCCGGCGGTGACCCGGTCGGAGGCCGGCGCTGCTTGATGTGGAACTCCGATCTCGAGGTCTCGCTCTGCCGGCCGACGGAGGAGACCGAGGTCTTCTTCCGCAACGGCGAGGGCGACGAGGTCTTCTTCGTCTGCGAGGGATCGGGGACGCTGGAGACGGTCTTCGGCTCGCTCGCCTTCCGCGAGCACGACTACGTCGTCGTCCCCCGCGGCACCACCTACCGCTTCACCCTCGACGACAGCCCGCAGACCTGGCTCTGCCTGCACACGCCGGGCGAGATCGAGACCCCGAACCGCTACCGCAACCGTTACGGGCAGCTGCTCGAGTCGGCCCCCTACTCGCAGCGCGATTTCCACCCGCCGGCCGAGCTCGAGACCCACCGCGAGCGGGCCGAGTTCGAGCTCATCCTGCGGGTGCGCGGGGGACTGCAGCGCTACACGCTCGACTACCACCCCTTCGACGTCGTCGGCTGGGACGGCTACGTCTACCCGTACACGTTCAACGTCCACGACTTCGAGCCGCGGACGGGGCGGCTGCACCTGCCACCGCCGGTGCACCAGACCTTCCAGGGGCCGAACTTCGTGATCTGCTCGTTCTGCCCGCGCGAGCTCGACTACGACCCGCTCGCCGTGCCGATTCCGTATCACCACTCGAACCTGCAGTCCGAGGAGGTCATCTACTACGTGTCGGGCGAGTTCGGCAGCCGCAAGGGGATCGAGGTTGGCTCGGTCACCGTCCATCCCTCGGGGCTACCGCACGGCCCCCAGCCCGGCCTGGTCGAGAAATCACTCGGCATGCGCCGGACCGAGGAGCTGGCGGTGATGTGGGACACCTTCAAGCCCCTGCGGCTGACCGCGCTCGCCGCCGAGCTCGACAAGCCCGACTACGCCTACTCCTGGCGCGACGAGGCGCCGTCGCCGGTCGGCCAATCGACGACCGGATAGGGGCGCGATGTTCGAGGAGGCACAGCTCTACTCCCCGGTCACCACGGCCGACGATGGCACCGTCACCGTCCACCTCGCCGACGACCACCCCGGCAAGACCGATCCCGACTACCAGCGGCGGCGAAACGAGATCGCCTCCGCGGCTCTCGACTGGGAGCCCGGCGAGCCCCTGCCGCGGATCGAGTACAACGATGCCGAGCAGGAGGTCTGGCGTACGGTGCAGGCGGAGCTCGCTCCCAAGCACGCCCGCTACGCCTGCCGCGCATTCCTCGTCGCCGCCGGCGCCCTGGCGCTGCCGACGGATCGGATTCCGCAGCTCGACGAGGTCACCAGCGGGCTCGAGCCGCTGAGCGGATTTCACTACGTGCCCGCCGCCGGGATCGTCCCGGTGCGCGAGTTCTACGGCAACCTCGCCGACCGCGAGTTCCACTCGACCCAGTACGTCCGCCACCCGTCGGCGCCGCTATATACCCCCGAGCCCGACCTGATCCACGAGGTGATCGGGCACGGCAACCTGCTCGCCGACCCCGAGTTCGCCGAGCTCAACCGGCTCGCCGGCGAGGCGGCGCGACGCGCCGAGACCGAGGAGGGCGTCCAGTACGTCGCCGACGTGTTCTGGTTCACGATCGAGTTCGGCGTCCTGATCGAGCGCGGCGAGGTGCGCGCCTACGGCGCCGGGATCCTCTCCTCCTACGGCGAGATCGAGGAGTTCCGCGAGATGGAGATCCGGGCGCTCGACTTCCACCAGATGGGGACGATCGACTACGACATCACCCACTACCAGCCGGTGCTGTTCGCGGCCGAGTCGAAGACGCACCTGGTCGAGGAGCTCGGTGCCTTCTTCGCCGGTTTCGACGACGAGACGCCCGAGCGCCTGGCGCAAGACGCGGCCGTCGCCTGACGACGACGGCCGCATCCCGCGCACGCGCCTGAGCTGATCAGCTGGCGCAGATCGCGTACGAGCGAACCGACCAGGACGTGGTCGTTCCGACCTCGTCCTCGGCGCCCCTCACATGGACCCGGGTGAGGTCATCGTCGGGCAGGATGTACGTGGTCACGACGTGACCGCCGCCGCCGATGATCTCGCCGCCGGTGCCGACGACGCGCTTGCCGGCAGGGCAGCGGGCGGTGGCGTGCTTGTCGGCGGAGCTCGCCGGGCTCGTCGCCACGACCCGCTGCAGGCCGGGCAGCGGCTGCGAGCAGATCGCGTGGGCGTCGAGGCCCCAGACGTCATTGGTGGGGCCGTGTTCGAACGCCCGCACGGTCGTACCCTGCAGATCCGCGCTGGGCACGAGCTGGTCGATCACGATCCGGCCTGCGATGCCGTCGACGACCGTCCCGCCGACTCCCGTCAGGACCTCGTCCTGGAGCGCGCAGGGGTTGAGCTCCCCGCCCGTTCCGACCTGGGTCACCCGCGGGCTGTCCGAGCTCTGCTCTCCGATGTGGCCCCGGGTCACGCCCGCGACGCTGACGTCGGCGCAGATCGCATAGGCGCGCACGGACCATTGCTCGGTCGTGCCGTTGCCACCCTCCGAACCGTGCACAACGAGGTCGGACTCGCCGAACAGGTCGAGCGAGTCGATCACCACGTCGCCGTTGCCACCCCCGGTCCGGGCGCCGGTGCCGATGATCGCCTTGCCCGCCGGGCAGTCGACGGCGGCCGCCTTGTTCGCCGAGCTGTTGCCGGTGCCGGCCGTGACCAGGTCCAGGCCAGGCACCGCGCCCGCCGCGGGGCTCACCAACGCCGTCGCCAGCAGGGCGGCCGCGATCGCGAGTCCCGCGGCGATGCTGCTTCTGCGTCTCATTTTCGTTCTCCCGTCTCCGGCTGTCGAGCCGGTATGTCGTTGTCGGGCATCAGGACCCCGGGAGCGGCCGAACCTTCCCGCGCCCCGGCATCGAGCGAGGCGAAAGGGAGCACGTGCCACGTCCATTGGACGCCCATTGGACGCGCGGATAGGATCGTGTGCGGCATGGATGCTCGTCCGGGACTTACTGCGCTGATCGCCCTCGCGTGCGGCGCCGTGTGCGCGGCGCCCGCGTCGGCCGCCGATCAGACGGTGCTCAACAACAACGACAGCGGGGGCGGCAGCCTGCGGGAGGCGATCGCCAACGTTGGCGTGGGGGAGACGGTGACCATCCCCGCGGGAATCATCGGCGGTAACACGATCACGCTCGCCAGCGAGCTGATGATCAACAAGTCGCTAACGATCAACGGCGCGGGCGCCGCCACGACGGTCATCAGCGGCGACGCCGACAGCCGCGTCTTTCACGTCGGTGCGAGCGCGTCCTCGGTGAACCTCTCGGGCTTGCGAGTGACCGGCGGCAACGCCACCAGCGTCCCCGGCGGCGGCGGCATCCTCGTCGAGTCGGGCTCGCTGACGCTGACGAATGTCACCGTCAACAACAACACCGCGAACGTGGCCATGGGTTCCACCCCGTCGGGCGGCGGTGGAGGGATCCTCAACGCGTCTGGGTCGACGACTCTGAACGGGAGCACCGTGAGCAACAACACGGCCACGGTCAGCAGCACGACCGGCTGCTGCCAGGGTGGCGGCGGGATCTTCGCCGAGGGGACCACGACGATCGTCGGCGGCAGTCAGTTGAACGGCAACACGCTGACCGTCAACGGCCCGAGCGTCGACGTCGGTAGCGCCTGCTGCAACGGCGGCGGCGGGATCTACCTGAGCGCCAACGCCCCGCTCTCGGTCGCCGACAGCACCCTGACCGGCAACTCGGCGACGATCACCGGCCAGTCCTGCTGTCACGGCGGCGGGGCGATCAACTTCGACAGCAACAACGTGCTGACGATCGCCGACAGCGTGCTGACGAACAACACCGCGACCGTCAACGGCGCACTCGGGACAGCGCCCACCGACGACCACTGCTGCTCCGGCGGCGGTGCCATCCTGTCCAACCGAGCGACCATCAGCGACAGCACAATCACGCAGAACACGACGAGCGTGACCGCTGGCGATTGCTGTCACGGCGGCGGCGGAGTGCGCGTATCCGTCCCGTCGGGGCTAGGGACGCTCGCGCAAACGGCGATCAGCGGCAACACCGCGACGGTGAGCGGCACCGGGGCGGCCAGCGGTGGCGGTGGGATCTGGTCGAGCACCTTTGGCAACCCGACGCCCGGGGCGTTCACGACGACCGGGGTACTCGTCAGCGCAAACCAGGCGAACGTGTCCGGCGGCCTGACACGCTCCGGGGGCGGCGGCATCTTCGACGCGACCAGCAACGGCAACGCCTATGTCAACACGACGATCAGCAGCAACTCGACCAACGCCGCCGGCACCGAGCGGGGCGGCGGCGGGCTTTATCTCGCCAACAACACCGGGGCCCCGGCCGCCGCCGTGACCCTGGCGAGCGCCACCGTGGCCGACAACAGCGCCGCCGCCGGCTTCGGCGGAGGCATCTTCACCCGCGCCCCGGATGTCCGGATGAAGAACTCGATCGTGGCGATGAACTCAGCCGGGACCGGCGCCGATTGCGCGCTTGGTACCGATGGCGCCTACCTCTCCCTCGGCTACAACCTCGGGAGCGCCCCCGGCACGTGCTCGCTGTCCGGTACCGGCGACCAGGTCGTCGCGGCGTCCGCCATCGGCCTGCTGCCGCTCGCCGACAACGGCGGTCCGACACAGACCCGGGCGCTGGAGAACACCAGCCCCGCGATCGGCGGCGGCAACCCGGCCGGGTGCACGAACGAGACGGGCGGGGCACTGACGACCGATCAGCGCGGCAGCGCACGCCCGGGTCCGGCCGCGAGCAATTGCGACATCGGAGCGTTCGAGTCGCCGCTGGCACAGCCCGAGACGCCGTCCAACCCACCCGATAGCCACATCGACAACAGCTTCAGCTTCGGCAAGCTGAAGCTGAACAAGAAGAAGGGCACCGCGACGCTCGCGGTCGACCTGCCGGGCCCGGGCGCGGTGGCGCTGGCCGGCAAGGACCTCAAGCCCCAGTCGATCGCCGCGACCGGTGACGTGACCTTGAAGATCAAGCCCAAGGGCAAGGCGAAGAAGAAGCTGAAGCAGAAGGGCAAGGCAAAGGTCACGGCGGCCGTCACCTTCACCCCGGCCGGCGGCACGTCCAACGCTCAGGACAAGCCGATCAAGCTGAAGCGCAAGCGCAAGTAGCCCGGCGCGGCCCTATCCTCGGTCGTGTGGAACCGCTGCGCGACGCCCACGGCAGGCTGATCACGGACCTCCGGGTCTCGGTCACCGATCGCTGCAACTTCCGCTGTCGCTACTGCATGCCGGCCGAGGGGATGAAGTGGCTCGACCGCGACCAGATCCTCAGCTTCGAGGAGATCACCCGGCTCGTCTCGCTGCTCGCGCGGCTCGGGGTTACCGACGTCCGGCTCACCGGCGGCGAGCCGCTCGCCCGCCGCGACTTCCCCAGCCTGGTCGCGATGCTGCGGCCGATCGAGGGCATCCGCGACCTCGCCGTGACCACCAACGGCTACCTGCTCGAGCGCGACGCCGACGCCCTGGTCGAGGCCGGGATCGATCGCGTCAACGTCTCGATCGATTCGCTCGCTCGCGACCGCTTCCACGAGATCACACGCCGCGATGCATTGCCGCAGGTGCTGCGCGGGCTGGAGGCGATCGCCGCCCACGAGCGGGTGCGGCCGATCAAGGTCAACGCGGTGGCGATGCGCGACTTCACCGAGCACGAGGTGCTCGGCTTCTGCGAGCTCGCCCGCTCGACCGACTACCAGGTCCGCTTCATCGAGTTCATGCCGCTCGACGGCGACCGCGCCTGGAGCCCCGACCAGGTCCTGACCGGCGACGAGCTCCGGGCGCTGATCGACGCTGTACACCCGCTCGAGGCGCTGCCGCGGGAGCCGCACGCGACCGCCCGCGTCTACCGCTTCGCCGACGGAGCCGGCGAGATCGGCTTCATCAACCCGGTCTCCGAACCGTTCTGCGGCGACTGCAACCGGATCCGGATGACCGCCGAGGGCGAGCTTCGCACCTGCCTCTTCTCGCTCACCGAGACCGACCTTCGCGAACCGATGCGCAGCGGCGCCGACGACGCCGAGCTCGAACGGATCATCCGCGACTCGGTCTGGCGCAAGGAGCTCAAGCACCGCGTCAACGAGCCCGGCTTCATCGCCCCGGCACGGACGATGAGCGCGATCGGCGGCTGACCCCCCGAGGCGGATCAGCAATGGGATCGACCGCAATTGTCGTCCCGCCGGGTCGCGGTCACGTTCTCGGCAACGTCGAGTTCCTTGCGCGGACCACCGACACGCCGCGGTTCAACTTCGCGATCATCGAGATCGTCCCCGGCCGTGAGCTCGAGGCCCACGTCCACGAGGCCGAGGACGACGCCTTCTACGTGCTCGAGGGCGAGCTGACCTTCGTCTTCGCCGATCGAGCCGAGGAGGTGAGCGCCCCTCCCGGCACTTTCGTCCTCGTGCCGCCCGGCGTCGAACACAGTTTCCGAAACGACGGCGCGGTTGCCGTCCGCATGCTCAACGTCCACGCTCCAGCCGGCTTCGATCGGCGGATCGGCCTCTCCGGCTGATCGGCCCGGCGCGGGGAAACGACCACTCAGCGCGCGACCAGCCGGGTCGCGGTCGCCTTCCAGGTGGCGAGCACCGCGTCACCCGGGGCAAGCCCAAGCCGCGCCACCGACTCGCCGGTGATCTCGGCGACCAGCGGCTGCGAGGCGAGCAGCCCGACCCGGGCGCGGTTGCCGATCTCGGTCACCGAGGTCACCCGTGCCTCGATCCGGTTCAGCGCCGAGCCGTGCGCTTCGGTCCCCGCAGGCTCGAGCGTGATCTCCCAGGGGTAGACGGCGATCCCGACCTCGCCCACGGTGGGATCGGAGCTGCGGACCTCGCCGCCGCCGTCGAGCGCGACCACGGTGGTTCCCGAGGCCGTCGTCCGCGCCGTCCCGAACAGCACCGCCGCACCGGTGAAGTCGGCGACGAAGGCGGAGCCGGGCTCGGCGCTGAGCTCGGCGGCGGTGCCGGATTGGATCACCCGACCGCGATCGATGACCGCGATCCGGTCGGCGAGCAACGCCGCGTCGCCGAAATCGTGGGTGACCAGGATCGCCGGCCCCTCCGCCGTGGCGAGCGCCGCCGCGAGCTCGCGCGCAGCTGCCGCCGCGGTCGTCGAGTCGAGCGCTGAGAGTGGCTCGTCGAGCATCAGCAGGGCCGGGTCGCGGGCGAGCGCCCGCGCCAGCGCCACGCGTTGGCGCTCGCCGCCCGAGAGCTCGCGCGGGGGGGCTTCGGCGAGCGCCGCGGCGCCGAAGCGGCTGAGCGCCTCGGTCGCGCGCTCGCGTCGCTCCCGCCGCGGCACCTCCTTGAGCCCGAAGGCGACGTTGCGCCAGACGTTCAGATGCGGAAACAGTGCGTAGTGCTGGAACAGGTAGCCGCAGTCGCGGCGCTCCGGAGGCAGGTCGACACCCTCCTCGAAATCGAGCCAGCGGCGCTCGCCGAGCGCGACGCTGCCGCTGTCGGGACGATGCAGCCCGGCAATCACGCGCAGCGCCGTGCTCTTGCCCGCCCCGGACGGCCCGACCAGGGCGAGGCACGTTCCCGGCTCGACCGCGAGCTCGAGCTCGAGCCCGAACTCGCGAAGGCCTACCGCGAACCGGGCGTGCAGTCCCGAGCTCATGCCTGCATCCCCCCGAGCAGGGGCGCGCGGCCGAGCAGCTTCACGGCCAGCAGCAGCGCGGCCGACGCCGCCACCAGCACGGCCGAGAGCGCGAGCGCCGCCGGGAAGTCGGTCGAGAAGCTGGCGAAGATCGCCAGCGGCGCCGTCTGGGTGATGCCCTGGAACGAGCCGGCGAACATCAGCGTCGCGCCGAACTCGCCCAGCGCCCGGCCCCAGGCGAGCGCCACGCCGGTCGAGATCCCGGGTCCGGCGCAGGGGATCGCCACACGCCAGAACGCCCGCGCCTCGCCGGCGCCGAGCGTTCGCGCCGCGGCGATCAGGTCGGGATCGACGGCGGCGAACGCAGCCTGCGCCTGGCGCAGGTAGAACGGCGCCGCGACGAACGTCAGCGCGACGATCACGCCGGCGGTCTGCAGCACGAGTTCGATTCCCGCGTCGGCCAGCGCCTCGCCGAAGATCCCCTTGGGCCCGAACGCCGCGAGCAGCCCGATCCCGGCGACCGCCGGCGGGAGCACGAGCGGCAACTCGATTGCGGTCGTCACCGCCGCCTTGCCGCGGAACTCGCGCGTGGCGAGGAAGTACGCGGCGGGCGTGCCGACGACGATGATCACGACCAGGGCGGCGACCGTCGTCTTGAGGCTGAGCCACAGGGCGTCACGCGACGCGTCCGAGCCGAGGCTGTCGATCAGCTCCGACGGTGGGGTATCGGCGAAGATCGCCACGACGGGCAGGACGAGGAACAGCAGCGCGAGCGCCAACGCCGCGACGAGCACGACCGTGAACGGGCCGCGGCGACCCATGGCCTCAGTTGCCCGGGGGCGGCCCGAAGCCCGCGTCGGCGAGCGCCGTTGCGCCCTCGCCGTCGAGCAGCCCGTCGATGAACGCCTGCGCGCCGGAGGGGTTCTCGGCGCCCTCGACCACCGCCGCGCCGTAGGCGACCTCGGGCTGCAGGCTCGCCGGTAGGTCGATTGCCGTCAGCGCCCCGTCGGTGGCGACCACGTCGGTGATGTAGACGAAGCCCGCGTCGACGGCGTCCTGCGTGAGCTTGCCGACGATCCCGGCGACGTCTGGCTCGAGCGAGCCGACGTTGTCGAGGATCGCCTCGGACTCGTCGCCCGGCAGGCCGGCCAGGACCTCTCGGGTGTAGTCGCCGATGGGAACGCCCTCGTCACCGATCGCGAGCTTCACGTCGTCGGCGGTGAGGTCCTCGAGCGAGGCGATCGTCGAGCCCTCGGGGACGGCGAGCACGAGCGTGTTCGAGGCGAACACGACCGGCTCCGCGACGAGCCCTTCGGCATATAGATCGTCGGGGAGGCTGGTGTTGGCGGCGGCGTAGACGTCCGGGGTCACGCCCTGGCGGATCTGGGCGGCGAGGTCGTCGGAGCCGGCGAACGATTGCTTGGCGTCGATCCCTGCCGTCTCCGCATAGGCGGTGAACGCGGGCTCGAGCGAGGAGGCGGCCGAGACGACGACCTGCCCACCATCCGTGGCGGGGTCGTCGGAGTCACCGCCGCAACCGGCCAGGGCCAGCGCCGTCGCCGCCGCGAGGACGATCGCGCGAATCACCTGCCGTCACCGCGCTCGACCATCACCGACGTCGCCTTCACCAGCGCCGTCGCCTTTACGCCCTCGGCGAGCCCGAGCTCCTCGACCGAGTCGCGGGTGATCGCCGCGGTCACCCGGTGTGGACCGGCCTCGATCTCGACCAGCGCCATGACGCCGTCAACCTCGACCGAGGTGACCACCCCGGGGAAGCGGTTCCGGGTGGAGAGCGTGTCGCCGGTGCGGTGGCGATCCGGATGCGAGCGCAGGCGCTCGACCTCGCTCGTGGGGACGCGGCGGCGGTTGCCCTTGTCGCGCGTCGTCTCGAGCTTGCCGTCGCGATCCCAGCGGCGAAGCGTGTCGACGCTCACGCCCAGGGCGCCGGCCGCATCGCCGAGGCTGAGATCCGCCATCTACCTAAGCATTACATAGGTACGATCGGGGCACATGATTGATGACCTGGGCCTCGAGCTCGACGATCCGTCGCGACCGATTGTCCGCTTTCAGCTTGCGCCGGCAATCCCGCAGACGCCGATGGTCGCCCGCGCCGTGGCGGCCGCCCTGCAGCGCGCGATCGCGGAGGCGACCTCGAATCGCAAGGCCCGGCTGCTGCACAGCAAGCTGACGGTCGACGACGATCGGTGGTTCAGCGTCCCAATCAAGGGCGTTACGGTCACCGAGCTCGGAGCGCTCGAGGATGTCAAGTCCCGATTGATTGATCACGCGAACGAGCTCGGCGAGCGAGCCGCCAGGGTCGCCGCGCGACTGGGCCGCTAACTTGGCGCCATGAACGCCCGCGAGTGGATCGACGCGTTCGCCGCCGAGCTCGGCGCCGATCCGCCGACCGAGGACGAGATCAAGCAGCTGCTCGACCTGGCCGCGGTCGCGGCGCACTCGTCGGAACGGATCGCGGCACCGGTCGCCTGCTGGATCGGAGGACGGACCGGAGCGACGCTGGAGGAGCTGCGGGCGGCCGCTGACCGGATCGGCGGCGACTCCTCCGCAACCGACGAGACGTGAGGGTCGCAGAGCTCTGGCGCTACCCGGTCAAGGGCCTGCGCGGCGAACGGCTCGAGCGCCTCGAGGTTGCGACCGACGGGATCCCGGGCGACCGCGGGCTGACCGTGGTCGATGAGCGCGGGATCGTCACCGGCCGGCGCAAGCAGCGGATGATCGGCCTGCCGGCCACGCTTGGCGACGACTCCGAGGTGCTGATCGATGGCCATCCGTGGGCCTCCGATGCGGCCGCCGCGGCGATCCGCGAGGTCGCCGGACGTTCGGCGAAGCTGACTCGCCCGATCGCCGGCCACGAGTACGACGCCGCTCAGATTCTGCTGCTCAGTGACGCCTCGGTCGCCCAGCTCGGCTACGACCGGCGGCGGTTTCGGCCCAACATCTACTTCGACGGCGCCGACGGCGCGATCGAGCAGGAGTGGGTGGGCCACGAGGTCCGCATCGGCGAGCTCCGGCTGCGCATCGACGAGCCCTGCGAGCGCTGTGTGATCACGACCATCGATCCGGACACGATCGCGGTCGACCTCGAGGTGCTCAAGCGGGCCCGCGCCGAGCTCGGCGGAATGATGGGCGTCTACTGCACGGTGGTCGACCCGGGCCCGGTCTCGGTTGGCGACCCGGTGGTAGTTGTGAGGCGGAGCGAAGCGAAGCCGAGCCGCGCCGCCGTTGAGGCGCCTAATTTGTGACAATCGCGCTCGACGTCGCGCCATCCCATGGCCACCGAAGAGAAGGTCACCTACTGCCGGATCTGCGAGCCGCTCTGCGGCATGGTCGCGACGGTCATCGACGGTGAGCTGACCAAGGTCCGGCCCGACCCCGACCACCCGCTCTCCGCCGGCTTCGCCTGTCCCAAGGGGATCGCGATGACCGAGGTCCAGAACGATCCCGACCGCGTCCTGCATCCTTTGCGCCGGCGGCCCGACGGCTCCTTCGAGCGGGTCACCTGGCCCGAGGCGCTGGACGAGATCGGCGAGCGCCTGGGGGCGATCCGCGAGCGCCACGGCGGCAGCTCGATCGGCTGGTACATGGGCAATCCCGGTGCCTTCTCCTACTCGCACCCGCTCTGGGTCAAGGGCTTTCTCGACGCGGTCGGATCGCCGCACTCCTACACCGCCTCATCCCAGGACGTCTCCAACCGCTTCGCCGCCAGCGCCTTCCTCTACGGCTCGCCGTTCATCGTCCCGATCCCCGACCTCGCCAGAACGGACTTCTTACTCGTGGTCGGCGCCAACCCGCTGGTCTCGCACGGCAGCGTGCTCAGCGCGCCCAGAGTCAAGGACCAGCTGCACGCGATCACCGCCCACGGCGGGCGTGTGGTCGTCGTCGACCCGCGCCGCTCGGAGACCGCGCGCGCCTTCGAGCACGTCTCCATCGACCCCGACGGCGACGCCTGGATGCTGCTCTCGATGCTCGAGGTGATCTTCGCCGAAGGGCTCGAGAACTCGGCGGCGATCGAGCGCCAGTCGAGCGGGGTCGAGGCCCTGCGCGGGCTCTGCGCCGGCCTCACGCCCGAGGAGACCGAGGGCCGCAGCGGCGTGGCGGCCGCCGAGGTCCGCCAGCTCGCCCGCGACCTCGCCGGCGCCGAGCGGGCCGCGGTCTACGGGCGCACCGGCTCCTGCCTCGGCCGCAACGCGACCCTGGTCGCCTTCCTGCTCGACGCGCTCAACCTGGTCACCGGCAACCTCGATCGCGAGGGCGGGGCGATGTTCGGCGATCCGCCGATCGACTTCAGCAAGCTCGCCGACATGGCCGGCCTCGGCACCTACTCGAAGGTCCGCTCGCGGGTCGGCGACCTGCCCGAGGTGCTCGGCTCGCTGCCCGCGTCTGTGATGGCGAAGGAGATGACCACGCCCGGCGAGGGTCAGATCCGGGCGATGTTCTTCTCCGCCGGCAACCCGGTGCTCTCGGTGCCCAACGGCGACGAGCTCGAGGCCGCGATCGGTGAGCTCGAGCTCTCGGTCTCGATCGACCTCTACGTCTCCGACACCGCCCGCCACTGCGACTTCGTGCTCCCGGCGACGACGATGTACGAGCGCGAGGACTTCCCGCTGCCGTTCCTGGCCCTGTTCTCGACTCCGTTCATCCAGATGACCGAGGCGGTGGTCGAGCCGCGCGGCGAGGCGCGTCAGGAATGGGAGGTGATCGAGGAGATCTCCGAGCGGATCGGGGTCGTGCCGTCGAGCGTGCTGGCCGCGCGCCTGCTGGGCAAGGTCGGGATCAAGTTCTCGCCCCGGCGCCTGGTCGACATCCTCCTGCGCCTCGGTCCCAAGGGCGACCTGTTCGGCCTCCGCCGCGGCGGTCTCAGCCTCGACAAGCTCGCTCGCAACCCGCACGGGATGGTGCTCGCCGAGCACCTGGCGCCGAACGTGATCAAGAAACAGATCCGCCACCGCTCCAAGCGCGTGCGCCTCGACCCGCCCGAGATCCTCGAGGACGCCGAGCGCCTGGCGGCGCGAAACGGCCACGACCCCGACTTCCCCCTGCGCCTGATCGGCCTGCGCGAGCTGCGCTCGCACAACTCCTGGATGCACAACGCGCCGCTGCTGATGCGCGGCGGGCGCACCCACGCGGCCCGGATCCATCCCGACGACGCGGAGGGTCTCGGGGTCGCCGAGGGCGGGCGCTGCCGGATCACCTCGCCGCACGGCACGATCGAGATCGAGGCGCTGCTCACCGACGAGGTCAAGCGCGGCACGATCGCCGTCCCGCACGGCTGGGGCCACAGCGGCGGCTGGACGGTCGCCAACGAGGCCGGCGGCGTGAACGTCAACAAGCTCGCCTCCTCGGACCCCGCCGAGCTCGAGCGGCTCGCGGGGATGGCGCACCTGAACGGGATCCCGGTGCGCTTGCAGCCGGTCGGCGCGGACGAGGCTCGCGAAGGCACGGCGCTCGGGGTCGCCGTTGCCTCCGGTTGAGCGTCAACTGCTGGGCTCACTGGCCGCCGTCGCGGTCATGCTCGGCGCATTTACGGTAGCCGTCCCGCCCGCCGCCGCTCTCGAGGGCGAGACCGAGCTGATCAGCCGCGCGAGCGGCGCGGCGGGCGCGAAGGCGAACGGCGAGTCGTTTCTGAGCTCGATCTCGCTCGACGGCCGCTTCGCCGGTTTCGGCTCGGCGGCGACGAACCTCGATCCCGGCGACGGCGACACGATCAGCGACGCCTACCTTCGCGATCGGATCGCGAATACGACGACGCTGATCAGCCGTGCGTCGGGGGCGGCCGGGGCGAAGGGGAACGGACACTCGTACTCATTCGGCGCCTCCGCCGACGGTCGTAGGGTCGTTTTCGAGTCGCAGGCGACCAATCTCGATCCAGACGATGCCGACGCGCTTACCGACATCTACGTGCGCGACCTCGATTCGAACACGACCACCCTCGTCAGCCGCGCCTCGGGCGGCGGCCTGAAGGGCAACGGACGGTCGATCTTCGGCTCGATCTCGGCCAACGGGCGTTACGTCTGCTTCAGCTCCGAGGCGACGAACCTGGACCCCGACGATGGCGACACCCTGTTCGACGTCTACCTTCGCGACCTGGAGACGAACACCACCACGCTCGTCACCCGCGCCTCCGGGGCGGCGGGGGTGAAGGCCGACGACGCGATGACCAATTCCCCCTACGCCGGCATCTCCCCCGACGGCCGCTACGTCGGCTTCGGTGGTGGCGCCGACAACCTCGACCCGGCCGACACCGACGAGGACGCCGACGCCTACGTCCGTGACCTGGTGACGAATACGACTACGCTCGTCAGCCGCGCCTCGGGACCCGGTGGCGCGAAGGGAAACGCGGACACCTACGGCCCCCGGCTGTCAACCGACGGGACCTCGCTGGTCTTCCAGTCGTTCAGCACGAACTTCGACCCGGCAAAGCTCGATCTGAGCCGCGACATCTTCCTCCGCGGGCTCGGCGGCGAGTCAACCCGGCTCGTGAGCAGGGCCTCAGGCCTCGATGGGGCGAAGGGGAACATGAACTCCGTCTCCTCCGCGGCGGCCGACCAGGGTCGCTACGTCGCCTTCAGCTCCGAGGCGACCAACCTCGACCCCGATGACGCTGACCCCCTTCGCGACATCTTCGTCCGCGACATGGTCGCGAACACGACCACGCTGGTCAGCCGAGCCTCCGGGCCGAACGGGGCAAAGGGCAACGCCGAGGCCACCACAGATGTCCTGATCGCCGCCGATGGGCGCTTCGTCGGCTTCGACTCGCCGGCCACCAGCCTCAGTCCAGACGACTCAGACCCGCTCACCGATGTCTACGTTCGCGACGTCCTCGGCGCGCCGGAGGTGCTGCTCTCGGGCAAGCGAAAGCAGCGCTCGGCGCGTCGCGTGAAGGCGAAGGCGACCTGCCCCAACGTCGCCTGTGAGCTGGTCGCGACCGGGAAGCTGAAGCTGCCGCGCCAGGATCGCGCTGCAAAGCCGCTGAAGCTGCGGCCGCAGAAGCTCGCGCTCGAGGCGGGCATCGCCGAGGCGTTCGAGCTGCGAGCCGGCAAGCGTGCTCGCAGTGCGATCAAAGAGGCGCTGAACGGCGGTGACGTGGTCCGGGTGCGAGTGCTCGCCACGGCCACCGACGCGTTCGGCGACTCCGACAGGGCGAAGCGGAAGCTGAAGCTGAAGCGTCGGCGTTGAGGACGGATACTGACCTCGATCGCCCCTAGGGTCGGCGGTCCCACCAAACGAAAGGAAGCAATATGGACTTCAAGATCGAGCTGATCGCGATTCCGGTCAGCGACGTCGACCGCGCCAAGACCTTCTACGAGAAGGCCGGCTTCAACGCCGATCACGATCACCGCGTCAACGAGAACCTCCGCTTCGTGCAGCTGACGCCCGCCGGCTCGGCCTGCTCGATCTGTATCGGCGACGGCGTCACCGACGCCGCTCCCGGCTCGGTCAAGGGCATGCAGGTGGTCGTCTCGGACATCGACGCGGCCCGCGCCGAGTTGCTCGAGGCCGGGGTCGAGGTGACCGAGGTCGACCGCCAGCCCTGGGGCGCCTTCGTCTACTTCAGCGACCCGGACGGCAACGCCTGGGCCGTACAGGAGATTCCACCGCGCGACTAGCCGAGCACGGCGCGCAGCCGGTCGAGCACCCGCAGGGCGCCGAGGTTGCGCTGGTTGTAGCCGTAGCGAAGGCCGCGGCTGGTGAAGTCGAGCGGGCGGCAGCCGAGTGGCGCCTCGCAGCCGCCGTAGAGGTTGGGATGGATACCGTCGCGGCCGATCCCGCGGTGGATCATGCGCGCGCCCTGGAGCGAGCGCCAGTAGTTCCAGACCGGCACCGCTTGGGCCCGGCCGACGGCGATCACCCTGCGGTTGAAGCGGACCACGCGGCGGTTACGCGCGCGCGAGTCGAGCCGCGGCGGGATCGTGCTCAGCACCGGGATCACTCCGGCGCTGACAGACCGCTCGACGATCGCCGCCAGGTTCGCCTCGTAGGCGTCGGGGGTGAAGCTCTCGACGTCGTTGGTCCCGTACATGACCAGAGCGACGCTCGGGTGCAGCAGCCGGTACTCGCAGCTCAGCGGGCTGAGCCCGGCGCAGCCGGCGGGCGGGTCGTGCATCGGCACCGCGACGGCATCGGCGGCGTCCCAGCCGGCGACCGCGGCGGCGCTGGCGCGCGAGAACGAGTTCGCCAGGCCGCAGTAGACCGAGGTGTAGCCGCCGGGGAAGGTGTGCAACCCGTAGAAGCCGCGGGTCTCGTCCAGCGCCGCCCAGCGGCCCCAGGCGGGATCCTCACAGGCGAGGTCCTGGAGGTAGGAGCCCGACTCGCTGATGCTGTCGCCGATCTTGGCGAACACGTCGGCCTGGTTGCCGAGCGCGAGCCCGGCCGCGAAGATCGCCCGGGCGTGCTCGCCGGTCGCGCCGCCCAGCGGCGGGATCACCGGGGTCGTGCGCAGGCCGGCGGCCGCAGCCGTTGCCGGTAGGGCCGCGAGACCGACTGTGACCAGGGCCGTGGCGAGCGCCGTGCGCAGGCGACCCGCCGGGGTCACGGTCCAGCCGTCGCCGAGCGCCGGTTGATCGGCAGCGTGAAGCGCCCGGTGTGGCCGAGCATCTCCTCGGCCGCGGCCAGGTCCTCGGGCGAGTTGACGTTGAAGAAGATCCGCGCCGGGTCGCCGAAGCGGGCGACGCGGTCCTCGGGGATCACGTACGGGTCGAGCTCGGCTACGGCTTCGCGCATCGCCGCCCCGCGCTCCAGCGATTGGGCGAGGCGCTCGGAGACCTCGGGCGAGTAGCGGCCGAGCAGCGGCTCGAGCCGGCCGCCGATCTCGCAGACCGCGACCGGCTCCTCCAGCTGGGCGAGCCAGGTGAGCAGCTTCGAGGGCACCAGCGGCATGTCACAGGCGATCGCGACGACTCCTCGCCCGGCGCTGGCGCCGAGCGCGGCGAGCACGCCGGTGAGCGGGTGGCGGGGCTCGGAGGGCTCGGTCAGCACGCGGCAGTCGAGCTTCGGCAGCGGCGAGTCCGGCTTCGCGACGACCACGGGATCGAGCCCGGCGGAGCCGACCGTCGCGACGACGCGGGAGACCAGCGGTCGGTTGGCGAGCTCGGCCATCGCCTTCGGCATGCCCATGCGGCTACTCCGCCCTCCAGCCAACACCGCGCCAACAGTCACAGGACGTTTCACCTACCCAGTCTCGCACTGGATTAGCCTCACTTGCTGGAAATGCCCGGCGGCCCGATCGAGATCGATGAAGCACTCCGGCTCGTTCTCGAGCGCGCCGAGGCGCTCGGCTCCGAGCCGGTCGCGGTTCGGGCGGCGCTCGGGCGCGTGCTGGCCGAGGACGTGACCAGCGCCGATTCGGTTCCCGGCTTCGACAACTCGGCGATGGACGGATACGCGATCCGGGCCGCCGACGCCACGGGAGCCACGGACGAGCGGCCGGCGCGACTGAATGTGGTCGGCGAATCGCGCGCCGGCCACCCAGCCGCTCGTTCTCTCGGCGAGGGCGAGGCGATCGCGATCTCGACCGGCGCGATGGTGCCCGAGAACGCCGATGCGGTGATCCGGGTCGAGGACACCGATGCGGGAGCCGAGACGGTCGAGGTCAGGGTGGAGGTCGCTCCGGGTAACGACATCCGCCGCGCCGGCGAGGACGTCCGGGCGGGGGAGACGGTGCTGCGCGCCGGCACGGAGATCGGGCCGGCGGAGGCCGGGGTGCTGGCCTCGGTCGGGCGCGGCGAGGTGGCCTGCGCGATCCGACCGCGGGTCACGGTGCTGACCACCGGCGACGAGCTCCAGGAGCCGGGCGAGCCGCTGCGCCCGGGGGCGATCCGCAACTCCAACGCGCACTCGGTCGCGGCGCTGGTCGAGCAGTCGGGCGCCGAGCTGCTGGGGGCGGAGATCGTCGCCGACGACCTCGACGCCACAACGCGCGCTCTCGAGGCCGCGCTCGGCGGCGACGTCGTCGTCGTCTGTGGCGGCGTCTCGGTCGGCGAGCACGACCACGTTCGCCCGGCTCTGGCGGCGCTCGGGGTCGAGCAGGTCTTCTGGGGCGTGTCCCTGCGGCCCGGCAAGCCCACCTACTTCGGAATACACAGCCCGGCCACCTCCTCGGCTTCGCCTGCGGGGGTGCCGGGGTCAGCCGCCGGATCGACCACGCGGTCTACTTTGGTCTTCGGGTTGCCCGGCAACCCGGTCTCGGCGATGGTCACCTTCGTGCTCTTCGCCCGGCCGGCGATCCGGGCGCTGCTCGGCACGGCCGACGAAGGGCCGCGCGCGACGGCGATCCTGTCCGGCGACTATCCGGCGCTACCGGCGCGCACGCAGCTCGTCCGCTGCCGGCTCGAGCTTGGCGACGATGGCTGGCACGCGCATCCGACCAAGGCCCAGGGCTCGCACGTGCTCACCTCGATGCTGGGCGCCGACGCGCTCGCGATCGTGCCGCCCGCCGAGCAGCCGTACGCGGCCGGATCGCGGGTCGAGATCGAGCTCATGCGCCGCTAGGCCCGGGCGCCGGCTCAGCGATAGCAGAGCTCGGTGGTGTTGCAGATCTCGTAGGACCGCCCCGGGAAGAGGCCGGCGACCGTGTCGATCCGAAGCTGTGGACGGCCGGATCCCTGGGCGAATTGGACGATGTAGTAGGCGCCCGGGTTGTAGTCGAACTCCTCCAGGGCGAGCGCCTCGGAAGCGCCGTTGTCGTAGCCGTCGCGCCGGCCCTCGACCACGCCATCGTGGAAGCTCGGCCCCGAGCTCGCGGCCTCCTTACCGGCGCGAAAGCCCTGGTCATAGCCGGCCTCGCGGCCCTTCTTGATCGCCTCCGACGTCGCCTCGGCGCTGAGCTCGCCCGCCTCGGCGTCGGCGACGGAGTCTCGGCCGAGCAGGAAACCGACCGCGCCCAGCGCACCGCCGACGACAATCACGGTCAAGATCACCACCAGGGCCTTCGGTATGCGAACGGTCACGGGGTCCATGGTCTCCTCCGACAGGGGGGCGCAAGCCTACGGGGCTCCTATCGGCATCACCACGGCTACATTTGAGCGATGGAGGTCGAGGTACGACTGTTCGCGATCCTGCGCGAGCGCGCGGGACGCGACCGGCTGGCGCTCTCGCTGCCGGAGGGCGCGACCGTTGCCGACGCGCTCGAGGCGGCCGGCCGCGAGCCCGGCCTCGGCGAGATCCTCGCCGCGATGCCGGTGCGCGTGGCGGTCAACCGCGAGTACGTGAACAACGACGCCACCGTCGCGGCCGGCGACGAGCTCGCCCTGATCCCGCCCGTCAGCGGCGGGGCGACCGCTCCGGTGCCGGTCCGGGTGACCGATGAACCGCTCTCGATCGTCAACCTGGCGAACTCGGTCGGGCGCCCGGGCGCGGGCGCCGTGGTCGTCTTCTGCGGCGTCACCCGCGAGGTCGAGCGGCTCGAGTACGAGGCCTACGGGGAGATGGCCACCGAGCGGATCGCGCTGATCCTCGCCGAGTGCACGGCCAAGCACGGGCTCGAGGCCGCGGCCGCCGAGCACCGGGTCGGCTCGGTGCCGCTGGGGGAGCCGAGCGTCGTCGTCGCCGTCTCCGCCGCCCACCGCGGCGAGGCGTTCGCCGGGGCGCGCGAGGCGATCGATCGGATCAAGGCCGAGTCGCCGATCTGGAAGCGCGAGATCGACGGCGAGGACGCCGGCGGCGAGTGGGTCGAGGGAACGGCGCCGCCCGGCGACGGCGAGGGTGAGCGGTTGACGCACCTCGACGACGCCGGCAGCGCCCGGATGGTCGACGTCGGGGCAAAGGACGAGACCCAGCGTCGTGCCCGGGCGGAGGCGACGCTGCGGATGTCGCCGCAGACGGCGGCGGCGCTCGCCCGCGGCGACGCACCGAAGGGCGACGTGCTCGGCACCGCGCGGATCGCCGGGATCGGGGCGGCGAAGCGGACCGGCGAGCTGATCCCGCTCGCCCACCCGCTGGCGCTCGACTTCATCGACGTCGAGGGCACCGTCGACGTCGAGGCCGGGCTCGTGCGCCTCTCCGCGGTCGCCGGGATCACGGCCAGGACCGGGGTCGAGATGGAGGCGATGACCGCCTGTGCGGTCGCGGCGCTGACCGTCTACGACATGGTCAAGGGGCTCGAGCGCGGGGTCACGATCGAGGCGATCGAGCTGGTCGAAAAGAGCGGTGGGCGCAGCGGAGCTTGGAGGCGGAGCGAAGCGAAGCCGACCGGCGCCGCCGTTGAGGCGCCTGATTCAGGCCGGGAGCGATGAGCGACGGGGGCTTTCTCACGGCCGTGCTGACGATCTCGAGCTCGAAGGCGCGCGGCGAGGGTGAGGATCTGAGCGGGCCGGCGTTGGCGAGCTTCGCCGAGCGGCTGGGGGCCGACGTGCTCGGCGCCGAGGTGATCGACGACGACCTCGAGCTGATCGCCGGGCGGCTGCGCTACTGGTGCGACGAGGGCGGCTGCGCGCTCGTCCTGACCACCGGGGGCACGGGGTTCTCACCTGATGACGTCACCCCCGAGGCGACCCGGGCGGTGCTCGAGCGCGAGGCTCCCGGCTTCGCCGAGGCGATGCGGGCGGCCTCACGCGAGCACACGCCGATGTGGATGACCTCGCGCGGCGTCGCCGGGACCCGCGGCCGATCGCTGATCGTCAACTTCCCCGGCAACCCGCCGGCGATCGAGCAGGCGGGCGCCGCGCTCGAGCGCGCGATCCCGCACGCGCTCGGCCTGCTCTCCGGCGACCGCCACTAGCCGCTGGGCCCGAGGCTCGGTCCCGCTACGCTCGAACGGTGACCGGCTCAGGGGACCACGACACGCCGACGCTCTACGAATGGGCCGGGGGCGAGCCGGCGCTTCGGCGCCTGATCGACGCCTTCTACGACCGCGTCGAGGCCGATCAGCTGCTGTCGCCGTTCTTCCCCGGCGGCGTGCGGGAGGAGCACCGCGATCACGTGACCGCGTGGTGGGCGGAGGTCTTCGGCGGACCGAGCCGCTACACCGATGAGCTCGGCGGCTACGAGAGCATGCTCGGTCATCACCGCGACCTCGGGATCACCGCGGAGGCGAGGCACCGGTTCGCGTCGCTGTTCAGCCTCGCGGCCGATGACGCCGGGCTCCCGGACGATCCCGAATTCCGCTCCGCGCTGGTCGCCTATCTCGAGTGGGGGACGCGGCTGGCGTTCGCCAACTCCCAGCCCGGTGCCGAGGTCGCCCCGCAGGCGCCGGTTCCGCGCTGGGGCTGGGGCGAGGCCCCGCCCTACGAGGGGTGAGTGGATGAGAACCGGCCGCTATTCGTTCCCCTACGTCACCTACGACCCGCCCAGCGACGTGCTCTACGCGCGGATCAGCCAGGGCCGCGACGCCTCCCGCGAGCAGACCGAGGAGGGTGACATCTGGACCTACGACGCCGACGGTCGCCCGACCGGTGTGATCGTGGTCGAGCCGGGCGAGCGCTTCGCCCGCGACGGCGCCGTCTACATCACCTTGCCCACGGGCGAGCGCGAGCGCCTCCAGGGCGTCGAGGCCGCGATGCGGGCCGGCTGAGCGCGCGGTTGTCTAGGGACGCGTGACCCAGGCGAGCCTGCCCGAATCGCACGAGTGCGTCAAGCCGTCGTCACCGGCGATCTCGCCGAAGTAGCGAAAGCGCCCGAAGGCCTTGTTGCGGTTGATCGCGCCCGAGACCTTGAACACGGTCTCGCCGTTGTCGTCCGCGACCTTGAAGGCGCCCGCGTCGGAGACCTCCACCGATCCGGTCAGCTTCGCCACCTTGAGGATGCCCTCGGTGCCGTCGTCGCAGTCGACGGTGAAGTTGCGGACCGAGAACGAGGTCACGCTGCTCCCGTCGTTGGTGACGGCTTCCTTGAACTTGACCTGCGAACCGGGCACCCCGACCAGCTTGCCGAAGTGGGTTACGCGTGCCGCCTGCGCCGGGGCGACCACCGCGATTGCCACCGCCGTGGTCAGCGCGCCCATGATCAGGATCCGCTTCATCCGTGTCTACCTCCGTGTTTTGCCCGATACCCCTGTACGGGCGCCAGCATAGTCGCTGGCGCCCCGTCGGATAGCACTACTTGACGCCCTTGAGGCAGGTCAGGTTCGAGGTGATCGTGAACGGCGTGCGGTCGCCCAGCGACTCCTTGTCGAGTCCGATCAGCACGTGGTACTCGGCCGGGCTGGCGACGTAGGTGCCCTGGACGTAGACGTCGAGCCTGCTCGGAACGACGCCGCCGTCGATCACCTTCGAGCAGCCGGTCAGCTTCACGTCGATATACGGCCCGACACCGCCCGCGCTCACGTCGGCCGGGTTGATCGGCGACGGGGCGCTGCTCTGCAGATAGGTCAGCTTCGGCTTCTTGGCCGAGCCGCCGATCCCGGCCTTCGGCTTCGCCGACACCGCGTCGGCCCCGAGGTCGACGGTCACGGTCGCGTAGTCCGGCCGCGCGCCCGCGCCGGTCCCCAGCACCGAGGTGGCGGCGACGCCCAGCGCGCCCACCGCGGTCAAGGCTGCAAGGCCCGTAATCCACTTCCTGCTCATCCGCTCACTCCTCCGTCTCGAGTTGTCCCTTGGTTGCCAGTCTATGAAGGGAACACACGAATTCGCGGATCGACTCATCGGTTGGCTCACGAATACGCTCGCCGGGCCGTTTCAAGAACACGACCATTGAGCGCCACCAAGACAGCCAGGGCCCCGACACAGCCCCCGTTTCAGCATTTTCTCGACGCCCATCGAGGCCCGGTGCTCGCTTTCCTGCGCGCGATGGTCGGCCACGACGACGCCGAGGATTGCTTTCAGGAGACCTTCATCGCCGCGATGCGCGCATATGACCGAATGGACGGCGCCCATCCGCGCGCCTGGGTGATGACGATCGCGCGACGCAAGGCGATCGACCATCACCGCGCCCGGGCGCGGCGGCCGGTGCCGCGCGACGAGATGCCCGAGATCGCGGCGCCCGATCGCGGCGGTGGCCTCGGCGACCTCGACGGCGAGGTCTGGTCGGCCGTCGCCGAGCTCAGCGAGGCCCAGCGCACGGCCGTCGCCCTGCGCTACGCCGGCGACCTCGCCTACCGCGAGATCGCCGCGGCGCTCCAGGTAAGCGAAGAAGCCGCCCGACGGCGGGTCTCCGACGGCCTGCGGGCGCTGCGCCAGACCATCAACCGAGAGGAGGCGAGGCGATGAGCCGAGTCGACGCGAAACAGATCAGCAGGGTGCTGGGCGGCGTGGAGGCCGACGATGCGGCGCGCGCCGCGCAGCGGTTCGCCGAGCGAGCCGAGCGGGAGGGCCTGGTCGAGGTCGCCTACGCGAGCTTCGACTCGCCGCTCGGCACCGGTCACGTGGCGACCACCGAGCGCGGGATCGTCTCGGTCGCGCTGCCGAACTTCGGCGAGCAGTCGTTCATCGAGCAGATCACCGGGATCTCGCCACGGGTGCTGGAGCTGCCCGCGCGCCTCGATCGCGCCCGCCGCGAGCTCGATCAGTACTTCGAGGGCAGCCGGCGCGAGTTCGAGCTCGAGCTCGACTGGCAGCTGGTGCGATCGAAGTTCGCCAGCCGGGTGCTGCACGAGACGGCGAAGCTGCCCTACGGCGTTACCGCCAGCTACGGCGAGGTCGCGAGCCGGGCCGGCAACCCGCGGGCGTTTCGCGCCGCCGGGACCGCGCTCGGCCACAACCCGATCCCGATCGTCGTCCCCTGCCACCGCGTCGTGCTCGCCGGCGGGGTGCTCGGCAACTACGGAGGAGGGCCCGAGATGAAGGCCTTCCTGCTGCGGCTCGAGGGAGCTATGCCTACTTGACAAGACGTTGGCTGCCAATGTACGCTGCCAACTATGCATGTTGACCCAAACAGCCCCAGGGCACAGTTGACCAAGCGCCAGCAGGAGGTCCTCGACCGTCTCGAGCAGGGCCTCGGGGCGAAAGAGATCGCCAACGACATCGGCGTCAGCCGCAACGCGGTGTATCAGCACATCGAGCGCCTCAGGAGGCAGGGGGCGCTCGCCGAGTCCTACACCCCGAGCGGCCAGCCGCCGCGCCGGATCGAGGTCGGTTCGGCCGCCCTCCCACCGAGCGCGACGAGGGCCCCGCGCGAGAGCACGCTGGCCCGGTTGCGCGAGCTCGCCGGCGACGGCGACGATCCCGAATACGCGCACCTGATCGAGGGCGCGATCGCCTCCGGCGACGCGGTCGCGCTCGCCTACGAGCTCGGCCGTCTCGACGCACACGGCGACAGCGGCCTGCCCGTCGATCTCGTCGAGTCGGCTCTGCGCCGGCTCTCCGTCTTGCCCCGCGAGGCGGAGCCCGCGCCGCTGTGAGGCGCCTGAGCGGCGGCAAGTAGGCCATAATCACGCCGCACTTACTTTCGAAGGAGAGGTCTGGAGCCCAATGGTCGTAGCCATCATCATCATCGGCGTACTGCTGCTGATCGGTTTGATCTTCATCCTGATCCGCAACTCGATCATCGGGTCGCGAAACAGGGTCGATGAAGCCTGGTCGGGAATCGACGTACAGCTCAAGCGTCGACATGATCTGATCCCGAACCTGGTCGAGGCGGTCAAGGGCTACGCGACGCATGAGCGCGAGACCTTCGAGAAGGTGACCCAGGCGCGTGCCGCCGCGATGGCGGCCCAGGGGCCCGAGCAGGCCGGCCAGGCCGAGGGTTTCCTCAGCCAGGCTCTCGGCGGGCTGCGTGTGGTTGCCGAGGCGTATCCGGAGCTGCGCGCGACCGAGAACTTCCAGCAGCTGACGCGCAACCTCTCCGAGCTCGAGGACGAGATCCAGGCATCGCGCCGGATCTACAACTCCAACGTCCAGGCCTACAACACGAAGATCCAGATCTTCCCGAACTCGGTCGTCGCCTCGAGCGGCGGCTTCACCGCGCGCGAGTTCTTCGAGATCGAGGACCCGGGCGACCGTGAGGTGCCGACCTTCTCCTTCGGCGATCAGGCCGCGCCGGCGGCGCCCGCAGCGCCGGCGGCACCCGCCGCGGCGGCTCCGCCGGCCGAGCCGGCACCGCCCGCACCCCCGGCACCGCCGACGCCCCCGGCTCAGTAACGGCGCGATCGACCAGCCGGCCGTCATCCACGACTCGGAGGCGCTGACCAGCGCCTTCGAAGTCGCGGTGGCCGCCCACCGCGACCAGCGTCGCCACGACGGCAGCCCGTACATCGCCCACCCGCTCGCCGTCTGCGAGCTGCTCGCCGGCCGCGGAGCGAGCGAGGCGGTGCTCGCGGCGGCCTTGCTTCATGACGCCGTCGAGGACTCCGAGATCACGATCTCCGAGGTGGTCGAGCGCTTCGGGGTCGAGGTCGGCGAGCTGGTCGCGGCGCTGACCGAGGACGAGGAGATCGACGACTGGGTCGCCCGCAAGGACTCCCTGCGGGCCCAGGTCGCCGAGGCCGGCGTCGACGCGGCCGAGATCTACGCCGCCGACAAGGTCACCAACCTGCGCGAGATGCGCGCCACCTACGCCGCCCACGGCGAGTCGGCGATCGATCTCCACAAGGCCCCGACCCTCGATCTGCGGGTGGCGGCGTGGCGTCACGACCTCGAGCTCGTCGAGCGCCTCTCCGGGCCCGGACCGGCCGCCGAGCTGCGGGCCGAGCTAGAGCTGTTCGAGCGCCAGCGGATGCACGAAATCGTTGCCGCGCAGGAGGCGGGCGCCCCGGGCTGAACCCAACCGCGTGATCGTCGATTGCGCGCATTATCGGGACGGCAAGCGCCAGCACGAGGGCAAACTGCCGCTCGACGTCGCCGAGCACTGCGTCGTCGGCGACGGCGACTTCGTCTGGCTGGGGCTGTTCGAGCCCACGGTCGAGGAGCTTCGCGACGTGGGCGAGCGCTTCGGCCTCCACGAGCTCGCGCTCGAGGACGCCTACCAGGCCCACCAGCGGCCGAAGCTCGAGGACTACGAGGGCTCGTATTTCATCGTTCTGCGCCCGGCTCGCTACGACGACGACGAGGAGGAGGTCGAGTTCGGCGAGATCATGCTCTTCCTCTCGCCGACCTACGTGATCGCCGTTCGCCACGGTGCCGCCAGCGAGCTGACCGGGGTGCGCAAGCAGCTCGAGGCTCACCCGGAGTTGCTCGAGCAGGGCCCGGCGGCAGCGGTCTGGGCGATCGTCGACAAGGTCGTCGACGACTACCAGCCGGTCGTCGACGGGATCGACAACGACATCACCGAGGTCGAGACCGAGATCTTCGGCGAGCGCTCCGACTCCACCCAGCGGATCTACTTCCTCAAGCGCGAGGTGGTCGAGTTCCACCATGCGACGGCACCCCTGCTGGCGCCGCTGGAGTCGATCGAGCGGGGCGCCTTCCCGGACATGGACGACCAGCTGCGCCGCTACTTTCGCGACGTCGCCGATCACGCTCGGCGCGTCGACGAGCAGGTGACCTCCCAGCGCGAGCTCCTGACCTCGATCCTCGAGGCCAACCTGGCGCTGCTGAGCGTGAAGCAGAACGAGGTCGTGCGCTCGATCTCGGCCTGGGCGGCGATCATCGCCGTGCCCACCTTCCTGGCCTCGATCTGGGGGATGAACTTCACCCACATGCCCGAGCTCGACGAGCCCTGGGGCTATTGGATCGCGCTCGGGATGATGGCGATCGCGGTCGTCCTCCTGCACCGCTTCTTCAGGCGCATCCAGTGGCTCTGAGTTAGGCCCTCAGCGGTCCGGATAGGCGCGGACGCTCGCTAGATTGGCGAACGTGGACGCGCTGATCGACGTTGCCGCACCGCTGTTGCTGATCGCCGTCGCGGTGGGCTATGCGAAGCGCGTGCAGACGCTCTCGGCGCGGGGGACTCCGGTCGACGTCTGGCGCCAGGTCTCGTTCGCGGCCGGGGTGGTGCTGTTACTGGGCGCCGACCTGCCGCCGCTGGCGCCGGTCGCCGAGGAGATCGTCGTCGCCCACATGGTCCAGCACCTGCTGATCGGCGACCTCGCCGGCCTCTTCATCGCCCTCGGGCTCACCGGGCCGATCCTGCAGCCGCTGCTCGCCAGGCGCCCTTTCTCCTACCTGCGCCTGCTCGGTAATCCGCTGATCGCGCTGCCGATCTGGGCGCTCAACCTCTACCTCTGGCACCTCTCGTTTCTCTACCAGGGTGTGCTCACGAGCCCGCTCTTGCATTTCGCCCAGCACGCCTGCTTCTTCACCTTCGGCCTGGCGATGTGGCTGCCGTTGGTCGGACCGCTGCCGAAGCCCGCCTGGTTCGGGGACGGCGCGATGCTGATCTACGTCGTCGTCGTTCGCTTCCTCGAAGCGGTGCTGGCGAACGTGCTGATCTGGTCCGGGACGGTGCTCTACCCCGATTACGCCCCCGGCGAGGCCAAGTGGGAGATCGGGCCGCTCGCCGACCAGGGCGCGGCCGGCAACGTGATGATGATCTGGACCGGCACGGTCACCCTCGGGCTCTTCACCTGGCTCTTCTTTCGCGCCGCCAACCGAAGCGCCGAGAAGCAGGAGCTGCTCGAGCTCGCCGACGCCCACGGGTTCGAGCTCGACCCCGGTCGAGCCGCGCGCGCAGTCGCCGCCGGCCAGGGCGAGCGCCTGCGCGAGCGGATTCTCGGCGGTCGCGCTTGAACGCCGAGCAGCAGAGCCGCTTCCTCTACGCCCTCGTCTTCGTCGTCGGGGCCGCCAGCCTCGGCGCCGAGATCGCGGCGGCGCGGCTGATGGCCCCGTTCTTCGGCGACTCGACGATCATCTGGGCGAACACGATCGGCGTCGTCCTGGTCGCGCTCTCGGTCGGCTATTGGCTCGGCGGGCGGCTCGCCGACCGGCGGCCGGACGTCCGCAGCCTCTGCGTCGTCATCCTCGCCGCCGCGGTCCTCCTGGCGCTCGTGCCGCTGATCGCCCGGCCGTTCTTCGACCTCTCGGTCGACGCGCTCGACGAGATCGAGGCCGGCGCCTTCATCGGCTCGCTCGCCGCCGTCCTGTTGCTGGTCGCGGTCCCCGTTGTCCTGCTCGGGACCGCCGCCCCCTGGGCGCTGCGGCTGGCGGTCGGCGACGTCGAGCATGCGGGCCGGGTCGCCGGGCGCCTCTACGCACTCTCGACCGTCGGCTCGCTCACCGGGACGATGCTCTCCGCGCTGGTCCTGATCCCCTTCGTCGGCACCCAGCGGACCTTCCTGATCTTCGCCCTGGCGCTGGCGCTCGTCGGCGCGGCCGGGCTCGGCTGGCGATTTGCGGCGGTGCCGGTGGCGGTGGCGGCCGCGATCGCGATCCCGGTAGGGACGCTGAAGGCCGCCGACGACGGCCGGATCCTGTTCGAGGACGAGTCCGAGCACCAGTACATCCGGGTGACGGAGGAGGACGACGGCGACCGGGTGCTGGAGCTCAACGAGGGCCAGGCGACCCACTCGGTGCTGCCGGCGCGCGGGTACCTGACGGCCGACTACTGGGACAGCTTCCTCGTGCTCCCATTCGCCGCCCGGGCCGAGCCGCCGCGAAAGGTCGCGATTCTCGGCAACGCCGCGGGCACGATCGCGCGCTCCTACGGGCGCTTCTGGCCCGACGCCGAGGTCGACGGGGTGGAGATCGACCCGGAGCTGAGCGAGGTCGGCTACCGCTACTTCGACATGGGCTCGAATCCCAACCTGACGATCCACGACGAGGACGCGCGGCCGTGGTTGCGACAGTCCGAGGGCGGCTACGACCTGATCGTCGTCGACACCTACCACCAGCCCTACATCCCGTTCTACATGGTGACGAAGGAGTTCTTCGAGCTCGCCCGCGACCGGCTGGCGCCGGGCGGCGTGGTGGTCGTCAACGTCGGCCATCCCGAGGGCTCGCAGGAGTTCGAGAAGGTGCTCGGGGCGACGATGGCCGAGGTCTTCCCGACCGTGCTCCGCGACCCCGCCGAGCAGACCAACACGCTGATGCTCGGCACCGAGTCCCCCGCCTCGCCGGAGAAGCTGGCGGCGGCCGCTGAGGCGCAGATGCGCGGCAACCTGCGCAAGCTCGCCCTGATCGACGCCGCCCGGCTCGGGCCGCGGCTGGCCGGCGGCGAGGTCTACACCGACGACCGCGCCCCGGTCGAGTGGCTCGTCGACCGCTCGATCATCGGCTACGCCGGGGGCGAGTGAGGCGGAGCGAAGCGAAGCCGAGCCGCGCCGCCGTTGAGGCGCCGTGAATGACGCTCAGCGCGAGCGCAGGACGAAGCTCAGCGCCGACCTCGTGCCGGCGGCGCGGTCGCGGTTGCGGGTCGCGACCGTGACCGTGCGGCGACGGCGGGTGAGCGCGTCGAGCAGCGGCTCGCGCAGCTCGAACTCGATCGTCCGCGCGCGTCCCGCGCGGATCCGGTAGCCGATCGGAGCGGCGCCGGTCATCCGCGCTCGCCCTCGACAGCGCGGCGGCAGCGCCGCCGGCCACGCGCGCGGGCAGCGCAACTTCACCTTGATCGTGCCATCCGGTCGGGGCCGCTTCGAGCGCGGCTCGATCGTCGTGGCGCGTGCCCGAGCCGGGCCCTGGGGCGGCAGCGGTGGCGGCCGCTCGCCCTCGAGCACCTCCTGCGGGCGTGCGAGCGAATCCTGAAAGCCGCGATCGACGTCCTCGCGGCTGACGTCGCCGGCATCGGGCGGCGGCTTCGGCGGCTCGACCGGCTCGTCGACGATCGACCCGAGCACCTGGCCGTAGAACTCCTCCTCCCAGTTCCCGCCGCTGACCGAGTCGACGCCGAAGCGGGCGACGACCAGACCCTGGCTCGGGAACACGGTCACCAGCTGACCCAGCAGCCCGGCGAACTGGTAGGCGTCGGCCGGCAGGCTCGGGAACATGCGCTCGTCGGAGACCGGCCGCTCGCCGATCCGCGGCGAGACGCACGGTTTCGAGGCGTTCACCCAGATGAACCAGGCGTAGCAGCCGCTCTGGGGGATCGGTGTGACCGCCTCGCGCACGAAGCGCTTCGAGAGCAGACGTCGCCCGCGCCAGACGCCCCCGCGGCGCATCAGCTCGCCAAAGCGCGCGAAGTCGTCGGGAACCATGTGCAGCCCGAAGAAGCCCTGGGTGTGACCGGCGTCGTCGCGGGTCCAGCTCCAGCTGCCGGGCTCGATCCCGATCGGCCCGAACAGGCGGCGCTGGGCGAACTCCTGGAAGTCGGCGCCCACCGCGCGCCCCGTCGCTTCGGCGACCAGGGCCGGCCCGCTTTGCGAGTACTCCCAGTAGGTGCCCGGCGGCTTCTCGACCGGCACCGTGAGCGCCTCCTGGAGCCGGTTGGGCATGAAGACGTTGTAGTCGCGCAAGCCGTTCCAGTGCAGGCCCGAGGTCATCGTCAGCAGCTCGCGCATCGTGATCGCGCCGTGCGCAGCGTCCGCCTCGGGGATCAGCGAGCCGAGCGGGTCGTCGGGTCCGACGAGGTTGCGGGTCATCGCGCTGCCGAAGACGAGCGCGGTGATCGATTTGGCAAGCGACCAGCTCTGAAAGCGCGAACCGCGGTTGACGGGGGCGAGGCTGTCCTCGCCGACCCGACAGCCGTAGCGGTAGACGCGCACCGCCAGCGCCTGGTTCTGGGTCGCGTACTCGATCGCAGCGGTGAGCTTCGCCGCGTCCATGCCCGCCGCAGCCGGGGTCGCCTCGATCCAATCGCTGTCGCCGGGCTCCTCACATTGAGCAGCGCCGAGCGCGCCGCTTGGCGCGACCAGCGCCAGCGTCGCCGCGACCAGCGCCGCGAGCAACCACGGGCGAACGTCTCCCAGCCTCCGGACCACGCCTGGACTGTAAGCGCGAGCCGGTCGCCATGCGCCGGTTGCACGCCGCGCGTCGGATCACCGGTTGCGTGGGTTCACCGCGCGGCCGGTGACCCAGCGCCACCAGTAGACGCCGAGATCGGCGAAGAACGCGACCACCCGGCCGACCGGCCCGGTCAGGATCCAGGCGGCAAAGCGCTCCGCGAGGCTCACCCGACGGGAGCCACACGGCGCAGGTCGCGCTCGGGGTCGATCCCCCAGTGCCGGCCCGCCGCGACGAGCTCGTCGCTGAGCGGCCAGCGGTCGGGCCGCTCGTCGCCCTCGTGCTCGGGGCTGGCGCCCTTGAGCGTCATCGAGCCGGTGTTGTCGCCGATCGCGCGAATCTGCTCGACCTCGATCGAGCCCAGTCGCTGTTTCGGAAGCGCCGCAAGCTCGGCGCGCTTGTCCTCGACCGCCCTCGCCTCGGGGCCCGCTTCCTGGATCAGGGTCGGCACCGTGCACTCGACCGCCTCGTGGGCGAGGTTGAACTGGCAGGCGAGTTGGATCGGGGTCAGCCCGGCGGCCTCGGCGAGCGGGCGCAGGAGCTCGAGCCGTCCATGCCCGGCCTCAACCCAGCCCTGGGGCCGAAAGCGCCGGTGATCGGACTCGGTGAAGACATGGCCGGGGCCGACGTCATCCCAGAACAGACCCCCGTAGTCGACCACCCGCGTGATCACCCGGATCCCGCGCTCGGCGGCGGCGTCGAGGCAGAGCTCGCCGGGCCAGGGCTCGAGCGGGTTGAGGATCACCATCGCCCAGTCGATCCGGTCGCCGAAACGCTCGAAGCAGGCGAGCAGGTCGAGGGTGAAGCCGTTCGCCGGCCCGGGAGCTACTCCGATCGCCGCCGTCAGCCCGGATTTGCGAACGGCATCCATCCCGTCCCAGACCGCTTCGGAGGTGAAGCCGGTTCGATCCGGGTTGTGCAGCAGGAGCAGGTCAAAGCTGTCGGCGCCGACGCGTTCGAGGCTGGCCTCGGTCGCCCGCCGAAGGTAGTCGGCGTAGCCGTCCGGGCCGCGCAGGCGCGGGTCGGTGAAGCGTGGGAACCCCCGCGGTCCGTCGCGCTCGCCCTCGATGAAGTCGTGGCCGACGGCGCCGACAAGCGAGTAGGAGTCGCGGGCGAGGCCGGCGAGCGCCCGCCCGAGCAGCGAGTCGGCCTCACCGGCGCCGTAGACATCGGCGGTGATCACGGTGTCGATTCCGTCGCCGGGCCGAAACAAGGCCAGCAGGCGCTCGTCGGAAATCGGCTCGCCGAAGTGCATGAAGCGCCCGCCGCTCCAGGTTCCGATCGCGGTTCTGCCCGGGTCCACGGGCTCAAGCCTAGTTGAGTGATTCGGTGGGTCACTAAGCTGCGACCGGCGATGAAGACAGAGGTCACAGAGCTCCCCGACTCGCGGGTCAAGATCGATGTCGCGGTCGAGCCCGAGGCGCTGGCAAAGCGAGTCGACCGCGCCGCGGCGCAGCTCGCCGGCGAGATGAAGATGCCCGGCTTTCGCAAGGGCAAGGTGCCGGCGCAGCTGGTGATCCAGCGGGTCGGCCGCGAGGCCGTGGTCGAGCAGGCGCTCCGCGACGGGCTGCCGGAGTGGTACGAGCGGGCCCTGCTCGAGTCGGGGGTCGCCGCGATCGGCGACCCGAAGCTCGACGTCGGCGACCTGCCCGGCGAGGGCGAGGGCCTGAGCTTCTCGATCGAGGTCGGCGTGCGTCCCACGGCGGAGCTCGGCGAGTGGCAGGGACTCGAGGTCGGCAAGGCCGAGATCGAGGTGCCCGAGGAGGCGATCGAGGCGGAGCTCGACCGCCTGCGCGAGGGCTTCGCCAGCCTGACCCCGGTCGAGCGCCCGGCGGCCGCCGGCGACGCGGTCGTGATCGACTTCGCCGGGACCATCGACGGCGAGCCGTTCGAGGGCTCGGAGTCGCGCGACTTCGTGATCGAGCTCGGCGGCGAGAACCTGCTGCCCGAGTTCGACGCCGGGCTCAGCGGTGCGGCGGCCGGCGACGAGCGCACGATCGAGGTCAGCTTCCCCGACGATCATCAGCCCGAGGAGCTCGCCGGCAAGACCGCGAGCTTCGCGGTCACGGTCAAGGAGGTGCGCGAGAAGGACCTTCCCGAGCTCGACGATGAGTTCGCCTCCGAGGCGTCGGAGTTCGAGACCCTCGACGAGCTGCGCGAGGAGATGCGCTCGCAGATGTCGAAGGGCCTCGAGCAGCGCGCCGAGGCCGAATTTCGCGAGGCGGCCGTCGACGCGGTTGCCGCCAAGGCGACGCTCGAGATCCCCCACGATCTCGTTCACGCCCGCGCGCACGAGATGTGGGAGCGGATCGAGCGTCAGCTGCAGTCGCGCGGGATCGATCCCCAGGCATACGCCCAGATGCAGGGCAAGGACCGCCACGACCTGATCGATGACGCCGAGGAGGACGCCGAGCGCGCGCTGCGCCGCGAGGCGGTGCTCGCCGCGGTCGCCGACGCCGAGCAGATCGAGCCCACCGACGAGGACCTGATCGAGGCGATCGGACCCGGGGACGGCAAGAACGCTCCGGAGAAGCTTCTCGCTCGCCTGCGGGAGTCCGGCCGCGACAACCTGCTGCGCGACGAGGTGCGGATGCGCAAGGCGGCCGATGCGATCGCCGAGTCGGCGAAGCCGATCCCGATGGAGCAGGCCGCCGCGCGCGAGCAGATCTGGACGCCGGAGAAGGGCGAGGGCGGCGCCGAGGGCGCCGAGCCCGGATCCGAGTCGAAGCCCGGCGAGCTCTGGACCCCGGGTAGCTAGCCGCGCCGGGCCGCCCTACCCCGATCCGTCAGTATGCGACGCGTGCGAACCGGCTTGGCATCGGCTCTGGCTCTCGTGCTCGCCCTCGGCGTGCTCGTCGGCTGCGGCGACGATGGCGATGGTGGCGGCGGCGATACGGCGGTGGTCGTCAACGAGCCCGCCCAGGCCGACGTCGACGAGCCCGATCCCGACGCGACCAAGACCCCGGACGGCGTCGAGGTCCTCGACGAGCTCGCCGAGCTGCGCCAGGCGGAGGGTGAGTCGAGCGTGCCGGCGATCCGCGGGTCCGCCGGCCTCACCGTGCCCGAGTGGATGCACGTCGTCAACGGCGACACCGCCACCTACTGGCAGAAGCAGTTCAACCGCGCCGGCTACCGATACGACCCCGCGCAGGAGGTGATCTTCGACGGCAAGGTCCAGACCGGCTGTGGCGGCAAGGCGAACCAGCGCAGCGGGCCGTTCTACTGCACCGGCGACGAGTCGATCTACCTGCCCGTCACCTTCTTCGAGCAGCAGGCGAACCCGTTCGGAGATGCGGCGGTCGCGATCGTGATCGCGCACGAGAACGGCCACCACGTCCAGGACCTGCTCGGCCTGTTCCAGACCCGGATCCTCTCCGCCCAGCTCGAGCTGCAGGCCGACTGCCTCGCCGGCGTCTGGGCGAAGACGATCTACAAGCGCGGCCTGCTCGAGGAGGGTGACATCGGCGAGATCCTCGGCCTCGTCGACATCAGCGGCGACTCGCCCGACGTGGCGATCAACGCCCCGGGCGCCCACGGCAGCTCCGCGCTGCGCCAGGACTTCTTCGCCCAGGGCTACGACGGCGGCAAGCCCGGCTCCTGCCCGGTGCCGCCGAAGCGCCAGATCCGCGGCTGAACGCCCTCGCTCGCCGCAGAGGCTTCTTCGCGCCGAAAGTACCCCCCGGGCCGTATTGGCGGCGGTGCTCAGGCGTCGGAAGCGGGCCGCCTCAACCCGGCCGCCTGCTTCGCCCGCCCCGGCGACGCGTAACCGATCGCGGAGATGATCTTGCCGTTCCGCACGGTGACGATCGAGCCGAAGGGTCCGTCGACCTCGATCCCTGTGAGGCGGAAGCGACCGACGATGTGCTGGCCGGTGACGACCCGCTCGTCGTCGACACTGATCGCCTCCTTGAGTTCCAGGTGGATGTCGTCGAACGCATCGGCGAAGTCGGCCCACCATTGACGAAGGCCGGCGTGGCCGTGATAGGGGCCGCGGATCGGCGACTCGTCCCAGTTCCGAACAAGGATCTCCTCATCGCAGATCTCCGGGGACAGTTCACCCCGCTGAAGGCCCTCGAACCAGCGCCGCACCAGGTTGACATTCGCCTCAGACATCGGTCGTAAGTATGTCTCGCGCGTTGCGCTACGAGGCCTGCCGCCGCGGCGCCTCTCCCTCGTCCGCGAGCACGTCCCGGACCCGCTCGCGGTGACGTTCGACCTGGCCCCGGGGATCCTCGAGCCCGGAGAGGCGCTGCTTGGCGAAGGCGAGCTCGGCGAGCTCGCGGCACAGCGAGCTGGTCCGGTGGGCGCCCTCGAGGTTGCCGGCGCGCACCTGGCCCAGCTCGCGCCGGGTGCGGCCGCGGAAGCTCGCCGCGGTCGCCGCCTGCTCTGGGGTGATCAGGCCGCTCTCGGTCTCGGCCTCGAGCTGTGAGCGGATCACCCGCCGCTGGTGGCGCAGCCAGAGCGCGATGCCGACGAAGAACGCGACCACGTAGCCCCAGGAGATCCACTTCAGCGCCTCCGCCGCCGACTCAGCGGACGCGTCCATACGGTC
Organism: uncultured Solirubrobacterales bacterium; assembly: GCA_963767475.1. Classification (GTDB taxonomy): domain Bacteria; phylum Actinomycetota; class Thermoleophilia; order Solirubrobacterales; family 70-9; genus WHSW01. The sequence goes on from CAVYEI010000005.1 coordinate 325,570, forward strand.
GGCGAGCTCGACCGGGACGCCGATCGCCAGGTAGTCGTAGGTGTTCTGGAAGCCATACTCGAGCGAGAGCAGGATCGACGAGAGGCCGTTGTTGACCGCGTGCATGAGCATCGCCAGCGCGAGCCCGAGCAGCGGCCAGCCGATCCGCCCCCACCACGATCGCGCCCATGTGGCGGCGCCGAGCCCGGCTCCGAAGGTGGCGGTCCAGATTGCGTGGCGCAGCATCGCCGGGCCGAAGAAGTCGCGCCTGTCGATGAACACGTCGAGGGCGTCGGCGACGCCGGAGAGACGCGCCTCGCGAAAGAAGTAGTAGAGGTCCTCGGTGAATGCGAAGCCGATGCCGACGGCCGCTCCGTAGACGATCCCGTCGGTGACCCCGTCGAACTCGAAGACGCCGAAACGGCGGCTCGCCCAGCGCGAGGCCAGGAAGGCGATCAGCAGCGCCAGGCCCTTGGCCAGCTCCTCGACCACCGGGGCCGAGAGCGCCGGCCCGAAGACGACCTCGACGTCGCGCGGGAGCGCGTTCTCGAAGGCGACGTTGCCGATCGACGCCCCGATCGCGGCGACGATCGCGCCCCAGAGAAACAGCAGGGCGAGGATCGAGATCGGCTCGCGCTCGTAGAGATCGAGGAAGCGGACGACCAGGAGCGCGAACACCGCTTGCAGCAGGGCATACGCGAGGACGAGGTCGTCGGCGGCGAACGGGTCCATGCCGGCGTCAGGCTTTCATGCCGAAAGGACGGGAGGAGGCTTCTATACACTCACGCGCCATGAGCCCCCTGGTACCGATGGTGGTCGAGCAGACGTCGCGAGGCGAGCGTGCCTTCGACATCTACTCCCGCCTTCTCAACGAGCGGATCATCTTCCTCGGCACCCCGGTGACCGAGGACATCGCGAACCTGATCGTCGCCCAGCTGATCCATCTCGAGTCCGAGGATCCCGACAAGGACATCTCGATCTACATCAACTCCCCCGGCGGCTCGGTCTACGCCGGCCTGGCGATCTACGACACGATGCAATACATCAAGCCCGACGTGCAGACGATCTGCGTCGGCGTCGCGATGAGCATGGGCGCGCTGCTTCTCGCCGGTGGTGCCGAGGGCAAGCGGATGGCGACCCCGAACTCGAAGATCCTCATCCACCAGGTCTCGGCCGGATTCCAGGGCCAGGCGACCGACATCGAGATCCACGCGAAGGAGATCATCGACGTCCGCCGCCGCCTCGATGAGATCATCGCCAAGCACACGAAGCAGCCTTTCGAGAAGGTCACGAACGACACCGATCGCGATTACTTCATGTCGGCCGAGGAGGCCGTGGAGTACCACATCGTCGATCGCGTGATCGAGAACCACTAGCTCGCTCGCCTGCAACGCGCCCCCCGCTTGCAGGGACGGCGTCTTAGGGCGCGTAACAACTACGCGTCCAGCCGAGGCCGCGGGTGTCGTAACCTGACATCGAGCGGCCCGGACGTAAGACGCCGAAGGGAGCAAACCGCCGTGGCACGCCCGACCGATTCGAACGAACAGCTTCTCTGCAGTTTCTGCGGGAAGTCGCAGCGTCAGGTAAAGAAGCTGATCGCGGGGCCCGGGGTCTACATCTGCGACGAGTGCATCGATCTCTGCAACGAGATCATCGACGAGGAACTGACCGTACCGCCCTCGTTCGAGCTCGAGAGCCTGCCGAAGCCGGTCGAGATCTACGACGTGCTGCAGGAGTACGTGGTCGGGCAGGAGACCGCGAAGCGAACGCTCTCGGTGGCGGTCTACAACCACTACAAGCGCGTGCAGATGATGCAGTCGACCGTCGAGGGCGAGATCGAGCTGCAGAAGTCGAACATCATGCTGCTCGGCCCCACGGGCTGCGGCAAGACGCTGCTCGCCCAGACGCTGGCCCGGATCCTCAACGTTCCCTTCGCGATCGCCGATGCGACCGCGCTCACGGAGGCCGGCTACGTCGGCGAGGACGTCGAGAACATCCTCCTGAAGCTGATCCAGGCCGCCGACTTCGATGTGAAGAAGGCCGAGACCGGGATCATCTACATCGACGAGATCGACAAGATCGCGCGCAAGGCCGACAACCCGTCGATCACCCGCGATGTCTCCGGCGAGGGCGTGCAGCAGGCGTTGCTGAAGATCCTCGAGGGCACCACCGCCTCGGTGCCCCCGCAGGGTGGCCGCAAGCACCCCCACCAGGAGTTCCTCACCATCGACACCACCAACATCCTCTTCATCTGCGGCGGTTCGTTCGCCAGTCTCGACCACGTGATCGAGCGCCGCATCGGCCGCCACGGAGTCGGGTTCGGCTCCGAGGTCGCCTCGAAGGCCGACAAGGACACCGGCGAGCTGTTCGAGCAGGTGCTACCCGAGGACCTGATCGAGTACGGGCTGATCCCCGAGTTCATCGGCCGGCTGCCCGTCGTCGCCGCGATCCATCAGCTCAGCCGCGATGACCTGATCACGATCCTGACCGAGCCGCGCAACGCGCTGACGAAGCAGTTCCAGCGCTTCTTCGAGTTCGACGACATCGAGCTCCAGTTCCAGGAGGATTCGCTGAGCGCGATCGCCGACAAGGCGCTCGAGCGCGAGACCGGCGCCCGCGGCCTGCGCTCGATCCTGGAGGAGACGCTGATGGACGTGCAGTTCGAGCTGCCCTCGCGCCGCGATGTCTCCAAGTGCGTGGTCACCAAGGAGACGATCGAGCAGGGCCTGCGCCCGACCCTGGTCACCCAGGCTGTGCCGGCGGAGCCGGCCGAGGAGCTGGGCGAGGTCCAGGAGGAATCCGCGTAGACCTCGGCCGCGGTCGCGCAACCCGATCACGGCCCCGGTGTTCACGGGGTGGGGTGGATCGACGGACGGTCAGAGATTCGAGTTCGGCCTGGCGCCGGCGCACGCTGTCGGCGCTCGCGGCCGCGACGGCGCTCAGCCTCGCGGGCGCGGCATCCATTCCCGGCTCGGCCGCGGCGCTCGAGCTCAGGGTCTCGACCGGATATGACAACGCCGAGGACGGCTGCGACCCGGGCGCCTGCACGTTGCGCGAGGCGATCCTCGCCGCCAACGCCCAGCCGGGCGCCGACACCGTCGTCCTGCGATCCGGCTACACCTACGCCCTGGCGCTCGCCGGCGCGGGGGAGGACGCCGCCCAGATCGGCGACCTCGACGTCACCGGACCGCTCGAGATCGTCGCCAACGGCAACGAGCGCGCGACGATCACCGCCAGCGGCATCGACCGGGTTTTCGACCTCTACGCCCCGGTCACGCTCGAGCGCCTGCGGATCATCGACGGCCTCGCCCGCGACCCCGGCGGCACCGAGGGCGCCGGTGTGCGCGTGATCAACGGGCGCTTCACCCTTCGTGACAGCGCGATCACCTCCAACGACGGCCCCGAGAGCGCGCTCGAGCTGGTCGGAGACGATGGGATGACGGTCCGCGACAGCGAGATCTCCGGCAACTTCGGCACCGGGATCATCGATCGCGGGGGCGGCGGTCTGCGCGCCGCCCACACCGAGATCTCCGCCAACACGGGCACCGGCCTGCAGGGTTTCGGGCCGGGCAGCCTGACCGTCTACCACGGCGAGATCACGGCCAACCACCTGCGTGGAATTCAGGAGTTCGACGACGGCGACGTGGCCGCGGTCGACGTGATCATCTCCGCCAACGGCCAGCAGGGGATCGACGAGCAGGGGGATGGCAGCCTCTTCGTGCGCCGCGCGCGACTGCGCGACAACGTCGCCGCCGCGACGACGGAGGAAGGCGACGGCGAGCTCAGCATCTACCGAACGAAGGTCACCGGCTCGGGCGCCGGGGCGGCGGTCGAGCACGGGCCGGGCGGCATCTCGTTGATCAAGACGCGGCTGGCGTTCAACGACGGGCTCGGGCTGAGCGAGTGGGACAAGGGCTCAATCGGGCTCGAGGAGACGACGCTCGAGGGCAGCCCGCTCGGCGGCCTGGTGGAGCGGGGCGAGGGCGGCATCGGCCTCACCCTGGCGCGGGTGCTCGACAGCGGCGGCGTCGGTGTGGCCGAGTTCGACGATGGTGACCTCTCCATGGTCCGGGCGCGCGTCTCGGGTGCCGAGGAGGCCGCGATCACCCTCGACGGTGTCGCCAGCCTGTTGCGCAGCCGGGTGCTCGAGAACGGGGGCGGGATCGCGATCGCCAACGGCACGCTGAGCCTCGGGCGCAGCGCGATCGTCGACAACTCGGGCGAGATCGGCGGGATCGCGGCGCTCAATTCGAGCGTCTCGCTGCGCCAGTCGACGATCGGCGCCAATGCCTCCGACGGCAACGGCGGTGGAATCTCCCTCGCCGGGGCCAGCTCGCTCGTGGCCACGAACGCCACCGTGGCCGAGAACTCGGCCGTCGGCTCCGGCGGCGGGATCCACATCGCCGCCGGCGGCGAGGCGCAGCTGAACGCGGTCACGATCGCCTCCAACCTGACCGGCGCGATGGGCGGAGGGATCGCGCTCGACCCCGGGGCGACGGCGAGGATCGACAACTCGCTCCTGGCCGCAGAACCGCGCCGAATCCTCGGCTCCCGATTGCTTCGGCAGCGGGCTCTCGTCGGGTGGCGGCAACCTGATCGGCACGCTCGAGGGCTGCCTCGGGTGGACCGGTGGCTCGGACGTGGTCGGGCGCGACCCGCGGATCGGCCCGCTGGCGTCGAACGGCGGCCCGACCTCGACCGTCGCCCTGCGTCATGGAAGCCCGGCGATCGGGGCGGCGCAGACCGACGCCCCGCGGCGAGACCAGCGCAACCTGACCCGGCGCGATCCGGACGCGGGGGCGTTCGAGCGCGCCGACTGAGCGCTCGACGGCGAGCACTAAGATCGCCGCTTCGATGGATGCGGCACGGCGAGAGAGGCTCGAGGCGACGACCCGGTGGGAGCCGGGGGAGGTCGAGGGGCGGATCTTCGCCCAGTGGGAGGCCAGCGGCGCCTTCGACCCGGAGCCCGGGGGGACGCCCGAGGAGAACTTCTCGATCGCGATCCCGCCCCCGAACGTGACCGGCGCGCTGCACATGGGCCACGCGCTCAACGGCACGGTCCAGGACTCGCTGATCCGGATGCGGCGGATGCAGGGCCGCAACGCGCTCTGGACGCTGGGCACCGACCACGCCGGGATCGGCACCCAGATGGTGGTCGAGAAGGAGCTGCGGGCGCAGGGCAGCTCGCGCCACGAGCTCGGCCGCGAGGCGTTCGTCGAGCGCGTCTGGGAGTGGCGGCGCGAGTACGGCTCGCAGATCGTCGAGCAGTACAAGCGCCTGGGCGCCTCCTGCGACTACGAGCGTGAGGCGTTCACCCTCGACGAGGGCTACATCCGCGCCGTCTACAAGGTCTTCGTCGCCCTCTATGAGAAGGGCCTGATCTATCGCGACAACTACATGGTCAGCTGGGACCCGGGGACCAACTCGGCGATCTCCGACCTCGAGGTCGTCAACCGCGAGGTCGACGACGTGCTGTATGAGATCGATTACCCGGTCGAGGGCTCCGACGAGGCGCTGACGATCGCCACCGTGCGCCCGGAGACGATGCTCGCCGACACCGCGGTCGCTGTGCATCCCGACGATCAGCGCTACAAGCGCCTCGTCGGCGGTCACGCGACCTTGCCGTTGATCGGCCGCCGGCTGCCGATCATCGCCGACGAGCACGTCGACCCGGAGTTCGGCACGGGGGCGCTGAAGATCACCCCCGGCCACGATCCGAACGACTTCGAGATCGGCCGCGCCAATGACCTCGAGCAGATCTCGGCGATCGGTGAGGACGGGCGGATGACCGCGGCGGCGGGGGAGGAGTTCGAGGGCATGACCGCGATCGAGGCCCGCGAGGCCGTCGTCGCGGCGCTGCGCGAACAGGGCAGCCTCCGCGACGAGCAGCCCTACACCCACTCGGTGCCGTTCTCGGAGCGCTCGGGCGAGCGGATCGAGCCGCTGATCTCGCTGCAGTGGTTCTGTCGCATGGACGAGCTCGCGGCGCCCGCGATCGAGGTGGTCGAGCGCGACGAGGTCCGGATCGTTCCCGAGAACTACAAGCGCGTCTACCTCAACTGGATGCGCGAGATCCGCCCCTGGTGCGTCTCGCGCCAGCTCTGGTGGGGCCATCAGATCCCCGTCTGGTACGGCCCCGAGGGCGAGGAGATCGTCGCCGAGTCGCCGGAGCTCGCCCGCGAGGCGGCCGCCGAGCGCGGCATCGATCCCGATTCGCTGCGCCGGGAGACCGACGTCCTAGACACCTGGTTCAGCTCCGCGCTGTGGCCTTTCGCGACCCTCGGCTGGCCCGAAGAAACTCCTCATTTGCGGGCTTTTTATCCGACCAGTTTTCTCACCACCGCGCGCGAGATCATCTTCCTCTGGGTCGCCAGGATGGTGATGATGGGCATCGAGTTCACCGGCGAGATCCCGTTTCACGACGTCTACGTGCACCCGGTCGTCCAGGCGCCGGACGGGCGGCGGATGTCGAAGTCGCTGGGGACCGGGATCGACCCGCTCGACGAGATCGAGGTCCACGGCGCCGACGCGCTGCGCTTCGGCGTGCTCGCGATCTCCTCGACCCAGGACGTCCGCTACTCACCGGAGCGGATCCAGCAGGGCCGCGACCTGGCGAACAAGATGTGGAACGCGTCGCGGCTGATCCTGCTCAACACAGACGCAACGCCTGAGCCGCGAACAGCGCAACTTGAGGATCGCTGGATCCTGTTTCACCTGGACGCCGCGATCCGGGACGTGACCAGGCAGGTGGAGGATTACGACTTCTCGCACGCGGTGCTCGGGTTCTACTCGTTCTTCTGGTCCGAGTTCTGTGACTGGTACCTGGAGATCGTCAAACCGCGGCTCTATGACGGTGACGAGGACGCCGCCTCGAACCTGCTCTACATGCTCGATCAGGTTTTGCGCTTGGCACACCCCGTGATGCCGTTCGTGACTGAGGAGATCTGGAGTTATCTCCCCGCACGCGACGATCTGCTGATCGTGTCTGAATCCCCCAAATGCGACCCTTCCCTCGTGGATTCGGCAGCGGCGCTCGCGGTCCAGAACGAAATCGAGCTGGTCAGGCAGGTGCGGGGCTGGCGCGATCTCGTCGGTGTGCCGGCCGCCGCCGTGCTCGAAGCGCGGATCGAAGGCGAGGTCAGCGAGTTCGTGCCTCGGCTGGCGAGGCTCAGCCCCACCCCCGGGAAAGGCGAGGCCCTGAAGGCAATCGGGCCGGTCCAGATCCTCGCCTCGGACGAGATCGACGCCGCCGAGGCCACGGCCCGAATCGAGGCGGAGCGCAAACGCCTGGGCTCGGAGATCGAGCGCCTCGAGCGCAAGCTCGGCAACGAAGGGTTCGTCGCCAAGGCGCCGGCCGAAGTGGTCGAGGCGGAGCGCGAGAAGCTGAACGGCTACCGCGCCGAGCTCGACGAGCTGGGATAAAGCCCCTGGCCTGGACGGCTGAACAGGGGGAGGCCTACCTCGGCTCGCTGGAGCCGCTGGGGATGAAGTTCGGCCTCGAGCGGATCTCGCGCCTGGTCTCGACGCTGGGGATGCCGCAGCACAGGTTCGCCTCGGTGCACGTGGTCGGCACCAACGGCAAGTCGTCGGTGACCGAGATCACGGCGGCGGTGCTGGAGGCACACGGGATCGGCGCCGGCGCCTATCTCTCACCCCACGACCAGCGCTGGCGCGAGCGGATCCGCATCGGCGGAGCCGAGATCGCTCCCGAGGCCTTCGGCGAGGCGACAGAGCGGGTGGCGCAGTCGGTCGCGGTCGTCAATCGCACCCTGGACGAGGGCGAGTCGGTGACCCAGTTCGAGGCCGACACCGCGACCGCGTTCGTCGCCCTGGCCGCGGCCCGGGTCGAGGTGGGGGTGATCGAAGCCGGCCTCGGCGGGCGCCTCGACGCGACCAACGTGATCCCCTCGCGGGTCACGGTGCTGACCTCGGTCGGGCTCGAGCACACCGAGTTCCTGGGCGAGACCGAAACCGAGATCGCGGCCGAGAAGCTCGCCGTGCTTCGCGACCATTCGACCCTGGTCACCGGTCCGCTGGCGCCGGAGGTCGCCGAGGTGGCCCGGCGCGTCGCCGCCGAACGGAGCGCCAAGCTGGTCGAGGTCCGCGATCTCTCCCCGGCGGTCGAGCTACCCACCGCGGCGCCGTATCTGCGCCGCAACTTCGCCGTCGCGCTCGCTGCCGCCGAGGTGATCGTCGGCTCGCTCGACCCCGAGCGCGTGCTCGGGGTGGCGGCCGGGCTCGAGCTGCACGGCCGCATGGAGGTGATCGACGGCGACCCACCGCTGGTGCTCGACGCCGCGCACAACCCGGCCGGCGCGGCGGCCCTGGCCGAGGCGCTGCCCACGGTCGCCGCGGGCCGCCCCGTGATCGCCTGCCTGGCGGTGCTCGCCGACAAGGATGCGGCGGGGCTGGTCGGGGCGCTGGCTCCGGTGCTGGCGGGGATGGTGGCGACGGAGGTGCCGGCTGAGCGGCTGGCGGAGGCCGGGCGGCCGGGGGCGCGGGCGCTGGGGGCGGGCGACCTGGCCGCGGTCGCGCGGGAGGCGGGATTGGGCTGGGTGGAGGAGGTGGGGGATCCGGCCGTGGCGGTGCGCCGGGCGCGCTCCGTGGCCGAGGCGCAGGGCGGCGTCGTGCTCGTCACCGGCTCGCACTACCTGCTCCGCTACGCGGCCGATCCGATCGAGTGAGTGGTTCGAGACTTATACGGTCGTCAATCCATCAGTCGATGGCCGCTAGCGGCCCTTGAGGCGCTGGCGGAACTCCCTCACGTCGCGCTTGAGCCAGTCGGTGTGGTCGTTGACCCAGCCCTGGAGGTCCTTGAAGTGGGGGTCGTCGTTGGCCATCGAGTGGCCGATCACCTCGCCGGTCGGGATCTCGTAGCGGGCCTGGAGCCAGCGCACGAGGCGCAGCGCGGCGCCGATCTGCTTGCGCCGCTCGAGGATCTGCTGATCGGCCCAGTGTGCGCCCGAGCCGGTCTCCTGCACCATCTCGATTCCGATCGCCAGGTGGTTGAGCCCGATCGTGTGGCGGCAGCGGATCGCGGGCGGCACCAGCTCGTCGATCGTTCCGTTCTGCTCGATCACGTAGTGGGCGCAGACGCCCGGGCGCTCGCCGAGGTTGGGGGCGTTGGAGTCGAACGTGCTCCAGACGGAGTCGTAGCTGTCGGTGGCGGTGAAGTGGAGGACGATCACCTTCGGATCGGTCAGCTGCCACTCGCGCCCGCCGTAGTGGCGACGCGAGTATGCGGCCATCTGCGACTTGCGCTCGCCGCCGTAGGAGACGTGATCGGCGGTGATCGATGGCTTCGCCGCGTGCGTGCCCAGGGCCGGCCCCGGCCAGCCCTGAGCGCCGGTAGCGGTGAGCGCGACGATGGTCGCCAGCGCCCAGAAAACGGGCTTGCGCCGCACCAGCGGCTGTTTCCGATTACCTTCTGTCTCCATTGGATAGGGGCGCGCGTTCAGAGCTACTCCACATGATGGGGCTGGTCGCGGCCGTGGTCGCGATCGTGATCCTGGTCTTCTTCGGGCTGGGCTATCTGTTCGGGCGCCTCTTCCTCTAACCCAGCGCTGACTACACTGCCCAACCTGCCATGACCGTAGCGCTCTTCGGCATCACGAACGACGGCCTCAATCTGGCCGTCAACCTACTGATCCTGTTCCTGGTCGTGCTTTGGCTTGCGCTGATCGCGTGGACCTACTTCGACGCCCGGCGGCGGATCCAGGATCCGGTGCTGGTCGCATGCGCGACAGCGGCTTCCCTGTTTCCCTTCGTCGGCACGATCGTCTACTCGATCCTGCGCCCGCCGGAGTTCCTCGCCGACAAGCGCGAGCGCGAGCTCGAGATCCGTGCCTCGGAGCTGCGCGTGCGCCAGCTCGAGGAAGCGTCGTGCCCGAACTGCGAGCACCCGGTCGAGCGAGCCTTCCTGCGCTGCCCCAATTGCCGCGCGCGGATCAAGGATCCATGCGATTCCTGCGGCAAGCCGATCGACCCGCGCTGGTCGATCTGCCCCTATTGCGAGACCCCGCAGCGCCGTGCGGCCCCGCCCGAGCGCCGGCCGCCGTCGAAGCGCCGCGCGAAGCCCGACGCCGAGAAGGGCTCCGAGGCGCCGCCGAAGCAGCGTCGCTCGAGCTCGCGCGCCGCTTCGCGGTCGGCCTCGCGCACCGGTTCGGCCAAGCGCCCGAGTTCGGGAGCCCGCGCCGAGTCGGGGTCCAACGCGGGCTCGGAAGACGGCTCGCAGTCCGCGTCCGAGGGCGAGTCGCAGCGCAAGCCCGCCGGCAGCCGCCCGGCGCGAACCTCGCGCAGCAGCCAGAGCCGCTCGAGCTCCCCGCCGCCTGAGCCTCCGGGCGAGTAGCTCAGCCGCGGTTCTTGTAGTCTGCCGCGCCCATGGCCGACTCCCGCACGCTGATCCTGATCAAGCCCGACGCCTTCGAGCGCGGGCTGACCGGCGAGATCCTCGCCCGCTTCGAGCGCAAGGGTTTGCGGATCACCTCGATGCAGCTGCTGACCGCCGACGAGGAGATCGCCAACGCTCACTACGCCGAGCACGTCGAGAAGCCGTTCTTCGGCGAGCTGGTCACGTTCATCACCGGCGGCCCGCTGGTCGCCGCTGTGCTCGAGGGTCACGAGGCCGTGGTTGCCGCGAGGCAGCTGATCGGCGCCACCAACCCGGTCGAGGCCGCGACCGGCTCGATCCGCGGCGACTACGGGCTCGAGGTCACCTTCAACCTCGTCCACGGTTCCGACTCAGATGAGTCCGCCGAGCGCGAGATCGGGATCTGGTTCGGCTAGTCGCCCGCGCCTGATCCTCGCCTCCGCGTCTCCACGCCGGCGAGAGATCCTCGAGCGGCTGGGGATCGCGTTCGAGGTCGTCATCCCCGAGGTCGAGGAGCTGTCCGAAGGCGATCCGCAGACCGTGGTGCTCGAGAACGCGCGCCGCAAGGCGCGTGCCGGGCGTGAACTGAGCGGGGCGCAGGACGCTGTGGTGCTCGGCGTCGATACCGACGTCGCGATCGACGGCAGGCTGCTCGGCAAAGCCGCCGACGAGGCCGCTGCGCGTGAGCGCCTCGAGGCCCTATCCGGTCGTACCCACGAGGTCCTCAGCGGCGTCGTCGTCGTCGGCACCGCGCTCGGCACCGGTGTCGGCGTCGAGCGCTCGGCGCTGGCTCGGACGGAGGTCACCTTCGAGGAGCTCGATCGCGAGACGATCGACCTCTACCTGGACTCGGGCGAGTGGCGTGACCGGGCCGGCGCGTACGCGATCCAGGGCCTCGGATCGATTCTGATCAGCTCGATCAGCGGCGACTTCTCCAATGTCGTCGGACTTCCGGTACCGACCTTGCTCGAGCTGCTGCCGGCCTTGCGGGACTGAGCCAGGGCGCAAAGCTCCTGCTCGGTCGGCGAAACCGCCGAAAACCCTAAGGCGAAGAATTAGCCTTAGCCTTTTTCAGAGGGCTCGATTCCGGCTTGAGGCCTGCAAATCAAGCGCTACACTCGGGCGCAGGCCGCGGCACCCAAGCGCCTGCCGGGCCAATCTTGTTATGGGCATTTTCGGCTACCTCACGGGCTCCGCCGGCCGCCACGCGGCGGTTGGGCGCTGCACGCCCGGGGCAGGCCCACGCGCGGCCGGGGCCGCTGCCTGATGTACCGCAAGCAGGTCAGACGCCGCCGCGCGATCCTGGTCGCCCTGATCGTGCTCTCGCTGGTGCTGCTCTCGAGCCACTTCTCCGAGGCCGAGAGCGGGCCGCTGCACACCCTCCAGCGCGGCGTGGCCACGGTCTTCGCCCCGCTCGGGGAGGTCGCCGAGCGGGCCCTGAAGCCTGCCCGCGACCTGGTCAACTGGTTCGACGAGACCTTCGACGCCCGGGGCGAGAACGAAGACCTGAAGGCGGAGGTGGCGAAGCTGCGCGCCGAGGTGGTCGCCTCCGAGGCCGCCGAGGGCGACAACGAGCAGTTCCGCAAGCTGCTCAGCCTGGTCGACAAGAACCCCGGCCTGGGCGAGTACGCGCTGGTCACCTCGAGGGTGATCGAGCGCTCGCCGACGGTCTGGTTCTCCGACGTCACCATCGATCACGGCTCGAGCTCGGGGATCGAGCGAAACGACGCGGTCGTCAACGGCGACGGCCTCGTCGGCCGGATCACCGAGGTGACGACCGGCACCGCGCAGGTGCAGCTGATCACCGACCACGACAACGCCGTCTCCGCCGAGGTCTTGCCGTCCGGGCCGATGGGGATCGTCGAGCCCGAGGTAGGCGACCCCGAGGACCTGCTGCTCGACTTCATCGATAACGACGAGACGATCCAGGAGAACCAGATCCTGGCCACCGCCGGCTGGTCCGACAGCGTGATCTCCTCCGCCTATCCGCCGGGGATCCCGATCGGCCGCGTGAGCTCGGCCGAGGCCGGCGAGCAGGAGGAGTTCCAGCGCGTCCACGTCGAGCCGTTCGCCGACCTGCGCCAGCTCGAGTACGTGCAGGTGCTGACGGCGGGGCCCGAGCGACCCGGGGTGCCCGGATGATCGTCACCCCCAGAATCGCCATCCGGGTCGCGCTGATCGTGATCGCCGCCGTGATCCTCCAGCTCTCCTTCTTCTCCTACCTCTCGATTCTCGGCGCGACGCCGTACCTGGTCCCGGTCGTGATCGTCTCGCTCGGCCTGCTCGGGGGCGGGGTCGTCGGTGCGGTGTGCGGCTTCGCCGCCGGCGTGCTGATCGACTCGCTGCTGTTGCAGACGCTCGGCGTCACCTCGCTGGTGTTGCTCTCGATCGGCTACCTCGCCGGCCGTTACCGCGAGGGCTTCGAGATCCGCAACGGGATCGTCCCGGCGCTGCTCGCCGGCGGCTTCACCCTGCTCGGCGCCGCCGGCTTCGCCGCGATCGAGCTGATGCTCGGCGTCGACGCTCCGGTGAGCCTGCTCGTCGTCCGCGAGATCCTGCTCCAGGGGCTGTTCGCGGTCGTGCTGGCGTTCGCCGTCTACCCGCTGGTGCGCCGCGCGCTCGGCCCCGCGCTGGTCGACTACAAGCCCTCGACCCGGTCGCTCGTGCCCGGGCGCCTGCGACGGCAGCGGACGCGGCGCAGCCGCAGCGTCGAGCACTCGGCGCCGGCGCCGCGCCGCCGCGCCCGGCGAGCTCCGGTCCACGGAGGCGTGGGCTGATGGGCTCCGATTGGCGCGGCCCGCCGATGCCGGACAAGTTCGCGCTCCGGGTGGCGATCCTGGGCGGGATCGGCCTGGTCGCGTTCGCGATCATCTTCCTGCGCCTCTGGTACCTCGAGGTGCTCTCCGGCGACCAGTATCTGGCCCAGGCCCAGAACAACCAGGTCCGCGAGTTCACCGTCCAGGCGCCTCGAGGCAAGGTCCTCGACCGCCACGGCGAGCTGCTGGTCGGCAACCGCACCGCGCTCGCGCTGCAGGTGAAGCCCACCGACTTGCCGCAGAGCCAGGCCCGGCGGGCGCGGCTGTTCGCGCGGGTTGGCGAGGTCGCCGGGTTGCGTCCGAAGCAGATCCGCAACGCGATCCGCGCCGAGGCGAAGGAGTGCTCCTCCTGTCCGGCGACCCTGCGCCGTGACGTGCCCTACGACACCGTCTACTTCCTGCGCGAGAACCAGGAGCGCTTCCCCGGGGTCTCGGTCGAGCGCGTCTACGTGCGCCAGTACCCGCAGGGCTCGCTTGCCGCGCACCTGCTCGGCTACGCGGGCGAGATCAACTCGGACCAGCTCGAGGACCCGCGCTACGAGGCGCTCGAGCCGGGCGACCAGGTCGGCCAGGAGGGCGTCGAGTACGCCTACGACAGCCTCCTGCGGGGCAGCAACGGCGAGAGCAGGGTCCAGGTCGACGCCGCCGGAGAGCCGACCGGCGGGCGCCTGTCGGAGCGCGAGCCCACGACCGGCAACGACCTCGTGCTGACGATCGACGATGCGGTCCAGAGCGCGGGCGAGAACGCGATCGGCTCGATCGGCCTGCCCGGTGGCTTCGTCGCCATGAACATCCACAACGGCCAGCTGTACGGACTCGGTTCCAGCCCCGGCTACGACCCCGCGATCTTCGCCAAGCCGCGGGTCCCGCCCTCGGTCTACGACGCGCTGATCGACGAGGACCTCGGCGCGCCGCTGGTCAACCGCGCCACCGCCGGCTTCTATCCCACGGGCTCGACCTTCAAGCCGATCACGGCTCTGGCGGCGCTCGATTCGGGTGACCTGAAGCTGAGCGAGATCATCAACGACACCGGCGAGTTCGATCTCGGCGACGGCAACGTGCTCCACAACGCCGGCGACGCGGTCAACGGACCGATCGAGCTGCGCCAGGCGCTCAAGGTGAGCTCCGACATCTTCTTCTACACGCTCGGCTACCGCATGGACCAGGGCAACGACAGCGGCGACGGCGGGCCGCTGCAGGAGTGGGCGCGAGCGCTGGGTCTCGGTGAGCCGACCGGCCTCGACGTCGCCGGCGAGGGCGCCGGCCGGGTGCCGACGCCGGAGCAGCGAAACAGCGCCTTCAAGGCCAACACGGCGCCTGACTCGGCGTGTGGTGAGGAGGTCTGCCTCGAGGAGGGCGAGGTCACCGACCGCGCCTGGTCGGCCGGCGACAACGTCAACCTCGCTGTCGGCCAGGGCGACCTGCAGGCCGATCCGCTGCAGATGGCGGTCGCCTACGCCGCGATCGCCAACGGCGGCGACCTCGTTCGTCCGCACGTCGGCCTGCGGGTCGAGGATCCTCAGGGGCGCGCGATCCAGGAGATCGACCCGGCGATCCGCGATCACATCGAGATCGACCCGGCGGCCCAGCGGACGATCATGGACGGTCTCCGCGGCGCCGCGATGGAGCCCGGCGGCACCTCCTACAACGTCTTCGGCGGCTATCCGATCGAGATCGCGGGCAAGACCGGCACGGCCGAGACCGGGCTCGGGATCGACCAGTCGTGGTACATCGCCGTGGCGCCTTACGACGACCCGAAGTACGTGGTCGCGGTGACGATCGAGCGCGGCGGCTTCGGCGCCGACACCGCGGCCCCGGCCACGCGTCAGATCCTCGACGAGCTGCTGAGGGTGAACGAGTCCGAGGTCGAGGAAGTCAACGCTGAGGGGCCGATCGAGTGATGGAGGCCTACCGCCGCCCACGCGCGCAGACGTTCGAGCGCCCGCGCGCGACGCTGATCGAGCGATCCGGCTTCGGCCGGCTCGACCCGCTGCTGCTGTTTGCCGGGATCGCGCTGATCGCCTTCAGCATCTACACGCTCGGCGTCGCCACCAGCGAGGACGTGCCCGGCAACCCGTACTACTACGTCGTCCGGCAGTCGATCTACGCGGTCGTCGGGATCGCGCTCATGTTCGCCGTCGCCCGGATCGACTACTCACGCTTCCGCGAGCTGCGGGTCGGCATCTACACCGGGATGATCGGCCTGATCATCCTCGTCTTGATGCTCGGCGAGGCGACCAGGGGATCGCGCCGCTGGATCGAGCTTCCGTTCTTCACCTTCCAGCCCTCGGAGCTGGGCAAGGTGCTGCTGGTGATCACGCTGGCGGCGTTCGTGATCGACCGCGCCAGGCGGGTCTCCGAGCGTCAGCGAACGGTGCGGCTGCTCGCCCTGGGGCTCTTCCCCGCGGCGCTCGTGTTCCTGCAGCCGGACCTCGGTACGGCGCTTGTCTATGGGGTGATCACGCTCTCGGTGCTGTTCATCGCCGGGATCCCCTGGAGCCACTTCGCGGCCCTCGTCGGAGGGGCGGCGGCGGTGGTCGCAATCGTGCTCGTTATCGCTCCGGCTGTCGGGACCCCTATCCTGGCTGACTACCAGCAGGATCGCCTGACGGCCTTCCTGCATCCCAGCGACGACCCCGCGGACTCGAGCTATCAGATCAATCAAGCTCTGATCGCCGTAGGCTCCGGGGGTAAGACAGGACGCGGCGATGACGCAACCCAGACCAACAACGGCTTTCTTCCGGAGCGCCACACAGACTTCATCTTCGCCGTCGTCGGCGAACGCTTCGGCTTCGTCGGGGCCGCGTTCCTACTTTCTCTATACGCCCTGCTGATTTGGCGGGCGCTGCGCATAATGACTCTCTCGAAGAACCTCTACGGCAGCATGATCGCCGGCGGAATCGCCGCGATGTTGATGTTCCAGGTCTTCGTCAATGTCGGCATGAACCTGGGAATCATGCCGATCACCGGCATTCCATTGCCGCTGATGAGCTCAGGCGGCTCGTCCGTGATCGTCACCTTCTTGGCGCTCGGACTGCTGCAGAGCATCTATGTCCAGGCGCAGCTCACCACCTCAAAGCGGGGCTCAACTCCGTTTTGAGGTGATCTAACTGAAGAAGCGAATTCTCGTCTCCGTTGATGCCGGAGAGACCCGCGTTGCGGTGCTCGAAGGCAAGGGGTCGGCCCGTCAGGGCGACCGCGGCGGCGACAACAACCGAAACGCCGGCATGAAGGTGGGTGAGCTGTACGTCGAGAGACGCAGCTCACGCTCGATCGTCGGCAACATCTACAAGGGCGTGGTCGACAACGTGCTCCCGGGCATGGAGGCGGCCTTCGTCGACATTGGCTTGGAGCGAAACGGCTTCCTGCACGTCGACGAGATCGTGCTCCCGGACGGCCAGAAGGTCCCCCGCCGCGGCCATGGGCGCGGGCGCCGGATCGACGAGCTGATCAAGCCCAAGCAGGAGGTCCTCGTCCAGGTGGTCAAGGACCCGCTGAAGTCGAAGGGCGCCCGCCTTTCGATGCAGATCTCGATCGCGGGCCGCTACCTCGTCTACATGCCGAGCGGCGCCGGCGTCGGCGCCTCGCGCAGGCTCCCCGACGCCGAGCGCGACCGCCAGCGCAAGCTGCTGCAGAACATCCACAAGGGCGACGGCGGGGTGATCGTCCGCACGGCCGCGCAGGGCGCCCGCAAGGCCGACTTCGAGCGCGACCTCGACTACCTGCACAAGCTGCACGAGGTGATGGTCCGCCGGGCCGAGCAGGTGAAGGCGCCGAACCTGGTCTTCCAGGAGGCCGACCTCTCGATCCGGGTGCTCCGCGACGTGCTCTCGAAGGAGTTCGACGGCGCGGTGATCGACGACCCCAAGCAGCACCAGCGGGTGACCAGCTTCTTCCAGCGCACGGCGCCGGAGCTGGTCGAGTTCGTCGAGCTCTACGAGGGCGTCGAGCCGCTGCTCGAGCGCGAGCGCGCCGCCGAGGCCTTCGACCAGGTGCTGACCCGGCGCGCCGACCTCGCCTCCGGGGGCTACCTGATGATCGACTACGCCGAGGCCCTGACCGTGATCGACGTCAATACCGGCAGCTTCACCGGGCGCGGCAAGGGCCGCCTCGAGGACACGATCACGAAGGTCAACGTCGAGGCCGCCGAGGAGGTGGTCCGCCAGATGCGCCTGCGCGACATCGGCGGGATCATCGTCATCGACTTCATCGACATGGCGAAGGCCAAGAACCGCGACCAGGTGCTGAAGACGCTGAAGAAGGCGCTGGACGCCGACAAGACGAAGTCCTACGTGATGGAGGTCTCGCCGCTCGGGCTGGTCGAGATGACTCGCCAGAACGTCACCGACGGCGTGCGCGAGATCCTCACCGAGGTCTGCCCGACCTGCGTCGGCGAGGGCGTCGTGCGCTCGGCCGAGACGATGGCGATCGAGGTGATCCGCAAGCTGCGCCAGCTCGCCGCAGCCGAGCCCGACCCGGAGGCCTTCCTGATCCGTGTCAACCCCAACGTCGCCGCGGAGCTGGTCGCCGAGGGCAGCGGGCTGCTCGAGCTCGAGCAGCAGACCGGCAAGCACTTCCACTTCGAGGGCGGAGAGGCGCTGGCGATCGAGACCTACGAGGTCGTCGATCGTGGCACCCGCAGCGAGATCGAGGAGCGGGCGCTGCCGTTCCGCGTCGGCGAGGAGGTGCTGGTGACGATCGAGGAGCCGCACATGTACAACGCCGACGACGCGATCGCCCGGGTCGACTCCTACATCGTCAGTGTCAGCGGCGGCGGCCGCCACGTCGGCGAGCGCCGCCTGGTCGCGATCGAGAGCGTCGCCCGCTCGGCGGCGACCGCGTCGTTGCTCGACGAGAACGGGGAGAAGATCGAGAAGCTAGAATCGCCTGCTCCCTCAGCAAGGCGCCGTGGCCGCCGGGGCGGCAGGCGGCGGAGCCGGGCTCGCACCGAAAGCGGCTCGGGCGACGAGGGCTGACGAATATGGCTGATATCTACGCGATCATCGAAAGCGGCGGTAAGCAATACCGCGCAGAGCAGGGCACCACCCTGGTCGTCGACCGGCTGAAGGCCGACGAGGGGGCGAAGGTGAACCTGCGCGCGGTGATGTTCCGCGGCGCCAAGCAGGACGACGTGATCGTCGGCGGCGCCGATCTCGAGAAGGTCAAGGTCGAGGCGACGGTCACCGGCCACGAGCGCGGCGAGAAGATCCGGGTGTTCAAGTACAAGTCGAAGAAGGGCTACCGCAAGCGTGCCGGGCACCGGTCGGAGCTCACCCGCCTCGAGGTGACCGAGGTGAAGATGCTGACCCGGAAGCCGGCGGCGGCAAAGCCCGAGGCGAAGGCCGCCGAGGCGACCGCGGAGAAGCCGAAGCCGGCGACCGCCAAGGCGCCGGCGGCGAAGACCGCGGCGCCGAAGAAGCCTGCGGCGCCGAAGAAGCCTGCGGCCGCGAAGGCTGCCGCCAAGCCCGCGGCGAAGAAGCCTGCGGCCAAGAAGCCCGCTGCGAAGAAGCCGGCGGCCAAGCCCGCCGAGAAGAAGGAGGACTGAGCAGATGGCCCACAAGAAGGGACTCGGATCGAGCCGCAACGGCCGCGACTCGAACCCGAAGATGCTCGGGGTCAAGATCTTCGCCGGCCAGCAGGTCGGCGGCGGCGAGATCCTGGTCCGCCAGCGAGGCACCCGCTTTCGCCCCGGCGACGGCACCGGCCTCGGCCGCGATCACACGATCTTCGCCACCCGCGCCGGCACGGTCGAGTTCACCAGCAGCCGCAAGGGCCGCACGATCTCGGTCGTCGACGGCGAGTAGCTCCCGCTCTCGACGCGTTCTCGCCCCCGAATAGGCTGCGGGCGATGGCCGCGAACGACGACGCCGAGCTTGTCGAAGCCCTGCGGCGGGGCGACGAGGCGGCGTTCGCTGGGCTGGTCGACGAGCTCACCCCGGCGCTGACGCGGCTGGCGCTCGCCCATGTGCCCAGCCGGGCGATCGCCGAGGATGTGGTGCAGGACACGTGGCTCGGCGTGATCAACGGCATCGACCGGTTCGAGGGCCGGTCGGCGCTGCGCACCTGGATCTTCCAGATCCTGCTCAACAAGGCGCGGACGAAGGGGGTTCGCGAGAAGCGCACGCTGCCGTTCGCCTCCTTTCGCCGCCGCGCCGAGGAGGGGCGCGACGAGCCCGCGGTCGATGCCGACCGTTTCCAGGGGCGCCGCGGCGACCACCCGGGTCATTGGGCGCGCCCGCCGGTGGAGTGGAGCTCGCCGGAGGAACGGATCGCCCTCGACGAGACCCGCGATGTGTTACTGCGCGCGGTGGCGGAGCTGCCGCCGCGCCAGCGCGAGGTGCTCACCCTGCGCGACATCCAGGGCTACAGCGCCGAGGAGGCGCGTAATGCACTCGGGGTCTCGGAGACAAACCAGCGAGTCCTCCTGCACCGGGGGCGCTCGAAGGTGCGAGCCGCACTGGAGCGCCATTTCGAGGCCGAGGCGGCGTGATGACCATTGAGACCGAAGCTGAGATGACCTGCCGGGAATTCGTCGAGTTGGTGACCGACCTGATCGAGGGTCAGCTCGCCGAGGCCGAGCGGGTCGAGGCCGAGATCCACCTCGGCAAGTGCGACGGCTGCGCGACCTATCTCGCGCAGATCCGGATGACGATCGCCGGCTTGCGTGGCCTGGCGCAGTCCGACGACTTCCCCCGCACCCGCGAGCAGGCGCTGGCGGCGTTCCGCGAGCTCCGCGCCTAGCGCGTTCGCTCGCAGCCGCGCGGCGCGGGATCGGCGCGGTCGATCGAGCCGAGCGTGTCGCGCCGGCCGGACCCGCAATCGATCACCGCGTCGGCGTCGCGTCCCGGCGCTTCGGCGTAGATCGCGTCGTTGCCGGCGCCGGCTCGCATCGTGTCGCGGCCGACGGAGCCGAACAGCGAGTCGTTGCCACCGCCGCCTCTGAGTGTGTCGGCCGAGCCCCCGGTGGAGGCGTTCGTCGACTGGCCTCGGAGGTCGTCGTCACCGCGGCCGCCGTCGAAGTCGACGCCGAGATCGCCGTTTCCGGCCATCGTGTCGTTGCCGGCGCCGCCGACAGCGGTTCCACGGGCCACCGTCGACAGCGGCTCGATCCCGCCCGTGTAGCCGCCGAAGTTGAGCGTGTCGTCGCCGGCGCCGAGGTCGACGACGACCTCGGTCACCCCGCTGAGCCCGCACTCGACGTTGACGGTCGTCACGACCCTGCAATCCGGATCGCTCGTCGTCACCAGGTCGTCGCGATAGGCGTACACGTAGACGACGCCCTCGGGGTTGGCGACCGGATCGGCCGCCGGGGCGCGCGCGACCGTGAGCTCCTCGTCGGCCCCGGCCGTATCGGTGACCGTGACCGTGTCTCCCTCGCGGCTGACCTCGGCGCCGAGCGCTGTTCCGGGAAGCGCGAGCAGCGCCACGGCGATTGCCGTGGCGCTGCTCAGCCGGTTCATCGCACTCCAGCCAGGATCGGCTACTTCAGCTTCAGCGTGCTGAAGACGCCCGCGTGATCGGAGTCGTAGATCCCGTTCACCGGGGTGGTGCCGGTCGCCGACGAGTTGACCAGCTTCACCTTCTTGCCCATGTTCGTCATCACGTGATCGACCTGATGATCGAATGTGTTCGTGGGCGCGAACAGGTCGTTGATGCAGCAGGTGATCGGCTGCGTCAGCGCCCGCTCCTCGAAACCACCCGCGACGAGCGTGTTGAACGCCTGCTCGTCACCGGGCTGAACCGGTGGGTTGTTCGAGTTGAAGTCGCCGAGGATGATCGACTTCGGGTTCGCGGCCGGGCCGGCGAGCAGCTCGGACGCCTGCTGGGAACGGATGCTGGGTACCTGCGTCTCGTCGTCGAAGGCCTCGAAGTGGGTGTTGACGAAATGGAACTTCCGCTTCACCTTCTCCTTGCCCTCGCCCGCCGTCGCGGTCGCGTCGACCGAGACCCAACCGCGGGTCACCGCTACGTCGATGCCCGAGATGTTCGGCGTGTAGAGGCTGGCGAAGTGGCCCGAGAGCGGGTTCTTCACCTTCACCGCGCCGCCCTTGCGGACGAGAATCGCGTCGCGCATCGTCAGCCGGCCCATGATCTCGCCCCCGAACACCGTGCCGGTGCTCTGGTTGTTGTCGAAATCGGTCGGCGCCTCGAAGTTGAACTCGTTGCCGACGATCGCGATCTCATAGCCCTTGTACTTCTTGTTCGTGTTCTTGTTCAGCTCCGCCAGCAGCAGCTCGAGGAAGTCGTACCTCGTGGTTGTGGCGGTGAAGTTGCCGGTGTCCTCGCCCTGCGTGTAGGGCTTCTCGAACGTCGGCTCGGGTCCGGTCCGCCACCAGGCGCCCTCCTGGATCCCCACCAGGTCCGGCTTCTTCTGCAGGATCTCCTGGGCCAGCCCGACCGCGCGCCGCGGGAAGTCGGTCTTGTCGACTTCGCGCAGGATCGCGCCGTTGGCTGCGGTGAACTCGGGGAAGCTCGCCGCGTCGAGCGCCGGGCCGAGGTCGGCGCCAAGGAAGATGTTCCGTGTCATCACCTTTACCGCGACGCCCTTGTCCTTCTTCTTCGCCTCCGCGCCGGGTACGGCGGCGAGGCCTGTAAGCGCGACGATGCCCGCCAATGCGGCGGCCACGAACGCGCGCCGGCGCGCGGGCGCGCCGGTCTCGATGCTCTCTCTCAAAGCTGGACTCCTTCTGGATCTGTGACGCCCCTGCCCCGGGGCCTCCGTTGCGGCGAGCATACCCCTGCCCGCCTCTTCTCAGAAGATTTCAACACCTCTACCGTTCATTCGATGCTGCACGACCAGGCAAAGATCCACGTCGAGGGCGGCGCGGGCGGTAACGGCGTGATCTCGTTTCGCCGCGAGGCCCACGTGCCGCGCGGCGGTCCCGACGGCGGCGACGGCGGCCGCGGCGGCGACGTGGTCTTGGTCTGCGACGCCTCGCGGCGCGACCTGGCGACGCTTCGCTTCTCTCCCCACCGGCGCGCCGGGCGCGGTGGCCACGGCGAGGGCGGCCAGCGTCACGGGGCGCGCGGCGCGGACGACGTCGTCGCCGTGCCGCCCGGCACCCAGGTCGAGGGGCTCGAGGGGCGCCGCTACGACCTGGTCGAGCCCGGGCAGCAGGCGATCGTCGCCGCGGGCGGCGCCGGCGGTCACGGCAACAAGCGCTTCGCCAGCTCCACCCGCCAGGCCCCGCGCTTTGCCGAGCGCGGCCTCGAGGGCGAGTCGGGATGGATCGAGCTGCGGCTGAAGCTGCTTGCCGACGCCGGCCTCGTCGGGCTCCCGAACGCCGGCAAGTCGTCGCTGTTGGCGCGCCTGACGCGGGCGGCGCCGAAGGTCGCCGACTACCCGTTCACCACGCTGGAGCCGATCCTGGGGACGATCGACGATGGTGAGCGCCAGCTCGTGCTCGCCGACATCCCCGGGTTGATCGAGGGCGCGGCGGCGGGGGTCGGGCTCGGGCACGAGTTCCTCGCCCATGTCGAGCGCTGCCGCGTGCTCGTCCATCTGGTCGCCCTCGGCGGCGACCCGGAGGCCGGCGATCCCGACCCGATCGCTGCCTACGAGACCGTTCGCGCCGAGCTCGCCGCCCACGGCGCCGGCCTCGAGCGTCTGCCCGAGGTGGTCTTGCTCTCGAAGCGCGACCTGGTGCCCGATCAGGTCGCCGAGCGTGAGGTCGCGGCCTGGCGCGAGCGGCTTGGCGACTCGGTCGTCGACGTGCTGGCGGCCTCCTCGGCGACCGGCGCCGGCCTCGACGCGGTCCGGCGGGCGATGCTCGACGCGGTTCCGGCCGAGGACCGGGGCGCCGAGCTCGGCGCCGCCGTCCCCGGCGAGCAGGACTTCGAGGTCGAGCACATGGTCTACGCGCCCGCCGGCGACGGCGGTTTCGAGGTCGTGCGCGAGCACGAGGCCTTCCGGGTGCTCGGGCGCGGGGTCGAGATGCTGGTCGCGCGTCATGACCTCTCCAACCTCGAGGCGCTCGCCTACCTCGAGCAACGTCTGCGCGAGATCGGCGTGATCGCGGCGCTCGAGCGCGCGGGCTTCGAGCGCGGCGACGAGGTCAGGATCGGCGAGGAGGAGTTCGAGCTCGATCCCGGATGAAGCGCGGCGACGAACTAACCTCAGCCGCCGATGACAGTCGTGGTCAAACTCGGATCCTCGATCGTCGCGGACGAGCGCGGCGAGGTGCGCGCCGCCGTGCTCGACAACGTCTGTGGCCAGGTCGCTGAGCTCCATCACGCCGGCGAGGACGTGGCGATGGTCACCTCGGGCGCGATCGCGCTCGGCTGGCGGCTGATGGAGCTGCCGGAGCGTCCGCGCACCGTCGACGAGCTGCAGGCGGCCTCTGCGGTCGGCCAGGGGACCCTGTTTCGAGCCTACGAGTCGCGGCTCGCCGATCAGGACGTGCACGCGGCGCAGGTGCTGCTGACCTCCTACGACCTCTCGGTGCGGATGCACTACCTGAACGCGCGCCAGGCGCTGCGCCGGCTGTTGACCTGGCGAGCGGTGCCGGTGGTGAACGAGAACGACACCACGGCAACCGACGAGATCACCTTCGGCGACAACGACTTCCTCTCCGCCCAGCTGGCGCTGCTGCTCGACGCCCGGCTGCTGGTGCTGCTCACCGACACCGACGGCCTGCACACGGCCGACCCGCGGCGGGATCCGGCGGCGCGCCGGGTCGAGGTGGTCGACGACTTCGCCGAGCTCGACGCCTACGAGATCGGCGACCGCAGGTCGCTCTACGGCTCCGGCGGCATGCGCAGCAAGGTCTCGGCGGCGGGGATGGCGAGTGCCGCCGGGATTCCGGCGGCGATCTGCGACGGCACCGCGGCCGGGTCGCTGCTGGCGGCGGCGCGCGGCGACGACATCGGCACCCGGTTCGCCGCCCATCCCGAGCGCACGCCCTCGTTCAAGCTCTGGCTTCGCTACGCGAAGCCGGCGCGGGGCCGGGTCGTCGTCGACGAGGGGGCCGCCCGGGTGTTGCGCGAGAGCGGTTCGAGCCTGCTCCCGGTCGGGATCGTCGCGATCGAGGGTGAGTTCGCCGCCGGCGACGCGGTCGATGTGGTCTGCAACGGCTCGCCGGTCGGCAAGGGGATCGTCAACTACTCTTCGGCGGAGCTGGTGAGAATCAAGGGAATGAAGTCGCCGCAGGTATTGGAGCTGCTGCCGAACGCCTCGGAAGAGGCCGTGCATCGCGATCGGTTCGTGCTCGCGTGAGCGCGCTTCGCCGCCGCGGCCTGGTGGCCGGGCTGGTGCTGGCCGCGGTGCTCGCCGGGCCGGGACTGCCGGCGGCCGGCGCCGAGGTCGTCGCCCGGGCGGGCTCCGGTGCGGCCACCGCGCGCTATTGGACCGCCGAGCGGATGGCGAACGCCCGCCCGCTGAGCGCCGTTCGCGCCGACTCGGGACCGGCGCTGAAGCGCGCGCCGCAGCCGCCGCCGTTCGAGAGCTTCCAGGTTCCGGATCCGACCGTGGCCCCGCTTCCGACCCACGGCAAGGTGTTCGGCTTGCTGCCCGGGTTCGGCGGCTATTCGTGCTCGGCGACGGTGGTCTCGACCGCCAGTCGCTCGGTCGTGATGACCGCCGGCCACTGCGTCTATGACCCGCGCACGCGGGTCGCCGCCAAGCGGCTGACCTTCGTCCCCGCCTATGCCGACGGCGCGCGCCCGTTCGGGCGCTGGACCGCGAGCACGGCGCGGTCGACGCAGGAGTGGATCAGGCGTGAGAACTTCGACTTCGACTACGCGACGCTGACCATGCGGCCGCTCGGCGGGGCGCTGATCGAGGACGTGGTCGGGGGGCGGCCGCTGGCCACCGACACGCCGCGCGAGCAGATCTACAACGCCTACGGCTACCCGGTCAACTTCGCCGACACGGAGCTGATGTGGGCCTGTCGCGGGGGCTACGCCGGCGACGATCCGCGCCCGATCCCCGGCGGTCCGGCGCCGATCGGAATGGGCTGCAACATGAAGCAGGGAGCGAGCGGCGGCGGCTGGGTCAACGACCTCGGCCAGCTGGTCTCGGTGACCAGCTTCGGCTACCCGAGGCGGAGGGGCTTTCTCTACGGGCCGTACCTGACCTCGAAGGCGGCGCGGCTGGTGGCGCGGTCCGGATAGAGCCTCTCCCGGCGCCGCTACGATTTGTCGCCTGATGGCGATCGCTACGAGAACGGTGACCGAGGCCTGCGAGAGCGCTCAGCGCGCCGCACGCAGCCTGGCGACGGCCTCGACCGAGACCAAGAACCGGGCCCTGGAGCGGCTCGCTGAGCTGCTCGGCGAGCGCGCCGATGAGGTGCTCGAGGCGAACGCCGCCGACCTCGCCGACGAGCGCGCCGCGGACCTGACCGAGGCGCTGCGCGACCGGCTGGCGCTGTCGCCGGAGAGGGTCGAGGCGATGGCCGAGGGCGTGCGGGCGATCATCGAGCTCGCCGACCCGGTCGGCGAGGAGCTCGAGCACCGCACGATCACCGACGGCCTCGACCTGCGCAAGCTGCGGGTACCGCTCGGCGTCGTCGCCGTGATCTACGAGGCGCGCCCGAACGTGACCGTCGATTGCGCGGCGCTGTGCTTGAAGAGCGGCAACGCGATCGTGCTCCGCGGCTCGAGCTACGCCGAGCGCTCGAACGCGGCGCTTGCCGGCCTCGTCCGCGAGGCGGTCGTCGAGGCCGGTTTGCCCGAGGGCTCGGTGGAGCTGCTGGCCGGCGATCGCTCCGAGCTCGAGGAGCTGGCGACCGCCGAGGGACTGGTGGAGCTGGTGATCCCGCGCGGCGGCGAGGGTCTGAAGCAGGCGCTGAAGGCGGTGGCGACGGTGCCGGTTCTCTACGCGGCCGGCGGCAACTGCCACGTCTACGTGCACGCCGACGCGGAGCTCGAGATGGCGCGCCGGATTGCCTACAACTCGAAGGTCGACCGCCCCGGCGTCTGCAACGCCGCCGAGACGCTGCTGGTCGACGCGGCGGTTGCCGCCGACTTCCTGCCCGGGGTGCTCGCCGAGCTCGCCGATGCGGGGGTGGAGCTGGTCGGCGATCAACGTGTCCGCGAGGCCGCGGGCGCGGTCGAGGTGGGCGAGGCCGAGGATGCCGATTGGGACACCGAGTACCACGGGATGAAGATGGCGGTCGCCGTCGTCGACTCGCTGGCCGATGCGATCGAGCACGTCAACCGGCACGGCACCGGGCATACGGAGGCGATCGTCACCGGATCGGATGCGGCGGCGACCGATTTCGCCGACGGCGTCGACACCGCGGTGGTGTTCATCAACGCGTCGACCCGGTATACGGACGGCTACGTGTTCGGAATGGGTGCCGAGATCGGCAACTCGACTCAGAAGCTTCACGCGCGCGGCCCGATCGGCCTGCGCGAGCTGACGACGACCAAGTACGTCGTCCACGGTGACGGCCAGGTCCGGGGGTAGCGTCGTCGGCGCTTCGACAGGTCGTTCCTATGGCGTGCTCGGCGGAGCGTTCAACCCGCCGCATATCGGTCATCTGGTGCTCGCCCAGGAGGCGGCGTTCCAGCTCGGCCTCGACGAGGTCGTGCTGATGCCGACCGGCGAGGCGCCGCACAAGCGGATCGAGCCCGAGCCGGGGGCGGCGGTGCGGCTGGAGATGACGCGGCTCGCGGTCGAAGGCGACGAGCTGCTCACGGCCTCCGACCTCGAGGTGAGCGGCGAGGGCCCGTCCTACACCTTTCGTACGCTGGAGGAGTTGAGTGCGAAACGGCCCGGCGACGAGATCTTCTTCCTCTTGGGGGCGGATGTCGCGGCGCACCTGGAGGCGTGGAAACGGCCGCAACGGGTGCTCGAGCTGGCGCGCCTGGGAATTGCCGGGCGCCCGGGAACGACGCTCGACGAGGCCGAGGCGGCGCTGGAGCGGCTTGGCGCGCTGGACCGTGCCGAGACGATCCGGATGCCGGAGATCGCCGTCTCCTCGACCCGGATCAGGCGGCGGATCGCCGACGGCAGGCCGGTGAGGTATCTGGTGCCGGAGCCGGTGGCGGAGTTGATCGCCGCCAAGGGGCTCTATCGAGAGCCGGTGCCGGCGTGATGGCGGCGGCCGAGGGCGCTCCGGCGGGGCGCGAAGCGGCGCTGGCGGAGCGGCGGACGCAGGAGCCCGGCGCGTCGGAGGAGCTGGCGCGCGCGATCGCGGCGATCGTCGACGACAAGAAGGGCGAGCGGATCGTCGCCGTCGACGTGCGCGAGCTGGTCTCGTACACGGACTACCTGGTGATTGCGACGGCGCGCAACGAGCGCCAGGCGAAGGCGATCGCCGACGATCTGCGGCTGCGGCTGAAGCGCGAGCGCGAGCTGTTGCCGGCGCGAGCGGAGGGGGAGACGGAGGCGCGCTGGGTGCTGCTCGACTACCTTGACTGCGTCGTCCATATCCAGGTGCCGGAGATGCGCGACCGCTACCGGCTCGAGCGCCTCTGGGGCGAGGCGGGCGCGGTTGCGACTGGAGCTCGAGGGCGCCGCCGACTGATCGGCCGTGCCTCCGTCCGACGCCGGGCCTAGCTTGCGGCGTTGATGGCGTTCAAAAGGTCGCTGTTCGGCTACCGGCGAAGCGAGGTGGATCAGGCGCTGGCCGCCCGTGAAGCGGCGCTCGCGGAGGGTGCTCGCTCGCTTGCCTGGCACGCGGGGGAGCTGGCCCAGCACCACGCCCGGATCGCGCAGCTGGAGCTCGTCTGCGACCAGCTCTCCGACCGGGTGGTCGGCCGTGAGCGCGAGCTGGCGGCGCTTCGCCGCCAGCTGGCGACGGCGCACGCGCGGGTGGAGAAGCTTGCGGTCGTCGGCCCCCAGGCGCGCCGGCAGGCGACGCGGATCCGGCTGCGGGCGCTGCGCGAGGCGGCCGAGCTCTCGGCGCGGTTGGAGGAGCTCAGCGACGCGCCGACGGCGGCGCGCGGTCGGCTGCTCGACTCGCTTCAGGGCGCGATCGAGCGCTTCAGCGCCGATGACGTTCTCGATCCGACGCCGGCCGAGAGCAATGGCCATTCGCCCGACGCCGCCGACGGGATCTTCGAGGGCATGGTCGAGGTCGAGGTCGGGCCGCTGGAGGATTTCTCGCAGCTGGTCGGATTCGAGGACGCCGCGGGCGCGATCGACGCGACCTCGGAGATCTGTGTGCGACGTTTCGCGCGCGGGCGGGCGACGCTGGAGATGCAGCTTGCGGAGCCGGTCGAGCTGCTGCGCGAGCTCGAGGAGCGGGCGCCGTTCGAGTTCCGGGTCCGGGACCGGCGCTTCGACCGCTTGATCCTGGACGTCGACGTCGCCGACGTCGAGTAGCGCGAGCGGCCGACCAGCGCCCGGTGGCCGTGGCCGGGCTAGGATCCGGCGACGATGGGTCGGGGACGGGGTCTGTTCGTACTTGTCGTTTTCGTGGCCGCGCTCGCGGCCGGCGTCGTCGCGCGCGCCGGCGGCGGTGCCCGGGGTGCCGTGGACGGAGTTCCTGCCGGCGCTGCCGAGCCCGTCGCAGACGCACCCGAACCGGGTCGGCCACTGCAAGCGGGCGAAGCTCAAGTGCGTGCGGGTGGAGATCCGGCGGATGCGGGCGTTGCAGGAGCGCCTCGGGTGCGACCACAAGGCGGTGTTCGCGACCACGTATCTGGAGCTGACGCGCACGGCGCGCGACGCGCTGATCGCCGACCCGGGGTTGCTGCAGTGGCCGAAGTGGTTCTTTCGCGAGGACGCGCTGTTCGCCAGCGTCTACTTCCGCACCGTGCGCGCCTGGGAGCAGGGGAGGGCAGTGCCGGAGGCTTGGAGGATCGCCTTCGAGACCGCCGAGACGGGTGAGGTGACGGGGGCGCAGGACATGCTGCTGGGGATCAACGCCCACGTGCAGAACGACATGCCGTTCGTGCTCGCGCAGCTCGGGCTGCGGGACCGCAAGGGGCGGGCGCGAAAGCCCGACCACGATCTGTTCAACAAGGTGCTCAGCGCCGGCTACGAGCGGGTCGTGTCGGAGGTGGGGGGGAGGTATGACTCGACGATGGCGCTGACGAATCCGCCCGGCGTGCCCGTCGACGACGTCGCCGGGTTGGAGATCGTGCGCCAGTGGCGCGAGCAGGTGTGGCGCAACGCCGAGCGGCTGGTGAACGCGGGCAGCGCCGAGGAGCGGGCGGCGGTGGCGGCTGACATTCAGGCCTATGCGGCGCAGTGGGCAGAGGGGATCGCAGCGACGCCGTTCCCCGGGGCGAGGGCATCGCGCGACGCGTATTGCCGGCAGCAGCTCGGCGGCTGAGCCGCGTCTTTTCCGTCCGGTCGGTTTGCGAACATGTGTTCGTGTCAATTCACGACCCGAACCTGAAGGGCAACGTCGCCGAGCTGAAGATCGCCGCCGAGGCAGCGCGGCTCGGGATCCCGGTCCTCCGGCCGATGACTGAGCACGAGCGCTACGACTTGGTGTTCGAGCTCGACGGTGATTTGAAACGGGTCCAGTGCAAATCGGCGCAGCGAAAAGGGGATGTGGTTCAGGTTCGGTTCGTCACGAACAGGCGGGGACCGAACGGCTTCATCACCACGAGATACACGGCCGACGAGATCGACGCGATCGCCGCGTACTGCCCGGCGCTCGACGAGTGTTTCTATTTGCCGATGGCTGAAATCGCGGGTTCGGGCGCGCTCAATTTGCGCCTCGCACCGGCACGAAACGGCCAAAAGGCAGCGCTACACTTCGCCCGCGATTATCGCCTCGGGGCTATAGCTCAGCTGGGAGAGCGCCGGTATGGCATACCGGAGGTCGTGGGTTCGAGCCCCACTAGCTCCATTTCCGAGGCCGACTCGCTGGGAGCCCACGAATTCCGCGAGCGTCTCGGCTGGTACATGGAGCGCGCCGCGGCCGGCGAGAGCTTCCTGATCACCCGGCGCGGCAAGCCCTACGCCCGCCTCTCACCGCCGCACGCCCAGCTCGACCTGCCGGCGCCCGAACCTGCCGAGGTCGTCCCGATCACGACCGCCAAAGAGCGCAGGGCATGACCCGATACGGTTCGCCGCCGTGTCGGAGCTGCCTCATGTCGACGGCGTCACCCACCGCTTTATCGACGCCAACGGCCACACCTTCCACCTAGCCGAAGCCGGCCCCGCCGACGCCGATCCCGTCCTCCTCCTGCATGGCTGGCCGCAGCACTGGTACGAGTGGCGCCACCTGATTCCCGAGCTCGCCGGCCGCCATCGCGTGCTCGCCCTCGACCTGCGCGGCTTCGGCTGGTCCGACGCCCCGCCGGGCGGCTATCTCAAGGAGCAGATGGCGACCGACGTCCTCGCCGTGCTCGACGCGCTCGGGATCGAGCGGGTGAAGCTCGTCGGCCACGACTGGGGCGGCTGGATCGGCTTCCTCGCCTGCCTCCGCGCCCCCGAGCGCTTCGACCGCTTCCTCGCCCTCGGCATCGCCCACCCCTGGCAGACCGTCGGCGCCGGCTGGCGCCAGCTGCCGCGCTTCTGGTACCAGCAGCCGATTATCTGCCCCGGGCTCGGCTACGCGCTCCACCGCAGCCGCCTGCTCGTGCGCGCCGCCCTGCGCACCGGCGGTGGCGACCGCTCCACCTTCGACGAGGCGACGGTCGCCTCGTTCGCCGACAACCTCGCCCAGCCCGCCCGCGCCCGCGCCTGCGTCCTGCTCTACCGCAACTTCGCCCTGCGCGAGCTCCTGCCGCTGATCCGCGGTCGCTACATGTCGACTCGCCTCCAGGTGCCCACCCGCCTTCTGCTCGGCACCGGCGACCCGGCGATCAGCTCCGCCCTGATCACCGGCTGGGAGCCGCACGCCGACGAGATGTCGGCCGAGCTCGTCCCCGGCTGCGGGCATTTCATCGCCGACGAGCGACCCGATTTGGTCGCCGGCGAGGCCCGCGCCCTGTTCGCCTGAACCCCCGAGCGAACCGGCGCACCGCGCCATCGTCGCGGCTACCCTGCCCGTTCGCAGCTGGAGAGATGCCGCACGGATGAACTCGGGGGAGCACGGATGAGACCACGCATGACCACGTCCACGCGCGCGTTCACGGTGGCCGCGGCGCTCGCGGGTGCGCTCGCCCTCGCACCCGGCGCCCACGGTGCGATCCCCGGGGTCCCGTCCAGCCACGATGGCGCCGGCGCCGACCTTCCGTGCACCGTGCAGGCCGGCGCCGACGCCGGCGAGCGCCACTGCTCCGGCATCTTCACCAGCTTCGACGGCGCGCCGATCGACGTCAACATCGGCTTCCCGCCCGCTCCCGCCGCCGGCCCCGACGGCGACTTCCCGATCGTCGGCGTCTTTCACGGCTGGGGCGGCTCGAAGGCCTCGCTGACCAGCGGCGGCATGCAGGAATGGCTCGACGACGGCTACGCCGTCTTCAGCATGAGCGACCGCGGCTGGGGCAACTCGTGCGGCGGCACGGATCCAAACCGCCTGCTCCCGGTCTGCGCCGCGGGCTACAACCACCTCATGGACACCCGCTACGAGGTCCGCGACGCCCAGGAGCTGTTCGAGGCGCTCGCCGACCGCGACGCGACCGGCGCCGGCGCCAACGAGGGCCTGATCGACGCGCAGGCCATCGCCGCGACCGGCGGCTCCTATGGCGGCGGCATCTCGATGGCGCTGGGCGCGCTTCGCAACCGCAAGATGATCGGCGGCGAGGATCCGGACCCGGTCGACGGCACCCTCGTCCCCTGGGTCAGCGACGGTGGCAAGCCGATGCAGATCGCCGCCGTCCAACCCAACATCCCCTGGACCGACATGGCCTACTCGCTGCAGCCCAACGGCGCCACCCTCGACTACGTCGCCGACGCCCCCTACAGCGGCCCCGACGGCGACCGCTCGATCGGCGTGCTCAAGCAGTCGTTCACCGCCGGCCTCTACGGCACCGGGCTTGCGGCCAGCAACTACGCCCTCCCGGGCACCGACCCCGACGCCGATCTGACCACCTGGTACACGCTCATCAACGCCGGCGAGCCCTACGACTCGAACCCGCTCTCGACCGACATCGTCGACGAGCTCACCCGCCACCACTCCTCGTACTACATCGACGACTCGATCGCGCCCGCGCCGATGCTGATCACCAACGGCTGGACCGACGACCTGTTCCCGCCCGACGAGGCGATCCGCTTCTACAACCGCACCCGCACCACCCACCCCAACACCCCGATCTCGCTGATCTTCAGCGACCACGGCCATCAGCGCGGCCAGAACAAGACGCTCGACACCGCCTTCCGAAATTCCCAGGCGCACGAGTGGTTCGACCACTACGTCAAGCAGGCCGCGCCCGCGCCCTTCGAGGGCGTCCAGACCCTGACCCAGACCTGCCCCGATACCGCCCCCTCGGGCGGCGCCACCGGACCGTTCGACGACCTTGCCACCGACGCCCCGTTCCGCGCCCCGACCTGGAAGGCCCTCGCGCCCGGTGAGGTGCGCCTCGACTCGGCCGAGGAGCAGACGATCCTCCCCGCCGCCGGCTCGCCGATGGTCGGCCAGGCCTTCGACCCGATCGCCGGTCCCGGCGCCTGCGCGACCGCCTCCGGCGCCGACCAGCTCGGCGTCGCCACCTACCGCCTGCCCGCGGCCCCGGCCGGCGGCTACACGCTGATGGGCTCACCCACCGTGGTCGCCGAGATCGCCGCCACCACCCCGACCTCGCAGGTCGCCGCGCGCCTGCTCGACGTGCAGCCAGGCGGCGACGAGACACTCGTCGCCCGCGGCCTCTACCGCCCCGGCGACGGACCCGAGCAGGTCTTTCAGCTGCACGCGAACGGCTGGAGGTTCGAGCAGGGCCATGTCGCCAAGCTCGAGCTGCTGCCGGCGGACATCCCCTACGGCCGCCCCTCCAACGGCCAGGGCACCGTCACGGTCTCCGACCTCGAGCTGCGCCTGCCGGTGCTCGAAGCGCCCGGCAGCGGCCCGGTCCAGCAACCGGCGCCGAAGATCCTGCCGCCCGGCTACGAGCTGGCGATCGACTATCTGCCCGGGTCCTCGGGCACCCCGCCGCCCGCCGGCGGCGGACCCGTGCCACCGGGCGGCGGCGCGAGCCCGCCGGGCGCCGACTGCTCGGCCTCGCCGACCACGGGCAGCGCCAAGAACGACAAGCTCACCGGCAGCGCCGCCGCCGACCTGATCCGCGGCCTGCGCGGCGCCGATCGCCTGCGCGGGCTCGCCGGCGACGACTGCCTCTACGCCAACCAGGGTCGCGACCGCGTCGCCGGCGGCAGCGGCGACGACCTGATTCGCGGCGGCGCCGGCAACGACCGCCTCAGAGGCGGCCCCGGCGCCGACAGGATCGCCTGCGGCCAGGGCCGCCACGACGTCGCCACCGCGACGGCCGAGGACACGGTCAACGGCTGCGAGCGCGTTCGCCGCGCCTGAGCGCCGTTAGCATCGCGCCCGATGAAACAGCTCGCTGACGGCGTCTGGCAGCTCTCGGGCTTCCCTCCGAACGCGATCAACGTGTTCGTGATCGAAGACGTGCTCATCGACGCCTCGACCCGCTACGCGACCCGTCGCATCATGCGCCAGCTCGACGGCCACCGGATCTCGGCGCACGCGCTCACCCACGCCCATCCCGATCACCAGGGCGCCAGCCACAACGTCTGCGAGCGGCTCTCGATCCCGTTCTGGGTCGGCGAGGCCGACGCCGACGCGGCCGAGCAACCGACCCTGATCGCCGAGCGCCAGCCCGATCACTTGATCGCCAAGCTCTTCTACAGAACCTGCACCGGCCCCGGCCACCCCGTCGACCGCAAGCTCGCCGAGGGCGACCGGGTCGGCGAGTTCGAGGTCCTCCACGTCCCCGGCCACTCCGCCGGACACGTCGCCTTCTGGCGCCAGTCCGACCGCGTCCTGATCGCCGGCGACGTCCTCAACAGCGCCGATCCGTTCCTCGCCATCCCCGGCCTGCGCGAGCCGAAGGACTTCTTCACCCCCGACCCGGCCGAGAACCGCCGCTCCGCGAAGCGGCTCGGCGAGCTCGAGCCGAGGCTCGTGCTGCTCGGCCACGGGCCGCCGTATCGCGATACGAAGAAGTTCGTCGACTTCTGCGCCGCGCTGCCCGCGTAGGACTCGCTGGGCCTAGCCGTCCGCGCGCGCCGCTTCGGCCGCTTCAGCGGCGCGGGCGGCGTCGCAGCTGGAGCCGATCATCTCCAGCATCTCGCGAACCTCGCAGGGGTTCGAGCCCAGCGCCGGCAGGAAATCCTCTCCGACGCCGCGGGCGTACACCGGCCACATCCGCTCCAGCATCTCGGCGCCGTCGTCGGTGAGCTGGACATAGAAGCTGCGCCGGTCCGTCTCACAGGCGGTGCGACGGACGAGCCCGCGCTTTTCGATCCTGTCGATCAGCCGGCTGAGGCCGCTGTTGGAGAGCAGCACGCGCTCAGCCAACTCGACCTGGCGCAACGATCGCTCGGGCGCATCGCGCAGCGCTGCGAGCACGTCGTACCAGGTAAGCGGGGGTAGGCCCTCATCCTCGAGATCGTTGGAGATTCGCCGCAGCATCGTCGAATGGGCGCGCAAAAACGCCCGCCATGCAGCCAGTTCCTCTTCCGAGATCTTCGTTGCCGTCGCCGCTTCCATACCGACAGTGTAGCTGGAGTAGTTGACAACGCAATGGTTTCCGGTATGATTGTTGCATCAACAACAGTTGCAGCACAAACAGTTGCAGCGACACTCCAAGGAGCTTCAGATGACCACAGCAACCGAACAGAGGATCGTCCCGGCCGGTACCTGGGCGATCGACAACGCACACTCGAGCGCCAACTTCGAGGTCGAGCACGGAGGGCTTTCGGTCTTCCGCGGTGGCTTCAAGCCGATCGACGCGAAGCTCGTCTCCGACGACGAAGGCGTCGTCCTCGAGGGCCGCGTCGCGGTCGAGAGCATCTCGGTCGACGACGAGAACATCCGCCCGCACCTGCTCTCACCCGACTTCTTCGACGTCGGGCGCAATCCGGAGGTCAGCTACCGCTCGACCGAGATCAGCGGCTCGGCCGACGACCTCACGGTCACCGGCGAGCTCTCGATGGCGGGCGTCAGCCTCCCGGTCACCGCGCAGGGCAAGGTCCGGGGGCCGATCGAGTTCGCGCCCGGGGTCGAGAAGCTCTCGCTCTCGCTGGAGACGACGATCGACCGAACGGCCTTCGGAATGCTCTGGCAGATGGAGCTCCCGGGCGGCGGGCAGGCACTCGCCAACGACGTCCGCCTCGTCGTCGAGCTCGAGCTGCTCAAGGGCTAGGGGCGATGCGGATCCTCGCCATACCCGGCAGCGTCCGCCGCGACTCCCACAACGCGCGCCTGCTCCGCCACGCGGCGGAGCGGGCGCCCGCCGGCATCGAGATCGAGGTCTGGGAGGGGCTCAAGTCGATCCCGCCCTACGACGCGGACGACGATGGCGCCAGCCCGCCGCGGCCGGTGGCAGAGCTGCGCCAGGCGATCGCCGACGCCGACGGCCTCCTGTTCGCGACCCCGGAATACAACTCGTCGATTCCCGGCGTGCTCAAGAACGCGATCGACTGGGCCTCGCGGCCGAGGGCGACCACGCCCCTGCAGGGCAAGCCCGCGGCGGTGATCGGCGCCACCACCGGCAGCTTCGGCGCCGTCTGGGCTCAGGCCGAGCTGCGCAAGGTCCTCGCCTCGACCGGCGCCCGCGTCGTCGATCTCGACCTCCCGGTGAGCAAGGCCCACGAGGCCTTCGACGACCGCGGCGCCCTGATCTCCACAGATCACGACGACCGCATGCTCGAGGTGCTCGCGGCGCTCTCCACCGAGATCGCCGCCGACCGCGAGCTCGCGGCCGCGGCCTGAGCCCCGCGCCTGCCGCTCGCTAGCGCCGAACCGCGCGCCGCGCCGCGTCGAGCGCCTCCCGCGAGCGCCCCGGCAGCTGGCGCGCGACCCGCCAGCGGGCGCCGGAGAAGCCGAGGTTGGCGACCTTGGCGAAACCGAGCTCATCTTCGCGCAGGGCGAGCAGCAGATGCGCCACCCGGTCGGCGGCCGGTAGCTCGCCGGGAGGCGTAGCCGACCCGCGCCGCTGTTGAGGCGCCTGTTTGGGCTCTCCCACGCGCACGCACCAGCAGTCGACCCGCCGCCCGCGCGAGCGGACCAGGAACGCTCCCTGCTCGCCGACCAGCCAGGCGCCGAGCGCGCCGCGCTGGAGCGCGAGCCCGGTGGCGCCGACCAGGTCGCGCTCCGCATGACCGACCAGATCACCGAGCAGGCCCATCGCCACGCCCTCGGCGCCCGAATCGGCGCCGGCCCGGCGCGCCGCGCTGCGCTCGCTGCCGATCGGGACCACCTGGCGGGCGCCCCGCCGGGCCTGGATCCAGGGCACGAACCAGGCGTGGGCAAAGCAAATCGCGGCGACGGGGAAGGTCAGCGGCTCGATCGCGATCAAGAACACGCCGGGGACGACGAACACGCAGACGATCCACGCGGTCCACGCCGTCCATCGCCGCCCGTCGCGGCGCAGCGTCAGCTCGCTGGCATCCTCGCGCCAGTGCAGGCGGGCCGCTTCCTCGAGCCCGCCGGAGACGGTCTCGGCGGATGCCAGCGCCGGGTCCATCGGCTGCACCGCCTCGGGCTAGCCGCCGGCGATCGGGCGCCGCAGGACCACCAGCTCGGCATCGAGGGGCAGCTCGCGAACGACCTCGGCGGTGCCGTCGGCGTAGCTCACCGAGGCGACCATGCCCCGATCGAGCTGCTCGCGAAAGGCCGCCACGGCCGCCTCGGAGTCGCCACCGTCGCCACCCTTCCACTCCGCCACGGTCGTGTGCCCGCTGCGGTCGAGTCTGATCAGTCGTCCCATGGCAACCTCCTCGTCGTGGTCTTTCGAGTCTAAGCGCTCGTAATATCGGGTCGATGGAAGCCGCATTCGAAGAGCCGGCTGGCTATGAGCCGCATGCGATCGAGCGTCGCTGGCAGAAGATCTGGGCCGACGAGCGCACCTGGGAGGTGCCCAATCCCGGCGAGCCCGGCTTCGACGATTCGAAGCCGAAGTCCTACGTGCTCGAGATGCTTCCGTACCCCTCCGGCGAGCCGCACGTCGGGCACCTGAAGAACTACTCGCTCGGCGACGCGATCGCCCACTTCCGCCGCCGCAACGGGTATCACGTCATCCACCCGATCGGCTACGACGCTTTCGGCCTGCCGGCGGAGAACAACGCGATCAAGACCGGCGTCAACCCGCGCGACGCGGTCGAGGCATCGATCACCGCCTACCGCGAGCAGTTTCGTGCCTGGGGCCTGTCGTTCGACTGGTCGCGCGAGGTCTCCAGCCACACCCCCGACTACTACCGCTGGACGCAGTGGATCTTCCTCCGCCTTTACGAGCGCGGCCTCGCCTATCGCAGCGAGGCGGCGGTGCAGTGGTGCCCGGTCGATCAGACCGTGCTCGCCAACGAGCAGGTGATCGACGGGCACTGCGAACGCTGCGGCTCGCTGGTAGAGGCGCGAAGCCTCGAGCAGTGGTTCTTCAAGATCACCGAGTACGCCGACCGCCTGCTGGCGGACTTCGAAGTGCTCGAGTCCTGGCCCGAGCACGTGATCACGATGCAGCGCAACTGGATCGGCCGCTCCGAGGGCGCGCAGGTGACCTTCCGCTGCGAGGAGCTGGGGATCGACTTCCCCGTGTTCACAACCCGGCCCGACACGCTCTTCGGCGCCACCTTCTTCGTTCTCGCCCCCGAGCACCCCGAAGTCGAGCGGCTGGCCGCCGGCACCGGTCACGAGGACGAGGTCCGCGCCTACGTCGACGCGGCGATCCGGGAGACGGTCGAGGAGCGCGGCGACGAGGGGCGCGAGAAGACCGGAGTAGCGCTCGGCCGAACGGTGACCAACCCCGTCAACGGCGAGCAGATCCCGATGTTCGTCTCCGACTACGTGCTGATGGAGTACGGCACCGGCGCGCTGATGGCGGTTCCCGCCCACGACGAGCGCGATCACGCCTTCGCCCGCGCCTTCGGGCTCGAGATCCGCGAGGTCGTCGAGGGTGGCGACGACGTCCAGGCCGAGCCCTACACGGGCGATGGGCCGATGATCAACAGCGGGCGTTTCGACGGCTCCAACAACCGCGACGCCTACGCGGCGATCGTCGAATGGCTTCACGGCGAGGGCACGGGCGAGGGCTCGGTCAACTACCGCCTGCGCGACTGGCTGCTCTCGCGCCAGCGCTACTGGGGCTGCCCGATTCCGATCGTCTACTGCGAGACCGACGGCATGGTCGCGGTGCCCGACGATCAGCTCCCGGTCGAGCTGCCCGAGGTCGAGGACTACGCGCCCAAGGGCAAGAGCCCGCTTGCGGCGGTCGAGGACTGGGTCAACACCACCTGCCCCAAATGCGGCGGCCCGGCGCACCGCGAGACCGACACCATGGACACCTTCGTCGACTCCTCCTGGTACTTCCTCCGCTACCTGGATCCGCACAACACCGAGTTGCCGTTCGACCGCGAGATCGCCGATTACTGGATGCCGATCGACAACTACATCGGCGGCGTCGAGCACGCGATCCTGCACCTGATGTACGCGCGTTTCTTCGTCAAGGCGTTCGCCGACATGGGGATGCTGGGGGTGCAGGAACCGTTCGCGAGCCTTTTCACCCAGGGGATGATCACCATGGACGGGGCGAAGATGTCCTCCTCGAAGGGCAACACGGTGAGCGCGGTCGCCACGGTCGAGCGCTACGGCGCCGACACCGCGCGCACCTACGTCTGCTTCCTCGGCCCACCCGAGCGCGGCGGCGACTGGGTCCCGGAGGGCGTCGAGGGTGTGCACCGCTTCCTGATCCGCCTCTGGCGCCTCTCCAACGAGGTCGCTCAAAGAACACCCGCCACGTCCTCGGCTTCGCCTGAACAACCACCGGCCACCTCCTCGGCTTCGCCTCCGGGGGTGCCGGGTGTCGAACTGGACGGCCCTGCGCGGGAGCTGTTGGCGAAGGCGCACTGGGCGATCGACAAGGTCACCCACGACATCGAGCACGGCCTGCAGCTGCACACCGCGATCTCAGCCGTGATGGAGCTCGTCAACGACGCCTACAGGCTCAAGGGCGACCTCTACGGCGACGCCGCGGGCGAAGCGGTGCTGCGGTTTGCGACCGCGACGGCGGCCTCGCTGATCTTCCCCTTCGCGCCCCACCTGGGGTGCGAGGTCTACGAGCAGCTGACCGGCGATCGCGCCTGGGAGCAGCCCTGGCCGCAGGCCGACCCCGAGCTTCTGCGGACCGACACGATCACGCTCGTGGTTCAGGTCAACGGCAAGCGCCGCGACCAGATCGAGGTCGCCACCGACACTCCCGAGGCCGAATTGCTCGAGCTCGCCCGCAACAGCGAGAACGTCATCCGCCACCTCGACGGCAAGCAGATC
This sequence comes from uncultured Solirubrobacterales bacterium, assembly GCA_963767475.1. Classification (GTDB taxonomy): domain Bacteria; phylum Actinomycetota; class Thermoleophilia; order Solirubrobacterales; family 70-9; genus WHSW01. The sequence goes on from CAVYEI010000005.1 coordinate 365,025, forward strand.
GTGAAGGAGATCGTCGTCCCGGGCAGGCTCGTAAACCTCGTGGTCCGATGAATCGCAACCCCGCCCCTGCCCGCGTCTGGTAGAAAGCTCGCGTGCTCGTCAGGCGCCTCTCCGAAGCGGCCGTGACCGAGGTTCATGGTCTGCGTCCGCACATCCTCATGGACGCGGGCGAGCTTGGCTCGCGCAATGTCTCGGTCAACTGGCTCGAGGTTCCGCCCGGAGTGTCCGAGGAGTTGCGCTCCCATGAGGAGGCCGAGCAGGTCTACGTCGTCGTCAGCGGCACCGGCACGATGTCGGCGACCGGCGACACCCAGAGCCTCGGCGCCGGTGACCTGGTGCTGATCCCGCCGGCCACCGACCACTCGGTCGCCAACGACGGCGACGAGCCGCTGGCCCTGGTCTCGGTGCAGTCGCCGGCGGTCTCGGCGGAGGAGCTCTACAGCCGCCGGCTGGCGACCCAGGCGACCGGCTACGACGACGAGGATTACGAATAGGGGCTCCCCGGGTGGTGCGCCGCCGGGTGATCGTCCACGGTCGGGTCCAGGGCGTCTTCTTTCGCGACAGCGTCCGTAGGGTCGCCGCGCGCGAGGGGGTTACGGGCTCGGTCGCCAACCGGGCCGACGGAACGGTCGAAGCGGTCTTCGAGGGCACGCCGGAGGGCGTCGAGGCGCTGGTCGAGTTCTGTCGCCGCGGGCCGGACAAGGCCGCGGTGGAGCGGGTCGAGGTCTTCGAGCAGGAACCGCAGGGCCTCGAGGGCTTTCGCATCGCGTAGCTGATCCGGCACGGAGCGCGCATCCCGCGTCAACGGCGCCAGGGCACGATCGGACGATGCCCGAGCTGAGCAGATCGCAGCTGCTGGTCTACGGGGCGATCGCCGTCGCGCTGTTGCTCCTCGGCGCGCGCTGGCTGCGATCCGCGGACGAGGCCGATGCCGGCTTCGGCGGTGTCGCCGCCGGCGCCGAGGAGCCATCGTTCGAGCTCGATCGGGGTGGGGGAGGGGTGATCGTCCACGTCGCCGGCGAGGTCCGCGACCCCGGCGTCTACGAGCTCGCCGCGGGATCGCGGGTCACCGACGCCGTCGAGCGTGCGGGTGGCGTGACCGGCTCCGCCGCCGCCGACTCGATCAACCTCGCGGCAAGGCTTGCCGACGGCCAGCAGGTCGTTGTTCCCGCCAGGGTCGTTGGCCCCGCCGGGACGATCGGTGCGACGGCCGAGGAGGGGCCGATCAGCCTCGGTACGGCGACCGTCGAGCAGCTCGACACGATCGAGGGGATCGGCCCGGTGACCGCGGGCGACATCATCGCCTACCGCGACGAGCACGGCGGGCTCTCCTCGGTCGACGAGCTCGATCAGCTGAGCGGGATCGGTCCGGCGACGATGGCGGCGCTGCGCGACCGGCTGCAGCCCTAGATGCCGCCGCGACTCGGGGTCGCCTGGCGCTTCGCGGCGCTGGCCGGCCTTGGCGCCGGTCTCGGCGCCACGCCGCTGATCGGAGCCCGAAGCGGCGGCGTCTTGCTGCTCGTCGCAGGTGCCGCCGCGGCCGTCGGGCTGGCGGCGGCCGCGCCCCGCGCCCCGCGCCAGGGACGAGATCGCGGCCTCGCCGCGCCCACCGTCTGCGCCTGGCTCGGCCTGGTCGCCCTCTCGGCAGCCGTCTCGGGCGCCGGACTGGGCGGGCTGCGAATCGCGGCGATCGACGCCGGTGCGCTCGAGCTGTCGCCCGGCAGCCGTGTGACCGTGCGCGGCTTCGTGATCGCGGTCCCGCGCCGTATGGACGGCACGGTCGACGTGCGCGTCGAAACCCCCGAGGGCCGGCTGCTGGTGGAGGCGCCCGAGCCCGTCCCCGACCTCGACATCGGCGCCGCGGTCGAGGCGACGGGCTCGATCCGCCTGCCGAGCGAGTTCGAGCGCGCCTATCTCACCCGGCTCGGGATCGCCCGCATCCTCGACACCCGCGAGATCGCCCTGCGCGATGCGCGGCGCGGCGGCTTGACCGGGCTCCTCGACCGGGTCCGCGAACGGGCGCAGGCGGCGCTCAGCGCCGGTACGCCGCCGGCATCCTCGGCGCTCCTGCGGGGGTTCGTGCTCGGGCAGGACGACCGCATCGAGGCGATCACCGTCGACTCGTTCAAGCGTTCGGGACTTGCCCATCTGCTCGCGGTCTCGGGTCAGAACGTCGTCCTGCTGGCGATCCTGGCCGCCGCGCTGCTCGCCGTCGCGGGGACCTCGATCAGCGCCCGCCTGGCCTCGATCCTCGCCCTGATCGGGATCTACGTCCTCGTCACCGGGGCCGGGCCCTCGATCCAGCGCGCCGGGATCATGGGCGCCGCTGGGATCGTCGCCGCGCTCGCCGGCCGGCCGCAGTCGCGCTGGTACGCGCTCGGGCTGGCGGCCTGCGTCACCCTCGGCCTCGACCCGCGCGCCGCCGGCGACATCGGCTGGCAGCTCAGCTTCGCGGCCGTCGCCGGGATCATGGTTTTCGCCGTTCCCCTGGGCCGCGCTCTCGCCGGCCCCGACGCGGGCCGAGGCCGCCGGGCGCTCGCCGAGGCCGCCGCGCTGACGATCTCGGCGACGGTGGCGACGGCGCCGCTGATGTCGCTGCACTTCGGCACCGTCTCGCTGGTCTCGCTGCCGGCGAACCTGGTCGCCGTGATCGCCGAGGCCCCGGTGATGTGGCTCGGGATGCTGGCGGCAGCCGGCGGTCAGCTCGGCTGGATCCCGGTCGAGCCGATCACCTGGCTGGCCGGGTTGCTCGCCGCCTACATCGCTCAGGTGGCGCAGTGGTTCGCGGCGCCACGCTGGGCTCAGGTCGAGCTCGGAATCCACGGCTCGGTGGCGCTCGCCGCCGTCTATGCGCTGCTCGGCGGCGGCCTCGCCGTGGCGCTGCGCTGGGCCGGCCGCCGGCGCCGGATGCGGACGGCCCGGGTCGGCGGTGGGAACTGGTCACGGCGTCGCCTGGCGTTGCCGGCCGCCGCCCTGGCGTCGCTGGCGCTCGCGCTGGCGCTGCCGCGCTCGCCCGCGCCCGGCCCTGGCGGCGATGCCGGCGGCCTCTCGGTGACCGTGCTCGACGTCGGCCAGGGCGACTCGATCCTGCTCCAGCCCGGCAACGGCCGGCCGGTGCTCGTCGACGCCGGGCCGCCCGACGCCGAGGTGGCCGCCGGCCTGGCGGAGCGCGGGATCGATGCGCTCGCCGCGCTCGTGATCACCCATCCCGACTCCGACCACAGCGGTGGAGCGCCGGACGTGCTCGGTTCACTGCCGGTCGGCCACCTGCTTTTCGCCCGAGCGAACACGGCGATCCGGGGTGCAGCGCGGGCGGCGGAGGTGGAGCTCGATCGGGTTTCGGCGGGCTCGGAGCTGCGCTCAGGGAGCCTGCGCCTGGAGGTCCTGTGGCCGGCTCCCTCGATGCTTCGCGCCGGCGCCGGCGGAGCGGAGCCGAACGCGCTCTCGCTCGTCATCCTCGCTCGCTGGCACCGCTTTCGGATCTTGCTCGCCGGCGATGCAGAGGCCGAGCTCGCGCCCGTGCACCCCGGCGACGTCGACCTGCTGAAGCTCGCCCACCACGGCAGCGAGGACGCCGGCCTGGCGGCGCTGCTCGCCGAGGCGACGCCGGAACTGGCGCTGATCTCGGTCGGCGACGACAACCCGTACGGACACCCGTCGGCGGCCACCCTCGAGACCCTCGACGAGGCCGGGGTCGACGTGCTCAGGACGGACACCGACGGCGAGCTCTCGATCTCCGTCGTCGAGCGGGGCTGGTCGGCAGAGGGTCGCTGATCCGCCGTTGAGAGGCGGTAGGGTGCCCGCGTCGCGGATCACGTCCACTCGTCGAGGAGACATCAGGATGGAAGCAAGCGGTACCCCAACGCCTCCGGCCGACCCGCCGCAGGCGTCACCGCCTCCCCCGCGGCCTCCGGCAGCCCCGGCGGCCGACGACTCGGCCAGTGGCGGCTGGCGTGCGCTCGGGGTGATTCTCGCCATCGCGTTGGCTTTCGCCTGTGCCGTGATGGTGATCGCCATGGTCGAGGTGGGCGACAATCCCGCTTGTCAGGACCTTGCCGATGATCCCGCTGAGCTTGCTGCCTTCCTTGCCGGCGAACAGGAATGCATCGGCGAGCTCACGGTTACGGCGAACGGGGCGGTGCTCGAGAGCGGGGGCTCGTCGGCCCAGAAGACCGCGACGCTGATCTTCGGCTGGCCGAGCGCCGTACTGGCCGGATTGGCGGCCCTGATGGCGCTGTTTTTCGCGGCGACCGGTCGCCAGGGGCGCTTGCTGCTCCAGCTCACAGGGGCGGCGATCGCGCTTGGGGCGATCAGCATCGTCATCGGCTACGTCTAGGGCCTGGCTGCAGCCCCGGCGGCTTCCGGGGCGGCGAATACACTCGGCCGACCTTGGCCGGGCCGCGTGACAAGAGCGAAATCGCGCCCGCGTATCTGATCGCGGGCACCGACGTGGCGAAGCTCGACGCCACCCTGGCGCGGTTGCGCGCCCGCGCCGAGTCCGAGGGCGGCCCCGGGGCGCTGGAGTCATTCGCGCCGGCCGCAGGGTCGAGCGCCGGGCCCGACCCGGACGCGTTGCTGGCCGCGATCCCGGCGCTATCGCTGACCGTCTCGCGCCGTTATCTGCTCGCCGACGGGGTCGAGCGCTGGTCGGCGAAGCAGGCCGCACCGGTTGCCGAGGCGCTGGCGGCGTTGCCGCCGGACGTCACCGTGGTGCTCGTCGCCCGCGAGCAGCCGCCGAAGCTGAAGGCGCCGAAGAAGATCGCCGACGCGGTCGAGGCCGCGGGCGGCACGGTTCTCACCTACGCCGCCCCGAAGGCTCGCGACCTGCCCCGCTGGCTCGTCGCCGAGGCGGCCAAGCGCGAGTTCGAGCTCGACCCGGACGCGGCGCAGCTGCTGGCGGCGCGAATGGGGGAGGGGACAGCGCGGCTGGCGACCGAGCTCGACCGGCTGGCGCTCTGGGCCGGGCCGGGGGGCGCGGTCGCGCGGGAGGACCTCGAGGCGATGATCGCCGATACCTCGGAGGAGGTGGCCTGGGCACTGTCGGACGCGATCGTCGATCGCAATCCCGCGGCCGCGCTCGAGGCCGCCGAGCGGCTCGCCGACCAGGGAGAGGCGGTCACACCGCTGATCTACCAGGCAGCGAAGCGGTTGCGGGAGGCGAACGCGGCGCTGGAGATGCTCGAAAGCGGGATGTCCGCGCGCGATGTCGAGGCCGCCCTGCCGATGCATCCCTACGCGGCGAAGATGCTCATGCGGCGCCTCGGCGGCCGCTCACGCGAGCAGATCCGCGCCTCGACCTGTGCGATCGCCGATCTCGAGTGGTGGACGCGCGGCGGCGAGGACTATCCAGAACGCGTGGCCCTGACGCTGGCGGTGCGCCGCGCCGCGGCCGCGTGAACCAAGGCCGCGCCGGAGTTGCTCAGGCGCCGGCGCGAACGCGCGCCGCACGTGCCTTCTTGCGGGCGCCCGAGTTACGGTGCAGAGCCCCCTTGGCGACGGCGGTGTCGATCCGCGAGCAGAGCGCTGTGTGCTCGGCGTCGGCGGTTGCGTCGTCGCCCGCGGCGACCGCTGCCTCGAGGCGACGGAAATGGGTCTTGACCGCGCTGGTCACGCGGCGGTTCTCGTCGTGCTCGCGCTGTGAGCGGGCGTTGCGCTTCTTTTGTGAGGCGATGTTGGCCATTGGGCGACGGCGGACTATAGCGAGGCCACTGTGAGGCGAAGCCGAACGCCCGCCGCTGTTGAGGCGGCTTCTTCGTGAGCGATCGCGAGCCCTCGCAGGACGAGCTCGCCGATGTCGCCGCGGCGGAGGTCGCTCCCGATGAGGAGGTCAGGGCGCCGCGGCCCCGGGCCGGCCGGCTAGCTCGCTCGACCGCCTTCTTCTCCATCGCCACCGGGCTCTCGCGGATCGCCGGGCTCGTGCGCGAGATCTTCGCCGCCTCCTACTTCGGCGTCAGCGGGGCGATGTCGGCGTTCACGATCGCCTTCCAGGTCCCGAACCTGGTCCGCAGCCTGTTCGCCGACGCTGCGATCCAGGCGGCCTTCGTGCCCGTGTTCACGGAGAAGCTCGAGCAAGGTGATCGCCGGGAGGCCTTCCGGCTGGCGACCAACCTGATCTTCGTCGTCACCCTCGTCCTCGGCGCCCTGACCGCGCTCTTCATCCTGATCGCGCCGGTGCTGATGCCGCTGTTCGTGCCCGCCTCCGACGAGACGGTCACCGACCTCACGGTCAGCCTCTCCCGGGTCCTGTTCCCGATCCTGGTCCTGCTCGGCGTCAGCGGGATGGTCGTCGGCATCCTCAACAGCTACGACCGCTTCGCCGCCTTCGCCGTCGCCCCCTTCTTCTGGAACGTGGCGATCATCGTCGTGCTCGTCGGCCTCGCGCCCGCCTTCCCGGAGGGAGACGAGATCTACGCCTATGCGATCGGCGTCCTGGTCGGCACCGTGATCCAGCTGGCGATCGTGCTCTACGACCTCCGCCACACGCCCTACGGGCTGCGACGGGCGCTCAAGGCCCCGTTCTCCGGCCGGGTGCGGCAGGCGTTCCGGGATCTCGACGTGCGCCGGGTCCTGTTGCTGATGCTGCCGGTGACGCTCAGCCTCGGGCTGATCAACTTCAACCTGCTGATCAACTCGACCGCCGGCTTCCTGGTCTCCGAGCAGGCGCCGGCGGCGATCGACAAGGCCTTCCGGATCTACATGCTGCCCCAGGGCGTGTTCTCGGTCGCGGTCGCGACGGTCCTCTTCCCGACCCTGGCCCGGTTCGCGGCCCGCGGCGACCTCGACCGGCTGCGATCGACGATGGCGAGCGGGATGCGGCTGATCCTGCTCTTGCTGATCCCGGCGACCGCGGCGATCCTGGTTCTCTCCGAGCCGATGATCCGGGTGGTCTACGAGCGCGGCGACTTCGGCCCCGAGGCCACCGAGCTGGTCTCGACGGCGCTCTTCTGGTTCGCCTTCTCGCTGCCCTTCAACGGCCTCTTCCTGCTCCTGACGAGAACGTTCTTCAGCCTCCAGCGGCCCTGGGTGCCGACCGTGATCGCCGCCGGAAACCTGGCGATCACCGCGGCGGCGGCGTTCGCGCTCTACGGCCCGTTCGGGGTCGGCGGGATCGTCGCCGGAACGGCGATCGCGACGGCGCTCAGCGTCTTCGCCCAGGCCGCGGTGCTGCGCAACGCCCTCGGGCGGTTGGAGCTTGGACGGCTGGCCTGGACCACGGCCCGAATCGTGCTTGCGTCCGCGGCCCTCGCCGCCGTCAGCTTCGGCGTCTGGGACCTGCTCGACGAGGCGCTCGGTCGCGGGCTGGGCGGCCAGATCGTCTCCCTGAGCGGGGGCCTGCTCGCCGGCGCCGCCGTCTACGCCGGCGCGATCACCCTCCTGCGGATCCCCGAGGCGGGCCAGATCTGGGCCCTCGCGCGCAGGCGCACGTAGGCGGCAGGCGGTTCGGGCTGCCGGGCGTCTGGCGTGCCTGGGGTGCACGCTCAATTGCAAGCAAACAATGAGTGACACCGGTCACACATGCGGTAACTCCGGCGGTTCACGGTGTTGACCCGCATACAACTCGCCCGCTTGCAAGCTCGGCTCAACGGCCGGCGCGGGTGAACTGAGCGCCACCGCGGCGCAAGGGGGCGTCATCCGGCGCCGGCGGGCGCTCTTCCAGCGCCTGAAGCGCCATCCGGCGCGGACGCGAGCTCCGCGTCAGACGAACACGACCACGAGGTGAGTACTTCATGCCGCGCATCCGTTCGAAGACACGAGTCCTGACAACCGCCGCCGCGCTCGGCGTCGCCGCCGTCTGTGCGGTCCCGGCGCTGGCGGCCGATCGGGCGCCGGTGAAGGCCAAGTTCGGCGTCGACCGGGTCGCCGACTGGGCGAAGCAGACCGGCCGTCGCGAGCGCGCCCGCGCCGAGGGGCCGTTCGTCCCGATCGTCGGCGCAGTCGATTACGGCACCGCCGAGAATGTCTTCGGCGCCGCTCGCTCGGGCCACATCCACGCCGGGCAGGACATGTTTGCCGACCCCGGCACCCCGGAGGTCGCCGTGTCCGACGGTGTGATCGCCGAGGTTGGCAGCGACGGCGGGCAGGGCAACTACGTCTACCTCTACGACCCGAAGCTCGAACGCACCTACGTCTACATGCACATGATCGAGCCGGCGAAGGTGAAGACCGGCGACCGCGTGCAGGCCGGCCAGCTGCTCGGCGGCGTCGGCTGCACCGGCTCCTGCTCGGGCGACCACCTGCACTTCGAGATCCGCGACGGCCGTGGCTACGAGGCCGACGCTCGCGACCCGATGCCGCTGCTGAAGGAGTGGCGTTCGCTCGACCGGCCGCGGTAACTCGCCTCCCCGGAGCGGCCGTATCCTCAGCGGGCCCATGGACCGGATCCGCAATTTCTCGATCATCGCCCACATCGACCACGGTAAGTCGACGCTCGCCGACCGCATCCTCGAGCTCACCGGGTCGGTCGCCTCGCGCGATCACATGCCGCAACTGCTGGACTCGATGGACCTCGAGCGTGAGCGCGGGATCACGATCAAGGCACAGGCGGTGCGGGTCGACTACACCGCCGACGACGGCGAGACCTACCACCTGCACCTGATCGACACCCCCGGGCACGTCGACTTCTCCTACGAGGTCTCGCGCAGCCTCGCCGCCTGCGAGGGCGCGCTGCTCGTCGTCGACGCGGCCCAGGGCGTCGAGGCGCAGACGGTGGCCAACACCTACGCCGCGGTCGAGGCCGGGCTCGAGATCGTGCCGGTGCTGAACAAGGTCGACCTGCCCGGCGCCGAGCCGGAGCGGGTGATCGGTGAGATCGTCGACCTGATCGGCTGCGATCCGGCCGACGTGCTGAGGATCTCGGCGAAGACCGGCGAGGGCGTCGGCGACGTGCTGGAGGCCGTGGTCGCGCGGATCCCGGCCCCCGAGGGCGACCCGGCGGCGCCGCCGCGGGCGCTGATCTTCGATTCCGAGTTCGACCAGTACCGCGGCGTGATCGCCTATCTGCGGATGTTCGACGGCGCCTTTCGCAAGGGCGAGCCGATCGTCGCGATGCAGGCCGGGACGGAGGCCGAGATCGACGAGATCGGCTTCTTCGCGCCGGCGATGCGACCGGTCGCCGGGATCTCGACCGGCGACGTCGGCTACGTGATCTCCGGGCTCAAGGACGTCTCGAAATTGCGCGTCGGCGACACCCTGACCTCGAAGCAGCGCCCGGCTGCCGAGGCCCTGCCGGGCTACCGCGAGGTGCAGCCGATGGTCTTCGCCGGCCTCTATCCGATCGAGACCGATCGCTACGAGGACCTGCGCGATGCGCTCGAGCGTCTGGCGCTCAACGATGCCGCGCTCAGCTACGAGCCCGAGACGTCCCAGGCGCTGGGCTTCGGCTTTCGCTGCGGCTTTCTCGGCCTCCTGCACATGGACATCGTCCGCGAGCGGCTGGAGCGCGAGTACGACCTCGAGCTGATCTCGACCACGCCCAACGTCAGCTACGTGGTCACGCTCACAAGCGGCGAGGTGGTCGAGGTCCACTCGCCCGCGGGGCTCCCCGATCCGGGGGTGATCGAGTCGATCTCCGAGCCCTACATCCGCGCCTCGGTGATCACCCGTTCGAGCGACGTCGGCACGGTGATGGAGCTCTGCCAGCGAAAGCGCGGCACCCACGTCGACATGCACTACCTCTCGCCCGAGCGGGTGCAGCTTCATTACGACCTGCCGCTGGCGGAGATCGTGCTCGACTTCTTCGACCAGCTCAAGTCGCGCACCGCCGGCTACGCCTCGCTCGACTACGAGCCGATCGGCAACCGCGAGTCGGACCTCGTCCGCGTCGACGTCCTGCTCGCCGGCGAACGCGTCGACGCGCTCTCGCAGATCGTCCATCGCGATGCCGCCTACGACGCCGGCAAGCTGCTGGTCGAGCGGCTGCGAAAGACGATCCCGCGGCAGCAGTTCGACGTCCCGGTGCAGGCGGCGGTCGGCTCGCGCGTGCTCGCCCGCGAGACGGTCAAGGCGCTGCGAAAGGACGTGACCGCGAAGCTCTACGGCGGCGACGTCACCCGCAAGCGCAAGCTGCTCGAAAAGCAGAAGAAGGGAAAGAAGCGGATGAAGCAGGTGGGCTCGGTCGAGGTGCCGCAGGAGGCCTTCCTCGCCGTGCTCCAGGTCGATGAGTGACAGGGAAGACAACGAGCGGCTGATCCGCGAGGGCATGGAGGCCTTCAACAGCGGCGATACAGCGGCGCTGGTCGAGATCTTCGACGAGCGGCTCGAATCCAGGGTCGGGCCCGGCCTCGCCAATTCAGGGACCTGGCGGGGTCGCGAGGGCTTCGCCGAGATGATCACCACCTGGGGCGAGGCGTTCGAGTCGCAGACGAACACGATCGTCCGCTTCAGCCACCCCGACGAGCACCACGTGATCGTCGAGGTCCATCAGGCGGCGGTGGGCGCCGTCAGCGGGGTGCCCGTCGAGATGACCGGCTACTACCTGTTCGAGATCCGCGAGGGCAGGGCGGTGCGCCTGCACATGTACGCCGATTACGAGTCGGCGCTGAGCGCCGTTCGCTGAATAAAGTCCCGCCGCGATGCCCGTGAACAAGGACGCAATCGGCAAGCAGTATCCGCCGGTCTCCTACGAGGTCGGGCGGGAGAAGATCCGCGAGTACGCGCACGCGGTCGGCGCCGCGAACCCGGTCCATCACGATCGCGAGGCCGCCGAGGCGGCGGGTTTTCGCAATGTGGTCGCGCCGCCGATGTTCTGCGTCGTCTACTCGGCGCCCGCGGTCGGACCGGGGGTGCTCGATCCAGAGGTCGGGATCAACCTCGCGGCGATGGTCCACGGCGAGCAGGAGTTCGTCTGGGGCGAACCGGTCTGCGCCGGCGACGAGATCACCACCTCGGCCAAGATCACCGACATCTACGAGCGCGGCGGCATGGGCTTCTACGTCTTCGAGACCGTTTCCACGAACCAGGACGGCGCCGAAGTGGTGCGGGGCACCTGGACCGACATCGTCAGGGGGATCTGAGCATGGCGGAGCTGGAACCGGGGACAGCGATCCCCGAGCTCAAGGTGACCCCGGACAAGTACCTGCCGCACCGCTACGCGGGGGCCTCGGGAGACTTCAACCCGATCCACATCGACCCGGAGTTCGCGAAGGCCGTCGGCCTGCCGCAGAACATCCTCCACGGGCTCTACTCGATGGCGATTACGGCGCGCGGCTGCGCCGGCCTCGCCGACGGCGACCCGCGCGCGCTGAAGCGGCTCAAGGTCCAGTTCCGCGGCATGGGGATCCCCGAGCACGAGATCACCGTCAGCGGCACGGTGACCGCGGTCGACGGCGATACGGCCACGGTCGAGGTGGTCGCCGAGCAGGACGGCAACCGGATCATCCGCAACGCCGAGGCCGAGGTCCGGATCTAGCCCGGGTTCTCGCGTAGGTACTCCAGCACCTCGCTCGCGTGGCGGTCGGGTGGGAAGACCGGATACCAGACCCGCTCGATCTCGCCGTCGCGGACGAGCAGCGTCAGGCGCTTGAGCAGGACCTCGCCGACGACCTCGAAGGTCGGCAGACCCAGCGCCTTGGTCAGCGTCAGCCCGGCGTCGGAGAGGATTGGAAACGGCAGCCCGAGCCGCTCCACCAGCTCGGCCTGATAGCCGGTCTCCTGGGTGGAGAGGCCGACGACGCCGGCGCCGACTGCCTCGAGGTCCGCGTGCAGGTCGCGAAAGCCGCAGCTCTCGGGGGTGCAGCCGCGCGCCCCGGGGATCAGGTCCCAGTCCTCGACCAGCGACGGCTCGCCGGGGCGGCCGGTGCGCGGATAGGCGAAGACGACGGTGCGCCCCGCCAAGCGCGCAAGCGCGACCGAGTCGCCGCCGGTCGACGGCAGTTCGACCGCCGGCACGGCGACGCCCGCAAGGTGGTCGCAGGCACCGTCGTCGACCGGGGCCGGAAGGTCGTCGGGGAGCGTGTAGGGGTCGATCACCTGGCCTGATCCTAGAATCGATGCATGCTCAGCGAACGCCGGCAGCGGATTCTGAACCTGGTGGTTGGCGCCTACCTCGAGTCGGGCAAGCCAATCGGCTCGGCGGCGATCGCCGACGACCCCGATTTCGATTGGAGCCCGTCGACCGTGCGCGCGGAGCTCGCGGCGCTCGAGAACGATGGCTATCTCACCCACCCGCACACCTCGGCCGGTCGCGTGCCGACCGATTCCGGTTACCGCTTCTACGCCGATACCCTGGTCGCCTCCGAGGCCAAGCCCGGCCCCGCCAGTGGCACGCTCGACCTCTCGGTGATGCGGCGTGAGGTCGAGGAGGCGCTGCGCGAGACCGCCTCGACGCTCTCGCGGATGACCGATCTGCTCGCGGTCGCCACGGCGCCGCCACCGTCGGCGGCGCGGATCCACCGGGTCGAGGCGCTGCAGCTTCAGCCCGGGTCGGTGATGGTCGTCGTGATCGCCTCCAACGGCGCGGTCACCAAGCGGATGTTCAACTTCACCTCCCCGGTCGACGCCGGCCTGATCGAGTGGGCATCGAGCTTTCTCAACGAGCGCCTGTCCGGGCTCGCGCTCGGCGCCAGGATGACCGGCGACCGGCTCGACGACCCGGAGCTCGGACCGGCCGAGCGTGGCTTCCTGGCCGAGATCGGCGACGCCTTCACCGGGCTCGAGCGCGAGGCGGAGTCGGACCTCTACGTCGAGGGCGCCGCCCGCCTGCTGTCCGCCGAGCACGCCCCGGATCTGCCGCGCGCCGATTCGCTGATGCGGGCGCTCGAGCGCCGCGCGAACCTGCTCGAGATCCTGCGCTCGACGCTCGACGAACGCTCGGTGTTCATGTGGATCGGTGGCGAGAACCCCTCGCCGGAGCTGCGCTCGGTGAGCGTCGTCGGCGCCAACTACGGGCTCGGCTATCGCAACCTCGGCACCGTCGGCGTCGTCGGGCCGCTGCGAATGGACTACGCGACCGCGATCTCCTCCGTGCGCGAGGCGGCCGGCGAGCTCTCCCGTTTCTTCGAGTCGGTCTACGACTGACGTGCCGCGCGACTACTACGAGGTCCTCGGCGTCGCCCGCGACTGCAGCGAGCAGGAGCTGAAGAAGGCATTTCGCGGACTCGCCCGCGAGCTGCACCCCGACGTCAACAGCCACGACCCCGAGGCGGAGGAGAAGTTCAAGCAGGCGGCCGAGGCCTACGAGGTGCTCTCCGACGCCGAGCGCCGGCGAACCTACGACGCCTACGGGCATGAGGGCCTTCGCAGCGGGGGCTGGTCGCCCCACGCGACCGGCGGGATCGAGGACATCCTCTCGGCGCTGTTCGGCCAGGGCGACTCGCCGTTCGGCGACCTCTTCGGTGGTGGTCGCCGCGCCGGTCCGGCGTCCGGCGGCGACATCGGGGTCGAGGTCGAGATCACGCTCGCCGAGGTCGTCACCGGTGCCCATCGCGAGGTCGAGTTCGAGTCGGTCTCGGCCTGCGAGCGCTGCCATGGCAACGGCGCCGAGCCCGGTACGCCGATTCACACCTGCGAGACATGCGGCGGCGCCGGGCAGGTGCAGCAGATGCGACGCACGGCCTTCGGCCAGCTCGTCCAGACCTCCGCCTGTCCGACATGCGGCGGCGCCGGCAAGACCGCGGAGCAGCCCTGCGAGCACTGCCGGGGCGCCGGTCGCGAGCGGCGCCGGCGAACCTGGGATGTCGACATCCCAGCCGGAATCGAGTCCGGGCAGCGCATCCGGATCGGCGGCGCCGGCCATGCCGGCGAGACCGGCGGGCGTCCGGGCGACCTCTATGTCCTCGTCTCGGTCGCCGAGGATGAACGCTTCGAGCGCCGCGGCGAGGACCTGATCTCGGTGCTCAGGGTGCCGGCGACGCTGGCGATCGTCGGCGGCAAGCTCTCCGTGCCGACGCTCGACGGCGAGCGCGAGGTGAAGATCCCCGCGGGCGCCCAGCCCGGCCACTCGGAGAAGCTCAAGGGCCTCGGCCTGCCGTCGCTTCGAAACGGCAAGCGCGGCTCCCAGTACGTGCTCGTCGACGTGGTCATCCCGCAGAAGCTCTCGCGACAGCAGCGCGAGCTCGCCAACCGCCTGCACGAATCGCTCGACGGTTAGATGATCCGGCTCGCGGTCCGCTGTCGCCCCGAGCTCGCCGAGCGCGTGCTAGCCGACCTGCTCGAGCTGGCGCCGGGTGGGGTCGAGGAGGAGCGTGGCACCGAGTGGGTCGAGTACGCGATCTACGGGCCACCGGGCGAGGTTCCCGAGCTCCCCGATCTGGAGGCGGCCGCCGGCGACGGCCTGGTCGAGATCAGCTCGACCGAGATCCCCGACGACTGGGCCGACCGCTGGCGCGATTTCCACGAGCCGGCCATGATTGCTGGCGGCAGGCTGGTCGTCCGTCCCTCCTGGGAGCCCGGCCCTGACCCAAGCCCCCGCACCCCCGCAGGCGAAGCCGAGGAGGTGGCGGGGATTTCTGTTGTGGTCGATCCCGGGCAGGCGTTCGGGACAGGCGCCCACGCGACCACGCGAATGTGCCTCGAGCTGTTGCTCGAGCTCGCCGACGCGGGGGAGGCCGGCGGCCGGCTCGTCGATCTCGGCACCGGCTCGGGCGTGCTGGCGATCGCCGCGGCGAAGCTCGGCTGGTCGCCGGTGATCGGCTGCGACAGCGAGGCCGCCTCGATCGAGGCCGCCGGGGACAACGCCGCCGCCAACGACGTCAGGCTCGAGCTCATCCGCTGCAACCTGCGCGAGCAGCAGCCGCCGGAGGCGCCGACCGTGGTCGCGAACCTGACCGCGCCCCTGCTCGAGGCGGTGGCCGAGCGCCTCGCGAGCCCGCGGACGCTGGTCTGCTCAGGCCTGCTGGTGAGCGAGCTGGATCGGGTCTCGGCGGCGCTCTCGGCCGCGGGCCTCACGGTCGCGTCGGAGCGCGCCGAAGGGGACTGGGCCGCGCTGCTCGCGCGGGCCGTTTGATCCGACCGCGGAGCGGGGTAGGGTTTGCGAATCGAGACGCTCGCCGTCCAGTTCTACGATGTCGTCGTCTGGCTCCATGTGAGCTCGGTCGTGGTCGCCTTCGGCGCCACTTTCGCCTTCGGCATCTACATCGCGCTCGCGGCCCGCAAGCACAGGCGCGCGATCCCGGCGATCATCGAAGCGCAGACTCAGATCAACCGCTCGATGGTCACGATCGGCGGCGTCCTGATCCTGATCACGGGCATCTACCTGGCCGCCGACCGCTGGGAATTCAGCGAGTTCTTCATCGCCTGGGGGATCATCGCGATCATCGTCCTGCTGGGGCTGGTTCACGGATTCTTCATTCCCAACGACACGCGGGCCTTGCGCGCGGCCAAGAAGGACATCGAGGCCGCCGGTCCGACCGGCGAGGTCGAGTTCGGCCGCGAGTTCAACGAGCACTCGATGAAGAGCGCCCGTATGGGCCCGATCGCCGGCCTGATCGTGATCCTGACCATCTACGTGATGGTCGCGAAGCCGTTCCTCTAGGCCCGACCGGACGGTCGCCGACGTGAGGCCGTCGGCGGGCAGGCTCTGGGCGCGTCGGCTGGCGGCGCTCGGCGCCCTGGCCGCGGTCGGGGTCGTCGTCTGGCTGCTGCTCGGCGGCGGCGGCGAGCTGCCGGGGCTCACCGACCGCCACGGGGCCAAGGTCGAGGATCTGACGATCGATTCGAAGGCGGTGGGCGGGGAGCAGCCGGTCAAGGTCGTGATCCCCGACGCCGACGTCGAACACCCGCCGCTGCTCGTCTTCCTCCACGGTCGCGGCGGCGACGAGTCGAGCGAGCTTTACGACCCGATGTTCGCGGCGCTCGAGCAGGCCGGCGATCGAGCCCCGATGATCGCCTTCCCCGACGGCGGCGAGAGCTCCTACTGGCACGACCGCGCCGGCGGCGACTGGGACGCCTACGTGGTCGACGAGGTGATCCCCCAGGTGGTGGAGGAGTTCGGTGCCGACGCCGATCGAACCGCGATCGGCGGCATCTCGATGGGCGGCTACGGCGCCTATGAGATCGCCGATCAGCACCCGGGGCGCTTCTGCGCCGTCGGCGGCCACTCGCCGGCGCTGTGGCAGACGGCGGGCGAGAGCGCGGCGGGCGCGTTCGACGACGCCGACGACTTCGCCGCCCACGACGTGATCGCCGCCGCGGGCAGCGACCCCTCGCCGTTCGAGAGCCAGCCGGTCTGGCTCGACGCCGGCGACGAGGACCCCTTCCTGCCGGGCGACCAGGCCTTCGTCGCCGAGCTCGAAGCGGCCGGGGCCCCGATCACGGCCAAGTTCTGGCCCGGCGGCCACGAGACCGAGTACTGGCAGGACCACTGGGACGAGTACATGCGCTTCTACTCGCGGGCGCTGGCGGAGTGCGAGGGCGCCTAGCGCCGCAGCGCGATCGCGACCGCGGCGATCGCGAGCAGTCCCGCGGTGAGCAGCGATGCCCGCGGGTGCGGCTCGCCCATGACCGCTCCGCGCTCGCGAAACGACATCACCGACGAGCGCGAGCCGGCCGACATCGCCGAGCCGATCGAGGCGGCCGAGGTGACCGAGAACGCCGAGGCGACCGAGCCCAGCGAGCCGATCGAGAGCGCCGAGCCAACGGAGCCGATTGAGAGCACCGACCCCTTCGAGCAGATCGAGAGGGTCGAGTCCTCGGACCAGAGTGAAAGCTTCGAGGCGTGCGGGGCCGCTCACGCCTCCAGTCTCTCAAGCGGCGAGAATCCAGTGCGTGAACGCGAACGCGCCCGACCCCTCGCTGCCGATCGCGGTCTTCGACTCCGGAGTCGGCGGGCTCACGGTGCTCCACGAGTGCCTGGTCTCGCTGCCGGAGGAGGACTACGTCTACCTCGGCGACGACGCCCGCTTTCCCTACGGCGCCAAGTCCGATGCCGAGCTGCGCGAGTGCGCCGAGCGCAACACCGCCTACCTGCTCGATCGGGGAGCGAAGCTGATCGTGATCGCCTGCAACTCGGCGGCCTCGGCGGGGCTCGAGGCGACGCGGGCGATCGCCGCCGAGCAGGGGGTGGAGGTGGTCGCCGTGATCGAGCCCGAGGCCGAGATCGCCGCCGCGATCACCGACTCCGGCCGCGTCGGCGTGCTCGCCACCCCCGCCACCGTCGCCGGGGGTGCCTACCTGCGCGCCCTCGGCGGCCAGCACCGTGAGCTGACCGTGACCGAGGTCGCGGCGCCCGACCTGGCGGCGATCATCCAGCGCGGCTTTCCCTTCTCCGAGGAGGTGGTGGAGACGGTGCGCTCCTATTGCGCGCCGCTCAAGCGTGCCCGGGTCGACACGGTGATCCTCGGCTGCACCCACTACCCCTTGGTGCGCCCGATGCTGCAGCGCTTCCTCGGTCGCGAGGTGCGCCTGGTCACGGCCGGCCACGCGCTCGCGGCGACCGCGCAGCGAATCCTCGAGGCGCGGCGCCTGCAGTCCGCCGACGACTCCGAGGGCACCTACCGGTTCATCTGTACCGGCGACCCCGAGAGCTTCCGCGAGCTCGGTACCCGCTTTCTGCAGTTGCCGCTGGGCAAGGTGGAGCGCGTGGATCTCTGAGCCGCCCGAGGGTACGCGGGTACCCTTATCGGCGATGGCCGAGACGATCCTCGAACAGGTCCAAAGCGATACCCGCACGGCGATGAAGGCCGGCGAGCGTGAGCGCGTGAGCGCGCTGCGCCTGGTCGCCGATGCGCTGCAGAAGGACGCCAAGGACGGCGGCTCGGACGAGGTCGCCGTGCTCAGGCGCGAGCGCAAGCGGCGGCTGGAAGCGGCGGAGGCCTACCGCGGCGGCGGCAGCGGCGAGCGCGCGGAGGCCGAGGAGGCCGAGGCGCGCGAGATCGAGCGCTACCTGCCCGCCGAGATGTCCGACGAGGATCTCGCCGCCCTGGTCGACGAGGCGATCGCAGAGTCGGGCGCCGAGGCGCCGGGGGACATGGGCAAGGTGATGGGGGCGCTGATGCCGAAGGTCGGCGGGCGTGCCGACGGCAAGCGGGTCAGCGCGATCGTTCGCGAGAGGCTCGGTTAGCGCCGTAGTGGCCCGCCGCCAGCTCACCCTCGACAACACGATCGCCGCCGAGCTCGCGGGCTCCGAGGACACCGTCCTGCGAGAGCTCGAGGACCGGCTCGGCTGCGAGCTGTTTCTGCGCGGCAACGTGCTTACGCTCGACGGCGACGACGCCGACGTCCACCGCGCGGCGACGATGGTCGACGAGCTCGTCGGCCTGGTCGAGCGCGGACACGACCTGGCGCCGACGACGATCGACACGGTCACCGGCGCGATCGAGGCCGAGGAGAAGCCGGCGGAGATCCTCGAGGACGTGATCTGGCGCCACCGGGCGACCAAGGTGGCGCCGAAGACGGTCAATCAGAAGCGCTACACGGACTCGATTCGCCAGCACACGGTGACCTTCGGCATCGGCCCGGCCGGTACCGGCAAGACCTTCCTCGCCGTTGCCAGCGCGGTCGCCGCGCTCGAGGCCCGCAAGGTCAGCCGCATCATCCTCACCCGGCCCGCGGTCGAGGCCGGCGAGCGGCTCGGCTTCCTGCCCGGCGACATCCAGGCCAAGGTCGACCCGTACCTGCGGCCGTTGTTCGACGCGCTCTACGACATGCTCGACCCGGAGAAGGTGCTGACCTACTTCGACCGCGGCGTGATCGAGGTCGCGCCGCTGGCGTTCATGAGGGGCCGGACGTTGAATGACTCCTTCGTGATCCTCGACGAGGCCCAGAACACGAGTCCCGAGCAGATGAAGATGTTCCTCACCCGGCTCGGCTTCGGCTCGAAGATGGTGGTCACCGGCGACATCACTCAGATCGACCTGCCCCGCGACCAGCGCTCCGGCCTCGTCGTCGTCAGCGAGATCCTCGCCGCGGTCGACGACATCGCCTTCGTCCGCTTCGGCGGCGAGGACGTCGTCCGCCATCAGCTCGTGCAGCGGATCGTCGCCGCCTACGGCGAGTTCTCCGAGCGCGAGTGAGCCCGGATCTCTCGGACGTTCCCGGGGATCTGCGCGAGGCGGTGGCAGCGACCCTGAACGCGGCCGGGGTCGGCGACGGACATCTCTCGGTCGAGCTCGTCGGCGCCCAGCGGATCCGCGAGCTCAACCGCGAGCACCGCGAGCTCGACCAGCCCACCGACGTGCTCTCGTTCCCGATCGACGGAGCCGGCCCGGCCGCCGGCCCGCGCGAGCTCGGCGACGTAGTCATCTGCCCGGCGCAGACCGCGGACCTGGTCGAGGCGACCGTCCACGGCGTGCTCCACCTCTGCGGCTACGACCACGAAGTCGACGAGGGCGAGATGCTGGCGCTCCAGGAGCGCATACTGGGGGAGTTGTGAGCGAGGCGACCGAGGAGACCACTCGCGCCGGCTTCGTCGGCCTCGCCGGGCGCCCCAACGTCGGCAAGTCGACGATCGTCAACGCGATCGTCGGCGCCAAGGTGGCGATCATCTCCGATCGCCCGCAGACCACCCGCCGTGCCAGCCGTGGCGTGGCCACCGATGTCGCCGAGGGCTGGCAGCTGGTGCTCGTCGACCTGCCCGGCGTCCAGCGCCCGCGCGACGTGCTCACCGAGCGCATGCAGCGCCGGGTCGAGCACGAGCTCGAGGGGGCCGACGCGGTCCTGTTCGTGGTCAACGGCGAACAGGGGATCGGCCCCGGCGACCGCTTCATCGCCAACCATCTGCTCAAGGCGGACCCCGACGTGCCGGTGATCTGCGCGGTCAACAAGATCGACCGGCTGAGCGCGCCGGAGGCGACGGAGGTGCTGTCGGCGGCGGCCGAGCTGCCGATCGTCGACGAGGTGTTCCCGGTCTCGGCCAAGCGCGGCACCGGGATCTCGGCTCTGGTCGAGCGGCTCTCGGAGCTGGTGCCGGAGGGCCCGTTCATGTACCCACCCGAGGACCGCTCCGATCAGCCGAGCGAGGTCCACCTTGCCGAGCTGATCCGCGAGCAGGTCCTGCGGCGCACCCGCGAGGAGCTGCCGCACGCGGTCGAGGTCGCCGTACAGGAGGTGGTCGAGCGCGACGACGGCCTGATCTCGGTTCGCGCCCAGGTCTGGGCCGAGACCGACTCGCAGAAGTCGATCCTGATCGGCAAGGGTGGCCGCATGATCCGCGACATCGGCACCGCCGCGCGCAAGGAGCTCGAGCGCGAGCTCGGCGCCAAGGTCTTCCTCGACCTCAACGTCCGCGTGCGCGAGCAGTGGCGCCGCGACGAGGGCTTGCTCGACCGGCTGGGGATTGACTGAGGTCCTTCGGCGCCCCTCTACGATGCGCCGATGAGCGACGCGGTCCGATTCGACGAAAACGGCCTGGTCCCGTGCGTGACCCAGGATTGGCGCACGGGCGAGGTGCTGACGCTCGCCTACATGAACGCAGAGGCCTTGCGGCGCACCCGCGAGACCGGCGAGATCCACTTCTTCAGCCGCTCGCGGGCCGAGCTCTGGCACAAGGGCGAGACCTCGGGCAACGTCCAGCGGGTGCGCCAGATCCGCTACGACTGCGACGCCGACGCGCTGGTGGCGCTGGTCGAACCGGCTGGGCCGGCCTGTCACACCGGTGAGCGCTCCTGCTTCTACCGCGACCTCGACGGTTCCGCCGACGGGACGGTCGACGGCCCGGCGGCCGACGGCGAGCCCGAACCCGCCGCCTACGAGGCCCTGGCCGCGCTCGAGCGCACGCTCGCCGACCGCGCCCGCGAGCGCCCGGAGGGCTCCTATACCGCCGCGCTGCTCGCCGATCCGGCGCGGATCGGCGACAAGGTGCGCGAGGAGGCCGACGAGGTCGCCCGCGCGGCCGCCGGAGAGTCCGACGAGCGGCTCGCCGAGGAGGCCGCCGACGTGCTCTACCACCTCGAGGTCCTCCTGCTCTCGCGCAATCTGCCGCTATCGGCGGCCCTGGAGGTCCTCAATGGCCGTCGCGACTGAGCCAGGCCCGGCGATCGAGCCCAGTCTCGACCGCGCTCGCGAGCTCGCTCGCGACGCCGACGTGATCCCTGTCTCCTACCGCTTCGTCGACGACTGCGAGACACCGGTCTCCGCGTTCCTGAAGCTGCGCGAGGCGTTCGGCGGATCGTCGTTCCTGCTCGAGTCCGCCGAGCAGGGCCGGCTCGGGCGTTACTCGTTCCTCGGCTTTCGCCCGCGGCTCGAGCTGCGCTGGTCCGAGGGCACGATGACCCAGGTCCGCGACGGCGAGGTGGTGAAGAGCCAGGTCGCCGATCCCTACGCGGCGGTGGCCGAGACGCTCGCCGGGTTCGTCGTCGCCGAGCCCGAGCGGCTGCCGCCTTTCGCCGGCGGCGCGGTCGGCTTCTTCGGCTACGACCTGGTGCGCACCGTTGAGCCGCTGGGGCCGCCGAATCCCGATCCGCTCGGGCTTCCGGACCTGGCGCTGATGGTCTGCGAGCTGATGCTGGCCTTCGACCACCTCAAGCACGAGGTGACCGTGCTCGCCTACGCCTTCTGCGATCGAGAGGGCGCGGCCGTCGACACGGCCTACGACCACGCGCTCTCGGTGATCGACGAGGCGCGCGAGGCGCTGCGCGGCCCGGTCCCGCAGCCGCGCCCGCGGCCCGAGCCCGCGGCGCCCGAGCCGCCGGCGCCGGACTCGTTCGAGCCCGAAGGGGTGGACGGGCCCTGGAGGTCGAACGTCAACCGCGAGCACTTCGAGGCCAACGTCGCCAGGATCGTCGAGTACACACACGCCGGCGACGCCTTCCAGGTCGTCCCCTCGCAGCGCTTCAGCGCGCCGGCGGCGGTGGAGGCGTTCTCGATCTACCGCGGCCTGCGCACGGTCAACCCGTCGCCCTACATGTACTTCCTCGAATTCGGCGACTTCCAGATCGCCGGCGCCTCTCCTGAGCCGCTGGTCAAGGTCAGCGGCCGCCGCGCGGAGACGCGGCCGATCGCCGGCACCTACCCGCGCGGCGCCAACGAGGAGGAGGATCGCGCCCAGGCCAAGGCGCTGCTCGACGACCCCAAGGAGCGCGCCGAGCACGTGATGCTGGTCGACCTCGGCCGCAACGACCTCGGCCGGGTCTGCGAGTACGGCAGCGTCAGCGTCGACGAGTACATGGTGGTCGAGACCTACTCGCACGTCTTCCACATCGTCAGCCAGGTCTCGGGCACGCTGCGCGAAGGGGTTAGCGCGATGGACGTGCTCCGCGCGACCCTGCCCGCCGGCACTCTCTCCGGGGCCCCGAAGGTGCGCGCGATGCAGATCATCGACGAGCTCGAGCCGCACAAGCGCTGCTCATACGGCGGCGCGATCGGCTATCTGAGCTTCACCGGCGACCTCGACACGGCGATCCACATCCGCACCGCGGTGGTCAAGGACGGCCGGGTCCACGTCCAGGCCGGCGGCGGCACGGTCGCCGACGCGAAGCCCGACTACGAGTACCGCGAGTCGGTCTCGAAGGCGAAGGCGATGTTCCAGGCGGTCGCGCTGGCCGAAGCGCAGGCGGAATGGGGTTAGTCCGATGCGCGTGCTCGTGATCGACAACTACGACTCCTTCACCTACAACCTGGTCCAGTATCTGGGCGAGCTCGGGTCGGAGGTCGAGGTGATCCGCAACGACAATGCGACCGTCGCCGAGTTGCTCGAGCGCCGGCCCGAGAGGCTGGTGATCTCGCCCGGCCCCTGCACGCCGGCCGACGCCGGGATCTCGATCGAGGCCTCGCGAGCCTTCCCCGAGGCCGGGATCCCCACCCTGGGCGTCTGCCTCGGACACCAGGCAATGGTCGAGGCCTTCGGCGGGCGGACGATCCGGGGTGAGCCGATCCACGGCAAGGACGCCGAGATCACACACGACGGCGCCGGCATCTTCGCCGGGCTGCCGAACCCGCTTCGCGGCGGCCGCTACCACTCGCTGATCGCCGACCCCGAGCTCCCCGCCGAGCTCGAGCGCACCGCCTCCTACGAGGATGTGGTGATGGCCGTCAGCCATCGCGAGTTGCCCGCGATCGGGGTCCAGTTTCACCCCGAATCGGTGCTGACGCCGAACGGCAAGGGCCTGCTGCACAACTTCCTCGGGGAGGATTGAGCGATGCCGAACGAGATCCTCACCCGGGCGATCGACGAGATCGCTGACGGCACCCACCTGACGGCCGACCACGCCTCGGCGGTCCTCGACGAGGTGATGGAGGGCCGCGCCGGCGAGGTGCAGACGGCGGCCTTCCTGATCGCGCTGCGCACGAAGGGCGAGACGGTCGCCGAGCTGGTCGGGCTGGCGCGGACGATGCGGCGGCTGGCAGCATCGGTCGAGTCGAGCCGCGATGACCTCGTCGACACCGCCGGCACCGGCGGCGGGCCGTCGACGTTCAACATCTCGACCGCCGCCGCGCTGGTGGCCGCCGGCGCTGGTTGCGCCGTCGCCAAGCACGGGAACCGCTCCAGCACCAGCCGCTCGGGCTCCGCGGACCTGCTCGAGGCGCTCGGGGTGAACATCGAGCTCGATCCCGCCGGCGTCGTGCGCTGCATCGAGGAGGTCGGCTTCGGGTTCATGTTCGCGCCCCGCCACCACGCGGCGATGAAGCACGTGGTGCCGGTGCGCAAGGAGCTGGCGGTGCGAACGATCTTCAACTTCCTCGGCCCGCTGACCAATCCGGCCGGGGCCTCGCGCCAGCTGCTCGGCGTCTCCGACCGCCGCTACCAGGAGACGATCGCCGAGGCTCTGGTCGGGCTCGGATGCGAGCACGCCCTGGTGGTCAGCTCCGACGACGGCGTCGACGAGATCAGCGTCGCCGACCGCACCAGGGTGGTCGAGGTCGCCCGCGGACGCACGGAGGAATGGTTCATCACCCCCGACGACCTCGGGATCGAGCGCGCCGAGCTCAGCTCGATCGCGGGCGGTAGCCCCGAGGACAACGCCGCGACGGTGCGGACGGTATTCGCGGGCGAGCCTGGGCCGGCTCGCGACGTGGTCCTGCTCAACGCCGGAGCGGCGATCTTCGCCGCGGGTGCGGCACACGACCTCGCCGCCGGGGTCGATCGGGCCCGCGAGGCGCTCGACTCCGGTGCCGCGCAGGGCGTGCTCGAGCGGCTCACCCGGCTGAGCCAGGAGCTCGCCGCTCAGAACCAAACCGCCGATTGACTACGCTGCTCTGCGCATGAGCAAGCTCGATGAGCTCGTGGGGGCAGCGCGAGAGGACGTGGAGCGTCGCAAGCAGGCGGTGCCTGCTGAGCAACTGCGCGACGCGATCGGCACGCTGAGCGGATCGCGGCCGTTCAGCGAGGCGCTGGTTCGACCGGGGCTTTCGCTGATCGCTGAGTTCAAGCGCCGCTCGCCGAGTTCGGGCGAGATCGCCGCCGGCGCCACGGTGGCCGAGGTCGTCGCCGGTTACGAGCGCGGCGGCGCGGCCGCGCTCTCGGTGCTCACCGATGGGCGCAACTTCGGCGGCTCGCTCGACGACCTGCGCGCGGCACGCGCCGCCTGTGGCCTGCCGATCCTGCGCAAGGACTTCATCGTCGATCCCTACCAGCTCTACGAGGCGGCGGTCAACGGGGCCGACGCCGTGCTGCTGATCGTCGCGGCGCTCGATGACGAGACGCTCGGCGAGCTCTATGAGGAGGCGCGGCTGCTCGATCTCGACTGCCTGGTCGAGGTTCACGACGAGCCCGATCTCGAACGCGCGCTCGAGATCGACGCCGATGTGATCGGGATCAACAACCGCAACCTCGGCGATCTCACCGTCAATCTGGAGACGACTGCGGAGCTGCTCACTGACGTGCCGGCCGGCAAGACCGTGGTCTCGGAGTCCGGGTATGACCGCTGGGAACAGCTCGAGGAGCTCGAGCGAATCGGCTGCGACGCCGTCCTCATCGGCGAGACCCTGATGCGCTCGGGCGACCCCGAGGCGGCGGTCCGCGAGCTCACCATGGACGAGGAGCGCACCCGCGAGCACTACATGGACCGGGCCTCCGAGGGCTGACCGCCGTCCGGTCCGGGGCGATTCTTAGACCGCCTTTCGCTTCCGATTAGGGCGCTTTAGGAAGGCCGGGGCACGCTCCCCGGCATGAAGAACTTGATCAAGACGCCATTTGCCTCCGCGCTCGCGGGGGGTCTGGTCGTCGCCGTGCTCGGTTTGGTCGCACTCGCGACCGGACTCGTGGACGCCGGCGGCGACTCGACCACGACCACCACCACCGTCCCCGAGACCAGCCCGGCCACCGCTCTCGCCTCCGACGATTCCGGCAAGGCGCTCAGCGTCAATGAGATCTACACCCAGGACTCGCCCGGCGTCGTCTACATCGAGGCCCAGCAGCAGGCGCAGTCCGCGCCGCTCGATCCCTTCGGCCCCTCGCAGGGCGGGACCGCGACCGGTTCCGGCTTCGTGATCGATTCCGACGGTCACATCCTCACCAACGCCCACGTCGTCGAGGGCTCCGATGAGGTCACTGTCCGGGTCGGCGGCGAGGACGGTCAGACCTTCGACGCCAAGGTCGTCGGCGCCGATCCCTCGACCGACGTCGCCGTGCTCGAGGTCGATTCCGGCTCCGAGCAGCTGCAGCCGCTCGAGCTCGGCTCCTCGTCCGGGGTCGAGGTCGGCGATCCCGTGGTCGCGATCGGCAACCCGTTCGGCCTCGACCGCACGGTCACCGCGGGGATCGTCTCCGCGGTCCAGCGCCAGATCAACGCCCCGAACGGGTTCACGATCGAGAACGCGATCCAGACCGACGCGCCGATCAACCCCGGCAACTCTGGCGGTCCGCTGATCGACTCCGAGGGTCAGGTGATCGGGATCAACTCGCAGATCGAGCCCGGTCAGTCGGGCGGCAACGTCGGCATCGGCTTCGCCGTTCCGATCGACACCGCTCAGGAGATCGCCCAGCAGCTGATCTCCACGGGCAAGGTCGAGCACGCGTTCGTCGGCATCAGCGGTGCCGACCTGACGCCGGAGATCGCCGATGTGCTCAACCTCGACGAGAACAGCGGCGCTCTGGTCCAGGCCGTCGTCCCCGACAGCCCGGCGGCCGAGGCCGGGATCGAGGCGGGCGACGCCCAGGTCTCGGTGGCCGGCCAGCGGATCCGCGCCGGCGGTGACGTGATCACCGCCGTCGACGGCGCGCCGGTCACGGGCATGGACGACGTGATCTCCGCGGTCGATGCGAAGAAGCCGGGCGACTCGCTCGAGCTCACCCTGCTTCGTGGCGGCGACGAGCGGACCGTCACCGTTGACCTTGCGCAAAGGCCTGCCCAGGCGGGCAGTTGAGGGTAGGGGCCCCCTCCCAGGGGACCTCCGATGGCAGCGGGCCGGCTCTGAGCCGGCCCGTTGTTCGTTCAGCCGCCGTCGGGCGCCTCGGGCGTGGTCTCGAGGCCGTGGCGCATCGTGTTCTCGCTCACGACGCGTGGCAGCGTGAACTGGCGCAGGTAGTCGGGCCCGCCCGCCTGCGCCCCGATCCCCGATAGCCGGTTGCCGCCGAACGGCTGGCGGGCGACCATCGCCCCGGTGGTCGAGCGGTTGACGTAGAGGTTGCCGGCCGCAACCGCGGCGCCAACGGCCGCGATCGTCTTCGGGTCGCGGGAGAACAGCCCCGCGGTGAGCGCGAACGGCAGCGAGTCGACCCGAGCGAGCGCTTCCTCGATCCCGGCGACCGGCTCGACGCAGACGAGCGGCCCGAAGATCTCCTCCTGCAGAGCCGGAGAGTCGGCCGGCAGGGCTGTGGCCACGGTCGGGGCGCTGAACCAGCCGCCGCCGGGGAGCGCCCGTGGCGCGGTTGCGATTCGGCCCGTGGCCGCGACCCGCTGGCGATAGCCGTCGACGCGCTCGCGCGCCTGCGCCTCGATCAGCGGCGGGACGTCGGTGGCGAAGTCGTCGGCCTGGCCGACGATCAGCGAGTCGGTTGCCCCCGCGAGCCGCTCGAGCAGCGATTCGGCGACGGCCTCATGGACGAGCACCCGCGAGGCCGCCGAGCACTTCTGGCCGGCATAGCCGAACGCCGAGTCGACGATCGCGGGCACGGCGTCGTCGAGGTCGGCGTCGGAATCGACGATGACGCAGTTCTTGCCGCCCATCTCCGCGATCACGCGCTTGACATGGTCCTGGCCGGCCGGCGTCTCGGCCGCAGCTCGCACGATCTCGAGCCCGACGGCGCCCGAGCCGGTGAAGGCGATCAGGTCGACGCCCGGGTCGCGGACCAGGGCCGCGCCGGCGTCGCCCTCACCGGGCAAGAGCGAGAACGCCGCAGCAGGGACGCCGGCGTCATGCAGCGCCTCGACCAGCGCCGAGGCACAGCCGGGCGATTGCTCTGCCGGCTTCAGCACCACCGCGTTGCCCGCCGCCAGCGCCGCGGCGCTCATCCCGGTGGGGATCGCGAGCGGGAAGTTCCAGGGTGCGATCACGGCGGCGACCCCGAGCGGGGCGTAGCGCATCGTGTTGCGCTCGCCGGGTGCCTGGGCCAGCTCCTGGCCGCGGTCGAGCTCCGCCGCGCCGAGCGCGTAGTACTCGAGGAAGTCGATCGCCTCGCAGACGTCGGCGTCGGCCTCCGCCCAGGGCTTCGCACACTCGCGCACCTGCAGCGCAGCGAGCTCGTTGCGCCGGCCGCGCAGGGTGGCCGCGGCTTCGCTCAGCGCCGCGGCGCGCTCGGTCCCGCTGCGGGTGCTCCACTCGTGGGCGCCCGAACGGGCGACCGCGACCGCCTCGGCCGCCTCGGCGGCGCCGGCGCGCCCGGCGACCGCGACGACCCGGTCCGGGTTCCCGGGGTCGGTCGATTCGAGCCCCGAGGCCGATCCGCGATCACCGCCGATCAGCACCGGAACCTCGATCGGCAGCTGCCGGTCGAGCGCGGTCAGGGCCGCGAGCATCGCCTCGCGAGCGTCGGCGCGGCGCAGTTCGAGCGTCGGCTCGTTGCGAAACCCCACCGGATTCATGGTGCGGCCAGCAGCTCCTCGACCGGGGCGCCGCCGTGGTGAGCGCGCAGGAAGGAGTCGTTGGAGGTGTTCTCCAGCAGCCGGCGCACCAGATACGCCATCCCGGCCACGAGGTCGCCGACCGGGCAGTAGGAGCGCACCCGCAAACGCTCGGCCCGCAGCGCCTCGGCGAGCTCGTCGCCGAGGCCGCGCAGGACCTGGAGCTCGAGATCGGCGTCGCTGCCCCCGCTGAGCCGGTTGTAGGCGATCGCGTGGGCGACCGAGCGCAGGTTGTGGGAGCCGACCTTCACCCGCACCAGCGGCCGGGCGTCGAGCAGCCGCCGGGTCAGGGTCTCGAAGTTTCGATCGCACTCGGCCTTCTGCTCGAACACCGGCGGCCTCCAGCCGTGCTGCTGGGCCTCGACCACCTCGTGGTCCCAGTAGGCGCCCTTGACCAGCCGCACGACCAGGGGCATGGCGCGCGGCGTCTGGCGCGACCACGCGAGCATCCGGTCGAGTTGAGCCGGCGAGTCGCGCAGGTACGCCTGCAGGACGACGCCGGCCGATGGGCCCTCGGCGAACTCCGCCTCGGCGAGCAATCCGAGGACGAGCTCGGCGGTGGTCTCGAGCGAGTCGACCGACTCCATGTCGACGTGCAGGTGCGCGCCGAGGTCGCGCGCGCGTCGCAGCAGCGGCCGCATCCGCGCCGCGGCGTCCTCGCGCCCGACCTCGGGCGCCTGCGGTCGCATCAGCGGCGTCAGCGCGGTGACCTTGACCGAGAGGTTGACCCGCGGCACCTGGCCCGAGGAGTCGCGCTCCAGCCACTCCCGGCGCGGCCACCGTGGCGCCGCTTCGGAGAGCGTCTCGAGCGCCTGGTCGCAGCGGGCCGCATAGCGGTCGGCCTCGGTCGTGGTCACGGTCGCCTCGCCGAGCAGGTCGACCGAGGTGGCGATCCCCTCGCGCCACAGGGCGCTGAGCGTCGCCAGCGCCTCTTGCGGCGACTCGCCGACGATGAAGCGGTGCGCCATGTGGCGCACGCCGGCGGCTGTCGCGGCTCCCAGGGCTTTGCGCCCGGCTGCGTTGCCGGCGAGCCGCATCGCGGCGTCGATCGAAGGTGGGCGCTCGGGCACTTGGTCGAGGTAGGAGATCAGGTGCGAGCTCAGGTCATCGACGGACCTGCAGGCGGGGGTCACATCGACGAGCCGAAACAGCGCCGCCCCCAGCTCCGCGTCCTGGGAGGTGAGCTGCATCGCCTTCTGGTCGAGTGAGCGCAGCGGATGACGGGCGGGGGAGGGGAAGCTGCCCGCGAGTTCGCGGCCGATCCGCTGCACCTCCGGCTCGAGCTCGGCGGGCGGCGATTCGGGTCCCCCTGGTCCGGTTACGACCATCGATCCCTACGCTACTCCGACCCGATGCGAGTCAAGTTTTGCGGCATAACCAGGATCGAGGATGCCCGCGAGGCGGTCCGCCTCGGCGCCTGGGCGATCGGGCTCAACCACTGGGCCGAGAGCCCCCGGCGAATCGATTCCCAGACGGCGCTCGCGATCAGCTCGGAGCTGCGGCGCAAGGTCGAGATCGTCGGCGTGTTCGTCAACCCGACCCTGGACGAGGTCGCCGGCGCCGCCGAGGACGAGGTGCTGTCGATGATCCAGCTTCACGGCGACGAGGGCCCGGCGTTCTGCCAGGAGGTCGCGCGGCGCACCGGCGCCAAGGTGATCAAGGCGATCCGGGTGCGCACAAGCGCCGACATCCAGGTGGCGGAGACTTTCCGCACCGACTACCACCTGCTCGACGCCCACCGGGCCGGGACGCCGGGCGGAAGCGGGGCGACCTTCGACTGGGAGCTGGTCCGCGACCGCCATTCGGAGATCCCGATGATCCTCGCCGGCGGGCTGACCGCCGAGAACGTCGCCGAAGCGATCGAGATCACGCAGCCGGTGGCGGTCGACGTCGCCAGCGGGATCGAGAGCAGCCCGGGGATCAAGGACCACGCGCTGATGGCGGCCTTCGCCGCGGCGGCAGGGCTGCGGGTTCCCGCCGCCGAGGCGGTAGGCGAATGAGCTCCGGATCCCCGGCGGGCGCCGCCGGAGGCATCGGCGCCACGGTGGGCGTGGATGAGCGCTTCGGTCCCTACGGCGGCCGCTTCGTACCCGAGGTCCTGATCGCCGCCCTCGACGAGCTCACCCTGGCCTGGGCCGACGCCCGCGCCGACCAGGCGTTCGGCGCCGAGCTCGATCGCCTCCTGCACGATTTCGTCGGCCGTCCGACGCCGCTCTATCTCGCCCAGCGACTCTCCGAGCGCGTTGGCCGCCGCGTCTACCTGAAGCGCGAGGACCTCGCCCACACCGGTGCCCACAAGATCAACAACGCGGTCGGCCAGGCCCTGCTGGCGAAGCGGATGGGCAAGCCGAGGGTGATCGCGGAGACTGGCGCCGGCCAGCACGGGGTCGCCGCGGCTACGGCGTGCGCGCTGCTCGGCCTCGAGTGCGTCGTCTACATGGGCACCGAGGACATGCGCCGCCAGGCGCCGAACGTCGAGCGCATGCGCCTGCTCGGCGCCGAGGTCGCACCGGTCGAGGCCGGCGCGCGCACGCTCAAGGAGGCGGTCAGCGCGGCGATCCGCGACTGGGTCACCAACGTCGCCACGACCCACTACATCATCGGCTCCGCCGTCGGCCCGGCCCCATACCCGGCGCTCGTGCGCGACCTGCAGCTGGTGATCGGCACCGAGGCTCGGCAGCAGGCGCTCGCCGCCGAGGGCTCACTGCCGGCGCGCGTGCTCGCCTGTGTCGGCGGAGGTTCGAACGCGATCGGAACTTTCGTCCCCTTCCTCGAGGACGCCGAGGTCGAGCTGATCGGCGTCGAGGCCGCCGGCGAGGGGGTCGAGAGCGGTCGCACCGGCGCTTCGCTCACGGCCGGCCGCACCGGGGTCCTGCACGGGGCTCTCTCGGCGGTGCTCGCCGACGAGGACGGCCAGATCCTCGAGGCGCACTCGGTCTCGGCCGGGCTCGACTATCCCGGCGTCGGGCCCCAGCACGCTCACCTTCGTGACACCGGCCGGGTCCGCTACGAGGCGGTCACCGACGACGACGCGTTGAGCGCCTTCCGCGAGCTCGCCCGCCTCGAGGGCATCATCCCGGCTTTGGAGCCAAGCCACGCTGTGGCTTGGCTCCTGAATAAAGCCGCGCCACGTCCTCGGCTTCGCCTGCGGGCGTGCGCGGGTCAGGCGAGGGACGGGGTGTTGCGGACTTCGACGTGTTGACGCTCTCCGGCCGCGGCGACAAGGATCTGGCCGAGGTCGTCGAGCGGCTCGGCGATGAGTGAGGCGATAGCGGCGGCGTTCGTGGCCGCGAGGTCCGAGGGCCGCGCGGCGCTGATGCCGTACATGATGGGCGGCTTCCCCGATCGCGAGACCTCGGCGGCCGTCGCCGAGGCCTACGCGGACGCCGGGGCCGATCTGGTCGAGCTCGGCGTCCCCTATTCCGATCCGCTCGCCGACGGCCCGGTGATCCACGCCGCGGGCGCCCGAGCCCTTTCAGCCGGCGCCACGCTCGAGTCCGTGCTCGTCGACTGCTCCCGGATCGCTGCCCGGCTCCCGGTCGTGCCGATGGCGTACGCGAACATGATCCTCGCCCGTGGCGCCGAGCCCTTCGCACGCGAGCTCGCCGACGCCGGCGCCGCCGGGGTGATCGTGCCCGACCTGCCGCCGGAGGAGGGGGGAGAGGTCGTAGCCGAGCTGCGGGCGGCCGGGCTGGCACTGATTCCGCTGGTCGCGCCGACCACGCCCGCGGAGCGGCGGCGGCGGATCTGCGCTGCGGCCCAGGGCTTCGTCTACCTCGTCTCCGATACCCGAACCACCGGCGAGCGCGACGAGCTCCCAGCGGCGCTCGGCGAGCTGATCGCAGCGACCAAGGCCGACTCGGAGGTTCCGGTCGCGGTCGGCTTCGGCATCGGCACGCCCGCGCAGGCGGCGCAGGTCGGGACGATCGCCGACGGCGTGATCGTCGGCACCCGGCTCGTGCGGGCGGTCGACGAGGCGGGTGACGCGGCCGGGGCGGCGGCCGCGGTGAGCGAGTTCATCGCCGCCGCACGCGCCGCGATGGAGGCGTAGCCGACCCCGCCGCCGTTGAGGCGGGTGGTTTGGCGACCTAAACGGGTAGATTCCCGCCCGTGCGACTGCTCGTCTTCACCGTCGTCGGCCTGATCGCGATGATGATCGCCTACGCCTTCTCGCTCGGGGGCACGATGGCGGCGCTGATCTTCCTCTTCATCATCTTCAACGCGATCCTCGACCGCTGGGCGAAGCCCCTGATCGACTGGATCCGCGCCTGAGCCTCGAGCGGATCGGCGAATCGTTCAGCGCGACCCGCGAGGCGCTTCACCGGGTTGCCGCCGAGGTGATCGCACCGGCGCGAAAGCCCGACAACGAGATCGCCCTGATTCAGACGCCGGCTGGATTCGGCACGCCGCCGTTCGACCACGACGGGCGGCGGCTGCAGGTGCGGGTCGAGGCGGCCGAGGTCGTCGTCGAGGAGGACGGGTCCGCGCGCCGCGCGCCGATCGTCTCCATCGCCGAGGCCGCCGCCTTCGTCGGCACCGACCTGTTCGCGGAGGGACTTGCGGACGATACGACCGAGCTCGGCATCGATCCCGGGGCCGCCGCCGCGCTGGCCGAGTTCTACGCCTTTGCCGCCCGCGTGCTCGAGGCCGCGCGCTCGGTGATGTCGCCCGCGGACGAGGCTACGCCGATCTATCTGTGGCCCGAGCACTTCGACATCGCCTTCGAGGCCGGGCCCGAGAGTCTCGGACGGCGCGCCAACTACGGAGCCTCCCCGGGCGACGGCGACCACTCGCAGCCCTACATCTACGTCGGTCCCTGGCGGCCGCAGACGGCGGGCGGGCTCTGGAATGCGACCGGGTTCGCCGGCGCCGAGCTCGGCTACGCCGAGTTGCTTGCGGCCGAGGACCCCGAGGGCCTCGTGGCCGCGTTCTTCACCGCCCGCCGGGAGGCGCTCAGCGACTGACCGGATGGGTGGACCCGCTTCCGGCGGGTATCTTGGCCGCGTGCGATTCGGCGTGCTCACCGGTGGCGGGGACTGTCCCGGCCTCAACGCGGTCATCCGCGCGATCGTCCGCAAGGGCGTCGCCGAGTACGGCCACGAGTTCGTCGGCTACCGCGACGGCTGGCGGGGGCCCCTGGAGGGCGACTGGCGCCCGCTCGGCGTTCCCGAGGTGCGGGGCATCCTGCCGCGCGGCGGCACCATCCTCGGCTCCTCGCGAACCAACCCGCTGAACGAGGAGTCGGGGGCCGAGCGGGTCGCGGCCAGCCTCGAGCGCGACGGCGTCGACGGCCTGATCGCGATCGGCGGCGAGGACACCCTCGGCGCGGCCAGCAGGCTGCACGACGCCGGCATCCAGGTGGTCGGGGTCCCGAAGACGATCGACAACGATCTCGGCGCCACCGACTACACATTCGGCTTCGACACCGCGGTCAACATCGCGATGGGCTCGATCGACCGTCTGCACACGACCGCCGAGAGCCACAAGCGCACCCTGATCGTCGAGGTGATGGGCCGCCACGCCGGTTGGATCGCGCTGCACGCCGGCCTCGCCGGCGGTGCCAATGTGATCCTGATCCCCGAGCATCCGTTCGACCTGGCCAAGGTCTGCGACTACATCGTGCGGCGGTTCGACAGCCAGTACGCGCCGATCGTCGTCGTCAGCGAGGGCGCCGAGCCGAAGGACGGGATCCCGGTCACCCGCGACGCACCGACCGACTCGTTCGGCCACGTGCGACTGGGCGGGATCGGCCAATGGCTCGAGGGCGAGATCGAGGGGCGTACCGGCCACGAGGCGCGCGCCACGGTGCTCGGGCATGTGCAGCGCGGCGGCACTCCGACAGCGTTCGACCGCGTCCTCGCCACCCGCTTCGGCCTGCACGCAATTGACGCGGCCCACGAAGGCCAATGGGGCAAGATGACCGCCCTGCGAGCGACGGACATCGTGCTCGTCAGCCTCGCCGAGGCGACGGCCCAACTGAAGCTGGTCCCGGACTCGCTGTATCGCGAGGCCGAGGTCTTCTTCGGCTGATCGGATGAGGCTCGCGGCCACCGCGCTGCTGGTCGCGGCGACGCTGCTCGGTGGCTGTTCGAGCGGCGGCGACGGCGACGGCGATCCGGCGCTGACCGTGTACGTGAGCCTGCCGCCCTCCGGCGACGGCGGGGATGCGGCCGACGGGGCCCGCATGGCGCTCGAAGACGCGGGCGGCGAAGCGGGCGGCATCCCTGTGACCGCGGAGTTCCTCGACGCCTGGGGCACGGTCGATCGCTGGACGCCGCAGCAGGCGGCGGCCAACGCCCGGGCGGCGACCCAGGACTCGACCGCGATCGCCTACCTCGGCGACTTCGAGTCCGGCGCCACCCGCGCCTCGCTCCCGGTCACCAACAGCGCTCGCCTGCTGCAGGTCTCGCCGGCGAGCGCTGCAGCGGGCCTCGTTGAGGCGCCCCCGGGGGAGGACGAGCTGCCCGCGGCGCAGCCCAGCGGCACGCGAACGTTCGGGCGGGTGATCCCGAGCGACGGCCTCCAAGCCATGGCGGGCGCCCGCTGGGCGGAGGAGCTCGGGAGCAAGCGGATCGCGACGGAGTCGGACGGGACCGCCTTCGGCGACGCGATGGTCTCGGGCTTCGAGGACGCGCTCGGCGACGCATCGCTGGTCGAGGGTGGCGCGGACCTCGTCTACTACGGCGGCCTGCCCGACAATCAGCCGCTCGCCGACGCCGAGGCCGCGAAGCGGCTGATGGTCACCGACGCGGAGCTGGTGCCCGACGTGTTCGAGCCGCGCGGCACCCTCGCCACCTCCGCCGCCCTCGACCCGAGCCAGCTCCCGCCCGCCGGCCAGGAGTTCGTCGCCGCCTTCGAGCAGGAGTACGGCCGGCCGCCCGGCCGCTACGGCGCCTACGGCTACGAGGCGATGGCGGTGATCCTCCACTCGATCGACCGCGCCTCCGACCCCACCGATCGCCCGTCGGTGATCGACGCCTTCTTCGAGACCAGCGACCGCGCGTCGATT
Organism: uncultured Solirubrobacterales bacterium; assembly: GCA_963767475.1. Taxonomy (GTDB): domain Bacteria; phylum Actinomycetota; class Thermoleophilia; order Solirubrobacterales; family 70-9; genus WHSW01. Next base: position 399,906 of record CAVYEI010000005.1, read on the forward strand.
CTCGGCACCTACTCGATCGACGAGCTCGGAGAGACGACCCTGGACCGGATGACGGGGTATGAGCTCGGCGGCGGCCGGCCGAAGCCGGTCGCGGAGCTCGGCGGCAGCGGCTAGACCAGGTCGCGCAGGGCCGGCTCGATCTCGGCAAAGCGGAAGTGAAAGCCGAGGTCGAGCGCGCGTCGGGGGACCGCACGGATGCTGGCGAGGATCTGCTCCGTGAGCTCCTCGCCGCGCATCGCGGTGAGCGCGAACCGGGGCACGGGCATCACCGCCGGACGGTGCAATGCGGCTCCGAAGGCCTTCGAGAACTCGCGGTTGGTGACCGGGTTCGGCGCCGTCGCGTTCAGCGATCCGGTCGCCTGCTCGTTCCCGAGGGCCCAGAGGATCAGCCCGACCTGGTCGTCGCGGTGGATCCAGGGCATGTACTGGCGTCCACCGGCCAGTGGCCCGCCGAGCCCGAGCTTGAACGGCAGCATCAGCTGCTTCAGCAGCCCGCCCTCGGGATCGAGAACCGGCGCCGAGCGCAGCACCGCGACGCGCCCCGCGTCCTGCTCGGCGGCGAGCGCGGCGCCCTCCCAGTCGGCGCACATCTGGCCGACCCAATCGGTGGCGTGGGGCGTCGACTCGTCGACGATCGCCTCGCCGTGCTCGCCGTAATAGCCGACCGCGCACTGGCTGATCAGCGTCGACGGCGCCGGGTTCGCCGACAGCATCCCGTCGACGAGGTTCTTCGTCGCTCGCACCCTGCTGTCGGCGATCCGCTGCTTGGCCTCGTCGGTGAGCCGCTGGTTGATGTTCTCGCCGATCAGGTTGATGACCGCGTCGGCGCCTTCGAAGGCGGCCTCGGGCGGGCGCTCGTTGGCGGGATCCCAGGGATGCCAGGAGACCGTCGGGTTGGTCGAGCGCGCCCTCGCCGGGTCGCGGCTGAGGCCGGCGACCTCGTCTCCGCGGGCGAGCAGGGCGTCGCAGACCGCCGAGCCGATCAGTCCGGTTGCGCCGCTGACGAGAATTCGCATCAGGCCCCCTCTGTACCCGGCTCCGGGTGGGCTACTCGATCGTCGAGAACGTGCCCGTCTCCTCGGAGACGCGCGCGATCCCGTCGCGCCGGGCCTCCTCGACCACCGCTTTGGCGACCGCCGGAGCGACGTCGCGGTCGAACACCGAGGGGATGATGTAGTCCTCGGAGAGGTCCTCCTCGGCGACCACGTCGGCGATTCCCTGTGCCGCCGCGAGCTTCATCTCCTCGGTGATCCGCGGGGCGCCGGCGTCGAGCGCGCCGCGGAAGATCCCGGGGAAGGCGAGCACGTTGTTGATCTGGTTCGGGTAGTCCGAGCGGCCGGTGGCCATGATCCGCACGTACGGCGCCGCCTCCTCGGGCATCACCTCGGGGGTCGGGTTTGCCATCGCGAAGACGATCGCGTCGTCGTTCATCCGGTCGAGGTGCGAGGCGTCGAGCACGCCCGGCCCGGAGAGGCCGACGAACAGGTCGGCGCCGTCGATCACCTCGGCTGGCGAGCCCAGTCGATGCTCGGGGTTCGAGTTCTCGGAATACCAGCGCTTGATCTCGGTCATCTGCTCGTAGTCGTCGCGGGTGGTCGAGAGCGCGCCCTTGCGATCGCAGCCGATGATCTTGGTCACCCCCGAGGCGATCATCATCTTCGTCACCGCGACGCCCGCGGCGCCGAGCCCGGTCATCAGGACGCTGACGTCCTCGATCGGCTTGCCGGTGATCTTGAGCGCGTTGAACAGCGCCGCCATCGTCACCACGGCCGTCCCGTGCTGATCGTCGTGGAAGACCGGGATGTCGAGCTCCTCCTTCAGCGTCTCCTCGATCTCGAAGCAGCGTGGCGCCGAGATGTCCTCGAGGTTGATCCCGCCGAAGGTCGGGGCGATCAGCCGTACGGTCTCGATGATCTTCTCCGGGTCGTTGGTGTCGAGGCAGATCGGGAAGGCGTCGATGTCGGCGAACTCCTTGAACAGCATCGCCTTGCCCTCCATCACCGGCATCGCCGCCTCCGGGCCGATGTCGCCGAGGCCGAGCACCGCCGAGCCGTCGGAGACGACCGCGACCGTGTTCTTCTTGATCGTGAAGTCGAAGGCCTTCTTGCGGTCGGCGTGGATCTCCATGCAGACCCGGGCGACGCCCGGGGTGTAGGCCATCGAGAGGTCGTCGCGGGTCTTCAGCGGGTACTTGTTGTGCTGCTCGATCTTCCCGCCCCGGTGCATCGCCAGGGTGCGGTCGACGTAGTCGATCACCCGCGCTCCACGGGTCGAGCCGATCGCCCGCAGGATCTCCTCCCAATGGGCCTGGTCGCGGGCGTCGATCGTGAACTCGCGCACCCGCTTGCCCTCGCCGCCCGCTCCGGGCACGAGGTCGACGCCCTGCAGCGCCCCGCCCGCCTCGGCGATCGACGCCGTCAGCTTGCCCAGCGGCTCGGAGCGCGCGTCGAGTTCGACGCGCACGGTGACGGAAAACTGGGCGGAGACGCTGGCCACGGGCGCTGGAGTCTATGCAGGCGGATTGGGCCGGGTAAGGGGGCGCGCGGTGGCGTGTGTGGGGTTTGTCTGGATATAGCCGACAAACTCCTCACGCCGGACGTTCTCGTTGCCCGCGTGGCCGCCCGCCAGCACGGGGTGGTCATGACCAGGCAACTTCTCGCCGCCGGTCTCTCGCGCGATGCGATCCTGTGGCGAGTCCGCACCGGCCGCCTTCATCCCGTCCACCGCGGCGTCTACGCCGTCGGCCACGCCGGCTTGACCGACCGCGGCCGCTGGAAGGCCGCCACGCTCGCGCTCGGACCGCGGGCGGTGCTTTCGCACCGCAGCGCCGCGGAGCTCTGGGAGCTCCTCTCGCCGAACGGAGCCGCGCCGCATGTCTCCCTCGCCTACCCAGCCTCGCCCGCGAAGCGGGCGAACATCAACATCCACCGGTCCCGGACGCTTGCCCCTACGCGCACGACCAGCCGCTTCAACATCCCGGTGACCATGCCGGCTCGGACGCTCGCCGACCTCGCCCGCACCGCGACGGACGCCACTGTCCGCCGGGCCACGCGCGCCGCCGAGAAGCGCGGCCTGCCGCTCGACCCCGGATACGTCTCGGACAAGACCGAAAGCGACCTCGAACGCGACTTCCTGGCGATCTGCCGCCGGTTCGCTGTTCCGGAGCCCGAGACGCAGGTGCCGATCGGCCGCTATCGCGTCGACTTCCTCTGGCAACCGCAGCGGCTGGTGATCGAGGTCGACGGCTACATCTACCACCGCGGGCGCCAAGCGATGCGCGACGACAATGACCGCGATCTCGAGCTCGAGCTGCTCGGGTTCAGGGTGGTGAGGATCGAGGACTCGAGGATCGCGAGCGACCCATCTGGAGTCGCCACAGCGGTGCTCGGCCTTCTGCGGGCGGCCGCATAAGATCGATGCGTGGCCAAGTCACAGGACAACGGCAAGAGCGACGAGGTCTTCCTGATCGATGGCAACTCGCTTGCCTACCGAGCGTTCTTTGCCCTGCCCGAATCGATCGCTACCGCTGATGGGAGGCCAACGAACGCGATCTACGGCTTCGCCTCGATGATGGCCAAGATCCTCATCGATCATTCGCCGAAGGCGGTGATCGTCGCCTGGGACCGGGGCTGGTCGGGGCGCGAGAAGGTCTACGCCGAGTACAAGTCCCAGCGCAAGTCGAGGCCCGACCTGCTCAAGGAGCAGTGGCCGCATCTGGCGCCGCTGGCGGAGGCGTTCGGGTTCAAGAACGTCGACGTCGAGGGCTACGAGGCCGATGACGTGATCGCCACCCTGGCTCGCCAGGCCTCGGATGCCGGCGTCCCAGTGATGATCGTCTCCGGCGATCGCGACGTCTACCAGCTGGTTCGCGACGGGGTTCGGGTGATGACCACCTCACGCGGCGTCACCGACACCAAGATCTACGACCACGACGGCGTCGTCGAGCGCTACGGCGTCCCGCCCGACCGCGTTACCGACTTCATCGGGCTCAAGGGCGACACCTCCGACAACATCCCCGGCGTCCCCGGGATCGGCGACAAGACCGCGGCGCAGCTGCTGCAGCAGTTCGGCGACCTCGAGACCGTGCTCGGCTCGGTCGACGAGATCTCGGGGGCGAAGCGCAAGCAGAACCTGACCGAGCACGCCGAGGACGCGCGGGTGTCGAAGCAGCTGGCGACGATGGTCGAGGACGTCGAGGTGCCGCTGATGATCACCGACCAGCTGCGCGGGTCGCCCGATCGCTCGAAGCTGCGCGACGCCGCCAATCAGTTCGAGCTGCGGGCGGTGATCCAGCGCCTCGACGACGAGTGGGACGAGGTCGTCCCGGGCCGAATGGTCGAGGAGACGATCGAGGTAGAGGTCGAGGAGGGCAGCCCGGCGGACCTCGCCGAGGGGTCGATCGCGCTGGCGATCTCCGGCGGGCGCTGGGCGGCGACAGACGGCTCGCGCGCGGTGGGCGGCGAAGCCTCCGACCTCGCGGCACTCGCCGCCGAGCTGCGCGCTCGGCCGCTGATCGGCCACGACCTGAAGGCGATCGGCGGTCACGGCCCCGACAGCCTGCTCGCCGCATCGCGCCCCGAGGGGCTCGACCTCGCCCACGACACGATGGTCGCCGCCTACCTGATCGACCCTGCGCGCCGTACCTACGAGCTCCACGAGCTGGCCGCCGACGCCGGCCTCGCCGCCGCCCCGGCGGGAGCCGAGGAGGGCCAGCTCTCGCTGGCCGCGGAGGCGGGCGAGGCCGCCGGCGACCCCGCGGTCGACGCCCGGCTCGCCCACGAGCTCGCCGAGCGCCAGCGCGATCGGCTGGGCGAGTTCGGGGTCGAACGGCTGCTGAACGAGGTCGAGATGCCGCTGATCGAGGTGCTCGCCGAGATGGAACGGATCGGGCTGAAGCTGGACACCGAGCGGCTGGCGGAGATCGGCGGTGGGATGGCCGAGCAGATCGACCAGCTCGAGCGTGAGATCTACGAGCTCGCCGGGCACGAGTTCACGATCGGCTCGCCCCAGCAGCTCGCCACGGTCTTCTTCGACGAGCTCGGCCTGACCAAGAAGCGACGCGGAAAGACCGGCTTCTCGACCGACGCCCGGGTTCTCGGCCAGCTTCGCGAGGAGCACCCGATCGTCGAGAAGGTGGAGCGCTGGCGCGAGCTGACGAAGCTCAAGAACACCTACCTCGACTCGCTGCCCGAGCTCGTCGACGAGCACAGTCGCATCCACACGACCTTCAACCAGGTGACCGCGGCGACCGGTCGCCTCTCGAGCACGAATCCGAACCTGCAGAACATCCCGATCCGCTCCGAGGTCGGGCGCCCGGTGCGCGCCTGCTTCGTCGCCGGGAAGGGCAATCGGCTGCTCTCCTGCGATTACAACCAGGTCGAGCTGCGGGTGCTCGCCCACGTCGCCGGCGAGGACGTCCTACGCCAGATCTTCAGCTCCGGCGAGGATGTCCACAGCGCAACCGCTGCAGGGATCATCGGCGCCGACCCCGACGCGATCACCCCGGCGGAGCGCTCGAAGGCGAAGATGGTCAACTACGGCATCGCCTATGGCCTCTCGGCCTTCGGCCTCGCCGACCGGCTCAACATCGAGCGCGAGGAGGCGGCCACCTACATCGAGCGCTACTTCGAGCGCTTCCCCGCGGTCAAGTCGTTCATCGACGCGACGATCGCCGAGGCCGCCGAGCGCGGCTTCGTCACCACGCTGATGGGCCGGCGCCGGAACATCCCGGAGCTGCGATCGGGCAACCCGCAGCGCCGCGGGCTCGGTGAGCGGCTGGCGGTCAACACCGTGATCCAGGGGACCGCGGCGGACATCATCAAGGTGGCGATGGTCAATTGCCACCGCGCCGTCGCCGATGTCGGCCTCGAGACCGAGCTCGTGCTCCAGATCCACGACGAGCTCCTGTTCGAGGGCCCCGAGGCCGAAATGGACCAGGCGGCCGAGATCGCCCGCCGGGAGATGGTCGGCGCCTTCGAGCTCGATCCGCCACTCGCAGTCGACGTGGGCGTCGGCGCCGACTGGCTGGCGGCCAAATAGCCCGAAGCGCACCAGCACCCGGCGCGTGATGGTCCGCGCCCGCGCGTGTTCATGGATCGAGGACCCGGCAAAACGACCGGGACGAACCAGATCACGAACTAGGAGGACCAGGTGGACGGGACACAGCCAACGATCCTGAACCGCGTCAGCTTCGCCTTCATGCTGTTGCTGATCGCGGCGTTCTGCTTCAGCGCCATCAGCGTCGTCGCGGCGAGCGCCGACAACGGCGACAAGCTGACGGCGCATCGCGACTCCGGTCCGGGCCACGACGGCGACGGCGACGATGATGACGACGACGACAGCTCCGGTCCCGGAAGCGGCGACGACGACACCGGCACCGGCACCAACACCGGCACGAATACCGGCACGAACACCGGCACGAACACCGGCGACACGACTCGGGGCACCGGCCCGAGCAACACGGCGACCAACGACACCAGCACCGGCGGCCACACCGGCAAGGGTGACGACAACGGCCACAGCGGCCACGGCGGCGGCGACGACGACACCGCGACGGGAACCACGCAGGGCACGGGCGCGAGCAACACCGCCACCAACGACACCTCGACCGGGACCCGCACGGGCCACCGTTAGCCGTAGGGACGCCTGCGGGCGGGGTATTGATGCCCCGCCCGCCGCGTTTGGCGACGGACTGAGATCGTGACCACCCTGACCGAGACCGCGAGGACAGAGGCCTGGAAGCTGGCCGAGGGCGACGAGATCGTCCCCGGCCGCCATGCGCTGAAGCGTCTCGGCGGCGGCCACCGCTACGAGGCCTACCTCGCTTTCGACGAGCGCTTGCACACGGTCGTCGTGGCGAAGCTGGTGCGACCGCACCTGGTCGACGACCCGCACACCCTGGAGGGCCTCGCCGGCGAGGCGCGGATGCTCGAGCGCCTCCAGCACCCGGTGGTCGTGCGAGGCTTCGACGCCGTCCTCGACGGCCCGCGCCCGCATCTGGTGCTCGAGCATCTGGAGGGCCCGCGGCTCTCGACCCTGGTCCGCCGCCACGGGCCCCTGCCGCCCGAACAGCTGATCCCGCTTGCGCTGCAGCTCTGCTCGGCTTTGCACTACCTCGCCGCCGAGGGTGTCGTGCACCTCGACCTGAAACCCGCAAACACGATCATGAGCGGCCCGCCGCGCCTGATCGACCTCAGCGTGGCGATGACCGCCGGGGACGCGGCGACGCTGACGCGACCGATCGGCACCGACGCCTACATGGCCCCCGAGCAGTGCGACCCAACGGGCCTCGGCCCGGTGGGCCCGGCAGCCGACGTCTGGGGCCTGGGAGCGACGCTCTATCGCGCGGCGACCGGCCTACGGCCTTTCGCGAAGGGAGAAGCAGGCTCGGGCGAGCCACGGGAGCGCTGGCCGCAGCTGGCCGAGACCCCGGATCCGAGACCGCTGCCGGGTTCCGTCGCCGAGCCCGTCCTCGCCTGTCTCGATCCGGTGCCTGAGCGCCGGCCGCTGCCGGCGCAGCTGGCCGAGGCCCTGGAGCCCGTCCTGCGAGCTCAGCCGAAGCCGCGGCTCTCCGGGCTCAAGCCTCGCTGGCGCTGAGCCCGGCGTCAGACAGCGGACACCTCAGTCGTCGTCGGGCGGCTCGATCTCCTCGGAATCGTCGCCGCCGCTGCCCGATCCGCTCGAACCGCTGCTGCCTGAGCCGCTGGAACCGCCGCTGCCCGAGCCGCTCGAACCGCTGCCGGGGCCGCTGTTGTCGTCGTCGACCGGCTCGAGATCGTCCTCGTCGATCGGCTCAGGATCGTCGCTCCCGCCGCTGCCCGACCCCGACGAATCACCCCCGGAGCCCGACCCGCTCGACCCGGACCCCGACGACCCCGACCCCGACGACCCGGATCCCGACGACCCTGATCCCGAAGACCCCGACCCGCTCGAGCCGGAGCCGGAGGTGCCGGAGGAGTCCCCGGAGCCGGAACCGGAGCTGTCCAGGCCCGAGCCTGGGCCGCTCGAGTCCTCGGGCGTGGCGGCCGGTCCGGGGCCGGGCCCGCTCGACTCAGAGCCGGACTCACCGCGGTTTTCGTTGCCACCGCGATCGCCGCTGTCCTCGGCCTCGCCGTCGCCCGATGAGGCCGAACTCCCGGGGCCCGGTCCGTCCTCGGATCCCGATGCCGGCGCCACGGCCGCTGTCGGCGGGGGAGACGTTGGCTGATTTTGCTGCTGCGTCGTCGTCCGGCGCCGTTCGCCGTCATCGGCCTCGCGCGAGCGCTCGATCGCGACACCCGACCCGGCGGCGACCACACCCACCGCCGCGACGATCGCCGCCTTGCTCGCCACCGATCCGCCACCGGCCACCGCCGCTCCGCCGGCAGCGCTCGCGGCCACTCCGGCTCCGCCGGCGCCGAGCTCGGCGAGCGCCGCGACGACCGGCAGCGGGATCACCACGCCGACGCCGTGGCGGACCGCGATCCGGGCCCGATAGATGAGCTGGCGCACGGCGCCGGGCGTGGAGCCGATCGAGGCCGCGATCTGCTCGTGTGTATGACCCTCGAGTGCGCTTCGCACCAGGGCCTCGCGCTGTGCCGGCGGCAGCGCCGTCACGGCTGCGACCGCGCGACCGAGCTCTTCGTTGGTGAGCACGACCTCGGGCGGTTGCGGGACGCCGTCGATCTCCTCCGTGAGCGGCTCGTGCGAACGCGAGTCGCGCCGAGCGTTCAGCGATCGATTGCGGACGATTGTGTAGAGCCAGGCCTTCAAGTGCATCTCACCGGTCGACTCGCGAAGCGCGTCCCAGGAACGGATCAGGCTCTCCTGGACCACGTCCTCGGGGTCCGGCGGCCCGTATGCCGCGGCGAATGCGACCAGGGGAGAGCGATACCGGCGGACGATCTCCTCGAACGCGGCCTCCTTGCCGTCGCGGCAGAGCGCAACGAGACGGTCGTCGGTCTGGGTGCGCAGAACCGCGCTTGCGAGCGGCTTCAGTCTCGAGTTCTTCGGCATTCGCTCCTTCGCCACTACCCGTAGTACGGACGAGGGCGTCTTCTGGCTTCGATTCCGGTCTCCTCACGGTTGGGGTTCGAGCCTTGAACCCACCGGCAGCCCGATAGTCACGGACGTATTTCCGCGACTAGAGTGCGACGCCGATGGACCGAGGCGTGGCGGTGATCCTGATGGCGGCGGTCGGCGGGCTGATCGCGCTGCAGCCGGCGATCAACGCGGGCCTCGGCCGGGCGACCGGGAACATCGCCGCGGCACTGGTCTCATTCGCCGTCGGCACCCTGGCGCTGGCGGCGATCGTCGTCATCGCCGGCCAGGCCGGGGGGATCGGCTCGGCCCTCGACGTGCGCTGGTACTACCTGCTCGGCGGCCTGCTCGGCGCCGCCTACGTGTTCACGGCCCTGGTAACCGTGAGCACGATCGGCGCCGGTGGCGTCGCGGCGGCGACGATCACCGGCCAGCTGACGCTCTCGGTGATCATCGACCGGCTCGGCATCCTCGGGCTCGAGGAACAGCCGATCACGGTCGAGCGGATCGCCGGCGTGGTCCTGTTGCTCGCGGGGACGTTCCTGATCGTTCGCTGACCCGCCGCTAGGCGGCGACGGGCACGTCGGCGTCAAGAACGGCCGCGGGCCCCGGCGCCTGAGCAAACGAGGGGTGGGCGATCTTCAGGTAATGGTCGAAGGACCAGCGCACGAACGAGTCGCGTTCGATCTGTCGCAGCGCCGCCGCCAGCAGCCGCGGTGGCACCTTGGGAACGGCCTTCTGCGTGCGCAGCATCCACTCGAACTGCCACTCGTGACGAGCGGAGAAGGCGCCGTAGCGCCGTAGGGCGGTCTCGGCGCTGGCCCGGCCCTCGACCACGCGCCGCAGCTCGCGCCCGCAGGCGATCCCGAAGTAGAAGGCGGTGCGGATCCCCTCGGCGGTCAGCGGCAGGCAATGGCCCGCCGAGTCGCCAACGAAGAAGATCCCGTCCGCGGTCGCGTCGCGGAGCTTGTGCGGAATCCAGTTGCCCTGGTAGCGGACGGCCTCGCTGTCGAGGTCCTCGGCCAGGCGCACGGTCGGCTCCTTGACGTGGAAGCGGGGGTCGAACGAGCCGACCCCGATCCGGATCTCCTCGCCGGCGGGAAAGCTCCAGCCGTAGCCCGCGGGCACGTAGCCGCGGTCGATCCAGATCTCGAGCTGGTCGGAGGCACCGAACGGGTGTACCTCGAGCCCGCGTGAGAGCGGCGCATCGGGCGGCTGGTATGCGTTCCCCGCCAGTACCCGCTTCCAGCCCAGCGCGTCGACGACCAACGGCGAGCAGAGCTCCCCGCGATCGGTCGCCACGGTGATTGGCCGTCCTGAGGCCGACCCGCGCACGCCCGCAGGCGAAGCCGAGGACGTGGCGCGGCCATTGATCGTGGCCGTCTCGAAATCGGCGTCGCACTGGTCGAACAGCAGCCCGCAGAGCTGGCGATAGTCGAAGGTGGAGAAGGTCCAGGGAAGGTGGAAGTCGACGGTCGTGTGCGGCGTGTGCACGACCAGGGTCTCGAAGGTCTGACGAATCGATTCCGCGACCCCCATCGCCTCGAGCCACTCGGTCGGCGCCGCACAGGCGGAGGTCTGGCGCTCGCCGATCTCGTAGCGGTCGACGATCAGGGTCCGGGCGCCGGAGCCGGCGAGCTCACGGGCGACCGCGAGCCCGGCGAAGCTGGCGCCGCAGATCAGCACGTCGTAGTCGCCATCGAGTGGCGTGCGCTCGTCGCCCCGCTTGGTTGCGCGCCGTGGCATCGCTCGGCGAGGGTACCGTTCGGCCGATGGAATACGCCGCCACTCCGCCCGCGATCGCCACCACCGACACCCAGGGATTCCTGGCCAAGGTCTTCGGCTGGATGTTCATCGGGCTGCTGATCACGGGGCTCACAGCCGCGGCGATCGGTTCGAGCGAGACGCTGCTCACCGATATCACCGAGAGCCCCTGGCTGATGATCGGCCTGATCATCGTCCAGATCGGACTGGTGATCACGATCTCAGCTGCGATCAACAGGCTCTCACCCGCGGTCGCTCTCGCCCTCTTCTTCCTCTACGCCGCCAGCGTCGGCGTGATCTTCGCCCTCATCTTCGAGCTCTACACGACGCAATCGATCTTCACCACCTTCCTGATCACATCGGCGATGTTCGGCGCCGTCGGTGTCTGGGGCTACGTGACCAAGCGCGACCTCTCGACCATGGGCACGGTGCTGCTGATGGCGCTCGTCGGCCTGATCCTGGCGACGATCGTCAACATCTTCGTCGCCAGTGAGGCGCTCTACTGGATCACCACCTACGCGGGCGTCGCGATCTTCGCCGGGCTGACGGCCTACGACATGCAGAAGGTCAAGGGCTTTGCCACGGCAGGCCTCGAAGGCGACGCCGAGCAGCGAGCGTCGATCCTCGGCGCCCTGGCGCTGTACCTCGATTTCATCAACCTCTTCCTATTTCTGTTGCGGATCTTCGGCCGCGCGCGGTAGCCGGGCGTCGATTCCCTATCATCGGCCGCCGTGTCCGCGACTGACACAACGACCGAGGCTGCTCCCGAAGCGCCTCCGAGCACACCGCCCGCCGCCACCAACGGCGGCTCGACCGATCTGCTGATCGAGGTCGACGGCAAGCTCGTCCCCAACTACGAAGCGACGATCAAGCCCTTCGAGGAGGGCGACGTGGTCGCCGGCGAGGTCGTTCGGATCGACAAGGACGAGGTCCTGGTCGACATCGGCTACAAGTCCGAAGGCGTAATTCCGGCCAACGAGCTCTCGATCCGGCGCTCGGTCGACCCCGCCGAGGAGGTCTCGCTCGGCGAGCAGGTCGACGCGCTGGTGCTGACGAAGGAGGACCAGGAAGGCCGCCTCGTCCTGTCGAAGAAGCGCGCCCGCTTCGAGAAGGCCTGGCGCAAGATCGAGGTCGCCGCCGAGACCGGTGAGCCGGTCGAGGGCAGTGTGATCGAGGTCGTCAAGGGTGGTCTGATCCTCGACCTCGGGGTCCGCGGGTTCCTGCCGGCATCGCTGGTCGACATCCGTCGCGTCCACAACCTCGACGAGTTCAAGGGCGAGACGCTCGAGTGCAAGGTGATCGAGCTCAACCGCTCGCGCAACAACGTCGTCCTCTCGCGCCGCGCGGTGCTCGAGGAGGAGCGCAAGGAGGTCCGCGAGCAGATCCTCGGCAAGCTCGAGCCGGGCCAGGTGGTCGAGGGCAAGATCTCCAACATCGTCGACTTCGGCGCCTTCGTCGACCTCGAGGGCATCGACGGCCTGATCCACATCTCCGAGCTCTCCTGGAGCCACGTCAACCATCCTTCCGAGGTGCTCTCGATCGGCGAGACCGTGCGGGTCAAGGTGCTCGACATCGATCGTGACCGCCAGCGGATCTCGCTTGGTCTCAAGCAGACCCAGGAGGACCCGTGGCAGACGGTCCTCAACGAGTACAAGCCCAACGACATCCTCGAGGGCAAGGTGACCAAGGTCGTCGCCTTCGGCGCTTTCGTCGAGATCGTCCCGGGCGTAGAGGGTCTCGTCCACATCTCCGAGCTCGCCGAGCATCACGTCGAGACTCCGAGCGAGGTCGTCCAGCCCGGCCAGGAGACCTGGGTGCGGATCCTCGAGATCGACGAGGAGCGCCGCCGGATCTCGCTCAGCGTCAAGCGCGCGCAGGCCAACGACAACCTGCCGCTGCGCGATCTGATTCCGCCCGAGCTGCAGCCCGGCAACCAGCCGCCGCCGGTGGCTGAGCCCGAGGCCGGCGTCCCCGATCTCGACCTTTCGGCGGAGGTCTTCGCCGAGGCCCCGCCCGAGGTGCCAGAGGCCGACGCCGAGGTCGCGGAGGCGCCCGCCGCTGAGCCCGAGGCTGCGCCGGAGGCCGAAGCGCCGGAGGCCGCCGCCGAGCCTGAGGCCGCCGCGCCTGAGCCCGAGGCCGAGGCCGAGGCCGCGCCGGAACCTGCCCCCGAGGCAGACGTCGCCGAGCCCGAGGCAGCGGCGGAGCCCGCCGCCCCCGAGGCCGACGACGCCGAGCCAGAGCAAGCTTCCTGAGACGAGCGCGGTGGCTGCCGCGCCCGCCCACCGAACCCAGGTTCTCGGCCTCACCGGCGCGATCGCCGCCGGCAAGAGCGAGGCGCTGAAGGCGCTCGAGCGCCACGGGGCGGCCACGCTGTCGGCGGACGCGGTGGTCCATGAGCTGCTCGGCACCGAGCGCGTCCGCGACCTCCTGGTCGACCGCTGGGGCGCCGACGTGGCGCCCGACGGGGTAATCGATCGCGGGCGCGTGGGGGTGATCGTGTTCGAACGGCCCGAGGAGCTGAACTGGCTCGAGCAGACGCTTCACCCGCTGGTCGGCGAGCGGATCGTCGCCTGGCGTGAGCAGCTGCCCCCGGATACCCCGTTGGCCGTGATCGAGGTCCCGCTGCTGTTCGAGACCGGCATGGAGTCGGCCTTCGACGCCACGATCAGCGTGGTCGCGCCCGAGCACGTGCGGCTCGAGCGCGCCGGCTCGCGCGGAACGGTCTCGATCGAGGGCCGCGCGGACCGCCAGCTGTCGGAGCTTGAGAAGGCCGAGCGCGCCACGTACGTGATCCGCAACGACGCCGGCCTCGACCAGCTTGAGCAGCAGCTCGCCGATCTGGTCGCTGACGTGACCGCGGTCGAGGGCGGTCGGGATTGAACCGGGGGCGGCTGTTCGTGATCGCGGCGGTCGGGGTGGCCGCCGTGGCTCTGATCATCAGCAAGCTCGACCTCGGCGAGGCGATCAAGGAGATCACCCTGCCGCTCAAACACGAGGACATCATCCGCCAGCAGGCCGAGCGGTTTGACCTCGACGCGGCGCTGGTGGCGGCGATCATCAACGAGGAGTCGGGGTTCTCGGATGAGACCTCACACGCGGGCGCCCGCGGGTTGATGCAGATCACGCCGGCGACCGCCGACACGATCGAGACGCTGAGCGGCGGCGAGACCTTCGTCTACGAGGATCTCTCGAACCCCGACCTCAATATCCGCTACGGGACCTTCTTCCTGCGCCACCTGCTCGACCGCTTCGACGGCAGCGAGATCGCGGCACTGGCCGCCTACAACGGCGGGCCCGAGAACGCGGCGGCCTGGGGGGGCTCCGAGCTCGAGGTCGAGGACATCCCGTTTCCGGAGACCCGCGCCTATGTGGAGGACGTGCTCGAAAGTCGCGACGAGTACCGCGAGAACTACGCGGACGAATTGGGGTATTGACCTCCGAAAATTAGGTAGTTCGCTTGCTCCCTGAAACCAGGTACACGCACGAACTTGAGCGATTCCGGGAGTTCTAGCCGAATGTCCGATGGTTTAGCCGCGTAAGCGTCGCTACGTTGCCGCCGTATCGGGGGTGTCCACGTTGACATCCGACTTTATATGGGCGTTGACGAATGTCAAACGCAAGGAGGCGTGACATGCACCGAGCTCTTCTGGCCGCCGTATTGACGGCCGCGCTCGCAGTAGTTGTTCCGGCAAGCGCAGCGGCGCAGGCCACCGGTTCCGTTACCTATTTCTGTGTAAAGAAGGGTGGCAAGAAGAAGGGGACGGCGCGCATCGTCGCCACCCCCTCCTGCAAGAAGAGCGAGAAGCTCGTCACCCTGACCAGCGGCTCGAACACGGTTGCGGCGCCCGGTCAGCAGGGCCCGCAGGGTGACATCGGACCTGTGGGTCCCGCTGGACCGGCTGGATCCCAGGGTGCGCAGGGCGCACAGGGTGCCCAGGGTCTTCAGGGCCTGACCGGCGCACAGGGCGCACAGGGCCTGACCGGCGCACAGGGCGCACAGGGCCTGACGGGCGCACAGGGTGCCCAGGGTCTCCAGGGTGAGACGGGTGCACAGGGCGCCCAGGGTCTCCAGGGCGTCCAGGGTGACACGGGTGCACAGGGCGCCCAGGGTCTCCAGGGTGTCCAGGGTGACACGGGTGCACAGGGCGCCCAGGGTCTCCAGGGTGTCCAGGGTGACACGGGTGCACAGGGCGCACAGGGTCTCCAGGGCGAGACTGGGGCACAGGGCCTGCAAGGTGAGCAGGGTCTGCAGGGCATCCAGGGCGCCGAGGGCCCCCCAGGGCCGCAGGGTCCAATGGGTCCCGAGGGGCCGATTGGTCCTCAGGGTCCGCAGGGCGAGACGGGTGCACAGGGCGCCCAGGGCAACCAGGGCGATCCGGGGGCACAGGGGCTCCAGGGCAACCAGGGCGATCCCGGTGCCAACGGGGCAGCGGGCAACCAGGGCGATCCGGGTGCCAACGGGGCACAGGGTCTCCAGGGTGAGGTCGGTCCGGAAGGTCCCGAGGGTCCCGAGGGTCCGGAAGGCCCCGAGGGTCCGCAGGGTCCGCAAGGTCCGCAGGGTCCGCAGGGTCCGGCCGGTGCGGCCGGCGCTGCCGGAACGAACACGTCGATCGTCGGCGGCGGCGGTAACCACACCGAGCTGCTCAACGGCATGGGCACGGTGTTCTTCGGTCCGTTCATCGACCAGGATCCGGTGGCAACCGAGGCGTTGGCGAGCCAGGTGTTCCCGGTCGGTGGCAGCCTGTCGAACCTGAACGTGCGGCTGACCGGAGCGGCGGGTGCCGGCTCCGACGCCTACACGTTCGTGCTTCGAGCGAACGGCGGAACGAATGCAAACGCGCAGACCTGCACGGTCACGACGACGCAGTCGTCTTGCGCTGACGGCACCGGCAGTCTGCCGGTGGCCGCTGGGCAGCTCGTCTCGCTTCAGGCGACCGAGACGGACAGCCCGCTGACCGTCCAGATGCACTGGACGGCGCAGTTCACGTCCACACCGTAGGTAGGCAATGGGGGCCGCGAGGTCGCGCCTAACGGCGCGGCCTCGCGCGTGCCGCCTGTTCCAACACTCAAGGAAGGTTCACTGATGGAAGCTCACGGACATACATTTCAGACTTACGGGGGGACCGCGCCCGCGCCCCGGTGGGGGCGGATCGCCGGGGTGCTCGCACTCCTCGCGGTCGCCGGTCTGGCGGGTTGGTACTTCCTGGCCCGCGACGGGTCCGGTTCGGTCCCGCAGGCCGGGGCGGGCCCGGTGGAGGCATCTCAGAGCTCGCTCGAGTCGCTTCAGGACCGTGTCGGACATTCGGTCTACTGGACGGGCCCGGCGCCCGGCACGAGGATGGAGGCCACCGAGACGACGGACGGCCGCGTCTTCGTCCGCTTCCTGGACGAGGATGGCGCCATCGGTGATCCGAGCGCAGGGTTCCTGACCATCGGCACGTACCCGGTGGAGGGCGCCGCGGGCGTCGTCGAGGAGCTCGCCGAGGTCAAGGGGGCGCTCACCAACAGGACGCCAGACGGCACGCTCATCGTCACCAATCGGAACTCACCGACGAGCGTCTATCTCGCCGATCCGGCTCAGGATCTCCAGATCGAGGTCTACGACCCGGATCCGGGCCGAGCGTTCGAGCTCGCGAGGTCGGGTCTGATCGTCCCGGTCGAGTAACGGGCGCGCAGCCGGGCGGCCCAGGCGGCGGCCGCCCGGTCGGGGTCTACGATCCCCTGGGCCGATGGACCTCGCCGTAGCCTGGGTCGTCTTCCCGGCGCTGCTGCTGGCGCTCTGCGGCGGCTGCGGCCTTTTGGTCCGTGCGATCACCGGCCGTGAGCTCGCTCCGGCGTTGATCCCGGCCTGTGGGCTGGCGGCGATCATCTGCGTGGGCCAATTCCTGACCCTGGCCGACGCAACCGCGGAGCTCACCGCGCCCGTGGTCGTCGCCATGGCCGTCGTCGGATTCGGGCTCGGGCGTCCGTTCGGCCTCGGCCCCGCTGCGCCGTGGGCGGCCGCAGTGGCACTCGCCATCTTCGCCGTGTTCGCGGCGCCGGTCGTGCTCTCCGGCGAACCGACGATCGCGGGGTTCATCAAGCTCGACGACACGGCGACTTGGTTGACGCTCACCGACCGGATCATGGAGCACGGCCGGAGCCTCGCCGGCCTCGCGCCGTCGACCTACGAGGCAACGCTTGACGTCAAC
Source organism: uncultured Solirubrobacterales bacterium (assembly GCA_963767475.1). GTDB lineage: Bacteria > Actinomycetota > Thermoleophilia > Solirubrobacterales > 70-9 > WHSW01. Next base: position 416,879 of record CAVYEI010000005.1, read on the forward strand.
CTCGGCGACGGGTACCCGATCGGAGTCTTCGTTCCCTTCGGCGTCGGCGTTGCGCTGCTCGGCACCGACGCCGCCTGGCTGATCCAGCCGTACATGGCAGTGCTTGCGGCGATCCTGTCGCTGTCGCTGTGGTCGCTCGCGGGGCAGGTCTCCGATTCGCCGACCTGGCGCGCCGCGGCAGCCTTCCTCGGCGCGCAGTCGGCGCTCTTGTTCGGCTACTACCTCTGGGGCGGCGTCAAGGAGATCGCTGCCGCGTTGCTGATCGCCACGACGGCGGCGCTCGCCGCGCGGCTGGCGACCTCGAGCGGTGCGGCGCGTCTGCTGCCGATCATGCTCGCCGGCGCGGCCCTGCTCGGGGTGCTCTCGGCGGGCGGGCTCGCATGGCTCGGGCCGATCCTGCTCGCCGCGGCGATCCTGCTCGCCCGGGAGGCCGGGCTCGCGGCCGCCGCCCGCGACGCCGCCGCGTACGTCGCCGGCCTCGCCCTGCTCAGCCTGCCGATCGTGGTCCCCGGCGGTCTGATCCCGCCGACCTCGTCGCCGCTGACCGATGACGCCGCGCAGGGCAACCTGATCGGGCCGCTCGAGCCCGAGCAGGTCCTGGGGGTGTGGCCGAGCGGCGACTTCCGGCTCGACCCGGACAACGAGACGGTCGCCACGCTCCTGATCGCGGCCGTGGGCGTGCTCGCCGTCTGCGGGCTCGCGCGCGCTTGCGGCGCGAGGCTCAAGGGTCCGGCCCTGTACATCGTGGGCTCGTTGGTCAGTTGCCTGGCGCTGGTCGCAATCGGCTCTCCATGGGTCGAGGGCAAGGCGCTCGCCACGGCGTCCCCCGCGCTGCCCTTCGCCGCCGTCTTGGGGGCGGGCTGGCTTGCCACCCGCGGGCTGCGCCCGCTCGCGGTGGCGGCGGTCGGGGTGGTGGCGGTCGGCGTGGTCTGGTCGAACGCGCTCGCCTACCGCGACGTCAGCTTGGCGCCATACGAGCAACTCTCTGAGCTCGCGGAGATCGGCGAGCGCGTCGCCGGCGAGGGCCCGTCGCTGATGACCGCGTACGAGCCGTACGGGGCGCGCCACTTCCTGCGCGACAGCGACCCGGAGTCGGTCTCCGAGCTGCGCCGCAACGTGATCCCCTTGGTCGACGGAACCATGGTCGAGAAAGGGTCCTCGGTCGACACCGACCGCATCGACCCGACGGCGCTGGCCACGTACCGCACCTTGGTCCTGCACAGGTCCCCCGCCCAGAGCCGTCCGCCGGCCTCGTACGCGCTGATCTGGGCGGGCGATCGCTACGAGGCCTGGCAGCGACCGGCCGCTGCCGCGATGCTGCCGCAGCGGCTGGGCCTCGGCGACCGCTATGACCCGATCGCGCAACCCGCCTGCCCCGACGTCGCCGCCTTGGCCCAGAATGGCGACCTGGTGGCCGCCACCGGCATCAGCCCGATCATCGTGCCGCTCTCGCGGACGTCGTACCCCGACGATTGGGTGTCGCCCGCGGGCCCCCGGGCGCTGCTGCCGACGGGACCGGGAACAATCGAGGCGTCGATCCGGGTCGGTCGCTCGCGTGTGTACGAGGTCTGGCTGGGCGGGTCGTTGCGCTCGGCCGCGGCGCTGCTGATCGACGGCGAGCCCGCCGGAGACGTGCGCCACGAGCTCAACAACGAGGGCGGCTACGTCCGGCTCGGCGCGGCGGAACTGGAGCCGGGCCTGCATTCGATCGAGGTGAGGCTTGGCGGCGCCGACCTGCACCCGGGTAGCGGCGGCCCCGCCGACCCGATCGGCCCGCTGGCGCTGAGTCCGTCGGAGGCGGCGGACGCCGACCTCATCCGGGTCGCGGCCGCGGAGTACCGCGACCTCTGCGGGCGCGAGTGGGACTGGATCGAGGTCGCCCCTTGAGCGACTCGGCCGTCCGCGCCGCGCTGGCGACAACGGTTGGGCTGGTCCTGGCGGACTCCTCGGTGGTGGTCCTCGCCCTGCCAGAGATCTACCGCGAGCTCGACGTCTCGGTAAGCGAGGTCACGTGGGTCCTGGTCGCGTTCAACCTCGTCCTCGCGCTCGCCGCGATCCCGGCGGCGCGGGTCGCCCGCCGGGTTGGCCCCGCCCGCGCGGCGATCGCCGGCATCGTCGTCTTCGGGCTCTCGAGCCTGGTCTGCGGACTCGCCGGCGGCATCGAGCTCCTGCTCGTGGCTCGCTGCATGCAGGCGCTGGGCGGAGCGGCCGCCGTGTGCGCGTCGCTTGAGCTGCTGCCGTCCGTGGTCGGTTCCGAGGAACGCGCGGCGACCGTGTGGGCGGCGTCGGGCGCGATCGGGGCGGCGCTCGGGCCCGGGGTCGGCGGATTGCTCACCGAGCTGATCTCGTGGCAGTCGATCTTCATCGTCCAGGTGCCTCTCGCCGCGGCCTGCGGAGCGGCACTCGTTCCGGCGCTCCGCGGTGAGCGGGCCCGCGACGAGATCGAGCGCGAGGTGTCGCCGGCCGGCCGGCCGCACGTGGCGGCGAACGTCGCCTTGGCGCTCGTCTCGGCGGCCCTGGCGGCGGCCCTGTTCCTCGTCGTGCTGCTGCTGATCGAGGGCTGGCGGCTGACCCCGATCGCGGCGGCTGCGGCGGTCACCGTGCTGCCGGTGTGCGCGTTCGCGGCGGCGCCGCTGGCAAGGCGGGTGCAGTCCGCGCGAGCCCGCGCGGCGGCCGGGGCGATCCTGATCGCCGGCGGCCTCGCCGGCCTCGCGCTGCTCCCCGATGCATCGGTCGCGCTCACCCTGCCGCCGCAGGCGCTCGCCGGCGCCGGGCTTGCACTGACCCTCTCCGCGCTCACCGAGCGGGCGCTTGAGGGCCACTCGCCGCAGGCGATCCACGGAGGCTGGACGATCGCCTCGCGCCACGCGGGCGTCGTCGCCGGCCTGCTCGTGCTCACCCCGGTGTTCACCGCCGACCTCGAAACGGAGCGCGCGAACGCCGAGCAGGCTGGGATCGCCGCGTTGCTCGACTCGGGCGTCGATCCGAGCTCCAAGCTCGACCTGGCGATGCGGATCGCCGACCAGATCGCGGCCGAGGGCGACAAGGTGCCGATCGTCGGGCCCGCGTTCGAGCCGCTGCCCGCCGACCCGGCGGAGCGCACGGCGACGGAGGAGCTGCGGGCGGCGATCGAGTCGGAGATCGACCGCGCGGCTACGCACGCGTTTTCATCGTCGTTCCTGATCGCCGCCGCCTTCGCGCTCGCGGCGCTGCTGCCGATCGCGCTGGCGCGCCGGCGGGGGATCGAGCTGTGATCAGTCCACGAGCGCTGATCGCAGGGGCGGCAGCGGTCTCGCTCGCGCTCGTGATCGTGTACGTCGCGGCCGGCGGGCGGAGCTACGAGCCGACCCCGGTCGCGGACCCGTGCGCGCCGCGGGAGTGGGACGAGCCGGAGGGGGTGGAGGGGGCGGCGCAGCAGTTCCTGCTCTCCGCGCTCGACGGCGCCGCCTGCGAGCTGGGCGTCAGCCGCGAGGAGCTGGCGGCGGCGCTGCCGACCGAGGAGTCGCGTGAGGAGTTCGCGGCCGAGCAGGGCATCGACGAGGCCAGGCTGGAGGAAGCGGTGCGTGCCGGCGTCGTGCGGGCGATCGACGACGCCGAGGCCGCGGACGAGCTCAGCCCGCTGATCGCGGATGGCCTGCGCGCGCTCGCCGTGCGCCTGCCCGTCGACGAGGCGGTCGGATTGCTCGCGGGCGCTCAGACGGTCTTCGACGACGCGGGCGGCGTCCTCGACGACCTCGGCGGCGTGCTCGACCAGCTCGAGGGTCTGATCCCGTAGGTTTCGCCGCCGATGGGCCTGCTCGACAACGCTCTGAAAAAGCTCCAGGAGGCCGCGGGCACCGCGACCGAGAAGTCGGGCGACGGCAAGCCCTGGGGCGGCCGGGAGCCGGACAAGGCAGGCTACGGCAAGGCCGGCGCTCCGACCCCCGACCTGGACGCACTCGTGACGGATGCCTCTCCCTGGGCAACTGCACCGACGCCTCCGCGGCGCAACTTTCGATCGACCGGGTAGCCGAGGTCGAGAAGCCGCTCGACGGGGTCGGCGAGCGCGGTCTGGTGCGGGTGAAGAAGTACCCGAAGAAGGGGTCGAGCGAGTTGGGGGTCACGGCGCTGAAGGGCAGCTTCACGCTCTCGCTCACGCACACCAGCACGGAGGGCAAGACCGACCCGGCACCGCTCACCGAGCTGCTGAGAACGGCGCTGACGCGCCTCTGAACTACTCGGTCGCCCGCCAGGCCCAGAGCATGAACAGCGGCTGGATCGGCAGCCGCGCCCAGAGCAGCCAGCGCGGCAGGCGGTCGACGGGGACGCCGCGGGCGGCGACGTCTTCGGGGTCGACGGCCATGTGGACGTTGGCCGGGAAGACCGCCACCAGCAGACCGAGCAGCCACCAGCGTCCCAGCCGGCGGGTCGCGGACGACAGCACCAGCGCCCCGCCGGTGAGCTCGGCGTAGCCGCTCCAGCGAACCGCGTCCTCGGGCGTGATCGGGATGTAGGCGGGCACCGTCGCCTCGTAGTCGCGGTTGCGGATGAAATGCATCGTTCCGGCGAACAGCCAGAAGATGCCGAGCAGGAGCCGCGGTCTCATCGGCGGCATCGTTTCAATTCACCGGCTGAGCTGCGCTACCGCGACCCTACGCGCGAGCCCGCGGTCGGGAGCGAACACGAGCACGGCGTCCTCGCGCCCGACAGCAACCGCCGCGTATCCGCCGGCGACCCGCCAGACGCCGGGGCTCAGCGGCTCGGCGTCGAGGCCGTCCTCGAGATAGGACGTCAGCGCCTGGTCGAACTCGCGGCTGGCGTCGGCGGCGGTGTCGAAGGCCCACGTCGCGACCAGGACGAGCTCGGACCGGCAGGGGTACTCGCAATCCGCGGGCGCCATCTCGCGGCGCCAGAGCTCGTAGCGATCGCCATCCCAGCCCGCCGCGGCCGCCTCGGCCTCCGGCTTCTCGACGCCGAGCTCGAGCAGCTGCGATGTGGCGAGCTCGCCGAACACGTTGCGGTCGGCGAGTCGCCAGCCGGCCGCGCGCAGCGGCGCTCCGTCGATCCGCACCGACGACGGCCGCTCGTCGGTCACGTACTTGCGCGGGTGCAGGACCTGCTCCGTGGAGGCTGGCGGGCGCGTCTCGAGCGCGTAGTCGACGAGCTTCCAGCTGCCGGCGAGCTCGCGCAGCTGGGCGACGAATCCCCGCCCGCCTAGGTACGTCCAGGTGAGCTGGTCGAAGAACGCATTCGGGACGTCGCCGGTGCCCGAGTCGATCGTCTCGGTCGCCGAGAGCAGCTCCAGCGGGTTGAGGTAGCGGGCCGCGAACTCGATCATCACGTCGGTGGCCGAGCCCTCGACCAGCGCCTGGCGGGCGAGCGCCGCGTCGTCGTCCACCTTGGCGCCGCCTCCGAGCCCGAAGTTCTGGTCCTCGAGCGCGTGGTCGAGCTCGTGGGCGAGGACGAACTCGACCAGGGCCCGGTTGGCGGCGACCGCATCGGAGACGACGTAGAGGCGCTCGCTCTTCGGGTCGTACGCCGCGGCGGCGAGGTCGCCGGTCGAGGTGTAGGCGGCCTCGAGCTCCTCGCCGGGCTCGAGCAGGCCGGTGATCGCGCCGACCGCATCGTCGGCGCCGAGGCCGAGACCTCTGGCCTGATGCTCGAGCTGGCGGGTTCCGAGGCGGTTGAGGAACTCGCTGCTGACCACCTCCGGCTTCGGCAGGTCGTCGAAGCGCAGCTCGCGCACCCGCTCCACCCGGCGGGCCACCGCCGGCAGCGATCCGACGCTGATCCGCGCCAGCTCGTCGGGGTCGAGCGCCTCGGCGGCCTGCTGCTCGCTCGCGGCGGGCGTCTGCGCACCGCCCCCTCCCGCGAGCGCCAGCGTCCCGCCGAGTGCCAGCAGGATCAGCAATGAGAACCCGAGCTGCGCCCTGCCGCGATCCACGAATGCCGAGTATGACGGCCGCTATGTTGACTGGGTCGTGGCCGAGTTCAAGCTCAACAGCGCCTATACGCCGACAGCCGACCAGCCGAAGGCGATCGAGGCGATCTCCAAGGCGCTGACCGCCGGCGAGGAGTTCGTCACCCTGCTCGGGGGCACCGGCACCGGGAAGACGTTCACGATGGCCGGCGTGATCGAGCGCGTGCAGCGCCCGGCGCTGGTGATCGCCCACAACAAGACCCTGGCGGCGCAGCTGTGCAACGAGTTCCGCGAGTTCTTTCCCGACAACGTGGTCGAGTACTTCGTCAGCTACTACGACTACTACCAGCCCGAGGCCTACGTCCCGCAGCAGGACCTCTACATCGAGAAGGACTCCTCGATCAACGACGAGATCGATCGCCTGCGCCACGCGGCGACCGCCTCGCTGCTGGCGCGTCGCGACGTCGTCATCGTCGCCTCGGTCTCCTGCATCTTCGGGATCGGCTCGCCCGACCTCTACCGGCGCCAGATGCAGCTGTTCAAGGTCGGCGAGTGGATCGACCGCCACGAGCTCTTTCGCAAGCTGGTCGGGATGCAGTACACCCGCAACGAGACCGCGCTCACCCGCGGCACCTTCCGGGCCAAGGGGGAGATGGTGGAGATCTTCCCCGCCTACGCCGAGTCGGCATACCGGGTCAACCTGTTCGGCGACGAGATCGAGTCGATCCACCACTTCGACCCGCTGACCGGCGAGATCTACGACGAGGTCGACCATGTCGCGGTCTGGCCGGCGAGCCACTACGCGACCGAGGAGCAGACGCTCGAGCGCGCCGTGATCGAGATCAAGGCCGAGCTCGACGAGCGTCTCGCCTGGTTTCAGGAGCGCGGCAAGGAGCTCGAGGCGCACCGCCTGCTGCAGCGGACCCAATACGACATCGAGATGCTGAAGGAGCTCGGCTTCACCTCCGGGATCGAGAACTACTCGCGGATCTTCGACAACCGCGAGCCCGGGTCCCCGCCGCACACGCTGATCGACTACTTCCCCGACGACTTCGTCGTCTTCGTCGACGAGTCGCATCAAACGATTCCTCAGATCGGGGGCATGTACGAGGGCGATCGCTCGCGCAAGCAGACTCTGGTCGACTTCGGCTTCCGCCTGCCCTCGGCGCTCGACAACAGGCCACTGAAGTTCGACGAGTTCCTGCCCCGCGTCGGCCAGCTGGTGATGATGTCGGCGACCCCGGGCGAGTTCGAGCGCGGGACGTCGAAGCGGATCGTCGAGCAGATCGTCCGCCCGACCGGGATCGTCGACCCGGAGATCGAGGTGCGCGAGACCCGCAACCAGATCGACGACCTGATGAACGAGGTCCGCCGCCGGGTCGAGCGCAAGGAGCGCACCCTGGTGACGACGCTGACGAAGAAGATGTCGGAGGACCTGACCGGCTACCTGCTCGAGCACGGGTTCAAGGTCCGCTACCTGCACTCCGAGGTCGACACCTTGGAGCGGATCCAGATCATCCGCGACCTGCGCCTGGGCGAGTACGACGTGCTCGTCGGCGTCAACCTGCTGCGCGAGGGCCTCGACCTGCCGGAGGTGACGCTGGTAGCGATCCTCGACGCCGACAAGGAGGGCTTCCTGCGCGGCGAGACCTCGCTGATCCAGACGATCGGCCGCGCGGCCCGAAACATCAACGGGAGGGTGCTGATGTACGCCGACAAGGAGACCGAGGCGATGCGCAAGGCGATCGCCGAGACCGATCGCCGCCGCGCGATCCAGGTCGCCTACAACTCAGAGCACGGGATCACCCCGGAGACGGTGCAGAAGGGGATCTCCGACATCGCCGAGTTCCTCTCGATGGAGTCGCGCGCTACCCCGGGCCGCCGCCGCCGGCGCTCGAACGACGGCGAGGCGATGACCGAGGACCAGCTCGAGCGGGTGATCGTCGAGCTCGAGGAGGAGATGCTGGCGGCCTCCGAGGAGCTGCGCTTCGAGGAGGCGGCGCGGATCCGCGACGAGCTCAAGGAGCTGCGCCGCGACCTCGAGGCCTTGCGCACCTGATCGCTTGCGGAGAACATGGGCCCAACCCCGATCTGGAGGTAACCCATGTTCGAACGAGTCACCGGTGCGATCGAGCGCCGGCCCGCCGCGGCGCTGATCGTCTCGATCGCCGCGCTTGCGGCGTCCCTGAGCGGCGTCGCGGTCGCCACGATCCCCTCCAGCGATGGGGTCATTCATGCCTGCTATTCGAAGAAGACCGGCGAGGTCGTCCTCGTCGATACGAAGTCGGACGAGTTCGACTGCGAGAAGCGCTGGGACGGCTTCACCTGGGTCGCCGAGCCGACCAAGCTGACCTCGCCCGACGGCAAGTTCACGGTCGAGGCGAGCAACGCCGGCGTGACGATGTCGGGATTTGGCAACACGGTCACCGTGAGCCCGGCCAAGGTGACGGTCAAGGGCAGCCAGGTTGCGGTCGAGGCCTCGGGCGTGCTCGATCTCAAGGGCTCGGCGGTGCGCATCAACGGAGTCCCACAGAGCGGCGACTGAGGTCGAGGCGCGCCTGAGCGGGTACTCTCGGCGCATGGATGGAGAGCAGATCGTTCACGACGTGGCGGAGAAGGTCCGCGAGCTGATCAACGACGCCGAGGCGAGGGCAGCGGAGATCGTCCGCGAGGCCGAGACCGAGGCCAAGGGGATCCGCGAACGGGCCGCGGCCGAGTCGCAGGAGCGCCTCGCCGCGGCGCGCAATGCCTTCGAAGAGCTGCAGTCAAAGCTAGGCATCGGCGCCGAGGTCCAGCCGGGACCGGTGCCGACGCCGGAGCCGACTCCGCCTTCGGTGCCGGAGCCCACCCCGCCGCCGCCCACCCCGGCGCCGGAGCCGCCCTCGGAGCCCGAGCCGCCGCTGATCCCGGAGCCGACGCCGCCGCCCGACGAGGGCACGCCCCCGCAGATCGCCGCCGAGCCCACCGCGTCGACCAACGGCGCCCGGCCCGCCGCCGCCGGCAAGTCCGACGACGCCGCCGGCGCCCGCCTGGTGGCGATGAACATGGCGCTCGATGGCTCCTCGCGCGACGAGATCGTCGCCCGCCTCGACGCCGAGTACTCGGTCGGCGACCCTGGCGGGATCGCCGACGACGTGCTCCAGCTCGCGGGGAAGCAGTAGCGCTCAGACAAAGCGGCGGTTAGGGTGGCCCCATGGAGGGGACGGGTAACGGTCACCGAATCCGCTGGCTTCTGCTCGCGCCAGCGGCCGCAATCCTGCTCGCCGCGCCGGCGGGTGCGTGGGCGGACACGGGACAGCTCACCTTCGGTGACTGCCTGACGTCGGATACCACGACCACGGCCTGCACTCCGATCCCGGGCGCGAAGGCGGGAATGCTGCACACCCCGTTCGGCAGCGTCTACGGGCTGGCGGCGAGCCCTGATGGCAACAACGTCTACGCCGTCTCCGGCATCGGGTCAGCCGTCGTCGCGGCCAGCCGCTCGCCGGCGGACGGGGCGCTGGCGTTTCTCGGCTGCATCACCTCGAACAGCTCGGTCGACGGGTGCCTCGAGATCCCCGGCGCGGCATCTGCGGGTACCAACACCGGCCTCGGCGGGATGCGGGGTGTGGCGCTCTCGCCCGATGGGCGGAGCCTGTACACGGCATCCGAGAGCAACCACGCGGTGGGCATGTTCAGCCGTGACCCGGCAACCGGGGTCCTCACCTACCAGGGCTGCTTCACCTCGGACACGGATGTGACCGGCTGCACCGCGGTCGCGGGCAGTTCGGCCGGGGGGACCAACACGCCTCTGCAAAGCACGCGCTTCCTCGCCGTGAGCCCCGACGGCGCCCAGGTTTACGTGGCTGCTGACGACGGCGATGCGGTGGCGAGGTTCAACCGCGATTCGGTTACCGGCACGCTGACGTACCAGAGCTGCCTGACCTCGAACACCAGCGTCGGCGGTTGCACCGCGATCCCGGGCGCCGTCGCCGGCGGCGTCGACACCCCGCTCGAGTCCCTCTACGGGATCACGGTCAGCCCCGACGGCGCCAACGTGTACACGGCCGCGTACAACGGCCACACGATCGCTCGCTTCGCTCGCGCCCCGAATGGGGTCCTCACGTTCACTGACTGCCTCACCTCACAGACGGCGGTCGCCACCTGCACGCCGGTGCCGGGCGCCACCGCCACCGGGAACGACAGCAATCTCTTCGGCGCGACCTCCGTTGAGATCAGCGCCGACGGGAGGAACGCCTACGTTGCCTCAGAGTCGGCGGCCTCGGTGACCGGGTTCGACCGCGACCCGTCAACGGGCGCCCTGACCCAGCGCGAATGCTTCACCTCCGACACCGACCAGACGGCCTGCGCCGATCTACCGGGCGCGGCCTCCAACGGGACCGACACGACCATGCAGTACCCGGAACGAGCCAGCGTGAGCGCCGACGGTCTCAATGTGTACGTCGCCTCATACTCGGACACAGCGCTGCGCTTCGATCGCAATCCGGCGACTGGCGCGCTCACCTACCGGGACTGCCTCAACTCGGACGGCGGGATCGGGGGCTGTACAGCGATCCCGGGAACGACCGCCAACGGCGCCAACTCCCCGTTCCAGAGCGCCTCATCACTGGCCGTGCCGGCCGACGGACGCAACGTCTACGTCGGTGCGGAGGGAGCCGAGGCGGTGAGCCGCCTGAACCGCGAGCTGCCGCCGCCGGTCGCGCTGCCTTCGAACGAGTTCGCCTTCGGCAAGCTGAAGCGGAACAAGCGCAAGGGCACCGCGAAGCTGACGGTCGAGCTTCCCGGGCCCGGCTCGCTCACGCTCGGCGGCAAGGGCGTCAAGCCCGAGGCACGCGAGGCGACCGCGGCGGGCGCCGTGAAGCTACTGGTGAAGGCGAAGGGCAAGAGGGGAAAGCGCCTGCGAAAGCGCGGCAAGGTGAAGGTCAAGGCAGAGGTCAGCTTCACCCCGACCGGTGGGGAGCCGAACACGCAGACGAAGCCGGTGAAGCTGATCCGGCGCCGTTGAGGGCCGTGCACCGGGCGCTTCCCGTGGGAACGCCCGTTCGTATCCGTACACTGGTTCGCCAGTGACTCGCTCCGGCGAAATCGTGATCTCGGGCGCCCGCGCGCACAACCTCAAGGGCGTCGACGTGACCCTGCCCAGGGACGCGCTCGTGGTCGTCACCGGGCTCTCGGGCTCGGGCAAGTCGAGCCTCGCCTTCGACACGATCTACGCCGAGGGCCAGCGCCGCTACGTCGAATCGCTGTCGTCTTACGCGCGCCAGTTCCTCGGCCAGATGGAGAAGCCCGACGTCGATTCGATCGAGGGCCTCTCGCCGGCGATCTCGATCGACCAGAAGACCACCTCGCGCAACCCGCGCTCGACCGTCGGCACGGTGACCGAGATCTACGACTACCTGCGCCTGCTCTGGGCGCGGATCGGCAAGCCGCACTGCCACAACTGCGGCGAGCCGATCGCCGGCCAGTCGATCGAGCAGATCACCGACCACGCGATGACGCTCCCCGAGGGGACCCGGTTCATGGTCTGCGCGCCGGTGGTCCGCGGACGCAAGGGCGAGTACGGAAAGCTGCTCGAGGAGATGCGCGCGCAGGGCTACGCGCGGGCCGTGATCGACGGTGAGCTGCGGCGCCTCGACGAGCAGATCGCGCTCGACAAGAAGTTCAAGCACGACATCTCGATCGTCGTCGACCGGCTGGTGATGAAGGAGGGGCTGCGAAAGCGGCTCGCCGAATCGCTGGAAGCGGCGTCGCAGCTCGCCGACGGAATCATCGAGATCGAGATCCTCGACCGCAGCTCCGGCGACGAGGCGGCGGCGGAGGGCCCGGGCGCCGAGGTGCTCTCGGGCCCGAGCGCCGGCAAGCGCGGCGAGGTGCTCGTCTTCAGCGAGAAGTTCGCCTGCCTCAAGTGCGGCACCTCGATGCCCGAGCTCGAGCCGCGGATCTTCTCCTTCAACTCGCCGCACGGCTGCTGCCCGCGTTGCCTGGGCCTCGGTTTCCAGCGGGTGATCGACCCGGAGCTGATCGTTCCGGACCCGACGCTCTCGATCTCCGAGGGCGCGCTCGAGCCCTGGACCAAGGCGGCCTCGATCTATCACCGGCGCCTGCTGGAGGCGGTCGCGGAGGCGAACGGGATCGACACCACGGTCGCCTGGCGCGATCTCCCCGACGACGCCCGCCAGCTGCTGCTCGACGGCACCGGCGACGAGAAGCACACGATCTCCTACCGCAATCGCTTCGGCCGCCAGCGCAAGTACACGGTCCGCTTCGACGGCATGCTGCACAGCCTCCAGCGCCGCTACGAGAACACCGACTCCGACAACACCCGCGAGCGGGTCGAGGCGCTGATGGCGCTGCAGCCATGCCCCGCCTGCGACGGCGCCCGGCTGCGCCCGGAGAGCCTCGCGGTCACGGTCGGCGGGCTCAACGTCTACGAGTACACCCAGTTCTCGGCCAGGGCGGCGCTCGCCTGGATCGAGGCGCTGGAGCTGACCGAGACCGAGCGCGCGATCGCCCGCCTGGTCGTGCGCGAGATCGGCGAGCGGCTGCGCTTCCTCGACTCGGTCGGGATCGGATACCTCTCGCTGGAGCGCTCGGCGACCACCCTCTCCGGGGGCGAGGCCCAGCGGATCCGCCTCGCGACCCAGATCGGCTCCAGCCTGGTCGGCGTCCTCTACATCCTCGACGAGCCCTCGATCGGCCTTCACCAGCGCGACAACGAGAAGCTGATCGGCACGCTCGAGCGCCTGCGCGACATCGGCAACACGGTGATCGTGGTCGAGCACGACGAGGGCACGATCCGTTCCGCCGACCACGTGATCGATCTCGGTCCCGGCGCCGGCGTGCACGGGGGAGAGGTGGTCGCCGAGGGCACGGCGAAGGAGATCCAGCGCCAGCCGGGATCGCTGACCGGCCAGTTCCTCTCCGGCGAGCGTGAGATCGCGGTTCCCGACCAGCGGCGCAACCCGAAGGGCGAGCTCGTCGTCCACGGCGCCCGCCAGCACAACCTCAAGAACCTCGACGTCAGCATCCCGCTGGGCGTGTTCACCTCCGTCACCGGGGTTTCGGGCTCCGGCAAGTCGACGCTCGTCAACGAGATCGTCTACCGCGCGGTCGCCAACCGCCTGCATCGCGCGCGGATGCGGCCCGGCGCCCACGACCGCATCGACGGGATCGATCAGGTCGACAAGATCATCAACATCGACCAGTCGCCGATCGGGCGCACGCCGCGCTCCAACCCGGCGACCTACACCGGGCTTTTCGACCACATCCGCAAGCTCTTCTCGGGAACCCGCGAGGCGCGTGCCCGCGGCTACAAGCCGGGGCGGTTCAGCTTCAACGTCAAGGGCGGGCGCTGCGAGGTCTGCCGTGGCGATGGCCAGATCAAGATCGAGATGCACTTCCTGCCCGACGTCTACGTGCCCTGCGAGCAGTGCCACGGGCGCCGCTACAACCGCGAGACGCTGGAGATCCGCTACAAGGGCAAGTCGATCGCCGACGTGCTCGAGATGTCGGTCGGCGAGGCGGTCGAGTTCTTCGACCCGGTGCCGAAGATCGCCCGGCGGCTGCGCACCCTGCACGACGTCGGCCTCGACTACATCCGCCTCGGCCAGCCGGCCACCCAGCTCTCCGGGGGCGAGGCGCAGCGCGTCAAGCTCGCCACCGAGCTCTCGAAGATCGCCACCGGCGACACCCTCTACATCCTCGACGAGCCGACCACCGGCCTGCACTTCGCCGACGTCGAGCGCCTGCTCGAGGTCCTCGACCGGCTGGTCGAGCAGGGCAATACGGTGGTCGTGATCGAGCACAACCTCGACGTGATCAAGTCGGCCGACCATCTGATCGACCTCGGTCCCGAGGGCGGCGAGGCCGGCGGCGAGATCATCGCCACCGGTACGCCCGAGCAGGTCGCGGGCTCGCCGACCTCCTACACCGGCCAGTTCCTGCGCGAGCTGGTCGAGCCCGAGGAGCCGGCGCCGAAGCCGCGGCGGACGAAGCGAAAGCGCGAGCCGGTCGCCGCCTGAGCCGGGACGCTTGCGTCAGCGCTCCGCGCCGGATACGGTTCGCCCACGAGCGACTCAGGGAGCGAGCGTGGGCGGGAACAAGTACGCACGGGTTGGCCGGTCAGCTGCGCTCGCCGCAGCGGCGACGGCGGTCGCGCTCGTGCTCCCTGGGGCGGCTGCAGCGGTCGAGGTCGAGCTCGCCCACGACGTCAATCCCGGCCCGAGCGCGTCGGACGCCTTCGGGTTCACGCAGTTCGGCGGCTCCCTGTACTTCCGCGCGGCCGACGGCACGAACGGCAGCGAGCTCTGGCGCAGCGACGGGACGGCGACGCTGGTCCAGAACATCGATCCGGCCCCGGGGCAGGGTTCGGGGCCGACCGAGTTCGTGCAGGCCGGCAGCTTCCTCTATTTCCACGCCGACGACGGCACCACCGGCACCGAGCTCTGGCGCACCGACGGGACGACGACGACCCTGGTGCAGGACATCCGGCCGGGTCCGATCGGTTCGGTCCCCGAGCGCTTCGCCGCGCTTGGCAACTTCGTCTACTTCCGCGCCAACGACGGCACCAACGGCGTCGAGCTCTGGCGCAGCGACGGGACGACAACGACGATGGTCCAGAACATCAACCCGGCGGCCGGTGTGGGCTCGGACCCGACCGGCTTCACCCAGCTCGGCAACTTCCTCTACTTCGTCGCCAACAACGGCAGCATCGGACGCGAGCTCTGGCGCACCGACGGGGCGACCACGGCGCCGGTGCAGAACATCAATCCCGCGGGGGCGAGCTCGGACCCCGAGGACCTCACCCAGCTAGGCAACTTCCTCTATTTCGGCGCCAACGACGGCAGCACCGGCCGCGAGCTCTGGCGCACCGACGGCACGACGACGACGCCGGTGGCGAACATCGACCCTACGTCGAGCAGCTCGTCCCCGCGCGACTTCACCCAGCTCGGTGACTTCCTCTACTTCAGCGCCGACGACGGCACCAATGGCAACGAGCTCTGGCGCACCGACGGGACGACGACGACGCCGGTGGCGAACATCAACCCCACGCCGAGCAGCTCCGCCCCCCTCGGCTTCGCGCCGCTGGGCGGCTTTCTCTACTTCAGCGCCAACGACGGCACCACCGGCTCAGAGCTCTGGCGCACCGACGGAAGCTCGACGACGATGGTCGCGGACATCGAGCCCGGTCCCAACGGATCCGACCCCGAAGAGCTGGTCCCGATCGGCAACACGATGTACCTCTCCGCCGAGACTGGGGCAGCCGGCCGCGAGCTCTGGTCGACGGACGGCGCGACCACGGCGCTGGCGAAGGACATCCTTCAGGGCACCGACAGCTCACGGCCGTCGGAGCTCACAGTGCTCGGCGACTCGCTCTACCTCGCCGCCGACGACGGCGTGCACGGCGAGGAGGTCTGGCGGGTGGCGCCTTCGCCTGCACCAGACACCGTGGTCTCGGTGACGATCGAGGGCAAGAAGCTGAAGCTGAATCGAAAGGGCGTCGCCAACGCAAAGCTCACCTGCGCCGCCTCCGAGGCGACGCCTCCGTGCGCCGGCACGCTTGAGATCAAGACCGCGAAGAAGGTGGAGTTCAAGGGCAAGCGCCGCAAGCTCGACCTCGATCAGGCCGAGTTCTCGATCGGCGCCGGCGAGACCGCGAAGGTGAAGCTGAAGCTCTCCGGCGCCGAGCTCGACCTGCTCCAGGATGTCGCCAAGGCCCGCAAGCTGAAGGCCACGGCTGCGGTGGCAGACGCGGCGGGCAACCAGGCGAACGTCTCCAAGAAGCTGAAGGCCGGCCTGCCGGCGGCGGGCCGCTGAGATGGGCCCGCGGGGCCTGGCGCTTGTGGGCACGGCGGCGCTGGTACTGGCGCTTTCGCTCCCGGCATCGGCAGCGGCGGTCGAGTTCACGCTCACCCATGACGTCAACCCCGGTCCCAGCGCCTCCGAGCCGGAGGACTTCGTCGAGGCGGGCGGATCCCTCTACTTCGTCGCCAACGATGGCACCAGCGGACCCGAGCTCTGGCGCAGCGACGGGACGACGGCGACGATGGTGCGAGACATCAACCCGGCCCTTCGCGAAGGCTCGTTCCCGTCTGAGCTCACCCCGCTCGGCAACTTCCTCTACTTCGCCGCCGAGGACGGCAGCAACGGCCGCGAGCTCTGGCGCACCGACGGGACGACGACGACCCTGGTCGCTGACATCGATCCGACGCCCGGCGGGGAGGGGTTCCCCAGCCTCCTGACTGCCTTCGGCAATTTCGTCTACTTCCGCGCCGACGACGGCACCAACGGCACCGAGCTCTGGCGCACCGACGGCACGACGACGACGATGGTGGCGAACATCAACCCGCTTGGGGCGAGCTCGAACCCGAACGACTTCACCCCGCTCGGCAACTTCCTCTATTTCGGCGCCGACAACGGCAGCACCGGCCGCGAGCCCTGGCGCACCGACGGCACGACGACGACACCGGTGGCGAACATCAATCCGGCGGGGGCAAGCTCGAACCCAAACGATTTCACCCAGCTCGGCGACTTCCTCTACTTCGCCGCCGACAACGGCACCACCGGTATCGAGCCCTGGCGCACCAACGGCACCTCGACGACGCCGGTGCAGAACATCAACCCGCTGGGCGCGAGCTCGAACCCGTTCGCCTTCAAGCAGCTCGGCGACTTCCTCTACTTCAGCGCCAACGACGGCACGAACGGACAGGAGCTGTGGCGCACCAACGGCACGGCAACGACGCCGGTGCAGAACATCAACCCGGGAGCGCTCGGCTCCAACCCCTTCGGCTTCACCGAACTCGGGGGCTTTCTCTACTTCAGCGCCGAGACCGCAGCCAGCGGCACTGAGCTCTGGCGCACCGACGGAAGCTCGACCACGATGGTGGCGGAGATCCGGCCCGGGGAGGACGACTCGGACATCAGCGGGCTGACCCCGTACGGGAACTCCCTCTACTTCTCGGCCCGCGGCGGACTCGAGGGCCAGGAGCTGTGGACGACCGACGGCACCACCACCGCGCTGGCCAAGGACATCCTCCAGGGCACCGACGGCTCGGACCCCTTCGACTTCGCCCCCTTCGGTGACTCGCTCTACTTCACCGCCGACGACGGTGAGCACGGCGATGAGGTCTGGCGGATCGCTCCGTCGCCGCCGCCCGACACCGTGGTCTCGATCACGATCGAGGGCAAGAAGCTGAAGCTGAATCGAAAGGGCGTCGCCAACGCGAAGCTCACCTGCCCCGCCTCCGAGGCGACGCCGCCGTGCGCCGGCACGCTTCAGGTGAAGACCGCGAAGAAGGTCGAGTTCAAGGGCAAGCGCAAGAAGGTCGAGCTCGACGAAGCCGACTTCTCGCTCGGCGCCGGCGAGACCGCGAAGGTGAAGCTGAAGCTATCCGGCGCCGAGCTCGACCTGCTCGAGGACGTGGCAAAGGCGCGCAAGCTGAAGGCCACGGCCGCGGTGGCAGACGCGGCGACCAACCAGGCGAGCGTCTCCAAGAAGCTGAAGGCCGACCTGCCTGGCAAGTAGCTCAGTCGCGCGAGGCCGGCTCCCGTCGCCGCCTGCGCGGGGCGTCGGACGTTCGTCCGGCGCGGGCTTGCGTCCGCGCGCCGCGCCGGATACGGTTCGCCGACAAGCGACTCAGGGAGCGAGCGTGGGCGGGAGCAAGGGCGTACGGGTTGGCTGGTCAGCGGCGCTGGCCGCAGCCGCGACGGCGGTCGCGCTCGTGCTTCCCGGGGCGGCTGCAGCGGTCGAGATCGAGCTCGCCCACGACATCCAGCCCGGGCCGAGCTCCTCGGGCCCGTCCGACTTCGCCGAGCTGGGCAACGCTCTGTACTTCCGGGCCAATGACGGAACGCACGGGTCGGAGCTGTGGCGCAGCGACGGCACCACCGCGACGTTGATCGCGGACATCAACCCGGCGCCGGATGAGGGCTCCGGGCCGGTCAGGTTCGGGCGGCTGGGCAACTTCCTCTACTTCCTCGCCAACGACGGCACCACCGGGGGCGAGCTCTGGCGAACCGATGGCACCACGACCACGCTGGTGCGCGACATCAGGCCTGGACCGTTGGGCTCGAACCCGGGTGATCTGACCGCGCTTGGAAACTTCCTCTACTTCAGCGCCAACGACGGCACGAACGGCAACGAGCTCTGGCGCACGGACGGAGTCACGACGGAGATGGTGCTGAACATCGCCCCCGCCGCGACCGACTCGTTTCCGGAGCGTCTCAAGGTGCTCGGCGACCACCTGTTCTTCCGGGCCGACGACGGTAGCAATGGCCAGGAGGTCTGGAGAACCGATGGCACGGTGACCACGATGGTCTTCAACATCAACCCGGGTGCAAACGGCTCGAGCCCCGAGGAGTTCACCCAGCTAGGGGACTTCCTCTACTTCAGCGCCCTGACCTCGGCCGCGGGCCGCGAGTTGTGGCGAACCAACGGGACGACCACCAACATGGTGGGGGAGATCAACCCAACGAGCAGCGCGGCGCCGCGCGACTTCGCGGTCCTGGGCAACACGCTCTATTTCGACGCCGATGACGACATACTCGGGCGCGAGCTGTGGCGCAGCGATGGCACCTCGGTCTCGCTGGTCCAGGACATCGTTCCCGGCCCCAATGCCTCGGGACCGTCCCAGATCACCACCTCCGGGAACTTCGTCTACTTCACGACCTTCTTCGGGGACGGCGAGCTGTGGCGGTCCGACGGGACCACGGCCGCTCAGGTTGCCGACATCAATCCGGGTCCTGACGGTTCCAATATCGGCGGGTTCGAGCCGCTCGGCGACACCCTCTACTTCGTCGCCGACAACGGATCCCAGGGCAGCGAGCTGTGGCAGACGGACGGCACCAACACCACCCTCGCCAAGGACATCCTGTCCGGCTCCAATGGCTCGGATGTACAGGAGGCAACCGTGTTCGGTGACTCCCTCTACATGCGGGCGGACGACGGGGTCCACGGCGACGAGGTGTGGCGCGTCAGACCAGACACACCCGACACGGCCGCCGCCGTGACGATCAACGGCAAGAAGCTGAAGATCGACGCCAAGGGGAGGGCGAAGTTGAAGCTCGCCTGCCCGGCGACGGAGGCGAACCCGCCGTGTGCCGGCAGCCTCGCGCTCGCCACCGCCAAGAAGGTGAGCTTCAAGGGTAAGCGCCGCAAGGTCAAGCTCGATAAGGCCAAGTTCTCACTCGGCGCCGGGGAGACCGCGAAAGTGAAGCTGAAGCTGTCGAGCGCGGAGGTCGACCTGCTCGCCGATGTAGCGAAGGCACGCAAGCTCAAGGCCACGGCCAATGTCGCCGACGCCGCCGGCAACAAGGGCACCGTGACCAAGGCCCTTAAGGCGGTGCTGGCGAAGTGAGGCGCATCGTGGTCCTGTTCGCCCTGTTCACCGGGGTCTCGCTCCTCGCCCCCGCCGCCGCGGGCGCCGTGCAGATCGAGCTCGCCCACGATGTCAACGCGGGCCCGAGCTCGTCGCGGCCGGAGGAGGTCGTGGAGTTCAACGGCGCCCTCTACTTCCAGGCCGACGATGGCGTCCACGGCCGCGAACTGTGGCGCGCCGACGGGTCAACGGCGACGATGGTGGCCGACATCTGGCCGGGTCGAGAGGACTCGTTCCCGTCCCGGTTCACGCCCCTCGGCGGCTTCCTCTACTTCGCCGCCAGCGACGAGGCCAACGGGCGCGAGGTCTGGCGGACCGACGGCACCACGGCCACCCGGGTAACCGACATCGCTCCGGGACCTGAGGATTCCAGTCCCTTCAACTTCGGCACCCTCGGGGACGCCCTGTACTTCCGCGCCCACGACCTGACCAACGGCGACGAGGTCTGGCGGACGGACGGTACGACCACAACGATGATCGACATCCGTCCCGGTGGGAACGGGTCGGAACCGGCGAGCTTCACGCAGTTCGGCGGCTTCCTCTACTTCACGGCCGAGGACGCGACCAACGGCCGCGAGCCGTGGCGTACCGACGGCACCACGACGACGATGGTGGAGAACATCGCCCCAGCGGGCGGCGGATCCAATCCGCAGCGCTTCGCCGAGTTCAACGGCTTCCTCTACTTCGACGCGACGGAGCCGGTGGCCGGCCGCGAGCTCTATCGCACCGACGGCACCACGACGACGATGGTGCAGAACATCAAACCCGGAAACACCGACTCGTTCCCCTTCAACTTCACCCCCTTCGGCGATTTCCTCTACTTCAGCGCCAATGGCCCCAATGGCTCGGAGGTGTGGAGGACGAACGGCGCCACGACGACTGAGGTTGCGGACATCGCCCCCGGTACGGATGGCTCGGGCGCTTCCGGATTCACCGAGCTCGACGGCCGCCTGTATTTCGCCGCCGACGACCAGACGACGGGATCCGAGCTCTGGCGCACGGACGGCACGACTACCTCGCAGGTCGCGGACATCCGCAGCGGCCCGGATGATTCCCAGCTCGGCGGGCTGACCCGGCTGGGCAACGAGCTCTACTTCTCCGCGAGGGGTGGCAGGGAAGGTCGCGAGCTCTGGCGAACGAACGGCACCGGTGCCGAGCTCGCCAAGGACATCCTCGGCGGCACCGACGACTCTGAGCCCGGCCCCTTCGTGCCCTTCGGTGATTCGCTCTACTTCACGGCCGACGATGGTGAGCACGGTGACGAGCTCTGGCGGGTCGCCCCCGACCCGCCTCCCGACGCCGTCGTGACGGTCGAGATCGAGGGCAAGAAGCTGAAGCTCAACCGCAAGGGCGTCGCCAACGCGAAGCTCACCTGCCCGGCGTCGGAGGCGACCCCACCGTGCGCGGGAGCGCTCGCGATCAGGACGGCGAAGAAGGTCGACTTCAAGGGCAAGCGCCGCAAGGTCAAGCTCGACAAGGCAGACTTCTCACTCGGCGCCGGCGAGACCGCGAAGGTGAAGCTGAAGCTCTCCGGCGCCGAGCTCGACCTGCTCACCGACTCGTCCAAGGCGCGGAAGCTGAAGGCCACGGCGCAGGTCGCCGACGGGGCGGGCAACCAGGCCAAAGTCTCGAAGAAGCTGAAGGCCGACCCGCCCGGCGGGTAGCGAGCCGCGGTTCCTCTCAGTCGCGCGAGCTCGGCTCCGGGTCGGCGGAGCGCATGTCGACGACCGAGGCGTCGAAGCGGGCGCGGCGCGGGATGTCGAGCGGGCGCGGCGCGATCGCCTGGGCGCGCTCGGCGGCCATCGTCTCGACCATGTCCTCGAGCGAGCGCAGGCGCGCCTCGCGGTGCGCGGCGCCGCCGGTGATCAGCTTCTGGACCCTGGTCGCCTCCTCGATCCAGGCGTCGAGCTCGGCAAGTTTCGCCTCGAGGCGCTTATCCCGCTTCTCCTCGGCGATCGCGACGGCCTTGATCAGGGCGATCAGCTCGCGGCTGAGCGCGGTCGGCCTATCGGCACGCTCCGAAGCCATGGGTGCGTGTTCGACCCTGGCGCCCCGCGTCCTGCCGTCGGGCGCTCAGAAGACGACTGTTCGCCCGCCGTCGAGCAGCACCCGATCCTCGAGGTGGGCCTTGACCGCGCGCGCCAGCACCAGGCGCTCGGCGTCGCGGCCGATCCGGATCAGGTCGGGCGTTTCATCGCGGTGGCTGACCCTGGTCACGTCCTGGTCGATAATCGGCCCGGCGTCGAGCTCCTCGGTGACGTAGTGCGCGGTCGCGCCGACGAGCTTCACCCCGCGCTCGTGCGCTCGCTGGTAGGGATCGGCGCCGACGAAGGCGGGCAGGAAGCTGTGGTGGATGTTGATCGCCGGGACCGCGAGCCGTTCGAGGAACCCGGCGGAGAGGACCTGCATGTAGCGGGCGAGGACGAGCACGTCGACGCGGCCGCCGAGCAGCTCCAGCACCCGCCGCTCGGCCTCGGGCTTGGCGCCGGGCTCGACCGGGACGTGGTGGTACTCGACCCCGAGCATGCCCACGGTCTCGGCGTGATCGGGATGGTTGGAGACGACGGCGGTGAGCTCGGCCTCGAGCTCGCCGTTTCGCCAGCGCCAGAGCAGGTCGGCGAGGCAGTGGTCCTCGCGCGAGACCATGATCGCCACCCGCTTCGGTTCGCTCGACTCGGCGAACCGGTGCTCCATCTCGAACGGCCCCGCCACCTGCTCGGCGAACCGCCGGCGCAGCTCCTCGCGACCCTCCGGCGCGGGCGAGTCGAAGACCATGCGCATGAACAGGCGCTCCTCCGCGGTCGAATGCTGGTCGGCGTCGGTGATGTTGAGGCCGGCCTCGGCGAGGAAGCCGCTGACGGCGGCGATCAACCCGGGGCGATCCGGGCAGGCGATCAACAGGCGTGTCGAGGGGCGATTGGTCATCGGGCTCAGATGATGGCGATCAGTAGCCGCCACCGAGTCCGAACATGTCCGTCGCCACGGCCGCGATGACGACGATCGCGCCGCCGATGATCAGCAGCCAGTAGTACCAATAGCGCCCGCCGCGCTGCTTGTGGATCGTCATCGAGCCGGGGGCTCGGTGACGCCTTCCTTGAGCACCCGGATCACTTCCTGGGTCCAGGGGTCGTCCTTGACCCCTCCGGGCGCCAGGGTGACCTTCTCGCCCTCGGCCGGGGACTCGATCGTCAGCATCGTCAGCCCCATCTTGCTCTCGGTGCTGAAGCGAAGCCCGGGCCTGTCCCAGACGGCGACCTCGTCCTGGAGCGTGTAGCCGCGGCCGCGCATCTTGTACTTGAAGGCGTGCAGCTTGTTCGGGGTGACGATCAGGAAGGCCTGCTGTGGCAGCCCGCCGGCCTTCTTCTTGTTGCGCAGCGAGTTGGCCGCGTAGACGAGCCCCCCGAGCCCACCCTTCGAGATCGCGAAGTTCGACGCCGCTCCGCCGCGCCGAAACGGGCCCACGGCGATCACCGGCTCCCCGACCTTCTCCTGCGCCATGACGTTGAACTTCTCCGTGTATTCGGCGACGGTCTCGTCGCTGATGTCGAACATTCCCATCCTTGGAACCCCTCTCCGGTAGTCGGTAGGCCTGACCTTAGTGGGCCGTCCACAAACCGGCCGGTCTGGCAAGGTGGCCTCCGATGAGCGAGTTCAGCGCCTGGCGGACGTGGTGGATCAAGCGACGCTGGTACGAGCGCAACCGTCGCCTGCGCCGGCGCTGGCGGATCAACCGCCACATGGCCCGCGCCGGCGCCTTCATCCGCTATCCGGTCGAGGGCGAGGTGCTCGAGGCCCTCGACTCCGGCCGGCTGCGGATCGGCGAGCAGACGCTGCTCGAACCCGGCTGCTGGCTGACGCTCGGCCCCGAGGCTGAGATCGAGATCGGCGAGGGCTGCTTTCTCAACCGGGGCACGATGCTCGCGGCGCTCGAACGGATCGAGATCGGCGACCACGTGATGTTCGCCAACGGCTGCTTCGTCGGCGACGCCGACCACCGCTACGACGACCCGGACGTGCCGATCACCCAGCAGGGGTTCGTCCCTCGCGGTCCGGTACGGATCGGCGACAACGTCTGGTTCGGGGTCAACTGCGTGGTCACCGGCGGTGTGCAGATCGGCGACCGCGCGGTGATCGGGGCGAACTCGGTCGTCACCCGCGACGTTCCCGCGGGCACGATCGCGGCCGGGGCGCCGGCGAAGGTGATCCGCGAGATCGAGTTCAAGCCCGGGGCCGACGGGTAGCTTTCGCCGGGATGCGCCGTATTGCGATCATCGCGCCCGTGCTCGTCGTGCTGCTGGCGGGTTGTGGCGACTCCGACTCGGGCTCGGACGAGCCGACCACGATCTCGGTTGCCGCGCCGGCCGCCACGACCACCTCCGCCGCCGAGTCGACGACACCCGTGGCCCCCGACGACAGCGCCGGCGACCCGGCCGAGGCCGACACGCCGGGAGCCGACCGGCCGCGCACGGTTGAGGATGTCGTCAGCGCCGTGCTCACCGGCTCCGAGACTCCAGAGGTGATCTGTGACCAGCTCGTGACCGCGGAGTACGTGAAGACCGCTTACGGCGCTCGCGAGGGTTGCCTGGCGGCTCAGCAGCCGGGTTCGCTCGCCGACACGGTCGAGATCGCCGACGTGCAGGAGGCCGACGACACCGCCACCGCCGTGGCCGTCCCCAGCGGTGGTCCCTACGACGGCGTCGAGGTCGAGGTCGAGCTGGTCGCCGCGACCGATCTCGCCGGCGCCTGGGCGATCGACTCGCTGCTCGCGGACGTTCCCGCCGGACCGTGACCTACTCGATCGTCGCCCGCGATCCGGCCACGGGCGAGCTCGGCGTCGGTGTGCAGTCGCACTGGTTCTCGGTCGGCTCGATCGTCACCTGGGGCCGCGCCGGGGTCGGCGTCGTGGCGACCCAATCGATCGCCGAGCCCGCGTACGGGCCGCGCGTGCTCGAGCGCCTCGCGGTCGGGGAAGCGCCGAGCGAGGCCCTGGCCGCGGAGCTCGCGGAGGACGAGTCGGCGCGCTTTCGCCAGGTCGCGGTCGTCGATCGGTCCGGACAGGCGGCGGTGCACACGGGCGATGGCTGCATCGCCTTCGCCGGGGAACAGGCCGGCGATGGATACAGCGCGCAGGCGAACATGATGGCCTCGCCCGCCGTCTGGCCGGCGATGGCGGCGGCGTTCGAGTCCGTCCAGGGCCCGCTGGAGCGGCGCCTGCTCGCCGCCCTCGATGCGGCGGAGCGGGCAGGCGGCGACGTTCGAGGGCGCCAGTCGGCGGCACTGCTCGTGGTGCCCGGCCACGGTGAGGGCTGGGAGAGAACCGTCGAGCTGCGGGTCGAGGACTCGCCCGAGCCACTGGTGGATCTCCGCCGCCTGCTCGACCTCCACGATGCCTATGCGATCGCCGATCGTGCCGATGCGCTCGCCGGTGAGGGCAAGCACGACGAGGCGGCGCGGCTCTACCGCGAGGCGGCGGAGAGCGCGCCGGACAACGTCGAGCTCGGCTTCTGGGCCGGACTCGGGATCGCCGCGGCCGGTGACGTCGAGGCCGGTTCGGAGCGCGTTGCGGCCGCGATCGTCGCTCACCCGGGCTGGCGCGATCTGCTCGCCGGGCTCGAGCCCGAGATCGCGCCGTCGGCCGCTGCCGTGCGCGCGGCGCTCGGCGTCGAAGGCGCCGGCTAGTCGATCACCTGGAAGACGACCGTCCGCTCACGCCGCCGATCGTCGAAGTCGATCAGGACCAGCTGCTGCCAGGTGCCGAGCGCCGGCCGCCCGGCGAGCACCGGAACGACCTCGGAGGCGCCGATGATCGAGGCCCGCTGGTGGGCATGGGAGTTGGTGTCGTGGTTGAGGCGGTTGTGCTCGTAGTCGCCGCGCTCCGGGATCAGGCGCTCGAGCAGCTGCTGCAGGTCGTGGACGCCGCCCGGCTCGAGCTCCATGGTCGTGATTGCCGCGGTCGAGCCGCGGACGAAGGCGCTCGCCTGGCCCTCGCTGACGCCGCTGGCGGCGACCGCCGCGGCGAGCGCGCGGCTGAGGTCGACGACGTCGGCGTTGCCCTCGGTGGAGACGCTGATCTCAGTGGTCTTGACTCCCACACAGGCAACCGTAGAAGAAGGCGCCTCAACAGCGGCGCGGCTCGGCTTCGTCCTTCGGACTCCGCCTCACAGACGCGGACCGGGCCCGAAGACCCGGTCCGCGTTTTCCTCACCTGATCTGAGTCGTCAGACGCTGCGTGGATGCGGTCCGCGCCCGATGTGCAGCTCGTCGAGGAGCCTGGGCACGAAGGTCAGCGCCGAGAGCCCGAAGAGCACGTAGACCACATCGGTCACGGTGCCGGTGCCGAAGATCTCGGTGATCACGTTGGTGTCGAACAGGGCGACGATTGCCCAGTTGAGCGCCGCGATGATCATCAGCATCAGGGCGACGGGCTCGAGCTTCTTCACAGTTTCCATCTGCCTTACCTCGCCTTTCGTACGAAGCATGTCCGCACGTCTATGTGCGGATCGTTACGAGCATTTACACCGCTCGTAATCGGGCGTTACGGGTGCTTCGGTTCAGATCTCGGTCGCCGACCAGTCGCCGCCGAACGGGTCGGCGCTGGCGAGGCTCTCGTGCTCGATGTAGCGGCGAAACGCCTGCAGCTCCTCGGGCTCGATCGAGTACGTGTGCTCGGGCCCGGGGAAGGCACGTCCACGGACCTCGGCGGTGTACTCGCCGACCGCCCGCACCATCTCCTCGCGCAGCTCCGCGTAGGGCTTGACGAACTTCGGCGTATGGCCGCCGTAGATCCCGAGCAGGTCGTGCCAGACAAGCACCTGGCCGTCGGTGCCGACCCCGGCGCCGATCCCGATCACCGGGATGCTGAGCTTCGCCGTCAGCACCTCGCTGACCTCGGCGGGCACCGCCTCGAAGACGATCGCGAAGCAACCCGCGGCCTGAAGGGCGAGCGCCTCCTCGGCGATCTGCACGGCCTGGTCCGCGGTCTTGCCCTGTGCTTTGAAGCCGCCGAGGGCGGTCGCCGTCTGCGGGGTGAGGCCGACGTGACCCATCACCGGGATGCCCGCCCGGATGATCGCCCGGGCACGCTCGACCGAGGAACCGCCGCGCTCGAGCTTGACCACGTCGCAGCCGGCCTCCTTGACGTAACGCATCGCCGTCGCGATCGCCTGTTCGTTGGAGGTCTCATAGGAGCCGAAGGGAAGGTCGCCGACCAGCAGCGGCGTCTGCAGCCCCCGCCGCACCGCCTTCGTCAGCACGAGCATCTCGTCGACGCTCACCGGTGTGGTCGAGGTGTGGCCGAGCACGGTCATCGCCGCGGTGTCGCCGACCAGGACCAGGTCGACGCCCGCGGCCTCGGCTACCTCTGCCGAGGGAAAGTCGTAAGCGGTGACCATCACGATCGGCTCCGCGTTCAGCTTCATCACCGCCAGCCGCGGCAGGGTCATCGTTGTCTGCATTGGTTCCTCTCTATTCGGCCGGCGCCGCCTCGGCGTCGCCGGTTCGTCCGATCACAACGTTGTCGATCAATCTCGCGGGGCCCACCCGGGCCGCGACGGCGACCACGATCGGTCGCCCGTTGAAGCTCTGCACCGGGGAAAGATCATCGGCGTCGCGCGCCTCCAGGTACTCGGGCTCGATGCCCGCGGCCGTGAGCTCGGCGCGTGCCACCGCCAGCACGGAGTCGAGCGCGCGCTCACCGCCGTCGACCGCCGCCCGCGCCGCCTCCAGGGCCCGGTTGATTGCCGCTGCCCTCTCACGCTCGCCCTCGTCGAGGTAGGCGTTGCGGGAGCTCATCGCCAGGCCGCTCGGCTCGCGCACCGTCTCGACGACGACGATCTCGATGCCGAAGTCGAGATCGCGGACCATGCGCCTGATCACGATCGCCTGCTGCGAGTCCTTCTGGCCGAAGAACGCCAGGTCGGGGCGGACGGTGTTGAAGAGCTTTGCGACGACGGTGGTGACGCCGCGGAAATGCTCGGGTCCGCGCAGGGTGCGGTCGCCCTCGAGCACGTCTGTGAGCGCACCGCCGACTTCGACCGTGGTCGCGAATCCGTCGGGGTAGACCTCGGCCACCGCCGGGGCGTAGACGATGTCGACGCCGGCCGCCCCGGCGAGCGCGAGGTCGCGAGCCTCGTCGCGCGGGTAGGCGTCGAGATCCTCGCCGGGCTTGAACTGGGTCGGGTTCACGAACAAGCTCATGACCACGAGCCCGGAGCGCCGGCGAGCCGCTTCGAGCAGCGCCAGGTGGCCGTCGTGCAGGGCGCCCATCGTCGGCACGAGGCCGATCGGGGTGCCGTCGCGCCGCGCCGGCGCGAGCTCGGCGCCCAGCTCCGCCTTCGTGCGCACGACCTTCATCGCTGCCCCCGCCGCGCGAGCTCGCGTGTGCGCTCGGCGAGCGCCTCGTAGAGCGGCACGAGCTCGGGCGCGGTCTCGGCGAGCGCCTCGAGGTGGCGGGCGACGGTGGCCTCGTCGCCGCGCGCGATCGGACCAGTGAGCGCGGCGGCCCCGTGCTCGGACCAGTTCGCGGCCGTGCGCAGGACCAGCGGTGCGAGCAGCTCACGCGCGTCGGCGACCCCGAGCTCGCCGAGCAGCCCGGCCGCCGATTCCTCCAGCGCGACGAGGAAGTTCGAGGCCATTGCGGCGGCGGCGTGGTAGGCCGCCCGATGCGCTTCGGGGATCTCGAAGGCGCGCATCCCGAGCTCGTCAGCCAGCGATCGCGCAAGCTCGAGCGCCTCGGCGCTGGAGCCCGAGATCGCGCAGGGACAGCCGGTGAAGTCGGTGTTCGGATCGGGAACGGTCTGCAGCGGGTGAAGCGAGAACGTGGCTACCCCCGCCGCCGCGAGCGGGCCGAGCGCCTCCAGGGTCGAGGCACCGCTGGTATGGCCGGCGAAGCGAAGCGGCGGCACCGCGGGCACGAGCGCCGCGGCGGCCTCGGTGATCGCCTCGTCGGGCACGCACAGCAACACCGCCTCGGCTTCTCGCGCGGCGCTGAGCGCGTCGGCGCGACTGGCGAGCGTCAGGCTCAGCCCGGCGCTCTGTCCCGCAGCCGCCAGCGAGGAGCCGACCCGGCCCGCGCCCACGACAACGAAAGCCGGTAGATCGGCGTCATGCGCGGCTGCGCTCGGGGTCGGGTAATCCCGTTCCAGTTCCCGCATTGGAGATACCAGACGGCTGCTGAGTCTTTCGGGGCGCTTGCCGGAACCGGCCGGCGTTCTCGTCCACGCCCTCACGGGTCGCGGCGTGCGCGGAATGTTAGCGGTCACCGCCGAGGCCATGAGGCGGTCGGGTTTACCATCGCGGGGTGCCGATCTACGAGTTTCGCTGCGCTGCCTGCGGTCAGCGCTTCGACGCCCTGGTCGACGTCGGGACCGAGGCGATCGAATGCCGGATCTGCGGCGCGACGGGCGCCGCGCGGGTGTACTCGCCCCAGGCGGCGCCGTTCGGACTGGTCAAGTCGTCCGGATCGGCGCGCCGTCAGGAGCAGCAGAACGAGAACCTTCGCCGGCGCACCAAGGCGGACTTCAAGGCGCGGCGCAAGCGCGCCCGGGAGGGTGGGGCGGGATGAGCGCGCCGGCCGAGCAGCGCCGCGAGCAGCTGGTCGCGCTCTACGAGGAGGTCTCCGAATGCGAGCGCTGCCCGCTTCACGCCGGGCGCACGAAGGCCGTCTTCGGCGCCGGTAACGCCGACGCTGAGCTGATGTTCGTCGGCGAGGCCCCCGGGGCCGAGGAGGATCGCCAGGGGCTGCCGTTCGTCGGCCGCGCCGGCCAGCTGCTCAACCAGCTGCTGGAGGAGATCGGGATGAAGCGCGAGGACGCGTTCGTCGCCAACGTGCTCAAGTCGAGGCCTCCGGGCAACCGCGATCCCCAGCCGGAGGAAATCGAGGCCTGCTGGCCGTACCTCGAGCGCCAGATCCAGCTGATCGAGCCACGGGTGATCGCGACCCTGGGCAACTTCGCGACCAAGAAGATCACCGGCAACCAGACCGGGATCACCAGGGTGAGGGGGACGCCCCAGGTGCACGAGATCGCCGGACGGACCCTGTTCGTGTTCCCCCTGCTGCACCCGGCGGCCGCGCTGCGGACGCCGTCGCTGGTCGAGACCCTGCGCGAGGACTTCGCCAAGCTGCCCGGGCTGATCTCCGAATCGCTTCCCGAGCTCGAGCCGCCCGTGCCGGCCGAGGAAGCCGGCGACGAGCCCGCGCGCCGCGACCCCGACAGCCAGCTCGACCTGTTCGCTTGACCGTCGAGAGCTCGGACGGCCCGCGGGCGACGGAGGCCATGGGAGCGCGGCTGGCGGCCGCGCTCGAGCCCGGAGACGTCGTGCTGATCAGCGGCGAGCTCGGCAGCGGCAAGACGACGCTCGTGCGCGGCGCCTGCCGGGCGCTGGGGGTGAGCGAGCCGATCGCCTCGCCGACGTTCACGATCGGCCGCCGCTATCGCGGCGAGCGCCACCCGATCGCCCACCTCGATCTGTACCGGCTCGACGGCCTCGCCGGTGAGGAGCCCGGGCTCCTCGACGACTACCTGGCGCCGGACGCGATCGCCTTTGTCGAGTGGCCCGAGCTTGCCGGCGGGCTCGAGCTCGCCGACGGCGTCAGGGTCGCCCTCCGGGTGACGCTCCGCCACGCCGGCGGCGACCTGCGGGAGATCGACGTCGGGCCCGTGAACGACTAGTTCTCGGAGTCGGTGGTCGTCGACGTGGTTTCGTCGTCGCCGTCGATCTCGTCCTCGAGCTCCTGAGCCTCGTCCTGGATGTCCTCACCCGCCTCCTGAGCCTCGTCTCGGATGTCCTCGCCGGCCTCCTTGATGTCGTTCGTCGCCTGGTCGAGGTCGTCCTCGCCGCAGCCGGTCCACGCGGCTCCCGCAGCGGCGATTGCAAGCACGCCGAGCGCGGTCTTCGCCCGGTTTGCCTTCAGCCTGCTCATCCATTCACCCTTCCGTTGTGATTGCGACGCGGCTCTAGTCTGACGCGCATGAACGACGGTGTGATTCTCGGCCTCGACACGGCGACGTCCGATGCCGTCGTCGCGGTCACGATCGGCGGCGAGACGGTCGCCGAGGGGCGGGCCGAGCCCGAGCCCGGCGGCCGGCCCAGACACGCCGCGATGCTGCTCACGCAGGTGGAGGGTGTCGTCGCCGCGGCGGGAGGCTGGGAGCGGATCGAGATGCTCGCGGTCGGGATCGGCCCCGGCACCTTCACCGGCCTGCGGATCGGGATCGCGACCGCGCGGGCGCTGGGCCAGGGCCGCGGGCTGGCGATCGCCCCGGTCGGCTCGCTCGCGGCGCTCGCCCGGGGGATCGGCGAGGGCGCGCCCGGGCGCTCGCGCCTGGCGCTGATCGACGCTCGCCGCACCGAGGTCTTCGCGGCGCTGTTCGACGACCGCGGCGATCAGGTCTGGGAGCCGTTCGTGGCTTCGCCGGCGGAGCTGGCCGAGCGGGTGGGCGAGCTTTCGCAGGCACCGCTGGCGGGCGGTGACGGCTCGCTACGATTTCGCCAGCAGCTCGAGTCCGCGGGCGTGGAGGTACTTCCCGATGCGGATCCGGCCCACAGAATGGCGGCACGGCACGTTTGCGCCCTCGCCGCCTCGATCGAGCCGGGGCTGCCAACAGAAGTCAGACCGGCCTATTTGAGACGACCCGACGCGGAGCTATGGCGTGAGCAACGAGATCGCAACCCCGGGCCCGGCTGACGCCGCGGGCGTCTCCGCGGGCGCGGTGCGGCGACTCGTCTACGGCGACCTGCCGGCGGTGCTCGCGATCGAGCGACGCTCGTTTCAGACGCCGTGGTCGCTGGCGATGTTCGTGCTCGAGCTCTCGAAGCCCTCGGGGATCTGCCTCGGGATCGCCGACGAGCGCGGCGGGCTGGCCGCCTATTTGATCTGCTCGCGCTACGCCGACGTCTGGCACCTGATGAACATCGCCGTGGTGCCCGAGCGACGCCGCCAGGGAATCGCCAAGCAGCTGATGGCGAGCCTCTTCGAGGCCGCCGGCGCCGGCGCCCGGTTCACGCTCGAGGTGCGGACCTCGAACACGCCTGCGATCGAGATGTACGAGCGCTTCGGCTTCCGGCCCGCCGGACATCGCCGCCGCTACTACCACGACAACGGCGAGGACGCTCTGATCATGTGGCTCGAGGGCCAGCCCGCCACCCTGGCTTGAGCATCATCCTCGCGCTCGAGACCTCGTGTGACGACACCTGCGCGGCGGTGGTCGACGGCGGCGCGGTCCGCTCGAACGTGATCTCGTCGCAGGCCGCCGCCCACGAGCAATTCGGCGGCATCGTCCCCGAGGTGGCGTCGCGCCACCACCTCGAGCTCATCAACCCGGTCATCGATGCGGCGCTCGGCGACGCCGGGATCGAGCTCGGCGAGGTCGACTCGTTCGCGGTCACCCGGGGGCCGGGGCTGATCGGGGCCCTGCTGGTCGGCGTCAGCACGGCCAAGGGGCTCGCGGCGGCCGGCGGCAAGCCGCTCTGCGGGGTCGACCATCTGCAGGGCCACGTCGCCGCCAACTTTCTCGAGCCGGACCCGATCGAGCCGCCGTTCCTTTGCCTGGTGGCGAGCGGCGGGCATACGCTGCTCGCCGGGGTGACCTCCCACGATTCCCACCGCGTGCTCGGCCAGACGCTCGACGACGCCGCCGGCGAGGCGCTCGACAAGGCAGCGCGGCTGCTCGATCTCGGCTACCCGGGCGGCCCGGCGATCGAGCGAGAGGCGCTCGTCGGCGACCCGCTGGCATTCGAGTTCCCGGTCGCGATGGCCAACGACCCGAGCCTCGACTTCAGCTTCAGCGGGTTGAAGACGGCGCTGCTGTACGCCGTTCGCGACCTGGGCCCGGAGGCGACCCGGGAACGCCGCGCCGACCTCGCGGCCAGCTTTCAGGCGGCGGTGGTCGACCAGCTGGTGACCAAGCTCCGCCGCGCCGCCCGCGGCGGCAGCCGACGCCGGCGCAGCGCCGCCGACGCCTGGCAGGCGGTCGCTCTCGGGGGCGGGGTGGCGGCAAACACGCTCCTGCGCGATCGGGTGGGCGAGCTCTGCGAGCGCGAGGGGCTGGCGCTGAAGCTGGTCGCGCGCGAGCTCTGCACCGACAACGCGGCGATGATCGGATCGGCCGCGCGGTTTCTCGAGCCGACCGCGTTCCCCGGTTATCTGGATTGGGATGCCGATGTCTGAGCGGGTGGTGCTCTACGGCCGGCCGGGGTGCCACCTCTGCGACGAGGCTCGAATCGCGATCCTCGGCTTCGACGGGGTCGAGCTGCACGAGGTCGACATCGAATCCGAGGATCGCCTGCTCGCCGCGATGCTGGAACGGATTCCGGTGGTCGAGGTCGGAGGCCGAATCGTCAGCGAGCTGGAGTTCAACCGCGACGCATTTTCGGCGGCGCTTCATACTGTCTCGCCGTGACCGACCCCGATCTTCGCCAGAGCACCCCCGCCGGCGCCGGCAATGGCACCCCGGGCGATGCGCAGGAGCCCGCCCTCGGCGAGGGCGACCGGCTCTCGCTCGGCGTCGCCGCGCGCCTCTCGCGCTATCTCCAGGTCCTGATCCAAGCCCGGAAGATGGGGCGCGAGACGATCTCCTCCCAGGAGCTGGCCGAGTACACGCACATCAACTCGACCCAGATCCGTCGCGACCTCTCCGGCTTCGGCAAGTTCGGCAAGCGCGGCGTCGGCTACCGGGTCGAGTCGCTGGTCGGCGAGATCCGCAAGATCCTCCACACCTCCGGCCAGCACAACATCGCCCTCTTCGGTGCCGGCAACCTCGGCCAGGCGATCGCGAGCTCAGACATCTTCGCCGACCACGGCTTCCGGATCGTGGCGATCTTCGACGCCGACCAGAAGCTGGTCGGCTCCGAGCATGGCGGGGTGCCGGTGCGGGCGCTGGCCGAGCTCCAGCATGTGGTCAGCGAGGAGGAGGTGGTGGTCGGTGTGCTCGCGGTTCCGGCGAGCGCCGCCCAGGAGGTCGCCGACCAGCTGGTCGAGGCGGGCGTGAAGATCATCTTCAACTACTCCGAGCAGCTGCTGCAGGTGCCGCCCGAGGTCACCGTCCACACCTCGAGCCCCGCGGTCGACCTGCTCTACGCGCTCTATTTCTACCTGGCCTAGCGCTGGTGGCGGGCGGGATCGATCGCTCCCGGAGTCTC
Organism: uncultured Solirubrobacterales bacterium; assembly: GCA_963767475.1. Lineage (GTDB taxonomy): Bacteria > Actinomycetota > Thermoleophilia > Solirubrobacterales > 70-9 > WHSW01. The sequence goes on from CAVYEI010000005.1 coordinate 450,293, forward strand.
GACCTCGCGCATACGCGCGAGGTGTTCGAGGACTCGCAGGACTTCACCATCGGGCTCGAGGAGGAGTTCGCGCTCGTCGACCCCGACAGCCTCGAGCTCGTACACCGGTTCGAGGAGCTGCGCGATGCCTGCGCCGGGGACGAGGTGCTCGCCGAGTCGGTCGCCGGCGAGCTGATCGACACCGAGATCGAGATTCGCTCCGGCCGGGCCGAGAGCTTCGGCGAGGCGGTCGAGTTGCAGGCCGAGCGCCGCCGGCGGCTGTTCGACCAGGCGGAGGGGCTCCGGATCGCGCTGGCCGCCACCGGCACCCATCCCTGGGCCAACTACCTCGACCAGCAGATCATCGACACCGTCCACTACAGCCGGCTGCGCGACGAGCTGCGCTGGGTCGCGCAGCGAAACAACACCTGGAGTCAGCACGTGCATGTCGGCATCCGTGGCGCCGACCGGGCGATCGCGATCTGCGATCACCTGCGCGGACTGCTGCCGCCGCTGCTGGCTCTCTCGGCCAACTCCCCGTTCCTCGACGGCGAGGACACGGGGCTGCACTCGGTGCGCACCGAGATCTTCACCCGCACCTTTCCCCGCTGCGGCGTGCACGAGCCGTGGGGTGATTGGGCCACGTACGCCGATTTCATCGACCTGCTGGCCGAGGCCGGGAGGATCGTCGAGTCGACGCAGCTCTGGTGGAGCGTGCGCCCGCACCACGCCTTCGGCACCGTCGAGCTGCGGATCTGCGACGCCCAGACCCGCGGCGACGAGGCCTTCGACCTGGCGGCCGTGATCACCGCCTGCATCGCCCAGTCGGCGCTCGATTACGACGACGGCCGGCTGCCGGCGCCGTTGCGCCAGCGAGAGGTCGAGGAGAACCTCTGGCTGGCCATCCGCCATGGCCTCGACGGGACCCAGCTCGACTTCGAGCGCCGCGAGGAGGTGGCGACGCGGGCGGCGCTCGAGCGGCTGCTCGAGTGGGCGCAGCCGGCCGCCGCCGCGCTCGGCCTCGAGCTCGCGCTGCCGGAGCTCAACGGCGCCCAGCGGGCCCGAGAGGCGCTGGAGGGAGGCATGCGCCTCGCCGACGTCTACCGCGAGTCGGTGGCTGAGACCCGGCGCACCTACGTACCAGAGCCGGCCGCCCGCTGAGCCCCTAGATCACCTTCCACTTGTAGGTGACCTTGCCGACATTGCCGGCGGCGTCGGTCGCCTCAATCTGGAGCTTGTGCTTGCCGGGCTTGGCCTTGAACTTGGCCGGGCTCGAACAGGGTTTGAAGCCGGCCTTGTCGAGCTTGCAGCTGAACGTCGCGCCGGCCTCGGAGGCGGAGAACTTGAACTTCGCCTTCCTCTTGGTCGACTTCTTCTTCGGCCCCTTGTTGATGTTCACGTTCGGCGCAGTCGTGTCGACGGTGACCGAGGCCGAGGCGGAGCCGTTGGCGTTGAAGTAGTCGGTGGCGCCGATCGCCACCGTGTGGGCCCCGTCGGCCAACGTGGGGGTGGTGAACGGTGAGCTGCAAGCCTGCGCGGCACCGCCGTCGATCGAGCAGGTGACGGCCTTCGGATCGGCCGGGGAGATCGCGAAGCCGAGCGTCGGTGTGCTGTCGGAGGTCAGTCCCGTGCCGCCCTGGACCGTGATCGCGGGGGCCGCCGGCGGGGCGGAGGCGATCGCGGCCTGCGCATCGATCAAGCCGCTGCCGACGACGTTGGGCCCGAGGACCCCAACGGGGACGGCGGTGTTGCGCTGCGCTGCCTTCACCTGGGTCAGGGTCAGGGTCGGGTTGGCCTCCAGCTGCAGCGCGCCGACCGCCGCCGCGTGCGGCGCCGCGGCCGAGGTGCCTTTGAAGCGGTTGCCGGAGCCGAAGAAGGTGTTGATCCCGCCATCCGTGGCGGCGACATCCGGCTTGCTCAGTACCTGCGGCGCCCCCAGCGCCGGCGCAGCGGTCGTCCCGTTGTCGGGACCGAACAGCAGCGTTACCGGTCCACGAGAGGAGAAGGGCTCGACGATTGCGCTGTTGTCGAACGGGACCGCCCCCAGGGTCTGCGCGGTCTCGGCCCCGTTGTGACCGTAGATCGTCGGGCCGGAGACGTCGGGGGTGGTGATCGCCTGTCCGAGCGAGGTGATCGTGTTGGCGCCGTTGTCGTTAGAGACGAGCTTCAGCCGCGGCGTGCCGGTGCCCGCGTAGCGGCGAATCACGATCTGGCGGCCTCCCGCGCCGCCGACGGTGAAGGCGGCGAACTCCGTCGGATCCTGTGAGACGAGGTTGTCCTCCTTGCCGAAGGCGCTGATCGTTCCCGACGTGTTCGGGTTGAAGGCGTAAACGTCGAAGTCGTCGCTGACTCCGAACCGTGCTTCCGCCCACGCGAGGCTGAGCCGGAACGGGGTGCCCGCGGCGACGTTGACGTCGAGCGTGTTGTCAACCCCGGCGCCAGGGTCGAAGTCCATGCAGCTGTCGGCGCCACCGGCTCGGTCGGCGAGCACCGGTGCCGGGCAGGTGGTCGAGCGATAGCCGTCCACGGCCTCGTAGGAGTTGATCCCGAGGCCGTTGTTGTTGAACGCCATCGTGAAGTAGCTGACCCCCTGGGCGGTGACGTCGTTGATCGCCTTGGCGATCACGCCGTCCTGGTACATCGGCTCGCGGAAGTAGATGATGTCGTCGGTGATCACCTTGGCGCCGCTGGCGGCGAGGGCGCGGATGTTGTCGGCGAATACGGTCTGGCCGCCGATCGCGGTTGCGAACGCCAGCGGTGAGCCAGGCGCCAGGTCATGGACGATCTGCAACATCGCCCGGCCCTCGTCGGTTTGCGGCCCGGGGGCATCGGCGAGGTTCTCGACCGCGGTCGTGCGGCCGCACGGGTTGCCAGGTCCGGGCAGGTCGCCCGTGGCGATGTCATCCGAGGCGCTGAGGCCCGTCGCCTTGGTGTCGAACGAGTCGGACAAGACTCCGACCTTGACGCCTGTGCCGTCGACGTCGAATTGGGTCCTGGCGGCGCCGGCCTTGAGCTGGGTGTTGCCCTCGGTAACTACTCCGGTGCCGCAGGTGTTGATCGAGCCGGAGCCGGCATCGTCCTTGCCGACGGAGCCGGTCATCGGGGTGATCTGCTCGCCGACCCATTCGACTCCAGGCGCTCTGGCCAGCTCGCCCAGCTCGCGCTCGTCGACCGCGGCAGTGATCGTGGCGTAGCGCGGGCTGACTCCGAGGATCTCGGCGCCGGCATCGCGCAGGCCGGTGGTGCGGGCCGAGGCCTTGCCGTTGACTCGAACCTCGACCACGAGCGAGTCGCCATCACGCAGGAGGCTGCCAGCGCCGTGCGCGAGCAGCGAAACGGCATCGCCCTGCTCAGCCGGAGTCGCCGAGCGAAGCTCGGGACTACTGAGCTCCTGCAATCGCCAGGAGAGGGGAGCGGGAGAGTCCGCGGCGACGCCGGAAGCCGTCGATACGAGCCCGACAACGATCCCTGCGACCAACGAGATAAACCCTGCGCGCACCCTTGACCTCCGTCCCTCGATTCCGCCAAACAACCTCCGGCGCCGCCGTTTCTTATACCGTCGCTTCGTCGACACCGCAAGCTGGCGCTGAAGAACTTGAACGATTCCGACCCACAGGCGAGCTCAGCAGAGCCGCCGGCGCCCGACCAGGAGGAGCTACAGCGCCGGCTCGAGGAGCAGCTGCGCCAGCTCCGGGTCCAGGACCTCGTCCTGGAGAGCGTCGCCAGCATCCTCAACCTCTCGGCGCGGCGAATCGCCAAGGAGGACGAGCGTGACCTCGAACAGGGACGGATCGGGATCGAGGCCGTCCGGGCGCTGCTCCCGCTGCTCGAGGAGGGCCCGCGTGACCAGGTCCGCGAGGCGCTTTCGCAGGTGCAGATGCTCTACGTGCGGGAGACCCAGGGCGACGGTGAGCCGCCCGCGGGCGGCGGCTCGGAGCCCGGGCCGGGCCCGTCTACGCCAGGCTCCGAGGGCAAAGGACCGGAGCCGCCGCCGCGTCTGTGGACCCCTGGCTCGTCCTGAATCCGGCTCGTTGGCTACAGTACGCGCGCCTCGCGGCCGGAGCATCCCCGGCCGCTTCTGACTGAATAGACCCCTACGGAGGACCTGTCTTGACCGATTTCCTGACCGACTACGGCATCCTGATCGCGCTCGTTTGCGCAGGTGCCGCGGTGCTCTACGGCGCGCTCGTGACCCAGCGGCTGCTCAACCGATCGGCCGGCAACGAGCGCATGCAGGAGATCTCCGGCGCCGTGCAGGAGGGGGCCAAGGCCTACCTCAACCGCCAGTACCTGATCATCGCGCTCGTCGCCATCCCTCTCGTGATCCTGATCGCGATCCTCCAGAACGTCCCGACCGCGATCGGCTTCGTGATCGGCGGCGTGCTCTCCGGTGCCGCCGGCTTCATCGGCATGAACCTCTCGGTGCGCGCCAACGCTCGCGTCGCCGAGGCGGCTCGCGGCGGCGTCCCGCCGGCGCTCGACGTCGCCTTCAAGGGCGGTTCGGTGACCGGTCTGCTGGTCGTCGGCCTGGCGCTGCTCGGCGTCGCCGGCTACTTCGGCGTCCTGGTCGCAACCGACCACACCGACAAGGAGGCCGTCGACGCGCTGATCGGACTGGGCTTCGGTGGATCGCTGATCTCGGTATTCGCCAGGCTCGGAGGCGGGATCTTCACCAAGGCGGCCGATGTCGGCGCCGACCTCGTCGGCAAGGTCGAGGCCGGGATTCCCGAGGACGACCCCCGCAACCCGGCCGTGATCGCCGACAACGTCGGCGACAACGTCGGCGACTGCGCCGGGATGGCCGCCGACCTGTTCGAGACCTACGCCGTGACCACGGTCGCGGTGATGCTGCTCGGCGTGCTCACCTTCGCTGAGGATTTCGCCCGCGAGGTGGCGCTCTACCCGCTGATCCTCGGCGCCGTCGCGATCCTCGCCTCGATCGTCGGTGCGCTGGCGGTGCGGACGAGCACCGACCGGGTCGAGGGCGCCTTGTACAGGGGCCTGCTGATCTCGGCGGTGATCTGCGCCGCGGCCTTCTACCCGATCACCGATTGGCTGATGAGCGATCCGCTCTCGCTCGGGATCGAGGATCCCGGCAGCGCCCTGTTCGGCGCCTCGGTGACCGATCTCTGGCTCTGCGGGCTGATCGGCCTGATCGTCACCGGCGGCCTGTTCGTGATCACCGACTACTACACCTCGACCCGCTTCCGTCCGGTGAAGACGATCAGCCAGGCCTCGGTCACCGGCCACGCGACCAACATCATCCAGGGGCTCGCGCAGGGCTTTCAGTCCGCCGTCGCACCGGCGCTGCTGATCGCGCTGGCGATCTTCGGCGCCAACGAGCTCGCCGGGATCTACGGGATCGCGATCGCGGTCACCGCCCAGCTCTCCCTCTGCGGCCTGATCGTGGCGCTCGACGCCTTCGGCCCGATCACCGACAACGCCGGCGGGATCGCCGAGATGGCAGAGCTGCCGGAGTCGGTGCGCAACGTCACCGACCCTCTGGACGCGGTCGGCAACACGACCAAGGCGGTGACCAAGGGCTACGCGATCGGCTCCGCGGCGCTCGCCGCTCTGGTGCTGTTCGCGGCCTTCGAGATCGAGCTCGCGGCGGAGCCGGGTGGTGAGGGCCTGGTGTTCTCGATCTCAGATCCGGCCGTGCTCATCGGCCTGCTGGTCGGCGGGATGATGGTCTACCTGTTCGCCTCGTTTGCGATCGAGGCCGTCGGCCGCGCCGCCGCCCAGGTGGTGGAACAGGTGCGCAAGCAGTTCCGCGAGCACCCGGGGATCATGGAGGGCACCGAGAAGCCCGACTACGCCGACACGGTCAGCATCGTCACCGCGGCCGCGCAGCGCGAGATGATCCTGCCCTCGCTGATCCCGATCGTCGTTCCGGTGATCGTCGGGATCATCAGCGTCAAGGCGCTAGGCGGCCTGCTGATCGGGGTGATCGTGGTCGGCCTGTTCATGGCCCTCTCGATGACCGCCGGCGGCGGCGCCTGGGACAACGCGAAAAAGCTGATCGAGGACGGCGCCTTCGGCGGCAAGGGCTCCGAGGCCCATGCGGCCTCGGTCACCGGCGACACCGTCGGCGATCCCTACAAGGACACCGCCGGCCCGGCGATCAACCCGATGATCAAGGTCGCCAACATCGTCGCCATCCTGATCATCCCGATCGTGCACTTCTAGAAACTCGGCTACCGGCGCCGCTTCTTCCGCTTCTTCACCTTCACCTTCTTCGCCGCCGACTCGGCGGCGGCGCAGGTGGAGGTGGCGGCGACCACCGCGCGGTAGTCGGCCGTCTTCTTGACCTTCTGCTTGCTGGAGAAGCGGCCCGCCGCATCGGTGGTCAGCTGCGAGCGGGTGGTGAACGACCGGTCCCGCTTGCCCTTGCGCTGCAGCTCCACCGTCTGACCCGACTCGCAGCCGGCGACGTCCGCAGGCGCGCTCAGATCGCCCGACAGCGTCACCTTCTTGCCTTTCTTCAGCTTCGACTTCGAAGCGGCGAGCGTGATCGTCCGTGCGGCCGGCCCGCTCCCGCCCCCGGGTCCGGGCGCGCTCCCGGCACAGCTGGAGCCGCTCGCCTCGCGGGAGAAGGTCGCCACGGCGTCGTCGAACTCCCCGGTCACGTAGACGCTGGCGCTGTTCGGCGAGGCCGTGACCCCGACGCTCTGGTCGATGCCGTCGACACCGGCGACGCCGTCCTTGTCCTGCTCGACGAAGCTGAGCGCGCCGGTGCCGGCGTCGCGCGACAGGGTCACGACCGCGTCGTCGACCGCGCTCGCCACGTAGACGTGCCCGCAGTCGGGCGAGGTGGCGACGTCACGGGCGCCGTTGAGGCCGTCGACGCCGCCGACGCCGTCCTTGTCCTGCTCGACGAAGCTGAGCGCGCCGGTGCCCGGATCGCGCGAGAAGGTGGCGACGTCGTCGCCGCTCTCGGCCGCCACGTAGACGTTCGACCCGCCACCGTCGATGGCGACGCCGCGCGCGCAGGCGAGGCCGTCGACGCCGGCGACGCCCTGCTTCTCCTGCTCGACGAAGGTGAGCGCTCCGGTACCCGGGTCGCGGGAGAAGGTGACCACGGCGCTGTCGCCGCAGCTGGCGACGTAGACGTTGGCGCCGGTGCCCGGGGAGACCGCGACCCCGGTCGCCGTTCCGAGGCCGTCGACGCCGGCGACGCCGTCCTTGTCCTGCTCGACGAAGCTGAGCGCGCCGGTGCCCGGATCGCGCGAGAACGTGGCCACCGCACTGTCCGCGTCGCCGGCGACGTAGACGTGGGCGCCGTCCGGGGAGACGCTGACCCCCCAGGCCCCGGCGATGCCGTCGACGCCGCCGACGCCGTCCTTGTCCTGCTCGACGAAGCTGAGCGCGCCGGTGCCCGGATCGCGCGAGAAGGTGGCCACGGCGCCGTCGCTATGGCCGGTGACGTAGACGGTGGCGCCGTTCGGGGAGACCGTCACCCCGCGGGCTCCGCCGATCCCGTCGACGCCGGAGGCGCCGTCGACGTCCTGCTCGACGAAGGTGAGTGCGCCCGTGCCCGGATCGCGCGAGAACGTCGCCACGGCGTTGGAGCCGGTGCCGACGGCGTAGACGCTGGCCCCGTTCGGGGAGACGGCGACGTCGATCGCCCCGTTGAGGCCGCCGACGCCGGCCACTCCCTCCTTGTCCTGCTCGACGAAGGTGAGCGAGCCCGAAACGGCCAGGGCGACCCCGGTGAAGACCGCGAAGCCGATCGCAACCGCCGAAACCGTGCTTCCGATCCGCCGCTTTCCAACTCGCATCGCTGCCTCCTTGCCGGGTGGTGCCGTGGCACGGTCGCGCCACGCCTGCGGAGATTCCCGGCCGGGCGTCCAACCAGCGTCCAATCGCGGCGGCTGGAGTCGGGTTCGTGGAGCCGCCGGCCGCAGGCCACAAGCTCGACCCCGACGATGGGGAGCGCCTCAGCTTCAGTGGCGCCGAGTTCGTAATCCGGGCGTCGGCGCAGAGCACCGGCGGCGCCTTCAGCATCGTCGAGGAGATCGACCCGCTGGACACGCCCCTGCACGTGCACGAAAACGAGGATGAGCTGTTCTACGTGCTCGAGGGCGAGCACGCCTTCCAGTGCGGCGAGGACGAGTTCGAGGTCGGGCCCGGCGGGCTGGTGTTCGCGCCGCGGCGCATTCCGCATGCCCAGCGCAGGAAGGTCCCGCGCACGGGGCGGATCCTGACGATGATCTCGCCGGCGGGGTTCGAGGGCTTCTTCCGCGAGCTTGCGGCGGCCGAGTGCGACGGTTCGCTCGGCCCGGAGGTCTACGCGTGGGCTTCCGAGAACTACTCGATCACCTGGCTTTAGCGGGCTCCGACGGTCGGCTGGGTCGCGGGAAACCCGTAGCGAAGCTACGCATTCCTACGTATTGACTTCCCCCGGGCCCGTGGTCTACTCCGGGGGTCCATCGGAGTGGTCCAAGGAGAGGTGCAGGGATGACGTCGCGTGCGAAGCGTGCTGGTTTGGCGGTCGTACTAGGGGCGTTGTTCGTGGTCGCGGCGGTCCCGGCCGCGCAGGCGCAGGGCCCGGCCTGCACGATCACCTGGGACGGGCAGGCGGGTAACCGCTGGTTCGACATGATCCCGAACGGCGCGGGACCGGAAGACGACGTCTACAGCTGGAGCCCGGAGCGCTACCCGACCAACACCGATCACGCCTGCTTTCCCAGCGGGGCGAATGCGAACACCACCCAGGTGACGACGAACACGCCCAGCGTAAGCAGCTTCACGATCTCCTCCGGTGCGAGCCTCACCGTCACCGACGTTCAGGTGCTCGCCTCCGAGAACTCGTTCAACGCCGGCACCCTGAACATGTCGGGCCCGGTGCCGCTGACGGTCCACGATGCCAACTCCGGCGACGGCGGCGAGGGGCTGACCAACACGGCCACCGGAACGATCAACTTCACCTCCCAGGGAGCGGCGAACGGCCAGCTCGCGATCATCGTCGGCGAGCTGTTCACGAATCAGGGGACCGTCAACGTCAACGACCCCGAGGCAAGCATCCAACGCGCCGGGGTCGGGTTCTCAGTCGACGCCGTCCACTCGAACCAGGGGACGATCAACATCTCCGCCGGCAACGCGCTGCGGTCGCTCAGCTCCAACGTCGTCAACGGCGGCGCGATCAGCGGCGCCGGCTCGATGAACATGAACCAGGGCCGCTTCGAAGCCGCCAGCGGTGGCTCGATCGCGGCCGCCACCGACGTCAACATGACCAACTCGATCTTCGCCGGTGCTCCGGGCTCGACGGGGACCGGAAACGTCGACCTCGTCGGTCCCTTCGCCGGGCAGGGTCCGAGCACGCTCGAGGGCACCGTTCCCGCCGGAATCACCCTCGACGTCGACCAAACGACCCTGATCGCCCCGGCCGTGACCACCACCGTCAACGCCGGCAAGATCAACATCAACGGCAGCGGATCGCAGCTACAGGTGCTTCCCAACGACGTCGGCACCAACTCGACCAGCAAGCTGACGAATGGACCCACGGGCACGATCGAGTTCACCGCGGACAGTCCACCGGCGTCGGGCTTTCGCTTCATCACCGGCAACCTCGACAATCAAGGAACCCTCTTGGTCAATGACGCCGAGGCGAGCTTCCAGTCCCCGGGAGGTACCAGCACTCCGCCGAAGCTGACCAACACGGGGACGATCACGATCTCCAGCGGCAACGCGATGCGCGCGATCCAAAGCGCCGAGCTCATCAATGCGGGAACCGTGCAGGTGAGCGGGAGCCTCAATCCGCCCGGCTACACGCAGACGGCCGGCACCACGACCCTCGCCGCGGGCGGCGCCATCAACCTCTCGACCGGAGCGGTGACGCTCCAAGGCGGCACGCTGCGGGGTGCCGGCGGCATCACTGGCGGCGACCTGCAGAACACGGGCGGCACCGTGGCGCCAGGGACCTCTCCGGGCGCGCTCGCCCTCACCGACGACTACGTGCAGGGTGGCGGTGGAACGCTCGCGGTCGAGGTCCAGGGGGCGGCCCCCGGGACGGGCCACGACCAGCTCGTGGTCGGCGGTACGGCCTCCCTGGCAGGCACGCTGAGCGTGAACACCAGCGGGTTCGATCCCGCTACCGGCCAGACCTTCAAGGTGATCGACGCGCCGGCGCCCCCGGCGGCCCCGACCGTCAGCGGCACGTTCGCGACCGTGCAGGCGAGCGGCGGCAGGACCTACGCCGTCGCCTACAACCCGACCGACGTCACGCTGACGGCCGAAGCGCCGTCTGCGGCGCCGCCGGACGGCGACGGCGACGGCGTTCCCGACGCCTCCGACAACTGCCCGACCGAGGCCGGTCCGGCATCGAATGGCGGTTGCCCGGTGGTCACACCGCCGCCGGTTGACGATGGAGCCTGCGAGGAAGCGAAGGAGAAGCTCGCCAAGGCGAAGAAGAAGCTGAAGAAGCTGAAGCAGAAGGACGCTTCGGCGCCCAAGATCAAGAAGGCGAAGGCGAAGGTCAAGAAGGCCAAGGACGCCGTCGAGGACGCCTGCGCCTAACGAGCGATCGACCAGGCGGTCAGTACCGCCTGCGTTCGCGAGCTCGCCCCGAGCTTGCGGTAGGTGTTGGTGAGGTGCTTGGCGACCGTACGGGGGCTGATCGCCAACAGCGCCGCGATCTCGGCGTCGGGGTGTCCGAGCGCCACCAGCCTCAGGATCTCGGCTTCGCGGGGCGTCAGCCCGGCGGCCCTCAGGGTCGGGATCGAGACCGGCTCCGCGGTCGGCTCGACCAGGAGCGCGTCCGCATCGGCTTGGCGGCGTGCGGGGAGAAAGTGGAGCACGGCGCCGGAACCGTCCGGGCGTTCGATCGCAAGCGGCGGTCTCGCATCCACCGCCGCGGCGTTCGTCGGGATCGGCTGCGTGAGCCAGTCGCGCACCTGTGACGGGAGCAGGTTCGCGTCCGCGTCCAGCCCGAGCGCGCGCCGCGCCGGCTCGCTCACGAACGCGGGCCTCGGGCCAAGGCTCGAGCCGTCGAGCACGATCACGCCGGCGCCGTCGCGCGCCAGGCCACGCTCGGTCGCCTCCAGCCGCCTGGCGAGCGCGGCGTAGCGCTCGACGGTGCGGTAGGCCTGGATCATCGGGCCGCGAACCAGATTGAGCAGCTGTCGATCGCGCTCGGTGAAGTCGCGCCGCCGGCCGTTGAGGGCGAAGCCGATGATCAGTTCCGGCGGCGTCGGGAGGCAGAAAACGATCTGGTACTCGATCCCCATCAGCGCGTACGCCTCTCGGTAGAGGTCGGTGCGATGCAGCTCCCGGCGTGTGATCAGATCCGACCACTTGTACGGGCGCCCGTCGCGCGTGCGTTGGTAGCGCGGGATCAACGGGTTCTGATGGCCGAGGCGAACGAAGATCTCGGCGGCGCCGTCGATCAACGAGCCGGGCGGGTCTTCGATCGCGATCATCGACTCTGCGCCGAAGTCGACCTCGTTGTAGGTGGCGATCTCACACGGAACGAGCTCGCGGAGCCCCGGGAGCACGCCGGCGCGAAAGTCGGCCGGTTGCTCGAGCGCGGCCAGCTCGGTGACGAAGCGAAGCATCGCCCGGACATCAGCGTCGCGAACCCCCTTCGCGGCGTCTGTTCCTCCCATCCGGCGAGGGACGATAGCGGTCAGCCGGCGGTGGCTCGCTCGATCAGCTCTACCCGGTAATCGTCGGGGTCGCGGACGAAGCAGATCCGTGAGCCGCCCTCGCGCACCGAATAGGGCGGTCGCTCGGGTTCGATCCCGAGCGCGGCGAGACGCTCGAGCGCGTCGTCGAGGTCTTCCGTGGTCAGGGCGATGTGGCCGTAGCCGGTGCCGATCTCATACGGCTCGGTGCGCCCGTGGTTGAGCGTCAGCTCGAGCCGGGGGCCGTCGCCGGGGAGGCCGAGGAAGCAGTTGGTCGCGCTCTCGCCGACCGGGAAGCGGCGCATCTCCTCGAACCCGAGCTTCTCGTAGAAGGCCACGGAGCGGTCGAGGTCGAGGACCCGATAGCAGGTATGGATCAGCTCGCTCACGGGAGCGCTCAGGGTAACCAACGGCCGGTCAGCGGGCGCCATATAGTCGCCGCCGTGCCTGAGCCCGTGCCGATCAACGTCGCCGACTACGAGCGGCTCGCCGCCGAGCGTCTGGAGCCCGGCGTGCACGGCTACTTCGCCGGCGGCGCCGGAGATGAGCGCACCCTGCGCGACAACGTCGCCGCGTTCAGCCGCCACACGCTGCATCCGCGGGTGCTCGTCGACGTCGGCGATGTGACCACAGAGACGACGGTGCTCGGGACAGAGGTCTCGATGCCGGTAGTGGTGGCGCCGGTCGCCTTTCAGCGCCTCGTCGATCCCGATGGCGAGGTGGCGATGGCGCGCGCGGCGGCGGCCGCCGGCACGATCATGACCCTGTCGACGATCGCGACCTCGCACCCGGCTGAGATCGCCGCCGAGGCGCCGGCGGCCCCGCGCTGGTTTCAGCTCTACTGCTTTCGCGACCACGGGGTCACCGACGCGCTGATCGCGGAGGCGGTCGAGTCCGGGTTCGACGCGATCGCGCTGACCGTGGACGCGCCCCGCGCCGGGCGCCGCGAGCGCGACCTTCGCACCGGGTTCGAGGTCCCGGCCGACGTCACCGCACCCGCGGTCGCCGCCGCCGTCGGCTCCGACCGGCCGATGTCGCCTCAGGAGGTGTTCGCGCTCGTCGATCCGACCCTGAGCTGGGAGAGCCTCGAGGCGCTCGCTGCCGGCTGCGCGCTGCCGATCATGCTCAAGGGGGTGCAGACCGGCGCCGACGCGGCGCTCGCGGTCGAGCACGGGGCGGCGGCGGTGATCGTCTCCAACCATGGCGGCCGCCAGCTCGACGGCGTCCCGGCGACGCTCGACATCCTGCCCGAGGTCATCGACGCGGTCGCCGGGCGGGTCGAGGTGCTGATGGATGGCGGGATCCGGCGCGGGACCGACGTGGTCACCGCCGTGGCGCTCGGCGCGCGGGCGGTGCTCGCCGGCAGGGCGCCGCTCTGGGGCCTCGCCGCGGGGGGCGAGGCCGGCGCTCGCGACGTGCTCGAGATCCTGCGCGCGGAGGTCGAGCTGGCGCTTGTGTTGCTCGGCTGCGCCTCGCCTGCGGATCTCGGCCCTGAGCACGTCCGGGCCGCGCCTAGACTCGGGATCTAATGGCTGAGAGGCACCCACGCGAGGCGGCGCTGCGACGCGTCCACGGTTCCGGCGCGCTGTTCGCCGCGGCCTACGGAAACGTCGGCTCGTCGATCTACTACGCGCTCGGTCTGGTTGCCTTCTACGCGCTCGGGCTGACGCCGGTCACCTTTGTCATCGCCGGCGTGATCTTCGCCTTCACCGCGGCCACCTACGTCGAGGCGACGGTGCTCTACCCGGAGGCGGGGGGCTCCTCGAGCTTCGCCCGCCGGGCGTTCAACGAGTTCGCGTCCTTCCTCGCCGGATGGGCGCAGATGCTCACCTACATCGTCACGATCGCGATCTCCGCCTTCTTCGTCCCCCACTACCTGGCGGTGTTCTGGGAGCCGCTCGGCCACGGGCCCGGCGACGTCTTCTTCGGCATCGGCCTGGTCGCCCTGCTGGCGCTGCTCAACATCAAGGGCACGGAGGAGTCGGCGCGGCTCAACCTGGTGCTCGCGGTCGCCGACCTGCTGACCCAGATCGTGCTCGTCGGGATCGGCCTCGTGCTCGTCTTCAACGCGGATCTGCTCGTCAACCAGATCGATCTCGGCAGCGCCCCGACCTGGGGCGACTTCGCGCTCGGGATCGCCGTCGGCATGGTCGCCTATACCGGGATCGAGACGATCTCGAACATGTCGGAGGAGGCACGCGAGTCCTGGCGTACCGTCCCCCGAGGCACCGGGCTGGTGGTGCTCGCGGTGGTCGGCCTCTACGCGCTGCTGCCGATGATCGCGCTCTCGGCGATGCCTGTGGTCCCCGACGGAAGCGGCGGTTTCACCACCGAGCTGGCGACGACCTTCAAGGACGACCCGGTGCTGGGGATCGTCGAGAACATCGGCCTCAGCTCCGGGCTCACCGATGTCCTGCGCGTCTACGTCGGCATCCTCGCCGCGGTGATCCTGCTGATCGCCACCAACGCCGCCCTGATCGGGATTTCGCGACTGACCTTCTCCATGGGTCAGCACCGCCAGCTGCCCGAGATGCTGCGCTCGATCCACCCCAGGTTCAAGACCCCCTACATCGCGATCATCGTCTTCTCGATCGTCGCGATCGTCGTCATGGCACCCGGCGAGACCAACTTCCTGGGGACGATCTACGCCTTCGGGGCGACGCTCTCGTTCACCGTCGCCCACATCTCGCTGATCAAGCTGCGCCGGCTGCGACCGCTCGCCGAGCGCCCGCTGACCCCAGACGGGAAGCCGATGTGGCGCTCGCCGGGCAACCTCAGGATCGCCGGGTTCGACGTTCCGGTTCTGGCCGTGCTCGGCGGGATCGGGACCTTCGGCGCCTTCGTCGTCGCGATGGTGCTCGACCCGGTGGTGCTCGCAACCGGCGGTGGATGGATGATCGCCGGGACGCTGCTCTACGTCGCCTACCGGCGCTACAAGCAGCTGCCACTGACGGAGACCGTGACGGTCGACGCGCTGACGCCGCTCGGGGTCGAGGAGGTCGAGTACCGCAGCGTCCTGGTCGCCTTCGCTGACGACGATCCCTTCTCCGAGGAAGCGGTGGTGACGGCGAAGGCGCTCGCCGCCCGCCGCCGGCGCGCGATTCACGTGCTCTCGCTGGTGACCGTGCCCGCCAATCTCCCCCTCGACGCGGAGCTCAACGGGGGCGAGGTCGCGGCCCGGAGCAAGGTCGAGCAGGCGAAGCTGATCTGCGGCCGGCGGGTCAGCGGCTCGGTCGAGCACGTGCGCCTGGGGCAGGCCGGCAACGCGATCGTCGAGGAGGCGAAGGCGATCAACGCGGCGGCGATCGTGATGCAGTTGCGCTATCGGGGGGGCGCCCCGCTTTACGGCAAGACCCTGCAGACGGTTCTCGCCAAGCGTCCGTGCAGGGTGATCATCTCGGCGCATCCGGGCGAATCGTCCGACGGCTCGCCCGTCGGCGCAAGGGTCCTACCGTGACCCCGCAACCGGCGCCGGACGAGGTCTACCGCGCGGTCACGCGGGTGTTCGCGACGATCATCACCTGCTTCGGGATCGTGATCATCGTCGTCACGCTCGCGAACGGGGGCGGTGTCTCGGCCGGCGGGATCTGGATCGGGCTGATCTTCACCGGCCTCGGCCTCGGCCGGCTCTATCTGGCGATGCGACGGGGAAACGATGATTGACCCGTTCAAACCGAGCACCAAGCGGTCGCCGCTGACCAACCGCTGGCTCGGCGTTCCGCTGCTGTTCGCGGTCGCCTTCTCGGCGGTCGGGTTCTCGCTCTACTTCTCGCTCGGCCTCGTAGCGGAGCGCGGACTGGGGCTGACGCCGCTGATCCTGCTTGGGGTCGGGGTCGTCTTTTTGCTCAACACGCTCACCTATGTCGAGGGCGAGGGGATGCTGCCCGAACGTGGCGGCTCCGCGACCTTCGCCCGCTACGCGTTCGGCAACGAGCTGATCAGCTTCATCGCCGGTTGGGCGATCCTGATCGACTACGTGATCGTCGTCGGGCTCGCGGCACTCTCGGTGCCGCATTACCTGACCCCGATCTGGTCCGGGTTCTCCGACACCGGCCCGGAGATCGTCACCGGTGCGCTGGTGATCGCGCTGACCGCCGCGCTGACGATCCGCGGCGTCACCGGCGCCGGACGCCAGCGGTTCCTGGGCGTGATCTCGATCGCCGGGGTCGGGCTGCTGCTGGCGGTGATCGTGGTCGGCCTCGTGACCTCGTTCGATTTCGACGTGCTCACCACCCAGCTCAACCCGTTTGATCCGATCGGCAACCCGGAGACCGACGAGCTGATTTACGCGGGCGTACTGGCGACGGTCGCCTTCGCCGGGATCGAGGCCGCGGCGAACCTGGCCCCGGACATCCGCAGCGCGCCGATCGACCTGCGCAAGCTGGTCGTCGCCGCGGCGGTGCTCGTGCCGCTGATCTACGTCGGCGTCGCCACCGTCGCCCTGATGGCGCTGCCGGTGATGGAGACGCCGAGCGGGCCGGAGACCGCGCTCGGCACCACCTACCTCGAGAACCCGGTGCTCGGCGTGGTCGAGAGCTTCGAGCCGGGGTGGGTCTCGAGCGTGATGCAGGTCGGGGTCGTGATGATCGTCCCCGCGGCGCTGTTCTGGGCCGCGAACACAGCGATGCTCGGGCTCTCGCGCCACGTCTACGTGCTCGCCACGAACCGCCAGATCCCGAGCTGGCTCGGCAAGCTCAATCGCCGCTTCCAGACCCCGCACGTGGCGATCGTCGCGGCGGCGGTGGCGGCGATCGGCTTGATCGTTCCCGCCGACATCGCCCTGCTCGGCGGATTGTTCGCCTTCGGGGCGACGATCGCGTTCACGATCGCGCACCTCTCCGTGATCCGCCTGCGGATCACCGAACCCGATCGCCCGCGGCCGTTCCGGATCCCCTATGACGTCCGCATGTTCGGCGCCCTGGTGCCGCTGCCGACGGTGATCGCCGCGGTGCTCACCGCGCTCGCCTGGGTCAGCGTGATCGTCTACCACGACACCGCGCGCTGGGTCGGCGGCGCCTGGATGGCATTCGGCCTGGTCGGCTACGTGATCTATCGCAAGGGGGTGGAGGGGACGACGCTGAGCGAGCGGCTCGAGGTGCCGGCCAAGGCGCTGGTCAAGGACGTCGGCGAGGTCGAGTACGGCGACATCCTCCTGCCCGTGTTCGGAACCAAGCTCGACGACGACATCGTCGGCACCGCCGGCCGGCTCGCGCTCGCCGCCGACCGGCCCGGCGACGCGCTGGCCCCGCGGCTCGAGGTCATCTACGTGATCGACCTGCCGTTGACCGTGCCCCTGGACGCGCCGCCGCCGCCAGAGCGCGCCAAGGCCGCCAACGCGGCGCTCGAACGCGCCCAGCAGGTGGGAGAGGAGTACGAGACGGTGGAGGTGCACCCCTCGGTGATCCGCGCCCGCTCGGTCGGCGCCGGGATCGTCGAGGCGGCTCGCGACCGCGGGGTCGAGGTGATCGTCATGGGGGCCGAGCCGCCGTCGAGGATTCTCGGCGGGGCGATTCTCGGCGGGCTCGGCGGCTCGCGCCCGGCCGAGATCGGGCCGGTGACCGAGTACGTGCTGCGAAAGGCGCCCTGCCGGGTGCTGGTTACGGCTCCTCGCGGCGACGGCTCACAGCGCGCGAGGGCGGCCTCGGCCGAGTCGGCGCCCGAGCGCGCGATCGGCCGCGAGGAAGCGCTTCCGATGCCTGAATAGGCACGGGCGGGCCCTCGGCCCGGAGCACTAGTATCAGCCACATGTTCGTGCTCATCGTCGGGGCCGGCCGGGTTGGATCCTCGGTTGCCCGCAACATGCTGGCCGATGGCCATGAGGTCTCCTGCCTCGACGAGGACCCGGAGTCGCACGCGCGGCTGGAGATCGGGCTCGACAAGCCGTGGGAGGACATGGGCGGTCACTTCACCGTCGGCACCGCGCTCGAGATCGAGGCGCTGACCGCCGCGGGGATCGAGCGCGCCGATGTCTTCGTCGCCTCCACCGACGGCGACAACACCAACATCATCATCGCCCAGCTCGCCAAGCGGCGGTTCAACGTGCCGAAGGTGATCGCCCGCATCCTCGATCCCTATCGCGCCAAGTGGTATGCCGATCAGGGGATGGAGACGATCTGTCCGACCAAGGTCGCGATCGAGATGCTCGAGGAGGCGATTCGCGACGCCGCCGAGCGCGGCGGCGCGGCGGCGCCGGTCGGCGCGGTCGACCACGAGGACGCGGACGAGTAGATGGGCGAGCGCCAGTACATCGTCATCGTCGGCGCCGGCAAGGTGGGCTGGAACCTGGCGCGGGAGCTGATCGAGAAGGGCAGCGAGGTGACCCTGATCGAGTCGAACCGTGAGCGCTATCTGACCGTCGAGCAGGAGCTCGAGCACAACATCCAGTACGGCGACGCGTCCGAGCTCTGGGTGCTCGAGCGGGCCGGGATCTCGCGCGCCGACATGGTGATCGCGGTCACCGGCGACGACGAGGACAACATGCTGATCTGCCAGGTGGCGAAGGAGAAGTACCTCGTCGACAGGATCATCGCCCGGGTCAACAACCCCCGTAACCGCGAGCACTTCGATCTGCTCGGGATCAAGCCGGTGGTCTCGGCGACCGACCTGATCCTGCGCCTGATCGAGCACGAGGTGCCGGAGTACGGGCTCGTGCACCTGCTCGATCTGCCCGAGCAGCGCCTCGAGATCATCGAGATGGAGCTGCCGAAGAACTCGCGCGCGGCGGGAGCGCGGGTCGGCGACCTGGCGATGCCGGAGGGGAGCCTGCTGATCTCGGTCCTGCGCGAGGACACCGGCTTCGTCCCCAACGCCGAGACCGTGCTCCAATCCGGGGATGAGATCCTCGCCGTCCTCGACCCCCGTGTCGAGGAGGACCTGACCGCGTACTTCGGGCCGGATGGCTCCGCTGAGGCCGATTGACTTCCTGATCGTCGGCGGCGGTATCGCCGGCGCCTACTGCGCTTCCGAGTTGCGCAAGCAGGGAGCCGAGGGCTCGATCCTGTTCGCCGCACGCGAGCCGGAGACCCCCTACGAGCGCCCGCCGCTGTCAAAGGAGTACCTCCGTGGCGAGGCTTCACGCGCGGACGCCTACGTGAACCCGGTCGACTGGTACGTGGACAACGGGGTCGAGCTGCTCACGCGCACCAACGTGATGGCGATCGATCCGCAGGCGCGGACGGCGAAGCTGCAGGGCGGGGAGGAGGTGAGCTTCGGCAAGGCGCTGCTGGCCACCGGCGCGAACGTCAACATCCTCCGGCCCGAGGGCGCCGAGCTCGAGGGCATCCACTACCTGCGCGCATTCGGCAACTCCGACGCGATCCGCGCCGAGGCGGCCGAAGCGGAGCGGGTGGTGATCATCGGCGGCAGCTATATCGGCTGCGAGGTGGCCGCTTCGCTGCGCGCCATGGGCACCGAGGTGAGCGTGGTGATGCTGGAGGAGGTGGCGCTCTCGCGCACCTTCGGCGAGCAGGCCGGGCGGTACTTTCACGAGTTGCTCGAGTCGCACGGGATCGAGCTCTTCGGCGGCGAGGAGCTGGAGGCGTTCGAGGGTGACGGTCGCGTGAACGCGGTGCTGACCAACAGCGGCCGCACGGTCGAGGGTGAGATGGTCGTCGTCGGCGCCGGGGTGAGGCCGGACTCGATGCTCGCCGAGCGTGCCGGGATCGAGGTCGACGACGGAATCACCTGCGACGCGAAGCTCGAGAGCTCGGTCCCGGGGGTCTTCGCCGCCGGCGACGTCTGCTCGTACGAGAGCGTCGTCCACGGGCAGCGGCTGCGGGTCGAGCACTGGGACGTCGCCCTGCAGCAGGGTCGCCACGCCGCTCGGGCGATGCTCGGCTCGGAGGAGCCCTACCGCGAGATCCCGTACTTCTTCAGCGACCTCGCCGACTGGGCGTCGCTGGAATACGTGGGCCCGGCCTACGAGTGGGACGAGGAGGTCTGGCGCGGCGATCGCGACGGCGGCGAGTTCAGCGTCTGGTATCTGAACGGCGGCGCGGTCAAGGGCGCGCTCTCGGTCGGGCGCTCCGAGGACCTGATCCACGCCCGCACGCTGATCGAGACCGGAGCGGACGTCTCGGCCCACAAGGACGCGCTCGCGGATGTCGATTCAGAGCTCGAATCCGTGGGCCAGTAGCCCGCCGGCCGACCGGCCGCTCGATACGCTCTAGCCACACAATCGGTGGGGATTGGTGTAATTGGCAGCACGCTGGCTTCTGGTGCCAGTAGTCAAGGTTCGAGTCCTTGATCCCCAGTGCCTGAGGGCCGAATCCGCGCGGCGCAGTCGACGGAAATCGCCCATTCGGGGCGTCGAACCGTGATGAAACCGCCCGCCCAGGGGTATCACCCCTGCAAGTGCCGCTATTCCGCTTTGTTACCTTGGGCACGTAATGGACGTCTATCAACGTAGGCGCCTGGTCGCGCTGAGCGCGCTCGCGGTCCTGTTCATCGTCTTCGTGCTGCTGATCCGCAGCTGCGGCGGCGACGACGAGCCGACGCCGGTGACCCCGGTGGCCGGTGCCAGCGGGCTCAGTGGCGCGACCGTGCTCGCGCAGAGCGACTACGTCAGCCAGGGCGATGCGATCTGCCTCGAGGCGAACACCTCGCTGGCCAACGTCGACGAGACCGATGCCGCCGAGGCGGCCACCGCTCAGGCCGAGATCGTGACCAGCGAGCTGCAGCAGCTGCAGAGCCTGCCGCCGCCCGACGACGGCGAAGACAAGCTCGACAAGTTCCTCGGAGCGCTCGAGGCCCAGGCGACCGCCTACCAGGACAAGGCGACCGCGCTCGATCACGGCGACGATGCGGCTGCGGCGGAGATCGACACGACGATCGACGAGGCCGCGAGCGAGGCCGCCGACGGGGCCGACGCCTTCGGCTTCAAGGTCTGCGGCGATCTCTCCAAGGTCGGCGAGTCCGACACCAGTGGAGAGGACTCCGCATCGACGACCGACACCGGCGGTACCGAGACGCCGACCGAGACGGTCGTCCCGGCGCCGACCACGGAGACGCCCCCGGTCACCGAGACCCCGACCGATACCGGCACGGTGACGCCCGATGCACCGGCGACCGACACCGGGGGCACGGACTCCAGCTCCGGCGGCGTCAGTCCCTAGACCGCTCGGCTACGCGGCCGCCGACTCCGCCCAGGTCCCGTAGAGCTCGGCGTAGCGTCCGCCCGCGTCGATCAGCTCCTCGTGCGTGCCCGACTCGGCGATCCGGCCGTGCTCGAGGACGACGATCCGCCCCGCGCGCCTGATCGTCGACAGCCGGTGGGCGATCACGATCGCCGTGCGCCCGGCCAGCAGCCGCTCGAGCCCGTGCTCGATCACCCGCTCGGTGCGCACGTCGATGTTCGACGTCGCCTCGTCGAGGATCAGGATTCGCGGCTCGGCGAGCAGCGCGCGGGCGAAGGCGACGAGCTGGCGCTGGCCGGCCGACAGGTGCGCCCCCCGCTCGCCGACCTCGGTCTCGAAGCCGTCGGGCAGGCGCTCGATGAACTCCACTGCGCCCACGGCCCTGGCCGCGTCGAGGATCGCCTCCTGGTCGGCGTCGGGGCGGCCGAAGGCGATGTTCTCGCGCACCGAGCCCGAGAACAGAAAGCCCTCCTGGGGCACGATCCCCAGCTGCCCCCTGAGGCTGGACGAGCGCAGCTCGCGCACGTCATGGCCGTCGACCAGCAGCCGGCCCTGCTGCGGGTCGTAGAAGCGCGCGATCAGCTTCGCCAGCGTCGACTTGCCCGCCCCGGTCTCGCCCACGAGCGCCACCGTCTGCCCGGCGGGCACGTGCAGGTCGATCCCCTCGAGCGCCCAGCCGGGCTCCTCGTCGAGCTCGCTCGCGCGTGCGTCACCGCCGCCGGCATAGGAGAACCACACATCCTCGAGCTCGATCTCGCCGCGCAGCTGCCCGGGGTCGATCGCGTTCTCGGAATCGACCATGTCGGGTTCGGTGTCGAGCAGGTCGAAGATCTTGTCGAGTGCCGCCATCCCCTGCTGATAGGTCGTGTACAGCTGCGAGATCTGCTGGATCGGGTCGAAGAACTGCGACAGATAGCCGATGAAGGCGACGACCACGCCGAGCGCGATCTGGCCCTCGATCGCCTGGTAGCCCCCGTAGACGATGATCGCCGCCGTGCCGACCGCCGAGAGCAGCTCGACCGCGGGGAAGTAGGAGGCGTTGAGGTAGACCGTCTTCATGTTGATCTCGCGGTTTGCCTCGTTGAGCTCGGTCATCCGGGCGACGTGCCGGTCCTCGCGCCCGAACGTCCTCACCACGCGGATCCCCGAGAGCGTCTCCTGCAGGTAGGCGGTGATGTCGGCGATCTTCTCCCGCGTCAGCCGGTAGGCACCCGCCGAGGCGATCCGGAAGACCAGGCTGGCGACGAGCAGCAGGGGGAAGGTGATGAAGGTGACCAGCGCCAGCTGGACGTCGAGGGCGAGCAGGATCCCGACCACGCCGACCAGCGTCAGGGTGCTCGAGAACAGCGTCACCACCCCGTCCGTGACCAGGCTGTCGAGCGCCTGCACGTCGTTGGTCATCCGCGAGATCAGGACCCCGGGCTTGCGCCGGGTGAAGAAGCCGATCGACATCTTCTGGATATGGGTGTAGATGCGCTGGCGCAGGTCCTGGAGCGCCCGCTGGCCGACCCAGCCGACCAGGTACGTCTGCGCGTAGGAGGCGGCCCAGTAGATCGCCACCGAGGCGATGAAGATGATCACGATCACGGTCAGCGCCGACTGGTCGCCGGCGATGATCCCGCTGTCGATCGCCCTTCCGGCCAGGTACGGCGGTGCCAGCCCGGCGGCGGTCGCGATCAGCAGCGCGATCACCATTCCGATCACCTGCAGCCGGTAGGGGCGCAGGAGCGAGAGCAGCCAGCGGACCTTGCGCCCGCGCTCGTCCTCTCCCCGCAGCAGGCGCCAGATGTCGCGGAACATCAGCAGCGTGCCCGCCAGGCGCCCGGGCTGGTTCGCCTGGTCCTCGGTCTCCTCCGCTACGTCCGAACCCTGGGTCTCCGGATCCCGCCCACTCACAGCAGCGGCCTCAACAGCGGCCGGGCTCGGCTTCGCGCTGTCGCGCTCCGCCTCACAGCTTCGCCAGCTCCTCGCGCTCCTCGAGGTCGTGCTGGAGGAAGAGCACGTCCTCGCAGCCGAACTCGGCAATCTCGGCATACAGCGGGCAGCGCTCGAGCAGCTCCTCATGGGTGCCGCGGTCGACGATCCGGCCCTCCTCCATGACCACGATCTCGTCGGCAAGCGAGATCGTCGAGAGCCGGTGCGCGACGACGAACGTCGTCCGGCCCCGCATCGCCTCGCGCAGGCCCTGCTTGATCGCCTCCTCGGTGGTCGCATCGACCGACGAGGTGGCGTCGTCGAGGATCAGGATCCGCGGTTCGGCGATCAGCGCCCGGGCGATCGCCACCCGCTGTCGCTGGCCGCCGGAAAGCGTCAGGCCCCGCTCGCCGACGATCGTCTCGTAGCCGTCGGGCAGCGCGGTGATGAACTCATGGGCCTGGGCCCGCCGAGCGGCGCGCTCGATCTCCTCGGGGCTGGCGTCGGGGCGGCCGTAGGCGATGTTGTCGGCCACCGTCGCCGAGAACAGGAACGGGTCATCGGCGACAAAGGCGATCTGCCGCCGCAGCGAAGCGACATCGACGCTTCGCAGATCGGCGCCGTCGACGAACACCCGGCCGTCGCTGGGGTCGTACAGCCGAGCGAGCAGCGACACCAGGCTGGTCTTGCCGGAGCCGGTCGGGCCGACCAGGGCGACGATCCGTCCGGCGGGGATCGAGAGCTCGACCTCCGACAGCGACGGGGCGCCGCCGTCGTAGCGCAGCCCGACATCGCGAAACTCGACCGCACCGGGCCCGGGTGGGAGCTCGGGCGCGTCGGGCGGGCTGGTGATCTGTGGCTCGCGATCGAGGATCTCGAACAGGCGGTTGCCCGAGGCGACCGCGCGCTGGGCCATCCCCAGGGCCATGCCGAGCATCCGCATCGGCCCCATCAGCATCAGCAGGAAGAGGTAGAAGGTGGTGAAGGCGCCGATCGACATGTTGTCGTTGATCACTTCGCGACCGCCGATCCAGAGCACCACCGCGAGCCCGAGGCTGGGGATGAAGCCGAGCATCGGCGAGTAGAAGGCCCGCAGCCTGGTCGAGTAGACGTTCTGGTCGAACACCCGGGTGACGGAGCGCTGGAATCGGGCCAGCATGTGGTCCTCGCGGGCGAACGCCTTCACGATCCGGATTCCCGAGACGCTCTCCTCGGCCTCCGCGGTGAGCTCGGCGATCCGCTGCTGCACCTCCTGCACCGCCGGTCGCGAGAGCCGGCTGAAGCGGGCCGCGGCGAAGATCACAAACGGAACCGGAATCAGCGACAGCGCCGCCAGCCACGGGTTGAGGGCGAACATGACGATGCTGGCGAGCGTGATCGTGAGCGCGTTCTGGGTCAGGAAGATCAGCCCGTAGCCGAGGAAGAACCGGATCGCCTGCAAGTCGACCGTCGCCCGCGACATCAGCTGGCCGGTCTGCTGACCGTCGAAGAAGCCGAGCTCGAGCGTCTGCAGGTGCTGGTAGACGCGCTCGCGCAGGTCGAACTCGACCGCGAGCGAGACCTTGCCCGCGATCAAGCGGCGGACCACGGTGAGGCCGAGGCGCAGGATGCCGGCGCCGACCAGCGCCAGCGCAAGGGGGACCAGCGCGTCGCGGTCCTTGTCGTTGATCGCGTTCACGGCCTCTCCGACCAGCAACGGGATCGCGACCGTCATCACCATCGCTCCCCAGGCGAAGACCAGTGACCAGATCACCGTGCGGCGATATGGGCGCAGGAAGCCGATCAATCGCCGGAAGGTGGGCATCCGCATGACTATACAAAGTGAAGTAGGAGCCGCCGCGAGGCCCACACGCCTGTA
The DNA here is from genome assembly GCA_963767475.1 of uncultured Solirubrobacterales bacterium. Taxonomy (GTDB): domain Bacteria; phylum Actinomycetota; class Thermoleophilia; order Solirubrobacterales; family 70-9; genus WHSW01. The sequence continues at coordinate 474,802 of CAVYEI010000005.1, forward strand.
CGGGCGCGCCACATCGCGCGATACTGAACGGATGGCGCGACCGCCCGCCGGCCTCTGCGACACCTGCGCTCACCAACGGGTGATCCGCAACACGCGGGGCTCGAGCTTCTCGCTTTGCGAACGCTCGCGCACCGATTCGTCCTATCCCAGATACCCGCGCCTGCCGGTCGCCGAATGTCGCGGCTGGGAGCCGCGCACAGCCGAGGTCCCGGGATGACCACGCTCGCGGCCCGCGTCATATTCGCCGCCGCTGTGGGGCTGGCCAGCATCACCGCCGTCGTCTACGCCGCGACCCGCGACGGCGACGAGACGGGGGCCCGCCAGAGCGAGGAGTCATGGGCCGCGCTGGCGTCCAGTCCGCTCGAGCGCACCGAGGTCGGGGCCGCCCGCGTCGGCGACCGCGTCTACGTCGTCGGCGGTTACATCGCCAGCGGCGGCACGACCGGCCGCATGGTCCGCTACGACATCTCCGAGGACCGCTGGGCCGAGGTCGCGCCGCTGCCGATCGGCGTCAACCATCCCGGGATCACCGCCCTCGACGGCCGCGTCTACGTGCTCGGCGGCAATCTGGGCAGCGACGAGAAGTCGCGGCAGCTCTACCGCTACGACCCCGAGCGCGATCGCTGGAAGCGATTGCCCGACGCGCCCACCGCCCGCGCCGCGCTCGCGCTCGCCGGCATCGGCCACCGCCTCTACGCCGCCGGTGGCTACACCGCCGAGGACTCGACCGTACAGCGGCTCGAGATCTACAACGTCGGCTCCCGCCGCTGGACGGTAGGCCCGAAGATGCCGACCGGGCGCAATCACGTCGGCGCCGCGATCTTCAAGCGCGGCCTGGTCGTCACCGGCGGCCGGCCGGGCCCCGTTCACGGCGGCCTGACGACGGTCGAGCGCTACGACACCGAGCGCGATCGCTGGAGCTCGCTACCCGATCTCGCCACGGCGCGCAGCGGCCATGCGACCGTGACCGTCGGCGGGCGGCTCGGGGGCCGCATCGTCGTCTTCGGTGGCGAGGAGCTCGACGGCGGGACGACGATCGAGCAGGTCGAGCTCTTCGACCCGCGAAACGGCGGCTGGACGGCGCTGCCGCAGATGATCACCCCGCGCCACGGGGTCGGCGGAGTGGCGAAGGGAGATCGAATCTACGCCCTCGAGGGCGGCCCGCAGCCGGGGCTCGCGTATTCGTCGGCGCTCGAGTACCTCGATCTGCCGTGAGCAGTCAGCAGTTCGGCAACTGACGGGCGGTGCCCTGACAGGCGAGCCCACCCTCGGCCGTCTTCGGCGACGCGTACCACTCCTCGACGAACGCCCTGATCGCTTCCGTGTCGACCTCGTCGCACTGCTGCAGCGCCCCCCAGGCACTGAGCGCGAAGGGCACCTCGAGCTCGGGGTTCTCGACCACGGCGAGCTGGTAGTAGCCCTCCTGGAAGACCTCGTTGAAGGCCTCCTCGACCGCGGTGCGGTCGGCGCTCGAGAGGCCGTTGGTCCAGCCGATCACGGCGCCGTGCTCGAGCAGGTGCACCGCCTCGCCCAGCCGCGGCGGCTCGTCGTAGAAGTTGCCGGCCTGGATCGGGGTCGGGTTGTGGTCGCCGCCGGAGGGTGGGTTGGTGGGGTAATCGCCGGCGGTGAAGTCCTGCTCGCGATGCTGGCCGGCGAGCTCGACGTCGACCTCCTCGATCGCCGTGCACGGGCCCGAGCCGGGGTCGACGATCACGCTCGTGTCGGTGGTCGTCGACGAGCTCGTCGTCGGGTCGTCGCCGCCGCAGGCGACCAGCGCCAGGAGCGAGATCCCGAGGCAGGCGGCAAGCGTCGACCGGAGCGGGTTCATCGAGAGCGCCAAGCTACCGGCCCGGGCGCACGGGACGCGCTCAGCCCTCGGCGGGCGGCGGCGCGCTTCGCAGGGCACCCGCGCTGGCGACGACGACGAGCACGATCGCGGCCAGCTCGGTCGCCGCCAAGTCCTGACTGAGAGCGAGGAAGCCGACGCAGGCGGCGACCGCGGGCTCGAGGCTCATCAGCACGCCGAAGGTGCCTCGCGGCAGCAGCCGCAGCGCCTCGAGCTCGAGCGAGTAGGGGATCGCCGAGCTCAGGATCGCGACGGCAAAGGCGACCGCGAGCAGGGCGGGATCGAGCAACTCGGAGCCGCCTTCGAGCAGGCCGGCCGGCAGCAACAGCACGGCGGCGACCACCATCGCCAGCGCCAGGCCCTGGCCATCGCCGAACGCCCTGCCGATCCGCTGCGAGAGCACGATGTAGGCGGCCCAGAACGCTCCCGCGAGCAGTGCCAGCCCGGCGCCGAGGAGGTCGAGGTCGTCGCCGAGGCCGGGGGAGAGGAGCAGGATCCCCGCGGCGGCGAGCCCGGCCCAGGCGAAGTCGCTGCGCCGGCGGGTGGAGGCGAAGGCGACGCCGAGCGGGCCGACGAACTCGAGCGTCACCGCGATCCCGAGCGGAATCCGGTCCAGGGACATATAGAAGGTCGTGTTCATGGCCGCCAGCGCAACGCCGAAGAGGAGCACGTCGCGGGCATGCGGGCCCCGCAGCGCGGCCAGCGCCGGGCGCCAGATCGCGGCCAGGACCAGGGCGGCGAACGCCAGCCGCAGCATCACCGTCCCCACCGGGCCGACCTCGTCGAAGAGCTCCGTCGCAAGGGCCGCGCCGACCTGCACGGAGACGATTCCTCCGAGCACGAGCGAGATCGCCCTGGCGCGATTGCCGCCGCCGTTCACCGGCGTACCGTATGAGCCGCTGTCGGAGTCGCGCACCTACGCCGGCTGCTTGCTCAGCCGCCCGCCTTGATCTCGAACCGAACCGGGCGCGGATCGCTTGTGTTCTGGTCGCGATCGGTCGCCCGCAGCTCGGCCACGTAGCGCCCTGGCGCGGCGCGGAAATGCTTGCCGCGGCCGCCGAAGCGGACCTCGTTGAGGCCGACGTAGGCGCTCCACTTGGCCCAGCCGGCGAACTGGCGCCGGCCACCCGAACCGAGGCGGTAGTAGTCGGCGTCGACCTCGGCCCGCTCGCCGAGGTCGAAGTGAAGCTGCCCACCGCGACCGCGGATCGGATTGGTGGCGAGCGCGATCCCGCGCATCCGCGGCGCCTTCAGGTCGACCCGGCTGGGCGGCACCGGGTCGGGCTCGGAGGCGGGATCGCCGGGCGTGTCGGAGACGGTGACGGTGCCGCGGACGGTGCTGTGCAGCTTGCAGACCAGGTTGTAGGTGCCGGGCGCGTCGAAGCTCTGCTGGAAGCTGTCGCCAATCGTATGGTTGGGCAGGCCGATGCCCTTGTCGGAGTCGATGCCGAACGCGTTCGGCGAATCGCCGGTGACCGAGTGCATGGTGTCGGGCCCGACCCAGTACCAGGTCACGTGCTCGCCGAGGTCGAGCTCCAGCGCCCGGTCGGACCACTGGTAGTTGGAGATCGCCACGCGGCGGTTGGCGGCGTCGGCGTTCGTCGCCAGGAGCAGGGTCGCGAGCAGCGCCGCAGCGGCGGCTAGGAGACGAGGTACCAACCGTTCATCCCCTCGTGCAGATGGGTGAACACGTGGCAGTGATAGAACCAGCGACCCGGGTTGTCCTCGATGAACGAGGCCGTGAACGAGTCTCCCGGCCCCAGCGTCTTGTTGTCGACCACGACGCCGCTCGGGTCGGTCCAGCGGTGGCCGTGGATGTGGAAGCTGTGGAAGTCGTTGTCGAGGGCGAAGACGTTGAAGGCGACGCTCTCGCCGACGTTCGCCTCCAGCGTCGGCGTGTTGCCGGCGTAGGAGCGCCCGTTGACGCAGGAGAAGTTGCGGCTGAACCCGGTCACCGACGGGTTGAAGGAGTGAAAGAGGACGTTGAACTCGCGGTTCGGCCGCGGGGCGCCGGCCTCGCGGATCAGCAGCGGCCCGAACAGGCCCTTGAACACCGGCAGCGGATCCATCGGGCCGTGGTCGTGATAGAGCCAGGCGCCCTCGGTGCCCGGGCGCGCCTCCCACACGTACTGGAAGGTCTGCTTCTTTTGCACAAACCCTCCGGGGTCGGAGTGGCGGCCCTTGTAGGCGCCGTCCATCTCCTGTGAGTAGAAGACGCCGTGCGGGTGGATCGTCACCGGGGCGTCGATCTTGTTGCGGAAGTTGACCACGATCGCGTCGCCGGTCTCGGCCTCGATCAGCGGTCCCGGGATCGTCGCCGGACCCAGCGGGGCGGCGAAGCCGGCCGAGTAGGGGCGGTAGGCGTAGGCGGGGAACTTGGTCTTGCCCTTGACCTTGGTGTCCATCATCCCGTCGCGCCCCGTCGGCACGATGTTCCAGGTCACCGGCTCGGCCTGGATCCAATACTCGCGCCGGGCGCCGGCCCGGTTGGCGACCAGGGTGGTGGAGGCCACCGGGGCCTGCCCCTCGGCCGCCTTCACCTTCGGCGGCACGGGCACCTCGGCGGCGAGGCGCTCGACGTCGGCCTGCTCACCGGCGAACACCTTCTGGCCGGCGAGCGTGCACAGGAACAGCCCGCCGGTACCGGCGAACAGCTCGCGGCGACCGAACGGCTCGAGGCTCACGGCAGGCCTACTTCTTGACGGTCAGCGTCTGCGTCATCACGCCCCGGTGGAAGCTGCAGATGAAGCCGTACTTGCCCGGGACGGTGAACTTGCGTGTGAACACCAGCTGCACCGCTCCCGAGCCGGAGCGGTAGTCCGACTTCTTGACCCCCTTCGGATGCGTGCCGGTGAGGATCACGTTGTGCGTGTTGGTATTCAGGTCCGACCACACCCACTTCACCTTCGAGTTCTTCTTGATCGTCACGTCGGTGGGGGCGAAGTAGTCGTCGTTGACGCTCACGACCGCCGTCTTCGCCGACTGCTGAGAGCCATTCACCGCCGGTACCGCGACCGCCGATACGGCGGTCGCGGCCAGCGCGCAGGCGATCAGACGCCGGCGCCGGATCAGGGACACGTCGGCCCGGGGGCGACCGTCAGCGGCTTGAACTTCTCGAACGCCGGGTGGTCGTGCACGGCCCAGGAGCATTCCTGCGTCTCGGGCGGGTTCGCGGCCACGTAGCTGACCAGGTCGCCGAACTGGCCACCGTCGGCGGCGCTGGTCCCGGTGCCCGAGGTCGGCGGCGGCGGCGCCGGGCAGGTCGGGTACAGGTTCGAGTCCGGAGCGCTGCCCGAATCGAAGGTCGAGCTGACGTTGCCCTGGAAGCAGTTGCCGCTGCCCGAGCCGTCGCTGAAGAAGTCGACCTTGTTCGTGTCGGTGCCGCTGCGACCCATCTGGTTGTCGAGGAACTGGTTGTTGAGCGAGATCGCGTTGTCGCCGGTGTTGAACGGATCCGAGATCGTCCAGGCTCCGGCCTTGAAGTTGCCGAAGATCTCGTTGTTGCGGATGATCCAGCCGTCGGCCCCGAGCAGCACCACACCGACGCCGGTGGGGAAGTTGATCGTCTGGCCGGCGATCTCCCCGAGCCCGCCGGAGACGGTCTTCACGCTCGAGTTGGGGAGGAAGTAGTTGAAGTTGTTCCAGAAGATGTTGTTGTTCTCGATGATCCCGGTCGCGGTCGGCTCGAAGCGCTCCGAGTCGAGCGTGTTCGGGACCACGCCGACGCCGTTGTTGTAGTAGTTCGAGTCGGTGAGCTTCACGTACTTGGAGTTCGTCCCCGAGTAGCCGAGCACGTTCTCGTATGCCTCGAGGTGGTCGAGCTTGGTCCACTTCGGCGCCGTCTGCGGCGGCGTCTCGCCGACGTAGAAGGCCGAGTCGCCGTGGCCGTAGCCGACCGACTTCGTCATCCGGCCGCCGATGCAGTTGAAGGCGAACAGGCCGTAGGCGCGGTTGAACGAGACCCGCAGGTTCTTCATCAGGTATCCGTCGCAGGGCGCGGTGGTGACGCTGTTGCCGTGGATGAAGATCCCGTTGGCGAGGTAGTTGCGGGCCCACAGGTTGAGCACCCGCAGGCCGTTGACGCCGTCGGCCTCGATCCCGTTGTTGACCGCGTTGCGGCCCTCGAGAATGACCTTCTTCGGATTCTTCTCGGTGCCCTGGATCGTGAGGCCGTTGTGCTTCTTGCCGGTTACGAGCACGCCCTCCTTGTACTTGCCCGGGTGCACGTTGATGACCGCGTTCTTTCCGGTCGCGTCAACGGCGTCCTGGATCGTGCGGAAGTCACAGCCGTGCTTGCAGACTTCGACCGTTTCCTTCTTCTTGCCCAGCGCCGTCGCCGGCACGAGGGCGAAAACTGCAACTAGCGCGAGCATCGCCGCGCGGATCCAGGAACTGCGACTCATCCGTGAAACCTCCGTATTTTGATTTGCGAACCCTGCCTGCTCAGGACTGTACAAGCACGGCGTCGATCAGGAAGTTGCGGTTGGCTGCCCGGCCAGCCGGGGAAGGGCGGCAAGCCGGGCGTCGCGGCTGACCGCCGCCAGCTCGCGCTCGAGCTCGGCCAGTTTGACTCCGGTGACCAGCGCCAGCTCACGATCGAGCGGGCGGAAGAAGTCGTCGTAGTGGGTGGGGATCACGAGCGCCGGGTCGAGCGCCGGCAGGATCCGGCCCCAGTAGTCGCGGGTGAAGTTGCGCCCCGCGATCCCGGCGAGAAAGACGTCGACGCCGCGGTCGCGGATCGCATCGTCGACGAGCTCGGCGCTGCCCTGGTGATAGAGGCTGATCCCGGCGACGGCGATCCGGATTCCCCACACCTGCCCACACCGATAGGCGCTCGGGCAGAGCCCCTCCAGGTGATCGCAGGTGAGCTCACCCGCGTAGGGGACCTTGAGCCCCAGCAGGAGCTTCGAGTGGGCGCTGGGGACGAAGCTGACCTCGAATGGACCGAGCTCGTAGACCCGGTAGGGCTCGACCTCGACGGCGAGCTCGCCGAGGCCGTGCAGCCCCATCAGCGTCGCCAGCGAGCTCGAGCCGTAGGCGCGGCAGCCGAACCGGCGAGCGACGGCCGGTGCGTCGACGGCGTGGTCGAAGTGGGTGTGGCCGACGAGCACGCCGGCGGCCTCGTCGGCGGCGGGCAGGAAGCGGTCGAGCGCGGCGGGGTCGGGAACCGCGGTGCGGCGGAGCAGCAGGCTGCGAAGCGGCACCCGGGAGAAGTAGGGGTCGATGTAGAGGCTGCGGCCCTCGTAGGCGATCCGGTAGCCGGAGACGCCGAGCCACTCGAGCTCGAGCCCGGCGGGCAGTTCTACCGGCCGCGATTCGAGCTCGGCCAGCGCCTCGCGGTCGTCAGCACCGCTCATCGGTTGAGCCTACGGCTTGCAAGCCGGGATTCCTCGGTAGGCGGCGCTGGCGCCCGTGCCGATGTGTATGCTGCCCAGCGTCCTTGGACCCGTTGCCTAATTCCCGTCCGTACGCGGACGGGGAGCGGGGGAACCAAGTCCGTTGGGGCTAACCCACCTCGCCAGGTGGGGGCGCTGCTTCTTTAGCGCCCGCCCGTCAGCTAACCCCGCAGGCAGATAAAGGAGAACGGTTTTCGTGCGTAAGTCAGCCTTTGGACCGAAGCCCGCCGCGGCATTCGTCGCCTGCGTCGCCGCGGCCGCGCTCGCCCTCCCGGCCTCGGCCTTCGCCGGCTCCGGTGGAGTCGGCCCGGGCACGGCTCCGCCGCCGCCGGTCGCCGGCAGCAAGGCCAAGCTTCTGCCCAGCGGGCTCGCCCGAGCGCCGGTCGACGCGCCGATCGAGGTCCAGAACGCGATCGCCGCGGCGAACGAGATCGACGACGCCGGTTACTGCAGCGGCGGCGGCCATCAGGCGTTCAAGAACTGTTACGACTGCTCCGGCGCCGTCAGCCACGTGCTCGGCCCCGAGGGAGCCGACATCCTCGACTCGCCGCTCGACTCGGGCTCGCTGCGCAAGTGGGGCGAGCGCGGTCGCGGCACCTGGATCACGGTCTACACCAACCCGGGTCACGCCTACGTCGTCGTCGCCGGCCTGCGCTTCGACACCTCGATCCCCGACGACGGGGCCGAGGGGCCGGGCTGGTCGAAGGACGTCAAGGCCGGGCTCGTCAACGGCCCGTTCCAAAAGCGCCACTTCCTCGGGCTCTAGCGACCGAGCCCGACAGCTCGCCGCCTACGCCGGCTCGGGAGTGAACCTGACCGGCAGCGTCTTCAGCTGGTTGAGAAACAGCGAGCGGGCGTGGGTCGGCTCGCCGGCGAGCTCGATGTCGGGAAAGCGGCGCAGGGTCTCCTCGAGCAGCACCTTGATCTCCAGCCGGGCGAGCGCGGCGCCGAGGCAGAAGTGGCGACCGCCGGCGCCGAAGGCCTGGTGGTCGGGCTTGCGGGTGACGTCGAGCCGCTGCGGATCCGGGTAGTTCTCCTCGTCGCGGTTCGAGGCGACGTACCAGAGCAGCACCTTGTCGCCCTCGCGGATCGTCTTGCCGTGCATCTCGACGTCGCGGGTGGCGGTGCGGCGAAAGTGGGCGAACGCCGGGTAACAGCGCAAGAGCTCCTCGACCGCGCCCTCGGCGAGCGAGGGGTCGTCGCGCAGCAGCGCGAGCTGCTCGGGGTTCTCGAACAGGCCGAGCATGCCGCTGGTGAAGACCGAGCGGGTGCTGTCGTTGCCGGCCGCGCCGAGCAGGCCGAGCCCCATGAAGATCTCGGCGTCGGAGAGCTTCTCGCCGTCGACCTCGGAGTGCACCAGCACCTCGATCAGGTCGTCCGACAGGCCGGGGTTCTCCCGCCGTTCGGCGACCAGCTCCATGGTCTCGTCCCAGGCTCGGGTCATCACCTCGACCACCGCTTCCTCGGTCGGCCGCAGGTCCTCGTCGCCGAAGCCGAGCACCATGTTGGTCTCCTCCATGTGGCGCTGGTCGTCCTCCTCGGGCGTGCCGATGAAGGAGCCGATCACCCGCGAGACCACGGGGCCGGCGACCTCGTTGACGAGCTCGCACTCGCCACGCGTCGCCACCCGGTCGAGCACCCGGTTGACGATCCCTCGGATCCGCTCCTCGTGCTCGGCGATCCGCTTCGGGGTGAAGCCGCGCTGAAACAGGGCCTTGATCCGGTCGTGGCGCGGCGGGTCCATCGAGATCATCTGCTGCTGCTGGCCCTCGAGCGGGATGCCGAAGTCGTCGAGGACCATGATCCCGCCGACGTAGGAGGAGAAGGTCTGCCAGTCGAGGCTGACCTTGCGCAGGTCGGCGGCTCGGGTCAGCGACCAGAAGCCGGCCTCGTGGGGGTAGTCGTCGAGCGGGCTCCAGTGCAGCGGGGCCTCGCGGCGCAGGCGCGTGAACAGCGCGTGGGGGGGACCGTGGTCCCAGAGCTCGAGGTCACCCAGATCGATCCGCTCCAGGTCCTGTTCTGCGATCACGCTCATCCGCGCCTTCTCCTTGCTTGCTCGACGCCGCGTCATCGGTCATACTACAGATGTAGTGACGACGGTGACGACAGATGTCCGCGACCGGCGAGAGCTGATCGCCGAGGCGGCGCTCGCGGTGCTCGAGGCCGAGGGCGGGCGTGGCCTCACCCACCGCGCCGTCGACCGCCGCGCCGGCCTGCCCCAGGGCTCGACCAGCAACTACTTCCAGACCCGCGAGGCGCTGCTGACCGCGGCGCTGCTGCGCCTGGTCGAGCTCGAGCGCCCATCCGTGCGGGCGATGGAGGCGCTCGTGCCCGATGGCCCCTACGAGCCCCACCGGGCGGCCGAGCTGGTCGCCGAGCAGGTCCGCAGCTGGCTCACGCCCGAGCGAGCGGGGCTGGCGCTGGCGCGCTATGAGCTCTTTCTCGAGGCACGGCGCCGGCCGAAGTTCCAACTGGCGCTCGACGAGGTCCGCCGCGAGTACCTGCTGCTGGCCGAGCAGTTGCTGCCGACGGCGGGCTGCGGCGACCCCCATCGCCACGCTCCGCAGCTGCTGGCGTTGTTCGACGGCCTGCTCTTGAACCAGCTGCTGCAGCCGGCGACCGAGCTCTCCGACGACGGTCTCGTCGATCAGCTCGAGCGCTTCTTTGCCACCTGCTGAGGCACTGTTACCGTGTCGAACAGGCGCGGAGGCTCGATGTGGGGAGATCAACGAGCGGGAAAGGGAGATCGAGTTGGATCCCAAGAACAAGGACGGCCTCGAGATCGGCAAGCTGACCTCGAGCACCAGCGACGATGCGGAGTGGGTCGGTGGCTTCTTCGCCCACGGCGGCGACGGAGCCGCGAGTTCGACGGTGATCTACTTCGCCGTGCCGCCGGGCAAGCGGCTCGGCCGCCACACCGACACCGCCGAGGAGACCCAGTTCATTCTCTCCGGCAGCGGCGAGCTGCTGCGCGACAAGGGCTCCGACCCCGTGGGCGCCGGCGACGTCGTCGTGCTCGCCGAGGGCGAGGCTCACGACCTCCACAACACCGGCTCCGAGGACCTCGAGGTGATCGGGTTCTTCTCCGGCCCGGCCGTTCAGCAGCTCTGGACCACCGAGGTCTGGCAGCCCGGCGACCTCAAGGTCACCGGCACGCCGGAGAGCTGAGCCCGGCGCAAGCGATGAACCGAGTCAACATCGCCACGCCGACGTTCGAGTACGACGAGGAGGATCCCGACGGCTTTCGCTGCGGCATGGCCCGCGTCGGGCCGAAGCTCGGCGCCGTGCAGATGGGCACCAGCGTCTACGAGCTGCCGCCGGGCCAGGCGCTCTGCCCCTACCACTACGAGTACGCCGAGGAGGAGTGGCTGCTGGTGCTCGAGGGACGCCCGACCCTGCGCGATCCCGGCGGCACGGCGGAGCTCGAGCCCTGGGACCTGGTCATGTTCCCGACCGGCCCCGAGGGCGCCCACGGATTGCGCAACGAGACCGAGGAGACCGTCCGCGTGCTCATGTACTCGACGATCGAGCACCCCGCGATCACCGTCTATCCCGACAGCGACAAGGTCGGGATCTGGACCGGCAACAAGGCCGACGACATGATCGCGCCGCGCTCGAGCAAGGTTGGCTACTACCACGGCGAGACCTAGATCACCGAGTGGGCCGATCGCCGAGTCACTAACCTGGCCGCGATGCGTTCATGGATGAACCGCCGAGTCGCAACCGCCTGCGGCATTCTGCTCGCCCTCGCCTGCGCCGCCCCGCCGGCGGCCTCGGCGGCCTCGGCGGCCAAGGACACCACGGTCTGGCTCTGCAAGCCCGGCCTCGCCGACAACCCCTGCAAGCCGGGCTTCGACACGGCTCAGATCTCGCCCACGGGCGAGGTGCTCGGGACCGAGGTGGTGAAGCCGGATCGCAAGCAGAAGGCCGACTGCTTCTACGTCTACCCGACGGTCAGCGACGACCCGACGCCGAACTCGGACCTCTCGATCGACCCCGAGGAGCGCTCGATCGCGCTCTATCAGGCGGCCCGCTACTCGCTCCACTGCCGCGTCTTCGCGCCCATGTACCGCCAGATCACTCTCGCCTCGCTGTTCGGGGCCCAGCCGATCACCGAGGAGATGAGCCAGCTCGCCTACGGCGACGTGGTCGCCGCCTGGAAGACCTACCTGGCGAAGTACAACCAGGGCCGGGGCGTGATCCTGATCGGCCACTCGCAGGGCACCTACCTGCTCCGTCAGCTGATCCACGAGCACGTCGACCCGAAGCCGGGCGTGCGCAAGCGCCTCGTCTCGGCTGTGCTGCTGGGCGGCAACGTGACCGTGCGCGAGGGCGACACCGTGGGCGGCGACTTCAAGAAGATTCCCGGCTGCGAGACGCCGAAGCAGATCGGCTGCGCGCTCGCCTTCTCCGCCTTCAACGCGCCCGTGCCCGCGGACGCCCGCTTCGGCCGGCCGGGGAGCGTGATCATCCCCGGCCTCCCATCGACCGGCGACGTCCTTTGCACCAACCCCGCGGCCCTCGGCGGCGGCCCCGCGCAGCTGCGCACCGTCTACCCGACCGAGCCCTTCGCGCCGGGGACGACGATCGGCACCGCGACCGAGGCGGTCGGCATCCCGCGGCCCGCGGTCACGACTCCCTGGTCGCAGTCCGACGCCTACACCGGCGAGTGCTCGTCGGCCGATGACGCCCACGTGCTCCAGATCAGCCCGGTGGGTGGCGCCCCGGTGCTGAACGCGATTCCCGATCCGGGCTGGGGCCTGCACCTCGTCGACGCCAACATCGCGCTCGGCAACCTGACGGCGGTGGTCAAGCGCCAGATCAAGGCGTACCTGAAGGCGGCCTCGTAGGCGCCTCGGCGACCCGGCCGACCTTCCCCGAAAGCGGCCGGATCGCGAGCTGCAGCAGGGCCCAGACGAACAGCAGCGGGGCGAGCAGCACCGGGATCAGCGCGCCGACCAGCCAGTCGATCGGCACCCTGGCGATCCCCCTCGTGCCCGTCGCCAGGTAGGCGCCGATGATCACCGCCGGGACGCCGAAGGCGGCGACCGCGGTCCACACCGGCTGATCGTCGCCGAGCCAGCCGAACAGCTGCTCGCGGTTGATCGCGGCGAGCGCGACCAGCGCCACCAGGGCGAGCAGGCTGAACGCCTTCAGCGCCCGCGAGCTGCTCAGGGCGTAGGCGGCGAGACGGAAGAAGCTGCGCCGGCCCGCGCCGATCACCCGCATGTAGTCGGCGGTCGGGCTTGCCAGCAGGCCCGCCACCGCCCCGAAACGCCAGCGCCCCGGGTCGACGGCGGCGGCGGGCTCGGCGGCGAGCGCGTCGAAGCCCTTCTCGCGCAGCTCGTGGGCGCTCATCAGGTAGCCGTCGGTCGAGAGCGAGAAGGCCTCGGTGTCGTTGAAGAAGTCGAGGTCGGTCCGCAATCGCGCCAGCGCCTTCTGCACGTCCGGGTCGACGCCGAACTGCGAGCTGTGCGCGGCGCCCTCGCGCTCCTCGCTCGCCTCGGCAAGCGACTCGCCCGGGGCGAGCGCCTTCCCGGTCAGCCCCTTGCGCAGGTGCATGAGCGCGAACTGGTGGCGACGAGAGGAGACGTGGACAAGCTGCTCGTCGCGGATCCGGTCGCCCTGGATGCTCATCGAGCGGGTCATCACCCCCGGCACCCGCCCCGACGGCTTCTCCTCGTCGGGGAGCTGCAGCGAGGCGTCGCTGACGATCAGATGGGTGCACTGCTCGTCGAAGAGGCCCTGGACGCCCTGGTTGTCCTGGACGCCGCCATCGACGAGCTGGACCGTGATCCCGTCGTAGAGGTCGCTGATCGCCAGCGGATGAAAGAGCCCGGGCACGCAGGCGGAGGCGGCGACGGCGAGCGCCAGCGGGAAGTCGCGCTGGGCCTCGGTCACGCGTGGCTTGCCCTCGCGCGGCTCGAAGTAGCCCTGCCGGAGGCGCATGTTCTTGTCGGAGTCCTCGACCACGCGGCGCATCTCCTCGTTTTCGAGCAGCGGCTCGCCCATGCGCACCGCCTCGAAGCGCCAGTTGTGACCGGAGTTGAGCGAGGTCGCGTTGAGCAGCAGGATCGGCACCTTGGCGCTCAGCAGGTGGTTGTCCTCGTCGGGCTTGAAGCCCTCCGCCTGCTCCGGCGGGTGGATCAGCAACTCGCGCAGCTCGATCTGTGTCTCGGCGCCCCAGCGGGTGCGTGGGCGCTTGCCCTCCCAGGCCGGGTTGTAGAGGTAGAGGTCGTAGAGGTCGCCGATCCGGTCCGAGCGCGAGTAGCGGCGCGAGGCCATGGCGAAGTTCTTGAACGGGTTGAGGAAGATCCGCCCGCGGATGTTCTTGCGCACCATGGCTCGCAGCCGATCGGCGACGTCGGCGACCAGCTCGCAGTACATCTGATCGGTGATCTCGCTCTGCGGGCGCGCCTGCAGCAGCCACTTCAACCGCAGGTAGTAGGCGGCGCCGACGATCGAGCCGCCGGAGACGGTCGAGATCACCTCGACCCGGCGCAGGAGCCCGAGCTCGGCGAGCCGGGCGAGCACGCCGAGGTGAAAGAACGCCGCCCGGAAGCCGCCGCCGGAAAGCGCCAGGCCGACCTTGGGCTCGGTACTCAGGCGCTCAGCCCTTCTCGACCTTCCACTTGGCGACCGCCGCGCTGGCGTCGACGTTGCCGGCGGCGTCGATCGCACGCACCTTGAACTTATGCCTGCCGCGATCGACGCCCTTGCGGAACGGGCTCGAGCAGGACCGGTAGTCCTGCTTGTCGACCTTGCACTCGAAGTCCGAGTTCGCTTCGTCGGACTCGAACCTGAACTTGGCCGTCCTGCTCTGCGTCTTCGCCTTCGGCTCCTTGGTGATCGTGGTCTCGGGCGCGTCGGTGTCGGGCGTCGCGCCGGGTGGGCCGGGCGGCGGGGAGCCGCCGGGGTGCGGTCCGGTGTAGCGCAGGATCTGGAGCCCGAAGTCGCGGTCGGAGCCCGCGATCAGCCGCTCGCCCTGGGGCGTCGTGAACTGCTCGATGCCCCAGAAGTTGCTGCCCTGGGGGTCGATCCAAGCTCCGGTCTGGTCGAGGCCCGCGGCGCCGAACGTGAATACGCGAATGCCGCCTGAGTAATACGACGAGTAGGCGAGGTTCTCGTCGGGGTCGGTCGCGAACTCGTGAATCGAGAGGTCGCCGAAGTTGCTGGCGTAGTTCTCATTCAGCGCCTCCGGGATCGCGAACGAATCGATCTCCTCGCTGGTGTCGGCGTCGTAGAGGTGGGCGTAGCCCCAGCCGTCGAACGCCGATTCGATCTCGAACTCGAGCCCGCCGGTGCCGACCGCCGGGGCGTCCGTATCCGCCGGCGTCTCGGCCGCCGCCCCGGTGCACTGATACGTGCCGGAGTCGAAGGTGCCGAGGATTCGCAGGCCGTTGGCGCGGCCGACGAAGACAGCCGGGATGTCGGTGGTATCCGGATCGACGAGCATGTTGATCAATCCCTCACAGCGTCCGCCGCCGGCGCCGAAGCTGTTGTTGAAGATCACCGCCATCTCGTAGCCGGCGTCCTCGATCGCGTCGATCTTCTCCTGGAAGCCGCCGGCGCAGACGCCGCGTTCGGCGACCGCGACCGTGACCCCGGCCGGTGGCGCCGCGACCGTACCGGTGCAGGCCGCGCCGACGAACACCGTGTCGCCGCCGATCGTGCCCCCGGGCTCGATCGGCTCCGCCGCGGAGAGCGCGAAGGCGAACTCGAAGCCTTCGAACGGGGGCTCGAGGATCTCGCTGGTCAGCCGGAATTGGTTGAAGTCCTCGTCGGCGGCGAGGAAGAACTCGTTGTCGTGCGAGTACTCGGCCTCGTGGGCGTTGCCCTCCGGGGGCTCGAAGTCGGTCAGCGGATCGACTCCGGGGAAGTCCGTGTCGGTGATCAGCGTCGGACTCGCCGGGTTGGTGACGTCGAGCTGGACATAGCCGGCGTCCCAATAGCTGACCAGCATCCGCATCTGGCCACCGATCCGCTTCACGACCATGTCGTGGTTGAAGATGTTGTTGCCGTTCGCCGACGGCCCGACGATGCCCGGGAACAGGTCGACCAGGTCGAGGTCGGCGATCAGCTCCGGATCGGTGGGGTCGGTGATGTTGTAGATGTCGACGTCGGCGAGCTCGGTGTTGTCGACTCCGACCAGGAAGGCCTGCGGGCCGTCCTGCCAGACGAAGACGCTGTGGTAGGAGTTGGGGAGCTCACCGGGATCCTGAACCAGGGAGCCGTCGGGAGAGCGATCGCCCGCGTTCTCGACCAGGAGCACCGGGTTCGCCGGATCGGTGACGTCGTAGAGGTCGAAGCCGCCGGAGGTGACCGGCACGTCCACCGGGCGGGTGGCGTCGTTCGAGCAGGCCTCGTCGTTGACCGCGAGCAGGTCGCCGGTGAACTGCGGCGTGTCGAGTGAGACGACGTGCGCGCCCTCGCCGTGGTAGTAGCCGTCCGCGGCCTCGAGGAAGCCGATCTCCTGTGGGCTCGCCGGGTCGGAGATGTCGACGATGTAGGTGCCGCCCTTGGTGCAGGAGGGCTCGTCCCATGAGTTCAGGTAGGCGTGGTTCTCGTGCACCGCGAGATCGGCGATCTGACCGTCGACCATCGGGCCCTGAGCGGCCGCGGGCTCGAGCTCGCCGACGAGCTCCAGGTTCTGCTGTACGGCAGGAAGGTGGGGGCCGGGTCCCGGCGCCGAATGATGCGCCGTCGCGACCGCGGGAAGCGCCAGCAGCGATGCGGCGCAGGCGAGGACGAACACTCGGCTCGAGCTACGAAATGGCACGTTGGCCCCTTTCACTGGTCTTCGGAAAGACCACCCCGACATCCCCCCGGATGGTCGGACCGGCTCCTCCCGCGAGCTCGATCCGGCGCTATCCAATCACAGCGTTCGCGCGATTGCAACACCTGTCGCAAGCCCGGGTTCAGGAGCCGAGCTCGACCCGTCTTTCGACGCTGACGGCGTTGCCGGAACCGTCGATCACCCCGGTCGCAATCGTCGCCCTGGCGCCGCCCGCGCCGGCCAGCGCCCTGCGGACCCGCGCCCCGGCGCGCAGGAAGGCGTAGGTGCTCCCCGCGCCGTCGAGGCGCGCTGAAGCGCTCGCCACGGTCCGGTTTCGGCCCAGACCGAGCCGCCTGGCGGTGCGGCGGCTGAGCAAGAGCTCCGCCGTCGCCGCGCAGGCCTCCGAGCAGCGGATTCGGACGATCACCCCGGCGCGAAGCTGGCTCAGCGACTGGCGGCGAGCCGCGTGCGCGCGGGCATCCGGCGGTGTCTGGTCGGACCCGGGGGCGGGCGCGATCACCGACTCGTCGGGATCGCAGGCGGTGCCGACGCCGTCACCATCGGCGTCGAGCTGGTCGTTGATCAGGCCGTCGCCGTCGATGTCGGTGGGCTCGAGGTTGTAGACGGTGGGGCAGTTGTCGAAGCCGTCGTCGAAGCGGTCGCCGTCGTCATCGCGATCACACAGGTCTCCCTTGTCGTCTCCGTCGAGATCCTGCTGTTCGGGATTGGTGTCCCCGGGGCTCGGCTGGGGGTCGAGGTCCCCGTTGGGGCAGTTGTCGTCGTCGTCGATGACTCCGTCGGTGTCGCTGTCCACCGGCGGGCACGGATCGCCGTAGCCGTCGCCGTCGGTGTCGATCTGGTCGGGATTTCGATCGAGGCGGCAGTTGTCGCCCGCGTCGGCGACGCCGTCCGCATCGTCGTCGGCGTCGCAGGCGTCGCCGTCGGGGTCGCCCGCCGGCATCGGCGGTGGCCCGGGGTCGGCGAGCAGGTCCTCGTCGGTGTTGATCTGGCTGCCGTTCTTGACCGTCGGGCAGTTGTCGTTGACGTCGAGCACCTCGTCGCCGTCGAGGTCTCCGGGCTCCGGGTGGTCCTGAATCGACGGCGCCTCGGGCCGGGCGCCGACGCTCGCGCCTCGCTCCCCGCCCGCGGCCAGCCGCACCGCGGGCGCGTCGCGCTTGCTCGTGTTCCCCGAGAGGTCGGTGGCGACCACGCCGAGGCGCAGGACGACCCTCCGCCCCCGCTGCAGGGCGCGCCCGACCTCGTCCCAGCGTGCGCGGCTGAGCTCGTAGGTGAGCACGATTCCGGCACCGCCGACCTCGAGCCGGCGCCGGTCGGTCTTCACCGGTCGCGAGAGGCCCGCGACGGCGAGGAAACCGGAGGCGCTGATCGCCCCGGGCTCACTCGAGGTTGCATAGACGCGAAGCCGGCGCGAGTTGCCCGGGCGCTGCACCGTCGGCGCGCCGACGGCGAGGATCGGGGGGCCGGGCTCGTCGCCGCCCGAGCCGGCGGGCGGCGCGGTCTCGACCCGGGCGACGCTCTCGCAGTCGGCGGCGACCTGGTCGAGCGTGTCGGCCTCGACCGTGTCGGCGCCCTGCCCGCAGTCGACCGTGTCGGCGATGCCGTCGCGAACCAGCAGCCGGTCGGCGCCGGGGCCGCCGTCGACGGTGTCGCTGCCGAGGTCGCCGGCGATCGAGTCGTCGCCGTCGCCGCCGCTGAGCGTGTCGTTGCCCTCGCCACCGGTGACCTCGTCGGCGGCCGGGCCGGCGGTCAGCTGGTCGGCGCCGGGCCCACCGAGGATCGTCGCCGGGATCGCGACCGAGACCACGGCGCTGTCCTCCCGTTCGCCGAGGCTCAGCCGCACGCGCTCGACCCCGGCCGCGGGGCAGAAGGCCTGGACGATGAAGCCGCCTCCGATCGCGCCCGGAGTGCAGCCGCCGGGATCGAGGCCGCCGTCGACGGTCGGGTCGTGGAACTCGATCCGATCGCCGTCGGGGCGCACCGTGAGCGTGTTCAGGGAGGTCGCGTCCTGGGAGAGGTAGGAGATCAGCGCTCCGGCCGGGCGCACGAGCGAGTGCGCCTCACCGGCCTGCGGCAGTGCCGCGGCGGCGAGCAGGGTGAGCGCGATCGCGGCACGCCTCATGGGCGGAACACGTAGTCCCAGCTGGCCGCGCCGTCGCTCGTATGTGCGATCGTCCCATCGCTGAGCGCCAGGTAGAGCTCCTCGGCGGAGACCGGCTCGATCTTGTACGGCTCGCCGTCGACGCTTCCAACGGGGTCCCAGGTGTCGCCGCCGCTCTCGGAGACGTAGACGGTGCCGTTCTTGTCGGCGCGGTAGAGGTGCTCGGCATCCGGCCATGCCAGACGCACGCCCTCCGCGGCGAGCAACGGGCGCCATCCCTCCCCTTCGTCCTCGGAGCGAAAGACCTGATCATCGGTCGCAACGACCACGCGTGAGGGGTCTACCGGATCCACCTCGAAATCGATTATGAGCCCTCGGGGGGTGAAGTGTTCGTCGAAGCTGAGCCCGCCGTCGTCGGAGATCAGCAGCGCGCTGATCACCGCGTCCCAGGCATAGATCCGGTCGTGCTTCTCGACGATCTTGTGCAGATCGGCGGTTCCGAGGCGCGAGACGACCTCCCAGGTTCGGCCGTCGTCGGCGGATCGGATCAGGCCCAGGTACTGGGGCAGCGTGCGCTCGTCGGGATGACCGGATCCGATCAGCTCGCCCCCCGCCGAGTACTTGAGCTCGAGGAAGGTGCCGACGCTGGAGCTGTCGCCGGCGGCGCTGATCGTCCCCCGCTGGCGGCGAACCTCGTCGGTCTCGGGATCGATTCGGAAGAAGCCTCGGTTGGTGGTCAGCAGCAGCTCGCCGGTGGCCGGGTCGAGCTCGAGCGAGTTCACGTACGGCGGTTGCTTGGAGAAGTCGACGAGCCGATCCGAGAGCCCCTCGCCTCCTTCGCTACCCGTTTCGGAGCCGCAGCCGGCGAGGGCGAGCAGCGCGAGGGCGAGCGGCCACAGCCTCGGCGCGCTCATGATCCCGCCGTCGCCAGCAGCCACAGGGCGAGCGTGGTGAAGCCGATCATCACCGCCAGCATCCAGTACTGGGAGCGCGCGGCCAAGCGCGGCTCGCGGTAGAGCGCCAGCGCGCGGTCGTGGGCGAGCACCAGTCCGGCCGCGTGCCCGGCGACGACGAAGCCGACCTGCAGATACCAGGCGGCGTTCTGGCTCAGGACGCCGTAGTCGATCGTCGAGGAGGCGGTGCCGAACAGATCCCAGCCCTCACCCAGCGGATCCGAGGCGAGGTAGGCGATCGCCTGCCCCTCGAAGAGCAGGAACGTGAGGTAGTGGGCGACGACGTAGACGAACGCGATCGGCACCAGCGAGTGGACGAAGCTGCGGCGCAGTTGCGCGGCGCTGAGCTCGCCGCCGACCGATCTGACGCCGGCGATGCCGAGCGCATAGAAGCCACCGATCAGGGCGACACCCAGCAGCAGCCCGAGGGTCGCGATCAGCTCGGGGGCGTCGAGTGCCGCCTCGCCCGTGAGGTCCTTCCACAGCGGCCCGGAGCTGAGCCCGTCGTAGGTGACGCTGCCGATCATCACGACGACGAACGCCACCGTGCCGGCGACCGGATCGAGCCTCGGCAGCCCGCCCAGCGGCGGGCGCACGCCGACCGCGCCGTTGCGCCGCTCGAACGGCGAGATCCGGGCGAAGAGGTCGAAGTAGACGGCGAAGGTCTCGCCGCGCCGGCTCCAGACGTCGACTCCGTAGAGCGCTTGCGCGGTCAGCGTCAAGGCGGTGTAGCCGAGCACGGCGATCGCCAGCGTCCGCGGCTGCTCGCTCCAGCCCGAGGCAAGCTCGATCCAGGCGAAGGCGAGCAGGCCGGCGGCGGCGGGCCAGCGGCCGAGGCGCTCGGGATACGGGCGCGGCGTGCGACCGCGCGCCAGCGCCCAGCCGCCGAACCGGCCGAGCGCGCGCCAGGGGCTGAAGGCCGCGAACACGCCGCCGAAGAGGACGCTCGCGAACGCCATCCCGACCCAGAAGGTGATGAACACGAACGTCGGGGTGAAGTTGGCGAACGAGTTCTGCACGCCCGCCAGGCCAGAAACCACGACGACCGCGAGCAGCGCCACCCCGACCGCGCCACAGAGCGCTTCCAGCGCCGCCGATCCCAGCGCTCGATCGAGCCCGAACGGCAGCGGGCGCCAGCCCGGGTGCTCGAGCCGCGGCGCCGGCCAGAGCACCGCGAGCGCGACGAAGGAGACGACCAGCACCACCGCCGCGGCCCCCGCGAACAGCCACTCGGGGATCGGCAGGTTGGCGCGCTGGACCAGACCGTGCGCGGCCGCGCTCGCCGGCCACAGCCCGGCACCGACCGCAGCCAGCGCCAGCCAGAGGAACCGTCGGCGCAGCGCTAGCCTCGCCGTCGGATCGCGAAGAACTCCTTGATCCCCTTGAAGCAGCGGAACTTGAGCTTCGAGCCGGGCTCGCCATTGACGCACTCATAGCCCCGCGGCCGGTCGCCGTTCTGCAGGTAGGCGAGCGCGAACTCCCTTGCCTGGTTGCAGCGCAGCTGGTCGGCCTTGATCTTGTAGCGCTTGCCCGAGACCTCCATCGGCCCGCAGTCGGTCGGCGGAACGATCGCCGGCGCCGGTGCGGCGGCGACCGCGGCGGTGACCGCGGCGACCGCGATCACCGACGACAGCTTGCCTCTGTTGCGTCCTGACAACCGGGCCAACTGGTTTGCCTCCTCGGTCCCCCCGTGGATCGCGCGAGGTTATCGCAGCTTGCTATGGCCGGGCCGCGGCCAGCAGCCCGGCGAGGCCGCGCTCGAGCTCGTCGGCATCCGGCCACGCGAAGCCGAGCCGAAACGACCGCCGATCCTGGCCGAACCAGTGCCCCGGACCGACGTAGGTGCCGTGCTCGCGCAGGAGCGAGTCATAGAAGCGGTCGGGATCGAAGTCGCGCGAGGCGCGCACCCGCGGAAAGCAGACCACCCCGGCGCGCGGCTCGACCCACTCGAACGCGTCCTGGGCCGCGATCCAGGCGCGGACCGTGGCCAGGTTCGCCTCGACCTTGGCCCGGATCGGCGGCAGGATCCGCTCGCGTTCGCGGAGCACGCGAAAGGCCATCTCCTCATCGAGGGCCGAGCCGCAGATCAGGATCTGCTCCTTGGCGGCCAGCAGGCTCTCCGACAGCGCCGCGTCGCGGCAGGCCAGCCAGCCGATCCGCAGCCCGGGGAGGCCGTAGGTCTTCGACATCGAGGAGATGCTGATCGCCCGCTCGGAGAGCGCGGCGGCGACCGGCAGCGCCTCGCCATAGGCGAGCTCGCGGTATGTCTCGTCGACGAGCAGGTGGACGTCGCCGTGGCGCTCGACCAGCTCGACGATCGCCTCCAGCGTCGCCCGCTCGATCATCGCTCCGGTCGGGTTGTGCGGATACGTGAGGCTGAGCAGGCGGGTCTGAGGTCGCAGGGCGGCCTCGAGCCGCTCCAGGTCGAGCTCCCAGCCATCGTCGAAGCGCAGCTCGAGCCGCTCGACCTCGGCCCCGAGCGCCGTCGGCGTCTCCAGGTTGGTGGCGTAATTGGGGCTCGAGATCAGGGCGTGCTCGCCGCGGTCGAGGAGCGCCGTCGCGACCATGAACAGCGCCGCCGCGGCGCCGGCGGTGACGATCACGTCGTCGGCTCGCAGCGGCGGCGCGTCGGCGGCGATCAGCTCCCGCAGATGGGGGGTGCCGCGGTGGTCGCCGTACTGGAGCAGCAGGTCCGAGAGCTCGGCCTCGATCCCGTAGTCGGCGAGGCGCATGTCCGAGAACGAGCTCTCCGAGAGGTTGTTGGCGATCGCCTCGTAGCCGAGCTCCTCGGGCGACTCGATCTCGATCGGCATCCGCCGGTAGCGCATCGGTGCCGATGCTATTCGGAGGCGGCGCAACCATTCGCCCAGCCGTGGGTTGACCGTGAAGATGTCGAGACCGAGCGGCCGCCGGGGGGCCGCGACCACCGCGATCCTGCTGGCGCTCACGACCCTCGGGCTGGCGGCGGCTACGAACGCGTCCGCTGCCAAGCAACCGCGGCTGAAGCTCGAGTCGCTCTCCAGCTCACCGGACCTGGTCAGCGGCGGCGAGGCGCTGGTCTCGGTGGCGGTGCCCAAGGGCGTCAAGCCGTCGAAGGTCCGCGTGCGCCGCAACGGCCGCAACGTGACCGCGAAGCTGACGTCCACCGGCGACGACCCGCGCCTGCTGGTCGGGCTGATCGACGGTCTGCGTGCCGGCGTCAACCGGATTTCGGCGCGCGCCCCCGGTTCCAGCCGCGCGGGCGAGCTCGATCTGTTCAACTCGTCGATCACCGGAGCGCTGTTCTCGGGGCCGCAGCAGTCGCCGTTCTACTGCCGTACCGAGGACGCCGGGCTCGGGGCGCCCAGCGACGCGAGCTGCTCGGCGCCGGTCCAGGTCGAGTACCGCTACCGGTCCACCGGCGGCGGCTTCAAGCCGCTGGCCGACCCGGCGATCCGTCCGCCCGACCTCGCTCAGACGACGACCCGCGACGGGCGCACGGTCGACTACGTGGTCCGGGTCGAGTCGGGGACGATCAACCGCTCGATCTATCGCTGGGCGATCCTGGCGCCCGGCGGAGAGCTCGGCGAAGGCTGGAACCAGCGCCTGATCCAGAGCTTCGGTGGCGGCTGCGGGGCCGGCTATCAGCAGGGCTCGTCCGGGATCGGCACGGTGCTCGATGACCGCCAGCTCTCCCGCGGCTACTCGGTGATCAGCTCCAGCCTCACGGTCCTCGGCACCGCCTGCAACGACGTGCTCTCGGCGGAGACGGTCTCGATGGTCAAGGAGCACGTGATCGAGACCCTGGGCAGGCCGCCGGTGTGGACGATCGGCGAGGGCGGATCGGGGGGCTCGATCCAGGCTCAGCTGATCGCCCAGAACTACCCCGGGCTGCTCGACGGCCTCCTGCCCTCGGCGAGCTTTCCCGACGCCGCCGCGCCCGACTATCCGGACTGCCGTCTGTTGAACGCCTATTTCGCGACCGCTGTTGGAGCCGGGCTCACCGACGTACAGCGGCGGGCGATCACCGGCATGGCCGATCCCGACGGCTGCCTTGCTCTCGGCGCCGGGGCCGACGTCGTCAACGCCACCGAGGGCTGCGACGAATCGGTCGTGCCGGCGTCGGCGATCTTCGACCCGGTCACCAACCCCGGCGGAGCCAGGTGCACGGTCTGGGACAGCATGGTGAACGTCTACGGCCGCGATCCGGCCACCGGCTACGCGCGCCGATCACTCGACAACGTCGGCGTCCAGTACGGGCTGGCGGCTCTGCAGGCGGGCACGATCACCGTCCCTCAGTTCCTCGACCTGAACGAGGCGATCGGCGGCTATGACAACAACGGGGAGATCGTCGCCGGGCGCACGGTCGCCGATCCAACCGCGCTTGGGCTCTCTCATATCGACCGGGCGCGTGAACGCCGGCGCCGGCGGCTTCACGGAGGTGCCGATCGTCGACGCGCGCAACTACGTCGACGACGAGATCAACGTCCACCAATACGTCAACACCTACAAGCTCCGCGCCCGGCTCGAGCGCCTCAACGGCACGGCGGCCAACCATGTGATGTTCCGGGCGCAGGGCAACGCGAACGTGAACGCGATGAACGACGCGGCGATCGAGACGATCGCGACCTGGCTCGACCGGATCGAGGCCGATGGCTCCGGCGCCGGCCTCGCCGAGAAGGTGATCGCGAACAAGCCCGCCGACGCCGTCGACGCCTGCTGGACCAACGGCGGCCAGCGCACCAACGGCGCCGCGGTGATCGGCGACCCCAACCTCTGCGAGACCACCTATCCACCGCACAGCCTGCCCGTCCAGCAGGCCGGCAAGCCGCTCTCCTCGCTGGCGCTCAAGTGCCAGCTGCGAGCGACGAGTTCGTCCGACTACCCGCCGATGTCCGCTGCTCAGGCCGCGCGCCTGGCCGCGATCTATCCGAGCGGCGTCTGCGATTGGTCGAAGCCCGGGGTGGAGGAGCAGGGCTTGAGCGGAACCTGGCTCTCGTTCGGCCCCTCTCACCAGGTAAAGCCACGCACGCGCTCGCTGAAGCTCCGCGCCAGCGGGGGAGCCAGGTTGACGCTCACCGCGACCCTGCGACCGTGCCCGGAGACGACCTGGCAGCGGGTGGTGTTCGAGCGAAAGCGGCGCCGCGAGTGGCGAAAGATCGAGGCGAAGCTGGTCACGGGCGGCCGCTGCCGGGCGAAGCTTCGGCTGAAGCTCGACCATGCACTGGAGGTGCGAGTCAGCTCGAAGGCGAGCGACGGCTACGCCGGCGCGCACTCGAAGCGGATCAAACTGGCCCCGTAGCGCCCGGGTGAGCGACAATCAACTCGATGGCGCAGGTGGTCAAGCAAAAGCCGGAGTGTCGCCACTGCGGCGCGGTGCTCGAGCATTCGCTCAGCCGCTGCCCGCGCTGCGGCAAGCGCTCGTGGCTGAACATCTTCTTCCGCGGCCTCGGGCAGCGGTACTAGCTTGCGCTACGTCGTCGACGCGATGAACGTAATCGGGACCCGCCCCGACGGCTGGTGGAAGGATCGCGATGCGGCGATGGCGCGCCTCGTCGACCGGCTCGAGCGCTGGTCGGCCGAGACCGGCGACGAGATCACCGTGGTCTTCGAGCGCAAGCCCAACCCGCCGCTCTCCTCGCCGGTGATCGAGGTTGCCCACGCGCCGAAGCCGGGCCCGAACTCCGCCGACGATGAGATCGTCCGCCGGGTCCGCGCCGATCCGAACCCGAGCTCGATCAGGGTGGTCACCTCCGACCATCTGCTCAGCGACCTCGTGCACGGGCTCGGGGCGACGGTGGAGCCGGCGGCCTCGTTTCGCGACCGGATCGACTGACGCCGGTCGCGATGGCCTCGCGCGTGTACGTGATCGAGCTGGCGCCCGAGGCGGGGCGGCGCCGCGACCCACGGATTCCCTGGGTCTACGTCGGCTCCAGCGCCCGCGACCCCGAGATCCGCTTCGACCAGCATCGCCGCGGCTACAAGTCGTCGGGCCTGGTGAAGCGCTTCGCCCTGCGGCTGCGCCCGGACCTCTACGACGACCTGGGGTCGTTTCGAGGCTCGGCGAAGGCCGCCGAGGCGGAGCAGCTGCGCGCCCGGGAGCTCGCCACCTGCGGCTTCGTCGCCCACAGCGACGGGACCTCGTACGGCAAGGACGGCGGCGATTGGAGCGAGTGGGACGCCGCGCGGCTGGAGCGGGTCGGCGGCCACGTCGATGCCGCCGCCGCCGAGCTGGCCGAGTCGGCGTTCGAGCCGCTGACCGCCGATCGCTGCGCTCGGCTGCTCCACGGCGAGCGCGGCTTCTGGGTCACCGACTACATCGACCAGGACGATCCGCCTCCCGGCTACGGGCTGTTCTCACACGTGGAACTGAGCGCGCTTGGAGCCCGGGTGAAGCTCGTCAGCGACCGCTAGGGAAGCCCGAGGATCTGAGCGACGTTCTCGCGGTGCACGGCCTCATAAGGGGCGAAGTAGTTGATCGACCCGGCGGCGAGCGGTTCGGCGATCAGCTCGCGAAGGCTCGCGTCGCGCAGCTCGGGTTCGGCGGGCAGGCGTTCGAGCACGCCGATGTATTGCTGGGTCGCGCGAATCAGGTCCTTGTCGTAGCCGCCGGCGGCGATCACCTCCGGGTCGCCGTGGTTGGGCAGGATGCGGTCGGGCGCCAGGCGCCAGAGGCGGTCGAGCTCGTCGCGGTGGACGCCGAGCTTCTCCGGCTCGCCGACATAGGTGATCGTGTCCTCCATCGTGTCGCCGGCGAGCAGTAGGCGCTCGCGCTCGAGCCAGAGCACGGTCGCGTCGTCGCTGTGGATGTCCGCCTGAATCAGCTCGACCTCGATCCGCCCGATCCGCAGTCGCTCGCTGCCGGCGAACACCCGACTCGGCAGGACGAGGGGATTGATCGCCGGCGGGCCCTCATGCGAGCCCGCCTCGATCGCCGCCCTGTGGCGCTCGAGCAGCGCTGCCGTGCGCTCGTTGGCGATCACCTCGGCGTCGGCGAAGACCTTGGTGCCGGCGACGTGATCGAGATGCCAGTGGCTGAGGACGACGGTGAACCGGCGAGCCCCCTCACGCTCGAGCCTCTCGCGGACCTCGCGCGCGTGCTCGATCGAGACGTGGGTGTCGTAGACCAGCGCCTCGCCATCGTCGACGATCGCATAACTGGCGATTCCGAGCGAGAGCGCCCCCTCGTCGACCCAGTTGGGCTCGTCGGCGAAGCGATGCCCCTCGATCCGCCCGTCGTAGAAGGCGAGCACGTTCGGGGCCGGGCGCAGGAGGCGCATCCGGATCAGGGCGTGCGCCGGCGCAGCGTCGCCGCGCCGAGCGCCAGGGCGAGGACGATCGTGCCAGCGACGACGACCACGTCGAGCGCGAACTCCGACCCCAGGGGCGCCGACGACGCCGCGCGCGAGAGGCCGTCGAAGGCGTAGGTGATCGGGAGGAAGTCGCTGACCGTGTCGAGCGCCGGCGCCATCTGGTCGCGCGGCGTGAACAGGCCGCAGAGGAGGATCTGGGGGAGCAGGAAGGCCGGCATGAACTGCACGGCCTGGAACTCGCTCTTGGCGAAGGCGCTGACGAAGAGGCCGAGCGCCATCCCCACCAGGCCGTTGGCGATCGCAAGCGCGATCACGAGTGCCACGGAGTGCCCGGCGTCGAGGTCGAGGAAGGCAAAACCGACCGCGGAGACGAGCCCCGCCTGCAGCGCGGCGACCGCGCCGAAGGCGATCGCGTAGCCGGCCAGCAGGTCGATCTTTGCCATCGGCATCGTCATCAGCCGCTCCAGCGTGCCCGTCGTGCGCTCGCGCAGCATCGTGATGCTGGTCGCCAGGAACATCGTGATCAGCGGAAACAGCCCGAGCAGCGGGATCCCGATCCGCGCGAACTCATCGGCGTCGTTGATCACGTAGCGGACGAGGACGAGCAGCACCACCGGGACGACCAGCAGCAACCCGATCGTGCGCGGGTCGTGTCGCAGCTGACGGATGACGCGGGCCGCGACCGAGAGCGTGATCCGGGCGCTCATGATCGCACTCCCTCCGTCGTCTCGGCCTGCTCGCGTTCGCGGATCAGGCGGACGAACGCCTCGCCGACGTCGCGCGCTCCGACTCGCTCCCGCAGCTCGGCGGGCGTTCCCGTCGCCAGCAGCTCGCCATCTCGCATCAGCAGCAGCGAGTCGCAGCGCTCGGCCTCGTCCATGACGTGGCTCGAGATCAGCAGCGTCGCGCCGCCGTCGACGAGCTCGCGGAACGTTCTCCAGAGGTCGTCGCGGAGCACCGGGTCGAGGCCAACCGTCGGCTCGTCGAGGATCAAGAGGCGGGGGCGGGCGAGCAGTGTCGTCGCCAGCGAGACGCGTGTCCGCTGGCCTCCCGACATCTCGCCGACGAGCCGCTCGTGCTCGGCCCGCATGCCCACCACCTCGAGCGCCGCGTCGATCTCCGCCGGGCCTACTCCGAGCACGCTGGCGAAGAAGCGCAGGTTCTCGCCGGCGGTCAGGTCTTCGTAGACCGATGGCGCCTGGGTCATGTAGCCGACCTGGCGGCGAAGCCCGGGCGAGCCCGCCTCCTGTCCGAGCACGGTGACGGCGCCGCCGAGCACCTCTTGGACGCCGACGATCGCCCGCAGCAGGGTGGACTTGCCCGAGCCGCTGGGGCCGAGCAGGCCGGTGATCCGCTGCGCCGCGACCTCGACCGCGAGGCCCGGGATCACGAGCTTTGTACCTCGCTGGATTTGCAGATTCTCGATCGTGATCGCGGCCGGAGTCATTCGTGGTTCCCTTCGTTGCCTCTGAGCTGACGGCCCAGTGCGACTGCGAGACCTATCACGTCCTCGCCTGCGGGACCGGCCGCGCAGTCGCCAAGCGCCCAGACATGAGGCGCCCCGACGACCTGCAGGGTCTCGTCGACGGGCACCCGTCCCCGATCGTCGACCGGCAGCCCGAGCTGCGCCGCAGGGGGGTTGGAACCGATCCCTCCCGAGCCTGCCCCAAGCGCGACGACGAGCTCGGCGTAGGCGATCGTCAGCCTCCCTCCCTCGGAGCGGACGGCGACGATCCGCCGGTCGGGGTTGATCTCGACGACCACCCCGGGCACCAGATCGGCGCCCGGGCAGCTCGTCCACAGACCAGCCAGGGTCGGGTTGACGAGCGTTGCCTCGCCGACGCCGCGGGCGACGTGACTGCCGGCGAGGCCGCCACCCGCGACCAGGATTCCGCCTCTGGCGACCCGGGGCCGGGCAGTGAAATGAGCGCCATTCGAGTCCGCCGTATTCATCGGACCGCCTCCTCGACCGATGCCGGAGCCACCCGCCAAGTGCGTGCGAACGGCAGCCGCCAGCGCCTCGGCGCGATCAGGTCGTGGACGGCATCCGGGCCCCAGGAGCCCTGCGCGTAGGGATGCACCGGTGGCGGCGCCTGCAGCAGGGGCGCCGAGACCTCCCACAGCCGCTCGATTCCGGCGGCCGTCGTGAACAGGGTCGGGTCGCCGTTGACGGCGTCCAGCAGCAGTCGTTCGTAGGCCTCGAGCACGTCGGTCTGATCACCGGTCTCGGCGGTCGAGAACTGCATGCTGAGCTTGTCGAGCGCCATCCCGGGACCCGGGCGCTTGCCGTAGAAGGAGAGCGAGAGACGCGAGCAATCGGCGAGGTCGAAGGTAAGGTGGTCGGGGCCGTATTCGCCGACTCCCGCGCCCGCTCCGAACATGCTCCGCGGCGGCTCGCGAAAGGCGATCGAGATGATCCGCGCGCCCTCCGCCAGCCGCTTGCCGGTGCGCACGTAGAAGGGCACGCCGGACCAGCGCCAGTTGTCGATCTCGCAGCGCAGGGCGACCAGGGTCTCGGTCTGCGAGTCGCCTGCGACCCCGCGATGGTCGCGGTAGCCCTCGTATTGGCCGCGCACCACATGCGACGGATCGATCGGCGTCAGCGAGTCGAAGACCTTGTTCTTCTCGGCGCTGATTGCCGCCGGTGAAAGCATCGTCGGCGGCTCCATGGCGACGAACGCGAGCACCTGCAGCAAGTGGCTGACGACCATGTCGCGGTAGGCGCCGGTCCCCTCATAGAACCCGGCCCGCCCGCCGACGCCGAGCGTCTCGGGAACGTCGATCTGGACGTGATCGATGTGGTTTCGGTTCCAGATCGGTTCGAAGAGGCCGTTGGCGAAGCGCAGCGCGAGGATGTTCTGCGCCGCCTCCTTGCCGAGGAAGTGGTCGATGCGGAAGATCTGCTCCTCGGCAAAGACCTCGTGCACGATCCCGTTGAGCTCCCGGGCGCTGGCGAGGTCGGTGCCGAACGGTTTCTCGAGCACCACTCGAGAGCCAGGCGCCAGGCCGGCGTCGCGGATCTGGGCGACGACCTGACCGGCGGCTGCGGGTGGAACGCTGAGATAGTGAAGGCGACCGGGGTCGCCACCCAGCCTCGCCTCCGCCCGGGCGACCGCCTCGGCGAGGTCGGCGGCGCCGGCGCTCTGGGCGACATAGGTGAGATGCCGGGTGAAGGCCTCGAGCTCGGCGGGCTCGAGTGCGTCGCGGGAGAACTCCTCGCACGCCTCGCGTGCGATCGCGCGGAAGCGCTCGTCGTCGAGCCGCTCCAGCGAGGTTGCGACGAGCTCGAACTGCGGCATCAGCCCCGCGACGTGGAGGTGCAGGATCGCCGGCAGCAGCTTGCGGCGGGCGAGGTCGCCGGTCGCCCCGAAGAGGACGATCACGTGTGGTTGCGGCGAGGCCATCGCTAGCGCGCCTCCGCCGCGTGGCGCGCGAACGCCGCCGCGAGCTGCTCGTCGGCGTGGATCACCCGCATCACCGCGTTGATCAGCGCCAGGTGCGTGAATGCCTGCGGGAAGTTGCCGAGGTGGCGGCTGTTTCGCGCATCGAGCTCCTCGGCGAAGAGGCCGAGCGGGCTGGCGTGGGCCAGCAGCCGCTCGCAGAGCGCCCGCGCGCGTCGCAGCTCCCCGATCTCGACCAGCGCCGAGACGAGCCAGAACGAGCAGATCAGGAAGCTGCCCTCCTCGCCGCTGAGCCCGTCATCGGTCTGCTCGACGCGGTAGCGGAGCACGAGCCCGTCCTCGGTCAGCTCGTCGGCGATCGCCAACACCGTGTTGCGAATCCGCGGATCGTCGGCGGGCAGGAAGCCGACCAGCGGCATCTGCAACAGCGAGGCGTCGAGCGCCACGGTGTCGTAGTGCTGGGTGAACACGCCGCGCTCATCGACTCCGTTGGCGCAGATGTCGGCGTGGATCTCGTCGGCGACCGCGCGCCAGCGGCGCTGCAGCTCGCGCTCCTCACGCAGCGCCGCGAGCCAGGCGCCGCGGTCGCAGGCGATCCAGCAGAAGAGCTTCGAGGCGGTGAAGTGCTGCGGCTCGCCGCGGACTTCCCAGATGCCGCTGTCGGGCTGGCGCCAGTGCGCGATCGCCTGCTCGACGAGGGCCTCGATCTTCGGCCATACGCGCGCGTCGAGCTGATCGCGGGAGGTGGTGTGGACCGCGATCGCGTCGAGCAGCGAACCCCAGACGTCGTGCTGGCGCTGATCGTAGGCGCCGTTGCCGATCCGCACCGGGCTCGCGCCCTCGTATCCCTGCAGGTGGTCGAGGATCTGCTCGTCGAGACGCCGCTCGCCGCCGATCCCGTACATGATCTGCAGCTCGTCGCCGCCGCCGGCGACGTCGGTGACGAAGGCGAAGAAGTCGTTTGCCTCCCACTCGAAGCCGAGCGTGTTGAAGGCCCAGAGCGCGAAGGTCGAATCGCGCATCCACGAGTAGCGGTAGTCCCAGTTGCGCTCGCCCCCGGGCGTCTCGGGCAGCGAGGTCGTCGCCGCGGCGGCGAGCGCTCCGGTCGCTTGGTGGCTGAGGCCCTTGAGCGTCAGCGCCGAGCGCTGCAGATGCTCCCTCCAGGGGTGATCCGGGAACTCTCCCTGGTCGAGCCAGCGCTGCCAGTGGTGCGCGGTCCAGACCTGGCGCGCACAGGCGTCCTCGTAGTCGCGCGGGGGCTCGTGGTGGTTCCAGGAGAGCGCGCAGAAGGCGACCTCGCCCTCTCGCATCAGGTGCCGTGCGGTCGCGTGCGAGCCCTCGATGCCGAGCCGCAGGTCGGAGGTCAGCCGCAGCTCCACCTCGGCGCCATCGGCGTCGGCGACCGCCTCGCCGTAGCCGCCGCCGTCGTAGTCCCAGCGCGCGACGGTGCGGCCGTAGTCGAACATCGGGTTGCAGTCGAGAACGACCTGCACCTCGCCGTTGACGCAGCGGGCCGTGCGCAGCAGGACGTGCTCGGCCTCGTAGTCGGTGGGGGTGCGCCGGTGGGTCTGCGAGCGCTCGCTGCCGTGGTGCCAGGGGCCGATCAGCAGCGCGTCGCGGACGATCAGCCAACCGCCGCCGTCGACCACCCAGCTGGTCTCGACGACCATCGTCCCGGGCAGGTAGCGGCGCGCCGCCGGCACCTTTGCGTCGGCTGGGCCGAGACGGAAGCCGCCGGCGTCGCGGTCGAGGATCGCGCCGAACACGCTCGGCGAGTCCATACGGGGAAGGCACAGCCACTCCACGTTCCCGCTTGGTGCGACCAGCGCCGTGGTGTTGCAATCCGAGAGGAAGGCGTAGTCGGCGATCGGCGGGAAGGGGCTGAGACCGGGCGGCAGCTCGTGCTGGCGCGAGAGAGGCTCAACCGGGGTGTGCCGAAGCTCAGTTGCGGTCATGGGGCGAACCTACGCCCGGCCCTCCGCGCTCGAATCAGGGAGACCCCTAGTGAGGCACCCAGTCGGCGTTCGAGCTCATCGAGCAGCGCCCGGTGCGCGCCCGCCATGCGGCGGCTCTCGGCCTGGATGCGGCGCAGCTCGTCTCTGGCGTCGGTCGGTTGCACACCGTGATCGTCGCCCGCGACCGCCGCGGCGCCATCAGGGATCGACCCTGAACCGTGAGTTCAGGAACCCTGGTCTCGATCGGCGCGCTCGACGGCTCGTGCCACCTCGGCCCGGGAGGAGACGTCGAGTTTGCGAAACAGGTTGCGCATGTGGCTTTCGATTGTCTTCACGCTCAGGAACAGCTCGGCCGCGATCTGGGTGTTCGTCCTCCGGTCGACGACCAGGCGTGCGACCTCGAGCTCGCGCTCGGTGAGCGAGGCCACTCCGGTCGCGCCCGGCTCGCCCGCGCGCGTCTGGCGATGGATCCGGTTCCCGCGTTTTCTCAGCTCCTGCTCGGCGGCGTCGCGGTACCGAATCGCTCCGCATGCCTCGAGCTCGGCCGCCGCGCGCTTCAGCTCGGTCACCGCGGTCTCGCCGTCACCGGCCTCGGCGAGCGCCTCGCCCAGGAGGATGCGGGACAGCGAGGCTTCGATCACCGCGCCCGCTTTCTCGGCCGCCGCCGCAGAGGCACGCGCTCGCTCCACGGCGGCGTCCGCCTCCCCGCGGTCGAGGGCCGTGGCTGCGCGCGCTCGCGCCGACCAGCAGGTCGCCATCGGCAGGCCCAGGCGCTCGGCGATCGCCTCGGCGAGGGCAACTGCTTCGGCTGCCTCGTCCGCGTCGCCGAGCTCGAGTCGGCAGCGGGCCAGCAACTCGAGCGCCGCAATCCTCCACACACCCGGGATCAGCGGCAGACCGTCGCCACCTGCGCGCTCGATCAGGATCTCCACGGCGCCGGCCTGGTCCCCCGAGGCGTGCCGCGCAGAGGCCAGCGCGAACGCCGGATAGGCGGCGACGAAGCTCTGATCGAGCGCCCGGGTCAGCTCCACGGCCTCGGCGGCAGTCTCGCGCGCGGTGTCGAGGTCTCCGGCGGCGAGCGCCGCGCTCGAGCGGATGTGAAGGCGCCAGGCGAGATCCTGGACGTTGTCGGTGAGTCGCGCGGCTTCGATCGCTCCCTCGATCAACGAGGTGGAGTCGGCGATTCTGCCGCGTACGAAGTAGGCCGTGGCCAGGGTCGGGATCAGGGTCGGGAACAGCTGCCCGGTTGCGCGCGCCACCGCAAGCGCACGTTCGGCGTGCGCCTCGCCCTCGTCGTAGCGGTCGAGGTAGATCTCGGCCGCCGCGAGATGGGCGGATGCGTCGATACTCGCCGCAAGGTCCCCGTCGGACATCGCCTCGATCAGCTCCGCCGCCTCCCCGCGGGCGGCCTCGGCCGCCTCGACCTCTCCGCCCCAGGCGCAGGCGAGGGTGAGCACGGCCGCCGCCATCGCGGTCAGCCGCCGCTCGCCCAGCGGCCTCGCGACTTCCAGCGCCTCCGCCGCCGCCTCTCGCATCGCCCCGAGATCGCCGCTAAAGAGGCCGTCGAAAGCGAGTACCACCCGCAGCGAGACCGCCTCCCGCCCCTGCGGGTCGGGAAGGTCTTGGAGCGCGGTCGTGATTCGATCGCGGGCCTCGCGGTAACGGCCCAGCATGTGTTCGGTGCCGGCGCAACCGACCGTGAGCATGACCCGCATCTCGACGGCCGGCTCGGGAACGAGCGCAATGCTCTCGAGGAGGGCCTCGCGGCTCTCCTCGAGCCGGCCGGTCGCGGAGAGCGCCTGGGCGCGGGCGAGCAACAGCCCGACACGGTGCTCGGGCGGGGCGTCGTCGGGAAGCAGGCGGAGCGCGGCGCCGAGCCAGCGCGCGGCGCTCGCCGGCGCGCGGGTGGCCGCTGCCTGCGCGGCCTCGCAGAGCGCTTCGAAGGCGGCCGTATCGCCAGGGCGGGCGGCGTACTCGATGTGGTGCGCGCGGGTGGTCGCGGACGCGCCGCGCTCCGCAAGCGCCTCGGCGCAGCGCTCGTGCGCGCCGAGCACCCATCCGGCCGGGGCCCCTGCGTAGACCGCGCGGCGGACCAGCGGGTGGCGGAAGCGGAAACGGCGCGGGACGCGGGTTGGGCGGACCAGCTCGAGCTCGAGCAGCTCGTCGATCGCCACGATCGCCGCCGCCTCTTCGACCGCCGCCGCGGCGGTGGCGAGTTCGGGCTCGAACGGGTCCCCGGCAACA
The DNA here is from genome assembly GCA_963767475.1 of uncultured Solirubrobacterales bacterium. GTDB lineage: Bacteria > Actinomycetota > Thermoleophilia > Solirubrobacterales > 70-9 > WHSW01. The sequence continues at coordinate 508,784 of CAVYEI010000005.1, forward strand.
GCGGCGCCCTGAAGAACGACACGAGTCGGCTCGGAGAGTCCGGCGATCTCCTCGCCGAGCGCGCGGACCACCGCCAGAGGGACCTCCAGATTCGCGAGCCCGAGGTCGCCCGCAGTAGCGATCCCCGCCGCCGGCTCGGATGAGCGGGCCAGCTGTTCGAGATAGAAGGGGTTGCCACCGGTCTCTTCGTAGAGGCGGTCGGCGGTCTCGGGACCGACGTCCTGACCCAGAAGCGCCCCCGCCTCCTCCCGCCCCAAGACGCCGAGCTCGAGCGACGACAGCTGGCCCGCTCCTTCGGCGCGTTCGAGTGCGGTCGCGAGTCGCTCGGGGAGTTGGCGCGGCCTGGCGGCGACCACCATCAGAACGGCCGCCGACGGGGGACGCCGGAGCAGGGCGCCGACGAGGTCGACCGAGGCTGGATCCGCCCAGTGCACGTCATCCAGGAGCAGCAGCAGCGGCTTGGTGGCGGCGATCCGCTCGAGCAGCTCCCGAATCGCGCGATGCGTCCTGTAGCGCTCGTCCTGAAGCGATGGACCACCTCCGCGACCGAGGCCGGAGAGCGAGGGCAGCACCTGTGCCAGCTCGGCGGCGACATCGTCCTCGATCGTTTCCAGCCTGCCGGGATCGAGCCCGGCGACGTATTCGTCGAGGGCATCCACGAAGACCGCGAACGGGAGGTCGGATTCGAGCTCGGAGGCGCTGCCCGTGAGGACGATGCAGCCGCGCTCGTCGCCGCGCCTGCCCAGCTCCGCGAGCAGACGGGTCTTGCCGATCCCCGGCTCGCCGATCAGCGCCAGGGCGCTCGACTCTTTGCCTTTGAGCGCGGCCAACGCGGCGCTCAGGGAGTCGAGCTCCGCAGCGCGTCCGATCAGTGTTTCCGACAGGGTTGCCAGGCCGATCACCCTCGTGGGCGAGCATATTCCAGGGTCGGATCAGGGGCGGATCGCGTCTGCAATCAGGGTAAGACCCCGATGGCACGGCCCCGCCGCGCTGGGAGCCTGCGGACATGCCTCGCTACCTGGTCCACCATCGCCACCACGCGCACGAGTGTGGCGTCGTGTTCCGCTCGTTCACCGGCCACGAGAGCCGGCTTCGCCATCAGGCGGCGCTTGCCTCGTGTGCCTCGGGTGGGCACGCAATCTGGTGGACCGTCGACGCCGCAACGGAGGCGGACGCAGTGGAGCTGCTGCCGTACTTCGTCGCCCAGCGCTCGACGGTAACTCGGGTCAGCGACGTGGAAATCCCCTGAACGAAGGAGAGGCCATGCCCGCAAACCACGACACACAGACCGGGCTCTATCGCCGTCGCTGGCAGGCGCTGATCGTCCTGGCGCTCAGCCTGCTGGTGATCTCGGTCGACAACACGATCCTCAACGTCGCCCTGCCGACGATCCAGAAGGAGCTCGACACGACCTCGAGCGAATCTCAGTGGATCGTTGACAGCTACCTGCTCGTGTTCGCCGTCCTGTTGCTGATGGCCGGCAGCCTCGGCGACCGTTTCGGACGCAAGAAAGCGCTGTTCACCGGCCTGGCCATCTTCGGCTTCGGCTCGCTGATGGCGGCCACGGCCGACAGCTCGAGCGACCTGATTGCCTGGCGCGCCGTGATGGGCATCGGGGCCGCGGCGATCATGCCGACCACCCTCTCGATCATCACCAACATCTTCCCGAAGGAAGAGCGCGCCAAGGCGATCGCGATCTGGGCGGCGGTGGCGGGAATGGGCATCGCGATCGGCCCGATCTCCGGCGGCTTCCTGATCGAGCACTTTGACTGGAGCGCGGTCTTCCTCGTCAACCTGCCGGTGGTCGCGTTCGGGCTGATCGCCGGCTACGTGTTGATCCCGGACTCGCGAGACCCGGAGTCGCCGCGACTGGATATCCCGGGCTTCGGCCTCTCGATCGCGGGCCTGACCGCGATCGTCTGGGGCTTGATCGAGGCGCCGGAGCGGGGCTGGACGAGCCCGACAATCCTGGGGGCGTTCGCCCTCGGAGCGACGACAATGGCCGCGCTGATCGCCTGGGAGCGTCGCTCCGATCACCCGATGATCGATGTCAGCGTATTTCGCAACCTACGGTTCAGCGCCGCGAGCGTCTCGGTGATGTTCGTCTTCTTCGCGCTGATGGGCGTCATGTACTTCCTTACCACCTACCTGCAGTCGGTGCTGGGATACACGGCGCTGGAGGCGGGCGTGCGGATGGCGCCGATCGCCGTTGGACTGATCGTCGCCTCGAGGCTGTCGGTCGGACTCACCGAGCGTTTCGGCACCAAGGTCGTCGTCGCCGGGGGCCTGCTGCTGGTCGGGATCTCGCTCGGCGCGTTCACGGCGGTCGAGGTGAATACGCCGTACTTCAGCAAGGTGGCAGGCGCGCTCACGTTCATGGGCGTCGGCATGGGCTTCGCGATGGCGCCGGCAACCGACGCGATCATGGGTTCGCTGCCGAAGGCGAAGGCGGGCATCGGCTCGGCGATGAACGACGTCGTCCGCGAGCTTGGCGGAACGCTCGGCGTCGCGGTGCTGGGAAGCATCGTCAGCACCACCTACGCGTCGAGCATCGACGACGCAACCTCGAGGCTGCCTGACGGCGCTGCCGAGGCCGCCAGCGACAGCGTCGGTGCAGCGCACGCAGTTGCCGCGGAGATGGGCGATGGCGGCGGCCAGCTGATCGCCAGCGCCAACCAGGCGTTCGTCGAGGCGATGACCACCTCAGCGAGCATCGCCGCGGGCGTCGCCCTCGCCGGGGCACTGTTGGCGGCGATCTACCTGCCGTCACGGGCTAAGGCGGAGCCCGTCCACGAGGACGGCGCCCGGCCCGAGGCGGCGGTCGCCTGAGCGGGAACCAAGCCCATCCATGGACAACGGCCCGGGCGCTCGGCGAGCGTCCGGGCCGAGGAGGTCCTGGGCGATTACGATCCGCCGATGAGCACCCTCATAGGGCGCGACACGGAGGCGCGCACGCTAGATGCGTTGATCGAGAGCGCCCGGGACGAGCGCAGCGCCGTGCTCGTCCTGCGCGGCGAGCCGGGAATCGGCAAGACCGCGCTGCTCGACGCCATCGAGGAGCGGGCCGAGAACATGAACCTCCTGCGCTGCGCCGGGATCGAGGCTGAGCATGAGCTTGCGTTCGCCGGCATGCACCAGCTCGTTCGACCCTGCGTGGAGCTGATCGAGCAGCTGCCAGCGCCGCAGGCGGCGGCCCTTCGCAGCGCGCTCGGGCTCAGCCTCGACAGCGTCAACGACAGATTCCTGGTTTCGCTCGGATTGCTGAGCCTGCTCGCCGAGTACGCCGAGCAGGGCCCGGTCCTCTGCCTGATTGACGACGCCCAATGGCTCGACCGGCCCTCGGCGGAAGCGCTGCTGTTCGCGGCCCGCCGGCTCGAGGCCGAGCCGATCGCGATCGTGATCGCCGCCCGCGAGGGCGATCCGCGCCGCTTCGAGGCGCCGGGCCTTCCCGACCTCGAGCTCAACGGCATCGCCAGGACCGAGTCCGCCGAGCTCTTGCGGGCACGGTTCGATCGCGAGCTCCCGGCGGAGGTGCTCGCGGTGCTGCTCGACGCGGCGGCCGGCAACCCGCTGGCCCTGCTCGAGATGCCGGCGGGCCTGACCCCCGGCCAGCTCGACGGGACCGAGCCGATCGTCGGTCCGCCCCGGGCCCGCGGCGCCGTCGAAGCCGAGTACCGAGCCCGGGTGGCGGCGCTGCCGGAGCCCACGCAGCGTGCGCTCCTGATCGCGGCCGCGGACGAGGTTGGCGACGCGGCGACGATCGCCAGCGCCGCCGAGCAGCTGGGCGGCTCGCTCGCCGACCTGCAGCCTGCGAGCGCGGCGGGCCTGGCAGCGGTCGACGATCGGGTCGAGTTCCGCCATCCGCTCGTGCGCTCTGCCGTCTACCGGTCCGCCTCTCGCGACGCCCGCGCCGAGGCCCATCGGGCGCTGGCGGCGGTCGTCGACGATCCGAGCCGCAGCGTCTGGCACCGCGCGGCGATCACCGACGGCGCCGATGAGACCTTGGCAGCCGAGCTCGAAGCCGCCGGGGAGCAGGCGGCTGCCCGCGGGGCCCAGGCGACCGCGGCGGACACCTTCGAGCGGGCCGCGGAGCTCAGCGACGATCCGGCGCGGCGCGCGAGCCGCCTCTGCCGTGCCGCGCAGACGTCGCTGGACGCGGGAAGGCTGGACACGGCGCTGGCGCTGGTTGAACGGGCGCGCCCGCTTGCGGATCCGGGTCAGCTGACCGGGCTGGAGATGGTCCGCTCGCTGGAGGCGATGCGCCGCGGCTCGCCGCTCGAGAGTCATGCGCTGACGATGGCCGCCGGCGAAGCGCTTGCCGAAGCCAACCCCGATCAGGCGCGGACGATGATCCTCTGGTCGCTGTTCATCGCCTTTCAGGGTGGTTGGGCGGAGCGGGTGCTCGGGGATGTGGGCTCGGCTCTGGGCGCGCTCGCGGGCACGGGCGGAAGCGTCGAAGTCGAGCGCTACGGCCTCGCCCTGGTCGAGGCTGTTGAGGCGATCGTGTGCGGCGACACCGAGCTGGCGACGGAGCGGTTCGAGGAGGCCGAGCGTCTCGGCGAGACACTTGGTTCGATCCCGCTGGCGACGATGCCCGCTTTCGTGCACCTGATCAGAGGCGAGTTCGCGGACATGTGCGAGGTGGTGACGCGGAGGCTGGCCGAGCAGCGGGCGTCCGGGGCGGTGATCGGTCTCGCGGGCGGGATCTCGCTCCTCGTCGGCGCGCAGGTCTTCGATCGCCGGCTGCGGCCGGCGATCGCCAGCGTCGACGAGGGGCTGCAGCTCGCGCGCCACTTCGGCTATGAGAACGACGAGACCGCTCTGCTGGCGCTGCGGGCCAGGATCGCCGCGTTACAGGGCCGCGAGAACGACTGCCGCGAGGACGCGGCGGAGGCGATGCGCCGCAGCCTCGCCAACGGTATCGGCTGGGCGACGCTGAACGCGCGCCTGGCGCTGGGCGAGCTCGAGCTCGGACTCGGCAATCCCGGTGAGGCAATCGAGCAGTTCGAGCAGCTCGACCAGAGCCTCGTCCCACCGGTGGTGATGATGGCGGTCCCGGATCTCGTCGACGCCGCGGTGCGCTCGGGCGATCGCGAGCGAGCGCTCGCGGCGGTCGAGTCCTATCGGGCCTGGGCGCCACTGAGCCGCGCCTCGCTGGTCCAGGCGACCCTGGCGCGCGTACGGGCCCAGGTCGACGAGGGCGATGATGCGGAGGTGCTCTACGAGGAGGCGCTCGACCGTCACCGCTTCGACGCCGCCCCGTTCGAGCGCGCGAGAACCCAGCTCGCCTTCGGCGAGTGGTTGCGCCGCGAGCGTCGCAAGACCGACGCCCGCACGCATCTGCGCACCGCCCGCGACACCTTCGAAGGGGTCGGCGCGACGCTCTGGGCCGAGCGGGCGCGGGGCGAGCTGCAGGCAACCGGTGAGACCGCTCGCAAGCGCGACCCGACGACGGTCGACGAGCTGACCCCGCAGGAGCTTCGGATCGCCCAGCTCGTCACCGGTGGCGCCACCAATCGCGACGTCGCCGCGCAGCTGTTCGTGAGCCCGAAGACGGTCGAATACCACCTGCGCAAGGTGTTCCTGAAGCTGGGCGTCAAGTCGCGCGTCGAGCTCGCCGCCGCGGGCCTCGGCGACACCCTTGCCGAACACTAGGGGCCCGCTTCGGACCCCAGACTAGGGGCGCCTTTAGGCATCTCCCCGACGCGACCGCGCCGGACCGAACGTAGCGTCGTTGCCAAGCCCGGGAAAGAGCTCGGGAAAGGCAAATCTCAAGGGAGAAGACGATGGCTACGTACCTCTATCGAATCGGCGGATGGGCATTCGAGCACCGGGTCAAGGCCCTCGGAGCCTGGATCGCCGTGCTCGCGGTCGTGTTCGGCTGCGCGTCGGCGTTCGCCGGCAAGACCAACGACGAGTTCACAGTCCCCGGGACCGAGTCGCAGACGGCTCAGGATCTGCTCGAGCAGAAGTTCCCCGAGGCCAGCGGTGCGACCGCGCGGATGGTGTTCGCGGCGCCCGAGGGCGAGCTGCTCACCGAGAAGGACAACCAGGCGGCGCTCGAGGCCTCGCTGGCCGAGGTCGCCGAGGACAAGGAAGTGATGCGGATCGTCGATCCGTTCGAGGCCGGGACGATCTCCCCCGAGGGGCGGATCGCCTACGCCGACGTGATCTATCCGGTGCCGGAGTCGGAGATCGACGACGCGTCCAAGGATCACCTCGAGGCGTCGGCCGAGTCGGCGCGCGACGCCGGCCTGGAGGTCGAGTTCAGCGGCGGCGTGGTCACCGAGGAATCGGAGACCAACTCGGAGACCGCCGGCCTGATGATCGGCTTCGTCGTCATCGCGATCACGCTTGGCTCGCTGCTGGCGGCCGGCATGCCGCTGCTGACGGCGATCATCGGCGTGTTGATTGGGACCACGGGTCTGACGGCGCTCTCGGGCGTGATCAACGTCTCCGAGACGGCGCCGGTGCTGGCGACGATGCTCGGGCTCGCGGTCGGGATCGACTACGCGCTGTTCATCCTCTCGCGCTACCGCCAGAACCTGGCGGACGGGCACGAGCTGCGTGAGGCCGCGGCGCTCGCCGTCGCCACGGCCGGCAGCGCGGTGGTGTTCGCCGGCGCGACCGTGATCATCGCCCTGGTCGGGCTGCTGGTGATCGGGATCCCGTTCCTGAATGTGATGGGCCTGGCGGCCGCCGGGACGGTCGCGGTCGCGGTCCTGATCGCGCTCACCCTGCTGCCGGCGCTGCTCGGCTTCGCCGGGACGCGCATGACGCGCAGCAACAAGGTCCTGACCCGCCGGTCGAAGCGGTCGGAGGGTAAGGAGAAGATGGGCATGCGCTGGGTCCGGTTCGTGACCCGGCGGCCGCTCGTCATCCTCGCGGTCGGCCTCGTCGGCCTGCTGGCGGTCTCGATGCCGGCGCTCGACATGAGGCTCGGCCTGCCGGACGGCAGCTCGCACCCGAAGGGCGACACCGAGCGCGAGTCGTACGACCTGCTCAGCGAGGGCTTCGGGCCCGGCTTCAACGGCACCCTCACGGGGGTCGTCGACGCGCCGGACCTGAGCGCCGCCGAACGGGAGCAGATCGGCGCGCAGATGCTCGCCGGCGTCTCGGAGTTCCCGGGCGTGGCCGCGGTCAGCGAGCCGGTCACGAACGAGTCCGGCGAGCTCACCGTCGTTCAGGTGACGCCGACCACCGGGCCCGCGTCGGAGGAGACGCAGGAGCTGGTCGAGGCGCTGCGGGCAAAGGCGGCCGAGGTCCAGGCGGACACGGGCGTCAACTCGTACATCACCGGCACGACGGCGCTCAACATCGACACATCGGACACGCTGAGCGCGGCGCTGCCGAGCTACGTCGCGGTGGTCGTTGGGCTCGCCCTGCTGCTGCTGACGGCGGTGTTCCGTTCGATCCTGGTCCCGGTCAAGGCGGCCGTCGGCTTCCTGCTGACGATCGCCGCGTCGATGGGGATCACCGTCTGGATCTTCCAGGAAGGACACCTGGCGGATCTGCTCGGGATTGCCCAGACCGGTCCCGTCGTCAGCTTCCTGCCGGTGCTGATGATCGGGATCCTGTTCGGCCTGGCGATGGACTACGAGGTCTTCCTCGTCTCGCGCATGCGGGAGACCTTCGTCCACACGGGCGAGGCCCGTGAGTCGGTCCGCACCGGGTTCTCGCTCAGCGCCCGGGTGGTGACGGCGGCCGCGCTGATCATGTTCAGCGTCTTCGCCGCCTTCGTGATCAGCCCCGACGCGGTCACCAAGGAGATCGGCCTGGCGCTCGCGGTCGGGGTCCTGGTCGACGCGTTCGTCGTCCGCATGACCCTGGTCCCCGCGGCCATGGTCCTGCTCGGCGACCGCGCCTGGTCGCTGCCCAAGTGGCTCGACCGGCGGCTGCCGAACCTCGACATCGAGGGCGAGTCGCTCGCCGACGAGCGGCCGGATACGCCGCCCGCGGAGAACGGCGAGGACGCCGTCGCCGGCGCCACAACGGCCGGCTGAAAGACAAGGAAAGGAGCTCCGAACGACTCGGGACGGGGCGGTCACCTCGGTGGCCGCCCCGTGACCCGAACCGGAGCCGAAAGCTTGCGCGCGTTCCCAACCAATCCATCAACAAACGGAGGAGTAACCATGTTCAACACCACCACCAAGTTCATCGTCGGCAGCGTGATCGTCGCGGCCGTGGTCGTCCTCGCAGTCGCGTTCTGGCCCGACTCGGATGCCGACAAGGCCCGCGCCGACGGCGAGCAGTTCGGCGCCGCCGTGACCGAGCTCACCAACGCGGGCAGCACCGCCGAGGTCGAGGCGGCGCAGGCGGAGATCCGTGCCGCCGCTGAGGAGACGCGGACCCACGCCGGCGATCAGATCGCCGACCAGGCCGCCGACCAGGCCGACGCCCTCGACCGAGCGGTCGATGGCTACGTCGGGGCGGTGAGCGCCGAGAGCGACTGGGACTACGAGCTCTATGAGCTCGAGCTCGAGGTCGCGCTCGACGACCTGTTCGACAACGCGGCGGAGTTCCGCGAGCAAGGGCCCGACCTCCAGCAGGCGTTCTGGGACGGGTTCGAGGAAGGGAGGTCCGCCGCCTGACGTCAGATCAGCCTCATCCACGGTTCGCGAGGCCGTCCTTCGGGGCGGCCTCGCGTCGTCAGCGGCTCGAAAGCGCCGGCGCGGCGAGCCCAGCGATCGTCAGGCAGATCGGCGAATAGATGCGCCGGTCGAGCTCGCGAAAACGCTCCGAGGAGCTTCCGGGCGAAACCAGGTCGGTGCGGCCGGCGAGCCCCAGCGACCCCCGCAGCGTGAGCACGGCGACGACCCCGGCGGAGCCGATCCGGCTGACGCCCGGCGCGCTGCGGGGATGGCCGGCGACGAGCGCCGCGGCCGTGCCGAGCAGGCCGGCGACCGCGAGACAGGCGCCGGCGCCCGGCGTCGCGCCGGGCGGCCCGCCGGTGATCGTCTCGGCGAAGCGGTCGCGGTCGGGCAGCGGCCAGCGCGAGCCGGTCGCCCAGAGCACGTGCAGGCCGCCGATCGCCGATAAGGCGCCGGCGGCGATCGCGGTCGATCCGCGTGCGAGTGGCTCGTTCAGGGGATCTCGACCTCCCTCACCGCTACGACCTGGGTTCGCACGGCGACGAACTCGGGCAGCAGAGCGGTGGCCTCGTCGACGCTGTCGGCCTCGACTCGCCAGAGCAGGTAGTGGCCGCCGGCGAGGCAGGTCGAGGCGGCGAGGCGGTGGCGAAGCGGGCTCTCGAACCCGCGCCAGGCCGCAAACGTCGCCGCGCATTCGCTGGGCTCGTGGACGTTATGTAGGAGATATAGGGGCATGGCGGCAGTCTCCGCCGCGGATGCCATCCGTACATCGGGGCGCATCCCTCAACCTGCACCCTGAACCGCCGCCGTCAGCGGAGCGCGGGGGCGAGCGAGCGTCAGATAGGCGAGGCCGGCGACGAAGATCACACCGATCAGCATCGGCGCCGCCCAGACCTGGTACCAGGGTGCGTCCGGCGGCGCCAGGGCGCTGCGCGGCCAGGCGATGTTGACGGTCTCGAAGGCGAGCCAGATCACCGCGGCGACGTTGATCACAAGGCCGAAGCGGCCCAGCTGCACGCGGCCGGCGGGCCGCCAGGTGCCGCGGACGCGGGCGATCAGGGCCGCGATCGCGACCAGCAGGAAGGAGACGTAGATCGCCGCCGTGCCGAAGGTGATCAGGCTGCCGACCGCGGTTGCCTCGAGTCCCAGCAGGAGTCCGAGACAGCCGGCGATCACGGTCGCGACCATGCCGCCGATCGGCGTCCGGCGCCGATCGACCCGGCGCAGCAGGCGCCAGCCGGGGATCGTCCGGTCGCGAGCCATCGAGTAGATCGTCCGCGCGGTGACGCCCTGGGCGGCGACGCTGCAGGCGACGAAAGCGACGAGGACGATCGCCGTGAACGGCTTGTCCGACCATGACCCGAAGGACGAGACCACCGCCGTCGTCACCGGGTCGGCGTCGCCGCCGGCGACGACGGCCGCGGGGTCCGGATGGGCGAGGGTGACGGCGGCCGCGTTCACGATCACCAGCACGCCGACGCTCAGGAGCGCGATCCAGATCGCCTTCGGTACGTGGCGGGCTGCGTCGCGAGTCTCCTCGGCGACGCCGACCGCGCAGTCGAAGCCGATGAAGACCCAGCCGCCGACGGCGAGCGCGGCCAGCATCGCCGCCAGCACCGAACCCCCGGAGAGGACCTCGGCTCCGAGCGTGTCGCCGAAGATCGAGAACGACTGCTCGCGAAAGGCGAGCAGCAGCGCGATCGCGATCCCCACCGACGCCAGCACCTCGGCCAGGATTCCGGCGCGGACCACCCGGCCGACCAGATCGATACCGAGCGAGCCGATCACGGCCGCGAACACGATCAGCGCGATCCCGGCGCCGACCACCGCCCCCGGGGTTGGCTCGATCTCCAGCAGGGCCAGCAGCCAGGGCGCGCCGAGGTAGGCGACCGCCGTGTTCGCCGCCGCGTAGGCGCAGACGGCGACCCAGCCGTTGAACCATCCGTAGGACGAGCCCAGCAGGCGGCGGCTCCACTGATACGCCCCACCGGCGATCGGGAACTCCGAGGCGAGCTCGGCGTAGACCGCGAGCAGCAGGCACTGGCCGGCGAGCGCGATCGGCAGCACCCAGATCCAGGCGGGACCGGCGACGATCAGGCCGACGAGGGCGACGGCGTAGAGGCCGACCACCGGCGAGATCCCGGCGAATCCGAGGGCGGCGGTGTCGACGAGCCCGAGCCCGCGCTTGAGCTCCTGCTCGTATCCGAGCTCGGCGAGGCGGGCTTCGTCGGCGCCGCTGCTCACCGGTGCACGGCGATCATCATGCGCTCGCTGCCGGTTGCTCGTCGCGTTCATGCTCGATCGCCTTTGCCACCTGCACGCGCGTCGATGTGCCGAGCTTGAAGAAGATGTTGCGCAGGTGCGACTCGACCGTCTTCTCGCTGAGGAAGAGCTCGGCGGCGATCTCCTTGTTCGTCTTGCGGTCGGTGACCAGGTTCGAGATCTCCAGCTCGCGCTTGGTCAGCGACGCGACCCCCGACTCGCCGGCCGCCGGGCCGCGCGCCTCGCGGCGCACCCCGAGCTTGCGCAGCTCGCGCCTGGTCGCGTCGCGTTCGCGGTGCGCGCCAAAAGCATCGAGCTCGCGCTCGGCCTCGCGCAGCTCCTCGATCGCCTCCTCGCGCCGGTCGGCTGCCGCCAGGGCCCGGCCCAGCAGCTCCCTTGAGTAGGCGGCCTGCAGGCCGGCGCCGGCCGCGATCGCGCCGTCGACGCCCTCGCGGGCGGGCTCGATCGCGCCCTCGGCATCGCCGGTGGCGAGCAGGATCGCGGCGCGCGTACGGCTGGCGAGCGCCGCCGGCAGCTGCAGGTCGAGGCCCGCGGATAGTTCGCGCGCCCGCTCGGCGTGGGCGTTGGCGGCCTCGACGTTGCCGGCGTCGAGCTCGGCGAGCGCGAACATCTCCCAGTCGAAGCAACGCTCGACCGGCACCGCGAACTCGATCTCCTCGCTGCCGAGCGCCCGCATCGCCTCCAACCCGCGCGCCTTCTCGCCCGAGGTGAACAGCGCCACCCCGAGGGCCCAGCCGGGACCGCCGCCCGCCGAAGGGATCGTTCCCCCGGTGAGCCGGTCGCCGTAGCGCAGGCTCTCCTCGCAGGCCTCGATCGCGCCCTCGAGGTCGCCGGCGAAGTAGCGCGGCCAGGCGAGCTCGAACAGCGCCCAGAAGAGGTAGTGGCGGTTGGCCGACAGGCGCGCCGCCTCCACCGCCGCCTCGCAGACCTCGGCCGCCTCCTTCAACCGGCCCTGGGCCTCGAGCGGATAGCCCTTGCTCAGCATCAGCGGGATCAGCAGCCTGCCCTCGCCGGTGGCGCGGGCGATCTCGATCCCGCGGTCGATGTGGGCGAGCGCCTCGTCGTAGAGCTCGAGGTAGTTCTCGGCCCAGGCGATGTAATAGAAGGCGTCGAGGCGCGGCGCGAGCTCGTCGTCTGGGAGCCGATCGAGCAGCTCGACCGCCTCGGCATGATGCTCGCGTGCGGGCCCGATCAGGCCCTCGGTGGCCTCGCCGAGGCTTGCAGCCGCCGCCGCCAGCGCGATCAGCGCCGGGTCCCCGACCGCGCGCGCGGTCTCCAGGGCGCCCGCCCCCATCGTCCGCGTCTGCTCGTAGTCGAGCGTGTAGAGGCCGTCGATCGCGAGCTCGATCTGCAGCGCGGCGCTCTCGGGCGTCCTCTGGTCGGCGAGCTCGTCCCAGGCACGGATCAGGCGCAGGTGGGCGTCCTCGTGGCGGCCCAGCCAGTGTTCGACCGCGGCGCACCAGGCGGTGAGCTCGATCCGCCTCGCCTCGTCGCCGGAGCCGACCAGCTCGATCGTCTCCAACAGGATCTCGCGGCAGCGCTCGAGCTCGCCGGTCGAGCGCAGGGCGGAGGCGAGGGCGATCCGCACCGATACCTGGCGCTGGTCGCCGTCCGGGAGCAGGCGCAGGGCGCCGTCGAGCCAGCGCGCGGCGACCGCGGGCGCCCGTCCGGCGGCCGCGTCGGCGGCCTCGAGCAACACCTCGATCGCCTCCGAGTCGCCCTGGCCGGCGGCCTGCTCGACATGGTGGGCGCGCTCGGCTGCGGCGGCGCCACGGGCGGCGAGGCCGGCGGCGGCGCGCCCGTGCGCGGCCAGCTTCGAACCCCCGCCGATCGATTCGTAGACCGTCCGGCGCACGAGCGGGTGGCGGAAGATGAAGCGCCGTGGGACGTCGGTCGGGCGGATCAGGTCGCGGTCGAGCAGACCGTCGAGCGCCGCCAGCGTCTCGGCCGGGTCGAGCTCGGCGATCTCGCCGGCGAGTGCGGGGTCGAAGGGCTCGCCGGCGACGGCGGCGCCATCGAGCAGGCGGCGAGCGTCGCCCGAGAGCTCCCCGATCTCCTCGGCCAGCGAGGCGGCGACACCGGCTGGGACCCCCGCCGTCGCCTGCCCGGGGTCGGCTTGATCGAGCTCCAACGGCTGCTCGAGGCGGGCGAGCTGCTCGAGATAGAACGGGTTGCCGCCGGCGTGGCGATAGATCGCGGCGCGCGAGCCGGCGTCGATCTCCCCGAGCAACGCCGATGCCTCGGTCTCGCTCAGCTGCGTGAGCTCGATGCGCGTGGCGAGCGGGGCAGCGAGCGCCGCGGTGAGCCGCTCGGGAGCGCTCCCCGGCCGGAAGCCCAGCGCCAGAAGGACGGGCGCGTCGGGCGCCCGGCGAAGCAATGCTCCCAGCAACTCGATCGTCGCCTCGTCGGCCCAGTGCAGATCGTCGAGCGCGATCACCAGCGGCTTCGCTTCGGCGAGCTGCTCGAGCAGGGCGCGCACGGCACGGTGGGCCCGGTAGCGCTCGTCGCCGACGACCGCCGGCGCGGCGCCCGCGCCGCGCATCGAGGGGAAGGTCGCGGCGAGCTCCTCGGCGAGCTCGTCCGGCATCGTTGCGAGGCCGTTGTCGAGCTGCGCGCTGATGTACGGGTCGATGGCCTCGATCAGGACTCCGAACGGACGGTCGCGCTCGAACTCGGCGGCCTGGCCGTGAAGCGCGATCTGCCCCCGCTCCTCGGCCCGGCGGCGCAGCTCGGAGAGCAGGCGGGTCTTGCCGATCCCGGGCTCACCCTCGATCGCGATGCACCCCGGCCCAGCGCCGTCGAGCGCGTCGAGCGCGTGATCGACGCGCTTGAGCTCTACCGAGCGTCCTATGAGGGTCTCACCCGGCGCCGTCATTGGCTCCGTCGAGCATAGACCCAAGATTTCAGCCGAGCCCGGTCCAGGGAATCGGCCCGCCTGGTTCAGGGGGGCCCACCGATGAGGGCGGCCGCGAACCGCGCGAAGGTGATCGTGCAAGCAATCACCGCAATCCGAGGAGACAACATGCTCAAGAAGATCATCATCACCGGCGCCCTCGTCGCCGCGATCGCGTTCGGCGCCGCCGGCTGTGGCGACGACGAGACGGCGACCGCGGCTGACACCGCCACCAAGGCGGAGTTCGTCGAGCAGGGCGACGCGATCCTCTGCGCCAAGACCGAGGCGGTCGCCAAGGCGAGCGCGAGCCTCGACCCGAAGACGGCCACGCGCCCAGAGCTCGAGGCATTCGTCTTCGAGGGGGTGCTGCCGGCGGTGCAGACGGCGCACGAGGGCCTCTCGACGCTCGACGTCCCCAGCGGCGACGAGCCCCAGATCGACGCGATCCTCGCGGCCATGCAGGCCGCGATCGAGATCACCGAGGCCGACCCGGCCCAGCTGATCACCGGGCCCGACCCGTTCGGCGAGGCCGACGGCCTGATCGCTGCCTACGGCCTCACGGGCTGCCCCGTCTGACCCTCAGCCTCGGTCCTGGCCAAACGCCTCCGCGCCCAGCCGGCGCGGGGGCGTTTTGCAGTTAGGGGTCTCGGTTGAGGGATCGCCCCCGATGTTCAGGGGGCCGATCGCGGCGAGGCTGAGCCCAGTTACTCAGTCAACCGTTCGAAGAAGGAGATCCTGATGCAAAAGCACAAGAACATCACCGCGAGAATCGGCAGCTGGAGCGCCGAGCATCGCAAGACCGCCATCCTCGGGTGGCTCGCGTTCGTTGTCCTCACGGTCGGCCTGATCATGGCCGGGGGATTCGTCGAGAAGCAGACCCTGACCACCGCCGAGCAGATCGCCGGCAACGCGGGCCAGGCCGAGCGGACCCTCGAGGACGCTGGGCTTCGCCCGACGGAGGAGATCGTGCTGATCCAAAGCGAGACTCAGACGACCTCCGATCCGGGGTTCAAGGCGCTGATCGCCGAAACCGAGCAGATGCTCTCGGAGACCAAGCACGTCGAGAACATCACCTCGCCGCTCGACGGCAACGGCGACGCGATCTCCGCGGACGGCCATTCGGCGTTCGTCGGCTTCGAGGTCGAGGGTGGCACCAAGAACATCGCCACCAACCTCGAAGCCAGCATGTCCACAGTCGCGGGCCTGCAGGCAGATCATGCGGACTACACCATCGGTCAGTTCGGTGGCGGCAGCGCCAACGACGCGATCAACACGACGCTCGCCGCGGACGTCGGCAAGGCGGGGATGCTCTCGCTGCCGATCACGCTGCTGATCCTGCTGGTCGCGCTCGGCGCGCTGGTTGCCGCCAGCGTCCCGCTCCTGCTCGCGCTCACCTCGGTGATCGCGACGATGGCACTGGTTGCCATTCCCAGTCAGCTGTTTGCACTCGGTGGCAACGTCGAGGCGCTGATCCTGCTGATCGGACTCGCCGTCGGAGTCGACTACTCGCTCTTCTACATGCGCCGTGAGCGCGAGGAGAGGGCGGCAGGTCGCAGCACACGCGACGCGCTCGACGTGGCGGCAGCCACCTCGGGACGCTCGGTGATGATCTCCGGGATCACGGTGATCATCGCGATGGCCGGGATGTTCCTGACCGGCGATGCGACGTTCATCTCGTTCGCAATCGCCACGGTGACCGTGGTCGCGGTCTCGATGGCGGCGACGCTGGCGGTCCTGCCGGCGGTGCTCGCCTGGCTCGGCGATCGCGTCGAGAAGGGCCGGATCCCGTTCACCAGGCGCCTTCGGGGCCCGGCGCGCGAGTCGCGGTTCTGGGGTTCGGTCGTCACCCGGGTGATGCGCCGGCCGATCGTCTCGATCGTGCTCGCCGGCGGCCTGCTGGTCGCCCTGGCGATCCCCGGGCTGGGGATGAACCCGGTGCAGACCGGAAGCGAGGACCTGCCCAAGGATCTGCCGGTGATGCAGACCTACGACAAGTACACGGAAGCGTTCCCGACCGAGGGCAACGCCGTCGTGGTCGTCGTCGAGGCCGACGAGGTCCGCAACGGCGAGGTCGCCAACGGCATCGACGAGCTGGCTCGGCAGGCCGAGGCCTCCGAGACGCTGCTCGACGGCACCGAGGTCAGCATCAGCAACGACGGCACGGTCGCCAGCATCGCGATCCCGAGCCGCGGAACCGGCACCGACGAGCAGTCGATGGCGGCCCTCGACGAGGTCCGCGACGGGCTCGTGCCGGCGACGGTCGGTGGAATCGATGGCACCACGGTGAACGTCACCGGTGCCGCCGCTCAGTCCGCCGACTTCAGCGGCCTGCTCTCTGAGCGGATGCCGCTGGTGTTCGCGTTCGTGCTCGGACTGGCGTTCATTCTGATGCTGGTCACGTTCCGCTCGATCGTGATCCCGCTGAAGGCGATCGTCCTCAACCTGCTCTCCGTCGGCGCTGCCTACGGGGTGCTGGTGATGGTGTTCCAGAACGGCTGGGGCGAGTCACTGCTGGGCTTCGAGTCCAACGGCGGCGTCACCAATTGGTTGCCGGTGTTCCTGTTCGTGATCCTGTTCGGCCTCTCGATGGACTACCACGTGTTCATCCTCAGCCGGGTCCGGGAGCTCTACGACCGGGGCATGTCGACCGAGGACGCGGTCCGCAAGGGCATCGCCGGAAGCGCCGGCACGGTCACCGCCGCCGCGGTGGTGATGGTCCTCGTGTTCAGCGTCTTCGCGACGCTCTCATTCATCGATTTCAAGCAGATGGGAGTGGGCCTGGCTGTCGCGATCCTGATCGACGCGACGATCATCCGGGGCGTCCTGCTGCCGGCGACGATGAAGCTCCTCGGCGACTGGAACTGGTGGCTGCCGAAGTCGCTGGACTGGCTGCCGCGGATCAAGCACGAGCCCGAGGCCCCGGTTGCGGTCCCTGCTCAGCCGGAGCCCGCGAACGCCTAGCGGCGAAGGCACATCCGCAGTACCGACGACGGGCGCCTGAGGGCGCCCTTCGTCGGTTCAGGGACGTTCCCTGATGAGCGCGGGGGCGATTGGGAGGAGGCTGATCTCACCAACCAAAACAGCGCTTCGGCGCCTCTACCAAGGAGATCAAGATGTCATCGGACACCACAGTTCAGTCCGCCGCACAGCCGACCCGGCCGCCCGCGCGCACAGCGGGCGACGGCGGCCGCACCGCCGGCCTCGTGCTCTCGAGCCTCGCGGGGCTCTTCGGGGTCCTGATCCTGCTCGGAGGAGTGGCGCTGATCGGCGTTCACGGGGTTGCCCGCGACGACGACGGCTACTACACCACCGAGACCGAGCAGCTGACCAGCGACGGTTACGCCGTCTCCACCGGCGAGGTCGATTTCGGCGAGACCGGCGGCGTCGACATCAACGACCTCGCGGCGACGCTTCGGATCGACGCATCGAGCACCGACGGCAAGTCCGTGTTCGTCGGCATCGCAAGCGTCGATGACGCGGAGCGCTATCTGGCCGGCGTCGACCACAGCGTGGTCAGCGACCTGCGCAACAGCGGTCCTCAGTACGACCAGCTCAGCGGCGGTGCCCCCAAGGCCCCGCCCGCGGCCCAGGACTTCTGGGTCGCAAGCAGCACCGGTACCGGCGAGCAGACGGCGGAGTGGACGCCCGAGGCCGGCAAGTGGGCCGCCGTGGTGATGAACGCCGATGCCGGCCGCGACGTCGCCGTTGACGTCGATGCGGGCGCCAAGATCTCGTGGCTGATCTGGGTCGGCATCGGGCTGACGCTCGTCGGCCTGCTGATCTCCGGCGTTGCCGGGTTTGCGATCTCGCGCCTCGCGGGTCGCAAGCCCAGCGCCGACGCGGCGGTGGCGCCGAGCGCCTGAAGCTCGCGCGCAAACGCGTTCGGACCGTTTGGCGGGCGCCTTCGGGCGCCCGCCACGCGTTTCGAGCCGTTGACATTCATCCCACCTCGGGTTAGGGTCGGCGCGCGCTACGAGAACTCTTTGGGAGGGGTAATGAGCCGCAGGTCCGCGACCGGTGTCGCACTTTCGATCGCAGTCGTCTCGGTGCTCGCCGTCGGCGTCACGAACGCCGCGGCGGCAACGACGGTCACCTTGAACGAATCGACGAGCAGCTCGCTCACGATCAGCGACGCCACCGACGACAACGACGCGATCACGGTCTCGGAGGCCGGCGGCACGATCACGATCGTCGACACCGGGACCGGCGGTATCACCACCGCCGACGTCACCGACTGCACGCCGGTGAGCGCGACCACCGTCACCTGTGTGCTGAACCCGGCGGACCCCGCTCCGCCCGCCGCGCCCACGTCCCCGGTCAGGGCGCTGGGCCTGACCTTGAACGACGGCACCGACAGCTTCACCAACCAGAACCTCGATGTCCAGGTGCAGGAGAACGACAGCGGCGAGCTCGGCAACAAGACGATCGTCTCCGGCCCGGGCAACGACCTGATTGCCACCGGCGTCGGCAACGATGCGATCGACACGGGTGACGGCTTCGACCAGGCGGGCGGCGGCCCCGGGGCCGACACCTTCACCCTCGGTTCCGACGACGACTTCGTGCAAACCGGCACCGGTGCGGACAACGTAGCCGCCGGCCCCGGCAACGACCAGATGCAGGAGGACGCGGCAAACGACGGCGCCGATGTCTTCAACGGCGGTCCCGGGATCGACTTCTTCCAGTACTTCGGCGACAACTCGGTGACGATGAGCCTCAACGGCGTCGCCGACGACGGGTCCGCGGGCGATGGCGACAACCTGCTCGAGCTCGAGGGCCTGAGCTCCGGCAACGGCAACGACACGATCGTCGGCGACGGCGGCGACAACCAGCTCTCGGGGAGCGACGGTAACGACTCGATCAGCGGCGGCGCGGGCGACGACGACATTTCGCCCGGCGACGGGGCCGATTCGACCGACGCCGGCGACGGAAACGATCGAGTCTCGGCCAATTCCACCGAGGACGGAGCCGATGTGTTCGCCGGCGGAGCGGGGGGAGCGACTTCCTCGACTACTGCTGTGACGACGAGCCGGTGACGATCATCCAGGACGGCCAGCCCAACGACGGCCGAGTCGGCGAGGGCGACAACGCCTCCGGGTTCGAGGGCTTCGGCGGTGGGGATGCAGCCGATTCGATCACCGGCACCGCCGGCGCCGACGAGCTCGAGGGCAACGGCGGCGACGACCTGCTGGTGGGACTCGGGGGCGGTGACGGGTTCTCGGGCGGAGACGGCGACGACACGCTGGTCGCCAACGCGACCGCCGCTCCGGCGGCTTCGCCGGCCGCCGGGCGGCTGAACCGGCGTCCCTTCGACACCGGCGACGAGCTCGAATGCGACCTCGGATTCGACACCGCCGTGACCAGCGCCGCCGACCTGGTCGCCCCCGACTGCGAGCGCCGTGGGGCGAGCGTCGTCTCGGAGAGCGCCAGCGTCAGCTCCAAGGGCAAGGCCAAGCTGAGCGTTGCCTGTCCGCTCGAGGAAGGAGCAACCTGTAAGGGCAAGGTGGTGTTGCTCTCCAACGGCAAGAAGATCGCCAAGGGCAAGTTCAAGGTCGCCAACGGCAAGGACAAGGGCGTCTCGGTGAAGCTCAGCAAGCGCGGCCGCAAGGCGCTGGCGCGCAGCGGGGGTTCGCTGTTCGTCAGCGCCGAGGCGCGGACCCAGGAGCCGCCCGGGGTGTCGACCTCGGAAGACCGCCTGCAGCTGATCCGCTCCAAGGGCGGCGGCCAGGGCGGCGGCGGGCGCTGAGCGCCGTGCTCGCGGCTCGTAGGATCGCGCTCGCGCTGCCGCTCGCCGGGGCGATCTGGCTCGGCTTTGCCGTCGCCCAGGCGGCCGCGGCGACGACCGTGAGCCTGACCGCAAGCCCGGTGAGCAGCTCCCTTTCGGTCAGCGACGCCACCAACGACAACGACGCGATCACGGTCTCGGAGGCCGGCGGGACGATCACGATCGTCGACACCGGGACCGGTGGCATCACCACCGCCGATCCCGACTGCACGGCGGTCAACCCGACCACGGTCACGTGTCCGCTGGATCCCGTCGATCCCGCCCCGCCGGCGCCGCCGACGGGGCCCGTGCGGGACCTCGGCCTCAGCCTCAACGACGGCACCGACAGCTTCACCAACCAGAACCTCGATGCCGACGTGAGCGAGGGCGACAGCGGCGAGCTTGGCAATAAGGCGATCGTCTCCGGCCCGGGCGATGACTCGATCGACACCGGATTGGGCAATGACGTGATCGATACCGGTGCGGGCGACGACTCGGCCTCCGGCGATTCCGGCAACGACACGATCTCCACCGGCTCCGGCGCGGACGACGGCGACGGTGACGAGGGAGCCGACATCGTCAACACCGGCGCCGGCACCGATGACGTCGACAACGAGGGCTTCCTCAACGACGGCGCCGACCTCCTCGACGGGGGCCCGGGGGGCAACGACGAGATCGAGTACGACGAGGACGCCGCGGTCAGCGTGATCATCGACGGGCTGCCCAACGACGGGCATCCCGGGGAGGGCGACAACCTGCTCGGGTTCGAGGACCTTCGTGGCAGCGACCTCGACGACACGATCGCCGGCGACGGGGCCGACAACTCCGTCAGCGCCTTCGATGGAAACGACACCGTCAGCACCGGCGCCGGCAACGACGAGATCTCCGCCAGCGAGGGCAACGACGCGGTCGACGCCGGCGCCGGCTCCGACCTGGTTGAGGGAGGCGGCGAGGACAACGGCGCCGACCTGCTCGACGGAGGCGCCAATGCGGGCGACTCGATTGACTATTTCGGCAGAGATCCCCTCACCCTGGTGCAGGATGGCCTCGCCAACGATGGCCGCGCCGGGGAGGGAGACAACCTCGCCGGATTCGAGGGTCTCGGCGGCGGCGACGGAGACGACACGATCGTCGGCGATGCCGCCTCGAACGCGCTCTTCGGGCTCGGCGGCGACGACACGCTGGTCGGGGGGGCCGGCAACGACGACTTCTTCGGCGGCGATGGCGACGACACGATCAACGCGCTCGGCGGCCGCGACGAGATCGAATGCGACTTGGGCTTCGACAGCGTGGTCAAGAACGCCGAGGACATCCTGCGGACAGGCTGCGAGCGTCGCGGCGCCGGCCTCACCGGCGAGAGCGCCGCCGTCTCCAAGGGCAAGGCCAAGGTGAGCGTCGTCTGCCCGATCGAGGAGGGAGCACCCTGCAGGGGCAAGCTGGTGTTGCTCTCCAACGGCAAGAAGATCGCCAAGGGGCCGTACAAGGTCGTCAACGGCAAGACCGAGGCGGTTGCGGCGAAGCTGAGCACGCGCGGTCGCAAGGCGCTGTCGCGCAGTGGCGGCTCGCTGCTGGTCGGCGCGGAGGCGCGAACGACCGAGCCGCTCGGGGTCACGACCAGCGCGGCCGACGTGCAGCTGATCCGCTGAGCCAGGACACAAATAAGCAAGTCGCGATCGTCGGCGCGGGGATCGGCGGCCTGGCGGCCGGGATCGCCCTGCGCCGGGCGGGCTGGGAGGTGACCGTGTTCGAGCAGGCCGAGGAGCTGCACCCGCTCGGGGCCGGGCTCTCGATCTGGCCCAACGGCGTGCACGCGCTGCGCGCGCTCGGCCTCGGCGCCGTCGCCGAGCAGGGTCCGCGCGGCGGCGGCGCCCTGCGGAGCGCCGACGGCTCGGTGCTCGCCCGGTTCGACCCGGAGCTGATCGCCGAGCGCTACGGTGCGCCGCTGGTCGGCCTCCATCGCGCCGACCTTCATCAGGCGCTGATCGACGGCCTCGGCGCCGAGCGCGTCCGGCTCGGGGCCCGGGTCGTGGAGCTGGCGGAGGGCGAGTTGGGGCTCGCCGACGGCTCCAGCGAGCGCGCCGGCCTGATCGTCGGCGCCGACGGGATCAACTCGATCGTGCGCGAGTCCGTGATCGCCGACGGCGAGCCGAGCGACTCGGGGATCGTCGCCTTCCGCGGCGTGGCCTCGTTCGAGGGCGAGGTGCCGGCGGGGGAGTGGTGGGGGAGCGGCTCGGTCGCCGGGCTGCTGCCGCTGCTCGGCGGACGCGTGTACTGGTACGTCGCCTTTCGCGGCGACCCCGAGCGCGGCGAGCTCGATCGCCGGGTCGGCGAATACGCCGCGCCCGTCGGTGAGATCGTCGCCGCGACCCCTGCCGCCGAGGTGCTCGTGCACCCGCTCTTCGATCGCAAGCCGACCAGCGGCTGGAGCAGCGGCACGATGACGCTGCTCGGCGATGCCGCGCACCCGATGCTGCCCTTCCTCGGCCAGGGGGCGTGCTCCGCGCTCGAGGACGCGGTCGCGCTCGGAGACGCCGCCGCCAAGCACGCCGAGACCACAGACGCGATCGCCGCCTACGAGGTCGCGCGCTACGAGCGCACGACCGAGCTCGTGCGCGGGTCCAAACGGGCGGCGAAGGTTGCGCTGCTGGGCTCCGGCATCGGGCGGCGCCTCCGCAACGCGCTCGTCGCGCGGGCGCCGGCGTCGGTGCGGCTGCGCCAGCTCGACCCGATCGTGGGCCGGGCTGACGGCTGAGGCGCCGAAGGGGCAGACTGGAGCAGAGCCCGCGATGAACGACGCCCCGCAAGACCCGCCGGCCGCACCGCAGAGAACGAGCTCGAACTGGACCGGGGGCAGGGTCGCCGCGATGGTCTTCTCCAGCATCGCGGCGCTGATCGGGATCACCCTGTTGCTCGCCGGGCTGGCCGTGATCGCCGTGCACGCGTTCGCCCGCGACGACGACGGCTTCTACACCTCCGACAAGGAGACGCTGCGAAGCGGCGCCTACGCGATCACGACCGACCGGATCAACCTCGGCACCGCCGACGACGTCCCCGAGGAGCTGCTCGGCACGCTGCGAGTTCGGGCCGAGAGCACGACCGCGAGGCCGAGCTTCCTCGGCATCGGCCGGACCGCCGACGTGCAGCGCTATCTGGCCGGGGTCGCGGTCTCCGAGTTCACCGACTTCCGGCGCGGGGAGGCCGTGTTCACGCAGATTCCTGGCCGCGCCCTGCCGGGCCGGCCGGGCGCTCAGCCCTTCTGGGTCGCCGAGAGCGAGGGCTCCGGCGAGCGCCAGATCGAGTGGGACATGGAGAACGGAATCTGGACGGTTGCGGTGGTCAACGCGGACGCCGCTCGCGGGATCGCGGTCGTCGCCGACATCGGCGCCAAGATCGAGTGGCTGATCTGGGTCGGCGTCGGGCTGCTGATCGTCGGCGTCGTGGTCAGCGCGACCGCCGTGATCGTGATCGTGACGATCAGCCGGCGCGCATCGCGCGATCAGGTCGCCCAACCGGCCTCCGCGCCGATCTAGAGCCCGAGCGCCGCTACCCCGGGCTCGTCGTAGCCCAGATGGTGGGCGACCTCGTGGCGAACCGTGCGCTCGACTTGACGGGCGAGGAGCGCCGGATCGGCGCCGAAGTCGCGCTCGAGCGTGTCCTGGAAGATCACGATCCGGTGGGCGGCGTGATCGCGGGCGACCGTCGCCCCGTAGTACTGGCCGTAGGCGTGGACCTCGGCGCCCCGATCCGAGACCACCACCGGCACACGCTGGAGCACAGCGGCGAACTCGTCCGGGAGCCGGTCGATCGCCTCGGCGACCAGCCGCTCGAACTCCGACAGCTGGGGCCGGCGCCGGCGGCGGTCGCGCGCCAGCGCCTCGCTGTGCTCGACCAGGGCGTCGAACTCCGCGTTCGTCATCTCGGAGGGCGGGCGGTGGCCGGGGACACAACGGCCCGGGGAGAGATCCTGTGACATCGCCCCACAGATGATGGCAGCGCCCTGCGCCCGGCTCGGGCGCTCAGCCGCTCGCAGAACAACCGCCGGCGTCGAACAGCGTCGCCTCGCCGCCGGCGTGTGGCCGCTCGATCGCCAGCAGACGGCGCTTGGTCTCGGCGCCACCCGGGGCCGAGAACCCGCCCAGCCTGCCGTCGGCGGCGACCACCCGGTGGCAGGGGACTATCAGCGGGAACCGGTTGCGGCTCAGCGCCTTGCCCACCTCGCGCGCCTCGCCGGGCGCACCGATCCGCCTTGCCAGCTCGCCGTAGGTGAGCGTCTCGCCGGGGCCGATCGTGCGCGCGGCCTCGGTTACCCGCCGGTCGAACGGGTCGATTTCGTCGAGATCGAGCACCACCTCGGTGAGCTCGCTCCGGGCGCCGTCGAGCAGCGCCACGAGCCCGGAGATCGCCTCCTCGACCGCGGCGGGTGCTTCGGCTTCGCGGGCGCCGGGGAGCCGGCGGCGCAGGTGCGCCCGGGTGAGCTCGCGACGCCGGTGGGGGAGCGCGGTCGCGCGGACTCCGCGGTCGCCCCAGGCGATCCCGCAAGGGCCGATCGCCGTCTCGAACAATGCGATCGACGGAGTTTCTGCCTTCATCTCGACAAGTAAACGCCCCGGCGCGGATGATTGTGAGGTCCGAACGGCAGAGCAGCAGATCCTCGACCGCATCCGCGCGATCCCCGCCGGCTTCGTCGCCGCCTACGGCGACGTCTGCCCGTCGGCGCCCCGGGCAGCCGGCTCGGCGCTCGCCCGCTGCGACGACCCCGGCGTTCCCTGGCAGCGGGTCGTGCGTGCCGATGGCTCGCTCGCCAAGGGGCCTCGCCAGCGTCGCCTGCTAGAGGCCGAGGGGGTGCCGTTTCGCGGCGCCCGGGTGGCGATGGAGGTCGCCAGGGTCGAGGCCGAGGCGCTCGATCAGCTCGCGGCCGGAACAGAAAACGATTGACCGCCGGCGCGGTTGATGCGAACATGTGTTCGTGTCACGCGACGCGACGATCCTGCACGCCGATCTCGACGCCTTCTTTGCCTCGGTCGCCCAGCGCGACGATCCCAGCCTCCGCGGGCGGCCGGTGGTGGTCGGCTCGGGCGTCGTTCTCGCCGCCAGCTATGAGGCCCGCGCGTACGGCGTGCGCTCGGCGATGGGCGGCCGCCGGGCGCGCCGGCTGTGCCCGGATCTCGTCGTCGCCCAGCCTCGGTTCTCGGCGTACGTCGAGGCCAGCCGGGCGGTGTTTCGGCTCTTCGAGCAGGCCGCGCCGGCGGTTGAGGGGCTCTCGATCGACGAGGCCTTCCTCGACGTTCGCGGGCTCGAGCGGATCGGCGGGACGCCGAGGCAGATCGCCGCCCGCCTGCGTCGCCAGGTCCGCGAGGAGGTCGGGCTGCCGCTCTCCGTCGGGGTCGCGCGGACGAAGTCGCTGGCCAAGGTCGCGAGCGCCCTCGCCAAGCCCGACGGCCTGCTCGTGGTCGCGCCCCAGCGTGAGCTGGAGTTCCTGCATCCGCTGGCCGTCGAGCGGCTCTGGGGCGTCGGCCCGGCGACCGCGAGCAAGCTGCGTGCGCTTGGGATCGCGCGGGTGGCCGATGTCGCCGAGCTCTCGGAAGCGGCGCTGGTGGCGCTCGTCGGCAGCGCGCTCGGCCGGCGCCTGCACGCCCTCGCCTGGGCTCGCGACCCGCGCCGGGTGCGCGCCGGCGGGCGCCGCGGCTCGTTCGGGTCGCAATCCGCGCTGGGCCGCCGGGACCGATCGCGCGAGGACCTCGATCGGGTGGTTCTCGGACTCGTCGATCGCGTCAGCCGCCGCATGCGCGCCGCCGGGCGCGTCGGGCGGACCGTCTCGCTGCGCATCCGCTTCGGCGACTACTCGCGCGCCTCGCGCTCGCGCACCCTGCCCGCCGCCACCGCGGCCACGCAGATGATCCTCAGCGTGGCTCGCGGGCTGCTGTCGACGGCGATGCCGCTGATCGAGCGGCGCGGGGTCACCCTGCTCGGGATCTCGGTCTCCAACCTGGAGCCCTGGGGCACCGGCGTCCAGCTCGCCCTCCCCGTCGACGGTCCGGGCAACGCGATCGACGCCGCCGTCGACCAGCTCCGCCGGCGCTTCGGCACCTCCTCCGTCACCCGCGCGGCGCTGCTTGGCCGCCGTGCCGCCCAGCCGTGGCTGCTTCCGGGCGAGGAGCCGGAGCTCGACTGAGCGGTCGCCGCTAGGCGCGGAGCTTGTAGCCGGCGGTGAACAGCCGCAGGTTGAAGGCAAAGAGGGCGGCGGTGGCCGCGGCGAGGGCGAGCATCGAGAGCGCCACGCTGGCCTCGCTGTAGCCGAGGAAGCCGTAGCGGACCAGGTTGATCATGTAGTAGACCGGGTTGAAGTGGGTCAGGGTCTGAAACGGCTCCGGCAGCAGCGAGGCGGAGTAGAAGACGCCGCCGAGGAAGATCAGCGGCGTGAGCACGAACGTCTGCGCGACCGAGACGTCGTCGAACTGCTCCGCGCGGACCCCGATCAGGACCCCGAGCTGGCCGAAGAAGAAACCGACCAGGAACAGCGCCGGGATCAGGATCAGGACGTGCTCGACCGGGAGGTCGACGAGCAG
Source organism: uncultured Solirubrobacterales bacterium (assembly GCA_963767475.1). Classification (GTDB taxonomy): domain Bacteria; phylum Actinomycetota; class Thermoleophilia; order Solirubrobacterales; family 70-9; genus WHSW01. Next base: position 534,878 of record CAVYEI010000005.1, read on the forward strand.
CACCGAGGCGATGAAGGTGAGCACCGCGACCGCGAGCCCGCGAGTGAAGCCGCCGAGCGAGAACGCGGTCAGCAGCTCGAGCGGCGAGGCGGGGGAGGAGAGCTGATCCTGGATCGCCCCCTGGAACTTCTGCTGCAGGATCGAGGAGGCGTTGTTGGAGAACGAGTTCATCGCCCAGGCCATCATGATCAGGCCCGGGATCACGAAGACGACGTAATCGAAGCCGTGCAGCTCGTTGATCCGCGAGCCGAGCGCGGCGCCGAAGACGGTGATGTAGAGGAAGGTCTCCAGCAGCGGCGCGCCGATCGTCTGCTTCTTGATCTTCATGAACCGGTTGAGCTCGCGCCGCCACAGGGTCAGGAAGCGAATCTGCGCGGCCGTCACGCCACGATCTCCTCGACCTCGACCCGCGAGCGCGAGAGCTCCTTGCGGCCGACCAGCGCCAGATAGGCGTCCTCGAGGTTGGCGACGCCGTAGGTTGCGGCGAGCTCGGCGGTCGACCCGGTGGCGGCGATCTGGCCCTCGTCGATGAAGGCGATCTTGTCGCAGAGCTGCTCCGCCTCTTCGAGGTAGTGGGTGGTGAGCAGGATCGTCGTCCCCTCGGCGTTGATTCGCTGCACGTAGTGCCAGAGCTCGAGCCGCAGCTCGATGTCGACGCCGGCGGTCGGCTCGTCGAGGATCAGCAGGCGGGGGCGGTGCATCAGCGCCCGGGCGAGGATCAGGCGTCGCTTCATGCCGCCGGAGAGCGTCCGCGTGCGCTCGTCCTTCTTCTCGGTCAGGGAGAAGGTCTCGAGCAGCTCGCCCGCGCGCTCGCGGCGGTCGCGCTTCGGCATGCCGAAGTAGCCGGCGTGGTAGTCGAGCGTCTCCTCGACGGTCAGAAACCAGTCCAGGTTGAGCTCCTGGGGTGCCAGCCCGACGGCCTGGCGAGCGTCGCCGTAGTCGTCGATCGCGTCGTGACCGAAGACGCTGATCTTCCCCGCCGTCGGCTGCGCGAGCCCGGTGGTGCAGTGGATCAGGGTCGACTTGCCGGCGCCGTTGGGCCCCAGCAGCCCGAAGAACTCTCCCGGCTGGATCTCGAGCGAGACGCCTCGCAACGCCTCGACCCCGGTCGGATAGGTCTTGACCAGGTTTTCGATCTGCAGGGCGTTGGCGGGCGTCGCGGGCGCGACACCGTCGGCGGAGTGCTCGGTCATCGCAATGAATGTAGGGAAGGCCGATCTCGGCCCGGCGAATCCTGGCTCGTGGCGCTCGATCTAGGCAATCGCCCGGTGCTATTCGCAGCCGGCCGCTCTAGCGTCGTCGGCGGATGCCCGCAGCGCTATGAGGGAACGGCTGAGCTACGCGAACGTGATCGCGACGGCTGCGCTGTTTCTCGCCTTCGGTGGAGGTGCCTACGCGGTCTCGATCGGCAAGAACGAGGTCGGCTCGCGTGAGATCGAGAACGCCGCGGTCCGCTCGCAGGAGATCAAGGACGACGATGTCCGCGCAGGCGACATCGAGGCGAATGCCGTCGGCGCATCCGAGGTTGCCGAAGGGCAGCTCACGGGCGCCGAGATCGCCGACGGGGCGGTGAGTAGCGCCGACGTTCTCGACGGAACGCTGGGCGGCGCCGATCTCGGCGACGGGTCGCTCTCGGGCGCCGACTTGGAGGACGAGACCGTCACGGGCGCCGACGTCGCCGACGGCTCCCTCGACAACGAGGACATCGATCAGGGCAGCCTCAACTTCTCTCTGCTTCCGGGTGCGGGCGTGCTCGCCGCTCAGATGCGGGAGATCGGAGGCGCGGGCGCGGTCACCTACGGTCCGGTCTCGGGCCGTTCACTTGCCTCGACCGCGATCGAGGACGTGGCGATGGCGTTCCCGTCGGTGACCAACTTCGGCAACCTCGTCGCGTTTGTGCCCGCAGACCTCGCGGCCGGTCAATCGCGAACCTTCACGGTCGTCTCCCAGGTCAGCGGCGGAGGCACGATCTTCGAGTCCGACATCTCCTGCACGATCAACGCCGGCAGCCACCACTGCTTCGATGACGATCGCGACGGGGTCGGCGCGCTGCTGGTCGCCGTTCGCACCGAGAGCAGCGGCGCCGGGCTCGCGGCCACCGACCCGGCGTACATCGGCCTCGGTGCGGAGACCACCCTCGACCCGGCGACGCCCTGACGTAGCCAGGGCTGATTCACGCGTATTGCCGTGCGCGCCGATAGCCACGGTGAACCGTTCAATCCTGGCCAGAGAGGCTCACTTGTCGCTGATGCGCACGAAGTTGGTCTCCGCACTCGCCCTCGCGCTCGCGCTCGCCGCGATCGCCGTGATCACGCTGCTTCAGCAGCACACCGGCGCCGCCCACGACGCCGAGCTCAGCCTCTCGAAGGTGGAGACCGCGCTCACGCGCCTGCAAAGCGCGCCGTTTCAGGCCCGCACCGAGACCGGCGGCGACCCGGCCCATGCGCGCGAGATGATCGCTCTCAACAAGCGGACCGTGAACGAGACGCTCGCCGATCTGCGGCAGAACTCGGCGCCGGCGGAGCTGGAGCAGATCTCCGAGCCGCTGCGAGCCGACTATCGGGCCGTCGGCGAGATCTATCAGCTCGGGATCACGATCGGCTACAACCGCGAGGCCGACGAGCTCGCGGCGATGGCCGGGCAGTCGGTCGGCGAGATCGCCGCATTGCTCGACGCCGCAGGCGCCGAATACCACGAGCGCGCGGTGCGGTCGCGCAATCAAACCTTGGCGGGCTCGGCGGCGACGATCCTGCTGCTGCTCGGCGCCTTCGGCTTCTTCTACTGGCGCTCGAAGCGGCTCCAGCGTGAGAACGCGGACCTGCTCGGCGCCAGCCGCCAGGAGGCGCTCACCGATGCGCTCACGGGGCTCGGCAACCGCCGGGCGCTGATCAACGACCTCGAGTCGCGGATCCCGGAGGCGACCGCGGAGCGGGAGCTGATGCTGGGGCTCTTCGATCTCGACGGCTTCAAGCAGTACAACGACAATTTCGGCCATCCCGCCGGCGACGTGCTGCTCAGCCGTCTCGGCGGGCGCCTCGCGAAGGCCGTCGAGGGACGCGGCGCCGCCTATCGCATGGGCGGCGATGAGTTCTGCGTTCTGGTCGATGTGGCCAACGGAGCCGGCGAGGTCGTTCGCAGCGCCGCCGAGGCGCTCTCGGATTCCGGAGACGCGTTCGCGATCGGCTGTTCCTACGGCACCGTGTTCATGCCCACCGAGACCGTGATCGCCGACCAGGCTCTGCAGATCAGCGATCAGCGCATGTACAGCAGCAAGGCCGGTCGTGGATCCGCCAGCCGCCAGAGCGCCGACGTCTTGCTCCAGGTCCTCGACGAGCGCAGCGAAGGCCTGCTCGACCATGTTCACGACGTCGCCGAGCTGGCCGACCTCACCGGTCAGGAGCTGGGCTTGGACGAGGCCGAGCTCAGCCGCCTTCGCCCCGCCGCCGAGCTCCACGACATCGGCAAGAGCGCGGTCCCCGATGCGGTGCTCAACAAGCCCGGCAAGCTCGACCCCGCCGAATGGGCCTTCATCCGCCAGCACACCCTGATCGGCGAGCGGATCGTGCTCGCCGCGCCCTCGCTTTCACCGGCCGCGCCGCTGATCCGCTCGAGCCACGAACGGGTCGACGGCGGTGGCTACCCGGACGGCCTCGAGCGAGACCAGATCCCCCTCGGGGCGCGGATCATCGCCGTCTGCGATGCCTACGACGCGATGACGTCGAACCGGACCTACTCGCAGGCGAAACCGAGCGAGGAGGCGGTGGCGGAGCTTCAGCGCTGCGCCGGAAGCCAGTTCGACCCGGACGTGGTCGAGGCCTTCTGTGCGGTCGTCAACCGACGCGCGTCGGAGCCGGCGTCGCCGGTTGCGGTCTGAGTGGCCCGCTCCGCCGATGAATTTGCCCCGGCCGTCCGGTCTTAGGGGCATGAAGTTTTCGGCAACGATCGGCCTGGCGGGCAAGACCGCGACCGGGATCGAGATCCCGGCCGAGGTCGTCGAGAGCCTCGGGGCCGGCAAGAAGCCGCCGATCCGAGTGACGATCCACGGCAAGACCTACCGCAGCACGATCGCCTCCCGGGGCGACCGGTTCCTGGTCGGAGTCAGCGCCGAGAACCGCGAGCTCACCGGCGTCGCCGCCGGCGACGAGGTCGAGGTCGAGATCGAGCTCGATACCGAGCCTCGCGAGGTGACCGTGCCGCCCGACCTCGCCGAAGCGCTGGCCGCCGACCCGCAGGCCCGGCAATTCTTCGAGGGCCTGTCGTTCAGCCAGAAGCAGTGGTACGTGTTGCCGATCGAGCAGGCGAAGAAGGCCGAGACCCGCGAGCGGCGGCTGATCAAGGCCCTGGCGATGCTTCGCGAGGGCCGTAAGCGCTAGCTGGAGACCCGAACCTCGAACGAGGTCAGGGTGAGCGAGCCGAGCGAGGTGATCAGGGCGACGTCGGCGGCGTCGCGGCCGCGCCCGACGACCACGCGGCCGACCCGCGGGGTGTTGTTGCGGGCGTCGAACGTGCGCCACTCGCCATCGAGATAGGCCTCGAACCAGGCCGCGAAGTCCATCGGCTCGGCCGGCGCCGGGACGCCGACCTCGGAGATGTAGCCGAACACGTAGCGCGACGGGATGTTGAGCGCCCGGCAGAAGCTGATCGCCAGGTGGGCGAAGTCGCGACAGACGCCCTGGCGGGCGCGCAGCACGTCGGCGGCGGTCGTCCACGGATTCGAGCCGCCGGGCACGAACTCGATCAGCTCGTGGACGTAGTCGACCACCGCCTGGACTCGGCTCCAGCCCGGCGGCAGCTCGCCGAAGCGCTGCCAGGCCTCGCTGCCGAGCTCGTCGGGCAGGCAGAACCTGCTCGGCATCACGAAGCTCAGGGATTCGTCGGGCAGCGAGGTCGGCGGGGTCTCGCTCGCGTCGGGATCGATCGCGTCGTGCGGAGCGTCGAGGACGAGCTCGGCCTCGTAGCTCAGCCGCGATGCGCCCGGCGGGATCGTGAACCGCTCGCAGCGGTTGCCGTAGCCGTCGCTATAGCCGTGATGGATCGCGTCGGTGAGCCAGCGCTCCTGACCCATCTGCACGTGGGGATCGAGCGCCGGGGCGACCTGAAGTACGGCGGTCGTCGTCTGCGGGGCGTCGAAACCGAACTCACAACCGACGGCCAGCTCCAGCCGGCCGTCGGTGTGGCGTTCGGGCTGCGGCGTTTCCGCCAGAGTCAGCCGGCGGTGACGTTGGCCGCCCGCGGGCCCTTGTCGCTGGCCTCGGACTCGAAGGTGACCTTCGTGCCCTCGGCGAGGTTGACGTCGCCTGCGACTGCGTTCTGGTGGACGAAGAGATCCTTCGAGCCGTCATCGGGGGTGATGAAGCCGAAGCCCTTTTGGTCGTTGAACCACTTGACGGTTCCGGTGGGCATGCGTTACCTCCAGGTTGTAATGCAAACGAGCGCGGAGGAAGCTTGCTGGGCTACGCCTGCGACGCCGACACTAGATCTGCCACACGGTCGTGCGGCTTGTCACTTACGGTAGCACCGCAATGAACACATTCGAGCTCGATACCCCTCACGGTCCGGCGAACGCCCACCTCCATCCCGCGAAGAGCCCGAGGGCCGCGCTGGTGCTCGGCCACGGGGCCGGGGGAGGGGTGGCCGCCCCGGATCTGGTCGCCGCGACCGACGCCGCGGGTGCCAACGGTGTCATGGTCGCCCTGGTCGAGCAGCCCTACCGCGTTGCCGGCAAGCGCTCCTCGCCCGCGGCCTCGGTCCTCGACGCGGCCTGGACAGCGGCGGTCGAGCAGCTGGCGGCGGATCAGCTCGCCGGGTTGCCGCTGATCGTCGGCGGTAGGTCCGCCGGCGCGCGGGTCGCCTGCCGCACGGCTGAGGCGAGCGATGCGGCCGCCGTGCTCTGCCTCGCGTTTCCGCTGCAGCCGCCGCGACGGCGCTCCGGCGCCGAGAGCCCGAGCCGGCTGGGCGAGCTCGACGCGGTGAAGGTGCCGACGCTCGTCGTCCAGGGGGAGCGAGACCGCTTCGGGATGCCGCCGGCGGCGGCGAACCGCGCCGTGGTCGTGGTCAGCGGCGACCACGGGCTGAAGTCGGATCTCGACGCCGTCGGTGTCGCGGTCGGCGACTGGCTCGCCGAAGTGCTCGGCTAACGAGCCCAGATCAGCGAAACAGCGGTTCCGAGCGCCCGTCCCACTCGTGCTCGAGCGCCCAGCGGGCGCCGACGGTCCAGGCCTGCACGCGGTTGGCGATCTCCACCGGCTCCGGGCCCTGCGATTCGACCGCGAACAGCTCGGGGGCGCGGCCGATCGCCTTGATCGCCGCGAGCAGGCCGCGGCGCAGTCGATCGGCCGCCGCATCGGCGCCGGCCGCCCGCAGCCCGCCCCAGCCGAGCCAGGAGTCGAACGGCCACACCGCGCCGCGGTGATAGAGGTGAGCGGCGAACTGTGGATGCTCGGCGGAGAGCGTTCGCAGTCCCCACGCCGTGAGCACGTCGGGCCGGCAGAGGCGCTCGATCGCAGCCTCGCGATCGCGTCCGGTCAGCGCCTCGGCCCACAGCAGCCAACCGAGATGCGAGCCGGCGCCGAGGACCTTGCCGCCGTTGGCGTCCAGGGCGATGGTTTCCGCGTCGAACTCCGCCGCCACGCGCGCCGCGAGCTCCGCCGAGCGCCGCGTCCAGTCCGGGTCTCGGGAGAGCTTTGCCAGGGCGCGCAGGGCGACCACCGTCACTGCCTGGGTGTCGGCGTCGGCGAGCGGCGGCAGCGGCGCCTCGCGGCCCGGCCCGAGGATGCCGCCACCGTGGGCGGCCGGATCGGCCGGATCGACCGTGTCGCGCCACCCCTGCTGTGCGAGGCCGCCCGGCGCCCGGCGCGGACCGTGGCGGACGTAGCCGCCGCCACGCTCGAGCGCCGCGGCGAGCCACTCACCGGCGGCCCGCCAGGCGGCCTCGAGCTCGGTCTCGAGCTCGGGCTCGGCGAGTGAGGCGAGCACGACCAGAAACCAGGAGGTGGAGTCCGCCGAGCCGTAGTAGCGCAGCTCGCCGTCGCGGACCGGCCAGCCGGCTTCGACCAGATGGTCCGGCGCCTGCGGCCACCACTCGTGGGCGATCTTTCCCGGTTCCTCGTCGGTAGCTGGATCGTCGTCGCGGCCCTGCAGCCGGGCGAGCGCGGCGAGCGTCGCCCGGGCGAGGTCGGGGCGCACGGGCAGCAGCTGCGAGTGAGGTGACCAGCGCGTCACGGCCGAAGAGCGTGTGGAAGCGCCCGGGGTCGGCGGCATCGACCGCGGCTCGAGCTTGCGTACGGCCAGCCGGCCGGCGAGATCAGCTGGTCGAGATCGGGGATCGACTCCGCGTCGACCAAGCGCGCTAGCCCTTCACGGCGCCCGCGGTGAGCCCGGCGACGATCCGCTTCTGGAACACGAGCACGAGCGCGATCAGGGGCACGGTGACGACCACGGCCGCGGCGCTAATCGTCCCAAGCGGAACCTCGAACTGCTCGCTGCCGGTGAAGAACGCGATCGCGGCCGGCACCGGCCGGCCGGTCCGGCGTGCTGGTGAGCGTGATCGCGAACAGGAACTCGTTCCAGGCGAAGATGAAGACCAGCAGGCCGGCGGTGACCACGCCGGGAGCGGCCAGCGGCAGCGACCACCTTGCGGAAGGCCTGGAAGTGCGTGGCGCCGTCGATCAGTGCCGCCTCCTCGAGCTCGCGCGGGATCTCGCGGAAGAACGAGGCGAGGATGTAGATCGTCAGCGGCAGGCCGAAGGTGAGCGAGGGCAGGATCAGCCCGAGGTAGGTGTTGTAGAGACCGATGTCGGTCCAGATCTGGAACACGGGCGCGGCGATCGCGATCGGCGGGAAGGTCGAGATCGAGAGGAAGATCGCCAGGATCAGGAACTTCTTCGGCAGCCGCAGGCGGGCGAGCGCGTAGCCGGCGAACGAGCCGAGCAGGAGCGAGAGCACGGTGACCGCGCCGGCGATGATCGCGCTGTTTCGCAGCGCCATCGTGAAGTCGGCGTTCGTGGAAGATCGAGTCGTAGTTGTCGAGCGTCGGGTCGGGCGGCAACGAGGTTCGCGCCCGAGAGGTCGGCGCCCGACTTCAGCGAGGTGTTGATCAGCCAGTAGAACGGGAAGAGGCAGAAGAGCACGATCAGCGACGACCGCGCCCCAGAGCAGGATCGGGCGCGTCCCTCGCTGCTCACGATTCCGTCCTCCGTCGAGCGCCCGGATGTTGCCGCCGATGAAGCGGATGTAAAGGAACGAGACCCCCATCACGATCACGAAGGTGAGCACCGAGAGCGCCGAGCCGTAGCCGATCAGGCCGTTGTTGACCGTGAGCTCCTGCTAGCGCGTAGAGCGACAGCGTCTCGGTCCCGTTCTGCCCCGTGGTGAGCACGTAGGGCAGGTCGAAGATGCGCAGCGCGTCGAGGGTGCGGAAGATCAGGGCGACGGCGATCGCCGGCCGCAGCAGCGGCAGCGTGATCCGCCGAAAGCTCTGCCACGCGGTCGCTCCGTCGACCTTGGCGGCGTCGTAGAGGTAGTCGGGGATCCCCTGCAGCCCGGCGAGCAGCAGCAGGGCCATGAACGGCGCCGTCTTCCAGACGTCGGCGAGGATCATCACCCCGAGCGCCTCCGGTTGCTCGCCGAGGAAGACGGTGTCGCCGCCCGGCAGATTGAGGGCGCTGAGCATCGTGTTCACGAACCCGAGCTCGGGTTCGAAGATCGACCGCCAGGTGATCGCCGTGACCGACGGTCAGAATCGCCCAGGGGACGAGCACCACCGCCCGCAGCAGTGCCCGCCCCCGAAACGCCTCGGCCATCACCAGCGCCATCGCCAGCCCGATCACCAGCTCGAAGCGTGACCGAGATCCCGGTGAACACGAACGTGGTCCGCAACGACTCCCAGAACTCGGGCGTGCTGAGTGCCGTCGGAGTAGTTGTCGAAGCCCGACGAACCGCGACAGCCCCGGGACGCGGACGCTGTACTCGTTCAGCGAGAGCCAGACCGCGTAGCCGATCGGGTAGGCGGCGACCAGCGCGATCACCGCCAGCGACGGCGCCAGCATCACCGTTCCGAGGCGGCGCTCGGACTGGCCGAAGCGCCGCCTCCGCGGCCCGGTTGGGAGCCTCGCGGCCTCCATCTCCTCCTTTATCTGCCCTCTAGGCGATCAGGGGCTAGAACCGATCGAGCGCCTGCCTGCGATCTGCTCGTTCATGTTCTGGACCGCCTCGTCCACCGACGCCTGTGCCGTTGATCGCCGCGTAGACGTTCTTGTAGATCGCCTCCGAGATCTCTGGATATACCGGCGAGACCGGCCGCGGCTCCGCCTGCTCGATTGCGTCGTGCAGCTCGGTCGGCAAACGGCAGCGTCTTCTGCACCTCGGGATCGTCGTAGACCGCGCTGACGGTACGCCGGCAGCGAGCTGACGATCATCATCTCGCGTCTGGAACTCCGGCTCGGTGAGGAACTCGGCCAGCGCGAGCGCCCCGTCCGGGTTATCGGAGAAGCTCGAGATCGCCAGGTTGTAGCCGCCGAGCGCGCCGGAGCCCTGGCCGCCCGCGTAGCTTCGGGAACGTGGTGATGTCGAACTTGTCGGCGATCGGCGATTCCTTCGCCAGCGCGTAGGCGTACGGCCAGTTGCGCATGAAGGTCGCCTGTCCGGCCTCGAACGCGCGCCGCGAGTGCTCCTCGTCGTAGGTCGAGACGGCCTTCGGCACCGCGCCGCTGGAGACCCCATCGGTCATGAACTGCAGCGTCTCGGTCGCTTCCGGCGAATCGATCTCGGACGTCGTCCCGTCCTCGGAGATCACCTCGCCCCCAGCGCTGTAGAGCAGCTCGAGGAAGTCGACCGTGAGCCCCTCGTAGGCGAGTCCCTGGTAGACCAGCCCGTCGTTGTCGGCCGCCTGCTCGTAGACGTCCTCCCAGCTCTTCGGCGGGTTCGGCACCTGGTCGGAGCGGTAGTAGAGGAAGCCGGCGTTGGTGTTGAACGGCAGCGCCCAATACTTGTCCTCGTAGGAGACCGTCTCCACCGTCGAGGGGATGAAATCGTCCTGACGTTCCTCGACCACCGAGGTCAGGTCGTAGAGCCAGCCCTGGGCTGCGTACTCCGCGGTCCAGATCACGTCCATGCCGAGCACGTCGCACTCGTCGGACTCCGCCCGCAGCCGCTGGACCTGCTGCTCGCGCTGCTGGCCCGCGTCCTCGGGCAGCTCGATCAGAGTCGCGTTGAGGTCAGGGTTCTGCTTGTTGAACGCGTCAAGCCCCACTTTGAAGCTGCCGCTGGTGTCCTTGCCGATACACCAGGCGACATCGCCGGAGGCGCCGTCGGCATCGGAAGGCTGCAGCGTGTCGGCGCTCGCGCCGACATCGCCTTCGTCATCGGAGCCGCACGCAGCCAGGCCCAGGCAAGCCAGGGCAGCCACGAGGGCGGTCAGGTATCTCAACATCGGGTCCTCTCTTCCTCTCGTTTCAGTTCGTGTTCACCACGAGCTCGTGGCCTCCGCCGCCGCCGGCGTCGACCACGAGCTCGCGGCCGCGATTGGTGTCGGCGAGCCGGTAGGCGACCGGCTCTCCGTCGAGTTGCACCGAGCTCGGCTCGGCCCCCGCGGGCAGCACATGCCCGAGTTCGAGCTCCAGCCCGCGAGGCGCCTCCGCCCGGGTCACGTAGCGGCCGCCGCCGTGGCTGGCGGCTGCGGCGAGCGAGCCGCCGCCGACGCGCAGGTCGTGCACGGCAAGTCCCGGCCAGGCGTCGGGCACGTCGGCGATCACCGCAACCCGGCCGGCGGGCACGTTCGGCTCCACCCCGAGGAAGTCGGCGATCACCGGCCATTGCGTGCCGTACGACGACCACGCCTGCATGAACATCGCTCGGTCGCGGAAGTCGGCGAACGGGTCGTAGTCGGGGCTGGGGATGATCTCCGGCAGTGCCCCCGGCATCTCGAGGTCGAGCGTGTTCGCGACGACGCCCATGTAGTACGGCGCCTGCCGGGCGCCGAGGCGGCCGTAGTTGGCCTCGGCCACCGCCATCACTGCGCTGCCGAGGGTCCAGCACTTGAGCTCGCCCTGGCCCTCCGGGCCGCCGCCGGCCCCGGTGTGGAAGAGCCCGCAGTCGCCGGTGTACGTCGGTGACTCGAGCTGGTCGAGGGCCGCGTTGGCGTGCGCGGCCGGCGCCAGGCCGGCCTCCATCGGCGTCGCATTGATCCAGTGGCCTTGCTCCAGCGCCTGCTCGGGCGCCGTGCAGACGTTGGTCCCAGGGTCCCCCTCGTCGCCGGGGTTGCAGAGCGAGTCGGCGTAGAGCGCCTCGGCGTCGAGCCACCAGCGCGAGTCGAAGCGCTGCTCGATCGCGTCCGCCTGGGCCGTCGCCCAGGTCTCGGTCGCGGCGTCACCGCGGCTGGCCGCCATCTCGGCGAGCGCGCCGAGCGCCTGCCAGGTGTATGCGGTGACGTCGAGCTTCTCGGCGCCCATCCCGTTACGCTCGACCATCCCGTTGCCCTCGGGCCAGAGGTCGGCATCGGCGTCGAGCTCGGCGGTGACGTAGTGCATGCCGTCGACGACGAACGCGTACATCTCGTCGCGGAAGGCGTCGTCGCCGGTCCAGCGCCAGACGAGGCTGACGGCGCTCGCGAACTCGACCGTCTCGTTGGTGTTGCCCGCGTCGTCGTTGGCGCCGAAGTAGACGGAGCCGTCGGTGACGACCTCGTGCACCACCTTGCCGGTGGCGCCGTTGACGATCCTCGAGACGTCACGAATCGAGCGCAGATGCTGCTTCGCGGTCTCCCATTGCCCGGACGCGATCAGCGGGTAGGCGGTGTAGGCGCCGTCGGTTCCGAACAGCCAGGGATAGTCGGGGAAGCCGGCGCCGATCCCGCTCAGCTTCGGCAGCGTCGCGACCGGATCCGGGTAGGCGCGGCCCTCGTCGACGTCGCGGATCTCCGCGTCGTAGACCGTCCGCCGCAGATCGGCGAGGTTGAGCTTGCCCCAGTCGAAGGCCGCCTCGAGGGTGTCGTCGGGCAGCGAGACCCGGGTGCGCGCCAGCAGCTTGGCGCGTCCGGCGACCTTGCGACGAAGCAGCTCGGCCGGGTCGGCGAGCGCCTCGCGCAGGGCGGCGTTCGCCTCGTTGCGGGAGCGATCCGAGCCGGCGATCGCGATCCATTGCGTCAGCGATCCGTGCGCCGGCACTCGCTCCCGCCAACCCAGGCGGGCGCCGGTGCCGTTGCCGTGCTCGAGGTAGTCCGGGCGCTCCGCTTCCGGCACCGGGCCCCAGAAGGAGTCGCCGACCTCGCCGGTCGCCGGATCGGCGCTCGAGCCGATGACCGCGAACCATGGCCTGCCGGGTTCGGTGAAGGTGAGCCTCGAGGCGGCTGGGCTGAACGAACCGCCGTCGGCGCCGTTCATCTCCTTGGCGCTGGGCGTCGTCCCGCCCCAGGGGTAGCTGCCCATCAGCTCACTGCGGCTGTCCATCAGCAACGACAGCGGCTTCGCCTTGCTCGACGGGTTGGTGAACCGCAGGCCGACGAGGATCACCGGGCTGCGGTCGGGGGAGAACTGGGTCGCGCGGACCCCGAGCCCGCCCGTCTGCGGAAATCGCATTCGCACGTAGCCGGCGCCGCTGGCGAACCGCGTCGCGGGCGGTAGCCAGGAGCCGTTGACCGAAAACCAGTAGCCGTCTAGAAGCTTGATCGGGTGCGCCCATACGCCGCCCATCTCGCCGCGGGTATGCCAGCCCATCGGCGGAAACGCTCCGTCCTCGGCGCCGATCACGTAGGCGCGGTCGCCGGCGGCGACGTAGCGCTTTTCCGCCAGCGCCTCGGTGGTCGAGCGTTCGATCCCCGCCTCTCCGGAGCCCCCGCCCGCCGCCGCCGGCGCCGCGAAAAACGCGCACGTGGCGGCGATCGCGATCACGGTGACGTTGATCTGAGATCGGATTCGGTTGGCGCTCACGTGGTCCTCCTCGTGTCCGGTCGCGTTTACCTCTCAGCCGCTCTCCCTGACGATCAGCTCGGCCCCGAGCAGCACTCCCTCCGGCGGCTCGCCCCTGATCCGCTCGGCGAGCAAACGCACGAGCACCTGAGCCGCTTCGTCGAGCGGTTGGCGCACGCTGGTCAGCGCCGGCGCCACCAGGGCGGCCATCGGCGTGTCGTCGAACCCGATCACGGCGAAGTCGTCTTGCCCCACGGTCACGCCCGCCGCGCGGGCGCTGCGAAGCGCTCCCAGCGCCAGCGCGTCGGTGCTGGCGACCGCGGCCGTCGCCGGTGGGTCGAGAGCGAGCATTCCGCGGGTCGCGGTGGCGGCGGCGAGGTCATCGGCGACCGGGGCGTCGAGGGCCGGGTCGAGCTCGAGGCCGGCGGCGGCGATGCCCTCGGCGTAGCCGCGGCGGCGATCGTGGTCGAACCCGAACGCGCTCGCGGGGCCGAGGTAGGCGATCCGCCGGTGCCCCCGCTCGGCGAGGTGCCGGACGGCGGCCGCGGTCGCGGAGGCACCGTCGACGTCCACCCAGGAGTGTGGGATACCGAGCTCGGTGCGTCCGAAGGAGACGAACGGCAGCTCGCGGCTGGCGAGGAACTCGATTCTCGGGTCGAGGCGGGTCGTATCGGTGAGCACCAGCCCGTCGACGGCGCTCGTGCGCAGCATCTCCTCGTGCACCGCGGCCTCGTCGGCCTCCTCATCGGGCACGAACAGGAGCACGCTGTTGCCCTCCGCCCGGGCGGCGGTGGTCAGGGCGTGCAGGAAGCCGTCGAGCACGGGGTGCAGCGCGCCGCGCTGCGCGGCCGGCACCCGGTAGCCGATCAGCCGCGAGGACCGCTGTCTGAGGTTGCGTGCGATCGCGTTCGAGCGGTAGCCGAGTCGCTCGATCGCCGCCTCGGTCTCGCGCCGGGTTTGCTCGCTGACCCGCTCCGGCGCGTTGATGACGTTCGAGACCGTCTGCCGCGAGACCCGCGCCTCGCGCGCCACATCTTCGATCGTCGGCCTCGGCGAGGCCGGTTCCGGTCGCCCCCCGTCCTTCGCTTCGGTGCGACCCACGACTCCCTTTGATCGTTCAAAAACAGCGCTACCCAGGCTTGAACGATCGAAAACATCGTCACGACAGCGACCCGGATCAGGTCGTCTGCGCGGCGACCGCGGGGGCGCAGGAGGCGAGTTCGTAGCTGCCGGGCATGTCGCGGCGCAGCGAGGCGAAGGCGATTCCGCCGGCGATCAACGGCAGCCAGAAGAGGATCACGCGGTAGGCGAGCACCGCCGCGGCGACGCCCGCGGCGGGGGCGCCGTAGACGATCAGGGTGCCGATCAGGCCACCGTCGATGCCGCCGATCCCGCCCGGGATCGGCAACAGGCCTCCGAGCTGACCGATCAGATATCCCATCAGGACCACGGTCAGCGGGGGCGAGAGGCCGAAGGCGTGGAAGGTCGCCCAGAGCACCGCGTTGTCGAAGGCCCAGTATCCGATCGAGCCGCCGATCACCCGCCGGTCGCCCGAGCGCAGGATCTGGCCGGCCTCGACCGTCCCGTCGATCAACGCTCGCCGAGCGCCGCTGACCCCGCGCCGCAGCCGGGAGGCATCGGCGCCTGGGGCGCGGCCGGGGCCGAGCCGCGGGATCGCGACCGCCGCGCACAGGGCGAGCGCCGCGAGCGCCGCCGGGAAGGCGGTCAGCCAGGGCGAGAGCGGGGGACCGGCGCCAAGCGCCATCGCCGTTCCGAGCACGACCACGGCGACGAAATTGACGCCGCTCTTGATCAGGAAGAAGGCGACCGAGCGGCGGGCGATCCGCTCCCCGTCCATGCCCCCGCGGTGCAGGATCCAGGCGCCGAGAGCGAGCCCGCCGGCGCCGCTGGCCGGGACCAGCGATCCCATCGCCAGCTCGGAGCCGCCGATCTGCCAGCTTCGCCGCCGGCTGAGGCCGGTGCAGAAGATCGGCCCGAACATGACCAGATAGGAGGCGAACGAAAGGCCCTCGAGCGCGATCGCGAGCGCCAGCCATCCGGGCTCGGCCTCGGCGAGGCGATCGCGGACCTCACCCAGCCCCGGCGCCAGCGCGAAGATCGCGATCAGGACGCCCAGCGCCGCGATCGCCTGCAGCGCGCGACGGCGCAGGCTCGCGGTCTGAAACTCGCCGGGCAGGTCGTCGGCCGACGGGGTGATGACTTTGATCTCTACGGCGATGCTCCTATGTTGGCGTGGTCAGACTGAGAGAATCGATCCGATGGCGGGAACACCTCCGGCAGAGCGCTGCGCGTGAAGGCCGTCCGCATCGGCTGCGCGGGCTGGGCCTACCGCGAATGGCGCGGCCCCTTCTATCCCGAGAAGCTGGCGCAGCGCAAGTGGCTCAGCCACTACGCCGACGCCTTCGAGACGGTCGAGGTCAACAGCACCTTCTACGGCCTGCCGAAGCCCGATGCGGTCAAGGGCTGGATCGAGCAGACCCCGCCGCGGTTTCGCTTCGCGGTCAAGGCGAGCCGTTACATCACTCACGTCAAGCGCTTAAACAGCCCGGAGAAGTACGTCGAGCGGTTCCTCGCCGCGATCGAGCCGCTCGGTCAGGCGCGCAAGCTCGAGGCGATCCTCTGGCAGCTGCCGCCGAGCTTTCACAGAAACGATGAGCGCCTCGACGCGGCGCTGGCGGCGATCCGGGCCCGGGCACCGGGTCGCCACGCGGTCGAGTTTCGCCATCAGAGCTGGTTCACGGCCGACGTCTACGCGCTGCTTCGCGCCCACGACGCCGCCCTGGCGATCGCCGACGACCCGGAGTTCCCGTTCCAGCAGCGCGAGTTGACCAGCTCGTGGACTTACGTGCGATTCCACCGCGGCGGCCGTGGCGCCGAGGGCCGCTACTCGGAGCGCGAGCTGGCGACCTGGAGGCGCCGGATTGCCGCCTGGCGCGCCCGCACCGAGGTCGTCGCCTACTTCAACAACGACGCGGGGGCGTTCGCCTTCGAAAATGCGCGTGCGCTGAGTCAGGGGCTGCGCTGAACCACGTGTTCTAGTGCGCCGCGGGCTCGGATGATGCTCGCGGACGGGTGCTTTCGTTCCCGGCCGGTGCCGCATCGCGAACCGGGTCGGGCGGCGGCTCGCCGGGCTTGTGACGGAGGTCGCTCCCGAGCATGTAGAGGAAGCCGAGCACGGCGAGCAGGCCGCCGGCGATCAGCACCGGGATCAGCAGTGCGGAAGTGCCGAAAGCGATCGCGATCAGCAACAGGACGAGCAGCAGCCCGCCGACCGTGACCCCGAACCAGGGCCCCCACATCAGTGGCGCCCCTCCGGGGGGCAGGTGCGATTCGTTCTTTCGGCCGCTTGCATGATCATTTGGTGCGAGCTACGCGCCTTATTGCTTCCCGCGATTCCGAGCCCGTAAACAGCGTCGGCGGCCCCGTTAACGGCGCCCTGCCCGGGGTATCGATGCCACCGGTTCCACGGCAATCAAAACGATCGAAGGAGGCAGCGATGGCCGACGTCAACACCCTGGAAGAGAAGCTGGCCGAGGTCCTGGGCCTGGCGCAGGCGGCGCAGGGCGCAACCGAGAAGGTCGAGGGACTGATCGACGACGAGGAGATCGCACGCGCGCTGCAGCAGATGCGAGAGGAAGCCAAGGAGACCGAACGTCGCTGCACCGAGGCGGCCGAGCAACGCGAGGGTAAGAAGACCGCGATCCTCGAGAAGGCCCGCGAGACCAAGTCCGAGGCCGAGGAGATGATGGCGACCTACCTCGGGGACGATGCGGACGGCCTCGATGGGTTCGAGTTCATGACCATGGCCGAGGCCGGTGAGGTCGGGCATTGGGCGGTGCTCGGAAAGCTCAACGAGAAGGCCGGCGAGGACCAGCTCGCCGAGCTCGTCGACTGGGCCCTGCCGATCCAGGAGCGTCATCTGGAGACGGTGAAGGAGTGCTCGCTCACGCTCGCCGGCGGGGAGGATCCGTACGAGGGGTAGCGGCGCCGCTTGCGGGACCCGCGGGCGGGTAGGACCGCGCCATGGAGCCCGCGTGAACTTCGAGCTCGCCGAGGCGATCGACGCCGAGGCACGGATCGTCGCGATCCGAGGCGATTTCGATTTCGCCGTCGCGGAGCGCGCCAATGCCGTCCTCGGCATCGCCTCGGCCGATCCCCAGCGCGTCCTGGTGATCGACCTGACCGGCTGCACGTTCGTCGACTCGACCGCGATCGCGGCGATCGTCGGGGCCGCACGGGCGCTGACCAACGGTCAGATCCGGATCGCGATCGCCTGTCTGCCGGATTCGGACGTGCTCGGGATGCTGCAGCTGGCCGGCATCGACCGCACGATCCAGATCCTGCCCTCGATCGAGGCGGCGCTGGAGGCGGCGCTCAGCGACGACTGACGCGCCGACCCCTGGCGCTCAGCCGCTCGGTCGCAGCTCGATCGGCGCCTCCGGGCTGTCGGCCTCGCCGCGGACCGCCGCCAGCAGCTTCCGCAGCGCCCCTCTGCTCACCCGGGAGACCTGCATCTGCGAGACACCGATCAGCTCTCCGATCTGCGTCTGCGTGAGCTGGTCGCGAAAGCGCAGCCGAAGTACCTGCCATTCGCGCTTCGAGAGCTCCGCGGATTGCAACGAGGCATTGGCCTCGACTCGGTCGTAGCCGTTCTCGGTCTCGCCCAGGCTCTCGATTCGCGGCGCGCGCTCCTCTTCGCCGGGCTGCGGAGCGTCGAGCGAGGCCGTACGGCGTGCGTTCGATGCCTCCATCCCCTCGAGCACGTCCTCGACCGTGACCTCGATCCTGCCCGCGATCTGCGCGGCTGTCGGCACCCGCCCGAGCTCCTCGGTGAGCTCGTCGGTCGCCTGGTCGATCTTCATCGTCAGCTCCTGTAGTCCGCGCGGCAGGCGAACGTTCCAGACGCGATCGCGAAAGTGGCGGCGAATCTCGCCGAGAATCGTCGGCACTGCATAGGCGGCGAACGGCCGTCCGAGATCGGGATCGAATCCGTCGACCGCCTTGACCAGGCCGAGATTTGCGACCTGGATCAGGTCGTCGAGCGGCTCGCTGGCGCGGCGATAGCGCATCGCCAGCGAGCGGGCGAGCGGCATCGAGCGGCGCACCAGTTCCTCGCGCAGTATCGGCGAACGAGTGACGGCGAAACGGCGCAGCATGCGCTGCTCGAATTCGTCCGAGCGGGCAGTGGTCGTCGCGCGTGGGTAAGCGGGCGCGGGTGCTGGACCCGTGAACGTCATAACGCCTCCATTCCTGGTCGGAACACAGTTCAGTTGGACGTCAGGCGACGGAAATGTCCCCTTGCTAACCGGGCGCGGTTGGCGCTCCCCCCGGTTTGGCAGCGGCGCAATGAAGCCGGCTGCAGCCAACCAAGTCCCCCGTCACAGACGATCTAAACGTCGTCGGTGATCGACACGGCGGTAGCGAATAAACCTCGGCTTAACCCGGCCGACGCCAAACCGGGCACAGGGTTGTTAGTGACGATCTCGCCGCCGACAGCCAAGGACCTGTGGGAGGCGAACTTCGGCGTCGAGCCGGCGTTCGCGCTCGGCGTCGAGGAGGAGCTGTTGCTGGTCGGCTCCGACAACGAGCTCAGCGATCGCGGCACGGAGGTGGTTCGCCGCGCCGATCCCGACCAGGGCGACGTCGACCGCGAGCTGTTCAAGGCGATGGTCGAGGGCAGGTCGGAGGTCTCGGCACACGCTCGTGAGGCCGTGGGCGTGCTCAAGGAGCTGCGCCGAGAGCTACTCGCGACCGGGGCCCGGATCATGGGCGCCGGCCTGCATCCCAACGCGCAGCCCGGGGATGGCGGCGTGCAGCGGACCGAGCGCTACGCACCGATCGAATACTCGCTCAGAGGCGTTCTTCGGACGCCGATCTGCGGCCAGCACGTGCACGTGGGGATGCCGGATCAGCAAACGGCGGTCCGCGCATACAACGGGATCCGCACCCACGTGCCGCTGATCAACGCGCTCGCCTCGAACTCTCCCTTCTGGTTCGGCGAGGATTCCGGGCTGGCGAGCTCCCGAACCGTGATCTTTCGCAGCTACCCGCGGGCAGCGATGGCGCCGGAGTTCGCGAGCTTCGAGGATTTCTGCCGGGTCACGCGACAGATCTGCGCCGCCGGTGGCCTCGACGACTACACCCATATCTGGTGGGACGTTCGCATCCATCCCGGTCTCGGGACGATCGAGATCCGCGCCGCGGACACGCAGTTCGATCTCCGCCGCTCCGCCGCCCTGGCGGCCCTCGTCCATTGCCTGGCCCGGGTCGAGGCGGAGCGCGATCAAGATCGGATCCCGGCGCGGGAGGCGCTCGCGGAGTCGAGCTTTCAGGCGACGCGCCACGGGCTCGAGGCGAGTCTGCTCGACCGCCGAGCCGAGCCCCGGCCGGCTCGTGATCTGGGCAAGGCCTGCCTCGAAGACGCGGCACAGGTGGCCGGCGAGCTCGGATGTGAGGCTGAGCTCGAGCACGTCGAGGTGATGCTCGAGCAGGGCTGTGGAGCCGACCTGCAGCGAGGGGTGCACGCGTCGCGTGGGATGGAAGGATTGCTCGAGTACCTCGTCAGCGAGACGGCCAGGCTCGATTGAGGCCAGCGTCGCTTGACGACTTTGCGATGCTGCAATCACGATGGCGGACCAATGCACGCACCTCGACCAGGTCGAAGTCACCGAGCTGCCCGCGGCGGTGGACGGTTGCGAGGAGTGCCTGAAGACAGGCGACCCCTGGCTTCATCTGCGGATCTGCCTCGAATGCGGCAAGGTCGGCTGCTGTGACAGCTCGCCGAACCGGCATGCGTCGAGGCACGCGCGGGAGGCCGAGCATCCGCTGATCCGCTCGCTCGAGCCCGGCGAGCAGTGGTCGTTCTGCTTCGTCGACGAGCTCGGGATGGTGATCCCGCAGATCGAGGGCGAGACCCAGATCCCACCGTCGCCGATGGGCGGCTGACGGCTCGCCCGGTGCCGCTGATCCCGGTCGGAGAGCGCGACCACGTCCTCGGCGCCGAGGAGCCCGAGCTGACGTTGGTGGAGTACGGCGACTTCGGCTGCCCCCACTGTTTTGCCGCCGGCCGGCCGCTGAGATCGCTCTTGGAGCGCTATCCCGGCCTGAGGCTGGTCTGGCGCCACTATCCGGATCCCGAGCTCCATCCCGGTGCGGATCTCGCGGCCGAGCTCTCGGAGCTGGCCGCCGCGCGGGGGAAATTCTGGGATGCGCACTCACTGCTGCTCGCCGGCCGCGTTCACTTTTCAATCGACGATCTGCTCGCGGTCGCGCGGCGCCTCGACCTCGACCCCGCCGAAGCGGGGGCGGCGCTGCGGGAGCGCACCTATCGCGAGCGTGTGCTCGACGATGTCGGCGGCGCCGGGCAGGCTGGTGTGCACGGCACGCCGACGTTCTTCGTCGACGGCGAGCGCCTCGACGGCAACTGGCGCCAGCTCGCCCAGGTGGTCCCGGCGGTGCTCGGGTGAGCCGCCCGACTCAGCCGTCGGCGGGCGACTCCTCCGGGTCCTGAGCCGGCGACTCCTCGGTGCGATCGGGGTCCGGGTCCGGCGCCGGGTCGCCCGGCGCCTCGGGCTCGCTCGGTTGCTCGGGGATGTGCGGGTCGTCCTCGCGCGGTGGTGTGTCGATCTCCATCCCGTCCTCCTCTGTTCGACTGCGGCTACCCCGGTACTGCCCGCGCAGAGGGCGCTCACACCTCGGACCCGACCGCCGAGCCTCGACTAGCGCCCGGGCGGAGCGGGTAGCGAGACCGCAATGAAGATTGGCTACAAGCTCTTCGCCGAGGGCTACCCGCCGCAGGAGATCGTCCGCCAAGCGGTGGAGGCTGAGCGCGCCGGGTTCGACTTCGTCGAGGTCAGCGACCACTTCCACCCCTGGCTCTACAGCCATGGGCATTCGGGCTTTGCCTGGTCGATGCTGGCGGCGATCGCGGCGCGGACCGAGAGTCTTGGGCTCGCGACCGGCGTCACCTGTCCGTTCATCCGCTATCACCCGGCAATCGTCGCCCAGGCCGCCGCGACCACGGCGCTGCTCAGCGACGGTCGCTTCACCCTCGGCGTCGGCGCCGGCGAGCAGCTCAACGAGCACGTGGTCGGACAGGGCTGGCCCTCGGTGACCGAGCGCCACGAGATCTTCCGCGAAGCGCTCGAGATCATCCGCCTGCTCTGGTCAGGCGGTTATCACTCCTACCAAGGTACGCACCTGAAGCTCGAGGACGCCCGCGTCTTTGACCTGCCCGAGTCGCCGCCGCCGATCGCGGTCGCGATCGGCGGGCGCTCCGGCGCGGCAATCGCGGCGGAGCTCGGCGACGGGATCTTCGCCACCGACCCCGAGGCCGGACTCGTCGACGCTTACGAGTCGTCCGGCGGTGAGGGAGCGAAGTACGTCGAGGTCCCGCTCGCCTGGGCACCGGACGAGGACGCCGCCGCGACCTCGGCGCACGAGTTGTTTCGCTTCGGCCTGCTCGGGTGGAAGGTGCTCTCCGAGCTCCCCAACCCGGTCAACTTCGAGGCCGCGACCGAGTTCGTCGGGGTCGACGACGTGCGCGAGGTGTTCGCCTGCGGCCCGGATCCCGAGCGCCACCTCGCGGTCGCGAAGCAGTTCGCCGGAGCCGGCTTCGACCATCTGGCGCTGGTCAACGCCGGCCCCGACCCTGATGGCTTCTTCGGCTTCTTCGCCGACGAACTCGCCGAGCCGCTGCGGGGGCTCGGCTAGGTCGCGCTCGGGCGGCGGGCTACGGAGCGGCGGAGATCGCCTCGACGAGGTCGCCGGTCTGTTCGTCCTCGATGTTCGTCGCCAGGTCGGCGATGCTGACGATGCCGACCAGATCGTGGCCGTCGATCACGGGCAGACGGCGGATCTTGTGCTCCTTCATCGTCTGCAGCGCTTCCTCGACCGAGTCGTCGGCGCCGATCGTCACCGGCTTGCCGTCGCCGAGCTCGCCGGCAGTGGTCGAATCCGGGTCCTTGCCCTGCGCCAGGACGTCGACGACGATGTCGCGGTCGGTGACCATGCCCTTCAGCCGGTCGTCCTCACCGCAGATCGGCATCGCGCCGACCCCGAGCTCGGAGAGCCTGCGGGCGGTCTCGGTGATCGAATCGTTCTCGCCGATGCACTTGGCGTCGGGCGTCATCACATCCCTTGCGGTCTTGCTCATCTGAGTGCTCCTTTGGGTCGCTTTCTCTCCTCTCGACTACCCGGAGCAGAGCGTCTGAATAACTCCGTGGAGCGCGGGTACGCCACTCGGGTAACCAAAGCAAAGGAGGCCCGTTATGGGTGTGACGGACAAGGTGACCGGCAAGGCCAAGCAGGTGATCGGCGATCTCACCGACGACGCCGAGACCCGCCGCGAAGGCCTGCGCGAGGAGAAGAAGGGCGAGAAGAAGGAGGAGCTCGATCGAGCTCAGGAGCGCGCCGACAAGAAGGCCGACGAGGTGGCCGACCTCGAGCGCAAGACCTGACGTAATCGAGCAAACGAGTCTGCAAGAGGGCCCCGGCGACCGGGGCCCTCGCTATTTCCGGCGCGCAGGTGCTACTTGCGCTCGAGCGGGTCGGTCGCCGGGCCCTCGAGCACGGAGCCGTCGATGCCGAAGCGCGATCCATGGCAGGGGCAGTCCCAGGTCCCGGTCGCACCGTTCCAGGCGACGATGCAGCCGAGATGGGTGCACCGCGCCGAGAGCTCGTGCACCTCGCCGCCACGATCTCGGTAGGCGGCTCGCTGACGGAGCCCGGAACCGACGATCGCGCCCTCGCCCGGCCCTAGCTCCTCGGCGGAGGCCCGCTTCAGCCGATCACCGAGCAAGTGAGCGGCGGTCTCGGCCCCGTGCTTGGCGAGCTCCGGCCAGCCGCGCGGATGCGGCAGGCGTCGCGAGTCGAACTCGTCCGGCCACGGTCGCTTCGCGCCCCCGGCCGCTTCGGCGAGCATCGCGGCGCAGGCCGCGCCGAGGGCGAGGCCCCATTTGTTCATCCCTGTCGCGGTCAGGATCCGATCCGATCGCGGCTGGACCGGGCCGACGAAGGGCAATCGGTCCTCGGTGACGAAGTCGTGCGCATCCCAGCGGTGGGGGAACTCCACCGCGCCGAATCGCTCGCGGCCATAGCGCTCGAGCGCGGTAACGCTGGCCACCGGGTCGCCGGTGCCGAGCCGGTGTCCCTCGCCGGCGACGATCAGCAGGTCCTCGTCGTCGACGCGGACTCCGCGCAGCGAGCGCTTCCCCTGCGCGTTTATGTACATGCCCTCCGGCACCGAGCCCTGGATCCGGGCGGTGACGGCGAACGAGGCCTGGGGCGCGGCGCGGGCGAACAGCCCGACGCGGTCGACGATCGGCAGGTGGGTGGCGAGGATCACCCGCTGGCAGCGAATCGAGGCGCCGTTCTCGATCGACACTTCGTGATCGCCAATTGCGCTCACCCGGGAGCGCTCGAACACGGTCTGGCGATCGCGGTCTAGCTCGGCGGCGATCGCCCGCAGATACGCGACGGGGTCGAACTCCGCCTGCTCGGCGAGCCGCACCGCCCCGGCGACCTCGAACGGCAGCGGTGTCTGCTCGACGAACTCGGTATTCAGGCCGGCGGCCCGCGACTCCTCCAACTCGCGCTCTATCGCCGGAATCTGGCCGGACTCCTCGGCGAAAGTGTAGTTGGCGACCCGCCGCCAGCCGCAGTCGATCGCCAGCTCCTCGACCAGGCTCGCGATCAGCGCCACCCCGTCCTCGTTCGATCGCGCGAAGCGGGCGGCTGCCTCGCCCCCACGGGAGATGCTGGAGTAGGCGAGCCCCTGTAGCGAGCTGAGCTTCGCGGTGTTGTTGCCACTCGCTGCGGCGGCGATCTGACGCGCCTCGAGCACCGCGACCCGCGCGCCTGCGCGTTGCAGCAGGAGCGCGGCCGTGAGGCCGACGATTCCGGCTCCGACCACGGCCACATCGACCTGGTGCTCGCCCGCGATCGGCCCTCTGGGGGCCGGCCCCTCGCCCTCGAGCCACGGCGACCCTGGCTTTGCCCGATCCTCGTTCACCGCCTATCGGTACCCGGCGCACGGGCGTGGAACCGCTGCGACCACCGATTACGGCCGCACGGCGACGGGTACGCCGACGGTGAGCGAGATCGAAAGGAGACCGCGATGGCCAAGGACCACGGACCGAGTGTCAAGGACGACAAGCAGTACGAGGGCCTGCGCAAGAAGGGGATGAGCAAGCAGCGGGCTGCTTCGATCGCGAACTCGCCCAACGCTTCGAGCAAGGGCGGAAGAAGAGCGGCAAGGGCCAAGGCGGCTCGAAGTCCCAAAAGCGCGCCGCCGGTCGCGAGGGCGGAAAGAAGACGGCCTCGAAGAGCTGAGCCGGGACTCGTGAACGAAGGACGACGATGAGCGAGCTGACGAAGGAAGAGCTCACCGGTCTGCTGCGCGAGGCAGAGGCGGCGCACGGTAAGTACGAGGCGGAGGAGCTCGGTGGGGTACGCGACGAGGAGTGGGCGTCGTGGTACGCCGAGTTCATCGTCAATCGGCGCCGCGAGCGTGCGGCGGGAGAGGATCCGGAGGCCGCCGCGTAGGGTTCGGAAAGCGTGAGCGGTGAGACGGAGCCAATCGGAGCGGGGGTCGCCGAGACCGTCAATCGCGACGGGGCGTTCCCACGCCTCGACGACGACCAGAGGGCGCGCTTGCGAGAGCTCGGGCGCGTTCGCGCGGTCGAGACCGGCGAGGTGTTGTTCGCCGCCGGGGACGAGAGCAGCGACTTCTTCGTGATCGAGTCGGGAGCCGTGGCGATCGTCCAGGGTTTTGGCAAGGAGAATCGGGTTGTCGCCGTCCAGGGCCAGCACCGTTTTCTCGGCGAGCTCAGTCTGGTCATCGGCCAAACGCTCTATCTGACGGGGGTCGTCCGCGATCCCGGCGAGGTGATCCAGATCCCCCTGGTCCGGCTGCGCGAGCTCGTCGATGACGACAAGGCACTGAGCGACCTGATCCTGAGCGCGTTCATGGCCCGGCGCTCGATCCTGATCGGCGTCGGCACGGGGATGAAGCTGATCGGCTCGCGGTTTTCACCCGATTCCCGACGCCTGCGCGAGGTGATGGCGCGAAACCGGATGCCCTACCAGTGGATGGATCTCGAGGATGACGAGGATGCCGATGCGCTCCTCGATCGCCTCGGCGTCCAGCCGAGTGAGACCCCGGTCGCGGTCACCGGGGGAGGAGAAGTGCTCCGCAATCCGAGCAACGCCGAGCTCGGACGAGCGATCGGCCTCGGCTCCGCCGGGTCGCCGCCCGCGATCTGCGACGTGATCGTGGTCGGCGCGGGTCCGGCTGGACTCGCGGCTGCCCTGTACGCGTCCTCCGAGGGTCTCGACGTTCAGGGAGTCGACGCAATCGCGTCCGGCGGTCAGGCCGGCACCTCGGCTCGGATCGAGAACTACCTCGGCTTTCCCACCGGAGTCTCCGGCGCCGAGCTGACCCAAAGAGCGACGCTGCAGGCGGCGAAGTTCGGGGCGCGCTTGAACGTTCCGGTCGAGGCGCTGACGCTGACCAGCGAACCCGGTAGGCACGAGATCCAGCTCTCGGATGGCGAGACGGCGACCGGCCGCAGCGTGATCGTCGCCACCGGCGCCCAGTATCGCCGCCCTGACGTGCCCCGGCTGGAGGAATTCGAAGGTGTCGGCGTCTACTACGCAGCCACCCAGGCCGAGGCCCAGCTGTGCGCCGGCGACCCGATCGTGATCGTCGGCGGCGGGAACTCGGCCGGCCAGGCGGCGATGTTCCTCTCCCGCGATGCCGCCCACTGCCGGCTGCTGATTCGCGGCGGCGATCTCGGCAAGTCGATGTCCCGCTACCTGGTCGATCAGATCGAGCGCACCGACGCGATCGAGGTCGTCAGGCATGCGCACGTGGTCGAGCTCGACGGCGAGCGTGAACTGGAGACGGTGACGATCGCCGACACCCGCTCAGGCGAGCGTTCGCAATCGGCCGTCCGCGCGCTGTTCATCTTCATCGGCGCCTCGCCGCACACAGAGTGGCTCCAGGGTCAGCTGGCGACCGACCGGGCCGGGTTCCTGTTGACGGGCAAGGACATTCCGGCGGGCGACCTGGCCGAGTTCAACGGCGATCTGCCCTTCTTCCTCGAGACCAGCCGTCCCGGGATCTTCGCCGTCGGCGACGTTCACTCCGGCTCGATCAAGCGGGTCGCTTCGGCGGTCGGGGAGGGCTCGATGGCGGTTCGGCTGATCCACCAGCGACTCGCCGCCCCAGTGGCCCAGGCGACGACGGGCTGAGTCAACGCGGGCGCTAGTCGCGCTCGGCGTAGATGTGGTGGATCCCGAGCGCGTTTCCGTCGGGGTCCGTGAAGTAGGCCTGGTGGCAGGTGCCGCTGTCGATGATCTCGGTCTGGAACTCGACCCCGCGCGACTCGAGTTCCGCCTTCGCCGCCGGTACGTCATCGACCTGGAGCACGATCGCGTTCGGGTTCGGCTGGTTCTCGCGCCCGAAGTCGGTCCAATCGATCACCGCGATCGTCAGGTTCCCGGTCTCGAACTCGGTCGCCGGGTGGTCGCCCCACGACTTCGAGCGCTCCAGCCCGAGCACGTCCTCGTAGAACTTGCAGGCGGCTTCGTGGTCAGCGGTCGCGACACAGGCGAAGTCGACTCCGGTGACGATGCGGTCGGCCATCGGAGCCACTGTATCTGACGCCGCCAGCCTGCTTCTCGGCGGCCGCTTACGGACGCCCGGCGCGGGTACACGTTCGTTGAACAGCACGGCGCCGGCCGACGGCCGGAACCTCCGGGCTCTGCGCGTCTCACTCGAACCGGGAGGATCCCTTGCCATTCGTCTGCCCATCGTGCGGTCTGCGGCGAAACGTCGAGCGGGTGATCCGGCTGGAGCTCTGCCCGCGCTGTCAGGCCGAGGGCAAGGACGTCTACCTGATCGACGACGCGGGCCCCGTCGCCGGGCGTCGCCGACACGACCTGATCGGCCTGCTCGCCACCGCGCGGGGCGAGCTCTCGGATTCGAAGTCCGACGCACGCCGAGAGCGGCCGTAGTCGCGAACTACAATCGCCGCACGGCTGTTGATCCCACCGAGATGCCCGGCGTTGCAGCGTCGGATGCGCTTACCCCGGCGGAGCTGAGGCTCGCTACCCGCAACCACGGCCTCCCCCTGGAGGCACTGGCGTACGACCTCACCCCGGCCGGGCTTCACTACCTGCTGGTCCACTACGACGTCCCCGTGGTCGACGAGACCAGCTGGCGGTTGACCGTCGATGGCGGGGCCGAGCGTCGAGCTTTCGCTCTCACTCGACCAGCTTCGCGCCCGGCCGGCGACGACGCTCGCCGTGACCATGGAATGCGCCGGCAACGGGCGCGCCCGGCTCTCGCCGCGCCCGTTGAGCCAGCCCTGGTTGCTGGAGGCGGTGGGCACGGCCGAGTGGACCGGCGTCCCCTTGGCGCAGGTGCTCGACGACGCCGGGATCGGCGCGGACGCGCTCGAGGTGCTGTTTCGGGGCCTCGACCGCGGAGTCGAGGGAGGCGAGGTGCAGCACTATGAACGCAGCCTGCCGCTCGCCGAGGCGCAGCGCGAGGAGATCCTGCTCGCCTACGCGATGAACGGCGAGCCGCTGCCGCCGCAGCACGGCTTCCCCCTGCGGCTCGTGGTCCCGGGCTGGTACGGGATGACGAGCGTCAAGTGGCTGCAGTCGGTCACGGTGCTCGATCGACCGTTCGACGGCTATCAGCAGGCGCGCAGCTATCGAGTGCGCCAGACGCCGGATGAGCCCGGCGAACCGGTATCCCGGATGGTGCCGCGGTCGCTGATGATCCCGCCCGGAATCCCCGACTTCGCCACCCGGGACCGCCTGCTCGAGCCCGGCGACCACACCGTGCGCGGCCGCGCCTGGTCGGGGTTCGGCCCGATCGAACGGGTAGAGGTGAGCGTCGACGCCGGCGCGACCTGGAGCGAGGCGGGGCTCGGCGCCCAGCCCTCGGAGTGGTCGTGGGTCTCGTGGCAATGGGACTGGACGGGCGCCGAGCCCGGTACCTACGAGCTCTGCTGCCGCACCACCGACGCCGCGGGCAACGAACAGCCGATCGAGGCCCCCTGGAACCTCGGCGGCTATGCCAACAACGAGGTTCAGCGGGTAGCGGTCACGGTCGCCGGTGCGTAATCGCTGAGTACGCTAGCCCCGTGTCGCCCTCCCTTCGGTCACGACTAGCCCTGGCCGCGGTCAAGAAGCGACTCCCCGAGCTCGTGGCCGCCGACCCGGTGGCGGAACTGGCCGACGGGCTTCACGTTGCGATCGTCGGCTCCGGGTCACCGCTCCCGGACACCAAGCGCGGCAATCCGTGCGCGGCGGTGATCGCCGGCGGCCGGGTCTACGTCGTCGACGCCGGCGAGCGCTCGTCGGAAACGATGAACCGGATGCAGATCGCGCCCAACCGGATCGAGGCGGTGCTGCTGACCCACTTTCACTCCGACCACATCGGCGGCCTCGCCACCGTCAACCTGCAGCGCTGGGTTGCCGACGCCGCCGCGACCCCGATGCGCGTGATCGGCCCGCCCGGCGTCGAGCGGGTGGTCGGCGGCCTCAACGAGGCATACGCCCTCGACCGCGGCTACCGCACCGCCCACCACGGCGACGAGATGGCCCCGGCGGCGAGCGGCGCGATGGCGGTCGAGCCGTACGCGCTGGCGGACGGTGAGGAGTCGATGGTCGTGCTCGAGGAGAACGGCCTCGTGGTGACCGCGTTCGTGGTCCAGCATCCGCCGATCGAGCCCGCCGTCGGCTACCGCTTCGACTATCGCGGTCGTAGCGTCGTGATCAGCGGCGACACGCTCTACTCCGAGACGCTGATCCGGGCGGCCAAGGGCGCGGATCTGCTGGTCCACGATGCGCTCTCGGCGGAGCTGCTGAAGCTGGTCTGGGAGGCCGCGGCCGACGCCGGGCAGACGGTTCGCAGCCGGATCCTCGCCGACGTGCCCGACTACCACGCGACCGCCCCGCAGGCGGCCGACGCGGCTCGCGAGGCCGGCGTCGGCGCGCTGGCGATCACCCACATCGTCCCGCCGCTGCCGCTCAAGGGCCTCGAGGCGATCTTCCTCGGCGACGCGAGCGAGCGGTTCAGCGGACCGCTGTGGCTGGCCCGCGACGGCGACCTCTACAGCCTCACCGCGGGCACCGGCGGGGTCGAGCGCGCGCGCATGCTGCGCCGCGGTCCCGGCGGCTGAGCGCGCCGCGACGCCTCTTACTGCTTCGGGATCAGCAGGTGGAGCGTGAAGGTGTCGGTGGTGAAGTCGATCTCCGCCTCGCCGGTCGCCCCCGCGTATGCCCCGGTGCCGCCGATGATCGCGGCGGTCGCGTCGGCCGGCGACGGGGGCGGGAAGGTGTCGGTGGCGTCGTATTCGACTGTGCCGTCGTCGAGCTGAAAGGCGCCACTGCACTCGATCCGGTCGCTGGCGAACGGCACGCAGGTCCGAACCCACTCGCCGCTCGCGTCGCCGCTGATCTCGGACACCGAGGCGAAGCCCTCGGTGGGCTCGTTGAACTCCGTCCCCTCGAGCATCGGATGCGACCGGTCCTCGTAGGGACCCTTGAACTCGATTCGTTCCTCGGCGCCGCCGGTCAGCGCGAGCGTCTGCTCGTCGAAGGCGTCTGCGGAGTCGCCCAGGGCCATGATCCCGAGCACGGTTCCGAGGAGTCCGAGGACGACGGCGAGGCCGATCAGTGCCTTCATCACGCATACCTCCAGCTGAAATACGGCTAGTCACGCGCAGCCGCTGGGCCCCGCGACCCCCGGCCCGAGCCTAGTTGCAACCGGCCCGCACGGCAAGCGTCGCGTCGAGCGGCGTCTTGCGCGACGAGCGCCCGACGAGCACCCGCACGCATCCGCGCACGAGTCGCCATCGGTCGGCCTCGACGTCCCAATAGGAGAGCGCGCGGCGATCGAGCTCGAAGCGGACCCGGCGGGTTCGACCGGGCGCGAGCGCGACTCGCTTGAAGCCCTTGAGCGCCTTCGGCGGCTGGGCGACGCCCGGGCGCGACGGCAGCCCGAGGTAGAGCTGCGGCACGGCCACCCCGCGGCGCTCGCCGGTGTTGGTCACCGCGACGCTCACCGTGGCGAGCGCGCCGCCGCGCTTCGCCGATCCGGGCGGCGAGTTCGCCCGCACGCGAAGGTCGGAGAAGCGAAAGCTCGTGTAGGAGAGGCCGTGGCCGAACGCGTAGGCGGGGGAGATCCGTTGCGCGTCGTAGTGGCGGTAGCCGACGAGCAGGCCCTCGTCGTAGGTGACGACGTCGCCGACGCCCGGGTAGGCGTTCTCGTCGCCGGCGGTCGGCAGGTCGGCCTCGCTTCGCGGGAAGGTCACCGGAAGCCGCCCCTGCGCGTCGACGGCGCCGAACAGCACCCGGGCGATCGCGCTGCCGCCCTCCGAGCCCGGATACCAGGCCTCGAGCACGGCGCCGACCCGCCTGCTCCAGGGCGTCAGCACCGGCCCGCCGCTCTGGATCACGACGACCGTCCGCGGGTTGGCGGCGGCGACAGCTTCGATCAGCGCGTCCTGGTCGCCGAAGGCCGGCGGGCACTCGAGCGAGAGGCAGCGTGCGATCGACGCCCTCGGTCGAGTACGACGTCGCGACGACGACCGCGACGTCCGAACTCGCGCGCGAGCTCGGCCGCGCGTGACGGCGTCGGAGCCGTCGTCGCCGGTGACGGTGACCCCGGCCCCGGCCTTGGCGGTGATCGCCTGCGAGCGCGCGAGGTGAACTGAGTACGGCTTGATCTCCGACGAGCCGCCGCCGGTGATGAACTCGTCGGCGCCGGCGCCGATCACGGCGATCGAGTCGAGCTTGCGGCGGTCGAGCGGCAGGACGCCGTCGTTTGCGAAGCAGGGTGATCGATGCCTCGGCGATCTGGCGGGCCTCGCGCGCATGGGCGGCGCGGTCGATCGCCGCCTCGTCGGCGACGGAAGGCGTCGCGGTCGAGCGCGCCGTAGGCGAACAGGGTGCGCAGGTAGCGGCGCACGTGGTCGTCGACGTCGGCCATCGTCGCGGCGCCCGACGCGAGCGCCGCGGTCACCGACAGCGTGGCCGTAGACCACGCCGGGCCAGGGCTCGAAGTCGAGCCCGGTGCCGAGCGAGGCCGCCGGCGTCGTGGGCGGCGTCGTAGTCGGCGATCGTCAGGCCCTTGAAGCCCCAATCGCCCCGCAGGATGTCCTCGAGCAGCGGCCGGTTCTCACAGGCGTAGGGGCCGTTGACCTTGTTGTAGGCGCACATCACCGAGCCGACGTCGGCGCGCTTGACCGCCGCCTCGAACGTCGGCAGGTAGAGCTCGCGCATCGTCCGCTCGTCGATCCGGGCGTCGATCCGCATCCGGTTGCCGATCGTCGCCAGCGCGCCCAGCGAGACCGCGAAGTTCCCCGGCCGCGCCTCGTCGGCGGCCGGCCCGGTGCCCTCCTGGTTGTTGCCCGCGTAGTGCTTGACGTTCGCGATCAGGCCGCGGCGCTGGACGGTGCGAATCCAGGGCACGGCGAGCTGCGTCGACAGATAGGGGTCCTCGCCGCCGATCGCCTCGAAGACGCGGCCGGCGAGCGGCGTGCGAACGATGTCGACGGTCGGGGCGAAGACGATGTCGTTGCCCTTGTGGATCACCTCGTCGGCGATCACGGCCGCGTCGCGCGCGGCGAGGCGGCGGTCGAAGGTCGCCCCGAGCGCGATCGGCGAGGGCATCGCGGTCGCCGATCCCGACCGCGGCCCGGCCGGCCCGTCGGAGAGGTAGATCGTCGGCAGGCCGAGCCGCTCGATGCCGTCGCTGGTGCCGGTGTGCGTGCCCTCGCCGCCGGCGACGCCCGAGAGCTCGTCGCCTCCGAGCAGCGAGATCTTCTCGCCTCGGTCATCTGCGCGAGCAGCAGCTCGGCTCGGCGATCGGGCGAGAGCGAGGTGTCGCACCAGGGCCTGGCGGCCGGGTCGCCGCAACGTCCGGCGGCGCCTGCCGCGGCGGGGATCAGGAGCAGAGCGAGGGCGGCCGTTGCGAACGCCCGACCGGTGCGGCCAGCCGACATGGCGGGTGACCCTACGCGCTGGCCGCGAGGCCCGTCGCAGTTACCGCAGGTATGAGCCGAGCGCAGCGGCGGAGTAGCGTTGAGTCATGGCCGACGCCTGGCCAACTCTCAGCTACGGCGCGTGGAGCGCCACTTGCGACACGCTCCACGCGCACACCCAGGTGCTCGGAAAGCTGGCGGTGGAGCTTGCACCGCCCGAGCCGCAGCTCCAGCACGCCGCCCTGCGACTCAGCGGGCGCGGCTGGGAGACGCTCCCGTTGCCGGCGCCGGACGGCTCCGGCGCGATCGCCGTAGCACTTGACTTGCACGCGCACGAGGCCGTCGTCGAGCACAGCGGCGGACATGAGACCCGGATCGCGCTGACCCCCAACCGGGCCGTGGCGGAGGTGACGCGCGAGGTGCTCGAGGCCGTGGAGCGGCTCGCGGGAGCGGTCCAGATCAACCCAGCTCCCCAGGAGGTGCCGTGGGAGGTGCCGCTGGACGACGACCGCGAGCATGCGACCTATGACACTGACCAGGTGGCGCCCTATTTCGAGGCCGCCACCCGGGCGGCGCTCGTCCTGGGGGAATTCCGGGCACCGTTTCGCGGACGCTCGACGCCGGTCAACGCATGGTGGGGGACCTTCGACCTCGCCGTCCATTTCTTCTCCGGACGGCCGGTCGATCCACCGTCGGACGACTTCATCACCCGCAACGGAGGCGATGCCCAGCAGGTCGAGATCGGCTGGTGGCCGGGGGACCCAAAGCACGACGGGGCCGCCTTCTTCGCCTTCGCCTACCCGACGCCCGATGGCTTTGCGGACGCGGATCTGAGCCCCGCCGCGGCGCGCTGGGACGGCCAGCTCGGCGAGTACGTGCTCGACTGGGAGGAGATCCGGGAGAGCCCCGATCCACATGGCCTGGCGCTGGAGTTTGCCCGCTCGGCTTTCCGCCACGCGTGTGCGGTCTGCGAATGGGACCCGGCGCTGGCAGCCACGGTTGATGGTGTTCCGCCGCCGATCAGGTGAGTGACGTCACCATTCGGTCACATCGACTCGATTTCGGGGGTCTAGTGCTTTGACCGACGCGATGGAGGACGTGACCGATGGACGAGCGAGATTGGATAGCTGAGCGCTTCGAGGAGCACCGCGGCCACCTGCGGGCGGTCGCGTACCGGATGCTCGGCTCGCTGAGCGAGGCGGACGATGCCGTCCAGGAAGCATGGCTGCGCCTCAACCGCAGCGACGCGAGCGAGGTCGAGAATCTCGGTGCGTGGCTGACCACCGTCGTCGGGCGCATCTCGCTGAACATGCTGCGCTCGCGAAAGTCGCGGCGCGAGCAGCCGCTCGGCGTGCACGTGCCCGAGCCGATCGTCGACCGCGCTGACGGGACCGATCCCGAGCACGAGGCGCTGGTCGCCGACTCCGTCGGTCTCGCGCTGCTTGTGGTGCTCGAGACACTGAGCCCCGCAGAGCGGCTCGCGTTCGTGCTCCACGACATCTTCGCCGTGCCCTTCGACGAGATCGCGCCGATCGTCGACCGCTCCCCCGAGGCGGCCCGCCAGCTGGCGAGCCGCGCCCGCCGCCGCGTGCGGGCTGAGAACACGGTTCCCGACGCCGACCTGGACGCCCAGCGAGAGGTCGTCGACGCCTTCCTCGCCGCAGCGCGCGAGGGGGACTTCGACCGATTGGTCGCCGTTCTCGACCCCGATGTCGTGCTCAGAGCCGACCTGGGCCCGGCCGGATCGCGCGAAGTGCGAGGGCCGGAAGCGGTCATCGGCCAGGCCACGTTCTACTCGCAGCTCGAGCTCGTGATGAAGCCGGCGCTGATCAACGGCGCGGTGGGGGTGGTCACGACGCGCGACGGCGAGCCGTTCTCGGTCGGAGCGTTCACGGTACGACAGGGACGAATCGTCGAGATGGACTGGCTCGCCGACCGCGTCCGCCTGCGCGAGCTCGACCTGTCGATCCTCGACGACTGAAAGGAGCCAGGCGATGACGAACGAGACACACGCCCCGGTGGCCGCCCGCGACGGCTTCGTCACCTACGACGAGCTCAGCGGGTCGGACCTCGACCCTGCGCGCTGGGTCCCGGCGCGTCTGCCGCTCCCGACCGGTGGTGAGCACATCCCGCTCGACCCCAACGCGGAGCTCGCCGTCGGCGAGGGCGAGGTGCGAGTGACGATTCCGCGTTTTTCGCTCTCTCACGACAGCTTTCAGGCCGTCGACAGCCCCAAGTACCTCGTCTTCTCGACCCGCCAGTTCGACCTGCCGCCCGATCGCCCCGCGACCTTCGCCGTCGACCTCGCGGTCGAGAACGTCGGCGGGGAACCGGCGGATTACCGTCGCGCGATGGCCGCCTTCCACGTCTTCGACCTCGCGGTGAGCAAGCGCGTGTTCGCCGTCTGCGGTACCTCCACCCGCGCGCTCGCGCTGCACGAGCAGCTCGGCCTCGGCGGTGCCGGAGCAGACGAGCCGTTCTACCACGTGGTCGAGTCGCCGTACGAGGACTTCGACGACGACTTCAGCCGGCTTCGCGAGTGTGAGGTCACGCTCGACCGGAGCAGGTCGACCGCGGCCTGGCGCGTCGACGGCCGCACCGTCTACGAGGTCCAGGCCCTGATCCCCGAACGCACCCAGATCGGCTTCGGGATCTGGACGATGCTGCCGATCCGGGACGGCCGCAGTCAGTCGCTCGACGGCCAGGGCATGAACGCGCGGTGGCGCCGATTCCGTGTCGGCGGGATCGACGCCTGAGCGCCGGCGTCACGTTTTCGCGCCGCCGGGTGTCAACGAGTTAGAGATCAAATTTGCCGGCGCCGAGCCGCCGGCGCCGAGAAAGGAAGAGCCATGCAGACCGAAACAAAGAGCCAGAAGATTGCCGTCACCGGAGCCACCGGAAGGGTCGGATCCCACCTGGTCGAGATCCTCGAGCAGCGCGGGCACGATGTGGTCGCGATCGCGCGCTCCAAGGGTGTCGACGTGGTCAGCGGCGAGGGCCTCGACGAGGCGCTCGCCGGGGTCGAAACGATCATCGATACGGCCACAGGACCGTCGCCCGACCAGGAGCAGGCGACAGTGTTCTTCACCGCCTCCGCGCGCAACCTCCAGCGAGCGGGTGCCGCCGCCGGGGCCAAGCGGATCGTCGTCGTCTCGATCATCGGCATCGACAAGTTCGAGGGCGGCTACAACGCGGCGAAGGTGGCGCAGGAGCGGACCTTGCTCGAAGGCGCGCTGCCGGTGCGGATCGTTCGCGCGGCCCAGTTCCACGAGTTCGTCGATCAGCTGCTCGGGTGGACGATCCAGGACGGCGTCGCCCACGTTCCCGAGATGCGAACGCAGCCCGTGGCTGCCCGCGTCGTCGCCGAAACCCTCGCCGATGCGGCCGAGGAGCCGGAGATCGAGAACGGCAGGATCACCGAGGTCGCCGGTCCCCAGGCCGAGCGTCTCACCGATGTGGCGGCGGCGCTCTTCGCCAGCCGCGGTGAGTCGGTCGAGATCCGCGAGGAACGTGAGTCGCTGCTGGTCTCCGGCGCCGACGACCCGGACGCCGCGGCCTACGCGGAGGGCGCCGTGCTGCCCAACCCGGGTGCGAAGCTCGCCGGGCCCGCCTTCGAAGAGTGGCTCGCGGCGGCCTAGGCGAGACGAAGGAGGCCGAGCGGAGAAGCGTGTAGCAGGCGGCGTCGCCGGCGTCGCCCGCTGAGTCACGCAGGGGGTGGGTCGTAGCTGCCCGTCGCGCTTCGGTGCTATATGGCTACCGGAGATGAACGACCCCGGCGCTCAAGAGGCGCTCGACAACATCCTCAAGTCCGCCGCCGAGCTCGGTGTGGAGATGGACGAGGCGGAGGCGCTCGAGTGGCTGACCACGATGGCCGCCCAACAGGGGGAGGCCGACGACGTCGAGGTTCAGGTCTCCACCGGCGTCTATGGACATCGTGTGGCGATGATGGACTTCAGCCCCGTGGAGCTCGATCGGTTCCGCGCCATCGGCGAGATCGTCGGGCTCGAAGATCGGCAGGGGCAGGTCGAGACGGCGCTGGCCCTGTCGGGCTCGGCGGCGCAGTCGAAGATTCAGACCTACCCTGGAGACTGCGACTTCTTCGAGCGCGTCCACATCCATGCTCCGACCCGCGAAGCAGCGTGCCGGATCCTGGCCGACGTGATGCGGGAGAAGGTGCTCGCCACCGCCTCCGGTCCCACCCAGCGCTTCATGCAGGCGAGGCTCGGCAGCTATCCGGCGGACGTCGTGCGCGGCGAGGAGACGATCCGCGCCGGCTCCTCGATCACCTGGACGCTTGCGGAGGTGCGCGAGGGCAAGATCACGGGCACGCTGCCCGGCGGCTCGCCCTGGGAGCTCTCCTGGGACGGCGCCGCGGCGGACCCCGGCTGGTGCAAGCTCGACTGGGTCGTGGCCGACCCGGTCCGCGGCACGCTGGCAAACGCCAGCAACATGCTCGACGCCACCTGGGAGGCGCCCGACGGGACGATCACCCCGCTCGACGAGTACCTCGACACCTACTTCCAGGAGGTCTATCTCGAGGCTGAGTCGCTGCCGCTGTTCGCCAAGCTGGCCCGCCACGTGCTCCCCGACGCCGTGGACGACTACGCGGAGCAGCTCGAGCGCCAGATCTACGAGTACACCGTCGAGAAGCCGAACTACGGCAAGGCGGCCAAGCGCATGTACAACCTGTTCCGGCTCACCGGCCGCTACGAGGAGGCCGCGTATCTGCGCGAGCTCTTCGACGAGAAAGCGACGGCGCTCTACCAGGTCGCGGCGCTGATCCGCAGCCTCGACGAGGCCGCAGGGACCGGATCGGAGATCTCGCGCGAGACCTTGCGCAGCCAAACCGACGCGCTGATCGTCGGTGCCACCGCGGCACTCGAAGGCGACGAGCAGGGGTCGGTGATTCTTCGGCACCTGGAGGAGGTCAAAGCGGTCCTCGACGGCGGCGGGGACCCGGCGAGTCGCGCCGACGTGATCGACAACGCCATCCACGCGGTCAGCGACGAGGTCAACGAGTACTTCAAGGCGCGGATGGTGGGTCTCCCGGAAATCCGCGTCTATCTCGAGTCGCTCGAACCCTGAGTCTCGTGGCCGAGGCGCTTCCAGACCTCTACGTCTCGGCTGACATCGAGACCGACGGGCCGATCCCCGGCGAGTACTCGATGCTCTCGTTCGCGTTCAGCCTCGCGGGTCGTTTTGATGGGACGAAGTTCGAGCCATACGAGCCCGGCTGGGAGACGACGTTCTACGTCGAGCTGAAGCCGATCTCGGAGCGCTTCAAACAGGAGGCGCTCGACGTCAATGGCCTCGATCGAGAGGGACTCGCGGTCAGCGGACGAGAGCCCGAAGACGCGATGCGAGAGGCAGCCGAGTGGATCGCCTCGCACGCGGACGGGGCACGGCCGGTCCTGGTGCTCTACCCGCTGTCCTTCGACTGGCAGTTCCTCTACTGGTACTTCATCCGCTACACCGGCGAATCGCCGTTCGGCCACTCGTCCTGCCTGGACATCCGGACGCTGTACTTCGCACGGGCCCTGACGACCTTCGACCAGGCGTCACAGCAATCGATGCCGCCGCAGCTCCTGCCCACGCGGCCGCACACGCACCACGCGTCGGACGACGCCCAAGAGCAGGCAGAGCTCTTCAACCGGGTGTTTGCCTGGGCACTTGACGGCGGGGGACAGACCGGCGGTTGAAGGCAGGCCGCTCCGTTCAGCGGAGCTCCTCGGCCAGTCCGATGATGATGCCCTCGGGGCCGCGCATGAAGCAGAGCCGGTAGATGTCCTCGTACTGCACGATCTCGTCGACGAGCTCGCCGCCGTGATTGCGCAGGCGGGCAACGACGTCGTCGATGTCGTCGACGGCGAACATGATTCGACCTATTCCCAGCGTGTTCGCCGGCGCGTTTGCCGGCTCGGCACTGACCGCGGGCGGCCTGTGGAACTTCGACAGCTCGATCCCGCCGTGGCCGTCCGGAGTCCGCATCATCGCGTTCGTGGCACGGACGCCCTTGAGCCCGACCGTCTTGTCCACCCAGGGCCCCTCGACCGTAATCTCGCCTTCCAGCTCCAGGCCGAGTTCGGCGAAGAACGCCTTCGCAGCCTCCAGGTCCTCGACGACGATGAGGACGTTGTCCATCCGCTTGAGAGTCATACGCTCGTCCTTCCCCCGGCCAGCTCCTCGGCGCTGTACTCGTCGTGCCTGCGTACCCATGAGCCGGTTGGATCCTGCGGTACGCCTTCGGGCACGTCCTGCCACTCCTCCTGGCGGCCGAATGGTGTGATGTCCAGAAGCCCCCAGACGCTGCTCAGGTCCTCGGCGGCGCGGCCGCTGGCGAAGTAGCTGCGGTAGATCTGCTCACCGTCGCGCAGGAAGACATTGACACCCCAGTACTCGGGGACGTCGAAGTCCGACGAGAAATCATCGAGCGTCGTGTACCAGGGCACGTCCCAGCCCATGCGCTTGCGGTAGTCCTCGATCGCGCCTTGCGAGCCGGCGGAGACGAAGACCATCGTCGTGTCACGCGCGCCGAGGTGGGTGAGATTCGGCAGGTTGTCGGCGAACATGGTGCAGCCCGGGCAGCCCTGCTCGGGATACTCGGCGATCTGCATGCCCGGATCCAGGAAGAAGCGGTAGACGATCAGCTGGCGCCGACCGTCGAAAAGGTCGAGAAGGCTCAGTTCGCCGTCGGGCCCTTCGAATCGGTAGTCCTTATCGACCGCGACCATGGGCAGACGGCGCCGCTCTGCGGCCAGCGCGTCTCGGGCCCGCGTGAGCTCCTTCTCCTTCGCTAACAGCGCTTCACGCTCGCGCCGCCATTCCTGCTCGGAGACGACGGGGGTCGGGACGTTCAACTGACGCTCCTCTCGGTCGGTGTAGCCATGCCCGAGACATTGGACCAAAACAACTCATAGGTCTAATGCCAGATACTGCGCAAACCCATTGATAGGGTCGATGAGTGCTCGATCTGGTTCGTCTGAGAGCCCTGGCAGCCGTGGCCCGCCACGGCTCTGTCACCGCAGCGGCCCGGGAGTTGGACTACTCCCAGCCGTCAATCAGCCACCACCTCGCGCGGCTCGAGGCGGAGGTCGGGCTGCCGCTCACGCGACGCGTCGGCCGGGGCATCCGGCTGACGCCCGAGGGCGAGCTCCTGGCTCAGCGGGCCTCGGAGATCCTCGGCAGGGTGCGCTCCGCCGAGGATGAGCTCGCCGCGATCGCCGAGCTGCGCACCGGAACCGTGCGAGTCGCAGGCTTTCAGTCCGTTCTCAGCACCTTGGTGACCCGTGCTGCGGCAGCCATGCACACGACCTTTCCGGGCGTCGAGCTCAGTCTCGCCGACATGCACCCCGATGAGGCCCTGCAGCGCCTGCGCGAGGGGCTCATCGACGTCGCGATCGTCTTCCGCTACGACGACGAGGTGCCCGAGGACTTTCGGTTCCAGCACCTTTTCGACGACCCGATGTATCTCCTCAGCCAAGAGCCCGACCAGACCCTCGCCGGCCAGCGAGACGTCGCGTGGATTGCCGGCTGCGAAAACTGCCGACGCGATCTCGTTGGCGCCTGCGAAGCCGCAGGATTCACCCCTCGCATCAGGTACACCAGCGACGACCCCCTTGTTCAGCAATCCCTGGTTGCGGCGGGTCTGGGAGTGACGACCCTTCCGGCCCTCGCTCTGGCGACGCAACGTGTCGACGGCATCGAGGCAACCGAGCTGGACGACTTCCGCCGCCGGGTCTATGTGGCTACCTACGGTGAGCCCCCGGACCCACCCGCGACGGTGGCGTTCGTCCAGGCGATCGAAGAGGCGGTTGACCCCGCATTAGCAGGAACTTCGCGATGCCGGAGGAGGGACTCGAACCCCCGACACGCGGATTATGATTCTGCCCCGGCGTCTTCCGGTATTCATGGGTGATCGCTGTTATCCCTGCAAATCAGCAGTTTCTCCTGACCCACGGGGGAGCTGATTCGCGGCTATTTTCCGACGTCCTGTTGACCCGGTGTTGACCCGTGAGCGCACGAGTCGTAATTGCTACGTAAGGGTTGAGTGCGATGCTGGCCGACGTGAAGGCGGTCGCGATTCAATTGCTGATCGGCCTCGTTGTTGTAGCCGTGGGGTGCGGCGAGGACGACGGCGGTGAGACCGCGCCCGCGACGTCGGCGGCCGAGGCGGAAGCCGTGGCGAGCGAGGAGACAGCCGAGCAGGGCGGCGAGAACGCGAAGGACGAGGTCGCGAAGGGCACCGAGCTGGTGCTGGGCGATTCGGAGTTCGGCCAGATGCTGTACGACGAGAATGAGCAGGCGATCTACGTATTCGAGCGCGACACAACGGAGGAGAGCGCCTGTTACGACGAATGCGCGGCGGCCTGGCCGCCCGTGCTCGCCTCCGGTGAGCCGGCGGCGGGGAAGGGCGTCGACGATTCGCTGCTCGGGACAACCGAGCGCCGCGACGGACAAACCCAGATCACTTACGGCGGCAGGCCGCTCTACTACTACGCCCACGAGGCGCCCGGCGAGGTCCGCTGCCACAACGTCGACCTCAACGGCGGTTTCTGGTGGGTAGTCGGCCGCGACGGCGAGCCGCTCGCATGAGCCGCCGCCGCTTGGCCTGGACGGTCGCTGCGCTTGGGTTGCTCTTGGCCGCGACCGCCGCCGCGCCTGCAGCGGCTGACGGCACCAAGATCACGGCTCGCGGGTCCGACTTCGGCGAAATGATCTGGGCCCCAGGGCGACAGGCGATCTACATGTTCGAAAACGACGAGCGCAACAAGTCGCGCTGCTACGGCCGCTGTGCCAAAGCGTGGCCGCCAGTGCTGACGCAGGGGCCGCCGAAGGCGGGTCGTGGGGTCGATCCGGACCTACTTGGGACCGCGAGGCGTCGCAACGGCGACCGCCAGGTGACCTATGCCGGGAGGCCGCTCTACGCCTACGCTCACGAGGGGCCCGATGAGGTCTTCTGCCACGACGTGAATCTCAACGGCGGCTACTGGTGGGTACTCGACCCCGAGGGCGAGCCGCGGCCCTGATCGCTGTCTGGAGATGCCGCTATGCGAACCGCGCCTCGATGTTGGCGAACTCGCGCTGCAGTGACTCGTACTGGCCCTCGAACAGCTCGTCGGGCATCTCCGGGGCCTGGAACATCGTGAACGAGTACGCGGTGAGTCCGTCGGCAAGCTGAACGACTCGGGTCGGGAACACGGCCAGCTCGTCGGCAGTCGGGCCCGCGAGCATGTCGATCACGCCGGTCGATTCGTCAGCGCGGATCTCAAACCGGAACTCGCCCAGGTTGTTGACCACGGTGTAGCCGTCCTCGTCGCGACGCAGCTCGCGCGCGAACTCGGTCGCCCACTCGGGCAGGTTCTCGATCTCCGCGATGTAGGCGAAGACCTCGCGCTTCGGGGCGGGGAGGACGGTCGTGATGGTGCGGCTTTTCATAGGTCGCTTACCTCCTTGAGGTCGATCGCGAGTTGTTGGGCGCGCCTCGCGCCCAGGGACTTGGTGACGACCTGGTCCAGCTCTCGCAGGACCCGTTCGGCGACGGGCTGAAAGCTGCGCGAGCGCTCGGTCAGGTAGATCCGGCTCGCCCGTCCGTCGTCGGGGTCTGACTCTCGCCGAACCAGCCCGTCGCGCTCGAGCAGGCGGACCATCGTGGTCATCGTCTGCTTGGCCAGTCGGGCGCGCCGCGCGAGCTCTCCCATCCGCAGGCCGTCCTCCTCGAACAGGGGGAGGAGGAGCGAGCCGTAGGCAGGCCGGACCTCGCCGTAGCCGCGCTCGCTGAAGTGCGCGTAGAGCAATTCGTTCCAGCGCTGCGACGCCTTCGCCAGCAGGAAGCCGAGGTTCGCCCGGGTGGCCCCGGCGGGGCTCGGCGTGGGTTTGACGGTCGCCTGCATCCAACTAGTCTTATATCAGACTAATGGCCAATGCGGGGTCCCGAGCGGGCCTCCGGACCTAGGCCGGCTGGGGCAGGGCCGGATCCCGGAGCCGGGCGGCGGCGAATTCCCGCAACCCGGCTCCCAGGTCGACACGGGCTTCGAAGCCGAGGGCGGCCCGTGCGCGCTCCGTCGCCGCGAACACATGCCGGACGTCACCGAGTCGGAATTCACCGGTGATTTCCGGGCGCGGGCCGCCGATCGCGTCGGCGAGCCCGGTGGCCAGATCCCCGATCGTGCGCGGCCATCCGGACGCGATGTTGAAGGCGCCGTCGAGCTCGGCCGGCGCCTCGATCGCGAGCCGGTTGGCGACCGCCACATCATGGACGGAGACGAAGTCGCGCAGCTGCCCGCCGTCCTCGAACACTCGCGGGGCGCGGCCGGCCTCGAGCGCGCTGCGGAAGATGCTGGCGACGCCGGCGTAGGGAGTGTCGCGGGGCATCCGCGGGCCGTAGACGTTGTGGTAGCGAAGCGCGATCGCGCTCGCCCCGGTCTCGCGGGCAGAGGCCGAGCAGAGGTGTTCCTGGTGGAGCTTGGTCGCCGCGTAGACGTTGCGGGGATCGAGCGGCGCCGATTCAGGCACCGGCGCGGGGGAGAGGGCACGGTCGCATTCGGGGCAGCCCGGCTCGAACTCGCCCCGCGCCAGGCGCTCCGCCGAGCGCGGGCCCGGGCTGACGACGCCGTGGTCCTCGCACCGGTAGCGGCCCTCTCCGTAAACGACCATGCTGCCGGCGAGCACTAGCCGGCCGGCGAAGCCGCGGGCGTTCATCGCCTCGAGCAGGACCGCGGTGCCGAGGCAGTTGTGGTCGACGTAGCCGGGCAGATCGCCGAGGTCGATTCCGAGCCCGACCATCGCCGCCTGGTGTGAGATCGCGTCCACGTCCGCGAGCGCCGCCAGCACCGCGTCGCGGTCGCGGACATCGGCCCACACGTACTCGGCCTCTGGGTTGAGGTACTCGGGTCGACCCGCGTGGGCGAGCGGGTGCAGGGAGTCGAGCACGCGCACGCGGCGCCCGGAGGCGACCAGCTCGTCGACCACGTGCGAGCCGACGAACCCGGCGCCGCCGACGACCAGGATCCGCTCCGGGGTGCTCACCAGACCGTCCCCACGGCGATCTGAATCGCGAGCGCGACGCCCGCCTGGGCGGCTAGCAGGGTCCGTTGGGCTCGCAGACCCTGCGGCAGGGCGGCCGCGGCGAGCATGATCCAGGGCAGGAAGGGAAGCCAGATCCGCTCCACCTCGCCCTTCGACATTCCGCTCAGGTTGGCGATCACGATCGCCGCCGCCGCGCCTCCGACGAGCAGCCAGAGACGCCGATCGCGCAGCCGCCAGAGCGCGATCGCCAACGCCGGGCCGGCGGCGATTGCGAACGCCGCCAGGTTGTTGACCAGGAAGTAGCCGTATGGGCGGCTGGTCGAGACCGTTGCCAGGTACTGCTCGCGGGCAGTGGCGAAGCCGTCCAGCCACCAGTAGCCGGCGGCAAGAAAGACGAGCGCCACCGCGACGCCGCCGACCGCGGCCACGGCGAGCGGCCGCACCCGCCGCTCGGCCCAGGCGACCGCCAGCGGAATCGTCATCAGCAGGGCGAGCCCGAAGGAGAGAAAGCAGGCGATCCCGAACAGCAAGCCGCCGGCGAGCGCGAGCACGTCTGACCGTCGCCCGCGGCTCCGGATAGAGAGCACGATCAGGGCCACGGCCCAGGCCCCGACGGCCATGTAGAGGGCATCGGCGCTGGTCGCGATCCAAAGCGCGGCCGGGCCGAGCACGAGGAAGGGGAGGGCGCGGCGGGCGGCCGCTTCGCCGGCGACCGAACGGGCGGCGAGCGCCAGCGCCACAGGGGTCGTGGCGGCGAGCCCGATGATCAGCGCCGCCGCTGGGCCGGCTCCGCCGAGCCCGGTGCGATCGAGCCCGAAGACGATCAGCGCCATCCCCGGCGGGTGACTGCGCACGTGGGTCGCGTAGGCATCGACCCGGTCTGTGAACGTGGACAGGAACTCGCCCGGCGAATGCACGAACGGGATCACGGTCAGGTACTCGTGGTCGTCGTTCAGAGGCGCGGCGATCGCGTCGCCGCCGGCGGTGAGCGCGAGCGCGAGCGGCCAGACCGCGGCGGCGAGCGCGGCGCAGAGCATCAGCATCGGCCAGCTCAGCCGCCGGACCAGGCTCGGCGCCCAGTAGACGATCGCCGCGGCAACCGCGACCGCCGCGATCACCCCGGCCGTCAGCTGAAAGTCCCAGCCGCCCAGCAGCGGCGGCCCCTTGAGGAACAGTCGCGTGCCGTGGTCGAGCAACAGCCGGCCCCAGAGGCCGGCGCCGACGATCAGCGCCAGCCACAGGCCGGCGGCGATCGCGGCGGGTGGCGGGCGTGCGGGCCACGTCCACCGCGCCGGCGCCGTCTCGGAGACCCCTTCCATGGACC
This sequence comes from uncultured Solirubrobacterales bacterium, assembly GCA_963767475.1. Taxonomy (GTDB): domain Bacteria; phylum Actinomycetota; class Thermoleophilia; order Solirubrobacterales; family 70-9; genus WHSW01. Next base: position 579,154 of record CAVYEI010000005.1, read on the forward strand.
CAGGGTCGCGGGCAGTGATTACGAAACTCGAAACGACGTAATCGGCTCGTAAGGCCGAGGTGCCAGCGTCGTTTGCGTGATCGACGTGATCCTTCCCGTGCTCGACGAGGCCGAAGCGATCCCGGTGGTGCTTGCGGCGATGCCGGCCGGCTTTCGCCCGATCGTCGTCGACAACGGCTCCGTCGACGGCTCCGGTGCGCTCGCCGCCGCGCATGGGGCGACCGTCGTCGAGGAGCCGCAGCGCGGTTTCGGCGCCGCCTGCGCCGCCGGACTTCGGGCGGCGTGCTCGCCGGTCGTTTGCTTCACCGATTGCGACGGCTCGCTCGACGCCGGCGAGCTGCCGCGGGTGGCGAAGCCGGTGATCCGCGGCGAGTGCGATCTGATGCTCGGCGCGCGCGCGGCGGCTCCCGGGGCCTGGCCGGTTCACGCACGGGTCGCCAACCGCGCCCTGGCGCTCGAGCTGCGGCGCCGCTCCGGCCTGCGGGTCTCCGATCTGGGCCCGATGCGAGCCGCCCGGCGCGAGCCGCTGCTCGACCTGGGAATCGTCGACCGGCGCTTTGGGTGGCCACTGGAGATGGTGTTGCGGGCGGCCCGCGCCGGATGGCGAATCGAGGAGGTGTCGGTTTCCTACCGCCCGCGGATCGGGCGCTCGAAGGTGACCGGGACCGCGCGCGGCACGATCCGCGCGGTCGGTGACATGGCGAGGGCGCTCCGATGACGATCTCCCCGGCCGACCTGACCCTGATCGTGATCGCCAAGGAGCCGGCGCCGGGGCGATCGAAGACTCGCCTCTGCCCGCCATTGCGCTCCCCCGAGGCCGCCGCGATCGCCGAGGCGGCGCTCGCCGACACGCTCGAGACGGTCGCTTCGACCCCGGCGCGCCGTCGGCTGCTGGCGCTGGACGGACGGCCGGGGCGGTGGCTGCCGAGCGGGTTCGAGGTGGTTCCGCAGGTCGGGGGCGGGCTCGACGCGAGGCTCGCCGGTGCATTCGACGCGGCCGCCGCGCCGGCGTTGCTGGTCGGCATGGACACCCCGCAGCTCACGGTCGAACTGCTGAGCACGGCGGCGCTGGCGCTGTGCGGCGAGGGAGTCGAGGCGGTGATCGGCCCGGCCGACGACGGCGGCTACTGGGCGATTGGGCTGCGCCGGCCGCGGCGCGACGCCTTCATCGGGGTGCCGATGAGCGTGCCGGACACGGCCGCGGCCCAGCGGCGCCGACTGTCCGCACTCGGGCTGCACCCGACCGAGGTCGAGACGCTGCGCGATGTCGACACGATCGCCGACGCCGAGGCGGTCGCGGCGCTCTGCCCGGATTCGAGATTTGCGGCCGCGCTCCGGTCGATGCGATGGGCGACCGCGACCTGATGCCGCCACCGGGGCCGTTTCGGCGCGAGTCTTGGCGCAGTCCCCTGCGCGGGCCGTGGCTGACCTCGTTCCTCGGTGCGGCGCTGCTGCCGCTGATCGCGATCTGCGCCCTGACCGGGTTCCTCTCGCATCTCGCGTACTTCCCCGACCTCGGCGACAACTCGGTCGCCGGGCCAGGAGGCCTGCACTTCTACCTGCTGCCGTTCGACTGGCCGAGCTCGCCAAGCTGGCTCTACGCCTTTACCCAGGGCCTGCACGTGGTCAGCGGGGTGGCGGCGATCCCGATCCTGCTGGCGAAGCTGTGGTCGGCGATGCCGAAGCTGTTCGAGTGGCCGCCTGTGCGCAGCGTCGCCCACGCGCTCGACCGGATCTCGCTGGCGCTGCTGGTCGGCGGCAGCCTGTTCGTGTTCTTCACCGGGATCCTCAACATCCAGGTCTACTACCCCTGGAACTTCTCCTTCGTCCCCGCCCACTACTACGGCGCCTTCGTCTTCCTCGCCGCGCTCGGGGTGCACTTGGTCACCAAGCTGCCGGTGGCCCTGCGCGCCTTTCGCGAGCGCGGCGTGCTGCGGCCGCTGCGCGAGGACCTCGCCCACACCGAGCCCGAGCCGGCGCGCGAGGAGACCACCGCCCCGCTCGCTCCGGCGGCGCCGACGATCACCCGCCGCGGGCTGATCGCCACCGTCGGCGCCGGCTCGCTCGGGCTCGGTGCGATCGCCGCCGGCCAGTCGATCGGCGGGCCGTTTCGCAGCCTGGCCTTCCTCGCCCCGCGCGGCGGCTCGGGCGACGGGCCAAACGGCTTTCAGGTCAACAAGACCGCGGCCACGGTCGGTGTCGATCGGGCGATGACCGGGCCCGAGTGGCGCCTGATCCTTGACGGGGCGCGCCGGGTCGAGCTCTCTCGCGACGAGCTGCTGGCGCTGGAGCAGCGCACCGAATCGCTGCCGATCGCATGCGTCGAGGGATGGTCGACGACCCAGAGCTGGACCGGCGTGCCGCTGCGCGAGCTCGCCCGGCTGGCCGGGATCGAGGGGGAGGCAGAGGCGACGGTGGAGTCGCTGCAGCGGGCGGGCTCGTTTCGCCGGGCGACGTTCAGCGACGGTCAGGTCGCTAACCCGGCCTCGCTGCTGGCACTGCGCGTAAACGGGGTCGACCTCTCGCTCGATCACGGCTTTCCGGCGAGGGTGATCGTGCCCGCGGCCCCGGGGGTCCACTGCACCAAGTGGGTAGCCTCGATCAGCTACGCGGAGGTCTGAGGTGGCCGGGCTGCGCCGGCGCTACGGCGACGGGCCACTGCATCTGATCGCGGTCGTGATCAGCTTCGCGATCGTCGCCTACGCGCTGATCGAGATCGCGCAGCGCTCCGGAGCGGTGAGCTTCGCGATCTTCTTCGCCGGGGCGATCGTCGCCCACGACCTGATCGCGTTTCCGATCTACTCGCTGCTCGACGCGATCGCCGGGCGAGCCGGCGGCGTCGCCGGCATCGGCCGGGCGGCGATCAACTACCTGCGGATCCCGGCGCTGCTGTCGGGACTCGCGCTGATCGTCTGGTTCCCGCTCATCCTCGGGCTCAGCAACGGGCTCTACCGGGCCGACACGGGCCACGCCCGGCCGGCGTACCTGGAGCGCTGGCTGCTGCTGACCGCGGCGCTGTTCGCGATCTCGGGGATCGCCTACGCCGTCAGGCGGCGAGGGCGCGCTCGAGGTCTCGCCACAGATCCTCCGGGTCCTCGCAGCCGACGCTGAGTCGCAACAGCCCGCCGGGCACGCTCGGGTCGGCGTGCCAGGCGGCCTGGCGCTCGATCAGCGTCTCGACCCCGCCGAGGCTGCTGGCGTGGACGATCACCTCGACCGCGCGGCAGATCGCGTCGGCGCGCTCGGCGCGGCCGACCTCGAACGAGACCAGGGCTCCGAATCCGTCCAGCAATCGCGAGGCGGCGGCGTGTGCGGGATCGGTGGTGAGCCCCGGGTAGCGCACCGATCCGACGCCCGGGTGCGCCTCGAGTCGGCAGGCGAGCACTGCGGCGGACTCGACCCCGCGGCCGACCCGTAGCGGCAGCGTTCGCATTCCGCGCAGGCCGAGCCAGGCCTCCATCGTCCCCGGCACCGCGCCGGTCGCCGTCCTCGTCTCGCGCAGCTGGGCGGCGAGGCGGGGGTCGCGGGCGACCACGGCGCCGAGCATCAGGTCCGAGTGGCCGCCGATGTACTTGGTCGCGCTGTGGAGGACGAGGTCGGCGCCGAGCTCGAGCGGGCGCAGCAGCACGGGGGTTGCCAGGGTGGAATCGACGACGCTGAGGACGCCGGCGCGGCGCGCCGCGGCCAGCAGCAGATCGAGCTCGGGGACCTCGAGGTTGGGGTTGGTGATCGCGTCGAGCCAGAGGACGTCGGCGTGCTCGAGCGCCGCGAGGGTCGACTTGGTGTCGAGCGGGTCGACCTCGGTCACCTCGAGCGGGCCGCGGGCGAGCAGGCGGCGAACCTCGAGATAGGCCGACCTGGCGACGATCACCCGCGAGTCGGCGGGGAGCGCGTCCAGCACTGCGTCGGCGGCCGCCATCCCGGAGGCGAAGGTCACAGCGGCGCCGCCTTCGAGCGCACCCAGCGCGGCCTCGCACGCCTCCCAGGTCGGGTTCGACTGCCGGGCGTAGCCGGGGCCCTCGCCGGAGGCGAAGGCCGACGCGAATACCGGCGCCTGGTTCAGCGGTTCACCGGGCCGCCGCGGCCGTCCGGCGAGCACCGCGCGGGTCGCGGGGTGAAGGCGCGCCAGCCGGCTGGCTCGGTCTCGGTACACGGCCCGCACCGTATGCCGCCGACATTTCCCAACCCTTACGGGGCCGCTCAGCCCGGGCGGGGCAGCCTGACCGCAAACCGCGAGCCGACCGCGGGGCGCGACTCGACCGCGATTTCGCCGCCGAGCGATTCCACGATCCGCTTCGCCAGCGCCAGCCCGAGCCCGGAACCCTCGCCGGCGCGGGCGGCGTCGCCCCGCCAGAAGGGCTCGAACACGCGCTCGACGGCCTCGGCGTCGATGCCCTCGCCGGAGTCCTCGACCGCGAGCTCGATCGCCGAGCCGTGGCGGCAGGCGCTGACCCTGACGGTTCCGTCGCTGGGGGTGTGGCGGATCGCGTTGGCGAGCAGGTTCTGGAGCACGCGGGTGAGCCGCGGGGAGCAGGCGGTCGAGCCGAGCTCGCCGAGCTCCGTGCTCAGGCGCAGCCCCTTGAGCGCCGCCTGGCCGTCGCAGGCCTCGACCGCCCAGCCGACCACCTGCTCGACCCGCGCCCGCTCGGTCTCGGCCTCGATCGCGCCCGCCTCGAGCTGCACGAACTCGAACAGGTCGTCGACCAGCCGCGAGAGGGAGTCGACCGAGCCGCTCATCCGCGTCGCGTAGGCGTGCACCGTGGCGGGATCACTGACCACGCCGTCCTCGATGGCTTCGGCCATCGCACGCAGGTCGGCGAGCGGCGTGCGCAGATCGTGGGAAACGGCGACGATCAGGTCCTGGCGCTGCGCCTCGATCGAGCGCTCGCGCCGCTGGGCAGCCTCGAGCCTGGCCGCCATCTCGTCCAACGCCGCGGCCAGCCGCTCGAGCTCGCGGCCGCCGCCGGTCTCGCCGGCCCGGGCCTCGAGGTCGCCTGCCGACATCCGCCGCGCCGCCTCGGCGATTCGCTCGATCGCCGCGGCGGAGGCGCGACCGGCGGCGAGCCCGGCGCCGATCGCGACCCCGGTCGAGTAGATCAGCAGCACGCCGACGAGCTCGGCGTCCTTGTCGCTGACCACCATCAGCGAGGCGAGCACGGCCAGGTTGGCGAGCCCGATCAGGGTCGCGAATACGCCGATGCCGATGAACCGCAGCCGCAGCGTCGTCCCGGAGAGCCAGCGGGCGGCGATCCCGATCGCGGCGACGGTGATTGCGATCGAAACGCCGAGGGGCGCGATCAGGTGCTCGGCGTCCGCGGACCCGAGGATCAGGGCGCCGGCAGCGAGCGTCAGCAGCGCCGCGGAAATCGCACACGCGGCCGTGATCGCGGCCGGACCGAGCCACCCCGGCCGGTTCACGGCTCGAACCTGTAGCCCGCGCCCCAGACAGTGACCAGGCGGCGTGGGGAGGAGGGGTCGGGCTCGATCTTCTCGCGCAGGCGGCGAACGTGCACGGTCACCGTCGACGGGTCGCCGTCGTAGGCGACATCCCAGAGCCGGTCGAGGAGCTCGGCTCGGGTGAAGGCGATTCGCGGGTGGCCGGCGAGGAAGTAGAGGAGGTCGAACTCCTTCGGCGTCAGTTCCACCGGACGGGCGTCGATCCGGGCCTCGCGCGCCGCGGGGTCGATCTCGAGTCGGTCGAAGGCGAGTGGCTGCGCGCGCTCGGCGTCGGCGGTGGAGGCTCCGGTCTCGCCGAGCCGGCGCAGGATCGCCTTCACCCGGGCGACGATCTCGCGCGGCGAGAACGGCTTCGCGACGTAGTCGTCGGCCCCCGAGTCGAGTCCGATAACCCGCTCGGTTTCGCGCCCACGGGCGGTCAGCATCAGCACCGCGCTCGCCGGGTCGGCCTCGCGCATCCGACGAAACACCTCCAGCCCGTCGATTCGCGGCAGCATCAGGTCGAGCACCACCAGATCCGGTCGCCGGGCGGCGAACGCCTCCAGCGCCTTCTCCCCATCCTCGGCCGCCTCGGCCGTGAACCCGTCGCGCGCGAGATAACGAAGCAACACGTCGCGGACCACTGGGTCGTCGTCGACGACCAGCACGTGTGGGGCGCCGGAGCTCATGCTCCCAGCGTCTCACGCCCAGGTTTCGCGGTGATTAAGGCCGACCGCGCCCGGCGGAACCGGTATTCCGCGCCCATGCCTTCTGAGTTTCCCTGGACCCCGAGGTGTTACGCAGTGCCGATGCCCGAAGGTCGAGGCCCGGACGGTCTTGCGGCGCATCACGGCCTTGCGGCGCGGAGCTCATCAGCGGCCAGGCGGACATCGCTGTGCGCGGCGAAATGCATGCGGGCGATGAGTTTTCGCTTCGGCGCGGATTGAGTTCATGAAGGGCCAGGTGGGCCCATGAGCACAGGAGCAACAGATGACAGACGTTTCGGTGGTCGAGATCGATGAGATGGAGACGATCTACGACGGGATCGCCCGACGGGCTCGAGCAGAACTCGGGGTCAGCGCCTGGGGCATGCAGGTGATCACCCTGCCGCCCAACTGGGACGGTTATCCGAACCACAATCACGATGCATCGACCGGCGAGGCCGGCCAGGAGGAGGTCTACATCCCGATCGCGGGCTCCGCCGTCCTCGAGGCCGATGGGGAGCGTTTCGATCTGCGGCCCGGGGTGATGGCGCGCGTCGGACCGGATCAGCGGCGCCAGATCCTCCCCGGCGACGAGGGCACTCGGTTCATCGCGCTCGGCGGAGTTCCGCAGGCCGCATTCTCACCCTCGGCCTGGACCGAGCTCGGCGGCCCGCTGCCGGTCTGACTAGGGTCGCGACCGTGGCGGAAGACCGTCGCGATGAGCGCGCACTGCTCGACGCCGCGCACGGCGGCGACGAGCAGGCGTTCGTCGCGCTTACCGCCCCGCATCGGCGGGCACTCACGTTCACTGCTACCGGCTGCTTGGCTCGCTCCATGACGCTGATGACGCGCTGCAGGAGACGATGCTGCGGGCGTGGCGCGGGCTGGGGGAGTTCGAGCCACGCGCGCCGCTGATCGCCTGGCTTCACCGCATCGCGACCGACGTCTCACTGCGAATGATCGAGCGCCGGCAACGCGACGCTGGAATGCAGGCGGACAGCCACCTTGAGCCCTATCCGGATCGGCTTCTCGAGGAGCTGGAAGCGCCGGACTCCAGCCCAGCCGATCATGCGATCGCCCAAGAGGACATTGGACTTGCGTTCGTGGCCGCGATGCAACTGCTGCCGGCCAAGCAGCGGGCGGTGGTCGTCCTGCGCGATGCCCTCGACTGGCCAGCCAAAGATGTCGCTGCGCTGCTCGACGACAGCGTCGCCGCCGTCAACAGCGCCCTGCAGCGCGGGCGCGACCGGCTTGCGCGGGAACGAGACGAGGGAACGCTCGCGCGCATGCATGCGCCTGCGACTCAAGGCGCCGAGGCAAAGGTCATGCGCCTGTTCCTGGACGCGTGGGCAAACGTCGACGTCGGCCGGATCGTCGCGCTGCTCAGCGACGACGCGCTGCTGACCATGCCACCCGTGCGGATGCGCTTCGAGGGCGCGCCGGCAATCGGTGAGTTCTTTGCGACCGAGCCACTCGACGGCCGGCTGGATCGGATCACGCTGGTCGAGACGCGAGCCAATGGCCAGCCGGCCTTGGCCAGCTACGCCGACGAGACCGGCGACGGCGTTCGGCGTGCTTATGGAGTGATGGTGATGGCGATCGAGGGCGAGCGGATCCGCGGGATCACGGGCTTTCCGCGCAACGAGGAGCTGTTCGGCGAGCTCGGCCTGCCGCTCGTGTGGACTTAGGAATAATCGAGCGTGATGGCGATCAACGTCGAGACCGAGACGACCATCGCCCGGCCGCGCGCCGAGGTCGCCGCGTACGCATGCGATCCGGCCAACGCGACGGAGTGGTACGCGAACATCGAATCCGCCGCGTGGGAAACCGAGCCGCCGATCGAGGTCGGGTCTCGGTTCGCCTTCTCGGCGAGCTTCTCGGCCGCCAGCTGTCATACGTGTATGAGGTGATCGAGCTCGTCGCTGCAGAGCGGTTCGTGATGGCGACCACCGACGGGCCGATCGCCATGGAGACGACGTACACCTGGGAGGACGGGCTGGATGGGGCAACGGTGATGCGGCTTCGAAACCGCGGCGAGCCATCCGGGTTCTCGCGCTTGCTCGCGCCGATCATGGCTCCGGCCGTGCGCCGCGCGAATCGCAAGGACCTGGCCCAACTGAAGCGGATCCTCGAAAGATCTAGCCAGCGATGAAACCCGCGAGCTTGTCGAAGGCGGCGCTCCAGCCGGCCTCGGCGTGGCCGGGTCCGGGGGCCGGGTAGGGCCCGTCGGTGAGCGTCATCCGCGTCTTCTCGCCGTGGTCGTGAAACTCGACGCGAACCGTCACAGCCTCGTGCATGCCCATCTGCGGCATCGGGTCTGAGCGCATCACGATCAGCTCCGGTTCCACCAGCTCAAGGATCTCGTAGCCGATGGAGAACTCGCGATCGCCGCCGCGCTGGACCATTGTCAGCTCCCAGCGCCCGCCGACCCGCGGATCGATGTGGACCCGCTCGCGCGGAGCGTCCATGTGCTCCGGGCCGTACCAGGCGGCCACCTCGTCGGGATCGATCCAGGCCTTGAAGACCCGCTCGCGCGGCGCTTCGAAGATGCGCGTGATCAGGACCTCCTGGTCGGCGCCCACGGGGCTGGGGTCAGTCATCCGGTTCTCCTTGTTCGTGTAGGTGTGCTTCAAGTCG
>CAVYEI010000006.1:0-333290 GCA_963767475.1 uncultured Solirubrobacterales bacterium
CCAGGCGGCCTGGCGCTCGATCAGCGTCTCGACCCCGCCGAGGCTGCTGGCGTGGACGTCGACCTCGACCGCGCGGCAGATCGCGTCGGCGCGCTCGGCGCGGCCGACCTCGAACGAGACCAGGGCTCCAAAATCCGTCGAGCAATCGCGAGGCGGGCGGCGTGTGGCGGGATCGGTGGTGGAGCCCCGGGTAGCGCACCGACCGACGCCCGGGTGCGCCTCGATCTGCAGGCGACTGCGAGCGGTTTGGCGGACTCGACCCCGCGGCCCGACCCGTAGCGGCAGCGTTCGCATTCCGCGCAGGCCGAGCCAGGCCTCCATCGTCCCCGGCACCGCGCCGGTCGCCGTCCTCGTCTCGCGCAGCTGGGCGGCGAGGCGGGGGTCGCGGGCCACCAGCATGTGGTCGTCGCCGAGCATCAGGTCCAGCGCGGCCGCCGACGTACTGGTCGCGCTGTGGAGGACCAGGGTCGGCGTCGAGCTCGACGGGGCGCAGCAGCACGGGGGTTGCCAGGGTGGAATCGACGACGCTGAGGACGCCGGCGCGGCGCGCCGCGGCCAGCAGCAGATCGAGCTCGGGGACCTCGAGGTTGGGGTTGGTGATCGCGTCGAGCCAGAGGACGTCGGCGTGCTCGAGCGCCGCGAGGATCGACTTGGTGTCGAGCGGGTCGACCTCGGTCACCTCGAGGCCGGGCTGCGGGCGAGCAGGCGGCGAACCTCGAGATAGGCCGACCTGGCGACGATCACCCGCGAGTCGGCGGGGAGCGCGTCCAGCACTGCGTCGGCGGCCGCCATCCCGGAGGCGAAGGTCACAGCGGCGCCGCCTTCGAGCGCACCCAGCGCGGCCTCGCACGCCTCCCAGGTCGGGTTCGACTGCCGGGCGTAGCCGGGGCCCTCGCCGGAGGCGAAGGCCGACGCGAATACCGGCGCCTGGTTCAGCGGTTCACCGGGCCGCCTTGGCCGTCCGGCGAGCACCGCGCGGGTCGCGGGGTGAAGGCGCGCCAGCCGGCTGGCTCGGTCAGCGCACACGGCCGGCACCGTATGCCGCCGACATTTCTGCAATCTTTACGGGGCCGCTCAGCCCGGGCGGGCAGCCTGACCGCAGACCGTGAGCCGACCGCGGGGCGCGACTCGACAGCGATTTCGCCGCCGAGCGATTCGACGATTCGCTTCGCCAGCGCCAGCCCGAGCCCGGAACCCTCGCCGGCGCGGGCGGCGTCGCCCCGCGAGAAGGGCTCGAACACGCGCTCGACGGCCTCGGCGTCGATGCCCTCGCCGGAGTCCTCGACCGCGAGCTCGATCGCCGAGCCGCGGCGGCAGGCGCTGACCCTGACGGTTCCGTCGCTGGGGGTGTGGCGGATCGCGTTGGCGAGCAGGTTCTGGAGCACCCGGGTGAGCCGCGGGGAGCAGGGCGGTCGAGCCGAGCTCGCCGAGCTCCGTGCTCAGGCGCAGGCCCCTTGAGCGCCGCCTGTCCGTCGCAGGCCTCGACCGCCCAGCCGACCACCTGTCGACCCGCGCCCGCTCGGTCTCGGCCTCGATCGCGCCCGCCTCGAGCCGCACGAACTCGAACAGGTCGTCGACCAGCCGCGAGAGGGAGTCGACCGAGCCGCTCATCCGCGTCGGCGTAGGCGTGCACCGTGGCGGGATCACTAACCACGCCGTCCTCGATCGCTTCGGCCATCGCACGTAGGTCGGCGAGCGGCGTGCGCAGATCGTGGGAAACGGCGACGATCAGGTCCTGGCGCTGCGCCTCGATCGAGCGCTCGCGCCGCTGGGCAGCCTCGAGCCTGGCCGCCATCTCGTCCAACGCCGCGGCCAGCCGCTCGAGCTCGCGGCCGCCGCCGGTCTCGCCGGCCCGGGCCTCGAGGTCGCCGGCCGACATCCGCCGCGCCGCCTCGGCGATTCGCTCGATCGCCGCGGCGGAGGCGAGCCCGGCGGCGAGCCCGGCGCCGATCGCGACCCCGGTCGAGTAGATCAGCAGCACGCCGACGAGCTCGGCGTCCTTGTCGCTGACCACCATCAGCGAGGCGAGCACGGCCAGGTTGGCGAGCCCGATCAGGGTCGCGAATACGCCGATGCCGATGAACCGCAGCCGCAGCGTCGTCCCGGAGAGCCAGCGGGCGGCGATCCCGATCGCGGCGACGGTGATTGCGATCGAAACGCCGAGGGGCGCGATCAGGTGCTCGGCGTCCGCGGACCCGAGGATCAGGGCGCCGGCAGCGAGCGTCAGCAGCGCCGCGGAAATCGCACACGCGGCCGTGATCGCGGCCGGACCGAGCCACCCCGGCCGGTTCACGGCTCGAACCTGTAGCCCGCGCCCCAGACAGTGACCAGGCGGCGTGGGGAGGAGGGGTCGGGCTCGATCTTCTCGCGCAGGCGGCGAACGTGCACGGTCACCGTCGACGGGTCGCCGTCGTAGGCGACATCCCAGAGCCGGTCGAGGAGCTCGGCTCGGGTGAAGGCGATTCGCGGGTGGCCGGCGAGGAAGTAGAGGAGGTCGAACTCCTTCGGCGTCAGTTCCACCGGACGGGCGTCGATCCGGGCCTCGCGCGCCGCGGGGTCGATCTCGAGTCGGTCGAAGGCGAGTGGCTGCGCGCGCTCGGCGTCGGCGGTGGAGGCTCCGGTCTCGCCGAGCCGGCGCAGGATCGCCTTCACCCGGGCGACGATCTCGCGCGGCGAGAACGGCTTCGCGACGTAGTCGTCGGCCCCCGAGTCGAGTCCGATAACCCGCTCGGTTTCGCGCCCACGGGCGGTCAGCATCAGCACCGCGCTCGCCGGGTCGGCCTCGCGCATCCGACGAAACACCTCCAGCCCGTCGATTCGCGGCAGCATCAGGTCGAGCACCACCAGATCCGGTCGCCGGGCGGCGAACGCCTCCAGCGCCTTCTCCCCATCCTCGGCCGCCTCGGCCGTGAACCCGTCGCGCGCGAGATAACGAAGCAACACGTCGCGGACCACTGGGTCGTCGTCGACGACCAGCACGTGTGGGGCGCCGGAGCTCATGCTCCCAGCGTCTCACGCCCAGGTTTCGCGGTGATTAAGGCCGACCGCGCCCGGCGGAACCGGTATTCCGCGCCCATGCCTTCTGAGTTTCCCTGGACCCCGAGGTGTTACGCAGTGCCGATGCCCGAAGGTCGAGGCCCGGACGGTCTTGCGGCGCATCACGGCCTTGCGGCGCGGAGCTCATCAGCGGCCAGGCGGACATCGCTGTGCGCGGCGAAATGCATGCGGGCGATGAGTTTTCGCTTCGGCGCGGATTGAGTTCATGAAGGGCCAGGTGGGCCCATGAGCACAGGAGCAACAGATGACAGACGTTTCGGTGGTCGAGATCGATGAGATGGAGACGATCTACGACGGGATCGCCCGACGGGCTCGAGCAGAACTCGGGGTCAGCGCCTGGGGCATGCAGGTGATCACCCTGCCGCCCAACTGGGACGGTTATCCGAACCACAATCACGATGCATCGACCGGCGAGGCCGGCCAGGAGGAGGTCTACATCCCGATCGCGGGCTCCGCCGTCCTCGAGGCCGATGGGGAGCGTTTCGATCTGCGGCCCGGGGTGATGGCGCGCGTCGGACCGGATCAGCGGCGCCAGATCCTCCCCGGCGACGAGGGCACTCGGTTCATCGCGCTCGGCGGAGTTCCGCAGGCCGCATTCTCACCCTCGGCCTGGACCGAGCTCGGCGGCCCGCTGCCGGTCTGACTAGGGTCGCGACCGTGGCGGAAGACCGTCGCGATGAGCGCGCACTGCTCGACGCCGCGCACGGCGGCGACGAGCAGGCGTTCGTCGCGCTTACCGCCCCGCATCGGCGGGCACTCACGTTCACTGCTACCGGCTGCTTGGCTCGCTCCATGACGCTGATGACGCGCTGCAGGAGACGATGCTGCGGGCGTGGCGCGGGCTGGGGGAGTTCGAGCCACGCGCGCCGCTGATCGCCTGGCTTCACCGCATCGCGACCAACGTCTCACTGCGAATGATCGAGCGCCGGCAACGCGACGCTGGAATGCAGGCGGACAGCCACCTTGAGCCCTATCCGGATCGGCTTCTCGAGGAGCTGGAAGCGCCGGACTCCAGCCCAGCCGATCATGCGATCGCCCAAGAGGACATTGGACTTGCGTTCGTGGCCGCGATGCAACTGCTGCCGGCCAAGCAGCGGGCGGTGGTCGTCCTGCGCGATGCCCTCGACTGGCCAGCCAAAGATGTCGCTGCGCTGCTCGACGACAGCGTCGCCGCCGTCAACAGCGCCCTGCAGCGCGGGCGCGACCGGCTTGCGCGGGAACGAGACGAGGGAACGCTCGCGCGCATGCATGCGCCTGCGACTCAAGGCGCCGAGGCAAAGGTCATGCGCCTGTTCCTGGACGCGTGGGCAAACGTCGACGTCGGCCGGATCGTCGCGCTGCTCAGCGACGACGCGCTGCTGACCATGCCACCCGTGCGGATGCGCTTCGAGGGCGCGCCGGCAATCGGTGAGTTCTTTGCGACCGAGCCACTCGACGGCCGGCTGGATCGGATCACGCTGGTCGAGACGCGAGCCAACGGCCAGCCGGCCTTGGCCAGCTACGCCGACGAGACCGGCGACGGCGTTCGGCGTGCTTATGGAGTGATGGTGATGGCGATCGAGGGCGAGCGGATCCGCGGGATCACGGGCTTTCCGCGCAACGAGGAGCTGTTCGGCGAGCTCGGCCTGCCGCTCGTGTGGACTTAGGAATAATCGAGCGTGATGGCGATCAACGTCGAGACCGAGACGACCATCGCCCGGCCGCGCGCCGAGGTCGCCGCGTACGCATGCGATCCGGCCAACGCGACGGAGTGGTACGCGAACATCGAATCCGCCGCGTGGGAAACCGAGCCGCCGATCGAGGTCGGGTCTCGGTTCGCCTTCTCGGCGAGCTTTCTCGGCCGCCAGCTGTCATACGTGTATGAGGTGATCGAGCTCGTCGCTGCAGAGCGGTTCGTGATGGCGACCACCGACGGGCCGATCGCCATGGAGACGACGTACACCTGGGAGGACGGGCTGGATGGGGCAACGGTGATGCGGCTTCGAAACCGCGGCGAGCCATCCGGGTTCTCGCGCCTGCTCGCGCCGATCATGGCTCCGGCCGTGCGCCGCGCGAATCGCAAGGACCTGGCCCAACTGAAGCGGATCCTCGAAAGATCTAGCCAGCGATGAAACCCGCGAGCTTGTCGAAGGCGGCGCTCCAGCCGGCCTCGGCGTGGCCGGGTCCGGGGGCCGGGTAGGGCCCGTCGGTGAGCGTCATCCGCGTCTTCTCGCCGTGGTCGTGAAACTCGACGCGAACCGTCACAGCCTCGTGCATGCCCATCTGCGGCATCGGGTCTGAGCGCATCACGATCAGCTCCGGTTCCACCAGCTCAAGGATCTCGTAGCCGATGGAGAACTCGCGATCGCCGCTGCGCTGGACCATTGTCAGCTCCCAGCGCCCGCCGACCCGCGGATCGATGTGGACCCGCTCGCGCGGAGCGTCCATATGCTCCGGGCCGTACCAGGCGGCCACCTCGTCGGGATCGATCCAGGCCTTGAAGACCCGCTCGCGCGGCGCTTCGAAGATGCGCGTGATCAGGACCTCCTGGTCGGCGCCCACGGGGCTCGGGTCAGTCATCCGGTTCTCCTTGTTCGTGTAGGTGTGCTTCAAGTCGGTCCATCCGGGCCTCCCAGGTCCGTTTGCGCGATTGCATCCACTCAACCGCCTCGTCGAGTGGTTCGGCCTGCAGCCGGCTGGGTCGCCACTGAGCCTCTCGGCCGCGGGCGATCAGGCCCGCGCGCTCGAGCACCTTGAGGTGGCGCGAGATCGCCGGCCCGCTCACCGGGAACGGCTCGGCGAGCTCGGTCACGGTGGCCTCGCCCTCGGCGAGCCGGGTCAGGATCGAGCGGCGCGTCGGATCGGCGAGCGCGGCGAAGATGAGGCTGAGTTGGTCGGCTGGCATGTAACGATTATGTTAGATAACACTTCCATTAAATACGATCGACCGCTTGTACGCAACTCAGGACCCCAGAAGCCTTCGAGTCAGGGCGGTTGACGTACTCCCGTGGATGACGATGGAGAGGACCACGCAGAGGATCGTCGTCCAGACGACCACGCTGGTTTCCGCCGCCGGCAGCGCGCCAGAGCCGGCAACGATCGCGGCGTAAAACAGCGCGGCGACTCCGCGAACGCCGAAGAAGGCCAGAAAGACCCTTTCGCGACGTGATGCGAGGCCCGGTCCGCTGGTGCCCAGCACCAAAGCGGGGCGGATGACGAAGATAAGAAGCGGGGCCAGGAGCCATCCGCTCCACCCCGGAGCAGACAAACCCGCACGCGTGAGCATCGAGCCGAGCAGCAGCAGGACGAGCAGCTCCAGGAGCGTTCCCGCGACCTCCGCCCCGTGGTGGATTCTGGCGTTAATCTCGTGCTCGAACTCGTAGCGGCGAAAAGCGACGCCGGCCACGAACAGTGCGATCAGCCCGTAGGAGCCGACGAGCTCTGAGAGTCCGTAGACGAAGAGGATGATCGCGATCGCAGCGAAGCCGTCGAGTTCATGCGAGAACAGCCCGCGCGCTCGAGCCCGGGTGACCAGCCATGCGGCCCCGGCGCCCAGCACAACTCCGAGGGTGACGGCTACCCCGACCGCATATAGAACGTCCGCCCAAATCCATTCCCCGATCCACGAGCTGCCGTCCTGAGTAGCGATGAACAGCCCGGCGACGACGAAGGGAGAGGCAAGCCCGTCGTTGATCGCGGCCTCGGTATGGAGTGAGAACCGGGGTTCTCCGACCGGCTCAGACCCCGGCGGCCCGAGCCCGACGTCCCCGGCCAGGACCGGGTCCGTCGGAGCGAGAATCGCACCGAGGAGCACCGCTGCTCCGAGAGAGAGTCCCATCGCGTAGTAGCCGAACACGGCGATCAGCGCCACCGTCAGCGGCATAACGACGCCGATGAGGATTGCGACCGAGATCAGTGACCGCCTTCGCACGTGGCGCTCGACCGTGAGCCCTGCGGAGAACACGGCGACGACCAGAGCGAGTTCCGAAAGTCTCTCGATTAATCCGTGATCGCTCAGCGGATCGATCGGTGAGACGTCCAAGACGGACATCGCGAGGGCACCGACAGCGCCCAGGAGCAGATAGATCAGAGCCGCCGAGAAAGCACGCTCGCGCTGGTGAGAAAGGGCGGCTAGCCCAGCGGCCAGTGCCAGCCCGACGCTGAGGAGTCCGAGAACGTAGAGATCACCTGCGTGAAATCCCTCGCTCAAGGCTAGCGGCACGGAGACAGGCCCTCCGCGCCGGCCGAATGTCGGAGCGCTGCAACTGCCGGCGCTGCCTTCTCCTCCATCGCCAGCAGCGGGATCGCATCAAGCAGACGACCGCTGCGGCGCGAACGCTCGATCGCTCCCAGTGCGCCCAGACCTGGCGCTGGCGACAAAGCCTTCGTAGCTATTGGAGCAATCAGGGACACCCTCCGCGGTCGACGACGATTCGCCGACCAGGCTTCCCGGCACTCCGCGAGGGATGCTATCGCGCCATCGTTCGCTGCACGAGGCCCGCCGGCTCCCCACCACGCCAGCTCTCTGCGCAGTGGCTGGGATCGGCCAATTTGCCGTTAACCGGACAAGCTTTCTTTACTCCGACTGTCGTATACGATCAGAACTGATCTATTTGCAGGTATTTCATGCCGGAGGAGGGACTCGAACCCACGGCCTTCGGATTATGATTCCGCTGCTCTAACCAGCTGAGCTACTCCGGCGGGGCGGTGAATCGTAGCGGTGTTTGGGGAGGGCTCCGGGTTGATTTCGCCAGGCGGTGTCAGGCCGTCCCGCGCTGGTCCCAAGCTCGCAGCAGAGCCTCGTTCACGAGCAGCAGCGCGGCGAAGATCGCCGCCAGGACGGCTCGTCCGGCGACGGCCAGAGCGCCGACCGCGGCGGCAAGCAACACCAACTCGATCCAGAGCCGGGTCGGGTCCGCCAACCGCGCGCTTGCCTTCGGCGCGATCCAGCGAGCCCAGGCGGCGATGAAGGCGCCCGGCGCCACCACGGCGACGATCGCCTTGACCGCGATCGAGGCGTCGAGCGAGGCGCCGAAGTAGACGAGCGCCGCGATCGCGCTGAGCTCGAGCGCGAAGCGGAGGGCGAGATTGGCGGCCTTCATGGTCGCCGACCATCTTGACCGCGGGCGTGGCAATGTGCCGGAACCCGATGTCAGCCGAGACCGAAGACGACGTCGATCCGGCCGACAACCCGTTGTTCGCCGAGCTCCTCTCGGTGCACTCGGCGCTGCGGCGCGAGCTCGAGACGGTGACCGCGCTGGCGCGCGAGACCGCCGCGGGGCTGGCGCCGGCGGAGGTGCGCGAGCGCGTCGAGGGCCTGCGGGCCGACAGCGCCCTGTGGCGGCTCAAGTACGGCTGCCTGCACTACTGCAGCTTCGTCCACCGCCACCACCGCGCCGAGGACGCCATCCTGTTCCCGGTGCTGCGGCGAGACCACCCCGAGCTCGACTCGGTCGTGGATCGGCTGGAGCGCGAGCACCGCGAGATCTCGACGGTGCTCACGGAGGTCGAAACGGCGGCCGAGGAGCTGGATCAAGCCGACGAGGCCGATCGCCGCGCGCGCCTGGTCGCCGGTCTCGAGCGCCTCGGGGGCCTGCTGCTCGCACACCTCGAGTTCGAGGAGGGCGAGCTCGAACAACCGTTGAAGCAGCTCCGCGGCCTGCTCGGGTGATCCGCTAGCGCAGGTCCTCGCAGCGGCTGGCGAGATCCTCGGGATCGACGCGGGCCAGGTCCTTTGCCGGCCCGCAGTCGAGGCTGTCGCGGTCCTGGTCGCGGCCGCCCGAGTTGAGCACGTCGGGGCCCCGGCCTCCGAAGAGGGAGTCGCCGCCGCCGTATCCGCTGATCAGGTCGGCGCCGGTGCCGCCGATGATCCGATCGCCGCGCGAGCCGCCGAAGAGGTCGTCCTGTCCGCTGCCGCCGCTGATTCGGTTCGGCTGCGCTCCGTATTCCTCGATGTGGTCGTCACCGGGGCCGCCTGTGATCCGGTCGCTGCCGGCCTCGCCGCGGATGAAGTCGTCGCCCGCGTTGCCGGCGATCACGTCGTCGCCCGCTCCGCCGTTCAGCGACTCGGGCCACGCGGAGGCGGTTTCAGGCTGGTTTGCGCCGCTGAGGTTGTCGTCGCCGGCACCTCCGTAGAGCGCCTCGGCTCCGAGCACGTTGTCGCCCTCACCGGCGGCTCCGTCGTTGGCGATCTCATCAAGCGAGATCGAGATCGCGCCGAGCGCGGCCGTGTAGCTGATGAAGTCGCCGCCGGTGCCCAGGTCGAGGTGGTCGGCGCCGTCCGGCGCGGCGGTCGCGGCGACGGCGCTATCGGCGCCGGAGCCGGCTTCGACGCTGTCCGCGCCCGGGCCCGGGTCGATCCTGTCGGTGCCGGTGCCGCCCAAGACCGTGTCGTCGCCCTCGCCCGCCTCGACCGCCGTCTCGAACAGCCCGTGGCCGCCGTCGTCAGCCGGCATCGTGGTCGCCGTGAGCGTGTCGTCGCCGTCGCCGAGCAGGCTCCGCAGGAAAACCTTGCGGCCGAGGTCGACGCAGATCGTGCGCACGCAATCGGCCGGCCGCGAGGTCATCAGCTGGCAGAGGACCTCGCTACCGGGCGCGCCACCGCCGGAGCAACCGGCGCCGGGGACGGTGGGGGAGGTCGCGTCGGTGACCGAGTAGGTGACGTCGGTTGCGGTCTGGGCGCTGATCCGCAGCTCGACCTCGTTCTGCTCCCCGGGCGTGGCCTCGAAGATCAGGGTTGAGCTCTGCGGCTCGAACACGCCCGGGCCGCCGACCTCCTCGACGCGAACCGTGGCGGCGCCCGCCCCGGTCGCTGGCACGAGCACGCCGACCACGACCAGGCCCGCCAGCGATCCACGAGATCCGATTCGCGCGATTCTTCCCCTCAATCCCGCTCCCTTCGGCTACGGCTTACCACGGCCGGCGCCGGGAAGTCAAGGCCGCTACGTTTGCGAGGTGAGCGACCTCGAGCGAGCCGTGAGCGCGGTGATCCGCGACTGCCTCGGCGTCCGCGAGGGCGAGGAGGTGCTGGTGGTTGCCAACCCGGCGACGATCGGGCTCGGCGAACGCTTTCGCGGCGAGGCGGGCCGGGTCGGCGCCGACGGCGTGATGGCGCTGATCGGCGAGCGCGCCGAGTCCGGGACGGAGCCGCCGCAATCGGTTGCCGCAGCGATGGCGGCCGCCGACGTCGTCCTCTGCCCGACCGTGCAGTCGCTCTCGCACACCGCGGCGCGCAGGGCGGCAACCGAGGCCGGGGTGCGGATCGCGACCCTGCCGGGGGCGACCGAGGAGATGCTGGCCCGGGTGATGTCGGCCGACATGGAGGCGCTGCGGCGCCGGGGCGCGGCGATCGCGCAGATCCTCACCGCCGGCAGCGAGGCGCGAATCACCTGCGCCCGCGGCTCCGACCTGATGCTCGGGCTCGGCGAGCGCGAGGCCGTCGCCGACGCGGGCGACCTGACCACGCCCGGCGCTTTCGGCAACCTGCCCTGCGGTGAGGGCTTCATCGCCCCGATCGAGGGCACCGCCGCGGGCACCCTGATCGTCGACGGGACGATCGCCTCGATCGGGCGGGTGACAGAACCGGTCGAGCTCACGGTCGAGGCGGGTCACCTGGTCGCGGCGACCGGCGCCGAGGGAGAGCGGCTGCTTCACCTGCTGCGCACCCACGGTGGCGAGCAGGGCACCAACGTCGCCGAGCTCGGCATCGGCACCAACGAGAAGGCCGAGCTGACCGGCAACCTGCTCGAGGACGAGAAGATCCTCGGCACCTGCCACGTCGCCTTCGGCGCCTCGGCGGCGATCGGCGGCACGGTCCAGGTGCCGATCCACCTCGACGTCGTCGTGCTCGAGCCCGACGTCAGCGTCGACGGCGAGCCGCTCGTGCGCGCGGGCGAGCTGCTGGTCGGCGACTGAGGCCGGTCTCGCATGGCGCTCGCGGTCCCGAACTTCTCCGAAGGCCGCGACCAGGATGCGATCGCCGCGATCAGCGCCGCGTTCGCCCGCGCCGAGCTGCTCGACCGCCACACCGACGAGGTCCACAATCGGACCGTGTTGACCCTGACAGCGCCCGGGAGGGAGCTGGTCGAGGCACTGGTCGCCGGAGCCGAGGCCTGCATCGAGCGCATCGATCTCTCCGCCCATAGCGGCGCCCATCCCTGCATCGGTGCGCTCGACGTCTGCCCCGTGGTCTGGCTCACCGACGGCGAGCGCACGCTGGCCGAGGAGCTGGCGCTGGAGGCGGCGCTGGCGATCGCCGAGCTCGGGCTGCCGGTGTTCCTCTACGGCGAGCTGGCGACGGAGCAGCCGCGCCGCGAGCGCGCCTACTTTCGCCGCGGCGGCCTCGCCGCGCTTCGGGAACGCATGCGCACGGGCGAGCTGCTTCAGGATTTCGGCCCGGCCCAACCGCACCCGACCGCGGGCGCGCTGCTGGTCACCGCGCGGCCGCCGCTCGCGGCCTTCAACGTCGAGCTCGACACCGTCGACATCGGCGTCGCCGAGTCGATCGCGGCCGACCTGCGCGAGTCGGGCGGTGGGATCGGCGGTGTGCGGGCGATCGCCGTCGACCTCGGCGATCGAGCCCAGATCTCGACCAACATCCACGACCCGGTCTCGGTCCCGCTTGGGGTGGTGATCGAGCAGGTCCGCGCGCTCGCCGCTCGCAACGGCGCGCGGCCGGTGGCCGGTGAGGTCGTCGGCATGGTCCCCGAGGCGTCGCTGCGCGAGCTGCCCGACGACGTGCCCCTGCGCGGCTTCGATCCCGAGCTGCAGGTGCTCGAGCGCCGGCTGGCGCGGTCGGACGCTCAGCCGCCGACGTAGTCCACGTGCCACCACTCGTCGGGCCCGTGGACCTTCGACCAGCCGTAGGTCGGCCCGATCTGGTCGATCACCGTCCGCATCTCAGGGCTGGCGAGGTCGACCGCGGTGCCGTACTCATGCGACGAGCTGCCGGGCGGGTTGGCGGGGGCGCCGAGCCCGGCGAGATAGAGGTCGTAGAGATAAGACTGCTGCTCCCAGGTGCGGTAGGCGGAGAGCGATCCGGCGGGGTAGATGTCGATCCCGAACTGGCTCAGCGCCGCCTCGCGCATCGCGGTCCAGGCGGCGGCCGCGTTCGACGCCAGGTACGCGGCGCCCATGGGCGAGTAGATCGCGACCGTCCAAGAAGCGGGCACCGTCGCCGGTGCCGATGTCGGTACGGCAGTCGTCGTCGTTGTCGTCGCAGTTGTCCCCACCGCGGTGGCGCTCGGGATCTGGATCGTGGTCCCGGTGATCACGAGGGTGTCGGGCGAGATCCCGTTGAAGGCGGCGAGCGACTCGGTCGTGACCCCGTTCGCGGCCGCGATTCCGGAGAGCGTCTCGCCCTCGAGCACCGTGTGGGCGCCGGCGGTCGTCGCCGTCGTGGTGCTTGTGGTGGTCGCCGTCGTCCCCACCTCGGTGGCGCTCGGGACCTGGATCGAGGTTCCGGTGACCACCAGGGTCTCGGCTGAGATCCCGTTGAAGGCGGCGAGCGACTCGGTCGTGATCCCGTTCGCCGCCGCGATTCCGGAGAGCGTCTCGCCCTCGATCACCGTGTGAGCGACCGCCGCGTCCGCGACGGCGGGTTGTGCGCAGGCGAGCAGTCCCGCGGCCGCGGCCGCGAGCGCGGCCACTCGTCCCCTTTTGCCCCCCGACCCGGTTCCCATCAATCAGCTCCTGTTTGGATTCGAAGCTGGCTTCGTTCGGCGGTCGCGGTGACCTGCGCCCCGGCGGGGTTATGACCCCTGAACGCGCGCGTGCACGGATGGGCGGCGGTCGTTAGCCTCCACGCTTCGTGGCTCAGACGCGAAAGAAGCGGCGCCGAAAGCATCGCGGCACCCAGGGGGGCGGGCTCGACCGGCGCGGCCCCCGCGGGCGCCCGCGGACGCGCGAGGAGGCGAAGGCGAGGGCGCGCAAGAAGCGCCAGCCCGCGAAGGGCCGGTCGGTCGATCGTCGCGATATGCCGCCGACCTGGAGCGGCGCCTTCAAGCGCGGCCTGTTCGGCGCCGGGATCTTCTTCCTGCTCTTCTGGCTCGCGTTCCAGCGGCCGGTCGGCGGCGCGCTCGGGCTCTCGGTGGTGATGCTGGCGATGTACGTGCCGATGGGCTACTACATCGACCGCTTCATGTACCGCCGCCGGCTGCGCCAGCAGCAGGCCGCGCGGGCGGCGAAGAAGCAGCAGGGCTGAGCGCCCCGGGCGCTACTCTCGCTCGCCATGGACGTGCGCATGCTCACCGTCGGCCAGGTGGCCGAGAACTGCTACGTGATCCGCCGCAATGGCTCCGATCGCGGGCTGATCGTCGACCCCGGCGAGGAGCCCGAGCGGATCCTCCATCTGGTCGACGAGCTCGACCTCGGGATCGACGCCATCCTGCTCACCCACACCCACTTCGATCACATCGGCGCCGTCGCTCCGGTGGCGAAGGCGACCGGTGCGCCGGTCTACTGCCCTGAGATCGAGGTCCCGGTGCTCGCCGACATCATGGCCTACGTCCCCTGGCCCGGGTTCGGCCCCTATGAGAGCTATGACGCCGACGAGACCGTCGCCGGCGGCGAGCAGCTCGAGCTCGCCGGGATGCGGATCGAGGTCCTGTTCACGCCCGGTCACAGCCCCGGCCACGTCACCTACGCGATCCGCGACGAGGCGGCGCTGTTCAGCGGCGACGTGCTGTTCCAGGGCTCGGTCGGGCGCGTCGACCTCCCGGGCGGCGACTGGCCGACCCTGCTCGAGAGCATCCGCAGCCTCGTCGACGGCTTTCCCGAGGAGACTGTGGTCTATCCCGGCCACATGGGGATCACCACGCTCGGCGCCGAGCGGGCTACGAATCCGTTCCTAGCTGAGCTCGCGCGTTAGGTTGAGGCCGTGAGGCGGAGCGAAGCGAAGCCGAGGCGCGCCGCCGTTGAGGCGCCTTAGGTGAGCGCGCGCTTTCAAGCCCCGCGGGGGACGTTCGACATCCTGCCCGCCGAGGAGTCGATCCGTGCCCGCGTCTACGTCGCGGCCGCCGAGCTGGTCGGGCGGGCCGGCTACGGCCGCATCGACACCCCGATCTTCGAGGACACCGAGCTGTTCGCACGCGGCGTCGGCGAGGGCACCGACATCGTCCACAAGGAGATGTTCACGTTCGAGGACCAGGGCGGCCGCAGCCTCACCCTGCGCCCCGAGGCGACTGCGGCGATCTGCCGCGCCTACATCGAGCACGGGATGCAGAAGCTGGCGCAGCCGGTGAAGCTCTGGACCTGGGGTCCGTTCTTCCGCCACGAGCGCCCCCAGGCCGGGCGCTTTCGCCAGTTTCACCAGCTGAACGTGGAGGCGATCGGCTCCGACTCGCCGCTCGTCGACGCCGAGCTGATCATGCTGCTCGATGACCTGCTGCGGGGGCTCGGAGTGCCGGGGCTGAAGCTGCGGCTGTCGAGCCTCGGCACGCCGGCCTCGCGCGCCGCCTACCGCGAGGAGCTGCTCGCCTATCTGCGCGAGCACGAGGGCGAGCTCTCGCCGGACGTCCGCGAGCGGATGGCCGAGAACCCGCTGCGCGCCTTCGATTCCAAGGACCCGGGGACGCAGGCGGCGATCGCCGAGGCGCCGCGGATGCTCGACCGCCTCGAGCAGGCCGACGCGGAGCACTTCGCCGAGGTTCGCAACCTTCTCGACCAGGCCGGGGTCAGCTACGTCCTCGACGGCACCCTCGTCCGCGGCCTCGACTACTACACCCGGACCGTGTTCGAATTCGAGTCCGAGAGCCTCGACGCCCAGGCGGCGACGATCGGCGGCGGGGGCCGCTACGACGGCCTCGTCGAGGTGCTCGGCGGCCCGCCGACGCCGGCCTGTGGCTGGGCCGCCGGGATCGACCGGATCCTGATCGCGCTGGCCGAGCCGGAGCCCGAAGCGGTCGCCGACGTCTTCGTTGCCGCGCCGGACGCGCAGACCGGGCGCGCCTTCGCCCTGGTCCAGGAGCTGCGCGGCGCCGGCCTGCGCGCCGAGCTCGACCTCGCGGGGCGCTCGCTCAAGGGCCAGATGAAGCAGGCCGACCGGATCGGCGCCCGGCGGACCGTGATCCTCGACGAGCAGGGGGAGGCCGAGGTGCGCGACATGCAGAGCGGTGAGCAGACGGCGCTCGACCTCGCGCGGGCGGCGGAGGCATTGAGCCAATGAGCGAGTTCCCGGCGCTGCGCGCGAACGAGTACCGCGACACCTGGTGCGGCCAGGTGCTCGGCGACCGGGTCGACTCCGACGCCCGCGTTGCCGGTTGGGTGCACCGCCGCCGCGACCACGGCGGGCTGGTGTTCATCGACCTGCGCGACCGCACCGGGATCGTTCAGCTCGTCTTTCACCCGGACCGCTCCGGCGAGGCCTTCGAGCTCGCCCACAAGCTGCGGGCCGAGGACGTGCTCAGCGTCGCCGGGTCCGTGGTCCGCCGCGACCCCGAGACCGTCAACCCGGAGCTGCCGACCGGCGAGTTCGAGCTTCAGGTCGGCGATGCGACCCTGCTCGCCGACGCGCAGACGCCGCCGTTCGAGATCGAGGGGTTCTCGGGCGAGGTCGGCGAGGAGGCGCGGCTTCGCCACCGCTACCTCGACCTGCGTCGCGAGCGGATGGCGCGGGCGATCGTCAGGCGCCATCAGGTCAGCGCCGCGATCCGCGAGTTCCTCGGCGGCGAGGGCTTCCTCGACATCGAGACGCCGATGCTCTCGCGATCGACCCCCGAGGGCGCTCGCGACTTCCTCGTCCCCTCGCGCCGCGAGCCCGGCTCGTTCTACGCCCTGCCGCAGTCGCCGCAGCTGTTCAAGCAGCTGCTGATGGTCGCCGGGTTCGAGCGCTACTTCCAGATCGTGCGCTGCTTTCGCGACGAGGACCAGCGCGCCGACCGCCAGCCCGACTTCACCCAATTGGACATCGAGATGTCGTTCGTGGGGGTCGAGGATGTGCTCGACCTCAACGAGCGCCTGCTCGCCGCCGTGTTCGAGCGCGTCGAGGGCCCGAAGCTCGAGCTGCCGCTGCGCCGGATCACCTACGAGGAGGCGATCGCGCGCTTCGGCACCGACCGCCCCGACCTGCGCTTCGGGCTCGAGCTGACCGAGGTCACGGACCTGCTGGCGGAGACCGAGTTCAAGGTCTTTCGCGGCGTGATCGAGGCCGGCGGGATCGTCAAGGGGCTGAACGCCGGCGCCCGCGAGATCCCGCGCTCGGCTCTCGACGGCTTGATCGGGCGCGCCCAGGAGCTCGGCGCCAAGGGCCTGGTCTGGGCCTTTCGCGAGGGCGAGGGCTGGCGCTCGCCGACGGCCAAGTTCCTCTCCGAGGCCGAGCTGGCGGCGCTCAACCAGCGGCTCGAGGCCGAGGAGGGCGATCTGCTGCTGGTCGTCGCCGACAAGCCCGCGGTCGCCAACGCCGTGCTCGCCCAGCTTCGCCTCGACCTCGCCGAGCGCTTCGAGCTCATCGACCCCGCGGCGGAGGAGTTCTGCTGGGTCACCGAGTGGCCGATGTTCGGCTGGAACGAGGGCGAGGAGCGCTGGGATCCGTTGCATCACCCGTTCACCGCCCCGGCGGGCGAGTTCGACCCCGCCGATCCCGGCGCGGCGACGGCCCTTGCCTACGACGTGGTCTGGAACGGCCAGGAGCTCGGCGGCGGCTCGATCCGTATCTCCGACCCCGAGCTCCAGCAGCGCGTGCTCGAGGCGATCGGGATCGACCCGGCGGAGGCCGAGGAGCGGTTCGGCTTTTTGCTCGAGGCGCTGCGCTACGGCGCACCTCCGCACGGCGGGATCGCCTACGGGCTCGATCGCATGGTCCAGCGGCTCGAGCACGCGGACTCGATCCGCGACGTGATCGCGTTCCCGAAGGCCGCCTCCGGCGCCGACCCGCTCACCGGGGCCCCGGCGCCCGTGGATGAGATCCAGCTGCGCGAGCTCGGCCTGGCGCTGCGCGCCAAGCGCCCCTAGCCCGGACCGATCCAGGCGGCCTGGAGCGAGTACTCGGTGAGCTCGACGAGGCTGCCGTCCTCGTTCTCCTGGGAGGCGAAAAGGGACAGCGTTTCGCCGGCGTCGAGCTTGACCAGGTTGGTCACAACCTGGCGGGTGCGCTCGTCCTCGAACCTGTTGGTCTCGGTCTCGATCCGCAGGGTCTGCCCGTTTGGGGCGGTGATCTGGAGCGCGCGATCGCCGGTGTCCTGGGGACCGCCGGCGGCGGTGGTGTCATCGGACTCCCAGTCTCCGGTGCCGATCACCAGGTAGATGCCGTCGATCGGCACCCTGAGGAGCGTTGGGTCAGCGGGATTCCACATGTCGAACGGATCAAAGGCCCCCGGGCCGGTGTCGCGTTCCAGCGGCACCGCGCTGAGGAAGTTGTTCGGAAACAAGAGCAGGTTGCCCTCGATTCGCGCGGCCGGGGCGGCGCCCTGCTCGGCCGGTCCCAGCGAACCGTCGACGACCGCGGGGGCGCCCACGGCAGCCGCCGCGAGTTCGCTGCTGCCGACAGCGCCGGGCGCGATCTCGTCGGGCCCGACACCGGCGTCGGCGATCTCAGCCGACCCGACCGCTGCGGCCGCGAGCTCGGATCCGGTCACCGAGTCGGCCGCCAGGTCGCCGGCCTTCAGCGACTCCGCCTTGACCTCGGCGCCCTTCACAGAGCTGCCGGCGAGATCGGCGGCCTTGACCTCGCCGTTTCTGATGTCGTCGCTTTGGACCGAGTTGTGGCCGCTGAGCGCGACCGCGGTCGTGCCACCGGCGAGCGCCAGAAACAACGCCGCGGTGGAGGTGACGTTGGCGTAGGTGAGCTTGCGGCTTGGGCGCTTCATCTGGTCTCCTGCTTCCATGCGCTTGGCGCGTCGGGATGGCCACCGTAACCCCGAAAAAGCGGCTCCCGAGCGCCTTCGGCGCTGAAACTAGGCGAACGCCCGGTGCCCGCAGGCGTGGGCTCCGTCCGCCCCCGGGCATAGCTTCAGCACGACGTCGGGAGGAAGGAGCGATCGTGGACAGGGTCCGTGGCGTACTCGGCCAGGACTACCGGGGCGGAATGCGCGCGCTCGGCGGGCTGCTGCTCGCGGTCGGCACCGTGGTGCTGCTCTTCCGCCGTACCTCGTTCGCCGATCCATGGGGCGAGTTCGTCGTCTTCTTCGTCCTCGCCGTACTGACCAAGTTCCTCTACTGGACGGGCTACCTGGGCGCCCGCTGGGGTGGCCGGACGCTCCCCTGGCAGTCCGTGTTCATCGTCTTCGCGATCGTGCTCACGCCGGTAACCCTGTTCGCATTCGTCGATTGGGTCGGCGGCAACACCGGGGCGCCGCTCAACATCGCCTGGATCTTCCTGCTCACCGCCGCTGCCGCGCTGCTCGCTGTGCACGGGGCCCGAGTCCGCGTGGGAGCGCTGCTTGGTGGCCTGGCCCTGATCGTCGCCTGGCTCGGACTCTGGGGCGAGCTGCTCGACGATGGAGTGGGCGCCGACGTCGGCACGCTCCGCTGGCTGTTCGTGGTCATCGCCGTGATCCTGCTCGCGCTTGCGGCGGTGATCGCGATGTCCGCTGCACCGGAGGGCGCCGCGGGCGACGTCGTCACCGCCGCCGGGATTGCAGCGGTGGCGGCCGGAGCGCTGTCGTTGATCGTTTTTCAAGGGGTCCTCTTCCCGGCCCCCGTCGAGGCGACGACAGGCCAGCCGAGCCTGTTCTGGGATCTCGAGTTGCTGGTGGCTTCCGTGGCGCTGGTCGGCTTCGGGGCGAGTGCGGCGCTCAGCCGCGGCCCTGCCTACGTCGGCAGCTTCGGCTTGCTCGCCTTCACCTTCTCCGTCGGCCTCGATCTGGACGACTCGAGCCCGGCCGGCAAGGTGCTCGGCTGGCCTCTTGTTTTGCTGCTGATCGGCGCCCTGCTCTTCCTCGCCAGCGTGCTACCGGCGTTGCGGCGCTCGCCCGCCTAGCGCTCACGCCTCAAGAAATTCGCCCTGACAGCCGAATGTATGGCTGATGACCGCTTCAGCGATCGCCCGCGTTGGTACCTTTAGTCCAGGCTCGAGCTTGTTCGCGAGCCGTTCAAATTGTGAACCAACACAATTGCCATGGGAGCCATCGTTCGGTAGCGCGCTGCGCGTAGCGCCGGCAGGCACCCACCTGTTTATTCAGGTTCGCAGGCAGAGCGGTAACGGCAAGCTGGGGCCTCTTTCATCGCTTCCGCGCGGAGGCGGGCGATGAGAAAGGCGATCAACGAGAACCCGCTCGTCCAGGCCGGACTGATCGGCGTCCTGGCGCTCGTCGTCGGCCTGATGCTGCTGATGCGCATGGGCGGCTCCAGCGAGCCCGCGCCGTCCGCGACCCCGACCGACCCGGCCGCCACGGCGGCGACCGATCCGGCGACCGGTGCCGCCACCGATCCCACGGCCGGTGCTCCGACCGATCCCACCGCGAGCGTCGATCCCGCGACCGGTGCGCCGGTGACGCCCGCCGTTTCGCCCACCGGCTCCGCGCAAGCGGGCGGGGGCAGCGACTTGAAGGCGGGCCCCGGCCTGCCGCAGGAGATCGTCGACGCCTACAACGGGGGCAAGGCAGTCGTCCTCTTGATCGCGACCGAGGACGGGATCGACGACCGCCGCCTGAAGACGATGGTCGAAGCGCTGCGTTCGAATCCCGAGGCCGAGGTCTTCGTGATCGACGTCAAGGACGTCGCCGACTACTCTCGGATCACCGGGGGCGTCGACGTCAGCCGCACCCCGGCGCTCGTGATCATGCGCCCGAAGGCGCTCACCGAGGGCCCGATGCCGACCGCGGTCGTCAGCTACGGCTACCGCGGCACGACCAGCGTCCACCAGGCCCTCAAGGACGCCCTCTACAAGGGCTCCTCGGACCTGCCGTACTACCCGAAGTAGTCCGGCCCCTGCGTCTACGCTTGCCGGGCGGCGCCAGCGCGCCGCATCGATGAGCACTGAAACCGATCGAGAGACCCTGCTCCAGTACGTCGGCGATGCCAGCCGCCGCGGCGCGCCCCTGCCCGGCGGCTTCGACGGTGCCGCCGGCGGGGCGCCCTGCGGTGACCTCGTGCGGATCTCGATCGCCGTCGAGAGTGGCCGGATCGCCCTGGTCAGCTTCGACGCCGAGGGCTGCGCCGCCGCCAACGCCGCCGCAGCCGCGGTGGCC
The DNA here is from genome assembly GCA_963767475.1 of uncultured Solirubrobacterales bacterium. Classification (GTDB taxonomy): domain Bacteria; phylum Actinomycetota; class Thermoleophilia; order Solirubrobacterales; family 70-9; genus WHSW01. Next base: position 20,160 of record CAVYEI010000006.1, read on the forward strand.
GAGCTGGCCGAGGGCGAGGCGGCGCTCGACGCCGCCCTGATCGGCCCCGACACGATCGCCGCGCTCCTCGGGGGGATCGGCCCGCAGGGACGCCACGCGGTCGAGCTCGCCGCCGACGCGCTTCACCGGGCGCTCGCCGGCGCCGCGGGCTCCGGCGCGGCGCTCGCCGAGTCTCCGGCCACCGGCGAGCGGGTGCTGGTCGCGCTCAGCGGCGGCGTCGATTCCGCCGTCGCCGCCCTGCGCGAACGCGAGCGCGGGGCAGCGGTCGTCGCGGTAACGCTGAAGCTGTGGGCCGACCAGCGCACCGACGCGAGCAAGAGCTGTTGCTCACCGGCGGCCGTGCTCGGGGCCCGCGGGCTCGCCCACGAGCTCGGGATCCCGCACCTGACCCTGGACCTCGAGCAGGTCTTTCGCGAGCGCGTCGTCGGCGCCTTCGTCGATGGCTACCGCGCCGGGCGCACGCCGAACCCGTGCGTGATCTGCAACGGCGAGCTGCGTCTCGACGCGATGCTCGAGCTCGCCGAGCGGCTCGGCTGCGTCGGGCTTGCGACCGGCCACTACGCCCGGATCGTCGATGACGGTGACGGCCCCCTGCTCGCCGCCGCCGCCGACGCGGCAAAGGACCAGACCTACATGCTCTCCGGCCTGCGGCCGGCTTCGCTGGCGCGGCTGCGGTTCCCGCTCGCCGAGCTGACCAAGCCCGAGGTTCGCGAGCTCGCCGCCGGTGCCGGCCTGCCGGTTGCGGCGAAGGCCGAGAGCCAGGACCTCTGCTTTCTCGCCGGCGAGGGCAAGCGCTCGTTCCTCGCCCGCCACGGCGGGCTCGACGAACGCCCGGGCGACATCGTCGACCGCCGCGGCCGCCATCTCGGGCGCCATCGCGGCCATCACGAGTTCACCGTCGGCCAGCGCCGCGGCCTCGGTGGCGGCTCGCACGAAGCGCGCTACGTGCTGGCGACCGACGCGGCCACCAACACCGTCGTCGCCGGTTCGCGCGACGAGCTGGCGACCGACAGGGTCGCCGTTCGGGAGGCGACCCTGCACCGGCCCGGCGGTCGCGTCGACCGGGTGCTGCTGCGTTATCACTCGCGCCCGATCGCCTGCACGGTCGCCGACGTCGCCCCCGGCAGTCACCCGAAGCTCGAGCTCGAGCTCGCCGAACCGGCCTACGGAGTCGCCCCCGGCCAGACCGCGTGCCTGCTCAGCGGCGACACCGTCGTCGGCCGGGCGACGATCGCCTGAGCGACCTCAGTCGGAGATCTCGTAGCGCCAGCGGGCCGGCTTCGGCTCGACGTTGCCGCGCGCGTCGGTGGCGCGGACGCGGAATACGTGGTCGCCGAGCTTTGCGTTGTGGGTCTGCCTCGGCGACTCGCAGGGCTTGTAGGAGCGCTCGTCGAGGCGGCACTCGAACCCGGCCTGCGGGTCGTCGGAGGCGAACTTGAACTTGAGCCCGTCGCGCGCCCGGCGCTTCGAGATCCGGCGCTTGGGGCCGTGCAGCTTGCGCGTGTTCGGGGCGCTGATGTCGTTGAGGTCGGCGAGGTAGTCGGTGGTGTCGATTCGCGGCGGCAGGTAGGCGCCGGAGAGGAACCTGGTGGAGAGCAACGAGGCCGTCGGACGGCCGAGCACCGTGTCGGCGAGCAGGCGATCCTCGGCGCTCGGATCGCCGAGCAGCCAGAGGTCGAACCACGCCTCGACGAAGTAGGAGAGGTCGCGTCGCTGTTGCTCGTCGCCGCCGATCGCGAAATCGCCGTGCTGGTAACCGGCCATCACCAGCTCCATCGTCGGGACGCCGCGGGCGCGCCAGTGCAGGAAGCCCGCCTGCTTCAGATCGGCCGGCGAGTGGTCGGGCTTCGAGTTGCAGGGCTCGTCCTTGGCGAAGCCGAGCGCCGGCACCCGCGGCGTGACCTCGAAGCCCGGGTCGCCGACGCATTCGCCCACGGCGCCGCCCGGATCGCCGGTGAGCCAGCGGCGCAGGGTGTCGAGCGCGACCGCGGCCAGCACCCCGGGGTCGGGATCGGCCTGGACGAAGCTGGTCACCACCGAGCCCAGCGACATCCCGCCGAGGCCGATCCGCGAGCCGTCGCTGAAAGCGGAGTAGGGGTTGGTGGGGCCGCGGACGAAGGCGATCGCAGAGCGCATCGCGTCGGAGGCGTTGATGAACGCCTCGACCTGGTTGGCCCCCTCCGGCGACGTCCAGACCACGGTCACGTAGCCGTGACCGGCGAGGTCCTCGGCGGTCCACCATTGCGCGCATTGGCTGCCGCCGAGGCCGTGCTGGAGCACGACCACCGGCCGAGCGCCGGGGTACGCCGTGGTGTCGGAGGGGCGCAGGATCGTGCCCTGGTAAGAGCTGATCGCGGACGGCTGGGTCAGCGAGGGGATCGAGATGCTCTCGGATACCGAGCTCCCCATCCACTCGTAGTGGGTCTGGCCGGGACACGGGTTCGCCGCCGTCGCATCTGCCGGCGACCCGGCGAGCAGCACGCCGGCGAGCGCGATGCAGGCGCCAGCCGCCCACCTAGACTGGCGGGTCGATGAGGTCCGACGAGATCCGTGAGACATTCCTTGCCTTCTTCGAGGAGCGCGGCCACCTGCGCGTGCCGTCATCGTCACTGGTTCCTGCCTCTGATGACACCTCGACCCTGCTCACAGTTGCGGGGATGCAGCAGTTCAAGCCCTACTTCGAGGGCCGCGAGGAGCCGCCGAGCCGCCGGCTGACCTCCTCGCAGCGCACCTTCCGCACCGTCGACATCGAGGTCGTCGGCACGACCAAGCGCCACCTGACCTTCTTCGAGATGCTGGGCAACTTCTCGATCGGCGACTACTTCAAGGCCGAATCGATGCGCTACGGGTGGGAGCTCTCGACCGAGGGCTTCGGCTTCGACCCGGAGCTGATCTGGGTCACCGTGTTCGCGGGCGACGAGCAGCTCGGGCTCGGCGCCGACGAGGAGTCGATCGAGATCTGGCGTGAGATCGGCGTCCCCGCCGAGCGCATCGTGCGCCTGCCGGCCTCCGACAACTTCTGGCAGGGCGGCGCGACCGGGCCCTGCGGGCCGTGCTCGGAGATGTACATCGACCGCGGCGCTGAGTTCGGCGCCGACGACCTGCGCCCCGGCGACGACACCGACCGCTACCTCGAGTACTGGAACCACGTGTTCATGACCTACGAGCTGCACGAGGACGGCTCGCTGACCGAGCTGCCGCAGCGAAACATCGACACCGGCCTCGGGCTCGAGCGGATGGCGGTGATCCAGCAGGGCGTCGACTCGGTCTTCGACACCGACGCCTTCACGCCCCTGATCGCGCTCGCCGAGGAGCTCTCGGGCGTCAGCTACGGCTCCGACCCGAAGGTGACCAGGGCGATGCGAATCATCGCCGACCACAGTCGCGGTTCGGTCAACCTGATCGCCGACGGGGTCGTGCCCTCGAACGAGGATCGCGGCTACGTGCTGCGGCGGATCATGCGCCGCGCGATCCAGCAGGGCCGGGTGCTGGGGCTCGATCCGCCCTACCTGAGCCGGTTCGCCGAGCAGGTGATCGAGCTCATGGGCGGCGCCTATCCGCACCTGGAGGCCGAGCGCGACTCGATCATGCGCTGGGTCGGCGACGAGGAGGAGAGCTTCGGGCGCACGCTCGATCGCGGCACCGAGCTGCTGGCGAAGCTGGTCGCCGAGGCGAAGGAGGCGAACACGTCGTGGATCGACGCCGCCGCCGCCTTTCAGCTCCACGACACCTACGGCTTTCCCTATGACCTGACCAAGGAGCTGCTCGCCGAGGAGGGCCTGGCGGTCGACGACGACGGCTTCGAGGAGCTGATGGACCAGCAGCGCGAGCGCGCCCGAAGCGGCGCCTCCGTCGCGGCCCCCGATCGCCATCAGGAGGTGATCGAGTTCGCTTCCTCGGCGGCGCCGACCACCTTCGTCGGCTACGGCGAGCTCAGCGCCCAGACCAGCGTTGCCGCCGCGAAGCCGCTCGCCGGCGACGGCGCGGCGCTGCTCAAGCTCGAGGAGAGCCCGTTCTACGCCGAGGGTGGCGGCCAGGTCGCCGACTCCGGCGTCGTCGCCTGGAGCGGGGGAGAGGCGCGGGTCGAGGACGTCTACCGGCTCGGCGACGACCAGGCGCTGCGGCTGGCCGCCGGCCCCTCGCCGCCCGAGCCGGGGGAGCGGGTGACCGCTGCCGTCGACCACGAGCTTCGCCACGCGACGATGCGAAACCACACCGCGACCCACCTGCTGCACGCGGCGCTTCGCGAGCGCCTCGGCACCCACGTGCGCCAGGCCGGTTCGGCCGTGCGTCCCGACAAGCTGCGCTTCGACTTCACCCACGGAGCGCCGCTCGGCGCCGATGAGGTGCGCGCGGTCGAGGACCGGATCAACGAGTGGGTGAAGGCGAGCCGGCCGGTGCGGGCGCTGGAGATGGAGCGCGCCGAGGCGGAGGCGATGGGAGCGATGGCCCTGTTCGGCGAGAAGTACGGCGACTGGGTGCGCGTGGTCGAGGTCGACGAGGTCTCGCGCGAGCTCTGCGGTGGCACCCACGTTGCCAACACAGCCGAGATCGGCATCGTCGCGATTGTCTCCGAGGGCTCGAGCGCCGCCAACGTGCGCCGGATCGAGGCGCTCAGCGGCCCGGCCGCGATCGACCATTACCGCGAGCGCAGCGATCAGCTCGAGGAGGCCGGTGTGCTGCTCGGCTCGCGTCGCGACGCCGTCGCCGCCGCTCGCCGCGCGGCCGAGCGGCTGGCAGAGCTCGAGGCCAAGGTCGCCGAGCAGGGACGCGAGGAGGCGGGCGCCGAGGTCGAGCGGCTCGGAGAGCAGGGCGAGGACGTGGCCGGGATCCGGGTGATCGCGAGCGAGGCTCCGAGCGCCGACCAGCGCAGCCTGCTCGACCTCGCCGACCGGATCAAGCAGCGCCACGGAGACGCCGCGGTCGTGCTCGGCGGCCGCGAGGACGGCAAGGTGGCCCTGGTCGCGAGCTTCACCAAGAGCGCGGTCGAGCGGGGGCTCTCGGCGGCGGGGCTGATCAAGGAGGTCGCCGGGCTGATCGGAGGCGGTGGCGGCGGCCGCGACGACGCCGCGCAGGCGGGCGGCCGCAACCCCGACGGGCTCGAGGAAGCGCTACGAGCGGCCGCCGATGCGATCCGTCGCGGCCTAGAGACATAGGCTCTCCGATCCGATGCGGGTGCTGGCAATCGATCACGGCGACGTGCGCGCGGGGACCGCGATCTGCGACCCGAGCGGCACGATCGTGCGCCCGCTCGGTGTGATCAGCCCTCCCGACCCCGCCGTGGCCGCCAGGGTTGCGACCGAGGAGGGCGCCGAGCTGATCGTCGTCGGGCTGCCGGTCTCCCTCGACGGCGCCGAGCGCGAGCAGGCGGCGGCCGCGCGCGCGTTCGCCGCCGACCTCTCGGCCGAGACCGAGGTTCCGGTCGAGACCTACGACGAGCGCCTGACCACGCGGATGGCGGCAGAGACCGCCCGCGGCGGCGCCAGCGCGCCCGCCGACGCGCTCGCCGCGGCCCACCTGCTCGAGTCCTTCCTCGCCAGCCGCCAGGTGTCCGGATCGTGACCAACGGGGCCGACTGGCACGACCCCTTCGCCGACGATCAGGAGGCGATCGAGCGCGAGCGCCGCCGTGCCGAGCGCGAGGCGCGCCGCCGCCAGTCGCTCGGCGACAAGGTCCAGGAGACCGAGGCCGCCCAGGTGGCACCCGCACCGCCGCCGGCGCAACGGGCGGCGACTCCGCCACCGGCGGCCACTCCGCCACCGAGGGCCGAATCGCCGCCGGCCGCGGCGCCTGCCGCGCCCGCGCCGCCTCCGGCGCTCGGCCCCCGGCGCCCGCCCGGAGGCTCGGGTCATTCGTCGGCGGCGATGCGAAACCGCCGCATCCTCGGCGCGATCGTCTTCCTCGCCCTGCTGGCGCTGCTGATCTTCGGCGTCGTCAAGGTGGTCGGCAAGCTCGGCGAGGACGACCCGCCGCCGCCGAAGGCGAAGCCGGTGGCGAACACCAAGGACCTGTTGATCGTCGAGGGCCTGACCCGAGAGCAGATCGCCGACGAGGTGAAGAAGAAGGTCAAGGGCGACTACATGGAGGCCAGCGACTCGGCGCCGAAGGGCTTCGAGCTGAAGAAGTACGACGCCGAGGACGCGCCCAGTCTCGAGGGCTTCCTCTTCCCGGCCACCTACCCGATCACCAAGAAGGAGACGGCGAAGGATCTGGTCGCCGCCCAGCTCGACTCCTTTCGCACCAACTTCTCCGAGGTCGATCTCTCCTATGCCAAGTCGAAGAACCTGACCGCCTATGACGTGCTCAAGATCGCCTCGATGATCGAGAAGGAGATCCAGGTCCCGGAGGAGCGCGAGCTGGCCGCGGCGGTGATCTACAACCGGCTCAAGGCCGGCGACACGCTCGGCATCGACGCTACGATCCGCTACTACCTCGGCAACTACGACGAGCAGCTGACCGAGTCCGAGCTCGCCGACGCCGGCAACCCCTACAACACCCGCGTCAACCCGGGCCTGCCACCGACGCCGATCTCCAACCCGGGGCTGGCATCGATCGAGGCCGCCGCCAACCCGGCCAAGTCCGACGTCTACTACTTCGTCGTCAAGCCCGGGACCTGCGGCGAGCACGTGTTCGTCGAGACCGACGAGGAGTTCGCCGAGGCCGAGGCCGCCTACCAGCAGGCGCTCCAGGAACAGGGCGGCTCACCGACCGACTGCTGAGCGCGCCCGCCGGCCGCTGCGCCTAGCATCGCCGCACCATGCCCCGCCTCGCCGTGCTCGGCTACCCGGTCTCGCATTCGCGCTCGCCGGCGATGCAGAGCGCGGCCCTGGCCGAGCTCGGGCTGGCGCCGAAGTGGTCCTATGAGGCGATCGAGGTCATGCCCGAGCGGTTCGCCGAGCTGGTCGCGGCGCTGCCCGACGACGACTTCGCCGGCGTCAACGTCACCGTGCCCCACAAGCTGGCGGCGCTCGACCTGGCCTCCGAGGCCTCCGCCTCGGCGCGCGAGATCGGAGCCGCCAACACGCTCAGCTTCTCGGGTGGCGGCATCGTCGCCGAGAACACCGACGCGGTCGGGATCACGGCGGCGATCGCGGAGCCGCTGAACGGCAAGCGGGCGCTTGTGCTCGGCGCCGGGGGCTCGGCGCGGGCCGCGATCTGGGCGCTTCGAAACGCGGGCGCCGAGGTTTCGCTGTGGAATCGCACCGCGGAGAAGGCGAAAGCGCTCGCCGCGGAGTTCGAAATCGACCTCGCCGCGCCCGATCCGGCGGGGTTCGACCTGGTCCTGAACGCGACCACGCTCGGCCTTGTGCAGGCAAATCAACGCCCAGCGACGGCTGAGGACCTAAAGGCACTCCCGCTCGATGCCGATTCCTTTCGGGAAAGACATGTTGTGGTGGACCTCGTCTACGGGTCTTACGAGACGGCGCTTACCTCCTGTGCACGGGAGCGGGGCGCACGCGTGATCGACGGACTCGAGGTCTTGGTCCACCAAGGAGCCGCCTCACTTCAGATCTGGACCGGGCTCGACCCCCCGATCGAGGCGATGCGCAAGGCGGCAGGAACGCAAGACCCAAATGGATGAACGCCCCTCACACCTGCGACCCGTCCCCTCGGGGGGAAGCGAGGCCACGGCGCCGACGCTCGACGAGCCGGCGCCGGGCGAGACGCCCGGGCTGACAAAGCCGATCGGCCGCGGCAACTCGGCGATGTTTCTCACCGACGTGGTGGTCGAGCTCGGCTACGCCAGTCGTGAGCGCGTCGACGCGGTGATCGAGGAGGCCCGGACCGTGGGCCGCCCGGCCGACGAGCTGCTGGTCGAACGGCAGACGGTGAGCGCCGATCAGCTCTCGCGCGCGACCGCCGAGCGCTACGGCCTCGACCATCTAGATCTGAACAGCTACCACGTCGACATGGGGGCCGCCAACCTGCTCTCGGTCGCCTCGGCGAAGCGATACCAGGCGGTCCCGGTCGGCTATCACACCAAGGACACGCTGCTGGTCGCGATCGTCGACCCGGCCAACGTGCTGGCGATCGACGACATCCAGATGATCACCGGCCTCAACTGCCACCTGGCGGTCGCTGCCGCCGACGACGTCGATTCGTTGATCAGGCGCCTCAATTCGCTCGAGCACGCGGTCACCGAGGCGGCTGACGACGATGAGGAGATCGAGCTCGGCGAGGTTGCCGAGCTGCGCGAGTCCGCCGACGACGCGCCGGTGATCAAGCTCGTCTACTCGATCCTTGGCCAGGCCGCGACCGAGGGCGCCTCCGACATCCACTTCGAGCCCGGCGACGACGAGATGCGGGTCCGGTTCCGCGTCGACGGCGTGCTCTATGAAGCGGCGCGAGTGCCGAAGCGGATGGTCTCGGGCGTGATCTCGCGAGTCAAGATCATGAGCGAGCTCGACATCGCCGAGAAGCGCCTGCCCCAGGACGGGCGGGTCAGCGTCAATGTCGACGGGCGCAAGGTCGACCTCCGCGTCACCACCCTGCCGACCCAGCGTGGGGAGGGGGCCACCGTCCGCATCCTCGACAAGGAGCAGGCGCTGCGCTCGCTCGACGAGCTCGGCATGCTCGGGCTCGGCCGCGACCGCTTCGAGACCGCCGTGCGGCGCTCGCACGGCGCCGTCCTGGTCACCGGGCCGACCGGCTCGGGTAAGTCGACCACGCTCTACGCCGCGCTTGCCGAGCTCAACGCGGTCGAGAAGAAGATCATCACGATCGAGGACCCGGTCGAGTACCGGATCGACGGCGTCAACCAGATCAACGTCAACCGCAAGGCGGGACTCACCTTCGCCGCCGGGCTGCGCTCGATGCTGCGCGCGGATCCCGACATCATCATGGTCGGCGAGATCCGCGACGCCGAGACCGCGCGGATCGCGATCGAGTCGGCGCTCACCGGTCACATGGTGCTCTCGACCCTGCACACCAACGACGCCCCGGGCACGGTCACCCGGCTGGCGAAGATGGGGATCGAGAGCTTCCTCACGGCGTCGGCGCTCGAGTGCGTCGTCGCTCAGCGGCTGACACGAAAGCTGTGCACCCATTGCAAGCGCCGCACGATGCTCTCCCAGGCGGCCCTGCTCGAGGCCGGCTTCCGGGTCGGTGCCGACCTCGAGGCCTACGAGCCGGTCGGCTGCGGACGCTGCAACAACAGCGGCTACAAGGGCCGGATCGGCATCTTCTCGGTGATGAAGATGAGCGAGCGGATCAAGGACCTGACCGTCGGCGGGGCCGGCGAGTCCGAGGTCACCGTGGCCGCCCGCGAGGAGGGCATGCTCACCCTGCGCGAAGACGGGCTGACCAAGGTTCGCTCCGGCGTCACCTCGATCGCCGAGCTCGCCCGCGTAGCTTCCTGAGGCTCAGCGCCCCACGGTCCGCAGCAGCCGCCCGCGCCCCTTCTCGGTGAGCACGTAACAGGCGCAATCGGGCACCTGCTGGCCCCAGTTTCGGTCGGCCGCGAACTCGAATTCCCAGCGACGGCGCTCGACCTCGATCTCACCACCGTCGGCGAGCCGCGCCCGGAGCTCGATCCAGCCGCGGATCGCGAGGTCGATCAGCAGCTCGCGGGTCAGCGGGCGGGTGTCGGGGCCGGCGCCGGCGGCGGTGACCGCGAACTCCGCCTGGTTGAAGGTCGCGCTGCTGCGCGCCGCGCAGCCCATGATCAGGCCGAGCAGCTCGCGCTGGCTGACCGGAAGCGGGGGCGGGGATGCGAGGGCGCTGGACTCCATCAAGCCTTCGTCGAGCCGAGTGACGGTGGACGGGGGTGAGTTCGCGCGTGCGCGGGCGAATCCTGCGCCTGCGGCGGTCTTGCAACGGGACTCAAGCTTTGTGCCCAGACTGACGATTGTTGAGCCGTGAGCATTGACTTCGCAGCTGTGCTCGGCCGGATGGTCGAGGTGAACGCTTCCGACGTGCACATCTCCCCGGGGATGGCGCCGGCGATGCGCATCAACGGCAAGATCGCGCCCTTGGCCGATTTCCCCAAGCTCGGCCCGCAGGACACACGCGAGATCGTCTACTCGGTGCTCAACGACTCGCAGCGCAAGCGGTTCGAGAACGAGCGACAGCTCGACCTCGCCTACGCGATCCCCAGCGTCGCCCGCTTCCGTGTCAACGTCTTCTTCCAGCGCGGCTCGATCAGCGCCGCCTTCCGGTTGATCCCGAGCGAGATCAAGACCCTCGAGCAGCTCGGGCTGCCGGCGCCGCTGGCCGAGTTCACGCGCAAGCCTCGCGGCTTCGTCCTCGTCACCGGCCCGACCGGCTCGGGAAAGTCGACGACCCTGGCCTCGATGGTCGACATGATCAACCGCGAGCGCTCCGACCACATCCTCACGATCGAGGACCCGATCGAGTTCCTTCACCGCCACAAGGGTTGCCTCGTCAACCAGCGCGAGATCGGTTCCGATGCCACGGATTTCACCAGCGCCCTGCGCGCAGCTCTGCGCGAGGACCCCGACGTGATCCTCGTCGGCGAGATGCGCGACCTGGAGACGATCTCGACCGCGCTCACCGCGGCTGAGACCGGGCACCTCGTGTTCGCCACCCTGCACACCCAGTCGACGGCGCAGACGGTCGACCGGATCATCGACGTCTTCCCTCCGCATCAGCAGCAACAGGTCCGGATGCAGCTCTCGATCGCGCTGCAGGGGATCGTCACCCAGCAGCTGCTCGAGACCGCCGATGGCGCCGGACGCATCTGCGCCAGCGAGATCCTGATCCCGACCCCGGCGATCCGCAACCTGATCCGCGAGGGCAAGACGCACCAGATCTACTCGGCCCTGCAGACCTCGGGCGGCGTCGGCATGCAGACCATGGACTCCGACCTCGCCCAACTCGTCCGCAAGGGCGCGATCACCAAGGCGCTCGCCGAGCAGCGTGCCTCGGTCCCGGAGGAGTTCAAGCGGCTGATGGGCGGCAGCCCGAACGGCGCCGGCCAGCCGGCCACTGCGCCCGAAGCGTCGACGCAGCCCGCGCCGCCCTCCGGCGCGCCGGCGTCGATGATGTGAGGCGGCCGGTCCCGTGAGCACCTTCAACTTCCGTGCCGTTGACCTCGCCGGCGTCCCCTCGCGCGGCGAGCTCGAGGCGAGCTCCAAGGCGCAGGTCTCGGATCAGCTTCGCCAGCGCGGTCTGATCGTTCTCGATGTCTCCGAGCAGCGGGAGTCGCTGAAGCTGGAGAGCATCTTCCAGCGCTTCAAGAGCGTCAACATGCGCAACCTCTCCGTCTTCTCGCGCCAGTTCGCGACCCTGATCGCCTCCGGGATGCCGATGCTGCGCTCGCTCTACACGCTCGAGGACCAGACCGAGGACGAGATGCTGAAGCCGGCGATCGCCTCGCTGCGCGCCGATGTCGAAGCGGGCAGCTCGCTGAACCAGGCGATGGAGCGCCAGCCCGGCGTCTTCGACACGCTCTACCGCTCGATGGTCCAGGCCGGCGAGGGCGCCGGTCGCCTCGAGTCGGCGCTCGACCGGATCGCCAATCAGCTGGAGAAGCTCGACGCCCTGAAGCGACAGGTGAAGTCGGCGATGATGTATCCGGCGGTCGTCTTCGGGGTCGCGATCGTGGTCATGGCCGTGATCGTCGGCTTCGTCGTTCCCGTCTTCGTCGGCATCTTCGAGGAGATCTCGGAGGAAAACGGCGAGACCGCCGAACTGCCGGCGATGACCAAGATCACCGTCGGGATCTCAGACCTGGTGACCGGATCCTGGTACATCCTGATTCCGGTGATCATCGGGTTGTTCTACGCCTTCGGGCGCTGGAAGAAGACCGAGCGCGGCCGCATGGCCTGGGACAAGATGAAGCTGCGGATCCCGATGAAGATCGGCGACGTGGTCCAGAAGGTCGCCCTGGCGCGCTGGTCGCGGACCTTCTCGGGGACGGTCTCCTCGGGCGTGCCGATCCTGCAGGCGATTCAGATCTCGGGCCAGACCGCCGGTAACGCGGTGGTCCAAGAGGCGATGAACGACGTCTACGACTCGGTGAAGAAGGGCGGCACGATCGCCAAGCCACTCGCGGAGGCGAGCGTGTTCCCGCCGATGGTCTCGCACATGGTCGCGGTCGGCGAGGAGTCGGGGCAGCTCGAGCAGATGCTGGAGAAGATCGCCGATTTCTACGACGCCGAGGTCGACGCCAAGGTCAAGGCCCTGACCTCGCTGATCGAGCCGATCATGATCGTCGTCGTCGGCGTGCTCGTCGGCTTCATCGTGATCTCGATGTACCTGCCGATCTTCAGCCTCTACGACAAGATCGGCTGACGCCCCGAACCCATAGGCTGCAGGCATGGGTTGCCTCGTCGTCTTGGTCGCACTGCTCTCGCCGCGCCTGGCGATCTTCCTGATCTGGGTCTTCAGCGACCTGCTCGGGCGCGCCTTCGACGAGTGGTGGCTGCCGCTGCTCGGCTTCTTCATCCTGCCCTGGACGACGCTCGCCTACGCGATCATGTGGTCGGCCGGAGCGAACGAGGTCACCGGCTTCGAGTGGTTCATCGTCGGCCTCGCCTTCCTCGTCGACATCAGCTCCTGGTCGCAGAGCGGCCGCGTCGGCCGCCGCCCGGCCAGCACCTAGCGCCGACCGCTAACCGAGGACGAGTTCGGCCGCGGTCCGCACCATCGCCGGATCGCCGCCGATCAGCAGCGTGGTCACGAACGAGTCGCGCCAGGCCTCGAGGTCATGGCGGATCTTGTCGCGGGGGCCGATCAGCGACATCTTGTCGATCAGCTCGAACGGGATCGCCTCCGCGGCCTCCTGCTTCTTGCCCTCCAGGTAGAGGTCCTGAACCGTCTCGACCATGTCGCCGTAGCCCATCCGGATCGGCACGTTGGCGTGGAAGTTCTTGCCCTTCGCTCCCATGCCGCCGAAATAGAGGGCGTAGTAGTGGCGCAGGGCGTCGGCGGCCACCTCGACGTCGTCCATGACCAGCATCGGCACCGTCGCCGCGACCTCGAAGTCGTCGGCGGTGTGGCGGGCACCCTCGCGGGCGAAGCCCTCCGCGAGCGCCTCGACGTACGGCTCCTGGTGGTAGGGCGAGAGCAGCATCGCCATCCAGCCGTCGCAGATCTCGGCGCCGAGGGCGATGTTCTTCGGTCCCTCGGCGGCGAGGTACACCGGGATCTCGGAGCGCAGCGGGTGGATCGAGGACTTCAGCGGCTTGCCGAGCCCGGTTCCACCCGGCATCGGCAGGGGATAGAAGGGGCCGTCGGCGGTCACCGGGCCCTGGCGAGCCCAGACGTCGCGCATGATCGCGACGTACTCGCGCGTCCTTGCCAGTGGTTTGGCGAACGGCATCCCGTACCAGCCCTCGACCACCTGCGGCCCGGAGACGCCGATCCCGAGGATCATCCGGCCGCCGGAGAGGTGGTCGAGCGTCATCGCCGCCATCGCGGCCGCGGTCGGCTGGCGCGCCGACATCTGCAGGATCCCGGTGCCGAGCTTCACCTTCTCGGTCTGCGACCCCCACCAGGCGAGCGGCGTCAGGCAGTCGGAGCCGTAGGCCTCGGCCGCCCAGATCGAGTCGAGGCCGAGGCTGTCGGCCTCCTTGATCGCGTCGAGCACGCCATCGGGCGGGCCCGCGGACCAGTATCCGGTGTTGTAGCCGAGCTTCAGGTCGCCCATCGGCGCGCGATCCTATTCGCCCGCGCGCGGCAGCGACTCAGAGGCGGCCGAACCCGCGGATCAGCAGGTAGGTCCCGATCGCCAGGAAGACGGCGATTGCGACCAGGTAGCCGTAGCGGTCCAGCCACCTGCGCATCACCCCCAGGATCCGCTCCGAGCTGCGCGGGGCGACGATGTAGATCAGCAGCGGCAGGGCGATCGGGAGGATGACGACGACGTAGGTGAGCACGAGCGCGACGCCGCGTTGGAACGCGCTCACGTGGGCGACCGCGATCTCGCGCAGGAGCGGGCCCAGCGCGACCAGGGCGGAGGCGTCGGTGATCATGAAGATCGCGCCGACGCCGAAGAACGCCGCCGGACCCACGCGCTCGAGCAGCCGATCTTGACCGGAGGCCGAGCCGCGCTTGACCCAGGTGATCACGGCGAAGACGAGCATCCCGGCGCCGAGCGCGATGTCGAGCCAGGCAAACAGCGAGCCGGTCGGGCCGAAGGTCTCGCGCGCTCCCTTGAAGAACCACAGGCCGACGATCCCGAGCGCGACCAGGACCGCGCCGAAGCCGATCACGAAGGCGCCCGCCCGGGCCAGCGGCCGGTCGGCCGAGGTCAGCATCAGGATCACGATCCCGACCACGGCCGGGTTCGAGGCCGCTGCCAGCATCAGCGGGAAGGTCTTCTCCAACAGATCGGCGATGCGGCAGTTCTACGCGATCGCGCGGGCTTATCCTTGCCCGGTGGAGAGCGGGGACGCGACCAGACGCACGCGACTCGCCGGTGAGCGCACCCAGCTCGCCTGGTGGCGGACCGGGCTCACCTCGCTCGCGGTCGGGATCGGCGTCGGCCGTGTCGTCCCTGAGCTCAACGACAGCATCGACACAGCGCCCTACGTCGCCCTCGGTCTCGGTTTCGGCCTTTACGGCGTCGGCCTGTTCGTCTACGGCAACCTCCGCGGCCGGGCCCTCGACGACGCCGTCACCCACGGCGGCTACGCAAAGATGGGCCGCTACGCCAACCTCGGGCTGGCGCTCGGCGGAGTCGCGCTCGGGGTCGCCACGAGCCTGCTGATCCTGTTCGGATGAGCGCCGAGGTTCGTGATCGCGGTTCGCTCGGCGATCGGGTCGAGCGAACGATCTCAGAGCACGCCGACGCCGAGCTCGAGATCGAGCGTGGGGAGGAGGAGTCCGCGCGTCGGGCGCCGAGCCTGCGCCGGACCGTGTTCTGGCTCGCGGTCACCGGGGTCTCGCTGTACCTGGTCGCTCCCAGCCTGCTCGACGTGCTCGGCTCCTGGCGCGATCTCGAGCGGATCAGCTGGATCTGGTTCCCGGTGATGCTGGCGTTGCAGATCGGCGGCCTTGCCTGCCTCTGGGCGTTGCAGCGGATGGCTCTGCGCAAAGCCGAGTGGCCGGACGTGATCGAGTCCCAGCTCGCCGGCAACGCGCTCGGCAAGATCGCCCCCGCGGGCGGGGCGATTGGCGCCGCGCTGCAGTACCGGATGCTGGTTGAGGCGGGACTGGAGCGTGGCCGGGCGGTGGCCGGGATAACCGCGGTCAACCTGCTCACCTTCACGGTCGTGCTGGCGCTGCCGGTACTCGCCCTGCCGTCGTTTCTGCGCGGGTCGGTCGATCGCAACCTGGTCGAGGCGACCCTGATCGGGATCGCGGTGTTCGCGCTTCTGGTGGGCGCCGCCGTCGCCCTGCTCGCCTTCGACCGCCCGCTGGAGCTGGTCGCGCGGGCGCTGCAGTCAGCGCGCAACCGCATCCGGCGTGGCTCGGCTCCGCTGCTGACGCTGCCCGAGCGGCTGCGCCGCGAGCGCGACAAGCTGCTCGCCACCCTGGGGCCGCAGTGGAAGGAGGCGGTGGTCGCCACCGTCGGGCGCTGGGCGTTCGACTACGCGACCCTGCTGGCGGCGCTCGCCGCGGTCGGCTCGACCCCGCGGCCGAGCCTCGTCCTGCTCGCCTTCTGCGCCGCCCAGGTGCTGACCCAGATCCCGGTCACCCCGGGCGGGCTCGGCTTCGTCGAGGCGGGCCTGACCGCGATGCTTGCCCTGGCGGGGGTCGGGGCCGGGTCGGCGGTGCTGGCGACGCTCGCCTACCGCCTGTTCGCCTACTGGCTTCAGCTTCCCGCCGGGCTGGTGGGCTTTCTCGCCCACAAGCGCCGCTATCCGACGCGGCCCGCCGCTCCGACGCGCCCGGCGGAGACGTGAGCGCCGAGCGGATCACCTACGTCGGCCACGCGACCGTGCTGATCGAGCTCGGCGGCGCACGGCTGCTCACCGACCCGGTGCTGCGGCCACGGCTGCTGCGTGTGATCCACCGCCATCCGGCCGAGCCGGCACCCGGGGTGAGCGAGGCGATCGACGCGGTCCTGCTCTCGCATCTGCACCACGACCACCTCGACTTCCCGTCGCTGAAGCGTTTCGATCGCGCCACCCGCGTCGTCGTCCCCGTCGGTGCCGCGCCGACGCTCAGGCGCCGGGGCTTCACC
Source organism: uncultured Solirubrobacterales bacterium (assembly GCA_963767475.1). Taxonomy (GTDB): domain Bacteria; phylum Actinomycetota; class Thermoleophilia; order Solirubrobacterales; family 70-9; genus WHSW01. The sequence goes on from CAVYEI010000006.1 coordinate 36,253, forward strand.
AACGCGGTCGAGCTCGCCACCGGCGAGCGGATCGAGGTCGGGGGCGTCGAGATCATCGCCACCCCGGCGGTCCACGAGGGCCGGCGCTTCAAGCTCGGCCGCATGGTCGAGGCGGCGGGCTACGAGGTCGTGGCCGGCGAGCGCCGCGTCTACTTCGCCGGCGACACCGACCTGTTCGCCGAGATGGACCAGCTCGCCGGCCGCCTCGACGTCGCCCTGCTGCCGATCGCGGGTTGGGGGCCGAAGCTCGGCAAGGGGCACCTGAACCCCCGCACCGCGGCCGAGGCTGCGGCGCGGATCCGCCCGCGGGTCGTGATCCCGATCCACTGGGGCACGCTGATCCGCCGCGATCTGCGCCGGCGCGCCGATGAGTTCCTGGTCGAGCCGGCGCGCTGCTTCGCGGCTCAGCTCTCGGAGCTCGCCCCCGGGGTGGAGGTCTCGGTGCTCGAGCCCGGCGAGTCCTTCGACTTCTCGGACTTGCCCGACCCGCCCTGATCAGCCCCCGCCGCGGTGACCTCGATCCGGGCGATCGGCCGCTGCGCCTCGACCAGGCGGACGACGAAGCTGCCGGTCTCCAGCGCCAGCAGGTCGAAATGCGCCGGGAAGTCCGGATCGACCTGCTCGAGATCGCCAAAGGCGGGGATCTCGACCAGATCGGCGAGCTTCGCCGAGGTCACGGTGAGCTCGAGCTGGTCGCCGAGCCCGAGCTCGATCCGCTCCGGGGTGGGATCGCCGGCGGCGATCGCTCTCCGGATCAGCTCGCCCTCGGGTTGCGGGCGATCGGCGGTCGAGGTCGTCGAGCTCGACGATTCGTCGCCGGCGCCGTCGCGCTCGACCGGGAGCAGCGTCGCCAGGATGCTCGAGAGCACGAGCAGGACGAGCATCACCAAGATCAGCCGGCGGGCAGCCACCGGGTGAGCCTAGTGCTCGCGGTTCAGGCGGCCGGCGGTAGACGCTCGTACGAGGGGCTCGGCGTGCGTACGCGGGCTTTTCGGGACGAACGAACTAGGGGCTGACCCTCATCTAGACGGATGTACCCCCCATGCACAGCTAAAGCTTCCTCCGGCCAGGACCGATAGCCCGCTTGAAGGCCAGTGCCCTCGGTGTAAAAGGCAAAACCGTCGTGAGGCGGGGTCGCAAAGCCACGGGGCTCCTTGCATAAGGGGGAGCAAGCCGGGTTACCACCGAGGTCCACACAGACTTCGTCGGGTAGTGCCCGGGGCTCTGGCGCAAAGGCAAACGTGGGTACCTAGGAGGTTCCTAAATGCTCAACAAGCTCCGCGTCAGGGCCCAGAGCGAATCCGGCTTCACGCTGGTCGAGCTTCTGGTCGTGATGCTGATCATCGGCCTGCTGGCGGCGATCGCCATTCCGGCGTTCTTCAACCAGCGAAACAAGGCGCGTGACGCCGAGGCCAAGTCCGCGGTCAAGACCGCGCAGACGGCGATGGAGACATACGCCACTGACACGACCAACGGCCAGTACACGGGCGCGACCGTCGCCGCACTGACGACGATCGAGCCGTCGCTCGCCGGGGCCAATGGCCTGGCGCTGTCCGACGAGGCGAACGTCGCCGTCGTCCCGGGCGCCAACTCGTACTCGGTCTCCGTCCTCTCGGACGCTGGGAACCGTTTCTCGATCGAGCGCACCGGTGGCACCACGGTCTACAACTGTGTCACCGCCGGAACGTCCGGCTGCCCGACCGGCGGGCTCTGGAACTGATCAGCTGATATCGGTTTCGGGTGCATTGAAAGGGCGGGCCTTCGGGCCCGCCCTTTTTTGCTGCTCACAAACGGCTTGCTCAACCGGTTCAAGGGCCGTGCGGCGGATGCCGATCAAGGACATGCTGATGAAGCAGGCGCGCGCCATCGTCAACGCACTGCGACACCGTGCTCACTCGGACGAGCGCGGCATCGCCCTGCCCGAGCTTCTCGTGAGCGCGATCGTGCTCGCTCTGATAGCCGGGGCCACGATCAGCTCCCTGATCGCAATCGGCACCACGAGCTCACAGGAGCGTTTCCGCGCTCAGGCACAGGCGATCGCGCAGGCCGATCAGGTCCGGGTCCGGGCGATGAAGATCTCCGACCTCGCCAACAGCTACTCGCACACGCGCACGGTCCGCAACGGACCGACCACGTTCACGGTCACGTCGACGGCTCAGTTCGTCACCGAGGCGAACCCGGCGACGACCTCGTGCACCGAGAACACTTCCAACACCGACTACATCAAGGTCCAGAGCTCGGTCACCTGGGGGTCGATCGGCGGCCGGCCGCCGGTGACGCTTGCCAGCCTGATCGCTCCGCCGACCGGCTCGACCGCGCCGACGCGCGGCTCGCTCCAGGTCTCGGTCACGAACGCGGCCGGAGCGCCGCGGTCGGGGGTCGCGATCGCCGGCAGCGGGCCGACGACCTTCAGCGGGACGACCGCCAGCAACGGCTGCATCATCTTCGGCAACCTGCCGGTCGGCACCTACACGGTGACGCCGACGCTGGCCGGGGTTGTCGACCCGAACGGCCTCGCGCCGGCCCCGCAGACGGTGGACGTGATCGGCCAGTCGACGACGACGGTGGCGCTGCAGTACGACACCCCCGGCCGGATCACCGCGAACTTCCGCGTACGCATCTACGGCACCAGCGGCACGATCGCCCCCAACCAGCAGGCACGCGGAATCATGGTCTACAACACCGGCATGCAGACCCCGCGCTTCTTCGGCTCGGGGACGATGTTGACCAGCCAGACAACGTCTACGACGTTGTTCCCGTTCACATCACCGCAAGCGGTGTACGCGGGGAGCTGCGCGGCGAACAATCCCAGTAGCGGTGCCGGGATCGTCAGCACCCCGCTCACGCCCGGGCAGGTCATAAACCCGCTGACCCCGGCGATCCAGCTCTTTCCGCTCTACCTCGACGTCTACAGGGGCAGCACGGCCACCGGCGCGAAGTCCGTCGGAGCCAACGTACGGATCGAGGATCTCGACTGCCCCGGAGTGGTCTACAACTTCGTCACCAACGCCTCCGGTCAGCTTCCGCTTCCCGGCCTCCCGTTCAGCGACTACGAAGTCTGCGTACGAGGCCCGAGCACCAGCGGGACCCGGCGCGTGCTCGTCGCCTCGGTCGCGGTCAAGAGCCTCCTCGGCACCCAACTGAACGTCGCCCTCGCTCCCGGCTCGACCACACTGCAATGCACATGAGGCGCCCCGGTCTCCATGTCCTGCGAAGCGAGCGCGGCATCTCCCTGCCGGAGCTTCTGGTCAGCGTGATGATGGGGACGCTGCTGATCGTCGCCGCGCTGACGTTGCTCACGGTCGTCAATCGGAGCTCGGCGCGACAGGTCGCCAGGGTGGACGCCAATCAGCGGGCGCGCCCGGTGATGGACCGGATCATGGACGAGCTGCGCTCGACCTGCGTCAGCCGCGGCGTCGTGCCGGTGCTCGCGGGCTCGAGCGCGAGCTCGATCAGCTTCCTGCACCAGAGCGGCACCGCCGTCAGCCCCGTGCCCAACAGGCGCCAGATCACCCTCGCCGGCGGCACGCTGACCGAGACCGTGTACCCGGCGAGCCCGACGACGCCCGACGCCGCCGGTGTCTGGAGCTTCTCGCCGACTCCGAACCTCACCCGCCAGCTGCTGACGAACGTCGGCCTGGCGACGATCAACGGAACGGCGAACACGCCCTTGTTCCAGTACTCCACCTATGTCAACGGCGTCAGCACGCCGGTGGTTCCGTCGCCGACTCTTACCGCCACCCAGGCGGCGGGCGTGGTCCAGGTCACGGTTTCGTTCGCCGCCTCGGCACTGAGAAACCCGACCGCCGACGCCAATGCCGCGATCAGCGTCCAGGACAGCGCGCTGTTGCGCTTCGGGCCCCCGAGCGAGCTCTCCACGAGCCCCAACCAGCCATGCACCTGAGGGCACGCCAAATTCTCTGCGCCGCCGCTCGCGACGAGGGCGGCTTCTCGCTCGCGATCGTGCTGATCGCGGGCTTGCTCGCGACGATGCTGGTGACGGTCTCGCTGACAGCGGCGCAGGGCGATCTGAACCTGACCCGCAACGACCTCGACGAGAAGCGGGCCTATGAGGCGGCCCTCGCCGGGATCAACGACTACCAGTACCACCTCAACAGCGACACCAACTACTGGACGCTGTGCGCCTCGCCGCCGACGCCGCCGGCGAACGCGGTCAACCTCCAGGGATCGACGACCAAGCGCCTCGCCGTGCCCGGCGCGACCGGAACGACCCCGGGGACCTATGCGATCGAGCTGCTTCGCGCGAGCACCAGCCCGGGCAGCGCCAACTGCAGCACCTCGGATCCGGCCGGGACGATGCTCGAGGGGGCCACCTCGGCGCAGCCTGGAACCTTCCGCATCAAATCGACCGGGTACGCCGGGGATTCGACGCAGTCGATCGTCGCGACGATGAAGCGCCGTAGCTTCCTTGACTACATCTACTTCACCCAGCTCGAGACCTCGGATCCGGTCACCTACGGCGACGCGGCCACGATCGCCGGTGCCTACACGCAATGCACGAAGAAGGTCGGGCCGAACATGTCGACCGGCCGCTACGCCCAGCCGATTCCCGGGTCGTCGCAGTACTGCGACGTCATCCACTTTGCTGACAACGATGAGATCAACGGCCCGTTTCATACCAACGACGCGATCTGTACCGACAACGGCGCCACGTTCGGGCGGACGGCTGCCGACAGAATCGAGATTTCGACCCCGGCCAGCGCCAATGGTTCGCCACCCCTTAGCCCGTATTTCTGCGGGTCCTCCCCCAACATGATCGGCACGCTGGTCACGCCGGCGCCGGATCTGGAGCCGCCGCCGACGAACCAGAAGCTGGCGACGATTGCCGCCAGCGCCTATCAGTTCAGCGGCCAGACGACGATCGAGCTGACCAGCTCCAACATCCTGGTGACGCCGCGGGGCGCGAGCGGCGCGACGACGATGGCCTATCCCGCCAACGGCGTGATCTACGTCAAGAACAGCACGTCCGGCGCCTGCTCGTCGGCGTACTCGCCGTTCACCGCCCTGACCAAGTCCAACACTTCGGACGACAACTGCGGCAATGTTTACGTCAGGGGCACCTACAGCACGCAGAAGCTGACGATCGCGGCGGAGAACGACATCATCATCGAGTCTCACATCACCAACAGCAGCACCGGCATCCTCGGACTGATCGCCAATAACTTTGTCCGCGTCTACCGCCCCTACCCGAGCCAGACCTCGCGTTCGAGCTGCGGCGACGGCACCGGCTCGTCGGCGACCACGAACATCAACATCGATGCCGCGATCCTGGCGATCCAGCATTCGTTCATCGTCGACCACTACAACTGCGGCAGCCAGCTTGGCGACCTGAACATCGAGGGCGCGATCTCGCAGAAGTTCCGCGGCGCCGTCGGCACCAGCGGCGGCACCGGCTACCTCAAGGACTACAACTACGACTCGCGCCTGAGCTACTTCTCGCCGCCGTTCTTCCTCGAGCCCGTCGAGGCGTCCTGGGGCGTCCAGCGCCAGTCGCTCGACTACCCCTGACGCGGGCAGCTCCACCCGGCTTCGCCGGGCAGGGCTGACGCTTCCCGGGTCGAACGGAGACGCCTATGGCGGCAGTCGCGATTGCCCTGTTCGTGCTCGGCGCCGTCATCGGCAGCTTCGTCACCGTCGTCGCCCACCGGCTGCCGCGGGGTGAGTCGTTCGTCGCCGGGCGTTCGCGCTGTCCCGATTGCGGCGCCCAGGTGGCCGCGCGCGACAACGTGCCGATCGTCTCCTGGCTGCTGCTCAGCGGACGCTGTCGCGTCTGTGGCGAGCCGATCTCCGCCCGGTACCCGCTGACCGAGGCGACGCTCGGCGGGCTCTGGGCCGCGACCTACCTGATCGTCGGTGACGAGGATCTCGCCGAGTTGGCGCTGGGCCTGATCTTCTGCACCGTGCTGCTCGCGATCACGCTCACCGACCTCGAGCTGAAGCTGATCCCGAACGCGATCGTGCTCGCCGGCAGCGTGGCCGCGGTCGCGATCGTCGCCGCCACCGACGCCGGCGACCTCGGGCCGCGGGCGATCGCGGCCGCGATCGCCGGCGGCGGGCTGCTCCTGGTCGCGCTCGCCTATCCACGCGGAATGGGCATGGGGGACGTGAAGCTTGCGGCGATGATGGGACTCTTCCTCGGGCGCGCGGTTGCACCGGCGCTGCTGGTCGGCTTCCTTGCCGGGTCGATCGTGGGGGTGTATCTGATCGCCCGCCATGGCTCCGAAGGCCGCAAACGCGCGATCCCGTTTGGGCCGTTTCTGGCGCTCGGGGGGATCGTCGGGCTCTGGTTCGGCGACGAGATCGTCGATTGGTATCTCGACACGTTCACCGGCTAGCACCGCACGCCCAAAGCCGCGCCTGCGATTTGGCGCTCTCGGCCCCAATCAAGGCTCAAGTTGAGCGCCAATTGCGCCGATTGGGTGTCAGGACGTCGCGGTGGCCGAATCACGGCCCTGGGCGCCCGCGCTACTTGAGATGAATCCCCTGAAAAAGAAGAATCCGCTGACGCAGCCGCTCGGGCGCCCGAAGCAGGTCGTCGGGCTCGATATCGAGGCCGGCAGCGTGGCAGCCACCGAGCTCAGCATCAACGGGGCGGTCACCGTCGAGCGCTTCGGCGTTTCGCCGCTCGCCGGCGGCGCCGTGCGCGACGGCGAGGTCCACGACCCGACCGCGGTCGGGGACGCGATCAAGGACCTGTTCGCGAGCCAGAAGTTCCCCCGCGACGTGCGCATCGGGATCGCGAACCAACGGGTGGCGGTGCGCATGATCCGTCTGCCGAAGATCGACGACACGGCCGAGCTCGAGGCGGCAGTCCGCTTCGCCGCTCAGGACCACATCCCGATGCCCCTCGAGCAGGCGGTGCTCGACTGGCAGGTGATCCCGTCCGCGCCCGGCGACGAAACGCCCGGGGTCGAAGTCGTGGCTGTGGCCGCGCGTCGCGAGATGCTCGCCGGCCTGATCGAGGCGGTCGAGCACGCCGGACTGCGCCTGACCGGCATCGACCATTCCGCCTTTGCGCTGATCCGCGCCCTCGTCCCCGCTGACCCCGCGGCACGGGCCGCCGCCGACCCGCTCGAGGCCGGCCCCGGCGCTCCGGGCGTCAACGGCCGTCTCTACTGCCATCTCGGCGACATCACCAACCTCGCCGTCGCACGCGACTCGTATTGCGTCTTCAGCCGCGTGCTCGGCTTCGGGATCGAGGGGATCGCCCAATCGCTGGCGGCGAGCAGCGGCCTCAATCTCGAACACGCCCGTCAGTGGCTGGTCCACGTTGGTCTCGAGACCCCCGCCGACGAGATCGAGGGCGACGCCGACACGGTCAAGTACACCCGTGACGCGCTCACCGCCGGCGTCGCCACGCTCGTCGACGAGCTGCGGCGCTCGGTCGAGTACTACGCCGCACTCGAGCACTCGGTGCAGCTCGACGGTGTTGTCGTCGCCGGCGCGGGGACCGCGATCCCCGGCCTGGTCGCACGGCTCGAGCGCGAGATGCCGCTGCCGCTGGTCGCCTCGACGCCCGAAGCTCTTCGCAACGTCGCCGGCGCGGCCGCGGGACGCCTGACGCTCTCCTACGGCCTCGGGCTGGAGGAGTAGGCGATGCGCGCCGTCAACCTGATTCCACCCGAGGACCGCCGCGGCGACCATGCTCCGCTGCGCGCCGGGGTCGCCTCCTACGCGATCGTCGGTGTGCTCGCCATCGCCCTGATCGGCCTCGTCATGGTGATCCTCGCGGGCAACAAGATCAAGGACAGCGAGGCGCAGCTCGCCGCACTGGAGACGCAGCAGGCACAGGCCGACGCCGCCGCCGCTGAACTGGCCCCGTACGGGACGTTCGCGGCGCTCGAGCAAAGCCGCAGCGACACCGTCGCCAGCCTGGCGCAGAGCCGCTTCGACTGGGAGCGGGTCCTGAACGAGCTCGCTCTGGTGGTTCCGCGACGCGTCACCCTGGAGAACCTCACCGGCAGCGCCGCCGCGGGCGCCGCCGCCGGAGGCGACACAACCGCCACGGGCACCACCGACGCGTCGATCACCGGTCCCTCGTTGCAGATCGGTGGTTGTGCTCAGGGCCAGAAGGGCGTCGCGCGCTTTCTCGCCGCGCTCAAGGACATCGACGGCGTGACCCGGGTCGGGATGCAGAGCTCCGAGCTCGGCGAGGAAATCGACCCCGCGGTGGGCGCGACGCCCACCGAAGGTGCGCCCGTCGGCGACTCGGCGACCGGCGAGACTTCGAGCGATTGTCAGACCGGGCCGGAAGTCGCCAAGTTCCAGGCCACCGTCGCCTTCGACGAGGTCCCGCCGCCCGTCGCCGCGGCACCGGCTACGCCGGCGACCGCGCCCGCGACGACAACTGACGCAGCGACCACCGCCACCACCGAGGGCGGCGTCGCAGAAGCGGAGGCCGAGAAGCAGACGGCGGTGGACTCGGCCGGCGAGCAGGTTTCGGAGGCCAAGAGCGGAGCCGCGGCAGCGGGGGTGAGCGGCGAATGAAGAGCACCGACCGCACGATCCTGATCGGAATCGGCATGCTCGCGCTGGTCGCCGCGTTCTGGTTCTTGATTCTTGCCCCCAAGCGCCAGGAGGCCTCCGATCTCGAGGCCCAGGTGGCTGAGGCTCAGGCGCAGGTGACGGAGGCCGAGGCCGCCGCCGTCGCGAGCGAGCAGGCAAAGCGCGACTTCCCCTCGAACTACCGCGAGATGATCACGCTCGGCAAGGCGGTTCCGATCGATGCCGATACCCCCAGCCTGCTGACCGAGCTGCAGACGCTCTCGGTGCGCTCCAACGTCGACTTTCGCTCGATCACCCTCAGCGCTTCGTCGAGCGCCGCGGCGCCGGTGACAACGACGCCCGCGGCCCCCGCGGACACCGGGGTGCCGGCGGACCCAGCGGCGGCGGCGGACCCGGCGGCGCCCCTGGAGGCGACTGCCGCGCTGCTTCCGATCGGGGCCACGGTCGGCACAGCGGGCCTCCCGGTGATGCCGTACGAGATGGCGTTCGAAGGCGGATTCTTCGAGATCGCCGACTTCTTCGGGCGGGTCGACGGCATGGTCGACTCACACGGCGAAACCACCTCGGTCAACGGCAGGCTGCTGACGATCAACGGCTTCAGCTTCACGGTCGGCCCCGACGGGCCGCCCGGCCTCTCGGCGACCGTAACCGCGACCAGCTATCTGACCCCGGTGGACCAGGGGATCACGGCCGGTGCGACGCCCGCCGGTCCCGCGGCCGACGCGGCAGCGCCGGTGACGACGCCTCCGGCCGAGCCGGCCGATCCGGGCGTCTCCGCGGCGGTGGTGGCCAATTGAAGTCGATAAAGCCCCCCCAGTTTCTGAGTGACGTCTATCGCGACCTGCGCGATCGCCATCTGCTGCTGCCCGTGGCGGCTCTGGCCGTCGCCCTGATCGCCGTGCCGATGTTTCTCAAGAGCCCGGACACCCCGGCGACAGCGCCCGCTCCGGCGCCGGCGTCGAGCGGGAAGCCCTCGGCGCTCAGCGCCGCCGTGCTCGCCGACGACAGCGTCAGCGTTCGCAACTACAGCAAGCGTCTCGCCGAGCTCAAGTCGAAGAACCCGTTCAAGCCCCAGTTCGTACCCACCGTCGAGGCTGTCTCCACTGACGCCGCGACCGACGCCGCGGGCGCCGCGGCCGGAGCGACCGACACCGCCACGGACGTGCCGGTGGTCGACGTCGCCGCTCCCGGCGGCACCGTCGATGTGACCGAGACCACCGAGACGATCGACGACAGCACGACCGTCGACACGATCGACGAGACCGACACCGACGGCGGCAACGGCAACGGCGGCACGGGTAACCAGCCGTCGAGCGACGACGTCGAGGTCGTCACTCACCTCGTCACCCGCCGGGTCGACCTCACGATCGGGCTCCAGGGCGATCCGAAGCTGCGCGAGAACGTGAAGCCGATGACGATCCTTCCCGATGAGACCACTCCGGTCGTCGCCTACCTGGGCACCGACGAGCAGGGCAAGCGCGCCGCGTTCGTGCTCTCCAAGGACGCGACCATGACCGCCGGCGACGGCGCCTGCGTGCCGACGCCCGAGAACTGCCTCTACATCACCCTGGAGAAGAACGAGACCGCGACTTTGAGCTACGGCCTCGATGGACAGACGTTCGTGCTCCGCCTACTCGGGATTGAGGATCACGAGCTAAAGGCCGATTGACGGCTATGAGGGCCTGTCGATGACCGCCATGGGGGAGCGCCTGCCTGGATTGCGACGTGCCGTGTGGGTGATCTCAGCGGCGCTCGTGCTCGTTGGCGCCACGGCCGGCGAGGCCGCCGCCGACGGCTCGATCACCGGCACGATCACAAAGGCGGCCGGCGGCCCGGCCGCGAACGCGTGCGTGAGCGCGTCGTCGGCCACCGCGGTCGAGCTCGAGGCGACCACGGCGGACGCGGGCGGCAACTATTCGATCGCCGGACTGGGCGCGGCGGACGACTACACCGTTCGCTTCTCGGCCTGTGGCACGGCCAATCTGGTCAGCGAGTACTACGACGACAAGTCCGACATCGATTCGGCCGACCTGGTCACGGTTGTCGACGGCGTGCCGACCGCCGGAATCAGCGCCGAGCTGGCCACCGGAGGTTCGATCACGGGAACGGTGACCGGACCCGGCGGCGCGCCGCTCGACGACGTCTGCGTGCAGGCCAACGGCCCGACCGACACCGGCTCGGCCGAGACCGACGCCGGCGGCGACTACACGATCGACTCGCTGCCGACGGGCGACTACGAGGTTCACTTCGAATCCTGCATCGCCGGAGCGCTGCTGAGCGAGTACTACGACGACAAGCCGACCGCCGCCACGGCCGACCTGGTCGCGGTGACCGCGGGTACGCCGACGCCGAACATCGACGCCGAGCTCGCCCTCGGCGGAACGATCTCCGGCACGGCGACGGGCCCCGGCGGCGCGCCGCTCGAGGACCTCTGCGTCAGCGCCGCCGACGCCGGCTTCGACAACGCCGGGTCAGCGGTCACCGACGCCGCCGGCGACTACACGATCGCCGGCCTGCACGCCGCCAGCTACAAGGTCAAGTTCTTCTCCTGCGGCGTCGGCAACTGGGCCACCGAGTTCTACGACGACAAGCCGACCCGGGCGTCGGCGGATGCGCTCCCGGTTAGCGAAGGTTCGACGACCTCCGGCATCGACGCCGAGCTCGTCGGCGGCGCGACGATCTCGGGCACGGTGACCGGCCCGGGCGGCCCGCTCGCGGACGTCTGCGTCACAACCTCCGACGACGAGCTCGACGGAGCGGTGACCGTCACCGACTCAAACGGCGACTACGCGCTCGAGGGCCTGCGCGCCGGCAACTACAAGGTCGGCTTCGCTCCCTGCAATCCGAGCGACCTGCTGAGCGAGTTCTACGACAACAAGCCCACCCGGGCGCTCGCCGATCCTGTGACGGTGGCCGAGGCGTCGACGACGTCCAACATCGACGCCCAGCTCGCGACCGAGGGAAAGATCACCGGAACGGTCACCGGCCCGGGTTTCGTGCCACTCGAGGGCATCTGCGTCGACGGCGACGACGCGGGGTTCCTCAGCGGCGACTCGGCGGTCACGAACGCTGATGGTCAGTACACGCTCAAGGGGCTGCGCGCCGGCGCCTACAAGCTCGAGTTCCGCGCCTGCGGCAACGGCAACTTCGCACGCGAGTTCTACAACGACAAGCCGAGCCGGGCGCTCGCCGATCCGGTGGCGGTCGCCGCGGGCGTGACAACGCCCGGCATCAACGCCCAGCTCGCCGTCGGCGGGAGGATCACGGGCACGGTCACGGGACCGGGCGGCGCTCCGCTGCAGGACATATGTGTCAGCGCCGCCGACTCGAACCTCGTCGGCGAGTCGGCGGGCACCGACGCCAACGGCGAGTACACGATCGAAGATCTGCGCTCGGGCTCGTATAAGGTCGAGTTCAGCGCCTGCGGCAGCGGCAACTACGTCGGCGAGTTCTACGACGACAAGTCGACGCGGGCGGCGGCCGAGGCGCTTTCGGTCACCACCGGCTCGACGCGATCGAACGTCGATGCGGAGCTCGCGGGCGGCGGGATCATCACCGGCACGGTGACCGGGCCCGCGGGCGCGACCCAGCCCCTGAATGACATCTGCGTCGCCGCTGCCGACGCCGACCTGAACGAGGTATCCACCGAGACGGACGCCAGCGGCGACTACACCTTGCAGGGGCTGCCTCCCGGCATCTACAAGGTCGAGTTCAGCGCCTGCGGCAACGGCAACTTCGCCAGCGAGTTCTACGACGACAAGCCGACGCGGGCGGCGGCGGACTCGATCAACGTCACCGTCGGATCGACGATCGGGGGTGTCAACGCTGAGCTCGCCACGGGCGGCAAGATCACCGGCACGGTCACCGGCGCCGGCGGGGTTTTGCTGCAGGGCATCTGCGTGAGTGCCAGCAATTCCGACCTCGAGCCAGGCGCGCCCGTGGTCACCGACTCCAACGGCGAGTACGCGATCGAAGGTCTCGGATCCGACGACTACAGGGTGCTGTTCGTGAGCTGCGGCGCCGGCAATCTCGCCTACGAGTGGTACACGGACAGGGCGACGATCACCGACGCCGACCCGGTCACCGTAACGGCGGGCGCCACGACCGGCGGTGTCAACCTCGAGCTCGGGGCCGGCGGCACGATCTCGGGCGTGGTCACCGACGGGACCGATCCCGTCCCCGGAGCCTGCGTCAGGGCCCTCGACCCGGAGAACGAGAACTTCGTCTACTCGGTCGCCGAAACCGGCGTCGACGGCAGCTACGTGCTTCAGGGCCTTGGCACGGGCTCGTTCAAGGTCCACTTCGACGGGCGCTGTTCATCGAGCCAGATCGGCGACGAGTGGTACGACGACGCCGGGGGCTACGGCGGGGCCGACCTCGTCGCCGTCAGCGCACCCGGCGCGACCACCTCGATCGACGCGGTGCTGCCGATCCTGGTGGCCCCGCCCAACGTCACCGTCGACTCCGGGCCGACCGGCTCGATCACCGACCGGCGGCCGGTCTTCGCCTTCACTGCCACCGGCGCCGACACGGTCGAATGCTCGATCAGCGCCGCGGCGCCGGCCTACGGACCGTGCTCCGACGTCGCCGCTCATCAACCGGCGTCGGATCTCGCCGATGGCGACTACTCGTTCGTGGTCAAGGTCACCAATTCGACCGGATCCGCCACCGATGCGCGCTCGTTCACGGTGACGACGCCGGTCGACCCGCCGGTCGACCCGCCTGTCGATCCGCCGCCGGTGGACCCGCCGCCGGTCGACCCGCCACCCGTGGATCCGGGCCAGTCGGTGGCCTGCGACCAGGCAAAGCAGAAGCTGATCAAGGCCAAGTACCAGCTGTCGAAGGCCAAGGATGCCGGCGACAAGGCCAAGGTCAAGAAGGCAAAGAAGAAGGTCAAGAAGGCGAAGAAGGCCGTCGCCGCCGCCTGCTGACCGTCGTGCAGCCGAGGGCCGGGCACAGCCGCTGACCCGGAGCGGCCGTCTAGATTACGGCGGCCGGATGACCGCCTTTCGCTTCACCACCGCCGGCGAGTCGCACGGCCCCGGGCTCGTGGCGATCGTCGACGGCATGCCCGCCGGGCTCGAGCTCGACCGCGAGCGGATCGACCGCGAGATGGCCCGCCGCCAGCTCGGCCACGGCCGCGGCGGGAGGATGAAGATCGAGAGCGATTCGGTCGAGGTCCGCTCCGGGATCCGCCATGGCCGCACCCTCGGCAGCCCGATTGCGCTGCTGGTCGCCAACCGCGACTACGCCAACTGGGAGGAGCGGATGAACCCGTGGCCGGTCGAGGCGGAGGTCGAGGAGTCGCACCTGCCGCGACCGGGGCACGCCGACCTCGTCGGCTCGCAGAAGTACGGCCATCGCGACGTCCGCAACGTGCTCGAGCGCGCCTCGGCGCGCGAGACCGCGGCCCGGGTCGCCGCCGGCGCGCTGGCGAAGGAGTTCCTGCGCGCGCTCGGGGTCGGCGTCTACAGCCACGTCTTGCGGATCGCCTCAGTCACCGCGCCCGAGGGCAACGAGCTCACCCCCGAGGACTTCGCCGGCGTCGATGACTCGCCGGTTCGCTGTCTCGACCCCGAGGCCGAGCAGCGGATGGTGGCCGAGATCGACCGGCTGCGAAAGGAGAACGAAAGCCTCGGCGGGATCTTCGAGGTTCGCGCCTTCGGCCTGATCCCGGGCCTGGGCTCATACGCCGCCTGGGACACGCGCCTCGACGGCCGCCTCGCCCATGCCGTGGTCTCGATTCAGGCGGTCAAGGGCGTCTCCGTCGGCGAGGCGTGGGAGGTCGCGGGGGCGCCCGGCTCCGAGTCCCACGACGAGATCTTCTGGTCCGAGGAGCGCGGCTACCACCGCCAGACCAACCGCGCCGGTGGCGTCGAGGGCGGGATGTCGAACGGCGAGCCGCTGATCGTCCGCGGTGCGCTGAAGCCGATCTCGACCCTGACCAAGCCCCTGCAGTCGGTCAACACACAGACCAAGGAGCCGGCCCAGGCGATGCGCGAGCGCACCGACTCGACCGTGGTTCCCGCGGCCGGGGTCGTCGCCGAGGCGATGGTCGCGCTGGTGCTCGCCCGTTGTTACCGCGAGAAGTTCGGCGGCGACCACATCGATGACGTTCTCGCCGCCGTGCAGGCGTACCGGGAGCGGATCGATTGGCGCCGCTAGACGACAACGGTCCGGCGCTCGTCTTCATCGGCTTCATGGGGGCCGGCAAGTCGCGTGCCCTGCGCGCGGCGCGGGCGGCCGGGCTCGACGCGTTCGATACCGACGCCCTGCTCGAGGACGAGCTCGGGATGCCGATCGCCGACTTCTTCGCCGCCGAGGGCGAGGGCGAGTTTCGCCGCCGCGAGGAGGCGCTCGTCGGCGAACTGCTCGACCGCGCCGGCGGTGCCGCGCTGGCGCTCGGCGGTGGCAGCGTGCTCTCCGAGCGCGTGCGCGAGGCGCTCGGCGGCCACATCGTCGTCTGGCTCGAGACCGATGCCCAGACCTCCTGGTCGCGGATCGGCGGCCGCCGGCCGCTGGCTCACGATCGTCGGGCCTTCGAGACGTTGCTGGCCGAGCGCGCGCCGCTCTACGAATCCCTCGCCACCGCGGTAGTCCCCGGTCGCGACGATGCGCCGACCCGGGCCTTGGCGGCTCTGCTGGCGCTGCGCGAGCTGCCGGCCGGCACGAGGATGGCCTGGGCGCGAAGCGCCTCGGGTGAGTACCCCGCCTTCGTCGGCCCGGGCCTGCTCGCGGCCGGCTACCGGCCGCTGGAGGGGCGGCGGTTCCTGGTCACCGACACTGTCGTCGCCGGCCTCTATGGGAGCGCGATCGGCCCCGTGGCCGGGACGATCGAGGTCGCTCCCGGCGAGCAGAGCAAGAGCCTCGCCGAGTCAGAGCGCGTGCTGCGCGAGCTCGCCGCCCTCGGCGCGACCCGCTCCGATCACGTGGTCGCGCTCGGCGGTGGTGTGGTCGGCGACCTGGCCGGATTCTGCGCCGCCGTCTACCAGCGCGGCATCCCCGTGGTGCAGCTGCCGACGACGCTCGTCGCCCAGGTCGACTCGGCCTACGGCGGCAAGACCGGGGTCGACCTGCCGGAGGCCAAGAACTACGTCGGCGCCTATCACCTGCCGGCGGCGGTGCTCGCCGACACCGCGACGCTCGCGACCCTGCCCGAGGCGGAGCTCGCGGCCGGGTTCGGCGAGGTCGTGAAGACGGCGCTGATCGCGGGTGGGGAGCTGTGGGACCGGGTGCGGGCGCTCGAGCGGCTCGATCCCGGCGACCTCGACCGGATCGTCTTCGACTGCGTGCGGACGAAGCTCGCCGTGGTCGCGGCCGACGAGCGCGACTCCGGCCGGCGCGCGGCGCTCAACCTCGGCCACACGGTCGGTCACGCGATCGAGGCCGCATCCGCGTACTCGCGCTATCGCCACGGCGAGGCCGTCGGCCTCGGGCTGCTGGCCGCGCTCGAGCTCTCCGATGCCGGCGAGCTGCGCGACGAGGTCGAGGAGATCCTCGCCCGCCAGGGATTGCCGACCATCATCGATCACTCGATCGCGGTCGACGAGGTGCTGGCGGCCGCCGGGCGCGACAAGAAGCGGACCGCCGAGGGGCTCGGCTTCGTGCTCTGCGCGCGGCCGGGCGAGGTCGCCACCGGGCAACGGGTGGAGCCGGATAGGGTGAGAGCGGCCGTGGAAAACCTGCAGGGATGAGTTATGGCGCGCACAACCGAGTCGAGGTCCTGCACGGGGTCAACCTCGACGCGCTCGGCCGCCGCGATCCCGAGCACTACGGGACGATGACGCTGGCCGAGCTGCAGACGAAGATCAAGCGCTTCGGACAGGAGCTCGACCTCGAGGTCGCCTTCTTTCAGACCAACAACGAGGGCGAGTACGTCGAGCGCCTGCATCGGCTGCCAGAGGTCGCCGACGCGGCGGTGCTCAACCCGGGGGCGTGGACGCACTACAGCTACGCGATCCGCGACGCGCTCGAGATCGCCGGCCTGCCCGCCGTCGAGGTCCATCTCTCCGACGTCTCCGCGCGCGAGCCCTGGCGGCAGGTGTCGGTGCTCGAGGGGCTGGTCGTCGGCACGGTCTCCGGCAAGGGCGCCGACGGATATCGCGACGCGCTGGCGCTGTTGCGCGAGGAGCTCGCAACGTGAGTGCGGAGCGTGCGGATCGGCTCGCGGGCCTCGTCGCCGAGGAGGGGCTCGAGCAGCTGATCGCCGGCGATCTCGTGCGCCCGGGCGACTCGGCCGGCGACGCGACGGCGAACATCCGCTGGCTCACCGGCTTCACCGGCAGCAGCGCCCTGGTCGTGATCGGCCCCGAGACGAGGGTCTTCGTCACCGACTTTCGCTACACCGAGCAGGCGGCCCAGCAGACGGGCGGCGCGTTCGAGATCGTGATCGCCGCCAGCCGGCTGCTGCCGGAGCTGGCGTCGCGGCTCGAGGGCAAGGTCGGCTTCGACGACGCGGCGACCAGCGTCGCCAACTTGCGCAAGCTCGAGGAGGAACTGGGGGAAGGGGTCGAGCTGACCGCCGCGGGCGGCCTGGTCGAGCGGCTTCGCCGCCGAAAGGACGAGGCCGAGGTGGCGGCGATCGCCGAGGCCGCGCGGATCACCGACGACGCCTACGAGCACGTCCTCGCCGCCGGCCTTGCCGGGCGCAGCGAGCTCGAGGTCGCCGGCGCCGCCCACGCGCGGATCCGCGAGCTCGGCGCCGAGCCCTCGTTCCCGGCGATCGTCGCCGCTGGGGAGAACGGCGCCCGCCCGCATGCGGAGCCCTCCGAGCGCGAGATCGTTCCCGGCGACCTGGTCGTCTGGGACATGGGTGCGACCGTCGATGGCTACTGCTCGGACTGCACCAGGACCTTCGCCGTCGGCGAGATCGGCGAGGCGGCGCGCGAGGCCTATGAGCTCGTGCGCGCCGCCCAGGCCGCCGGCCTCGAGGCGATCAAGCCCGGGATCGGCGGCGAGCAGGCCGACGAGGCCGCGCGCGCGGTGATCGAGGACGGCGGCCACGGTGATCACTTCGGCCACGGTCTCGGCCATGGAGTCGGGATCGAGGTCCACGAGGCGCCGCGGCTGGGCAAGACCTCCGACGACGTGCTCGAGGTGGGCGACGTGGTCACCGTCGAGCCCGGCGTCTACGTGCCGGGCGAGTTCGGGATCCGGATCGAGGACCTGGTCGTGGTCACCGACGACGGTCACCGCAACCTGAGCTCGGTCGGCAAGGACCTGAGGATCGTCGATTGAGACCGGGCGCCACGGGGTAAGCGCGACCGATGGACCCCGACGCCGGCCATCAGCTGCTGCAGGAGCTGAACGGCTGGCGACCGCAGGGCGGGGTGCTCTCGGTGTACGTCGTCATCGACCCGGCCGACCGCAGCGACGGCTGGAGGATCGAGCTTCGCCACGCGCTCGAGGGCCTCGACGAGGACGCCGGCGCGCGCGTGCTCGCCCGTTTCCCCGAAGGGGCGCCGCCGCCGTCGGGGCGGATCCAGGCCGGGTTCGTCGAGCTCGGCGAGGGCAAGCGGCGCGACAAGCGCGAGCTCTGGAACAGCTATCAGTCCGGCTTCGCCCGCACCGTGGCCTTCGAGCGGCCGCGGCCCTACCTGGCGCCGCTGGTCCAGCTGCTCGACGAGGGCTGGCCGCTGGGGGTCGTCGTCGTCGCGCTGGAGCGGGTCAGGGTGCTCGAGTGGGCGGTCGGGGAGATCGAGGAGCTCGCCGGCTGGGAGCTGGAGGTGACCAGCCTCGATTGGCAGGAGCGCAAGGCGCCGCGTGTCGACCCCGCCCGCGGCACCTCGACCAGCGCCTCCGGCCGCGACCAGTATGAGGAGCGATTGGAGCACAACCGGGCGGCGTTCCTGCGCCAGGCGGGCAGGCTGATCGCCTCGCGCTACGGCGACCGCCCCTGGCGCGACCTGGTCGTGATCGGTGAGGGCGATCGGCCGAAGCTCTTGCGGGCCGGCGTCGGCAGCCCTGCGCGGCGAGTCCAGGAGATCCAGCACGACCTGATCCGCGCCCGGCCGGCCGAGATCGGCGCTCGAGTCGAGCAGGAGCTCGAGCAGATCAACCGCGCCCGCGAGCTCGAGCTGATCGCGACGATCGAGGAGGCGATCGGCGCCGAGCCCGGGGTCGCGCTCGGATCCGACGAGGTGCTGGTGGCGCTCGAGCAGGCGCGCGTCCATCACGCGATCTACGACGCGACGCGCGAGTGGGAGCGCCGCGACGGGGTCGAGCTCTCGGAGTTGATGATCGAGCGGGCCCTGGGCTCTCGCGCCGGGGTGACCCCGGTCGAGGGCGTGGCGGCGGCCGCGCTCGAGAGCCGCGACGGCGCCGCCGCGCTACTGCGGTATTAGTCTGCCGCCGGCAAGCGACGAGGAGGAGAAAACAAATGGCGATCACGGTCGAGAGCGACAGCTTCGGTCACGGCGAGCGGGTGCCCGAGGAGCATTCGTTCGGGGTCCCCGACGGCGAGGGCAAGGCGGCGGCCGAGGGCGGCAACCGCAGCCCTCACCTGCGCTGGTCCGGCCATCCCGAGGGCACCGAGTCGTTCGCGCTGATCGTCCACGACCCCGATGTCCCGGCCGATCCCACCGACGTCAACCAGGAGGGCAAGACTCTGCCCGAAGACCAGGAGCGCGCCGACTTCGCCCACTGGCTCCTGGTCGACATCTCACCCGACGTCACCGAGCTGCCCGAGGGCGCGGGCTCGACCGAGATCGTCGTCGGCGGCAAGCCGCCGGGCGAGAGCGAGCACGGCGTCGCCGGCGTCAACAGCTACACCGACTTCCTCGCCGGTGACCCCGACATGGAGGGAACCTACGGCCACTACGACGGCCCCTTCCCGCCCTTCAACGACGAGCGCCTGCACCACTACCACTTCACCGTCTACGCGCTCGACGTGCCCAGCCTCGGGCTCGAGGGCGAGTTCAAGCTCGACGACGTCCGCGGGGCGATCGAGGGGCACGTGCTCGACCAGGGCGAGCTGGTCGCCACCTACACGCTGAACGAGGAGCTGCTCTAGGCGGACGGGGCGCGCTCAGCGCGCCAGATCGACGCCGGGCTCGACTGAGCTGGCGAAGGCGACCAGTAGCTCGACCGTCGCCTCGACATCGGCGAGGTCGACGAGCTCGACCGGCGAGTGCATGTAGCGCAGCGGGATCGAAACCAGCCCGGTCGGGATTCCGGCGCGGGAGATCTGGTAGGCGTCGGCGTCGGTCCCGGTCCAGCGCCCGGAGGCCTCGATCGTGTGCTCGATCCCCTCCCGCTCGGCCGTGGCGGCGAGCAGCTCGAAGACCTTCGGCGACAGCGTCGCACCGCGACCGATCACCGGGCCGGAGCCGAGCGGGTGGCTGCCCGACTCCTTCTCCTCGACGCCGGGGGCGTCGGTGGCGTGGGTGACGTCGACGACGACGGCGATCTCGGGCTCGAGCAGGTAGGCGGAGGTGCGGGCGCCGTTGATCCCGATCTCCTCCTGGACCGCGGCAACCCCGGCGACGCTGGCCGCGTGGCCGCCGCGTTCGCCACAGCGACGGGCGACCTCGAGCGCGACGTAGGAGCCGAGGCGGTTGTCGAGCGAGCGAGAGGCAAGACGCTCGCCGGCGAGCGCCAGCGGCTCGGCGTCGATCACGACCGGGTCGCCGATTCGCAGCATCGTCAGCGCTTCCTCGCCATCGGCGGCGCCGATGTCGATGTGGAGGCCGTCGAGCTCGACCGCTTTCTTCTTCTGGTCGTCCTTGAGCAGGTGAACGGGCTTGCGACCGACGACCCCGGGCACGGCGCCGTCGCGCGTCTGCACCTCGACCCGCTGGCCGACCAGGATCTGCGCGTCCCAGCCGCCGATCGGAATGAACCAGGCAAAGCCCTTCTCGTCGACGTGGGTGATCGCGAGCCCGATCTCGTCGATGTGGCCGACGATCGCCACCAGCGGCTTCTCGTTCTCGCCCGCGACCCTGGCGATCGAGGAGCCGATCCGGTCGACCTCGAGCTCGGCGAACGAGGCCGCTTCGCGCCAGACGCCCGCTGCCGGCCCTTCGTAGCCGGACGGCGACGGCGCCCGCAAAAGCTTGTCGAGCAGCTCAGGTATCTCTCCCATGATCCGCACCCTACCCCGCTTAGCGCTGGCCATCCGGCCAGAACCTGCACTCGACCAGGTCGTGCGCGAGCTCCAGCTTTTCGACCACTGGACCCCGGAGTACGAACGGGTAGAGGTCACGGCGGCCCATGCTGCGGTTGAGCGCGTTGAGCGCGTAGGTGAGCGGCAGCCACTCGCCGAGGATTTCCTCGAACGACCGCAGGCCGGTCCTCGGCGCCGAGGAGAGGTCGCGGCCGGGACCCAGGGCGGCGACGGCCTCCGGCCCGAGCACCCGCAGCCGGTAGGCGGCGGCCGTCTGCAACGTGTCGCGGATGTGGAGGTAGTGGGAGAAGGTTTCCGCCCAGTCCTCGGCCGGGTGCATCGCCGCGTAGGCGCTGACGAACCGTTCGGCCCAGTCCGGGGGCGGGCCGTGCTCGTAGTGGCGCTCGAGCGCCTGTTCGTAGTCGGCCCGTTCGTCGCCGAACAGGCCCCGGGCGCGCTCGCGCGCCGCCTCGTCCGGGGCCAGGATCGGCCAGTAGTAGTGACCGACCTCGTGGCGCAGATGCCCGAGCACGGTCCGGTAGGGCTCGCGCAGCTGCTGACGGCGCGCCTCGCGCCGAGCGTCGTCGGACTCGGCGAGGTCGAGGGTGATGACGCCGTTCGCGTGGCCGGTGGTGACCGGGCGGCCGGCGCTGGAGAGGAGGTCGAAGGTGAGCCCGCCGTCGCGGTCGCGGTAGCCCTCGATCGGCAGCCCGAGCTCGCCGAGCTCGAACAGCAACCAGCGCTTCGCCGCCTCCGCCCGGGCCAGCTCCGCCATCCCCTCGCGATCGTCGTCGGCGGCCCGGGTGCGGGTGAGACGGCAGCTGAAACAGAGCTCGTCTTGCCCGGTCACGAGCCAGTTGCAGCCGACGACGCCGACGTTGGCACAGCGAAGGAGTGCGTCTTCACCCAGGGTCAGCAGCTCGCGCTCTTTCCAATCGAAGCCGAGCGCGGCGCCGCAGTGAAGACAGGTCGTGTTCTCGAAGAAGACGAGCTGGGCGCAGTTCTGGCAGGCGAAGGTCCTCATCGCGGGCGAGGCTAGCTGCTGGCGTTTGCGCCGGACCTCGACGCGATGGACGGGTCCTGACCCGTCCGCTAGGCTGAGCTCGAAGGGGCACGGAAGCTACCCCTCTAGGGAGACTTTGAAGATCGGCATCGGCTCACGGGTTCGGACGCAGCGGGGGACAATTCTGGCTGCGGCCACCGTGGTTATTGCGGGAGTATTCGGCGCAACCTTCGCCCTCGCCGGCGACCGGGGGCCGGCCCCGCGCGATCTCGGCGGCACCTGCTTCGGCCAGCGGGCGACGATCCTCGGCACTTCGGGCAGCGACGACCTCTCGGGCACCGGCCATGCCGACGTCATCCTCGGCTTCGGCGGCGATGACGAGCTCGACGGCGGCGGTGGGAGCGACATCCTCTGCGGCGGCGGTGGCGAGGACGAGCTCTCCGGCCGTGGCGGCGGCGACCGGCTCAACGGCGGTCGCGACGATGACGCGATCGCCGGCGGCAGCGGCCCGGACCAGCTCAAGGGGCGCGGTGGCGACGATGCGCTCGGCGGCGGTGGCGGCAACGACAAGCTTGGCGGCGGCCACGGCAATGACGCGTGCGACGGAGGCCCGGGCACCGACCGCACCCGCACGTGCGAGACCGATGAGGACGATGAAGGCGGCGGTGGAGACCCGAACCGCGCTCCGCTGGCCAGCGACGACACCGATTCCACCGACGAGGCGACCGCCAAGTCGATTCCCGTGCTCGCCAACGACACCGACGCCGACGGCGACACGCTCACGGTGCAGTCGGTCGGCGGCTCGCCGACCGGCGCGGTGACGATCACCGCGCGGCGGCACGGCGATCAACTACGACCCCAACGGCCAGCTCGAGTCGCTCGCCGCGGGCGCCACCGAAACCGTCTCCTTCACCTACGAGATCACGGACGGCAACGACGGCACCGATGCGGCGACGGTGGCGATCACCGTCAACGGAACCGAGGACGGACCGCTCGCGGTGAACGACTCGGCGACCCTCGACGAGGACGCGCCGGCGACCGCGGTCGACGTGCTCAGCAACGACGGCGACATCGACGGCGGCCCGGTATTCGTCGCCTCGAAGACCAACGGCGCCCACGGCGACGTTGCGATCACCGGCGGGGGCACCGGCCTCACCTACCTGCCCGACGCCGACTACTGCGGCCCGGACTCGTTCACCTACACGCTCAACGGAGGCTCGACGGCGACCGTCTCGATCACCGTCACCTGCGTCGACGACCCCGGCACCGCCGTCGATGACTCGGCGACTGTCGCCGAGGACTCCGGCGCCACCGAGATCGACGTCGGCACCAACGACAACGACATCGACGGAAGCTTGATCACCAGCGTCACCCAGCCGGCGAACGGCACAGTCGAGATCACCGGCGGCGGCGAAAGCGTCAGCTACACCCCGGACCTCGACTTCTGTTCGCCACCCGCCGACGCCTTCACCTACACCGTGCAGGGCGGCTCGACCGGCACGGTCACGGTCACCGTCGACTGTCAGAACGACCCCCCGGTCAACTCCGTCCCCGAGGCACAGTCCCCCGATGAGGACAACAACCTCGCCTTCTCCTTCGGCAACGGGAACCTGATCGAGGTCTCCGACATCGATGCCGGCGCGGCGAGCCTCGAAGTCACCCTGACCGCGACCCACGGCACGCTGTCGCTCAGCGGCACCGCCGGGCTCGCGTTCAGCGCCGGCGACGGCACGAGCGACGCGACGATGACCTTCACCGGCACGGCGGCGGCGATCAACTCGGCGCTCGCCGGACTCACCTACGACCCCGACAACAACTACAACGGCCCGGCATCGGTCGGGATCGTCACCGACGACCAGGGCAACACCGGCGCCGGCGGGGCTCAGTCGGCCGCAGATGGGATCCCGATCACGATCAACGCGGTCGACGACGACCCGGAAGCCGTCGACGACACCAAGACCGTTGACGAGGACGACCCGCCGACGACTGTCGACGTGCTCGCCAACGACACCGACGTCGATGGCGGCCCGATGACGATCGACGCGGTGACCCAGCCGGCCAACGGCACGGTCGTCAACAACGGCTCAGACCTCACCTACGAGCCCGACGACGACTACTGCAACGACGGCTCGCCCACGGACGACTTCACCTACACGCTCAACGGCGGCTCGGTCGCCGACGTCGAGGTCACCGTCGATTGCGAGAACGACGCCCCGGTGAACACCGTGCCCGGCGCCCAGTCGACGAACGAGGACACCGGCTTGACCTTCCTCAACGCGTTCTCGGTCGCCGATGTCGACGCGGGCGCCGGCGACCTCGAGGTCACGCTCACGGCCACTCACGGGACGGTCACGCTGGCTTCGACCACCGGACTCGCGTTCGGCGCCGGCGATGGCACCGCCGACGCGACGATGACCTTCAGCGGGACTCTCGCCGAGCTCAACGCCGCCCTCGACGACGTCACCTACGACCCCGACGACAACTACAACGGCCCCGCCTCGCTGCAGATGGTCACCAACGACCAGGGCAACACCGGCGCCGGCGGCGCTCAGTCGGACACCGACGGCGTCGCGATCACAGTCGAGCCAGTCGACGACGATCCCGACGCCGTCGACGACACCAAGACCGTTGACGAGGACGACCCGCCGACGACTGTCGACGTGCTCGCCAACGACACCGACGTCGATGGCGGCCCGATGACGATCGACGCGGTGACCCAGCCGGCCAACGGCACGGTCGTCAACAACGGCTCAGACCTCACCTACGAGCCCGACGACGACTACTGCAACGACGGCTCGCCCACGGACGACTTCACCTACACGCTGAACGGCGGCTCGGTCGCCGACGTCGAGGTCACCGTCGACTGCCAGAACGACGCTCCGGTGAACACCGTCCCCGGCGCCCAGTCGACGAACGAGGACACCAACCTCGTCCTCTCGTCGGGGAACGGCAACGCGATCTCGACCAGTGACGGCGACGCCGGGTCGGATGACCTCGAGGTCACGCTGACGGCCACCCAGGGCACGGTCACGCTGGCTTCGACCACCGGACTCACGTTCAGCGCCGGCGACGGGACGGCCGATGTGACGACGACCTTCACCGGCAGCGCGACGGACATCAACGCGGCGCTCGCCAGCCTCACCTACGACCCCGACGACGACTACGACGGCCCGGCCTCGCTTCAGATCGTCACCGACGATCAGGGCAACAACGGCGCCGGCGGCGCGCAGACCGACACCGACAGCGTCGCGATCACGGTCAACGCCATCAACGACGCGCCGGAGCTCGACCTCGACACCGGCGCGGGTGGCACCGGGTCCGACGCGACCTTCGAGGAGACCGACCCGCACACCGGCAACGGCGTCCAGCTCGCGCCGATCGCCGAGATCACAGACGTCGACGACACGAACATCGAGTCGGCGAGCGCGACGCTCACCAACCGCCTCGACGGCGACGCGTTCGAGTCGCTCGCGGCTGACGCGGGCGCCACCGGGATCACGGTCGGTTACACGGAGGAGACCGGCCTCCTCGAGCTCAGCGGCTCGGAGCCGATCGCCGACTACGAGCAGGTCCTGCGGTCGATCCTCTACGACAACACCGACAACCCGCCCGACTCCGCCGACCGCCTGATCGACGTCGTGGTCAACGACGGCGACGGGGGCTCGAACACAGCCGTCGCCACGGTGGAGGTAGTGCCGCTGATCTGAGCCCCTCCGGGCGCGATCCCGGCGCTACCCTCCTCGACCGTGATCTCCACCAACCAGTTCAAGAACGGTTCCCACATCGAGGTCGACGGCACGATCTGGCGGATCGTCGACTTCCAGCACGTGAAGCCCGGCAAGGGCGGGGCCTTCGTGCGCACGAAGCTGCGCCGGGTCGAGGACGGCAACGTCGTCGACAAGACCTTTCGCGCCGGGGAGAAGTTCCGCCCGGTGCGCACCGAGACCAAGCGGATGCAGTACCTCTACGACTCCGGCGACGCCGCCGTGTTCATGGACACCGAGTCCTATGAGCAGCTCGAGATCGCGCGCGACGGGATCGCCGACGAGCTGCAGTGGGTGCTGCCGAACGACAACGTCGAGCTGCTGCTGGTCGATGAACGCCCCGCCGGCGTCCAGGTCGCCAGCGCCGTCGACATGACCGTCTCCAAGACCGACCCGGGCCTCAAGGGCGACACCGCCTCCGGCGGAGGGACGAAGCCGGCGACGCTCGAGTCCGGCGTCATCGTCCAGGTGCCGCTGTTCGTCAACGAGGGCGACCGCGTCCGCGTCGACACCCGCTCGGGCGAGTACGTCTCCCGCGCGTAGGCCTTGGCTCAGTCCTTGCCGAGGCGGACGAAGCGCGCCGTCACGTCGGTGTTAGTGATGTTGGCGCTGGTGTAGGTCTGGCCGTAGTTCAAAACCGCCCGCTTGGAATCCCCGATCACGATCGCCTTGCGTGTGCCGAAGATCTGCTTCTTGGTGAGCCTGCCGATCTTGGTCTTCAAAAAGTGGGGGAAGGTGTAAAGAAGCCATCCCGAGTCGCCGGCGTGTTGATCGTCGCTGCCGCAGAGATAGGCGGGATTTTCGGTCGCGGCGCTCTCGGGTCCCTGGCTCGGGGTTGTGTCGAGCAGCAACTGGCCATTGCCGCCGTTGAAGAAGAGGCCGAGCGGGCTGTTGACCGGGAACGTGGTGTTGCAGTTCGTTTGACTGGGAGCGAAGCGTCCGCGGCACTGCGGACTCGGACCTTGCTCGTCGTAGGCGCCCGAGACCGTCCGGGAGACCGTGCCGGCGACAGCGAGGGTCGTATCCGTGATCGGATGGCCCTGCCTTCGCATCAGCACGACCCGGCCGAACCGCTCGAACACCATCGTCACGCCCTTGCCGCGGGCGAAGTTCCAGCTTTCCTCGGTGTCGATATCGATCTCGTACGTGCACTCGCCGTACTGGATCGCGCCGTCGATCGACGACTCGGACTTCTGACTGCCCTCGACAACGAGCTGGAACTTCGCCGTGTCGTCGGGCTTGCCGAGGCCCGGGACGTCGGGGATCTCGGGAGGCTCGGGGATGCCCTGCGCGCCGACGTTGGCGACGAGGAGGAGCGAAAGCAGAGCGGCCGACACGATCAAAGCTCTCATCCTCGTGCCGGTAATAGATCGACCCTACTCCGATGCCGTGGTCACCGGGCTGCGCCGGGCGCACCGCGTAGGCTCCAGGCCATGCGCCGATCCGACCAGCGCCGCGACGCCGTCTTCGCGCTCTACCAGCGTGACGTCACCGGGCGGCCGCTCGACGAGCAGCTTGCCGCGGCGAAGCGGTTCACGCGCGAGCTCGCGGAGGGAACGGACTCCGAGCTCGACTCGCTGGATGAGGAGATCGGCCGACTCTCGAAGGGCTGGGAGCTCGATCGGATCGCGGCCCTCGAGCGCTCGATCATGCGCGTCGCCCTGCACGAGATGCGACAGGGTCTGCCGGTCGAGGTGGCGATCGATGAGGCCGTGAACATGGCGAAGGAATACTGCGGCGCCGACGCACCTGGGTTCGTCAACGGGATCCTCGGCTCGGCCGCGCGTGAGCTGCAGGAGGCACATCCGTGAGCGACGACCCCGCCGCGCGCGTGCGCGAGCTGGCGGCGAAGCTGGGCGAGATCTCCGAGCGCCTGCGCGACCCCGAGGTCGCCGATCAGCAGGCCGCCGAGCTCGCCCGTGAAGCGGCCGAGCTGGTGAGCCAGGCCGGCAACGAGATCGACCGGGCGCTGAGCGAGTCGGACTCCGACGGGGGTTGACTGTGAGGCGAAGCGAAGCGAAGCCGAGCCGCGCCGCCGTCGAGGCGCCTTAAGTTCGTGGGGGAGTACCCGGACGACCTGCGGGCGCTGGTCGAGGACTACCTGGGCGAACTCGGCTTCTCGAGCCTCGACGCGACCACCGGCCTCGACGAGGCGATGCGCTACTCGCTGCTTGCCGGCGGCAAACGGATCCGCCCGGTGCTCTGCCTCGCCGCGGCGCGGGCGGCGGGAACCGACCCCGCCGAGGTGCTGCCCGCGGCGGCGGCGATCGAGCTCATCCACACCTACTCGCTGATCCACGACGACCTGCCGGCGATGGACGACGACGAGCTGCGCCGCGGGCGCCCCACCTCGCACGTCGTCCACGGCGAGGACGTGGCGATCCTCGCCGGCGACGGCCTCTTCGCCGAGGCGATCCGGCTCTTCTGCGAGCGCCAGCAGGGTGAGCCGGAACGGGTGCTGGTGGCGCTCGGCGAGCTTGCCGGCGCGACCGGGGTCGGCGGCATGGTCGGCGGTCAATACGTAGACGTCACCGCGGCCGAAGGGCTCGACGCCGACGGGCTGCGCGAGCTGCACGGGCTGAAGACCGGGCGCCTGATCGCCGCCAGCGTCACCGTGCCACTGCTGTTGGCGGGGCTGGCGGCACAGCGGATGGACGCCTACAGGCGCTTCGCCGCTGAGCTCGGGGTCCTGTTTCAGATCGTCGACGACATCCTCGACGTCACCGGCTCCGACGAGCAGCTCGGCAAGCCCCAGGGCTCCGACGAGCGCCACGGCAAGCTCACCTACGTCAGCCTGTTCGGCCTCGAGCGCGCCCGCGAGCTCGCGGCCGAGTCGCACGCCAACGCCCGCGCCGCGCTCGCACAGGCCGAGGGCGAGACGGCCGATCTGGCGCTGGTGACCGACTTCATCCACACCCGCCAGCGCTGACGTCCCGAGCGCCGACTGCCACAATCACGGGTCCGTCTCGATGAGCGACCCGACCGACAACCCTGACGGCGTGCCGACGCGCCTGCTCGACTCGATCGACGGCCCGGACGATCTCTCCGGTCTCTCCGACGACGAGCTGACCCAGATCGCCCAGGAGGTCCGCGAGCTGATCATCGACACGATCGGCGAGATCGGCGGCCACTTCGGCGCCAACCTCGGCACCTGCGAGCTGACCACCGTCCTCCACAGCCTGCTCGACTCGCCGCGCGACAAGATCCTCTGGGACGTCGGCCATCAGGCCTACCCGCACAAGGTGCTCACCGGCCGCGCCGACCGGCTGGAGACGATCCGCCAGTACGAGGGCCTGGCGCCGTTCTGCTCCGTGTTCGAGTCCGAGCACGACATCATGGGCGCCGGCCACGCCTCGACCTCGATCGGCTACGCGGTCGGGCTCAAGGAGGCGATGCGCCACGGGATCGGCGAGGACGGCAGCGTCGTGGCCGTGATCGGCGACGGGGCGCTCACCGGCGGGGTCGCGTTCGAGGCCCTGCACAACGCCGGTGGCCTGCAGACGCCGATCGTGATCGTGCTCAACGACAACGGGATGTCGATCTCGCCCAACGTCGGCGCGATTGCCCGCTCCTTCCAGCGCCTGCGCGCCAACCCGCGCCTCTACCACGCGCGCGAGGAGGTCGAATCGCGGCTGACGAAGCTGCCGCTCGGAGTCGGCGACACGATCGGGCGACTCGGCCCCGAGATCAAGGCCGCGATCAAGGCCTACGCCGCGCCCGGCCTGTTCTTCGAGGAGCTCGACCTCGCCTACATGGGGCCGATCGACGGCCACGACGTGACCGCCCTGCGCTCCAACCTCGAGGCCGCCTTCGAGGCCGGCCGCCCGGTCGTCGTCCACATCCACACGGTCAAGGGCAAGGGCTTCGAGCCCGCCGAGGAGGGCGGGCTCGAGGGGATGGAGAAGTGGCACGCGGCGAAGCCGGGCTCGATCGTTCAGGGAAAGGCGGCGCAGCCTTCGGCCGCTAAGCCGGCACCGAAGAAGCCGGCCGCGAAGCCGCCGCTGACCCGGGGCGAGATGTCGGAGGGCGCCCGCCCCGAGGAGGCGGCGAAGCCACCGCCCGCGTACACCTCGGTGTTCGGCGACGCGCTCGTGGTCGAGGCCAAGCGCGACAAGCGGGTGATCGGGATCACGGCGGCGATGTGCGGCGGCACCGGGCTGACGGCGCTCGAGAAGGAGTGTCCCGAGCAGTACTACGACGTCGGCATCGCCGAGCAGGACGCGGTCCTGTTCGCCTCCGGGCTCGCGACCCAGGGGGCGAAACCCGTGTGCGCGATCTACTCGACCTTCCTCCAGCGCGCCTACGACCAGATCGTCCACGACGTCTGCCTGCAGAAGCTCAACGTCGTCTTCGCCATGGATCGCGCCGGCCTCGTCGGTGACGACGGGCCCACCCACCACGGCGCCTTCGACGTCTCCTACTTCCGCGCGCTGCCGAACGTGGTCGTGATGGCGCCGCGCGACGAGGCGATGCTCTGCCACATGCTGCGCACCGCGATCGCCTACGACGACGGGCCGATCGCCTTCCGCTACCCGCGCGGGACCGCCGAGGGCGTACCGCTGCCCGACCGCGCGCGCGAGATCCCGATCGGCACCGGCGAGGTGCTGAAGCAGGGGGAGAGGGTGGCCCTGGTCGGTTACGGCTACGGGGTCCGCGTCGCCCTCGACGCCGCCGCCCTGCTGGAGGAGCACGACCTCACGGTCACCGTCGCCGACGCGCGCTTCGCCAAGCCGCTCGACGAGGAGCTGCTCGAACGGCTCGCGGCCGAGCACGAGCTCGTGGTCACGATCGAGGAGAACGTGCTCGCCGGCGGCTTCGGCTCCGGCGTGCTCGAGCACCTCGAGGACGCCTTCGCCGACTCAGCCGCCGAACGGGCGCGCGTGATCCGGGTCGGGCTCCCGGATCGCTACGTCACCCACGGCAAGCCGGCGCTGCTGCGCGAGGAGGTCGGCCTCACCGGCGCCGCGGTGGCCGAGCGGGTCACCGCGGCCCTCGGCGTGCACGCGTCCGTCAGCGGCTAACTCGGCTTGTCGTCGAATCCCTCGGCCTCGCGGACCTCGCCCTCGGCGACCCCGTAAGCGTGCGCCTGGCCGGCGGCGTAGGCCTCGGCCTTGGAACCGTCCTCGGCCGCGTCTCGCTCGTCGTAGGCGTCCTCAGCCTTGTCGAAGAGCGAGCGCCGGAGTCGTCTGACGGCGGTCCTGAGTCGTTCGAGCATCCGTGTAGATCCTAACTCCTCGAGTGTGATCGCCCTCACACTCGAATCGCACATATGTTCGTACTCTGAACCCACGATGAGTACGCGAGCCATTCCACTCTCCATCCACGGAGCGCTCGAGATGATCGCCGCGCCGGCGATCATGGCGGCGCCCTTCCTGCTCGGCTTCGGCGTCGCCGCGACCGTGATCACGGTCGGGCTCGGCGCCCTGATGCTCGGGCAGGCGCTCCAGGTCGAAGGCCCCCAGCGCAGCGTGCCGCTCTCGGCCCACGCCGGGTTCGACTACGCGCTGGCGACCACGGCGGCGATCGGCGGTCTCGCGATCGGCGCGGTCACGGGTGAGTGGACCGCAGGAATCTTTTTGGTCGGTCTAGGTCTCGCAATGGTTGCGCTGACCGCTTCAACGCGGTTCATCGCACCCCGCGGAGCCTAATTAGCACCGACCTACCTCCCACAGACACGCAAAAAAAACACATATCTCTCCTCCCTGTACCCCGAGACGCCCCTCAAAGTGAGGGGCGTTTCGACTTGGAAGGCCTCGGTGGCCGAGCGCCGCATTGACCTTCATGCACGAGTCGCGAAGCCCTCGGGATCCCGCGGTTCAAGGGTGATCCGCGGGGCGTCGATAGAAGGTCATGGCTGAGCGCGCGCGGATCAAGGTTCACAGTGAATCCGGCTTTACGCTGGTCGAGCTGCTCGTGGTCATGCTGATCATCGGCCTGCTGGCGGCGATCGCGATCCCGGCCTACTTCAACCAGCGCAACAAGGGCTACGACGCCGGCGCCAAGCAATCCGTCCATACCGCGCAGACGGCGATCGAGACCCTCTCGACCAACACCACCACGGGCTCCTACGTCGGCGCGTCCGGAGCCACGCTGCGAGCGATCGAGCCCACGATCCCGCCGAACTGCGCGGGCACCTCGCCCAACTACACCAACGCCCCATGCGTATTGGTCACAGGCGTCGCGGCGAACGCCTACACGGTGACGATCGTGGCGAGGTCGACCCGCAACCGGTTCAGCATCAACCGCCTCACCAACGGGCGGCTCACCTACACGTGCGCGAAGCCCTTGGCGGCCTCGAGCAACGGCGGCTGCAGGATCACGACGGGCACCACCGGAACCTGGGGCTGAACGCGACCGGCGCGGCCGTCAGCCGGCGCCGCGGACTCGTGACTGGGCGCTGTCGCACTCGAGGCCGTTGCCGAGCTTCTCGCGCTTGATGTGTGCGAACCAGTTGCCCGAGGCCTGGGTGGTCTGGATCCGGTAGTGGCCCCTGTCGTCGGTGTAGCCCTTGCCGACGCGCATGTCGGGGCCGACGCTCGGGCCCTGGATCAGCACGATCCTCACCTTGCGGTCGGCGATGCACTGGAGCACGTCGGACTTGACCGCGCCGCGGAACAGACCCTGCGTCGGACCGAGGTGCAGGGTGATGTGGTTGCCCACCGGAGCGTTGCCGGCGGAGGCCGGGGCGGCGGCGGCGAGCAGGGCGAAGGCGGAGAGCGCGAGCGCGAGCTTGGACTTCATGGCGCGATCCTATCCCGGCGCGGGTCGCTACCGTCCGCGCATGACCAGGCAGCGGATCGACGCCTTGCTCGCCGAGCGAGGCCTGGCGCCGTCGCGGACCAGCGCCGCCGAGTCGGTGCGGGCGGGGCGGGTGCGGATCGGCCGCGACGGACCGCTGGCGCTGAAGCCGAGCCAGATGGTGTCCGAGGAGGCGGAGCTGCTGATGACCGAGCAGCCGCGGTTCGTCTCCCGCGGGGGCACGAAGCTCGACAACGCGCTCGAGGCGCTGGCGATCGACGTCACCGGACTCGCCTGCGTCGACGTCGGTGCTTCCACCGGCGGCTTCACCGACTGCCTGCTGAAGCGCGGGGCCGCAAGCGTGATCGCACTCGACGTCGCCCACGGGCAACTCGACTGGAACCTGCGAAACGATCCCCGCGTGATCGTGATCGAGCGCCAAAACGCCCGCGACCTGAACGCCGTGGAGCTCCCGTACCGGCCCAGCCTGGCGACGATCGACGTCTCCTTCATCTCGCTGACCAAGGTGATCGGCGCCGTCGCCGGCTGCCTGGAGGCCGAGGGCGAGCTGCTGGCGATGGTCAAGCCCCAGTTCGAGCTCGGCCAGGGGCGGGTCAAGGGCGGCGTCGTCCGCGACCCCGCCGAGCGCCGCGAGGCGCTGCGCTCGGTCGCTGCTGCGGCCGCCGACGCGGGGCTCGCGGTCCGTGGATTCGCCTCCTCCGGGCTGCCGGGCCCGAAGGGCAACCTCGAGACCTTCGTCCACGCGTCGGTCGCCGGCGAGCCGCTCGCCGACGTCGAGGCCGCGATCGCCCGGGTGGAACCGTGAGGCGGAGTCCGATAGGACGAAGCCGAGCCGCGCCGCCGTTGAGGCGCCTCCCGTGACCGACCGGGCGACCTCCGCGCCGGAGCGGATCGAGAACGTGGTCGTGCTCAGCCACACCCAGCCGGAGCAGACGGCGGCCGCGCTCACCGAGGCGCTGGCCGCGGCGACCGCCGCCGGATGCCGCCTCTACGCGCCCGACGAGGAGCGCACAAAGCACGGCGAGGCCGGCGCGGCGCTGCAGCCGCTGCCGAGCCTCGAGGGCGTTCCGGACCTCTGCCTCGTGCTCGGCGGCGACGGCACGATCCTCAAGGCCCTGCGCGCCTACGCGCAAACCGAGGTCCCCGTGTTCGCGGTCAACTTCGGCACCGTCGGCTTTCTCGCCGCGGCTGAGCGAGAGCAACTCGGGGAGGGGCTCGAGGCGGCATTCGCGGGAAAGTTCGAGGTCATGCTGATGCCGGGCCTCGAGGCGAGCGTCGACGCCCGGCCGCCGCTGGCCCTCAACGACGTCTCCCTGATTCGCCGCCCGCACAGCCGGGTCGCCGAGCTCGCCTACCGCCTCGGCGGCAAGGAGGTCGGACACGTGCGCTGCGACGGCCTCGTCGCCGCCACCCCCGCCGGCTCGACCGGTTACAACCTCGCCAACCAGGGACCGATCCTGGCCTGGGGTGTGGAGGGATACGTGGTCAGCTTCATCGCTCCGCACACCCTGACCGCGCGGCCGCTCGTGGTCGCGCCCGACGACGTGCTCTCGGTCACCAACGCGACCGGGCGCGACCCGGTCGACGTCGTCCTCGACGGCGAGCACGTCGGCGAGCTGGGGAGCGGTGCGGAGATGGAGGTGCGGTTTCGCGACGCGGTCGGGCGGCTGGCCCAGCTACCCGGTGCGAACTTCTACCGCCGGATCCGCGACAAGTTCGGCCGGCTGGCTCATTAGCAACCGCTGCAGGGAGTCGACGAGCTGGCGCCGCTCGGGCTCGCTGAGGACCGAGAGCAGCTCATCCTGGGCGGCCATCAGCGCGGTGCGCTTCTCGGCGATCCAGGCGCGGCCGGCGTCGGTCGCCTGGAGCGCGTAGGCGCGCCGGTCGTCGGGATTGCGCTGGCGCTCGACGAAGCCTGCCGCCTCCAGCTCGTCGACGACAGCGACCATCGTCGTGCGGTCGACGCGCACCCGCTCGCACAGATACTGCTGCGAGAGCGGCCCCTCGTCGGCGATCACGGTCAAGCAGCCGAAGTGCTTGATGCGGAGCTGACCCGTTCCGACGACCGCGTTGGCGCGTTCGTGGAAGACGGCATGCGCCTTTGCGATCAGGAAGCCCGCCATCTCGGCGAGCACGGGGGGCAGGGAGGTTTCGGCCATCGGTGTGGAGGATATGCTACAACACTGAAGGTCAGTATTACTGACGATCCTGGTAGCTGAGTGTTAGGTGATTAGACGGATGGAACGCAAGTGGTGGACCCTTCTGGCCGTCTGCGTGGCGACGTTCATGCTCCTGATCGACGTCACGATCGTCAACGTCGCGCTCCCCGACATCCAGCGCGACCTCGACGCCAGCTTCTCCAGCCTGCAGTGGGTGATCGACGCCTACGCCCTGACGCTGGCGTCGTTCCTGCTCGTCGCCGGCTCGATCGGGGATCGGATCGGCCGCCGCCGCGTGTTCAGCTTCGGCTTCGCCCTGTTCACCGCCGCCTCGTTCGCCTGCGGGCTCTCGGGAGACGCGACCGTGCTCAACGTCGCCCGTGGCTTCCAGGGCGCCGGCGCCGCGGCGATGTTCGCCACCGCCCTGGCGCTGATCGCGCAGGAGTTCGAGGGCCGCGAGCGCGCCAACGCGATCGGCATCTGGGGGGCAACCGTCGGCGGCTCGGTCGCGATCGGGCCATTGATCGGCGGGCTGATCACCGAGCACCTCGGCTGGGAGTGGATCTTCTTCGTCAACGTGCCGGTCGGGATCGCCGCGATCGTGCTCACGGAGCGCAAGCTCGTCAACGTCAAGGCGACCGATCCGCAGCCGATCGACTGGGCCGGCGTGGTGACGTTCACGGCCGCCCTCTTCCTGCTGATCTTCGGCCTCATCCGCGGCAACGCCGAGGGCTGGGGCAGCGCGCCGATCGTGCTCTCCCTCGGCGCGGCGGTCGCGCTCCTGGCCGCCTTCATCGCGATCCAGCTCCGCAAGGAGAACGCGATGCTCGACCTCTCGCTGTTCCGAAAGCCGTCGTTCACCGGGGTCTCGATCGTCGCCTTCACGCTCTCGGCGGGAATGTTCGCGATGTTCCTCTACCTGACCCTCTACCTGCAGGGGACACTGTCCTACTCGCCGCTCGACGCGGGGCTGCGCTTCCTGCCGCTGACCGTGCTCTCGTTCGTGGTCGCGCCGATCTCGGGCCAGCTGCTCCACCGTGTGCCGGCGAGGGCGATCATGGGCGTCGGCATGATCCTGGTCGGCCTCGGCCTGTGGCTGATGCACGGGATCGAGGTCACCGACGACTGGACCACCCTGCTCGCGGGCTCGATCGTCACCGGGATCGGCATCGGCCTGACGAACCCCGGGATCGCCTCGGTTGCGATCGGGGTCGTCAACGCCGCTCGCGCCGGCATGGCCTCCGGCATCAACAGCACCTTCCGCCAGGTCGGGATCGCCACCGGCACGGCGGCGCTCGGCGCGGTGTTCCAGACCCGAATCGACGCGAAGCTCAGCGAGCTACTTCCGGGGGCGCCCGAGACGTTCTCCGAGGCCGTCGCCTCGGGCGCGACCCAGAGCGCGGTCGCCTCGCTGCCGCCGCAGCTGCGCGAGCGGGCAGCGGATGCCGCCAACCAGGCGTTCGTCTCCGGGCTCAACGAGATCCTCCTGGTCGGCGCCGCCGTGGCCTTCGTCGGCGGGATCGCCAGCTGGGTGCTTGTGCGCCGGCGCGATCTGGTCGCGCCGCCCGTGCCACAGGCGCCCGCACCAGGCGAGCCCGAGCCGCAGCCGGTTGCCTGACCCGCGGGAATCCGTCGGCGCCCACCGCTAAAACGGGCGGGTGCTGCACGAGCTGCGAATCGAGAACCTGCTGCTGATCGAGCGCGCCGAGCTGCGCCTCGAGCGTGGCCTGAACGCGATCACCGGCGAGACCGGCGCCGGCAAGACCGTGCTCGCCCACTCGCTCGACCTCTTGATGGGCGGCCGGGCGCGGCCGCAGATCGTCCGCCCGGGCGCCGAGGAGGCGTGGGTGGAGGGCGTGTTCTCGCTCTCCGACGGCGTACTCGACGAGCCCGAGCTGGCCGAGATCGCGGCGCGGCTGCCCGACGACGCCGATGAGGTCGTGCTCGGGCGCCGGATCGGCGCCTCCGGGCGCACCAGCGCCTTCATCGGCGGTCGCTCGGCCTCGGCCGCCGAGCTGCGGGCGCTCGGTTCCCGGCTGCTCGCCTTCTACGGCCAGCACGAGCACCGGCGCCTGACCCTGGCGTCGGCGCAGCTGGAGATCCTCGACGGGTTCGCGGGCCCGGAGCAGCTCGAGCTGCGCGAGCGCTATCGAGCCGCGCACGCTGAGGCCGGCGGCCTGGCGGCCGAGCTGGCCGAGCTGCGAGAGCGCGAGGGATCGCGTGAGCGCGACCTCGACCTGATGCGGTTCGAGCTCTCGGAGATCGAGGCGGCCGCTCCAGACGCCGGCGAGCAGATCGAGCTCGTGGCCGCGAGCGCCGTGCTGCGAAACGCCGAGGCACTGCGGACGGCAGGCGCCCGAGCGCTGGCGGCGGTCAGCGGCGAGGCCGAGGACGGTGGCGGCGCCCGGGGTGCGCTCGGCGAGGCCGACGCCGGGCTCGCATCCGTGGACGGCGTCGACCCGGAGCTCGACGGTCTGGCCGAACGGTTGCGATCCGCCGCGGTCGAGCTCGAGGACCTCGCCGGCGGCCTGCGTTCGTACCTCGAGGGCATCGACGCCGAGCCCGGCAAGCTGGAGGCCGTCGAGGAGCGCCTCGACGCGCTCGACCGGCTGCAGCGAAAGCACGGCGATTCGATCGAGGCGGTGCTGGCGCACGCCGAGCACTGCCGCACCGAGATCGAACGGCTCGAGAACGCCGAGGAGGTGGCCGAGGAGCTGAGCGCGCGGATCGCCGAGGCCGAGGCCCGGCGGGCGCGGCTGGCCGCGGAGCTGAGCAAGGCGCGACGGCGGGCCGCCGGGGAGCTGAGTGAGCGCGTCGCCGCCGAGCTCGCAGTGCTGGCGATGGAGGGAGCGACGCTCGAGGTCGTGCTCGAAGCCCATCCCGACGGCTTCGGCCCCAGCGGTGCCGAGACCGCCGAGATGCTGGTGGCTACCAACCCGGGGATGCCGACCTCGCCGCTCAAGGACGCCGCCTCGGGCGGCGAGCTCTCGCGGATCATGCTCGCGCTCAGCGGCCTCGCCAGCGG
The DNA here is from genome assembly GCA_963767475.1 of uncultured Solirubrobacterales bacterium. Taxonomy (GTDB): domain Bacteria; phylum Actinomycetota; class Thermoleophilia; order Solirubrobacterales; family 70-9; genus WHSW01. The sequence goes on from CAVYEI010000006.1 coordinate 73,592, forward strand.
CGACGCCGACCGCACCCTGGTCTTCGACGAGGTCGACGCAGGGATCGGCGGCAACACCGCTCGTGCCGTCGGCGAGCGGCTGCGCGACCTCGCCGCCGGACGCCAGGTGCTCTGCATCACCCACCTGCCGCAGGTCGCGTCGATGGCGACGACCCACTTCCGGATCGAAAAGCAGGCGGCGGACGGCGAAACCCGGGCGACGGTCGAGCGTGTGTCGGGCGAGGAGCTGGTCGCCGAGATCGTCCGCATGCTCGGCGCCGAGAGCGGCGATACGGCCGCCGGGCGTCACGCCAAGCAGCTGCTGAAGGCCGCCTGAACCTCGTCTAACCGCGGTGGGAGAGGATCTCCTCGGGGTTGTCGAGCAGCAGGTCGAGGACGCTGGGGTCGAAATGCGTGCCGCGCTCTGAGCGCATCAGCTCGACCGCCTGGCCGACGCCCATCGCCGGCCGGTAGCTGCGATCGCTGAGCAGGGCGTCGAAGACGTCTGCGACGGCGACGATCCGGCCTTCGATCGGGATCTCCCCGCCGGCGAGTCCGTGCGGGTAACCGCTGCCGTCGTAGTACTCGTGATGGGTGAGCGCGATCGTCGCCGCCAGCTTCAGTAGCTCGCTGTTCGACTCGGCCAGCAGCTGATGGCCGATCAGCGTGTGGCGCTTCATCTCCCTGCGCTCGTCGGCGGTCAGCAGCCCCGGCTTTTGCAGCAGCTTCTCGCCGATCCCGATCTTGCCGACGTCGTGCATCGGTGCGGCGGTCCGAACCAGCTCGACCCGCCTCTCGTCGAACCCGTATTTCTGCGCGAGCACCGCTGCGACCACCGCCATCCGCTCGACGTGGACGCCGGTGCTCGGGTCGTGCAGCTCGACCGCGCGCACGAGGCGCTCGACCGTCTCCAGCCGGGAGTCACGCAGCTCCTGGATCGCCGCGCGCTGGGCGTCGGCAAGTTCGTCGCGCAGCCGGTCGGCCTCGGCCTGGGCGGAGATGTCGGGAGACATGCCGGCGACGGCGACCACGTGCCCGGCCTCGTCCAGCAGCGGGAACTTGATCGTCAGCACCACGCGCTCCGTGCCGTCGATGACCATCCTCTCCCGACGTTCGAAGCTCGGCGCACCTTCGAGGATCAGCCGATCGCCGAGCGCCGACTGCTCGACCGAGCTCGGCGGCATGATCGCGTCCGCCGTCTTGCCGATCAAGCCGCCCGCCGGCAGCCCCGCGAGTTCCTCCGTCGCCCGGTTTGCGATCACGTAGCGGCCGTCGCGGTCCTTGGCGTAGATCGGCAGCGGCGCCCGGTCGATGATCGTCTGATGGCGCTCCTCGAGGCTGCGGCTCTGCGCCTCCTGGCCGATCTCCAGCTGCCGTCGCTTGAGCGCATTGATCACCGTGATCTGGAGCGCTCCGCGTCCGAACGGCTTCACCAGGTAGCCGTGAACGCCGAGGTCGAACCCCGCTCGGGCGACCTCGGGATCGTCGAGCCCGGTGACCAGCACCACCGAGGTGTGTGGATGGAGCTCAGCGAGCTCGGCGGCCAGCGCGAGCCCGGATCCGCCCGGCATCTCGATGTCCAGGAGAACCAACTCGAACGGGTGCACGGCCAGCAGCTCGCGCGCGGCGTGGTTGCCGGAGGCGAACTCGCAGGCGTAGTCCTGCTCCAGCATCCGCCCGATCAGCCGCAACAGCTCTGGCTGGTCGTCGACGATCAGGATTCGCGACGCCTCGGGATGGCGCGGCTCAGCCCCCGTTGCTGCATCGGTGGACGTATTCGCGATAACCCAGCATGGGTCGCGAATACGGCCAGGTCAATCCCCCGAACGGCCGATCCGATGGCCTGCCGAGCAGGCCTTTTCCGAACCGCTTGGGTGCTTTCCTTGGTTCGCGCATAATCTGGGCATGGCTTTGCGTAGCCGGGCACGCGCGCTCTTGCGCGGACCCGAGATTCAGCTGCGGCCCGCCGACGTTCCGCCGATCACCGGGCGAGCGCGGCTCGGCCGCAAGACCAAGAACCTGGTCAAGCGGCTCGGTCCCGGCGACATCGCCGTGATCGACCATGCCGACCTCGACCGGATCGCGGCCGAGGACCTGGCGGCGAGCGGCGTCGAGGCGGTGGTCAACGTCGCCCCGTCGTCGACCGACCGCTATCCGAACCCGGGCCCGCTGATCCTCGCCCGCGCAGGCGTGGTGCTCGTCGACGCGTCCTCGGCGCCGCTGTTCGAGGAGCTCGCCGACGGCGACGAGCTCGTCGTCCAGGGGGCGGAGGTCTATTGCCGCGGGACGCTGCTGGCGACCGGGCGGGTGATCGACCTCGAGACCGCAACCGAGCAGATCGAGCGCCAGCGCGAGCGCATCAACGAAGCGCTCGCCAATTTCGCCGTGAACACGATCGAGCACGTGGAGAAGGAGGGCGAGCTGCTGGTCGGCAAGATCGACTTTCCCCACGTGCGCACCCAGTTTCGCGGCCGCCACGCGCTGATCGTCGTCCGCGGCACCACCTACCGGCGCGACCTGCGAACCCTGCGGGCCTACATCCAGGACACCCATCCGGTGCTGGTCGGCGTCGACGGCGGCGCCGACGCGATCCTCGAGGAGGGCTTCAAGCCGGACATGATCCTCGGCGATATGGACTCGGCCACCGACGCGGTGCTCACCTGCGGCGCCGAGGTCGTCGTCCACGCCTATGCCGACGGCTCGGCGCCCGGTCGCGAGCGGCTGGAGGCGCTCGGGCTCGAGCCGATCGTCGCGCCGGCGATCGGCACCAGCCAGGACGTGGCGATGCTGCTCGCGCACGAGAACGGCGCCGAGCTGATCGTCTCCGTCGGCGCCCACTTCAACCTCACCGAGTTCCTCGACAAGAACCGCGCCGGGATGTCGTCGACCTTCCTCACCAGGCTGCGGATCGGCGAGACGCTCGTTGACGCGAAGGGGGTGAGCCGGCTCTACAACCCGGGCGTCCGCGGTTGGCACATGTGGGCCTTCCTGGCGATCTCGCTGATCCTGGTCGCGATCGTCGTGATCAGCTCGCCGGCGCTGGGTGAGTTCTTCGACCTCGTCTGGTTGAAGATCAAGGTGGCCCTGGATCTATGAGCCGCCGGCGAAATCCTTTGTGATGGGCTACTCGGGCCGCTACCACGCCGCCTCGCTGGCGGCAGTCTTTCTCGCGCTTGCGGTCGGCATCCTGATCGGCGTCGGCTTCGGCTCCGATCTCGTCAGCGGCACCGCCGACGACCTCGAAAAGAGCCTCGCCGAGGACATCGAGCGCTACCGCGCCCAGGTCGACGAGCTCGAGGCCCAGCTCGCCAACGAGCGCGACTTCGGCGCCGCGCTGACCCCGGCGGTGGTCGAGGACCGGCTCCGCGGACGCGAGATCGGGGTGGTTGGCCTCGGCGAGCTCGACGAGGACCTGGCCGACGATATCCGTGGGGCGATCGAGCCCTCCGGGGCCGAACTGCGCGAGATCGCGGTTGTTCGCGAGCCCCCCGACGTCGGCGCGGCGACCGCCGCCGTGCGCCGCGGCTCGGGGCGCACTGAGACTCGCGAGGAGGAGCTCGAACGCGCGTCTGGCCTGGCTGGGCGGGCGCTGGTCAGGGGCGGCGCCCGATTCGAGGAGTTGCGCGCGGCTCTGTTCAGCCGCTACAGCGGCCAGCCGGGCGACCTCGATGGCGTCGTCATCGCTCGATCACAACCAACCGAGCTCGGCGATCGCGAGGCGGAGGAGACGGCCCAGGTCGAGGACGGGATCATCGCCGGGATCCAATCGGCGCTTCCCGGCCGGCTGAGCGTGATCGTCGTCGGCGCCGAACGGACGACGACCGACCCCAGCTCGATCGATTTCTTCTCCGATCGCGGTGCGGCCAGCGTCGACAACGTCGATGAGCTCTCCGGCAAGGTCGCGCTCGTCTATGCGCTCGGCGGCGCCAAGGGGGAGTTCGGAGTCAAGGAGACGGCCGACGCGCTGCTGCCCGACCTGCTGGTGCCCTCGGGCCTCGACTTCGGCGTCGACCAGCGGCCCTGATGCTCTCCGGGCTGATCCTCTCAGCCGCGGTCGCCGCGATCCTGCTCGGCCCCTGGCTCGCCGACATGCTGCGCGCCGGGCTCGCGCGTGAGAACTACGCCGGTCGCCAGGTCGCCTTTCCCGCCGGCGCGGCGCTGGTCGCCTGCTCTTTGATCGCGCTGGCGCCGCTTGCGGTGCTCGACGACCGCGCCGACCTCGACCTGCTCGACCCCGAGCTCAGGCGCTGGATCGTCTACGTGCTCGGGGTCGCGATGCTCGGCCTGCTCGACGACGCCCTCGGCCGCGGCGCCGCCGCCGACACCGCGCGGGGTTGGCGCGGGCACGCGCGCGCCGTGCTCGAGGGCCGCTTCTCGACCGGGGCGATCAAGGCCGTCGGCGCGCTGGCGCTCGCCGCCTATGCCACCTCGGGGCTCGGGCGAGAGGGACTCGACTACGTCGCCGATCTCGCCCTGCTGCTGTTGGCAACCAACCTCTTCAACCTCTTCGACCTGCGCCCGGGGCGGGTCGAGAAGGTGTTCTTCGCCCTGCTCGCCGGGCTCTGCATCGGCGCCTGGACCGCGGAGCCGCTCGAGCTGCTTGGGATTTTCATCGGTCCGGTCCTCGTGGTCGCAGCGTTCACCCTGCGCGAGCGGGCGATGCTCGGCGACACCGGCTCCAACCTGGTCGGCGCCCTGGCGGGGGTGGCGATGCTGGTCACGCTCGGCGATACGGGGCGGTGGATCGCCCTGGCGCTGGTCGCGGGTTTGACGATCTTCGGGGAGTTTCGGTCGATCTCGAAGACGATCGAGTCGTTTCCGCCACTGCGCTGGATAGACTCGCTCGGCAGAGTGAGTAGGGACGCAGCACCACGATGAAGCCGGGCGAAACGCGCTTCATCTTCGTCACCGGTGGCGTCGTCTCATCCCTGGGGAAGGGGATCGCCGCCGCCTCGATCGGCAGGCTGCTGGTGAGCCGGGGGTTCCGGGTCCAGCTACAGAAGTTCGACCCCTACATCAACGTCGATCCGGGGACGATGAGCCCGTTCCAGCACGGGGAGGTGTTCGTCACCGAGGACGGCGCCGAGACCGACCTCGACCTCGGCCACTACGAGCGCTTCACCGATCACAACACCTCGCGCGCCTCGAACGTGACCGCGGGCGCGGTCTACAACTCGGTGATCCGCCGCGAGCGCCGCGGCGACTACCTCGGCGCCACCGTGCAGGTGATCCCGCACATCACCGACGAGATCAAGCAGCGGATCCTGATCGTCGCCGAGTCGCAGGCGGTCGACTTCGTGATCACCGAAATCGGCGGCACCGTCGGCGACATCGAGTCGCTGCCGTTCCTGGAGGCGATCCGCCAGCTCTACGCGGAGCTGGGGGCGAAGCGGTGCATGTTCCTGCACCTGACGCTGGTGCCCTACATCGGCCACGCGGGCGAGATGAAGACGAAGCCGACCCAGCACTCGGTCAACGAGCTGCGCCGGATCGGGATCCAGCCGCACGCGCTGATCTGCCGCTCCGAGAGGGGCCTCGACCGCGACCTGCGCAAGAAGATCGCGCTCTTCGCCAGCCTCCCGGAGGAGGCGGTGCTCTCGGCCCGCGACGTCGACAACATCTACAAGGTGCCGCTGGTGATGCGGGCCGAGGGTGCCGACGACCTCGTCCTCGACCACTACGGCATCGACGCCCCGCCGCCCGAGCTCAGCGAGTGGGAGGAGCTGATCCGCCGTGCCGACGCCTGCGAGGGGACGACGAGGATCGCCCTGGTCGGCAAGTACGTGCAGCTCGCCGACGCCTACAAGTCGGTGATCGAGGCGCTCACCCATGGCGGCTACCACCAGGGCACGAACGTCGAGGTCCAGCTGGTCGACTCGGAGGACTTCGAACCCGAGAAGATCGCCGAATGGGCCGACGGGATCCTGATCCCGGGTGGCTTCGGGGAGCGCGGGATCGAGGGCAAGATCGAGGCGGCGAGGATCGCGCGCGAGCGCGGCATCCCCTATCTGGGGATCTGCCTCGGGATGCAGATCGCGGTCGCCGAGTTCGCCCGCCACGTCGCCGGCATGGAGGGCGCCAACTCGACCGAGTTCGACCCCGAGACCCCGTACCCGGTCGTCGACCTGCTTCCGGAGCAGAAGGAGGTTTCGGACATGGGCGGGACGATGCGCCTCGGCGCCGACCCGGTGAAGCTCCACGACGGGACCAGGGCCCGCGAGATTTTCGGCGAGGCCGTGATCTACAAGCGCCACCGCCACCGCTTCGAGGTCAACAACCAGCTCCGGCGCCGGCTCGAGGACGAGGGCCTCGTCTGCGGCGGCACCTCGCCCGACGAGCGCCTGGTTGAGATCGTCGAACTGCCCGAGCACCCGTTCTTCGTCGCCTCGCAGTTCCACCCGGAGTTCAACTCGCGCCCCAACCGGCCCGAGCCGCTGTTCCGCGAGTTCGTCGGCGCCGCCGCGCAGCTCGCGGCCCAGCGCGGCGACGGCCCGGCAACCGAGGAGACCGAGGTCGAGCAGGCCTCGGACCCCGACGACGTCCGCGTGCGCCACCAGAACTGAAGGCGTAGGATCGGGGCGTGGCGCCCGACCTCGACGAATACCGCGCCAAGTCCCGCGACTCGTGGGATCGGTTCGCCGGCAACTGGGAGCGCGAGCGCGACTTCCTCTGGTCGGCCACCGGCGTGCTCGGCGAGCGGCTGGTCGAGCTGCTTGATCCGCAGCCGGGTGAAACGCTGCTCGAGCTCGCTGCAGGAACCGGGGATACAGGCTTTCTCGCCGCCGAACGGATCGGCGGCGACGGGCAGCTGATCTCGACCGACTTCGCGCAGGGGATGGTGGACGCGGCGCGCGCCGCCGGGGAGACCCGCGGCCTCGGCAACGTCGAGTTCAGGATGCTGGATGCCGAGAGCATGGCTCTCGACGACGCGAGCGTCGACGGCGTCCTCTGCCGCTTCGGCTACATGCTGATGGCGGATCCCGCGGCGGCCCTTGCGGAAACCAAGAGGGTGCTGCGCGACGGCGGCCGCCTCGCGTTCGCGGTCTGGGCGGGCCCGGATCGCAACCTTTGGGCGGCGATCCCGGGGATGACCATGGTCGGGCAGGGACACCTGCCGCCGCCCGAACCCGGGGCGCCCGGGATCTTCGCGATGGGCGACCCGAACCGGATCCGCGAGCTGGTCACCAGTGCCGGATTCGGCGATCCGCAGGTCGACGAGGTCGTGATCGACTGGGGCTACGACGATCCGGATGTGCATTGGGAGAAGACCGTCGCGCTCGCCGCCCCGATCGCAGACGCGTTCAACGCGCTCTCCGAGGCGGACCAGAAGCAGGTTCGGGCCGCGGTCAGAGATCTGGTCTCCGAACGTCTCGCGGACGATCCAAAGTCGCTCAACGGCGTCGCCTTCGCCGTCCGGGCCGAGTAGAGGCTCGGATCCTTCAGAGCGCGTAGCCTCTCGCCGCGATGATCGACGGCGAGCAGCTGATTCGAGATGTCTGGGGCCGCTGGAACTCGGGCACCCGTGAGTTCGATTCAGAGATCCTCGATCCTGAAATCGAGATCCACTCGGCGCTCACGGGACAGGTGTTCGTGGGCGAGGCCGGGGTGGGTAGGTGGATCGCCGAGATCGACGAGCAGTTTGAGGCCTGGGGGATCTCGATCGACGAGATCGAGGAGCGGTCGGCGACCAGGTTCGTCGTCGGTGGCACGATCCGTGCCAGGGGCCGGCAGAGCGGGATCGACCTCGATCAAGCGGTGACCTGGGACATCGAGCTGCGTGACGGTCGCCTGCTGCGGTTGACGAACACGCTCGGTGTGGCCGAATGAGCGATCAGCGGATGCTCGATCGCTTCGTCCGCCTCTGCGAGATCCCGAGCCCGACCGGTTTGGAGCGGGCGGTTGCCGACGACGTCGCCGGCGAGCTGCGGGCGCTCGGGGTAGAGCTGGTGGAGGACGAAGCCGCCGAGCCGGCCCGCGCCGGCGCCGGCAACCTGATCGCCCGGATTCCGGGGACGGGGGAGGGGTGGGTGGCGCTGTTCGCCCATCTCGACACGGTGCCCGAGGCGGGCATGATCGAGGTCGAGCTCGCCGACGGCGTCTTTCGCAGCCGCGGCGAGACGATCCTCGGCGCCGACAACAAGGCCGCGGTCACCGTCCTGGTCGAGCTCGCGGCGCGGCACGCCAGCGCGCCCGCCGCCGCCGGGCTCGAGCTCGTCTTCACCGTCGCCGAGGAGGACGGCCTGCGGGGCGCGAAGGAGCTCGACCTGGGCTCGCTGCGCTCTCAGCTCGGATTCGCGCTCGACCACGCGAGCCCGATCGGCGAGGTGATCACGGCGGCGCCGACCTACCAGCGCCTGGTGGCGGAGTTCGAGGGCCTCGAGGCCCATGCCGGAATCCGCCCCGAGGACGGCCGTTCGGCGATCGAGGCCGCGGCGGCTGCGATCGGTGCTATGCGCCTGGGGCGTCTCGACGCCGAGACGACGGCGAACGTCGGCGTGGTCAAGGGCGGGGTAGCGTCGAACGTGGTCGCCGGCAGCTGCCGGGTCGAGGCCGAGGCGCGCTCGCTCGACGAGACCAAGGTCGCCGCGGCGACCGCGTCGATGCTCGACGCATGCACCTGGGCGGCGAGCGAGCACGGGTGCGACGTCGACGTCGATCTGACCGAGATCTTCCGCGGCTACCGCCAGCCGTCGGGGTCGGCGGCGGTGTCGCTTGCCCGGGCGGCGCTGGAGCGCTGCGGGGTCGAGCCGCGCGAGGTCGCCACCGGTGGCGGCAGCGACGCGAACGCGCTCGTCGCCCGCGGGTTCGAGTGCGTCTTGCTCGCCAACGGCACCGAGGCCAACCACACCCCGTCCGAGAGCGTCGCCGCCGCGCGGCTGACCGAGATGCTTGCCGTCTGCGAGGCGATAGCCGAGCTCGGCGGCGGGGAGGCCGGCTGATGCTGAAGCTGCGCCGGGGGGTCGTGGTCACGGTCGACCCGCTCGTGGTCGAGGTCGGCGGCGAGCACCGTCCCGCCTGGGCCGACACCTCGATGGTCGGCGAGATCGAAGTCGGGGACGAGCTCGTCGTCAACATCCAGGCGCGCGACCTCGGGCTCGGATCCGGCGGCTTCGACGTCGTCCACGTGAACCTCAGTAGGGGCCTTCTCGGCAGCGGCGAGGACGGCATCCACGTGATCAAGCTCAACTACACGTCGCTGCAGCACCCGGTGGACCCGGTCGAGATCGAGCACGGAGAGCCCGACCTAGGTCCCAAGCCCCCGACCGTGGTCATCTCCCTGCACGGCCACCTGGCGCCGATCGCGTGGGCGGCGGCGCAGGCGCGGCCGGGCCTGCGGCTGGGCTTCATCCAGGGCGCCGGCGCGGCGTTGCCCGGCTCGCTCTCGCGAGACGTGGCCGAGCTTCGCCGGCGCGAGCTGCTCTGCGGCCACGTCACCGCCGGGCCCGCATACGGCGGCGAGCACGAGGCGATCAGCCTCGTCGGCGGGCTCGACGCCGCCGCCCGCCGGCTTGGCTGGGAGGCGATCGTGGTCGGGCCGGGGCCGGGGATCCTGGGGTCGGCCACCCGGCTCGGGCACGGCGGCATGGCCGCCCTCGACGCCGCGCACGCCGCGCTCGCCCTCGGGTTGCCGACGCTGCTCTGCCCGCGGCTCTCGAGCACCGACGAGCGCGATCGCCATCGCGGCCTCAGCCACCACACCGCGTCGGTGCTCGAGCTGCTGCTGGCGCCGGTGCGGGTGCCGGTTCCCGAGGCCGAGCTCGAGGGCTGGCCGCTGCTCAGCGAGGCGGCCCCCGAGGGCGGCTCGGCACAGGCGGCCCTCGACGAGCTGATCGCGCTCTGCGGTGGGCGTCACGATCTCGCCGTCGAGCGGATCGACCTCGACGCCTACGCTCAAAGCGGCCTGCCCGCGCGAACCATGGGCCGCTCGATCACCGAGGATCCGCTGTTCTTCGCCGCGCCGCTGGCCGCCGGCCGCGCGTTGGCCTCCGCGGTGGGCGGGTAGGGGCACAGGGTGGAGCGGATCTCGTCGAAGACCGTCTATGAGGGCCGGATCGTCGACGTCCACGTCGACGAGTTTCGCTACGACGACGGCGAGACCGCCGCGCGCGAGATCGTCGTCCATCCAGGCGCCGTCGGGATCGTCGCCCACGACGACGAGTCGGTCTACCTCGTGCGCCAGCCGCGCGAGCCGGTCGACGAGCCGGCGCTGCTCGAGATCCCGGCGGGCAAGCTGGACGTCGACGGAGAGACGCCGCTCGACTGCGCTCAGCGAGAGCTCACCGAGGAGATCGGGATGCGCGCCGAGTCGTGGAGCGAGCTGAAGCGCTTCTACACGACACCCGGGTTCGCCCAGGAACAGGTGACCCTGTTCGTGGCGACCGGGCTCGAGCGGGTCGCCGATCACGAGCCCGACCCGGAGGAGCGGATCGAGATCATCGCCTGGCCGCTGGCCGAGCTCGACGCCGCGATCGCCGAGTGCGAGGACTCGAAGTCGCTGATCGGGCTGCTGCTGTTCAGAGATTCGCTGCGGTAGGGGCGTTGCACCGGCAGGGGCGGCGCCGGGGCGGGAGAACCAGGCGGCATGGCGATCGCCGTTCCCAAGCCCGAGGCGCGCAGCGACGCCCACTTCGAAGCCCTGGTCCTCGACTTCCTCGCCTACCTCGAGTTCGAGCGTGGCCTGGCCCGGAACACGCTCGATGCCTATCGCACCGATCTGCTCCAGTTCGGCGTCTTCCTCGCCGCTCGCGGCCGCAAGGCGACCGAGGTCGAGCGCGCCGATGTCGCCGACTTCCTCGCCGACCTCGCCACCGGCGCCGCCCCGGACGCCGACGGCAACGGTGGGCGCCCGGCCTGCTCGCCGGCGACGATCAGCCGCAAGACCGCCTGCCTGCGCTCCTTCTATCGCCACCTTCGCCGCGAGGAACTGATCGTCGAGGACCCGACCGCGACGCTGACCCCGCCGGCCAAGAGCCGCAAGCTTCCGCACGTGCTCAGCCAGGCGGAGGTGACGAAGCTGCTCGACAGCGCCCGTGGCGCCGATCCGATCAGTCTCCGCGACCGCGCCCTGCTCGAGCTCATGTACGGGTGCGGGCTGCGCGCCTCGGAGGCGACCGGGCTCGAGCTCGGCGACATCGACCTTCGGCGCGGCTTCGTGCGCCCGCACGGCAAGGGATCCAAGGAGCGGATCGTGCCGCTCGGCCGCGAGGCAGCCCGCGCGATCGAGCGCTATCTGCGCTCCGGCCGGGCGGAGCTGGTCCGCGGCGGGATCGAGCGCAAGCTTTTCGTCAACTTCCGCGGCGGCGGGCTCACCCGCCAGGGCCTCTACAAGATCATCCAGCGCCACGCGAAGGAGGTTGGGCTCGACGGCAAGATGAGCCCGCACACGCTTCGCCACACCTTCGCCACCCATCTGCTCTCCGGCGGCTGCGACCTGCGCTCGGTCCAGGAGATGCTCGGCCACGCCGACGTGGCGACGACCCAGCTCTACACGCACCTCTCGCGGGAGAAGATCAAAGAGGTCTACTTCAAGGCCCACCCGCGGGCGACTGAACCGCAGAGATAAGCGGTTCTTCGTGAGCAGCTGGTCGTTCACTACCCAATTTGAGGTAATGCATAGCATGATCCCTGGTATTTCTGGCCAAATACGGTTTTCGGGCTAAAGATTTCTCCTACGGTCGTTGACGACGCCGCGTCAGGGACGACGCCGCGCAGATCTAACAGGGGGACCATTGCCTATCGCCGCCTCGCGTACCCGCCGCGCTGCCCTGCGCGTTGCCGCCGTTCTGATCGCGGTCTCCACGACATTCGGGAGTGCGCAGGCTGCATCAGCCTCCACGCTCAACAGCGACGCTCGCACCTACTCCTGCGTTTCCACCGCGTCCTATTGCGCGAGGAACCTCGGCACGATGGACTCCGGCACCTCGGTGTCGATGCAGTGCTGGTACGAGGGGCGCTCGGCCGCCGCGAAGATCCGCGGCTCGAATCGCTGGTTCCTCGTGCGACGCAGTGACGGCTACGAGGCGTTCGTCCACTCCTCTCGCGTGGACGCTCGCACGGGCGTCGGCTGGTGCGGGGACCTGAGCCGCGTCAAGGCCGGTCTCCTGGCGCTGAGTCGCTTGGGCAAGACCAACGCGCAGCAGACCGGCGACGACGGATATTTCACGGCGTCGGACTGGGCCTCCGGCCCTTACGGTGAGTGGTCGGGAGACTGCGGAAAGTTCGCGTGGCTCGCCTACGAGCGTGCCGGTAATCATCTGACCTTGGACGATGCCTGGCCGATGTTCTCGAACTACTACTCGGCCGGTTACAGCGAGCGCGGCCGTAACGAGCTGCCGCCCTACGGCGCGCTCGTCGGCTGGCAATCGGACCCCGGCCACATCGCCGTGGCGGTCGGTGGCCCCAATGTCGCCACAACCCAGGGCTGGAACGGCGATGGGATGTGGATTGCTCGAAGGAGCCTGGCCGATTCGACCTCCTTCGGCGGCCCGAACTATTACGGCTGGGTCGTCCCGCGCGACTGAGGCGTGGCCGTTCTGCCACGTCGAGGCCGCTCCGGCTTGCTTGCTCGCTCGGCTTCGCCGCTCGCGGTGTGAGCGGCGCTCAGATCAGCGAGCGCTGATACCAGGTCACGCTCTGGGGCTGCCCGAACTTGAAGCCGACGCCCTCGAAGGTGCCGACGCGGGTGAACCCGAGCGACTCGTGCAGGGCGGCGCTCGCCGGGTTGGGCTCGGTCATCCCGCCGACGGCGAGCCGCGCCGGGCTCGCCTCGAGCAGCTCGATCAGGTGCGCGTAGAGGGCGCGGCCGACGCCTCTGCCTCGCGCCGGGCCGTCGACGTAGATCGAGGTCTCGGAGGTGGTGTCGTAGGCGGCGCGATCGCGAAAGCGCCCGCTCTTGGCGTGGCCGAGGACCGCGCCTTCGCCGTCGACGGCGACGAGCAGGAAATGGCCGGCCCGCGGGTCGACATCGGCGAGCATGCGCTGCCAGTGGTCGGCCGGCGGCGGTTCGAGGTCGAACGTCGCCGGCGACGTCCGCACTATCTCGGCGTAGATGCGCGCGATCTGCTCGAGGTGGCGCGGCGCGGCCGCGATCACGCGGGTTCGGGTCGCGGCGGCGGGTTCGGCGTTCATCGGCCCTGGATAGCAAGGCCGCGGGCGGATCTCCATGTCCGCAATGGCCAGAATAGGTGCATGCCTGAGCTACCCGAGGTCGAAACGGTGCGTCGTCAGCTCGAGCCCGGGGTGCTCGGGCGGACGATCGAAGCGGTCGAGGTGCTCGACGAGCGCTGGACGCGACCCCACCGGCCGGCGCGGGTGGAGGAGGCGCTCACCGGGCGCTCGATCACCGGCGTCGACCGGCGCGGCAAGTACCTGATCGTGCGCCTCGACGACGGCGCCTCCCTGGTCATGCACCTGCGGATGACCGGCAACCTGCTCCTGCGCGAGGCCGGGGGAGAGGCGCTCGCCGACCTGATGGAGACGCCGCGGCTCGGCGGGCCGCGGCTGTACGAGTCCCATCCCGAGGCCCGCCATCTGCGGGTGCGGATCTCGCTCGACGACGGCTCCGAGCTCTGGTTCACCGACGCGCGGCGCTTCGGTCACGGAGAGGTGTTGGCGCCGAAGGAGCTCGACGCCTACTTCGCCTCGCGGCTCGGGGTCGAGCCGCTCGGCGGCGATCTCACCCCCGAGGTCTTGCTCGAGCTAGCCGCCGGGCGCCGGGCGCCGCTGAAGTCGTTTTTGCTCAACCAGTCGGGGGTCGCCGGGATCGGCAACATCTACGCCGACGAGGCGCTCTTCCGGGCCCATCTTCATCCGCTCTCGCCGGCCGGCTCGATGCGACTCGAGCACGCGGAGGAGCTTCGCGACGGGATCGTGGACGCGCTCGAGGCCGGGCTCGCCAACGGCGGCTCCTCGATCGACGACTACCGCGACGCCCGCGGCGAGCGCGGCTCGATGCAGGATGAGTTCCTCGTCCACACACGTGAGGGCGAGCCGTGCCTGCGCTGCGGGGAGACGATCCGCCGGGTGGTCGTCTCCGGTCGCTCGACCTACTTCTGCCCCGGCTGCCAGACGCGGCTGCGGGCGCGGCGCCGACGCCGCGCGGTCCGCAAATGAGCGCCCCGGAACCGCCGCCCGACGGCTTTCTGATCGGCCACTGGACCGACGAGGTGGGCGAGACCGGGTGCACGGCGGTGATCGCGCCGCCGGGGACACGCGGCGGAGTGGACGTGCGCGGTGGCGGGCCGGGCACGCGCGAGACCGACGTGATCGCGCCGCTCGCCGGGACGACCGACGTCACCGCCGTCTGCCTCAGCGGAGGCAGCGCCTTCGGGCTCGGGGCCGCGGACGGTGTCGTGCGCTGGTGTGAGCAGGCGGGGCGCGGTCACGAGACTCCCGCCGGGCTGGTGCCGATCGTCCCGGCCGCGGTGATCTACGACCTCGCCACCGGCGATCCGAAGGCTCGACCCGACGCCGCGGGCGGCTATGCCGCCTGCGAGGCGGCGACGGCGGAGATCCCGGAGCGGGGAAGCGTGGGCGCGGGCACGGGCGCCGCCGTCGGCAAGATCGCCGGGCGCGAGCGCGGCACCCGCACGGGGATCGGCTACGCGTCGGCGCGCACCGGGCTCGGCCACCGGGTCGCGGCGCTCGCGGTCGTCAATGCCTTCGGCGACGTGATCGGCGCCGACGGCGCGGTACTCGCCGGGCTGCGGGTCGAGGGCGACGCCTCGGCCTCGACGGCGCGCACGATCGCGGCGATGACCGAGCTGCCGGACTGGCGCGGCCTGGAGGAGCGCAACACGACCCTCGTCTGCGTGATCACGGACGCGCCGCTCGACAAGCCCACGTGCACCCGGGTTGCACGGATGGCGAGCGCCGGCGTTGCCCGCGCGGTCGACCCGGTGTTCTCCGACGTCGACGGCGACGTCGCCTTCTGTCTCGCCTCCGGCCAGCCGGTGGCCACCGACCCGGACGTCAGCCGCTTCGTCGCCCTTTCGGTGGGCACGGTGGCCGCGACCGTGACCGCGGCGGCGATTCGCGACTCCGCCGCGGCGTAGGCTGCGGGCGATGGCGATCGACGAGTTCCTGCTGCGGCGCTTCGAGCAGCCGGACGAGGTGCGGGAGTTCCCGCTCGGGCGCTTCGAGCTGATCGAGGTCGGCGGGATGACGCTCGGCCGGGCGACCTATGCGCCCGGGTGGAAATGGAGCGAGCACGTCGGCAGCTCGCCCGAGGAGCGCTGCATGGTCGAGCACCTGGGGATCGTGATCTCGGGGCGCGCCGCCGTCTCGGGGCCCGACTACGAGGAGGTGATGGGCCCCGGTGACGTGTTCGCGGTGCCGCCGGACCACGACAGCTGGGTGGTCGGCGACGAGCCTTACGTCTCGCTGCATTTCCTCGGCGCCGGCACCTACGCCTCCTAGTCCGAGCGGCCGCTTGACGTCCGCCTTGTCGGGCAGGCTTTCCGGCAATGCCGGGGAAGTTCAAGACGGAGGCGATCGTCCTGCGCAGCATCCGCTATGGCGAGGCCGATCGGATCCTGCATCTGTACAGCGCCTCGCGCGGGCGGATCGGGGCGATCGCCAAGGGGGTGCGCAAGCCACGCTCGCGCTTCGGTGGGCGCCTGGAGCCGTTCTTTCGCCTCGACCTGGTTCTGCACCAGGGCAGGGGCGACCTGTCCACGGTGACCGCGGCCCACACGCTCTCCGCGCATCCCAACCTGCGCGCCGACGGGCCCGCGCTCGGCGCCGCGGCCCGCGCCTGCGACGCCGTGTTGCGGCTGTGCGATTCCGAGGATCCCAACCCGCCCGCGTACAACCTGCTCAGCCGCTACCTCTCGATCCTCGACGGCTCGGAATCGATCGATGGCACCGGAAGCGCCGACGGCGCCGCCGGGCTCTCGACCGCGCTCGCCTTCCGGCTCAAGCTGGCGCTCGCCGCCGGCTTTTCTCCCGAGCTCGCCTCATGCGCGCGCTGTGGGGAGGCCGGTGAGCTGGCCGGCTTCTCGGGCGCGGCCGGCGGGGTCGTCTGCGGAGCCTGCGAGCGCGACGGGTTCCCGCTCTCGGCCGAGGCGCACGAATTCATGGTCGAGGCGCTCGGGCGTCCGCTCGCCCAGACCCCCGATGCGAGCGACCGGGCGCTGCGCCAGGCCGAGCGCGCGATCACCGAGACGCTTGAGCATCACGCGCACATCCAGCTGCGCGCGGCCGCCTAACGGCGGCGGCGCCCGAGGCCGAAGCGGGGGCTGAAGCGCCCGGCGTCACCGCCCAATGGGCGGGCGAGGAGCGTGGTCAGCATCGCGAGGCCCGTAGCCTCCTCGTCCCCCGCGGGTGCGACCTCGACCCGGGGCGTTGCCAGCCCGGCGGCTTTGAAGAGGTCGGTCGCCGAGCTCTCGCCGTCCCACTCGGCGACCCCGAGCGAGACCTCGATCTGGATCGAGGTCGCATCGGCGACCGCCGAACGCATCAACCTGCGCAACCGCTCCGCGGCACTCCTGGGCCCGCCACCGCCCGCCTCCGGCATCACAACGACGAACGCGTCTTCGCTGAAGCGACCGACAGCGTCGTAGCGCCGCGAGGCCCGCTGCAGCGCCTGGCCGGCGACGGCCCGCACGCGGTCGGCCTCGCGACCGCCGGCAGTGACCTCGTCCAGGCCCTCGATCCCGAGCCTGCAGCAGGAGAGCCGGTGAGCCCGTCGCCGCGAACGCTCGACCTCGCCTTCCAGAAACTCAACTGCCGCCTCGTGACTGAGGCAGCCGGTGAGCGCGTCGATCGGCACCGAGCCGAGTGCTGTCGCGAGGTTGGGCTCCGTGGTCATGCAAAGAGCCGCGATGCGGGCGTAGGAGTCCGCGGCCCGGATCAGGGCGGTCTCGCCCAGCGCGGAGGGTGGCTCGAAGGCGGCGTAGAGCGCGCCCAGCATCCGTTCGTCCGAGCTGAACGCCGCGGCCACGCCGCTGTGGCGCTCGCCGCCTCGCTCGGAAACCGACTGGACCAACGGACCCTCGCCTTCGAAGGCACGGTCGATCAGCTCGGCGCGAGCCCTGGAGTCAGGGTTCGTTTGGCGATCCCTCGTCCAGCTTGCGGCGACGTGGGTGTTCCCCCGCGCCTCGCGAACAAAGAGGGTCGCGGCGGATGCTCCGACGGAGCCCGCGAAGCACTGCAACAGAACCGCATACGAACGGCCCCGCGCCCCCGTCTGCGTACTCGCTCGCGTGTCCTCTGGGGGGAGTCCTGGAGGGACCATGTTCTGCCTTTCCGCGGCAATTCGAAGCCATCTCCAGGTCAGAACATCGGCCCGGGCGTTGGACCTCCGTACGCCCTGAACCCCCACGATTCGCAAGAAACAGGGCCGCGAACGCAGTCCGATTAATCGCTTGTTCATCAGGTTAACACCCCGATCGGGCGACGCAAAAACAGTGCAACTGGAGGACCCTGCCCGAGCCCGGCGGGCGCGATCCGCGAGGATCGTCTGATCGAGGACGAGTCCAGACAGCACCACGACCGCACCGACCTGCTCGAGGCGCTCGGCGGCCCGCAGGGGATCGCCGACTCGAGCCTGCCGGCGCTCGCCTTCGTCGTCACCTACACGGCAAGCGGCAGCAACCTGTCGCTGGCGGCCTGGGTCGCCGTAGGCGTCGGGGCGCTGATGGCGGCGGTGCGGCTGGTGCGCCGCGAGACCCTGCTGTACGCATTCGCGGGCTTTGCCGGAGTTGCGCTCTCGGCGTTCATCGCCGACCGCACCGGACGCGCCGAGGATTTCTTCCTCCCTGGGCTGCTGCTCAACGCCGCCTATGCCGGCGCCTACCTGATCTCGATCATGATTCGGCGACCGCTGCTCGGCGTGCTGTTGGCGCCGATCCTCGGTGAGGGCAAGACCTGGCGCCAGGACCCGGAACGCCTGCGCCTCTACACCCGCGCCAGTTGGATCTGGGTCGGCGTGTTCGCGCTGCGGCTCGCCGTTCAGCTGCCGCTGTACCTGGCGGACGCGGTGCTCGCCCTGGGGATCGCGAAGACGGCGATGGGGTTGCCGATCTTCCTCGTCGCCGGCTGGCTCACCTATCTGATCCTCAACCCCCCGCACGCGGGCGATACGCGCGCTCCATCACCCGAAGCTTGACGGCGCGCGGGCCGACCGCAGCGCGCATCATCCACCGCATCAGCCTGCCGGGGACGAACGAGCGGGCGCCGCGGTCGTAGGCGGCGAGCGATTCGCGTACCACGCGGTCAGGGCCGATCTTGCCGGGCGGCATCTGCGACTCCTCAAAGCCGGCGACGTCCTGCCACTCGGTCGGCACGGGCCCTGGGTTGACCGACATGCAGCGCACTCCGGTGCCCTTGAGCTCGATGTGCAGGGCGTCGGTGAGGTTGAGGGCGAAGGCCTTGCTGGCGGCGTAGGTGGCCTCGTAGGGGAGCGGCTGCATGCCGGCGGTCGAGGCGACGATGATCACGCCGCCGCTGCCGCGCTCGATCATCGCCGGCAGGAAGGCGCGGCTGAGGACGACGACGGCCTCGCAGTTGACCCGGATCATCTCCGCGTCGCGACCTTCGGGGATCTCGGCGAAGCCTCCGTGGGTGCCGAAGCCGGCGTTGTTGACCAGCAGCTCGACCTCGACACCGAGCTCGGCGACACGGGCGGGCAGCGAGGCGGCGTCGGCGCCGAGGTCGCAGCCGAGCACGCGGGCCTCGGTGGGCAGCTCGGCGGCGAGCGCCTCGAGGCGATCGGTGCGGCGGGCGACGAGGACGAGGTCGTGGCCGCGCGCGGCGAGTTGGCGGGCGAACTGCTCGCCGATTCCCGAGGAAGCTCCGGTAACGAGGGCCGTTCCAGTCACGGTCGTCAGCCTATTCTTGATCGAGCGTGTCCGATCCCGGTTCTCAGCCCCCAGCCGCCGTACCGCTCGAGCAGCGCGTGCGCGCCTGGGAGCGGGAGTACCTGTGGGAGCTGGCGACGCCGTCGTATCCGGCGGTCCGTCGCGAGCCGGAGGAGGACAGCCCGGTGCGGACGCCGTTTCAGCGCGACCGCGACCGAGTCGCGCACTCGAAGGCGTTTCGTCGGCTGAAGCACAAGACGCAGGTGTTCATCGCGCCGGAGGGCGATCACTACCGGACCCGGCTCACGCATACGCTCGAGACCTGCTTCATCGCCCGCACGGTGGCGCGGGCGCTGGGCTTGAACGAGGATCTGACCGAGGCCATCGGGCTCGGTCACGACCTCGGCCATCCGCCCTTCGGCCACATCGGCGAGGAGGCGCTCGACCAGACGCTGCGCGAGCGCGGCGCCGAGGGCTTCAAGCACAACGAGCATTCGCTGCGGGTCGTCGACGTGCTCGAGCGCGATGGCCAGGGGCTGAATTTGACCGAGGCGGTCCGCGACGGGATCCTCAACCACACCGGGCCGCGCAAGCCGGCGACGATGGAGGGGCGGATCGTGCGGCTGGTCGACCGGGTGGCCTACATCAACCACGACATCGACGATGCCGTGCGGGCGGGGATCCTCGACGAGGCCGACCTGCCGGCGGCGCAGATCGAGATGCTGGGGCCGACCGGCGCGGAGCGGATCGACACGCTGGTGCGCGACATCGTCGAGACGTCGCGCGACCAGGGTGAGATCGCGCAGTCGGAGGAGGTCGGCGGGGCGATGCTGAGGTTGCGCAAGTTCATGTTCGACAGCGTGTATCTGGGGCCGGAGGCGCGCGGCGAGCACGACCGGGTGCACCGCACGCTGGCTGGGCTGTTCGACCATTTCCTCGACGGGGCGCCGCCCGAGGGGGAAGAGTTGCAGCGGGTCACCGACTACATCGCAGGGATGACCGACCGCTTCGCGATTGCGACCTTCAGGCACGTGGCATTGCCGGAGGAGTCGAAGCTGTGAGTCTGTTCACGGCGGGCAGCGTGGAGCGGGTGAAGGAGGCCTCGGACATCGTCGAGGTGATCTCGGCGCACACCGACCTGCGGCGTTCCGGGGTCAGGTACACGGGCCTCTGCCCGTTTCACGACGAGCGCTCGCCGTCATTCTCGGTCGACCCGACGGAGAAGCTCTACCACTGCTTCGGCTGCGGGGTGGGCGGCGACGTGATCAAGTTCGTCGAGGAGAAGGAGGGGCTGGCGTTTCCCGACGCGGTGGAAGCTCTCGCCGATCGGTACGGGGTCGAGCTGGAGCGCGAGGCGGAGGATCCGCGGGCGGAGGAGCTGCGGCGAAAGCGGGCGCGGCTGACCGAGCTGCTGGAGCGGACCGCCGGCTTCTACGCGAGCTTCCTGCGCGACTCGCCGCAGGCGACGAGGGCACGCGGGTACCTCGTCGAGAGGGGGATGTCCGCCGAGGCGCTGGAGGAGTTCGGGGTTGGGTGCGCGCCCGGGACCTGGGACTCGGTGCTGGTGCGCGGCCAGCAGGCCGGTTACTCGGTGGAGGAGATCGAGGCGGCCGGGCTGGTGTTGAAGAGCCAGAAGGGAAGAGGGCACTACGACCGCTTTCGCTCCCGGATCGTGTTCCCGATCCGCGACGCGCGCGGGCGGGTGCAGGGGTTCGGGGCCCGGGCGTTGTTGCCGGATCAGAAGCCGAAGTACGTCAACTCGCCGGAGGGGGAGCTGTATTCGAAGCGGCGCACGCTGTACGGGATCGAGCGGGCGCGCCCGCAGATCGTCAAGAGCGGCCGGGCGATGGTGGTCGAGGGGTATACGGACGTGATCGCGTGTCACCAGGCGGGGATCAGGGACGCGGTCGCGATCATGGGGACGGCGATCACGCCCGAGCAGGTGAAGCTGCTGTCGGCCTATGCGGAGGAGGCGGTGCTGGCGCTGGACGCAGACCGGGCGGGACGCGAGGCGATGCTGCGCGCGCAGGCGGTGGGTGGCAAGCGGCTGCGGTTGCGGGTGGCGCGGATGCCGGAGGGCAAGGACCCCGCTGATCTGCTCGCGGGCGGGGACGGGGCCAGCGCGACGGCGTTTCGCGAGGCGATCGAGAAGGCGGAGGATCTGCCGGTCTTCCACGTCCACACGCTGCTCGACGACGCCGATCTGGACTCGCCCTCGGGGCGCGACCGGGCGCTGGATGAGGTGGTGGCGGTGGTCGCGGCGATGGGCGACTCGATCACCCGCGAGGAGCTGATGCGCGAGGTTGCGGACCGGTTGGACGCCGACCCGGGATTGGTGGCGCGGCGCGCGGCGGCCGCGACGGGGCGGGGTGGGGGAGCCGCCCGGGCGCCGACGAGGGCGCCGGCCGAGTCGGAGGCCGAGGACCCGGGGTCGGAGGAGCCGGCGCCTGCGGCGCGCCCGCTGAGCGCGCGCGAGGGGCGCGAGCTCGGGTTGCTGGGGATGTGCGTGCGGTTGCCGGCGGAGGGCAGCGGGGTGCTGGAGCGGCTCACGGACGAGCACTTCGCCTCGCCGACGGCGGCCCGGGCGCGGGCCTGGCTTCGCGACCACCTCGAGGATCCGATGACGGGGCTGCCGCGCGAGGACGAGGACCTGGTCGCGTATGTGACCCAGGTGGTGATGCGCTCCGAGCGCGAGCCGGCGAGCGCCGAGGCGATGGAGCTCAGCTTCCTCGAGCTCGAGCGGGCGAAGGTCGATGACGAGATCGCGGCCGCCGGCGCCAACGGCGCCCCGCCCCCCGTCGACCTCCAGCGCCGCCGCGCCGAGCTCACCGAACGGATTGCCCGCACACAGTCCTGAGGCTGCGTTAGCCGCCGGACGGCGCGTTTGGGGGACGAACACACGTTCGCGTTCCGTCCGGAGGGGGCGGGAAAGTGTGGGCATGGATCGAGATTTGTTGGCGGGTTGGCTGGGGCAGGGGCTGTCGTTGATCGAGATCTCAGCCCTGACCGACCGCGATCCCTCCACGGTGGGCTTCGCGACTGTGCGCGAAATAGCCGAGGCGCTCGACCGCAGTCCATCGACCATCCGCCATTGGCTTGCAAGCATGGACTCGAGCTCACGCGCCACCATCGCAATCGCGACCGGGCTCTGGCTGCGTTGGAGGCCGGGCGAACGCGCTTCACCAGCACCTGTCGCCACCACGGCAAGACCGAATTCCTGGTCTTTCGCAGCGGACGGCATCGGTGCGCTCGGTGCAACACCGAGTCCGTGACCCGCCGGCGCCGTCGCGTCAAGCAGGCCTTGGTCGAGGAAGCCGGCGGCAAATGCGCCCGCTGCGGCTTCGACGAGCATCCTGCGGCCCTCCAATTCCACCACTTGGATCCGGGTACGAAATCGTTCCCGGTCAGCCGCAAGGGCGCAACGCGGTCGCTCGCCGAGGCCTGAGCGGAGGCCGAAAAATGCGTCCTTCTGTGCGCGAGTTGCCACGCGATGGTCGAGGCCGGGGCGGTGACCCTTGGCCTAGACTGATCCGACAAGCGCTCCACCGCCTAGTGCGAGTGGCATAACGCGATCCGGGGTGGCGAAATTGGCAGCCGCGCTTGACTGTTAATCAAGTGTCCGAAAGGACGTGTGGGTTCGAGTCCCACCCCCGGAGCTTCGAAAGGCCCGCACAGCGGGCCTTTGTCGTGCTCAGCTCCGGGCCAGTTCCTCGACCAGCTGAGCACCCCGATCGGCGCCGTCGTTCGCCGCCGCCCAGGCCGCGATCTCACGCGCCCGTCCGCCCAGCGCCGGGTCACCCAGCGCCTTGCGCACCACGATCCCCAACGACCCGGGGCCCACCAGGCGCCAAGGCAGCATCAGTCCCGTGCCCGACCACGCCACCCGCGCGCCGTTCTCGGCCATGTCGCCCACCGCGGGGCAGCAGATCGCCGGTACGCCGGCGGCGAGCGCCCGGGCGATCGTCCCATGGCCGCCGTGGGTGATCACCAGGTCGGCCGCCGCCATCGCCTGGGTGTAGCTGAGCCAATCCACGACCACCGCGTTCGCGGGCGCCGCCGGCAGCGGCTCGGCGGGCAAATGGCGGTTGGTCGTCGCCAGCACCCGCACCGGCTCGTCGGCGAGCGCCTCGAGCGCGGCGCGCACCAGCCGGCACTCCGGGTCCTGCGCCGTCGACGGCGCCACCAGCACCAGCGGCTCGTCGCCGGGCGGCAGCTCGACGTCCGGGTACGGCAGCTCGAACCCCATCGGCCCGGTCACGTGCACGTAGCCGGGCCAGCGGCGCGGGTACTCGAGCTGCGGAAACGTCGCCACCAGCGCCAGCTTCTCCGAGATCCCGCCGTGCAGCCGCTCGGTCGGCGCCAGCCCGATCGCCGCCCGCGACTCGTTGTACTCGTCGCGCCCACGCTCCAGCCCCCTGACCAGCACCGGCAGCGCGCCGCGCCACAGCGCCCGCCCGACACGCGGTCCGCGCCGGCAGCGCGCCGAAGGCGAAGAACGGCAGGCCCTCCTCGTGCACCGGATACACATGCGGGATCAGCGTCGCCCGCCGCAGGCCCGCCCGCTCCGCCGCCAGAGCCGGCGCCAGCGTGAGGATGTCGCTGACCACAACGTCGAAGCGCTCCTGCTCGAGCATCGGCAGCAGCGCCAGCGCCGCGTCGGCGGCCGACGCCCCGTTCTCCGAGCCGGGCGGGGGAGGCGGAAACGTCTTGTACTCCTCCGCGGCGGTGAACGCCAAGCCCACCCCCTCGACCGCCTCGCGCCAGTGCTCCCAGGTCTCGACCACGACCTCGTTGCCGCGCGCCGCCAGCGCCCGCGCGAGCGCGATCGCCGGGAACGCGTGCCCGGGGTCGCCGAACGCCGCGACCAGGAACCGCCCGCCGCTCACCTACGCACCGCCGCTCGCGCGCGCCTGCAAGATCCGTTTCCCGCCGCAAGGCGATTTGACCACCGGCTCCATCTCGCGCACCATTGTTGGGGATGCGCCACCGCCACCGCGATCCAGCGCGCCGTCTGCGCATCGCAGTCGAGCGCCTGCCCCGCCACACCAAGGCGGCGATGCTGCGCGGCATCGAGTCCAACCGGATCATCGTCGGCGCCTACGTCGACAGCGAATCGGGCGGCATCTGCCCGATGCTCGCCGCCCACCGCAACGGTGGCCGCACCGACGTCGCCGCCTTCGCCCGCGCCTGGGACGAGTACACGCACCCCCGCCGGCCGCGGCGCGCGACCCGGCGCGAGGTCGCCCGCCTGCGCGGCCTGCTCGAGCGCAGCCTCGACCTCGACACCTCCTACGACCACGTCTCGATCGCCGAGCTCGCCGCCCAGATCCGCGCCGAGCGCCGCCAGCGCGCCGGCCACGTCGAGCCCGCTCCGGTCGTCGCTCCGCCGGAGCCGGCCGACGCGCCGATTCGCGTTCGCCGCCGGGCGCCGAAGAGCGACCTGCTCACGGCGACCGAGCGCGAGCTCTCCCGCAGCTGACCGCTCGCGCCTAGATCGCGTCGCCCGGCCGGACGAACATGATCTCCGGCACCAGGCAGGCCGGCGATGTGCGCAGAAGGAAGCGCACCGCCTCGGCCAGGTCCACCGGGCGAATCATCTCCTCGGCCGGCACCTGCCCCTTGACGAACTCGGTCATCGGCGTGTCGACGAACGCCGGGCAGAACGCCGTCACCTGGATCCCGTCCTTCTCATG
Source organism: uncultured Solirubrobacterales bacterium (assembly GCA_963767475.1). Taxonomy (GTDB): domain Bacteria; phylum Actinomycetota; class Thermoleophilia; order Solirubrobacterales; family 70-9; genus WHSW01. Next base: position 98,064 of record CAVYEI010000006.1, read on the forward strand.
CTCCTGCTGGGTCGCCTGGCTGAAGCCGACCACTCCCGCCTTGGTCGCCGAGTAGACCGAGAGCCAGCCGGTGCCTCGCTTGCCCGCGATCGACGCCGTGTTGACGATCAGCGCCTTGCCGTGCTCGGCGCCCGCCTCCTTCAGCATCGGCAGCCCCTCGCGTGTGGCGAGGATCAGCCCGCGCAGGTTGGCCCCGATCTGGATGTCGAGCTTCTTCGCCGTGATCTCGTGCATCGCCTCGCCGATCCCGACACCGGCGTTGTTGACGAGCACGTCGAGGCGGCCGAAGCGCTCGCGATGGGCGCCGAACAGGGCGACGATCTGCTCCTCCTCGGTCATCATCGCTGGTACCGAGAGCACGTCGATCCCGTCGGCGCGCAGTCCTTCGGCGGCGGCCTCGAGCTTGTCGGGCCGCCGGGCGGAAATCGTCACCCCGTAGCCGTCCTCACCGAGCGCGCGCGCGATCGCCAGACCGATCCCACTCGAACCCCCCGTGATCAGCGCCGCACGTTCCGCCACCTGGTCCTCCTCGTCTCGTTCCCCGTCGCCGGGCTCGGCGCGCCACCCTACCGTGGCCGCGGCCGACGACACCGCTTAGACGACGATTAGCCGGTCTCCCTACTATGCCGCCGGTGCGTTCACCCCGACTCCGCACCACAACCGTCGTCGCCACGCTTGCGCTCGGCTCCCTGGTCGCCGTCGGCTGCGGCGAAAAGGACGAGCCCGCGGTCAGCGACTCGACCGCGGCGGCGCCCGACGCCTCCGCCTTCCCGGCCACCGACGGCGGCACGCTCGAGGACCTGATCGCCGACTCCGACGCGAGCGACGATCTCGTCGTCTCTCCGGCCGGCAGCACATTCACGGTCGGTCGCAACCGCCTCGGTTTCGCGGTGTTCACCGTCGACGGCGAGCAGACCACCGACGGCGAGGTCGCCATCTACGCGGCCCAGGGCCCCACCGGCAAGGCCGAGGGCCCGTTCCCGGCCAAGCTCGAGACGCTCGAGACGGAGCCCGCGTTCACCGCGCAGACCACCTCCGGCGATCCCGACGCGGCGAAGGCCGTCTACGTCACCGAACTCGATCTCGACCAGCCCGGCGAGTGGCGACTGGTGGCCTTGGTCCAGCGCGGCGGCACGACGTCGGCGGTCCGGATCCCGAGCATCAAGGTCAAGACCCCGGAACAGGACAAGATCGCCGAGGTCGGCGAAAAGGCTCCGGTGATCCACACGCCGACGGTCGACGAGGTCGGCGACGTGACCCAGATCGACACCCGGATCCCGCCCTCCTCGATGCACGACGTCGACTTCGCCGACGCCGCCGGCAAGAAGCCGATCGTGCTCCTGTTCGCCACGCCCGCCCTTTGCACGAGCCGCGTCTGCGGTCCCGTCGTCGACGTCGCCGAGCAGGTCAAGCGCGACCGCCCCGACGACGCCGCCTACATCCACATGGAGATCTGGAACGACAACGATCCGAACAAGGGTGCGCGCGAGCAGGTCCTCGACTACCACCTGCAAACGGAGCCCTGGCTGTTCGTGATCAACTCAGACGGCACCGTCTCGAGCCGGATCGAGGGCGCGTTCAGCGTCAACGAGCTCAACCAGGCGCTGGACCAGGTCCACTAAGCGCCGTTGTCGAGCAACCGCATCTCGACGCCGGCGCTGAGCCCGGCCGTCGCCGGGCCTCGGTAGACGCCGCGGATCGGCGGCACGTCCTGATAGTCGCGGCCGTGGCCGATCTTCACGTGCGTGGCGCCGGCGCGGCCGCGGTTGGTCGGGTCGACGCCGATCCAGCGCCGCTTGCCGTCCGCTTCCGGGATCAGCGCCTCGATCCAGGCGTGCGTCTGCACCTCGACCGAGTCCTGCCCGCCGTCGGCCGGGGCCGCGTAGAGGTAGCCGGAGACGTAGCGCGCCCCCATGCCGAGGCTGCGTAGAACCATGGCGCCGAGGTGGACGAAGTCCTGGCAGACGCCGGCTCCGCCCTCGAGCAGGTCGCTGACCGTGGAGCCGACGAAGGTCGCCCCGGAGCGGTACTCGAACCGTCCCGGGATCTCCTCGGCCACGGCGAGCACCGTCTCCAGCGGCGTCTGCCCGCGGACCGCGGCGACGATCTCGGCGATCGCCTCGCCGGGCGGCGTCGGCTCGGTGGCGAACAGGTACTCGCCCGCCGCGGCGCGGTAGTCCTCGCCTGCGACCAGCTCCCATGAGCCGTCGGGCTCGACCTCCTGCTCGGTCGTCGTCACCCGCATCCGCGCCTCCATCGTCAGCCGCTCGTGCGGCTCGGTGACCCCGAACTCGATCACCTCGGAGCCGAAGTAGTCGCGGTACTGATGCAGGCGCGACTGCGGCTCGACGCGGAAGTTGAAGTCCTCGACGGTCTGGTGCGGCGTCGTCGCCGGCTTCACCCGCAGCACGTTGAGGTTGTCGCGCACCGGTTCCGAGTAGTCGTACGCGGTCTCGTAGGTGATCTGGAAGTTCATGCCGTGACCACGTGCGGCTGCGCCGCGGCGCCGCCGAAGTAGCGCTTCTCGATCTCGATGTCGCCCTGGGCGAGCTCGAGGCTGACATGCTCGGCGAGCTCGGCGAGCCGCTCGGCCGGTTCGACCCCGACGGCGGCGCCATCGTGGAACTCGAGCTCGGCGCGCAGCCGCGCCAGGCGCAGCAGCGGCGGCGCGGTGCGGTAGCTGGGGTCGGCGTCGCGAAGCTTTGCGTGCAGGAGCTCGAGCGCCGCGGCGACCGAGTGCGGATAGGTGCGCTCGAAGAGCAGGAAGCGGGCCACGGGATAGGCGTCGGCGGGGCCCGGGACCGAGCGCCGAAACGCCTCCAGGCCGCCGATCGCCTGCAGCAGAGCCGCCGCCGGGCCGCCGTCGGCCGGACGCTCGGCGAGCTGCGGCACGATCGAGACCCGCAGCATGCGCAGCATCATGCTGGCGCCCTCCGCGTGGCGCCCGGCGTACAGGTACGCGTAGGCCTGGTCGCGCAGCATCGTCTCGTCGGCGAGCCCCCACCAGAGCGCGCAGCGCTCGCGCACGTAGGCATAGACCGAGTACGGGCCGGTGCGCAGCGCCGAACCCAGGTCCGACGAGTCGAGCTCCAAATAGAGCGTGTTCAGCGACTGCCACATCTCCCTGCGAGACCACGTCGCGGACCCGCTTCGTGCCCTCGCGGGCGCGCTCGACGCAGGCGGTCACCGAGGCCGGGCTGTCGGCGTCCAGGGTGAGCGCGCGGACGGCGGCGTCGGCGCCGACCGGCCCGCTTCCGGGCTCGGGGACGCCGGCGCCGAGCGCCGCCATCACCGCCTCCCAGGGAAGGCTGGAGCTGTCGGGCCCGCCGGGCGACTGGAGGCTGGCGCGAAAGAGCCCGTCCAGCATCCGGGCGGTGTCGTCGGCGCGGGCGACGTAGCGGCCGATCCAGTAGAGCTCGTGCGCGATCCGCGCCAGCATCAACGATCGCCTCGGTCCGGCTGGGCGCGCTGCTGTTGCTGTTGCTGTTCCTGGCCGGTCCAGGTCGAGTGCGGGATCGCCGGCATCGCCGGCAGCTCCGGCGTCCGGTCGGCCGAGCCCGGTATGGCCTCGGGACCGCCCTCGCTCAGCACCCAGGTGTCCTTGGAGCCGCCGCCCCGCGATGAGTTGACGATCATCGACCCCTTCGTCAGCGCCACCCGTGTCAGCCCGCCGGGGATGATCCGGAGCTCCGAGCCGTAGACCGCGAACGGGCGCAGGTCGACGTGGCGGGGGACGATCGAGCCGTCGCCGTCGACGGTCGGGGTGGTGGAGAGGCTGACCAGCTCCTGGCCGATCCAGAGGTCGGGCGCGGCGAGCACCAGCTCGCGCTGGCGGGCGACCTCCTCGTCCGATGCCTGCGGGCCGATGAACACGCCCTTGCCGCCCGACTCACCGGTCGGTTTGACGACCAGCTCGTCGAGGTGGTCGAGCACATACTCGAGCTGGTCGGGGTAGCGCAGCAGGTAGGTGGGCACGTTGTCGAGCAACGGCTCCTCGCCGAGGTAGTAGCGGATCATCTCGGGGACGAAGCTGTAGACCGCCTTGTCGTCGGCGACCCCGGTGCCGACCGCGTTCGCCAGCGCCACGGTCCCCGCCCGATAGGCGCGGATCAGCCCGGGGACGCCGAGCAGTGAGTCGGGCCGGAACTCGAGCGGGTCGATGAAGTCGTCGTCGAGGCGACGGTAGATCGCGTCGACGCGGGCGAGCCCTTCCGTCGTGCGCATGTAGACGATGTCGTCGCGAACCACGAGGTCGCCGGCCTCGACCAGCTCGACCCCCATCTGGCGGGCGATGAACGAGTGCTCGAAGTAGGCGGAGTTCGCCGGCCCCGGCGTCCACACGACCACGGTCGGGTCGCGGTCGGGCGCCGGGGCGATCTCGCGCAGGGCGCTGAGCAGCAGCTGCGGGTAGTGATCGACCGGGCGCACGCGATAGCCGGCGAACATCTCCGGCGCCAGCCGGGTCATCGCCAGCCGGTTCTCGAGCACGTAGGAGATCCCCGACGGCGTGCGGCAGTTGTCCTCGAGCACCCGCCAGCGGCCGTCGGCGTCGCGAACCAGGTCACAGCCCGAGACGTGGCAGTAGATGCCGCCCGGCGGGCGCACGCCGTGCACGGCACGCCGAAACTGCGGCGAGCCCAGGACCAGCTCCCAGGGCACGATCCGCTCGCGGACGATCTCGCGCCCGTGGTAGACGTCGTCGATGAACGAGTTCAGCGCCCGCAGCCGCTGCGCCAGCCCCCGCTCGATCGCCTCCCACTCGGCCGCCGGGATGATCCGTGGCACGAGGTCGAGCGGAAACGGCCGGTCCTGGACCCCGGCTACCGTCGGAGCCGGTGATCGCGAAGGTGATCCCCTGCTGGCGAAAGATCTCGTCGCGGCGGCGGCCGAGATCGACCATCGTCAGCCGCCCGATCGCGTCGAGGGCGGAGATCAGCTCGGCGGCGTGGGCGCGCGGTGTCCCCGGTGCCGCGAACAGCTCGTCGACGAAGCCGGCGATCGGCTCGTAGCTGCTCGACTCGCCGACGAGTCGAGCCGCAGCGCGCAGTTGAGCTTCGTCGGACATCTGGGCCAGGATCTCACTCATTCCTACCCGACGCTATGTCCACGTAGTCCAGCGTGGCCACCCATAGGATCCCCGCGTGGCCCATGACTACGTGATCGTCGGCGCCGGTTCGGCGGGCTGCGTGCTCGCCAACCGGCTGAGCGAGGATCCCTCGACGCGGGTGCTGCTGATCGAGGCCGGGGGCAAGGACCGCAGCCTCAACATCAAGATCCCGGCCGCGTTTCCGAACCAGTTCCACACCAAGCTCGATTGGGACTACTGGACCGAGCCCGAGCCCGGGGTCGACGGCCGCTCGCTGTTCATCCCGCGCGGCAAGTCGCTCGGCGGCTCGAGCTCGATGAACGCGATGCTCTACGTGCGCGGTCGGCCGCTCGACTACGACCTCTGGCGCGAGCAGGGGGCGCCCGGCTGGGGCTGGGACGACGTGCTGCCCTACTTCCTGTGCTCGGAGGACAACGTCCGCGGCGCCTCGGAGTTCCACGGCTCCGGCGGCGAGATGCGGATCTCCGATCAGCGCTCGCCGCGGCCAGCTCAACCGCCGGCTGCTCGATGCGAGCGCCGCGCACGGGATACCGCGGATCGACGACTACAACGGGCCCGAGCAGGACGGCGTCTCGATGTTCCAGACGTTCCAGAAGGACGGCCGCCGCTGGAGCGCCGCCGACGCCTTCCTGCGCCCGGCGATCAAGCGCCCGAACCTGGAGCTGGTGACCGGCGCCACCGTGCTCGGGCTCGAGCTCGATGGCGACCGCGCCCTCGGCGTCCGCTACAAGCCCAAGCGCGGCGGCCGAGACGACCGCGCGCGCCGACGGCGAGGTGATCCTCTCCGCCGGGGCGATCGGCTCACCGCAGATCCTGATGCTCTCCGGCGTCGGCGCCGCCGACGAGCTGCGCGCGGCCGGCGTCGAACCGCGCCACGAGCTTCCCGGCGTCGGCCGAAACCTCCAGGACCATCCGTATCTGACCATGCTCTGGGAGGTCTCGGAGGGAAAGACGCTGTACGGCGCCGACAAGCCCAAGTTCCTCGCCGAGTGGCTGCTTCGCAAGACGGGACCGTTGACCTCGACCGCGGCCGAGGTGGTCGCCTTCGTCCGCACCCGGGCCGGCCTGCCGGCGGCCGACATCCAGTTCCACATGGGCGCCCTGTACTTCGAAAAGCACGGCGAGGAGGAGTTCGACGGCGACGCGATGACGATCGCCCCGGTGCTCGTGAGCCCGAAGGCGCGCGGCCAGGTCTGGCTGCGCTCGGCCGACCCGCTGGCGAAGCCGCGGATGGTCACCAACTCGCTCTCAGATCCCGACGACGTCGCCTCGATGGTCGCCGGGATGCAGATGGCGCGCGAGATCGCCGCCGAGTCACCGCTCGCCGAGGTCGTCGTCCGCGAGCTCAAGCCCGGCGCCGACGCCCAGAGCCCGGAGCAGATCGAGGCGGCGCTGCGCGAGCGCCTCGAGCTCATCTATCACCCGGTCGGCACCTGCCGGATGAGCGACGACGGTGATGACGCGGTGGTCGACTCGCAGCTTCGCGTCCACGGGATCGACGGCCTGCGGGTGGTCGACGCCTCGATCTTCCCGACGATCCCGGGCGGCAACACCAACGCGCCGGCGATCATGGTGGCCGAGCGCGCCGCCGACCTGATCCGCGGCCGTCAGCCGCTCACGAAGCGCGAATAAAGGCGATCCGCTCGGCGTTGATCAGGGCGACTCCCTTGTCGAAGGCGTCGGACTGAGTCGGGATCTGAGTCAGCTCCGAGAACCCGGACGCGCCGCGGGCGAGCCCGTTCTTGACCGTGTCGAGGTCCTCCTCAACGTAGATGCAGTCCCCGGCATTGCCCGAGAACGCGATCAGCGTCGCCATCGGTCGCTCCTTTCGTCGTAGTGGCTTGGAGCGTGATGTATATGGCACCCGCCGCGGGCCGTGGACGTACCCGACGTTGTCGTCAGCGCTGCCCCGGTCGCGGTCCCAGTTCCGAGCGCGATCGCCCCGAGGGTCCCAATGGCGGTCCGGGCGCTCGCAGGCGCGGCGGTCAGCGCCGCCGCCCCCGCGGCGAGCAGGAACCAGATGGCTCTGGTCGACGCCGCCCGCCCGCTCATTTCGGGGGCTTCAGCTTCAGCTTCACCGCCTTTGATTCAGCATGCGCGAGTCCGCCGGTCGGCGTGAAGGTGAAGCTGGGGCGCACCTTGACCTTGCCCTTGGCGGCCAGCTTCTTCTTCTTGTTGCGGATGGCCTTGATCGTCACACTGACGTTTCCCTGCGCGCTTGCGTTGACCGATTTCGTCTTGACGCCGTTACCGCGAACCTCGATCACTCCCGGTCCCGGGACCTCGATCGCCTGCTTCGCGGTCCCCTTTTTCTTGTTCCGGGCCAGCTTGCCGAAGCTGAACTTGTTGTCGATCGATCCGGGCGGGATCGCGTACGTCAGGCGGACGGCCGGGATCGCGGTGGCATCGCCGTCGATCGACGTAGCGGTAGCGCTCGCCGCGAAGGCGCTCGAAGCGCCGCCGCCACCGCCGCCCGAAGCGCCGCCGCCGCTGCCGTTGGCCCCGCCGCCGGCGCCGTAGACGCCGCCGCCGCCGCCACCACCGCCGCCGCCGCAGACACCCGTCGCCGAGGATCCACCGCCGCCGCCCTGGCCGAGGGCACCGTTGCCGCCCGCGGCGGTCGGCTCCGCAGCCGCTCCGCCGACGCCGCCGCCGACTCCGGAGCCCGATGTACCGTCCGACCCCGTACTGTCGGCCGCACCGCCACCGCCGCCGGCGGTGCCGCCGGGCCCGAGCGTGTTGCCGCCGCCGCCCCCGCCGGCCCCGGCGATCACGAGCCGGGACTGCAGTGAGTTCACATCGACCCTCGAGACGGTGCGGACATCGGTCGCGCCGCCACCACCGCCGCCGCCGTTGCACGGTTCGCCCCCGCTGCTGCCACCGTTGCCGCCACCGTTGAATCCTCCGGCGCCACCGGCGTTGCCCGACGCGCTCGCCCCGTTGCCCCCGACCTCGACGTAGAGGATCTGGCCGGGCGTCACCGGAATCGTCGCGCTGGCACGCACCCCGGCCGCTCCCGCGCCTACGGCGTCCGCACCGTCACCTGCGCCGTCGCCGCCCCGGCCGCCCACCGCGATCACCTCCAGGCTCGTCACGCCGGCAGGAACGGTGAACGCCTGTTCCCCTCCGGTGTAATTGAAGGTGGTCGTGGCCGCCCGAGCAGGTGCCGCGTCGAAGGCGACACAGGCGAGGAGGGTGGCAATCGACAGGAACGCGAGCGACGCCAGCTTGCGCGCCCAGCCTGTCGGCGTTGTGGTTCGTTTCATCTCTCTATCCCTTCTTTGTGGTTCGAGCTTCGTCAGCGCCGCCGCCCGCCCGCTCATTTCGGGCGCTTCTTCAGCTGGCTGGGCAGCACGTGGGTTTGCCAGGTCGCGTGCTCACCGTTGCGCTCGAGATGCGCGAACAGATCGAGCGGGCCCGCCGACCCCTCGCCGGTGACCCGCCAGATCGCAACGGTTCCCTTCGGCGGCTTGATCCTCGCGATCTTCTTCACCTTCGTCGCCGTCGGGTTCGTGCGCGTGACGAAGACGACGTCCTCGCGCTCCCAGAAGATCCACAGCCGCCCGCCGTCGCCCGCCGCGATGCTGATCGACTCCGCGCCGCGGGCGAACTTGCCCAGGTTCGGCTTCTTCTTCCTCTTGGCGGCGCCGCCCTTGCGCTTCTTCTTCCCGTTCAGGAGCACGGTCGCCTGCGCCTGGCCGAAGCGCCAGAGCCGGATCTGGACCGTGCTCGGGTAGCCGAAGCCGTAGGCGAGATAGACACCGTCGGCACCCGGGCGCGCGGTGATCGGGGTGCGGCCGCCGGGGCTGACGCCCTTCTGTGAGCCGGGCGCGAGCAGCGCCGGCCCGAGCGGCGCGGTCGGGCCCAGGAGCGAGGCGAAGATGCCTCCGCTGGCGCCCTCGAGCGACTGCCAGCCGCCAACCACCGCCCCGGTTTGGGACTCGATTGCGATCTCGGGGGCGTAGGCGATCGCCCCCCCGCCGGCCTCGGGATGGAATGACGGGCTGGGCAACGTGGCTCCGAAGCTGTAGCCCCGGGTGCCGTTGCCGCCCCCCCAAATACCGACCAGTGTCGATTGTGCGGGGCGCGGGTCGGCGCCGGCGCCGACCCCGGATGCGAGGTACGCGTTTGAGGCCTCCGAGACGGCGACCGGGGCGGCCCAGCTCGAGCCGTCGGCGCCGCCGGTGCTCGCGATCAGCTTGCCGTTGAGCTCGCTGCCCTGCAGCGTCAGCAGACCGCCCCAGACGGCGATCAGGGTGCCGTCACTCGTGCGAACGAGATCGACGCTCTCGTTGACCCCGCTCCAGTTCGTCGCCACGGGAGCGGTCGCGCCCGGGATCGGGTTCCCGGCCTGGTCGAACGCCGAGTGCATCAGCGTGTTCGGGCTGTCCACGGTTGGCTGGTCGACCCAGAGGACGTGGACGATCCCGTCCGGCGTGCGCGCGACCCCCACCTGGTCGAGGCTGCTCCGGGTGTCGGTTGTGACCTGGGTCCAGGGCGCCGCGCCCGCGCTCGGCGCGAGGATCGAGATCATCGCGCCCGCGGCGAGAGCCGCGCCGAGGCAGCGACCGGCGCGCCCCGTGATTGCCCTGAACGTGCACCCTCTCCCGTAACCCATGCGTACCCATCTCCCGTCCCCCAGGCGTCCCCACGGGGACTTTGGCCATCGGTCCGCCGGCTCGCATCGGGTGCCCCACCTGATCTTTTGTCTTTCCGCCGTTTCGGGAGTACGATCGCCCGCGGAAGTGACAGCCGCCGGGAGGTTCAGTGGGGACTGGCTCACCGGGGGGACGGTTGATCTCCCCGTCAGCGGGCGGGGAACCGGCTTCGAGTACGCCGGGTGCGTTCGATCTGCTCGAACGCGAGGCGGAGCTCGGCGAGCTCGAGCGCCTGATCGCCGGCGCCAAGGGGGGCGCCGGAAGCATCCTGCTGCTGGAAGGGCCTCCCGGGATCGGCAAGACCGAGCTCCTTGCTCGCGCGGTCGAGCTCGGATCAAACGCCGGGCTTGAGGTACTGCAGGCGAGCGGCAGCGAGCTCGAACAGGACTTCGCCTTCGGGATCGCGCGCCAGCTGTTCGAGCAGCCGATCCAGGAGCTGGATGCGAAGACGCGTGAGCAGGTGCTCGACGGGGCGGCGGCGCTCTCGGCCCACCTGGTCGGCGCCCACTCCGGCTTGCCGGCCCGTACGGGCGCTCCTTCGGATCTGTTCTCGCTTCTCCACGGGCTCTACTGGCTGTGCGCCAACCTCAGCGCCTCGCGCCCACTGCTGATCGCGATCGACGACGCCCATTGGGCCGATACGGCTTCGCTCAAGTTCGTTCACTACCTCGCTCGCCGGCTCGAGGGGCTGCCGATCCTCGTCGTCCTCGCGCTCCGGTCCACGCACCCGGAGGCGCCCGTGCCGCTGGTCGAAGCGGTGCGAGCCGAGTCTCCGGTGGCGGCGCTCGAGCTGCGGGCGCTGAGCCAGCCCGCGACCCACCGGCTGGTCGAGGAGAGCTTCGATCAAGCCCCCGATCGCGTCTTCGTGCGCGCCTGTCACGACGTCAGTGGCGGCAATCCGTTCCTGCTCACGGAGCTCGCCCGCTCGCTGGCCGCCGATGGCGTGGCGCCGGGGGCTCCGGCCGCCGCCGACGTTCTCGACGTGCGCTCGGGGACGATCTCGCGACACGTGCTGGTGCGCCTTTCGCGGCTCGGCGACGAGGCGCAGGCACTGGCGCGCGCGATCGCGGTGATCGGCCCCACGGCCGAGACCCATCGGGCGGCGGCTGTCGCCGGGATCTCCGAGGAGGCGGCGCTCGAGGCGGTCGACGCGCTGGACGCGGCGCGCGTACTGGCGCCGCAACGACCGCTGCGATTCGGTCATGCGCTACTGCGCAACGCGGTCTATGACGACCTCACCGCGGGTCGGCGAGCCGCCCTGCACGAGCGCGCCGCGAGGGTGCTCGCCGATGCGGATCAGTCCCCCGAGGCCGTCGCGGGCCACCTCCTGCACTCGGAACCGTCGGGCGATGAGTGGGTGGTGGACGTGCTTCGCGATGCGGGTCGATCGGCGCTTGCCCGTGGCAGTCCGGAGGTCGCGGTCACATACCTGCGCCGAGCACTCTCGGAAGGGCCGCGGGAGCCGGCGGCGATCCTGGTCGAGCTCGGTGGAGCGGCCGGTCGCGCGGGCGAGCCCGAAGCCCGGGATCTGCAGCGCCGTGCGCTCGACGAAGCCGACAACGACGAGGTTCGCGTGCGAGCGGTGGTCGAGCTGGGCATGGACCTGGCCAACGCGGGCCATCTCGAGGAGTCCGCGACCGTCGTCCGGCGCACGCTCGCCGAGATCGATCCGCAGCGAAGGGAGCTCGTACGCGCGCTGGAGATGATGTCGCTGCTGATGGCCGAATGCTCGGTCTTCGCCCGGCGTGTCGGCTCCGACCTGGTCGCTCGCGCCGACGACGTCGTCACCCGGCGGGGAGCGGAGGCCCCGCGAGGGGTGCTCGCGGCGGTCGCGTTCGAGCGCGCGGTCGTCAGCGGGACCGCGGCGAGCGCCGCGGCAACGGCCGAGCTCGCGCTCGCCGACGGGACGCTGTTCATCGAGCAGCCCGTCGATGCGGCTGGCGCCTATTACGCCACGGCCGCGCTGGCGATGGCGGGTCGGATGGGCGACGCCGAGCGCTACCTCGGCGATGCGATCGCGCAGAGTCGCTCCCGGGGGTCGGTGCGGGGGATCGCGTTCGCCTCGGCGATGCGGGCGATCGTTCGCCACCAGCTTGGCGAGCTGCGCGCGGCCGAGGAGGACGCCCGCACGTTCTTCGAGCTCGAGGCCGATACCGATTGGAGCGTCTTTCGGCTCGCCGCCGCCAGCGCTCTCGCCAACACCCTGCTCGACACCGGCGACCTGCCCGGCGCGCGTGAGGCGATCGCCGATCTCGGGCGAGACGTCGACCACGTGCTGGTGATGTCCGTGCGGCTGAGCCGGGCGCGGCTGATGCTGGCGAGCCGCGAATCCGGCGGCGTCGCCGCCGAGCTCGAGCACTGTCGTCGCTGGGAGCGGGCCTGGGGGGTACGCCATCCGGTCTGGTGCGAGTGGCGGCCGCTGGCCGCCCTGGCCGCCAATCTCGAGGGCGATCCGGCGACGGCGCGACGCCTGGCCGCCGAGCAGGTTGACCTGGTGCGGGATTTCGGCTCGCCGGTGGCTCTGGGCAGGGCGCTGCGCGTCGCCGGCGTCGTGCGCGGCGGGGAGGAGGGCATCGAACTGCTCCGCGAATCGGTCGCCGCGCTGGAGGGCTCGGAGGCGCGCCTCGATCACGCTCGCGCGCTCGCCGATCTCGGCTCCGCGCTGCGGCGCGCCAAGCACCGTGTCGACTCGCGCGAGCCGCTGCGCCAGGCGATCGACCTGGCGCTTCGCTGCGGCGCGATCCCGACGGCCGAGGCCGCGCAGGAGGAGCTGCGCGCCACGGGGGCGCGGCCGCGGCGCCTCGTGCTCAGCGGGGTCGAGTCGCTGACGGCCCGAGAGCGGCAGGTCGCCAGGCTTGCCTCACAGGGGCTCACCAACCGTGAGATCGCCCAGGAGCTGTTCGTATCGAAGAAGACGGTCGAGACGCACCTCGGCAGCGTCTATCGCAAGCTCGACGTCTCCTCGCGTGAGTCGCTGGCCGGGCTGCTGGCTCGCGACGACTGAAAAAGATCAGGTGGGGCACCCGATGCGAGCCGGCCGTGCCCCGGCCACGATCACCCCATGGCCAGGCGAGTGCACCTCCAGCTCGAGATCGAGCTCGAACAGCCGATCAGGGGCGTCGTCCGCGGGGACTTCGGGGCCCCGCATCGGTTCGAGGGCTGGCTCGAGCTGACTTCAGCGGTCGAGGCCGTCTGCGATGCGGCCTCCGGATCGCGCGGGGATGAAACGTCGCCTGCCGGTGAGACGGCGGGCCGGAACCAACGATGAAGGAGTTACAGATGTTGAGAAGGGGTTGGGCGGGACGGCTGATCGGGGCGATCGCCACGATCGGACTGCTCGGGATGCCCGGGATCGCCGACGCCGGCGGACCGGGCACGTGGACGCAGGTCACCGGGATTGGCGTCAACGGCGCCAACACCGATGAGATCGGGCTCGCGCGCACCGCTGACGGCGTGCTGCATGTGGCCTGGACGCGGGACCCGAACGGCGTCGACAACGGCGACCTGCTGCACAGCGCGATCGGCGCCGACGGGACCACGGTCAGCGCTCCCGACACCATTCTGCCGGGCGTCGACCTCAACAACTCGGTCGACCTGCTGCCGGGCCCCGGGGGCGGACTGCGTGTGTTCTTCGCCGGGCTCATGGACCCCCCGTCCAACCCGCTGAGCGGGTTGTTGGCGACGGCGACGGCCGCGGCGGACGGCAAGACCTGGGCGATACAGCCGACACCGGTGTCGGACCCCACGGACCTGGGAAAGCATCCCGTGTACGCGGCAAGCGGGATCGGCGGCGGCCTGTTCGCCGACGGAACGCCGATCGGGGCCTGGGGCGACTCCGCTCCCGCCGGCGGCGGCTACCACGTCGGGCTCAGCAGCGCGACCCCCGACTTCGAGTTCCCGGAAGCCGCCGGCGACCTCGGCCCGGACGCCGCGACCGGCACCGACGGCCAGCTCGTCCTCGCCCGCAACGACATCGCCTCCGAACCCTCCCGGCTGGTGGCGACGCTGCTGCCCTCGGGACAGGAGCTCGTCGCACCCGACTCGGAGGCCATTCAGTTCAACGACCGTGTCTCGATCAGCGCACGATCGGGCGGCCAGCCCGGCATCTACCTCGGCTACACCTCCGGCGAGAACCCGTTCGACGGCTTCCCGACGATCTGGAAGGTCGGCGACGCAACGGCGACCCGGGTTTCGAACAAGCGCGGCGGCGAGTCGACGAAGCTCTCGCCGGCCCTCGACGGCGCCTTCTGGATGATGTGGATGCGCGACGGCTTCGCGTACGCAAGTCGGTCGAACCCCGAGCTCACCGCCTGGGGCGAGCCGGTGAAGCTGAAGCCGCCGAGCGGAACCACGACGTTGTACGACGTCACCGGCGACGGCTCAGGTGGGCCGCTGGACGTACTCGTCAATGTCGACCGCGGCGGCGAGCTTGGCTACTGGCACCAGCGGATCCTGCCCGGGCTGAGCATCAAGGCGAAGCCAAAAAAGGTCAACGCCGACACCGGCGCCAAGGTCAAGTTCAAGGTCGCCGACGCCGGGGCGCCGATTGCCGGCGCAACGGTGGAGTTCCGCGGCGCGAGCAAGACCACGAAGGCGAACGGAAAGGCCAAGTTCAAGGTCCCCGCCGGGGCGAAGCCCGGCAAGAAGAAGGCGACGGCGACCAAGAGCGGCTACAGCGCAGCGAAGACGAAGGTCAAGATCAAGAAGTAGCCGCGCACGAGTCCCGGGCGGTCTGCCGCGTGATGTATACGTGGGGCCGCCCGGGCCGGTAGCTCAGTTGGTAGAGCAGCGGACTCATAATCCGTAGGGCGGAGGTTCGATCCCTCCCCGGCCCACTTCTAGTCGCCCGGATGCCAGCCGAAGTACTTGTCCTCGGAGACGTGCTCGCAGAACCCGCCCTCCTCGAAGTTGCTGCCGGAGGTACAGGAGAAGTTGCGCGGCTCGTGCGCCCCGTTTGTCTTGTAGACGCGCGTGGCTTTCTGCTTCGCCTTCTCGCAGCGCATGTTGTGCTTGGTGAACACGCGCGGCCCGCCCAGGTTGATCGTGTTGCAACTGCGCTTCCCCGCGTCGCTCGACTCCGGCGACGCGACGGCGACTGGGGAGGCAACACTCAACGCGGCAATTGCCGCGATCGCGATTCCCCGAATAAGCAACCGGCTCACGACTCCTCCTTTCGGCATTCCCCGATCGGTTCGAGCCTATCGCCCCTTGCCGCGTGCCGGAGGTGACCGATGGCGACGACTCGCTCGCCAAGGTCGCGGACCTCTGCCGGCTCTGCCTTGATTTCAGAGAACGCTTCATCCCCGTCTCGGATTCCGTCGCGGATGCCGTCGTGCCCGCGGTACAAGGTGGCTTCCCCGCCGACCTGAACCTGCAGCCAGGGGTACTACTCGACCCCGGGGTGGAGTTCGTCCAGCATCGCTCCGGCGAACGCTCTCGACGTTCTCCTGCGACATCGCCCGCTCAGTATCTCGCGTCGGGAGCGGAGCGTCAGACCGAAGGGGCGCTGGGACTCGCCGGAAGCGAGGCCCTGGAACGGCCACGGAAGCGGGTGTGCCGGCGTGCGGTCTCGCGAACGACCTCGGCGAGCTCGGCGCCGATCGGCCCCCACGCATAGGAGCGAATTGCCTCGGCGCGCGCGGCCTTGGCGATTCGCCGGCGCTCGCCGGCATCGTTGACCGAACCGACCATCGCCTCGATCAGGGCAGCCTTGTCGTCGGGCGCGATCAGCCAGCCGGTCTCGCGGTGGTCGAGGATGTCGGCCGGGCCACCCCGATCGACGGCGATCGCCGGTAGCTCGCAGGCCATCGCCTCGACCAGCACCTGGCCGAACTGCTCGTTGACCGATGGATGGACGAGCACGTCGCTGGCGTTGAGGAAGTCGGGAAGCGTCGCGTGCGCGTGCCAGCCGGCGAGGAAAACGTCGTCGGCGCCCGTTCGGGCGATCGCGTCGAGCGGGTGCTCGCCTTCCCATTCGCCGGGAAAGCCGCCCAGCAGCACGAGTGTCGTCGGGCGATCGAAGCGGGGGCGAGCGGCGGCGAACGCCTCGATCAGCAGCGGCAGGCGCTTGACCTCGGTGAAGCGGCTGACGCTGAGCAGAATCGTCGAGTCGGGCGCGGGGAGATCGGCGTCGTCGTAGGTGACGCTCCCGGGCCGCTCGCCGGGAGCCCAGCCGTGCGGGCGCTCGACGAGGTGGCGCCGCCAGTGCTCGGCCCGGTCGATCGGCCGGGGGGCAAAATTCTCGGCGAAGCCGTTGGGCACGAGGACGAAGCGTTCGGGGTCGATGTCGAGCAGGTTGCTGGCGCGGCGTCAACCCCCTGGGGCTGTTGACGACGATGCGCTCGCAGCTCGCCGCCCAGTCGGACATTCGCCCGGCCCAGCTCGAGGCGGCGGTCCAGCCCGCCGGCGTCCCGCTGGCGATCCGTTCGAGCATCAACAGCTCGGAGCCGTGAACGTGGCCGATCACCGGGGTGCCCGGGAGCGCCCGCGCCGCCGCCTCGTTGAGCGGCGTCAGGTGATGCAGGTAGAGCACGTCGGTGTCGCCACCGGCCGCCCGCTCGAGCTCGCCGGCCCAGGCCTCGACCTGACGCTCGTAGGCCTTGCCGCCGAGCGCCGCCATCACCGGGTCCTCGGCGCCCGGGCGGTCCTCGTAGGAGGCGTGCATCGGAGCCGTTCCCGGGCCACCCTCGAAGGCGAGCGGGTCGGCGCTGCGAAGCGCGGGGGTGAAGTCGACCGGGCGCAGATCACAGCCGGTGAAGAAGAACTCGTGCGCCGAGCCGTGCTCGCCGATGTCGGAGCGCGAGCCGGCGACCAGCGTCACCTCGAGCCCGTTTCGCTGCAGTTCGGCGGCGATCGACCGACACGCGTGTGCGGAGCCGCCCCGAGGGTAGAAGTAGAAGCCCGTCAGGACCTTGAGCGACTCGGTGTGGATGCACCGAGGGTAGTGGGCGGCCGAGGGCCCGTTCGCGATCGGCCCCTCAGTGAGCGGCGAAGCGAAGCGCCGTCGAGATGTCGCGCCCCCCGGGGATCTCGATCCCGTGCTCCTCGTGGGGAACGTTGACCAGCTCGCCGCCGGCGACCAGCGACGCCGACCCGCCGCCGTCGAGGTTGATCGCATCGTCGGCGCCGAGGCCGATCATCGCCTGCGCCAGCTCGGCCAGGTCGAGGCCGGCCTCCCCCTCGGTTCGCCCGTCGCAGACGACGGCGATCAACTCGTCCGAATTGAGACCGAGCGCGGCGCGGGGATAGCGGCCGACGGTGATGTCGGAGTCGAACTGACCCGCGCCGGCCGAGAAGCCCTCGCTGTCGACGCCGGGCTCGATCAGGCTGGCGCCGCCACGGACCAGCAACGGACCGGCCTGCAGCAGGTCGCCGGCGGGCTCAGCCGGCAGGTCGGCGCGCGAGCGCAAGCGAGACGTCGCCGTCGTTGCTGTGGACGCAGGCGCGGGCTCGATCCCACGGCGAGTCGAAGGGCAGCGTCACGAGCGCCCGCCCATCGACCCGCAGGTCTCCCAGCGGAGTTCCGTCGGCGCGGACGTAGAAGCCGCCGATCAGCGCCTCGCCGACCCCGTTTGCGGCACACCACTCGACCAGCGGCTGGATCGGGTCGAGGGCGACGACTCGCACCGTGTAGTCGGCACGAGCGCGGCGAAGGACGTGGACGGTCGTCTCCAGGTCGCGGCCAACGGCGACTCGCAGCGTTTCGACCATCGGGGGCATATGAAACAGCAGGCGTCCGTCGACTCAACGCTCACCGGTTGTCGTGGGCGCGCTGGCGGCATGGAGGTTGACCCGCCGCTGGACCTCGCTGAACCCAACCGCCCGCGCTGTCAGTCGCGAGGCGATGTTGTCCTCTCCCGTGCACCACACCGGAGTGCGGCCGGCCTCGATCACGAGCCTGGAGACCAAGCGGGCACACGCATGGGCGAGCCCCCGTCGTCGATACTGCTCCAGCGTCGCTACGGCAACGTCGCCGTATCTGGCTGAGGATGCGCCGTTGTAGGCGAGCGCGACGACCCTGCCATCAATCACGACCCCCGCCGGGCTCGATTGCGCGAGCAGCTTCTCCGGTTCTCGAACCCCCAACTCCTCAGCCGTCGAGTCCAGAAGCTCCGCGTCGATCGGTGCGAGCGCACGAGCCGGGCCGCTATCAGGAGGGTCCGAGAGCGCGTTGGGATCGAGGCGGTAGAAGACCTCGGTCTGGCGATCGGTCGTGATTTGGTGCTCTTCAAGAGCGGCGGCGACCGCGTCGGCGGCCTCGTTCGAGACACAGACCGCTCCCCAACCGCCGAACTCCGCAGCGAGCCTCGCGATCAGCTCGGGATCGCCGTAGCCGTATGGCCAGTGGGCGATCTCGGTCCAGGCGACCAAGGCGGCCTCGAACCGGGGAGCCGAGCCGATCGCCAGCGTCACGGCGTCATCGGTACGCAGGGCGTGCAGAGTCAGCGTCGTTTCCGGACGTTCGCCGAGCTGGGAAGCGAGCGCGAGTCGGCCCGCCCGGTCAAGGGTGTGCGGGTATTCCGGCGTCGGATGCACGAGCAGCCCGCGCGAAGGTATATGTTCGCCGCCGTGCGCGAGGTTGAGGAGCATCCCGGCCAGCCGCGCGGGTCGACGACTCGACGCGACTTCGTCAAGGCGGGCGCCGCCGGAGCGCTCGGGCTCTGGCTTCCGTTCAGCCCCAACGCGATCGCCGCGCGAGCCCACGAGCGCTCCGCCGGACGCGGGGTCGGCCGGAAGGCGATAGCCGAGCTCACCCGCCGGCTTCGCGGCCAGGTGCTGCTGCCCTCCGACCCGGCCTTCGGCCCCTCGAGCCAGCCGTTCAACTTCCGCTTCGACCACATCGTTCCGCAGGTGGTGGCCCAGGTCGCGAACGAGCGCGACATCGCCGAGTGCATCAAATGGGCCCGGGAGCACCGGATCAGGCCGGTGGCGCGGGGAGGGGGCCACAGCTATGCCGGGTATTCGACCAATCGAGGCCTGGTGATCGACCTTGGCGCGCTCAACCGGGTCGTCATCGACGCTCAGAAGGGAACCGCGGTGGTCGGCGGCGCGGCGCTGAACGCCAACGCGCTGGCTGCGACCAAGGGCGGCGAGTGGGTGCTGCCGGGCGGGACCTGCCTCGGTGTCGCCTACGGCGGCCTCACCCTCGGCGGCGGGATCGGCTTCAACGCCCACTGGGCGGGGCTCAGCTGCGACCACCTGATCTCGTCACGGCTGGTAACCGCGGAGGGCAAGCGGATCGAGATCAGCAAGAAGGCCCATCCCGATCTGTTCTGGGCCTGTCGCGGCGGTGCCGGCGGCAACTTCGGCATCAACACGACGATGAAGTTCCGGCTGGCGAAGATCCCGGTGCAGCAGGTCGCCTTCTACAGCTTCCACTGGCAGGGCGCCGACGCTGCCGCCGCGGTCCTCGCCGCCTTCGACAAGCTCTGCGAGACGGCGCCGCCGGAGTTCAACGCCGATGCCGCGGCGCAGGCGACGCCAGTCGGCCCCGGTGGGCCGCGCGAGGCGATCGACGTCTTCTCGCGAGGCCAGTTCCTGGGCTCCATCGACGAGCTGCGCGAGCTCGTGAGGCCACTGGAACTGGCGGCCCCGACGACGTCGGTGCAATTCGAGACCTTCGACTACTGGGACATGCAGCAGATGTTCGCCAGCGCCGAGCAGCCGAGGCACTCTTGGGGCGACATCTCGCGCTACGCCCAGGGCGCGCTGCCGGATCACGTCTACGGTCAGCTCGCCGAGCTGATCGCCGCCTGCCCGACCCGCACCGCCGACTCCAACGGCTCGTTCTGGTCGCTGGGCTGGGTCGGCGGCAGCGTCGTCAACTCGATCGGCCGGCGCGAGACCGCCTACGTGCACCGAAACGTGAGCACGCTGCTTCGCGCGACCCCGGACTGGGCCGAGGACGCCCCGGCGTCGGTCAGCGACGGCCTCAACGCCTGGGCTCGGCAGATGATCGCCCTGATCAAGCCGCACACCCCGAACGAGAGCTACCAGAACTTCCCCAACAGGGAGATCAAGGACTGGAAGCGCCAGTACTACGGCGAAAACTACCCCCGGCTGCGCAATGTGAAGACCAAGTACGACCCCGACAACGTGTTTCGCAACGCGCAGAGCATCCCGCCGCGCAAGCGCCGCCGCTAGGCGGGGGAGTACGCTCGCTACGAGCTGCGAACGCACGCGGCCAAAACGGAAGGCAACCTTGGGCCGCATCTCGTCCGCGCGCACGTCCTTGACCGTCCTGCTTCTCGTGGCGCTTGCGCTGCCGGCGTCCGCACAGGCCGGAAGGCCCGAGGCGTTTCCGACCTACGGCGGGGTGCCGATCGCCTGCTCGGACAACACCAGCTACGCGATGGGCAACTTCTACTCCGCGAACGAGGGCTACCAGTTCGAGTTCGGAAGCACCGGCGGGATCATCACCGGGTGGAAATACCTGGCAGCGACCGGTGGCGGGACGGTGGCCATGCAGGTGCTCTCCGAGCAGACCGGCGACAAAGTCTTCGCGCCGCTCGCCGAGACCGCGGTCGAGACGCCGACGCCGACGACGCTGAACGAGTTCACCACGCACATCCCGCTCGGGCCGGGCAGTTACTCGCTCGCAATCAAGGCCGTCAGCGGCAACCCGCAATGCATCTCCAGCGGGTTCCCCTACGACGAGACGGTCGAGAAATCGCCGTCTCCGGCGGTCGGAAGCGGCTTGACGCTCTACGGCAATCCCCAAGACGCGGTCCGCATCAACGCCGAGATCGTCGCTGAGGCCGATGAGGATCAGGACGGCTTCGGCGACGAGACCGAGGACGGCTGTCCTGGAAACACGCCGCGCCACGACGATTGCGTCAAGCCCGAGGTGACGATGGAGAAGGGGAAGCCGCGCAAGCGCAAGGCCACCTTCGTCTTCAGCTCGAACGAGCCCGGGACGTTCGAATGCCACCTCGAGAACAAGAAGTTCTCGCCCTGCAGCACGCCGCTGAAGCTGAAGCGCCTGAAGCCGGGAAGGCACGTGTTCACCGTCCGCGCGGTCGACCTCAACAACAACAAGTCGCGTCAGACCTCGTTCGCGTGGAACGTGGCGCGCAAGTAGACGAGAGTCCCTAGACCCGAGCTCCTTTCAGCGCTTTTTCGTGCGTTTCAGCGTTATCGCGCCGAATCCAAACGAGATCGCGCTGTAGGTCGTGTAATCGGTGCCGGCGGGAGGGGTCGAGGTCGAATACAGGCACTCGAACGGCAGAGTTGCCGTCTTGCGCGTGAACGTGTTCAGCTTCGCTTTGGTGACGCATGCCGGCGCTTCGTTGAACGCGACCGGCTCCACGCATCGAAATGAGTTCAGCACCAGGAATCCGGAGGGGTTGTCGTGCTCGAATCTCCAAGTCAACTGGACTCGATTCCCGACCCCGCCGGCGATCTGCACAAACGCCCTCAGCGTCGAGTTGGTCGCGGGCGCGCTGCAGGGCGTGGTCACGTCCTTCTGCTCGTCTTCGAAGGGCGTGCCGAGGTTGTCGCAAACGGTCGAGATCACGTGGAAGCCATCGGTGAGGCTGGAGGTGACGGGCAAGGCGGCCTTGACGAGGCCGGTGGTGCCGCGGTTACCGATCCTCAACGACGCGTCTCCGAAGGTCAGCGACTGGAGCTCGTCGGGAGGAGTTGCCGCGGTGCCAACGTGCGCCAGCCAGCCAGAGGAATAGTTTGCCCTGCAGCTCTCGCTCGCGCGCCCGCCGGTCAAATCACCGGCGGCGTCGTATTCGAATCCCACGACGTTGTAGCTGTAGCGCGCGGTGCCGCTCTGGTTCGCGCCCGCCGGGGGCGCGGCGAACAGCAGTGTGCCGCGAGTGCGATTCCGAACGAGGCTCGACGGTTCGCCGTTTCCATCTCTTGCCTTCCCCTGGGGTGGTGGTGGGGTCAGGCGGGCACCAAGCAGATGGCGAGACAAGGGAGTGCCTTGCGAAGTCGGCCGGTCAGCGTCCGTCTAACGATTGTGATGGACGTTACATGTTCTCCAATGTAGGTTGGTCGTGAGCTGCGAACGAACGTAGCCGGAACGGAAGGCACATATGGGCCGCATCGCGTCCGGGCGAACGTCGCTTCGCTCACCGTCCTCGTTCTCACGGCGCTCGCTGTGCCGGCTTCCGCACAGGCCGGAAGGCCCGAGGCGTTTCCGACCTATGGCGGCGTGCCGATCGCCTGCTCGGACAACACCAGCTATGCGATGGACGGCTACTACTCCTCGAACCAGGGCTACCAGTTCGAGGTTGGAAGCAGCGGCTACATCATCACCGGGTGGCAGTACCTGGCCGCGACCGGCGGCGGGACGGTGGCCATGCAGGTGCTCTCCGACCAGACCATCGGCAGCGACGTCTTTGCGGTGGTCGCGGAAACCGCGGCAGAGGCGCCGGCGCCGTCGACGTTGAACGAGTACACCACGCACATCCAGCTCGGGCCGGGCAGGTACGCGCTCGCGATCAAGGCGATCAGCGGGAGCCCGCAGTGCCTGTCGAGCGGCTTCCCATACGACGGTGCGATCCAAAAATCACCGGCACCGGCGGTCGGGAGCGGCTCGACGCTCTGGGGGAGCCCTCAGCCCGGCGTTCGCATCAACGCGATGATGGTCACCGAAAATGATGAGGATCAGGACGGCTTCGGTGACTCCACCGAGGACGGCTGCCCGGGGAACACGCAGCGGTACGACGATTGCGTCAAGCCCGACTTGCCGCAGATGAGCACCAAGACGCGGAAGCGCAAAATTACGATCTCGTTCACCTCCGAGGAACCCGGGACATTCCAGTGCCACCTCGAGAACAAGAAGTTCTCGCCCTGCAGCTCGCCGACGAAGCTGAAGAAGCTGAAGCCAGGGCTGCACAACTTCACCGTTCGCGCGGTTGACACAAACGGCAACGTCGGGCCCCAGACGTCGTATCGCTGGCGGGTCAAGGAACCGGGCGCGAACCGCTGAGTCGGCCCGGGGCTCAGAGCTCGCGCTCGTAGACGAGCATCCGCGGGCCATCCGGCCGGCCCTCGCGGTTGGTGAAGCCGGCGCTCTCATAGAGGGCGATCGCGGCGACGTCGTCCGCGCTCGTACCGAGGTCGATCAGCTTCGCCCCGGCCTCCGTTGCGGTCTCGATCGCCGCCTCGAGCAGCGCCCGGCCGATGCCCTCGCCGCGGCGCTTCGGAGCGACGTAGAGCTCCTCCAGGTAGGCGTCGGGGGCGTCGGTCCAGACCGAGGTGCGAAAGCGCAGCTCGGCGATCCCGTCGGGCCCGTCGCCGCCGAGCAGGAAGACGGCTTCGTCGGCGCCGATCAGCTTCGCGGCGTTCTCGGCGAGCACCGCGACCCCGGGCGTGTACTCGTCGAACTCGGTGTTGAAGTCGTGCAACAGCCGGGCGACCTCGCCGGCGTCCTCGACCGTCGCTCGGCGTAGCGCCGGCACCGGCTCAGGCTCCGGCGAGCCGCTCGGCAAGCCAGGCGACCAGCGGCGCGTAGCGAGGGGTGAGCGCGGCGTGCGTGCCCTCGAAGAGCTCGAACCGATGCTCGATCCCGGCATCCTCGAGCTGCTTGTGGATGATCGCGGTGCCGGCGTAGAGGTTGTACTCGTCCTGGAGCCCGCACTCGAGCGAGATCGCCCGCATCGAACGCAGGTCGTCGACGTGTGAGGGCAGCATCCGCACCGGGTCCCACTCGAGCCAGCGCTCCCAGACGTCCTCGCGCAGCGAGCAGTCGTCGAGCGCGAACGGCAGGACGGGCTCGCCGTCCGGCCCGGGCGAGTAACAGGCCGCCATCGCGATCGCGTTCACCGCGGCGAACACCGCCTCGCTCGGCTTCGGGTCGGCGAGCATCTGCTCCCAGAAGGCCTCGATCGAGTCGTGCTCGCGCAGCGTCGCCCAGGCGCGGGGGAAGTCCTCGAGGTAGCAGTACTCGAACGCCGCATCCCCGGAGACGTCGCCGAGGCCGCCCCAGAGGTCCGGGCGCAGCATCGGCAGGATCAAAGCACCGTAGCCGCCCGACGACTTGCCCTGGACCGCGCGCCCGTCGCGCTCGGCGATCGTGTTGAAGCGCTCGTCGACCCAGGGTACGAGCTCGTCACAGAGGTACGTCAAATACCCGCCGGTCCCGGCCGAGTCGATGAACTGCGAGCCGCCGTAGGCGGTCCAGCAGTCGGGCATCGGCACGACCACGGGACGGCACTCGCCGGCGACGACCAGCCGATCGAGATCCTCGATGAAGGTGGAGGTGTAGGCGTTGCGGTTTCGCCACATGTCGATCTGACCGGTCATCCCCTGGATCGACCAGACCGCCGGGTAGGGGCCGTCGTCGGGCCAGCCGGGCGGCGTGTAGACGTACAGCGGTCGCGAGCTCGGGTCGCCGAGCGGGTTGCCGGCGAGCACCTCGCTCTCGAAGGTGAGCTCGTGCAGCTCACCGGCCAGGTCTCGCCCCCACGGGTCCCGATCGGGTGTGTGGATCATCGACCGGACGATAACCGTCCACCGATCGGTGGTTTCTCTGCGCGCGGCCGTAACCTGGGCGCTGGGACTGGGATAGTGGCTCTGCGATGACCCCCGAATCGGAGACCCTTCCGGGCAACGCCGTTGACCTGGTGGTCAAGCTGTTGTTCGAGCTCGGCGACGAGGCCGCCGAGTCGGACCCGCTCGACGATCGGATCTGCGAGGCGATCTGCCGCCTGACCTCGCTCGAGCGAGCCGTGCTGTTGCTCTATGACCGCGGCCGCAAGCTCGTCGTCCCCGCGGGCAGCCACGGGGTCGCGCCCGAGATCCTCGCCCACGTCTACGGCAGCCTCGAGGAGACGCCGATCGCCCAGCGCGCGCTGGGCGAGGATGCGGTGATCGTCGTCGACGCACTCCCCGGCCACGTCCCCGACCGCTACTCCGACATCCCCACCCTGACCGGGGTCTCGTGCACGCCGGTCGCCGCCGCCGGACGTTGGCTGGGCGTGATCTTCGCCGACAAGGACGGCGCCCCGCTGGAGCTCGACGAGGACGAACGGCGGACGATGCGGGCGCTCGGGCGCACCGCCGCCCTGGCGACGACGGTGCGCGAGGCGGTCGCCCACCACGAGCGCGACGCGCTCCTGCTGGAGCGGATCGAGCTTGCCCGCGAGGTTCACGAGAGCGTCATGCAGCGCCTCTTCGGCGTCTCGATGGTGCTCGGCTCCGGCCGCGAGCTGAGCGCCGACGACGCGGAGCGCTCGGCAGCCGAGGTCGAGGCCGCCCTGGGCGAGCTTCGAGACGCGCTCGACCGCTCGCTCGAACCGACCGCGCAACCTTCGCGCACGACCCTGCGCGCCGAGCTCGACCGGCTCGGGCGCCAGTACAAGGCGGTGCCGATCAGCGTCTGGTGGGACGCCGCCGCGGAGGTGCCGGAGGGGCTCGAGCCACTGGCCGTCTCGGTGCTCGGCGAGGCGCTTCGCAACGCCGAGAAGCACGCGAAGCCGACCGAGGTCCGGATCGCGATCACCAGCGCCGACGGCGCCTTCGTGCTCGAGGTCCGAAACGACGGCATCCGCCCGCGTCCCGGAGCCGGCGCCGGCCTCGGCCTGCGCCTCGCCGCCTACGAGTCGATGCAGCGCGGCGGCATGCTCGAGTACGGCCCCGAGGCCAAGGAGTGGCGCGTGCGCCTGGTGCTGCCGGCGAGCGACGTCGAGAGCTTCGTCGGTGGGGTCGGCGCCCGTGGCTGAGCGCGAGCCGAACACCGGCGAGCGCCCACTTCGCGTGCTGATCGTCGACGACCACGCCGTCGTCCAGTGGGGCTTCAAGGTGCTGCTCGGTCGCCAGCGCTGGGTCGAGCGCTGCGTCGTCGCCTCCGATCCGGAGGAGGGGCTGGCGGCCGCCGTTCGGCTCAAGCCCCACGTCGCCCTCGTCGACCTCTTCCTCGGCGAGCGCTCCGGCGCCGAGCTCTGCGAGGCGATTCGAACCGCCTCCCCGAAGACCCGCGTGCTGCTGATCTCCGGGGTCGGCTGGATCTCGCCGCAGGCGGCGCGCGCCGCCGGCGCCTCTGGCTTCGTCTCCAAGGACTGGAGCGCCGACGAGGTGGCGATGGCGGTGCGCATGGTCGGCAAGGGGATGACCGTCTTCGGCCGCCAGGAGGAGGCGCCGGCGACGCCGCTGAGCCAGCGCGAGCGCGAGGTCCTGGCGCTGATCGCCTCGGGCCAGACCAACCGCGAGATCGCCGCGCACCTGTTCCTCTCGCCGCACACCGTCAAGGAGCACGCCAGCTCCCTCTATCGCAAGCTCGGCGTCAAGAACCGGGCCGAGGCCGCGCGGCGGGCCGAGCGCCTCGGGCTGACCCGCGAGGCCCGGTGAGCGGTCTCCGCGCGGCGACCCCCCGCTCCTTCGACGGTGCACCCCCCGAATGGGGGGTTGGCGGGCTTCAGCCCTTAACCCGGGCCCGTAAGCGCGCTAGGTGTGTGGGATGACAACTTCCGAGCACGACCTCGCGATCCTCTTTCCCGGCCAGGGCGTCGGTGACCCCGGCGTCGCCGATCTCGTCCGCGCCGAGCGCCCCGACCTGCACGAGCTCGCCTGCGAGCTCGTCGGCGACGACCCGTTCGAGCGCATCGCCGAGGGCACCCGATTCGCACAGCCGGCGATCTACTCCGCCTCGGTGGCCAGCTTCGAGCGTCTCGGGCGCCCGGCCGCGGCCGCCTACGCCGGACACTCGCTGGGTGAGATCGCGGCGCTCGCCGCCGCCGGCGCCGTGGGAGACCTCGACGGGCTGCGAATCGCGGCCGAGCGGGGTCGGCTGATGCAGCTCGCCGCCGAAGCCGCCGAGCCCGGCGGGATGCTCGCGGTCGGCGGCCGGCGCGGCCAGGCGCTGGAGCTCGGGCAGCGCACCGGGCTCTCGCTGGCGAACGAGAACTCGCCCGAGCAGTTCGTGCTCAGCGGCGCGGAAGCGGGGCTCGAGGCGGCCCGCGGCGAGGCGCGCGGGCTCGGCCTGCGGGTCAAGCGACTCGCCGTCGTCGGCGCCTTTCACTCCCCGGACATGAATCCGGCGATCGAACCCTTCCGCGAATTCCTGGCCGCGATCGAGCTCAACGCCGCGACGACTCCGTCACTCTCCGGCGCGACCGCGTCACCATTCGAGCCCGATCCCACCGAGCAGCTGATCGCCTCGCTGACCAGCCCGGTTCGCTGGGTCGAGGTGATGCGCCGCCTCGACTCCGACGGCATTCGGCGCTTCCTCGATGTCGGGCCCGGCCGGGTGCTGGCAAAGCTCGTCCCACGGATCCTCGACGATGCCGAGGCCGAGAGCGCCGACGCGATCCAGGAGGCAGCCCGTGCCTAGCTTGCTCGAAACCCCCGCCGCGCAGCCCGAGCGAGAGGGCCTGGTCCGGCTCACGTGCCGGGATCGCTTCGATCGCCACCGCGCTGCCCGACAACGTGGTCGGCAACGACGAGATCGCCGCCCGGATCGGGGTCGACGGCGAGTGGATCGCCACCCGCACGGGGATCCTCGAGCGCCGCCACGCACCCGAGGGCGCGACGCTCGCCGAGCTCGCCTCCGAGGCCGCGACGCTGGCGCTGGAGCGCGCCGCGATCGCCGCCGCGGACGTCGACCTGATCCTGGTCGCGACCTCGACCGCCGACGACCGGGTGCCGAATGCGGCGCCGCTGGTCGCCGAGCAGATCGGCGCCACCGATGCCGGGGCGATCGACGTCGGCGCCGCCTGCACGGGCTTTCTCTCGGCCCTCGAGCTGGCCGCCGCGGCGACCGAGGCGGGCCGCGCGGAGACGGTGCTGGTGATCGGCGCCGAGCTGATGAGCCGGGTGCTCGACCTCGACGACCCGCGCACCGCCGGCTTGTTCGGCGACGGCGCCGGCGCTGCGGTGGTCGTCCCCGGGGGCAGCGGCGCAGATCGGGCCGATCCGGCTGCGTGCCGACGGCGCCGGCTCGCGCGCGGTGACCGCCTCGCACACGGAGAACAAGGTCCGCATGGACGGCCGCGCGACCTTCCGCGCCGCCGTCGGCCGGCTGACCGAGGTCACCCACGAGGTCATCGACGAGGCCGAGATCGACGCTCGACGACGTCGATCTGTTCGTCTACCACCAGGCCAACGCCCGCATCCTCTCCGCCGTCGGGGAGCGGCTCGAGCTGCCGCCGGAGAAGGTCGTCGACTCGATCGCCACCCACGGCAACACCTCGGCGGCGAGCGTCCCGATCGCCCTCGACGAGGCGCTTCGCGAGGGTCGGATCGGCGACGGCTCGACTGTCTTCCTCGGCGCCTTCGGCGCCGGGCTCACCTGGGGCGGCGGCCTGGTCGAGTGGGGCAACGGGGAGCGGGGAGAAGCTGATGGCCGTTCGGGCAAGCACCGGCGAAGACGTGCGGGAAGCCGTCCCAGAAGCCGGCGGGGTCTCCTCCGAGCCCCGCCGGCAGGACGGCTGTGCGCTGGTCACCGGCGCTTCGCGCGGGATCGGCGCCTCGATCGCGGCCGAGCTCTCGCGCGCCGGCTGGCCGGTGGCGGTCAACTACCGCGCCGATCGCGATGGCGCCGAGGATGTCGCCGCCGGGGTCCGGGAAGCGGGCGGGACCGCGTTCACGGTGCGCGCCGATGTCGCCGAGCCAAGCTCCGCCGAGGCGCTGCTCGCGGCGACCGAGGAGGAGCTGGGAAAGGTGCTGGTCCTGGTCAACAACGCCGGGCTGACCGCAGACGGGCTCTCGATGCGCCTCTCGGACGAAGATTGGGACCGGGTCCTGGAGACCAACCTGACCGCCGCCTTCCGGCTCACCCGGCGGGCGATCGGGCCGATGCTGCGGGCGCGCTTCGGGCGGATCGTCAACGTCGCCTCGGTGGTCGGGGTGCGGGCCAACGCGGGCCAGGCCAACTACGCCGCCTCGAAGGCCGGGCTGATCGCGTTCACGCGCACGGTCGCGGTCGAGGTCGCCCGCCGGGGCGTGACCGCGAACGCGGTCGCCCCGGGGCTGATCGAGACCGAGCTGACCGCCGGCCTCTCCGGCGGCCTCGCCGACGCGATTCCGGCCCGCCGCGCCGGCACCCCCGAGGAGGTCGCGGCCTGCGTCGGCTTTCTCGCCTCGCCGGCCGCCTCTTACGTAAACGGAGTAACGCTGACCGTCGACGGCGGAATGACCGCCTGACCAACAAGGAGCAGACACGTGCCTGAAACAGAGAACGCAACCAAGGAGCAGATCCAGCAGCGGGTGATCGAGGCGCTGGTCGAGTTCGGCGAGGAGCGCGAGAACGTCACCCTCGAGGCCAAGTTCACCGATCTCGACGTCGACTCGCTCGACCTCGTCGAGCTGGCCCAGATCGTCGAGGACGAGTACGGGATCGAGGTCAACGACGCCGACCTCGACAAGATCGAGACCGTCGCCGACGTGGTCGAGCTCGTGGCGGCAAGATCGACGTGACCCGGGACGTAGTCATCACGGGCCTCGGAGCCGTCACCCCGCTCGGGGTCGGCGCGCCGAGCCTGATCGAGCGCTGGAGCGGCGGCGAGTCGGGGATCGCCGACGGCGTCGCCCGCTGCCTCGACTTCGAGCCCACCGACGTGCTCACCCGCCGCGAGGCGCGCCGTGCCGACCGCTTCACCCAGTTCGCGCTGGTCGCTTCCGATGAGGCGCTGGCGCAGGCCGGCTGGGGCGAGTCGCCTCCCTACGACGGGACCGAGGTCGGTTGCGTGATCGGCACCGGGATCGGCGGGATCGCGACGATCGAGACCCAGCACTCGGTGATGCTCGAGCGCGGACCGGGGGCGATGTCGCCGCTGTGCGTGCCGCAGATGATGCCCAACGCCGCCGCCGGCGCGGTTGCCATGCGCCACGGGCTCAAGGGGCGAGTGCTACGGCACCGTCTCCGCCTGCGCCGCCGGCGCCCAGGCGATCGGTGCCGGGATGCGGATGGTCGAGCGCGGCGACGTCGCCGCCTGCGTCGTCGGCGGTACCGAGGCCGGCGTCACCCCGCTCTCGGTGGCCGCATTCGCGGGCATGGGGGCGACCTCGGAGATCGGGATCTCGCGGCCGTTCGACCGCCGCCGCGACGGCTTCGTGATCGGCGAGGGCGGAGCGATCCTGGTGCTCGAGGACGCCGAGCGCGCGGCCGAGCGCGAGGCGCCGATCCTCGGCCGCCTGACCGGCTACGGGGCAACGGCCGACGCCTACCACCTGACCGCACCCGATCCCGATGGCGACGGCGCCGCGCGGGCGATGCAGGCCGCGCTTCGCGATGCCGACGTCGAGCCGGGCGAGGTCGACTACGTCAACGCGCACGGCACCTCGACCCAGCTCAACGATCGCTCCGAGACCGAGGCGATCAAGCGCGTCTTCGGCGAGCGCGCGGGCTCGATTCCGGTCTCCTCGCTGAAGTCGTCGATCGGCCACCTGCTTGGCGCCGCCGGCGCGGTCGAGGCGGTGGCGACGGTGCAGGCGCTGGCGGCCGCGGTGACGCCGCCGACGATCAACTTGGAGCAGCCCGACGAGGGCCTCGACCTCGACTACGTACCCGGCGAGTCGCGCCCCCTGGTCGGCAACGGACGCGCTCCGGTCGCGATCTCGAACTCGTTCGGCTTCGGCGGCCACAACGTCGTCCTCTGCATCGAGGCGGTCGAGTAGGGATGGCTGTCGCGGTTGCCGCCAGACCCGCCCGCGAGACCCGGATCGAGCCGATCGCGCGGCTCGAGGCGCTCTGCGACCCGGGAACCTTCCGCCCGCTGCGGACCGGGGTCGTCTCGACCCGCGCCGGCGAGCGCGCCCAGCCCGGCGACGGGGTGCTGGCCGGGGCCGGGATGGCCGGCGGCCGACCGGTCTTCTGCTACTCCGAGGATCCGACGTTCATGGGCGGCTCGCTGGGCGAGGCACACGCGGAGACGATCGTCAGGGTGATGCGACTCGCCGGCCAGGCGGGAGCGCCCGTGGTCGGGTTCGTCGAGTCCGGCGGCGCCCGCCTGCAGGAGGGCCATGCCGCGCTCGCGGGCTACGGGCGGATCTTCCGCGAGAGCGTCGCGCTCTCGAAGCTTGTGCCGCAGATCTCGATCGTCACCGGCGTCTCGGCGGGCGGCGGCTCCTACGCGCCGGCGCTGACCGACTTCGTCGTCATGACCGAGCGTGCGCGGATGTTCCTCACCGGACCGCAGGTGGTCGAGGAGGCGCTCGGCGAGCAGGTCTCGATGGAGGATCTCGGCGGGCCGCGCGTTCACCGGGCCAACGGCGTCTGCCAGCTGCTCGCCGACGACGAGCGTGACGGTGCGCGGGTTGCCAGGGAGCTGCTCGGCTACCTGCCGACCTCGATCGGCAATCCCTCGGCGAGCAGCGCGGTTCCGGAGCCCGCGACGGGGGATCCGAGCGCGTCGGTCCCGGCCGAGGCCCGGCGCGTCTACGACGTCCGCGAGGTGATCGACTCGCTGGTCGACGGCGGCGACTTCCTCGAGCTCTCGCCCGGCTGGGCGCGCAACATGGTCACCGGCTTCGCCCGCATCGATGGTCGGGCGGTGGGCGTGATCGCGAACCAGCCCTGGCGGCTCGGCGGAGTGATCGATGCCGTGGCGGCCGAGAAGGGAGCACTGTTCGTCGCCGACTGCGAACGCTTCCGGCTGCCGCTGGTGGTCCTGGTCGACACCCCGGGCTTCATGCCCGGCCGCCGCCAGGAGGAGGCCGGGGTGATCCGCTACGGTGCCTCGCTGCTGCGCGCGTTCGCCGCCGCAACCGTCCCGAGGCTGACCGTGGTGCTGCGCAAGGCCTACGGCGGCGCGGTGATCACGATGAACTCGAAGGAGCTCGGGGCGGACATGGTCTTCGCCTGGCCCGGAGCCGAGATCGGGATCATGGCGGCCTCGCAGGCTGTCGGGATCGTCGAGCGGCGGCGCCTCGCCGAGGCTCAGGATCCGCATCTACACGGCCGCCTCGCCGACGCCTACGCGGCCGAGCATCTGACCGCCGAAGCTGCGGCGGCCAGCGGCTTCGTCGACGAGGTGATCGATCCGCGCTCGACCCACGACCGCCTCGCCTGGGCGCTGGCGACCCTGGAACGTCGATGAGCGCGCTCGAGCCACTGGACCGGATCGGCGGGCCGCCCGCGAACCGGCGCTGGCGCGCGGCCGACGCGATCGGCTCCTACGCCGCGCTCGGCGACAGCTTCACCGCCGGCACCGGCTGTCGCCCGGGCGAATGCTGGGCAGACCGGCTCGCCACCCGGCTCGCCGCCGGCTGCCCCGGGTTCGAGTACCGAAACTTCGCCGTCGAGGGCGCGACCAGCGAGCAGGTGCTCGACCAGCTCGCCCCTGCGCTGGGCTTCGAGCCCGACATGGCGACCGTCGTCTGTGGCGCCAACGACGTGCTGTTCTCGGTGCGCCCCGACGCCGAGGCCTACGCGCGCCGGCTGACGGTGATCTTCCGTGTCCTGCGCGAGTCGTCGCCGAAGCTGCGGCTGCTGACCGCGACCGCGCCCGAGCGCTGGGACTTCCTCGAGCTCGGGCCACGGACCCGCAACCGGCTCGAGCGCGGGATCGTCGCCTTCAACCAGGCGACCCGCGACGTCGCCGCCGGATTCGACGTTCCCTGTCTCGAGGTCGCCCGCCACCCCGGGCTCGCGGAACCCGCCAACTTCATCGCCGACGGCCTGCATCCGTCGGCCGACGGACACGCCCACGCCGCCACCGGCTTCGCCTGGTTGCTGGGGCTGAAGGTCGACCGCGAGCAGGCACGATGAGCGGCGATCCGCTGGCGCTCGACTTCGACCGGCTCGAGACCGGGGCGGCGCTGCGCACCCGCGGGCGCACGATCACCGAGGGCGATCTGGTTTCGTTCTCCGCCCTGACCGGCGACTGGCATCCCCAGCACGCCGACGCGGCCTGGGCCGCCGAGAGCCCGTTCGGGGAGCGGATCGCGCACGGGATGCTCGTCCTCTCCTACGCGATCGGGCTGCTGCCGATCGATCCCGAGCGGGTGACCGCGTTGCGCGGCCTGCGCAGCGTCGTCTTCAAGCGCCCGGTCCCGATCGGGGCGACGATTCACGCCGAGGTCGAGGTCGCCTCGCTGCGCCCGCTGGACGCGGACCACGGCCTGGTCGAACTGGCGCTCAAGGTTCGCGACGCCGAGGGCAAGCTGGTCGCGAGGGCGACGATCGACGCGCTCTGGCGGCGGCAGGCCTCGGCACCGCGGGCGCCGGCCGCGCCCGTGAACGGCAACGAGCCGGAGCTCTCGCCGCTGGGGGGCGACGGGGTGCTGATCTGATGCTCGAGGGCAAGCGCCTGCTGATCACCGGCGTGATCACGCGCCGCAGCATCGCCTTCGCGGTCGCCCGTGAGGCGCAGCTCGCCGGCGCCGAGGTGGTCGTGACCGGCTTCGGCCGTGGACGGCGGCTGACCGAGCGCGCCGTCACCCGGCTGCCGCAGCCGCCCGATGTGCTCGAGCTCGACGTCAACGACGAGGGCGACCTGGCGGCCGTCGCCGGGGAGCTCGAATCCCGCTGGGGTGCGCTCGACGGCGTCCTTCACGCGATCGCATTTGCCCCGGACGACGCGATCGGCGGCTCCTTCCTCGAGACCGGCTACGAGAGCGCCGCTCAGGCCTTCCAGACCAGCGCCTACTCGCTGCAGGCGCTGGCGCGGCATCTGGCGCCGCTGCTCGAGCGCGCCGAGGGCGGCGCCGGCATCGTCGGCCTCGACTTCGACGCCACCGTCGCCTGGCCCGCCTATGACTGGATGGGGGTGGCCAAGGCGGCGCTCGAGTCGACCTCCCGCTACCTGGCTCGCGACCTGGGGCCGCGCGGGATCCGGGTCAACCTGGTCTCAGCGGGCCCGGTCGAGACCGCCGCCGCCGGCGGGATCCCGGGCTTCACCCAGCTCGCCGCCGCCTGGCAGCAGGGAGCGCCGCTGGGCTGGGACGTCAACGATCCGACC
This sequence comes from uncultured Solirubrobacterales bacterium, assembly GCA_963767475.1. Classification (GTDB taxonomy): domain Bacteria; phylum Actinomycetota; class Thermoleophilia; order Solirubrobacterales; family 70-9; genus WHSW01. Next base: position 131,684 of record CAVYEI010000006.1, read on the forward strand.
CCGGTCGCGCGCGCCGTCTGCTTCTTGCTCTCCGATTGGGCGCAGGCGATCAGCGGCGAGATCCTGCACGTCGACGGCGGCTTTCACGCGCTCGGTGCGCCGATCGCGGCCTTGGGCGCCGCCGAGGCCGCGCCGAAGGGCTCAGCCGGCAACGGGAACGTCGAGCAATCGCCGCAGCGAGCGCCGCGCGGCGGGTAGCCACCCGCCCCCCGGCGCGAGATACTTCCTCGGATGAGCGAGTTCGTCTCCCGTGGATTCAGCGGCCGGCGCCGGGCACCAGAGGACCTCGCCGGGCGGCTGCCACCGGGCCAGTACGCCGAGTCCGACTTCCCGGTGCTGACCGCCGGGCCGACGCCCGAGATCGAGACGGGGGAGTGGGGCTTTCGGATCGACGGCGTGGTCGCCGCGGAGGCGGAGTGGACCTGGGACGAGTTAGCAGAGCTCGAGTTCGAGCAGATCCCCTGCGACATCCACTGCGTCACCAGCTGGTCGAAGCTCGGCACCAGCTTCGCCGGCGTCTCGCTCGACCTGCTGCTCGATCAGGCTGAGCCGCTGGGGGCCTACGCGATGGCCTACAGCTACGGCGGCTACACCACCAACCTCGCGATCGAGGATCTCACCGACGGCAAGGCCTGGGTGGTGACCGAGCACGAGGGCGAGCCGCTGCCGCGCGAGCACGGTGGCCCGGCTCGCCTGCTGGTGCCGCACCTGTATTTCTGGAAGAGCGCCAAGTGGGTCGCCGGCCTGCGGGTGATGGACCACGACGAGCCGGGCTTCTGGGAGGCCAACGGCTACCACAACCGCGGCGACCCCTGGAAGGAGGAGCGCTATTGGACGGACTAGCGCTTGGTCCCGCTGTGCAGAAGGCGCCGGGGCGCTGGCAGATCGCCACCGTGAGCTCGATCCACGAGCAGACCCCGCGGGTGAAGTCGTTTCGGCTTCGGCTGCCGATGTGGATGCCGCATATGCCGGGCCAGCACTACGACGTGCGGCTCACGGCCCCCGACGGCTACCACGCCCAGCGCTCCTACTCGGTCGCCTCGTCGCCACTCGACCGGGGTGAGATCGAGCTGACGATCGACCGCCTCGATGAGGGCGAGGTCTCCGGCTATTTCCATGACGTGCTGGTCGAGGGCGACGAGGTCGAGGTGCGGGGGCCGTTCGCCTCCTACTTCGTCTGGCGCGGCGAGGCCCCGGCGCTACTGATCGGCGGCGGCTCGGGCGTGGTCCCGCTGATGGCGATGATGCGCCACCGCCGCCGCACGATGCCGGACCTCCCGATGACGCTCGTCTACTCGGTCCGCAGCGCGGAGGAACTGATCTACGCCGACGAGCTCGACGGCGACGTCGTCGTCACCTATACCCGCGAGGCGCCGGCGGGGTGGGAGGGACACGCCGGCAGAATCGATGCCGAGCTGATCGCCGCGCCGGCCGCCCGCGCGGGCGCCGTCTTCATCTGCGGCTCGAACGGCTTCGTCGAGGCCGCATCCGCGCTCGCGCTCGAGGCCGGTGTGGACCGGGCGGCGATCCGCACGGAGCGCTTCGGCCCCACCGGCTGAGCGCTCTTATCGGCCTCTTACGGCCCGCTTAGGAGCTCCATCGCCGTCGCCGTGACAATGGCGCGATGAACAAAACGATCAACCGCCGCCAAGCGCTGGCCGGGATCGGCAGCGTCAGCCTCGGCGCGCTGCTGGCCGCCTGCGGATCCGACGAGCAGACCTCGACCGCCGCGACCACCGCCGAGGTGGCGACCACCGACGGCACCACGACCATGGTCGAGCCCAGCAGCGGCAGCGACCTCGCGGCGCTCTTCGACGACACGTCCGCCTGCACGCTGACCCCGGAGGAGACCGAGGGTCCGTACTACTTCGACGCCGGCGCGATTCGCAGCGACATCCGCGAGGACCGCGAGGGCACGACCCTGCGCCTGGTGCTGCGGATCCGCGACGCCGAAAGCTGCGAGCCGATCCCGAATGCGGTCGTCGACGTCTGGCACTGCGACGCCTCCGGCGTCTACTCGGGATTCGAGGCCGCCTCGACCGGCGCCCCCGCGGGTGGCAGCGGCCCGAGCGACGAGGAGCGCTACCTGCGCGGCGCCCAGGTCACCGACAGGGACGGGATCGTCGAGTTCATCACCATCTATCCGGGCTGGTACACGGGCCGCACCGTCCACATCCACGCCAAGGTCCACACCGACACGACGACGATGCTGACCACGCAACTCTACTTCGACGAGGACGTGACCGCGGCGGTCTACGAGCATGAGCCATATGCGTCGGACTCGGGGCGCGATGTCTTCAACGACACCGACGGGATCTTCGACGAGGTCCTGGTGCTGGCCCTGTCGAAGGAGGGCGACGGCTACCTGGGCACGCAGTCGTTCGACGTCGCCAGAGCCTGAAATCGCGGTAGGTTCACGGTGTGATCCACCGCTGCGCCGACCCCGTGGTCGAGATCCCGAGCTCGGACGTGACCTCGTTCGTGCTCGAGCACGCCGCCGAGCGAGCCGACAAGGCGGCCCTGATCGACGGGCCCTCCGGCCGCACGATCACCTACGGCGAGCTGGCGACCGCGATCCGTTCCCTTGCCGCGGGGCTCGCGCAGCAGGGCTTCGGCCGCGGCGACGTGCTGGCGATCTACATGCCGAACGTTCCCGAGTACGCGGTCGCCTTCCACGGCGCCGCCTCGGCGGGGGGTAAGGCGACGACCGCGAACCCGCTCTACACCGCCAACGAGCTCGCCCATCAGCTCGAGGACTCGGGCGCCCGGATGCTGGTCACGGTGCCGCCGTTCCTCGACGCCGCGCTCGAGGCCGCCGAGCGGGCCGGGATCGGCGACCAGGTCTACGTGCTCGGCGAGAGTGAGGGAGCGAGGCCGTTCGCCGACCTGTTCGGCGACCCGGCGGCGGCCCCGGCGGTCGAGATCGACGCCGTCGCCGATCTCGCCGTACTGCCCTATTCCAGCGGCACCACCGGCCTGCCGAAGGGTGTGATGCTCGCCCACGAGAATCTGGTTTCGAACATCTGCCAGATCCAGGAGGCGTTTCCGGTCCGCGAGGACGACACGCTGATCGGCGTGCTGCCGTTCTTCCACATCTACGGCATGGTCGTGATCATGAACCAGGGGCTGCGCGCCGGGGCGACGATCGTGACCATGCCGCGCTTCGACCTCGATCAGTTCCTCGGCCTGATCGCGGAGCACTCCGTGACGACCGCCTACGTCGTGCCGCCGATCGCGCTCGCGCTCGCCAAGCACCCGGCGGTCGACGGCCACGACCTCTCCTCGGTGCGGACGATCATGTCGGGTGCCGCACCGCTCGGTGGCGAGCTCGCCGACCGCGTCGCCAAGCGAATCGACTGCAACGTGATCCAGGGCTACGGGTTGACAGAGACCAGCCCGGTCACGCACGTGATCCGGCCCGACGGGGTCAACAAGGCGGGCTCGATCGGCGCGCCGCTGGCGAACACCGAGTGCAGACTGGTCGACCCGGAAACAGGCGACGACGTTGCCGAGGGCGAGCGCGGCGAGCTCTGGATCCGCGGCCCGCAGGTGATGCGCGGCTATCTCAACAACGAGGAGGCGACCGCGGCGACGGTCGACGCGGACGCATGGCTGCACACCGGCGACGTCGCGGTCGTCGACGCCGACGGCTTCTTCGAGATCGTCGATCGGCTCAAGGAGCTGATCAAGTACAAGGGCTTCCAGGTCGCTCCGGCCGAGCTCGAGGCGCTGATCATCACCCACCCGCAGGTCGCCGACGTGGCCGTGATCGGCGTCCCCGACGAGGAGGCCGGCGAGCTGCCGAAGGCGTTCGTGGTCGCCGCCGGCGACGGGTTCGACGCCGACGAGCTCACCGCGTGGGTCTCGGGGCAGGTCTCGCCGCAGAAGCGGATCCGCCTGGTCGAGACGGTCGACGAGATCCCGAAGTCGCCCTCGGGGAAGATCCTGCGCCGGGTGCTCAAGGACCGCGCGCCGGCGGCTTAGCGCGGCCGGCGGCGGCGGCCGGAGGGGCGGCGACCGCGCGCCTCGAGCTTGCCCCGCTGCGACTCGCCGGCGGCGACGCGGCGGAGGCCGAAGAGCTCGCCGACGAGGGTCTCCTCGGCGCAGCGGCGATGCCAGTGGTGGTGCTCGGTGCCGCCGATCCGGCGCACGTACTGGACGACTACGTGCTCGGAGCCGATCGAGATCTCGCCGTGGCAGCCCGGGCAGCGGTAGAGCTTCTGCGAGATCGAGCGGATCAGCCACGCCTCATCGCCCTCGGCGGTGGAGCCGACGAGGCTGGTGCGGGTGTCCGGGAGACCCTCGAAGGCGTTCATCGGGGCAGATTGTTGCGCGCAGGAGCGCTACCGCGGGCGGCGTAGCTTGTTGAGACATTGATGGCCCGACCTCGGACAACCGCTCCGCTGGCCGCGGTGGTGGTGTCGCTGGCGCTCGCCGCGGGCGCCGGCGGCGCCGCCGCACCGCCGACCGCGGGCGAGCTTCGCCGCGCCACCGACCGCTTTCTCGCCCAGCAGCCGCCAGCGCTCCAGCGCGGCAGCGGCGGCAGCAGCGGGGGCACGGCCGGAGCGGTGGTCGGTGACCTGCTGCCCGACAACCGCGTGGTCGCCTTCTACGGCGCTCCGCAGATGGGGCAGACGGTGCTCGGCATGCGCTCGCCGGCGGCGGCGGCCCGGAAGCTCGCCGCCCAGTCGGCGCCCTACGCCAGCCTCGGCGAGCGCCCGGTGGTCGGCGAGTTCGACCTCGTCTCCGTCTTTGCCACCGCGGGCGGGGGGGCCGACGGGCTCTACCGCAGCCGGCAGAGCCCCAAGGTGATCCAGATCTACCTCGACCAGGCGCGGGCGGTCGAGGCGCGGCTGATGCTCGACATCCAGCCGGGGCGCTCCACGTTCGCAGCCGAGGTCGAGGCGCTCGGAGCATCGATCGTCGAGCCCGACGTCGACGTCGCTCTCGACCCCGAGTGGAACGTCGGCCGCCGCGGGATCCCGGGGCAGACACCCGGCAAGGTGACGGCGAAGGAGGTCAACGCGGTGAGCAGGGAACTGGCGGCGATCGTGCGTGCGAACGATCTGCCGCCGAAGCTGCTCGTCGTCCATCAGTTCCGACCCGGGATGGTCCGCGGACGGCGCAAGATCCGCCAGCGCCCCGGGGTTCAGGTGCTGCTCAACTTCGACGGCATCGGCGCGCCGGACCCGAAGGCCGCCGGCTACGCGGCGCTGACCACGCCGAAGCTCTTCAACGGCTTCTCCCTCTTCTACCAGCGCGACACGCCGCTGATGAAGCCGGGCGCGGTGCTGGCGCTCGAACCCGAGCCCGACTTCCTGCTCTACCAATAGGCTGAGCTCGTGGAGCCGCAGGAGCCGCGCGGCAAGCTCGGATGGATCGCAGGGGGAGTCGGCGCCGTCGTCGTGCTGGCGCTGCTCGCGATCGTCTTCGACCTCGGCCCGTTCACCGAGACGGAGCTCACCCGCGGCGAGCTGATCGCCCGCGGCGACGAGATCTGCCGTGAGGCCCACGAGGCGTTCGTCGACTTGCAGGCAAAGCCGCCGCAGACCCCCGGGCAGGCGGCCGAGCTGACCGGAAAGCTGGCCGACATCGCCACCGACGAGCTCGATCAGATCCGCTCGCTCGAGGGACCCGGCGATTTCGACGCCGAGATCGAGCAGTACCTGGCGGCGCGCGAGCGTGGGATCGAGGCGCTCGAGGACGGTCACGCGGCCGCCGAGGCCCACGACACCGGAGCCTACGCCGCGGCCCAGGCCGAGCTCGCCGATTCGCAGCTCGAGCGCCGCCGGATCGCGCGGCTGATCGGCTTCGCCGAGTGCAGCCGCCCGATTCGCGACTAGGGGCCGACGACCGGTTTGCTGCGCGCCGACCGAGGTGGGCGGACGCGCTTGCGGGCGCTCGGCCTGTGCGGCTTGCCCCCCGCCGGCGGAGATAGGGGCGCCGGGCGACCGAGGTGGTAGCCCTGAACCATGTCGACCCCGAGCTCGCGTAGAAGCTCGAGCGTGGCCTCGTCCTCGACTCCCTCGGCGACCGTCTTGATGCCGAAGTTCTGGGCCACCGAGATCATCGACTCGACCACACGCCGGTCGGCCGGATCGTCGACCAGGCCGCGGATGAACTGGATGTCGATCTTCAGCTCGGTGACGGGCAGCTGCTTGAGATATGTGAACGATCCGTAGCCGGTGCCGAAATCGTCGAGGGAGACGCCGCAGCCGAGCTCGGTCAGCCTCGTGACCAGTGTCTGTGCGCGATCCAGATTTGACGCGGCGGCGGTCTCGGTGATCTCGAAGATCACGTTCTCGGCCAGGGCTCGATCGGCCAGGGCCTCCTCGATCCTCTCGCTCAGCTCGGGGTCGTCGAGGCTCTTCGCCGAGAGGTTGATCGCCACCCGGCCGGCGGGCGCGAGCTCGATCCCGCGTTCGACCGCCCACCGGTCGACGCGCCTGATCAGCTCGGTCTTCTCCGCGTGGGGCAGGAAGGCGCCGGGCGGGATGATCTTCCCGTCGAGCTCCATCCGGATCAGCAGCTCCTGGTGGGCGACGACCCCCGTCCTCAGGTCGACGACCGGCTGACCGAAGAACAGCAGCCGGTCCTCGTCGAGCGCGGCTTCGATCCGCTCGCGCCACAGGGTCGCCCCCCGATCGCGCCTCTCCTCCTCCTCGCGGCGTTTGCGGTCGGTGATGTCATGGGCGATGGCCGACGCTCCGACCATCACGCCGGAGAAGTCGTGGACGGCGAATGCGCGCATCGACACACTCACGAGCCGGCCGTTCTTGCGGCGCCGTTCGGTCTCGTACGCGGCCACCGGTGCTTCCGCAAGCCGTTCGAAGACCTCGTCGATCTCGCCCTCACGATCGGCGGGCACGATCAGCTGGTTGAGCGGCCTTCCGATCGCCTCCTCGGCGGTGTAGCCGTAGAGCAGCTCGGCGCCGTGATTCCACGCGGTCACCGCGCCCGCGAGATCCCGCGAGATGATCGCGTCCTCGGAGGAGCGAACGATCGATGCGAGCCACATGTTCTCGGCCTCGCGCTCGTTGCGCTCGGTGATGTCGCGAAGGAATCCGGTGTACATCGGCGGCTCGGCCTGCACCTTGGTGATCGCCAGCTCGACCGGGAACTCGGCGCCGCCGGCGCGCACGGCGGTCACTTCCACGCGGCGGTTGAGCATCGGTCCCTGCCCCGTCTCGGCCAGAGCCTTGAGGCCCAGGCGATGGTGATCGCGCTCGCCGGGCGGGATGATCAGATCCGCAAGCTCGCGGCCGACCACGGCCTCGCGGGCATGGCCGAAGGTGGCCGACGCGGCGTCGTTCCATTCGCGGATCAGACCCTCGCCATCGATCGTGATCACGCAGTCGAGCGCCGCTCGGCTCGACGCGCTCTGCAGGCTCTCCGCGGCCAGCGCGCGAGCCAGCGCAAGCTGGCGGTCGCGGTGCAGGAGCACCAGCTGGACGAGGGCGGCGAGCAGCGTCAGCCCGGAGAGGATCACCGTGACGTCGCCGAGGCGATCGAAGAAGTGGTCCCAGACCTGGATCGAGATCGCGACCACGATCGCGCTCGCTGCGAGCACGGCGAGAGGCCATTTCCCCGGCTCTCGATGCGGCGTCCGATCGGGGGGGACCCAGGCCGCGACCGCGGCCAACAGGATTCCGGTCGGCCACAGCAGGTACACCAAGGGCCCGTTTTCGAAGTCGCCGTGAGCGACCTTGACCGCATAGATCGAATCGGCGAGCGCGGTGACCGCGAAGCCGACCGCGAGGGCGACGAAGACACGGTCGAATCTCCACCCGCGTGCGGCGAGCGCGATCAGCGTGCAGGCGAGCAACAGCAGGTCGAGCATCGGGTAGGCGAGCGTCGTGGCAATGGCGGCATTCGAGCCGGATGCGCTATTGACCACCGAGTCGAAGACCAACGCGGACCAGATCGTGGCCAGGCCGAGAATCGAGACGAGCAGGCCGAGTGAGATGATCGGACCGTCTCGCTGGGTCGTGAGCATGCGCAGCCCCGCGATCAGGAAAATGAAGTCGGTGAAGTAGAGCGCGTCGCTGAGCGACGGGTAAGGGATCGGCTTCTGCTCGATGAGGACGAAGCCGTAGTAGAGGTCGCCGATCGTCCACAGGGTGAGGCCGGCCCCGATCAGCGCCCATGCCAACCTTTGCTCAGGGATGCGGACGGCCCGCACGAGGACGGCCGCAGCGGCGCCGGCATTCAGCGCTCGGTAGGTCCAGTCGCCAATCGACGTGTTCAGAGCGGGGGAGCCGATCTGGCCCAGCAGGGTCCACGCGAGGAGCGCCATCAGCGCCAGTGCGAGGAGCGCAAAAAACCGTCGCCAGTGATGCCCGGTCGACTTCGACGGGCCGACCGCGCCCACGCTCACGCGCCGGCGCTCAGGTGTTCTGATCTCCAGTTGACCATTGGTCGGACTGTTTTCAACGCTGGAGAGCCGCGTTCTCCGCATGACAGAGCGGATAAATGAAGCTCACATGGTTTTTCGACAGGGCGGCCGCCGGGCTTGAACGCAACCGACAGACGGGGTGTCAGTCAGGCGCGACGGCCGAAACGCGGGCGTGAGCGCTGCGTGCGCTCGCCAGCAAGCCAGCCGAAGCCGGCCGCCATCGCCAGGTTGCCCGCGCCTGCGAGCCACATCCCCGCGCGCGCTCCGGGCCGCGAGAAGGACGCCGACCGCGACCAGACGATGTCGGTGGCGAGCTCCGTCCCGCGCAGCCAGGCGAGCGCCCACCAGTCCTCCGGCCGGTCGCGGCGCTCGGCGACCAGATGCGCGGCGGCGAAGGTGAGCCAGATCGGCCCGCAGCGCCGAAACAGGTGCCGCGCGTCGGGCGAGGGCTCGTCGTGTCCGAGCGCTCGCAGGGTCGCGTCGGGGGCCAGCAGGGCCGCCGATCCGAGCGCCAGATCGAACGCGATCATGTTCCGGTTGGTCAGCCGCAGAAGCTGTTCGGTGTCCATCGGCGTCGATCCAACCACATTGATGGACGCCGTTGCATCACCGAGCGCGAAAAGGAAAAGCGCCCGGTGAGGCGAAACAACCGGCCGTGACCAAGACCGCCACCAAGACCCGCCCCGCCGCCCGCACACGCTCCTCCGCCAACGGCAGCTCCCGCCGCGCGCCGACCCGCCCGAACGGCAAGGCGCTCTCGACCTACATCACCGAACGCTTCGACGAGTTCTCTCGCTCGCAGAAGGACGTCGCCCGCTACATCGTCGATCACCTCGACGAGGCCGCCTTCCAGACCGCAGAGGAGCTCGCGCGCCGCGCCGACACCTCTTCCTCGACCGTCGTTCGCTTTTCGCAGGCGCTCGGCTTCGAGGGCTACCCCGAGCTTCAGCAGGCGGCGATCGAGGAATACCGCAGCCGCGGTCCGGCCGAGAACGGCAGTTCGACAGCGCCCCTGTTCGATTTCGACCACTCCGAGTTCGAGGCCTCGCTGGCCGCCGATCACGCGAACGTCGAGGAGACCGTCCGCAACCTCACCCGAGAGCAGGTGGAGGCCTGCGTCACGGCCTTGGGCAGCGCGCACCGGGTGATGATCGTCGGCATGGACCAGCTCGCCTTCTTCGCCAGCTACCTGCGCCACCTGCTGGCGCTGCTCGACATCCGCGCCGAAGTCGTCGCCAGCCCGCGCCAGGACTCGATCACCCGGCTCTCGCGCGTCGACGAGGATTCGCTCGTGATCGCCTTCTCGGCCGGCCGCGCGCATCCGATCGTGGTCCGGGCGATGAAGCTCGCCAAGCACCGCGGCGCGGCGACGATGGCGATCACCGACGCCACCCTGTCGGACATCGGCCAGCACTCCGACCTGACGCTCTACTACTCCTCCAACGGGCCGTCGTTCACGCGCTCCAACACTTCCCTGCTGGCGATCGTCCAGGCGCTCGCCCACGGCGTCTACGCCCGCGACAAGGGCGCCTACAAGGACCGCATCCGGGCCTACAAGCTGAAGTAGGTCCCGCCACGGCCTCCGCTCTCGCCGCTACGGGAGCCGCTTGAACTTGTCCTTGGCGGGAGTCAGGTCGAAGTTGCCCGCCGGGTCGATCGCCCGGACGTTGAACTTGTGCTTGCCCTGCGGGGCCCTGAACTTCCGCGGCGAGGAGCAGGCGGCGTAGGGCTTGTCGTCGATCTGGCACTCGAAGCTCGAGCCGGGCTCATTCGAGGTGAACTTGTACTTCGCCTTTTTCTTCGTGGTCTTGTTCGCCGGCTGCTTCGTGATCGTCGTCTCGGGCGCGACGCATTCCGCCTGCTTTGTCGGGTCAGTGAGGCAGAGGTCCTGCGTCTCGTCGCCGAACCGGTCGCCGTCGGCATCGGGCTCGACCGTCGCCGCGATCAGGATCACGGTCGAGGGGTTCGGGTCGTCGTAGGTGAAGATCGAGCCCGTGTCGTGCACGGCCAGGGAGTCGCGCTGAGCGATGTCATCGATGTCCCCCGTTTGTGAGGCACAGGGATAGGAACCGGAGACGATCAGGGCGGCGATCCGGTCACCGGCCTGCGCCGGGATCCGCGTGTCGAACGTGTTCAGGCTCGAGGGCGCGAGGCTCTCGGCGGCGCTCGCGTCGGCGGTCGTGAAGGTCGAGGGGCCGAGGTTTGGACGCAGCAGCCCGAGCTTCACCTCGGCGGGGCCGGCGCCCGCGGGGACGCTCCACGAGGTGATCACACCGCCGCCGGCCGGGACCGCATAGGAGGGCGAAGCCGCGTCCGTGCTCTGGCTGAAATACGTCGAGGGGCTGTCGCACTCGAACGGCCCGGGCGTGAGCGCGGTCGATCCGATCGTGGTTGCCGCCGTGGCCGCCGGCGCCAAGGCGCCAACAACGCCGCCTGCGATCGCCAGCGCGGCGATCGCGCGCACGATCCGCTTCCTGAACCCCTGCATCCCACTGCCTCCGCTCTTCGATTCCCGCTTGCGCGCAGCAGCCTACCCGGACCGGTGGATAACCCCGCGTCGGGCCGCGGTGGGAGATTCCTCCCATGCAACGCATCCTGCAGATGCTCATAGAACGCTGACATTTGGCGGCATGGCGTCTACGGTCGGTGGAGCCGCAGGCACCGCAGCCCGGCGAATCCATGCCGAGCGCGCAGACCAATCTCCGCCCATCCAGCCACCGCTTTTCCGTGGCTTTGGCCGTGCTGGCCGGCTCGATCGCGATCGCGCTCGTGGCCGGAGCTAGCACCAGCGCCCAAACCGGGGAGCTCGACGCCGTACGCGCCGAGCAGGATCAGGTTCGCGCCGAGCTCGCGGAGCAGAACGCTGCCGTCGACGCCCTGCTCGGGGAGGTCGGCGAGCTCCGCCAGCGTGAGCGAGACGTCGCCGCCGAGCTCGCCAAGCAGGAGGCCGAGCTCGCCACGGCCCGGGCCGAGCTGACCGAGGCCCGCGATGCGCTGGCGCAGACGAGGCGACGGCTCGAGGGCTCGATCGACGAACTCGAGCGGCTGCTCGTCTCGATCTACCGCAACGGCGAGCCCGACATGCTCACCGTGCTGCTCAGCTCCGACGGCTTCGACGAGCTCGCCACGTCCTCGGCCTATCTCGAGCGGATCCAGGATTACCAGTCAGGCGTCGTGGTCAAGGTGCGCGAGCTCCGCGTTGCCGCGAGCGCCTACGTCGACGACGTCGAGGCGTCGATCGAGCGCATGGAGACGGCCCGCGCGGCGATCGAGGAGCGACAGGAGGCGCTGGCGGCGTCGCGAGCGGCGCTCGAACAGCGCGAGGCCGAGCTGCAGGCCGCGGAGGACAGGCGCCGCGAGCAGCTCGCCGAGCTTCAGGGCGAGGAGCGAAGCCTTGTCAAGGCGCTGTCGACCCCGGCCCCGACGGCGCCGGTGGATGGAGAATCGGCCGCACCGGCGCCGGCCGAGAACGTCGCGCCTCCGAGCGGCTCCACGGCGACGCTGAACTCGGATGGCACGGCGACGGCTCCGGCCGACGCTCCGGAGGCGGTCAAGGGCGCGATCGCCGCCGCCAACGCGATCACCAACACGCCGTACATCTACGGAGGCGGTCACGGGTCCTTCGAGTCGAGCGGCTACGACTGCTCGGGCTCGGTCAGCTATGCGCTCCACGGCGGCGGCTTCCTGGCCGCGCCGCTTGATTCGACCGGTTTCATGACCTGGGGCGAGAGCGGCCCGGGCCAGTGGATCACCGTCTACTCGAACCCCGGCCACGCCTACGCGGTGATCGCCGGCCTTCGCTTCGACACTTCGGGGGCGCCGCCTCGCTGGCAGGCGCCGCTGCGCGACTCGACCGGCTTCGTCGCCACGCACCCGCCGGGCTACTAGCCGCTCGCGTCCGCCAGGACGCCCGACCAGAAGCGCACGTACTCGCGGGCGTGCCCGAGCCCGGCCTCGAGCGCCAAGCGCGCGCCGTCGGAGACGTCGGCGTCGCGCGACGCCGCTTCGAGCCCCTCGAGGTGGCGCAGGTTCTCGCGGTGGGCGGCGAGCTGGGTCTCGGCGAGCTGCGCTCGGTCGCCGCCGAGGTACAGCTGCAGCAGACCCGCGTCGCGGATCTCGTAGAGCTCGTTCGTCGGGGTCGCGCGCCATTGCTCGAGCGCCGCGCGCCCGGCATCGGTGAGCGAGTACTGGCGCCGGCGCCGACCCCGCTGCTCGCGGCGCTCGTTGAGCAGCCCGGCCTCGGCCAGTCGCGCCGGCTCGGAATACAGCTGCGTGTGAGGCAGCGACCAGAAGTGGCCCACCCCGGCGGCGGCAGCCTGCTTGAGGTCGTACGGGGTCGCGGTGCCGAGCGCGTCGATGGTCCCGAGGACGACGTACGAGGTGGGGGTGAGGCGAGTGGTTGACATGCCGCCCGATCTTACGCTACTGTAGGCATCGTTCGAAAAGAACTATCCAGGAGTGCACGATGAACGTCGCCACGACGCCCGCCAAGACCGCCACCGCTTCCAACGCCCTCGGCTTCGAATCGCTCGAGAGCGAGGTCCGGGTCGACTCGCTGCCGCTGAGCGGGGCGCTGCCCGGGTGGCTGCAGGGCTCGCTGGTGCGTACCGGGCCGGCCAAGTGGGAGGTCGGCGAGCGGACGATGAACCACTGGTTCGACGGCCTCGCGATGCTGCACAACTTCGGCTTTTCCGGGGGTCAGGTCTCCTACGCCAGCCGCTTCCTCGAGGGGGCCGCGTACCGCGCCGCCAAGGAGACCGGCGAGATCAGCTACTCCGAGTTCGCGACCGACCCCTGCCGATCGCTGTTCAAGCGGGTGACGTCGATGTTCTCGCCGAAGCTCTCCGACAACGCCAACGTCAACCTGGTCAAGCTCGGCGAGCGCTTCATCGCCATGACCGAGACCCCGATCCCGGTCCAGTTCGACGCCGAGACGCTGGAGACGGCCGGGGTCGCCTACGAGGTCCCGGGAATGCTGACCACCGCCCACCCGCACCTCGACCGCGCCAGCAAGGGGATGCTCAACTACGCCGCCGGGCTCGGGCGCAAGAACGAGTACCGCTTCTTCCTCCTCGGACCCGGCGACGCCGAGCCCGAGGTGATCGCCAGGCGGGGCGTGCGCGAGCCGGCCTACATGCACTCGTTCGGGCTCTCCGAGCGCTGGATCGTCCTCGCCGAGTTCCCCTACGTCGTCAACCCGCTGCGGCTCGCCTTCAGCGGCCGCCCCTACATCGAGAACTACCGCTGGAAGCCCGAGCTCGGGACCCGGTTCACGCTGATCGACCGGGCGACCGGCGAGACCTCTGGGCCGTTCGAGACCGACCCCCTCTTCGGCTTTCACCACGTCAACGCCTACGACGAGGGCGACGAGGTCGTGGTCGACATCTGCGTCTTCGACGACGCCCAGATCGTCGAGGACCTCTACCTCGAGCGGCTGCGTGCCGGCAAGCCGGTCGCCGAGCCCGAGCTGCGCCGCTTCCGGATCCGGCCCGGCGACGGTGCCGTCACCCATGAGCGCCTGGTCGAGGACGGCTTCGACTTGCCGCGGATCAACTACGGCCGCTGCAACGAGCGTCCCTACCGATACGTCTGGGGCGTCGGCATCGACGACAGCGGCTGGCTTGGCCGGATCGTCAAGGCCGACCTCGAGACGCGGGAGACGAAGAGCTGGTCGGAGCCGGGCTGCTTTGCCGGCGAGCCGGTGTTCGTCGCCGCCCCGGACGCGGAGGGTGAGGACGAGGGCGTGTTGCTCTCGGTGGTGCTCGACTCCGAGCGCGGCGGCTCATTCTTGCTCGTGCTCGACGCCCAGACCCTCGAGGAGCTGGCGCGCGCCGAGGCGCCGCACCACATCCCGTTCGGCTTCCACGGCCAGTTCGCGCCCAGCGGCTGACCGCGGCGGCTCAAGTCCCTGACGCCTGGCGTCGAAGGGACCGGTATGAGACTTGAACTGAAGCTTGCCGCCGTCCTGTCCGCCTGCGCCGCGTTCGGCGCCACCACCATGACGCAGGCCGCCGGCGAATCGACCGCAGATGCGGTCGCCGCCGGAGCCGCAAAGGCGGCGAAGCAGCTGACCGTGAAGTGCCACAAGGTCCGCAAGGGCCCGAACCAGCGCTTCAAGTGCTCGATTCCGAAGAGCTCCTTGCCACAGGGTCCGCGCGGCCCCGCCGGCGCGCAGGGCCAGGCGGGCGCCCAAGGCTCGGTCGGGCCGATCGGACCGGTCGGCCCGCAAGGCACCCAGGGCCCCACGGGCGACACCGGCAACACCGGCGCGACCGGGCCCATCGGACCGACCGGCCCGCCGATCGCCAACGCGATCGCCGCCGACAGCAGCGGCACGCCGACCGCGGCGCTCACCGTCACCCCCTCGACCGTCCTCGGCACGACCGTGACGCCGACGGTGCCGTCGACCCTGATCTTGAGCGCGTCGCTGAATGCGGACGCGGTCGACATCGGCCAGACCGCGGTCCGCTGCCGCTTCAACGTCAACGACGCTCCGATCGGCCGGCCGATGGAGAGCGTGGTCGCCCCGCTGCTCTCCCCGGCAGAGGCCGTGATCAGCCTCGATGCGGTCGTCCCGGTCGGTGCCGGCGCGCAAACGGTCGAGGTTGACTGCGATCAGACCGCCGGCGGCGGAACCGCTCGGATCATCGACCGCTCCCTGACCGTGCTCGCGCTCGCGACCTAGCCGGTTGCGCGCAAGCCGGGCGCGCTGATTGGCCGCTTCAGCGCTCGCCGCTTCCCTATATTGGGAGCCGATGGCCGAGACGGGAACCTTCCGGGTCAAGCGCGGGCTCGCCGAGATGCTCAAGGGCGGCGTGATCATGGACGTCGTCGACGCCGAGCAGGCCCGGATCGCCGAGGACGCCGGCGCCGTCGCCGTGATGGCGCTCGAGCGCGTGCCCGCCGATATCCGCCGTGACGGCGGGGTCGCGCGGATGAGCGACCCCTCGATGATCAAGGGGATCCAGGAAGCGGTGACGATCCCGGTGATGGCGAAGGCGCGGATCGGCCACTTCGCCGAGGCCCAGGTGCTGCAGGCGCTCGAGGTCGACTACATCGACGAGTCCGAGGTGCTGACCCCCGCCGACGAGGCCAACCACATCGACAAGCACGCCTTCGAGACCCCGTTCGTCTGCGGGGCGACCGACCTCGGCGAGGCGCTGCGGCGACTCGGCGAGGGCGCGGCGATGATCCGCTCCAAGGGCGAGGCCGGCACCGGCAACATCGTCGAGGCGGTCCGCCACCTGCGCGAGATCGTCGGTGGGATCAAGCGTCTCGGCACGCTCGACTCCGGGCAGCTCTCGGCGGCGGCCAAGGATCTGCGGGCACCGATCGAGATCGTCGAGGAGGTGGCGCGGATCGGCTGGCTGCCGGTGCCGATGTTCTGCGCCGGCGGGATCGCGACCCCGGCCGACGCGGCGCTGACGATGCAGCTCGGCGCCGAGGGCAACTTCGTCGGCTCGGGAATCTTCAAGTCCGCCGATCCGGAGCGGCGCGCTCGCGCGATCGTCGAGGCGACCACGCACTTCAACGACGCCGAGCGGGTCGCCGCCGCATCCAGCGGGCTGGGCGAGCCGATGCGCGGCGACGACATCGCCGAGCTCGCGGCCCAGGGCGAGCTGCTGCAGCACCGCGGTGCCTGAGAACTCCGTCGGCCCGGACGCGGCGGATCGCCTGCGGATCGGCGTGCTCGCCAGCCAGGGCGACTTCGCCGCCCACGCGCGGATGCTGCGCGAGCTCGGCGCCGAGGCGATCGAGGTGCGGACGCCCGAATCGCTGGCGGGGCTCGAGGGCCTGGTGATTCCCGGCGGCGAGTCGACGACGATCATGAAGGCGATCGAGCGCGACGGGCTCGAGCCCGGGATCCGCGCCCACGCCGCGTCGGGGACCCCGGTCCTGGGTACGTGTGCGGGAATGATCGTCTGTGATCGCGAACACCTCGGATTGGTCGACGTGGTCTGCCGTCGCAATGCCTTCGGCCCGCAGATCGCCAGCTTCGAGGCCGACCTCGAGCTCGACGGGATCGGCCCCGAGCCGTTGCGCGCGGTGTTCATCCGCGCGCCCTGGGTCGAGACCGAGAGCATCGGCGGCGAGGTCGAGGTCCTGGCCGAGGTCGACGGCCACGCGGTCGCCGTTCGCGAGGGCCAGGTGCTGCTTTGCTCGTTTCATCCGGAACTCACCGACGATTCGCGTGTTCACGCACTGCTGATGGCGATGTCGACGGCCGCGAGGCAGAGGCGCGAGGATCTGGCTGAAAGCGCCCCCGAGCTGAAGGGAGAGAGTGGATGAGGGACCCGAGGGTCGAGAACCTGGCGAGGATCCTGGTCGGATACTCGACCGAGGTCAAAGAGGGGGATACGTGCCTGATCGAAGGGCCGACGGCCGCCGAGCCGCTGGTCGTCGCGATCTATGAGCAGGTCTTGCAGGCCGGCGGGCTGCCGGTCGTCTCGCTGACCTTCGACGGCCAGCAGGCGAGCTACTTCAAGCACGCCTCGGATCGACAGCTCGAGTGGATCTCACCGGTCTCGAGCTGGGCGGCCGAGGAGTCGGATTGCCGGATCGCGATCTGGGCCGATACGAACACGCGCGAGCTCTCCAACGTCGAGCCCGAGCGCCAGACGTTGCGGCGGGCGGCGACCCGCGAGCTGATGCAGGCGATGATGAAGCGCGCCTCCGAGGGCGAGCACCGCTGGGTGGGCACGATGTATCCCACCAACGCCCACGCCGCCGACGCGGAGATGAGCCTCGCCGATTTCGAGAACTTCTACTTCCGCGCCTGCCTCGCCGACGATCCCGATCCGCTCGGAGCCTGGAAGCGCGACGTCGGAGGAGTGCCACCGCCTGGCGGAGTGGATCGAGGGTCGCGAGGAGGTGCGGATCACCGCCGAGGGCACCGACCTGACGCTGGGGGTAGCCGGCCGGCACTTCATCCCCTGCGACGGCGAGCACAACATGCCCGACGGCGAGTTCTTCACCGGGCCGATCGAGGACTCGGTCGAGGGCGAGGTGACCTTCCACCTGCCGGCGACGATCGGCGGCCGCGAGGTCGCCGGGGTGCGGCTGAAGTTCGAGGCCGGCAAGGTGGTCGACGCGACCGCCGAGCGCGGCGAGGAGTACCTGATCAGCATGCTCGACACCGACGAGGGCGCCCGGCGCCTGGGCGAGCTCGGGATCGGCACCAACTTCGGGATCGAGCACGGCACCCGTTCGATCCTGCTCGACGAGAAGATCGGCGGCACCGTCCATCTCGCGGTCGGCGCCAGCTATCCCGAGTCGGGCGGCGTCAACGAGAGCGCCGTGCACACCGACATGGTTTGCGACCTGCGCCGGGGCGGAAGCCTGGAGGTCGACGGCGAACTTCTGCAGCAGGACGGCAAGTTCGCCGTCTGATCAACCGAGGAGGAGATATGAGTTTCACCCGTAGATCGATCGGCGCGGCAGTCGCAGTGGGCCTGGCCGCGGCCTTGATCCCGGCGGCGGCGAGCGCCGGCCACGGTGACCGGCGGCAAGACCGTGCTTCAACCCGATCAGGCGACCTTCGAGGGCTTCGCCGACATGAGCATCTCCGTCGGCGCCACCGGCGCGGCGGTCGACGGGCACCGCGGGGTCAAGTTCCCGATCACGGGCGGCGACGTGACCGACGCCCCGAAGGGCTCGATCGAGCACAAGGGGGGCCTCGTCTTCTCGCAGCAACACCGCCGAGGGCGGGGTCGTGAAGTTCACGAAGTTCACGGTCAAGATCAGCGCCAGCGGCAAGGCGAAGCTGTTCGCGAAGTCGGATCACTCCGAGGTGCGGTTCATCGACCTCGACCTGACCGACGCGGATGTCAGCGGCCACGCCGGGGACGAAGCTGCAGATCAAGAACGCCGCCGCGACGCTGGCGAAGCAGGGCGCGGCCGTGCTGACCGACGTCTTCGACTTCCCGTTCCGCAAGGGAATCCCGATCGGCCTGGTCACGATCAAGGCGACGCTCAGCAGCTGACGAATTCGAGACCGCGCCGCGCGCAACTTCTCGCGCGCGGCGCTGTTGTTAGGTGAGCGCGTCGCTACCCGAGCCTTGCGCCAGGGTGCGAGGGGGTATCACAGGCGGCGCCATCGATGGGATGCCGACGCTATGCCGCGGCCGGACCCGGGGGTCCGGTCGCGGCTGGCGGTTCTAAGATCAGCCCATGTCGGGTCATTCCAAGTGGGCGTCGATCAAGCACAAGAAGGCGGCGACCGACGCCAAGCGCGGCCAGCTGTTCACGAAGCTCGCCCGGGCGATCGCGGTCGCCGCGCGCGAGGGCGGGGGAGACCCGGACTCGAACTTCACCCTCGCCGCCGCGGTCGAGAAGGCGAAGAGCTACTCGATGCCCAAGGACAACATCCAGCGGGCGATCGATCGCGGCACCGGGGCGGGCGCCGGCGACGAGCAGATCGAGCGGGTCGTCTACGAGGGCTACGGCCCCGGCGGCGCGGCGGTGCTCGTCGACACGCTGACCGACAACCGCAACCGCACCGGGGCGGAGGTTCGCAACCTCTTCGACAAGTCGGGCGGCAACCTCGGCGAGCCGGGCTCCGTCGCCTGGCAGTTCGAGAAGAAGGGCGTGATCCTGGTCGACGGCGAGCGCTACTCCGAGGACGATCTGATCGCGGCGATCGACGCCGGGGCCGACGACGTCGCTCTCGGACGGCGACGTGCTCAAGGTGACCACCGCGCCCGCCGACCTCGCCGCTGTCCGCGGCGCGCTCGAGACCGCCGGGGTCGAGGTCGAGTCGTCGGAGCTGGCGATGGAGCCGAACGCCGTGGTCGAGATCGCCAGCGAGGCCGAAGCCCGGGCACTGGTGCGCCTGATGGAGGCCCTCGACGACCACGACGACGTCGAGGGCGTGCACGCGAACTTCGACATCCCCGAGGCGCTGCTCGAGCAGGTCGCGGCCTAGAGCGGCTTCGCGAAGCCGATCGTCGGCAGGTCGAACTCGTCGTAGTGGCGACTGCGGCCGTCGCGGATCCATCCCTGCGCTTCGTAGAAGCCGATCGCGGGCGAACCGCTCGAGGACGCTGAGGGTTGCCCGGTCACACCCGTCGTCTCGCAGCCAGGCCTCGGCACGGGCGAGCAGGGCGGCGCCGAGGCCGCGTCCGTGGGCGCGCGGATCGACGAACAGCGAGGTGATGTGGCCGCTACCGGGCCCTTCGTCGGCCAGCGAGCCCTTGGTCGCGACGACGCCGGCGATCGCGCCGGCTTCGCAGGCGACCTCGGCCCGGAAGCGATCGAGCGCAAGCTCCTCCCTCCAGACCCCGAGCTCGTGCTCGGCGTGTCCGTCGGGCAGTTGCCAGCCCGCCGGTGCCCAGTCAGAGATCAGGCGGTCGCAGCGGACGACGAGCTCGACGACCGCCTCGATGTCGCCTGCCTGCATCTCCCTGATCGCGACCACATCTGCAGTCTGGCGGGGAGGCGTCCGAGGCGCGACGCAGAATCAGTACGGATGATCCTCGTCATGGGCATAGACCCGGGCGTGGCGAATACCGGTTTCGGCGTCGTCAGGGTGGCGGGCGGCCAGATGACCGCCGTCGACGGCGGCGTGATCGAGGCGCCCGCCCGACGCACCGCTGGAGGCCAGGCTCGCCCGCATCCACTCCGAGCTCGAGACAGCTGATCGCCTGGCACCAGCCGGCCGCGATGGCGCTCGAGGATCTCTACTTCGGCAAGAACGTGCGCTCGGCGATCGCCGTCGGCCAGGCTCGCGGGGTCGCGATGCTCGCCGCGGCCCAGCGCCAGATCCCCTGCTTCGACTACACGCCCCAGGCCGTGAAGATGGCCGTCTGCGGCACCGGCTCGGCGGCCAAGCGCCAGGTCCAGCAGATGGTCGGCGCCCTGCTCGGCCTCGCCCGCCCGCCGGAGTCCGACCACACCGCCGACGCGCTCGCGGTCGCGATCTGCCACGCCGGCTACGCCCGCACGGCGCAGGCCGTGGAGGCGGCGACCGGCGAGCGCGCGGTGACCGTCTGATGATCGCCTCCGTTCGCGGCGAGGTACTCGTCCGCCGCCCCGACCACGTCGTGATCGAGTCCGCCGGGGTCGGCTACCGGCTCACGGTCTCCGCCGAGACCCTGAAGGCCGTGCCGGCCAGCGGCAAGGACACGATGCTGCACGCCCACCTGGTCGCCCGCGACGACTCGATGCTGCTCTACGGCTTCGCCTCCGAGGAGGAGCGCGACCTGTTCCTGCACCTGACGTCGGTCTCCGGCATCGGCCCAAAGGTCGCGATCGCGATTCTCTCGGGAGGGACGCCGCGCGAGCTGCTGCGCGCGATCGCCGCCGGCGACGCGAAGCGCTTCCAGGCGGTCCCCGGGATCGGCAAGCGCACCTCCGAGCGGGTGATCGTCGAGCTGCGCGAGAAGGTGGCGGGCGAGCTCGAGGAGGGTGTGCCGGCGCTCGCCTCCGGGCCAGACGACGACCCGCGCTCGCTAGCTCGCGACGGGCTCATGCATCTCGGCTACACCCTGGCCGAGGCCGAGAAGCTGCTCGAGCGCGCCGACGGGCGAGACGCCCGAGGATCTGATCGGCGCCGCCTTGCGGGCCGCCGGGACCAGGGAGGCGGCATGAGCATCTCGCGAGACTCGAACTTCAGCGGTGGCCTCGACGACGCGATCGCCGCCGACCCGATCGCCGAAGCGCGGCTGGGGGGCGACGACGAGCTCGACCGCTCGCTGCGCCCGCGCAAGCTCGCCGAGTTCGTCAACCAGGAGCAGGTGACCAAGCCAGCTCGAGGTCTTCATCGAGGCTGCCAAGGGCCGCGAAGAGTCGCTCGACCACGTTCTGCTCGCCGGCCCGCCCGGCCTCGGCAAGACCTCGCTCGCCCACATCATCGCCGCCGAGCTCGGGGCGCCGATCGTGCAGACCGCCGGTCCGGCGCTCGAGCGCAAGGCCGACATCGCCGCCTTTCTGACCGCGCTCGAGCCCGGTTCGGTCTTCTTCATCGACGAGATCCACCGCCTCAACCGGGCGATCGAGGAGACGCTCTACCCGGCGATGGAGGACCGCCAGCTGCCGATCGTCCTCGGCCAGGGCGCGGGGGCCCGAACGGTGACGCTCGACCTGCCGGCGTTCACGCTCGTCGGCGCGACCACCCGCGCCGGGCTGCTGACCACTCCGCTTCGCGATCGCTTCGGCGTCTCGCAGCGCCTCGAGCACTACGAGCCCCACCACCTCGCGGAGATCGTCCGCCGCTCCGCCGGCATCCTCGAGGTCGAGATCGAGCCCGAGGGCGAGCGCGTGATCTCCGAGCGCGCCCGCGGCACCCCGCGGGTCGCCAACCGGCTGCTGAAGCGGGTCCGCGACTACGCCCAGGTGCGCGGTGCCGGCGTGATCACGGCCGCGGTCGCCGGCGAGGCGCTCGACCTGCTCGAGGTCGACGCCGGCGGGCTCGACCGCCACGACCGCACGATCCTGGAGACGATCGCGGTCAAGTTCTCGGGCGGGCCGGTGGGCCTTTCGACCCTCGCCGCCTCCGTCGACGAGGAGCAGGAGACGATCGAGGACGTCTACGAGCCCTACCTGTTGCAGCAGGGGCTGATCAAGCGCACCCCGCGCGGGCGGGTGATCACCGAGCGCGGCTTCGAGCACCTCGGCCTGCCGGTGCCCGAGGGCGCGGCGACGCTGTTCTGAGCCTTCGGCACGCGGTTAACCCGGGCGTTAGCTGGCCACCGCTAGGCTTCAGCCCGTGCCCTTCTTCATCTGCCCGAACTGCGGAAACCGCGAGCTCTCCGGCGAGCGGACCAGGCCTCACCCCGCGGCCGAAGGCCTGCTCGAAATGCGGGGCGCCGTTCCTGTTCGAGCTTCTCGACGACTACTACCCCGCGCCGGGCGCCGCCTTCTTCATCTGCGACCAGGACGCGCGCCTGCTCGACGTCGGGCGCAACGGCTTCGAGCTCACCGGGCTCAAGGACGAGCAGGTGATCGGCCGCCCGGTGCGCGAGGTGCTCGGGCTCGAGTGGATCGACGAGGGCGATGGTGGCGAGGCCGCCGACGTCGATCGCGACGGCAGCACCGACCCGATCGAGACCACGCTCGAGTGGGGGGTGCGCTCGCTCGGCAAGCGGGTCGCGGTCAACGCAGAGGGCGACCTCCCGGCCGAGGCCGTGGCCGACCTCTTTCCCGCCTACGATGACGACGGCGGGCTGCTGCTCGTGCTCACGCCGCAGTAGCCGTCGCAAATGGGCAAGCGCCGTAACAGCCTGATCGTCCTCGCGCTCGTGCTCGGCCTGCTCGGGGTCTCGATCTACATCCTGACCTCGAAGGAGACCGTTCTCGGCCTCGATCTGGAGGGCGGCACCGAGCTCGTCTATCAGGGTCGGCCCACGCCCCAGGTGCCCGACGTCAGCCCCGAAGACGTCGACCGCGCGATCGAGATCATCCGCCAGCGCGTCGACTCACTCGGCGTCTCCGAGCCCGAGATCTCGCGCGTCGGCGAGGACCAGATCCAGATCGGGCTGCCGAACGTCTCCGACACCAGGCGGGCGACCGAGCAGATCGGGACCACGGCGCAGCTCTCGCTCTACGACTTCGAGCCCAACGTGATCCCGCCGAATCCGGACATCGCCAATCCGGAGGATCGCCCCTACAACCGCCTGATCGACGCGGTCGAGGCCGCCGCCAAGCAGCCCGAGGTCTCGATCGCCCAGTGCGAGAAGCAGAGGCTGCACGGCCAGCGGCGACACCTACTACCTCTTCGACGCCAACACGCTGCAGCCGATCGGCGAGCCCTCGGAGTCGAAGGAGGACCTGTTCGCAAGTTCCCGGGCGAGGCGCCAGCCCGCCGACACCAGGGTTCTCGCGGTGCCGCAGGGGACGATCGTGGTCGAGTCGACAAGCCCGACGACGACCTCGCGACCGAGGACGTCGACGAGTCCGAGGCGCCGTCGCAGTTCTTCGTCCTCCACGACAAGCCGGGCCTCTCGGGCGATCAGATCACCGACCCGAAGCCGGGCACCGACCAGTTCAGCCAGCCGACCGTCGACTTCAACTTCACCGACTCGGGCCGCGAGGCGTTCTCCGAGGTGACCGCGGCGATCGCCCAGCGCGGGGCCGACGACTGCTTCATCGCCAACGGGAGCACGCCCTGCACCGGGATCTCATCGGCCGACGCCGAGCAGTTCGCAGGCTCGTTCGCGATCGTGCTCGACGGCGAGCTGGTATCGAAGCCGATCATCAACTTCGTCGACAACCCGAACGGGATCGACGGCCGCACCGGAGCCCAGATCTCCGGGGTCACCGCGCAAGAGGCCGCCGACCTGGCCGAGGTGCTGAAGATCGGCGCTCTGCCGATCAAGCTGGCGCTGATCAGCCAGTCGACGATCTCGGCGACCCTCGGTCAGCAGGCGCTCGATCAGGGGCTGAAGGCGGGCCTGGTGGGGATCGCCCTGGTGCTGATGTTCCTGATCTTCTACTACCGCTTCCTCGGCGTGATCGCCGGGCTCGGGCTGATCGTCTACGCGATCTTCTACTTCGCCCTGATCAAGACGCTGCCGATCACGGTGACGCTGCCCGGAATCGCCGGCCTGATCCTGACGATCGGCGTCGCCGCGGACTCGAACATCATCATCTTCGAGCGAATCAAGGAAGAGGTGCGCGCCGGGCGCTCGATGCTGTCGGCGATCTCCGAGGGCTACCGCAAGGGGATCGCGACGATCATCGACGCGAACGTGATCACGCTGCTGACCGCGTTCATCCTCTTCGGGCTGGCGACGGCGGGGGTCAAGGGCTTCGCCTTCACGCTCGGGATCGGGACGATCGTCTCGCTGTTCACCGCGGTGCTCTTCACCCAGGCCGTGCTCGGCCTGCTGGGGCGCTCGAAGATCCTGCGCTCGCCGGCCCTGCTCGGCGCAAGCGGCGAGGGCAAGCAGTGGAAGTTCGACTTCACCCGCGCCTCGAAGTAGTTCTTCTCGTTCTCCGGCGTGATCCTGGCGATCGGCGCGATCGCCTTCGCCACCAAGCAGCTCAACCTCGGGATCGACTTCGAGTCGGGGACCAGGATCCAGGTCGCGCTGGCCGAGGAGGCGAGCGCCGACGAGGTGCGCACGCGCTCGCCGACGGCGACATCGATGGTGCCGATACGGCGAAGATCCAGGAGGCCGAGAACCCCGAGTTCGGCGAGAACGTGATCCAGATCTCGGCCCAGTTCCCGCCGGATCGAGACGAATCGGGTGCAGTCGGTGCTCGAGGACAGCGTTCGGGCTCGAGAGCGGCGCCGACGAGCTTCAACTCGCAGAGCGATCGGCCCGACCTTCGGCGAGCAGGTCGCCAACAAGGCGATGGTGGCGATCATCTTCAGCCTCCTGGTGATCTCGGCCTACGTCGCGATCCGATTCGAGGCCAAGTACGCGGTCCCGGTGCTGATCGCGCTGATCCACGACATCCTGATCACCGCCGGCATCTATGCGCTCGTCGGGGCCGAGGTGACCAGCGGCACCGTCGCCGCCTTCCTCACCATTCTCGGCTACTCGATGTACGACACGATCATCGTCTTCGACCGCGTGCGCGAGAACGTTCCGCGAATGCCGCGGGCCGCCTTCTCGCAGATCGTCAACCGCTCGATGAGCGAGGTCCTCACCCGGTCGCTGATCACCGGCCTCTCGACCGTGTTCCTGATCGGCGTGCTGCTGGTGTTCGGCGGCGAGACGCTGCAGCGACTTCGCGCTTCGCGATGATGGTCGGCGTCGCCTCGGGTACCTACTCGTCGATCTTCATCGCCGCGCCGGTGCTGACCGAGTGGAAGGAGCGCGAGCCCGCCTACCGCTCGCGCCGCGGCGCGGATCCTGGAGGCGATGGGCAGGGTGCCGACCTTCCCCGAGGACAACGTCGTCGCCCGCATCGACGAGGTCGAGCGCCACGCGGCCGGCGCCGAAGCCGCCGCCGCGGCCTCGGCCGGCGA
Organism: uncultured Solirubrobacterales bacterium; assembly: GCA_963767475.1. Taxonomy (GTDB): domain Bacteria; phylum Actinomycetota; class Thermoleophilia; order Solirubrobacterales; family 70-9; genus WHSW01. The sequence continues at coordinate 156,994 of CAVYEI010000006.1, forward strand.
CGGGTCCGAGGTCGCAGCCGAAGCCCCGGCGCCGGATGAAGCGCCCGTGGCGGTGGCCGAGCCCCCGGTCGAGCGCGCGGCGCCGGTCGAGCCCACCGCCGAGGAGTCCGGCGAGGGCGTCGCCGGCCGACCGGAGGCGGGCGCGGAGCGAACCAAGCCGCCGACCCAGCGAAAGAAGCAATCGCGGCGGCGGCGAAAGCACGGGAGGTCTAGATAGATGGCGGCGCTGGTCTGGTTCACGACGGGAATCGCCCTCTGGCACTTCATCGTCTTCCTGCCCGATCGCTGGTGGGCCGGGATCGTCGGCGCCCTGGTCGGCGCCGCGACCGGGGCGATGGTCACCGGCGCGATCGCCCAGATCGCGATCGGCGACTCGATCGGGGAGACCGGGCATCGAGACCGTGCTGTTCGCGATCCCCGGCACCTTGGTCGGGCTCGCCGTGGTCTACGCGATCGGCGTCCGCCAGGAGGAAGCCGCGGCGGTCGAACCGGCCTAGACCGGCCGCTGCGCCGGGCGTAGCGCGCCGCAAATTGCGCCCGCGAAGGCGGGCGATTCCGTCCCAGCCGCCGCCTAGCCTGGGCGCGTGTCGGAAACCGTCGCCAAGTCGTTCACCCTCGAGCCCTACGACTACGGCGAGGCGCGGGCGCTGATCGACGGCCTCGGGCTCGCCGAGCCGGTGGCGGTGACCCTGGTCCGTCGCGGCTACCGGACGATCGAGCAGGCGCGCGCCTTCCTCGATGCCGACGACGACCACGACCCTTTCCTGTTCGAGGCGATGGCCGAGGTCTGCGAGCGGATCCGCGGCGCGATCGCGGCCGGGCGCCCGATCACCGTCCACGGCGACTACGACGTCGACGGGGTCTGCTCGACCGCGATCGTCGTCGGCGCCGTGCGCGCGCTCGGGGGCGAGTGCGATTGGCTGATCCCCGGGCGCCAGGAGGATGGCTACGGGCTCACCGCGGCGACGGTCGAGCGGCTGGCCGCGCGCGGCACCTCGCTGCTGGTCACCACCGACTGCGGGATCTGCTCGGCGGAGGAGGTCGACGCCGCGATCGCGGCCGGGATCGAGGTGATCGTCACCGACCACCACCAGCCCGGCGAGCGGCTTCCAGCGTGCCCGATCCTGCATCCGGCGCTCGGCGGCTACCCGTTCGCCGAGCTCTGCGCCACCGGGGTCGCCTACAAGCTCGCCGTCGCCCTGCGGGGCGCGGAGGCGGCGGCGGAGGATCTCGACCTCGTCGCTCTGGCGACGGTCGCCGACCTGGTGCCGCTTCGGGGCGAGAACCGCGCGCTGGTCCGGCGTGGGCTGGAGGTCGCGCGGCGGGCCCGGCGACCGGGGCTGCGGGCGCTGATCGCGACCTCGTCGCTGGCCCCGGAGCGCCTCGACGAGGGCGACTTCGCCTTTCGCCTGGCCCCGCGGATCAACGCCGCCGGGCGCCTCTATCGCGCCGACGCCGGGGTCGAGCTGATGCTGACCACCGACCAGGCTCGTGCCGATGAGATCGCCGCCGAGCTCGACCGCGCCAACCACGAGCGCCGTGCGGTCGAGCGCGAGGTGCTGGCCGCCGCCGAGAAGAGTCGCGGCGAACTCCCCCCGGAGCTCGCCCGGGCAGCCGGCCTGGTGGTCGCGGGAGAGGACTGGCACGCCGGCGTCGTCGGAATCGTCGCCTCGCGACTGGTCGAGCGCCACCACCGGCCCGTGGTCGTGATCGCGCTCGACGCCGACGGCAATGGCCGCGGTTCGGGTCGCAGCATCCCCGGGTTCGACCTGCTCGAGGGCCTGCGCGCGTGCGACGCTCACCTGAGCCGCTACGGCGGCCACCGCGCCGCCGCCGGGCTCGAGATCGAGGCCGCGAACGTGGCGGGATTCCGGGCAGCCTTTGCCGAGCACTGCGCGGCGGTGCTCGACGATCGCTCCGCCGGGCGCACGGAGGTCGTCGACGCGGTCGTCGGCGGCGAGAGCCTCGGCCACGACGTCGCCGAGCAGCTCGCCCGGCTGGGGCCGTTTGGCAAAGGCAACCCGGGGGTCCGGCTGCTGGTTCCGGCGGCCAGCCTCAGCGACATCCGCCCGATGGGCGAGGGCGACCGCCACGCCCGGTTCACGATCACCAGCGGCTCGAGCCGGGCGCTCGGGGTCGCCTTCGGCGTCAACGGGTCACTGGTCACCGCGAGCGGCAAGGGCCCGATCGACGTCTCGCTCGAGCTCGAGCTCAACGAGTGGAACGGCGCGGTCGAGCCGCGCGTCGTGCTCGGCGAGGTCTACCCGTGCGGGGCGGGGGAGAGCGATGGTGGGGGCGACCCGGGCCTGCTCGGCGAGCAGGAGTTCTGGCGCCGGTTCGAGCTCGAGCTCGAGCACCCGCTGGGCGATTCGGCGCCGGCACCCGCGGGTGGTCCACGGCGAGAGCTGCTCGAGCGCCGCCGCGGCTCGGCGATCGCGGCGATCGCGGCGCTTGCCTCCAGCGGGGAGACGGTGCTGGCGCTCTGCGCGGACGCCGTTCGCCGCCGCGAGCTGGTCGAGGGTGCCGCGAGGCCGGCGCGCTTCGGGGGCGGGGAGCTGGCGATCGTCTCCGCCCGGCTGGCCGATTCCGCGGTCGCCGCCGCCGAGGGCCGGGTGATCGCGGCGGGCGCGGGCGTCGTGCTTGCCGACTGGGCGGCCCTGGCGCGCAACCCGAGGCTCGCGTCGAGCTTCCGGCACGTGGTCGTCATCGACCCGCCGCCGTTCCCCGAGCTCGATCGGCTGATCGAGGGCGGCGAGGGCTATCTGCACCGGCTCGACGACAGCGCCGAGCTCGAGTTCGCGCTTCGCGTGCACGCCGACGAATGGCCGTCGCGGAGCTCGCTCGCCGCCCTCTACCGGGCGCTCGGGGCCGCGAGCTCCGCCGGACTCGACCCGACCGGTGCCCGCGAGCTGCTCTGCGGCGGCGGCCGCGCCCATCCGCACTCGCCCGAGGTCGCCGCTCGCTCGGCGCGCGTGCTGGCCGAGCTCGAGCTCCTGCGCTGGGACGGATCTGGTCCCAATCGGGTGCTCGGGGTCGTATCCTCGTCTGGCACTGATCTGGAGCGGTCAAGGGCATTTGTCGCCTACCGCGATCGCTACGAGGAGGGGTCGGCAATACCTGAGCGAGCGAAGACAGACCTAGCGACCGACGAGGGGGCACCGGCCCCGATCGATCGCCATGGGCACATCCAGGTCGGGGCCGAGGACGCGCACGGCCCGGCGGCGCCCGTCAACGACGTCACCAAGGACCTGACCGACGACGACCGGGCGCTGCTCGGCGACCTGTTCGCGGTCGTCGGCGAGCACACCACCAACGGCGAGGACGGCATCGATCGGGAGACGATCGAGCGCGCCTTCGCCTTCGCCTGCGACCGCCACGCCGACCAGCGCCGCAAGTCGGGCGAGGACTTCATCACCCATCCGGTCGAGGTGGCGAAGATCTGCGCCGGACTGCGGCTCGACACCGAGACGCTGAGCGCGGCGCTGCTGCACGACACGGTCGAGGACACCTCGGCCAGCCTGGACGAGGTTCAGGAGCAGTTCGGCGAGCCGATCGCCGGGCTCGTCGACGGGGTGACGAAGCTGACCGAGATCACCTTCCAGAGCCGCGACGAGCACCAGGCCGAGAACTACCGCAAGATGATGGTCGCGATGGCCACGGACGTCCGGGTCATCCTGATCAAGCTCGCCGACCGCCTCCACAACATGCGCACGCTGGAGGCGCTGGCGAAGCAAAAGCAGATCGAGAAGGCGCGCGAGACGCTCGAGATCTACGCGCCGCTCGCGCACCGGCTCGGGATCCACGCGATCAAGTGGGAGCTCGAGGACCTCGCCTTCCAGCGCCTGCACCCGCGCAAGTACGAGGAGATCAAGAAGCTCGTCGCCCAGCAGCGAAACGAGCGCGAGACCTACGTCACCGACGCCGGCGACTTCCTCGTCGGCGAGCTGAGCAAGGTCGGGATCGAGGCCCAGATCTCCGGCCGCGCCAAGCACTTCTACTCGATCTACTCGAAGATGACCAAGAAGGGCCGCGAGTTCAACGAGATCTACGACCTGACCGCGATGCGGGTGATCGTCGACTCGGTCAAGGACTGCTACGGCGCGATCGGGATCATCCACTCGATCTGGAAGCCGCTGCCCGGCCGGTTCAAGGACTTCATCGCGACCCCGAAGCTGAACCTCTACCAGGCTCTGCACACGACCGTGATCGGCCCCGAGGGGCGCCCGCTGGAGATCCAGATCCGGACGCCCGACATGCACGAGACCGCCGAGTACGGGATCGCCGCCCACGTGATCTACAAGGAGAGCCCGAAGGGCAAGGCCGACGAGCGCGACAAGATGACCTGGCTGCGCCAGCTGCTCGACAACGACGGCGACGAGAATCCAACCGAGTTCCTCGAGGCGCTGAAGGTCGACCTGTTCGAGGACGAGGTGTTCGTGTTCACCCCCAAGGGCGAGGTCAAGAACCTCTCCGCCGGCTCGACGCCGCTCGACTTCGCCTACTCCGTCCACACCGACATCGGCCACCGCTGCGTCGGCGCCAAGGTCAACGGCAAGATCGTGCCGCTGCACTACTCGCTGCGCAGCGGCGACATCGTCGAGATCCTGACCTCGAAGCAGGATCGAGGCCCTTCTCGCGACTGGCTGGCGCTGGTGCGCACGAGCCGGGCGCGGAACAAGATCCGCGCCTCGCTCAAGCGCGAGCGCCGCGAGGACGCCGAGCATCGCGGGCGCGACGAGCTGCAGACCGCGCTGAAGAAGAACGGCCTGCCGCCGCAGCGGATAGCGGGCTCGCCATTGCTCGCCGACCTCACCCGGGAGATGGGCTTCCGCAAGGCCGACGACTTCTACATCGCCCTCGGCCAGGGCAAGATCACGACCAAGACCGTCGTCAACAAGGTGATGCAGCGGCTCAAGTCCGGCGACGCGGTCGCCGGTGACGAGACCGAGGCCCGGCTCGCCGGGGTGCTGGAGGGCCGCGACGAGCGCCAGCGACGCACCCAGGACGCCTCCAGCTACGGGATCAAGGTCGCCGGCATCGACGACGTCATGGTTCGCCTGGCGAAGTGCTGCCGGCCGGTTCCCGGCGACGAGATCGTCGGCTACGTCTCGCTCGGGCGCGGGATCACGATCCACCGCGAGGACTGCCGCAACGTCGAGGCGCTGATGAAGGCGCCGGAGCGGTTCACCGACGTCTCCTGGGCCGGCGACAACGCGACCTCCTACCGGGTCGAGCTCCAGGTCGACGCCTGGGACCGAACGCGCCTCCTTGAAGACCTCTCGAGGACCTTCTCGGAGGCGGGCGTGAACATCCTCGAGGCCAACTGCTCGACCAAGCACCCGATGGTGCGCAACCGGTTCGTGGTCGAGGTCGGCGACTCGCAGCAGCTGAAGCAGTGCGTGACCCGCCTGCGCAGCCTCGACGCCGTCTTCGACGCTTACCGTGTGACGCCGACGGATTGAGGCCGGCGTGAGGCGCCCGGCGGTCAGCGTGGTCGTGCCGTTGCACGGCGACGCCGCCTACGCCCAGCGCGCTCGCGAGGCGCTCGAACGGCTCGACCTGCGGCCCGACGACGAGCTGATCGTCGCCGACAACACGGTGGCCGGCGTGGCCGCTTCGGCGCTCGGCGGGCTGGCGCGGGTCGTTCACGCCGCCGCGGAGCAATCGTCCTATTTCGCCCGCAACGCCGGTGCCGAGGTCGCCGCGGCCCAGTGGCTGCTGTTCATCGACGCCGACTGCGTGCCCCGGCCCGACCTGCTCGATCGCTACTTCACCGAGCCGATCGGCGATCGCTGCGGCGCCGTCGCCGGCGGGATCGTCGGGATCTCCGGTCAGGACTCGCTGCTGGCCCGCTACGCGCGCGATCGCAACTTCCTCGACCAGGCCGAGGGGATGCACGGCTCGGCGGGCGTCGCCGCGGCGACCGGCAACCTGCTGATCCGTCGCGCGACCTTCGATCAGCTCGACGGCTTCGCCGACGGCATCCGCTCGGCGGGCGACGTCGACTTCTGCTGGCGCATGCGGGACGCGGGGTGGACGCTCGAGCAGCGCCCCGAGGCGCGGGTCGAACACCACCATCGCGAGGACCTGGCCGCCTTCCTCAGCATGATCGCCCGCTACGGCGCCGGATCGCGCTGGCTCAACGAGCGCCACCCGGGCGTTGCCCCGCGCTGGCCGCTCGTCCACGGGCTGGTCGGAACCGCTTGGGACGTCGGCAGCCACCTCGTCCGCGGACGCCTCGAGCCCGCCGCCTTCCGGGCTCTCGACGGCCTCGGCCTCGTCGCCCACAACGTCGGCTACCGGGCGAGCAACGAGGTCGGCCAGAGCTGACCGAGAAGGCCGGCGAGCCGGTCGAGGATCGACCGCGGCAACGCTCGAATCCGCAGGTAGTTGCCGGCGTAGAGATCGTCCTCCGGCGCCATCGGCACGTGGGCGCTCGGGTGGCCGACCAAGCTGCCGAGGCGGCCCGGCCAGCACGGTGCGCAGTAGATCACGTACTTGTAGAGACCCGGAGCCGCGTTCGGTACGAGGTAGCTGAGCCGGCTGACACCGGGTCGCAGGCTGGGCGTCGCCACCCCCAGCGGCAGGTACGGTGGCACCGCCGGCGGACCGAGGCTGGTGTTGGCGCAGGACGTCCCCCGGCAGGGGTGCTCACGGCTCCCCGACGGCGCCGGCACCAGCGCCACAGGGAGCTCGAGTCCGGCTGCGGGACAGCCACCGCAGCCGATCGAGACCGAGACCTGCTCGCCCGGCGCGCCGACCGCATGGCGCTCACCGATCACGACGATGTCCGCCCGCGCGGTCGCGGGGCCCAGGAGGGAGATCAGCACGGCGACAATCGTCGCTTTCATCACCCCGGATACGTCCCAGGGCGGGGTGGAGGTCCTACTCGCTGTAGTCAGCTGGGCGGCCGCACCAGCATTCGCCGATGCTTACAGGTGCCACGCGACTCGCCGCCGCGGGTGTGTGGCGTTTAGGGCGCTATGCGACCCAAACTCCACACAGCGGACCCCGCCGGTACCGCGGAACCTCCCCGTTTTCAGGTACCGCCGGGCTCGCTGGCGGCGCCGGCGCCGGCGCCCGCGGGCTCGGCGAGGAAGTAGCGGACCGCCGCGACGAGGCGCTCGGGCTGCTCCTCGGGGATGAACGTGCGGCTGTCAGGCACGAGCTCGAACCGGCCCTGCGGCAGCAGCTCGGCCAGCCGCCGGCCGTGCTCGCGAGGGAAGATCTTGTCGCCCGTCGCCCAGAGCACCAGGGCCGGCTTGTCGAAGCTGCACAGGCGCTCGGCCGCTTCGAAGGTGTAGCGCGTGTCGACGGCGCGCAGCAGGCTCGCCAGGTCGCGCCGGACGCCGGGATCGCGGCGGATCGGGTTGGTGTAGGAGCGCATCACGGCGGGCTCGATCGGCGCGCTGGTCACCCAGCCGTAGGCGGTCGGCAGCCGTTGCACGGCCTCGAACTGCACCGACCAGGCGACCAGCCACATCAGCGCCCGAACGCGCCCGGCGACCTCCAGATACCGCTGCGGGGTGGGCGGGAACTTCTCGAACGCGTCGCAGGAGGTGAGCACGAGCCGCGCGATCCGCTCGCGATGGTGGCCGACCAGCCACTGGGCGACCGCGCCTCCGGTGTCGTTGGCGACGATCGTGACGTCTTCGAGCTCGAGCGCATCGAGCAGGTCGGCGACGATCCGGGCCAGCCCGGGCAGCGAGAGGTCGGTGCCCTCGCGGAGGGGATGGGAGTGCGCGCCGAGTGGTAGGTCCGGCGAGATGCAGCGGTACTCACCGGCGAGCCCGGGCACGACGTTTCGCCACAGGTCGCCGTTGACGCCGACGCCGTGCACGAAGACGAGCGCCGCCCCTTCACCGCGCTCTCGGTACGCGATCGTCCCGGCCGCCAAGTCGACCGTTCGCCGTTCCCCCAGGGCGGCACTGATTGACATCGAAGCCTCCTCGGTGCTCCGCAAGTTCTACTGGCCCAGCGTCGCGACCGCGGCGCGGACCTTGGCGGCGGTCTCGGCCGCGTGCTCGTCGTGTGAGTACTTGGTCCGCGGCCAGAAGAACCCCCGCAGCCCGTCCTTCTTCACCCGCGGGACGACGTGGGTGTGCAGGTGCGGGACCGACTGGCTGACGACGTTGTTGATCGCCACGAACGAGCCCTGGGCGCCCATCGCGTCGCGAACGGCGACCGAGAGCATGCGCGCGTTGCGAAAGTAGGGCTCGACGAGCTCGTCGGGGAGGTCGGCGAGCGTCTCGTGGTGATCGCGCGGCACCAGCAGCGAGTGGCCGTGAAAGACGGGGCGGACGTCGAGGAAGGCGATCGAGACCTCGTCCTCGAACACGATCTCGGCCGGCCGATCGCCGGCGACGATCTCGCAGAAGAGGCAGTCCGGCGCCGAGTCAGGCAACGACGGTCAGCGCGCCCGGGTCGATCGCCAGCTCAAGCTCGGCGTGGGCGCCGATGAAGTCGCCGTCGACCTGGATCGGAAACGGTCGCGGGACGCCCTCGACGTCGGTCGAGATCGAGGTCACCTTCGCCTCGGTGACGTCCTCGAAGTGGTCGATCTGGCGGTGGCGCGAGGCGCGCAGCCCCTCGGAGAGCACGCGGGCGATGATCGGCCCCATGTCGCGCTGGGCGGCGCGGCGCAGGACCGCGACCGAGAGCGTGCCGTCATCGATCTCGATTCCCTCGCAGACGCGCACGGGGCGCGGGCCGAAGTAGGTGAACGGGTCGGAGTTCTGGGCCAGCACGGTGATCCCCTCGGCCGCCTCGCCTTCGGCCTCCAGCCGCATCCGGATCGGATTGCGCAGGTACTCGCGGTAGAAGGCCGAGACCGCGACCCAGGTGTAGAAGTAGGGCCCGGCGCGGGCCTTGAGCTTCGGTTTCTGATCGACCCGCATCGCCGCCGAGGCGTCGAGCCCGGAGCCGCAGGAGAAGACGAAACGGCGGCCGTTGGCGATCCCGAGATCGATCCGCCGCGGCTCGAAGCGGTCGGCGAGCCCGAGCAGGTGCTCGGTCGCGTCGACGACGTCGTTGGGGATCCCGAGCGTGCGGGCGACGACGTTGGTCGAGCCACCGGGCAGGATCGAGACCGGGACGTCGGTGCCGGCCAGCCCGTTGGCAATCTCGTTCAGGGTCCCATCGCCGCCGAAGGCGACGACGAGGTCGTAGCCGCCGTCGATCGCCTCGCGGCCGATCTCGGTGGCGTGGTTCTGGGCCTCGGTCGAGACCGCCTCGACCTCATAGCGCCCCTGGAGCGCGTAGACGACCAGGTTCTTTAGCCGGTCGGAGACCGTGGTCGCGTAGGGGTTGACGATGATCAGCATCCGCTTCTTGCGCGGCCGCGTCGGCTCGCCGCCGCCGTTGGGCGAGGGCTCGATTCGATCGGGCGCTGTGGTCTCGGTCGCGGCGCTCATCACTGCGGGATCGTAACCTCGCCTTCGCCGCCGGTCGCCTCGAAGTGCACGACCCCGTCGTCGAGGACCTCGCGCACGAGGCCGGCGTTGACCAGCAGGTCGACGTGGCCGACCACCTCCGAGAGGGTGAGGAAGGCCTGGGTCACGGCGACGTTTCCCCACAGCTCCTGGGCGAGCTCGTAGGCGGTCCGCGGGCGCTCGTCGATCAGCTTGCGCAGCTTCTCGGCGCGGCGGCGGTGGAGGGCGAAGCGCTCGTCGATCAGGCTCACGTGGTCGGTGATCGGCTCGCCGTGGCCGGGCAGCAGGATCTCGGCCGGCAGCTCTCGCGTCAACGCCAGCGAGCGCAGGTAGGTGACCAGCGCCTGCGGGCGGTCCTGCGAGGCGGAAGCCGAGCCGCGCCGCTGTTGAGGCGCCTTGTTCGAGCCGTCGAGCGGGCGCGAGAGCAACGGGTTGGAGGAGATGTGCGCGATCAGGTGGTCGGCGCAGATCAGGATCGCGCGCTCGGAGTCCCAGAAGACGGTGTCGGAGGGGCTGTGTCCGGGGCGGTGCTGAACCTCCAGCCGCCGATCGCGCAGCTCGAGCAGCTCGCCGTCGGCCAGCGGCCTGGTCACGGTCGCCGGCGCGCCCCAGCCGCGGAAGCTGGCCGAGACGCTGCGCAGGGCGCTGACGACGTCATCGGGGATCCCGTAGCGGCGCATCAGCCCGCCGGCGAACTCGTCGTCGCGCTCGATGTCGGTGCCGTAGCTCTGGACGAACGGGGCGACGACGTCGATCGCGGCGACGTCTGCTCCCGAGCGCGAGACGATGATCTCGACCAGGCCGAGGTGATCGATGTGCTGGTGGGTGATCACGATCAGCTCGATCTCCTCGATCGAGCGCCCGGCCTCATCGAGCTGGCGCTGGAGCTCGTCGAGCGACTTGCCCGAGTTCGGCCCCGTGTCGACGAGGGTCAGCGGCTCGTCTTCGATCAGATAGCAGTTGACCCGCCCGACGGCGAACGGAGTCGGGATCTGGAGCCGGTGGATGCCCGCCTGCTCGGCGCGCTCGAGTGCCTCCTCTGGTGTCAGGACCTGATGAACGCCAGCACCTCGTCGCGCTTTCGCTCCATGTCCTCGCGCGAGATCAGCGACTCGAGGTTGAGCCGCAGCAGCGGCTCTGTGTTCGAGGGCCGGACGTTGAAGTGCCAGTCCGAGTAGTCGACCGAGACCCCGTCGAGCCAGCCGATCTCGGCGTCGGGATGCGCCGCGGCGATCTCCTTCATCTTCGCCTCCGGATCGGCGACCTCGGAGTTGATCTCACCGGAGATGAAGTAGCTCGCGCGGAAGGCGCCGACGAGCTCCGAGAGCGGCTTCTCCTCGACGCCGAGCAGCTCGAGCACGAACAGCGCCGGCAGGGTGCCCGAGTCGGCACACCAGAACTCGCGGAAGTAGTAGTGGCCGGAGACCTCGCCGCCGAACGCGGCCCCGTACTCGCGCATCGCCTGCTTGAAGAACGCGTGGCCGACGCGGTTGATGTGCGCTGTCCCACCGGCGGCCGCGACCGTGTCGGGGACGGCGCGGCTGGCGCGGACGTCGTAGACGATCGCCGAGCCGGGCTGCTTTTTGAGCACCAGGCGGGCGAGCAGCGCGGTGAGGAAGTCGCCGTCGACGAACTCGCCGGTGTCGTCGATGAAAAAGCAGCGGTCGGCGTCGCCGTCCCAGGCGATCCCGAGGTCGGCGCCCTCGTCGAGTACTCGGTCGATCACGAACTGGCGATTCTCGGGCAGCAGCGGGTTCGGCTCGTGGTCGGGGAACTCGCCGTCGGGAACCCAGTAGGTCTCGACCAGGTCGAGCCCGAGGCGGTCGAGCAGCGGCCCGACCATCGGGCCGGCCATCCCGTTGCCGCCGTCGACGACGACCTTGAGTGGCTTCACGCCGGCGACGTCGATCTGGGCGAGGGAGTGGCTCTGGAAGTCGTCGTAGACGTCGACCGACTCGACCGAACCGCCGCCCGCCGGGTCCGGCGGTAGACCGCCGATGATCAGGTCGCGCATGTCGCCGATCCCGGCGTCGCCGGAGAGCGCCAGGGCTCCCTCGCGGACGAACTTGACCCCGGTGTAGGCCTTCGGGTTGTGCGACGCGGTGACCATCGCGCCGCCGTCGAGCTCCTGCGAGCCGACGAGGAAATAGAGCATCTCGGTGCCGACCATCCCGGCGTCGATGACGTTCGCGCCCTCGGCGACGATTCCGTCGCGCAGCCGGCCCGCCATCTCCGGGGCCTGGAGGCGCATGTCGCGGCCGAGCCCGATCCGGAGCTCGGCCACCGGCTTGCCGCGCAGGTCGGCGAGCACGCGGGCGAAGGCGCGGCCGAGCAGGTAGTTGACCTCGCCGTCCATCTCCGAGCCGTAGAGGCCGCGGACGTCATAGGCCTTAAATATGCCGGGCCCCGGCACCCCCGGAGGCGAAGCCGAGGAGGTGGCCGGTGTTGTTACGTCGTCAGTCAAAGGTGCCTTTCAGGAGTTCGTAGCTCTGCTCGAGCGACTGTGGCATCACCCGCGTGTCGCCGAGCACGGGCATGAAGTTGGTGTCGCCGCCCCAGCGCGGGACGACGTGCATGTGGATGTGATGCTCGACCCCGGCACCGGCGACCCGGCCCTGGTTGAAGCCGACGTTGAAGCCTTGAGGTCCGTATTCACGCTCGAGCACCGTGATCCCCCGCTGCGCCAGCGCCATCAGCTCGGCGATGGTCTCGGGATCGAGGTCGGCGATCGAGCCCAGGTGCTCGTAGGGAGCAACCATCAGGTGGCCGTTCGTGTACGGGAACAGGTTCAGGATCACGAAGCAGCGTTCGCCCCGGTGGACGATCAGGTTCGCCTCGTCGTCGTCCTCGGCGGGCTTGGCGCAGAAGATGCACGCCTGCCCGGAGTCCTTGGACGCGTCCTTCACGTAGGCGAGGCGCCACGGCGCCCAGATCCGCTGGTTGGCCACACGGCGGCATCCTAGGGATGGAGATTGGCGATAGGGTGGCGCCGGTTCCGATGAGCGGCCGCCTGACCCGACACCTGCGAGCGCATGCGATCGCCTACGTCGCCCTGGTGCTCGCGCTCAGTGGCACCGCGGTTGCGGTCACCCGCAACAGCGTCGGCGACCGCGAGCTCGCTCCCGACTCGGTCGGCGCCAGCGAGCTCGAGAACAACGCGGTCGGCTCGGCCAACGTCAAGAACGGCGCCCTCTCCGCCGCCGACTTCGGTGACGGTGAGTGCGGCTACGTCGGTCAGCTGCTGCTGGTTGGGTGGAACGACTTCGCGCCCACGGGCACCCTGGCAGCGAACGGGCAGATCCTCAACATCGAAAATCAGCAGCCGCTCTACAGCCTCTACGGCAACACCTTCGGTGGCAACTTGAATGCCACCCCGCCGACCTTCGGCTTGCCGAACATCCCGCCTCCCGTCGCCGGCGCCCAGTACGTCGTCTGCGTCGAGGGGATCTATCCGTCGCGCCCCTGAGCGTCGCTCAGAGCCAGCCGCGGCGGCGGAAGTAGGCGAGCATCGCGATCAGCAGCGCGACCATCGCGCCGACGATGACGTAGAAGTCACCCTGGTCGCCCTCGCCGGGGACGCCCACGTTCATGCCCCAGATGCTCGCGATCAGGGTCAGCGGCAGGACGATGACGCTGATCGAGGTGAGCACGCGGAGGATGTCGTTGACCCGGTGGGAGATGTAGGACTCGTTCGTCTCCTCGAGCGCGACGACGACCTCCTTGTAGTTCTCGAGCATGTCCCAGATCCGCTCGTGGGCGTCGCCGATGTCGTCGAAGTAGAGCTCCAGCTCACCGCCCTCGCGGGCCAGGAACGGCTGCTCGAGCTTCTCCAGGTCGCGGAGCACGGGGCGCTGCGGGCGGATCACCTTGCGGAAGTTGATGATCTCCTGCTTGGCGTTGGAGATGTCACGGACGATGTCCTCCGAGCGGCCCTCGAAGATCTCGTCCTCGAGCGCGTCGAGCTTGTTGCCGATCTTGCGCAGCATCGGGAAGCAGTAGTCGAAGGCGTCGTCGATGATCCGGTAGAGCAGGTAGCCCGAGCCGCGGGAGAAGAGCTGGTCGCGAAGCTCCTCCTTCTGGCGGCAGCGCTCGAACAGGTACTCGATCGGCTGCAGGGGCGTGTTCGGGATCGTGACCAGGAAGTCGCGGCCGACGAAGATGTCGAGCTCGCCGGCGTTCAGCCGCTTCACCTGCCGATCGAAGACCGGGAAGTGGAGGACGATGAACAGGTACTCCGGGTACTCGTCGATCTTCGGCCGCTGATTGCGCGAGAGCACGTCCTCGAGGTCGAGAGCGTGGAAGTCGAACTGCTCCTCGAGCCAGGCGCACTCGATCGGCGTCGGGCGCTCGATGTTGATCCAGCGCAGGCCGGAGCCCTGGACGGTCTCGACCTGGAGCTGGCGCTCGCCGGGCTCAGCCGGCGCGACGAGTTCGCCGCGGTTGCGGCGTAGCCTGGGCTTGGGAAGGCTCGGCATCGGTGCTCGTCTCGCTCGTGGGCTCGTTCATCGTGCTGGCAACAGACTACGCGACGACTAAGGCCATCGACGCAAGCTGTCTCGCAGCGCTGGAAGCGTTGGTATAGTCGCCCTCACATACCCACTGCATCCAGAGGGGTGGAGGGACTGGCCCGATGAAACCCCGGCAACCACCTCGGATCGCAAGATCCGAGGACAGGTGCCAATTCCAGCAGGCGAAGAGCCTGGGAGATGTGAGTGGAAGTCCGATTCCGGACCTCTGCTCGCAACAAGCAGAGGTTTTTTTGTAGGCAAAAAGGAATCGGAAGGAGTTTCATCAGATGGCACCCACGACGCTCAGTTGCAAGGAGTGCGGTCACACGTATCCGCTCGAGGCGCACTACGTCTGCGAGCAGTGTTTCGGTCCGCTCGAGGTCACCTACGACCACTCGGGCTTCGATCCGGCCGCGGCGAAGCGAAAGATCCAGGCCGGCCCGGCCGACATCTGGCGCTATGCCGACTTCCTGCCGCTCGCGGAGCGGCCCCGTGATCCGCTGCAGCCCGGACTGACGCCGCTTCTGCGCGCCGACCGGCTCGCCGAGCGCCTCGGCCTGGGCGAGGTCTGGGTCAAGAACGACGCCGCCAACCCGACCCACTCGTTCAAGGACCGGGTGGTCGCCGTCGCGATGGCGAAGGCGCGAGAGCTCGGCTACGAGACGGTCGCCTGCGCGTCGACCGGCAACCTCGCCAACGCCGTCGCCGCTCACGCCGCCGCGGCCGGGCTCGATTCCTACGTCTTCGTTCCCGCCGACCTCGAGGAGCAGAAGTTGCTCGCCACCGGCGTCTACGGCACCCGCTGGTCGGTGTCAAGGGCAGCTACGACGACGTCAACCGCCTCTGCACCGAGCTCTGCGAGGAGCGGCCGTGGGCGTTCGTGAACGTCAACCTGCGCCCGTACTACGCCGAGGGCTCGAAGACGATCGCCTACGAGCTGGTCGAGCAGCTCGGCTGGGAGCTGCCCGATCGGGTCGTCTGCCCGATCGCCTCGGGCTCGCTGTTCACGAAGATCGCCCGCGGCTTCGACGAGTGGCGCGAGCTCGGCCTGGTCGAGGGCGAACTGCCGGCGTTCAACGGCGCCCAGGCCGACGGCTGCGACCCGGTCGCCGAGGCGTTCTCGGCACGGGTCAGGAGGTCTGCCGCCCGCAGCGCCCGGAGACGATCGCCAAGAGCCTGGCGATCGGCAACCCGGCCGACGGCGTCTACGCGCTCGAGCTCGCGCGTCGCACCGGGGGCTCGATCGACTCGGTCTCCGACGACGAGATCCGCGCCGGGATCCGGTTGCTCGCCGAGACCACGGGGATCTTCACCGAGACCGCCGGCGGTGTGACCACCGCGGTGTTGGCGAAGCTCGCCGAGGCGGGCGCGATCTCCGACTCCGAGCGCGTGGTGCTGATCATCACCGGCGAGGGTCTGAAGACGCTGGACGCGGTTCGCGAGGGCTTCGAGATGGACGAGATCGAGCCCTCGGTGGAGGCATTCCAGGCGACCGTCGAGCGCGGGGTCCCGGCGACCGCCGCGTAGCGGCGCCGGCGCCGCTAGATTTCCCGCCGATGGCGGTCACAGTCAAGATCCCGGCCCAGCTTCGCGTCGCCACCGACGGCGAGGACGAGCTCGAGGTCGACGGGACCACGGTCGGCGAGGCGCTGGACGCGGTCTTCGCCGCCCACGGCGACCTGCGCGAGCGGATCACCGAGGACGGCACCTTGCGGCGCTTCGTCAACGTCTACGTCTCCGGCGAGGACATCCGCTTTCAAGACGGCCTCGAGACGGCGCTCGCCGACGGCGACGAGGTAACGATCCTGCCCGCCGTCGCCGGTGGCCGCTGACGCAGCGGCCGACGTCCCGGTCGCAATTCTTTGCGGCGGGCGTGGGACCCGCCTTCAGGAACAGACGCACGCGATTCCCAAGGCGCTGGTCGAGATCGGCGGCAAACCGATCCTCTGGCACGTGATCCGCATCTACGCCGCCCAGGGCCACCGGCGCTTTTTGCTGCTGACCGGCTATCTCGGCGATCAGGTAGCGGGGTTTGCCGACGACGCGGACCAGTGGCCGGAGCCGGTCGAGATCGAGTGCGTCGACACCGGGCTGGAGACCAACACCGGCGGCCGGGTCGCGCACGCGGCCGAGCGGCTCGGGGGCGGGCGCTTTTGCCTCACCTACGCCGACGGCGTCGCCGACATCGACCTCGCCGCCCAGGCCAGGCTTCACGATCAGCTCGGCGCGGTCGCGACGATGACCGTCGTTCGTCCCTACAGCCAATGGGGGATCGCGCTCATCGACGAGGGTGAGCGGATCAGCGGCTTTCGCGAGAAGCCGCGCCTCGACTACTGGATCAACGGCGGCTTCTTCGTCTGCGAGCCCGGCTTCCTGGAGATGGTCACAGCCGATTCGGTGCTCGAGCGCGAGCCGCTTCAGGCGGCCGCCTCGGCGGGGCGCCTGGGCGCCTACCGCCACGACGGTTTCTGGGACTGCATGGATACCTACAAGGACGCGGTCACCCTCAACGACCTGTGGGAGAGCGGCGAGGCGCCGTGGGCGGTCTGGGATCGCGAGGGCGTCGGGGCCTGATGGGCGTCTCACTGGTCACGGGAGGGCGCGGCTTCGTCGGCGCCTGGCTCGCCAAGGCGCTGCTCGAACGGGGCGACCGGGTGATCTCGTTCGACCGCCGGCGGCTCGACGAACGCCCGTCGGCGATCGGGATGCTCGGCATCGAGGACGAGCTGGTCCAGTTCGAGGGCGACCTGACCGACGCCGAGGCCGTTGCCGCGGTGCTCGACCAGCACTCGGTCGAGACCGTCTTTCATCTCGCCGCCGAGACGATCGTCGGCACCGTGCAGGCATCGCCGGTGCGCGGGTTCGAGTCGAACGTGCGCGGGACCTGGACCGTGCTCGAGGCCTGCCGACAGCAGGGCGTCGGCCGCGTCGTCTTCGCCTCCTCCGACAAGGCCTACGGCGCCCACGAGGAGCTGCCTTACCGCGAGGACTTCGCCCTCCAGCCGACGGCGCCGTATGAGGCCTCGAAGGCCGCGGCGGACCTGATCGCGCGCAGCTACTGGCATTCCTACGGCCTGCCGGTGGCGGTGACCCGGTTCGCGAACATCTACGGGGGCGGCGACCTCAACTTCTCGCGCCTGATCCCGGAGACGGTGAGCGCGGCGATCCAGGGTCGCGCCCCGGTGCTGCGCTCCGACGGCTCCCCCGAGCGCGACTTCCTCTACGTCGAGGACGCCGCCTCCGCCTATCTGGCGATTGCCGACAACCTCGAGCGCGAGGACGTCCGCGGCGAAGCGTTCAACGCCGGCGGCGGCAGGTCCTACCCGGTGGGCGAGGTGGTCGAGCTGATCGTTCGCCTCGCCGGCAGCGACGTCGAGCCCGAGATCCTGGGGACCGGCAATCCGGAGGGTGAGATCGATCGCCAGTACGTCGACCCGGCGAAGCTTCGCGAGCTCGTCGGCTGGAGTCCGGAGGTCGAGCTCGAAGAGGGCCTGACCCGGACGATCGATTGGTATCGCCGGCACTCGGAGTCGCTGGCGCCGCCGCCGACGTAATTTGTTCCTTATGTGACCTGTCGTCGTGGTCGGCTTCGCGGCGATCGACGCCGCAGTCATCGGCCAGGCCGTGTACGCATATGCCAACCTTCGCCGACGGCCGCCGAAGGACCCCCGGAAGGCCAAGCACACCTCTTGAGAAAGGCCGAGGAGCGGCGCCCGCCCGGGCACCGCTCCTCGTCCTCGACACCCCCCGGTGTTACGCGGTGAGCTTGATCTTGAGCTTCTCGGTCACCTCGTCGTTGCCGGCGCCGGCGGTGACGGTCACCGTCAGCTTGCCGCGCTCGCCCTTGGCGGCCGCGAGGGCCTTGCGGCCGAGCTTCAGCCGCAGCTTGGTCGCCTCGCCGGCGCCGAGGTCATCGCTGGCGCGCTTCGACTTGATCTTCTCGCCGCCGGCCTTGCCCTTCGCCTTGGCCGAGGCGTCGCAGGCCACGGAGCAGGTCGCGGTGACGGCGAGCTTGCCGGCCTTCTGCTTCTTCTTCGCGCTCAGCTCGAGCGTGAGTCCGGAGGCGGGCGGATTCGCGGGCGGATCCGCCGGCGGTGCGGGAGGCAGCTCGCGGGAGAAGACCGCGAACCGGTCGTCGTCGCCGCCGGCTACGTAGACGCTGGTGCCGTTGGGAGCGATACCGACACCGTCGGCGCCGTTGAGCCCGTTGACACCGTTCTGCCCATCCTTGGCGGCCTCGCGGACGGTGAGCGCACCGCCGGCTGCCCGGTCGAGCGTCAGCAGGGCGTCGTCGGCGGCGCTGGTCGCGTAGACCTGGCCACCATCCGGCGAGACACCGATGCCCCGCGGGTCATTCAGGTCGGGGGTCTCGACCCCGTCCTTGACCAGCGCCCCGAAGGCGAGCGCACCGTTCGCAGCACGGTCCCACTCCGAGACGGCATCGCTCGCTCGGGCGATGACGTAGACGTTCGCGTTGTCGGGCGAGACCGCGAGCTCGAATGCACCGAGCGTCGCGTCGCCGTTCGTGTCGGTCTCCAGGAAGGCGAGCGCACCCGTGCCGGCCTGCCGCGTGAACGTGGTCACGTCGCTGTCCTGCTGGCCGACGGTGTAGACGTTCTCGTCGTCGGGCGCGACCGCGACCCCATGGACCTCGTTGAGGCCGTCGACCCCGAGGAGTTCATCGATCTCGGCATCGATCACGGCGAGCGCGCCGGTCCCCGCGTTGCGCGAGAAGACCATCAACGCGTCGTCGGCGAAGGCGGCGACATACACGGTGTTGCCGTCTCCTGAGACGGCAACGTCGGTGGCGCCGCCGAGGGTGAGGATCCCGGGATCGCCGTCGAAGTAGGCGTCGATGAAGTTGAGCGTGCCGGTGGTCTCGTTGCGCTCGAACACGGCGACCGAGTTGCTGACGGAGCCGGCGACGTACACGTGATCGCCGTCGGGCGAGATCGCGATCGCCTCGGCGCCTTCGATCCCCTCGACGTCGGCGTCGACCTCGAGGTACTCCTCGATGAAAGTCATCTGCCCGGTTGAGGCGTCACGCGAGGCGGCCGTGACGGAGCCGTCCCCGGCGCTGAACGCCGTCATGTAGACATGCTTTCCGTCCGGCGAGACGACCGTGTCGCTTGCGTTGTCCATCTGGAAGGTCGCGAACGACTGTTGAAAGGTCAGCGTCCCCGGCGCCGCCGATGCCGCCGGCACGCCGATCGCCAACATGGCCGCCCCGGCGACCAGCACCGCACCGATCCTCGCCCTTGCCCTCAACCCGTTCCTCGACGTTCTCATTTCGCTTCTTCTCCCGTGGGGTGGAGGGCCCATCTGGGCGCCTCCTCGACTGAGAGCAAGTTTCGGTGGGCGAGGGGGCCGCGCCAATCGGCGAGCCGGGGGGACCTTGGGGCGGCGCGCCTCCCCTTACTGGTGGTCCCCCTGTTGGTGGACGGTCGGTCAACCGCACGCGCCCGGCAGGATTCGAACCTGCGGCCTCGTCCTCCGGAGGGACGCGCTCTATCCAGCTGAGCTACGGGCGCTGAGCGGCCAGTCTACGGGCGCCTGTGATGACTTATGCGTGCCATAGGGCCGATAACCCCTCACAGACCCGGGCGACACCCGTCTACGCTGCTCGCCATGGACATGGACCTCGTCTTCCTCGGCACCGGCGGCTCGGTGCCGACCGCGCGACGCTCGACCGCGTGCCTGCTGGCGCGGGTCGGGGGCGAGCGGCTGCTGTTCGACTGCGGCGAGGGATCGCAGCGTCAGATGCAGCGCTCGACCGGGCTCGTCCAGGTCGATGAGATCTACGTCACCCACCTGCACGCCGACCATTACCTCGGCATCCCGGGGCTGCTGAAGACCTACGACCTCAACGGCCGCGACCGCGAGCTGCGGGTGATCGGGCCGCCGGGGATCATCGACCTGTTCAAGTCGCTGCGGCGGATCTTCGGCCGGCTCGCCTACGAGGTCGAGCTGATCGAGCTCGACCCCGGCGAGGCGATGTGCCATTCCGGCTATGAGGTGCGCTCGTTCGAGGTCGAGCACCGCATGCGCGCCTACGGTTACGCGCTGGTCGAGGACGAGCGCCCGGGCCGCTTCGACCCCGCGGAGGCCCAGCGCCTCGGGGTCGCCCCGGGGCCCGACTTCAAGCGACTCCAGGACGGTGGCGCGGTTCAGGGAAGCGCCGGCTCGGTGACGCCCGATCAGGTGATGGGCGAGGCGCGCGGCGGGCGCAAGCTCGTGATCAGCGGCGATACCGCCCCCTGCGAGATCACCCGGGTCGCCGCGCACGAGGCGCAGCTGCTGGTCCACGACGCGAGCTTCGCCGACGAGGAGATCGAGCGCGCCGCCGAGACCGGCCACTCAACGGCCCGCCAGGCCGCCGAGCTCGCGGCCGAGGCCGGGGTCGACATGCTCGCCCTCGTCCACATCTCCTCGCGATACGACGTCCGCGCGGTGCTCGCCGAGGCCCAGGAGGCCTTCCCGGCGGCGATCGCGCCACGCGACTTCGACCTGGTCGAGATCCCGTTTCCCGAGCGCGGCGAGCCGCGCCTGATCGAAAACGGCGCCCGCGACCGCGCCGAGGCCCCGGCGAGCGAGGCGAGCCCGGTCCAGTGACGCTCGACGAGAGCCTCGTCCGCCACCTCCACGTCGAGTCGCTTCGCCATCGCGACCTTCACGCCGAGCACGAGCCCCACGTGCTCTTTCAGGCCTCGACGATCGGCGCCCTGCTCGAGGGCGCCTTCGAGGGCGACGTCACCTTCGAGGAGCTCGCCGAGCACGGTGACCTCGGGCTGGGCACGCTGAACGGGCTCGACGGCGAGATGATCGCCCTCGACGGCCATTTCTACCGCGCCGACGTCGACGGCCTGATCGAGGAGATCCAGGCGAGCGAGCGGACGCCGTTCGCGGCCATGGCCTGGTTCGAGCCCTCGCTCGAGCGCGCGATCGAGGGCCCGATCTCCTACGCCGAGATGCTCGCCGAGCTCGACTCGGTCGCCGCCGACCCCGACGCCAGCTGTGCGCTGCGCATCGACGGCCAGTTCGAGCTCGTGCACGCGCGCTCGGTCCCGCGCCAGTTCCCGCCCTACCACCCGCTGGCCGAGGTGATCGAAGAGCAGCACGTGTTCGACTTCAGCGAGGTCGAGGGCTCGGTGGTCGGCTTTCGCTTCCCCGATTACGCTCGCGGACTCGAGGCCGAGGGCTACCACCTTCACTTCATCAGCGCCGATCGCGAGTTCGGCGGCCACGTGCTCGAGTGTCGGCCGCGCTCCGTGGTCGCCCGGATAGACCTCTCCGGGGAGCTCCACGTCGAGCTGCCGCCGGGAATCGACCTCGATTCGACCGAGCTCGACGACGCCACGGCGACCGCGCTCGACCGCGTCGAGCGCCAGGGCTGACGCTTTCACGCCCATCCGATCGCGTAGGCGCGGTGGAGACTGGGTATTCGAGCGGCAGGGAGTCCAAGAAAAGGAGGCTGCATGTCCACCGCCGCATTGACCATCGCCGTGATCGGCATCCTGATCGCCGCCGCACTCGCCTGGAACGAGTTCGGCGGCAAGGAGGACGCGGAATGACTGAGCTGACGATCGGGACCCGCGAGGAATGGCAGGCGGCGCGGGACGAGCTCGCGAAGCTCGAGGCCGAACTGGCGGAGCGCAATCAGGAGATCAAGCAGCGGCGTCTCGAGCTTCCCTGGGTGCCGGTTGAGAAGGAGTACGAGTTCGACACCGAGGACGGCAAGAAGACCCTCGCCGAGCTCTTCGACGGCCGCTCACAGCTGCTCGCCTACAACATCATGTTCGGCCCTGACTACGAGCTCGGCGCCTGCCCCGGCTGCACCAGCGTCGGCGACGGGCTCGACGGCTCGCTCGTCCACCTGAACCACAGCGACGTGACGCTGGTCTGCTTCTCGCGGGCGCCGATCGACCGGCTGCTCGCCTACAAGCAGCGGATGGGGTGGGAGTTTCCCTACGTCTCCACCTACGAGAGCGAGTTTCCGTTCGACTTCGGCCTCGCGATGACCGAGGAACAGGCGCAGGAGATCCCTGAGGTGAAGGAGATGATCGACAACCCGCCCGGCTGGCTGGAGGAGTGGTCGGGGCAGATCGGCGCCGAGCTCAAGGACGGCCTGCGCGAGGGCCCGGGCTGGATTGCGTTCGCGCGCGAGAACGGAACCGTCTACCACACCTACACGGTGATGGCGCCCGATCCGTTCGTCGCCCCGTACGTCAGCTTCCTGCTCGACCGCACGCCGAAGCCCCAGCCGGAGGAGCCGCGCTCCTGGCGCAAGGATGAATATCCGGACTAGCCCAGCGGCGCGACCTGGTCGGCGATCGTGTAGGCGACGGGCCCGGACTGGTCCTCCTGGAGGAAGTGCTTGGCGGGCAGCAGCACCGGGTCGTCGACGCCGAGCACCCGCTGGACCTTGGCCATGTGATCGAGCCCGAGCGCCGGGATCGTGCTCGCCCCAGATGATCCGCGCCGGGTAGCGGCGGTCGGCCAGGCCGTCGCCAAGCAGTCGCTGCTTTTCCTCCGTGAGCTCGAAGCCGCGCATGATCTGCAGGAAGGCACGGCCGCGATCGAGGCGCAGGAGCAGCTCGCGATAGACATAGATCTCGGCCAGCGACATCGCCGAGCGGTCGCCGAGGCCCTGAAGGCGAAAGAGGGCGGCGAACACGGGGGGCGGGGTGGCGCGCAGCCAGAGCTCGCCGATCGCCGCGGCTGGCGAATGGCCGCATCGTCCAGGGGCGGCGGAAGTCGGCCGGCGCTCAGGTCGGTGTTCAGCGCCGTCAGCGAGAGCATCCGATCCGGGTTGCGGACCGCCCACTCGCAGCCGATCGGCCCGCCGATGTCGTGGACGACGAGGTGGCAGCGATCGATCCCCAGCGCGTCGATCGCCTCACCCAGCCATCGCGCCAGACCCGACCACGAGTAGTCGAACGGCTGCGGGCGGTCGGCGAGTCCGAGGCCTGGGAAGTCGAAGGCGATCGCGCGCAGGCCCTGATCGGCCAGTTGAGGGATCACCTTGCGGTACAGAAACGAGCTCGCCGGCACGCCGTGCAGCAGAACCACGTTGGCTCCCTCGCCCTGCTCGCGGACGAAGCTGCGCACCCCGTCGGCCTCGAACCGCCGCCCGGCGGCGCTGTGGATCTCGATCAGCTCTGCGACCTCGGTGTTCATTGCGAGGATCATTACCGAACCCGCAACCTCGGCGAGAATCGCCTCGCGCGGGTTCGACCCGCGCCGAATCGGGTGCTAGCCTCGCCGCGTCGGTTCCTTTAACCCGGTCCAGAGAGGCCAGGAAGGGGCGCGCATGCAAAACCAGCCCGAAAGGGTTGTCCTCGATCGCGACGATCTGCGCCGCACTCTCGTGCGGATCGCGCACGAGATCGTCGAGAAGAACCCCGGCTCCGAGCACCTGGCGCTGGTCGGGATCCACACCCGCGGGGCCGTGATCGCCCGCCGCCTGCACGCCCTCGTAGGGGAGCTGACCGGCTCCGAGGTGCCGCTCGGCGACCTCGACATCTCCTTCTATCGCGACGACCTCAACGGCCGCGAGCCGGGCGCCCAGCCGATCGTCCACAGCTCGCACCTCGACTTCGACCTCGACGGGCGCACGGTGGTCCTGGTCGACGACGTGATGTTCACCGGGCGCACCGCGCGCGCCGCGATCGACGCCCTCTTCGACTACGGCCGGCCCGAGCGCGTCCAGCTCGCCGTGCTCGCCGACCGCGGCCATCGCGAGCTGCCGATCCGCCCCGACTACGTCGGCAAGAACCTGCCGACGGCACGCGACGAGCGCGTCTTCGTCCGTCTCGAGGAGATCGACGAGCTCGACGAGGTGGCGATCGAGCCGGCTGCCCCGCGCGACGCCGGCGGGAGCGGAGCGATGAGGCACCTGCTTTCGATCGAGGACCTCGACCGCGCCGACGTCGAGCGGATCATGGCCCGGGCGGCGAGCTTCGCCGAGGTCGGCCGGCGCGACATCAAGAAGGTGCCGACGCTGCGCGGGCGCACGATCGTCAGCCTCTTCTACGAGTCGAGCACCCGCACCAGCTCCTCGTTCGAGCTCGCCGCCAAGCGGCTCTCCGCCGACGTCGTCTCGGTCAAGTCGAGCGGCTCCTCGGTCGACAAGGGCGAGTCGCTCAAGGACACGATCGCGACGCTCTCGGCATACGGCCCGGAGGCGATCATGATCCGCCACCCGCACGCCGGCGCGGCGAAGCTGGTCACCGGCTGGACCGACGCCGCGGTGATCAACGCCGGCGACGGCAAGCACGAGCACCCGAGCCAGGCGCTGCTCGACACCTACACGCTGCTCGATCGCTTCAGCGCGCTCGAGGGCCGCCAGCGCGAGGACCTCGAGGGCAAGCGGATCTGGATCGTCGGCGACGTCCTCCACAGCCGGGTCGCCCGCTCCTGCGCGCTCTGCTTCCGGATGATGGGCGCCGAGGTCACCGTCTGCGGGCCGCCGACCCTGATCCCGCGCGGAATCGACCGAGGCGCTCGGGGTCGACGTCGCCTACACGCTCGACGAGCTCGGCGAGGCCGACGTCGTCTACGCGCTGCGGATGCAGCGCGAGCGGATGACCGACACCTTCGTGCCCTCGATCCGCGAGTACGCGGTCAACTACCAGATCGGCTCGCGCCGGCTGGGGCCGCGGCAGCTGCTCATGCACCCGGGACCGGTCAACCGCGGGGTCGAGCTCTCGCCCGAGGTGATCGACGGCCCCGCCTCGCTGATCACGGCGCAGGTGGAAAGCGGGCTGGTGGTGCGGATGGCGGTCCTCTACGAGCTGCTCGCCGGCGGCGGCGAACCGCGCGGAGCGGCGACCGACGCCGACGCCGAGCTGCCCGCCCCGACCCCGATCGGAGAGCCCGCGTGACGCGGAGTCCGACAGGACGAAGCGGAGCCCCGCCGCTGTTGAGGCGGCTTATCTGATGGCGGCGCCGCGCCGGGTCTCCGCGCTCGACTGGCGCGGCAGCGATGCCGAGCCCGCCGGGGCCCTGGTGATCCGAGGCGCCCGCGTGGTCGAGCCGCGCGAGGACATCGACGCCATCCGCGACGTCGTCGTCCGCGACGGCGAGATCGCCGAGATCGTCGAGGTCGGCTCCGGCGAGGCCGAGGGCGCCGAGGTGATCGAGGCCGAGGGCTTCGCGCTGTTCCCCGCCTTCTTCGACCCGCACGTGCACCTGCGCACGCCGGGGCGCGAGGACAAGGAGGACGTCGAGACCGGCTCGCGCGCAGCGGCTGCCGGAGGCTTCTGCGGGATCGTCGCGATGGCCAACACCGAGCCCGCCGGTCGACACCGCCGCCGACATCGCCGCGCTGCGCGAGCAGGCCCGCGAGCAGGCCGCCGTGCCGATCGGGTTCGTCGCCACCGTGACCAAGGGCATGGGGGGCGCTGGAGCTGACCGAGATGAGCCGACCTCGCCGACGCGGGCGCGGTCGGCTTCTCCGACGACGGGCTGCCGATCCGAAGCGCCAGGGTGATGCGCCGGGCGCTTCAGTACCAGCGACTGGTCGATCTGCCGATCGCCCTGCACGAGGAGGACCCCGAGCTCTCCGCCGCCGGCGTCGATGCACGAGGGCGAGGTCTCGGCGGCGCTCGGGATCGCCGGCGTGCCCTCGGTCTCCGAGTCGACGATGATCGCCCGCGACTGCGCCCTCGCCGCCTTCGAGGAGGCGCGCATCCACGTCCAGCACCTCTCGGCGTTCCAGTCGGTGGCGGTGATCGAGCACGCCAAGGCCTACGGGGTCGAGGTCACCTGCGAGGCGACGCCGCATCACCTGACGCTCACCGACGAGGAGGTCCGCAGCCTCGACTCCCGCTTCAAGATGAACCCGCCGCTGCGCACCGAGGCCGACCGCCAGGCGCTGATCGAGGGCGATGCGCATCGGGACGATCGACTGCATCGCCACCGACCACGCGCCGCACACCCCGAACGAGAAGGAGGTGCCGTTCGAGCAGGCGGCGATGGGGGTGACCGGGCTCGAGACCGCGTTCTCGGTCGCTCTACACCGAGCTCGTCGCTCCCCGGCGCTGCTCGAGCTGGCGACGGTGGTCGAGCGCCTCGGCGGCGGGCGCCGAGCCGCTCGGCTTCGAGCACGCCGCGGATCGCCCCCGGCGCCGAGGCCAACCTCGACCCTGTGCGACCTCGACGCCGAGTGGGAGGCCGGGGCCGAGGGCTGGGAGAGCCGCTCGGCGAACTCCTGCTTCGCCGGTCGCAGGCTGCGCGGCGCGGGTGCTGATCACGGTCGCGGCCGGCCGGGTCGCCTACCGCCAGCGTCGCTTCGCCCTGGGGGTTGCGTGAAGCTCGATCCCGAACGGGCGATGCTGGTCGTGATCGACGTCCAGGAGGCCTTTCGCAAGGCGCTGCCGAGCTTCGACCAGGTCGCCGCCGCGAGCGCCACGCTGGTCCAGGGCGCCGCGGCGATCGGCATCCCGATGGTGGTCACCGAGCAGTACCCGAAGGGGCTCGGGGAGACCGTGCGCCGAGGTGGCCGAGCATCTGCCCGAGGACGCGACGACGCTGGAGAAGGTTCGCTTCTCGGCCGCCGAGGCCGAGGGATTCGACCTCGGCGAGCGCGACCAGGCGCTCGTCTGCGGGATCGAGACCCACGTCTGCGTCAACCAGACCGTGCTCGACCTGATCGACGAGGACGTCGAGGTTCACGTCGCCGCCGACGCGGTCGGCTCGCGCACCGAGGCCAACCGCGAGCTCGGGCTGGCGAAGATGGATCGCGCCGGGGCGATCCTGACCAGCGTCGAGATGGCGCTGTTCGAGCTCCTCGGCGGCTCCGACGCAGAGGCGTTCAAGCAAGTCCAGGCGCTGGTCAAGTGACAGAGGCGACCGGCTACGTCCTGCTCGAGGACGGGACCTCGCTTCGAGGGCGAGCTCTGCGGCGCGGCCGGCGAGGCGCTCGGCGAGGTCGTCTTCAACACCGCGATCACCGGCTACCAGGAGGCGGTCACCGATCCCAGCTACGCGGGCCAGATCATCACCTTCACCTACCCGCTGGTCGGCAACTACGGGGTCGCCGCCGCGGCGATGGAGTCCGACCGCGTGCAGGCGCGCGGCGGTGATCATGCGCGAGGCCAAGAACGGCGAGGACGCCGCCGACGCCGAGGGCGGCTGGCTCGATTGGCTCGAGGCCTGCGGCGTGACGGCGATCACCGGCGTCGACACCCGCACGCTCGTCCGCCACATCCGCGACCAGGGGGCGATGCGCGGCGGGATCTTCGCGGCCGAGGTGTCGGCGGCCGAGGCGCGCGAGCGAATCGCCGCCGAGCCCTCGATGGCCGGCGCCGACCTCGCCCGCACGGTTACCCCCGGCGAGCCGATCGAGTTCGACGGCGAGCGGGCCCCACATCGTCGCCCTCGACACCGGGATCAAGCTTTCAATAATTCGTCAGTTCCGCGAGCGGAACTGCCGCTTGACCCTACTGCCGTGTCACACCTGCGCCGACGAGGTGCTCGCCCGCGATCCCGACCTCGTCTTCCTCGCCAACGGCCCCGGCGACCCGGCCGCGCTCGACTACGTCGTCGACAACGTCCGCGAACTGGTGGGCAAGCGGCCCGTGGTCGGCATCTGCCTCGGCCACCAGCTGCTCTGCCGGGCGGTGGGGCTGGAGACGTTCAAGCTCCCCTTCGGCCACCGCGGCGCCAACCACCCGGTCAAGGACCTCGGGGTCGGGCAAGATCGACATCACCTCCCAGAACCACGGCTTCGCCGTCCGCCCGCCCGACGGCGGCGAGACGATCGATACCGACGAGCCGGTGCGCTGGGAGACCGACTTCGGCGCCGCCGAGCTCACCCATCTGAACCTCTACGACCGCACCGTCGAGGGCCTCGCCCTGCGCGACGTCGCCGGCTGCACGGTCCAGTACCACCCCGAGGCCGGCCCGGGCCCCCACGACGCCCGCTATCTGTTCGACCGCTTCCTGGAGCTCGCAGCATGATCTGGCCCCCCGCCGACGAGCCGCTGCAGGGTTCGGTCGTGCGCCTGGAGCCGCTTCGCCGCGAGCACCGCGAGCCGCTCGGCGAGGCGGCCGCCGACGCCGAGATCTGGACCTGGATGGACCGCCGGATCCCGGGTGAGGCCGGTGCCTTCGAGCGCTGGTTCGACACCCGCCTGGCGGTCTCCGAGCACGGCGACGAGTGGTGCTTTGCGACTATCTCGCAGGCCACCGGCAGGCCGATCGGCAGCTCCTCCTACCTGCACGTGAGGCCCGAGCACGACGGCCTCGAGATCGGCTGGACCTGGCTCAATCCCGCGGCCTGGCGCAGTGGCGCCAACGTCGAGGCGAAGCTGCTGATGCTCGGCCACGCCTTCGACGAGCTCGGCTGCATGCGGGTCGAGTTCAAGACCGACGCCCGCAACACGCGCTCGCGGGCGGCGCTCGAGCGGCTGCCGGCGACCTTCGAGGGGGTCTTTCGCAAGCACATGTTGGTGCCCGAGGTCGGGGTCCGCGACTCGGCCTACTACTCGATCACAGACGACGAGTGGCCCGAGGTTCGCGATCGCCTCGCCGCGCGCCTCGAATCCGGGCGGGAAGCGACCCATGCCTAGGCGCGACGACCTCGAGAAGATCATGCTGATCGGCTCCGGTCCGATCGTGATCGGGCAGGCGGCGGAGTTCGACTACTCGGGCGTACAGGCATGCAAGGTGCTGCTCGAGGACGGCTATCAGGTCGTGCTCGTGAACTCGAACCCGGCGACGATCATGACCGACCCCGAGTTCGCCAACCGCACCTATCTCGAGCCGCTGCTGCCCGAGAACGTCGCCCGGATCATCGAGCGCGAGCGCCCCGACGCGCTGCTGCCGACGCTCGGCGGCCAGACCGCGCTCAACCTGGCCAAGGCGCTTCACGACGACGGCACGCTCGAGCGGCTCGGGGTCGAGCTGATCGGCGCCGACTACGACGCGATCCACCGCGCCGAGGATCGCGAGGCCTTCCGCCAGACGATGGAGGGAGCCGGGCTGCGGGTGCCGTGGTCGACGATCGTCGAATCGGTGGGCGAGGTGGAGCGGGGAGTGGGGAGTGGCGAGATCAAGCTGCCGGCGATCGTCCGCCCGGCGTTCACCCTCGGCGGCCACGGCGGCGGCGTCGGCCACACCGAGACCGAGCTGCTCGGGGTCGTCTCCGAGGGCCTCGCCGCGAGCCCGATCAACCAGGTCCTGGTCGAGGAGTCGGTGCTCGGCTGGGGGGAGTTCGAGCTCGAGGTGATGCGCGACCGAAACGACAACGTGGTGATCATCTGCTCGATCGAGAACGTCGATCCGATGGGCGTCCACACCGGCGACTCGGTGACGATCGCGCCGGCGCAGACGCTCACCGACCCGCTCTATCAGGAGCTTCGCGACCAGGCGATCAAGGTGATCCGCGCGGTCGGGGTCGAGACCGGCGGCTCCAACGTCCAGTTCGCCGTCAACCCGGCCAGCGGCGAGATCGTCGTGATCGAGATGAACCCGCGCGTCTCGCGCTCCTCGGCGTTGGCCTCGAAGGCGACCGGCTTTCCGATCGCCAAGATCGCCGCCAAGCTCGCGGTCGGCTACGCGCTCGAGGAGATTGACAACGACATCACCGGGGTGACGCCGGCCTCGTTCGAGCCCACGATCGACTACGTGGTCACCAAGGTGCCGCGCTTTGCCTTCGAGAAGTTCCCCGGCGCCGAGGGCGAGCTGACCACGCACATGAAGTCGGTCGGCGAGGCGATGGCGATCGGGCGCACCTTCCGCGAGTCGTTCGCGAAGGCGATGCGCTCGCGCGAGCTCGACTCCGAGCCCGAGCTGCCCGCCGCCACCGACGATCTGCTGGAGCTGCTCGCGACTCCGCGCGCGGACCGCTTCGACCTGATCCTGGAGGCGTTTCGCCGCGAGGCGACCGTCGAGCAGATCGGCGCCCTGACCTCGGTGGATCCCTGGTTCCTGCGCGAGCTGAGGCTGCTGGCGACCGAAGGCGACGGGACCGAGGAACTGGATCGCACCTTCCGCTCGGTCGACACCTGCGCGGCCGAGTTCGAGGCGCGCACGCCCTACTACTACTCGGGGCACGAGCGCAAGGCGCCGCTGGCCGGCGAGGTTCGCCGCGGCGACCGCGACTCGGTCGTCATCCTGGGCTCGGGGCCGAACCGGATCGGACAGGGGATCGAGTTCGACTACTGCTGCGTGCACGCGGCGATGACAGTGCGCGAGTCGGGGCGCGACGCGGTGATGATCAACTGCAACCCGGAGACCGTCTCCACCGACTACGACACCTCCGACCGCCTCTACTTCGAGCCCCTGACCGCGGCCGACGTGCTCGCCGTGATCGAGGTCGAGCAGCCCGAGGGCGTGATCGTCCAGTTCGGCGGCCAGACACCGCTGCGACTGGCGAAGGCGCTCCAGGAGGCCGGGGTGACGCTGCTCGGGACGCCGGTCGACGCGATCGACCTGGCCGAGGATCGCGGCCGCTTCGGAGCCCTGCTGCGGCGGTTGGAGATCGCCCATCCGCCCTACGGCACGGCGACCTCGGCCGAGGAGGCGGCGATGATCGCCGAGGATGTCGGCTTCCCGTTGCTGGCGCGACCGTCGTACGTGCTCGGCGGCCGGGCGATGGAGATCTGCTATTCCGACGAGGACCTGGGCGAGTACCTCGAGCGCCACGTGAAGGCCGACCAGGAGCACCCGCTGTTGCTCGACCGCTTCCTCGAGGACGCGATCGAGGTCGACGTCGACGCGCTCTGCGACGGGGAGACCTGCCAGGTCGCCGGGATCATGCAGCACGTCGAGGAGGCCGGCGTGCACTCCGGCGACTCGGCCTGCGTGATCCCGCCGATGAGCCTCGGCGAGGTGATGCTGGCCGAGATCGAGGAGACAACCCGCCGGCTGGCGCTGGAGCTGGGCGTGATCGGGCTGATCAACATCCAGTACGCGGTCGCCGGCGGCAAGCTCTACGTGATCGAGGCCAATCCCCGGGCCTCGCGCACGGTGCCGTTCGTCTCCAAGGCGATCGGGGCGCCGGTGGCGAAGATCGCCTGCCGGCTGATGCTGGGCGAGCCGCTGAGCGAGATCGAGCTGCCGACGATGCACAACGGCCACGTCTCGGTCAAGGAGGCGGTGCTGCCCTTCGCCCGCTTTGCCGGCGCCGACGCGGTGCTCGGCCCGGAGATGAAGTCGACCGGCGAGGTTATGGGGATCGCCGAGGACTTCCCGACCGCCTTCGGCAAGGCGCAGGCGGCCGCCGGCGTCTCGCTGCCGGAGTCGGGAACCGTGTTCTTCAGCGTCACGGACGCCGACAAGGCCGCCGCGACCGGGCTCGCGCTGCGCTTCCACGACGCCGGCTTCCAGATCATCGCCACGCGCGGTACGGCGCAGGCGATCCGGCGCATGGGGGTGCCGGTGGAGGCGATCAACAAGATCGCCGAGGGCTCGCCACACGTCGTCGACTACATCCGCAACGCGCAGGTCGACATGGTGATCAATACGCCGACCGGCAGCGGGGCGCGCTCGGACGGCTACGAGATCCGCTCCGCCGCCGTGCGCCAGGGCATCCCCTGCATCACCACGATCACGGGCGCCACCGCGGCCTCGCGGGCGATCGTCTCCGGCCGCGGCCGCACCGACGAGCCGGTCTCACTCCAGGAACTGCACGGGATGGAGCCCGCGCTCGGCAGCCGCCAGTCGGCCGAATTGCCGTGAGCGAGCGGGTGCTCGCTCCCTTCGGCCGCCGCAGCTGCGAGGTCGTTGCCAACGAGGCCACCGGTGGTTACCGGATCGTCTCGGCTCTCGATCGCGAGGGCCCCGAGCCCGAGGCCGGTCAGTTCTACATGCTCGCCACCGACGCCTGGGGTGGAGGGGGCGGGCGGCCCTATCTGCCGCGGGCGTTCTCGGTCGCCGAGGCGGAGGCCGGGCCGGACGGAGTGCGACTCGACTTCCTGCTCGAGGCCGTCGGCCCTGGCACCTCGCGACTGGCGGCGCTGACCCCCGGGTCGTCGCAGCTGCTGGTGACAGGACCGCTCGGGCGGCCGTTTTCGGCCCCCGCGGAGCTCGCTTCCGAGGCCGCCGGGGCGGTGCTGGTCGGCGGCGGGATCGGAATCGCGCCGCTGGCGATCCTTCGGCGCCGACTCGCCGACTCGGGCGTCCCGCAGCGGGTCCTGCTCGGCTTCCGCGACCGCACCCACTCCGGCGGGCTGGAGCTGTTTCGCTGCTCGGAGGTGCGGACCGCCTCCGAGGACGGGCACACGGGCCACCAGGGCTACGTCACCGACCTGCTCTCGGTGGTGCTCGAGGGAGACGATGCGGGCAGCGCCGTGGTCTATGCCTGCGGCCCGCCGGCGATGCTGGAGGCGGTGCGGCTGCTCTGCGACCAGCGCGGCGTCCCCGCCGAGCTGGCGATGGAGACGCCGATGGCTTGTGGCTTCGGCTCCTGCTTCGGCTGCGCGGTGCCCCTGGCCGGCGGCGGCTACATGCGGCTCTGCGTCGACGGCCCGACCGTACGCGCCGATGAGCTCGAATCGGCCCTGGTCGCGGGGTCGGGTCACTGATGGCTGCCCCCGACCTCAGCCTCGAGCTCTGCGGGATCAACCTCGAGCACCCGATCCTCAACGGCAGCGGCACCTTCGACGCGATCGCCGCCCGCCGCGCCTTCGGCGATCAGCTCGACGCCGGCTTTCCGTTCAGCATCTTCGTCTCGAAGACGATCACCCCCGAGCCGCGGGCCGGCAACCCCCCACCGCGGCTGTACGAGACGCCGTCGGGAATGGTGAACTCGATCGGGCTGCCGAACAAGGGCCTCGAGGGCTTTTTGCTCAACGACCTGCCGGAGCTCGTACGGCTGCCGGTGCCGCTCTGCGTCTCGGTGATGGCCCCCAGTCGCGAGGGCTTCGCCACGCTGGTCGAGCGGGTCGGGCGCCGCGACGAGGTCGCGGCGATCGAGCTCAACGTGTCCTGCCCCAACGTCAAGTCCGGGCTGATCGTCGGCGAGCAGCCGGCGGAGACGCGCGCCCTCTGCGAGGCGCTGCGATCGCTGACCGACAAACCGCTGATCGTCAAGCTGACTCCCAACTGCGCCGACCCGGCCGCGGTCGCGCAGGCCGCCGCCGAAGGGGGCGCCGACGCGGTCTCGCTGATCAACACCCTGCGGGCGACCGGGCTCGACCCGGCGACCCTGCGCCCCTGGCTCGGCGCCGGCAGCGGTGGGCTCTCCGGGCCGGCGGTGCGACCGATCGCGCTCGATCAGGTCCGCCGGGTCGCCGCCGCCGTCTCGATCCCGGTGATCGGCATGGGCGGGATCGAGACTGGGGCGGATGCGCTCGCCTTTCTGGCAGCGGGAGCGACGGCGATCGCGGTCGGGACCGCGAGTTTTCGCGACCCGCTGGCGGCGGAGAGGATCCGGGCGGAGCTGATCGCGGAGCTCGGCGAGCACGGACTGGAACGGCTTCCGGCGACTCGGGTTGCGTCT
This sequence comes from uncultured Solirubrobacterales bacterium, assembly GCA_963767475.1. Classification (GTDB taxonomy): domain Bacteria; phylum Actinomycetota; class Thermoleophilia; order Solirubrobacterales; family 70-9; genus WHSW01. The sequence continues at coordinate 190,380 of CAVYEI010000006.1, forward strand.
ACCTCAACCTGAGGTCGAACCGAATTTCGCTGAAAAGGTCCGGTTGCCCCTTGCGCGTGGCTGGGGCACGGATATACTCGCGGCCGCCGATGGCCCCCGCCTCCGTCGATTTGACATCCGCCGCCGTGCCCGAGAGGTCTCGAGAGCAACGGATGCGGGCCCTGAGACGGGCGAACGAGATCCGCTCCGCCCGCGCCCAGCTGAAGCGCGACCTCAAGGGCGGCAAGGTGAAGATCGAGAAGCTGCTGCTCGATCCGCCGGAGTACGTGCTCTCGGCGAAGGCCTTCGACATGATCCTCGCGGTGCCGAAGTACGGCCGCGTGAAGGCGAACAAGATCCTCACCCAATGCCGGATCTCGCCCTCGAAGACGATCGGCGGGCTCTCCGAGCGCCAGCGCGCCGAGCTGGTCCAGTTCCTTCGTCGCTAGGCCGCGATGATCACCGGCGCGCACGTGATCGCCTTTGCGGAGGACGCTGAGGCCGCGCGTGATTTCTTCCGCGACGTGCTCGAGATGCCGTCCGTGGATGCCGGCGGCGGCTGGCTGATCTTCGCCTTGCCGCCGAGCGAGATCGCGCTCCACCCCGGCGCCGGCTGGGGTGAGCGGGAGGGCGGCCACCGTCTGTTTCTGATCTGCGACGACCTCGAGCGCACGATCGCCGACCTGCGGAAAAAGGGGGTCGAGTTCACCGGGGAGGTCACCGAGGAGGACTGGGGCCTGCTGGCGATGATGGTGGTGCCGGGGCATGGTGAGGTCGGCCTCTACCAGCCCGCTCACCCGAGCCCGCTGGACGGCGTCGGGACCTGAGCGACCGCCCGCGGGCGTAGGCTGGCGCGCCGTGGCCAAGGTCTTCGTCATCACCGGCCCGTCGGGGGTCGGCAAGGGCACGCTGATCCGCATCCTCCGCGAGCGGGTTCCCGAGCTTGGGCTCTCGACGTCGGCGACGACGCGGGCGCCGCGGGAGGGCGAGGAGGACGGTCGCGATTACCACTTCCTCTCCGCCGAGGAGTTCGCCGCGCGCGCCGACGCGAACGAGTTCCTCGAGCACGCCGCCTACAGCGGCAACCGCTACGGCACCCTGCGCTCCGAGGTCGAACGCCGGCTGGCCGGCGGGGAGTCGGTGGTGCTCGAGATCGAGGTCCAGGGCGCCCGCCAGGTGCGCGCGGCGATGCCCGAGGCGGTTCTGGTGTTCATCGCCCCGCCCGATCCGGCCGTTCTGCGCGAGCGGCTCGCGGCTCGCGGAACCGACAGCGACGAGGCGATCACCGAGCGCCTGCGCACCGCGGAGATCGAGCTCGACGCCCAGCAGGAGTTCCAGCACGTGATCGTCAACGACGACCTCGAGCGAGCGGCGGACGAGCTCGAGCGGATCGTGCGCGCGGAGCTCGCCGGCTGAGTCCGGCGACCATTGCCCTACACTCCCGCGGCGATGATCAAGCCAAGAGTCGACGAACTGCTCGAGCGCACCGACAGCCACTACGCCGCCGTGCTGGTGGCGGCCAAGCGCGCCCGCCAGCTGAACAGCTACTACCGGGCACTCGGCGAGGGCAGCTACGAGGAGTACACCCCGCCGATGGTCGAGACGCAGACCGGCAACTACCTGACGATCGCTCTCGAAGAGCTCGCCCAGGGCAAGATCAAGTACCGCTACCGCGCCTAGCACTCCGCGCAGCAGCCTTTCCTCTCGCAACCGCACGCCCGCGAACCGGATCGCCCCGGGCGTAGCATCTGGGCATGGCCCGGATCCTGATCGGGGTGAGCGGCGGGATCGCCGCCTACAAGGCCTTGGAGCTCGCCCGCTTGGCGACCAAGGCCGGCCACGGCGTGCGCGTGATCATGACCCCGAACGCCGAGCGCTTCGTCGGCGCGGCCTCGTTCGAGGGCATCGTCGGCGCGCCGGTGCTCAGCGACGAGTTCGAGCGCGACCCGATGCGGGGCGCGTTTCCCGGCGACGAGCCGCCCGCGCACGACCCGATCGGCCACCTCGAGCTGGTCACCAACGCCGACGCCTTCCTCGTCGCCCCGGCCTCGGCGAACACGATCGCGAAGCTCGCCGCCGGAATCTGCGACTCGCTGCTGACCACCGCCTTCCTCGCCTGCACGGCGCCGCGCGCGGTCGCCCCGGCGATGAACGACCGCATGTACACCGACGCCGCCACCCAGGCCAACCTGGCGACCCTGCGCGAGCGCGGCGTGACCGTGATCGAGCCCGACTCCGGCGCGCTCGCCTCGCGTGGCGAGCACGGCGTCGGCCGCTTGCCCGCGCCCGAGCGCCTGCTGGCCGAGATCGAGGCGCTGCTGCCGGCGAGCAGCGGTCCCTGGGACGGCCTGCGGGTGCTGGTCACCGCGGGCGGCACCCGGGAGCCGATCGACCCGGTGCGCTTCATCGGCAACCGCTCGAGCGGGCGGATGGGCGTCGCGCTGGCGGCGGCGGCCGCCAAGCGCGGCGCCGAGGTGACCCTGATCGCGGCCAATCTCGCGGTCCCGGTGCCGGCCGGGGTGGAGACGATCGCGGTCGAGACGACCGCCGAGCTCGACCACGCCGTCCGGGCCGAGTTCGACGCCGCCCATGTGCTGCTGATGGCCGCGGCCCCGGCCGACTTCCGCGCCGCCTCGCAACAGGACTCGAAGATCTCGCGCAGCGGCGAGTCCGGGCTCGAGCTGCGCCTGGAGGCGACCGAGGACATCCTCGCCGGCGTCGCCGCGAAGCGGCGACCGGATCAGACCCTGGTCGGCTTCGCCGCCGAGACCGGTGCCGCGGCGATCGACCGCGCCCGGGCAAAGCTCGAGCAAAAGGCCGTCGACGCGATCGTCTTCAACGACGTCTCGCGTCCCGAGATCGGCTTCGACTCCACCGAGAACGAGGTCACGATCGTCGAACGCGACGCCGAGCATCCGATTCCGCTGGCGTCCAAGGATCAGGTGGCGGAGGCGATCCTCGACCGGGTCGAGGCGATCAGGGGCGGGGTCGGCAGCGCCCGATAGGGAGGGTCCTACACTCAAATCATCGTGCGTGACGACACCTACAAGCTCTACCGCCAGGGCGTCGAGCTGCTCGAGGACGGCAGCTTCGACGAGGCGACCGTGCCGCTGGCCGAGGTCGCCCGCCGGGCGCCGGAGAAGAGCTCGGTTCGCGAGGCGCTCGGACGCGCCTACTTTCGCAACCGCCAGTTCGCCGAGGCGGCGGCGGAGTTCGAGGCCGTGGTCGAGCACCATCCGGTCGACGACTACGCCCACTTCTGCCTCGGTCGGGCGCTGAGCCTGACCGGCGATCGCGAGCGCGCCCGCCACCACCTGGCGCTGGCCTCGAACCTGCGGCCCGAGCGCCCCGACTACCGGCTCTACCGCGACCGGCTGCGGCGCGCCTCCTAGAGCGGCCTTGCGCGCGCTGGTCCAGCGGGTCAGCCGGGCGGCGGTGCGGGTGGACGGCGCCGAGCGGGCGGCGGTCGGGCCGGGCCTGCTGGTCTTGCTCGGCGTCCACCTCGACGACGGCGAGGCCGAGGCAGACCGGCTCGCCGACAAGGTCCGCGCCCTGCGCGTATTCGACGACGCCGACGGGCGCATGAACGAGCCACTCGGCGAGCGCGAGGTGCTTTGCGTGAGCCAGTTCACCCTCTACGGTGACGCGCGCAAGGGCAACCGGCCGAGCTACGGGGACGCCGCGCGACCCGAACAGGCCGAGCCGCTCTACCAGCGCTTCTGCCAGCGCCTGGACGCCAAACGCGGCGTCTTCGGTGCCCGGATGGAGGTCGAACTGGTCAACGACGGACCGGTGACATTGCTGCTCGAGGCCTGACCCGATCGCGGAGCCCGAAGGGGCGAAGCGGAGGTGCGCCGCTGTTGAGGCGCCTGATTCTCACGCACGACCGAGGCTATACTGACCGCACCTTCTTACGTACCCGTACCCTGTGATTGGTGGGCCCGGGCCCGCCTTTTTTTTCGCAGTTTCGGACCCCGGGAGTGGAGATAGTCGAGGAGCAGAGGACCAAGTGAGCGACCTGCAACAGCTTCAGAGCACGATCGAGGAGCGGATCGAGGAGTTCGATCCGCAGCTCGAGTTGATCGCGCTCGAGCGGCCCGCGGCGGAGAAGCTGCGGATCTACATCGACCACCCCGGCGGGGTGGATCTCGGGCTGTGCGAGCGGGTCACCGGCGAGCTTCGCGACCTGCTCGAGTCCTACGCGCTCGAGGTCTCCTCGCCCGGCATCGACCGGCCGCTGACGAAACCCGAGCATTTCCAGCGCTTTCTCGGCAGCAAGGTCAAGGTGCGCACCGAGGAGGCAATCGCGGGGCGCCGCAACTTCACCGGGACGCTCAAGGACGCCGACGACGAGGCCGTCGCACTCGACGCCGACGGCACTGAGGTCCGCATCCCGCTGGCGGGGATCCGCCGTTCGAATCTGATCCCCGATTTTGGAGGCAGCGCTTGAGTCGCGAGATCGTTGAGGCCCTGCGCGGCCTCGAGCAGGAGAAGGGCATCGACGCCGAGGTACTGATGGCGGCGCTCGAGGATGCCCTGCTGTCGGCGTACAAGAAGAGCCCCGGCGCGGCCAAGTACGCGCGCGTCGACCTCGATCGCGAGACCGCGGATTTCCGCGTCTTCGAGTTGATCCTGCCGCCGGAGCTGGAGGAGAAGCTGCTCGCCCAGGTTGCCGAGGAGCAGGAGCCGACGGTCGACCCGGAGACGGGCGAGCTGCGCGAGCCCGAGGACCCCGAGCTCGACCCGGAGATCCTGGAGCCCTACGAGGACCAGATCAAGTCGCGCGACGTCACCCCCGACGACTTCGGCCGGATCGCGGCGCAGACCGCGAAGCAGGTGATCCTGCAGCGGATTCGCGAGGCCGAGCGCCAGATGATGTACGACGAGTACCAGGACCGCGTCGGCGAGCTGATCACGGGGATCATCCAGCAGTCCGACAACCGCTACACGCTGGTCCAGCTGCGCGAGCGCGTCGAGGCGCTGCTGCCGCGCTCGGAGCAGGTCTGGAACGAGCGCTACGACCACGGCATGCGGGTCAAGGCCGTGATCACGGACGTCTCCGCCGAGGGCAAGGGGCCGAGCATCGTCGTCAGCCGCCGCAGCCCGGAGCTGATCAAGGAGCTGTTCGAGCTCGAGGTGCCGGAGATCGCCGACGGCCTGGTCGAGATCGTCGGCGTCGCCCGCGAGCCCGGCTATCGCTCGAAGATCGCCGTGATCTCGCACGCCGACGGCGTCGACCCGGTCGGCGCCTGCGTCGGTCCGCGCGGCTCACGCGTGCGCATGGTCGTCTCCGAGTTGCGCGGCGAGAAGATCGACATCATTCCCTACAACGAGGAGCCCGCCCGCTTCGTCGCCAAGGCGCTCTCGCCGGCGCGTGTGCGAGAGGTTCTGGTCGACGACGAGACCAAGGAGGCGACCGTGATCGTGCCCGACGACCAGCTCTCGCTGGCGATCGGCCGCGAGGGCCAGAACGCCCGCCTCGCCGCCAAGCTCACCGGCTGGAAGGTCGACATCAAGTCGCAGACCGAGTTCGTCGAGGCCGACGACATCGAGTACGACGAGGGCGAGGAGGTGGCCGACGGCCGCTGCGCCGCGGTGCTCTCGGCCGGACGCCGCTGCCCGAACGCGGCGCTCGACGGCTCGCGCTACTGCGGCCTGCCCCAGCATCAGTCGCTGGCGCGGTTCTCGACCAACCAGGTGACCGTGCTCTCGCCGCTCTCCGACGAGGAGGTGGCTGTGCTCGCCAACCCCGACGCCGCCGCGGCCGATGTCGCCGCCCTGGTCGAGCGGGCCGAGGCCGAGTTCTCCGAGGCCGAGGCCGAGGAGGAAGAGGTCGAGGCAGCCGCTGCCGAGGAGGTGGCTGAGGAGATCGCCGAGGAAGCCGTGGAGGAGGCGGTCGAGGAGGCCGTCGCCGAGGAAGTCGGCCGTCGAAGAGGCCGAGGCCGAGATCGTCGAGGAGGTCGCCGAGATCGAGGAGGAGGCCGTCGAGGCCGTCGAGGCCGAGGAGATTGCGGAGGCCGTTGAAGCTGCCGACGAAGTGGAAGACGCCGAGCAGGCGCCGGAGCCTGCTGCCGAGGACGGCGCCGAGGCCGAGGAACCAGCGGAGGCGCAGCACTAAGTTGGCTCGTAAGCGCGTTCACGAGATCGCCAAGGCGCAGGGCCTGACCAGCAAGGAGGTCCTCGCGGCGCTTCAGGCTGCCGGGATCGAGGCCAAGGCGGCGGCGTCGAGCGTCGAGGAGGCCGATGCGCTGAAGGCGCTCGAGGCCGCCAACGGCGGTGCTGCTGCGGCGCCCGCCGCGGCGAAGCCGAAGACGGCGGAGAAGAAGTCGAAGCCGGCCGCCGCCAAGCCGGCCGCGAAGGCGAAGGCCGCACCGGCCGCCGCGAACGGTGGCGATGGGGCGGCAAAGCCGGCCGCCGAGGCGCAGGCGAAGCCGGTCCGCCCGGTGCAACCCGCGGGTGACGGAGCCGGTGCCGCCGGCCAGAAGAAGCGCCGCCGGGTCGTGATCGACTCGCAGGCCTCGCGCCGCGACCAGATGCAAAGCGCGCCACCGCGTCGCCCGCCCCGCCGTCGCGGCGGACGCAGGCGCCGGCCGCTGCTCGAAGAGCCGCCGCTCGGGCCGCATGTCGAGGCCGAGCAGCCCGCGCTCAAGATCCCCTCCGGCGCGACCGTGCGCGAGGTCGCCGAGATCTTCGGCGTCGGCGCCGCCGACGTGATCAAGCAGCTGATGCAGCTGGGGGAGATGGCGACCCTGACCCAGACGCTCACCGACGAGACGATCGAGGTGCTCGCCGAGGCCCTCGACCGCAAGGTCGAGATGGTCACCGCCGCCCAGGAGGAGGTCGAGGCACCCGTCTTCGACGACGCCGACGAGGACCTGGCCGATCGCCCCCCGGTGGTCACGATCATGGGCCACGTCGACCACGGCAAGACGTCGTTGCTGGACGCGATCCGCGAGACCGAGGTGGTCGCCGGCGAGGCCGGTGGGATCACCCAGCACATCGGCGCCTACCAGGTGCACCAGAACGACAAGACGATCAGCTTCATCGACACCCCCGGCCACGCGGCGTTCACGGCGATGCGCGCCCGCGGCGCCGACGTCACCGACGTGGTCGTGGTCGTGGTCGCCGCCGACGACGGCGTGATGCCGCAGACGGTCGAGGCGATCGACCACGCGCGCGCCGCCGACGTGCCGATCCTGGTGGCGATCAACAAGATCGACCTCGAGAACGCCAATCCCGACAAGGTCAAGGGCGAGCTCGCCACCCACGACCTCAGCCCCGAGGACTGGGGCGGCGACACGATCTTCGTCAACGTCTCGGCGAAGACGCGCGAGAACCTCGACGAGCTGCTCGAGAACATCCTCCTGGTCGCCGAGCTCGAGGAGCTGAAGGCGAATCCCGATGCGCCCGCCTCGGGCGCGGTGATCGAGTCGCACCTGGACCCGGGTCGCGGCCCGGTCGCGACCGTGCTGGTCCAGCGCGGGACGCTGCACATCGGCGACTCGATCGTCGCCGGTTCGCAGTGGGGCAAGGTGAAGGCGATGCAGAACCACACCGGCACCCGCCTGCAGGAGGCGAGGCCGGGCGATCCGGTCGAGGTGCTCGGCTTCGAGGGCGTCTGCGAGGCCGGCGAGCGCGTCGAGGTGGTCGAGAACGACCGCCGCGCACGCTCGATGGCCGAGGAGCGCGCGCACCGGCTGAAGACCGAGCAGCTTGCCCGCCGCCAGTCACGGCGGCTCACCCTCGACGAGGTCTTCGCCAAGGCCCAGGAGGGCACGATCAACGAGCTCAACATCGTCCTCAAGGCCGATGTCTCGGGCTCCCTGGAGGCGCTCCAGGACGAGATCGCGAAGCTGCCCCAGGACGAGATCTCGGTCAACGTGATCCTCGCCGGCGCCGGCGGGATCAACGAGTCCGACGTGATGCTCGCCGCCGCCTCCGACGCGGTGATCATCGGCTTCAACGTGCGCCCGCTCGCCGACGCCCGTCGCGCCGCCGAACAGGAGGGCGTCGAGATCCGCACCTACTCGGTGATCTACAAGGTGACCGAGGAGCTGCGCGCGGCGATGGAGGGCATGCTCGCCCCCGACGAGGTCGAGGAGGCGCTCGGCAACGCCGAGGTGCTGGAGCTGTTCAAGGCTTCCAAGGTCGGCACGATCGCCGGCTGCTCGGTCACCGACGGCAAGCTCACCCGCGGCGCCGAGGTCCGCCTGGTTCGCGACGGCACCGTCGCCTGGACCGGCAGGATCGGCTCCCTGCGGCGGTTCAAGGACGACGTGCGCGAGGTCGAGGCCGGGCTCGAGTGCGGTGTCGTGCTCGAGGGGTTCCAGGACGTCAAGGTCGGCGACGTGATCGAGGCCTACGAGACCAAGCAGGTCGAGAAGACGCTCGAGTAGGTCGTCCGTACGCTTGGGCTCGATGCCCACCACCTACGTCTCCCTGACCGAGATCCAGCTCGATCTCCGTCAGGCCCAGAACCTGAAGGAGAAGCGCAAGGTGGTGAGCTCGCTCAAGGCGCAGATCCGCCAGCGCTTCGTCGCCGCGGTCGCCGAGATCGACGCTCATGACGATCGGCGCCGGGCCGTTTTGCTCTGCGCTTTGGTCGGCGGGGCGGAGCTGCGCGAGCGAGCTACCGAATTGGAGCGCTTCGTCGAGGCGCGTTGTCCGGACGGGTGCGCGTTCGAACGCGATCTGCTCACCCTCGATGACCTCCGCGCGATGAGGGTTTCGGACGCCCCTGTTATGTTGGCTCGCGTATGGCCGGTGGCGATCGAATGCGCCGAATCGATGAGGTCATGCGCAAGGTGATCGGCTCGGCGATCGCCACCGACCTGGAAGACCCTCGGATCGGATTTGTGACGGTGACCTCTGTGGAGACCAGCCCGGACCTGCGCTCAGCGCGCGTCTACGTGAGCGTGCTCGGCGACGAGACCGAGCGCGAGCAGACGCTCGCGGCGCTCGCCTCCTCGCACGGCAAGCTTCAGTCCGCGATCGCCCGCGAGGTCCGGATCAAGCACACGCCGACGCTCAGGTTCCACTACGACGACAGCGTCGAGCGCGCGATCCGGGTCACCCAGCTGCTCGAGGATGCGGACGAGCCCGAGGGGACGGAGCGGTGAGCGAGCCGGCGGCGACCGTGACCTCCGACCTCGACCGGGTCGTCGACGAGCTGCGCTCGGGCGAGCGCTTCCTGCTCACCACCCACGAGGGTCCCGACGGCGACGCCCTCGGCTCGCTGCTCGCCATGCACCACGTGCTCGCGCCAGCTCGGCAAGGACTCGGTCATGTTCCTGGCGGCGAAGGAGTTCCCGCTCGCGGTCGAGTACCGCTTCCTGCCCCTGGAGGAGGTCTTCCACGAGCCGCCCGCCGACGTCGTCGACCGCACGCTCGTGTTCCTCGACTGCGGCAACATCGACCGGATGCCGGTCAACTTCCTGCAGCGCGACGGGGCACGGCTGGTGAACATCGACCACCACCACGACAACACCCGCTTCGGGACCGTCAACGTGGTCGACACGGAAGCCTGCTGTACGGCCGAGATCGTGCTCGAGATCAGCCAAGCGCCTCGGCGCCGAGATCACGCCTGAGATCGCGCAGGCGCTCTACGTCGGGCTGATCACCGACACGGGCAAGTTCATGTACGAGAACACCACTCCGGCCTCGCACCGGATGGCGGCCGAGCTGATCGAGGCCGGGGTCGACGTCAACGACATCTACAGCCGCCTCTACGAGCGCGTGCCGATCGAGAAGTGGCGGCTCACGGCTCGGGCGCTGGAGAAGATCGAGCGCTACGACGACGGCCGCTTCGCGGTCACCTACATCAGCGCCGACGATTACGAGCTGACCGGGGCGGGGGAGGTGCTCACCGAGGGCATCATCGACTTCGTGCGGGCGCTCGAGGGGGTCGAGGTGGCGGCGATGATCCGTGACAAGACCGACGGCGGGCGCTCGGCGCGCAAGGTCAGCCTGCGCTCCACCGACGGGTCCGTCGACGTCTCGGCGATCGCCGGCAAGCAGGGTGGGGGAGGGCACCGCCGCGCCGCCGGCTTCGGCAGCGACCTGCCCTATGCGGAGCTGGTCGAGTTCCTGCGCGCCGAGGTTGCCACCCAGCTCGGTGACTAGTGCCGGCGGCGAGCTCGCCGCGACCGGCGCGGTCATCCTCGCCGACAAACCGGCCGGGATCACCAGCCACGACCTCGTCGCCCGCGTGCGCAGGGGATTCGGGGTCAAGGGCGGGCACGCGGGCACGCTCGACCCGTTCGCGACCGGCCTGCTGATCGTGCTCCTGGCCGTCCGGCGACCCGCGAGCAGCGCCGGTTCATGGAGCTGCGAAAGACCTACCTGGTGCGGGCGCGCTTCGGCGCCGTCTCGACCACCGGCGACCCCGACGGCGAGATCACCGAGACCGGAGTGATCCCGAGCGGGCCGCTCGAGCTGCCCAGCGGCGAGATCCGCCAGCGCCCGCCCGCCTACTCGGCGGTCAAGGTCGGCGGCGAGCGTGCCTACAAGCGCGCTCGGCGCGGCGAGCAGCTGGTGATGCCACCGCGCCTGGTCACCGTGCACCGGTTCGAGCAGCTCTCCGCCGAGGGCGCCGAGCGCGAGTTCGAGATCGAGTGCTCGTCCGGCACCTACGTCCGCAGCCTGATCGCCGACCTCGGCGACGCCTACTGCACCGAGCTGCGGCGGACGGCGATCGGCCCGTTCTCGGTCGATGAGGCCGACGAGACGAGGCCGATCGCGCTCGCCGACGCGCTCTCACGCATCTAGCAAGCCGGCTCAACGGCGCCGGGGGCTCGGCTACGCCTCGCACGTGCCAGAGTTCAGCGCCGTGAGCATCGCCGTCACCACCCTCCCCGAGGCCGCCCAGCGCCGGCGCGAGATCGCGATCGGGACCTTCGACGGTGTCCACGTCGGCCACCGGCAGGTGATTCGCGGCGCCGACACCGTGCTCACCTTCGAACCACACCCGTTGAGCGTGATCCACCCGGAGGCGGCGCCGAAGCTGATCATGCCGTTCACGATCAAGCGCGACGTGATCGAGGGCCTCGGGGTCGAGGAGATGGTGATCATCCCCTTCGACGAGGGCTTCTCGACGATCGAGGCGGAGGAGTTCTGCTCGCGGATCCTGATCGAGACCCTGGGCGCGACCAAGGTCTCGGTGGGGGAGAACTTCCGCTTCGGCAAGAAGGCGAAGGGCGACCCGGAGATGCTGCGCGGGCATTCCGAGTTCGAGACGCAGGTCGTGCCGCTGGTCGAGGTCGACGGCGAGATCGTCTCCTCGACCCGGATCCGGGCCCAGGTCACCGCCGGCGACGTCGAGGGAGCGATGCACTGCCTGGGCGCGCCGTTCCTGCTCGAGGGGACCGTGGTCGAGGGCGACAAGCGCGGGCGCACGCTCGGCTTCCCGACCGCGAACGTGGTTCCCTCGGAGGACTACGTCTACCCGGGCCACGGCGTCTACGCGGCGTTTGCCGACGGGATCCCGGCGGCGGTCAACGTTGGCGTCAGGCCGACGTTCGAGACCGGCCGCGGGGTGCTGATCGAGTCCTATCTGATCGACCACGACGCCGACCTCTACGGCCACACGCTGAGGATGGCGTTCATCGCCCGGCTGCGGGGCGAGAAGCGCTTCGCCAGCGTCGACGAGCTGGTCGCGCAGATGCACCGCGACGTCGATCAGGCGCGCGAGCTCTGTGCCGCCTTCAAGCCACCTCGCTAACCTGTCGCCCCTCGCATGAGTCTGACCAAGGAACAGAAGCAGGAGCTGATCACCAAGCACGGTCGCTCCGAGGGCGACACCGGCTCCGCCGAGGTCCAGGTCGCCCTGATGACCGAGCGGATCAACGAGCTCACCGAGCACCTGCGCACCCACACCAAGGACCACCACTCGCGCCGCGGCCTGCTGATGCTGGTCGGCAAGCGCCGTCGACTGCTGCGCTACCTCGAGCGCTCGAATCTCGAGCGCTACCGCGCGCTGGTCGCCGACCTCGGCCTCCGTCGCTAGACCTCGCAGCCCGGTGATCGAGCCCGGCAGCCAGGCACCGGAGTTCACGCTCCCGAACCATCGCGGCAAGCCGGTCAGCCTCGGGGACTTCCGTGGCCGCAAGCTCGTGCTCGCCTTCTACCCCAACGACTTCAGCCCGGTCTGCTCCGACCAGCTCTCGATCTACCAGGAGGTGCTCGCCGACCTGCGCGAGGCCGGCGCGGAGCTGGTCGGGATCTCGACCGACGGCAGCTGGGCCCACAACGCCTTTCGAAAGCAGCTCGGGCTCGAGATCGACGCTGCTGGCCGACTTTCACCCCAAAGGGGAGGTCTCGCGCGCCTACGGCGCATACCTCGAGGAGTGGGGGACACCGAACCGCTCGCTGGTGCTGATCGACGAGCAGGGGGTCGTGCGCTGGGTCCACGCCGAGCCGACCCCGCTGACGATCCCGGGCGCCAACCTGATCTTCGACGCGCTGGAGCAGGTCCAGTGAGGCGGAGTCCGAAGGACGAAGCCGAGCCGCGCCGCTGTTGAGGCGCCTTGTTCGCTGAACTCACGAGTGCCGCGGTGCCGCCGGCCGGCCCCGGCGACCACGTCCGCGGCCAGGGCCCCGAGGTGGTCGCTCTACATCGACCTCGGCTGTCCCGTCTGCGCCGTCGCCTGGGCGGCGGTCTCGACCCTCGAGCTGCGCCTCTGCGTACGCCACTTTCCGATCGCCTCGAAGCGCCCGCGCTCGCCGGCGCTGCATGCCGCCGCCGAAGCGGCTGCGGGCCAGCGCGAGGACGCCTTCTGGTCGATGGTCGACTCGATCTACGCCGATCACGGCCACATCGACGACCCGCATCTGTGGGAGCGCGTCACCGCCCTGGGACTCGATCTCGAGCGTTTCAACGCCGACCGCCGGTCGGAGGTCGTAGCGCGGCGTGTGCATGCCGACTTCGAGAGCGGAATCCGCGCCGGCGTCACCGCCACACCGACCGCTTTCGCGGGCGGCATCCGGATCGAGGGCGATCTCGCGCGGCAGCTCGGGGATTTGCGAGCCTTGTAACATCGCACCCGTTAGAGAACGAGAGTTCTGTGAAAAAAGGCCGCCAACCGGGCGGTTGAAAGGACAAGTAAATACATGAGTATGTTTGACGTGAGCCGCGTTTCGTGCGAGGTCGGCGGCAAAGAGATCTCCTTCGAAACCGGCAAGCTCGCCCGCCAGGCGGGCGGAGCCGTCGTCGTCCGCGCCGGCGACACGATGGTGCTCTGCACCGCGACTATGGGCAACCTGCGCGACGTCGACTTCCTGCCGCTGACGGTGGACGTCGAGGAGAAGCACTACGCCGCGGGCAAGGTCCCCGGTTCATTCTTCCGCCGCGAGGCCCGAGCGGGCGAGAAGGCGACGCTGACCGCGCGCATGATCGACCGCCCGATCCGACCCCTCTTTCCCAAGGGCTGGCACTTCGAGACCCAGCTCGTCGCCCAGCCGATGTCGGTGGACCATGTCCACCCCTACGACATCCTGGCGATGAACGGCGCCTCCGCGGCGCTCGCGATCTCCCCGATCCCGGTCGCCAAGTACGTCGGCGCCGTGCGGATCGGCAAGCTCGACGGCGACTTCGTCGTCAATCCCGAGGAGGAGTCGCTGGAGGAGCTCGAGATGGACCTGATCGTCTCCGGTTCCGATGAGGCGATCCTGATGGTCGAGTGCGGCGCCGACGGCGTCACCGAGGCCGAGGTTCTCGACGCGCTCGACATCGCCCACGCGGAGATCAAGACGCTGATCGGCGCGATGGAGGAGCTGCGCTCGAAGGCCGGCAAGGACAAGGTCGAGGTCGAGGCCCCCGAGCTCGACGAGTCCCTGGTCGAGAAGATCCGGACCACGTTCGGCGGCAAGCTCGACGACGCCACCCAGGTGAAGGAGAAGCTTGCCCGCCAGGACGCGATCGGCGCGGTCGAGGAGCTGGCCCTGGCCGAGCTCGCCGCCGGCGTCGGCGACGAGGCGGTCGACCCCGAGAAGGCTCCCGAGGTCACGCGCGCCTTCGCGAAGCTGGAGAAGGAAGTGATCCGCAAGCGGATCGCGGTCGACAAGAAGCGTCCCGACGGTCGCGCCCAGGACGAGATCCGCCCGATCGAGACCGAGGTCGACGTCGCACCGCGGGTCCACGGCTCGGCGCTGTTCACGCGTGGCGAGACCCAGATCCTCTCCTCGGTCGCGCTCGGCACCACCCGCATGGACATGAAGGTCGACAACCTCGGCCTGCAGGAGACGAAGCGCTTCTGGCACCACTACAACTTCCCGCCCTTCTCGGTCGGGGAGGCCGGGTTCATGCGCGGCCCCAAGCGCCGCGACATCGGCCACGGCGCGCTCGCCGAGCGGGCGCTGTCGCCGACGATCCCCGACGAGGAGGAGTTCCCGTACGTGATCCGGGTCGTCTCCGACACGCTCGAGTCCAACGGCTCGTCCTCGATGGGCTCCGTATGCGCCTCGTCGATGGCGCTGCAGGCGGCCGGTGTGCCGGTATCGAGCCCGGTTGCGGGAGTCGCGATGGGCCTGATCAAGGAGGGCGATGACTACGTCGTGCTCACCGACATCGCCGGCGTCGAGGATCACCTCGGCGACATGGACTTCAAGGTCGCCGGCAACAAGGACGGGATCACCGCCCTGCAGATGGACATCAAGATCACCGGCGTCACCTTCGAGATCCTCACCGACGCCCTCGAGCAGGCGCGCAAGGGCCGCCTGTTCATCCTCGACAAGATGGCCGAGGCGATCGACGCGCCGCGGGAGAAGCTCTCCGTGTACGCGCCGGCGATCGAGACGATCAAGATCGACCCCGAGAAGATCGGGGCCGTGATCGGCAAGGGCGGCGAGACGATCCGCGGCATGCAGGAGGAGTTCGAGGCCGAGATCGACATCGACGACGACGGCACCGTCCGCGTCTACGCCCCCAGCGGGGCCCTGGTCGAGGCCTGCATCAAGCGGATCGAGTCGATGACTCGCGAGGCCGAGGTCGGCGACCGGTTCCCGAACGCGAAGGTGGTCAAGACGACGACCTTCGGCGCCTTCGTCGAGCTGGTCAAGGGCACCGACGGCCTGCTTCACATCTCCAACGTGAAGCCGGGCGAGCGCGTCGACACGGTCGAGAGCGTGCTCTCACAGGGCGACGAGATCGACGTCACGGTGGCCGAGGTCGACAAGGAGCGCGGCCGCGTCGGCCTGCGTCTCTCCGAGGATCCGCAGATCGCGGGCAAGAGCCCCGAGGAGCTGCAGAAGCTCGGCACCGGCGACCCGACCATGGGCGGCGGCGGCGGAGGCCGCGGCGGCCCGCGTGGCGGGCGCGACGGTGGCGGGCGCGGTGGCCGCGACGGTGGCCGCGGCGGGCGCGAGGGCGGTCGCGAAGGTCGCGGCGGTCGGGGGCGCGAGCGTTTGTCGTGACGGACCTCCCCGACGGCATCGAGCTGAGCACGCTCGACTCGGGTCTCCGGGTCGCGACCGAGGTCGTTCCCTCGGTCCGCTCCGTGGCCCTCGGGCTGTGGGTGAAAACTGGATCACGTGACGAGACGCCGGCGCAGGCCGGCGTCTCGCATTTCCTCGAGCACCTGCTGTTCAAGGGCACCGAGCGGCACTCGGCGATCGAGATCTCGGAGCTCTTCGACGGCATGGGGGCGGCCACCAACGCCGCCACCGGCAAGGAGACCACGCACCTGCACGCCCGCTTCCTCGACGAGCACACCGAGGAGGCGTTCGACCTGATGTCGGAGATGCTGCTGGCGCCGTCGCTGCCGCCGGATGAGATCGACTCCGAGCGCGAGGTGGTGCTGGAGGAGATCGCGATGTATGAGGACGAGCCGCAGGACCGCGTTCACGACGTGCTCGCGGAGGCGATCTACGGCGACCACCCGCTGGGCCGCCGGGTGCTCGGCCACGCCGAGGTGATCGGGGGCATCCCGGTGCCCGACATCGCCTCCTACCACGACGCCCGCTACACCGCCGACAACATCGTCGTCGCCGCCGCCGGCCACGTCGAGCACCGGCGGATCGCCGAGCTCGCCGAGCGCCTGCTGAGCGGTGCCGACGCGGGCGGGCAGTCGGGACCGAATGGCAACGGCGCCGTCGAGCAGGCACGGCTGAGCTTCTACGAGAAGGAGACCGAGCAGTACCACATCTGCTTCGGCGGTCCCGGGATCGCCCGCGCCGACGAGCGCCGCTTCGCGCTCGGGGTGCTCGACACGATCTTCGGTGGCTCGGTCTCCTCGCGGCTGTTCCGCGAGGTGCGCGAGAAGCGCGGCCTGGCGTACTCGGTCGGCTCCTACACGCACGAGTTCGTCGACCGCGGCTTCGTCGCCATGTACGTCGGCACCCGCGCCGACAACGTCGCCGAGGCCTGCGAGATCATCGGCCGGGAGCTGGCCAAGCTCCGCGACGAGGGCGTCTCAGACGACGAGCTCGCCCGCGCCAAGGAGCACGTCAAGGGGCGCATGGTGCTCGGGCTCGAGGCGACAGGGGCGCGCATGGGCCGCCTCGCGCGCAGCATCCTCTTCGACATCCCGCTGCTCTCGCTCGACGAGCTGCTCGACCGCGTCGACGCGGTCAGCTCCGACGAGGTCGCGGCGCTGGCGGCGGAGCTCTACGACCCGGACGCCCTCGCGGCCGCCTGCGTCGGCGCCGACGAGAACTGCTTTCGCTCCGCTGCCGCGCACGTCTCGGAGGCCCTAGTCGCGTGATTCGCGTCGTCGTCTCCGGCGCCGCGGGCCGGATGGGGGAGGCGGTCTGTGAGGCGGTCGAGGGCGCCGAGGACCTGGAGCTCGCCGGGCGCGCGGACCCCGCCCTCGGCACCGAGCTCGCCGAGCTCGTCTCCGAAGCCGACGCTGTGGTCGACTTCACGACTCCCGCGACCGCGCTCGACAACATCCGCACCTGCCTCGACGCCGGCGTGCACGCGGTCGTCGGCACCTCGGGCTTCGACGTCGACGCGGCCCGGACGGCCGCTGAGCAGGCCCGCGAGGCGGGCGGGACGGCGAACGTGCTGTTCGCGCCCAACTTTGCGATCGGCGCGGTGCTGATGATGCGCTTCGCCGCCGACGCCGTGCGGCACATGCCAGAGGTCGAGATCATCGAGCTCCATCACGACGGCAAGCTCGACGCGCCCTCGGGCACGGCGACCCGCACCGCGGAGCTGATCTCCGAGGCGGGCGGCAACGTCCACCAGCCGATCCACTCGGTTCGGCTGCCGGGCCTGGTCGCCCACCAGGAAGTGCTGCTCGGAGGCGAGGGGCAGACGCTCAGCATTCGTCACGACTCGATCGACCGCAGCTCGTTCATGCCCGGCGTGCTGCTCGCAGTGCGTAAGGTCGGCGAGCTCGGCCAGCCGTTGACCGTAGGGCTTGAAAATGTCCTCTGAAAGGGAGTGAACCGGTGCCCGTAGCGACTGAATTGGTGAACATGGACGCGACCGCCCAGGCCGAGCTCGTGCGCTCGGGCGAGGCTTCGCCACAGGAGCTGGTCGAAGCGGCGATCGCGCGGGTCGAGGCCGTCAACCCGCAGCTCAACGCCGTCATCCACGAGCTCTTCGAGCAGGGGCTGGAGGAGGCATCCTCCGATGACCTGCCCGACGGTCCGTTCAAGGGCGTCCCGTTCCTGTTCAAGGACCTCGGGGCCGCCTACGCGGGCCAGCCGCTTCACCTGGGGATGAAGCTGCTCAAGGAGGCCGGTTTCCGGGCCCCGGTCGACACCTTCCTCGCCGAGCGCTTCCGCGCCGCCGGCTTCGTCGTCATCGGCAAGACCAACACCCCCGAGCTCGGCATCCTGCCGACCACCGAGCCGGAGGCATACGGCGCCAGCCGCAACCCCTGGAACACAGAGCGCACCACCGGCGGCTCCAGCGGCGGCTCCGGCGCCGCGGTCGCCTCGGGCATGGTCCCGGTCGCGCACGCCAACGACGGCGGCGGCTCGATCCGGATCCCGGCCAGCATCAACGGGCTCGTCGGCCTGAAGCCGACCCGCCAGCGGATCTCCGAGGGCCCGATGCTGGGCGACAACATGACCGGGCTCACGGTCGAGCTGGCGGTCTCGCGCACGGTCCGCGACACGGCGGCGATCCTCGACGCGGTCGAGGGTCCCGCGCCCGGCGATCCCTACCACGCTCCGCCGCCGGAGCGCCCCTACATCGAGGAGCTCGAGGCCGGCCGCAAGTTCCGGATCGGTGTCCAGTCCGATCCGCCGGTCCCCGGGCTCGACTCGGATCCCGAGTGCGTGGCCGCCGTCGACACGGCGCGCAAGCTGCTCGAGTCGCTCGGCCACACGGTCGAGGACTCCTCGCCCGTCGATCCGCAGCTCGCCGAGACGCTCGACCTCGAGGACTCGTTCATGACCCGCTGGGCCGCCGGTCAGGCGGCGACCCTCGACCAGCTGGCGATGCTCGTCGGCCGCCCGATCACGGCGGACGACGTCGAGCCGCTGACCTGGGCGCTGGCGGAGATCGGGCGCGAACGCTCGAGCGCTCGCTACCTCACCGACCACGGCCTGCACCAGCTCGTTGGCCGCGGGATCGCGAGCTGGTTCGAGGGTGGCTACGACCTGCTGCTGACCCCCACCATGGCCGAGCCGCCGGTGCCGCTGGGGACCTATGACCAGTCGGGGCCCGACCCGCTCGACGCCTTTCGCCGGGCGATCCCGGCGGGCTCGTTCACGGCGATCTTCAACGCCACCGGTCAGCCGGCGATCTCGCTGCCCCTGCACTGGACCGCGGACGACCTGCCGGTCGGAATCCAGCTGGTGGCACCGTTCGGTCGCGAGGATCTGCTGATCGACGTCGCCGCCCAGCTCGAGCAGGCGCAACCGTGGTTTCAGCGCACGCCCCCCGTGTTCGCCGACTGAGGCGCGGATGACGCACGGACGTCGCTGGGCGCCCGCCGTGCGGCTCGCCGCGCTGGTCCCATGACCGCGATCCGTGGAGTGCTCACCGCGATGGTGACCCCGTTCGACCCCGATGGGGCCGTCGACTTCGACGCCGCCCGGGCGCTGGCGCGCCGGTTGATCGACAACGGCTCCCACGGAGTCGTGATCGCCGGGACCACGGGCGAGTCGCCGACGCTCACCGACGACGAGAAGGTGAGGCTGCTCGATGCCGTCCTCGACGAGATCGGCGACAGCGCGACGGTGATCGCGGGCACGGGCACGAACGACACCGGCCATGCGGCGAACCTGACCCGGAAGGCGCGCGAGGTCGGCGCCCACGCCGTGCTCGTGGTCACGCCGTACTACAACAAGCCCAACGAGGCCGGCATACGAGCCCACTACGCGGCGATCTCCGAAGCGGCCGCCGAGACCCCGATCGTGCTCTACAACATCCCCTCGCGTTGCGTGGTCAACATCGGCCCCGAGCTGCTCGCCGAGCTCGCCGCGGCGCACGAGAACATCGTCGCCGTGAAGCAGGCAAACAACGACGAGCTCGGCCCGGTGGAGGGGATCGAGGTGCTCGCCGGTAACGACGAGGTCTTCGCCCGCACCTTGGCCTTCGGCGGCCCGGGCGGGATCCTCGTCTCCTCGCACGTGGTCGGGCCGCAGATGCGCGAGCTCTACGAGGCGGCGATCGCCGGCGACTCCGACCGCGTGGCGCAGATCGACGGCGAGCTGGCACCGATCTACGAGGCGATGACGGTGACCGCGAACCCGATCCCGGTGAAGACGGCGCTCGAGTTGCTGGGCGTGATCGACGCCACGATGCGGCTGCCGATGGTCCCAGCGTCGACCGACGAGCGCGAGCGGATCAAGGCGGCGTTGGAGCGCCAGGGGCTGCTCTCCGCGGGCACGGCGCACGGCGCGGTGGCTTGAGCGGCGACGTACGCATCCTCCCGCTCGGGGGGCTGGGCGAGATCGGCAAGAACATGGCCGTGTTCGAGCGCGACGGCCGGATCGTCGTCGTCGACACCGGGCTGATGTTCCCGACCGCAGAGATGCTCGGGATCGACCTCGTGCTGCCCGACTTCGACTATCTGCGCAGCCGCTCCGACGACATCGAGGCGATCGTGCTCACCCACGCGCACGAGGATCACGTCGGCGCGCTGCCCTACGTGCTGCGCGAGATCGGGATGCCGCCGGCTATCTACAGCGGCCCGCTGACGATCGGCCTCGTGCGCTCGAAGCTCGAGGAGCACAAGCTCCGCGACGCCCCGCTGACCGTGCTCGAGCTCGGCGAGCGCCGCCGCGCCGGGCCGTTCGAGATCGAGATGATCCACATGTCGCACTCGATCCCCGACGCGCGCGCGGTCGCCCTGCACACCGACATGGGCGCGATCCTGGTCACCGGCGACTATCGATTCGACCAGACGCCGGTCGACGGTCGCCCCGCCGACATCGCCCGGCTCGCCGAGCTCGGTTCCGAGGGCGTGCTCTGTCTCTGCGGCGACTCGACCAACGCCGACCGGCCCGGCGTCGGGCCCTCGGAATCGAGCGTCGGCCCGGCGCTGCTGGACCAGTTCTCGCGCTGCGAGGGCCGCATCATCGTCACCTGCTTTGCCTCCAACGTCCACCGGGTGCAGCAGGTGATCGACGCGGCCACGCAGCTCGATCGCCGGGTAGCGCTGGTCGGGCGCTCGATGCGCAAGAACTTCAACATCGCATCCAATCTGGGGATCGCGAACGCGCCCTCGGGGTTGCTGATCTCGCCGAAGGAGATCGAGGACTTCCCCGACGAGAAGGTGATCGCGATCTCCACAGGAAGCCAGGGTGAGCCGCTCTCGGCACTGCGGCGGATGGCGTTCAACGACCACCGCGACGTCGAGCTTCACTCCGGCGACACCGTGATCTTCTCGGCCACCCCGGTGCCCGGCAACGAGCGCTCGGTGAACGAGACGATCGATCGGATCTTCGAGATCGGCGCCCGCGTGATCACCGCCGACGACGCCCCGATCCACGCCTCCGGCCACGGCTCCCGCGAGGAGCTGAAGCTGATGCTCAACCTGACCAGGCCGGAGCACGTGTTCCCGTTTCACGGCGACTTCAAGCGCATCCACCTGCACGCCGAGCTCGCGGAGGCGGTCGGGATCCCAAGCGATCGCATCCACAAGGGGCGCAACGGGCTGCCGCTCGAGATCGACGCCAAGGGCGCCAAGTTCGGCAAGCAGGTGCACTCGGGGATGATCTTCGTCGACGGCGTCGACATCGGCGATCCCGACGACGTCGCCCTGCGCGACCGGCGCATGCTCTCCGCCGACGGCGTCTTCATCGTCGTCGCCACCGTCGACGCGGAGGACGGCAGCTCGGTGACGCCGCCGGAGCTGATCTTCCGCGGCGTGCCGTTCATGGAGGACGCCGACGAGACGCTGCTGGAGGAGATGCGCGACGTGGTCGAGAGCTCGCTGGCGAAGCTCGCCGACGAGGGTGTGAGCGAGCCCGTGCTGCTGCAGCAGGACCTCCACGACGACATCGCCGCCTTCGTCTACGACCGCCTGCGCCGCCGGCCGATGATCCTCCCGGTCGTGGTCGAGGTCTGAGCGCAACTTTTCTCGGGCGCCGGCTGTTGGTGTGGCTAAGGTATGGCCATGGCAGGGATAAAGACGCCGGCTCAGCGGCGCCGGGGCTCGGCTTCGGCCTGCGGCCTCCGCCTCACTGGGCGGACAGCTGTCGGGGTGGCGATCGCGATCGCCGCCAACCTTCTACTCGTCGCAGGCACCGCCTCCGCCGACCCGCTCGCTCGCACCGTTGCGCGCGCCGATGCGCCGCTCGAGCAGCTCGCGGTGACGCGCTCGGACGCGGTTCCCGGCGGCGGCCTGATCCAGCGCTATGCGCAGCGCGTCGGCGGGCTCGAGGTCTTCGGAGCCGAGGTGGTGGCCGTTTCCGCGAGCGGCACGGCGCCGACGCTGGTCTCGGACTCGACCGTCGACGGCCTCGAGGCCAAGGACACCTCCGGAGCGATCTCCAGCGCCGAGGCGATCGCCGCCGCCCGCGAGGCCACCGGCGCCGCCGAGCTGCGCGCCCCGGCCTCGGCGACGCTCGGCATCGATCCCTCCAGCGGCCGCCTCGCCTGGGAGGTCGCATTGCCGTCGGCCGACCCGCTGGCCGACTTCGTGGTCACGATCGACGCCCGCAACGGCGACAAGCTGCATTCGCGCGACGTGCTCAAGCAGGCGACAGGCAGCGCTGTGATCTTCAACCCGAACCCGGTCGTCCAGCAGGGCAGCTACTCGGGCCTCAAGGACAAGAAGGACAAGGACTACGCGCTGCTCACGTCGCTGCTGTTGCCGGTGACGCTCGAGCGCCTGAGCGGCACCACGGGCTGCCTCAAGGGCCTCTATGTCGACGCTCGGGTCACCGCCCGGGGCAAGAAGGTATGCGGCCCGAGCGGCGACTTCACCGGCCTGACCCGCTCCGACAACGACTTCGAGGCGGTGATGGGGTACTTCCACATCGATCGCACGCGTTCCTACATCGACAGCCTCGGGCTCTCACAGCCGCTGCGGGCGAAGCCGCAGAAGGTGTTCGCCAACGCGATCCCCGACGACAACTCGTTCTACTCGTCGCAGACCCACGAGCTGGTGCTCGGCACCGGCGGAGTCGACGACGGTGAGGACGCCGACGTGATCGTGCACGAGTACGGCCACTCGCTCCAGGACCAGGCGTCGGCGGGGTCGCTGCAGACGCGCCAGGGCGCGACCATGGGCGAGGGCTTCGGCGACTA
The DNA here is from genome assembly GCA_963767475.1 of uncultured Solirubrobacterales bacterium. Taxonomy (GTDB): domain Bacteria; phylum Actinomycetota; class Thermoleophilia; order Solirubrobacterales; family 70-9; genus WHSW01. The sequence goes on from CAVYEI010000006.1 coordinate 213,010, forward strand.
CCTCGCGGCAGCGATGTCGAACCTGACCACGGGCCCGAGCATCTTCGACACCTGCATCTTCGACTGGGACGGGATCTCCTACTCGCCCGACGGCACCTGCGGTCGCTCCGCCGACGTCGGCCTCGACGTGAAGAAGGCCGAGAAGAAGTGCGGCAAGGAGATCCACTGCGTGGGCCAGGTCTGGGCGTCGATTCTGTTCGAGCTCCGAACCGCGCTCGGCAACGACACCAACGGCCAGTCGATCATGGACCGGGTCGCGCTCGAGTCGAACTTCCTGCTCACCCGCAAGTCGAATTTCAAGGCGGGCGGCGCAGCCCTGCTGGCGGCCGACCAGCTGCTCTACGCCGGCGCCCACGTACCGCAGATCCAGGCCGCGATGACCGCGCGGAAGTTCTGCAAAGCGACCTGCTGACCCGGTAGCGGGCCAAAAGAATGGCCCGCCGGGGTTCAGGGAGGGGAGACCCCGGCGGGCCCAATTGGCTCAGACTCAGAACTGGCCAATGAATGCCCGGCGCGACACTGTCGGGGGTAGCCGCGTCGGGCTGTGTCTCGTCCTGGATAAAACGTATGAGCAACCTGTAAAGGGTCGCTAAAGAATTGCGGCGGGCGCGGCGACCGGCCTTTTCAGCGCCAGATGGACCGTGAACCGAGCCCCGCCGGCGGGCCCGCGGCCGACCTCGACCCGGCCGTGATGCGAGACGGCGACCGCCTTCACGATTGCCAATCCGAGCCCGGTGCCGGAATCGGTGCTCAGGTCGGCGGGCCCGTTGCCGCGCACGAAACGGGCGAAGATCTGCTCGCCGATACCGTCGGGCAGCCCGGGGCCGTCGTCGGTGACCTCGAGCACCGCTTCGCCGTCGTCGGTGGCGCGGGCCGACACCGAGACGGTCGAGTCCGCCGGGGTGTGGCGGACGCCGTTCTCGACCAGATTGACGACCAGGCGGTGGAGGTCGTCGGGGTTGCCCTCGACGATGACCGGGGCCGAGGCGTCGAGCTCGAGTGCGTGCTCCCCTGCGACCGGCCGCACCTCGGCGATCGCGGCGGCCGCGATCTCGGCCAGGTCGCAGTCTCGCCGCGGACCGGTGCGCCCGGCGTCGGCGCGGGCGAGCAGCAGCAGGTCGGCGACCAGCCGCCGCATCCGCCGTGACGAGCCCAAGGCCCCGGTGACGATCTCGACCTCGTCCGTGTCGGCGCCGCGCTCGGCGAGGCTCGCCTCGAGCAGCTCGAGATTGGCGAGGATGCTGGTCAGCGGGGTGCGCAGCTCGTGCGAAGCGTCGGCGACGAAATCGCGCTGGGACTGGATCATCTGCTCGGTCTCCGAGCGGGCGGCGTCGAGCTCGCGCAGCATCTGATCGAGCGTTTGGGCCAGCTCGGCGACCTCGTCCTCGGACTCGGGCATCGGCAGCCGTAGAGAGGGGTCACGGGTCTCGGCGATCTCGCGCGCCGCGGCGGTCAACGAGGAGATCGGTCGCATCGCCCTGCCGGCGACCGCGAGCCCGGCGAGGGCGGCGAGCAGGGTCCCGCCGGCGACGCCGACGGCGAGGAAGAGCCAGAGCTTGCTCAGCGTGTCCTCGAGCGAGGAGCGGCTGCGGGCGTACTGAAGGTAGGTGGGTTGAAGGTCGCCGGGGTTGAGCGGTAATGCGGTTACATCGAATTCGCCCATCCGAACGACCTCGTCGACCTTCGGCTGTCCCAGGTCCGGCGCACCCGGCGTCTGGCGGACCACCTCACCGGTTCCGTCGACGATCCTGGCGGCGGCATCACCGGTCATCAGCAAGTCGAGGACGTTGCGGCCCGCCGGCGCATCGATGCCGACGTCCTCGAGCTGAAACTGGTTTCGCAGCTGACTCGCGGCGCTCAGCAGCTCCTGCTCGAAGTCGTCCTTGACCCGCTCCGTCGCCAGCCGCCCGACGACGAGCGCGAAGCCGACCAGGATCAGCAGCGTCAGCCCGGCCGAGACGCCGGCGATGCGCCAGCGCACCGGCCAGCGGCGGACCGAGAACGTGAACCGACGCCCGACGCGCTCAGCCATCGCCGGCAGCGGCTCGGACCACGTAGCCGGCGCCGCGCTTGGTGTGCAGGAGGCGAGGCTCGCCGCCCTCTTCGAGCTTGCGGCGCAGGTTGGAGATGAAGACGTCGATCGTGTTCGTCATCGCCAGCGGGTCGTAGCCCCAGACCTCCTCCAGCAGCCGCTCGCGAGAGACGACCAGGCGCTGGTTTCGCATCAGGTACTCGAGCAGCTCGAACTCACGGTTGGTGAGCTCGATCTGGCGCTCGCCGCGGCTGACCTCGCGGGTGTCGGGGTTGAGCCGCAGGTCGCCGACGACCAGGGCGGCGCTGCCGCGCGGGGGCCGGCGGCGCATCAGGGCGCGCATCCGCGCCAGCAGCTCCTGGCGCTCGAACGGCTTCGCCAGGTAGTCGTCGGCGCCCGAGTCGAGGCCCTCGACCCGGTTCTCGAGATCGGTGCGAGCGGTGAGGATCAGAATCGGGACGTCGGACTCGGCGCGCAGGCGGCGGCAGACCTCGACCCCGTCGAGCCCCGGGAGCCCGAGATCGAGGATCACCAGATCGGGTACGAACTCCTCCGCGGCGCGCAGGGCATCGACGCCGTCGGCCGAGGAGCGCACCTCGTGGCCCTCTTGGCGCAGGGTCCGGCGCAGAACGTCGGCGATCGCCTCGTCGTCCTCGACCACCAGCACGCGGCCCGAGTATGTGTCGTCGCTGAGCACCGTTAGAGAGGGTAGAGCTGAAATCCCCGGTCAGGGCGGATATTTAGCGCCGGTTTAGCGCCGCGCACGATCCCGCCCCCGCGCCGCGCGCAGGGGTCCGCGTGCGCCCGTCGAACCTCCAGGCACGGAGCGGGCGTCCGCGCGCTCTGCCCTGAGCATGATCTTTCCCTGGACCAAGCAGACTCCGAAGCGCCGCGCGAAGGCGCCGGCGCGGCGGCGCAAGCCCGCGAGCCGCGCTCGGGCCGCGCGCCGCGACCCTCGAGACCTGGTCGAAGGCCTCGAGCAGCGCCACTACGACGTCTTCGGCCTCGCGCTCATAGCCGCCGCCGTCTACCTGGCCTTCGTCCTCTACCTCGGCTGGGACGGCGGCCGCGTCGGTGGCTGGCTCGCCGAGGGGCTGACCCAGGCATTCGGCCAGGTCGCCTACGTGGTTCCGCTCGCGCTCGGTGCCTGGGGCGGTTCGCTACTCGCCCGCCCGCTGATCAAGACGCCCTCGGCGCTCAACGCCGGCGGCATCCTGGTGCTCGCGGCCCTGGTGCTCGCCTACGCGGCCGAGACCGCGGGCCTCGGGCCCGATCGCCCGAATCGCCACGACTACTTCGAGCAGAGGTACATGATCGAGCACGGCGGCGCGGTGGGGGAGAGTCTGTACTGGGCGGCGACGACGCTGTTCCAGCGGATCGGCGCCCACATCCTCGTCCTGCTGATGTTCGTCTCCGGCGCCCTGCTGCTGACCGGGACCACGGTCGCGGCCGTGCTCGGCGCAACCGGACGCGCCGTTCGCAAGGCCGGCACCGGCACCCGCGACGTCGCGCGCACGGTTCGCACCCAGCGCCGCGGCGCCCAGCCGGACGCCTGGGGGGACGCGCCGGGTGAGCAGATCGCCGTCAGCCGGGCGCGCCAGACAGAGACCTTCGAGACCGAGCAGCTGGCGCCCGACGTCGACGACGAGGCGGAGACGATCGCGATCCGCGCCGCCGACGACGAGGGCTGGGACGCCGAAGATGATGACGACGAGTTCGCATTCGACGCCGATGGATCGCCCGGCACGCCCGGAGGCGGAGCCGAGGACGTGGCCGGAGTTGTTCGGGTGGTCGAGGAGAAGGGCCTCGGCGTCACTCCCCAGGGCAACAAGCGCACCCGCGACGGGATCACCGAGTCCGACGAGCTCGACTACAAGCTGCCGCCGACGAAGGCGCTCGACAAGGGCAAGGCCGACCCGGGTCCGGACATGCGCGACCGCGACGCGACCGCCAAGGCGCTGCTCGAGTCGCTGCGCCACTTCGGCGTCGAGGCGCGCCTGCTCGGGGTCGTCAGCGGCCCGCACGTGAGCCGCTATGAGCTCCAGCTCGCCCCCGGGACCAAGGTCTCCAAGGTCGCCCAGCTCAAGGACGACCTCGCCTACGCGCTTGCCTCCACCGACATCCGCATCCTGGCGCCGATCCCGGGTAAGAAGGCGGTCGGGGTCGAGGTCCCGAACCAGCGCCGCCGCCTGGTGCGCCTCGGCGACCTCTACACCGAGCGCCCCAAGGGCGCCTCGCCCCTCCTGGCCTGGCTTGGGAAGGATGTTTCCGGCCAGTCCGTGAACGCCGACCTGGCGCTGATGCCACACGTGCTCGTCGCCGGCACCACCGGCTCGGGTAAGTCGGGGTGCATCAACGCGATCCTGACCTCGATCCTGATGCACGCCTCGCCGAACGAGGTCCGGCTGGTGCTCGTCGACCCGAAGCGGGTCGAGCTCAACCACTACGAGCGCGTCCCTCACCTGCTGACCCCTGTGGTCACCAATCCGAGGCTGGCCGCGAACGTGCTCGCCAACCTGATCGGCGAGATGGAGAGCCGCTACGCGGTCATGAGCGAGGCGAGGGCGCGCAACCTGGTCGAGCTCAACCGGGCGCGAAAGAAGGCCGGCCAGGCTCCGCTTCCGCACATTCTCTGCGTGATCGACGAGCTTGCCGACCTGATGATGGTCGCCCCGGCCGAGGTCGAGGACTCGATCATCCGCCTGGCCCAGAAGGCGCGCGCGATCGGCATCCACCTCGTGCTCGCCACCCAGCGCCCCTCGACCGACGTGATCACGGGGACGATCAAGGTCAACATCCCCTCGCGGATCGCCTTCGCGGTCGCCTCCCAGGTCGATTCCCGGGTGATCCTCGACGGTGGCGGCGCCGAGACCCTGCTCGGCCAGGGCGACATGCTCTTCCGGCCGGTGGGCACATCGAAGATGAACCGGATCCAGGGAGCCTTCGTCACCGAGGAAGAGATCGCCCGCGTTTGCGGATTCTGGGCCAAGCAGGGCGAGCCCGACTTCGACGAGGAGTTGCTGGAGGCCAAGGAGCCGGAGATCGAGGAGGGCGCCGAGGGCGAGTTCTCACCCGACGAGGACGATCTGCTCGCCGACGCGGCGCGCATCGTGGTCGAGTCCGAGACCGCCTCGGTCTCGATGATCCAGCGCCGCCTGCGGGTTGGCTACACCCGCGCCGGGCGGCTGATCGACATGCTCGAGCGCCGCGGGATCATCTCCGGCTACGAGGGCTCGAAGCCGCGCCAGGTGCTGGTCTCGCAGTCCGAGCTCCCGCGCCTGCTCGACCGTCACGCCGGCGGCGTGGCCGGGGACCCCGGCGAGCCCCAGGGCTCCGGCACCGAGACCGACCTCGAGCCGGTCGAGGGCTAGTCCCACCACTCGGTAACCCTCGCCGCGGCGCCGATCGCGAGAATATGCGGCGATGAGCGCCGAGCCGCAGAGGATCTGTCGATGAGCGTTCGCGCCGGCATCCTGGTCACCGGCACCGAGGTGATCACCGCCCGGATCACCGATCGCAACGGCCCCTGGGTCTCGGAGCGGCTCGCCGCGCTCGGCGTCGAGGTCGCGCACATCCTCGTCGTCGCCGATCGGCCCGACGACCTCGAGGCCGGGCCTGCGGTTCATGGCGGCCGAGGGATGCGACCTGATCGTCACCAGCGGCGGCCTCGGGCCGACCGCCGACGACCTGACCGCGGAGGTGGTCGCCCGCTTTGCCGGGGTCGAGCTCGAGCTCGACGAGGGGATGGAGGCGAAGATCGCCAAGATCATCGCCGCCTTCGCCCGGCGGATGCGCTTCGACCCCGAGGCGCTGCGGGTGGCAAACCGAAAGCAGGCGATGATCCCGCGCGGAGCCGAGGCGATCGACCCGGCGGGCACGGCGCCGGGGCTGGTGGTCGACGTCGAGGACGGACCGGCGGTGATCGTCCTGCCCGGGCCACCGCGCGAGCTGCACGAGATGTGGGAGCCGTCGGTCGCCACCGACGCCGTGCAGGCGGTGCTCGCCCGCGCGCAGCCCTACGTGGTCCAGACGCTGCGCATGTTCGGGCTGCCCGAGTCGGAGATCGCCCAGTCGCTGCGCGAGATCGAGGCCGAAACCGACCTCGAGCCGCTCGAGATCACCACCTGCCTGCGCCGCGGCGAGCTCGAGATCGATATCCGCCACCGGCCCGGGGCGGATGAGAGCCGCGCCGCGGTCGTAGCCGGCCTGATCGAGCGCCACGAGCGCTTCGTCTTCAGTACCGACGGCTCGACGATCGACGAGCAGGTGGCGGCGCTGCTGCGCGATCGGCGCCACATCGCCCTCGGCGAATCGTGCACGGCCGGCCTGCTCGCGGCGCGGCTCGCCGATCCGCCGGGTGCGTCGGCCTACCTGCTCGGCGGCGTCGTCTCCTACTCGAACGAGGCGAAGGTCGAGCTGCTCGGGGTGGCGCCGGAGCTGATCGAGCACGACGGCGCGGTCTCACCCGAGGTCGCGGAGGCGATGGCCGACGGCGCCCTGGCTCGATTCGGGGCCGATCTCGGCGTCGGGATCACGGGAATCGCGGGGCCCGACGGAGGCACCGAGGAGAAGCCGGTCGGCTACGTCTGCATCTGCGTCAAGGCGGCCGACGGCCCGATGATCGCCCGCGACCCGGTGATCCCCGGGGACCGTCACGACATCCGCGACCGCTCCTGCACCCTGGCTATGCACCTGATCCGCCGTCTGCTGCGCGGCGAGGACTTCCCGCTCTGACGTGGCCGAGCTCGAGCCCTATGAGATCTCCGTCCCCGACGCCGTCCTCGACGACCTGCGCCAGCGGATCGCCCGCACGCGCTGGCCCGCACAGCCGCCGGGAACGGGCTGGGAGCACGGGGCGGACTTCGCCTACCTGCGAGAGCTCTGCGAGCACTGGCGAGACCGCTATGACTGGCGCCAGACCCAGCGCAGCCTGAACAGGCTCTCGAACTGGCGCTGGCAGGGAATCCACCTGATCTGGGCACGAGCGTCGACCGATCCGCCCTCCGGCGGCGCCGGCGAACGGCTGCCGGTCGTCCTGCTGCATGGCTGGCCCGGGGCGCCGATCGAGTTCCTCGACCTGATCGGGGCGCTGGGCGACGCCGGCCACGACGTCGTCGTCCCCTCGCTGCCCGGCTTCGCCTTCTCCGACCCACCCGAGCCGCCGCTCAACGTCGCCGGCATGTCGGCGCGGCTGCGGGCGCTGATCGGCGCACTCGGGTACGAGCGCTACGCCGTCCAGGGAGGCGATTGGGGATCGATCATCGGCGCCCGGATGGCATTCGACGATCCCGGGGCGGTCGCCGCGCTTCACCTCAACGCACCCGGCGTGCTGCCGTTGCCGGGCGACCTCTCCGAGCCGCCGCTGAGCGAGGCCGAGATCGCCTACGCGCAGACGGCGCAGAAGTGGCGGCTTCGGGAGGGGTTTCACCTGCTCGCCCAGGGCGCCGCCTCGGATGCGCTCGCTCCCGCCTTCAACGACTCGCCCGCCGGCCTCGCGGCTTGGCTGGTCGACAAATACCGGCGCTGGTCGGACTGCGACGGGGAGGTCGAGCGGCGTTTCTCCAAGGACCAGCTCTGCGACCTGCTGACGATCTACTGGGCGACGGGGACGATCACCTCCTCGATGCGCCTCTACGCCGCCGAGGCGCGCGATCGCTGGCGGCTGGCCGCCGGAGAGCGGATCGAGGTCCCGGCCGCGGTCGCCGACTTTCCGGCCGAGCTCGTCCGCCCGCCGCGCGAGTGGGTCGAGCGCACCTTCTCCGACCTGCGCCGCTGGACGGTTTTCGACCGCGGCGGACATTTCGCCGCCTTCGAGGAGCCGGAGCTGTTCTCCGGCGACCTGATCGAGTTCCTCGACGAGGTTTGAGCACACCGCGGCAGCTGGCGCTGGTCGGCGACACCCATCTGCCGCGCGGCAGCCGGCGGCTTCCCGACGCCTGCGTCGAGCACCTGCGCGCCGCCGACCTCGTGCTTCACACCGGGGATTTCTCGACCGCCGCCGCCTACGACCAGATCGCCGCGATCGCTCGGCGGCTGGTCGCGGTGCACGGCAACGTCGACGACGCGGCGCTGCGCGAGCGGCTGCCGGAGCCGCCGCCTGATCGAGCTCGGCGGCGTGCGCATCGGCCTGATCCACGACGCCGGTCCGGCCCGCGGTCGCCTGGCGCGGATGCGGAGGGAGTTCGCGGACGCCGATGCGGTCGTCTTCGGCCATTCGCACCTGCCGCTGCACGAGGGCGACGATGCCTTCCAGATCTTCAATCCGGGCAGTCCGACCGAGCGGCGGCGGGCGCCGGCTCACACGATGGGCCTCGCCGAGGTGACGCGGCGCGAGCATCCGCTTCGAGGTCGTGACCCTCTGCTGACGGGGTCCTCCGCTCGATACATCGCGTCACGATGTATTCTCCCGCGCGATGACCGAGCAGGCGCTGTTCATCCTGGCCAGCCTCACGAGCGGGGAGCTGCACGGCTACGGGATCGCCCGCGACGTCGAGCAGCTCTCCGAAGGGCAGGTCAAGCTGACCGCGGGCACCCTCTATGGAGCGCTCAACCGGTTGGCGGGGGAGGGGCTGATCGAGCAATCGCGCGACGAGGTGGTCGACGGCCGTCGCCGCCGCTACTACCGGCTGACGGGCGCCGGCCAGGCGGCGCTCGCCGAGCAGGCGGCGCGGATGCGCGCGACCGCCGCCGCACTCAGCGCGCGGTCGGCGACCGCCGCCGGCCGGAGTCCGAGGCCGGCGTGAGGCGGCGCCTGCTGGAGCTGTGCCTGCTGGCTTATCCGCGCGCCCGCCGGAACCACGACGGCGACTACCTGCGCGACCTGGCGCTCGACCTCGCCGAGACCTACGGTCTGCGGCGACAGGTCCTGTCGTTGCTGCGAGGCGGGCCTCGGGGCGCGGATCGAGGCGGGGCGCCGCAGGGCGGGGGCCGGCCTTGGCGCCTGGGTGAAGCGGGTCGTGGTCGCCTGCTCCATGGTCGCGGCAACCGGCGCTCGCGGCCGGCGGCCTGATCGGGTTTGCCGTCGGCGACGATGAGCGGGTCGAAGTCGAGCGCGTCACGTGCGTGTACAGCAGCGTCACCGAGTGTGCGCAGCAGGAACGGAGACTGGTCGCCGCGCGGGTGCAGGAGGGTTGGGACTGCACGACGCGCCGGCGCACGGTCGACGGCGGGCGCTGCGGTCACCTGGCGATGTGTCCTTGGTCCAGCGCCGCTCTCAGCCGGCTCGAGCGGCGGCGGGCGCGCCGGTCAGTCGATCGGGCGGTTCCTCGACGACGCCTTGCCCGCGGGCGCCGGCGGCAGCTCGTCGCCGCCCGCGGTGACAAGCGCGTGTACTGCGAGGGCTTCGGCACCGCCGATCGCAGCGCGCGGATCCCGGCAAGCTGCGACACGGTCTACGACACGATGTCGATGACGAAGCAGTTCACCGCGGCGGCGATTCTGAAGCTGCAGATGATGGGCAAGCTCGAGGTGACCGACCCGATCGGCGAGTACATCGGGCCGGTGCCCGCCGGCAAGAGCGAGATCACCTTGCGGCAGCTGCTGACGCACACGTCCGGGCTGATCGACGCGCTCGGCGACGACTACGACCCGCTCTCGCGCGAGGAGATGGTGGCGGGCGCGCTGGAATCCACGCTGCGGTCGGCCCCGGGCGATCGAGTACCACTACTCGAACCTCGGCTACAGCCTGCTGGCGGCGATCATCGAGAGAGCCTCCGGCACGGGCTATGAGGAGTTCTTGGCCAAGCACCTGTTCGCGCCGTCGGGGATGAAGCAGACCGGATACGTGCTGCCGGAGTGGAACCGGGACGAGGTCGCGGTCGAGTACGACCCGCGGGGCAGGCCCCAGGGCCGGCCCTTCGACCATCCCTGGGCCGACGACGGGCCCTACTGGAACCTGCGCGGCAACGGCGGCCTGCTGTCGACCGCGCGCGACATGCTTCGCTGGCACCGGGCGCTGAACGCCGACGAGGTCCTCGACCGACGCTCGAAGAAGGAGCTGTTCAAGCCCCGAGTGCTCGAGCAGCAAGGGGGCGACTCCTACTACGGATACGGGTGGGTGGTGCTGGAGACCGCCGAGGGCAAGGCCCTGTGGCACAACGGCGGCAACGGGTGGTCCTATGGCGAGCTCACGCGCCTACCGGACGAGGGGGTGATGGTGTTCTGGGTCAGCAACCACTACAAGGATGAGGACGAGGGATGGAACCTCTCGCGGCTGGGCCAGAAGCTGACGCGGGGGATCGCCGTCCGCGTCCGCGGCGATTGATTCGCGGCGAACTCGGCGCCAACTGGTCACGGTCGTGGCGCCATTCGCGCCGGATCACCCCCTAGCGTTGCGCCATCGCCAAGGAACGCCTCAAGAGCCCGAGGGTGCGCCTGTTCGTCGCCCTCGACATTCCCGCGCCGATCCGGGATCAGATCGCGCGCTGGCAAAGGGAGGCGCTCTCCGACTCCGCACTGCGCCCGATGCGGCCCGAGTCGCTTCACGTCACGCTCTGCTTTCTCTCCTACCAGCCGGAGAAGGCGATCCCGCGGATCGCCGAGCGGATCGCCTCGGTCGAAGCGCGGCCGGTCGAGCTGCACTTCGACCCGGAGCCGTCGCCGAGGCCGAAGGGAAGACCGCGGCTGTACGCGATCGGCGGCCACAGCGACAGCGCCGCGGCGCTGCAGGCCGAGCTCGCCGAGAGGCTGGCGGCCGAGGGGTTCTACAAGCCCGAGAAGCGCGGATTCTGGCCGCACGTGACCGTCGCCCGGGTGCGCTCCGAGCGCCTGCCCCCCGAACGCGGGGAGCGCCGGGGCAAGGGCCGGCCGCGGCGGGTGAAGCAGGCGCCGGCACCCCTGCCGGCAGCGCTCAGCGCGCCCTTCGGAGCCGTCCGGATCGCTCTTTACCGTTCCGATCTCAAGCCTCAAGGGGCTGAGTACGTGTCCCTTGCAGGCGTCGACTTGCCGTCCCGAAAGGGACCCAGGACCCAGAAGAGGTGATGCAGAAAATGGCGGATGCAAAGAAGGCAGAGCTGAAGGCGGCCGACAAGGAGGCCCAGGCCAAGAGCGCGGCACTGCAGGCGGCGGTGACCCAGATCGAGAAGGACTTCGGCCAGGGCTCGGTGATGCGCCTCGGCGACAAGGCTCACATCCCGGTCGAGACGATCCCCACGGGGGCGCTTTCGCTCGACCTGGCGCTCGGCGTCGGCGGTGTGCCACGCGGGCGGATCGTCGAGATCTTCGGCCCCGAGTCCTCGGGTAAGACGACGCTCGTCTACCACATCATCGCCGAGGCCCAGGCCCGCGGCGGGATCTGCGCCTTCGTCGACGCCGAGCACGCGATCGACCCGATCTACGCCCAGAAGATCGGCGTCAATACCGACGAGCTGCTGGTCTCACAGCCCGACTACGGCGAGCAGGCACTCGAGATCGTCGACGTGCTGGTGCGCTCCGGCGCCGTCGACGTGGTCGCGGTCGACTCGGTCGCGGCGCTGACGCCGCGGGTCGAGCTCGAGGGCCAGATGGGCGAGCAGCAGGTCGGCCTGCAGGCGCGGATGATGTCGCAGGCGATGCGCAAGCTTGCCGGCAACCTCAACCGGGCGAAGACCGTGTGCCTGTTCACGAACCAGATCCGGGAGAAGATCGGGGTCATGTTCGGCTCGCCGGAGACCCAGCCGGGCGGGCGGGCGATGAAGTTCTACTGCTCGCAGCGCCTCGACATGCGCCGGATCGAGACCCTGAAGGAGGGCACCGAGGCGGTCGGCAACCGGGTCCGCGTCAAGGTGGTCAAGAACAAGGTCGCGGCGCCGTTTCGCCAGGCGGAGTTCGACATCACCTACGGCCTGGGAATCTCGCACGAGGGCTGCCTGCTCGATCTCGCGCTCGAGCACGACCTGGTGCAGAAGTCGGGCTCGTTCTTCTCCTACGGCGAGCTGCGCCTGGGCCAGGGACGAAACAACACCAAGCAGTACCTGCAGGAGAACCCGGAGCTGGCCGCGGAGGTGGAGGCGAAGCTGTTCTCGGCGCTCGGAGTCGATCGCAAGCCGGCGCCGCCGCGGGCGGTGCCCGAGCCGGAGGCGCAGGCGGGCGAGGACGCCGAGCCCAGCGTCGAAGCCGAGGCAGAGCCGCAGCGCAAGGCTGCCTGACCGGGCCGCCAGGGTCGGCAGTGTCCGAGGAGGCGTTCGAGCGCGCGCTGGAGGCGCTCTCCCACCACGAACGCACCAGCGGTGAGCTCTGCGCGTGGCTGGCGGAGCGCGGGTTCGAGCCGGCGGATGTCGAGGATGCGGTCAGCCGGCTGATCGAGGCCGGGGCGATCGACGACGAGCGCTTCGCGGTCCAGTTCGCCGCCGACAAGCGCGAGCTTCGCGGCTGGGGTCCGGAGCGGATCCGCGAGGCGCTCTCGGGTCGGGGGCTGGAGGGCTCGCTGATCGAGGCGGCGCTCGCCGGCGAGGGACACTCGGAGCAGGTCGAGCGTGCGATCGCGCTGCTCGAGGGCCGCGGCGATCGTCCGACCGACGCGCAGTCGCGTGCTCGGGCCGTCTCCTACCTGGCGCGACGCGGCTACGACTCGGAGGTCGCCTACGACGCCGTACGCGGGGTCGAGCGCCGCGCGGCCTGAGCCCGGGCGCGGGCTTGCCTGGCGGCGACTCGGCTTGCCAGATCGGCGATCCGGGTTTACGATCGTTGGTGCGGCTGTTGCCGCCTGAAACACGCAAGCGACGAGCTGAAAACAACCGAGTTCATTCTTTGCTGGTGACCACCCCAACCACGAGGTCGACACCGAGGCGGACCTAGTCCGCCGACAACGCGCGCGCCGGTCATCGGCGCGCCGATTCAGCAGGTTCACAAGCGCGCTTCGGGCCGACGGTCGCGGCGTCCGCGGGATGGGCGCCGGATAGCGGGATTCGAGGTTGGCCCCACCGCTGGGCCACTGAGAGGAAGCGATGGCTCAACGCGCGCTCTGGCTACCGTGGCGACGCGACCGCGCCGCCGACGCACAGGCGACGACGAGCGAGGCCGCGGCACCGGCGGCCCGGGCTGCCGCCAGCGCCAACGGCGCCGGCGCAACAGACGAGCTGCGCGCGCGGCGTGAGGAGATCGCGCGGATGGAGGAGCGAGCGCTGCTCGAGACCGAGTCGCTGGCCGTTCAGCGCGCCGACGTCGACCGGCGACTGCAGGCGCTGGAGGACCGCGAGCGCAATCTGGTCAAGGAGACCGACGAGCTGAAGCAGGCCAAGCGGGTGCAGCGGCGCGAGCTCGAGCGGGTCTCGGGGCTGAGCGCGGCGCAGGCGAGGCAGATGCTGATCGCCGAGGTCGAGCAGGAGGCCAAGCATCAAGCCGGACTGCGCCTGCAGCAGGTCGAGGAGGAGACGCGGGTCGAGTCCGAGCGCCGAGCGCGCAGCATCCTCTCGGTCGCCATGCACCGGATCGCCGCCAAGCACGCCAGCGAGTCGACCACGCGCCTGGTCGAGCTGCCCAACGACGAGATGAAGGGCCGGATCATCGGCCGCGACGGCCGCAACATCCGGGCGCTGGAGAAGCTCACCGGCGTCGACGTGATCATCGACGAGACGCCCTCGGCGGTCGTCCTCTCGAGCTTCGACGGCGTCCGCCGCGAGGTCGCCCGGGAGACGCTCGAGCGCCTGATCGCCGACGGTCGCATCCACCCGGCGCTGATCGAGGAGACCTACGAGCACGTCCGCGAGGAGACCGACACGAGGATCGTCGAGGAAGGCGAGAAGGCGGCGCTCGAAGCCCGTGTCAACGGCCTCGACCCCGAGCTCGTGCGTCTGCTCGGCGAGCTTCGCTTCCGCACCAGCTACGGCCAGAACGTGCTCGACCACCTGGTCGAGTGCTCGCACCTGGCCGCGGTGATGGCCGAGGAGCTCGGCGCTTCGGTGGAGACGGCGCGCCGCGCCGCGCTGCTGCACGACATCGGCAAGGCGGTCACGCATGAGATCGAGGGCCCACATGCGCTCGTCGGCGGCAAGATCGCCCGCCGGCGCGGTGAGTCGGAGGCGGTTGCGCACGCGATGGAGGCCCACCACGGCGAGGTCGAGCCGCGCACGGTCGAGGCGGTGCTCGTACAGGCAGCCGATGCGGTCTCCGGCGCCCGCCCGGGTGCCCGCGGCGACGCGCTCGAGCAGTACGTCGGACGGCTGCGCGACCTGGAGGAGGTCGCCACCCGCCACGAGGGCGTCGAGCGGGTGTTCGCGATGCGGGCCGGACGCGAGATCCGGGTGATCGTCGATCCGGGCGAGGTCGACGACGAGCGCGCGGCGCTGATCTCACACGAGATCGCGACCGCGGTGGAGAAGGAGATCGAGTACCCGGGCAGGATCAAGATCACCGTGATCCGCGAGAGCCGCTCGACCTCTTACGCCAGCTGACGCCGATAGGATCCCCGCCGCATGAACGAGACCCTGTTCTACGTCCTTGGCCTTGCCCTGGTCGCGATCGCGCTGGTCGTCTCATTCGCCGGCCTGCGGTTCGAGAAGTTCCCCAATTCCCGCGGTGTGCTGGTCGGCGCCACGCTCGCGATCACCGCGGTGGTGATCGCGACGATGGCCTTCGCCTGGCTCAACGCCGAGGACGAACAGGAGCACCGCGAGGCCGAGCTGGCGGCCGATGTGGCCGAGAACGAGGAGGCGGGCGACACGGTCGAGGCCGACGAGGAAGCCGGTAGCGAGGCCTCGGAAGAGACCTCGAGCACGACGACCACCACGGCTTCCACGGTCGACGGCGCCCAGGTGTTCGAGACGGCCGGCTGCACCGGCTGTCACACGCTCGCCGACGCAGGCTCGACGGCGACCACCGGACCGGACCTCGACGGCGCGCTCAAGGGCAAGCCCGAGAGCTTCATCCGCGAGTCGATCATCGACCCGAGCGCCGAGGTCGAGGAGGGTTTCCCGCCGAACGTGATGCCGGAGACGTATGAGTCCCAGCTCAGCCCCGAGGAGCTCGACGCGCTGGTCGCCTACCTCGCCCAGACCACCAGCGGCTAGCGCCGGCGCCGCTGCCGATGGAATCCGATCAGCCGACGGCGGTCGCCAGCCGTTTCGTGCGGGCCTTCTCGGCGGCTGATTTCGACGGCATGCGGGCGCTGCTCGCCGAGGATGTCCGCGCTTACATCACCGACGCCGACGGCGAGATCGACGAGGTTCGAGGCCGGGACGAATATCTGCGCCGCCTCGAGGCGATGGATCTCCCCGCAGCGCGTTTCAGCGTCGAGCTGACTCAGGCGCCCGTGCCGGTCGACTCCGATCGGGCCCTGGTCATGGTCGAGGTGCGCGCTCGGAAGGGCGACAGGGTCCTGCACAACTTCGCGGCGCATCTCCTGCGCGTCGCGGGTGGGCGGATCACCGAATGGCGGATGGTGGACGCGAAACCCGCCGAGAGCGACCGGTTCTGGTCCTAGCGGGGATACTTCGCCGGCGATGTCGCAGGAGAACGTGGAGATCGTCAAGCGTGCGAATGAGTTCCTCGAGCGCCGGGATTGGCCCGGTATCGCCGCGGCGGATCTGGTCGATCCGAACGTCGAGCTCCATGGGAGCGTCGGAGGTCTCGAGGAGGGCAGGGTCCTGCGCGGCTTCGGCGAGATCACGCAGGCCTTCGATACGGAGGACCGCGACGTATGGGAGGAGCACCGGATCGAGCCGCGAGAGTTCATCGATGCCGGCGATCGCGTGGTCATCCTGCACCGCGAATACCAGCGCGGCAAGGGCAGCGGGGTCGAGATCGTGATCGACACCGCGTCCATCCACGATCTGCGCGACGGGCGCATCGTTCGCATGCAGGGGTACGTCAACCCCGCCGAGGCCCTCGCGGCCGTTGGCCTGTCGGAGAGAGACGTCCAGACCGAGCCCTGACGCGCCGTCGCGCCTAGAGCCCGTGGTGGGGCCACACGGGCGTCTCGCCGCGCTTGAAGGCGCTGGCCCCGATCGAGTGTGCGTCGCGGCGCCAGAACATCGACAGGGCCGCCTCAACCTCGTTGCGCAGGCGCTCCTCATAGGTGCGGCCGACGTTGCGGAGCATCGTCTCCTTGTCGGTGCGGATCGCACCCTGGGGCAGGGCGACGATCTCGTGGGCGAGCTCGAGCGCGCGCGAAAGCGCCGCGCCCTCGGGGACGACCTCGTTCGCGAGCCCGATCGCGAGCGCCTCGTCGGCGTCCACTGGGCGGCCGGTGATGATCAGCTCCATCGCCTTCGCGTGGCCGACGACGAGCGGCAGGCGCACGGTCATGCCGTCGCCGGCGACGATGTTCCAGCGCCGCTCGAGGGCGCCGAAGACGGCGTTCTGGGCGACGATCCTGATGTCGGCCAGGAGCGCGTTCTCGAGCCCGGCGGCGACCGCCCAGCCGTTGACGGCGGCGATCACCGGCTTGAACACGTCGACGCGCCGCGTGTAGCCGCAATCCCCGGGCGAGTCGTAGACGTGGGTGCGGAACTCGTCCCATTCCGGACGCGGCCAGTCGGCGGCGTCCTGGAGGTCCCAGCCGGCGCAGAAGGCGTCGCCGGCGCCGGTGATCACGAGCACGAACGCGTCATCTTCGTCGCGGAACCGCCGCCAGGCGTGGTGGAGTTCATCGTTCATCCGCCGAGAGACCGCGTTTCGCTGCTCGGGGCGGTTGTAGGTGAGCACGGCGACGTGGTCTGAGAGCTCGTAGGTGATTTGCTCGTAGTCCATCGGTCCTCCTCTGGTTTGCGGCCTAAGATTGGGCGCGTGAGCGGAAAGCGCTACCACGTAACCACGTTCGGGTGCCAGATGAACGAGCACGACTCCGAGCGGATGAAGGGGATGCTCGAATCGCTCGGCTACGAGCAGGCGCCGGAGCGCTCGGACGCCGACCTGATCCTGTTCAACACCTGCTCCATCCGCGAGAACGCCGACAGCCGCTTCATCGCCCACCTCGGCGAAGCCAAGCGGCTCAAGTTCGAGGACCCGGAGCGGGTCGTCGGCGTCGGGGGCTGCTGGGCTCAGTCGGTCAAGGACGAGGTCTTCGAGCGCTTCCCGTTCGTCGACGTCGCCTTCGGCCCGGGCCAGATCGCGCGCCTGGCCGAGTTCCTGGCCTCGGATTCGATCACCGCGCAGGGCTACTTCGAGTTCGAGGACTTCGCCGGTCATCTGCCGATGAAGCGCGAGCGCGAGTTCCAGGCCTGGCTGCAGATCTCCCAGGGCTGCAACTGTGCCTGCTCGTACTGCATCGTGCCCTCGACCCGCGGGCGCGAGCAGAGCCGTGACCCGGCGGAGCTCGTCACCGAGGTCGAGGCGCTCGCCGCCGACGGGGTCCGCGAGGTCACCCTGCTGGGTCAGAACGTGAACAGCTACGGCCGCGACCTGGGGCAGCGACGGACTACGTTTGCCGAGCTGCTGACGATGATCGACGCGGTCGACGGGATCGAGCGCATCCGCTACACCAGCCCGCACCCCAAGGACATGCGCGAGGACGTGATCCGCGCCCACGCCGAGTTGCCGGCGCTGTGCGAGCACATCCATCTGCCGATGCAGTCGGGGTCGACCCGGATCCTGAAGGCGATGCGGCGCACCTACAACCGCGAGCGCTACCTCGACCGGGTGGCGCTGATCCGCGAGCACGTGCCCGACTGCGCGCTGACCACCGACATCATCGTCGGCTTCCCGGGTGAGACCGAAGAGGATTTCGCCCAGACGCTGGAGCTCGTCGAGCAGATCCGCTACGACGGCGCCTTCACCTTCGTCTTCTCGCCCCGGCGCGGCACCGACGCCGCCGAGCTCGGCGACCAGGTTCCGCGCGCGGTCAAGAGCGAGCGCATGGAGCGCCTCGTGGAGGCGGTCCAGCGCCGGGCGCGAGAGCGAGCGCAGCGCTTCGTCGGCCGCACGATGGAGGTGCTGGTCGAGGGCGGCGCCCGTCGTGACCCCAACCAGCTGCGCGGCCGGACCCGTCACAACAAGGCGGTCAACTTCGAGGGCACCGCGGCCCCCGGCGAGCTGGTCGAGGTCGAGATCGAGACCGCGACCTCGCAGACGCTGACCGGCTACGAGCGGCTGCTCAGCCGCGTGCCCTAGCTCGGCAGGCCCGATGCGGGTGCTGGCGATCTTCGGCCCGACGGCGGTCGGCAAGACCGGCGTCGCGATCGAGGTCGCCGAGCTGCTGCGCGAGCGCGGCGAGGATCCGGTGGCGATCTCCTGCGATGCGATCCAGGTCTACCGTGGGCTGGAGATTCTCAGCGGGGCCGCCGGGGTCGCCGAGCAGGCCCGGCTCGAGCACCGGCTCGTCGGGGTCGCGGGCGTCGACGAGGAGTTTTCGGCCGGGCGCTTCGCCGCGCTCGCCCACGCCGAGATCGACGCTCTGCTCGCCCAGGGGCGCCGCCCGATCGTCGTCGGCGGGACCGGCCTCTACATGCGGGCGGCGCTCTCCGAGCTCGACCTGCGCCCGCCGGTGCCCTCGGAGCTGCGCGCCGAGGTCGAGGGCGACCTGGCCGAACGCGGCGCCGGGGCGCTTTACGCCGAGCTCTCGCCCGAGCTCGCCTCCGGTGTGCACCCCAACGACCGCAAGCGGATCGTCCGCCTGACCGAGCTCTCACGGCTCGGCATCGCGCCCCACTCGAATGCCGAGAAGTTGTGGACCGAAGGCCTGCGTGTGCCGACGCTGCTGATCGGGCTGACGATCGACCGCGACGAGCTTCAGGGGCGGATCGAGGCCCGGGTCGACGAGATGGTCCTTCTGGGCGCGGAGGAGGAGGTGCAGAGCGCCGAGCTCGCCGGCGCCTCACGCACCGCGCGCGCGGCGATCGGCTTCGACGAGCTGCTCGAGAGAGATCCGGAGGCGATGTCGCGCGCCCAATGGCGCTTCGCCCGCCGCCAGCTCACCTGGATGCGGCGAATGGAGGACGTGACCCAGATCGACCGCAGCGGGCGCGAGGACGCCGAGGTGGCCGCCGAGATCGTCGCGGCGCTGGACCGCGGATAGCCTTGGCGACGATGCGGTTCGAGAAGTGGCAGGCGCTCGGCAACGACTACATCGTGGTCGAGCGCGACTCGCTCCCGTGGGAGCTGAACGCGGAGCGGATCCGGCGGATCTGCGAGCCCCACGTCGGCGTCGGCTCCGACGGCATCCTCCTGCTCTCGCCGATCGACGACGAGCGCTACGTCGCCGAGCTGCGGATCTTCAACCCCGACGGCTCCGAGGCCGAGCTATCGGGCAACGGGGCTCGCGAGGCGGTGCTCTACCTGCGGTCCGCGGGCTGGACCGAGGCCGACACGTTCACGATCCTGACCAAGGCGGGGGAAGTGACGCCGACGATCACCGGCCCGAACCAGGTCTCGATGGCGATCGGGCGGGCCTCCGTGACCTCGCCCTTCTACCCGCAGGGCCCGCCCGACGGCACCGGCACGATCAGCTCGCGCGGGCGCGAATGGAGCTTCCAGCACGTCGACGTGGGCAACCCGCAGTGCGTGATCGAGGTCGGGGAGCAGGTCGAGGAGATCGACCTGCAGACGATCGGCCCCGCGATCGAGTCCAGCAAGCGGTTCCCGCAGCGGACGAACATCTCGTTCACGAACGTCGACGGCTCGACCGTGCGCGCGCGGATCTTCGAGCGCGGGGTGGGGGAGACGCTCTCCTCCGGCACCGGCGCCGGCGGCGCCGCGGTCGCCGCCTTTCTCGGCGGTGCCGCCAGCCCGATCACCGTGAAGCTCGACGGTGGCGAGCTCACGGTCGAGATCACCGACGAGCTCGACGTGACCCTGATCGGGACCGCCTCGCGGGTCTACGCGGGCGAGCTCGACCCCGATTTGGTCGCCGAGCTGGCCGGCGTCTGAAGGTGGCCCACGCCGGCCAGGAGATCCGCGGACCGGGCGAGTATCGGCTGCGCTTGATCAGGACGGCGGCCGAGACCGGGGGCGAGCTGCTCGAGATGGAGGCCACCTACGGCGCCGATGGCCAGATGCCGCCGGAGCATTTTCACCCGAGCCAGGTGGAGCGGTTCGAGGTCCTCGAGGGCGCCGTCAGCACGCGTATCGAGGGCGTCGAGCGCCGCTACGAGACCGGCGAACAGTTCGAGGTGCCTGCCGGGTGCCCGCACACGATGACCGGCGACGGCCCTGCCCGTATGCGCTGGCGGGTCACACCGGCGCTGCGGACGGCGGAGTTCTTCGAGCGCCTCTTCGCCGGCAACCCGACGGGACCAGGGGGAGAAGGTGGGTTCGAGGCCTTTCTCGAAGAGTTTCGCGACGAGATCCGGTTCACCACCGGCTGATCAAGACAACCGTCACGCGGCGGAGCGCCTGGCGACCAGCAGCTCCGTCAGCCGGGCGACGACGACGCCGAAGGCGAAGTAGAGCGCCGGGAGCCAGAGCGCGACGCCGAACAGGGAGTCGGCGGTGGGGGCGTACTCGGCCAGGTCGAGCTCGACGATCAGGATCTCGGCAGCGGGTCCGACGATCGCGGCGGCGAGCCCGCAGATGATCGCCGGGCGGCCGCCGCCGAGCCAGCAGGCAACCAGCACGGCGAGCATCACGATCAGGGTGGTCGCCGGGCCCTCGGGCTCGTCGTGGACGAGCGCGGTGACCGCGTAGATCGCGAGCACGGCCGCGATCGCCGCGATCCCGGTACGCGCGTCGAAACCGGGCCGCGGCGGCCCCAGGCGCAGGCGCAGGTCGCCGAGCGAGGCGGTCGCCAGGCCGACCAGGATCGGGAACCAGAGCGCGCTCTCCCAGATGAACGGCGTCGCGTCGTCGAGGTAGGTCGTGGTGCCGCTCTGCACGTGTCCGGCGTCGCCGACGAGACCGCCGGCTGCGCCGAGCGCGAACAGGATCAGCAGCTCTTTCGCGGTCAGGGGCACGTCGAGCGGCAGTATCGCGGCTCGGGTAGCCTCCTGCGCCCGATGGCGCTCACCGACCCCTCCAAGCGACTCGAGGCGATCCCGCCGTACATGTTCGCCGAGCTCGAACGCAAGGTGGCGGCGAAGAAGGAGGCGGGGATCGACGTGATCAGCCTCGGGATCGGCGACCCCGACTATCCGACCTATCCGCACGTGGTCGAGGCGATGCGGGCGGCCGTCGCCGACCCGGGGACCCACCAGTACCCGTCGAACCGCGGGCGGCCGGAGTTCCGCCAGGCCTTCGCCGGTTTCTACGATCGCCGCTTCGGGGTCGAGATCGATCCCGAGACCGAGGTGATCCCGGCGATCGGGGCCAAGGAGTGCATCTACAACCTCTGCTTCGCCTTCCTCGATCCGGGCGATCTGGCGCTCGCCTCCGACCCCGGCTATCCGGTCTACACCGGCGGGCCGCTGCTCGCCGGCGCCGAGGCGGTGGTGCTGCCGCTGCTGCCGGATCACGGCTTCGCCCCCGACCTCGATGCGATCGACCCCGAGCACCTGCGCCGGGCACGACTGATCTTCCTCAACTACCCCAATAACCCGACCGGAGCGGTGGTTCCCGACGGCCTCTTCGAACGCGTGGTCGAACTCGCTCGCGAGCACGAGATCCTGGTCGTCCACGACAACGCCTACTCGGAGACCACCTACGACGGCTACGTCGCCCCGAGCTTCCTTGCCACGCCCGGTGCGAAGGAGGTCGGGGTAGAGGTCTTCTCGCTCTCCAAGGGCTTCAACATGACCGGCTGGCGCTGCGCCGCGATCCTCGGCAACGCCGATGCGGTCGCCTCCTACTGGCGGCTGAAGACGAACGTCGACTCGGGGCTGTTCGAGGCGGTGCAGCTGGCCGGGGTGGCGGCGCTCGACGGGCCCCAGAAGGCGGTCGAGGAGATGAACGCGATCTATGCCCGCCGCCGCGACCTGGTCGTCGGCGCGCTGGCCGAGATCGGCGTCGAGGTCGCCGCGCCCAAGGGCACGATCTACGTCTGGGCCCCCGTTCCCGCCGGACATACGTCCACCTCGTTCGCGGAGCTTGTGCTCGAGCAGGCGGCGGTGATCGTCTCGCCCGGATCGATGTACGGCCCCAGCGGTGAGGGCTTCTTCCGGATCTCGCTGACCACCCCGGACGAGCGCATCGCCGAGGCGGTCGAGCGCCTGCGCGAGCATCTCGCCTGAGGATGGAGGGCCGGCGGCGAGCGCGGTCGGAGTCTGAGCTCGAGCAGCGGTACGGCTACAGCCGGGCCGTGCGCTCCGGCGATCGCGTGGTCGTCGCCGGGACCGCCCCGGTCTGGGCCGACGGCAGCTGCGACCCCGATCCCGGCGCTCAGGCGCGCCGTTGCTGCGAGATCATCGTCACCGCCCTGGAGAAACTGGGGGCGAGCGCGGGCGACGTCGTCCGCACGCGGATGTTCGTCACCGACTCGGCGATCTCGGACGCGGTCGGCGCCATCCACGCCGAGTTCTTCGGCGAGGCGGCGCCGGTGACGACGATGGTCGTCGTCGCCGGACTGCTCGATCCGCGCTGGCTGGTGGAGATCGAGGCCGAGGCGGACCTGCGCAAGAACTATTAGGACTTGCTAACAATGTCGCCTTCGCGCGAGGCCTCCCCCCGCCACGAGGACTTGGACCGGGTTTGGGGAAGGGGGGAGATTCAAGCCCGTGCTCACACTTACCGATTCACATAACTGATGACCACTGTTGGAATAGGACTCGCTCTGGCATGCGCCGCAATGGCGAACCTGGCGATGCTCTGCAAGCACCGGGGCGCCTGCGAGTCACCGGCGATCAGCCTGAAGACGCCGCTGCATAGCGTCAAGCAGCTGTTTCTGTCGCGCTGGTGGACGATCGGCTTCGCCGTCGCCGCGGTCGCCTGGGTCCTGCACGTGGCCGCGATGTCGGTCGCGCCGCTGTCGCTGGTCCAGGCCGTGATCGCCGGCGGACTGGTGCTGATCGCCTATCCCGCGACCCGCTACTTCGGCCACAAGCTCAACCGCCGCGAGTGGCTGGGACTCGGCCTCGCCGCCGCCGGGCTCGGCTTCCTCGCCGTCACCGTCCCGCACGCGGCCGAGAACGACGGCTACTCGATCGCCACCCTGGCCGGGTTCGAGGCCGTGATGGTCGGCGCCGGCTGCTTTCTCTTCGCCTCGGGCATCCTGCGCCGTGGCTCGATCTGCCACGGCGTCGTCCTCGGCCTCGCCTCGGGCATCCTGATCGGCGTCTCCAACGTCGCGATCAAGGCGCTCACCGAGGGGGTCGACATCGCCGGCATGGAGGCCCTGATCAGCCCCTGGACGGTGCTGGTCGTGATCGGCGGGCTCGGCGCCTTCTTCGCCCTCGCCAGGGGGATGCAGCTCGGCGAGGCGATCCCGGTGATCGCTACGGCCTCGGTCGCCTCCAACTGCGCCGCGATCCTCGGCGGCGTGATCGTCTTCGGCGACCCGATCGGCTCTGGGCTGGTCGAGGGTCTCGCCCGCGGCGTCGCCTTCGCAGCGGTGATCGCAGCCGCGGCGCTGATGCCGCGCGCGCACGGTCCGGTGAGCGCCGGTCCCGCTGCCGCCTAACGCATCGCCACCGCGTTGAGCTTCACGCTCTGCACCGTGTACTGCTGGCCGGCGTTGTCGCAGTCGTCGCTGATCCGGATCGCCACGGTTCGGGACTTGGCCGTGTCGGGCTCGAACAGGTACGGGCGCGCGCGGGCGAAGGGCTCGGTCAGCGTCGTGTTCGGATCGTCGGCGAAGAAGTCCGAATCGATCAGCTCGCCGTCAACAACCAACTCGGCGTCGAGGCCGCCGTTGGTACAGACCGGCGGCTCCGTGTAGGTCAGCTCGCCGAAGAAGACATCGGTCTCGTTGCCCGCCTGGGTCCACTGGGCGCCGCTGAGCGGGACCACCACCGGGTTCGCCTCGCCGCCGTCACCGCTCTGCACCGATGCGGTGCTGCGGACTCGCGCGACGACCGAGTTCGAGCCCAGATCCTGGTATTGGAGGCCCTGGTCGGCGACGTCGGCGCCGCCCACCGAGCCGTCCGCGATCTCCTCGCTGCCGACGGCGTTGGCCGCGATCGCCACCGAGCGGACAGAATTCTTCGCCAGGTCGTTCTTCTTCACCGAGTTCTTGCCCGGTAGTGCGGCGGCGGTACCGCCCGCGATCGCGGCGAACAGGGCGATCGTTGCGACGACGTTGGCATAGGTGAGCCGGGAGCGGAGTCCCTCTGAGGTCTTCATCATCGCGCCAGCCTATCCCTCGATCTTGCCCTCGGCAAGCAGCGTCTCACGCAGGCCGGCCTCGAGTCCGCGCGGGGAGTAGCCGAGCTCGGCCATCGCCTTGTCGTGCTTGGCCCAGAAGGTGACTCCGTCGGCCGAGGAGATCAGCTCGCGCAGGTTCGGCCCCTGGTCCATGACCTTGCCGACCAGCGGGCCCGCCGGCGCCATCAGCTTCAGCATCCCGACCGGGATCGCGCGCTTCGGCGGCTTCTTGCCGGCGACCCTGCCCACGGCTCCGATCAGCTCTCGCATGGTCGTGATCTCGCCGCCGAGCACGTAGGCCTCGCCGGCGGTGCCCTTGTCGAGCGCCAGCAGGATGCCGCCGGCGACGTCCTCGACATAGACCATGTTCATGCCCAGGTCCGGGAACGCCATCAGCGGCATCTTCCCGGCCAGGAACTGGTTGATCTGGCTGCCGATCGCGGAGTGGTCGTCGGGGCCATAGACGCCTCCGGGCTGCACGATCACGCACGGCAGGCCCTCGTCGGCGATCAGCCGCTTGGCGATTTGGTGGGCCTCGTACTTGGTCCGTTCGTAGTAGGACGTGAACTCGCGCCCGGGGTGCTCGTAGCTCTCGTCGACGACCTCGCCGTGGGTGTTGCCGAAGGCGCCGACGGTGGACACGTAGACGACCTTGGGCGTGCCCGCGGCGAGCGCCGCCCGCAGCACCCGTTCGGTGCCGAGCACGTTGGCCTCATACATCGCTCGGTGCTCCGACTCGGGGATCCCGACCTCGTACACGGCCGCGTTGTGGATCGCCGCCTCGCAGCCCTCGAGCCCGGCCGTGATCGCCGCCTCGTCGGAGAGATCGCCGACCACCAACTCGCAGCCCAGCCCCTCCAGCGCCTCGCCCTTGGCTGTCGATCGCACCAGGGCGCGCACGTCGTCGCCGCGCTCGCGCAGCTTGCGGGCCACATGACCCCCGATGAACCCGGTCGCTCCGGTGAGGAATACCCTCATCTGGGTGCGCAGACTACCCGCGATCGCCCTCGCCGCCGCTGTCGCTGCGGTGCTCGTGGCCGCAGGCGGGTCGGCAGCCGAACCGCAGCGGGCGCTGCCGCCGCAGAGCTTTGCCTTCGCGATCGGCAACGGCAACCTCTCCGGCGGGCCGGCGCAGGTGGCCGATCGCCTGGGTGCGTTCGACCTCGTGGTCGTCGACGGCGAGCTGGCGACCGCCGAGGAGGTTGCGGCGCTGCAGGCGGGCGGTACCACGGTGCTCGCCTACCTCAGCGTCGGCACGATCGAGAAGTGGCGGGGATGGTTTCCGCAGCTGAAGAGGTTCCGGCTCGGAGCCTGGGCGGACTGGAAGGACGAGTGGTACGCCGACGTCTCGAAGGCGAAGCTGCGGCAGGCGATCAGTGCCGAGATTGCCCCCGAGATCCTCGCCAAGGGCTTCGACGGGTTGTTTCTCGACAACGTCGACATGATCGAGACCCGTAATCACGCCGCCCAGCGCGACGGGATGCGCGCGCTGGTGCTGGAGCTGGCGGCGCTCGCGCATGCCGACGGGCGGCTGCTGTTCGCGCAGAACGGCGCCTGGGGGCTGCGCAAGCTCGGCCTGCTCGAGGCGATCGACGGCTGGAATCGGGAGGACGTCACCTGGACCTACGACTTCGATCGCCGCCGCTACGTCCGCAACTCCGATCGCGCCAGGCGCGCAGCGCTGCGTGAGCTCGCCGACTTCCGCGACCTGGGCCTGATCACGACGGCCGCCAACTACACCCGTGCGGGCGATCGGCGGGCGGCGGCCGAGTCGGTCGCCGACGCCTGTGGCGTGGGTGCGCTGCCCTATGTCGGCGATATCGACCTCACCGCGCGGCGACTGCCTGACCCGCCCCTGATCTGC
Source organism: uncultured Solirubrobacterales bacterium (assembly GCA_963767475.1). Taxonomy (GTDB): domain Bacteria; phylum Actinomycetota; class Thermoleophilia; order Solirubrobacterales; family 70-9; genus WHSW01. Next base: position 238,986 of record CAVYEI010000006.1, read on the forward strand.
CCCTGAGCACTCGGTACCTCGTCCAGATTCGCGCCCGTTTCTGGCGCGAGTCGGCATGCCCGCCGAAGGCGGGGTATGCGCCTCTTCCAGCACAGCAGCGACCGGCCCGCGCGTCTCGCGCTTGCCTCGTTGCCCTTTGCGGCCGTGCTGGCTGCGATCGCACTGCTCGCCACTCCGGGAGCCGCGTCCGCCGCTCTCAGCGCCGGCGACGGCGCGCCCCCTTCGCCGCTGCCCGCCCCGGTAGAGGAGCAGCCGCGTGATCTGGGCGAGGTCAGCAACGCCGCCGGCGATCCGCTCGCTGTGACCGCCGACTGTGAGGAGAGCGTCCGGATCGCCGCCCGCAACGACCTCCGTCTTCCCGACGGCTGGCAGATCCACTGCACGGGCCCGGGCCTGGACTGGGAGGGCAACTCGCACTGGGGCGTCACCTGCCCGTACGACGAGTGCCCCGAGGGCGCCGGCCCGTACGTCTCGATCTCGAACCCGAACTACTACGTGGTCGCCCACGAGCTCTGCCACGCGAACTTCGGCAACGACGAGCTGATGGCCGACTCCTGCGCCGCCGAGCACGGCGCCTCGCTCGAGACCAGCCCGTACCAGTAGCTCGGCCTACACTCACTGCGTGAGTCGAAACGGCGATCAGGCATCTCCGGGGGCCGGATCCGAAGCCGGCGTGCGCAACGCCCGTGCGCGTCAGCGTGCGGTCGCGATCGGCGTCGTGCCCAGCGCCGTCGGCGACGGCGACGACCCGCTCGCCGAGCTCAAGGAGCTGCTGCGAACCGCCGGCGTGGCGACCGCAAGCGAGATGGTCCAGGCTCGCGAGGCGCCCGATCCGGATCGCTACCTGGGCCGCGGCAAGCTCGACGAGCTGAAGGCGGAGGTGAAGCGCTCGGGCGCCAACCTGGTCGCCTGCGACGACGAGCTTCTCCCGCGCCAGGAGCGCAACCTGGAGGAGGCGCTCGACGTGCCGGTGATCGACCGCACGGCGATCATCCTCGACATCTTCGCCGACCACGCCCACTCGGCCGAGGGCAAGCTCCAGGTCGAGCTCGCCCAGCTCGAGTACAACCTCGCCCGCATGCGCGGTCTCTGGACCCACCTCGAGCGCCTCGGCGCCGGTCGCATGGACGGCGGTATCGGCACCAGGGGCCCGGGCGAGTCGCAGATCGAGACCGACCGCCGGCTGGCTCGCGATCGGATCACGACCTTGCGCCGCCGGCTCGAGCGGGTGGAGCAGAACCGCAGCCTGCAGCGCTCGCAGCGCGAGGCCTCGCCGGTTCCCGCCGTCGCCCTCGCCGGCTACACCAACGCCGGCAAGTCGACCCTGCTGAACGCGCTCACCGGCGCCGGCGTCGGCGTCGGCTCGCGGCTCTTCCACACCCTCGACCCGACCACCCGCGCCTACGAACACGACGGGCGCAGCTATCTGGTCACCGACACCGTCGGCTTCATCCGCAAGCTCCCGCACCAGGTGGTCGAGGCGTTCAAGGCGACGCTCGAGGAGACGCGGCTCGCGGACCTGATCGTCCATGTCGTCGACGGCTCCGACCCGGAGCCGATCCGGGCCGAGGCGATCGCCGCCGTCGACTCGGTGCTCGAGGAGATCGGCGCCGGCGACCGACCACGGCTGCTGGTCTTCAACAAGCTCGACCTGCTCGACGACGAGGCGCGCCGCGACCTGCTGGTCGGGGTCCCCGACGCGATCGGGGTCTCGGCCGAGACGGGGGAGGGGATCGAGGAGCTGCGCGAGCGGATCGAGGCTGCCTTCGTCGAGACCCTGCGCGAGGTCGAGCTGCTGGTCCCATACGCGGAGGGCGCCCGTCTCTCGGAGCTGTATGAGCTTGCCGGCGACCTCGAACGCGAGGAGCGCGGCGACGGCGTCCTGGTCAAGGCCCGCATTCCCGCCGGATTGACGCACAGGTTCGCGGAGTTTGCGGTCGACGGGCAGGCGGCCGCGCCGACCGACGCCTGAGCCCCGGCTAGGCTCGAGCGGTGGAGCTGGCCTGCATCAAGCTGCGCGACGACGCGCGCCTGCCGACCCGCGCCAACGACGGCGACGCCGGACTCGACCTCTACGCCGTCGAACCGGCGATCATCGGCCCCGGCGACCGCGCCAGCGTCGGCACCGGGATCGCGATCGAGCTCGCACCTGGGCACGCCGGCCTCGTCCTGCCGCGGTCGGGGCTCGCTGCCCGCCACGGGATCACGCTCGTCAATGCCCCGGGGCTGATCGACGCCGGCTACCGTGGCGAGATCCGGGTGCTGCTGCTGAATACCGACCGCGCAGCGCTGTTCGAGGTCAGCCCCGGCGACCGGATCGCCCAGCTGCTGGTCACCCCGTTCGCGGCCGTCTCACCGACCGAGGCGGCCGGGCTCAGCGTCAGCGGGCGTGGGGAGGGGGGCTTCGGCTCCAGCGGCAGGTAGGGCGCCCGTGGGTTTGGCGACTTGACAGCGGTCGACGCCGATCAGCTCTCGCGCGAACTGCTGCAGGCGGCGCGGCGCGGGCGCGATCTCGATCGCTTGAACGCCGGCTTGGCGTCGCTCGACCCGCAGCGGATCGGCGGCGACGAAGCTCGGATCGCCTTCTGGCTCAACCTCTACAACGCGTTCGTCCTCGCCGAACTCGGGCGCCGCAAGCCGACGGGTTCGTTGCTTCGCAACCGCGATCTGTTCGCCACCGAGGTGGTCCGGGTCGGCGGTCGGGGTTACTCGCTCGACGCGATCGAGCACGGCGTCCTGCGGCTCAACGCCCGGCCGCCGTACCGGCTTCGGCGCCTGCTCGCGGCAGGCGATCGGCGCCGCGACGCGGCTCCGTCGCGGCTCGATCCCCGAGTTCACTTCGCGCTCAACTGCGGCGCGGTCTCATGCCCGCCAATCCGCGCCTACGAAGCCGAAAGCCTCGATCCCGAGCTCGAGGCGACGACGAGGAGCTACATCCGCGCCGAGACGCGCCTCGATCGTGAGCGCGGCAAGCTCGAGCTCCCCTACCTGATGCGGCTCTACAAGGCCGATTTCGGCGACCCGATCGAGTTCGCAGTTGCGCGGCTCGAGCCCGAGGACGCAGCCTGGGTGCGTGAACAAGCGCCCTCCGCCTCATTCGGGCGCTTCGACTGGACCCTGGTGGAGCCCGACGCCCGCTAGGCCCGCGTCGCGGCGTCGCGGGCGCTTTGGTGAGCCGCGTGCTCGAGCTCGTCGTCCAACGGCGCCAGCCCCGGTACCGCGCCGCTGCTGCGGGCGAGAGCGAGGGCGACCAGGTGGTCGGCCAGGAGGACGTTCTTCGGCAACAGCGGCCCGTGCAGGTAGGTGCCGATCACGTTTCGGTGACGGACGCCCTCGAGCCCGTCGGTGCCGTTGTTGCCGTGTCCCTTGATCACCCGGCCGAGCGGCGTCGCCTCGGGGCCGAGCCGGGTGCGGCCGCCGTGGTTTTCGAACCCGGCGATCTCGATCGGATCCGCGGCGTCGCCGAGGTTGGCCTCGATGACGACGTTGCCGATCAGCCGCGGCCCCGGCTCGCGCACCGTCTCGAGGTCGACGAGGCCGAGGCCCGCGATCCGGCGCTCGCCGAGCTGGTAGCTGTGGCCGAGCAGCTGGTAGCCGCCACAGACGGCGAGCACGACGGCGCCGTCGCCGACGGCGGCCGCGAGCGCCTTGCGCTTGGTCTCCAGCATGTCGGCGGCGACCAGCTCCTGGTCGCGGTCCTGGCCGCCACCGATGTAGATCAGGTCGTGCGCGGCGGGGTCAAAGCGCTCGCCAGGGCCTGAGCGGGCGAGCTCGAAGCCGATGCCCCGCCACTCACAGCGGCGCTGAAGAAAGAGGATGTTGCCGCGGTCGGCGTAGATGTTCATCTGCTCCGGGTAGAGAGCGAGCAGGCGAAGCTTCATCACGGTGCCTCCAGGATGCAGATCGTCGAGCCGACGTGATCGGCGTTGGGGGGGACCTCGATCCGCTCCCGGGCGGTGAAGCCGAGCGATCTAGCCTCGTGCTCGAAGGCCGCGGGCGTGACCCGGTCGAGGTGGATCGACGCGCTGCGCTCGCTGAGCTCGCCGTCCGGGCTGACGATCTGGCGCAGCCTGCGGACCTCGATCCCGTCGTCGTCGACCGAGACCGCGAGCGGGAGGCTGGAGAAGACCCACCGGTCGCGCTCGCGAACGTCGGGGAGCAGCTCGCCGTCCTCGCCGTCGATCACGGTGTCGTCGGCGAGCAGCGCCGCGGCCAGAATCCCGCGGGGACGGAGATGGGCCCGCGCCGCCGCGAGGACGGTGGCGCGCTCGCCCGCGCCGCCGAGGAGGTGGATGAACTGCATCGGGGCGATGATCGCGGCGAACGTGCGCCCGAGCTCGAGCTCGCGGGCGTCGGCGCAGACCGTCTCGATCTCGACCCCGGCGGCCGCCGCGCGCTTCGCGAGCTCGTCGACGAGCTCGGGCTCGCTGTCGAGGGCGACGACGTCGAACCCGCGCGAGGCGAGCCCGCGCGCCACCCGCCCGGTCCCGGCGCCGAGCTCGAGCAGCGGGCCGCCGGCCTCGGTCGCGAGCTGGAGCCAGGTCGCCAGGTCGGCGTGGTAGGCCCCGCATTCGACGTCATGCCAGATCACCTTCGAGTCCAGCAAATGCTCGTTCATCGCCAGAACTCCCTGGCGAGCCCGCGCGCGCTCAATAGCTTGCGCAGCTCGATCAGCGCGGTGTAGGTCGGCAGTGCGAACAGCGCCTCGTCGGCCTCGGCGAGCGCGCGGTCGAAGGAGCGCTCGATCGAGGGCTCGACCACGAGCTTCCCGGGCTCGATCCCGGCGTACTTGAGCCGCACCGCGATCTCCGGGGCTCGGGTTCCGGCGCAGACGATCCGCCGCGCGGCGCCGGCCAGGAGCTCGAAATCGGCGTCCCAGATCCACGACACGTCGCGCCCGTCGGCGATCTTGTCGTTGAGCGCGATCCAGAGGTCGAGACCGTGATCGCCCGCTTCGAGGCGCAGGGTGCGCAGAACCTCGTTCGCCCCGGCCGGGTTCTTGATCAGCAGGATCGAGGCCGCCTTGCCAGCGATCGGGATCGTCTCCACGCGCCCGAACACCGCCTCGACCCCGGCCAGCGCGCTCACGGTCTGCTCGAGGCCGATTCCGAGCCGCAGCGCCGCGGTGATCGCGGCGAGCGCGTTGTAGACGTTGTAGAGGCCGGGCAGGGGCAGCTCGAGCCGTGCCTCGCCGTCGGGGGTCGAGATCAGCGACCGCGAGCCTCGCATGCCGAAGAGCTCGATCTCCGTCGCCGCAATCTCGGGCGTCGGTCGGTCGGCGCCGCAGTTCGGGCATTCGTAGTGGCCCAGATGGCCGACGAAGGCGCGGGCGTAGGTGTACGGATGCCCGCAGCGGCGGCAGTGCTTGGCGTCGTGGGCGTGCTGGAGCTCGGGCAGCGCCTGCGAGCCGTCCTCGATCCCGAAGTAGGTGACGCCCGGGCGAAGCCGGAGCTCGCGATCGCGGCCCAGGTCGGCGACCAGCGGGTCGTCGGCGTTGAGGACGAAGCCGCAGCGACCGGCCCGCTCGGCGACCATCGCCGCCCATTCGTCGGCCAGGTGCTCGAGCTCGCCGTAGCGGTCGAGCTGGTCACGAAACAGATTGCCGAGCACGATCAGCCCCGGATCGAGCGCGGCCGTCATCTGCGGCAGCCACGCTTCGTCGACCTCGAACAGGCCCTCGCGGCCGCGCTGTTCGAGCAGCGCCGTGGCCACGCCCCAGCTCATGTTCGACCCGGCGCGGTTGTGGACGGGGTCGCGGCCGGCGGCGCGCATCGCCGCGGCCAGCATGCCGGCGGTGGTGGTCTTGCCGTTGGTGGCGCTGATGATCGTCGAGCCGCCGACGAGCTCGCCGCCGAGGCGCGCGACCGCGTCCGGCGCGATCCGCAGCAGCAGCCGGCCGGGCAGCGTGGTGCCGCCGCCACGGCCGCTGCGGCGGCTGAGCGCGCCCGTTGCCCTCGCCAGCGCGACCTTGGTCCTGAACACGCCGCCGCGTGCGCTCATCCCGGAACGATGACGCTGAGCGCGCGCGGCAGCACCCGGAACGTCGCCGGCAGGTCGGCCTGGTGGTCGCCGTCGGCGTAGATCGCAAACGGGCGATCGGCCTCGACCCGCACCTCGCCCGCGCGCGTGATCGTCACCTCCTCGTTGTCGACGTGCTCGCCCTTGAAGACCTTCGGCAGGGTGGTGATGAAGTGGATCTTGCCGGTATGCGAGGTGGTGACGACGTCGAACTTGCCGTCGTCGAGCTCCGCGTCGGGGGCGATGAACATCCCGCCGCCGTAGGCGCGGCTGTTGGCGACGATGACCGAATAGCCGGTGAACTCGCTCCGCTCGCCGTCGAGAGTGAGCGTGAACCGGGCCGGCTTCCAGGCGAGCAGCGCCCGCACCCCCGCGTAGGCATAGACGAGGTTGCCCTTGATCAAGCGGGCCTCGTTGGCGATCCGGTTGGCGTCGGAGTCGAAGCCGCAGCTGGCGATGCAGAGAAAGCGCTTGCCGTTGACCTCGCCGACGTCGATCTCGCGGGTGACGCCGGCGGCGAGCACGCCGACCGCCGCCTCGGCCTCGTCGGAGATCCCGAGCACGCGGGCGAGATCGTTGCCGCGGCCGCCGGGAATGATCCCCAGCGGCACGCTGCCGCCCGCAAGCACGCCGCCGATTTGGCCGATCAGCCCGTCGCCGCTCATCACCACCGGGATCTCGCCCCTGGCGGCGGCGGCCGTGGCCTCCCCGCAGCCGTGTTCGAGGCTGGTGGTCATCACCGACCGGTGCTCGAGCCCGGCCGCCGCCATCGCCGCCTCCACCCGGGGCAGCATCTCCCGTGCCCGTCCGCCGCCGGCGGAGGGGTTGACGAGCAGCAGGTATCGACTTGGCTTGGCCAAGCGGATCAGCCTACTCGCGGGCCTCGCCGAGGAAGAACGTGCCCCGTCCACGTTCGCCGTGCTCGATCGGTTCGATCCCTTGGCGGCGAAAGCCGCGCTCGAGCACCGCGGGCGGCGTGTAGAACGGCGTTTGCGCGCCGGAGGACGCCGCGACCACCACGTGACCGCCCGGGCGCAGCACACGGGCGATCTCGCCGAAGAACGGCGGCAGGTTGAGTTGGGTGATCAGATCGAAGGAATCCTCGTCGTAGGGAAGCTCGGCCGCGTCCGCGACCTTGAACGCGATCCGCCCCTCGGGGTCGAGCCCGACCTTGCCCTGTGCGGCGCGGATCATCTGCTCGGAGATGTCGACGCCGCGGATCCGCGCCTGGGGGAACTCGCGGGCCAGAAACAGCGCAGCCTCGCCGGTGCCGGTGCCGAGATCGAGGACCCGCTCCGGCGCGGGGCTGATCTTCGCGGTCGCCGCCGCAAGCGCCGCCAGGTGGTCGGCGGAGCCGGCCGCGGTGCGGTCGTCCCAGCCGGCGGCGGAGCGCTCGAAGAAGCCCTGCACCGGACGGCGAAGCACGGGCCAGAGCCAGGGCGCGCGAGCGACGGCGGCGTTGACCCCGCGGCCGATGACGCGGACTCGGGTCGGAATCTGGCGCTCAGGCTCAGCCACGGGGCCATGATCGCAAGACCGTCAGCGCGCCTGCGCTGGCGCGTGCGGCGTTGCATTAGCCTGCGGCCGATGATCACGACGAAGAGCCGCTACGCGGCAATCCTTGCCGCCGCCCTCGCCGCCTTGCTGCTCGCCGCCTGCGGCGACGACGACGAGTCGAGCTCGACCACGCCGACAACGACCACCGCCGCCGGTGAATGCGCCGACGTCGAGGCGCCGCCGGCGAAGACCGACACCTTCAAGAAGCCCGAGCAGGTGCTGACCAAGGGCGAGCCGGCGACCGCCACGGTCGAGACCAGCTGCGGGTCGTTCACGATCGCGCTCGACACCGAGAACTCGCCGAAGACGGCGAACTCGTTTGCCTTTCTCGCCGAGCAGGGGTTCTACGACGGCACGATCTTCCACCGGATTTCACCCGGGTTCGTGATCCAGGGCGGGGACCCGACCGGCACCGGCAACGGTGGGCCCGGCTACACGGTGGTCGAGCCGCCACCGCAGGACACGACCTACAAGAAGGGCCTGGTGGCGATGGCGAAGACGAACGTGGAGCCACCCGGCGCGTCGGGAAGCCAGTTCTTCGTCGTCACCGCGCCCGCGGACGCCGGTTTGCCGACGGACTACGCCGTGCTCGGCGAGGTCACCGAGGGCGCCGATGTGGTCGCGGCGATCGGCAAGCTCGGCGACCCGACCGAGCAGCCGACCCAGGTGGTCACGATCGACGGCGTGACGATCGAGGCGGGCTAGCCGCGGCCTCGGCGGCGGCGGACGCAGCGCTACGCTCGGTGCGATGTCAAAGATCGGGATCGGCGATCAGGCGCCGGACTTCGAGCTCGCCGGAACCGGGGGGCGGACGTATCGGCTCGAGGATCTCCGCGGCCGTTGGGTCGTGCTCGCCTTCTACCCCGGCGACTTCACTCCCGTCTGCACGCGCCAGTTCTGTTCCTACCGAGACGCCGCCGATCACCTCGACGACCTCGACGCCGACGTGCTCGGGATCTCACCGCAATCGGTCGACTCGCACGATCGCTTCGCCAACGAGCACGAGCTCACCGTGCCGCTGCTCGCCGATCCCGACCATGAGACCTCGCGTGCCTTCGGGGTTGTCGGGCCGGGCGGCCTGGTGAGGCGCTCGATCTTCATCCTCGACCCCGACGGGATCGTCCGCTACCGCCACGTCGCCCTGCTCGGCCTGCGCTACAAGGACGTCGAGCATCTGGCCTCGGCGCTGTCGCTGGCGCGCGACGCCGCCGCCGCTCGGTGAACACAGAGGCCGAGCCGTTCACGGTCGCGGGCCCGGCCTCGCGGCTGCGGGGAGAGGCGCAGGGGGAGGAGGGGGGACCGCCGATCGCGCTTCTGCACGGCCTCACGGCGGTGCGCCGCTACGTCGTCCACGGATCGAACGCGTTGCCCCGGCAGGGCTTTCGGACGCTCTCCTACGACGCTCGCGGCCACGGCGAGTCCGATCCGGCGCCCGCCGGCGCGGGCTATTCCTACGACGAGCTCTCGGCCGACCTCGCGGCGGTGCTCGCCGAGCAGCTCGGCGATCGGCGCTGCGTGCTCGCCGGCCACTCGATGGGAGCACACACGCTCACCGCCCGGGCGCTCGCAGACCCCGACCGGGTCGCGGCCGTGGTCCTGATCGGACCCGTGTATCTCGGCAACCCGCCGACCGAGGAGAGCCTCGCCTACTGGGACTCGCTGGCGGACGGGCTCGAACAGGGGGGAGTGGAGGGGTTCGTGGCCGCCTACGACCGCGGGCTCGACCCGGAGTGGCGCGAGACGGCGCTGCGGATAACCCGCGACCGCCTCGCCCTTCACGAGCATCCCGAGGCGGTCGCGCGGGCGCTGCGGGAGGTGCCGCGCTCGGTGCCGTTCGGCGACCTGGCGGAGCTCGAGTTCCTAGACCTGCCCGCCCTCGTCGTCGCCAGCCACGACGAGGGCGACCCAGGCCATCCCTACGCCGTGGCCGAGGAATGGTCCGAGCGCCTGCCGCGGGCGACGCTGATCAGCGAGGAGGCGGGCAAGTCGCCGCTCGCATGGCAGGGTGGCCGGCTCTCGCGCGAGATCGCCGCCTTCTGCGAGCGCCCGGACGTCGTGGCGCGCCTTAACGCCTAGGCACGCGAGCGGTGCTCGAGCCTGAACACGAGGCGCAGGCCCGACCAGGTGTCGTCGATCGCGCAGACCTTGTTGTCGACCAGCTCGCCGGCCACCGCCAGGGCGCGGATCAGATCCTCGGTCAGATCGGTTGGGACCCCGGAGGATCGCTTCGGCCAGGCGATCCAGAGACCGCCGTCGGGATAGATCGCCCGCGAGAGCGCCGGCAGGCGGCGCTGGAGCTCCGCCAGCCGGGTGAAGAAGGCGACGACGACGTCGACAGGCGCCACCGCCCGGCGCTTGACCGCGACCGCCTCCGGGAGCTCGCCCAGCGCGAGCTCGAATTCGGGCGGCGCGCCGGGGAAGGCGACCGTGAGCCCTTCCTTGATCCCGAGCTTCTTCGGCAGCGGCGTCCCGGAGTATCCGGCCACGCCGTCAATCTATGCTTTGCCTGTGATCGACGACGGCGAAGCGATCCACTACACCGCCGTCCCGCGCGGCACGCCCGTCTATGCCGCGGACGGGACCAAGGTCGGCGTGGTCGACCAGGTGGTCGACAACTACCGCGAGCACATCCTCGACGGCATCGTGGTTGAAACGGAAGCGGCGGGGCTGCGCTTCGTCGATGCTCCCGAGGTCGGCCGGACCGCCGACCGAGGCGTGACGTTGACAATCGAGGCCGATCAGGTCGAATCCCTGCCGCCGCCCGAGAGCGGTCCCGGGACGTTCAGCGCCAACGTCCGCACCGGCCGGCTGAGCCGGCTGTTCGGACGCGGCTGGAAACGCGATTAGTAGCGAAGACCCGGGGGTACCAGAGCGCCGATGGAGTCGGAGGCCAGAGTCGAGTTCGCACTCCCGGCCGTGGCAGGAAATGTGCCACTGGTTCGCCATGCCCTGGCCGGCCTCGCCGAGGCGCTCGAGATGGAGCCCTCTGAGGTCGCGGACCTGAAGACGGTCGTCACCGAGGCCTGCATGAACGTCGTCGTGCATGCGTATGGGGAGGGCGAGACCGGCGTGCTGGAGGTCGATGCCTGGCCCGAGGATGGCGCTCTGGTGGTCAGCGTCCGCGACTACGGCGCCGGGATTCGCCCGCTCGCCGACGTCGAACACCGCAGCCTGCGTCTCGGCCTGCCGCTGATCGCCGCGCTTACCCATAGCTTCGAGGTCACCGGCGCTCCCGGTCAGGGGACGGAGGTTCGAATGAAGGTCCCGTTCACACCGTCGAGCAACGGCGTGGTCGCGCCGGAGGTCATCGACGAGACGCGGATCAACCTGCCGGCCGGCGAGCTGCTGGCGCCGATTCTCTCCCGGGTGATCTCGATGTTCGCGACCCGCGCCGACCTCTCCGTCGATCAGCTCTCCGACGCCGTCCTGCTCAGCGACGCGCTCTCGGCCGGCGGATCCGCCGACTTCCCGGATGGGACCGCGCGGCTGGTCGTCTCCGAGCAGTCGGGGTCGTTCGAGGTCCGCGTCGGCCCGCTGGAGAAGGGTGGCGGACAGAGACTGCTCGAGGGAATGCGAATCCCATCGCTCGATGCGTCGCTCGAGGGCCTCGCCGACGAGGTCAGGATCGATCCGGACGGGTCGGGCGAGGTGCTCGCGATCCGGATCGGCCAGCCGAGCTGAATCAGAGCTCGATCTCGCCCGGGTCCTCGTCGATCGCAGCGGCGTCACGCAGCTTGCCGAGCGCACGGCGAAGAATCCTCGAGACGTGCATCTGCGAGTAGCCGACCTCCTCGGCGATCTTCGACTGGGTCAGGTCCTCGGCGAAGCGCAGGCGCAGGACCTCGCGCTCGGTCTCGTCGAGCACCTCCGCGCCGGCGTCGATCGCGGCGCGGTCCTCGACCAGCTCGAAGCCCGGATCCTGGTCGCCGATCCGCTCCGCCATCGGCGCTTCGTCGCCGGGCTCCGAGCCGGCGGTCGGCCGGTCGAGTGAGACGATCCGGCGCGCGGCGCCGGCCTCGAACGCCTCCAGCACATCGGCCTGGCCGACCTCGAGCAGCTCGGCGATCTCGGCGACCGTCGGTGAGCGCTCCAACTCGTGGCTGAGCTTCGCCACGGCGCCGTCGACGGCGCGGATGCTCTCCTGAAGGCCGCGCGGGACGCGCAGGGTCCAGACGCGGTCGCGGAAGTGGCGCCGCAGCTCGCCGAGGATCGTCGGCCCGGCGAAGGCGGCAAAGGGGACGCCGCGCTCGGGGTCATAGCGCTCGAGCGCCGAGACGAGGCCGAGGCTGGCGACCTGAAACAGGTCATCGCTGGGCTCGACACCGCCGCTGTAGCGCATCGCGAGGCTGCGGGCGAAGGGCAGGAAGCGGCGCACGAGCTCCTCACGAGCGTTCTCGTCGCGCGTGTGGGCGTAATCGCGCAGCAGCTGCTCCTCGGCCGCGAGCGCGTCCGTGGGCCCGCCCGGTGGCGGCAGTTCCCCTGGTCGTCTGCGCTGGCGGTCGCTCATGCCTGGCCGAGCCAAGATAGTGCTCAGCGGCCCCCCGACCGATCCAGCTCCGAGATTGGGCCACCCGGAGAAAAAGCGAGGGCCCAGGTGGGGGGTGACCTGGGCCCTCGACAAACCCCCCCAAACGCACTTGCGCTTGAAGGGCGTATGGCGCGATTACCCCACGTCCGAAATCGCAAACACGAGCCCGCGGAAAGGTCTGAGGTGCGGACCGCAGGGCGGACGGACGCCGGATAACCGATGTAAACCCGGATGCATCGCGTCGGTCGTACGTCGCTCACCTATGCTCGCGGGATGGCGACCTGGGAGACCGTCTGCGAGCTGGCGAAGGCCGAACTGCCCGAGGTGGAGCAGGCCAGCTGGTACGGGACGCCGGCGCTGAAGGTGCGCGGCAAGGGCTTCGCGCGCTTGCGCGAGGACGGCGCGCTGGTGGTGATGATCGACGTGCTCGAGCGCGAGGCGCTGATGCAGGAGGACGCTGAGACGTTCTACATCACGCCGCACTACCAGGACTACCCGGCGATGCTGGTCAACCTCGAGCGCGTCGATGCACAGGAGCTGAGAGAGCTTCTGATCGAGTCCTGGTGTCGGAAGGCGCCAAAACGGCTACTGAGCGAGTACGAGGCGGCGTCTGAGCCCGGTTAGGCCGCCGCAGAGTCAGCGACCGGAGGAACGATGGCCGAGACCCCGACACTGTTCGTTTGCCATGGAGATGACGGTGGCCCGCGGATTCACCCGTGTAGGCGCGTCCAGGAGGCGCTGCGCGACGCGGGGATCGAGTACGACAAGGTGGTCGCCGCCCATGGCAGCCCGATCCCGTTCCTGCGCAAGGGCTCGCGCGACGAGCTGCGCGAGGCGACCGGAGACACCAAGTTGCCGACGCTGAAGCTCGCTGACGGCACGGTCCTCACTCACTCGAAGGCGATCTTGCCGTGGATCGAGCAGCAGGCCGCTCGCGCCTGATACGCCCGCAGGCGCTGCCCAGCTATCCATAATCATCGTTCTCGTGCGCAGGATCTGGATTTCTGGACCACACGCGGCCGCACGCCCCTTCCGCGACCACGCGGTCGCGATTAGGATGGGCCGATGGGCGCGCGTTTTGCCGTCCTGCTGGCCGCGATCGCCGTGCTTGTTGCGGCCCTTCGGCGCCCCCGGCCCACTAGCGCCCGGCCAAGGAGCAGAACCCCGGCGACCAGCCGGTCGCCCGAAGCCGTGCGGCAAGCCGCTCGCGCTTCGCGGCCTGGGCGCGCGTAGGCCGCGCCGGCGGCGTCACGCCGTTGGTGCCTCGGACCCGCTGCCTGGGCTTGCGGTCGGACTTCCCCGGGACGTAGTGCTCGCCCTTCCAGCGCAGGATGTCGATCCCGCGCAGGTAGTCGATTGAGTAGAGGACGTCGTCCTTGCCGGCCCATTTCGGCGACGACGACGAGCTGCCCAGCGAGAGGAAGTAGCCCTGCTCGACGATCGAGCCGTCCTTCTTGATCTGCAGGAAGCGCACCCCGTCCTCGTACTCGGAGATCGCGACCAGGCCGCCGTTCTTGAACGTCGGGTGCTCGTGGAACCAGTGGACCGAGCAGCCGAGGGCGCCGGCAACCGGCTTGCCGTCGGCGTAGAAGCCGTTGCCGGCCGGCGGCACCTGGGCGAGCGGGCCCTCGAACGCCGTCGACTTGCCGCGCAGCACCTTCTCGGCGCTGTAGACCGAAAACTCGCTGTTGTTGAGCTCGCAGCGTGCGGTGAAGTTCTCCTCACCGCCCGTGAGCACGAACTTGTCCTTGCCGCTTCGCGGCCAGCGCGCCGAGTGGACGAACTTGGCTGCCTCTCCCGTGTAGAGCACCTTCGGCTGCTCCGGCGAGCCCCCGTCCTTGGCCAGCAGCGAGATCACGGCGAACGGCCGGCATGCGGTGAGCAGGATCCCCGGGCGGATCTCGCGGATGTGGTGACAGCTCTGCTCGTCGATCCCCTGGCCCGCAAGCTCGTCGATCCAGTTGCCGACCACCGTCGGCGGCGTGCCCTCGAGTATCCCCCGCGCGTCGATGATCGTGCCCGCCTGGCCGTAGAAGTACTGGCAGTCGAGCGCGCACTCGGCGGTGTGGTTTGCGATCGGGATCGTGCCAACCTGCTTCACGTTCGCCGGATCGCGAACGTCGAAGAACTGCACGCAGCCGGTGACCGCCAACGCCTCGACGCACTCGGGGACCACCGAGTAGAAGTCGCTTGCAACCGCGAGCACCTTGCCGTTGGTCGGGACCTCCTCGTTCTCCCAGGCGATGTTGGTGGTCATCTGGCCCAGGGCCTGCGGCACCGCCGGGTTGGAGATGTCGTAGATCGAGATGTTCTTGCCCGAGGTGACGAACAGGCGGTCGCCGACGACCTTGGCGCCGGTGGTCAGGCCGACGTCCTGCTTGATCGAGCCCAGGTACTCGACGTTCGGCGACATCACTGCGTCGGGAAGCGGCGGCGCCGGGGGCTCCGCCGCGGCGGGCGCTGCAGCCACGAGCAGAGCTGCGGCCGCAAGCGGCGCACACGCGAATCTCAATCGATCACCAACCGGCACGAGCCCCAACACCCTCGGCACCAACGTAACAAAGCATCGCGCGGTTTACGCCGGTACCCCAAATGTCCGGGTATCCCCCTGACGCCGTGGGCTGAGCGCGGTCCTAGCGTGGTCTCAGACGCGACCACCAAAGGAGAATCGAATGACCGTATCCACCGCACCCGCCTCCTCCGCCACGCCCGCCGCCTCGAAGACGCAGCTCGGGCACGTCGCTCTGCGCGTTGCCGATCTGGATCGCGCGGCGAGCTTCTACCGCGACCTCGTCGGCCTCGAGCTCACCGCCTGGGGACCCGACGACGGCGTGCCGCTCGCGGTCTTTGCCAGCGGAGGACACCCACTGGGCGTTACCACCGCGTCGATGCGCTGCCGACCTCCCTCCCGGTGCGGGTGCTGCTCGCGGGCGAGCTGGTGGCCGAGACCGAGCAGGCGAAGGTGATCTACGAGACCGGAGTACCGGCGAGGAGGGCTCGTGGCTTCGCGTCCACGAGACGGTGGCGGAGCTCTAGTCAGCAGCGAGCGCGTCCGCGAGGCCCTTTCGCCCTTCGAGGTCGAGCTTGCGGTAGACGCGGGTGAGGTGGGTCTCCACCGTCGCCATGGTCACGAACACGCGGGTCGCGGTGGCGATCGACCTCGGCGTATCCCAGGCGAGCGCCAGCTCGAGCTCGGCGGCGGCGAGCCCTCGTGCTCCTTCGCGATCGCCGAGCGCCACCCGGGCCTGCGCACAAGCCGAGCGCCACGACGGGCTCGGCCGCTTCAGTTTCCATAACTCTTGACGGCGACCGAGCTCGAGCAGATCGGCCTCCGCCTCCTCCCATCGCGATTGCGCGAGGCGCAGCAGTCCGCGGCCGTGGAGCAGCTGGTGGCGTAAATCACCTCGGGAACGTCCCCCAGCAGCTCGTGCTGCGCTGAACCGCCTCTCTCGAGGCAAGGGCTCGAGCAGCTGGCGATCGACCCCGAACGCGGACCCTCGCTCGATCTCCGTCGCCCGCGCGACCAGCGCCTGGCGCCCACCGCCGGGGCGTCGTCGACCGCCGCCTCGAGCAGCTTCGTCTTCCCGATCCCGGCCGGGGCGGCGGAGATCGCCGCGCCGCCCGACCCGGCAGCCGTCTGATCGAGCATCGAGCTGATCAGCTCGAGTTCCGCCTCACGCTCGAGCAGGCTTGCCGCCGTTCCCGCGTCCTTGTCTTCCTGCGGCGCTCCCGTCACCGTCCCGATCGTCGCACGCGGGCAGCTAGTCGGCAATAGAGCGAGGGCGCTCCCGCTTTTCCTCCTCCCGCTCCTCGAGCTCGCCGAAGACCCGGAATGCCAGCCCCGCAACCAGGATCCCGAGCACGGTGCCGAGGCCGCGCTCGCCGGCGGCGTCGAACGGCGAGGAGCCGAGCGTGTCGGTGAGCAGGACGACAAAGACGGTGATCGCGGTCGTGAACAGCGCATACTCGATCGCCAGCAGCGCATAGGCGAGGGCCGCCGCCACGGTCAGCACGATCACCGTCGGCACGACGTCATTCCAGAGGACCTCCGCCAGTCCGGTCGCCAGCAGCAGGCCGATCACGGTCCCCGCGGCGCGCATCGCGATCCGCTCGCCGGTCTGGTGGGCGTCCGGCTTGAGCACGAAGAGGATCGTCAGCGGCACCCAGTAGCCGTGGTCGTCGAACCCGGCGACCCGGTAGATCGCAACCCCGATCGCCAGCGCGGCCCCGAACCGGAAGGCGTGGCGCATGCTGGCGCTGCGCATGCTCCAGGCGGCCCGCAGCTTGGCCACCGTCTCCTGGGCCGCCGCGCGAAACGCGAACGCTTCACGGCCGCGATCGGCGACCGCCCACGCCACCAGCGCCGTCAGCGCCTGGACCAGCCCGCCGCCGATGCCGTAGAGCAGCGCCCGCCAGGCGTCGGCGGCCTCCAGGAACAGCCCCTGGGCGATCAGCAACGCGAGCACGCAGGAGAGCCCGGCGATCGCCATCCGCAGCGAGACCGCGACCAGGTAGCCCCCGATCGCGGCAACCACGGCCATCATCGCCACCGCGAGCACGACCGTGGTGCTCGAGAGCACCCCGAGCGCCGCGCAGACGCCGATGAACGGGGCCGCCAGCAGCTGCCAGCGAACGCGCACCCGCGCCGGCGCGTCGAAGGCGATGAAGCCGCAGATCAGGATCGCGGTGCTGAGCGCACCCGCGGCCTTGAGGTCGGCCTCGAGCTCGACCAGCAGCGCGACGCCGATTGGCAGTGCCACCAGCAGGCCGCGCCGGATCGCCGGCAGCGGTTCGCCACGCAGGCCCCAGGCGGCCGGTAGGCGGGAGGGGTTCGCGGTCGCGGTCAGGCCGTCTCCGGCGCGGGGTCCCCGGCGCGTGCCGGCGGCGGGCCGGCGCCGCGCAGGCGCTTCCACATGCCGCCGCGGCGCTCGCGGCGGATCGAGCGCATGTAGGGCTCGAAGTCGACCTGGATCGTGTGGCGCTTCGAGGCCACGTAGCGCTTTGCCATTGCCGCCCGGTCGCGCGCGATCACCCGCCGCATGTGCTCGTCGCCGGGCAGCTCGGTGCGGCCCTCGAGCACGTCGGCGATCCACTCCGATTGCGCCTCGGCGAGGGGCATGATCGCCCCCAGCGGCTGCAGCAGGCCGATGAAGTAGAGGCCCGGATGCTCGGGACTGACGACCCGGCGGTAGAGCGGGATCTCGTTGTCGGGCGCCGAAAGCAGCTGAGGATCGAAGAACGGGAAGCTGATCTTGTAGCCGGTGCAGTAGATCACCAGGTCGACCTCCTCCTCCGAGCCGTCGTCGAAACGCACCGTCCGGCCGCCGGAGAACTCGGCGATGTTCGGCTTCACGGCGATGTCGCCGTGGCCGATTCGCGGCAACAGCTCGGCGGAGATCGTCGGATGCGCCTCGGCGAGCTTGTGGTCGGGCTCGGGCAGGCCGAAGTCCATCGGGTCCCCGGTCGCGGTCTTCAGCGCCCGCCGGTACATCCCCCGGGTCACCGCCAGCGGCAGCCGGCTGATGAACGCGTTGCCGAGCTCGTCGGTCGGCTTGCCCTTCAGGTACTTGGGCAGGATCCAGGCTCCGCGACGCATCGCCAGCATCGTCCGCTCGGCCAGCCGCGAGGCCTCGACCGCGATGTCGGTCGCCGAGTTGCCGATCCCCAGCACCAGCACCCGCTTGCCCTCCAGCGTGTCGGGCGTCTTGTAGTCGTGAACGTGCAGCTGCTCGCCCTCGAACCGCTGCTGACCGGGGTACGGAGGCTCGGGCCAGCGTGCGTCCCAGTGATGTCCGTTGGCGACGAACACGGCGTCGTAGCGCGCCGACCCCTCCTCCCCACCGTCGCGCTCGCGCCAGTTCACCCGCCAGGCGCCCTCGCCGGCCGGCTCGACCTTGGTCACCTCGGTGCGGAAGCGGATCCGGTCGCGAAAGCCGAAGTGGTCGACGTAATCGTCGAAGTACTGGGCGATCTGCCAGTGGTTCGGATAGTCGGGGTAGTCCTCGGGCATCGGATAGGTGGCGTAGGCCATCGTCCGCCGGGAGGTGTTGATGTGCAGTGAGCGGTAGGCCGACGACATCTCGTTGTCGTTCATGTAGCGCCAGTTGCCCCCGACCTGAGATCCGACCTCGAAGCAGTCGAACTCGATCCCGCGCGCGTGCAGCACCTGGCACGAGGCGATTCCCGACGACCCGGCACCGACCACGCAGACGCGTGCCCTCGCGTTCATCAGTTCAGGCTCGGATCGTCCGGCATCCGGGCCAGCAACGCGAACTGGCCGCCCTTGCGGGCCAGCACCTCGTGCCAGAGTTCCTCCGGGTCCTCGCAGAAGAGCTCCGCCGGCTGCGGCGGTTCGATGATCCAGGCGTCCTCGGCGAGCTCGCCCTCGAGCTGACCGGCCCCCCAGCCGGAGTAGCCGGCGTAGACGCGCCCGCGCCGGATCACGTCGCTGAGGTCCGAGTACTCGGTCTCCGCGCCGACGAAGCCGACATCCTCGGTCACGATCCAGGCCGCGGCCGCGGTGTCGTGGAACTCGGCCAGCACGACCAGCGCCTGCGGCTGCACCGGGCCGCCGATGAACACGGGCTCGTCGGCGACGATCTCGCCGAGCTCCGGGGCGACGTCGCCGACCGCGACCTCGGACGGGCGGTTGAGGACGACGCCCATCGCCCCCTCGGAGCCGTGCTCGGTGATCAGCACCACCGAGCGGGCGAAGTTGGGGTCGAGCAGCGCCGGCGACGCGATCAGCAGCGATCCACGCAGCGACTGCTCCGGATCTTCGTGCGGTTCGGCCGGGTCCGGTGCCTCGGGTTCAGCCATCGAGCGGATTCTGCCCGGTCGGTAATCTCGATGGCATCGTGATCAAGGACGTGAACGAATCCGATTTCATCGCCGAGGTGGTCGACCGCTCGCGCGAGCTGCCGGTCGTCGTCGACTTCTGGGCCGAATGGTGCGGCCCCTGCCGCCAGCTCGGCCCGGCGCTCGAGGCCGCGATCGCCAAGCGCGCCGGCAAGGTCGAGCTGGTCAAGGTCGACGTGGATTCGAACCAGAGCCTGTCGGCGAGCTTCGGCGTCCAGGGGATCCCGGCGGTGAAGGCTTTTCGCGACGGACAGGTGGTCGCCGAGTTCACCGGCGCGATCCCGCCCGCCCAGATCGAGAAGTGGCTCGACACCCTGGTTCCATCGCCCGCCGACGAGCTCGCCGCCGCCGGCGACGAGGGCTCGCTGCGCGAGGCGCTGAAGCTCGACCCCACCCATGGTCAGGCGGCGGCGAACCTCGCCAAGATCCTGCTCGAGCGCGGCGACACCGACGAAGCCCTGGAGCTGCTCGAGCCGCTGCGCGGTGACTTTCGCGCCGAGGGGCTGGCGGCCCGGGCGCGGCTCTCGCAGCCGAATGGCGCCGCGGAGCCCGATCCGCGGCTGGCGACCGCCTTCGCGGCCTGGGATACCGGCGACTTCGAGGCCGCGCTCGAGGCGCTGCAGGAGGCGATCGCCGACGCCGCCGACCCCGACCGGCGCGACCTGATCCGCCAGGCGATGGTCGGCATCTTCGCCGAGCTCGGCGCCGATCACGAGCTCGCGCGCCAGCACCGCCGCCGCCTCGCCGCGGCGCTGAACTGACCCGGCGGGCTCCCGGTAGAGCTCGGCGATGGACCCAGTCAGCGGAGCCGACGTACCGGTGGCCTTCGTCGCCGGGCTGGTCTCGTTCGTCTCGCCCTGCGTGCTGCCGCTGATCCCCGGCTACCTCTCGGTGATCACCGGGCTCAGCATCGACGAGATCGACGACACCGACTGGCGGCGGGTGCTCGTCCCCAGCCTGCTGTTCATCGCCTCGTTCTCGACCGTGTTCATCCTCCTCGGGCTCACGGCCACCGCGCTGGGCTCGACCCTGCGCGACCACCAGGACCTGCTCACCGACATCGGCGCGGTGCTGCTGATCGTGATGGGCGTGTTGTTCATCGCCGCCACGTACATCGATCGGCTCAACCGCGAGTGGCATATCGACGCGCTGCTCGCCCGCGCCGGCAAGGGCGGCCCGATCGTCGCGGGGGCCGCCTTCTCGGTCGCCTGGACGCCGTGCGTCGGCCCGGCGCTGGGCGGCGTGCTCACCCTTGCCGGGATCCAGGGCGAGGCCGCCCACGGCGCCTTCCTGCTGGCGGTCTACTCGCTCGGGCTCGCGGTTCCCTTCCTGATCACCGCGCTCGCCTTCTCGCGCGCGACCACCGCCTTCGCGGTGATCAAACGCCACTACGGGGCGATCGTCGCCACCGGCGGCGGCATCCTGATCCTGATGGGCGTGCTGATCCTCAGCGGCGTGTTCACCGAGCTCAACGTCTGGGCCCAGAAGGTGACCTCAGAGCTCGGGCTCAACCTCTGAACAACTCGCGCCAGGCCTCGGCTGCGCCTGGTCGCGCGTGCACGACCTAGACGGGAGGGACCAGCGGCGGGTCGTCGCCGCCGACGCCGACCTCGACCGGGGTTCCGATCGCCTCGGTCTGCTCGATCTCCTCGAACTCGTCGCCTTCGCGCGAGCAGATGATCCGGAATCGGCCCGTGCTCAGGGCCGGATCGCCGACGACCGGCAAGCCGCGGATCTCGTCCCAGCCCAAACGCTCGAGCTCGTAGGGGTTCATCCGCACCTCGGCGGCCGGCCACTGGCAGGTCGCGTTGTGCTGGTCGATCGCCTTCGAGATCGCCTCGAGATTCTTCGCCGCCGAGCTCAAACCGCCACCAAGTCCTAGTCCTCGTCGTCCTCGCTCGAGTGCTCGTGGTCGGCCTCGCCGCCCTCGTCGCCGCGGTACTCCTCGGGCTTTCCGGCGAGGTTGCTCGGATCCGGCCCGGAGTCGCCGTGCGAGGCGTGCTCGATCAGCTCCTGCTCGGCCAGCTCGAACCCCTCGGCTTCGCCGCCGCCGCCCTCGCTCACGGCGCGCTGCTCTTCCTCGTGGCGGCGCTCGCGCGAGGTGTCGTATTCGTCGGTCTCCTCCATCGTGCTCCTTCGGGTTCGGCTTGGCCCCCGGGACGCCGACTCTACTATCGGGTCGTCAGCACGGTGCCGACATCGGGGAAGCCAAGCGCCTGCTTGGTCGCCGAGGTGAGGTCGTACTCCCGGTTGCCGGCGAACGGCCCGCGATCGATCACCGGCACGGTCACCGAGCTGTTGCCGTAGCGCAGGTGAACCTTGGTCCCGCAGGGCAGGGTCTTGTTGGCGACGCCCATCGTCGACGCGGTCAGCGTGCCGCCGCAGGCGAGCGGATTGCCGTAGAGGCCCGGTCCGTACCAGGACGCCGCCGCCGGGCGATAGACCGTGATCCGACCGGCCGAGTCGTGGCTGCCGGTCGCGACGCGATTCGAGCGCGCGGTCACCTCGACGCCGAAGCTCCCGGTGCGGGGCGCCTTCCAGGTGATCGCGAAATGGCCGTCTCGACCCGCGCGCGCCGTCGTCTTCTCGCCATCGATGCGGACGACGACGCGCCGCTCGGCCCCGGCCGGCGTCACCTTGCCCTTGATCTTCACCTTGTCGCCGACGAGGACGTGGCGGCCGGCGATCTTCGCCAGGGTCTTCGAGCGCACGCCGACCCGCTCGCTGCCGGTATCGGTATCGACGGCGGCCGGCGCCGGATCGGTGGCGTCAGCGGCCGCGGGCTCGTCGGAGCCGCTCTGCGCCACCGGTGCGGGCACGAGCTCGGCACGCCAGTAGGCGCTTCGCCGCGGCTTCACCCGCACGCTGTAGTGGCCGGCGGCGCCCGTGTGGGCGCGGGCCGCGGTGTGCCAGGCGCCGGCGCCCTTGACCCGGTAGCGGATCTCGATCGGCGCCGAGGCCGCGCCGGGGAACACGCCGCGTAGGGCGACGCGGCCACCGAACGGCACGCTGCGCTCGGAAGCGTCGATCTGGGCGCTCTTGGGCTCGGCGCTCGTACCGGCGAACGCCGTCGTCGTCAGGGTGGCGGCCAAAGGCAGCAGCGCGGCGGCTGCAATACGCCTCCGCCGCAGGCGGAACCGTCGCATCTTCTTGTCGTCCTTTCAGTGCCTGCGGGGTTAGCTGTCGGGCTCGCGGGCGCCGGGGTCTCCCCCGCGCTCGCTACGGGCCGATCACGGCCCGATTCGCCCCAATCGGCTCACCGAGAGCCGGCGACCGCGGTTTGCGGTCCCTGGGTCCCCCGCCCACCCGCTCGCTGTCGAGCCGGCGGTTAGGCATTTGGGTCGAGCGAGGCTAGGAGCGAACAAACGTTCTGTGTGTGACTCCGCTCACAGACCTAACGGGTCTGAGAAGATCAGTGCATGAGCTCCAACCGCCTCAGCGGCCTCGACACCTCGTTCCTGCACCTGGAGACGGGCCCCGCCCACATGCATGTCGCCTCGACCACGCTGTTCGAGGGTCCGACGCCCGCCTACGACGAGCTCTGCGAGCACATCGAGTCGCGGCTGCATCTGGTGCCGCGCTTTCGCCAGAAGCTGCGCATGGTGCCCTTCGGCCAGGGTCGCCCGAAGTGGGTCGACGACCCGCAGTTCAACCTCGAGTACCACATCCGCCACTCCGCGCTCCCCGCGCCCGGCAGCGAGGAGCAGCTGCGAAATCTCGCCGCTCGCGTCTTCTCCCAGCGCCTCGACCGCTCGAAGCCGCTGTGGGAGATGTGGCTGGTCGACAAGGTCGCCGGCGACCGCTTTGCGCTCGTCACCAAGAGCCACCACTGCCTGATCGACGGCGTCTCCGGGGTTGACATAACCAACGTCCTCTTCGACACCGTCGCCGAGCCCGAGTCGGTGCCTCAGGCCGAGGCCTGGACCCCCCACCCCGAGCCCACCGACGCGCAGATGCTGGGCGAGGCGCTGGTCGAGCGGGCCACCAGCCCGGCCGAGATCGTGCGTGGTGCCCGAGCGGTCTTCCGGGCCCCGCGGCGGATCGCCCGCGCCGCCATCGATGCCGCCGAGGCGGCCGGGGCCTTCGCTCGCAGCAGCTTTGCCGCTCCCGCCTCGCCGTTCAACGTCGAGATCGGCCCCTACCGGCGGTTCGCCACCGTGCGTACCGACCTCGCCGAGCTGAAGCGGATCAAGAACGTCGCCGGCGGCACCGTCAACGACGTCGTCCTCGCCGCGGTCGCCGGCGCCCTCGGGCGCTACCTGCGCCAGCACGGGCACTCGACCCACTCGCTGGAGCTGCGGGCGATGGTCCCGATCAGCGTTCGCGGTGACGAGGAGCACGGGGCGCTGGGCAACCGCGTCTCGTCCTACATGGCGCCGCTGCCCGTCTGGTGTGACGACCCGGCCGAGCGCCTGCGTCTGGTCAGCGAGACGATGGGCGACCTGAAGCAGTCCAAGCAAGCGGTCGGTGCCACGCTGATGACCGAGCTCGCCGATTTCGCCCCGCCGACGATCGCCGGCCAGGCGGCGCGGCTGCAGTCGCGCCAGCGTTTCTTCAACCTCGTGGTCACAAACGTTCCCGGCCCGCAGTTCCCGCTCTACCTGCTCGGGCGCGAGCTCGAGGCGATCTTCCCGATGGTGCCGCTGGCCAAGCGACAGGCGGTCTGCTTCGGGATCATGAGCTACAACGGGCAGGTCAACTTCGGCTTGATCGGCGACTACGACGCGCTCACCGACCTCGACGCGCTGGCGGCCGACCTCGAGGCCTCGCTGGCCGAGCTCGGGGAGCTCGCGCGGGCGGAGGCAAAGCCAGGCGGCCGCTTCTCGGCCAAGAAGCAAGAGCGCGCCCGAGCGACGTCCGCCTGATCCCGAAAATCATCCTTTAGGGGGATCGCCCGGCGCTCGATCGACGGCTAAGCTGCCCGCGGCAAAATCGCACACGGCAGGGGTCCCGGGTGCGGGCCGTACTCAGAGACAGAGCGGCCACACATGGCCGCGAAGAAAGGAATCGGATTTGAAGAAGGCAAGAACGCTGCGCGTACTGGGAGCGCTTTTCGCTCTCGGCGCGCTCACCGTTGTCGGCGCCGGCGCGAGCACCGCGGCGGAGAAGTCCGGCGCCACCGTGATCAAGATGGAGAGGGACGGCAAGACGCTGTTCTTCGACGCCCCGGCCACCGTCGCCGCGGGCACCGATCTGAAGATCAAGAACAAGACCAATCCGCGTCAGGTTGGCCCGCACACCTTCTCGCTCGTTCACGAGAAGGACATTCCGACGAAGCCGAAGAAGATCAAGGCCTGCAGCAAGAAGCTGAAGGGGATCTGCGGCGCGATCGCGATCGACTGGCACCAGGTCGACCTGCAGACCGGCGAGATCGGGGAGAACCCGGTCGAGGTCGGCAAGCAGGGCTGGGACAAGGAGGGCAGCCTCAAGCACAAGGGCGACTCCTGGGTCTCCGAGGCCAAGGGCCAGGCGTTCACCCGTGAGGTGACCGCACCGCCCGGCAAGGTTCTCCACTTCATCTGCGCCGTTCACGCGGAGATGCAGGGTGAGATCACCGTCACCGAGGGCTAGGACGGACCCTCGCAACGATCCGGCTGAGCACGGCGGGCGCCTCACGCGTCGCGCCCTGCTCACCGCCGGCGTCGCGGGCGCGTTGGCACTGCTGTTGCCGGTGCGCCTGCGGCCCGGCAGCCTCGGCGTCCCTGCCGTCGCCGCACGCCGCGCGGCCAAGGCCGGCTTCCGGGCCGCGCTGCGGATCCCGCCGGTGCTCACCGGGGCGCAGATCGAGATCGAGATGCGCGAGGCCAAGGTCGCGGCGCTGCCGGGCCGGAAGACGAAGATGTGGACCTACGGCGGCAGCTTCCCGGGGCCGACGATCCGGCGGCCGGCCGGCGAGGCGACCGAGATCACCTTCGTCCACGATCTGCCGGCGAAGGCGGGCGAGCTCACGGTGCACCTGCACGGCGGTCACAACCGCTCCTCCGAGGACGGTCAGCCTGGCGGCCTCACCCGCCGCCAGCCGCGGGCGATGTTCTGCGACATCTCCGGCCGGCTGGCGCCAGGCGACTCGGGCAACGACCTGCTGATCGCGCCGGGCGGGCGGCGGACATACCGCTATGACCTGATCGAGGACGCCGGCCCCGAGCGCGCCGCGTTCCAGTGGTACCACGACCACCGACTCGAGCGCACGGCCCCGAACGTCTGGCGCGGGCTCGCCGGGATGATGATCATCGACGACGAGCTCGACGCCTCGCTGCCGCTGCCCAGCGGCGATCGCGACATCCCGCTGATGATCGCCGACCGCAGCTTCGACAAGCGAAACCAGCTCACCGATCCATTCGGGGCGACGGCGCACGCGCCCAACGACGGGATCGTCGGTCGCCTGGCGCTCGTCAACGGCGTCCATCTCCCCCACCACGAGGTCAGCGCGGCCCGCTACCGCGTGCGGATCCTGAACGCGGCCAGCTTCAGCCTCTACAACCTCGAGCTCTCCAACGGCGACCGGCTGACCCAGATCGCGACCGAGAGCGGCCTGATGCCGGCGCCGGTGAGCCGGCGCCAGGCGCTGATCGGCCCGGGAGAGCGGGTCGAGCTGATCCTCGACTTCAGCCAACTCGCCGGTAAACGGGTGGTGCTTCAGAGCGCGCGCCACCAGGGCAGCGGCGGGATCGCCTCGAAGACCCACGTCGGCCCGCTGATCGAGTTTCGGGTCGGCGCCGCGGCCGACGATCCCACCAGCGTGCCGGCGACGCTGCGGCCGCTACCGGCGTGGGTGGCAGCGGCCTCGCCGGCGCCGCAGCGAAAGTGGGAGTTCACGATCTCCAGCGGCCTGATCCCGACCTGGCTCGTCAACGGCAAGACCTTCGACCCGGCACGCTCCGACGCCTTCCCGAAGCTGAACACGACCGAGACCTGGGAGCTTCACAACCGCACCGCCGTCGCCCACACGGTCCACATGCACCACACCGACTGGTACATGCTGAGCCGCAACCGCAAGCGCCCGCCCGCCTCCGAGCAGTGCCTGAAGGAGACCTTCCTGCTCGAGCCCGGCGATCGCGTCGTCGTCGCCGGTCGCTTCTGCGACTTCACCGGCAAGTACGCGATCCACTGCCACATGCTCGACCACGAGGACCACGGCCTGATGTCGCAGTTCGAGGTCGTCGCCGGCTAGACGCCGAGGTCGCGCAAGAACTCGGGCTCGTGGCCCTCGATGAAGACGAACAACGGGTGGGGCAGATCCTTGTTGGTCGCCTTCTCGGCCGGATCCGGCGGGGTCGAGGCGTCGGCCTGGGCGAGCGGCTCGTCGGCGTCCTGCCAGAAGCGCTCGTCCTGGTTCCAGCGGCGCCGGCGAATCTCGGCCTCGAGACCCTCGTCTGCGAGCACCTCGCCGACCACGCGGGCGGCCTCTGCGGCGGCCTCGGCGGACTGGGTGTAGACGTACATCTTCTCGCCGTCGCGGGTGACGATCACCCGGTCGCCGAGGCGATCGGAGACCTCTTCGTCGAGGTCGAGCGAGCGCAGCCGCTCGCTGAGCTTGCCGTGCACCGACTCGTGGATATCGACTTCGACTCTGTATTCGTCCGCGGCCATCGCGGCGCGAGGCTAGCACGCGCGACTAACCTGGCTTGATGGACCAGGTGATTCAGATCGTCGGCGCGATCCTGATCCTCGCCGGATTCGCGGGGGCACAGGCCGGGCGCCTGCGCGTCGATTCGATCAGCTACCTGGTCCTCAACCTGGTCGGGTCGGCGATCCTCGCCGTGCTCGCCGTGCGCGAGGACCAGTGGGGCTTCCTCTTGCTCGAGGGAGTCTGGGCCGGGGTCTCGCTCTGGAGCCTGAGCCGCGTCGCTCGCGGGCTGCCGGTGGCCGGCGCGCACTGAGCACAACACCGGCCACGTCCTCGGCTTCGCCTCCGGGCGTGCCGGGTCCAGGTCTGTCCGAGGGTGGCCGTATGAAACTGGCATGGCGCGACCGAAGATCTCGCCGTCCAGCGCCGCCGCGGTGCGTCAGCACTTCCATGGCGATGGCTACGGCTATGGCTGGCTCCTCGTCCTGATCCTGTTCTCGATCGGCTTCCAGATGGCCGAGCCGGAGGCCGACTGGGCGCGGATCACGGCGATCTTCCTCCAGGGCTTCACCCTGATCGCGGCCCTGACCGTTTCCGGGGTCCGTCGCTGGCTCGTCCACCTGGCCGCCGCGATCACGGTGATCGCCGTCGCCAGCGCGGCCGGGATCCTGATCGGCTCGGGCGACCTCGACCTCGGCGGAGGCCGCGTACTCGGCTTGGCGCTCGTGCTCCTGGCGCCGGCGGCGATCATCGTCGGCGTCGTGCGCCAGGCGCGAGAGGCGCAGATGATCACGATCAGGACGATGTTCGGTGTCCTCTGCGTCTACCTGCTGATTGGCACTGCGTACGCCTACGCCTACGGGATCGTCTCCGCGGTCGACGACGGCGGCTTCTTCGCCGAGATCCCGCGCGGCGACCAGGCCGACTTCCTCTACTTCAGCTTCACGACCATGACCACCACCGGGTTCGGGGATCTGACGGCCCGCCACGACGTCGGTCGCTCGATGGCGATCACCGAGGCGCTCATCGGTCAGATCTATTTGGTGACGCTGGTGGCCTTAATCGTCAGCAACCTCGGCCAAAAGCGCGTCGCGCGCTGAGCGGTGCCGCGCTCGGCCGAGGACACCGCGAGGCGGCGAGCCGAAGCGGCGGCATTGCGGGCCACGGTCCGCCGCCGGCGAATCGCCCTGGCCGCCGTCGCCGCGCTGGCGCTCGCAGCCGGGATCGTCGTCGCCTCGGGTGACGGCGGCGGCTCGGACCCGCCCGAGGACTCCCCGGCGGCGGACGGGGTCTCCCCGGTCGCCGAGGCGCCGCAGTGCCCGGCGGAGATCGCCTCCGATCCGCGCCGGCTCGCCGGCCAGATGCTGATCGTCCGCATGGAGGCCACCGCCACGGACGCCCTGCGCCGGCGGCTGAGTACCGGGGAGATCGGCGGCGTGATCCTGTTCCCGCCCGATGGCGCCGACCCGGCGGCGCTCGGCGGCCAGGTAGCGGAGCTGCGGCAAGCGGCGGCCAAGGCCGGGGCGCCCGCGCCGTTGGTCGCGATCGATCAGGAGGGCGGCGAGGTGGAGCGGCTGCCGGGCCTGCCACCGGAACACTCGCCGGCCGAGATCGCGCTCGACGGCGCGCGCGCCGCCCGCACCGAGGGCCAAGACACCGGCCGCGCCCTGAGCGAGCTCGGCATCGACGTCGACCTCGCGCCCGTGCTCGACGTGCCGGGCGTCGAGGGCGCGTTCATCGCCTCCCGCGCCTATTCCGACGACCCGGCCGAGGTCGCCCGGCTGGGGGCCACGTTCGGGACCGCGATGCAGGACCAGGGGGTGGCGGCGACGGCGAAGCACTTCCCCGGCGTCGGGCTGGCGGTCGAGAACACCGATCTCGGCGCCAGCGCGATCGATGCCTCGGAGGCCGAGCTCGAGCCCGGGCTGGTGCCGTTCGAGGCCGCGATCGACGCCGGCTTCGAGCTGGTGATGGTGTCGAACGCGACCTACCCGGCGCTCGATCCGAAGCGGCCGGCCTCGCAGTCGCGGCGCGTGGTCGAGGGTCTGCTGCGTGAGCGCCTCGGCTTCGACGGTGCGGTGATCACCGACGACCTCGGCGCCGGCGCACTGGTCGGGGCGGGACTCGACGAGGGCGAGGCCGCCGTCGGTGCCGCCCGTGCCGGTGCCGACCTGCTGCTCGTCGCCCTCACCGAGGGAACGCAGGCAAGCGACGCGCTGGTGCGGGCGATCCGCGGCGGCGAGCTGGAGCGAGAGCGGCTGCTGTCGTCGTGCGCGCGAACGACGGCGCTTCGAGAGCGGCTCGCCGGCTAGCCCGAGAGCCGGACGTCGAAGCCGGCGCCGTCCTTGGAGTAGACCCAATCGCCCTCGGCGAAGCCCTTGACCCGGTCGTCGGCGTTGATCAGCACCGCGGTGATCCGCTCGAAGCGGCCCGGATCTGAGAGCGTCACCGAGCCCTTGCCGCCCTGGCTGAGGTACTTGCGCTTCTTGGTCACCGAGCCGGTGAGCGCGTCGCCGTCGCGGGCGATCAGCGCCAGTCCGGCGCGGGCGCCGTCGTCGACCTCGACGCTGAGCTTCAGCTGGCCGCCGGTGGCGTTCACGTTCAGGAGCCGGTAGGCGGTGTGGTCGAGGTTGAACCGCTTCTGGCCGCCCTTGCCGAGCGAGCCCTTGCGCTTTACGTCCGGGTAGGCGGCGGCGTCGGGGAAGCCGCCGAACCCGGTCCGCCACTCGGCGGTCGCGGTGGTGAAGGCGACGAACTCGCGGCTGAAGCTCTTGCCGCCGCCCTTCTCGATCGAGCGGTCGTAGGCCGAGAGGGCGAAGTCGGCGGGCTCGACCACGTCGGAGAGCTCCCAGGCACGGCGGACCACGGCGGAGCCATAGCCACCGCCGCCGGTGTCGAGCCAGTGGTTCCAGACCGCGGAGCCGTAGATGCGCAGCGACTTGTCCTGGTCGGGCGGGAACGTCGCCGTGATCGGCTCGCTCGGGAACTTGGTGAACGCCGGGATGTAGCCGAGGTAGTCGTTGATCTCCGGATAGACCTTCTCCTCCGACCAGGTCGCGGTCGCCTCGAACATCCAGGTGTCCTGGAAGGTGTCGTAGTTGACCTGCAACAGGTGGTTGAACTCATGGGCGAAGGTGACGCTGGCGGGGATCGCCGGATCGTCGTAGCCGTACTCGGACTTCGCGTAGTCGTTGTCGAGCACCATGTAGCCGTACTGGCTGCGCGACCGCCCCTGGCCGGGATCGACGCTCTGGTAGCCGAACAGCCCCTTGGTGCCGAGCTGCTTCAGGTAGATGTCTGCGTGGGTGCTGGGGCTGGCGCTGCAGCCGTCGACGTCGGGCTTCGGCGGCTCCCAGCCGAGCGCCCCCGGCGCCACCTCGACCCCGTAGGAGAACTCGGCGATCGAGAGCAGCGACTCGACGTAGTCGGGCGTCCCGTCACCGTCGGCAACGCCGTTTGCGTCGGTCAGGTTGGGAGCGTCGGGAAACCCGGGAGCGTTGACCCAGAAGACGCAGAAATGGGTGCTCTCGGCGCTGGCGATCGGGGCGGCGGCCGGATATCCGTCGCCGATCGGGTCGTTGTTGCCGTCGGTGGGCCGAGCGAGCAGGCTCTCGGCGCGGCCGCGATCGACGCCCTGCAGCTCGGTTGCAACCGCGGCGAGGTC
The DNA here is from genome assembly GCA_963767475.1 of uncultured Solirubrobacterales bacterium. Classification (GTDB taxonomy): domain Bacteria; phylum Actinomycetota; class Thermoleophilia; order Solirubrobacterales; family 70-9; genus WHSW01. The sequence continues at coordinate 269,178 of CAVYEI010000006.1, forward strand.
GTGGAGCGCGATCGTCGCGTCGGTTGCCGGTTCGGCGTCCGCCGGCGCTGTCGCGGGCGCCACCGTCGCCTCCGCCGTCTCGAGCACCTCGCTGGCCTCGGTGGCGGAGACGTCGACCTGGGGCTCGTCGGCGAGCGCAGGCGGCGCGCAGGCGACGGTTGCGACCAGGGCGATCGCCGTCACGAGCAGGCCAGCTCGTCGCCGGTTGATCGTCATCTGGGGCAAGGGCTTGAACATACTGTGCGGATGAACGAACCCGCGAGCGGACTGATCGTTGCGCTCGCCCAGATCGACCCGACGGTCGGCGACCTCGACGGCAACGCCGCCCTGATCGGCGAATCGATCGGACGCGCTCGCGACGCGGGCGCCGGTCTGGTCGTGCTGCCGGAGCTCTGCCTGCCCGGCTACCCGGCCGAGGATCTGTATCTGAAGCGCCACTTCGCCGAGGCCAACGTCGCCGCGCTCGAGCGGCTGGCATCAGCCGCGGAGGGGATCACAGCCCTGGTCGGGTTCGCCGAGCCGGTCGCCGCCGGCGGAGAGCGGCGACCCGACGCCCCGGCGCCGCGCCCGGTCCACAACGCGCTCGCGGTCCTGCGCGACGGCGAGATCGAGACCGTCTACCGCAAGAACCGGCTGCCGAACTACGGCGTCTTCGACGAGGTCCGCTACTTCGAACCCGGCTCCGGCCCGACCGTGATCGAGGTCGAGGGCGTGCGCGTCGGGCTGACGATCTGCGAGGACCTCTGGGAGCCCGGGCCGCCCGGCTCGCTGGAGGCCGAGCAGGGCGCGGAGCTGATCGTCAACCCGTCGGGCTCACCCTATCTGCGCGGTAAGGGCACCGATCGCGAGCGCATGTTCGCCGAGCGTGCCCGCGCCTACGGCGTCCCGATCGCCTTCTGCAACCTCGTCGGAGGCCAGGACGAGCTTGTCTTCGACGGCCACAGCTTCGTAGTCGACGCCGGCGGCGAGGTGGTTGCCCGGGCGAAGCAGTTCGAGCCCGACCTGCTTCTGTGGGAGCTCGGCGGCGGCTCCGCGCGGGTGGAACAGCCGCTGGCGGATCTCGACGAGGTCTACGGCGCGCTCACGCTCGGGGTCCGCGACTACGTGCACAAGAACGGCTTCGAGCGCGCCCTGATCGGTCTCTCGGGCGGCATCGACTCGGCGTTGGTCGCCCTGGTCGCGGCCGACGCGCTCGGCGCCGACAAGCTCACCTGCGTGGTCATGCCCTCCCCCCACTCCAGCGCCGAGACCCAGGCGGATGCGCGCGCGATCGCCGCCAACCTGGGCGCGCAGGCGGTCGAGCTGCCGATCGAGGCCGCGATGAGTGCCTACGGCGAGATCCTCGGCGAGCACTGGTCGGCGGCCGGCCTCGCGGCCGAGAACGTCCAGGCGCGAATCCGCGGCAACCTGCTGATGGCGCTATCCAACGACCAAGGCGCGCTCGTGCTGACGACCGGCAACAAGAGCGAGATGGCGGTCGGCTACGCGACCCTCTACGGCGACATGGCCGGCGCCCTGGCGGTGATCAAGGACGTACCCAAGCAGCTCGTCTACCGCCTGGTCGAGCATCGAAACGCCCGCGCCGGGCGCGAGCTGGTGCCGGCGTCCGTGCTCGAGCGCGCGCCCTCGGCCGAGCTGCGCCCGGACCAGCGCGACGAGGACTCGCTGCCGCCCTACGAGCTTCTCGATCGGGCGCTCGAGGGCTATGTCGAGCGCGATCTCTCCCGCGAGGCGCTGATCGCCGAGGGCCTGCCGGCCGAGATCGTCGACGAGATGATCCGCATGGTCGACCTGGCCGAGTACAAGCGTCGCCAGGCGCCACCCGGGATCCGGGTCACCTCGAGGGCATTCGGGCGCGACCGGCGGATGCCGATCACCAACAGATTCGGGGGCTAAGGCCGAAGCGGCGGTTAGGCGCTAGCTCGGCGGCGGGCGCACGGCGACCGTCATCCGCACCAGGCAGCAGAGGCGGCCCTCGTCGTCGGTGATCTCGGTGTCCCAGATCCAGGTCGTGCGACCGCGATGGCGAGGCCGGGCCTCGGCGTGGACGAAGCCGGCGCTGATCGGGCGCATGAAGGTCGCCTGGTTTGCCTGGCCGAGGGCGAGCATGCCATCGGCCTTGACCGCCTCGTGGGTGGCCAGCGAGCAGATCGTCTCCGCAAGCGAGGCGAGGGTGCCGCCGTGGACGATCCCGAACGGCTGACAGACCGCCGGGGTGACCTCGAGCCGCGCCCGCGCGGGGTCCGGGCCGGGGTCGAGGATCTCGATCCCGAGCAGCTCTGCGAGGTGGGTTGCCTGCTCGCTCACCGGCGCAGCCTACCCGCCCGATCGCGGCGGGCTACCTGCGTGCCCGGCGTACCTCAACCCGTAGGCTTCCGCGTTCGATGGCGATCTCTGCCGACCAACAGGCGACCCTGCAGCTGCTGCTCGAGCGCGGGCAGTCCTACGGCGACCTGGCGACGCTGTTGGGCCAGGACGAGGCCGAGGTGCGGGCGCGGGCGCGGGCGGCGCTGACCGAGCTCGGCGGCGCCGATCCCGATCGCCACGTCGGGCTCACCGACTACCTGCTCGGCCAGGCCGACCCGATCGGCCGCGCCGACGCCTCCCGCCACCTGCGCGAGGACCCCGCCGACCACCAGCTCGCGACCGAGCTCTCGGAGGCGTTGCGGGCGATGTTCCCGGCCGCCGAGCTGCCCCGGCTTCCCGGCGAGCCTCGGACGGGCGGACTGCTGCGGCGCAAGCCGCCGGCCGCCACCGACGCCGGTGAGCCGAAGGCGGAGCGCAAGTCCCCGTTCGGCGGGCTCTCGCAATCGCAGACCCGGCGGATCGCGGTCGCGGCGGGTGCCGGCGTGCTCTTGCTGGTGGTCGTGCTGGCGATCGCCGGCGTCTTCGGCGGTGGTGAGGAAGACCCCGCGGTGGCAACCGACGAGACGCCGACCACCGCCGCGGAGACGGACCAGGAAGTCCAGCGCGTGTCGCTGCGTGCCGTCGGCGGCGGCGACGCGAACGGCGAAGCCGTGTTCGGCCTCGCCACCGGCGACCAGCCGTTCGTCGATGTCTCGATCGATGGCCTCGACCCGGCGCCCAACGACCAGACCTACGTCGTCTGGCTGATGCTCACCGATACCCAGGGCTATCCGCTCTCGCCGATCGCGGTCTCGGAGAACGGCAGCTTCCAGGACCGCTTCTCGATCCCCTCCGCGGTCCTCTCGCTCGTCGCCCGGGTGCAATTCGTCGACGTCTCGATCGCCCCCGTGAAGACGATCCGCAAGCTCGTCAACGACGCGATCGAGAACACCGCGCTGGTGCTCGAGGAGCCGGGCGAGGTCGTGCTTCGGGGGGAGATCCCGAAGTCGGCCGATCAGCAGGGCGGCGGCCAGGGTTCGGACGAGTAGCGCGCTCCTCGGTCAGCGCTTCAACTCGATTTCGACGAAGACCGCCTCTGCGGCGGCGGCGCTGACCACATCGTGCTCGGTACCCGCCGTTCCCAGATACGGCGAACCCGCGACCTGGTCCATCTCGCGCACCGACCCGTCGAGCTCGACCACCTGAAACCGCCCGCCGGTGACCGGCACGACGACGTAGTCGAATTCGTGGCGATGCTCGCCGGTGGCGGCCCCGGCCTCGGCGAAGGTCCAGGTGGTCACGCGAACCTCGTCGGTGTCAGCGTTGACGACGTGCCGCGCCAGGCTCATTCCTGGCAGTGAATCAGGTTTTGAGCACCGCGCCCGTGCGTTTAGGCTGGCCCCGATGGAGCAAGTCACGGGCATTGGCGGCTTCTTCTTTCGCGCCCGGGATCCCGAGGCGCTGAAGGTCTGGTATCAGGAGCGACTCGGGGTCAAGACCGTGCCGGGCAGCTACGAGGAGGAGCCCTGGCGACAGCAGGAAGGCGTGACAGTGTTCGCGCCCTTCGAGCTCGACTCGGAGATGATCGGCCCGCCCGAGCACACCTGGATGATCAACTTCCGCGTCGACGACCTCGACGCCATCGTCGAGCAGCTTCGCGGCGCCGGCGAGGACGTCGAGGTCGACCCCGAGCGCTATCCCAACGGTCGCTTCGCCGCACTCTGGGACCCGGAGGGCAACGGCATTCAGCTCTGGCAGCCGATCGAGCCGCCCTGATGCCCGAATACGGCGGCAACTACGGATACAAGCGCGGTCGCGACCGGTTGAGCCGGCTGCTGAACCGCGCCGAGAGCCTCGCCGACGACGTCTTCGAAGGCGGCGCCACCAGCGATCGCGCCCGGCGCTTGTTGTACGAGAACGGGCTCCGCGGCCGCGCCCACGTGCTCAAGGCGCCGAGCAAGTACGGAGTCAGCGAGATCCAGGAGAACGTCGGCAACTTCAGGGTCCGGATCGAGCTCGAGGGTCGCGAGCCGTACGAAACGAAGGTGCGCCAGTCGTTCGCCTACGCGGAGTGGACCGAGCTTCAGCCAGGTGCCGAGGTCGATTGCTGCGTCGACCCCGACGATCCCGGGAAGGTGATGCTGATGGTCTTCGAGGGCTCGCTCTTCGAGCAGGTCGAGCAGGCGCCGCTTCGAACCTCGAGCGCGGCCGAGACGGTCGCCGCCGGCAAGCCCGCGACCGGAACCGTGCGCTCGTCGGAGCGCTTCGGGATGAAGTCGCCCGGGACCGAGGACGAGATCTACACGATCGAGCTCGAGCTTCGCTCGCCCGAGAGAAGAAAGCCATGGCGGGTGACGATCAACCAGCGGGTACCGAGCGGAGCCGAGGAGCTGGTCGCCAAGGGGAGCGAGCTCAAGGTCGCATACGGGGACAACCACAAAGACCCCGGGACCACCGCGATCGACTGGCCCGGTTCGAGCGGCGGGCGCTTCTCATAGCCGCGGGTTGAGGAAGGCAGTGAGCGTCCGGGTGAGCTCCCGCGGTGCCTCCTCGGGGATGAAATGGCCCCCTGGGACCGTGGTCGCGGTGAGATCCTCGGCCCAGGCGGCCCACACCTCCGGCGCGTCCGCAAGCTGAGTCTCGTCCTCACCGGTGACGAGCAGGACCGGGGCGCTGATCCGTCGACCGGCGGCGCGGTCATCCGCTTCATGCAGGCGATCGAGGTGAAAGCTGGCGCGGTAGTCGGCGCACATCGCGGCGATCGTCGACGGCGTCAGCGCCCGGAGGTACGCCTCGCGGCTCTCCCGAGCGACCGCGTCTGGGCTGCTCGACCAGCTCGTGAATACGTACTCCAACAGTCCGGCCGGATCGGCGCCGATCATCCGCTCCGGAAACGGCGCCGGCTGGGCGAGCAGGAACCACGGCCAATAGCCGAGCGATGGGCCGTCGCCCATCCGCTCGAACTGCTCCAGGGTGGGGACGACGTTCAGCACCCCCACTCTGGTCACACGCTCGGGGTGATCGAGTGCCAGGCGGTAGGCAACGCGGGCCCCGCGGTCATGGCCGACGACCGCGAAGCGCTCGTGGCCGAGAGCCGACATCAGCTCGACGAGTTCGGCCGCCATCTCGCGCTTCGAGTACCCCTCGCCCCGAGGTCCCGCCTCGGGCGCCTCTGACGTCCCGTATCCCCGCAGGTCCGGGGCGAGGACGGTATGGGCGCCGGCAAGCTCCGGGGCGATCTCCCGCCAGCAGACGTGGGTCTCGGGAAAGCCGTGCAGGAGCAGAAGCGGTGGACCGGCGCCGCCTTGGGCGACGAAGTAGGTGGCTCCGTTGACCGCACAACGCTGTTCCGCAAAACCCGGCAGCGACACGGTTGCTTGGTTCCACCTGAGAGGGCACTGCAAACCCGAACGGCGCGCTGGCGTTAGTTTTCGCTGTCAGATGGCGGAATGCGGCGGCATCTCCAACTCGGCAGCCGAGGCCTACCGCCCGCCGCTCGAGGAGATCTGATCGGGGTGGCCTCGCGGTCGTATGTCGAGCGCGACGGCGCACGCCTCTCCTGCCTGAATTTCGGCGGCGATGGTCAACCCGTCTTGCTGCTACATGGTCTCGCCGGCCACGCCGGCGAGTGGGCGGAGACCGCGGGATGGCTGACTCAGCGAGCGCGGGTACTGGCGCCCGACGCTCGTGCACACGGGGAGAGCGAGCGAGCGCCAGTCGATCTCTCGCCCGCTGCGTGCGCCGCGGACGTCGCTTTCCAGGCTGAACAGCTGGGCCTACAACCGGTGGTCTTGGTTGGCCAGTCGCTGGGTGGACAGACGGCGATCGTCGTCGCCGCGGAGCGACCCGAGCTCGTACGCGCGCTGGTCCTCGTCGACGCAGGTCCGGCCGAGGGCGAGGAGGCCGCCGTGAAGGAGGTCGAGGACGCCCTGGCCGCTTGGCCGGTGCCGTTCGGCTCGCGCGAGGCCGCGGTCGAGTTCTTCGGCGGGCCCTCGCTCGCGGCCGAGATTTGGGCCGACGGGCTCGAGCGGCGCAGCGACGGCTGGTACCCACGCTTCGAGCTCGACGTGATCGGCCGCACCCTCCGAGAGGCGGCATCACAGGCGTACTGGGAGCAATGGGAGGCGATCTCCTGTCCCACCCTCGTCGTTCGAGCCGGGCATGGCGTGCTCGGGGATGCGGAGGTCGCTGAGATGGCGATCCGGCTGCCGCACGCACAGGTGGTCACAATCGACGGCGCGGAGCACGACCTCCACCTCGATCGCCCGGATCAATGGCGTCGGGTGCTCTCGGCGTTGCTCGACGAGCTCGGTCGACCGCCGCAGCGATGATCCCGCGGCCGGACCTCGGGCCACTCAAGCGGATCGCAGATCAGGCGGCGGCAGAGTGGGCGGTTGAGCTCGGGGAGCCGTTCGCGCTCTCGCGGCATTCCTTCGTCGCCCCGGCCGGCGACGACGCGGTGCTCAAGGTGACTTCGCCGGAGGACGACGAGTCCGACGAGGAGGCCGATGCGCTGCGGCTCTGGGACGGCAACGGCGCCGCTCGGCTGATCCGTCGCGATCGCGGCTACCGCGCGATGCTGATCGAGCGGGCCCGACCGGGGACCGACCTCTCCGAGTTGCCCGAGGACGAGGCGACAGCGATCGCGGTCGGCGTCGCCCTACGGCTCTGGCAGCCGGCCGGCGAGCCGTTCCGGTGGATCGGCGACCACGTTCCGCGCTGGCTCGCCGAAGCGGAGCGCTCGGAACAGGCGCCCGCCGATCTGCGTCGGCTCGCGACCCGCCTCTACGGCTCGCTCGAGCCGCGGCGCTCGACGCTCATCCACGGCGATTTTCATCACCACAACATCCTCGCCCACGGCGACCGCTACGTCGCCATCGATCCGAAGCCGATGCTGGGCGAGCCCGAGTTCGACGTCGCGTCGTTTCTCTGGAATCCGCTCGGCCACCGGATGACCCTCGAGCGAACCGAGCGGCGCCTCTCGGCGTTCGCCGACGCCGGACTCGACCAGGGCCGGATGCGCGCATGGACGGCCGTCCGCGCCGCCTACCTCGGCGCCGACGAGGCCGACACCGAGGTCATCCGCGCCCTGCTCTGAGCCGGGGCTTCGCAGCCGGCCGATGCGTCATACCCTGAAGCCGGGGAGAAGCCGAACTGAGGAGACGCGATGGAATTGGAAGGCAAGGTCGCGCTGGTCACCGGCGCCAGCGGTGGGATCGGCGCGGCGGTCGCGCGCAAGCTGCACGAGGCGGGTGCGTCGGTCGGACTGCTCTCGCGCCGCGGCGACGACCTTGGGCTCGAGCGCGGGCTCGGCATCGCCTGCGACGTCCGCGACCGCAGCGCGGTCGTAGCCGCCGCGGACGCGGTTGCGGAGCGCTTCGGCCGCCTCGACATCGTCGTCGCCAACGCGGGCGTCGGCGCCTACGGGCCGTTTCTCGAGCTCGACCCCGAGCGGCTCGAGGAGATGATCGACATCAACCTCAAGGGCACGCTCTACACCGCCGCGGCCACCCTGCCCCACCTGATCGCCGCCGGCGGGGGTGACTTCGTCTCGCTCGCGAGCGTCGCCGGGCTGCGCGCGTTTCCCGGAGAGGCGGTCTACAACGCGTCGAAGTTCGGCCAGCTGGGCTTCACCCGCTCCCTCGACCACGAGCTGCGCGAGCAGGGCGTGCGAGCTTCCTGCGTCTGCCCCGGCGGCGTCAAGACGGAGTTCGCGATCGGCACCGGGCGCGAGCGCGGCGACCCCGAGCTCGACGGCATGCTGACCGCGGACGAGGTCGCCGACGTGATCCTGTTCACGGTCACGCGCCCGCGGCGGATGCGGATCCTGACCACCAGCTTCCGCCCGATGATCGAGGCCTCCTGGGGCTGACCGGGATACTGCGCGGGCTGTGTCGGAAGAGGAGGTAGAGCGCGTCCGCGAGACATTTGCCGCCTTCGCGCGGAGAGACGCCGCCGGGTTCAAGAAGACCCTCGACAGCGAGATGACGTGGCACTCTGCGCTTGTGCCGCTCTTGGAGAAGCTCTCCTATCACGGCCCCGACGAGATCTGCCGTCTGCTGTTTGAAGAGATTCCCGCGGTGCTCGAGGGATTCACCGCCGACGTCCTCAAGATCGAGGACTTCGGTGACACAACGCTCGCCACCGTCCGCTTCCGAGGGACCGCGACGTCCACGGGGCTTCTCGTTGAGCAAACGGTGTTCCAGCACTGGCGTCACCGAAACCGAAAAGGAATCGAGATGCGGGCGTATCGCCGCCGCGAGGAGGTCCCCGTAGCGGGCGAGCCGCCTGGGTAGCGCTTACCCGGGCAGCAGCTTGCCCGGGTTCATGATCCCGGCGGGATCGAGGCGCTCCTTCAGCGCCCGCAGGGCCTCGAGGCCGGTCTCCCCCACCTCCGCACCCATGTAAGGGGCGTGGTCCTGGCCCACCGCGTGGTGGTGGGTGATCGTCCCGCCGCTGGCGACGATCGCCTCGCAGGCCGCGGTCTTCACCGCCCGCCACTGCTCGAGCTCCGCACCGCGGCGCGAGCGGGCGGCGAAGGTGAAGTAGAGCGAGGCGCCGTCGCGGTAGGCATGCGAGAGGTGGCACATAACGATCCCGGGCGTCCCCTGGTCGCGCAGGGCGCCGTCGAGCGCCCCGCCGACGGCGCGGTAGAGCTCGTCGAGGCGGGACCACGTGTGCGAGGTCTCCAGGGTCTCGATCATGTAGCCGAGGTCGATCAGCTCGTCGCGCAGGTACGGCCCCTGGAAGCGGCCGTGATCCCAGGCACGCCCCGCCGACTGGCCCAGCGGCGCGGCGCCGCCGCGTCGAAGCAGTGTCGCCGAGAGCGCCCGGCGGCGATCGACCGACTCGTGCTCGCCCTCCCAGCCGCAGATCATCAGGCAGCCGCCCGAGCGGCGACGCAGGCGCAGGTAGGCGTCGAGCAGCGCTCGCCGGGCGCCCGCCGTGCCCGCGAGACCGAGCGAGACCCGCGTCTCGGCCTCGTCGGAGAGCCGGGTGACGTCGGGCAGAGCATCGGCTTGGGCCAGTGAGCGCACCAGCTCGCGCCCGGAGTCGAAGTCGGGCGAGATCCAGGCTTCGTAGCGGCGCTCGGCCGGGGCCGGGCGCACGCGCACGGTGACCTCGGTAATCGCGCCGAGCACGCCCTCGGAGCCGAGCGCCAGCTCACGCAGCGCCGGTCCCGCCGCCGTGTGCGGGCTGGCGAGCGTGCGCAGCTCGCCGATCGGGGTCACCATCGCCAGCGCGGTGACGAGCTCGTCGAAGCGCCCGTAGCCGGCCGAGGCCTGGCCGGCCGAGCGGGTGGCGGCGAAGCCGCCCACGGTCGCGTACTCGAATGACTGCGGGAAGTGGCCGATCGTGAAGCCCTGCGCGCGCACGGCCGCCTCCGCCTCGGGGCCGAGCAGCCCAGGTCCCAGGGTGGCGGTCATCGAGACCGGGTCGACGGTGACCTCCCGCAGCCGCCGCAGGTCCATCGCGATCAGCTTCTCGCGGCCCCCGCAGCGCGGCTCGACGCCACCGACGACGCTCGTCCCGCCCCCGAACGGAACCACGGCGACGGCCCCTCGTGAGCAAACCTCGAGCAAGGCCGTGAGCTGCTCGGCGCTCGCCGGCAGCACCACCGCGTCGGGAGCGTGCTCGAGCGCGCCCGAGCGTGAGCGGATCAGGTCCGGGTAGCCCTTGCCGACCGAGTGGCGAACGCGGTCCTCGTGCGCGGTGAGCACGCTGCCGTCGTCCACCGTCGCGGCGAGCGCCTTCGGCAACGGCCGCGCCTCGGGCACCTCGACCTGGTCGAGCTCGACGGCGGGGGTCGGCTCACCCTCGCCGAGCTCGGAGCGCAGCATCGCCAGCCCCGCCTCGGGCAGCGGCCGGCGCCGGGTGGGATCGCCCCATCCCCACCAGTCCGGACCGGCGCTCATTCGACAAGTACCCGCTCGATCGAGGCAAGCGCCTCGTCGAGGCGATCGCGAGCGGCGCCGCGCATCATCAGCGAGCCCAGCCTCGAGATCCCGCGCAGTGACTCCTCGCTGGTCAGCGTGACCGCGGTGCCGGCCCCGTCCGCGCTCAGCCCGATCTCCAGCCGGGCCGCCCGCAGCACACGCTGAAACGGCGTGCCCTCGATCTGCTGCTCCCACGCGTAGCGCTGCTTCGCCGTCGACGCCGTGCAGCGAAAGTCGGCGCGTACGCCGCTGCCGCGCTCGGTCTCGAGCACCGTGGTCCAATGCGCGCGGGCGCCGTCGGGGCCGCGCACGTCCTCGACGCGGGCCGCCTTCGGCCACCAGCGCGGCAGGTTGTGCGGGTCGGAGACGAGATCCCAGACCCGGTCCTGGTCGGCAGCGATCACCCGGCTTCGCGACACGCGCGGCATCCGGCCTCTATTCAGCGGTGGACTTGAGGCGGCGCAGGTCGCGGACCAGCAGCAGGTGCTTGAGGTGGCCGCAGACCGCGGCCAGGCTCTCGAGGTTCTCGACCGCCTCCCGGCGGCGCGCCTGGCTGCGCGAGCGCAGCTGTGCGCTGAGCAGCTGCTCGAGCAGCGACGCCTCGCGGTCGGCGGAGGTCTTGAACACGCGCAGGTTGCGCCCGCCGACGCCGAACTTCGACAGCTCGGCGGCGGCGCGGACGATCTCGAGGTCGGTCTCGTCGTAGGCGTCGCGCCCGTCGCGCCGCTTGGTCGAGACGATGCCGAAGTCCTGCAGCTCGCGCAGGAACTGCTCACCCACCCCGGCCTCGGCGAGCAGGTCCTCGCGCGAGAACGTGGTCACCGCCTCGCCGACCGAGGCGGCACGGCGCTTCTGGCCCTCGCCGCTGGGTCGCCGGCCGGTGAAGTCGCCGGTGGCGAGCTCCTGGCGGATCACCCGCAGGGGCAGGAACTCGTCGCGCTGCATACGCAGGATCGCGCGCAGGCGCTCGACGTCGGCCTGGCTGTAGAGGCGATAGCCGCCGGCCGTACGCCGCGGCGCGAGCAGCTTCTGGTCCTCCAGGTAGCGGATCTTGGAGATCGAGATGTCGTCGAACTCCTGGCTCAGGATCTTCGCCACGGCGCCGATCGTCAGCGCCTTGCGCGGCCGCGAGTCACCGCCGTCGCGCGGCCCGCGGCCCTCGCCCGATCGCTCGCTTCCGACCGATCCTTTGCTCGCCATCACGGCCATCCCTGACTCCCTCACTTCTCCAAGTAGCTGAGCTTGTATTTGCCGATTTGGATCTCGTCACCGTCGTCGAGGCGGTGCGACTCGATCCGGCGCCGGTTGACGTAGGTGCCGTTGAGCGAGCCGAGATCGTCGATGTAGTAGCCGTCCTGGCGGTGGACCAGGAGCGCGTGGTTTCGCGAGACGGTGACGTCGTCGAGGAACACCGCCGCGTCCGGAGTGCGGCCGATGCTGATCCGGTCCTGCTCGACGGTGAAGCTCTCGCCGGCGCGCCCGCCGCCCGAGCGGATCACCAGCGCCGCCCCCGACTTGTCGACCTCCTCGTCGATGTCGATCGGCGTGTACTCGCCGGTCTCGTCGACCTTGTAGGTCATCGTCGTCGGCTCGTCGGCGCCCTCCGGGCGACCGAGGTAGGCGCCGCACTTCTGGCAGTAGTTGGCGCCCTCGGGGTTGACGAAGCCGCACTCCGGGCAATGGAGCGCCATTGGCTAGGCCTCTCTCCCGGCTCCCGGCACCTAGGACTCTTCCTCTTCGACTTGCGGCACCTTGCCGAGCAGGATGTCGGTGAGCTGCTGCACGTCGGCGCCGGTGAGCGCCGCGTCGCCCTCCTCGCGCTTGACCTTGAGCCGGTTGACCAGCTCCGCGCGCAGAATGTCGATCTTTCCGTGCAGGACGCGGCGGCGATAGGAAACCTCGCGCTCGTCGTCGGTGAGCTGGCTGATCAGATCCTTGAGCTCCTGGTCGCTCATCGATCCGATATCGGGGAAGGTGTCTTCGTAGTCAGTGCTCATCTCGTCCTGGGATCGGCGTGATCCGGCGATCGCCGGCTGCGGGCGATTATACGGCCGATCCACAAACTTCAAGTTGAGCTTGACGGTTGCACGTCGGCGTGCGGGTGTCCGAGCGCCGTGCGCACGTAGATCACGGTCGCCAGCACCGACATCGCCACGCCGACGACGAAGCCGGCACGGATGATCCACCAGTCGACGACCATGCTCCAGAAGATCCCGCCGAAGACGAGGAAGACGCCGATCCGCCCGATCCAGTTGACCTCGATGTCGAGCCCGCGTCGCAGTGCCAGCTGGGCGAGCGCAAGGGTGACCAGCTCGCGCGCCGCCAGCACCGCCAGCGCCCAGCGTGGAAGCAGCTCGAAGTGCCAGCAGACGGCGGCGCCGGCGAGCACCGTGAGGCGGTCGACGACCGGGTCGAGCAGGGCGCCCATGCGCGAGTACTGGCCGGTGGCACGGGCGAGAAAGCCGTCGAGGTAGTCGCCGGCGGCGATCGCGAAGTAGAGCAGCGCCGGCGCCGTCGCCCGCCCGTCGCCGGAGTCGAAGGCGAGCACGACGAAGACCGGGATCGCCGCCAGCCGCACGTAGCCGACCAGGTTCGGGATCGTCCACGGGTGAAGCGGCGCCCCGCGTCGCGTCTGCGACGGCAACGGCCCGGAGCGATCGATCCCGAACAGCCGCCGCTTCGAGGGCACTTCGCCCTCAGCTCAGCGTGTCGAGGATCTCGCCGGCGCGCCGAGCCGCGTCGGCGACGGCGAGCCGATGCTCGGCGCCCGAGCGCCGTTCCTGGGCCTCGACCTCTCCCTCGGCCAGGGTGCGCTTGCCGACCACAATCCGCAGCGGGCAGCCGAGCAGCTCGGCATCGGTGAGCTTCTCCCCGGGTCCCGCGGCCCGGTCGTCGAAGAGCGGTTCCAGACCCGCCTCCGTGAGCTCCTCGTAGAGCTTCTCAGCGGCCTCGAAGGTCTCCTCCCCGGCCTTCCCCAGGGCGACCAGGTGAACCTGCCACGGAGCCTGTGAGCGCGGCCAGACGATTCCCTTGTCGTCGGCGTTCTGCTCGATCGCCGCGGCGACGATCCGCGCCGGGCCGATCCCGTAGCTGCCCATCAGGATCGGCCGCTCCTTGCCGTCCGGGTCGAGGTAGGTGGCGCCGAGCGGCTCGGAGTAGCGGGTGCCGAGCTTGAAGATGTTGCCGATCTCGATCGCGGTCTCGATCTCGATCGGATCGCCGCCAGGCGAGAGGTCGCCGGCCTCGACCGCGCGGATGTCGAGCTCGGTGAAGCTGAAGTCGCGCCCGGGCTCGACCCCGATCAGGTGCGTGTCGGGGCGGTTGGCGCCGGCGAAGAAGCCGCTGCCGTCGATCGCCGCGTCCTTGATCACCTCGATTTCGGCGCCGACCGGGCCGATGAAGCCGGGCGGCCCGAGCTCGGCCTCGATCTCCTCCGCCGTCGCCTGGCGAAAGCCGGCGCCGAGCGCGTTGCGAAGCTTGGTCTCGTTCAGTCGGTGGTCGCCGCGCACCAGCGCCAGCACCAGCCCCCGGCCCTCGACGATCACCGGCATCGCCTTCAGCGCCGCCCCTGCAGGGACCCCGAGCGCCTCGGCGACCTCGTCGACCGTGGTCAGGCCCGGGGTCGGGACCTCGCGCGGGGAGTCGAGCGCCGGCGGTAGCTCGACCGCCTGCGCCTGCGCCGAGGCGACCTCGAGGTTGGCGGCATAGCCCGGTGCCAGCGCGACCTCGTCCTCGCCGGCAGCGCAGGGAGCCATGTACTCGTGCGCGTCGGTGCCGCCCATCATCCCGACGTCGGACTCGACCTCATACCAGCGCAACCCGGCGCGGTCGTAGATCCGCGCGTAGGCGCGACGGTGAAGGTCGTAGCTCTGGGCGAGCCCCTCTGCGTCGCGGTCGAACGAGTAGGCGTCCTTCATCGTGAACTCGCGCGTGCGCAGGACGCCGGCGCGCGGCCGCGGCTCGTCGCGCTCCTTGACCTGCAGGTGGTAGAGGATCTTCGGCAGCTCGCGGTAGGAGCGGATCTCGCGGGCGACGTGGTAGGTGAGCGCCTCCTCGTTGGTCATCGCCAGCACGTGGTCGGAGTCCTTGCGGTCCTTGAGCTTGAACAGCTCCTCGATCTCATAGCGGCCGGACTTTCGCCACAGCTCGGCCGGCTGCAGCACGGGCATCAGCATCTCCTGGCCGCCGATCGCGTCGATCTCCTCGCGGACGATCGCCTCGACCCGCTTGATCACCCGGTAGCCGGCCGGCAGCCAGGTCCAGAGGCCGGCGCCGAGCTGGCGCACGAGCCCGGCGCGCACCATCAGCCGATGCGAGACCGACTCCGCGTCGGCGGGGTCCTCGCGCAGGGTCGGCAGGAAGTAGGTGGAGAGGCGGGTCACGAAGCGGCCAGCCTACCGGCGTAGGGTTGTGTGCAGGTGGCCCCGCAACCCCGAATCCGCGCCGCACGGCTGCCCGCCGACCGGGAGGGGATGCTGCGTGTGCTCGAGACGGCCAACATGCACCGGGTGCCGTCGGCGGAGATGGACGACTTCGACGTCGGCCACTGGTTCGTCGCGGTGTCGGAGAGCACGATCCTCGGCGTGGCCGGCTACCGGCTGCTCGACCGCGACGGCGAGCTGATCGGCAAGACCACGCTGCTCGCGGTCGATCCGCGGGCGCGCGAGCACGGGATCGGCCGCGAGCTGCAGACGCTGCGCATGGAGCTGATGAGCGAGGCCGGCGCGACGCGCGTGGTCACGAATGCCGACCGCCCCGAGACGATCGCCTGGTATGAGCGCCATTTCGGCTACCGGAGGGTGGGCGAGGTCCCCAAGGTGCACGAGTTCGGGCTCCCGGAGGTCGACTCGTGGACCACGCTCGAGGCACCATTGCCGTTCAGGGGCGGTGGAGCCGCCGATGTAGACGACCCGCTCGTCCCGCTCGCCCACGATCTCGCTGTTGTGCGTGAACCCCAGTGGCGCGAGTAGCCCGTTGTAGGACTTGAGGCTGCGCTCGAGATCGGTGAGACGACGAGGTCGAGGTGGTCGACGCCGCGGACCGGATCCACTAGGCGCGGGTGAAGCGCCGGCCGGCGACCGGCGAGGCGTCCTCGTCGAGCTCCACCTTCTTGCCCTTGACCGGCTTCAGGAACGGCTCCGCGGTGACGTCGTTGCCCTCGGCCCGGGCCTTCTCGGCTTCGAGCTTGGCGATCCGCTCGGGGGTGAGCTCGCCGGCGTTCTCCTCCTCGATCCGCGCCAGCCACTCGGCGCCCTCGGCGGCCTTGGTGTCGTCGACCTCGAGCGCGCCGCGGTCGAGCGTCTTGTCGATCTCGCGAAAGAGCGCGTCGACGAGGTCGTCCTGGGGGACCTTCTTCAGAGGCTTGCCGTGGGCGAAGATCAGGCCCTCGTTCTTGGCCCCGGTGATCCCGAAGTCGGCGTGCGAGGCCTCGCCGATCCCGTTCACGGCGCAGCCGAGCACGGCGACCTCGATCGGCTCGGTGTAGGCCTCCAGTCGGCGCTCGATCTCGGCGACGACCGAGTCCATGTCGAACTGCAGCCGCCCGCACGTGGGGCAGGCGATCAGCACCGGCCCGCGCTCGCGCAGCTGCAGCGCCTTGAGGATCTCCCAGGCGACCTTGACCTCCTCCTCGGCGTGGAAGGTGGAGAGGCTGATCCTGATCGTGTCGCCGACACCGTCCGCGAGCAATGTCCCGAGGCCGACCGCCGACTTCAGCGAGCCGGTCCACTTCGTCCCCGCCTCGGTGATCCCGAGGTGGATCGGATAGGGGACGCGCTCGGCGAGCAGCCGGTTGGCGGCGATCGTGTTGGGGACGTTGGTCGACTTGATCGAGACCTTGAAGTCCTCGAAGTCGAGCGATTCCATCATCGCCACGAACTCGGCCGCCGCGGTCACCAGCGCCTCGACCGGGTTCTCGCGCTCGAGCTCGTGCAGGTGCTTGGGCAGGGAGCCGGAGTTGACGCCGATCCGCATCGGCACCCCCGCCTCCGTGGCCCGCACCGCGACCTCGGCGACCTTCTCGCGACCGCCGATGTTGCCCGGGTTGAGCCGGATGCAGTGGGCGCCCGCGTCGATCGCCTTCAGCGCCAGGGTGTGGTTGAAGTGGATGTCGGCGATCACCGGGATCGGCGAGCGCTTGACGATCGTCTTCAGCGCCACCACGTCCTCGTCGCGCGGCACGGCGACGCGGACGACGTCGGCGCCCGCGTCGGCGACCTTCTCGATCTGCTCCATCGTCGCCTCGAGGTTGGCGGTCTCGGTCTTGGTCATCGTCTGCACGACGACCGGTGCCCCGCCGCCGATCGGCACCCCGCCGACGAAGATCTGGCGCTTGGAAGCCATTTGCGTAGACATTGTGACAGCGGGCGTCTACCCTGACCGATGATGCGACGGGGGCTCGCACTCATCGTCACGCTGGCAGCTCGATGATCGATGCGGGCGCGCCGCCAGCCGCGGCCGGAATCCGCGACGACCAGTCGCTGAACCGGACGATCGCTCCCGGCTGCGCCACCCTGCTCGAGGCCGCTGACGACAGCGGCGGCTCGGCGACCGACTTCAGCCTCGCGGGCCCGACGCCGCGCGCCAACGCCGTCGCGCCGACCGAGACCGAGTGCACACCCGGTGACGGCGGCAGCGCCGATACGAACCCGCCGGAAACGACGATCACAAAGGCGCCCAAGCGCGAATCCCAGAAGGCCAAGGCGAGGGTCGGGTTCACGTCGAGCGAGGCCGGATCCGGGTTCATGTGCAAGCTCGACAAGCGCAAGTTCAAGCCCTGCGACTCCCCGTTCAAGAAGGAGGTCGACGTCGCTAAGCACGAGTTCCGGGTGTTCGCGATCGACCAGGCGGGCAACGAAGACCCCACACCCGCGAAGGCGAAGTTCAAGCGCGTTGAGCGCTGAGCTCATGCGCAGAGCGGCGGCAGTGGCGGTGATCGCACTCGGCGCGCTGGCCGTTTTGCCGGCGAGCGGTGGCGCCGCGTTTCACCTGATCAAGATCAGCGAGGTGTTCCCGGGCACCCCGGCGGCCTTCGACAAGGCGTTCATCGAGCTGCGCATGGTCTCGTCCGGGCAAAATCAGGTCGGCGGGCATTCGATCACGATCTACGACTCCGCGGGCGTGGTCGTGAACACGACGCCGATGACCAGCATGGTGCCCAACGGGGAGAACAACCGCACGGTGTTGCTTGGCGACATCGACGTCACCAACGCGGACTTCCCGGCCAACATCGGCACGCTGGTCAACCCGACAGGCGGCGCCGTCTGCTTCGCCGACGCGGTCCCGGCCGACTGCGTCGCCTGGGGCAACTTCTCGAACCCGGCGGCGCTCCCGGCGCCCGTAGGCGCCAACGTCGCTCCGGGCGGCATCCCGGCATCCGGGACGACGGCAAGCTCGCTCACCCGAGACATCTCCGCCGGCTGTCCGACCTTCCTCGAGCCCCTCGACGACACCGACGACAGCCTCGCCGACTTCGATCTCACCGACGCCGAGAGCCCGGAGGCCAACGCCGATCCGCTGACGACTGTCGAGTGCGACAGCAGCGCCCCGCAGACGACGATAACCAAGCACCCGAAGGCGAAGACGACGAAGGAGAAGGCGACGTTCAGGTTCGAGTCTGACGAGCCGGGCTCGGGGTTCGAGTGCAAGCTCGACCGGCAGAGCTACACGCCCTGCAGCTCGCCGGCCAGGTACAAGAAGCTCGGTCCGCGCAAGCACAAGTTCAGGGTCTTCGCGGTCGACGCTGCCGGCAACGTCGACGCCACGCCGGCGAAGGCGACGTGGAAGGTTCTCGACTGAGCGAGTTGGCTAGGGTGGACGCCGTGAGAACGGGACTCGCAGCCCTGCTCGCAACAGCGGCGCTGGCCCTGGGACTGGTGGTGCCCGCGCAGGCGAGCTATCACCTGATGAGCGTGGGCGAGGTCGCGACCAACCCGGCCGGGCCGGATACCGCCTACATCGAGCTGCAGATGTACGCGTCGGGCCAGAATTTCGTCAACGGCCACGCGGTCACCTTCTACACCGCTACCGGCGACGTCCTGGCGACCTTCGCGCTGCCCTCGAACGTCCCCAACGGCGACAGCCAGCGCACGATCCTGATTGGCGACACCGGGACCGCGGGCACGCCGGACTTCACCTATGACCAGCTCTCCGACGCGGTCCAGACCTACGGTCCCGGAGGCGCCGCCTGCTTCGACACGATCGACTGCGTCTCCTGGGGCAACTTCAGCGGCGCTGGGGCGCTGCCGTCGTCGCCGGGCCCGCCCGCCCCGGCGATCACCGACGGCTCGGCGCTGGCGCGCTCGATCGCGCCCGGCTGCGCGACCTTGCTCGAGCCCGGCGACGACACCAACACCAGCTCCGCCGACTTCGCCCTCGGGGCGCCCTCGCCCCGCAACAACTCGGTGACGCCGACCGAGAAGGCGTGCACGGGAGGTTCTCTCGAGACGACGATCACGAAGGCGCCGAAGCCGAAGACCGAGAAGACAACGGCGAAGTTCAAGTTCGAGGCCTCCGAGCAGGGCTCCGACTTCCAGTGCAAGCTGGACAAGGGAAAGTTCAAGCCTTGCGCCTCGCCGACCAAGTACACGAAGCTCGACTCCGGCAAGCACAAGTTCCAGGTCCGCGCGGTCGACGCCGGCGGCAATGTCGACGCGACGCCGGCGAAGGCGAAGTGGAAGGTGCTCGACTGACCGAGTTCGACGTCGTCGTCTTCGGGGCGACCGGCGTTACCGGGCGCCGGGTGGCCGCGTACCTGAGCGGTACCGAGGCGCGCTGGGCGGCCGCCGGGCGCGACCCGGCGAAGCTCGAGCGCACCCTGGCGGAGGTCGGTGCAACGCCGACGGAGACGATCGCGGCCGAGCTCGGCGACCCGGACTCGTTGGCGGCGATGGCGGCGCGGACGAAGGTGGTGCTGAACCTGGTCGGGCCCTATACGCCCCGCGCGCGGCCCGTGATCGCCGCCTGCGTCGCCGGCGGCGCCCACTACGCCGATCTCACCGGCGAGATCCCGTTCGTGCGGGAGATCGTCGAGGAGTTCGACGTCGCCGCAGCCGAGGCGGGGGTGAAGATCGTCCAGGTCTGCGGCTTCGAGGCGCTGCCCCCCGACCTGGCCGTGCTCTGGGCGGCCGAGATCGCCCGCGAGCGCTGGGGCGAGGAGCTCGCCGAGGTCGACGTCTCGGTTGCGATCACCGGCACCCCGCCGGGCCTGCCGCGGCCGTCCGACATGATCTCCGGCGGCACCTTCCAGAGCATGGCCGAGATGGTCGGCCACCGCGACCCCGAGGCGCTATCGGATCCCGCCGCGCTGATCGCCGATCCCCGGCTCGCGGACGCGATCCGCGCCCGCAGCCCGATCGTGCTCACGCCCCGCCGCGGCTCGCGCGGCGCCGTCGTCGGCCCGATGGCCCCGGCGGCGTTCATCAACCCGGCCGTGATCCAGCGCACGGCGGCGCTTGCGGCCGCCGAGCGCGGGGTGACGCTGCAGCCGTTCCGCTACCGCGAGGGGGTGGCGCTCGGCGGCTCGCCGCTGACCCTGCCCTTCCGCCTCGGCGCCGCCGGCGCGCTCGCCGGGACCCAGGCGGGGTTCCGGGCGCTCTCGCGTGCTCGTCCGGCGGTCCGCGACCGCGTCGCCGGGACTCTGCGCTCGGCGCTGCCCTCCGCCGGCTTCGGGCCGGCGGCCGATCGCCTCGAGCCCTGGCGATGGCGTTTCGACGTCGACGCGCGCACGACCGGCGCGCATCAGCTCACCGTCGAGGTGGAGGCCAATGGCCATCCCGGCTACCTGGCGACCGCGCGGATGCTCGGCGAGGCGGGATTGATGCTCGCCACCGACGGTGAGACCCCGGAGCGCGCCGGCTGCCTGACGCCGGCCCTGGCGATCGGGACCGGTGGGCTGAAGCGGTTCGAGCGCGCCCAGATGTGGTTCTCGGTCGCCTGAGCAATCCGTTCAGACGCGGCCCGCCGCTGCGTCACCCGCCGAGCCCGCGCGCGCACTCGAGTGCCTCGAGGCGCCGGGCGAAGACGTCCATCCGAGTGATCAGACCATCGTTCACCGACCAGCAGGTGTAGAAGTCGACCGCGCTGGGCGCGCCGCTCGCCCTGCCTCGACCGACCCAGCGGCCACGCTCGACGAACCTGGCGCCGACCTGCTCACGATGCTCGTACTCGTAGCGGATCTCCTGCCAGGGCTCGAGAAACTCCTCGAGGAAGGCACGCACCCGCTCGGGCCCTTCATAGGTGCCGCCCCCCGGCCACTCGTCCGCGGTCGAGATCACGAAATCCGTGTCACCGAACGCCAAGGCACGATCTACATCACGGGCGTTGAACGCCTCGATGAAGGCGTCGATCGCCTGCTCGTCGCTCAACCCGCGTAAAGCGCCTCGATCTCGTCGCCGTACTTCTGCGAGATCGGCTTTCGCTTCAGCTTCATCGTCGGCGTCAGCTCGTCGCCGCCCGGTGCCCACTCGGTCGGCAGCACCTTGAACTTCTTGATCTGCTCGACCCGCGCCATTTTCTCGTTCGCCTGGTCGACGCCGGCTTGGACGGCCGCGATCAGGTCCTCGTCGCGGGCGAGCTCCTCGGGCGCGGTGCCCTCCTTGCCGTTCTTCTTCGCCCATGCGGGGGCGAAGTCGGGGTCGAGGACGATCAGGGCGACGTTGTAGGGCCGGGCGTCGCCGATCGCCACCGCCTGGCCGATCAGCGGGCTACCGGCCTTCAGCTTCGCCTCGATGTTGGCGGGCGACATGTTCTTGCCGGCCGCGTTGATGATCAGCTCCTTCTTTCGGTCGACGATCTTCAGATAGCCATCGGAATCGAGCTCGCCGATGTCGCCTGTCGACAGCCAGCCCTCTTCGTCGATCGTCTCCTCGGTCTTCTCGGGCTGGTTTCGGTAGCCGACCATGTTCGCGTCGCCGCGCACCATGACCTCGCCATCCTCGGCCAACTGGATCTCCCACCCCGGGCCGGGCGGTCCGACGGTGCCGAGCTTGACCTTGTCCGGCGGGTTGATCGTGACGACGCCGCAGGTCTCCGACATGCCCCATAGCTCGCCGATCTTGATCCCGATCGCGTGGAAGAACTCGAGTACCTCGAGCGGAGTCGGCGCCGCCCCGACGTTCACCGACAGCGCCTCGTCGAGCCCGAGCGCGTTTCGCATCGGCGCGAACATCGCCGCGTCCGCCGCGGCGGCCCCCGCCGCGATCGCCTCGGGCACCGGCTCGCCGGCCTGCTCGAGCCTGACCTTCTGCAGCGACGCCTCGATCCCTTGACGGGCCTGCTCGCCCTGCTCGCCCGGGATCGCGGCCATCTTCGCCTCCAGCCCGGCCTTCAGCTTCTCCCAGATCCGTGGCACGGCGAAGAAGAACGTCGGCCGGACCTTGGGGAGGAAGTCGATCACCTGGCGCGGGTCGGAGAGAACGTAGATCGTCGCTCCGAGGATCACCGGCAGGTAGTAGTTGGCGCCGCGATCAGCGATGTGCGCGCTCGGCAACCACGAGATCACCTTGCCGCCGCGGTCAGGGAACTCGACGATCCCGTTCACCGACGCCACCAGACACATCAGGTTGCGGTGCGAGAGCTGCACGCCCTTCGGCGGCCCGGTCGTGCCCGAGGTGTAGATCAGGGTGAGCAGCTCGTCGGAATCGACGGCTGCGACCGACGCGGAGACGTCGAAGCCGGGGTCCATCTGTTCGAGCTCGGCGAGCGTGTGATCGCCACCCTCGCCGTCGATCACGACCAGCGTCTCGATCGCAGGCAGTTCCTTGCGCGCCTCGTTGAACAACGGCAGGAACATCTTCTCGACAACGGCCACCTTGGCGCCTGCGTCCGAGCAGACGTACTCGATCTGTTCCGGCGACGAAGTCTGGTAGATCGAGAACGGCACCGCTCCCAACGAGACCGCCGCCATGTCGACGGCGAAGAACTCCGGGCGGTTGTTCATCAGCAGCGCGACCGTGTCGCCGTGGCCGACGCCGAGCTTGGCCAGGCCGCCTGCGATCCGGCGCACCTGGGCACCGTACTCACCCCAAGTGATCACCTGCTCCTGATCGCCCTCCACGGTGACGATCGCCGGGTCGTCGGGGAGCCGCTCAACCGTCGCCTGGAACGCCAGAGCGAGATTCTGGGCGTAAAGCCCCCGGCCCGGTCCTCCGCTCGCATGGCGCTCAGCGGTCGTCGCCTCCATCGCTCCTCCTCAAGAAGTTCGCAGCGTCGGCCGTAAAACTACCGCTTGAGCGCCGGTTTCACCGCACGCCGAAGCCCTCGCCGGTCAATCGGTCGATGTCGTTGCTGAGCCCGATCACGAACAACATCAAGACGAGGACGAAGCCGACCACCGAGGCGCGCTCCATCACCCGGAAGGCCACCGGCTTGCCGCGGACCTTCTCGACCAGGCTCCAGAAGATGTGACCGCCGTCGAGGGGCAGGAACGGAAACAGGTTGATCACCGCCAGCGAAAGGCTGATCAGGGCGAGCACGAACAGTGCCTGGCGAGTGTCGAACTCGATCGACTGGCGGGTGACCTCGTAGCTGCCGACGATCCCCGAGATCTCCTTGCGCTGCTCGGCATCGAAGATCCGCCCGACGATCCCGACCGTGGACGAGGTCACCTCCCACATCCGGTCGACGGCGAAGTCGGCGGAGCTCGAGATCGTGCGGTCGGCGGGTACGAGCCCGGCGCCGACAAAGCTGAAGCCGAAGCGGAAGCGCTCCGCCTCGGCGTCGTAGAAGGGGCGCAGATTGATCGTCATCGTCTCGCCGTCGCGGCGGACGACGATCGGCACCGCCTCGGTCGCGCGGCAGCCATCGACCTCCTCCCCGCCGGCGCACTGGGCCCCGTCGAGCGCCGCGACGAGGCGCTCGGACTGCTCGGCGGGGCTGCCGGCGCCGCTGTCGATGCCGTTGATCGACAGCACCCGGTCGCCTGACTCGAGGTGCGTCTGCGCAGGCGTGCCGTCCTCGACGTTGTCGACCGCGACCGCGGTCGCCTTCTCGAGCGTGAACCCGAGCCCGAACAGGATCACGAACGCGATCACGAAGTTGACGAACGGCCCGGCGCCGATGACGACGATCCGCTTCCACACCGGCTGGTGGTAGTAGCCGCGCGCGGCGATGTCCTCGTCGAGCTCCTCGTCGGGGTTCATGCCGGTGATCTTCACGAAGCCGCCGAGCGGGATCGCCCCGATGCCGTACTCGGTCTCGCCGCGCTTGATGCTCCACAGCTTCGGCGGGAAGAACAAGAAGAAGCGCTCGACCCGCATCCCGACCGCCTTCGCGGCGACCATGTGGCCGGCCTCGTGGGCGATGATCAGAAACGAGAAGCCGAGGAAGGCGAGGAGCCAGCTCACGCGGCAGCTGCCCCTTGGCCCACGAGCTGCTCGGCGAGCTGGCGGGCGCGGGCGTCGCACTCGAACAACTGCTCGAAATGGCCGATCGGAGCGGGCTCGGTGCGCTCGAGGACGCTGGCGATCACCTCGGCGATCGCCGTGAACGGGATCCGGCCCTCGAGGAAGGCGGCGACGGCGACCTCGTCGGCGGCGTTGAGCGCGCACGGAGCCGTCCCTCCCGCCTCTCCGGCCTCGCGCGCCAGACGCAGGCAGGGGAAGGTCTCGAGGTCGGGTTGCTCGAATTCGAGCTGTCCGACGGTGGCCAGGTCGAGTCGAGGCACGGTGACGTCGGCGCGCTCGGGGAAGTGCAGGGCGTAGGAGATCGGCACCCGCATGTCGGGCAGCCCCAGGTGGGCGAGCTGGGCGCCGTCGTTGAGCTCGATCAGCGAGTGGACGATCGACTGCGGGTGGACGACGACGTCGATGCGCTCGTACGGCAGGCCGAACAAGTGGTGGGCCTCGATCAGCTCGAGGCCCTTGTTGAGCAGGGTCGCCGAGTCGATCGTGATCCGGCCGCCCATCTCCCAGGTCGGATGGGCGAGCGCCTCCTCGACCGTCACTTGGCTGAGGTCGGTGCGACCGCGAAACGGCCCTCCGGACGCGGTCAGGATCAGCCGATCGACGGTGCCCGGGCCCTCCTCGGCGCGCAGGAGCTGGAAGATCGCCGAGTGCTCGGAGTCGACCGGCAGGATCCGCGCCTGCGTCGCCTCCGCCAGCGCGGTCACCAGCTCGCCGCCGACGACCAGGCTCTCCTTGTTCGCGAGGGCGAGGTCGATGCCCTCGCTGAGGGCAACGATCGTCGGCCCAAGTCCGGCGGTGCCGACGATCGCGTTGAGGACGAGATCGGCTTCGCTGGTGGCGATCAGCTCGCGCACGCCCTCGTCGCCGGCCAGAACCCGTACGCCGTCGAGCTCGCTCGCGGCGCGCTCGGCGGCCGCGGGATCGGTGAGCGCGACCGCGGCGACGCCGCTCTCGCGAGCCTGGGCGCAGAGGCGCTCCCAGTTGGTCGCCGCCGAGAGCCCGGCCAGCTCGAGCGTCTCGGAGCGCCCGATCACGTCGAGCGCCTGCTCGCCGATCGACCCGGTCGAGCCGAGGATGAGGACGCGTTTGACCACCGACGCAGGGTAGCGGTGGTCCTCAGGCGCCGATAAAGCCGGGGCCGGGCCCGTAATCGGCCCGGCCCCCGGCAATTCCTGGCTACCTATGCGGCTACTTGACCCGCTTCAGGGTCAGCGTCCAGGCGGTCACGGTCTGGCCCCGAAATGAGCCGGTCTCGTCACCGCAGATCGCGAGCCCGTCCTCCTGCCAGCAATCGGAGCTGCTGCCGTGGAGGACGATCTTCTTGCGCCCCTTGGCGTCGAACAGCTGCTTTTCCTTCAGCTTCACGTCCGCGGACTCGAGGTCGCCCTCGGCGGTCGAGTGGGTGTAGGGCCCGCCCTGCCAGTAGGGGCAGTTGCTGAACATGTTGCGCAGCTCCTCGAAGCCCGGGTCCCAGCTGGTCGCGTCGCCGCGCAGCAGCAGGCGGTCCTTGTTGACGTATGCAAGCGAGACGTTGATCAGCGCAGTCGCGGTCGCGCAGTCGACCGGCTGCGGGATCACGCCTCCGCCGTTCTCCTCGCAGTCGGCGGGAAACGGCGGCGGACCGGCGCTGTGGCTGCCCTCCATCGTCGCCGTCGCCGAGGCCTGGAACCCGGGGCTGAACATCACCCGCTGGTGGGTCGAGTCCCAGATCGGGTTGTCCTTGCGGATCTCGTACGCGGTGACCGTGGTCGGCTTCGCCGTCTCGTAGAACATCCGCACCGAGCCGCCGGCGTTCTCGCCGCCGTAGCAGGAGCCTTCGGGGGCGCGGTTATAGGACCAGGTGATGTTCTGCTCGCCCTTCAGCGAGGCCTTGAACTTGGCCGTCTTCGGCGCCGTCGCGGCGCCGGCGGCGCCCGGGATTGCGGCAGCGCCCAGGCACAAGAGGCCGATAAGCAGGGTTGACTTGGTGATTCGGTTCACGAGAGATTCCTTTCGGTCGTGCTTGATGACCGCACCCTCGCGTCGAATCGGCCTGTGCACATCGGGGCGACCCCCAAACCCGCCCCCCTAAGTTGGCGGCGCCAGCCTAGGGGTCGGCAGGCACACCGCCGCTCCGTCGTATGCTCGCGCGATGGCAGATATCGACGTCCCGATCGGCGCCCACGTCGCCCGCGAGCAGCCACTGGAGGCGGCTGCCGAGCTCGGCGCCGACTGCGTGCAGATCTTTCTCTCCGACCCCGGCTCATGGCGAAAGCCCCCTCCCCACCCCGACGCCGAGGCGATCCGCGCCAGCCCGATCGACGTCTACGTGCACGCGCCGTACCTGATCAACGTCTGCTCGCCGAAGCCGAACGTCCGCTACGGCTCGCGCAAGATCCTCCAGCAGACCTGTGACGCCGCCTCCGAGGTCGGTGCCGCCGCGGTGATCGTCCACGGTGGCCACGCCGAGGACGACCTCGCCGAGGGTCCGGGTCGCTGGCTGCGCTCGCTCGAGCTGCTCGAGACCGACGCCCGGGTGCTGGTCGAGAACACGGCCGGCGGCGAGAACGCCGTCGCCCGCCGCTTCGACGCACTGGCGAAGCTCTGGGAGGCGATCGGCGACGCCGCCACCGGGGTCGAGCTCGGCTTCTGCTTCGACACCTGCCACGCCCACGCCGCCGGCGAGGAGCTCGACGACGCGGTCGAGCGCGTGCTGGCGATCACCGGTGCCATCGACCTCCTGCACGCCAACGACTCCCGCGACCCCGCGGGCACCGGCGCCGACCGCCACGAGCGCCTCGGCGAGGGCCAGGTGGACGGCGACGCCCTGCGCGGCATGATCCGTGCCGGGGCCGAAGCGGGCGCGGCGGTCGTGGTCGAGACGCCGGAGCCGCTGGACGGCTTGCGCGACGACCTCGAGTTCGTACGCGCCGCGATCAGCGGCTAGAGCGCGGCTAGTAAACGAACGCGACCGCCAGGTAATACCCCGCGACGATCGTGAACATGACCGCGTCGAGGCGGTCGAGGAGGCCGCCGTGGGGGCCGAAGATCGTGCCCGAGTCCTTGATCTGCAGGTCGCGCTTGATCATCGACTCGAACAGGTCGCCGACCGGCGCCAGGATGGCGACGCAAGCCCCCATCACGAGCGCGTCGAGTCCGGGCAGCCAGTCCTGGTAGAGGCCGGCGAACCAGAAGCCGGCCGTGCCACCGACGACCCCGAACGCCAGTCCCTCGAGGGTCTTGTTCGGCGACAACGCGGGCGCCAGGCGGTGGCGGCCGAACAGCCGCCCGCCGGCGTAGGCGGCGGTGTCGGCGACGAAGGTGGCGACGAGCACGTCGACGAGCAGCGCGGCGCCGTGATCTGGCAGCTCGCGCAGCAGCACCGCGTGCGCGAACGGGATCCCGACCCAGACGATCGCGAACGCGGTCACGGCGATCGAGATCGTCACCCCGTCGCGGTCCGGGCGCGCCACCGCGGCAGCGAAGATCAGCGGCACGCTCGCGGCCAGGGCGATCATCATCTGGAACTGACTGCCGTAGAAGGCCGCGGCGACGAGCCCCGCCGCGGCGGCGAAGGCGACCAGCATGAACGGCCGCGCGTCGGCGGTCATGCGGAAGAACTCGTGGATGCCGACGCAGGCAAAGCCGATCATCGCCACGGCGAACAACTCGCCGCCGACGATCGCGATCGTGACCACGATCGCGATCCAGGGCAATGCCCAGGCGATCCGGGCCAGCGTCTCGGAGATCCGCGGCGGCTTGCCGTCGTCGCCACCCGAGCCGCGGCGCCGGCGCCGGCGCGAGCGCTTCGCCGGCAGCGGGGGCGGATCCGCCGGGCGGTTTCGCCGCGCGTGATCGAAGTCGAGCTCGGAGTCGAACGGGCGCGATCCCTCCATCAGCGGCCCCCGAACCGCCGGCCGCGGGTCTCGTACTCGGCCAGCGCGGCCTCGAAGGCGGCGCGGTCGAAGTCGGGCCATAGCGCGTCGGAGAACACGAGCTCCGAGTAGGCGCACTGCCAGAGCAGGAAGTTGGAGACCCGCTGTTCGCCGCTGGTGCGGATGAGGAGGTCTGGGTCGTGCATCTCGGGTGCGTAGAGGTGGCCGCGAAACTCGTCCTCGGAGTTCCCCTCAAAGGTTCGCGCCGCGTCGATGATCTCCGCCCTGCCGCCGTAGTTGAAGGCGACGAAGAGCGTGATCCGATCGTTCCCGGCGGTCGTCGTCTCCGCCCATTGCATGCGCTCGACCAGCTCCGCGGGGACGCCGTCGCGGCGGCCGATGAACCGCATCCGCACGCCCTCGAGATCGAGCTCGGGAGTCTCGCGGTCGATGCGCTCGGCGAACATCGCCATCAGGCCCTCGACCTCCTCGGCCGGGCGCTGCCAGTTCTCGGTCGAAAACGAGAACACGGTCAGCTCCTCGATCCCGAACTCCGCCGCGTCACGGAGGCGCTCCTTGACGCGGTCGGCGCCGGCCTGATGACCGTCGACCGCCGGCAGTCCCCGCTCCGCCGCCCATCTGCCGTTGCCGTCGGTGATGATCGCGACGTATCTAGCCGTCAAACCTCGAGGATCTCTTCTTCCTTGGCCTTCAGCAGGCCATCGATCTCGGCCGTCGCCGCGTCCGTGCGCTTCTGCAGCTCGGCCTCGGCGCGGCGCTCGTCGTCCTCGCCGACCTCGCCCTCCTTCTTCATCTCGCGCAGGTCGTGCATGACGTCGCGGCGGATGTTGCGGACGGCGATCTTGCCCTCCTCGCCGACGTTGTGGACGACCTTAACCATCTCGCGGCGGCGCTCCTCGTTGAGCTCGGGGATCTGCAGCCTGATCACGTTGCCGTCGTTGGACGGCGTCAGCCCGAGGTCGGACTCCATGATCGCCTTTTCGATCATCGAGATCGAGCTCTTGTCGAACGGCGTCAGCGTCAGCAGGCGGGCGTCGGTCGCCGACACCTGCGCCAGCTGCTTGACCGGCGTCTCGGCCCCGTAGTAGTCGATCAGCAGGCGGTCGAGCAGGTGCGGTGAGGCACGGCCGGTGCGCACGGTGGCGAGCTCATGCCGGCACGATTCCACCGACTTCGACATCCGCTCGCCGGCGTCGGAGACGAACTCATCGGTGATCTCGGACAACGCTCGCCCTCTCCTCTCTCAGGACCCGGTGCGCACGATCGTGCCCACGCGCTCGCCGCTGACGATCCTATCTATGTTGTGCGGGTCGGCCATGTTGAAGACGTGAATCGGCAGGCCGTTGTCCATGCACAGCGAGAGCGCGGTCGAGTCCATCACCTTCAAGCCCCGCTCGATCGCCTCCATGTGCGTGATCTCGGGCAGGAAGTTCGCATCGGGAACGGTCGACGGATCGGCGTCGTAGACGCCCTCGACCCCGTGCTTGGCCATCAGGATCGCCTCGGCGTGGATCTCGAGCGCCCGCAGGGCCGCGGCGGTATCGGTGGTGAAGAACGGGTTGCCGGTGCCGGCGGCGAAGATCACCACGCGGCCCTTCTCCAGGTGGCGCATCGCCCGGCGGCGGATGTAGGGCTCGGCGACCTCGGTGACCGCGATCGCCGACATCACCCTGGTGTAGGTGCCGCGGCGCTCGAGCGCATCCTGGAGCGTGAGCGCGTTGAGCACCGTCGCCAGCATGCCCATGTAGTCGGCGGTCGCCCGGTCCATGCCCGCGGCGGCGCCCTGGAGGCCGCGGTAGATGTTGCCGGCACCGACGACGACCGCGGTCTCGATCCCGCGCTCGCTGACGTCGTGGATCTGCTCCGAGATCTGCTCGATGCGGACCGGGTCGGTGCCGTACTCGAGCGAGCCCATCAGGGCCTCGCCGGAGATCTTCAGCAGGATGCGGTTGAAGACGGGGTCAGCCATCGGCGGCAACCCTATCCCGAGCGGCGCATCGAGACTGGCGCCTACTCCTCGCCGACCGCGAACCGCGCGAAGCGCGCGATGCGGATGTTCTCGCCCGTGTTGGCGGCGAGGTCGGCGCGTAGCTGCTCGATCGTCTTGCCCTCGTAGCGGTCGGTGCGCACGTGCTCCTGCTCGAGCAGGACGACGGCCGACGTCCACTTCTTCAGCTGGCCTTCGACGATCTTCTCGACCACGTTGTCGGGCTTGCCCTCCTGCTTGGCCTTCTCCTCGAACACACGGCGCTCGGCCTCGAGCTCGGCCTCGGGGATCTGATCGGCGGAGACGTAGAGCGGCGCGGCGGCGGCGATGTGGATCGCGACCTCGCGCGCGAACTCCTGGAAGTTGTCGGTGCGGGCGACGAAGTCGGTCTCGCACTGGACCTCGACCAGCACCCCGGGGCTGCCGCCGGCGTGGATGTAGGAGGAGACCGTGCCCTCGCTGGTCGCCTTGCCGGCCCGCTTCTCGGCCGACGCCTGGCCCTTGACCCGCAGCAGCTCGACCGCCTTGTCGAGGTCGCCTTCGGCCTCCTCGAGCGCGGACTTGCAATCCATCATCGCGGCGCCGGTGCGGTCGCGAAGGGCCTTCACCTCCTGGGCTCCGACGGCCATCAGGAGCCCTCCGCCTGGCCCCCGGCCGGGGGCTGCTGTGCGGGCGGCTGCTGGGGCGGCTGCGCGGCCTGCTGAGCGGGCTGCTCGGCGGCCTGCGCCGCCTTCGCCGCCTCGGCGGCCTTGGCCGCGGCCTCCTCGGCCTCCTTGCGGGCGCGCTCCTCTTCCTCGCGCTTGCGCTTGGCCTCGTCCTCGACCCGGCGCCGCTCCTCCTCCTCGGCCCGCTTCTTGGCCTCGGCCGCGCGGTAGGTCGTGGCGGCGTTCTGGACCGCGGAACCGATCGTGCCGACGACCATCTCGCAGGAGCGCATCGAGTCGTCGTTGCCCGGGATTGGATAGGCGATCCCCATCGGGTCGACGTTCGAGTCGACCAGGCCGAGGATCGGGATGTTGAGCCGGGTCGCCTCGGCGACCGCGATCGCCTCGGTCTTCAGATCGATGATCAGCGCCGCCTGCGGCAAACGCTTCATGTCGCGGACACCGCCGAGGTTGTACTCGAGCTTCGTCAGCTCGGCCTCCATCGACATCCGCTCCTTGGTCGGCAGCAGCTCGAGGCGGCCGTCCTCCTTGAGCCCGTTGAGCTCGTGCAGGCGGTCGATCCGGGCCGACATCGTCTGGAAGTTGGTCAGCAGGCCGCCGAGCCAGCGCTGGTTGACGTAGGGCATGCCGCTGGCGTCGGCCCAGTTCTTGACCGAGTCGCGGGCCTGCTTCTTGGTGCCGACGAAGAGCACGGTGCCGCCCTTGCCGGCGACCTCGACGGCGAAGTCGCGCGCCTTGTTCAGCAGCTGCTCGGTCTGCAGCAGGTCGATGATGTGAATCCCGTCGGTCTCGCCGTGGATGTAACGGCGCATGCGCGGGTTCCACCGCCTGGTCTGGTGGCCGAAATGAAGGCCCGCCTGCAGCAGGTCCTTTAGCCCGGGCTCGGACTTGAGTCCTGATTCGGACATCGATGCTCCCTTTGGGTGATTCGGATGGCTCCCTGGCCGCTTCCGGGGACCCGGCTATGTCGTGCGTGCCGGGCAGGGCCCCTTGTTCGTGCCTGGGGTTCGGTTACTGGACGGCGTGGAGTGTAGGGATCAACGCCCCGGGCGCGCCTAACCGGCGTCCCAGCGCCCGTCGGCCTTCGCCCGCTCGACCTCGGCGAGCCCAGCCGGGCGCATCCGTCCCGCGGCCGTCAGCTCGCCCACCTTGCCGACGTTGATCCGCGACCAGTTGCTGCGCCGGCGCCGCGGTGTGTAGCGCTGCAGGAAGTAGGCGTCGTCGAGGGCCTCGCGGCGGCCGTCGATCCAGCCGAAGCAAAGACAGACGTCGAGCGCCTCCGCGATTGTCACGCTGGCGATCCCGCTGCCCTTCTTGGCGACCTTCAGCCAGACGCCCTGCGCCGAATCGTGGTTGGCCTCCATCCAGGTCTCCCACTCCGCCGCAGAGGCGAAGGAGAGCTGCGGCAGGCCGTCGTCGGCTCCCATCGTGGCCAGGCTAGCCCGCTCGCGAGCGCCGGGTCAGAAGGGGCCGAACAGGTCGAAGGCGTTGATGCATCCAGACCTCTCCACCCGCAACCCGCCTTCCCCCGTCACTTCCCGCCCGATCAGATCCCAACAGCCGAATGCCCGCGTTTCGACCTCGACCGTCAAGCCGGCGCTTCCTTGAAACAGCTGACACCGCCAGCGTCCCTCGCCCATCTCCTCGCAGTTGGACGGCCCTGCGAACGCACCCACTCCAAGGGATCGGGCAAGCGCATCCCCGTAGACGCCGAGAATCGTGGCCGGTCGATATGCGGCAGCTCCAGCCAACGCCAGCACCACCCCCGCGATCGCGAGCGCCGTTACGTTTCGCCGACGCTCTTCGCGGGCATCGATCGGCACTGCTTCAGCGTATGTCGTTGAGGGGCAAGCGGAGGATTGATCGTTTGGCCGCGTTCAGACGGAGCCGGCCCGCGCCCGCTCGAGCGCCTCGGCCAGGTCCTGCGGCAGCGCCGACTCGAATTCCAACCCCTCGCCGCTGAACGGATGCTCGAGTCCGAGCCGGGCCGAGTGCAGGAACTGGCGCTCGAGCCCGTGGCGGCCGGCGTGCCCGTAGCGCGGGTCGCCGGCGACCGGATGGCCGATGGCGGCGAAGTGGGCGCGGATCTGGTGCGTGCGCCCGGTCTCCAGGCGCGCCTCGACCAGGCTGTCGGCGGGCAGCGTCTCGAGCACGGTGAAGTGCGTGCGCGCCGCCCGCGCGCCGCGGCCGCGCACCGCCCGCTTCTCGGGCGCGCGGTGGTCGCGGCCAAGCGGTGCGTCGATCGTGCCCGAGCGCGAGCGCGGGCGACCCTCGATCAGGGCGCGATAGGTGCGCGCCACCTCGTGTCGCTTGATCAGCGCCGAGAGTCGCCGGTGGGCCTCGTCGTCGCGAGCGACGAGCATCAGCCCGGAGGTGTCCTTGTCGAGGCGGTGGACGATCCCGCTGCGCCCGGCCTCGCCGCCGCCGAGCAGGTCGCCGAGCGCGTCAACCAGGGTGTCGCCGTGGTGGCCCGGCGCCGGGTGGACGACCAGCCCGGCCGGTTTGTCGATCACCGCCAGGCGCTCGTCGACGTGCACGAGCCGCGGCTGCGCGCTCACGGTTCACTCGCCGGCTCCGCCGACGGCGTTGCCAGCGCGGCGAGCGCGATCACGACCACGCCGAGCGTGATCGCGACGTCGGCGAGGTTGAACGCCGGCCACAGCGGCGGGTCGAGGAAGTCTGTGACGGCGCCCTCGCGAATCCGGTCGGCGAGGTTGCCGAGCGCCCCGCCGCTCAGCAGCCCGACCCCGAGCCACAGCCAGGGCCGCGTGGTGTCGAAGGCAAACCAGCCGACGATCAGCGCCAGGGCGGCGGACGTGAACAGCAGCACGAGGGCATCGCTGCCGTCGCTGAAGAGGCCGAAGGCGATGCCGCTGTTCATCACCCTGGCGAGCTCGAAGCCGAGCGCCAGGTCGGTGCGCTCGCCCGGCTCCATCGTCGCCACGATCGCCGCCTTGACGCCTTGGTCGAGGACAATCACCAACCCGCAGACGGCGAGCATCCCGAGCCAGGCGCGGCCGCGTGGCGAGCTCACCCTCGGATCAGGCCGGCGACGATGCCGCCGACGACGAAGAGCAGGATCGTGGCGATGATCGGGCTGATGTCGAGCGGGCCGATCCGCGGCACCCAGGCGCGGAACAGGTTCAGATACGGGTTCGTCGTGTCCTCGATGAAGCTGAGCACGGCGCGCAGGGTGAGGTTGTAGGGGATCGGCCGAAACTGCTGCACCCAGCTGAGGATGATGTTGGCGATGATCAGGACGAAGTAGACGAAGACGAGCGCCTCGACGTAGTTGGCGATGTCGCCGCGGGTGAGCGCCGCCAACGTCACCGAGGGCGCCTCAACGGCGCATCCGCTCGAGCGAAGCGCGGACCGCTGCCTGGAAGGCGTCGCCGGCGCCGGCGTCCGCAAGCGCCTCCAGCCCGGCCTCGGTGGCGCCACCTCGGGAGGCGACCGTCTGGCGGACCGTGATCGGGTCGTAGCGGCGCAGCAGCTCGATCGTGCCCGCGTAGGACTCGAGCACGAGCTCGTAGGCCAGCTCCGGGTCAAGGCCCTCGGCGGCGCCCGCCTCGGCGATGTTCTGGACCGCGATCGCCAGGTAGGCCGGCGTGCAGCCCATCACCGCGGTGGCGGTGTCCATGAGCTCGTCAGGAACTTCGACCAGGTGGCTGAGCTCGCCGAACAGGTTCAGCAGCCGCGCCCCGGTCTCGCCGTCGGACGGCTCCAGCGGCGCGTGGCAGATCACCCCTTGCTGGACCTCGGTCGTGATCGTCGGCATCGTTCGCACCACCGGCACGCCGGGAAAGAGCTCACGCAGCCGCGCCAGTGGCGTCGCCGCGAGCACCGAGGCGATCGCGTCGCCGGCGCCGCCGAGCTGGTCAGCGGCGCTCTCCAGCGCCGAGGGCTTGACCGCGAGGATGACCGCGTCGGAGCGCAGGGCGAGCTCGGACAGCGAATCGACCGCCTCGCCGCCGGTTCGCTCGGCCAGCTCCGCTGCACGGCCGGAGCCCGCATCGCTGAACAACATCGCTTCGGGGCCGTGCTCGGCCTCCGCCCATCCGCGCGCAAGCGCCGTGGCGATATTTCCCGCCCCGGCGAAGCCAATCTTCATGCCTTCAGCCTAATGACCGAAGGCGAGAAGGCACTACGACTGGTTGAAGAAGCCCTTTTCGATCAGCCGCGCCTTCTCCTCGGCGGAGACCTCGACGTTGCGCGGGGTGAGCAGGAAGGTCTTCTCGGCGATCTTCTGCATGCCGCCGTCGAGCGCGTAGGTGAGCCCGGAGGCGAAGTCGATCAGGCGCTTGGCGAGCTCGCCGTCGGTGGTCTGCAGGTTGAGGATCACCGGGATCGCGTTCTTGAACCGGTCGGCGACCTCCTGGGCGTCGTTGAAGCTGCCCGGGGTGACCAGATGGACCTGGACGTCGGCACCACCGTTGCCGCCGACGGGCTGCAGGACGCGCCGCCGGGGCGGCTCGTCGTCGGCGAAGATGTCGTCGATCTCGTCGCGGCCGCGACGTCGCTCCGAGATCCGGCTCACGGTCGCCGATCGCGGCGCGGAGCCACTCTCATAGACCTGGCCGTGGGGCGCCGTATCCGGCTCGTAGACGTCGTGCTCGAGGTAGTCGGGGTCCTCGGCGAGGCCGAAATAGACGAGCGCGCGGTGCCATGTGTCTCTAAGTGCCATACGGCTGCGGGTTTCGCGTCGTAAACCGGGATTCCTTTACCCGGATTATGGAGCAACGAAGCGCCCGGACGGGCCTCGCTCAGCGATAGAGCGAGGTACCGAGGCGAATGATCGTCGCTCCCTCGTCGACCGCGACCTGCCAATCCTGGCTCGTACCCATCGAGAGCCGGGCCAGGCCGTGCTCGCCCGCGAGCTCGGCGAGGCGGGCGAAGTGTGGCCGTGAGGCGTCGGGGTCGGTGGTGAACGGCGGCATCGTCATCAGGCCGCCGACGCGGACCGGGCAGCGGGCGATGAACTCGCCCAGCCGCTCCGGCTCGACTCCGCCCTTGTCGGCTTCGCCGCCGACGTTGACCTCGATCAGGACCTCGGTCTCCGGCGTCCCGTGGCGGCCCAGCTGCTCGAGCACGGAATCGGTGGCGACCGAGTGGATCAGCCGCACGAGCGGCAGGATGCGGCGCAGCTTGCGGCTCTGCAGGTTGCCGATGAAGTCCCAGGTGAAGCGCTCACCGTGGAGCTCGCGCTTGGCCTCGAGGTCCTGGAGGCGGTTCTCGCCGACCAGCTCCACCCCGGCCTCGGCCAGCGTTCCCATCTCCTCGGCGTCGACGTACTTGGTCGCCGCCAGGATCTCGACCTCGGGGCCGCAGCGCTCGCGCACCCGCTCGAGGTTGCGGCGCACCGTCGCCGCGTCGATGTCGCGGATCGGCTCAGCCATCGATCCAAACCAGCCCGGCCTGGCGCCCGGTGTGGCCGGCGTCGCGGCGATGGGAGAAAAACAGCTCGGGCTCGCAGCTCGTGCACAGGCCGCTCGACTCGACCGCGCCCACGCCGGCGGCGGCGAGCTGGCGGCGGGCGACCTCGGCCAGATCGAGCATCCGGCCCTCGGCGACCCCGTCGCCGAACCCGGCGAATGCCTCCACGACCTCGTCGCCGACCTCGTAGCAACAGGGGCCGATTCCCGGGCCGATCGCGGCGGCGAGCGCCCGCACCTCCCCCACTCCGCGTTCGACGATCCCGGCGGCGAGCCCGCGCCAGCCGCAATGGAGCATCGCCACGCCGTCGGTGCCCGAGAGTGCCACCGGGAGACAGTCGGCGACCTGGACCAGCGGCGTCAGCGTCGCGCTCGAGGTCACCTGGCCGTCGGCCTCTGCGGGGCGGGCGTCCGCCGTGAACGGGTTCGGCGAGGGCGCGCGCTCGCGACGGGAGATCTCGCCGCCGTGGACCTGAAACCCGAACAGGACCCGCTCGGGGTCGCGGTCGAGCGCCGCCGTCAGCCGGGCGCGGTTGGCGCGCACGGCGGACTCCTCGTCGTCGGTGTAGAGGCCGAGGTTGAGCGATTCGAAGTCGCCGACGCTGGTCCCGCCGACCCGGGTCGAGAACGCCGCCGTCGCCTGCGGCAGCGCCGCCTCGAGCCAGCGCACTCCGTCTCGCTCACGCCAATCCATCGCCCAAGCCTAGGAGGCCGCGGCGGCCTCGAGGGCGATCCGCAGCTCGTCGTCGCGCCCCGGAGCCTCGCCGTCGAGCTTCGCCCGCAGCGCGGCTGCAAGCCCGCGACCGACGGCCGGGCCCTCGGGAACGCCGGCGGCGATCAGGTCCTCACCGGAGATCTCGAGGCGTACCTGACGCCATTCGGAGACGTATCGGTCCAGCCATTGGGCGCCGAGCGCGCGCGCCAGCACCTGCTCGACCCCGGTCCGCCCCCGGGCGGCGGCCACCGCCGCGGACGGCGAGGCGGGCTCGACCGCCGCCAGCTCGACCGCCGCCGGCGAACCGTGAACCGCGGTCAGCACCGCCGCCGGGCGTGGCGCGACGCCCTCCCATGGAGGCTCGTGAAGCAGAGCGGTGACGCGCTCGATCAGCTCGCGGCCGGCGGGCGCGAGCTCGATCAGGCCCCAATCGTCGAGCAGGGCGAACCCCGGCGCCGGGTCGGGCTCGGCCGCGAGCTTGCCCAGCTCGGCGGCGACCCTGTCGGCCGAGACGGTGGCGAGATCCGCGTCGCGCAGCAGCTCCAGCGTCGCCGGCTCGGGCTCGAGCGCCAATCGCGAGGCGTAGCGGGCCGCGCGCACGGCACGGGTCGGGTCGTCGGCGAAGGAGCGCTCGTGGAGTACCCGCAGCAGGCCCGCCCGCAGGTCGTCGAGGCCGCCGTGCGGATCGATCAAGGAGCCCGGGTCGGCGAGCGGGACCGCGATCGCGTTGACGGTGAAGTCGCGGCGGACGAGGTCGTCGGCGAGCCCCGCCGGGCTGACCTCGGGCAGGGCGCCGGGGCCGGGGTAGGTCTCGGTGCGAGCCCGGGCGACGTCGACCGGGCCACCGGGGA
This sequence comes from uncultured Solirubrobacterales bacterium, assembly GCA_963767475.1. Taxonomy (GTDB): domain Bacteria; phylum Actinomycetota; class Thermoleophilia; order Solirubrobacterales; family 70-9; genus WHSW01. Next base: position 306,389 of record CAVYEI010000006.1, read on the forward strand.
GCTCGACGGTTGCGGTCTCGAAGCGGTCGTGGATCACGGCGTCGTCGCCGAGCGCCGCGACCAGCCCGATCGGGTCGCCGTCGACGACCAGGTCGAGATTCGCGGCCTCGCGCCCGAGCAGGGCGTCGCGCACGGCGCCACCGACCAGGTACGCGTCGGCCCCGGCGCGCTCGGCCGCGGCGCGAACCTCGGCGAACCCGGGCAGGGCCGCGATCCTCTCGCCGAGGCCGTCCGTCGATATCTCGTGCCGCGCTGCCACAGATTGATCTTCACAGAGCCCTGGGGCCGCTTCCCTACCATGACGGCCCTTGCGGATGCCCGCCCTCCCCACGATTCCCGCCGGCTGGCGGGACCCCTTGCACGTGGCGATCATCGCCGTCGTCAGCCTGATCGGAATCGGCGCCGCGCTGGCGACGTATCTGGTCTTCAAGCGCGACTCGGACCAGACCTGCCCGCCCCCGTGCACGCTCGAGCGCGAGCAGAAGCCGGCCACGCACGCGCAGCAGTTCGAGACCGTCGATTGGCCGCTCTACGGCTATGACGAGCAGCGAACGCGCTACCTGCCGACGAAGCGGGTGAAGCCTCCCTACGACGCCTCCGAGTGGAGCTTTCAGGCGGGCAAGCTGCTCGAGTTCTCGCCGATCGTCGCCAAGGGCACGCTCTACTTCCAAGACAAGGACGCGCTCTTCTACGCACTCAGCGCCGACAAGGGCAAGGTCGAGTGGAAGAAGGACATCGGCGGTCTCGGGGCCGCGTCTCCGGCCTACTCACATGGCGTGGTCTACGCGGTCACGCTGCAGCGCGCCCCGGGGTCGACCAGGGCGAGGCGCTGGCGATGCGGGCCAAGGACGGCAAGCTGCTCTGGCGTTTTCCGCTCCCCGGGCGAAGCGAGACCTCGCCGATCGTGATCGGCAGCCACGTGATCGTCGGCAGCGAGTCGGGCGACGTCTTCGCGCTCGACCGCAAGACCGGCAAGCCCGACTGGCAGGTGCAGACCGCCGGCGCGGTCAAGGGCGGGCTGGCGTTCGACGACGGCGTCCTCTACGGCGCCAACTACGCCGGCCAGGTGTTCGCCCTGCGCGCCTCGAGCGGCGCCTACGTATGGCAATCGAGCACCCAGGGCCTCAGTTTCGGCCGCGGCGGGCCCGTGTACTCGACCGTGGCCGTCGCCTTCGGGCGCGTCTACCTGGGCTCGATCGACACCCGCGTGTACTCGTTCGACCAGGACACCGGCGAGCTGCTGTGGAGCCACTCGACCGGCGACTGGGTGTACGCGGCGCCGGCGGTCGCCGACACGCCGAAGACCGATCCGACCGTCTACGTCGGCTCCAAGGACCAGAACCTCTACGCGCTCGACGCAAAGACGGGCGAGGTGCGCTGGCAGGAGCACATCGGCGGCGTCATCCTCGGCGCCGCAACCGTGCTGGGCGAGAACGTCTACGTCGCCGGCCTGGGACCGAACATCGGCACCACCGGCTTCAACGTCAAGACCGGCAAGACGACCTTCGAGTCGGAGCTGGGCGAATACAACCCGGTGATCTCAGACGGCGAGCGCATGTACCTGACCAGCGCCTCGGGCGTGCGCGCCTTCGAACACGAGACCCCGGCCGAGCAGCGGCGCGCGGCCCACCGGCGCCGAGCCGAGCGCCATCGCCAGCAGGCGGCCCACCGGGCGAAGCGAAAGCGCCACGAGGCGGCACAGGAGGCGAAGGACAACCGCCAGCGCGCGGCCCACCGGGCAAAGCTCGAGCGCCAGCACGCTGCGCACCAGGCCAAGCGCGAGCGCGAACAGCGCCAGCGTGCGGCGCACCGCGCCGCTCAGCCGGAGAACTGAGCGCCGCCAGTTCACGGTTGAGCGCTCGCCGGGGCGGTCGGCCCCGGCGCGCCGGCGACGTTTCGCTTGTACATCAGGCGGGCGAAGGCCCCGGCCGAGATGAACATGAAGGCGCTGTAGACAGCGGCCGGGATCGTCAGCACGGTGGCGATCGAGGCGCCGATCGCGATCGCCAGGGTGGCGTTGTGGATCCCAAGCTCGATCGCGATCGCGGTGGACTGGCGATCGTCGAGTCGCGCCAGCCTGGCGATCGTGAACGAGATCGCCATCGCGGCGAGGTTGAGGCTGATCGCGGCGAGCGCGACGTCGTCGATGTTCTCGAGCACCCGCTCGTTCTCGGCGACGATCGCGCCGACGACCACGGCGAGGAAGATCGCCAGGGCGATGCGCTTCGCCCGCGGCTCCAGCTCGGCGACCCGCTCGGGGGCCCGGCTGCGCAGGTACATGCCGAACGACAGCGGCACGACCGTGATCAGCAGCACCCTGACGACAACGCCCAGCATGTTGACGTCGTCGTTGAGATCGGTGGCGCCGAAATGCGTCGTCGAGAGCTTCAGGAACAGCGGCACGGTGACCACGGCGGCGACGCTCGAAACCGCCGTCATCGTCACCGATAGGGCCGTGTCGCCGCGGGCGAGGTGCGTGAGCATGTTCGCCATCGTGCCGCCGGGCGAGGCGCCCAAGAGCACCAGCCCGACCGCCAGCGCCGGCTCCAGCGAGTAGAGCTCGGCGATGCCAAAGGCGAGCGCGGGCGAGATCAGGGCCAGATTGAGCATCCCGATGCCGACGCCCCGCGGGTATGTGACCACGCGCTTGAAGTCGGCCACGGTCAGCGAGAGGCCGAGGGTGGTCATGATCACGGCGAGCGCGATCGGCAGCAGGGCGACGGCGAACAGCGAGTCCTCCACGCGGCGCAGTATCGCCCGCGGAACGCAGGGACCGGACGCGGGCCTAGGTCCGCACCGCGATCCCGGCCTCGCGCATCGCCGCCTTGGCCTCGGCGACGGAGTAGGTGCCGTAGTGGAAGATCGAGGCGGCGAGCACCGCATCGGCCCCGCCCTCGGTGATGCCCTCGACCAGGTGGCTGAGCTCCCCCACCCCACCCGAGGCGATCACCGGCACGGCGACCGCGTCGGCGACCGCGCGGGTGAGCTCGAGGTCGTAGCCGTCGGTGGTCCCGTCGCGGTCCATGCTCGTCAGCAGCACCTCCCCCGCCCCCCGTTCCGCCGCCTCGCCAGCCCAGGCGACCGCCTCGCGGCCCTCGACCAAGGTGCGGCCGCCGTTGACGTAGACGCTCCAGCCGCCGCCGCGACCCTTGGCGTCAATCGCGACCACTACGCATTGGGAGCCGAAGACGACGGCGAGCTCTGAGATCAGGTCCGGTCGGTCGAGGGCTGAGGAGTTGACCGCGATCTTGTCGGCGCCGGCGTCGAGCACGGCCTGGGCGTCCTCGACCGAGCGGATCCCGCCGCCGATCGTGAACGGGATGAAGACGTTGTCGGCGGTTCGCCGCGCCAGCTCGACGATCGTGTCGCGCTTCTCGTGCGAGGCGGTGATGTCGAGGAAGACGAGCTCGTCGGCGCCCTCGGCGTCGTAGCGCTCGGCGAGCTCGACCGGGTCGCCCGCGTCGCGGATGTCGACGAAGTTGGTGCCCTTGACGACGCGGCCGGCGTCGACGTCGAGGCAGGGGATGACGCGCTTCAGGGCCACGGGCTGCCGCCGGCGCTCAGGACTTTCCGCGCAGCCGGCCGCGGAGCGCGCCCCAGGCGCCGTGGGCGAAGGCGCCGGGCTCGAGCTTCTGCGCCAGGCGCAGCATCTCCTCGCGCTCGTTCGCGGAGAGGTTCTTGTGCGGCCTGCCCTTCGACTGCGCGACCAGCATCGCCAGCCGATTGCGCTCGTCGCGTTCGAGCAGCGTCGCGTGATGGCGGATCAGGATCGCCACCTGCGCGATCGCGAGGACGCGAAACCAGAACATGGGCTGAGGCTACCTGGCTAGCTGGCCGGGGTGGCGCGCTCGCGCAGCCAGCCGCCGAGCGCCCCGAACGCGACCCCAAGCACCGTCGTCAGCACGACCAGGATGATCGCCGGGTCGGGCAGGTGGGCCTTGGCGTCGGCGCCGTGAATCTCGTGCGCAATCAGGATCGAGGAGCCGAACAGAACGCCGGCGAGGAACCCGCGCTTGGCACCCGCGGTAGCGCCGTGGTGGTCGAAGCCGGCGCCGATGCCGCCGAGCACGCCGAGGATCGAGAGCACGAGGTAGGTGCCCTCCGAGACGCCGAGGAAGTAGCCGGTGACCGCGCCGTAGGCAACCGGGAGGATGACCGCGAGCAGCAGCTGAAGGGAGCGGGGCTGCTCGGTCAGCAGCGGGGGCAACTTCACGGCTTGCCGATCCTATTCCGATCCCGCCACAATCGCGTGATCGAGCCGAGCATTGCCACCCGAGCCGCGACCGTCGCCGACATCGACGCCCTGCTCGCCAATCTGCGCGCGGGGTTCGAGACCTACGTCGAGTTCGCCCCCGCCGGCTGGCAACCGCCGGAGCCCAACCGCGAACGCACCCTGGCGCTGCTCGGCGCCCCGAGCACCTGGGCCCTGCTGGCGACCGCCGCCGGCCAGACGCTGGGCCACGTTGCCTTCACCGAGTCGGGCGGCGACCCGTTCGCAGATATCGACGGCTGGCGCGAGGGGCCGCCGAACCCGGGCGAGGCCCACCTCTGGCAGCTGTTCGTGCTTCCCGAGCACTGGGGCACGGGCGTCGCCGGGTTGCTCCACGCACCGGCGCTGGAGGCGATGAGCGCGCAGGGATACGAGCGAGCACGGCTGTTCACGCCGGTCGGCAACGCGCGCGCTCGCCGCTTCTACGAGCGCCGCGACTGGCGCGCCGGCCGGGAACTGCGCGACCCGGATCTCGGCCTCGAGCTGGTCGAGTACCGGATCGAGCTCAGCCCGCGTCCAACGCCGCCTGGCCCTCGCTGACCGTGAACACCCCGTCGTAGAGCGCCCTACCGACGATCACCCCGGTGACCCCGGGTAGACCGGCGCCGACGATCGCCCGCAGATGATCGAGGGTGCCGATGCCGCCCGAGTAGATCAGCTCCGCGCCACCGTCGGCCGCGGCCTCGGCGACGGCGCCGAGCTGGTCGAGGCCCGGGCCCTCGAGCGTGCCATCGACCTCGACCGGGGTGAAGACGAACCGGCGCACGCCGCGGCGGGCCAGATCGGCGACGACGGCGGCCGAGGTGAGTTCCGTGGCCCGCTCCCAGCCCTCGACCGAGACGGCGCCGCCGCGAGCATCGGCCGAGACCACGATCCGCTCACCGTGCTCGTCCGCCAGCGACTCGACCAGCGCCGGGTCGGAGAGCGCGGCCGTACCGAGGATCGCCCGGGCGGCCCCGGCCGCGAGCACGGACTCGACGTCGCCGGCCTCGCGCAGGCCGCCGCCGACCTGGACCGGGACCGAGGTCGCGTCGCAGATCCGCGCCACGTGCTCGATGTTCACCGGGGCCCCGGCGCGGGCGCCGTCGAGGTCGACGACGTGCAGCACCCTCGCGCCCTGCTCGACCCAGCGCAGCGCCGCATCGAGCGGATCGGCGTCGAAGGCGGTCTCGCGGTCGTAGTCGCCCTGGATCAGTCGCACGGCGTGGCCGTCGCGGATGTCGATGGCCGGGTAGAGGATCAAGCTGGAACTACGGCGCAGATGCCGGCGAAGTTGGCCAGCAGGGCGAGCCCGGCGGCGCTCGACTTCTCCGGGTGAAACTGGACGCCGTAGACCGGCGGCCGCGCGATCGCGCAGGCGAAGCGCGCGCCGTGGGTCGCGCTCCCGAGCAGGTCGCTGTCGCGCGCCGGGCGCGGGGTGAAGCTGTGGACGAAGTAGAACGGCGTTTCGTCCGCGAGGCCCTCGGTGAGCTCGGACGCCTTCGCCCATTCGACCGGCTCCCAGCCGATGTGGGGGATCTTCAGGCCCGGCGCCGCCAGTCCGGTGACCTCGCCCTCGATCAGGCCGAGCCCCTCGGCGCCGCCGAGCTCGGTCGAGGACTCGAACAGGAGCTGGAAGCCGAGGCAGATCCCGAGCACCGGGGTCCCGGCCTCGGCCCGCTCGGCGATCAGCCGGTCGAGCTCGAGCTCGCGCACCCGCTCCATCGCCTTCGCGAACGCGCCCACCCCGGGCAGGATCAGGCCGTCGGCGTCGCGGAGGCGGTCGTGATCATTGGTGATCACGGCCTCGGCGCCGACGCGCTCGAGCGCCTTCTCCACCGAGCGCAGGTTGCCCATCCCGTAGTCGAGGATCGCGACCCGGGTCACGTCAGAACTCCCTTGGTCGAGGGCACGCCGCTCTCGCCCGGGTCGATCTCGACCGCCTCGCGCAATGCGCGGGCGAAGGCCTTGAACGTGGCCTCGATCAGGTGATGCGCGTTGGACCCATGGCGGGTGCCGACGTGCACGGTCAGCTTCGCGTTCGAGGACACGGCACGGAAGAACTCCTCCGCCAGCTCGGAGTCGAAGCCGGCGATCGAAACCACCGGCAGCTCGGAGTCGTAGCGGCAGAACGGACGACCGGAGATGTCGATCGCGCATTCGCCCAAAGCCTCGTCCATCGCCACCACGGCGTAGCCGTAGCGGCGGATGCCGGCGCGATCGCCGAGCGCCTGGTCGAGCGCCTGGCCGAAGGCGATGCCGACGTCCTCGACCGTGTGGTGGGCGCCGGTCTCCAGGTCGCCGGTGGCCTCGACGACGAGCCCGAAGTGGCCGTGGCGACCGAGCAGCTCGAGCATGTGGTCGAAGAACCCGACCCCGGTCCGCGGCGAGACCTCGCCGCCGTCGAGCGCCAGCTCGAGGCTGATCTTGGTCTCGCGCGTCTGGCGCTCGACCTTTGCCGATCTGTTGCTGGTCTCAGTCATCGCTTCACCCGCGCAAGCGCCGACTCGCCGTGCACCGGGAACCCCTCGGCGCCGGCGAGCGCAGCCACGTGGGGGGCCAATTCTGCTGCGGCCGCCGATCCCAGGTGGACAACCGCCGTTCGCCGCATGAATGCGCCCGGCCCCAGCGGCCCACCGAAGCGCGCCGCGCCGCCGGTTGGCAGCACGTGGTTCGATCCGGCGGCGTAGTCGCCGAAGGCGGTCGCGCCGCCGGAGCCGACGAACACGCATCCCGCGACCCTGCCGCGGGCGCTCGCCTCGTCGGCGCCCTGGAAGGCGAGCTCGAGGTGCTCGGGGGCGAGCGCGTCGGCGAGCGTCAGCGCCAGCTCGAGGCCCGGCGCCTGGATCAGCGCCAGCGGCGGATTGGCGACGCTCGGGCGCTCCGCGGCCAACGCCTCAGCGAGCTCGCCGACCGCGTCGAGCACGGCCGGTTCGGGCGAGATCACGGCCAGGACGCCGTCGTCGCCGTGTTCGGCCTGGGCGCAGAGGTCGAGCGCCAGCAGCTCAGGGCTCGCGGTCCGGTCGGCGACCACGGCAAGCTCGCTCGGCCCGGCGATCCCGTCGATCCCGACCCGTCCCGAGAGCAGCCGCTTGGCCTCGGTCACGTAACGGTTCCCGGGACCGGTGATCACGTCGACGGGCTTGATCGAGTCGGTGCCGAGGGCGAGCGCGGCGATCGCCTGGGCGCCGCCGACGGCGTAGACCTCCTCCACCCCGACGGTCGCGCAGGCGGCGAGCACGGCGTCGGATGGGCGACCGGCGGGACCCGGCGGCGAAGCGACGACGAGCCGCCCGACGCCGGCGACGCGGGCGGGGATCGCCCCCATCAGCACCGACGACGGGTAATCGCCGCGCCCGCCGGGAACGTAGATCGCCGCCGAGGCGACCGGGGCCGCGCCGACCTCGACCCGCTGGCCCGCGTCGAGCTCGGTCGAGACCGGGCGCAGCAGCGCCTCGGCCTGCGCCCTGGCGACCCGGGCGATGTTGCGCCCCGCGACGACCAGGGCCTCGTTGACGGTCGCGTCGACCAGCGACGGCGCCGCCTTGATCAGCCCTGAATCGACTCGGAAACGCTCGACCGGGACCTCGCCGAAGCGGACCCCGAGCTCGTGCAGAGCCCGATCGCCACGGGCGCCGACGGCGACGATGATCTCGCCGACCTCGCGGGTGACCTGCTCGAGGGTCGGGGCGAGCGCCCGCACCCGGCGGGCACAAGCCTCGGCATCGCTGCCGTCCCATTCGATCCTCTCGAGTTTCATCCCGCCGCATCCCGCAAGCGCTCGGCGAAGCCGTCGATCTCGGCGGCGCGCAGCTTGTGGGCGACGCGATTGGCGATCAGCCGGGCGGTGCAGACGCTGATCTCCTCGCGCACCTCGAGCTGATTCTCCTCGAGGGTGCGCCCGGTGTCGACGAGGTCGACGATGCCGTCGGCGAGGCCGACGAGCGGCGCCAGCTCGACCGAGCCCTTGACCTCGATCACCTCCGCCTGGCGGCCGCTCTGCTCGAAGTGACGCTCGGCGATCCGCGGGTACTTGGTCGCGATCCGCATCGCGCCCAGCCGCCGCTCCGCCTGTTCGAGGCTGTCGTCGCCTCGCCGCGCGGCGAGCACCATCCGGCAGGCGCCGTACCCGAGGTCGACGAGCTCGTAGACGGCGCGATCGGCCTGCTCGGCGATCACGTCCTTGCCGGTGATCCCGAGGTCGGCGGCGCCCGCCTCGACGTAGGTGGGGACATCGGACGGCCGCATCGTCACCAATCGCAGCTCGGACGTCTCGAACACCAGCGAGCGCGAGTCGCCGCGCAGCTCCGCGGTCTCGACACCGGCGCGGTCGAGCAGATCGAGGGTGCCCTCGAACAGCGCGCCGCGTGGAAGCGCCAGGCTCAGCCGCTCGCCGGAGCCGGTGCGGATCGGACGCGCGAACCCGCTCACGATTCCGCCTCCAGCCGCTCTCGAACACCGTCGAGTCGTTCCTCCTCTGCCTGCGCGACATGCAGGCGCTCGAGATAGAGCGAGAACCCGGCCGCGGGCAGCGGGCGACCGAAGCGGCCCATGAGCTCGTCGTAGCGCCCGCCGCCGCCGAGGATGTGGCCGAGCGCCGGGTCGTAGACCTCGAGGATCGCGCCGGTGTAGTAGCCGAGGTCGCGCAGCAGGCCGAGGTCGAGCCGCACCCGGTCGGCGACGCCGCGCTCGCGCAGCGCCTCGAAGGTTGCAGCCAGGCGCGCCGTTGCCCGGCCGGCGACTTCGCCGCAGAGGTCGCGGGCCTGGTCGAGCACCTCGGCGCCGCCGCGCAGCATCGGCACCCGGACCAGCAGCTCCCGCTCGCCCTCGCCGAGGCCGAGCGAATCGATTTCCGCCTCGAGCCCGACGTGATCGTGGGTCGAGAGGTACTGAAGGATCCGCGCACGGGCGTCGTCGGCGACGTTCAGCTCCTCGAGCAGCTGGCGGTAGAGGTCGGCATCTCCGAGTCCGATCACCGCCCGGCGCAGGCCCGCGGCGTCGAGCGCCGCCGCCAGCACCTCGACCACCTCGGCGGTCCCCTCCGGGGCAGGGGCGCCGATCAGCTCCACGCCCGCCTGGGTGAACTCGCGCATCTGGCCGCGCTGGGGGCGGATCGCCCGGTAGGCGTGGGCGAGGTAGCAGAGCCGAAACGGCGGCTCGGCGCCGGCGTAGTGGTTGGCGACCACGCGCGCGATCGGGATCGTCATGTCGGAGCGCATCGCCAGCAGCTCGCCGGACTCGTCGAAGAACCGGTAGGCGACGGGTGCGCCGCGCTCGGGCTCGCCGCGCGCCAGCACCTGCTCGTACTCGATCGTCGGCGTCGCCACCTCGCCGTAGCCGAAGCGCTCGAAGGCCTCGACCAGCGCCAGGCTGAGCCGGCGAAGCTCGCGCATCTCGTCGGGCAGGATGTCCCGGGTGCCTGGTGGGATCGGATGGGTCATGGGAACTCCACCGAAATGCTCCGCTCCGCGTCCGCTTTCGGCGGGCCAGCTTCGGAGCGGACTGCGGCCCTTTGGCCGTTAGGCAGGGACGGGCTCAACCGCGACCCGTTCGATGCGAGCGCCGAGGTTACGCAGGCGTTCGTCGATGCGCTCATAGCCGCGGTCGATCTGGACCACGTTGCCGATCTCCGAGGTGCCGTCGGCGCACAGCGCGGCGATGAGCATCGCCATCCCGGCGCGGATGTCGGGGCTCTCGACTCGCTCACCGTGAAGCCGGCTCGGACCGCTGACGATCGCCCTGTGGGGATCGCAGAGCGTAATCCGAGCGCCCATGGCAACGAGCTTGTCAACGAAGAAAAGGCGGTTCTCGAACATCTTCTCGAAGATCAGGATGGTACCCCGCGCCTGCGTCGCCAGCGCCAGGGCGATCGAGGTCAGGTCGGCCGGGAAGGCCGGCCAGGGGCCGTCGTCGATCTTCGGGATCGCGTCGCCGAGGTCGTCGCGGATCTCGAGCTTCTGCTCGGGCGGAACCAGCACGTCGTTGCCCTCGACCATCGTCTGCAGGCCGAGGCGGCGGAACTGGCGCCGGATCGTGATCAGGTCCTGAGGCTCGGCGTCGCGGATTCGCAGCTCGCCTCCGGTCGCCGCGGCCAGGGCCATGAAGCTGGCGACCTCGATGTGGTCGGCGCAGACGCGGTGCTCGGCGCCGCCGAGCTTGTCGCGGCCGTGGACGGTCATCACGTTGGAGCCGATGCCGTCGATCTGGGCGCCCATCTTCACCAGCAGGCGGGCGAGATCCTGGACGTGCGGTTCCGAGGCGGCGTTGGCGATCGTCGTCGGCCCCGGGGTCAGGGCCGCGGCCATCAAGGCGTTCTCGGTTCCCATCACCGAGGGCTCGTCCATGAAGATCGCGCACGGCTTCAGGCCGCCCTCGGGGGCGAGGATCTCGATCGGGCGGTCGCCCTCGACCCGGGCGCCGAGGTCCTTGAACGCGTCCAGATGCGGGTCGAGGCGCCGGCGGCCGATGAAATCGCCTCCCGGCGGCGGCATGTGGGCTTCGCCGAAACGCGCAAGCAGGGGGCCGGCGAGCAGGAACGAGGCGCGGATCTTCGCCGAAAGGGCCTCGTCGGGAGAGGTGTTGGTGACCCCGCCCGCCTGCAGCGAGAGGCGATCGTCCGACCACTCGGCCTTGACGCCCAGCTGCTCGAGCACGGCCACCTGGGTCTCGGTGTCGCGGATCCGGGGCACGTTGGTGAGCCCCACCTCCTCCTCGGTGAGCAGGCAGGCGGCGAGGATCGGCAGCGCGGCGTTCTTGTTGCCGGCGGCCGTGATCTCACCTGAGAGGGGCGGTCCCCCCTTGATTACGAACTTCTCCATCGGCGCGGAGGGTAACAATGCCCCCATGAGCCAACCGACACGAGACGAAGCATGGGATTTGGTCTGCGAATGGGTTCAGTCCGAGTCGCTGCGCAAGCATCTGCTCGGGGTCGAGGCGGCGATGGTCGCCTACGCCCGCGAGCGCGGCGGCGACGTGGAGCTGTGGGCGGTCACCGGCCTCGTCCACGACCTCGACTACGAGCGCTTCCCCGACCTCGACGACGCCGAGAACGGCCATCCGCGGACCGCGCTGAGGCTGTTCGCCGAGCTCGGCTGGCCGCAGGAGCTGATCGACGCGGTCGCCGGCCACGCGACCTTCCTCCGGGTTCCGCGCGAGACCGAGATGGCGAAGACCCTGTTCGCCGTCGACGAGCTCTCGGGCTTCGTCGCCGCCTGCGCGATGGTGCGTCCAACCGGAATCGAGGGCATGGCGCCGAAGTCGGTGAACAAGAAGCTCAAGCAGCCGTCGTTCGCGGCGGGGGTCAATCGCGACGAGGTCCGCGAGGGTGCCGAGGAGCTCGGGGTCGACTTCAACGAGCACGTCGCCTTCGTGATCGCGGCGATGGCGGCACGCGCCGATGAGCTCGGCCTGGCGGCCAAGGAGACGGGCTCGGATTGAAGCGTCGCTGGAAGATCCTGATCGCCCTGCTGGTCGGGCTCGTCGTCCTGCTCGTGGTCAACACGCTGGTCGTCGACAGCGCGACCAAGGACGCCGAGGTGACGATCGAGGGCGGGCGCATCCTCACTCTGCCGGGCGGTGACGTGCAGGTGTTCGAGGAGGGCGCCGGGGCCGGCGCGCCGATCGTGCTCCTGCACTGCTACTCCTGCTCGCTGCACTGGTGGGACTCGCTGGCGCCGCTGCTGGCCGAGAACCACCGCGTCGTCCGCATCGACCTGCTCGGCCACGGCGGCTCGCAAAAGCCCGCCGGCGGCTATGGGATCGACGACCAGGCCGGGCTCGTCGCCGGGGCGCTCGACCGGCTCGGGATCCAGGGCGCCGTGGTCGTCGGCCACTCGATGGGGTTCGACGTCGCCACCGCGCTCGCCGATCGCGCCAGCCAGCTCGTCGACCGGCTGGTCAACATCGACGAGGGCCCGAGCGAGGACGACTGCGAGCTGCCCTTCGTCGCCAAGCTCGGCTACACGCCGGTGATCGGCGAGGCGATGTGGCGGGTGACGCCGAACTTCGCGGTCAAGGACGGCTACGCCAGCGCCTTCGCACCCGACTACGACCTCGCCGACGGCTTCCCCAATCCCGACCAGGTCGTCGACGACTACCACGCGATGACCTACACCTCGTTCAAGGATGCCGCCGAGGCCAATTCCGACTACGTCGAGGAGGCGACCCTCGACCAGCGCCTGCGCCAGATCCCGGTGCCGCTGCTCTCGATCTTCGGCTCCGAGGACCAGCTCTGCGACCCCGAGAGCTCGCAGGCCGCCTACGCCGCCCTGCCCGGCGCCCAGGTCGCCGAGGTCGAGGGCGCAGGCCACTCCCCCAATGTCGAAAAGCCGGACGAGACCGCCGCCCTGATCGAGGACTTCGCGGCCGAGGGCAGCGTCCCGGTCGACCCCGGGCCGCTCGGCAACGGCGGCAACGGCTAGTAGCCGCCTACTGCCAGCGCCCGCCGGCGCCTGCCCAGGCGCGCAGGTGCTCGACGGAGCAGAAGTCGTCGGCGATCCGGTGCGGCCCGCGGTGGCGAACCAGGAGCACGTGGACCTCGCCCAGCTCGGCGTCGCAGTGCGAGCAGCGCAGCGGGCCGGAATCGATGTCGGGCGGCTCGGCGACCGGGCCGGCCGACCAATGCGCTCCCTGGATCGTCCAGGGGACGACGTGCTCGAGACGGCAGAAGATCGCGGTCCGCTCGCCGGCGGGCTCGTAGGCGCGAAAGCCGTCGTCGGCTTCGACGGCCGTCCCGCACCATGAACACATAGATTCCGCTGGCATGGCGCCGCTGAGAATAGTCGCGCTCGAGGGCGATCAGACCGGCCAGGAGCTGCTCGAGCAGGCGCTGCGGGTGCTCGACCCCGACGTGCTCGGGATCGAGCTCGAGATCATCCGCTGCGACCTCTCGCTCGCCAACCGCCGGGCGACCGCGAACGCCGTCTGCGCCGAGGCCGCCGCGGCGATGCTTGAGACCGGGCTCGGGATCAAGGCGGCGACGATCACGCCCGAGGGAGCCGACGACGTCGGCAGCCCGAACCGGATCATCCGCGAGGCGATCGGCGGCAAGGTGATCGTCCGCACCGGTCGCCGGATCCCCGGCGTCACCCCGGTCGCCGGTGTCCACCACCCGATCTCGATCTGCCGGATGGCGGTCGGCGACGCCTACGGGGCCGAGGAGTCGCGCGAACCCGACGGCGACGACGAGCTCGCCCACCGCACCGAGACCATCCGCCGCTCCGACTGCAGCGCGGTCGCCGAGTATGCCTTCCGCGAGGCCGAGCGCTTCGGCGGCCGTGTCTACGGCGGCCCGAAGTGGACCGTGAGCCCGGTCTACGAGGGGATGCTGAAGGAGGAGATGGACGCGGCCGCGGCTCGCCATCCCGACTGCGGCTACCAGCCGGTGCTGATCGACGCCACGCTCGCCGGGCTGGTCTCGGGCGCGGCCGATGAGCCGCTGGTGATCCCGTGCCTGAATCGCGACGGCGACCTGCTCTCCGACCTGGTCCTGCCGCTGTTCGGCTCGATCGCGGGCGCCGAATCGGTGCTCCTGGCGCTCGACCCGGAGCTCAGCCCGAGGGTGGCGGTGTCGGAGGCGCCCCATGGCACGGCGCCGGCGCTCGAGGGCAAGGACGTCGCCAATCCGATGGGGATGATCCTCGCCGGCGCCGCGCTGATGCACTACGCGGACGCCGCCGACGCCTCGCGCGCGATCTACGACAGCGTGCTCGAAACGGTCGCCGCCGGCGTCCGCACGCCCGACCTCGGTGGCCACGCAGGCACGACCGCATTCACCGACGCGGTGATCGCTTCGGTACGAGCCCGTTTGGGCACCCCTCTGCCGGGATAGGATCAGCGCGGGTATGGAAGCCGGAGCACTCGCAGCCGGGCAAAGCGAATCTCCCTACGCGCGCCTCAAGGAGGCTGCGAACCGCCATCCGGCGCGGGCGGCGCTCGTAATCCTCGCCGTGCTCGTGCTCGTGATGGTCGATCGCCAAAGGCGTGCACCAAGTCGCCGAGGTCGGGCTCTCGGGGCTCTCGACCGGGGCGATCTACGCCCTCGGCGCGGTCGGCCTGACGCTCGTCTACGGGATCCTGAAGCTGGTCAACTTCGCCCACGGCGACTTCGTCACCTTCGGCGCCTACATGGCCTACCTCGCCAACGTCACCTGGGGTGTGTCGTTGGTCCTCGCGCTGGCCTTCGCGATCGCGCTCACGGCGGGGCTCGGCGTCCTTTCCGAGCGGGTGATGTGGGCGCCGATGCGGCGCAAGCGCGCCGGGCTGCTGCAGCTGGTCCTGATGTCGATCGGGCTCGCCTTCCTGATCCGCTCGCTGATCCAGTTCGAGTGGGGCACCGAGATCCTCAGCCTCGACGTCAACAAGACCGCCACGGTCGAGTTCATCGGGCTCTCGATCGGGCGCACGCAGCTGATCACGATCGTGATCGGCGTGATCGTGATCACGGCGGTCGGTCTGATGCTGCGTTTCACCCTGCTCGGCAAGCGGATGCGGGCACTGTCCGACGACCTCGACCTCGCCGAGACCGCCGGCATCAACACCGAGCGGATCATCCTCTACACGTGGCTGTTCGCCGGCGGCCTCGCCGGCCTCGCCGGGGTGCTGACTGCGACCACCCAGCCGCTGCAACCGGAGCTCGGCTTCACCCTCCTGCTCGCCTTCTTCGCCGCCGTCGTCCTCGGCGGCATCGGCGACGCCTTCGGCGCCCTCGCCGGCGGCATGATCCTCGGCCTGGTCACCGAGTGGTCGACGATGTTCATCGACCCGCGCTGGAAGCTCGCGGTCGGCTTCGCCGTCCTGATCTTGGTGCTGATCGTCCGCCCGCAGGGAATCTTCGGCAAGGCGAAGACGGTGTAGGCGGATGTTCGGCCTCGATCCACACGAGATCGTTCCGCTGGCGGTCCAATGGGACTCGCTCACCAGCGGCCTGTTCTGGGTCAACGTCGGCATTCTCGCCGGGATCTACGCCCTGCTCGCCCTCGGGCTGCAGCTCAACGTCGGCTTCACCGGGATCACCAACTTCGGCCAGGCCGGGTTCATGGCGATCGGCGGCTACACGATGGCGATCCTCACCGTCGACACCGGGGTCGGCTTCTGGCTCGCGCTGCCGCTCTCGATGCTGGCGGCGATCCTCTTCGGCCTGCTCGTCGGCCTGCCCTCGCTGCGGCTGCGCGAGGACTACTTCGCGATCGCCACGATCGCCAGCGCGGAGCTGGTCCGGATCGTCGCCCAGAACGCCCAATCGCTTACCGGGGGCAACCAGGGCTTCTTCTGCAACGACGACCAGACCAAATGCTTCGACGACACCTGGCTCGACGTCTCCGACACGATCGAGGGCTGGTTCCAGGACCTCGGCTGGGCCGACCCGGAGTCGCTGGCGCCGCTGCTGCTGGTCGTGATCGCGGCGGTGATCATCGTCACGATCGCCCTGCGGCTGACCCAGAACACGCCCTGGGGCCGTGTGCTGAGGGCGATCCGCGAGGACCAGGACGCCGCCCGGGCGCTGGGAAAGAACGCCTTCGCCTACAAGCTCCAGTCGCTGGCGATCTCGGCCGCGATCGCCTCGGTTGCCGGCTGGTTCCTGGCCCTCGACCTGGCGACCGTGCACCCGACCGACTTCGAGCCCCTGGTGACGTTCTTTGCCTACTCCGTGCTCATCCTGGGTGGGCTGGCGAACTACTGGGGGGTGATCGCCGGCTCGGTGATCCTCTGGACCCTGCTCGAGGGCACCAGATTCGTCGAGATCTTCGACGACGAGGCCGACACCGCGGCGCTGCGGTTCGCGATCGTCGGCCTGATCCTGATCTTGCTGATGGCCTTCCGCCCGCAGGGGATGTTCGGCAAGAAGGAGGAGATGGTCCTCGGTGACTGACGCCGCCCCCGTCACCCAGGCGCCCGAGCGTCCGGCGCCGAGCGCCGAAGCGATCTTCGAGGCCGACGGCGTGGTCAAGCGGTTCGGCGGGATTCGCGCCGTCAACGGCGCCACGATGAGGGTCCAGAAAGGCTCGATCACGGCCCTGATCGGCCCCAACGGCGCCGGCAAGACCACCTTCTTCAACCTGATCACCGGCTTCTATCGCGCCGATGCCGGAGCGGTCCGCTTCGATGGCAGCTCGATCGCCGGCAAGCAGCCGTACACGATCGCCCGGCTCGGCATGGTCCGCACCTTCCAGATCACCAAGGCGCTGTCGGCGATGCCGGTGATCGACAACATGATGCTGGCGGCCCCCGACCAGCCGGGCGAGAAGCTGCGCAACCTGATCCTGCGCCCGGCGGCCTCGCGCAAGCGCGAGAAGGAGGTTCACGCCGAGGCGATGGAGCTGCTCGACGTGTTCAACCTGACCAAGCTCGCCGATGCCTACGCGGGCACGCTCTCGGGCGGCCAGCGCAAGCTGCTCGAGCTCGCCCGCGCGCTGATGACCAAGCCGCGCTTCCTGCTCCTCGACGAGCCGATGGCGGGGATCAACCCGACCCTCGGGCTGCGCCTGCTCGACCACATGCAGCGGCTGCGGCGCGAGGACGGGGTCACCTTCCTCTTCGTCGAGCACGACATGGAGGTGGTGATGAACCACTCCGACCGGGTGATCGTGATGGCGGAGGGCAAGGTGATCGCCGACGGCGAGCCGCACGAGGTGCGCGCCGACCAGGCCGTGATCGACGCCTACCTCGGCGGAGGGTCGGACACACCGCCGGACACACCACCGCAGGGAGGAGCCTCGTGAGCGAGGCCGCCGATCGCCCGGCCACGCCCTCGGACCGCCCGGTCCTACTGGAGACCGAGGACCTGGTCGCCGGCTACGTGCCCGAGGTCGACATCCTCAGCGGCGTCTCGATCAAGGTCCGCGAGGGCGAGATCGTGACAATCGTCGGGCCCAACGGGGCCGGCAAGTCGACCCTGATCAAGACGATCTTCGGCCTCCTGAAGCCGCGCTCCGGGCGGGTGCTGTTTCGCGACGAGGACATCGGCGGCTCCAAGCCCCACGACGTCACCAGGCGCGGGCTCAGCTACGTGCCCCAGCTCGAGAACGTGTTCCAGAGCCTCACGGTGGAGGAGAACCTGGAGATGGGATCACTCGACCGCTCGACCACCGAGGCCCAGATCGAGCGCATGTACGGGCTCTTTCCCCGCCTCGGCGAGCGCCGAACCCAGGCGGCGGGGACGATGTCGGGCGGCGAGCGCCAGATGGTGGCGATGGCCCGGGCGCTGATGCCCGACCCGCAGGTGATGCTGCTCGACGAGCCCTCCGCCGGGCTCGCGCCCGCCTTCGTCGACGCGATCTTCGAGAAGACCGAGGAGGTCAACCGCGCCGGCGTGACGATCGTGATGGTCGAGCAGAACGCCCGCCGGGCGCTGGCGATGTCCGACCGCGGCTACGTCCTCGACCTCGGCACCGATCGCTTCGAGGGACCGGGCAAGGAGCTGCTCGCGGACCCGAAGGTGGCCGAGCTCTACCTCGGCGGCACCGCGCGCATCGACAAGCCCGACGAAGCGCCGGTCTAGCCGCGGGCTTCAGGCCAAGAAAAAGGCCGGGGCGCGAGGCCCCGGCCTTTCTCAAAACGATCCGGCGTGCGGCTCAGCCGCCGCCCGTGTTCACCGGCACCTCGCCGATGATCTCGATCGCCTCGTTCTTGTACTCGTAGACGTCATAGACGCCCGAGGTTGCGTCGCCGACCTCGTCCATGTCGATTCCACCGGACGCACCCTGGTAGTCGATGTCCTCACCGGCCTCCAGAGCCTTGATCGCGTCGGGCAGCGACTCGAACGTGTACGGGTCACCGGGCGGAGCGCTGATGTCCTGGACATGGGACGCCATCTCCTCGCCCTCCGTGGACCCTGCTGCAACCGCTGCGAGGTAGCAGAGGATCACGGCGTCGAAGTTCTGAGCATCGAACGTCTGTCGCTCGACGTCAGGCTCGATGTCCGAGGAGGTGAACACCTCGTCGAACGCCTTCGACGTCTCATCGTCGTCGGGGCTGCCCGGCGCGGTGCCGCGGAAGCCCTCGGTCGCATCGGCGCCGACATCCTTGGGCAGGCTCGAGGACGCGAGCCCGTCCGTGCCCCAGGTGGTCGTCGGGTCATAGTTGCCCGTGCGCACGAGCGCCGGGCCGACCTTGGCGAACGTCTCCGGGAAGTCGATGATCACGGTTGCATCGGGGTTACCCGACGTGATCTTCGTCGCCTCGGAGTCATACGTCGCGGCCTCGGGGTCGTAGATGACCTCCTCGCCGATCGTCCCGCCGAGGCCTTCCCAGGCATCGCGGAACGTCTTCGCCAGTCCGGTTCCGTAGGAGTCGTTACGGGCTCCGATGTTGACCGTCTTGCCATCCGCGCCGCCGAGATCCTCGTCGATCGCATCAGCAAGAGTCGGGCCCTGGAACGCGTCCGGGGGCACCGTGCGGTTCATCAGGCCGTCGTCCTCGAGACCGGTGATCTCGTCGCTTGTCGACGCCGGCGAGATCTGCAGCACGCCTTCGCGAACCGAGACCGAACGGGCAACCGGGATGCTCACCGAGGAAGCCCAGGAGCCGGCGATGCAGCTCGCTCCGTCGGCGACCATCTTGCGCGCGGCCGATACACCGGCCTGGTCGGAGGTCTGGTCGTCCTCGGTCACCAGGGTGACCGTGTGGTCGGCACCGGATTCCTCGACCGCCGCGTTGATCTGTTCGATTGCGATCTGTGCGGCCTTGTCACCGGGAGGACCGAAGTCCGACAGGTCACCGGTCAGGGGGACGAGATCACCAATTGTCAGATCGAGCGACGTCGCGCCGCCACCAGAATCACTCGTAGTGCTGTCATCGTCGTCGCCACACGCGGCGATCCCAAATGACAAGCCGGCCACCACAAGGGGCAACAGGACCAGCTTGATCCTTGACATGAAAACTCCTCTCTCGGAAACAATGTGGGGCCTCTGAGTTTTGGCCCGCGCAGGCGCATTCAATCAGGATCGGCGCCGCGGCTGCAAGGCGAGGAGACTTAGGCGGAGCTGCTGGGCGCCTGTTCGGCGCCATCACCGTCGTCGAACACGCGTCGCCACTCGGCGATCTTGCCGTCCTCGATCTTGAACGCGGTCTGAGCCTCGGCCTCGGCCGCCGCGTTGCAGACGCCGGGGCCCGGGCGCTCGGTGAGCCGGAAGGTGGCAATCGTGAATTCCCCGTCGGTGGTCGCCTCGGCCAGGCTCGCGCCGCAGGGAAGCGAGGAGTTGAACAGCCTGGCGTCGTCGAGGCTCTCGATCCGCAGCGTCGGCCCGTTCTGGGCCAGGCTCGGGATCGCAAAGAACTCCGCCGCCCCGTCGACGTCGCCGCTGCTGAGCGTGTGCGCCCACTCGTCGATCACCTCGATCTCAGCGGGATCGGCGCCGCCGGGGATCTCGGCGGTGGTCTCGTCGTCCGAGGAGCCGCCGCAGGCCGCCAGGGCGACGCAGGCGGCCGGCGCGGCGAAGAGGAAGGCAAGCGATCTCAGCGACATCACTGAGATTCTCGACCATCCCGCGAACTCCGCTTGACATCCTCCGCGCCTTATACGAACATGTGTTCGATTCACTGATGCTCGTCTGTGCGCTGATCCCCCGCCTCTCGCTCTCGAGCGCGCTGGGAGATCGGCGTGAGCTTCTCGGGCGACCGGTGGCGCTGGCGCCCGAGCCCGGCGGGCCGCAGGTGATCGGCGAGGCGTCGGGGGCGGCGGAGGCCTACGGGGTGCGCGCGGGGATGAGAATCGGCGAGGCGCTTTCACGTTGCCCTGCTCTGGGCATGGTGGCACCCGATCCGGTGCAGGCCGAGGCGGCTTGGGAGCGCTCGCTTCGCAGCCTCGAGTCGATCGGCGCCGCGGTCGAGCCCTCGCGCCCCGGCGAGGCCTTCTTCGCCGTCGAGCCGCTGCGCGCGCTCTGCGGGCGACCGGAGGCGGTGCTCGCCCGTGCCCGGCGAACGCTGGCCGGGGCCGGAGCGCGGGTCGGGGCCGGGCCGAACCGCCTCAGCGCCCACGCGGCGGCGATGCGGATGCGCGCCCGGCGTCCCGCTCTCGTGGTCTCCGACGCGAGCGCACGCCGGTTGCTGCAGGGCCTGCCGATTCATTCGCTTCGCGGCCGTCTCGCCCGAGGTACGTCGAATCGCGCCGACCATGTCGCCCCCGGGCGCGTTGCGCAGGAGGCGACCTGCATCGATTCCCTCGAGCGGCTCGGGATCGGAACCCTGGGCGAGCTCGCCGCGCTTCCGGCCGCCGCGGTCGCCGATCGCTTCGGCGAGCTCGGCCTGCGGGCGCTGAGGCTGGCGCGCGGCGCCGACGAACCGCTTCGCCCCCGCCAGCCCCACGACGAGATCGAGTGCCGGCTCGGGCTCGGCGAAGCCGCCTCGGGCCAGCAGCTCGAGCGCGCGCTCGGCCTCCTGGTCGAGCGACTGCTGGCGCACCCGGCGCGAGCGGGCAGGACGATCCGCAGGCTGCGGATCGAGGCGCGGCTCGCCGGCGCCGGCGGCTGGCGTTCGGAGATCACCATGCGCAGCGCCAGCGACAACTCCGACCGCTTGCTGCTCGTGCTCACCCCGCGACTCGCCGAGCTTCCCGGCCCGGCCGCGTGGCTTGGGTTGCGGGCACTGGAGCTCGGCCCCGAGGCCGGCGAGCAGGAGGTACTCGCCCGCTCGCCGGCGGAAGAGCGGCGCGGGAAGCTGACCGAGGCCGTGCGCCAGGTGCGCTCGGCCGCCGGCCGTGACGCCGTCCTGCGGGTGCTCGAGATCGATCCCCATTCGCGCGTACCAGAGCGCCGGGCGATCCTGGCGCCGTTCAGCGAGCGGGATGAGTAGAGCCCAGGTCTATTGGCCGAAGCCGGTCGAGGTTCGCGCGGACGCCGCCGGCGTACCGCTGGCGATCGATGGCGTCGTGGTCGAGGCGGTGCGCGAGCAGTGGCTTGTCGAGGACCGCTGGTGGACGCCGAAACCCCTGCAAAGATGCTATTTCGAGGTCGTGCTCGCCGACGGCCGCGACATCGTCGTCTTCCGCGAGCCGCCCGACGGCGTGCGTTGGTACGAGCAGCGGGCATGACCTACGTCGAGCTGCACGCGCATTCCTCGCACTCGTTTCTCGACGGCGCCTCGCTGCCCGAAGAGCTCGCCACCCGGGCCGCCGAATACGGCTACGAGGCCTTCGCGCTCACCGACCACGACAACGTCTGCGGCGCGATGGAGCTCGCCCAGGCCTGCAAGGACCTCGACCTGCGCCCGATCCACGGCGCCGAGCTCAGCATTCGCGACGACCCCCCGGGAGCGGACGCGAAGCGGAGCATCCCGGGGGATGTGTTCCATTTGACGGTGCTGGTCGAATCGGCCAGCGGCTGGCACAACCTCTGCCGGCTGCTGACCGAGGCCCATTCGCAGACCAGGCCGCATCCCAAACACAAGGCGCCTCAACAGCGGCGCGGCTCGGCTAACGCCTCGCGGGACCCCCTCCCCCCCGCGCTCGCACTCGAATCCCTGCTGGAGCGAAACGAGGGCCTCGTCTGCCTCTCTGGCTGCGCTCGCGAGGGCGCGGTCGCCGGCGCCTGGGAGCGCGGCGAGCCGCGCCAGGCCGAGGGCCTGGCCCGAAAGCTGGTCGCCGCCTTCGGCCGCGAGCGCTTCCGGATCGAGCTCCAGCGGCCGCTGTGGCGGCGCGATCGGGCTCGCAATCGCTGGCTCACCGGCGTCGCCGAGCGACTCGGGGTGGCCTGCGTGGCGACGGGCAACGTCCACAGTCACGACAGCGCCCGGGCCGAGCTCCAGGACGCGCTGGTCGCCGTGCGCACCCACACGACGCTGGAGGAATCCGAGCCCGAGCGCCGCGGCAACGCCAGCTCGGTGCTGGCCCCGCCGGCGGCGATGGCGGCGCGCTTTGGTGAGCATCCGGAGGCGGTCGCCGAGACCGGGCGGCTGGCCGAGCGGCTGAGCTTCGACCTCACCTCCGAGCTCGGCTATCGCTATCCCGGCTCCGAGGAGGCCGAGGCCGACAGGACCCTGGCCGAGATCTGCCGAGGCCGGCTCGAGCTTCGCTACGCGGGCACCGGCGAGGGCCCAGAGGCCGAGCGGCGGCTCGACGAGGAGCTGCGGGTGATCCGCGGGCTCGGCCTCTCGGGCTTCTTTCTGCTGCATTTCGACCTGCTCGAGCTGGCGCGCGAGGTCGCGACCGAGGTCCGGGGGCCCGACTCGGCCCGCAACCTGCTGCCACCGGGTCGGGGCCGAGGCTCGAGCGTGAGCTCGGTGGTCTGCTATCTGACCGGCCTCTCGCACGTGGACCCGGTCAAGGCGGGGCTCTTTCTCGGGCGCTTCCTCAACGACGACGTCACCGAGATGCCCGACATCGACCTC
The DNA here is from genome assembly GCA_963767475.1 of uncultured Solirubrobacterales bacterium. Lineage (GTDB taxonomy): Bacteria > Actinomycetota > Thermoleophilia > Solirubrobacterales > 70-9 > WHSW01. The sequence goes on from CAVYEI010000006.1 coordinate 328,959, forward strand.
GACTTCCCGCGCGACATCCGCGAGCGGCTGATCCCCCGCGTCCACGACCGCTACGGCCGCGAGCGGGCGGCGCTGGTCTCCACCTTCGCCTGCTTTCGCTCGCGCGGCGCCGTCCGCGACCTCGGCAAGACGCTCGGCCTGCCGCCGGGCGAGATCGAGCGCGTCGCCGGGATCGCCGACATGTACTCGCGCGGCGACGAGGTCGAGCGCGACATCGCCGAGGCGATCGGCCCGGCGCGGGCAGCCTCGCCACGCTGGCGCTGCCTGGCGCGACTGGCGCGCGAGGCATGGGGGCTGCCCCGCCACCTCTCCCAGCACCCGGGCGGGATGGTGCTCTCGACCCGTCCCTTGATCGACATCTGCCCGGTGCAGCCGGCGGCGATGGAGGGGCGCCAGATCGTCCAGTGGGACAAGGACTCGTGCGCGGACGCGGGTTTCTTGAAGATCGACCTGCTCGGCCTCGGGATGCTCTCGGCGGTCGAGCGCTGCGTCGAGTCGATCGCCGCGGCGCGCGACGAGCACGTCGACCTCTCGCGGATCCCGCTCGATGACGAGCCCACCTTCGAGGCGATCCGAGCGGCCGAGACCACCGGCGTGTTCCAGATCGAGAGCCGGGCGCAGATGCAGATGCTGCCGCGCAGCCTGCCGGAGACGCTCGACGACGTGATCGTCCAGGTGGCGCTGGTGCGCCCGGGGCCGATCCAGGGCGGCGCCGTGCACCCCTACCTGGAGCGCCGGCGGTTGCTGCGCGAGGATCCCGGCTATCAGGTGCCCTACGAGCACCCGAGCCTGGAGCCGATCCTCGCCGACACGCTGGGGGCGATCGTCTTCCAGGACCAGGTGATCCAGGTGGCGATGGCGATGGCGGGGTTTACCGCGGGCGAGGCCGAGGGGTTGCGCCGGGCGATGAGCCGGAACCGCTCGGAGGCGGCGCTGAACGCCTACGGCGAGCGCTTCGTCGCCGGGGCGGTCGAGCGCGGCGTCGATCTGGGGCTCGCCGAGCGGGTGTTCGAGCAGGTGCGCGGCTTCTCCGGCTTCGGCTTTCCGAAGTCACACGCGGCCGCCTTCGGCCTGCTCGCCTACCAGTCGACCTGGCTGCGGGTCCACTACGGGCCAGAGCTCCTCTGCGCGCTGTTCAACGAGCAGCCGATGGGTTTCTACCCGCCCGACTCGCTCACCCACGAGGCGCAGCGGCGGGGGATCGAGGTGCGGGCGGTGGACGTGAATCGCAGCGAGGTGGAGTGCACCGTCGAGCCGCGTCAGGCGGGCGAGCCCGCCGGCCGGGGTGTCGAGCCCGCGGTGCGCTTCGGGCTCGGCTACATCAAGGGGGTGGGCGAGGATGAGGCGGCGGCGCTGGTCGGCGAGCGCCGAGCGCAGCGGGCCCTACCGCGATCTCGCCGACCTCGCCTCGCGCTCGGGGATCAGCCGCGAGAGTCTCGAGCGGCTCGCCTGGGCCGGCGCCTGCGAGCCGCTCGGCCATCCCGCCGGCTCGGCGCCCCGGCGCGACGAGCTCTGGCGCCTGGGGGTGGCCCGCGGCGGCGAGCAGGTCCGGGGTCGCTACACGCAGCTGGCGCTTGCGCTCCCCCTCCCCGCGCCGCCCGAGCTGCGCCCGCTCGACTCCTGGGAGCGGATCGTCGCCGACTACACCTCGACCGGCGTCACCCTCGGTGAGCACCCGATCGAGGTTCTGCGTCCGCAGCTAGCCGACGACCTCGTCCGCAGCAACGACCTGCTCGTGATCGGCGACCGGACCGAGATCCGGATCGCCGGCCTGGTCGTCGCCCGTCAGCGCCCCGCGACGGCGAAGGGGATCGTCTTCATGCTGCTCGAGGATGAGGTCGGGGTCGCCAACGTGATCGTGCCCCCACCCGTCTACGAGCGCTGCCGACTGGCGGTGCGGACGGCATCGTTCGCGCTCATCAGCGGTCGCCTCGAGCGGCGAGAGAACGTGATCAACGTGCTCGCCGATTCGGTTGAGCGGCTCTCCGTGCCGGCGCCGGGGCCGGTCGCCGAGGTGCGCCAGATCGAGCCTCCCGCCGAGCGCGAGACCGGCCGCGAAGCGGGTCGCGAGATCGCCGCCGTCGCCCCGCGGGCCCACAGCTTCGGGCGCCGGGGATGAGCGCGATGCGTGTCGCTCGGCCCGGCCCTGCAAGAATGGTTGCAGAACATACGTTCTGTCCGGGAGCGTTCCTAGGCTGCCCCACGTGAGATCAAGAAACGACAACAGCACGTGCCTCCGCCAGCGGATCCTTGGCGCGATCGACCTGGCGATCGACTTCGCCACCCTCGGCGAATACGGCCTCGAGCCCCTTCCCGCGGCCACACCCGGCCATGGGGGCAGCAGCCTCGCGGACGGGCCCTGTCGCGAACGGCCCGGTCAGCAGACCGGACGGGAGACGTTCGTGAAGGCTCGCCGCGGGGCCTGCGCGGGCGCGGTCACCGCGCACGCCGCCCGCCACTAGCCGGAGGGCGATCACCTGAGCGTGGTCAGCCCGATCACGACCTGGACCGGGAGCTCGGGCGGCATCTCGCCCGCTTCCACCACCGTCACCACCTGCGCCAGCCACTCGGCGCGCTGCTCGTCGGGCAGCGCAGCGACGAAGCTCATCGATTCGACGTAGTCGACGATTCGCCCGGGATCGGTGGCCTGGGACGTGGTCACGCGGATCTGCCGCGGGTCCGTCCACCCTCCCGCCGCCCGCACCGCCTCCTGCCACGGTGGCCCGTCGAAGTAGGGGTGCTCGGGGCGCAGGCGCTCGATCAGGGTGCCGACCTCGTGAGCCCATGAGGCCCCGGTCCAGTCCGGGACCGTGAACAAGACGGCCAGTCCTCCAGCGGGCCGCAGCACGCGGCGGATCTCCGCCAGGGCCTGCGCCTGGTTGAACCAATGGAAGCCGTCGGCGACGGTGACCGCGTCGACCGAGGCGTCGTCAAGCGGAATCGCCTCGGCGACGCCCTCGCGCACCCGCCCGCCGCCGATCGCCGCCGCGAGCCTTTCGCGCAGCGCCGCCTGCGGCTCGACCGCGACCAGATCGAACCCCGCGGCAAGCAGAGGGCGGGTGAGCTTCCCGGTTCCGGCCGCCAGATCGAGCACCGGGGCGCCCGGTGCAAGCGCGAGCTCGGCCGCCAGTGCCCCGACGACCGCCGGCGCGTACTCGGGCCGGCCGCGCTCGTAGGCGTCGGCGACCGAGGCGAACTGCTCGGCGAGCGGATGCAGGGTCACGACTCAGACTCGGACGGGCTCACCGGGCGATCCTAGTCCCGGGCCCCGAACGACAGAGAGCCGCCCGGAGGCGGCTCTCTGAGAAGAAACGGCGGTGACCTACTCTCCCAGGGACGCGAGTCCCAAGTACCATCGGCGCTGAGGGGCTTAACTGCTCTGTTCGGAATGGGAAGAGGTGTTTCCCCCTCGCTATGACCACCGAAATTGGTCGAGACCGCACGCCCGCCTGAGCAGGCGCCTGGCCCCGGTGAGGCTTGAAAACTGCACCGCAAGCCGCGAAAGCAAACGAGTATTCAAAAATATCCGTCAAGACCTCGACCCATTAGTACCGGTCTGCTGAGCGAGTCACCTCGCTTGCACAGCCGGCCTATCAACCTGGTGGTCTACCAGGGGTCTTACTCCCTCTAGGGGATGGGAGAGCTCATCTCGAGGTCGGCTTCCCGCTTAGATGCTTTCAGCGGTTATCCGATCCGCACGTAGCTAACCAGCAGTGCCCTTGGCAGGACAACTGGTACACCAGAGGTGCGTTCATCCCGGTCCTCTCGTACTAAGGATGACTCCTCTCAACTCTCCAACGCGCACAGCAGATAGGGACCGAACTGTCTCACGACGTTCTGAACCCAGCTCGCGTGCCGCTTTAATGGGCGAACAGCCCAACCCTTGGGACCTACTCCAGCCCCAGGATGCGACGAGCCGACATCGAGGTGCCAAACCGCTTCGTCGATATGGACTCTTGGAAGCGATAAGCCTGTTATCCCCGGAGTACCTTTTATCCGTTGAGCGACGGCGCTTCCACTTGCTACCGCCGGATCACTAAGCCCAACTTTCGTTCCTGCTCCACCCGTCGGTGTCGCAGTCAAGCTCCCTTATTGCCTTTACACTCTTCGCACGATTTCCGACCGTGCTGAGGGAACCTTTGGGCGCCTCCGTTACATTTTAGGAGGCGACCGCCCCAGTCAAACTGCCCGCCTGACACTGTTCACAGCCCGGATTACGGCGCTGTGTTAGAAGCCCAGCACACCAAGGGTGGTATCTCAAGGGTGGCTCCCCGACAGCCGAAACCGTCGGTTCAAAGCCTCCCACCTATCCTGAGCGAGGTGTACCGAACT